>MUZD01000026.1 GCA_002155105.1 Sedimentibacter sp. SX930 | reverse complement strand
ATACAAGGCGTTGATATTATCCTTGCTGTAAAAACCTCGATCAAATATCACGTTGACCTTTTTGTAGCCCATTACATCAAATTCCTTCATGAGTTGCCGAACCGTTTTAACATCGGTGATATTTCCGGAGAGCTTGCGGTAATAAAAGGGCAGTCCGGATTGCGCCCCAAACAAGAGTGCCAAGTTGATTTGTGGCAAGCGGTCGTGTTCCTTGTTTCGTCCCTTCTTCACTTGCGATAAGACCTCTGAGTAACTCGATATCGACGTAGTGTCAAATGCCCAATACTCCTTTTCCATCCGGCGGTTGCCTTGTTTCTGAAAGAAGGCCATCCGGCCTTCCTCATCGATTGCTTGGAATAGGTCGCTGCTTCGTTGTGAAGGAATATCCTGGCAATACGGGTGATGATGCAGTTTTTGCCAATGGGAAAAACGACTCAAGGCGTTATTCTCTTCGAGAATCAAGTAATAGGCGATCGACAGAATTTGCTTATAATGCTCCGGGAAGATGGCCTTAAGGTCCGCGTATACGCCTGTCTGCTTGCCAATTTGATCGAGCAGATAACCTGCCCCATAGAAGATTCTTCGGACTTGTGTCATTGGAATCGGCCCTGGCTTAACTTCCGATGAAGTCGGGGCCGGTTTCTTTTTATACGAACGTGTTGGGATGATTTCACCTGTAACCGGATCGACTTTTCCAATCAGTGTCCTCTTAGCGCGTGATTGTTGCTTTTCCTTATCCCAGTAGGGTTCATTCTGATAGGCATAAGTAATGCCCGTTTTCTTGTTTGTCTGAAAAATAACTGCCATATCAACACTCCTCGTTATACATTATATTATATAACGAGTTATAAGTCTACAAAAAAACCGCTATATATCAATCGTTACAGCGGTTTTTCGAGTGATTATCGTTACACAATTCGGGAATGCAGG
>MUZD01000009.1 GCA_002155105.1 Sedimentibacter sp. SX930 | reverse complement strand
TGCTTATTTATATTATCACGGTCACCGCATCTTGTCAACAGTTTTTAAAATTATTTATTTAACTGTCGGCTGGATGAATCAGCAACTTTCATATGATAACATCGTTTTATCTTGCTGTCAACAATGAATCTTATCTTGACGCTGCCTTACAAAAGACAACTTCATAATACTATCATCATTTCAAACCTGTGTCAAACAGATTTCAGAATAAAACGCGTCGGATTACCGAGGAACTAAACTTTACCACAAAAATGTAAGCCCTGTCAACAGGAGTGCATCGGCATTATTGTGGATTCATCATTTTAAGGGAAACCCGATTATTTTTTCAATTGTAGGGCTGCATATACTGAATTCCCCAAAAATACTGCTGAAACAGCGCGAGAAAATCAAAGAGGCAACCTCAAATTGCGAGGTTGCCTCACTTCATGCTTGTAGCACTAGTTCCTGTTGATTTATCTACCAACAATGTAGACGTTGGTATTTAAAGTTAATGTTCGTTGACATGATCTTCGTTCATGTGAGTCTTACAAACTTCCGGACTTCTTTTCCACTGAATGAGGAACATGGCCACAATATGAAGTTGTAGTACTGAAGATTCATCAAACATTTAAACGGGGCATCTCGCCACTCACATTTAAACACGAATCTTCTTCGAGATAACATTTTAAGTTTACTCGCCTAAAATGTTTCTCACTTCTGAACCTTTATCCATTCTATTACGGTTTTAACTTCACAGGTTAAATCAATTTTTCATAGTTTTTCAAGCTAATCTAAATCTTTTCTGCTGCTACGTTACTTTTTTCATTCAATCTGTCATGTTGAATCTTTTCTAGATTTTTCGGGTCTATACTTAAAGTCTCTACTCGATCATGAATGAAATTAAAACCATAAGATGCAAGAACTTCAATTGGTTCTATGTAAAGAATTCATTTTATACAACCCTTTCGAGTTATATATCCTTCCTTCTTTACACTGTAATAATAACATGAAAGCGCTTGCTTTGCAAGTGAATGTTGCCCATTTTTTAAAAATTATTTGAATTTGTTATTTGAATTATTTTTGTGTATTCCTCCAAGTTCGATGACAGAACGCAAATCAGGGCTGCCTTCCAGCAGCCCCCAATTCGATCAGAGCTTCGTCTTGACGGCGACAGCTTCATTCACTTGCACCAATTCATCATTTAAATACACAGCTAGCTCTGGTCCTTCTTCAACAGTGAGGGTCACTTCTCCACCGATCACTTGCACATCAAGCAGGCTGCCGCGGAAATTGATTTTGAAGTCATAACCTTGCCAGTTTTTCGGAACGAATGGTTTGAAATGCAGGAATCCGTCTTTCACGCGCATTCCGGCAAAGCCTTGGACGATAGCCAACCAGGCACCGCTCATCGAAGTGATATGGAGCCCGTCATCCGTGTCATTATTGTAGTTGTCCAGATCCAACCTTGCGGTGCGCGCATACAATTCGACTGCTTTTTCTTCCTTCCCAAGTTCTGCAGCCAGCACGGCATGAACGGAAGGCGACAAGGATGATTCGTGCACAGTCATCGGTTCGTAGAAATCAAAATTGCGTCTCTTTTCTTCCATGCTGTACCGGTCATTCAGAAAATAGATGCTCTGCAGCACATCGGACTGTTTGATGAACGGAGAGCGGAGTATCTTATCCCATGACCAATGCTGATTCAATGGCCTTTCGCTCGGATCCAACGTATCGGCAGGACGAAGGTCTTTATCAAGGAACGTATCATGCTGGACAAAAACCCCCAGTTCCTCATCATACGGATAATACATCCGGGCAACAATATCTTTCCAGTGGTCCGTTTCCGCTTCCGTCAGGCCATGCTCTGCCCATTTCTCGGGGGACACTTTTTTGAGCGCGTCCAACGTGTACTGGAGTGTCCACGTCGCCATATTGTTGGTGTGGTAATTGTTGTTGACGTTGTTTTCGTACTCGTTCGGGCCAGTCACGCCATGGATCATATATTTTTGGTTGCGTTTGGAAAAATGGACCCGATCCGCCCAGAACCGGGAAATACCAACGAGGACATCGATCCCTGTTTCGACGAGATAGCTTTCATCCCCTGTGTAGTTCGTATAGTTGTAGATGGCATGCGTAATCGCCCCGTTGCGGTGGATTTCCTCGAAAGTGATCTCCCACTCGTTGTGGCATTCAACCCCGGTGAAAGTCACCATCGGATACAAAGCCCCTTTCAATCCCTGCTGGCGTGCGTTGTGAAAAGCACCCGGCAACTGCTGATGACGGTAAAGCAACAATTGGCGGGTGACTTTCGGATCGGCCACGGAAAGGTACATCGGCACCATGTATGCCTCCGTATCCCAATAGGTGGCGCCGCCGTATTTCTCGCCGGTGAAGCCTTTCGGACCGATGTTCAAGCGTTCGTCATCTCCATAATAGGTAGAAAACAATTGGAAAAGGTTGAAGCGGATCCCTTGCTGAGCTTCGTCGTCGCCCATTATTTTCACGTCCGCTTTCGTCCATCTCGCTTCCCAATCACGTTCATGCGCGGCGAGAAGCCTGTCGTAGCCTTCTCCAGCAGCTTCAGTTGCCATCTTTTTGGCGATGAACGCCTGCTCGGCATCCGGAATATCCCGGCTAGTGATGACAGCGATGTACTTGTCCAAAACGATCTTTTCGCCCGCGGAAACGAGTCCGGAAAAAGTTTCTTCTACTAAAAGGCCGCTTTCGTTGCTGCCGGTTTGCCCCAATCCGGAAACGCGGTTGCTCATTGCTGCTGTGACTGTAAACCGGTCGATCCCGAACGGATTCGGAATCGTTTTGGTGCTCAGACTGACAGGCGCATCCAGCGTGCGACCAGCTTCCTCCCAGAACATTTCCTCGTAATTCGCATCCTCATTCGTGACGTTCCCGTCCAGACGCGGGTGGAATTCCAGGTCGGCGGACCCTTTCAGCACTTCTGCAGTTACCCGCACAAGGCAAAGTTCCTTCTTGGAGATGCTGACGAAGCGTTGAAAAATGAACTTGATTTCCGCAGCATCGCCCTCGCTTTTCCAAATGAAGCTGCGGTTCAATACGCCGCGCTGCATGTCCAATTCCATGTGAAAATCCGCGACAGGTTGCTTCGCCAAATCAAGCGGTTCGCCATCGATAAGGACTCCGACAGCAATGAAGTTCATGGCATTGATGACTTTCCCGAAATATTCCGGGTAGCCGTTCTTCCACCAGCCCACACGCGTTTTGTCGGGATACCACACGCCCGCCAAGTAGGTTCCTTCATGGGTATCGTCTGAATAGCCTTCTTCAAAGTTTCCGCGCATCCCCATATAGCCGTTGCCGATCGCGGTCAGACTTTCCTGCAGACGCTTCTCTTCTATATTCAACACAGTTGTCTTTATTTTCCAAGGATCGATATCAAACAGTCTTTGCATATAACAGTCCTTCTTTCCGGAATCAGATGCCGGTCCTTTTCGGAGCCCGCATAAGAATGATTGTTTTGATGTCTCTATTATCCCAATTTTGACCACCTCGATGCAAGCGTAATCACGATTGATACTGCTGTATTTCCGATCCGACCCATCATTCATCCCCTGCAAACTCAGACTTCGGTCAGCAGCGCTTCGCCGTAGCTCTTGAACAATATCGGCAGACTTTGAGTTTCAATCATGCCTTCACGGACTCGGTACTCCTGGTCATCCAACAGATTGCGGTAAACACCATCCGGTAAATCGACAGCAACTTTGGCAGCTTTCCCATCAAGACAGAATATGCCCGTCAACCTTTCGTTCCCGTGCCGATAATAGCCGATAACTGTCTCCGCTCCGGAGGCTGCCTTCAGGTCGTAACTCCCTTCCCGAACGGACGCTTCCCTTTTGAAACGTTGCAGCCGCTGCAGCAAGGGCGTCAGATCCTCCTCGCTGGCCCACGCAATCGGATCCTTTTCGAACAGATCAGGCAGATGGTCCGTCGCGGTCTCCTGTCCGCCGAAGAGCAGCAGTGTCCCTTTCTGGAAATAGGCAAAGGCAGTCCAATTCCGCAATCTGCCGATGTCATCGATCTTTGAGCGGATGCGCGGGTGATCATGGTTCTCCAAGAAACGCAGTTTGACGTAATTAACGGGATAGATGCCGTCCTGAAAAAGAAGGACATCCAGATAGTTTTTGAGGCTGATTTCTCCCCAGAAGTAAGCCTGTTGGAAATCGTGCACATCATAGTCATAGGTGATGTCGAACGCTTCGTACAATTCACTGTCGGAATGCCCGACATTACCGCGATCCCGATTCATCCTCAGAAAACTCGGGTGGACTGATTCGGCCAACCAGACGACACCTTCTTTGACTTCTGCGACTTCTTTTCTGGCGCGGACCCAAAAGTCCAAGGGCACGAGACTCGCGACATCGCAGCGGAAGCCGTCCACAATCGAAGCCCACTGTTTCAACGTCTCAATCTGATAATCCCACAAATCCGAATGGCTGTAATCCAAGTCGACGATGTCGTACCACTCGCCGACTTTATTGCCCATTTCGCCGTTCGGTCTACGGTAAAACCACTCCGAATGTTGTTCGACAAGTCGTGAATCCGGTGAAGTGTGGTTGTAGACAACATCGATCATCACCTTCATGCCCAAATCGTGGATAGCGGCGGCCAGTTCTTTGAAGTCGTCCATCGTTCCGTAGGCAGGATTGACAGCGCGGTAGTCTTTGATGGCGTAGGGACTGCCTTCCACCCCTTTGCGCTTCGTTTCGCCGACGGGATGGATCGGCATGAACCAGATGATGTCCGCGCCCAGCCCCCGGATCCGTTGCAGATCAGGGATAACGGCAGCAAAAGTCCCTTCAGGTGTATGGTTACGCACATATATGCAATAGGTGATTTCATTCCGTAAGTTCAAGCGTGTGTCTTTTGCCATAAAGATCCTCCTTGACTAGTTTAACTATTGTAATCGGTCTGGAAAACAGCCACACCGTAAGGCGCCAGGTACAAGGTTTCCCCTTCCATTCTGTTCCCTTCATTCTGCAACAGAATCTGGCGGTAACCATGCTGTTCTAATGGGTGAAGCACAAATTCCCTCGGTTGGTCCGTGACATTACAAATGACCAAACCGACTTTCTTGTCCATCACGCGCTCGTAGACAAAGAAGTCATCGTGCGTATCCCAGAGACGATAGTCCCCGTCAATGAACAAATCCGTCTTCTTCAGATCCAATACTTTCCGGTAAAAATGCAGGATACTCTCGGAGTCGGCTTCTTCCGCCGCTACGTTATAGGCCGCTTCGACGTTGACACCACTCCATGGGGCAACCGTCGAAAAACCAGCAAAAGCTGACTGGTCCCATTGCATCGCACCCCGGCTGGCATCCTTGGAACTTTCCCGCAGATTGTAGAGAACCGCTTCTTCGCTGTATCCCAAAGCAAGCGCATTCTTATAAAACGTTTGCGCTTCCGGGGAATGGAAATCGTTGATGTCATCGAGGAAAAGATTCTTCATCCCAATTTCTTCCCCGTTCAGGATAAAGGGGATGCCCTTCTGGAGGTACATCAATGCTGCCAACATTTTCGCGCTGTTATCGCGGTAGGCAGTGTCGTCCCCTATCCGGGAAACGACCCGGGCCATATCATGATTGTTCCAATAAAGCGTTGGACCGCCGACATCCGCCATGACTTTCTGCCACTCCTGCAGATTTTTCTTGAAGGCGCCGTAGAGGAGTTTCGTCTTCTGCATATTTGGGGAAAGGCGCGGGTCTTTCGCTTTGTCATCCATCGTGAAGTAACGGAAAGTGATGACCGTATCGCAGCCTCCGACAACCGGATCCGTATAGGAACGCGCCAGCTCGACGGTGGCCGAGGCTGCCTCCCCGACGATGAAGGTGTCCGGATAACGTTCCCGCAAAGTCGATGTGAAGAATTTCATGTACTCGTTGATTTTTGGCAGATTGGCGTAATAGTTCTCGGCCAGACCGATTTCCCCTTCATCCAGCCCTTCCACATCCGGGAAACCCTCTTCCTTTTGCAGATGGATGAAAGCATCCAAACGGAATCCGTCGACTCCCTTGTCGAGCCAGAAAAAGGCGATGTCGACCATCGCGCGCCGCACTTCCGGATTGGCCCAATTCAGGTCAGGCATTTCCTTCGCAAACAGATGGAAATAATATTGATCACCTGCTTGTTCCTTTTCCCAGACGGTGCCGGTGAAAAACGATTCCCAGTTGTTCGGCAAATCTTTCCCGCCGTTTTTTCCGTCCGCCCAGATGTAATAATCGCGGTAGGGATTGCCTTTCCCCTTCAATGCTTCCTGGAACCAAGGATGTTGGTCCGAAGTATGGTTCATCACAAAATCGAAGATGACTTTGATGCCGCGTTTGTGCGCCTCCAGGATAAGCTCTTCAATTTCAGACATCGTCCCAAAAATCGGATCGATCTCCAGAAAATCGGAAATGTCATAGCCATTATCGACTTTCGGCGATTGGAAGATTGGATTCAACCAAATCATGTTGACACCCAAATTTTGAATATAGTCCAACCGGTTAATGACACCGCGGATGTCCCCGACACCGTCCCCGTTGGAATCCTGAAAACTCATCGGATACACTTGATACACAATCAATTCATGCCACCACTCACGCACATTACCCATATCAAAAACCTCACTTTTATGATGTGAAAAGCGGAACGGGTTCGCTCAGCCCTGAAAGAAATTTAGGAAATCGTGCCGAATGAGCATCGAAGAGCGCAATAGGTACGATTTATCTAATTTCCGAAGGGCTAACCCGTGAAGCTAGCCATCATTATTCGTTGGAAAAATACTTACCTTAAGCTTACCCAAAAGGCCTAATAAAAACAAATCACAGGATGCGATGATGCCCATACTTTGCAGCATTCCATCATTTTGTGTACGATTTCCCCATTTCCTTGGTATAATGATGAAGTTAAAGCAATTAAACTAACTTACTCAACATCCAAAAGGAGTCCTCATTCATGAAAAAAACAATCGGATTCATCGGCAGCGGGAATATGGGCGGAGCCATCATCGGCGGGCTTGTCGGTTCTGCACTTGTCGCACCTAACCAAGTCATCGTATCCAGCCAAGATAACGAAAGCCTGCAAGCCTTGAAAGAACAACACGGCATCCGCATCGCGGCAGACAACAGACAAGTGGCAGCCGAATCGGATATCCTCTTTTTGGCAGTCAAACCGAATATCTACAATGTCGTCATCGACGAAATCAAAACGGCCATCAAAGAGAATGTCGTCATCGTTACGATTGCAGCCGGAAAAAGCTTAAGCGACATCGAAGAACGCTTCGGCCGCAAGTTGAAAGTGGTCCGCGCCATGCCGAACACCCCTGCATTGGTCGGCGAAGGCATGACCGGCATCTGCGCAAATGAAGTGGTAAACGTCGCTGAGTTGACTGATGTCAAAAACATCTTCGACAGCTTCGGTCGCAGTGAAATGGTTTCGGAATACATGATGGACGCAGTTACAGGCGTCAGCGGTTCTTCCCCGGCCTTGGTCTTCATGTTCATCGAATCTTTGGCAGACGGGGCCGTCCGCGGCGGCATGCCCCGCCAACAAGCCTATAAATTTGCAGCACAGGCAGTCCTTGGTTCCGCAAAAATGGTTCTGGAAACCGGTAAACACCCAGGCGAACTGAAGGACATGGTCTGTTCCCCAGGCGGAACGACAATCGAAGCCGTTGCCGAATTGGAAAAAAATGGATTCCGCTCAGCGGTCATCTCGGCAGTCCAGACAACCATCGACAAATCCATCGCCATGAGCAAACCGAAAGAGAACTGAACCTATCCAAAACGAACCCCCTGAGCCGCTACGTTGGCTTAGGGGGTTCATTTGTGATACAAAAAAACTCTTCCTCGCAAAATTGGAGGAAGAGCTCATACTTATTAATGATGGTGGTGATGATGTCCCGCAGCTTCGGCTCCATCATCGACGTCTTCTTTTTGGACCCCTTTTTCCAGGCACTCAGGACAGATGCCGTAGACTTCCATGCGGTGATGGCTGACCTGGAAACCGGTCAAATTCTCGGCAACCATCTCCACATCATCCAATACCGGATAATAAAGATCGACGATTTTTCCGCAGCTTTCACAGATGGCGTGATAATGTTGCGTGTTGCTGAAGTCGAAACGGCTTGAAGCATCCCCATAAGCCAATTCCTTCACAAAGCCAATTTTTACAAAAAGTCTCAAGTTGTTGTAAACAGTGGCTGCGCTCATGTTAGGAAAACGATCGGCCAACGCTTTGTAGATATCATCCGCTGTCGGATGCATTCTGGACTCGACCAAATATTCCAAAATCGCGTAACGTTGCGGTGTAATTCGGATATTTGCGTTTTTCATTTTTTCAATTGAATCATTTACGATTGTATGGTGCATGGTGTATCCCCCCTCCTCTGGAATCACTTGTATATGATAGTCATTATAATTTACATTTAGCTGAGTTCATCATATATCGATTTGCCGAAAATAGCAATACATAAGCCCCTGACATTCACAAATAAATACTTACTTTTCATTACTCGGACGCAGATGGAGGCGCACCCACCGCAAAAGTTGTCCGACAACAATCCTATCAATCTTTACATGGACACGGGATTAGTATATTCTTAACAAGGATTACTCTTTTAATATCATTTATTGACATGGAGCTGAACTTATATGAAACTTGGCGCCCGCACCTTTAAAACGGGTCTTGCCGTCGCATTATCAATGATCGTCGCCCAATACTTCGGATTTGAAGGCGGGGGTGTCATCGCAGGCATTGCTGCCATCTATTCCACCCAGCCTTCACTCGGCCGATCATACGCAAATCTGAAGAGCCGGATAATGGCAAATACGATTGGCGGCTTGGTCGCTGTGTTTGTCGTCATGACTTTGGGATACAACATCTATCTTCTCGGCATTTCGGTCATGCTGCTGATCGCCATCCTGAATGCCCTCAAGCTCGAAGACGTGATCGGGCTGTCGATCGTGACATTGATCGTCATCATGGTCGGCACGGATGACAATTTGATGTTGAGTGCAACCTACCGCGTATTGGAAACGTTCGTCGGCGTCATCATCGCCTTTTTGGTCAATACATTCGTCGCCCCTCCGCGGTACGATGAACGCTTGTACCACACGGTGGACTATGCCACTACCGAGTTTCTGATTTGGATCCGCGCCGGTTTGCGCAAGAACACCGAATATTCCATCATGAACAACGATCTGAAATGGGCACGCACGCAGCTCAAAAAAATGGACAACCTTTATCAATACTTGACCGAAAGCGGTCTGTTCAACAAACAAAACAAATATCAGAACAAAAAGATGCTCGTCGTTTACCGCAAAATGATCCAAACGACCCGCTCCGCCTTCCACGTCCTGGAAGTCCTGCACGATTACGAAAATGTTTTCTATCAATTCCCTGTTGAAATGCGCATCATGATCCGTGAACGTTTGGAAACCTTAATGAGCGGCCACGAACAGATCATGTTGAAATTCAGCGGACGCGTTCGGGCCAATCAAGTCAATTTCTTTGAAGCCGATAAGGCCCAACGCCATGAAATGATGGATGTCTTTTTCCAGCGTGCCCAGGAAGAAAGTGATTACGGCAAGTACAGCAGTTCCGAAAGCTACGGCATCATTCATCTGATGAGTGCCATTCTGGCTTACGAAGACGATCTGGTCCACTTCAATAAATTGGTCCGCAGCTACAAAGCGACCCCGGGCAATAAATCCAAGAACATAAACAATATCGAAGACATCATCCACTGAACAGCCGAATCGGTTTGTTCAGTGGATGCGAATAAAGGCGCGCAATCGACCCAGAGTATTTCTGGTCGATTGCGCGCCTCTTTTCTATTCCGGAAACATTTTCCTTAGCTTTGGAAAGCCCATTTCTCGATGGCATGGGCCACGCCGTCTTCTTCGTTGGATAAGGTGATCTCGTTCGCGATGCTCTTAAGATTGTCGGTTCCGTTCGACATCACGACGCCCAGACCGGCAACTTGGATCATTTCATAATCGTTCTCGCCGTCACCCAGCGCCATCACTTCCTCCATCGCGATCCCGAGATGGTCCGCCAATTTTATCAAAGCAGTGCCCTTATTCGAGTTCTTTTCCATCACTTCCATAAGGAAATCCTGGCTGCGGACGATATAGAAGTCATCACGCATCTTGTCGGGGATGGCCGAATCGATGACATCCACCTCGTTCGGCTCGCCGATGTAAAGGATCTTCATCAAACCCATCTCTTCGCTTACTGCTGTGGGATCCAATACGCT
This sequence comes from Sedimentibacter sp. SX930, assembly GCA_002155105.1. Lineage (GTDB taxonomy): Bacteria > Bacillota > Bacilli > Lactobacillales > Aerococcaceae > Trichococcus > Trichococcus shcherbakoviae. Next base: position 120,087 of record MUZD01000009.1, on the reverse strand, counting down.
GATTTCCATGTTGACGAGAGTGGCATCCTTTTGCATCGATTCCGTCACTTCATCTTCCAAGCTGTAGTAGTGGTGCTCACCCACCAACAGAGTCCCAACAGAAAAGCCTTTTCCGAACTCGTAAATTCCCTGCACTTCGGCGAGCGTCAACGTTTTTTTGTATACCGTTTCGTCCGTGTCTGCACGCAGAATGTAGGCGCCGTTCTGGGCGATGATGTAGTCCTCGTGTTCCCCGAATCCCAATTCATCGGCATACGGCTTGATGCCTGCAGGCGGACGGCCGGTGCAAAGCACGATTTTGATGCCACGGCGCATTGCCTCTTGGATCGTCTCTTTCACCTTTTGCGTCATTACTTTCTGTTCATTGACCAATGTGCCGTCGATATCGATCGCTATCATTTTTATCATCTTTATATCCCACCTCATCATTATCTTGCAATACTCTACTCAGTTCATTGTACCAAAGATTGCTCTATGATGTGATGATCTTGTTCGATACGGAATGGAAAATGTTGCAAAGGATAGCAATCAGGGTGTCGCATGTTGTCTAACTCCGACGGCGCAGGCCTTGGCCGGAGTTCAACGCGGATTCGATAGCTCTACTCCGGGCAACACCCGTTGGCAGGAGTAGAGCACGGTTTCGATTGCTCTCCTCCTGCCAATCCTTCCTTCACCGGAGTTTAGCTCCTGATTGTGCATTCGCACTCAAAAAAACGGTCGCCTCAAATGAGACGACCGCCCGGACTACCATCATTTATTCTTCACAAGCACTGTAACGGAAAGGTATTCCACCCGGATGCGGGATAATCCTTCGATTATTCTCGGTTCATCCACGTTCGTTTTTCCGTCCTCGATCAACACCCGATAATCCCCTGTTTCGACATCAAAATCGATCGCATTCGTCTGGCCATTGAAGATGACGTAGTATAATTTTTCCGTATCTTCGAGTTGGTAGACAACAATCTGGTAATCAGCTTTCAGGATATTCATATGCCCCTTGACATCATCGATGGTCCGCAAGCGGAATAACGGCTCCCGTTTGCGCAATGCAATCAAACCTTTCATGTAATCCACAGCCTGTTTCATCTCGAAACGGCGGTGCCAATCCATGCGGTTAATTGAATCCGGCGCATTGTAGCTGTTCTCCAGCCCGTTCTTTGTGCGCATGAACTCTTGCCCTGCATGAATGAACGGGATGCCTTGGCTCAGCAGAACGAAGCTGCTTGCCAAAAGATGGCGCCGCATACGGGAACCTTCATCATCCCATGGCAGCGAAATCTTCAATTTGTCATAAAGCGTCAAATTGTCGTGAGCCTCCACATATTGCACCATCTGGGCTGGAGTCTTGTAGTTGCCTCGGCTAGCGGGGTAGTACGCTCCGCCTTGCAGATTTGTGGCGACCCAGCCTTCCATGAACGGTTTGCCGGTGACAAAGCCGGTATCGTTCCCGCTGTTGAAGTCGGAACCTTTGATTGCTTCACGCAACGCATCATTGAAATGAGCCACACCGGGCATGCGGTCCGCATTCTGTTGGACAGCCTTTTCGGAAGGAGGCAGATTGGTGTTCAGATTCCACCCTTCACCAAGCATGATGATGGAAGGATCGATTGCATCCAAAGCGATACGGATTTCATTCATCGTTTCGACATCATGGATTCCCATCAGATCAAAGCGGAATCCGTCCATGTGGAAGTTCTTCGCCCAATAAGTGATGCTGTCGATGATGTATTTGCGCATCATGTAACGCTCCGAAGCGGTATCATTGCCGACACCCGTCCCATTGGAAAGCGTTCCATCAGTATTTTTGCGGAAGTAATAACCCGGAACAGTTTTTTCCAAAGCATGCAATTTCGGTAAATAGACGTGATTGTAAACGACGTCCATGATGACGCGGATTCCCGCATCGTGCAACCTCTGAATCATTTCCTTCATTTCGAGTATCCGAACTTCCGGTTGATAGGGATTGGTCGCATAGGATCCTTCCGGAACATTGAAGTTCTGAGGATCATAGCCCCAGTTATATTGTTCCAACGGTTTCAACTCATTGACTGTAGAAAAATCGGCCATCGGTAAAAACTGGACATGCGTTACGCCAAGCTCTTTCAGGTAATCCAGCCCTGTCTTGTCGCCATCCGCCGATAAGGTACCTTGCTCGACTACACCTAAAAATTTGCCTTTGTTTGCAATCCCGCTTGTTGGGGAAATCGTGAAGTCACGAATATGTAATTCATAAATAATGGCGTCGACTGGTGAAGCGATCGGCTCCAATCGGGCTCCCCATCTTTTAGGATTCGTTTTCAAGACATCCAAAATGACAGAGCGTTCTCCGTTTGCGGTGGTCGCATAGCTATAGGGATCAACTGTCTCAACAACTTTGCCATCCGGAAAAGTAATGGCGTATTTGTAGGCAGTGCCCGCATAGTCCCCAATCATAATGAGTTCGTGAGTCCCTCTTCCACCGTTCCCCATCGTGTGTCTTTTCTTCTCTTTGCGATACAGACTTTCATAAACGATTACTTCTACGCTGAGCGCAGTCGGAGCCCATAGCCGCAGAATAGTCCGCTGCGGTGTATAGAGTGCTCCCAATTCCCCATCAAATGAATACTTTTTATCAAAAACAGGCGACTGTACAAATTGCTCTAGTCGATCATCTAAATTATCTAAGTTATATTGATAATAAGTAGTCGATAGAACGTCAGTCCGTTTCCGTTCATCAACTTGTATGTACATGACATTACCTCCGAAAAATCTCTCTTCTGATGAAATTGCGTTTATGCGGATGGCTATCGTGCGGCGTTTTCCAAATTTGTCTGCATATTTGTGAAATATATGGCTTTGGACCTACACAGAACCTCTTTTATTAAAACGCTTACATCTTTTTATTACGCCATAATTATACAATAGAAACGCAATAATATCAATCTTTCAAAGGCTATCTTAAGAAATAAGGACAATACTGCTTTTGTGTTATGCTCACTACGCAAGTTTGTGAAATTCGGATTTGAAACATTTGACTTATCTGCCGCTATGTGAATAGAAATACGGAAATTCCACAGAAAAAGCCTACATTTACCGGACAATCCGGCAAATGTAGGCTTTTTATTATGTGATTTGCATGTGAGAATCCCACTCAAAACCATCATGATTGTGTCAGTTGCTGTCCCTTTAATAGGAACCGGCTTCTTCGGGTGTATAGCTTTCGATGTCCGATGTTTCATCAACCGGTGCTACATAGGTTGGAGCAACATATGTCGGAGCCACATATGTCGGAGCCACATATGTCGGTGCAACGTATGTCGACTCTTCATAAACCGGCTCTTCGTACACTGTCGCTTCGCTGACAGTCTCCTCGATTACAGTGGCAGGCACTTCCGGCACGACTAATGTTGGTGCGATCGGTGTGTAGGCAGGCTTTTCGCCTTCCACGTACAAACCGGCCGTCGTATCGATCAGTTTTGTCCGCAGGTTGTTCGCAAACATTTCACCGTACAGTTTTTGTCCGGCTTCATTCAATTCCAGACCGGCTGCATCCATAAAGTTGGTCAATGTTTCACTGCGGTTCGTCACCTCAGCAAGGAAATCCGCATGCAGGTCATACAGTGGAACAGCGAAAGCTGAATTTTCTTCCACCAAATTATTGGTATAGTTCCGATAATCCAACGCACGGGAATTCCAATCAGCCACTTTGGCTTCGGCAGGTGGCGGCGTCACCAACACGATCAGCGCATCAGGCAAGGTAGCTCTGATTTCATCATAAATCGCGTAGATATTTTGCGTCGAGTCAACCAAACTGATGTCAACCACCTGATCGGTCTTCGTTGGGATGGTGTAAAAAATCACATCCGGACTGCTTGCGGCCATTTCCTGAACATACTGGCTGCTCAGATAAACCGAACTGCTGTCGGAAGGATGGCTGAAGAACGATGTCGTCAGATTTTCGAGCGGAAAATCGGCCTGGATGCCGGCGATGGCAGACTTGGCCCAAGCCGCATCAACTGCGACATCCCCGAAGAAGGCGACATTTACTTCCTTCGTATGATAATGAACATACTGCAGATAATCGACAACCGATGCATTGCTTCGGTTCTCAGCAAAAGCTGCCAAGAACTGCGCATAAGCTTCGGATGTATCGCTCTCGGCGATTTCCGACTCTTGCGAGGAAACCACTTCGGAAACTGTTTCCGTCTGTTTTTCTCCTTCGTGCAATAAGGCCTCTTTTTTACCGGCCGCGTATTTATATCCAAAAAGAACAATGGCAATCGTAAGAATACCCATGATGGAAACAAGCACTATTTCCCTTTTTTTCATTCTGACTCCTCCAATATTTTAATCGTATTCCAAATATTGACTCTATATTACAGATATATTTATCATAATATAACAGTTGTGTTAATGCACGGTATTTTTTCAAGCAGGCGGATATTTCCGATAAAAAACCAGCCGATCAATGAGCTCGACTGGTTTTTTATAATTTGGATTCATCACGAGTTTTGCTGATTATGCGACAGCTGACAGTACCGCTCATACCATAAGTCGACGTATTCTTTGGAAAATGGACCTTTTTCTTCGTTGATCCAGCTCACCAAAATCTTCACGTTCTCCTTCAGGATATGATCGATCTCTTTTGGGTAATTCATGCGATTGCGATGCAATTCATACTCATCTACATCAAGCAAACGTTTTTCACCATCAGGAAAAACTTTAATGTCCAAGTCATAATCGATGTACTTCAATGCTTCCTGGTCGATCACATATGGCGAAGCCAGATTGCAATAGTAGGAGACACCCTTTTGGCGGATCATGGTGACGATGTTGAACCAATAATGTTTATGGTAATACAACAATGCAGGCTCTCTGGTGACCCAGCGACGCCCATCTGCTTCCGTTACTAAGGTGTGATCATTACAGCCGATTATGGATTGGTCACTAGTTTTTAATACCATGGTGTCACGCCACGTTCGATGCAGGCTGCCGTCATGCTTATAACTCTTTATGGTGATGAATTCTCCCTCCCGAGGATTATGCATCACGGTGCCCAACTTTCTTCAACTATTTGAGTCCTCGCCGGAAATCATTTCGGCGGAACTCTCAACTTTCAGTTCATTGAACAGTATATCATAGAATGGAAATGGATTGCGAAACTTTAGCCATTATAGGCCAAATTCTTTTCGGGTCTGTTGCTGGAATTGTTGCCACATTTTTTGTTGCGGTACCGGGAAGGCGTAGTCGGCAAAATCTTCTTCATTGACCCAACGGCATTGTGCCGGCAATTCGCTGTCAGCGTTTGTCAACACGCGTCCGTAATAACCGGTGATGTGCCATTTGATGTGACTGAAGACATGATTGACCGATCCGGTTTCCGCCTTCAGCCACACGGGCTTCAAGCCGTATTTTTCAGCCACAGCCGCTGAAAGCTGGGCTTCGATCTGGTTAAAGGACGGCAACTTTTTGTTGGCCTTCTTCGCTGCTTCCGTCAGTTTCGGGAAATCCTCAGCAACCAATAATTCCGTTTGGATGGTGGCCGGTTCTAGGGTTGCATCCTCCGATCCGGGTATCGCATCGAGTTCCAACTGGATCAACGGAAACGTCCAAAAATCCGCCAGCAGGCCGCTGTTCGGGCGCTTCTCCAAAAGGAACTGCTTTTCCTTGTTCTGCAGGATGATGCCCTGCAGATTCATCGGCACCGGCCTTTTCGCTTTGCTTTTGACCGGATAAAGGTGCATCGTTCCGTTTTTGTAGGCTGCATTGAAATCCTTGATTGGACTGATTTCAGGCTGCGGATTGAGCGGTGAACAGATACTTGAGCCCAGATCCATCAAGGCTTGATTGAAATCTCCAGGCCGATCCGGGTCGATCAGTTCACGCACTACCGCTTCAAAGATTTTCCGGCTGGCCGGTTTGGCGATATCGGCATCGATTTCGAACAATCGGCTCATGACGCGCATGACGTTGCCGTCGACTGCCGGTTCAGGAATCTGGAAAGCAATGCTGGAAACTGCGCCTGCCGTATACGGACCGATGCCCTTCAGCTTCGCGATTTCCTGCGGATCCTCTGGGAAGACACCATCATATTCGGCGACAATTTGTTGCGCCGCCTTCTGCATGTTCTTGACGCGGGAATAATAACCGAGCCCTTCCCAAGCTTTCAGGATCGCATCTTCCGGCGCCGCTGCCAAAGCCGCGATGTCGGGAAACTTATCCAGGAAATTGTGGTAATACGGGATCACTGTGTCCACCCGCGTCTGCTGCAGCATGATTTCCGAAACCCAGATGCTGTAGGGATCGCTCGTCCGGCGCCAAGGCAGGTCGCGTTTCTCTTTGTCGTACCAGTCCAACAAGGCCTTGCGGAAAGCTTGTATCTTTTCCGCCGGCCACATTTCGATGCCGGCTGCTTTGAATATTTTTTTGTGTTCTAAGTTTGTCATTATTCTGTTTCCTGTTCCTTTTCTTCGATATAGGCGGAGATCAGCTCACCCGGGTAGCCTTTTTGGTAAAGTCCCGATCTGACTTTTTGGTGAAGTTCACGGCCTTTCGCCTTGCGTTCATAACGGCGCCAAAGCTTGTCCCCCTGCATGCGCAGTGCGGCCATTTCATCCTCTTCCTCTTTTTCCGTTTCAATCTCTCCCATGACTTCCAGGACGATGTCGGAAGGATAGCCTTTCTGATGCAAGTGGAGGCGGATTTTCGAAGCCGCTTCATGCGAAGAGACCCGGCTTTGTTTGCGGAGTTGCTTCTCGGCGATCGTTTGGGCATTTTCCAGCTGCAACTCATGCGGATATTGTTTGAGGGAGAAGGCGATATCTTCCTCCGACAATCCTTTCCCTTTCAGTTCATTGGCGATCAACTGCGGTCCCTTCAGATTCAGGTTCGCCGCCGTGCGCGTGTAACTTTCGCCATAGATGCGGTCATTGACGTAATTCTGATCCACCAGCCGCGTCAGCGCACGTTCGATTGCGTCCGGGCTGATCTCCTCCTCATGCAGTTTCTTGCGGACTTCTTTTTCGCTGCGCAAGCTGTAGGACAGATAATTGACTGCAGTCGTGTAAGCCATGTAGTCGTAGTTTTCCTTCTCGATTTCGGCGCTGCGCTCTTTCGTGAGCGTCATGCCTTTATGCAAGCCGACCTTGATGAGCACCGCTTCCGATATCGGAAAGGAGTACTCTCCGTCGATGAAGACATTGAAGCGGTCCTTGCGTTTTTTCTGGACGGTTATTTTTGTTACGACAGGCAAATTTTCAGCCTGTTCTTCGGTATGATCCATTTTCTTCATCCTTTCGGCGAATCTCACTTGCTATTATACATGCAAAACACAAAAGGAACAAAACGTATGTTCGAAATCCCCGCTGCGCGCTAAAAACACCAAGGGCTGCCCCGCAACGAGGCAGCCCTTGGTGTATGTATCAATCACAGAGCCGGTTTTGGTTTGTCCGTCTCTTCATAATCAGGTTCGATGTCTTCCGCGTCCTCGCCGGCTTCGGCAGCAACAGTGTCGCCTCCGAACGGGTCCTTGGAAAACTGTTCCTTTTCTTCCTCCAACTCTGGCATGGAATCATCTTTGTCGAACTGCATTTCAGGCAAATGGTGACTGTCTTCCGCCATCGCAGGATCCGCTACCGATTCCGCTTCGATCGGTTGACCGGTGATATCGTCGGTCATATCAGCAGGCTGAGTCGGCGACTCAGCTGCAACTTCGGTGCCTTCCAGTTTTTTCGCGGCCTCGATGGAATGGGCCGGCACATCGCCGACTTCTTCACTGTCGGCGGATGTCCAATCCGGTTTCATTGCAGCTGCAGCAGTGGCAGCTGCAATAGGGACGACTTTTTCGTCAGGCAGAATGCCGTCGCGCACGAGAAACTCGGCATGCTCGTCGTTGATCGGAGCCGCATCATCGATCAGCAGCAACAATTCCCCATCATCCAATGCATCCTCAAAGCGCTCATACGTATCTTCATCTATGCCATAGCGTTCGAAAATCGCTTCTTCCTCTTCCTCGTCCAAATCAACCGTAAAGAATTTCACGATTTTGTCCCACAAGGAGTCTTCCTCACGGTCCTCACCGGTTATGATGACCTGCACCGCAGTCTCTTCCGTGATGTAATTGCTCTTGCCGTTGCGGGTGATGACCAGCAGTTGCTCCGGCGCATAGCCTTCATGCTTGATCAGATGCGTGATTTCATCGATCACCATTTCCTGATTAGCAAAGGTGCCTTCGATTCTCTTGTCCATAACGATTCCTCCCATTACTGAAGATTTGTTCTTTGCATTCATTGTAAAATACTTCCACCTGAATCACAAATAATAGCCTTTTTCATAATGGTGCGTTTCCTCAATCCGTGAGGGTGGCTAGCGGGGCGCATTCCTGAGATGAGGCAGATCGTCGTAAAGATTCTCCCGCAGCAGGTGCAACGCCTCGTCAGTCACTGGATTGTCACGCAACGAAGGATGCTTCAAAGCCGTCTCTGCAAAGGAAAACTGGAAAATCCGGATGTAATCCTCCATCGAAATCAGCGAAATGCGATCGGTGGGTGCATGAAAAGCATTCCCCAACAGATTGTTCTCGCGCTCCTCTTTCCTTCCGTCGACATAATCGAAATTCTTCAAAACGTTGCGCAAAAGGTGCTCTTGACGGTGGACTGTCTGGCCGGCTTGTTTGACCTTATCGGCAAAAAATTGCGGGCGCACCGGCAGCTGGAAAACATGCTGATTTTCACAATGGATTTCCACACCTTTTTCCCCTTTCAAAGCCCGATAATGCTGCACCTTCGAAAGGTTGATCCACGAACTCTGCCTGCGGGTCGGTCCGCTCAACGGCAAAAAGCTGTACCTCCCAAAAATATAGGGTACACAATGGCCCTCTTTTCCGTTGACTCGCGTCGAGATCCCACGAATGAAATCATAACTGACCCCGATCAATTCAAAAAATGAACGCATCACATTGTTGCTGTTTTCGCGCGTCTTGATAAGGCGGCCGTCCTTGAAGAAGATGAGTGTCTTGAAATCGGTCCGATGCAGCTGCGGGTCCAAACTGAGCAGGTACAGGAAGCTGTTGTCCAACACAAACCGATCCAGATCCCAGGCTTTTTCCAAATAGGTCTGAATACTTTCCGGATCAAGCAGCACGAAGAACGGTTCAACCTCCTCCTTCTTCTGGCTTTTATGCGCAAACGATGACTCCAGCGATGTGCGGAAATGCGACATGATTGCATCCAATGTTGCCGGATCGAGTATTTCCCCCAAATCATCTAATGTCGCCAAATCATCCACGCATTGTTCGACTGTCTGTTTGCTCCTTTTGTCAGTTTGCTGCTTCGATTGCCGAGTCAGCTCCCTGCGATGTTTTTTTGCATTTTTATTTTCCATAAAATCCCCCCAATTAGGAATGTTTGACAAAAGTATATACTAAATCTCTCCAGAATGATATAAGAACGCTTACATTTTCTCGATAATCGGCACAAATATGGCCGAAACTTCGAGTCCCATCACTTTTGTCGCATTTTTGCCCATATTTGCCGTTTTGACCCCGACGGCCCCAAACCGCTAATATGGGCATCAGCAAGCTTGCCGGGCCGTGATGAGCATGCACAGGGATCCCCCCTGCATCACGCCATCCACTACATTACGGAGGCAAAGCCATGAATACGAAAAAAAGAATCTGCACCGATGAAGCCGCCACACAATTGAACGAGCTGTACGCCGGCGTCATCCATCATTGTCTGAACAAAATCAATCGGTATCCGGACCACAACGACTACGACGACTTCTACCAATTAGGGCTGATCTCCCTTTTTGACACTTACGAAACATGCCTGAAGGACGCGCTCGCAACCGAGAACAGCTTTCTGTTCGTCAGCTATGCCAAGCAAAAAATCCACTGGATTTTCCTTGACCAGATTCGCAAGGACCGGAAAAAAGAAAACCGCGAAGCCTACCTTTCCGAAGAGGAGCTGGAGGAAATCCCCAATGCAGTCTCGTTTGAGTACCAACTGGAGCAGGATGATCTGCTGCAACGCCTTTGCGCCTGTCTGACCGCTGAGGAAAACGCCTATCTGCGGGATGCATTGGATGGACTGAACATCACCGAAATCGCCAGGAAACAAAAGATTTCGCGCAAAACGCTCTACAAAAGAAGAAGGCAGATCCAAACCAAAGCCAGCTCTTTTCTGAAGGGCTGAAAGACGTGGTTACACATTGCCTGTCCCCCTTCGTCGTTATAGGTGTAAGCAGTCATGACACTTACCAGAAAAGAAAACGGAGGAATGCCAAATGGTGAAACAATACGAAGAAGGAAACATCGAGCTATATTTCAATGATTTTGCAAACGAGAAGGAAGTCAAGCAGTCATTCGCGAACCTGAAACCAGGCGTCACCGCTGAACAGGTCCAATCCTTCCAAACAGCCGTATCCGGTCTCGTCGATCTGCCTGCTGCCTACGCAGTCGTTGTCGAAAAGAACCGCTACTCCATCGCCTAAGTCAACCGAAAGCAGCGAAGTAACCACTACCCATCAAACATCTAGGAGGAAATGAACATGACGACAACAGTAACCTTGGAATTGAAATTTTTGACGGCCGACGGGAAAACCCGCAACTTGAGTGTCAAAAACCCGAAAAGCGGCTTGACATCGGCTGAACTGCAACCGGCAATGGACGCCATCATCGGTCTGAACGCGTTCGAAGTGAAAGGCATCAACCCATTCACGGCAGTGAACAGCGCCCGCTACGTGGAACGCACCATCACCGACCTGATCGCCGAAGCCGAATAAAAATAAGAAAAGCAGTACAAGCCGCTTGGACTGCTGGACAGCTTAAGTATTCATCAACAACGCCCAGGGGTGTCTCATTCGGAGGCACCCTTTTTTGGCGCTTATCCGATCGAGCACAAAGTAACTGTAACGAGAACAAACACGAGGAGGAACATTATGAACTACACAGTCGAAAAACGGATTTTTTCCATCTACCAGAATCCACTTACCGCGGCCAACCTGATCATCGCCCACGAATCCGGAAACCCGAACAACGTCGGCAAAAACAGCCTCGAGAACGAAGTCAGCTATATGCAGCGAAACTGGCAAAACGCCTTCGTTTCCCATTGGGTCGGCGGAGGCGGGAAAATAATCCAGATCGCCAACACCGGCAAAGTCCAATGGGGTGTCGGCCCGAAAGCGAACGGCTATGCCTATGCCCAAGTCGAGCTGGCGCGGACGAACAGCCGCGCCATTTTTGATCAGGACTACAAAGCTTATGTCTGGTTGCTGCAAAAGTTGGCGCTGGAAGCAGGCATCCCCTGCACATTGAACAGCGGAGCGAGCGTTCATGACAAAGGCATCAAAACCCATTCCTGGGTTTCGAAAAATGTCGGCGGAACCAACCACACCGATCCGGATGGCTACCTCGCGAGTTGGGGCGTATCGCAAGCCCGGTTCCGTCAGGACATCGAAGCTGGCCTGACCGCGCTGCCGCCCCTTGCGAGCGTACCCGGCACGTTCCTGCTGCACAGCGTCGTAAAAGGCGACACGCTCTGGGGCTTGTCGCGCAAGTACGGAACGACCCCGGCAACACTGAAACAGTTGAATCAGCTGTCGGGCGATCTGATCTTGATTGGCCAACAATTGAAGGTACGCCAATACTGAACGACACCGGAAACCCCAATAAAAGCAGAGGACCCGGCCCCCTGTAGCTGGTGCTGATTCCTTTGAAGCTGCATTTCACTCTCTGCTCCGGTGAACGCAGGCTTCACCGGAGTTCAGACCACATTTTTGATTCCCTGCTCCGACGAGGCCGGCTTCGCCGTAGGTGAGGCCGATTATTACCGGTATCCTCCGGCGAACAGGACTCTCGCCGGAGCTGCGCGTCGATTCCGAAGCTACAAAAGAAGGCCAACCCCGAATCATACCGGGGCTGGCCTTCTTTTGCGTTTTCCATCAATAATAAGCGCGTTCGTAGTTGAATTTACCGATATCCAGATCCAAAAACTCTCTGATGATGGCATATTGGATCTCTAGCGGCTCCTCTTTGACCTCATCGCACAAGTTTTGGCAGCTTCTGAAAAATGCAGCCGCTTCATTCGTTGTTTCGAACAGATACTCCTCCGCCACTGCGTCGTCTTCGACAAAATGAATAACGACCCCTTTCTTGTCCTCCGTGAAATCCATCCCTAATACCGGTGTCATGAACATATGCAATCGATCCCTTCTCGTCTTGTTAAGTGGCCTTTGCTGCTTGATAAGACCTACACTGGTATTATCCGCAAAAATTCGCACCAGCTTTTTTTATTTTTAAAATTTTTTAATTTATTTTCGCAGGTGTTTGTTCAGTTCCTCGACCAGCATGAAAACGGTAGTGGATGGGTTGTCCCGGGCTGGCGACGGCGAGCGCTGACTGTAGAGTTTCTTGGCGTTCTGGATGGCGGCGGGCTGCCTTGATAATAATACGTTGTACATATGCGGATGATTTTTTTTATAGAAAAATCCCAGCCGTTTCGAGAGCATGTCGGGGTAATGGAAGCGCGAAATCGATTTTCTGACCAGTTCGAAATGCAGCAGATACCAGATTTCGAAAGCTTCGTTGCTGTAGGCGGCGCGGAACCCTTGCCGGTAATGCGTCTCGCAGAAAAAGACAGCTTCATTGAAGATGTCCCGGTCGAAGGAATCCTTGTCGAAAACCAGCCAAATTTCATCGTATTCGTCAGGCCGGGCATCGACAACGTCACGCGCGTGGTTGACCAAGGACATCGTGTTCATCGCAGTCCCGACGATTTCGACCTGCGCCGAGATGACGTGAAAACTGCGGAAATAGTTCGGCTCGGTCTTGGTGCCTTCACAAAGGATCAGGAAAGTTTTTTCCGGCCGTTTGGTTCCGACCGGCCGTTCAAATTTTGTCTTGTGGCCTCTTCTTCTATTTTCCATTGTCGACCCACCAATCCACCGGCAACGGGAACGGGATTGCCCCGTATTTGCCGTTCAGGTAGTTGCGGTAAAATTCAAAACTGTTCTTCCTTTCCTCGTCATCAAAACGATATTCCACCAAGGAAGTCAGATGGCTGGCGCTGTAGCTGTCCTTCTCCACGAACCAGACCTGGTCCCTCCGGAAAAGGCTGCTGGACAGGTTCGTGATGTCGTGCGTCGAATAGATCATCTGAGCGCCTTTATCGTTGACGTCGCCGGAAAAAAGTTCCAACACATAGCGCGTCATCAAGGTATGGAATTGCGTGTCCATCTCATCGACCATCAACAGTCCGCCCTTTTCGAGCGCCTCGATGATCGGACCGGCCAAAGCCAGTAGTTTGACGGTGCCTGCAGATTCGGTATCCTGGAAACGGAAATTTTCACAATGGGGCTCTGCTTCACCTGCTTCATTGCGCCGGGTCTTGACGACGAAAAATGCCAGTTCCGGCCGGCCGTTGCGCGTATTTCCCAATTCGTGGACAACGATGTCCTGGATGGACGGATCGGCCACCCTGATCAAAGCCATAAGGTTATGTTTGTATTTGGAAAGGTGCATCTTCGCCATCGAAATGGACATCCCAATTTTCGAGGTGTCGAGGATGATGCGCATTTCCGTGAACCACTCGAGAAACAGTTTCAACTCTGGATGTTCTGCCGACTCGGGCGCGGAAAGCAGGGAGGACAAGGCCAACCGCGTATCATCCAAAATGATATGCTGGAACAGTCCAGCCCATTCCCCACCGACGATTTTGCCTGTCTCATTCCGGAAAAACAGATCCTTCTGCGCTTCGCCCTCCAGATAAAGGAATTCCTCGGTCACCCGTTTGCGATTGACGAAAAAACCATAGCGATAAAGCCTCCCGGCCAAAAGGAAACTGGCTTCCAACATTGTGTCCTTTTTCTCGGTCCGCGCATCCAGATGGAACGGTTCGATGTGGCCCAACCATTCTGTGGATGTATAATTCTGCAGCAGTACGCCTTCCTGGATCATCTTCATGGCCTTCAGCAAATTGCTTTTCCCGCTGGCGTTCGCCCCATAGATCGTCGCCAATTTCGTCACGGCGATATTGTCCTTGCCATAGACGGACTCAGGGTGTTCAGCGATTGGGCTGGCGACCATCGAAAAAGTAGCCTCATCTTTAAAGGAAAAAAAGTTCTCCATCACAATTTCCACGAGCATTTCCGCACCTCCTATACCAAAAAGTATAGCACCATAGCGGCGTTTCTTCTAAGAATAACCGTCAAGATTGCAAAAACGAAGGATGTTCTTGCAAACGTATACACGAGTGCGGATTTGTAGGCATTTCGATAGTGTTTGCATCTGCGAAATCCTCAGTGAACCAACGAAAAAGTCCGGGGCTCACCAGCTCCGGGGAACGATTGCCTCGCCGGAGGAGCGGGAGGCGATCAAGCGCTGTCCTCCGATGAGACCTGCCTCGCCGGAGAAGCGGAGGCGATCAAGCGCTGTCCTCCGATGAGACCTGCCTCGCCGGAGCTGAGCGGTTGAACCTACACTCGAACAATAAAAAAAAGGCGCGCTCCCCATTCAAGAGCCGCCTTCCCCTATATCGATGAAACTATACAACCCCAACCAATAACCGACTGTCTTAAAGATCTCATACTGAGCCAATCTCCTGCCGAGCTGGGTCTCGATCCAAGGCAAGCCATACGGACCGCCGGCGGACACGTAGATGAACGTCAAGTCCTTCCCCTCCGCCGCTTTCTCGAAGCTGTATTTGACCCGGTTCATGTGATAATCGCTCGAAACAACGATCGCTGTGTCGTAGCCGTTCTCCTCCATCAACGCGATGCTGTAAAGGGCATTGGTCCAAGTGCTGGTCGCCTGGTAATCCGCGAGTATGTCATCATCCATCATCCCCAGTTCGCCGTATGGCTGCAGATGCATCAGTTCGGCATCCACAAGCAGCGGCGAGACGATGATCTTGCCGGAATCGGAATAGCCTTCATCCAGCAATTCGGATGCCTTGATGCCCCGCTCCGGCGCGCCTTCCGGTACGATGATGATGTCGGATACGACAGGTTCCTCGTTGATTTCCAGATTGGCCAGGATGTAGAAGCTGATCGCCAAAGATACGCCAGTCACGATCAAAAATATATTCAGCAGCAGCATCGTTATTCTGGTCGATTCGTCCGTCTTCAGGAGGCTGCGCTCCTTGTCGAATGGATAATTTGCCATCTTCCGCTTTCCACATCCTTTCCCACGTTATTATCACTCTATTTTATCCGAAATGTGGAAATAAGCCATCGCTTTTTGTATTTTTTCTTCTGCACAGATCATCATCCGACACTTGTAAGCGCTATCGTGCTATGATTAAGCCAACAAGGCATAAGGAGGAAATCACCATGAGATTGATGAACAAAGTTGCTGTTGTGACCGGAGGCGCTTCGGGTATGGGCGAAGCCATCTGCCGCAAATTCGCAAAAGAAGGCGCAAAAGTAGTTATTGCTGATTACAACTACGAGGGTGCACTGAAAGTCGCAAATGAAATTAACGCCGAAACCCTGGACGCTGCCGCTGCCATAAAAACCGACATCTCCATCGAAGCCGATGCCGACGCCATGATCGATACCGCCATCGCCCTCTTCGGAAAAGTGGACATCCTCGTCAACAACGCCGGCATCATGGACGGCTTCGAACCGGTCGGGGAAGTCTCGAATGAACGTTGGGAAAAGGTCTTCGCCGTGAACGTCAACGGTCCGATGTATGCGAGCCGCAAAGCCATCCAATATTTTCTGGAACAGGGCAGCGGCAATATCATCAACATCGCTTCGATCGGCGGCCTGCAAGGCGGACGGGCCGGTGTCGCTTATGTCGCTTCCAAACATGCTGTCATCGGCCTGACGAAAAACACGGCTTTCATGTACGCGAAAAAAGGCATCCGCTGCAACGCGATCGCCCCTGGAGCTGTCGCTACCAATATCGCCCAATCGATGGGAACCGTCAGCACCTTCGGCCAGGAAACGACCGGCGTCGGCATGGCGATCAATCCAGCTTTCGGAATGCCCGACCAGATCGCTTCCGTCGCGCTCTTTCTGGCTTCCGACGACTCCAGTTTCGTCAACGGATCCGTCGTGACCGCGGACGGCGGCTGGACCAGTTACTGATTTTTGCTTACTGTTGCAGAAAAACGAATGCGGCTGTTCCGAAAAAGGAGGCAGCCGCATTCGTTTTTTCATATATATTTGATGCCTGCTGGAAAAACTAAGTGGCTCCTCCGGCGAAGAAGCCTTTCGCCGGAGGAGCGGAAGCGATTCAGCCCCCAGCTCCGACGAAAAGCGGCTCACCGGAGAAGAGTATCTGATTTTAGCCCCAGCTCCGGGCAAGCATGCTGTCACCGGAGTTCCGGGCCAAAACCACGGTTTTCTTTATCCTGCGTTCTTATCCTCCAGCCAAATCTTCCGCGAAATGAAATTCCAGGCCATCACGAACACAGTCGCGGCGATCTTGGCCACCAAGTAATGCAACGCCACTTGATCAACGAACAGCCACATCAGCACTTGGTTCAATCCCAAACCGATGACGCTTAAAGTGACGAACAGCAGCATTTCCTGGCGCTTCTCGGCTTCACCGAAGCGGCTCGTGAACACGTAGCGCATGCTCGCCGCGTAATTGAATAAAGTCGCCGCGACAAATGCCAGCGCGGCTGCAGTCAAATAATGCAGGCCGATGAAATCGGCCAAAATATAAAGAATCAGAAAATCCAGCACCGTCGCCACCACACCGACGATTCCGAATTTTGCCACTTGGCCCAACAATTTAGTCATTGTCCTGCCCCTCCCTGCAATCAGTCGGCACATTCACATCCTTCTCCTTCAGGATATAGAGCGGACGCCGTTTCGTCTCCATGAAGGTTTTCCCCAGGTATTTACCGAGGATCCCCAGGCAAAGCAGCTGCAAGCCGCCCATCCCCAAAATGATGACGATGAGCGAAGTCCAGCCGGATGTTGCGTTGCCGAAAACCAGTGTCCGCACGGTCAGGATCAAGGCTGCCAAAATCGCAACGGCGAACGACAGGAAGCCGGTGAAGGCCGCGATCGCCAACGGTGCCTCGGAAAAGGCCACAATCCCGTCCAGCGAATATTTGAACAGGCTCCAGAATGACCAGGTCGTCTTGCCGGCGACCCGCTCCTGATTTTCATAGGACAGGTACTTCGTCTCGAAGCCGACCCAGCTGAAAATCCCTTTCGAAAACCGGTTGTATTCGGTCATCTCCAGGACGGCGTCGACCATCTGGCGCGTCATCAGCCGGAAATCCCGGGCGCCGTCGACGATTTCGGTATCGGAGATGCGGTTGATCAAATGGTAGAACTGCCTCGCGAAAAAGGATCGGATCGGCGGTTCGCCTTTGCGGTCAAGGCGTTTCGTCCCGATGCAATCATATTCGCCTGTGCGGATCAAGGCAACCATCTCCACCAGCATAGCCGGCGGGTCCTGGAGATCCGCATCCATCACGGCGACGTAATTCCCGTTCGCGTGGCGCAGCCCCGCCACCATCGCCGCTTCTTTGCCGAAGTTGCGCGAAAAGGAAAGGTAGTGCACGCGCTCATCAAGCGCCGCCAGTCGTTTCAATTCCGCCAATGTGGCATCCTTCGAGCCGTCATCCACGAAAATCAGCTCGAAAGCGGCATCCGGAATCTGTTCGCTGACCGCCGCAATCTCTTTATGGAAAATCGGCACCATCTCTTCCTCGTTGTGGCAAGGAACGATGATGGAAATGATATCTTTTGACATGTGTCCACCCCTGCAAGTTCTTTCAGAATTCTGAGCTTTCCTTTATCGTATCACACTTGATGCGGGTTGGCCGTCTATTTCTTGAAATGATTGAGCAAACCGAGGCACCTGGTTTCGACATGTTGCTGCCAAAGATACGCCACCGGCAAAGCGAACAGCGGAGAAAACAACAGCGCCGTTTCCGGCGGGATGACCTGACCCCAAAATGTCACGAACAGGATGATTGAAGTCGTGTGCGTCAGGTAAAGGCTGAAGGACATCTTTCCCAAAAGCAGCAACGGTTTCGATTTGAAGAATGCGGTCAAACGAGGCGACTCCAGACACAATACAAGGAACAAAATGATGCCCAGCCCCGTCAACAACAGCGCGTTCCGCACCCGAAACGACAACCCGAGCGCAGAGAGGATCCACTGGCTCGGGATCATGAACGGAATCGACCAGGCAGAAAGGATCCGGAAACGGCGATGCTCCCGCACAAAGGCCCGGATAGCCGGCAGATGCTTCGCCAGCACCGCCCCCATCACGAAAAAGATCGCATAATAATTGGTCCGGTTGAGCGACTCCGAAAGGTGCGCCAACCAAACCGTATCGCTCCGCATACCCCAGTTCGTCAAAGCATCAATCCCTACTTGCAGGATGGCATAATACCCAAGGACCTTTCCTGTCCGGTTGCGGTGAAGGGCTATTGCCACAAAAGGCAGGATGAAAGACAAGCGCCATTCCTGGACCATGCTCCAGAAAGCGCCGCTGAGGATGTTCAGATTGTAGTCATAACCAAGAATATACAACAAAATCTCGCCCGCGTTAGGCACCCTTTTCCATTTTACATTGAACGAACCGCTCAAGTCGATCGTATCATGCTTCCAGGCTCCGAACAGAGCTATCAGGATGCTTGTCATCGCGATTACCAGCACATAAGGCAGCATCAGGCGGATCCAGCGTTTGATGATGAACGGTTTGAAATCCAGTTTTCGCCCGCTCAGATAAGGCCGCGCCAGGACGAAACCGCCGATGATGTAGAAGACCAGCACCGCCTCGTTGCCGCCCCAGATCATTTTCAATGGTGTCTGCGTCGCTACCCTCCAAAAAGAATTGGCAAAGATTTTGTATTCATTGGCGCTGTAGCCATAAACTGTCCAAACCGCCATGTGGAAAATCATGACAATGAGGGAGGCCAATCCCCGCATGCCGTCAAAGATTTCGATCCGTTGGCTTTGGCCGGATTTTTGCATAAACATTCACTCCCGTTGTTTCGAAACTATCGAAATATTCCTTCCTATGGTAGTTCAAATGTTACAAAATTTCAAATTGTTTATTTTTTTGAGCATTACGACTATTTATTTCGAAGCCGAGATGTTATACTGTACTTACATGCGGTAAGTGAAGCAAAACCCGCATCAAATATACAATAAGTGGAGGAACACACATGAACGTTTTAGTAGTAAAAGGAAACAACAGACCAGCAGAGGAAGCAATTTCTTCAAAAATGTACGAAACTTTTTTGGCCGCAGCCAAAGAAAATGAAAAATTGAACATCACAACTTACAACGTCTTTTCAGAAGACATGCCTTATTTGGGCCAAGACCTTTTCGGCGCTTACGGCAAAATGGCAGTCGGCGAAGAATTGACTGACATCGAAACACGCCTTTTGGCAGCAAAACAAAAAGTTATGGATGCCGTGACTGCAGCTGACGTGATCGTTTTCGCCTTCCCATTGTGGAACTTGACGATCCCTGCTAAATTGCAAACATTCATCGACTACATCTTTGCAGCCGGCTTCACTTTCAAATACGACGAAACTGGCCAAATGGTCGCTTTGATGCCTGAGAAGAAAGTCATCCTTCTGAACGCACGCGGCGGCGTCTACTCAACTCCTGAAATGTCTCCAATGGACATGGGCGTGAACTACATGCGCAACGTATTTGCTGGCGTATTCGGAATGGAAATCATCGGCGAAGTCATCATCGAAGGACACGCAGCTGTTCCTGATCAAGCAGCAGCAATCATCGAAGAAGGCCTTGCTAAAGTTACAGAACTGGCAAAATCACTTTAATCTAATCTTTCGGACGTGCATCAGCAGCCAGCTGGTGCGCGTCTTTTTTTTTGCTTTTTCAATCACAATCCTGACTTTTGGCAGACAAAATCATTTTATTTATTGTTGACAGCCCTCACACAACTATGCAATAATACAAATCGTAATCATTTCGATTTACAATCATTTATTTTTCAGGAGGACAACATGAAGAAAAAACATAGAACGTTCCGATGGATGCTCGGCAGTCTGCTCGTGCTGAGTTTGGCGGCTTGCCAACCCGATCCGGAAACCGAAGAGACCACAGAATCCAGTACCACTGCCGCAGAGATCACGATAGAGCCCGTCAACCTGCAGGACCAAGCGACCATCGATGCCGCCAACGGCATCTTTGAGGACAGCCAAGTCGCCGACCGCGCTTTGAGCGACTGGGAAGGCGAATGGCAATCCGTCTACCCTTACCTGCTTGACGGCACACTCGACAGCGTCTTCGCGGAAAAAGCCGAAGACCTTGGCGAAAAGACCGCTGAGGAATACAAGGCGTACTACACGGTCGGCTATGAGTCGACCTTTACCGGCCTGACGATCTCCGCCGATTCGATCACGTTCTACGAAGGCGATACCGCACGCACCGGCACTTACGCGTACAGCGGCTATCAGATTTTGACCTACGAATCCGGCAAAAAAGGCGTCCGCTATCTGTTCGAACGGGCGGATGATACCCAGGATACACCGAAGTACGTCCAGTTCAGCGACCATATCATCGAACCGACCGCATCCGCGCACTTCCACATTTATCTGGGAGATGATAGCCACGCAGCGTTGCTTGAGGAGATGGACAACTGGCCGACTTTCTACCCTGCCGGGATGGACGGGAACGAAATCGTCGAGGAGATGCTGCATCACTGATCTGATAGTGGGTCACCGGGAGCTGTGCTCCCGTGAACGACGGCTTCGCCGGAGTTGACTACTGACTTTTTTGCCCTCCTCCGGTTAGGGGGTCTTCGCCGCTGGTGGCGGCTATTTTCTGTTGTCTGCTCCGGTTAGCGATCCCTTCACCGGAGCTGGCGCTCTGTCCTCTGTCATGCATACAAGCAAAAAAATCTCCGGCAAGCACCCGCCTGCCGGAGATTTTTTTCATTGCAGCATCAGAGACACCGCTTGTCGACCCAGCCCAGCGTTTTGCCGTTCAGCGTCACAAGCGCATAGTAGCCGTCCACAGATTCCTGGATGACCTGCACAGTCGTATTCAGATAGGAACTGGTCAGTCCCAGCATCGTGAATCCTGGCGTGCCCCACGGCAGACTGTCGATCGAAAAACCGACAGAGCGGATCGTGGCGGTGTAATTCACTGCTTTTGTATTCAAAGCCGCCAACGCGCGGTAGTCGACCCAGCCCAAGTTCCGGCCGTTCAGTTGGATCAGCTTGTAATTCCCGTCAATCGATTCCGCGACGACTTTCACGAGGCTGCCCAAATAATTGTTCGTGCTTTCCAGGTACTGGTATCCAGCAGTACCCCACGGCAGACTGTCGATCGAATAATTCTGACCGGAGACGCCGGCGTAATAGGAAACCTGACGCGCATTGCTGAAGGCCCGTTTGTCGATCCAGCCAATCCGTTGACCGTCGATGGCGACCTCCGCATAGGCACCGTTCACACTTTCCCGCAGCACAGTAGCTAATTTCCCGAAATAAGCCGCTGCATCGGCAATTTTGGTATAACCTGGCTCACCCCACGGCAAACTGTCGATTGAATAAACGCCGTTCATGATTGGCAAGCTGTAATTCACGGCCACTGTCGAAAAGTTCTGCAGGCCCCTGATGTCGATCCAGCCCAACGGTTTCCCAGCGAAAGAAATATATGCGTACGCACCATTTGCCGTTTTGCGGGTCACCAACACTTCTTTGCCGTAATAATTCGATGAAGCATCCAGATAAACATAACCTGCTTCGCCCCAAGGCTGGCTGTCGATCGAAAAATTAGTGTCGGAAACGATCGCTGTATAAGAAACGACAGTTGCATCGAAACTCTCGAAAGCGCGATAGTCGACCCATCCCAAAGGCAAGCCGTTATAGGCTAAACACAAGTATGCACCGTCCGCCGATTTGCCGATCACAGTGACGGTCTTGCCGACATAAGAACTGCTGGTGTCGAGCATCCGATAGCCGGAAGTCCCCCACGGCAAGTTGTCGATCGAGTAATTCCCTTTGCGGACGACTGCGTTGTAGCTCGGAAAAGCCGCATTGAAAGCCCGTTTGTCGATCCACCCAAGCTTGACACCGTCGACCGAAATTTCGGCATAGATACCATTTGCCGTTTCCCGGACGACCTTGGCCAGTTTACCATAATAGCTTGCTGTATCACCGACATGGACATAGCCCGGTTCACCCCATGGCAACGAATCGATCGAGTAACCGCTGTTCATGATCGGTAAGGTGTAACTGGCCTTAACGGTGGAAAAGGTCTTCAGCGCATCCATGTCGACCCAACCCAATTCCTTGCCGGCGCAGGAAATAAACGCGAACTGCCCATCAACGGTCTGCTTCGTGACCACAATTTCCTTGCCGTAATAGTTCGAACAAGGCTCCAAATATTTGTAGCCGATCGTGCCCCAAGGCAGACTGTCGATCGAAAAGTTCGTGCTCGATACGATTGCGTTGTAATTCACTGCCACTGTTTTCGGTCCATCGAATTTGGTCAGATCATAGGCGCTGATGATGGCATTCAGCTTGACGTAATAGGAAGAATCAGTCGCGTAACGCCCCGTCAAATACAGCGTGGCATCCTGATAACTGGTCGTGTTTTCCTTCCAGGTCCCTTTGTAGTAATTCGCATCCCAGCTGACCCCGTTGCGCAGCTTCTCCGCGTAATCGATCATCGATTCATAATAGGAAGGGTACAGCCTGAAAAAGGCATCGATCCAGATGATCGACCCGTCGCTTTCTTCCTCCCACGTACGCATCACGATCGAATTGCCGGCGTAGGAACCTTTGATGCCGAAGAGATTGTTGCCGACTGTGCCGAGTTTGCTGGTTCCATAGGCGGTCTCCAGTGAGGCTTGGGCGACCATGACGGAAGCGTAGAGATTGTAGTCGTTGCCGATTTCCGTAGCGTACTGTCCGAGGTAGTTGACGAATTCTGCTTTAGTGGCGAACGCCCGCGTCTCTTTGTCGATTTCCGCATAGGCATTCGTGCCGTTGACGCTCAAGAGTTGACCGATATTGATGAGCGTACTCGTCAAATTGTTCCAGCGCGTCAAACTAGCGACATCCGTATTGTAATGCGTGGCGATTTTCTGCAGCGTATCGCCGGACTGGACGTAGTAATACCAAGTGCCTTTCGCTTCGGTGACGGCCGCCAAGGTCACAGAGGGAGTTGCTGACGTCATCAAAGGTGCTTGAACCGATTGTTCGGTATCAGAGGATTCCTTTTCAGTATCTGGGATTTGTTCAGCTTGGTTGTCTTCGGTTACCAATTCCGGCTGTTTTTCTTCAACAGTTGGTAAAGCGACATCATTTTCAAGGATCGGCAGAGTTGGATCTGTCGGACTTGTTTGCGGCCCATCCGCGTCCACAGTTGGCACTGCTTCAACTGCTTCAGCCACAGGCACCTGCCATTCCGATTCAGTCAGAAGGAATGTTTGGGTAGCATCCTTATAGACTTTCACCTGCAAAACCGTTGTCCCTTCCGGAACTGTCTCCAAAGTAACCGTAAACTGTCCGGCTTCATCGGCGGTTTGCTCGCCAACTTTGCTCTCTCCTGCACAAACCAATACGTACGCATTCGGTTGGGTTGTTCCTGAAATCTGATCGGTTCCGTATATGCCCGCATCCAAAACCGTAGCGGTTACCACAATTGACTCCTTGCTTGCATCCGTATAAGCTGCCGTCTCCTCTTGAGCAGAATCTGCTGTTGGCATCAGATCTGCTGATGGTTGCACAGGAAACGCCGGAATCGTTGTTTCGATTGGCGCTACCCCTGCAGTCGCTGCATCCGTTTCGTCCGCAAAAGCGATATTGTTTCCTGCAAGCAAGCTCGCAGCCAAGCCTGACAAAGCGACATACGCTC
This sequence comes from Sedimentibacter sp. SX930, assembly GCA_002155105.1. Taxonomy (GTDB): domain Bacteria; phylum Bacillota; class Bacilli; order Lactobacillales; family Aerococcaceae; genus Trichococcus; species Trichococcus shcherbakoviae. The sequence goes on along the minus strand of MUZD01000009.1, from coordinate 96,291 downwards.
GTGTGTATTTTCTTTGAACAATCTTCATAGTCGTCCTCCTAGTTTACCGACGGATTTCTTAAGAGTACTTTAAAATATTATATTCATTATAACATTTTACACAGAGAACTAATTGTTTCATTTGGATTACGAGCGCTTACAAAAAAATAGGACACACCTTTTAACTAATTCATTGACTTGACGATGGACGAGATTCGGTGCTCCGGCGAGCGGCGGTTTCGCCGATTGAAGGTGATCGAAACAGCTGCCTCTCCCCAATTCATGTTCATTAATGATTGTTTGTGTTTCTTTATGTCTTTACAGAAACCGCATCCAAATGATTTTCCAGCAATTAACTTCACCTGAATTGCATTAAAAAACATATTTTTGTTCGAAAACCCCCTAACTTTTTATATTTTTGTTTATTTTTGTTCGTTTCTCGTTGACCAGACCGTGAAATTGTGCTAAATTATGGATAATATAAAGAGGTGAATGAAAATGTTAAAAAAAGAACGCCTGTTAATACTCACTGAAATTGTCAACCAAGAAGGCATCATCACCGTAGCCGACATCGTCAAGCAACTGAATGTTTCCGACATGACCGTGCGCAGGGATCTGGACGAACTCGATAAGGCCGGAAAAATCCTGCGCATCCACGGCGGAGCACAAAGCATCAGCTACGCATTGGACCAGGAGCTCTCGCATACGGAAAAACAAGAAGTACAAAAAGAAGAAAAGAAAGCGATCGCAAAGTTGGCGGCAAGCTACGTTGAGGATGGCGACACCATTTTCCTCGGGCCGGGCACGACGATCGAAATACTGGCGAGCTATCTCGGTGGCAAAAAAATCCGCATCATCACAAACAGCTATCCGGTTTTCGAAAATCTGCGCCAATACGACACCGCGGATATCATTATGATTGGCGGCGATTACCGGAAAAATACCGGTGCTTTCTTCGGCCCGATTGCGAACGACAACCTGAAAAAGTTGAAGTTCACCAAATGCTTCATCAGCGCCAACGGCATCCACAATGAAGCGATCTCTACCTATAGCATGGCGGAAGGCGAAACCCAGAACATCGCCCTGAACAACTCCCGCACAAAATACTTGCTGGCGGACAACAAGAAATTCAACCGGGACGACTTCTACAATTTCTACAATCTGCACGACATCGATCACCTGGTCACGGATGACCATATCAGCGCAGATCTGGTCACGCATTACTCGCAGTACGTCACCCTGACCCAAGCCCAAACAGAAGAAGGAGCTAACTTATGAAACTGAACGGCATAATTTTTGACTTCAACGGCACAATGTTCCAGGATTCACATCTGCACGAACAGGCTTGGATCGATATGATCCAAAAGTACAGTCCAGGCAACGGGCTCACAGAAACAGAGATTCTGACAAACGTACACGGCCGCACGAACGACAAAATCCTGCGTCATTTTGTATCCCCTGACCTGACGGACGAGGAAGTGCAGAAACTTTCTTTGGAGAAGGAAGAACATTACCGCAGACTCTGCCTGAGCAAACCGGAGCAACTCGTATTGACGGACGGCTTGATCGAAGTGCTGGACGATCTGAAGGAGCGCAAGTTGCCGCTGACGATCGCCACCGCGACCATCAAAGAGAATGTCGACTTCTATTTCGACACCTTTGCGCTCGATCGTTGGTTCGATCCGGAAAAAGTCGTCTTCGATGACGGTTCCTTCCCCGGCAAGCCGGAGCCGGATATCTTCCTGCATGCCGCCAATAAACTCGGGGTTCCCCCCGAAGAATGTCTGGTCATTGAGGACGCCTATTCCGGGCTCCGCGCGGCCAACAGCGCGAACATCGGTATGATCATCGCAATCGACCCGTTCTTCAAGAACCGGGAAACCTTTCAAAAGGAAAACCTCTGTAAGGACGGCGTCATTACGGACTTCCACGGCTTCACCCAGCGCCTTTTCGCAGAACAAGCATAAAAATTAAAGAGAACGCACCATCGGCCGGGCCGAGGGTGCGTTCTCTTTTTGTGGAGTTACGGTGTTGCCAAGGTTACCGTATCAACGGGAGCTGTGCTCCGGCGAGCGACGGCTTCGCCGTAGTTGGCTGCTGGGTTTCGCTGTCCTGCTCCGGCGAGGGGGGCTTCGCCGGCGTTGCCCCTGTTCGTGGATCGGTTCCACCGGCGAGCAGTCCCTTCGCCGGAGCTGGCTCTCAATTCCCCGAAAAAACAGCATCGGGAAAAAATTTCCCGATGCTGTTTTGTGTAGGTGCATTATTTTTTACTTTCCTGCTCTATAAGAATAAACCGTGCTATTCGATTATCTGAGTTTCTGCCAACTTCTTATACCAGTAAGCACTTTTCTTCGGATAACGTTCCTGTGTTTCAAAATCCACGTAGAATAATCCGTAGCGTTTCTCATAGCCATTTGACCATGAGAAAACATCCATCAAAGACCATATGAAATAACCTTTCACGTTCACACCTGCTGTTATAGCATCTGAAATGATCTCTAAATGCTTTTTAACATAATCGATACGTGCATCATCCTTGACTGTACCATCTACAAATTCATCTTTATAGCCTAAGCCATTTTCAGTAATATAGATTTTTTTATAATTAGGATAATCATTTTTCACCCGCATCATTTGATCATATAAGCCTTGTGGATAGATCATCCAATCCCAATCAGTTCGTGGAACATCTACGTCAAACTCTCTTCTTCCGACACCTTTCAGCTGATATTTGGATCCGCCTTTAGCCCCGGTTGCATTATGCGTAATTTCTGATTCACCATCAAACGCACGCATCCAATCGCTCATGTAATAATTAATGCCCAGAAAATCATTTAAATCCTTAGCTGCTTCAAGAAGTTCAAAATCTTCTTCTCGAAGATCTAACTTACCACCATTTACGGAGAGAATGTGATTGACACCCTCCATCGTTTTTTGAGAGTACCTACCCAAGTAAGTGGCATCAAGAATAAATTTATTGTGGATAATGTCTTCCAATTCTGCTGCTCGCACATCGCCTGGATTGGATGGATCATAAGGGTACTTTGTTGGGAGCGCATGAACGACACCTATTTCTCCTGAATATCCACTATCTTTATAAAGTTTGACGGCTCTTGCATGTGCAAGCATCATGTTGTGATGAGATTGGAATAATTTTTCAAAATTATACTTGATCCCTGGAGGGAATTTACCAACTAAGTACTGACCATCACCTATCGGGCCTATTTCGTTGAAGGTAGTCCAATAGCTAACTTCTGAAAATTCTTTAAAACAGTACGCAGCGTAATCAACAAAATAGTCAATGTTTTTACGATTTAAGAAGTCTCCATCTGAATGCAACACTTCAGGAGTATCAAAATGATGCAGCGTGACAAAAGGTTCTACATGACGTTTATGGCATTCTGAAAAGAGATTATGATAGTATTCAACACCTTTAGGATTTACTTCACCAAAACCAGTCGGAAAAATACGTGACCATGCAATGGAGATCCGAATGCCATTTACACCGAATTTTTCACTAAGTTCCAGGTCAACAGGATAACGATGATAAAAATCACTGGCTGGCTCTGCTGTATACCAATAGTTTTCTTCAAGATAAGTATCCCAAGCTACACGGCCTTTTCCATCTGTTTGTGTCGCCCCTTCAGCTTGATAGGCTGCTGTTGCGCCCCCGAAAATAAAATCTTTTGGTAACTTTTTCATATTATAATCTCCTGTCTAGTCTTCAAATTGTTCCTGAACAAATGCAAGAGCCCCTTGGCCATCACGGGTCAATTTAATGTATTGACCTCCTTGCGTTTTAACAAGTTTAACGCCCAATCTGTCAGTATCTTGTTTAATATCTTCGTAATTCGAAGCCACTTGAGGTGCCAGGATGACTAAATCATAATCTTTCATGATATCCATGTGAGCGCCATAGCTGCCCGCTGCTGCTTTTACAGGAGCCCCATATTCAGCCGCAGCTTTATTTAAAGCATTAGCAAGAAGGCCACTTGTTCCACCGCCAGCACAAAGGACAAGAATATTTTTAGCTTCTATTATTTTATTTTCAAAAACTTTCGGATCATTCTCGTTCGTATCAGCACTTGCAAGGACCGCTTTGGCTTTTTTAGTATCAAAGCTACCTTCAACTTTTTCTTTCAAACTATCAATAGATGATACACCTGCTTTTTCTTCTTCAAGAATTTGTGCATCATAGACTTTAAAGAATGGGTAGTAAATCACTACGTCTACTACAATCAATGTAAGAGCGAGAACAAATGACATCAACCCGAATCCTGTTCCTATAACAATTCCCAAAGGACCTGGCGTTGTCCAAGGCAAATTCACACTAAAGCTGTTCATTCCAATAACATCAACGAAGAATTTGAAAATCCATACGTTAGCAATTGGTGCAAAAATAAATGGAACAAAGAATACTGGATTTAAAACGATTGGTGCTCCAAATAAGATTGGCTCATTAACCCCAAAGAAAGTTGGTACAACTGACGCTCTGCCGATTGCCTTATTCCGTTTTGATTTTGATAACCACATGAACATGAATGGAACGACTAACGTTGCACCTGTACCACCCATTGTAACGATAAACATCTGTGTTCCGGATGTCAGAATCTTATCTGCATGCTGTCCAGCCTGTAAAAGTTGGAAATTTGTTTCAATATTCGCGTAAGTAATCGCTGCAATAGCAGGTTCAACGATAGATGGCCCATGTATCCCAACAAACCAGAATAGTGCATAGGCACCAAATATTATTGTAATACCCAAGTAACCATCAGCCGCTGTGAACAGTGGCTCGAATAACTTAATAACAGACTCCGCCACATTCGTGCCCATAATGTTCCTGGTCAATATATCCAAACCATAAAGAACGACTATCACTAAGGTAAAAGGAATGATATCTTTAAATACTTGTGAAATGTTTGGTGGTACTTCTTCCGGCATCCGGATTGTCACATTATTTTTCACAGTGATATTATAGATATTCACAGTAATGAATGCTGCAAGAAACGCAGTCAATAGTCCTTTTGTCCCTAAGAATCCGTTTGCAAATCCACCGCCCTCAACCGCATCCGCAGCAAGAAGCAAGAAACCGGATATGGAAGCCAACATAGTGGAAAGAAAGTTAATTTGATTTGTACTTTCCAGCTTTCTGTTAAAGGAATCTGTTAAAGACTTCGCGGTAGTACCGGCAACCAAAACTCCTAAAATCCCCATTGTATATCCGTATGGTTTCATAATCAAAGCTTCAGTCGATGCACTCCATGAGAAACCGAAGATATTTGGAACATACGCAATCAATAAGAAAATACTTGAGAACAGAACAACAGGCATCGCTGAGATAAAGCCATCACGTATTGCGCGTAGATAGATATTACGGGATACTTTCTCAAAAAAAGGTTTAGCTTTTTCAATTTGTGCAATCAAGGCATTCATCATAATTAGTTGCTCCCTCTTTTATACAATTCAATCATATGTTTCATCAAATCCCTAAGCAGCAATGTTGTCATCAAGTGATCCTGTCCATGCATCATCGTAACGCTGTACGCAATATCATCACCTGAAGCTTCCATAGTAAGCAAACTTGTCTGAGCTTTATGAGCCTCTTTGATGCTGGTATTTGCTTCTTCACATAATGCTTCGGCTTTGTCATAATCACCTTTTTCCGCTGCTTTTAAAGCATCCAAAAGGTACGATCGCGCTTCACCTGCATAGGCAACAATTTCAAACCCTAATAAAGTAGCTTCTTCCCTGTTCATTTTCATTTCCTCCAATTTGTTCAGATTTTTTCTTTCCAAGCTAAAAATATTTCAATGATCTTACGAAGACAGTTCGGAAAATCACAATTCATTTTTCCGGAAGCGTTTTTATTACCTTATACCCTCATTATAAACAGAAGCAAACACAAAATCAATCTTTTTGTTCGTTTTTTTGTTTTATTTTTTTGTTTTTGTTCAATAAATGTTTTTTTTTGTTTTTTAATATGTAAAAAAAACGGGAGAACCTTCTAAGCGAAGTTTCTCCCGTTTTTTCTGTTATTCGAAATACGCCACGATCCCAACAGTGATGGCTTTCGCCAAAGTCGTCTGATAGCTGGTCGAAGTCAGTTTTGCCAATTCGGTCGGCGAGCTCATGTAACCCAATTCGAGCAAGACGGCAGGAATAGCCGTTTCGCGCAGAACAGCGAATGTGTTCCGACGCACACCGCGATCAAGCGCACCCGTATTTTCAACCAAGGAATCCTGGATCGCCGAAGCCAATTGGGCGCTTTCCAGAATGCGTGTCGGATCATTGTGCATTTCTTCGTTGATGATCGGTGGATAGTCGGAGTCGTATTGATAATAATACGTCTCGATTCCTGTGACGGTTGCATTTCCGGGCATCGCATTGTGGTGGATGCTGACGAAAATATCCGCTCCCGATGCATTCGCTTCTTCTGAGCGCTCCAACAAACCGACATAGGTATCCGTTGTGCGCGACATGATGACCGTGAATCCCAAAGCTTCCAGATTCGCTTTCACCTTATTTGAGACAGCCAGGTTGATCGTCTTTTCCATCACGCTGCTGTATGACGCGCCGGCTTCCCAGCCGCCATGCCCCGGGTCAAGGAACACAGTGTGTGTCAAATCTGCAACCGTCAAGGCATCCTTCGCAATCCATCCCAATACTTTTCCGTTCAGGGAAACCAATGCCCAACGGACACCATCCGCGGTCAATTTCTCTTGGTTGACCGTTACACCAGAACCAAGATAACTTGAAGTGTAGCCGACTGTCTGGTAGCCTTCCACCCCCCACGGCAAAGAGTTGATGCCGTCCGTACCGCGTGTGATTGTCGCTTTATAGAAAGTGTCGGTCGTTGCGACAACCTTATTGAAGAGCGCATCCTTCGCAATCCAACCGAGTTCCTTTCCGTTGAGGGAAATCAAAGCCCAAGTCACGCCATTATCCGTTACTTGCTCTTTGGAAACAGTGACTTTTTGCCCAAGATAAGTATAGCTGTAGCCGATTGTTTTGTAGCCTTTCATTCCCCATGGCAAGGTGTTGATGCCATCCGTTCCCCGCAAAACAGTCGCCTGATACGATACGGTCTTCGAAGAGACAACTTGGACATAAGTCGGTTCCGTCAAAGCCGCTCTCGCAATCCAACCGATCTGGCTGCCGTCAATCGAGATCAGAGCCCAGGTCACACCGTTGTCCGCCACTTTTTCTTGAACGACTGTCACTTGCTTACCGAGATAATCGGAGCTGGTGCCGATGGTTTGATACCCTCTCGTTCCCCAGGGTTGCGTGTTGATGCCATCCCCACCGCGCGTGACTGTAGCCGGATAATTCACGTCGGTCGTCGACAAGATTTCCACATAGACAACCTTCTTCAGAGCATCCTTGGCTATCCAACCCAATTGGATGCCGTCCAAAGTGATGAATGCCCAAGTCACGCCGTTGTCAGCAACGTCTTCTTGGATAACATAGACTTGCTTATTCATATAGAAAGAACTGTTGTCCAGAGTTCTGTAACCTCTTGTACCCCAAGGCTGCGAATTGATGGCATCACCGTTGCGGACAATTGTAGCGTCATAATCGACGGTTGTCTTCGACACGATTTGGACATAAGTCGGTTCGGTCAACGCACCTGTGGCGATCCAACCCAATTGTTTGCCATCCACTGTGATCAACGCCCAGGTTACGCCGTTTTCAAGTACTTTCTCTTGCGTTACCGAAACAGTCTTGCCTAGGTAGGCAGAGCTGAGAGCCACTGTCTTAAAGCCGCGCATTCCCCATGGGACTGTGTTGATCGCATCCGTGCCGCGCGTGATTGTAGCGGTATACTGGATATCAGTAGTCTCCAGCACTTCCAAATAATCCGGTTCGGTCAAAGCGTCCTTGGCGATCCAACCGATCTGCGTTCCGTTCAGGGAAATCAATGCCCAAGTGACACCATTCTCGATCATTTTTTCCTGAGTTACCGTGACGTTCTTGTTTAAGTATTCAGAACTGTACGCTAGTGTTTCAAACCCGCGCGTTCCCCATGGGGCTGCATTGATGGCATCCGTGGTACGTGTAATCGTAGCAGTATATTCGATGTCGATTGTTGCCAGCACCTCAAGATAATCAGGTTCAACCGGTTCAGACAGGGCTGTCTTTGCGATCCAACCAATCGCTGTGTCATTGATTGAGACATACGCCCAAGTCACGCCATTGTCTGCCAGTTTTTCTTGCGTCACCGCGACTGTCTTGCCTGTGTAGTCAGCACTCCAGGCAATCGTTTCGAATCCCGGTGTACCCCAAGGCTGCGTATTGATTGCATCCGTTGCTGAAAGTACGCGGGCCTGATAATTTACTTCTGTGGTCGACAGGATCTGTACGTTGGTTTGTGTCGAAACAGCGCTTGTCCCGCTCTGTTCTTCGGCAAAAGCCGCAGGCGCACTTGCCATCCCTAAAGTCAACAGTACTGCACTTGCCAGCGTGATTCTGCGCCAATGTCCTCTATTTCCATGAAACATCCTCTTAAATTCCTCCTCCAGACAATCCTTGCATCAAAATACTATTGATTTTTGAATGCATTTTCATCTTACCATTTTTCAACCTGAATCGCACCCGCATTTTTTGGACTGCCCAAATTTTCAATCAACAAAAAAACTCTGGCCTATCCGTAAAATCTACAGATTGGCCAGAGGCTGGTATATATCCTATTTCAAAAGCGTATCGTACGGGATAAAGTAGGCGTAATCTCCTGACAGGATGAAGATCAGCAGGAAGATGACGACCGTGAATCCCAGGCAGAAAATCAGATTGACCATTTTATTCTTCGTAAAGTTCAGGATGAAATACGGCGCCACGAACATCTCATAGGTCGCGAAAGGCGAACTCAGGCGCCCCCCTACCGTCGCCAGATTCCCGAAAGCGATCAGGATCAACGAAGCCAGGAAGTAGAGATTATGGTAAGTCCGGTACTTTTCATCCTTGCGGACATTCGTGAACAGCAATGTCCCGAAGAAAATCAACAATTGCATCAACAGAACCGGATTCAACAGCCATTGTCCGCCGGTGTAGGCCGGATTCGTGAAATAAGGCGCGTAGCGATCCGGGACCGCCCACATATAAAGCTGCGGCATCTGCACAACAATTCCCGCAGCGACGGCCAAACCGAACAGGACCATCACCTGCAGCCAGCTACCGTCATACAGATAATTCTCGTAGATATAGCCGACGATGAATATCAGCGCAGTGATGTGGAAAAGTGATGCGATCCCAACCACCAAAAGAAAACGGAACAGCTGTTTCTGTTTCAGGTACTTCACCGAATAGAGCAGGATGATGCTCGCAATCGAACCGCGGATCTGCCCCATATCCCTTGCCAAAAAGAAGCGCGAAAAATAGTAGAACAGGATCAACGAAGGATAAGGGACATTCTTGTAAAGATAATTGACCAACAGCCCCATGCTCAGGAACGCGAAGAAGAGAATGAACGCGTAGTAATTCAAGCCGAGCTTAAGGAAAAGATAGTTCAATAACAGGTAACCAGGTTCGGCATCGATGCTTCCGTTGAAAACATCCGACAAGCCTGTCAAATCATAGAAAAAGTAATAATAAGAAACGAAATCGTATCCCGAGTAATAGCGCAACCCAGCCAGGACAGCCAAGAGACCGCCACCGATCAGGACGATTTTTTTGTTGTCGTAGAACACTTCAGCAATGCTGAGCAGCAGCAAGGTGATGAAGGCAAAGACATAGAGTGCCATCCGTTATTCCTCCAATGCTAGATTAGGATGATTTTGATTGGAGTCGCGTAATTTTCCAATAGCGTGCGTTGCTTCTTGTACCAGTCCTTCGTCGTGCCGTTCTTGCGGGAAACGAGGATGACTTCATCGAAATGCAAAAGCGGATCTGCCGAGAGGACGGATTGGGCGAACACGTAAGGCACGCTTTCCATCTGCTCCAAGCTTTTTTGCATAGGCAGTGCCAATGGTTCCTCTGACAGGATCAGTTTGCGGGACGCCGCCGGGTGTTGGATGCCATGCGCCAAAGCTTTTTCCTGTTCCGCAGCGGTCGTATGGGACAAGTCCAGTACCGTATCATCATCGCTCATACGGTAGTTGAACACATCCGTGATTTCCTTCTTGAAGAACAAACGGAAGAATCCCAACAGCATGCCCAACAATAGGCCGCCGATGAACAAGCCGACTCCCATGACGAGATACAACAACAAACTGGTGTTGCCCGTTTCATCCGTCTGCTCCGGACCTTTCTGCAATTGCACAACATGCGGCTCCGACAAAAGATAAACACTCTTGTTTGCGAAGAATGGGATTGTCCCCTCCTGCATTGCTTCATAGATAGCTATTGCGATGGCTTCATTTTTGGACTCGTCCCCGGTGCCTACCGTGATGTGCAGTTCACTTGTATCGTAATCCGTATCCACATCGATCATGTAATTCGCCGGAATATCGCCTTCTTCCATCGCTTCGATGGCGTCAGTCGCAACAATTGGTTCCACTGAATCAATCGCCGCATAAACCTCTGGAGACAACAGCACGGCTTCCATCAGATTAAAGTTCGTGAAGGCATAACCTTCCGTATTTTCGACATAGAAATCGAAACGGACGGCATCCGTTAGCAAAGCTGTATATTCAACGTCGGTGATCAGCTGCAGCTCCAATCCGGTAGCCGGATCGATTTCCTTGATTTCTTCGACTTTATCATCGCTGAACAGTGTGTAGGCGATCGCCAGTGCGTACAGAATGACCAAAGCTAAAGCAGTCCCGATGATTGTTTTTTTGTTGTCCTGTAGAAATTCTTTTGTTTCCTTCATTGTAGGTAAGTTTTTCATGCTGTACCCTCCGTCGCATCGTAGATTTTTTCCAGCGCTTTTGCGGTCTTCAGCATATCAAAAGCTTCCATTTCCGGTTTTGGACTGTTGCCTTTCGGCTCGCCCATGACTTCGGCTTCCCAGCGGTCCAGGTCCGCATCCAGCGGCACAAAACGGACATTTTCGGATAACACCGTGTCCTCAGACACTTCCGTCGACAGCACCAATTTGACGTTGGCTGCTTGCGCTTCCACCGCCACGATCGGCAAGCCTTCATACAACGAAGGCAACAGGAAGACATCCATCGCTTTCAGCAATTCGGCGATATCTTCGCGTTCGCCCAAGAAGAGCACATGGTCGGATACGCCCAGTTCCTTGGCCAAACCGTGGATCTCTGCTTCGAGGCTGCCTGCCCCTACCGACAACAGATAAGTGTTCGGGTGTTTCTTCAGGATGTTCTGGAAAATATTCAGCAACAGCCGGTGATTTTTTTGTTCCTCGAAGCGGCCGATGTGACCGATCACGAAGGCGTCTGCCGGAATGCCCAACTGCGCATGCATTTCTGCCTTCGTCACCGGCACGTTGCGGTAACGGTCGAGGTCGATGCCGTTCGGAAGCATAACGAAAGGTTGTTCCTTGCCGAAGAGGCCGATGCCGGCTTCATCCGAGCAACCAATGAAATCAGTCGCATGTTTCATCATCAGATTGTTGAAAATCGGACGCACGACGCTGTACGGGAACCGGTTGCCTTTGCCGTCGGATGTCGCATGGCTGTGGGCGATGCGCTTTTTGACGCCGGCTTTGGCAGCCAGCCACAGGTTCAGGCCACCGCCGAAGAAGATTTCGTTGTGGACGATATCCACTTGGTTCTCCTGCAGCAACTTGCTGACGGTTTTGATGTAGCGCAGCGGATGCTTGTTCGGGTTCGGCACGACGAAAATCTTGCCCCCCAATGCGGCGATTTCGTCATGATAGGGACGCACGTCGGCAAATTCTTCATAGATTACGAAATCGAATTGGAACCTGGAGCGGTCGATGTTGCGGTAGGCGTTCATCATGAAGGTTTCCGCCCCACCCTTTCCCATTCTGCCCTGGAAATGCAGGACACGTTTAGGCTGAGTCATTTTTAAAGTTCTCCCATCTTTCTAGAAATTTCCTTTGAGTTTTTCGATCAGTTTCGGCGATGCATTGCTTAAGAGATGCATCATGCCGGAAGCGATATAGTTCAGATAAACCGATTTCGATTGAAATAACAGCTTCATGATTTTCCGGATCGGCGTGTCGGTCAGGCTGTGCGCCGTTGCGTACTGCACACGCGGATGCTGCAGGATTTTTTGGATATAGGCCCTTTTGCCTGCCCAATCCAATGGGCAGCTTGCGCCGTGCAACGGGATGATGCAGGACATCGTGCCTTTCAGGAATAGTGCGCTGAAACCGCCCAGATCCTTGTCTGTCAGGTCCAGCAATTCATTGTAGAATTCCAGGAACGTCTCGAATTTATTGTCGAAATACTTGTTCGTCAAGCTGCTCTTGCCTTCGAAAGCGTATTGGTAAAGCACTTCGCTGGTCGTCACAACTTTTTTTGCATGGCGGTAGTAGGCGATGTTGAACAGGCGGTCCTCACAGCTGCTGTAGCTCGGAAAGGCGATCTGATGCTTGCGGATGATGTCCAGACGGTAAATCTTGTTCCAAATGACATACATCAGTTGCTTGTTCATCAAAGGATACAGATTCTCCAGGAACACCGCATTCGAGGTGTAGACCCGATTTTCGGCGATGACCTGCTTTTCCGAAACGATTTCCTGATTGTCCAGCACCCGCAGATTGTAGGAAGCCACGATCAGGTCCGGTGCCTCGCTTTTGATGATTGTTTGGTAGCGTTCCAATGTATGGCGCTCGATTTCATCGTCCGCATCCATCAAAAAGAGATACGTCCCCTTCGCGCCTGCAATCCCTTGATTGCGGGCATTTCCCGGTCCATTGTTCGGAATGGTGATGAAAGAGAAGCGGCTGTCCTTGTCTGCGAATGCCTGCAGAACGTCCGCTGTCGCATCCTTCGAACCGTCATTCACGATAATGACCTCAAAATCGCTGACTGTCTGGGCGGCGATGCTTTCCAAAGTGGCACGGATGGTGCCGGCACAATTGTAGGCCGGGATCACGATGCTGAAAAAAGGTTTGTTTTCCATTAGTTGTCCTTCCTGACGTTGAGCATGACGGAGCACCCGGACCGGCTTGATCCGAGTCTGGGTATATAGAAGCTACTCCTGTCGCTGCAACGCGTTATGCTTTGTTCTTTAATTCCTTCGCTAATTCTTTCAGATAAGGGCGCATCTTGTCGGCTGTGTCTTTATTTTCCAGACCGAATTCGATGTTCGCGATCAACAGGCCGTATTTATCGCCCACGTCATAGCGCTTGCCCGTATACTCATAAGCGACAAGCGGATGGATCGCGTTCAAAGATTCGATCGCATCGGTCAGCTGGATTTCGTTCCCGGCATCCGGGGCTTGGTTGCGCAGAATGTCGAATATTTCCGGCGTCAACAGATATCTGCCGATGATGGCAAGGTTGCTTGGTGCTTCTTCAGGAGCCGGTTTTTCGATGAAGTGGTTGACGCTGTAGATATGTTCGCCGACCTTCTCCTTGATTTCGACGATACCGTATCGGTTCGTCATGTCCTCAGGGATGCGCATCGTCGCAACGACGCCGCCCTTGGTTTCATCGTAGGTATCCATCAAAGATTTCGCCAACGAGATTTCGCTCGGCATGATGTCATCGCCCAAAAGTACGACAAAAGGTTCGTTTCCGATGAAAGCCTCGGCCTGCAGAATGGCATCGCCCAGTCCATGCGGGTAGGCTTGGCGCACATAATGGATGTGCGGAATGTTCGTCTGTTGAACTAATTCCAGCATTGCCGTCTTGCCTTTTTCCTTCAAGTTTTCTTCCAAAGCGATGTTTACGTCAAAATGATCCTCGATCGGACTCTTGCCCTTCCCGGAGATGATGATGATTTCTTCGATGCCGGCAGCCATGGCTTCTTCCACCACATATTGGATGCTCGGTGTATCCACGATCGGCATCATTTCCTTTGCCATCGCTTTCGTTGCCGGCAAGAATCGCGTTCCTAAACCTGCTGCAGGTATTACAGCTTTGCGTACTTTTGTCATGGGACTCCCTCTTTCTTCATATAGTCTGTTCCATTATAACAAAGATGCCGCCAAAAAAAAACGCACCTCGGGGGAAGTTCCCTTCGGTCCGCTATCTTTAAGAATAACTTATATGTTTTTTGACACATTCAATCAGTTGATTTCTCGTTTTATTGATTTGAAGCTGCAACCCCACCATTTGGAATGTCATACTTCCACAATTCATAGGTTGCTATATACGCATCCAGTCTCGCCGCATAATTTGGATCTGTCGCATAGCGGCCTTGAAGGGCTGCAGTGGCATCCTTGTAGGAAGTCGTGTTTTCCATCCAGACCGGGGCATAATAATTTTTATCAAAATTCGGCCCGTTCATTAGTAGGTCCACATAATCGCGCGCTGACTCATCCAAACTTGAGTAAGCCCGGAAACCCGCTGTGATCGTGATCAGTTCGCCATTGATCACTTCATTTGTGGGCATTTCGACTGAATTGCCATCGAACGTCCCTTTGATGCCGAACAGATTGTGACTCAATGTCGTGAGGCCGCTCGTCCCCCAATCGGATTCATGGATTGCTTGGGCGATCATCACTGAGGCATAAAGGCCATTCTCAGCTGCCAGCCTTTGGGATACCGGAATGATGTACGCCAAAAATTCTTCTTCCGATGCGAAAATTTGGTGTTCCTTGAGGATCGCATCGTAACGGTTGTATCCATCAACGCTGATTAATTGCCCAAGGGACAAGTGATTCGGATCCACAATGTCATTCCATTCCAACAGGCGATCCAGTGTTTGCCCGTACTTGTAGTATAGCCCCCAAAGCGTGTCGCCGTTCGCCACACGGTGATATCGGGTGGCTGAACCCGGTTCACCAGATCCATTTACCTGCTGGGTGCCGACCTTGACGATTTCTTCCCTCACCGCTTTGGTTGTGCGGCCGACTTCCCGACGGCCGATTTCGATGCCGTCTGCATAATCCACTTCATACGTTGCCGTATCGTACCCTTTGCTCCCCGATTGGACAGTCCATCTTTCGCCTGCAGGAATCGTGGCGTCTTCCTTTTCGATTGTTGGGTAGCCGATTTCCGATGTCTTTGTTTCCGTTTTTCTTTCCAATGCGGTCAAGGCATCTTTCGCGATCCAACCCAGCTCCTGGCCGTCCACCGAAATTTGCGCCCAGGTCACGCCGTAATCGGTCGTTTGTTCCTTTGTGACTTCTATCGTTTGATTCAGATAATCCGCACTGGATGCTTTTGTCTGATAGCCTTTCGTTCCCCATGGTGCCGTGTTGATGGCATCTGAGCCGCGACTGATCAATGCAGGATAGGCCACCTCGGTTTCGGAAACGATTTGGGCATAGGTTACCTCTCTCAAAGCATCCTTTGCTATCCAGCCCAATTCCTGGCCATCCACCGAAAGCAGTGCCCAGACCACGCCGTAATCGGTCGTTTGTTCCTTCGTGACTTCAATCGTTTGGCCCAGATAATCCGCACTGGATGCTGTTGTCCGGTAGCCTTTCGTTCCCCAAGGCGCCGTGTTGATGGCGTCCGAATCACGGTTGACGATGGCATCATAGCTTACCGCAGTCTCCTTTGTGATTTGGGCATATGCCTTTTCCTTCAATGCATCCTTCGCTATCCAACCCAACTCTTGGCCATTCACTGAAATCAGCGCCCAAGTCACACCGTAATCCATCACTTTCTCTTGGCTCACCGTCACTTCGGTTTCCAAGTAGGCCGAACTGTTTCCGATTGTACGGAATCCTTTCGCTCCCCACGGCGCCGTGTTGATGGCATCCGTTCCGCGGCTGACGGTTGCAGAATAGTCGACTGCTTTTTCGGATACGCTTTGGGCATACGTTTGTTCCTTCAAGGCATCCTTCGCGATCCAGCCCAACTCCTGACCATTCACGGAAATCAACGCCCAAGTCACGCCATAATCCATCACTTTTTCTTGGCTCACGCTCACTTCCGTTCCCAAGTAGGCCGAACTGTTTCCGATTGTACGGAATCCTTTCGCTCCCCATGGCGCCGTGTTGATGGCGTCCGTTCCGCGGTTGACGGTCGCAGAATAGTCGACTGCTTTTTCGGATACACTTTGGGCATACTTCTGTTCCTGCAAGGCATCTTTTGCGATCCAACCTAATTCTTTGCCATTCACTGAAATCAGCGCCCAGAGTACGCCATTATCCGCCAGTTGTTCCTGACTGACGCTCACTTCTGTATTCAGATAAGCCGAACTGTGGCTGACTGTTTCATACCCTTCGGTTCCCCATGGTGCGGTGTTGATGGCATCTGTTCCCCGGGAGATGATTGCTTCATAGAAAACGTCTGCTGTCGAAAGGATTTGCACGTAACTTTTGGCTACAACGGACGTTGCTGTTATCGTAGTTTCGATTGGCGCATCACTGATGCTATCGGTAACAGAACCCGGTTCAGTGCTTATTGCAGAAAAATTCTCATCCTCCACTGGGACTGTCGTTTCTGGGTCATTTCCCTCCACAGCTGCTATTTGAGGTACGTCTACCGCACCCAAAGCAACGATTGTGGCACCCATTATTGCCGCTGTTATCCATTGACACTTTACCTTGCGCATAACTTTCTTCATCCTATTCCTCCTAAAATCAAATGCTATAAATGTTGTAATATTAACAATAACATTAAATACAAATAAATCATATATTATACTTCAATATTCTTTCCTATCATTCATATTATAGTATTGCCCGCCAAAATGGGTTTGACGGGCAATCTCACGTTGTCCGCGGAAGTTTTTCCCCGCCAAGGGGGTTCCGGCGGGTTTTCTGACAGTTATTTGAACGGAAATAGCCCGCCAAAATGCTATTGGCGGGCTATCTCTGAGCATATATTCAATTCCGGTATTGAATCAACCAGGCTGTATAAGCTTTTCTTATTCGTAACCGTTCGGATTATTCTTTTGCCAATTCCAGGAATCACGGCACATGTCCGCCAATGTCTTCTGGGCTGTCCATCCCAGTTCTTCTTTCGCCTTCGTCGCATCCGCATAGCAAGTCGCGACATCCCCTGGGCGTCTGTCGATGATTGTGTACGGAATCTCGACGCCTGTGGCTTTCTGGAAGTTATAAGTCAAGTCGAGCACGCTGTATCCTATCCCCGTCCCGAGGTTGTAGATGCCGACGCCGTTTGTCTCTTTGATTTTTTCCAAGGCTTTGATGTGGCCCAGCGCCAAGTCGATGACGTGGATATAGTCACGTACGCCTGTGCCGTCATGTGTGTCGTAATCATCCCCGAAAACGCTCAGACGCGGCAATTTGCCGACCGCCACTTGCGTGATGTAAGGCATCAGGTTGTTCGGGATGCCGGTCGGGTCTTCGCCGATCAGGCCTGACTCATGCGCGCCGATCGGATTGAAGTAGCGCAGCAAGGCGATGCTCCACTCGGAATCGGAAACCGCCACGTCCTGGAGGATCTGTTCGATCATGACCTTCGTGTAGCCGTATGGGTTGGTTGCGCTCGTAGGCAGATCCTCCGTCAACGGTGACACGTTGTTCATGCCGTAGACCGTAGCCGAAGAACTGAAGACGATCTTCTTCACGCCGTGGCTGCGCATCACATCGCACAATACCAACGAGCTCGTGATGTTGTTGTGGTAATATTCGATCGGTTTCGATACTGATTCGCCCACTGCTTTATAACCGGCGAAATGAATGACCGAGTCGATTTTCTCTTTTGCGAATACTGCGTCCAATGCTTCGCGGTCCAAAACGTCCACTTCATAGAAAGTCGGTGCTTTTCCGGTGATCGTTTTGATCCGGTTCAGCACTTCCGGTTTGCTGTTCGAATAGTTGTCGACGATGACCACTTCTTGGCCTGCGTTCAATAATTCCACTACGGTATGGCTGCCGATGTAGCCGGCTCCGCCTGTTACTAATACTGACATAATATCCCTCTTTCCGATTGACTGTTATTCGTTTATTTTCTTTTTCATTGGTGCCGCGATTAATTGTTTGCTGCTTCATCCGTTTCTTCGATGCTATCGAAATCGGACGTTCCTGTAACTGATCCGGCGCTGGTCATCTGGCCAAAGCCAAAGGATGAGTCCGCATCCGATAGGTTCATGTCGCTGAATTGGACTTCATCGATTTCCAATTCATCACGCAGCGTGTTGGCGATGCGCAAGCGCTCTTCAGGATCTACATAATAATAGTAGATTTCATCATAGTACAGTTCTTCCCCGGCGATCGAAAGTTGCGTGAAAGTGTCGAGTGCATCCACATAGCCTGACTTGATGTCCAGCAGATCTTCAAAGGAAAGATTGGTTTGGATGTTCACTTCCACGGCACTGAGGATTTTTTTGTAATTCGTGACGCTGTCGATGCTGATCAGCTTATCCAAAATTGCTTTGATGACCATCCGTTGCCTGTTCTGACGACCTAAATCGCCTTCTGGATCCTCTTTGCGCATCCGCGCGAAAGCCAAGGCATCCCATCCATCCGCTATGACCGTTTCGCCTTCAACGAAGGAAGAACCCTCAAACTCAAAAGTCAACGGACTCGTCAATTCGATGCCGCCGATTGCTTCAACAATGTCATGCAGCCCCTGCATATTGATTTCGACGTAATAGTCGATCGGCACATTCAGGAATTCCTGGATGGAGTTGATGGCCATCTGGGTACTGCCGAATGCGTAGGCGTGCGTGATCTTGTCGTTGTACTCCGGATAGCTATTCGTTTCATAGCCTACCATCTCGGCATAACTGTCGCGCGGCACACTGACGATCGTGGTCTTTTTGGTCTTAGGATTGACCGTCGCAACGATGATGGTGTCCGAACGACCGCTACCTTCCGCGATCCCATCCCCGTACATGTCGATCCCCAACAGCGCGAACGAAATCGGATGAGTCGCATCGACCGAAACTTCCTCTTTCCGCATGTTCTCCGTTTCGACATCTTCAAAAACAGTTTTCAGCGTGCTCTCCACATCGTCGTAGACAGTCCAGAACAGCGCGAAAGCGACGAGGGCAAAACCCACCAATGATAGAATAATGATTCGGTTCCTTTTTTTCTTCTTAAAATAATTGCTTCTTGTGTCATTCATCGATTTGAGCCTCTTTCTGCGCAATGCGGCTGCATAACAGCCCATCACCCTACTTAATATCGCTTCATCAAGTATAGAACAATTCCGGCGAATGAAAAAGGGATATTCAAAAACTTAACAAAAACGCAAACCTATCGCAAAATATCATGCACCAACTTTATCATAGCCTCACAAATCCCTCTACGGATGCTTTTTGTAATTGACCGCCCCCTCCCAAATTCTTTTAAAACGCTTTCATTTGCGTTATAATAACATAAAGTGGTTAAGTTAATCAGGTGAATAAACCTATCAGCACTTGACCTCTTACACTGTTTCCGGCTCATTCCACTTAACTTAAAATAAGAAGGAGATGGTCCTGATGGTTACGTAGCATAACCCCACCAGAGCAAAAAGAAACACTTAATTGAATATGCTTGTTTTCAGATTTAGCGATTGAGGAGGGCTGAATTATGAAAAAAAGTTTCATGATACTGCCTCCTTTCTTAGTCATATTTACGATGTACGGCGCGCTGACAGATGTATCTGCAGCAACGGAAGGGACCGCAGAGATTACTGAAATGACACTCTCAGAACCCATTCTCTATGAACAGCCGCCAGGTATTCAACTGCCGGAAACAGTGACGGAAACCAATGTCGCAAGCACACCCTCAACAACAACCACGGAATCTCCGCCCGCAGAAATGACTGCGGTAGATGAGCAGATGACGGAAACACCTGCACCACCTACAGAACAGCCTCTGCCGGAAACGGCCGATCCGCAACCAACCACCACAGAAACAACCACACCGGCGACCACGCCTACTGAGGACGCGACCACACCGGAAGCAACCGACCCGACACCGCCCATAACGGAAACAACTACTCCAGATACGACTGCACCCGTAACACCCATTCCTGAAGAAAATCCAGTGGATGTAACTGTAGAACAACCTGCTTCCGGCACAGAAACTCCGATTGAAACGGAACAGCCAACGGAAACTCCGACAGAACCGATTGAAGTGACCGAAGAAACTGCACCACTAGAGTCGATTGAAGAAGCCGAAATCACTTACGAAGAACCGATGCAACTGATGGCTGCAACGGCAGTCAGCGATTTTTCGGGAACTTCGCAAATCATCAATTCAGTAAATATCGCAGATAATGTGATCGCTCTGACGTTCGATGATGGCCATTCCTATGGTAACCTTTACGAGATTCTGGATAATTTGAACTACTTAGGCGTGAAGGCCACTTTCTTCATGAATGGCGATGCCGACGCTTCCTTGCTGCAGCAGATTGTGGCGGATGGCCATCAATTGGCCAACCACACCTACTCACATGGAGACTCTGCAACACTTTCGTCATCCGCTTTGGCGAACGATATCAACCTGATGGAAGATTACATCCAAGAAACAACCGGCACTTCATCCTTGCCTTTCTTCCGCCTCCCTTACGGTTCCTACAACAGTTCCGTTTTGGATACGGTCGGTAGCCTCGGTTACCAATACACGATTGGTTGGGACGTCGATACGCTCGATTGGACCGGCATTTCTGCAACTGCGGTCAGCAACGCAGTCGTCAATAATGTCAGACCCGGTTCCATTGTCCTGATGCATGCCAGCGTAGGTGCAGCCAATACACCCGAATCCTTATGGTATTCGATTGCGGCGCTGAAACAAGCCGGCTACAGTTTTTCCACTGTCAGCGATTTGTTGGCATTGGGTGGTTATTTCACAGCCGAAGAAGAAGACCAAATCGAAGAGGATTATTCGGATGATATCCTATCAGAAGTCATTAACCAAGTTTCCACCGGCGAAAAAACCATCTCCTTGACAATAAGCGATGCGTCGGACGCCGATAATGTCCGCGAAATTCTGGCGAACCTGGCGACTATGGATGTGAAAGCCACTTTCTTCCTGAACGGTTTGACCGATCCCACAGTGATCAACGAAATCATTCAACAAGGTCATGAAATCGGCAACCACACCTACACCCACGATGATGCCACCGCAATGACCGTGGATGAAGTCGTCTGGGAACTGAATGCCATGGAAACATTGGTCCAGGACAGCACAGGTGGAGCTACTACCCGTCCTTACTTCCGGGCACCGATGGGCGCGACAAATGATGCAGTCCTTGCCACCGCAGCCAGTATGGGCTACATGTACACCATTGGCTGGACAGTCGATACCCGTGACTGGAGCGGCACATTGACAGCAGCTCAAGTCAGCTCTGCTGTCGTGAACAACTTGGCACCAGGCGCCATCTTCCTTATGCACGGAAATGCTTCCGCCAGCACAACACCTGCGGCTTTATTGCAGATGATCACAACCATCCGCCAACTCGGCTACAACTTCGCTACGATCAGCGGTTTGCTAGCTTTGGAGGGCTCTTACCCGACAACACCCGGGGAGGAACCTGGTGAAACAATACCTGATCCTGATCCAACGCCTCCGAGTACTACTTCACCCGCAGAGATCGTGAACCAAGTCAACACCGATGTGCCGGTCATCTCCTTGACCATCAGTGACGCATCCGGGACCGAAAATGTAAGGCAGATTCTCAGCAACCTTGCGCTATTGGGAATCAAAGCCACCTTCTTCCTGAACGGCATGACCGATCCGAGCCTGATCGATGACATCATCGCCCAAGGCCACGAAATCGGCAATCATACCTACAGCCACGAAGATGCTACGCAAATG
Organism: Sedimentibacter sp. SX930; assembly: GCA_002155105.1. Taxonomy (GTDB): domain Bacteria; phylum Bacillota; class Bacilli; order Lactobacillales; family Aerococcaceae; genus Trichococcus; species Trichococcus shcherbakoviae. The sequence continues at coordinate 74,603 of MUZD01000009.1, read as the reverse complement.
ACCCAAGCTCAATTGACGGCGGACCTCAATAACCTTGAGCAACTCGTCCAAAATGCAGCCGGAACCAGCACGACACCTTATTTCCGGGCACCGATGGGCGAAACCAACGCGGCCGTTTTGACTACAGCCGGCAGTCTCGGTTATCAATACGCCATCGGTTGGACAATCGAAACCCGCGACTGGAGCGGAACACAGACAGCAGCGCAAATCAGTACCGCTGTCGTGAACAGTTTGTCCCCAGGAGCCATCCTTCTTTTGCACGGAAGCGCCGATGCAGTTGCGACACCTGCAGCAATCCTGCAGATGGTGGCCGCAGTACAGGCACTTGGTTACCGCTTCGAGACCATCACCGGCCTGTTGGCTTATCAAGGCATCTATGTCGGTGAAGAACCTGTAGTCACCGATCCAGTTGTCGAAGAACCTGATTACGGGACGGGACCATCCCGCTTCGTCAGCCATGTCGATACCGGCCGCAATGTCATCGCCCTTACGTTTGATGACGGTGACGACTATACCAACCTGGCCGACATCATCTACAACCTCAACTATCTCGGCGTCAAAGCTACCTTCTTCCTGAACGGCACAACCGACCCCGGATTGATGGCCGAACTGGTAGCAACCGGACACCAATTGTCGAACCATACTTATTCCCACAATGACGATTCCACATCCCTTTCAGCCGATGAATTGGCTTATGACTTGGAACTGATGGAAGATTACATTCTGCAAACTACAGGCGTATCCTCCAAACCGTATTTCCGTGCTCCAGCAGGGGTCTATAACGATGCCGTGCTCGAAACACTCGGCAGCCTCGGCTACGCTTATACGATCGGTTGGACGCAGGACACACGCGACTGGGAAGGTTTATCCGAAACGCAGATCGCAGCCAGCGTAACTGATTATCTGGATGCAGGCTCAATCTACTTGCTGCATGCGAATCCGACTGCTGTCGGCACGCCACAATCCCTTTGGTACCTAATCGCAGAAGCCCGCAATCAAGGCTATGAATTCGTCACGATCGATGAATTGATGGCGCTGGAAGGCGTCTATGATGACGGCAGTGATGACGGGTCAGGCGACATTTCTGACGGCGTATCCCAATTCATCGAACAGATCGATACGAACCAAAAAGTGATCTCCTTGACTTTTGACGATTTAGGAGACAGTGAAGTTCTGCAAGGCATCCTCGATGCTTTGGCTGAATTGGATGTCAAAGCGACTTTCTTCGCGGACGGCACAGCCGATCCGGACATGCTGTATCAAGTCGTTTCCCAAGGCCATGAACTGGGGAACCACAGTTACTCGCATGAATTCTCTACCTACTTGACCATCGCAGAATTTACGGCTGAGCTGAACGCATTGGAAAACAAAATCGTAAATGCGACAGGCGCAACATCCAGACCGCTCTTCCGCCCGCCATACGGGGATTACGATCAGTCTGTTCTGGAAACGCTCGGCAGCCTTGGCTATACCTACACTGTAGGTTGGTCAGTCGACACCTTGGATTACCTTGGAACATTATCTTCTGAAGAAATTGCCTTCAACGTGTTGGACCAATTATCACCAGGTTCCATCTACTTGATGCATGCCGTGCCAGAATCCGCCAACACACCAGGTTCCTTGTACGAAATCATCGCTTCGGCCCGTGAAGCTGGTTACTCGTTCGCGACAATCAGTGATCTGATCGAATTGGATGGCGTTTACTTGGAAGACCCTACCGATCCGGTTGATCCGGTCGAAACCGTCCTTTCACAGCTGATCAATCAGGTAACGACAGGCGAAAAAGTAGTTTCCCTTACCATCAGCGATGCTTCGGACGCAGACAACCTCCGCGAAATATTGGCGAACTTGGCCACTCTGAATGTCAAAGCCACCTTCTTCCTGAACGGTTTGACCGATCCGACCTTGATTGATGACATCATCGCCCAAGGCCATGAAATCGGCAACCACACCTTCAGCCATGACGATGCCACCCAAATGACCGAAGCCCAATTGACCAACGACCTCAACAATCTTGAGCAACTGGTCCAAAATGCTTCCGGAACAAGTTCAAAACCTTATTTCCGCGCTCCGATGGGGGCAACGAGCACTTCCGTCCTCACAACAGCCGGTACGCTTGGATATGACTACACGATCGGCTGGACAGTGGACACACGCGACTGGTCCGGAACACTGACCGCAGCACAAGTCAGCTCCGCCGTTGTGAACAGCTTGACTCCTGGTTCCATCTTCCTGTTGCACGGGAACAGCGCAGCGGCCACTACACCGGCAGCTTTGTTGCAAATGGTCGCAGCAGCACGTGCGCTTGGTTATGAATTCACTACGGTCACAGGCTTGTTGGCTCTCCAAGGCATCTATCCTGATCCGGCAGACCCTGTGGACCCGGTCGATCCGGTAGACCCTGATCCGCCGGTCATCACGATACCTTCGCAATTGGTCAATCAAGTCAACACCAATCAACAAGTCATTTCCTTGACCATCAGTGATGTTTCCAGTGCTGCCAACCTCCGCCAGATATTGGCGAATCTGGCGCTGCTGGACGTCAAAGCGACCTTCTTCCTGAATGGCTTGACCGACCCGACCTTGATTGACGACATTATCGCCCAAGGCCATGAAATCGGTAACCACACCTTTACCCAAGACGATGCCACTCAGATGACGGCAGCCGAATTGACGGCCGATCTGAATCAATTGGAGCAACTGGTCAAAACAGCTACCGGCGAAAGCACAACGCCTTACTTCCGCGCTCCGATGGGTGAAACGAACGCAACCGTATTGGCAACAGCCGGCAGTCTAGGCTACAGTTACACAATCGGTTGGACAGTCGACACCCGCGACTGGTCCGGAACGCTTTCGGCCAGCCAAGTCAGCGCGGCTGTCCTGAACAACCTTTCAGCTGGTGCCATCTATCTTCTGCACGGCAACAGTTCGGCCAGTACGACCCCTACCGCATTGCTGGAAATGATCACAGCCGCTCGCGCCCTTGGTTATCAATTCACGACCATCAGCGAGTTGCTTGCCTATGAAGGCGACTACAGCTACGTGGAACCTGAACCGGAATTCGTTGTCCCTGTGCTCGATGACTTCGGGAATGTCACCAATCCGGTCATCACCCGGAATGACGTGACCGATGTCTACAATCCACTGGGCACAGCCGATCCGTTTATCATCCTGGTCGATGGTGTCTACCATATGTTCTTCGAAGTTTTGCGCGACTACAACATTGCAACCCAAAGCTTCACGGACAGTGTCGCCCACGCCTACAGCAGCGACCTCGTCAACTGGACCTATACTCAAATTGTCCTCGGTCCGGAAACCGATGGCATCCGTGCAGCCTATCCTAACGTTTTCGAGTACAATGAAAACTACTACATGGTTCCCGATCAAGCCGGCAATGTTGAAGCCTTCTTTGCAACTTCTTTCCCTCTCGATTGGGATTATCACTCCACTTTGCTGGAAGGTAATTTCGTCGATACGAACGTCTTCGAAGTAGGTGGCACTTGGTATTTGACGACATCCGAACAACCGTACAACAGCATCTCCTTGTACTACAACACTTCAGGTGACTGGCGCAATGACCAATGGCAACTCCATCCAGCCGGTCTCATCATTGAAGAGGACTGGACGGAAAAAGGTTACCGCGGCGCCGGCAATCCATTCGTTTTTGAGGATTATGTCGTGATGCCGGTGCAGGTCACACCTGTCGCAACCAATGTCTATGGCGAATACACGAGTTGGTACAAACTTTCTGACCTGTCAACGACAACCGTAACCGTCGAATACCTCGGCGAGGCGGTCGGCGCACAGGATAATGGACAATGGAACGATCTCGCGATGCACCATATCGCTCATGCCCTTTACGGTGACGGCTACGTCTATGTTGTCGATGGGCTTGCCTATTACGCAGCAAGTACCGGCCAAGCCGAATACACAATCGGCCTCTACACAGAAATTGCTTGATGATAGCTTGATTCCTGAATAGCTGACCGAAAACGCAAAACACCACCCTTACCGCGATTCATGTCGCTGCAAGGATGGTGTTTTTGTTTGTATCAGCTGCTCGGCGGGTTATTTCCGGAAAATGCCGCCGATTTTCTTCAGGACTTTCCCGATCAAACCGCCGATATCGTTCCTTTTCAGGATATCCGGAACCGACAGGACGTAATGCAGGCCGGTTCCGATCGTCTTGCCGTAGCGTTCTATCAGGCGCAGTTTGCGTTCGTAATTCTGCTTTTCCTTGTCTGAAAGCCAAGAAGCATTGTAGTGATGGATCGTGTAGGAATTTTCAGTCAGGTTCATCGCCCCAGTATAATAATCACGCGGGCAGAAATAGGCTTTCGGATAGATGCTGATGCCTTCTATCTGCTGGAACGCATCATTCTGTTTCAGACCCTTCTCCAACAGATATTCAGTCGTGTAATGCGGACTTGGCAAAGTGTTGAAACTGCCGTCCGGATTGATGAAGGAGACACCTTCATAGACATCGCGCATGGTTTTGATGTGCGGATTGCCTTTTGCGGCACCGAACCCTAATCCCAAAGCCACGAATTTGCCGTCTTCGAAGCCCATGAAAGCTTCATCCTCCAGCAGCGGATCCATATTGCGGATGATTTCCACATCCGTGTCCAAGTAGATGCCGCCATGCGTATAGACGATATCCAAACGGGCATAGTCCGGCACGAATCCCCACTTCTTCACGTCGTATGCTTCCTTCATGTAGCGGTTTTTGGCTATGTCATAATTGCTTTCGTTCCATTCGATGATTTCATAATCCGGACAGAATTTCCTCCAGCTTTCGATGCAGGCTTTGTCTTTTTCCGGAATCGGCGCGCCGCCGAACCAGCAGTAATGGATGATTTTTGGTATCTTCGTCATGAGTTTCCCCTTCCGTTCTCTTTTATTTGCGCAACACTTTTTTGACGACCGCAGACCGTTCCTCTTTATTCAAAAGGACGATGAAGTTGAAGCCGATCGCAAAGATGCTCGTCAGGATACCGGCAAAGATCAGCATCATCCAGCCGTCGATGATCAGGAAGTTCCGGACCAACAGCGAGAAGACCGAAGCCACGATGACCGACAAGGTGTTCTTCAAGATGGATGGATAGAAGGCTGTCCATTTGATGTTGAGGCAATGCGCCCCGTAAATCGGCAGGAAGAACAGGGAGCGGATCACTGCAAAGGCTGTGCTCGTCCCAGCAATGATATACAGCTTCAATGTGTCATCGGTTGTGAACTGCAACGCCACCAAGACAATGCTGATCGTAACGATCGAGTTGGCGAACATGTAGATGGAAGTCTGTTTGACCTTGTTTGTGGCTGTAAAGAGGTTCCACAGCCCTTCCAACGGCAAGACGAACATAAACTCGATGCAGGACAAAATCGTCAGCATGTACAAGAGATGCGCATCCTGGGTCGGCACCCATAATTTGTAAAAGATTTCCCCGTAAGCGAACAGCGCTGCTACCGGGATGCAGGCGAACAGACCGAGGAATTTGATTGAAGACATCAATTGGTTCTTCATTTCCTTGTAATTATTCTCTGCATAGCTGATCGTCAGCTGCGGCGCGTAGACGCTCGCCAAAGTCCCGAACAAAGTCAGGATTGCACTCGGGACCGTTTTGGCGACCGAGAGCACACCCATTGCGGCCGAACTGACGTACAGGTTCGTCACCAACAGATCGAGACCGGTCGACAGGATCGAACTCAACCGCGTGAAGCTGTTCCAGATACCGGAGGACAGCAACACTTTGATGACTTTCATATCAAAGTATCGCTTCCGCACCTTGATTTCGGGAGTCAATTTGCGCGTGTAATAGACATTCCAGATGTATACGTAGACGGTGGCCACAAATGCGGCCAGACCGACATACCAGACTGACGGAACGAAAAAGCTGAATGCTGCGATCAGCACCGCTACCCGCAGGACGTTGGAAATGATGCCCTGCAGCGAAGTCAAGTACAGTTTGTTGCGGACGAATGTCGCCACACTGTATGTCGACGAGATGATGCTGACCAGGAAATTAAGGAAAATGAATGCCCACAACCATTGCACGTCGATCAGAATTGCATCGGAAACGTTCACGATCTTGTTCAGATTCAGGATGATGATGGCCGACGGAACGCTCAATACCAAGGCCGTAAAGATATTTGCGACGACAACCGAAGTGAAATAGCGGTTCGACCCTTCCACATCATTTTCGGTGATTTTGATTGTGATGAAGCGGCTGGCCATCGAGTTCAACGCGACGGTGATGACCTGCGCGTAGCTGACGAAGTTGTTCGCCAAACCGACGAACCCATACGCCTCACTGCCGACATGCTCCACAACGAACGGGGTCAACAGGAAGCTGATCCCCATCATCACTACGAAGCCGACGACTTGGGCAATCATATTGATGGCGAATTGTTTGTTTTTATCCACTGTAACCCTCTTTTCATTCAGGAAAAAAGCTGCAGCGGCACCGGAATAATCGGGAGCCGCCGAAAGCATTCCCTGATTACTTCATTTTTTTATAAGTGCGGTAAGCCCAAGCGATCGGCCTTTCATAGGACAGGTAGGTATTGTACAAAAAGGCCAATTTCGAACGGCCAGTGCGTTTCAAAGCATTGCGTGCCTGTTTGAGGATCCCCCTGACCGTTTTTTTCGCCTCGGTCTCCTTGCGTGCATCCAATTGCAGATTGACGGATAAAGCTTCGGAAAACAGCGACTTGTAGGTGTGGTCACTCAGTTCCGGCCTGCCCACCTCGTGGAAAAAGGCTGCCCGTTCAACCAACGCGTCCATATAATCGAGTTTGTTCTGCAGCCGGAAGCCAGCTTCTCCCATGATGCTGTCCTCGCGTTGCCAATAATAGTAGAGCGGCTTTTTCGAAATAACTGTCTGCGGCGCAAAATGGAACAACTTGTAGGTCGTGAACTCGTCTTCATGCAGTCTGCCCACTGGGAAACGGATTGTCTTGAATAGGCTTGCCTCGAACAGTTTCCCGCAGGCCATGACCAGTTGCGGATGGAAGTCATCGCCCAAGTCGATGTATTTCGCCAGAATCGCATCATTCTTCATGACCGTGACCATTTCCGGTTCGGTCGCCGTTGGCAACGCCTCAGTTGTTGTCTTAAGGAAATTGCAGAGCGAAATGGCGCTGCCGGTTTCCTTCAACAGATCGTACAGATAGGCAATGTACTCTGTCGGAACCCAATCATCACTGTCCAGGAAGGTCAGGTAAGCCCCCTTCGCTACAGCGATGCCGGCGTTGCGGGCTTCCGACAGCCCGCCGTTCGCTTGATGGATGACCGTGATGCGGCTGTCCTTTTCGGCATAGGCATCGCAGATTTTGCCGCTGTTGTCCGGAGATCCGTCGTCCACCAGGATGATGTCCAGATTTTTGTATGTTTGTGCCAAAATCGAATCCACGCAGCGGGGCAAATAAGCCTCGACTTTGTAGACCGGCACGATGATGCTGATCAATTCACTCATCTCAATACCCTTTCTTGTTGCCCTTGGTGGCTAATCAGCCTTTACCCAAGGCGGCCTTTATTTTGTTGAATACACTGTAATAGAAATAAAGTGTCACGCTCGCTTTTCGCTTCATCAGGTTCAGTTCCAGCTTTTTGCGGGACTCCACTGCATCCAAATCGATTTTTCCGAGTGTGGCGGCTAATTCGTCATCTGCCAGAATCTTATCGATGTTGCGGATTTTCTCGCGGAACGACACCGGATTGTCTTTGTGCGCCTCGTTCGCCAACGACAGCAAAGCAATGATGATGTAGCGGTTGGCAAGACGCGTTGCCAATTCGGCAGCTTTCCCCTCGCGCACCAGCAGCTCCTGCAGTTTCGCGAAAGCCTGTTTCTGCCGTTGATGGAAATGCGGCTTATAGGCCATCACTGTAGAACTATCGTGGACACGGTAATGGTAATAGGCACCAGCATCGATGGCGATGCGCTCGCATTTCAAGAAAGTTTCGACGCAGACAAGCAAGTCTTCCATGAAGGCGACCTCCTTGTCGAACCAGATATTCTCCTTTTCGAGCAGCGCGCGGCTGACCAAAAGCCTGCAGACGCTGCCCATGATGTCCGTTTCACCGCTTCGGAAGCTTGGCTTGGCGATGACGTTTGCGACGATAACATCGAGTATAGCTGCCTTTTCGATGGCGCCTGTCTGTTTCATTAGGACGGGCACAGTGCCTTCTTTCGACTCTTTGACATAGTTGCACATACAGATGTCCGCTTGTGCCGTCGTCAGCGTTGCAAGCATGCGTTCATACATTTCTGTATCCACCCAATCATCGGGATCGACGAAGCCCACATACTCCCCGGTCGCTGCGCGCAGACCGTCGTTTCGCGCTTCCGAAACGCCGCCATTCGGCTTATCGATCAGGCGGATCCGATCGTCTGTGGCGGCGAGCGCCACGCAGACAGCTAGGCTGTCATCGGTAGAACCGTCGTTTATCAGTATGATTTCGATTTCCTTCAGCGTCTGATTTGTCAGACTGCTGACGCATTGATTTAAATAAGGTGCCGCATTATAGACCGGCACGATGATGCTGACCCTTGGTTTCAACCTAGGTCCTCCTCCCGATCCTGCTGTGCAGGATGTATTGGCTAGCGCCGCACTTTCACCTGTGGTGCGCGCAACAAGCCCATTACCTTCTAGTATAAGGTAATTACTAAGAATGAAAAAGGAAAAATAACAATCTTAACGAAATTGTAAAAGCAAGTTGCGTACCTTTTGAGGATTGCTTTCGGAAATCACTGCGCTCATCAAACGGATTCGCAGGATAAATTCAGTTTGATTGCAACAAAAAAGACGAGACAGCTCATCTCGTCTTTCAGCTCTTATTGCAATTCCAGTTCCGTTTTCAATACCTCTTGGACGCGGTTCAGTTCAGCACCATCCACGAAGCTGTAATAGACGTCATTCCGCAAACCGCCCACGCCGCCTAAATGGTCTTGTTTAATGTTCGCTGCAGCAGAAACATATCCATTTTGTTGCAACGCCAGAAAATCGCTCATCTGCAGGTTGGTTTCTACATTAGCGGACAAGGAATGCAAAATATCTTGATAACTCAACAGCATGTCTGTCTGAATGAGGTTCTGGATGATTGCTTCGATGACCAAGCGCTGACGGTCTTGGCGGCCAGTGTCTTGCGTCGGGTCTTCTTCCCGCATCCGAGTAAATACCAAGGCAGCTTCACCGTCCAGTTGATTTGCACCTTCCACGAAAGTATAGCCACTTAACGTAAAGGCGAGCGGACTATCGACCGTTATTCCACCTACTGCATCAACCATCTGTTTTAAACCTTCCATATTGATAGATGCGTAATAATCAATCGGGATACCCAATAATTTCTGGACCGTATTGATTGCCATTTCAGCGCCACCGAACCAGTAGGCATGGTTGATTTTGTCGTAAGAGTCATTGCCGACTATTTCCGAAAAAGTGTCTCTTGGTATACTTACCATCGTTGTTGATTGCGTTTTAGGATTGATTGTAACCACAATCATGGAATCTGATCTTCCGGCCTCGGTTCTCCCGTCGGCACCATTATCGATCCCCATCAGCAAAATCGAAATCGGCGTCTGTTGCGTCAAATCAACCCCCGCTTCCCTAACCGCTTGGGTTTCTACTGGGGCATAAATCGTGTCGGTTGTTTTGTTCAGATTCCTATAGACGGAATAAACATATCCACCCGCGGTCAATAATAATACAGCCAGCACACTGAAAAATATTCTCAAACCCCATCTTTTTTTGCGCTTACGTTTTCTTTTTTCAGACATTTGCATTCCCCTTCTCTTTCCTCACAAGAAAACACAGTCTCCATTGAAACTGTGTTCGCTGATTTTAGTGATCAATAACTTGAATCATAAGTTGATGCGTAAGGATCTTCTTCGTAATAAGTATCCGTTTCATCATAATAGTACTCTTCGGTGTAGGTCTCCTCCGTAACTGTTTCTTCAGAATACGGGTCGGAATAGTTCGGCGTATAAACATCACTTTGACCATAAGTTGAAGAATCATACGTTGTATCTGTGCTGGATGAGTCCGTTTCATATTGCTGCGTTTCAAAATCAAGTTCGTTGGCAGAAGTTGAGATATCTTCCAGTGAAACTTCAGGCAATTCCAGTTCCGTCCGCAGGATATTCGAAAGGCGCAAGCGTTCTTCAGGATCTACATAATAATAATAAATCTCGTCGATGTAGACTTCCTGTCCTTCTACATAAAACTGCTGGAAAGTCTCCATCGATTTGCGGTAGCCACTGGCGATCGAAATGATTTCATCCAAGGACATGTTCAATTGGACATTATCTTCCAAAGTTGTCAGGATGTTTTTGTAATTCACGACTGTCCCCATTGTCAGAACCTTGTCCAGTATGGCTTTGATGACCATCTGTTGTCTCTTTTGTCTCCCAAGATCACCATCCGGGTCTTGCTTGCGCATGCGTGCAAACTGAAGGGCTTCGAATCCTGTGAGAATACGTGTTTCACCTTCAATAAACTGTGGTCCGTAGAAATCAAAAGTCAACGGGCTCGTGATTTCGATTCCCCCGACTGCATCGACGATATCCACCAAACCATCAAAATTCACTTCAACGTAATAATCGATTGGGATATTCAGAAACTCTTGTACCGTATTGATCGACATTTCCGTGCCTCCGAAAGCATAGGCATGGTTCATTTTGTCATAATAGTCGCCATAATAATCATAGAGATCGCCATATCCCATAATTTCCGAATAGGTATCACGCGGGATACTCAAAAGAGTAGTTGTCTTTGTGTTGGGATTCACAGTACAGACGATGATCGTGTCGCTCCGTCCAGTCTCCGTCCGCTCCTCTTCAGCGGTACCGGTGTCAACCCCCAATAATACGAAGGAGATCGGCTGAGTGGCTGTTTCGACTTCAATCGACTCTTCTCGCATCTCTACAACGCTCACCTCATTGTAAATCGATTCAGCGGTGCTGCCGATATCGGAATATGCTTTGAACATGTAGGCGATAACGCCGATCATCGCAATCATCAGAATGGATAAGACGGTCTTCAAGATTCGTTTTTTCCCCTGTCTGCTTTTTCTGGTTTCATTCATTTGTGTCGTTCCTCTTTCTCTTGAAAGAAAATTAGTGCTCACTACAATCGTCCAGCAGGATAAACCCTGATCCATTCGTACTTGCCAGCAATAGTCTTTCATTAAGTATTTTATTGAACATACATCTAAATAATGTCTCTTTCTACACAAAAGCAACCCACTTGTCCTTCCGCGGGCACTTGTCATAGAATCTTAATAATATTATCAATAAACTACAGAACATTCAAGACGCTTTCGTCATAAGTAACACAACCGAAATAAACAAGCCAAACAGGATGACCTAATTCCCTCTGAAACAAAAGAAATCAGTCTGAAGAACGCGGAAAGCTGTTCTTCAGACTGATTCTGGATGGAGGGCGAAAAACAATAGTTTAGATATCAAACAAACTTTTATCGCAGATTTAAATCGGATTGTCCAGCTTGCGCATGCTGTTGTTCTGAAAACAGCATGCTATCTGAAGTTAAACAAGCTGAACTTCACTTTATTTAAACGGCTGCATTTCCCTTTTGCACTTACCTCTACTGGGGCTTCCGTATGCATCGCATCACCATTCAGCAGATGTTTGGCATTTTCCTTGAAATACCGAACCTTTTCCGGTCCAAACTGCTTTTCCAGTTGGGCAAAAGCTTTTTGATAATAAAAGCCTCTTCCTCGGGTATTATGCGCATCTGACGCAATGATATGCACTAAGTTGGCTTCGATCAAGCGGCAACTTACGCGTGCAACATCCTTGCCGAATACCCCCATATAGCTGGCGGCTGTCACTTGTGCCAGCGCACCCCTCTCAATGAAAGGTAACAATATATTTGGATCATCAATGATCGCCTGGTTCCGCTCAGGATGAACGATGACTGGCGTGATGCCTTTTTGTCTTAGTTGAAAGAATAGTACTTCAGTATACTCTGGAATCGACAATGTCGGAAATTCAATCAATAAATAGCGACTTTCTTCATCGACGAATAAAATGTCCTCATTCTCAATGTCTTTCAGTAGATCACCATTGATACGGACTTCTTGACTCGGGTATAGTGTGAGATTAATTCCTCGGTTATCCAATTCGGTTTGAAGAGCTTCCGTAGCCGCCACCACAGCAGCTTTGGGATTCAAATATTTCCCATTGTTATGATGCGGTGTCATTAGGATATGAGTGATCCCTTCTGCAACAGCTTTTTGTGCCATTGCAAGGGAATCTTCCAGCGTTCGGGCTCCGTCATCGACACCAGGCAGGAGATGACAATGAAGGTCTATCAATTCGTAGCCTCCTCGCTTGTGTAACCATATCCGTAATAAGATTGGTCATTTCTTTTCTCGACGCCATTGAAAACAACACCCAAAATATTGGCGTTTACCATTTCCAACAATTCCTTTGCGTTCAAAACAGAGTCTTTTTGCGACACACCGTAACGGACTACAAAGACAACTCCATCAGCTTTAGAAGCCATAATTTGCGCATCAGTCACTGATGTCACTGGAGGCATATCATAAATGATGATATCGTACATTTCCTCAAATTGTTTCATCAAGGTGTTCATGCGGTTAGAGTTCAACAGTTCCGATGGATTGGGTGGAATCGGTCCACTTGTCAATGTATGCAACTCTGTTCCAACAATTTGTTGAATGACTTCAGATGGAGGCTGCTCAGGGCTGCTCAATAAGGTAGTCAACCCTTCCACGTTACTCAAGCCGAATGTACGCTGTACAGTAGGCTTACGCAAATCAGCATCCACCAGCAGCACGCGCTTTCCTTGGTCGGAAAAGACTGAAGCCAGATTCGCAGAAGTCGTTGATTTCCCTTCCCAAGGACCTGAAGAAGTCATTACGATGGATTTCACATCGCGGTCAATCATGGAGAATTGGATATTCGTACGGATGGTACGATATTGCTCAGCGATCACCGACTTAGGGCGCAACCTTGAAATCAAACTCAGGCCTTTTCGTTGTTGGCTATCCAATCTCTTTATCTTTTTTTTACTATCTCCAAACATATCCTATCGTCTCCTATACGCGTCGTTTCGCTTTACGCGATTTTACTTCGGATGTAACTTGAACAAATCTTGTTGAGGATAATTCCTCTTCCGTCATTTGTAAAACGGATCCTAGGTTAGGCCAGCCTAATTGCTCAAGGAATTTTTCGTCCTTGACTGTCTTATCCATAAATTCGGCCAGAAACGCAAGTCCCACACCAATCATCATCCCGACCAAAAGTCCCAAAACAAGGTTCATTGGTGTATTCGGGGAAACCGGATCCGGATTTGCGACAGCTTGGGATAAAATCGTCACGCTGTTTACATCCAGGATCTCACCAATTTTTTGTTCAAAAGAGGATGCCGTTGCATTTGCCAGTTCTGCGGCAGTAAATGGATTCTCGTCGGCTACTGTGATGCCGAACACCAAAGAAGTGTCCTCAGTTTCAACTGTCAATTTATTGCGCAACTCTCCAATCGTAAGTTTGGAACCAGTATTGGTGATGACATCCTCCAATATGATCGGTTCTTTGATGATTCCTTGATAGGTATTGATCAAACTCAGATTCGTCTGGATGTCCGTGTTCGTAATCGCCTGTTCAGCATTCTGGGTCTGATTCACGACGATTTTGGATGTGGATTGGTATGACGGTGTCACAAAAAAGAATGTATACAGCGCAGCCAATAGTAGTCCAGTCAAACTCCAAGTGATGATGGACCCGATCCGTTGTTTTAATATTGCAAAAATTTCGCCTAACGATATTTCTTCTTCCATAATTTCCCTCCTGCGAAAAATCTCTCTTGAATAGCTATTGATAGCACCGTAATTAAGTTAATTTGGCTGATGAAGCCACATTTCCTCACTTTAAAATAGTTTACTATATTATGTTTGAAATAACTATAATTATTTTTTTGAAATTAAGCGTGAAAAAAGCCCTGAATTATTATTCAGGGCCTCCACATCTAAAGCCCTTGCCTTATTTCTGCTGTGTCAACACTCTCGCGCCTTCCTTGGTGATCGCGATTGTGTGCTCGAATTGGCAGCTCAAGCCGCCGTCTTTGGTGCGGGCTGTCCAGCCGTTATCGTCCATTTTGGACTTCCAAGCTCCTGTGTTGACCATCGGCTCGATCGTGATCGTCATGCCTTCCTTCAGGCGCAGGCCTTTTCCGGCTTCGCCGTAATGCGGTATGGATGGACTTTCATGCATGGTCGGTCCGATGCCGTGACCGATGAATTCGCGTACGACAGAGAAACCTTCGCTTTCGACGTAAGTCTGGATTGCATGGCCGATATCGCCGACACGGTTGCCGGCTTTCGCCTGCTCGATGCCCAGATACAATGCTTTCTCGGTCACTTCCATCAGATGTTTGACTACCGGCGTAGCCTCACCGACCGCATAGCTCCAGCAAGAATCGGACATGGCGCCGTTGTAGTTCACGACCGTGTCGACCTTGATCAGATCGCCGTCCTTCAGCACATATTTGCCCGGGAAGCCGTGGCAGATTTCGTCGTTGACGCTCGTGCAGGTCGCATATTCGTACCCTTCGAAACCGATTTGTTCGCAGATGGCGCCAGCCGCCTCGATGCGTGCCTGCACAAAGTTATTGATCTCCATAGTCGTCAAACCCGGCTTGATGAAACCGCGCAATTCTTCATGGATTCCCGCCAGGATTGCGCCGGACTCTTCCATAGCTTGAATTTCGCGTTCAGATTTTAAAGTTATCATATGTATTCTATCCTCTTCCTATAAAGTATTCTTTCTTATTATACATTAAATGAGTGGGATGGCTAAATAATTTTCATCCGGAGATGAAATTCCTGCCTGTTCGGTAACTTCGGCGGAGGTGCAATATATGTAGGGGGACCGGCTCCTCCGGTCAGCGACATCTTCGCCGGAGGTTCGGTGCTGTCCCGAGGCTCTCCTCCGGGGAGGGTTGCCTCGCCGGCGTTACGACTTTTTTCGGGGTGCGAACTCCGATGAGCGGCACTCTCCCCGGAGTTGAGGCAACCAACGGACGGACCGTGACGCTTGCAACGCAAAAAAGACGCCCTCATCCGAGACCGCCCTTCTTCAACGCATACCTACGCACATCAATACCTAAATCATTCTTCATCCTGGTAGCCATAATAATAGCTGTGCTCTTTCTGGCCACCCGGCACACGGTTGTAGACGACACCCAAAACGTTGGCATTGACCATCTTCAATGAATCGGAGGCCTTCACAACATCCTCTTTTGTATCCTCACCAAAGTGCACGACGAAGATGCTGCCATCGACCCGCCCCGACAGGATTTGTCCATCGGTGAACCCCAGCAGCGGCGGTGTATCATAAATCACCAGATCAAACCGTTCCGCTACATCGGTTTCCAGTTGCTTCATCCGATTGCTGGACAGTAATTCTGCCGGATTCGGCGGCACCGGTCCACCTGTCAGGATGGATAGGCCTGGCACTTCGCTGGTGTGCAGATAATCATCGATGCCCTTCCCAACGTGATTAGCCAATAAATTTGTCAGCCCTTCATCATTGTGTATTCCGAATTCACGATGGACGGAAGGCCTGCGCAGATCGCAATCCACCAGCAGAACCTGGTTCCCTTGCAAAGCAAAAGTCACAGCCAAGTTCGCGGCCACGGTTGATTTTCCGGCCGCCGATGTAGCGGAAAGGACAGCCAGTGATTTCAGTTTTTTGTCGACCATCGAGAATTGGATGTTGGTTCGCAGTGTCCGGAACTGTTCCGAGCTGAGGGAGCTCGGCATGGCCAAGGTGATGAGGCCATGCGCGCGGCTCGATTTTTTCGCTTTTTTTGTATTCTTTTTCGTTGCCTCCACCATCATCTTTTCCCCCTTTGGTTGCCGACATCCATTGTCTCGGAGCCATCACTGTTCTGAAGGATGACGCCAATTTTTTCCTTTGTCATATCCGCAACGGTCACGAGCCGCTCGCGACTGGCACCTGTATGTGCAGAAGACTGTTGTTTCGATTGTTTCTTGGGTCCTCCATTTTTCCCCGGCACTGCTGCGATGACGGGCTGCACTTGCTCTTCGGCTTGCGCTTGTTCGAAGATGACGGACGGCTCTTCATCAGGGATCCGTTTAATCTTTGCCGCTGGTGCAGCTCCGGCAGTTCCAGCAACGCCCCCCAGTTCAGCCTCTTTGGCAGCTCTCGTGGCTGCAGCTTTTTGTTTCTGCATGTTTGCGATTGCCGTTTTTTCTTCTTTGCTGAGTTCCGAAATGACTCCCAGGTTCGGCCAACCGATTGTTTGAATAATATACTGCTGGTCATCAATGGTCTTGGCCATCGCATAACGCAACATCGCTGTCCCGAAACCGGCCAAAAGTCCGACGCCCAACCCAATCAAGAGGTTGTTCAGGATGTTAGGGGAAACCGGATCCCTGTCCGCTTCCGCCGCGGAGATGATTTTAACGTTTTCGATGTTCATGATCTCTAAAACATTAGTCTGAAACGTGGCCGCAATTTCGTTGGCTATCGAGGCTGCTTCCTCCGGATCGGGAGAAGTGACTGCCAAGGAGAAGACCTGCGATTCCTCATTGGCGCTGATGAACACCATATCAGCCAATTCTTCGTCAGTATACTTTAGTTCCAGACGATCTTTGACGTATCCCAGGATGACGGGACCCTTGATGATATCCTTATAGGTATTGATCATCTGCACATTCGAATCGATGTCATTCAGCACCAAGCCATCCACGGCGTCCGCACGATTCACCAATAGTTGTGTCCTTGCTTCGTACATAGGCGTCACCCATAAAAAAGTGTAAGCTGCCGCAAGCAACAGGCCCACGATGCCGATGCTGATGATCATCCCCAATCTCTGTTTGATTAATGCTGTTAGGTCCCTCAAAGAAACTTCTTCTTTCATGTTCTCCCCTCCGCATGTTTGGCTTGTAAGCCTTTTCTCGTTTAAAACCAACTGTGTGCAACACGCCCCTTGTATACGTTTACATTATACCACGAAACATTATTTAAGAAAAAATTAACGTGCTCAATAACGCGATGATGCTGCACCAAAGAACCAATTGATCCGTGTCGCGATCCGGTCCAGATCCGCATCCGTCATCTTCGTGTCCGACGGTAGGCACAACCCGCGCGAAAAGATATCCTCCGAAACACTCGGCTCTTCAGGGTTGTTGTTGAAGAACGGTAAACCTTTAAATACTGGTTGCAGATGCATCGGCTTCCAGATTGCCCTGCCTTCGATGTTCTTAGCCGCGAGATAATCAAGCAAAGCCTTCGGACGCACCTCGCATTCCGGATTGATGGTCGCGCAGCTGAGCCAGTAGTTCGGCTCACCGTATGGCGCAATCGGCATCAGCTCCAACTCATCCAAATCACGGAAAGCCTCCTTATAATATTCAAAAATATATTTCTTTTTGGCGATGCGCTGATCGAGCACCTTCAGTTGGCCACGGCCGATGCCGGCGACGACATTGCTCATCCGGTAATTATAGCCGATCTCCTTATGCTGGTAATAGGGAGCGTTTTCCTTCGCCTGCGTCGCCCAGAACGTCACCTTGTCGACGACGCACTTTTCGTTCGCCACCAACATCCCCCCGCCGGACGTCGTGATGATTTTGTTGCCGTTGAAGGAGTAGATGCCGACAGCACCGATTGTGCCGGTCTGCTTGCCCTTGTAGGTGGCGCCTAGACTTTCGGCCGCATCCTCCAGAATCGGAACGCCGTGTGCATCAGCGATAGCCTTGATGCGATCATAATCAGCGGATTGGCCATACAGATTCACGACAACAATCGCTTTGGGATGGGGATACTTGTCAAAAGCCTTCTCCAATGCCTGTGGAGACATGTTCCAGGATTCGCGCTCCGAATCGATGAAGACCGGGGTAGCACCCTGATAGATGATCGGATTGGCGGATGCGGAGAAAGTCAAGGACGGGCAGAAAACGACATCACCTTTCCCGACGCCCAAATACATCAAGCCCATATGGATGGCGGCCGTTCCGGAAGACAGTGCATCCGCATAACTCGCACCGGTATAGGCACAGATTTCCTGTTCAAAACCGGTGACGTTCGGACCCAGAGGTGCGATCCAGTTGGTGTCGAATGCCTCTCTGATGTACGCCATCTCCAATCCGGACATATGCGGTGTTGCCAACAGTATCTTTTTGTCGTTCTTCATCAACATGTTCCTCTCCTTTCAAACAGGGCGGAAAGCGTTCGTAAACCCTCGACTAAGTCGAGTCTTTTTTTTCAATGTATCCTATTTCTTCCATCACCCGGATGGTTTTTTTTAAGGCGTATCTCCCCTTTTCAAGCTCGTCAGGGTTCAAGTAGTTCAGACGCATTCGCCTGTTCCTGTTGCGGGAACGTGCGATCAATTCATCATCTCTTGCATCAGCGAAATGAACCTTACCGGGCAAAAGCTTATTTTCGAACAAACTGATTGCATCAAATTCTTTGGAGCCGCAAAAATAGATGGACCAAACAGCTTGAAAAAGTCCTTGATCCCAAATGTGCAGATTATCCACATCATCCTTCAAAGAATACAAGTGCACATTCAAATGCCAATTGGACAATACCGAATACAGATCCTTTGCACTTTTTTGTCCAGATGACAGGATGATTTTTGTGTCCCGTATAAATGCCCGCGGGAATCGCAGAAACAACAGCGCCATATAAAGAAGCTTACTGGCTTGTCTGCCGAACCTGCCATTGGGAAGCCGCGCATTTACATCGATCACTCCTGGATTATTTTTTTTCATATTTCCGACTAACGTTGTTTTCCCTGAAGAAGGCATACCCAGCACCTCGGCGTAGTTATCTTTGCTGGCGTATTTTTGCGAATTCAAAATATACATGGCCAAGCCCCCTTTTCCCATGACATGAATGCTTCTATTGGTGTCTGCAGGCATAGTTGATCAGGGTATCTTTGAGCTCTTCCGCAGGCAAATTCTCCAGGTTTGTCGCGAAAGCGACTGTTTCCTCCAAAGGGTAGCGGGATGCCTTGCCGACAAAAATCTTATCATATACTTTCCGTTCGAGCGCGCTCCGGTCGGCCAGCAGTTCCTCGTATATTTTTTCGCCCGGACGTATGCCGGTTTCGATGATTGGGATTTCCTCCTCCGTATAACCGGAAAGTTTGATCATCTTTTTGGCCAAATCGTGTATCTTGACGGGCTCGCCCATATCCAGAATGAAAATCTCACCGCCACGGGCCAGTACCCCGGCCTGGATGACCAGCCTGCTCGCTTCCGGGATGGTCATGAAGTAGCGGATCATGCGGAAATCGGTCACCGTGACCGGTCCGCCTTTCGCAATCTGATCCTTGAACAGCGGGATGACGCTGCCGCGGCTTCCCAGCACATTGCCGAAGCGGACGGCCGCAAAATTGGTCTGGCCCGGCTCATTCAGTGCGGTCACAATCATCTCCGCCAAGCGTTTCGTCGAACCCATGACATTGGTCGGTCGCACCGCTTTGTCCGTCGAAATCATGATGAAGCTTCCCACACCCGCTGCTTTGGCAGCTTCCGCCATGTTCTTGCTGCCGAAGACGTTGTTCTTCACAGCTTCAAGCGGATTCCACTCCATCAAAGGGACATGTTTATGCGCCGCAGCATGAAAGACGTAGTCGGGACGGTATTGTTCCATTACATGGAAAATCCGTTTCCGGTCCTGTACATCAGCGATGACCGGCTCGATGGTAATGGCGTTGCCGTATCGGCCAGATAATTCCTTGTGGATCTGATAAATGGAGTTTTCCCCATGCCCAAGAAGGACAATAGTCGCTGGTTCGAATCGCGCCACTTGGCGACAGATTTCCGATCCGATTGAACCGCCGGCGCCGCTGATGAGGACCGTCTTCCCTTTGATTTTGTCGCAAATCAGTTCGTTGTCCAGTGTTACCTCATCCCTGCCCAGCAGGTCGCAGACGTCGAGGTCGCGGAAGCGGTTCACCGACAGTTTACCCATCATGACGTCCTCTATCTTTGGCATCTGGTTGACTTTTACCCCAGCCCGGTTGCAGATGTCGAGGATACGCTCCATATCGCTTGCCTTCAAAGAGGGGATGGCGATCGTCACCTGATCGACGTGCAGTTCGTTCACGAGGTCCGGAATATCCTCCTCCTTGCCCAAAACCGGGATATCCATCAGACGGGAGCACTGCTTGCTTTCATCCCGGTCAACGATGCCGACAATCTCGATTGCATTCGGACGGCGCATCAGACTGGAAATGAAGATGCTCCCTCCTTCGCCTGCCCCAACAACCAAGGTTCGGATTTTCCCCTTATCCTCGGTGCGCATCCGTTGGGTAACCCCTTCATGATATTCGTGGACGCCGCGCCAAATGATCCGGATGCCAGGAATGAACGTCATGGAAAAGAAATACATCAACAGAATGTAACGCATGCTCACCAGACGGATCAAACCGGTGGAGATGATCGCCGACAGCAGGAAAGCGATGCTCAGTGTCCGGACGGTACTGACGATTTCGTTGACACCGGTGTAGTCAGGGAGGTTCGCAAACAAATGCCGAATTCCCCCCACCAAAAGGTAAATGCCGGCCGTGATTCCGATCATCATGATATAGAAGACAGTCGGTTGGTTGATGTAGTTCTCCAGCAGCCCGTACGCCAACAATGCCGCAAGCACAATGCAGGCGGTGTCCGCCAACATAAGCAAGATGGCCTTCCTTCTACGAGAAAACGCTTTCATCTTATTCACCATCCATTCATAAATAGATTTCGTTTTGCAGCTGAACGGACCCGCTCAACCATGAAGCGCAAAGCCGCCTCCCTCCTAATCAGCATCGTTCATCCTCAGTCGTCTTTGCGTATCTTTTCCACTGCTGGAGCCTTCCCCTTCTTTTTTAAAAAGCCGCTCAGAAGCGATACGAACGGTTCATAACCTTTCGTGATCCATAAATAGGCCCCATATAGAGCCATTGTCAAAACCAACTTGAAGCCAAACGACAAAAGCACATTTGTGATGGGTACGTATGGCGTCACCAGTTCCAGGATGGCCACCATAATCACTATAGCCAGCAGATCCTTCGAAAAATGAGCCAGGAATCCAATCGGTGATTTATGGAACCCTTTCGTCATCAACATCGTTATCGTAGTGAACATATTGCCCCAATTTGCTACTGCCACAAGCAACGCGATTGTTTCGATGCTCCCGGTCCTCACGCCGAGAATGATGAGGGCACCCGTAAAGATGGCATTGATGCACCCGGCTTTAAACAATGTCTTTGTGTCCCCGAGGCTTTGGAAAATGGCCTTACTGGTGGATACAAACAAGATAGGGTAAATGGCAGTCGATAAATATTGAAAAGGTTTGACCGCCTGGAGCCATTGATCCCCATAGAGCAAGGCAATGATTTCATAACCTGCCGAAAAACAGAACGGGATGCAGAAGGTCGCAACCTTGGAGATCAGTTCCTGGATTTTCATGTACTTGACGTAGATGATCTCTTTCGCGTGTTGATACTCGGATAAGATGGGATGCAGAACCGGCGCGATGATGCCGCCAGTAAAATTGACAGGGTATTTCGTTATCCTGTATGCCATGTCGTAAAAGGCCAATGGATTGCTTCCCAAGACAATTCCGATCAGCAGATTATCCAAGTTCTGTTCGAAATAGTTCATCAGATTGGAGGCAAATTGAAACAGGCTGAATGCCGACACCCCTCTGATTGCCGCAAAGTTGATTTTGGCTGTGATTTTTACTTTTGAAGTCTGTTTATTCCACATGAATTTCATGAAGGCAGAAGCAATCGATTGCCAGATCAGCGCGTAATACTTAAATCCGAGCAGCGCCAAAAGAATGGCCAAACCAAACCCTGCGATGTCGACGACAATGACCCGGATGCCGATGAGGGCGAATCTTTTTTCCTTCATCAATACCGCCTTCGGAACCATATTGATAGTATTGAAAAACACGGATAAGGAGAGGATGATGCAGATCATAACATATACATCACTCTTATAAATACGGGCAATGGGGTACCCCAATAGCATGAACAGCACACCCAAAATGAATCCGAGAAAGATGGTAAAAGTAAAGATGGAATCGATATCCGTTTTGCTGAGCTCTTTCTGTTGGATGACAGCCGCCCCGAATCCCAGGTCTGATAATCTTTCGAAAAATGTAGTGAACACCATTACGGCTGCCACAATTCCATAGTCGTCAGGCAATAAAATCCGCGAGAGAATGGCGGTAAAAATGATGTTCATGATGACAGCAGAATATCTGGAGGCTGCATTGATTGCCGCCGCTTTTTTGATTGACATTTCACCCAAAAATACCATCCCCTCCCGTCACTGTACCTCAATCCCACAACATCATCACCGAAGCAGTACATCTCTGGCGGCATTTTCCTGTTGTCCGGCAAGCAAAGTTGCCGGCACCACCGCTGTTTCATTATCGGCAACCTGTTTTTTGTACAGCACACTCAGTAATACGAAAATCATCCAGAAGAGTGACTGTCGCTGGTTCAGCAAGGTCAAGCTTTCCAGGAACAACGAAAGCACAACGGCCATATTGCTTACCGACAGCTTGCCTATGTTTTTCCAGATCCAATACAGCAGCGCCGCAGTAGGCAAGATACCGTAATAGAACAACATACTCAATAGGGTGGAATGAACTTCACCGCTCAGATAGGACCGATCGAAACGCTCTTGGTACCCTTCCCCCGCCCCATAAAGGAGTTTCTCGGGATAAAGGTAGAGCCTGTCTATGCCCCGTTCCTCAATGTTCGTGGGCCCAGCCGCACTTTCGCCCATTCTGCTCAACTTCTCCTCCGCCCGTTCGACGATGCTTGATTCCGAAAGGTCGGATATATAATCACCTATTTCCGGGCTGAACAGCACCATCGCAGCCAAGAAGGCAGTCCCTATAAGTATGGCCCGCACGCTGTGTTGGCGTTGGGCGAGCATTCTGATTTTCGGCAGCAACTCAAACCCATAGAACACTACCATCCCCATCAGCATCCCAGCGGAAGCAGTAAAGAAAATCAGCGCCATTGCGATGACATGATACACCCAATTGAGCTTTTCCCCTCTGATGCGACAGATCAAGAAAGCCATCATCAACGAAATGTAAACGAAAAAAGCCATCTGGTTCGGATCGTTGAACGTACCCATATAGCGAGAAGCCGCGAAATATCTCCCAATTCCGGTGATGTAGAACAACAACTGCAGGACCAGATTGACCTTGCAGATTCGAGCCACATTCACCAAAAAAGAATCCTGTTCTTCCGCGTAGGTCCTGAATGTCAGGACAACCAACAAGTTGTAGACATAGTACAAGGAGGCTTGAATAAAATTGCTTTCCCCGTAGAGTACGCCATAGAACAAATTGATCGCCACGATACAGACGACAAAATACAAAAGCCACTTATCGTTTTTTTCGATGCTGATTTTTTCACCTTTCTTGACGAAAAACACATACAATCCAAAGGACAGGATGAAGAATACATCCGCGATCTGCAGTCCTCCAGAAGAGAACCAATAGAAAGGTTTCATCAATAAAAACAAAAGGAACAAATACTGATGCATCCGCAAACTGAACACCTCCTTCCGCTAAGAAAGTAACCCTTGATAGATTCCCTTCATTTCCTCCAGCACGTTTCCCGTCGCGTATTTTTGGACTTCTGTCAAGTTGGCCTGCCTCATCCTCAATCGCAACGATTCATCCGAATAAAGCTGCCGAATCTTTTCGGCGAACATTTCCGGCGAATCATCCTTTATGACATAGCCATTCTCCCCGTCCTTCACCAAATCCCGGTTGCCCCGGCAGTTGCTGACCACTAACGGTATCCCTGTTGCCATGGCTTCCATGATATTGACAGGCAACCCCTCCTGTCTGGACGAGGAAACCGCTACGTCCACAGTCTGCAAGATCCTGTCGACATCATATCGGAAACCCATCAATTCCACATGTTCCTCCAGATGGAGCTGCTGGATCATTTCCCGGTAACGTGTTTCATTGGGGCCTCTGCCCAACAAAAGCAGTTTAAGATTCGGGATGTCCTTGACCAATGCCCCTGCTGTTTCGATCAGCAAATCTTGGTGTTTCCGATCGCACAAAGCAGCCGCATACATCAAAATGAATGCATTTTCGTCAAATCCGAATTCCTGGCGCATGCGCTTTTTCTCTTCGCTTTCCTGAACAGCGAACCGGTCCAGGTCCACGCCCACTCCAGCTACAATTTCAATCTTTTTTGTGCTCAATTTCTCCTTTGCCCGACAATAATCTTCACCGTTCATGGTGATCATCACATCGGTGTCGCCGGCCAAGAGCTTCTCTATCGGATAGTAAAACAACCAATTTTTCAGCGATGCCCCTTCAAAAAAATGGAACCCGTGAACCGTGTAGATGACCTTCACGCTTGGAATCCCTTTGCAGGCCAACCGCGCCAAAACAGAAGCCACCGGCGTATGCGTGTGCACCCAATCATATTCTCCGCTCTTAATCAATTTTTTCAGGCCTTGGTAGGCGCCGTAGTTTTCTTTCATGAGCGGCGAACGTTGGAAATCCAACTGGAACACCTGACAGCCACGATCCAACAGAGTCTGATTAATCGGATAGTTCACGTTGCATGCCATATCCACCGAATGCCCGGCATCCATCAGCATGTGCATATGCGGAACCAAAAATGCATTGATTGTACCAGATACAGTTGTTACATACAGAATCTTCATGAAAATCCCTCCCGGATCTTCCGCAATGACGCCGGCTTCAATTTCTGTCAATGATCTTCACTTCGTTGTACTTCATCATATAGATATTTTCCTTATAGTCACCGATTGCTGCTTCGTTTATCTTGCCTGAAATGTTGTTGAAGATCATCCTCGGAACATTGACGCCGCAAGCATAGGCATGCGGATAGCCCCCGCCGAAACGCGGGTTCACTTCCGAGAGGTAGTATTGGCCTGCCACCTTAAAAATATCGATGTCGATGATGCCGCGGAAACCCGCCTTTTCGGCCATTTTTTTGATCATGCCGAAAAGCTCATCATCCTTTACTGAGACAGATTTATCCGTCTCCCCCGCGCGCATCTTGATTTTTTCTTTGATGAAGATGGAGACGACTTCGCCGGAAAGCATGTCAATATAGACATCAGCGCCATACTCGGTTCCGTCCATAAATTCCTGGATCAGCATCCCTTCATGTTGGCCCAGCATCAGATCCAGCTCATCTTCAGATGACACTTTATTGATACCGATGCTGGCACTCCCTTTCACCGGCTTCACAAAGACCGGGTATGTCACTTGCCCCGTTTCGACAGCCGCTTGGAAATCCGCCTTATCACAATAGCTTTGCACCGTCCTGAAGCCGTGTTCCTTCAAAAACCGGAACATCCTGTATTTGTCGAAACACATTTCGACTTCTTCATAGCCCGAAACGATCGGCATCGTGCCGATGTCCAAAAAACTTTGTCTGTTTTCGGCCAAAAGGCTCAATTCGGGATCGATCAGCGAAAGCACCGCATCCACCTTTTTCTCCTTACATAACGACAAGATGATATCCAGGTAGCCTTCCGCATCCTCCCTGGGCACAATAAAATAGTCATCCGCATCGTACAATGCCGGTGCCAGTTCACTGCAATCCGTCGCGAACACTTGCCCCTGACCCCCAAGTTCCTTCTTGAAAGCTTGCACAATCTTATTCCGAGTTCCGCAACTCAGTATCAATATGTTCATCAGCTGCACCCCTTTCCGTATCAGCTTTTCCTGTAAGCAGGGAAAAAATTTTCTCTTGGTCCGCCGACTTGTTCAACCAACTTCGCATAAATCGCTTCATCACGGATCTTCGTCCCGCGATAATAAGAGAATTCCTTGGTGCATCGCTTTTTGAACATTTCCACCGGACTCCCTTGCTTCGCGCCGCCCCAGTCAAATAGTTTCTTGCCTTGTTCCGAAGCATAAAGCGCCGCATGATACATGGTCACTTTGTTCGCATTCGTATTCCGGTACTGCTGATCGGTTCCGCAGAAGATCCCATGGGCGATATCCGGTCCAAGGAAAAACATAGTGGAAGAGACGGCTTTTCCGTCGAGATTCGCTTGCGCAAATAGCATTTCATCCGGGAACATTTCGATGCATTTGTCGACGAACGCTTTGTCCAAGCGATAATAATCACAGGCATCAAAACGTTCTTCGGTGTAGCAGTACAGCTTCAGGAAATTCTCGATGAACCGTTCATCATTGCCGAAATGGACTTCCATCCCCATTCTTTCGGCCTTCCTTATTTTCTGTCGCTCATTGGATGGGTATTCCTCCATAAAAAAATCACAAGTCAAATCGTTGCAGTAGACATTGCCGTGGATATTCAGCTCATACACTCCGGTAAGACCGGCGTAATGGTCATGCCAAGGACTGAAGCGGATGAATTCCGCTACGATTCTTTCCTCTGCGCAGTACTTTGCGAATGCCTCATCAAAAGCTGCAGCCATTTGCGGGCGATCTTCGGTACGGCAATTTTCGAACCGAATCCCCGCTTCCCCCCTCGGTGTGACCAGATCGAAATATTCGATGCCATCTACGGTCCCGGCCGCCCGCTTGACGAACGGGTAAACGATTTTCCTGCCGTCTTTTTCAAAAACATAGATGCTTGCTTTTCCCTTTTCTTTTTCCTGTTGGAGCATTGGCCAACGGTTATCCATATAGATGCTTCTCATAAACACATCCCCTTATCGAAAAACGAACTCATCAGGTATCGGAGTTGTAGATGCCATCATGCTTGAAGACTTGTTCAACCGTTCTGAAAATGATTTTGCAATCCATCGCCAGCGATAGTCTATCGACATATTCATTGTCGAATCTGATCGCCTCATCCCAAGTCACCGCATTCCGATTGATTACTTGCGACCAACCGGTGATTCCCGGCCTTACGTCAAACCGCTTTTTGGCCCATTCGGGATAATTCCCATAGCCATCGTAAGGGATGTATGTAACCGGTGGCCTCGGTCCAACCAGACTCATTGAGCCCTGCAATACATTCATCAATTGTGGTAATTCATCAATACTGGTGCGTCTTAAAATCCGGCCGATTTTGGTGATCCGATCATCATCTTCACCCTCAACATGGACGCCTGCCCCCATATGTTCCGCATTAGGGACCATCGTCTGGAACTTGATGATTTTGAAAGTCTCTCCATTCCTGCCGATCCTGTTTTGAAAGAAAAATGGTGCACTTTTGGCACTCAAGACAATACCCAAAGAGATGATGATGAACAACGGCGCAAGCACAAGCAGCGCTGCACCGGAAATGACGATATCCAGCAGTCTTTTCATGACGTTTCTGTACATTTTCGACCCTTCCTTCCCTGACACGGAATCATTGACTATCAAACTCGGTCAGCACGTCGGCAATATGGGCCATATCTTCCAGGCCATAACGCTGATCGACCGGGATGCAAAGAATATGCTTGTAAACCCATTTGACGGTTGGGGAAGCATTTTCCAGCGACAGGCCTTTTTCGCCATCAAAGCTTGGCCAGAGAATAGGGGCATAAACAGAACGTGCACTCAAATAGGCTTGCAGCAGTTTACGATCGCTTTCCGCAACGGTGAAAACCGGCAGGAACAGCGGCACAACAGCATCAGGCATCGTCGGAAAGACAGCATTGATGCTCTGCAGCCCATTCACCTTTTCGACCAAAAAGCCGTAGTTCTCTCTTCGCTGTTTTTGCAGTGCAGCTACATCCACATTGGCCAAAATCGCTTTTGAGCAATCACCCAAGCCATGTATTCCGCCTTGATTTTCCAGCATCGTTTCAGCATCGCGGCATTTACCCAAAACTTCCGGCTTTTCACCGATGCCTTCCATGATATAACGGTATTTCCCGTACAACGCATCCAGCTTGGCTCTCTCCAGTTCGCCGTCACTGTCTGTCGGCTTGGCCTGGAAGGGTCCTTTTTGGGAAAGTGCCATCCCACCTTCCGGAATCCCGAACCATTTACGCAGGCTGGTCACATAATAATCCGCTGTCAATCTTGGTATCCCGGAGTATAAGCTGTGCGTGACATCCTCGATGATGACAACGCCCTGCTTTTGCAGATTTCCGAACACCTCATTCATGGGAGTCAACGTGTCAAAACCGTAATAGTTCTGCACCAAAATGACGGACGGCTGCATCTTCTCGGCTTTTTCCAAAAACCGCTCTTTCGAGATGGTCAAATCCTTTTCGATGTCATAATAGTCCACTTGGTAGCCATTTTCGACAAACGGCAAAATCACCGAAGAGCATGTGAACGACGGCAGCAACGCTACTTTTCTTTGTTGCTTCATATGAGCGATGACCAACAAGATGGCTCCTCTCCCGGTTGAGGTAAAAGCCATATCCCCCTCCGGTAAGCCAAAATCCTCATTATCCAGTTCCTCAACAACAAACTTGGTTTCGGGAGCAAGCCAAAAATTACTACCAATCTCAGAATATTTCATTTGAATCGGCACCTTTCTTAACTAAGTATGTTAAACATATCAACAGGCACCGACTTGGATCATCTGATCATAACAGTGGCTGTTTTCCGGAGTTTTAGGCTGCATTTGGAGTGTTTACATGGGGGTCATTTAGAGGATCAGATTTATTTACAAACAATAGAGGGCTAACGATGGGAAGGTTAAGGGTAGGTTGTGAAATATTCGCCAGGAGCGAATGGATGTTTGGAGAATAATAAATATAGGGAAAATATGGGGTTTTCAATAGGAAAGAGTTAAACCGGTGATGATGCGCAGAGGTATTTCAACAGCGTGCGGATGGAGATTGGGAAAAACTGAACAATCATAACAGACGATATAGTAAGATTCATTTTCAATCAGATCAAGAATGGCCCACCCCGCAACCGCTGGAAGTTGTCGTGCAGGCCTGTATAACTGTGTGCCCTGTTACTCAATCTTTTCAAGCCATTCTTCCCGCCAAAACATCAAGCAACAGCGATCACAACGACCAAAAGCGGTAACACCTTCGCACATGACATTTTCAAGCAGAATGATGCCGTTGCATTTCTTGACTTTAAGTTCACGTTCATCAACGAAGCGCTCCATCGATTTCAGGACGCGCTGCGTGGTGCCGCAATAGCGCTCCATTCCGTCCATAAAAGCACATCCACGCGTCTTTCTTGAACCATTAAGCATGGCATCTATTTCTTCCATAGTACGCACGCGAACGGTATCCCCAGCCTTCAAACGTACGCCAGACAAAGACGGCACCACTTTGGCAACCGGCATTTCTTTTCCCAATGTTTTGAAAAGATATTTTTTTGCCACAGTAGCATTTTTATGAAGGGCTTTTATCTGCGTTGGAGTCAAATTTCTCTTGATGGACAGTTGAACTCGTTTCTTCAGTGATTGAGGCGGCAGTTTCACATTACCTTCAGCTATATCTCTCAAACATGGAAATTGACATTCATTTTGATCCATCTCGATCCATCTCCTTTTTCATCATGAGGCCAGTTCCCTAGCCTTTTGTCAGAATGGCATGGTATCCGTTCAGTCGACTTTCTTTTTCATGAATGAACACTCACGCAAAAAAAGTAAAGCGCTTTCTTAACTAATTTTACTACATTTTATTATTCAAAGCCAATTAAATAAAATTGAATTAATGAGTTTGCCACATGATTGTTTCAGTTGTTATATTACAGGCGCATTCAATATGATACCCTTTACTTTTCGCTTATGCTTGATGTCAGCATCCTGATAGGTTCAGTTCGTTAGTATGTTTGAATATCTGTTGTCGGACCGGCTGTTGAAACAGCCGGCTATGTTTATGCATAAAGCCAAATGCTAATTTTTCGAGATCTTCCATTCGGCCGCGACAGGATCTGAGGTGGTCGCCATCCACTCAGACGGTTCCCCATCGACAGGTGTCGTCAATACGGCAGTATCGCCCACAAAACCGGCGACACCGGCGACATTAGGGTCGGATTCAACTCGGATGGTCCTGCTGCTCTCTATTTTGGTCGTACCGATGGCTTGAAATCCTGCATAACCCGCTTGTTCGCTGTCCAGGGTCATGTTTTTAAAAACGATCGTTGTGTAGGGTTTCTTCTCCAAATAGGCCAAAAATCGGAACGGAACACTGGTGTTTTCCCCGTATTGGACACCGTCAAGCACCATTTCATAAATCCTGGCCCAAACTAAAGGCTTCATGGCCACCGCTGTGTCACAATCAAAGGTGACATTGCGGAGGGATGAATACGCCACACCGAGAGCATAGTAGCCAGTCTTGAAACCTTCGCCAAAAGTGCAGTCATTCAACGTGACCTTCCCGAAATAGCCCTTCAGCGCGATTAATCCCTTCTCCGTTTCGATTGGATCATCTTTATCCGACCGCTCAAAGGTACAGTCATTGAACGCCGTATAGTAGTCCTCTTGGGACAAATCATCGGAACTGTCCAGCACCCTCACCGTTGCCCCGATGACGTCTTCCGCCTTGCTTGGAGTTACTGTGATTTTGGTATTGTTGAAGGTGCAGTTTGTGGCGTTGATCACATCCAATTGCCCGATGTTGGAGTCGCTGATCGTAATCTCATTCTCGAATCCATAAACTTTCGTTATCCCGCCGACAACGGTGAGGTTATCCACTGTGGCCACCGATCCTTCTGGCATTGAAATATCGATATCGCAGTATGCCTGCATCGCATCGATGGTGAGGTTCACTTTTCCGGGGGTATCGATTTCGATATCCATCGCATTGCCGAATGTGCCTTTTTCACCCACAAAGTCGATTATCCGCACGTTCGAAGGGCTGCCGCTGACGACAACGCCCCCCCGGAAGCAATTGATGGAGGAGCAGCCGATGACCGCAACATCCGCGTTCGTGTATACATGGACGCCATCCGCACACCAGTTTTGGAAACGGCAGTTGATCACCTTGCCGCGCAGCATCCCCTTTTTTTCCAGCGATCCGGCAAAAAAGATGCCAAATTGCTGCTCTTTCTCATAGTCCATGAATTCGCCCTGGTTCCAGCAGTTGCCGTCAAGCGTCAGTCCCTCAATGATCAGATAATCGGAATCGTCAGCCGATTCCCATTTCCGCTCTTGGGTTGTGAACATCCGTGTCGCTTTCGGCTGGTTGTCGGCCAACGTGACTGTGGCGCCGTACCCGACGATCCTGAGCCCGGCCTCGATATTTACTTGCCTCACCGTATAAGTACCACCGTTCGGGAAAATCAAGTCCTTGTTGTTCTCTATGCAGTAATCGACTGCCCGTTGAATCCGCTCGGTATCATCTTTATCCGTCTTTCGCTTCGGGAACGCCTCCACGCTGATTTCGCCTTGTGCGGCTTGGACATCGGTTGCCTGGACCCCTAGCGTTTCCGATGGTGTAACGCCATTGCTCACTTCCTCAAACCCGCTGATTGTGCGCAACATTTGCGCCATATCCGGAACCTCGCTGTACAGAAGGCTCATCAACAGGATCGGCAGCAACATTGTTTTTTTCACTTCCAATCCCTCCTTCAGGAGCCTGCCGCAATTTTTGGCCTATAACGAACATTGGGTGCAATTCATCGCTGATGGCATGGAGAATGCATGACAAAATAGCTACGCTATCTTATCATCCCGATTGTATTACCAACACTTTCCATTATAACAAAAAGCGCTTTCAAAAACATCGATGGGGGCTTGGACCACTCGAATGATTATTCCTGCAATGATTCTAAAGGAACCGTCCCTGTCATCATCGTAATCCTGATGAACGGAAAATAGCCTAAAAACACTATGAATCCAGTGTTTCTAGGCTATTCTTTTGCGACGCAGCCACAATTTTCTGGCACCGATATAAAGCAGGATACCCAGGGCCGCGCCCGATGTGTCGATAAGGACATCCTTCAGCAGCGGTCCGCGGCCGGGCACGAATTGTTGATGAAACTCGTCACTGATGGCGTAGCCCACACATAGCAGCAAGCTGATGCCTCTCCGTTTCCAAGGGGATGCGGGAGAGACTTCATTCTTCATCGCATGCGAAACCAGAAAACCGAGGATCAGATAGGCGATGAAGTGGGCGGATTTCCGCATCAATCGGCCTGCGTAGGCAAAGCTAGTGTTCTGCACGAAATCGACGAACAAGAACAAGCTGATCGCCAGCACCAAAAAAATGGCGGTACCGCCGATGATCCAGCGTTTATTGATGCCAAAAAGCTTCGGTTCATCCGCTTGTGTTTCCAACAGATAGATCAGCAGAAGGATGCCTGCCATAAACACAATCGTGCCTTGCGCACGCGTGAAATACTCAATGAATGCCGAAAACTGATTGAGCACGTCCGCGAAGAAGCGCGTCACGCTTCTGCTCAGGACGATGGACTGGTCCGCCGGTTGGTCGGATAGGATGAAGATGACAATCATCCAGGCGATTACCGGCAGCCAGTCGTAATAGCTTCGCTCCCTTTTCACCGGCAGCGCCTCCTTTCGATTCCGATTGAATGTTCCTTTCAGTATATCAGAAAGCTGCCGGCCGTTGTAGTCCGTCGGCCGAATATTTTGCGCTCTGGCGTTCTCTCCTCCGGTGAGCGGCGGGCTCGTCGAAGCTGGCGTCCTCTTCTGGGGCTGTCCTCCGGGGAAGCTTCCCTCGCCGGAGTTGGTGCGTCACTTCCCAAGGTTACCTCCGGGGACGCACGGCTTCGCCGGAGGTAGGCTGCCTTCAGCGGCCGGAGCAGCCGGCCAGACATACTGGCGTTCTCTCCTCCGGTGAGCGGCGGGCTCGTCGTAGTTGGCGCCGATCTGTGCGGCTGTCCTCCGGGGACGCTTCCCTCGCCGGAGTTGGTGCGTCACCTTCCAAGGTTACCTCCGGGGACGCACGGCTTCGCCGGAGGTACGCTGCCTTCAGCGGCCGGAGCAGCCGGCCAGACATGCATGCTTTCTCACACAAAAAAACGATCCGCACCATCACAAGCTTAAGTGATGGTGCGGATCGTTTTTTATTACTGCGACTCTTCGGAACCAGCCACATAGTAAAACAACTCAAAAGTGAAGGTACCGCTGAAAGACTCTTCGGCAATCTTTTCGAACCCAAAAGAATAGATATTCCAGATGCGGTCTAATCCCTCGAGTCTTTCGACTAGCCTCTGCATGTTGCCCGCAGTGTTGCTTGTCATTTCAACTGCGTAAGTGCTCTTCATGTAACTTTCATCAAGTCCTTCGATCGGTTGAGGTTCTCCTACACGTGCTATCTGTTGCACAATGACGTTCTCCTCAGCAGCGGTCTGTTCCAGAATGACCAGCTGTTGATTAACCTTTTCGCCTTCAGGTAAAAATCCCCAGGTTTCCTCATACTTTTGCCTGTAGTCATCCAGCAAGGTTTGTTCTGGTGGATATTCGGCCTTCAAGCGCGTTTGTTCATTTACCTGTTGCGCTACAAGATCAGCTTGCGCCTTAATCGGATCGAGAAAATACACTTGACCGAAAATGAAAGTCGCCAGAACCAGCAGCCCCATCACAAAGGCCAGTACAAATGACATGCGATTCCATTTCAGCTTCATGAAAGAACCTCCTCTCTCAAAGCTGCTTCATCAAGTTGCAGCCAGAGTTCAACCGTCGAACCCGCTCCATCCAGTTGATTTTCCATGCGTATGAATTGAACATCGGAGACATACACCAACGCTTTGAACTTTTCGACAACTTCGGAAATATCCGTAACCGTCAAGCCTTCCAACACTAAGGTGATCTGATTCGTTTCATTCTTATTTAAAATGGTGACATGCTGTTCCCCATTTGGAACTTGTTCAACGATTGCTTTTGTTACGTAGGACATTGGATATTGCTTCGCTTCAAAAGTGGCTTTATTTTCTGCCACTTGTTCCGTCAATTGCGCGTATTCTTGCATTTGCCGTGAAACCATTAGCTGTTCTTCCTCGGCTTGAAGCCACTCCTGGTCACGCATTTCCGCTTTTGTGTAATACGCTTGCGCTGAGAAGAAATAAATGCCTACAAGAACAAGCAGGAAAAGGAAAGCACCGCCCAGCACATAAGGAAGAAAGTTTCTCTGTTTTTTCTCAAAAAAATTGACTTCAAACATGTTAGTTTTCCTCCTGTACTTGTTTTCTGGTGCGCTTCACTTTTTTCTGAGCATCCTTCTTCGGAGCGGCTGCATGTTTCTCTTTCGATGCAAGCCCGTATAACGGCAAAAATTTGGAACTGATTTCTTCAGAGGCCTGCAGAATATGAATCGGCAGGAAAAAGCGCTGGGATAATTGCTCCCTTACTTTTTCCAGATAAGGAAAATCGCCCGTCAAAAATATGTCCGTCACTCCACCATGGCCGTTCATCACAGAATAGCGATAAAACTCCAGCAATCGTTCCAAAACATCCAGCACATCCGTGATTGCCTCTTCAAAAGAGTCTTGATCATCCTTCCAGATCCATTCGCCTTCTTTGGTCACATCCCATAAGTCAACCAAGCGGGCCAATCGCGAATGGCGGGAAAATTTGGGCAGGTTTTGATGAAAAACCATGATTGTATGATCCACAGGACTCCATTGCAGCACCATCACATGCTTATCGGGACTCTGTTGCAAGTCATTTTGTTGCAGGATGGTCCGGTAAAGGCACAGTGAAGAAATATCCGCTGAGACTGGATTCAAGGTTACCTTTTGCAATAAGGATTCGTATTGAAAAATGACTTCTTGCGGATAGAGCATCAGCAGAATGGTCTGCTCCATATCACCAACTTCAAGCAACTCAAAATGAAAACGCGTCTCCTTGAACGGGGAACGGATCAGCTGGCCCATATGCAGAGCGACGTAAGCCTTTATTTCTGACGGTGCCAGTTGTGCCGGTATTTTTTCTTCACGTACAATGACAAAATCGTCAGGCAAGAGGATGGATACTTGCGCATTTTTCCATTTTTTTTCGGTAACCAGTGCGTTCAAGCGATTTTCAAGCAATGAAGGATTGATGACTCTCCCTTCATGAAGGATTTCGGTATCAAACAGGATCTCGTTTTGTTCCAGGACTGTGCGGGATTGCGCATCCATGACCAAATAGCGGATCCGTCTTTCCAAAAATTCAAAATAAAGCAATGGTTTTTTCTGAAATAACATAACCTACCTCCTCTCATATCCGAAACGCAAAAAGTGGTCCAACTCAGCTAAAAAGTGCTAGATACCACTGAATCATCGTTTCTCCATAATAAAAAACAGTTACTGCAGCCAGACTGATATAGGGACCAAACGGAATGGTCATTTTTCGATCGCCGCCTTTTAGCTTCATGATGATCATCCCAGTGATTGCTCCGTAAAGCGTGGCCAAAAAGAAAAGCAATAAAAAAAGATAGGGTCCGAAAATAAAGCCCAATAAAGTGAAGTATTTCAGATCACCTGCGCCCATGCCTCCATTAGATAGGAGGATGATCACAAAAACTAAACAAAACGCCAGACCGGCTCCTGCCAGGGACAGCCAAAAGGAAGGCTGCGGGTACAGGATGCGCAGACCCACAAAAAATGGCGTGAAAAACAAAAGTAACTTATTTGGTATTTTCCTGTAGGCCAAATCCGATACCGTGATCGGAATGATGAGCGCAATCAGCAGCAAGCCCAGAAACGTTTGTTCATTCCAACCATAAATGTAGAAAGTAATGGCCGCCAAGATCCCGGTCGCCAGCTCCATGATTGGGTACAGAAGCGATATTATCTCACTGCATTGACTGCATTTCCCTCTTTGGCGCAAAAAAGACCAGACAGGAATCAATTCTTTCCAAGTCAAGGTGCGCTGGCACGTGTCGCAATAGGAACGCGTTTGAGCCAACAACGTCCCGTTCGGCACCCGCAACCCCACCACATTAAAGAAAGACCCAAATACCAAGCCGTAGATGAAAAAAACTATGGTTACGATTGTATGCATGAAAAAACTCCTAGTAAGCAAGAAAGACTCCACGAAGGAGTCTTTCTACATATTTGAATGGGTGTTGATTTTTTATGTGTTAGTTAGACTCCTCTGTTTCCGCTTACTTAAGGTGCTATTGTATATTTGTTATCAGCTTTTTTGACCGTATACACAGTTGCACCGGCATCTTTTTCTTCAAGATATCCATCTGTAATTAATTTTGTACTTGTAACCCCAGCAGTTGCATCAATCGTTTTCCCGCTCAATTCGTACATCTGAGCGGCATCGATAACTAGCTCTTTTTGAGCAGCTATTGTTTTGGCTTCAGCACCATCAATCACATTCCCAATCAAAGGAATTGAAATACCCACGATAAGTCCCAAGATCACGATAACACCCAGCAATTCAACTAATGTGAACCCGCCTTCTTTTTTCAACAACTGTTTGATTTTATTTCTCATATTCTTTTCCTCCGTTTTTTATTCTATTTTTGTTACTGTTTGTTTACTAAAAAAACTCACTTCTTAAACCAACAGAAGTTTATTTCCATTTCAAATCATACAACAATTATTTTGCACATGCAATATATTCAGCTCTAAATTATCCAAAAGTTTCGAACATGCTGAACATCGGCACAACGATGGAAAGTACAATCACCCCTACGACTCCTGAAAGGAAAATAATCATGATCGGTTCGATCAATGCCTGCATTTTATCGGACGCCTCCTGCACTTCCTGATCGTAGATTTCCGAAACTTTTTTCAGCATCTCATCCAACTCCCCACTCGATTCCCCGACTTGGATCATCTGAATGATCAGCGGCGGGAAAAACCAATGATCGACCATCGGCTTCGCCAATGATTCGCCTTGCTCGACATCTTTTTGCGCTTGCAATAGCACATTTTCAACCACACGATTTCCCACTACTTTACTTGTCACTTCGATGGCCTGCAGAATCGGGACCGAACTATTGATCAAGGAACTTAACGTCTGCGTCATCCGTGCCAACAGCGTTTTCTGGATGAAAGTCCCCAAAATAGGGACCTTCAGCTGCAGCACATCGAACACGTACGCGACTTGATCTTTTTTCCCAAGCTGAATGATGACTGCTACGAGCAAACCCATCACCAAAAACATCATCCACCAATAACGCTGAAGCAAGCCGCTCAATGTCAGGACCATTCGGGTGATTGCAGGTAATTCACTGCCCATGGAGGCAAACATATCCCCGAATATCGGCACGATGAACACCAACAGAAAGGCTGTGATGAGGAAGGCCAATACCGATACCACAAGCGGATAGGTCATGGCTGTCGAAATTTTTTGTTTGATACGGTGCTGCTTTTCATAATAGTCCGCCATTTGTTGGAGCACTTCCTCCAAACGCCCGCTTACCTCGGCTGAGTGGATCATATGAATCAATAAGTCAGGAAACAATTTCGGCTTTTTGGCCATCGCTTCAGACAAGGCCACGCCTTCGCGTATTTCCTCCGATAATTCCTCCAATGCTTCTTTGAGTGCTAAGCTTGTCGATTGGGCGGCAAGGAGATCCAACGCATCCACAAGTAAAATGCCTGCGTTCATCAAAGAGGAAAACTGTCTCAGAAATACAATAAAATCCTTTGATTTCAAAGAGGTACGAAAATTGATATCCTTGTTCAAGACAGCGTTCAGCGCATCCACTTCAAAGACGATCAGGTCCATATGTCTGAGTTCATTCAGGGCTTCTTTTTTATTAGTGCCCTCTATTTTCCCCTTCATCAGTTTTCCATCTCTAGTTTTGGCTTTGTAGGCAAAAACGGCCATCATTACCCTCCTTCCTTATTCAACGATTTTTTTCTTCTACTATATTAATAGATGCGACCGGCTGATTGTTTCTTCTTCGACGAGCCGCTTGATGCTCATCTCCATGGTGTGCATCCCTTGATCAAGGGATGTCTGCAGCACATTGGGGATTTGATGCATTTTTTCAGCCCGGATCAAATTCTTGATTGCTGGATTGTTGACCAACATTTCGGTTGCTGCCACGCGACCGTCAGACTTCTTGGTCGGCAGTAGTCGCTGCGACAAGATGCCCAAGAGCACATTCGCCAACATCAAACGGATCTGATCCCTTTGCCCTGCTGGGAAAACATCAATCATCCGTTCAATGCTGCCGGCTGCATCCGAGGTGTGCAACGTCCCCAAAACCAAATGCCCCGTTTCTGATGCCGTGATGGCCGTGGAGATGGTATCCATATCACGCAACTCCCCCACCAGAATGACATCGGGATCTTGGCGCAGACTTGCACGCAGACCTTCTTTGAATGATAAGGTATCGAATCCGACTTCCCTCTGTTCAATAAGAGATTGCTTATGCATATGCAAGTATTCGATGGGGTCTTCCAAGGTAATGATGTGTCGGTTCATCGTTTCGTTCACATAATCGATCAGTGCCGCCAAAGAGGTGCTTTTCCCGCTGCCAGTTGGACCCGTCACTAAAAAAAGTCCGTGTGGTTGTTGAACCAATTTTTTCGCGATGGCGGGAAGGCCTAGGCTTTCCACACTGGGAATTTCTTTGGAAATGATCCGGAAAGCAAGCGAAAGCGCACTGCGTTGGTAGAACGCATTCACCCGGAATCGGGCAATGTCAGTAATGCCATAAGAAAAATCAATTTCCCGTTTTTTCTCCAGCGTCTCCCACATGTCTTCGCTCAGGATAGTTTTCGCAAACTGTTCCGTATCCTGAGGCGTTAGGGGAGCTTGCTTTTGGGGAATCAGCTTTCCGTCCACCCGGAAGACCGGTGCAGAACCTACGACAAGATGGACATCAGAGGCATTTTTTTCATAGGCGGCTGTCAATATCGTATCGACTTGTTCCATTATTTCCGCCCTCTTATTCATTGATTGAAGCAACCCGCAACACCTCTTCCAATGTGGTCTTGCCCGCTTTCACTTTTATCAAGCCATCGTCAACCAAAAAGCGGATACCTTGCTGCTTGATATGTTGCTTGATTTCCTGGATGGACGCCTGATTCATCATCAGCTGCCTTATTTCTTCCGTGATCACAATCAATTCATGGATGGCCATCCGCCCACGGTATCCGGTATGACGACAAACATCACAGCCTCTGCCGAAGGTGATTGTGTCAATGGTCTGATTGCGCCGCTCAAATATTTCCCGTTCGACCGGCGTTGCCTCTCTGGTGTCGGCACAATCTTTACATATGGTTTTGACGAGCCGTTGCGCTACGACACCACTCAAGGCAGATACAATCAAGTAGGGTTCAATCCCCATATCGAGCAAGCGGGGAATGGCCTCAATGGCGCTATTCGTATGCAGCGTGCTGAACACCAAATGACCCGTCAGAGCCGCACGCACACTGTTCTCAGCCGTTTCTTTATCGCGGATTTCCCCCACCATGATGATATTCGGATCTTGACGCAAGACGGAACGCAATCCGGTCGCGAAGGTCAGTCCGATCTGGGCATTGACTTGGACTTGGTTGATGCCCTCGAGTTGATACTCAACCGGGTCTTCAATTGTAATGATATTACTTTCTGGATGGTTCAGTTCATTGATGGAGCCGTACAGCGTGGACGTTTTCCCGGAACCGGTCGGACCTGTCAACAAGATCAGTCCCGAAGGTTGGGCAATCAATTCCCGATAATCGGCTAAAATATCACCCTCCAGGCCGATATCCTCCACTTTTCTGAACATATTGGACATATCCAATACCCGCAAGACAATTTTTTCACCAAAAACGGTCGGCAAGGTAGCTACACGCAAATTCACCCGTTTACCCAAAACGGTTGTGCTGATACGCCCGTCCTGGGGCAGACGTGTCTCCGTAACGTTCAGTCCCGCTATGATTTTGATCCGAGCAACCAAAGCGTTCATCAAGGTTTTCGGCAAAGGACGTTCATTCCGGAGCAGGCCATCCACGCGATAGCGGACGGATACTTGACGTTCGGTCTGATCCAGATGAATATCAGATGCCCGCAGCGATACGCCTGTTTCCAGCAGTTGATTAAAGATCCTTACTGCTGGAGCATCTTCACCCTCAACGTACTCAATACTCACTTCTTTTGAGTCGTATAAGCGGTTGATTGTCTGCAGCAAGTCATCCCGTGTCGCTATCACCGGTCTGACGGCATAGCCAGTGGAAAATTCCAGCTCCTCAATGGCATAAAAGTCCAAGGGATCATTCATTGCCACAATCAAGCGGTTATGCTCTTTTTTGATCGGGAGCAATAATTTCGACCGTGCAAAATCTTTTGATATCAGCTCCACTACAGACATATCGATCGGATATTGGTACAAGGACACACTTTCCAGTTTCAATTGGATTTCCAGTGCATCCAGCAGTTGTTTCTCGGTGATGTACCCTTGATCAACCAACAGATCCCCTAGTTTTCCGTCCTGCTTTTTCATGCTGAGTGCTTCCACAATCTGCAGTTCCGTTATGAGACCCGCTTCTTTCAATAAATCCCCTAATTTTTTCTTCTTAAAATCCGCCACGCTATCCCACCTTTCTGCTAGTTTTCTATGATTGGCTCTGAGCTGATGATAGCTTCCGGCTCCGGATCAGCAGCAGGCGCCGTAGATCCGAACGGAAAGCCAGTTGTGTTGATGGCTTGATAAGACAGACTCGTACCGCCCCCCATTTCGAATGTTTTTGCAACAACCGTGCCATTGATTGAATAGGAGCCCGTTAACGAGACCGCAGCATTCGGCGCAATAAGCATCATGTTGGAGCCTGAACCCCCACCAGACAGCTGAACAGTGCTGCCTCCTGTCAGGAAGACTCCATTAATGATAGTATTATTCGTTTTTATACCAGCATTTTTTACAATCATATTTCCGTTTATTTGTTTAATTTTCCCCAAATCCAACTCACTATTTCCTAAATAAACTAGTGAAAGTTTACTTTGGGATCCGTCCTTGTTGAAAGAGATGCCTCCATTGTTTATGTTAAATGAATTTTTAATAACAATTGTTAGCGTCCCTTCACCTTCAACATGAATATCCCCACCCAGATCTAGTGCATCTACCAAAATCGTGCGATTGGTGCCTCCAGTATTGATTGAAAAACTCCGGTTCGAGTTACTTGTCATTTCCGGAATATAAACGTCTGATTCTAAATTAAGTTCGTATCCAACAGCTTGATGGTTTGTGACCATTACGTTTCCGTCCTCATCCTGAACCGCATGAGTCCCCATTTTTTTAACAGGTAGCTTTCCTGTTATATTGGGTGCGGAAATCTGATTCAACAATCCAGGATACGTTCCAAAATCCCAATCCTCATCTATAGCTTCCAATTTTGGCAATTTATTATACCAAGATGGATAATCCAGTAACTCCTCAGGTTCTGCTATCTTATTCGAGTAAAACAACGTTGCTGATGTAAAAGTGGGATTGCCTGAAATTTGGAATGATTTCGGTTCCACAGAATTAGTATATATATCGCCCTGTAACGTACCATTGGAAATTTCAATCTTTCCTTGGGATAACAAAGCCGCATTGGCAGGGAGTGTCGGTAACCCACCGCCGCCCCCGGTGTTTTTATTGACCCAGGTCACAGTGAATTGTTTGGTGACGGTTCTTTTTTTCCCATCCACTTCTCCAATGGAAGTGAGGGTGTAGTTTTTTGAGTCGTTTTTCGCTGTGGTGATTTTGGCAGTAGGGTCGCTGCCGAACTGTTCCCCGAAATCAACAGGGGACTGTCCATTTTTTGAGGTCACAATTGTAGACACATGATCATAGAAGGAGCCCTCTGTTGCATCACTTTCATAGGCGCTCAACACTTGACTCTGAATCTCTTCATAAGCTGCAACGGCTCCTGCCTCTGCCACATAGTAAGCTGATGTATCATCGCGGTTGGCATCACTCAGGCGATAGCTGCCGAGTGTGAGTGCTCCGATTGAAACACCAAGTACAGACAGCACGAGAAGCACCATTAATGTCAAAACCAGGCCACTGCCTTTTTCGTCCTCTCGGAGATGCTTGATTCTCATCCCATCACTCACCTTCTGAAATAAATCGTAGTTTGATATTCTTTTGGCTGGCTATTCATTTCTGACAAACTTTTCAATACGATTTTGAGGCTCTTTGTTGTAGCATCTGGAGTGACAACGAAGTCCTCAACATCCTCTGCCAAAACCTGACTAGTATTTTTCACAAGCTGTGAATCCTGTTGACTGAATACCACAACACCGTCAATCAAAAGGGTATCCCTTGATTCTGATACCGTGATATCATCAAATGGCGCCTTGCGCACTTCTCTGGAAATGACAGAAAGCGTGTAAGCGAAATCATTTGATTGACGTGCGGAATAAGATTGCGTCAGATATTGCTTTTGGCCAAACAGGTGAACAGCCCCCACCAATGAAAGCACAACAGAAAGCAGCGCAATACTGGCCAACAACTCCACGAGAGTCATCCCTGACTCGTTCCGTAGATTAATCTTCGAGCTATTCTGCTGTACGAAACGACAGCCGCGTTTCCATTTGTGCATGAATTTTTCCTTCCTTGGAAACCGTCACAGTTCCTGTGTAGAGTGTCTCACCTGATTTGACCAATCCTGTTTTAATCTGAAATCCTGAGTTGGTGCTCGAACTTTCCGTTTCCATTAGACTCTTTGTTTTTTCCATACTCTCTGTCTTTGAATAGTAGGTAAGTAATTCGATTTGTTCTTGTGCAATAAAAGTTGCCTCATTGACGGTATCGGTCTGATTATTTATTTTTGCTGCTTGGATAAAAAAAGATAAAAAAGTTGTGATGATAAGCGACAGAAGCAGAATGGATGCCAACACCTCGACGAGCGTCATACCCTCTTCTTCTGATAACATACCCTTCATTTGTTTCCTATACCAACATTTCATGGTCTTCTTCCCTCTTTGGAAATATATTTATAAATACGGACCGCTTTCCCAATCTCAAAATGCAACAATTTTGTTAAAAATGTTATTAATGAGTATATTATCTTGCCGGTTGACTGTCAATGATATTGAATTCATGCAAAATGGTGTTCCCCTGCGTTAGAGTATACAGCCCCCATTTAACGACAAGACTATTCACAAATATGATGGTAAAATGGTCGTTAAGACGTATATTGACACGGAGGTTATCATGAAAAACAATGGAACAGAGCAAAAAAGCCTATTGGATGAAATTGCCTATTTAAAACGTTTGAACAAGGAACTGATCAGTCAAGTATACCAAGATGATTTCTCGAAATTCCCGTGGTTGGGAAACCTGGGACAGTGGTTTTGGGATTGTCAAAAAAATATTGTAACTTTCAATCCTTTGAAAGCAAGTGCGCTTGGGTATTCACAGGATGAAGTGCCTGCAGAAACGGGATTCGAATTTTTTACAGAAAAGCTGCACCCTGAAGATTATGACGCTGTGATGGATGAAATGCGTGCGCACCTCAAGGGATTAGTACCTGTATGGGAAGTCAAGTACCGCATTCAAGCAAAAGACGGATCTTGGAAAGTTTTTTATGATCGTGGCAAAGTTACGCAATGGTCAGCCGATCATAAGCCACTATTCCTTGCAGGAAATGTGTTTGATATAACTGAAGACGAGAACCAGAAACGGGAACTGCTTCATAAATCGACTTTCTGGCGTGCACGGGCAGAAATTGACAGCCTGACCAAGCTGTACACAAGGGCTGCATTGAATGAAAAGTTATCCTCGATTCATCAATACAGTCTTCTGAATAAGAAAAACTACTCTATTTTATTGCTGGATATAGATCATTTCAAAAATATAAATGATACCTACGGCCATTTGGTCGGTGATCAAGTGTTGAACAGAATCGGTCCCGTCCTCCGTTCCAACATTCGTGAAGTGGATATTGCTGCTCGATATGGTGGAGAAGAATTTTTGATTATATTCCCAAATCTAGCGAGTGAAAATGCTCGAATTATCGGGGAACGCATTCAGCAAAGCCTCAAGAATACTGACTTCCCCATCAAGCATGCCTTGACTGTCAGTGCTGGAATCGCCTCAAATCACGAAAAGCAAGATCTGGTGGAACTCTTGGAACTTGCCGACGAGCGTCTTTACCACGCAAAACATACTGGCCGAAATCGTATCGTCTATTCCTGATTGTAGGATAGCCAAAAGGAGTATAAGATTCCTTTTTTCAAATGAATCAAAGTCGTCTCCAGCCTCATTATTCTCCATAAAGAAGTACTTGTTCAATGAATACCGAAACAACTTCAGGATCGAACTGGGATCCTGCGCATGCCCTTAATTCTTGAATAGCTTCTTCCTTTGTTTTGCAATCGGTATAGATACGCCCACTGGTCATTGCATCATATGAATCGGCAACTGCGATGATCCGGGAAGCTAAAGGAATGTCCTCTCCTTTCAATTTTTCTGGATACCCTGATCCATCTACCCACTCATGATGGGACAAGATAATCATCGCAACAGATGCGTATTCATCGACGGACCGAAGAATTTGGTATCCCGATTCAGGATGGCGTTTGATTTGCTCTAATTCTTTTTGAGTTAATGAGGCGTCCTTATTGAGAATTTTTGACGGTATAGTTATTTTCCCGATATCATGCACTAAGGCAGCTTTCTTCACTAATTCCTGTAAGTATGGCTCAAGCCCCATTTTTTCTGCAATTTTTCCGGCATGGTCGGCAACATTTTCTGCGTGAATCGGATCCCATTTCCTTAATAACCTTGGATTCGACTTGATACCTTCAATAATCGAATGCTTGTGCTTCCGGCTTTTGCGCAACTTATCTTCGTACATCAATCTATCTGCTTCCATAATGATG
Organism: Sedimentibacter sp. SX930; assembly: GCA_002155105.1. Taxonomy (GTDB): domain Bacteria; phylum Bacillota; class Bacilli; order Lactobacillales; family Aerococcaceae; genus Trichococcus; species Trichococcus shcherbakoviae. The sequence continues at coordinate 29,974 of MUZD01000009.1, read as the reverse complement.
TCTTCAACAGAGTCTTCTATCCCTGCCTTTGTTGCAACCCCCAATGAAATAGAAACCCATTCTGACGGGAATCTCCCGGAAATTTTTAAAGTATCACTATTTTTTATTTTGTCAGCAAGTGAAGAGGCAACATCATAAGATGTGTATGGGAGCAACAACACAAACTCATCTCCACCATAACGGACGAAAATGTCACCTTCCCGTTGATAACTTAGCATTTTCTGTGAAATCGTGCGCAGTAATTCATCCCCTTGATCATGTCCATAAGAGTCATTGATCAGTTTCAACCCATTCAGATCAACAAAAATGACGCTAAGAGGCAGTTGATAGGGAAGAACCATCGCCTCGGATGAAGATTGGATAAAACTGCGCTGATACATCCCTGTCAATGCATCTCTGTTATGATAGTACTCAAGTTTTTCCCGCGTCATAATCAGATCTGAAATATCGCGTCCTGATGCATATATGCTATTCTCAAAAACTTTCACACGCCACTCATAGTAATGGACTATCCCTTTATGGTTCAGGACTCTGTTGACAAATTTATCAAGCCCGCCAGATTTCACTGACTCACTGATAGCAAATTTTGTGGCATAAACATCATCATTAACGATGATTTCAAAAATACTCTTGCCAATCATCTGTGAATCATTGTAACCCAATGATTCGCGCCATGCCCGATTGATTTTGATAATTTTTCCACCGAATGAAAAAATACAGAATAAATCTTTTGTCACTGAGACATAGCGTTGCAGCTCGATATTTTCCTCCCTCAGATTATTTTCTGTTTGCATTTCCAATGAGATGTCCTTATGGGTATCACTCTTAATTACCGAGTCAAGTTTATCCAAGTCATTTTCTTGAAATCCAGCTACCATTTTATCCTCCTTTAATTACTTTCCCGGTGCATTCAAATCATTCATGTGTCACGTTTACTGAGCAAATTCACTGCTGTAGGTCACTTTCGTAACGTCTTAAAAAGTTTATGGCACTCTCTTCAGGTAACGGTTTACTGAGAAGATAGCCTTGGATGATATCGCACCCATATTTTTGCAGGTAGGCTTTTTGCCTTTCATCCTCCACACCCTCTGCTACAACGCTTAACCCAATTTTATGGGCCATAGAGATGACATCGGAAATGATCAGGTCCTTTTCAGCTGTATGACTTATCTTATCGATAAAGAATCGATCTATCTTTATAGTATCTATGTGCAGTTCAGCAAGTCTGGAAAAAGAGGAATAACCCGTCCCAAAATCATCCAATGAAATGGCTATATCCATTTTTTTGATTGCCTCTAATGTTTCGTTGATCTGGCTAAAATGGTCGAGCAATACCGTTTCCGTAACTTCGAATTCCAGTGGCTTCTTGACCTTTTCTGATGAAAAGAGTTTTTGTTGCAGATTCTCCACAAAGTCTTCCCGCAGCAATTGAATGCCGGATATATTGACTGCTACACTCGTTTCATGAAAGCCTTCATCCTGGAGTCGTTTTAAAAAGTCACATGCAAGCAGCAGAATATGGTTGCCTACATCATAGATCAACAATTTTTCCTCAGCTAAAGCAATAAATTCATCCGGAGCCACCTGGCCCAGATTTTCAATTCGAAGCCTAGCCAGTGCTTCGAACCCAATGATTTTATCTTTCATCAAGTCGAGCTTCGGCTGGAATTCCAGATAAAAAGATTCAGTATCTTTTCCTTCAATGACTTCCCGCAATACTTTTACAATTTTATCTTGCCGTAGGAGTCGTTTCTCCATATCTTCGTTAAAGAAAGCCACCTGATCTGTTGAACTATCCTTGATATGAGAAAGTGTCAGTGTTGCATCCTGCAGAATTTTATCCGTTGAGGTATGTCTATCTTTGATCTCCACTATAGCTATTTGAACAGCCACATACTGACGTTCCGTTCCTACAATAATCGGACCCTCAAAAATGTGCATAAGTTTATCAGCGAAAGCTCTCAGTTCTTGCTGGTCTGCGTAATCTTCAAGCACTAATATAAATCTGTCTCCGTCAAACCTGAAAAATAAGTCATCCGAATCCAATAATGTCCTGACCTTAACTGTAATCTGTTTTAGTACCTCATCTCCATATAAAAATCCGTAGGTGATGTTCAGTGTTTTAAAATTAACGAAATTGAGAAGCAGCACCGCTTTACTTCTTCTGTATGGATTTCGTAGGACTTGATATAGATACTCCGTAAGATATTTGCTGTTTCGAAGGCCCGTAAGTTCATCATAGTAAGCGATTTTGATGTTGGACTTATTTTTCCGATAAGCATAATAGAGGATGCCCCCCGTTATACTAATAACAATTAGTGAGACCGTAGTAGCGTAACGAAGCATTTGAGTAATTTTGGCATCCACTTTATCGGTTGGCCAATGTATCAACAACGACCCTATTTTTTCTTTTTCGACAAATATAGGTACAGAAATTCTGAAAAATGAGGATCCATTTATTTCATCTCTATGCACATCCGATTCATTGCCATCCATTTCCTCACGAATGTCTTTCACATCGATTGTACTGCCTGTATAGTTTGGAAGACTGCTCGCAAGGATTTCGTACTTCGTGTCGACAAAGAATACGTGTTTTACATCTCCCCTGTTTGAAATATCACTTAATAATTTTGTGATTTCAAACGCCCCAATGAAATCCTGGATATTTTCAGCCAGAATCCCTAATTGAACAAATCCACCCGTCTCATCTTTGACATAGCCAAATTTATAATATAAACCATTCTCGGTGTCCGGACGGACGTCTTCCACCAGCATAGTCTGATCGCTCATCATGAAATCATGAACCGGATGTCCTTCAGGTGCTTGCCACCCGATAACTTCTTCATAAGTGCTATTGGTAACGACTCCCTCATTGTTGTACAAATGTATTTCATCCACATTGAACGTTTTGGAAATACTATCCAACACCTCATTATTATCCTTATTTTCAATAAGCATGATGGCTTGACTTGCTATCATTATTTTTTCATCCAAAAGTTCTGTAATGATCTCATATGCTTCGCTTGTGTGAGTCAAACTGTGGGAATAGCTGTTTGCAATTTCTAAAGTCGTCTCTTCAAGCTGACGATACTGTTCATCAATTCGATTTTTGACTGTTAAAGCTGTCAAAATCGAGAAACCTATTGATATTATCAAAAAGGGTACCAAGAAATAGGTTATTTCTACCATCTTTAATTTGTCTCTTCCCATCACTCAACCCCCGATAACACTTATTGCCCTATTTTTTCTGAAACAATCTTGTGAAAAGCGGAGATATCAATTATCCCTTGCTATTCACTTAAATGATTATATCATCTAATGTACAAAACGATAGAAACAATATTGATTATTTGCTTATCGGAATATGGCTTTAAATGCTGAACTGATTTGTTTTTTGTCCAAAATCGAAAAACAGCCACAAAAGTTGTCTTATCAACAGTTGTGGCTGTTTTTTTTAATGGGGTTGCACAGAGGCTGATAGTACGTTAGTTTAAAATCCTTACTTATAACAAACGAAGCTGTCAGTTTTGTTCCACTCAGTGAACCCCCTGTCTTTAATGGGGAAAAGAAACAATAACTTGGTTTCTGCCGCCTTTTTTTGCTTTATACAGCGCCACATCTGCCCGTTTGAGCGTTTTTTTCAAGGTTTCCCCTGTGCGATTGTGCGCCACCCCCACAGATATGGTAACGCTGACCGGTTCGCCTGAAGTTGTGTAAAATTTGCTGTGAGCGACTATTTCCTGCAAATCATGAATGAATTCCTCTGCATCCCTTTGATTTGGAGTGTCGATGATCACGCCAAACTCCTCACCACCGATTCTGTAGAAATCTGTGTCAATAGTCGAAAGCTCATTGAACACCTGCGCCAACTGTTTTAAAAGCAAATCGCCATTGTCATGTCCGAAGCTATCGTTATAGTCCTTAAAATAATCGATATCAACCACTGCCAAAGTTACTGCTTTCTTTTCCCGCTCCACGTATATCAGATCGTTGTTGAAAGTGCGCACATTCTTGAGATCCGTCAGGTGATCGGTACTCGCAGATACGATCAATCTATAAAGATCCGTAATAAAATAGTGCATAACATAAGTTGCAGCATACCCGGAGGTAATCAGAATACTGAATATCCCCAACACGAGTGATTTATCAGCTATCAGATGATTGGTAAACACAATTGTAGGGATCATGGCATAAGTGACCAAGACTAGCAATTGAGTCAGCTCATTCAACTTATCTTGGGTATAGTGGGCTATCAACGGCAATGTGACTGCCAGTAAAATGCTGACGACCAGGTTGATTTGGGCAACATCATTATTGCCCCAGAAAAACCTGATGATCCCTAACAACAGGATACTTGAACTGGTTATTTTCCAATCTATATATTTTGCAGAAAAACAAAACATCAAAAATCTGAAGTCATATCTTATCCCCAGAACAACCGTGGAAAAGCTTAGCAAAACGATTCCTACCAGCACTTCCAATAAAATGCATTTGATGAAGTAGGATATTTTCTCATTATCTTGATTTGGCGACCCAAAATTGCTTCTCAAGTAAAAGTAAATAGCAAAAAATATGATCCCAATATTTGCCAGTAGACTAACCATTGTGCACTCCTTACATGCATACCTTAATAGAAACAAGTTATTATTTTTATTCGATTGTTGTTTAAAGTTTGAGTATCCATCACCTCGGAACAAATGTTTGATTTCAGTGACTAACTTCTTTAAAACAGTAATATCTTGCCAATTATAACTTACTTATTTCATATTGTATAATACTAATTTGTTTTCGAAAAAATTAACACAACCAAAGTACAATATTGTATTTTATTTTGGACTTAATTTTTTTTTATTTAGGCCGATACTTTAACTTTAGTTGGTAATTTTATATTTAATTTTACCAAAGAGTAAGCGCATTCGAATAGTCATCCAGTATAATTTTTCTGATTGCTGCAACTGTTTAACCATAGGATTTGATTCAACATATTCTCAATAGTAAATTTTCAGTATTTGTGAAGGGGGAAAGTGAGTGGATGATACGCAAGAGTTGTTAGATGATTTATACATAGTGTGCCAACCAATCATGCTGTGTTCAAATACAACTGTTATCGATGGGTACGAAATTCTATTAAGATCAAAAGAACTGCAACGTTTTCCTGAAAAAACATTCATGTGGTTCATCGAGGAAGAGCAACGCAATTCCAAATTGATGGCTTATTATTCGAGGGAACTGGCAAAAATAATGGATATCCACAGCAACACCAAATTATCACTGAATCTGCATCCCAAACAGTTGCAGCATCCCTCAACCTGGGATTTTCTGGACACTATTTCATCGATGAAAAGGAATGTCTCCATCGAGTTGACTGAGCACTACTGCGAATTTGATCGGTCGGATAGAGAGGATTACCTCCAATACTATATCTTAAGACTGAAGAGAAAAGGATTCTCCGTAGCGATTGATGATGTGGGGAGTGGTCAAAATAACTTTGAATTAGTAACGAGGAACATCCCGAATATTACCACGATAAAATTTTCACTGTTGAAATTTCGAGATCTAAATGAGCAGGTTTTGTTCAATTTTTTGAACAGCTGGCTTTCACTATCCCAGCAGTATCAGCTTAAACTAATTATTGAAGGGATTGAGTGTGAAGTCGTCAGCAATAAGCTTAAAAATTTGGGTATGGTTTATCAGCAAGGCTATTACCATGGGAAAGGCCAAGTGTTAGTTTGACCTTTGCGGCCGGTGCAGCCGGCCTAACATTCCTAGGCTTTTGTGCGCTCTCCTCCGATGAGCAACGCCCTCGTCGTAGTTGGCGCCGTCTTCTGGGGCTGTCCTCCGGGGAGGCTTCCCTCGCCGGAGATGGTGCATCACTTCCTAGGGTTACCTCCGGGGACGCACGGCTTCGCCGGAGGTAGGCTGCCTTTAGCGGCCGGTGCAGCCGGCCTAACATACATCCATCTGATCGAAACCACCAATCACAAAAAGGCAAGAACTCCGACGAAGCCAACGCTCGTCGGAGTTCTTGCCTTTAACAATTTTCAGCTATTCATACATAATGGCGCCCGTGACCTTTTCCGACAGCCCGATAGCTGCTGCAGAGCACCCGATAGACGCGATCTTTGTTTTCCATGCCGCACCATTCGGCCATCCGCGGTGTCGTCACTTTTTCACTCGGAAACAGCAGCCGGAATTCTTCGATATTGTGCACAATCGTTTTTGTCGTCCGCTCCCTTTTTTGGCAAACCGGACAATAGACAGACTTGATGCCATCGTGTCGCACCGCCGATCCGCAAGCAAGGCAAAACAAATCTTTTCGCAATTTTCTGTATTCGATTGTCGGCAACTCCTCCGCAAAGTAGCGCGGATTATGCATTCGAATCAGCGTATCCGCCAAGCGTTGTTGTTCTGGACCGATCTCACCTCTCACCTGAAATTTCTGAAAATAATCTGGAATTTGACTAGGGAGCAAATAATCCGCATTTTCCTGCGCCCCCAGCAAAGTGAATTCAGGATTGGTGTATACAACATAGGCTTCGATCGGCATTTCGATCTTCAAATCGGTAAGCAATACAGTCAATCTTGCCTGGGTCCTTCGCAGCTGGATAGACGGGTTTTCCAGAGTGGCACCGCTTGGTTTCCTGAATGTCAACTGCCCCCAAGTATGGACGCCTTTATAATTTTTTGCCTCGCACAGCAATAGCTTATCGGGGCAAATCACCAACGTGTCTATCTGAAATGAGCAGCGGTTGTGCCTCAATTGAAGATCGTTCAATACCAAACAGCTCGAGTCGAGCGCATCCGTGTGCACATCAAGACCGAGTTCCCCTCCGAAGCCTCCGTCCATATGCAACAAATAATAATGATCATCCGGACTCAATTTCATACGCTTGGCCAACGCTTCATAAATGCAGAGCAAGCGCGGTTTCGTGCGTTCTTTGTATGCCATAATCTGATCCTCCTCAAATTGTTGTCACCAATAATCTCTGCAGTCCATCCGCTTTTGCGTTTATTTCTTTTTCGGTGACTTCCGATAAGTGATCTTCCCGCCGGTGGAAAACATCCAAAAAGACAATCACCTCAGACCACGGCGGCTTCGCCGGAGTGCGGCCACCCGCAATGCATCCACCTCCGGCCAGCATTCGCTCGTCGGAGGTGATCTGCCCGGCGCGAGACTATCTTCCGTGGGGCGCTCCTCTCGTAAGAGGAACGCCCCTACACTTTTCCATGAGGGATTTCGTTTCTTGAACATGCTGAAAAAACCGATGGAATAATCGTCCCATCGGTCTTTTCAATATAGTATTTTAGCGACTATCTGACTAATTTCTCTTCTACTCGTTGATTTGCATCTACAAAACTGATTTCGATGCGTTTCCCCAAAGCCTGCGCTATGTCATCGAGCATGGAAAATGATGGTTCCATTCTAGCGCTTTCGATCCGCGCAATGGTCGAGCGTGATTTGTTTACCTTCTTGGCGAATGCAGTTTGGTTCAATCCCGTTTGTTCTCTCAATTCGAATAACAGATCTGCAAAATCCAATTTTGCTTGTTCATCTTCAAATGCCTGTTTGAATTCGGGGCTTTCGGACTTGCGTCGCTTAATCACTTCACTGTTCTTGCTCATTTGTCATTCCTCCTTTTGATTCTGGCTGACCAGTATGCTTTTTTGACAGCTTTCGCTCTGCGGATTTCTCTGGTGGGAGTTCTATTTGTCTTTTTGCTGAAACCATGCGTGATATAATATTCGGTGCCTTGTATTTGAAAATAACAGCCTCTCAACCAATGATCATTTGTTTGGGATCGAAGTTCATAAATATCATCATCCAACTTCTTAACTCGTTCTTTTCTGATGGAATCGTGCAAATCTGTATTTTCGACTCGATCTATCAGTGCTCTGAACTGCGCTTCTTCTTTAGTACTCAGTGAGTTTAGAAACGTTTCAAATTCTTCTCCCCAATCAAATTCAGGTTTAACCATTCGGCACCTCTTTATGTTATTATACAACAAATTGTAGCGAGTATGCTACAATTATTCATTTCATGATTATATATGAACAGTAATCCCAATCACGGATTTCTGCGCTTAATCGCATCGATATGCGCCTGTTTCGTTTCGTCATCAGCTTGGGTGTAGCGACTTAATTCATTGTAGATCTGTTCTATTTCCAAAGGCGTGAAAAATTCGGGCCGCTGCATCATGTCCTCTGCAATTTCGCAAGCCAGCACATCCTGGTTCATCACCTTCACTTCCGGCGAATAAACAGACATTTTCTTGAGGGCGCACCGCTCACTGAAAACGATATAAGAACGAAAAACCTCGTCGCCCAGACCAAGGTGCTGCTTCAGAACGCTGATATGCTTCTTGTTCTGCCAGATGGGATTGTAGAATTGATAGTGCCGGCCGCCTCGGAAAATCTGTTTCCAGTACTTGCTGTTCTCATCCCCGAAAATCCAGCCGCTGTAATTTTTTGACTCGAAAACATAGATGCCGGTTGCCGAAATCATGATCAAGTCGATTTCCGTGGTCGTCCCATTTCCCTTGGGTAAATAAATATTCGTCAACAATTTGTGCGCATCGCCCAAGTCCTCCAAACAGGAATAGATCAGGAATTCGCCGTATTTCCCATCATCAAACAGAGTATCGAAGACGCTATTGCCGCTTGCAGCGTTGTACGCGGTCCTTTGGTTTCGGTTGTATCGTTTATGTTTCTTTTGCTTCGTCGGGGCTCCACTAAATTCCTTACACAAACCAACAACCAGAAGAAAAATCAGTATTATTTCCAAATTCAGCAGCTCCTTTAGTCGGTTAAGCATGAGAGAGTCGTTTAGCATTCGAAGATAATATACGCGACTCACCAGAAATTGATTGCTGTTTCTGTAGGGTTTTAAGCGCCCCGCTTTTCCTGTGAACGGTCCTTTCGCCGGAGGAGAAGATCCCAAAAGACTTATCACCTCCGACCACCGCGGCTTCGCCGGAGTACAGCCGCCCGCAATGCCGCCTCCTCCGGCCAGCATTCCCTCCCCGGAGTTGAGCTATACGGAAGAGGACTGCGCCTTTCCAGTAAGGATTTCGCTTGGTGGTCATACTAAAAAGACCGCTGGGAGTGTCCCATCGGTCTTTTCAGCGCAATATACTACTCTCCGATTTCTTGGAGCAGTTCTCCAATTTGTTCAAAAACTGCCAAGGCTTCATCCCAATTCTGCATTGTGTCCGAGTATAGCAACGAGGTGTGCAGCAATTCATAACTTTTTCTGGTATCCTTGGAAAAATGTTCTTTCCAAGATTGAAAATCGTATGCTGCGGTTGGATCAAACTGATCAGAAATTTTTCGTTTCTCTAAATGAGCCGCATCAGTTTCTTTCGTTATTCTTACAATAGATTTCAACGCTATTTTATTTTGTAAGAACTGTTGGATTTCCGGCAATTGATATAACCGGACAACATCATAAATATGCCTCACCTTGCTTGATAATGTTCCTGATAAGGCATGGCGTTTTACCGACATTACTTTGTCAATGAATGTTCTTTCCACGTTCAAGACGTTTACCGTGACTTCCCTCAGTTCATATTCAGCGATCGCATCCGTTTCACCGATACTCTCCAAAAATTCTTGAATAGAGGACTTCATCGTTTTCCTTTCGTATGGGTGCGGTCTGACGCTCGATCCGATTTCCAATTTTATCCGTTCAAGATTTCGAAACTCATCTGTGAACCAGACATAGCTACTCTTGTTCCGATCGTTTCTTTCATCGATGACGAGCTCAGACTTCCCACGCCCGATTATCACCTTTTCAGCGGCTTTTAACGCATTATTGATCTGTTTTGTTGAGAGGCCAGCTTCGGGTATATATGTCAAATCGATGTCTTCTGAAAAACGCTCAATTGAACCAGGGTAACATTTACTCAGAGAAGTACCGCCTTTGAACACAATACTGTCAACGAATTCACTATCCGAAAGATTCTTCAGTAGCAACGTGATGAAATAATCTTTCCTCACCGCATCGGAAGGGATGTGTCTCCATTGAGCCGTCAACTCAATCAGTTCTTCAAAATCCTGTTGATTATGGTGCAGTTTCATAGATTTTTTTCACATCCAATGCATCGTATTTCGAGGTTCCTTTTAAATACTTTCCGACAGTATTGGTCACATCAAAGTGATTCAGAACATTTTTCAAAGAAGCGATCGTGCTTTTTTTATAACCGATTTCGCCGAGAATGTTCTCCAGCTTTTTTTCATCATAATGTTCTGAAGCAGCACTCAGAAATTTCCGTAAATTTTTGTAATTAAGATCTTCAATCTCTTTGTGGTGCTGCAAAACTTCAAGCAGTTCTATCATGCTTTTTGTCGATGAATCAAATTTGAGGTCCGCTTTTTTCACTGAAACATTTCTGATTTGTCTTTTTTCCTCGAGAGGTATATTTGAGTACATTTGAATGTCTTTGGAAAGTTGAGTTGTCAATCCGTACATAGTATACATACGATAACCGATGATGATTCCTTTTTTTTCATTCTTGCCAAGATAGTGCTCCAGAATGTCCTTCTCACTCGAAAGAATTTTCCCGAATCTCCCTGATTTTGGTCTACAATAAATTCCTTTCGTTAATCTTTCAATTTCCCCAGCCTTTGCCATACGTGAAACTGCCTGATAAAAGGCTTGCTCCGGTATTTCGCTGAATTTCTCTTTGTAGATTTGACGTGCATCGATGATCTTCAGTTCGGGATATCTTTTCACACTGTCAACAATTGTACTTGTAAAACTCATCACTGCTCACCTCTTTTACTACCCAAATCGTACTCAGAACGGTAGTATTTGTCAAGTTTTTTTGATTTTATCTTGACAAAACCCTTGTTTTTTTATGGGGAGAAAACCTTAGCGGAGCAGCAATTTCTTCCGGTTAAGATCCTCTCGCCGGAGGAAATAACCCAAAAAAATCATCACCTTCGACCACCGCGGCTTCGCCGGAGTACAGCCAACTGCCGCGCTTCCTCCTCCGGCCAGCATTCGCTCGCCGGAGAACAATACAAACAAGCCCGTGCAACTCCGGTAAGGATGCTCTTGTCGGAGTTGCGCGGGCTATATGATCAAATGATTCTTCTTTTTTATTCCACCTTATTCATGCAGCAATTCTTATACTTCTTCCCGCTGCCGCATGGGCACGGATCGTTGCGGCCGATTTTCACTTTTTTCTCAAAAGGGACCACATTCGAAGCGCCCGCGCGGTAAGGTTTTTTCGGCAATGGACGCAAGTGCGGCTTTTCGAATTCCTCAAAAATCTCCTGGGGCGTATTGCCGTTATGTTCCCAACGGCGAATATGATTCGACATGTCCATCATCAGGCGCATCATTTCATTAACCTGTTGCTCATTATCGAACACGACATCCGCACGCTCCAACGCCTTGGACACAGATGACATGCCCAAATCCAACTCTAATGTATCACGGATTTCCTCGCAAAGCTCCTGGGCCTTGACCCCATCACCACCAAGCAAATTTTTTCTCACATAATCATAAAACACCTTATATTGCGTCGTCTTCTCAAAATAAAAATCGTCCGTGTAGCGCAAAAGCTCCTCTTTCGCCGGAACATAAAAAGGCTTATCCCCCTTTTTCTCCAGCATCGATTCAAACTCATCGAACTCCAGAATCGTTTCGTGAACGAAATAATCCTTGTGGGGATAAGTATGCCCCTTTTTCAGTTCCGCCGGCGGATTCTCGAGGTACGCCTCCACTTCCCCCAAGCTGATTGGCTCCTCGTTTTGGGTATTGTAAATTTCCACCAAAATATCCTTCTGGATCATGCCATACAAATTGCTCAAAGCGATGATATATTCCGTCAATTGATTCATGCTGTCACTCCGCTCGGTTATTAGTTTGCGTTCCTTCTGCTATCCATTTTACTATAGAGAAGCATGAAGAATACAGAATAACCTGAAAAATAGTGGGCTTTATTTATTTTCCTCCTGCGAAGGGCTTCCCTGCCGGAGGAAATCACACAAAATGATCATTACCTCCGACCACCGCGGCTTCGCCGAAGTACAGCCACCCGCAATACAGCCTGCTCCGGCCAGCATCCCCTCACCGGAGTTTGCGCAATGCTTTTGGAAAAATAAAAAAACAGCTGATGTTCACCTAAGTTGGTAAATCGCCTGCTGCTTTCTCAGTTAACAATTCATTTAATTTTACTCAGAGTTAGCCAACTTGATTTAGTTCTGTTTAGAACGGCAGGTCGCTTTCTTCATGACCATTATAGCAATCAGCATATGCCAAATTATCATCAAGGTATACTTCTATTCTGTATTCCATTAAGGGCGTTCCTATTTTCCCCTTAAAAGGTCCATTACAATTATAATCAGAAAAAACTACTTCGTTGGTTAATCCGGATTGAGGGTCAGTCATTTTGATTTTCAGATTGAAAGTCTTGTCCCCTAACCCATTATTGAATGTCAAAATGACTTTATCACTTGATAGCTCTGATTTGCTGACGTATGTCCAAAGCGAGAAAAACACAATCTGCTTATTATCAACCTTAACTTTATCTGCATACATTTCTGTTTCTGTGGGTCCCAACAAACTCAAAAGTGTGTTCTTTTCAGATTGGCTCCTGACAAGAATAAACTTTAATGCCTCATCCAACTTCAGTTCATCCAAAACAACGATTTCCGCATGTCTGCAAGCGACTATTTCATCTCTTTCATGACTCTCAAAAGGTCCCTCATGATAAATATTGGAAAATGGCAACTCACTGAATTGCTGAGGTGTCTGGAGCAATTCATGCTCTCCGCTTTTAGCGAGACTATTTTTTGTGAAATAACAATTTGGTTTCTGCAAAGTTTCCTCTAAGTCAAAAAGAAAGAAAACTGGGAATGGGCAGTGCGCCTGAAGATATCCTAAATTAGACTTGCTCCTGAATCCTTCATTATTGTATTGGGTAGGTGTTCTCGGCCTAAAGTAGAGACGAACATATTTTTTCCATTCCTCGTCCGTCTGATTGATGACATCGATGCTGGCATTTTCATTTTCCATTATGCCCGATTCCAATGCCTTTTTCCGGGATACCAACATCCCATTTTGTAAAATCGAGACCGCATTGTTCAGATTGGTAAAGTGGAAGCAAAATGAGGTCCACACTTTTTTCTTGTCACGGTTCAAGCCAACCAACGATTTGGCCATTCGGAGTTCACTGATGACTTCGCCAAAGGATGTAACAGAATCACTCATAATGTTACCTCTTCTCGATTTGCAGAATCTGTTTCGGGTAGTTCACTGTTTATGACAATCAGCCCAAAGATGATTTTCCCGTTTGGATCGATGACCTTAGCCATCTCAATATAACCCAATTTCCCCAACAGATTGAACACAAGGCGCAATTCCTCGCTACGGTTAAAATGTGAAGGAAAATCCGTGTCCCTGATGAATTCGGTCTCTCGCAATTTAATCCACAACTCGAATAAATCTGCTTGATAGAAAATATGCGTCTTGCCTTCATTTGCTATTAGAAGATAGGGTTCTGAGTCTGTATCGTAACTGAAGTCTGTTTTGCTGGCTATATTTTTTGAAGTGATTTTCCAATGCCTATCATTTATGACCAGTTGGTTATCAGCCTCAACAGCATCCACCAAATCATCCCATACTTGCTCCGCACTTAAGTTACTTGGGCTACTTTGCAGCCATTTTTTTGTTTCTTGAACATTCATGTGTTCTGCACCAGCAGTCCTGTCACTGTAAATATGCACGAATACATCAATCGGAAGGTCTTTTAAGTATTTCTCCATCAAAGGTCTGACTTCATTTTCCCAGTCCAGACCGCCATTTCCGCAGCCTAGTTGCGGGAATGAAATGGAGATTACACCTTTTTCCTCATATGTTTCCACGAATTTCTTGAGACCTTGTTCGATATACTCGATTTTGGATGGATTTCGCCAATGCTTTTTTGTTGGGAAATTCAATATCCATTTTGTATCGGATTTATAGATCCAAAGTTTGCCGATATCCAGCAAATGCTGCTCACAAAATTTTTGATATTGTTTATACATATCCGGATAGATTTCTTTGTAACGTTTGGCAATACCTTTTCCCATCACCCCGACTGTGTTAACGGTGTTGACAATCACTTGCGCGGGACTTTTGAAAATATCCTGTTGGACATACATCAACATCTTATATCCCCCCATTTTATCTTTACTTTACCCATACCTCCAGTAAAGTATAACATACGGACACCGCATTCAATCTATGATAATGAGAATTTCAGAGCATCAAAATCCGAGTTTTTGTCCCTCTCAATTAACCTGAAATCTCACCGGAGAATAACGTTTACAAATATCATCACCTCCGACCAATGCGGCTTCGCCGGAGTACGTCCAACCAACACGCAACCTGCTCCGGCCAGCATTCGCTCATCGGAGTTGATGTACCTAGCGCAGATCTTACCTTCGACAAGGCCACTCTTCATCGGAGGTAGGTCCGCGCAAAAAGACCAGTGCGGCCGCAACTGGTCTTTTCAGGGTTCAATTCTTCCGGTATTTGTCTTCGATGATGAAATAGTTATCGTGGTTGATCTGGTCCCACTCGGTCTTCTTGTAGTTCAGGTATTTCAGAGAGTTGTTGATCCAGTCGGGGTCGTACTCCCTGAACTCTTGTGAGTCGGCCCATTCTTTCATTTCCGCATATTCGGGGTGCGATGGATCGCGGTAGATTTTCAGGAACTCCTCGAAACCGCCCAAGCCACCTACATCTTCAGGCGGAGCCGATTCGGCACCATCGAGCAAAGTCGGGTAGCCAAAGTGATAATCATCCACAATCTGTTCAAGAGTGATCAGAAACTCCCATCCGTCGCCAAAATCGTACGAATAGCGGATCTCTTTGTATTTTTCCAGATAGTTGTCGATTTTGATCCGGGATGGTTGGCGCACCACGGTTTTCATCAAGCGCTCCAGATCGGACCGCTCAAATGATCCAAGTGGCGCCAGTCGTAGTCGTTCTTCATACTGCTTTTTATTTTGCTTGTAATATTGATACTCCTCAAAGCTTTCTTCGTCATTCGTGACAGTGATATTTTCTGCCGACAGGTCAAATTCGTAGAGATGGTAGCCGCCATAAGGGCCTCCGCTCAGGAAATTGGTCACGGTTTGGATGACGTCGTGCAGGCGCCTGAATGTCGCATCGGCGGGCATGATCACCCTGCGCCAGATTACGGGATTGGAATACAAAAGTTCGATTTTGATGATGTATGCTTTCATAATTAAGTTCCTCGCTTTCTCAAGTACAGTCGCTAATTGCGCCATTTCATCGCATCGATGTGCGCTTGCTTCGTGGCGGCATCGGCCAGAGCGTACCGCGACAATTCGTTATAGATTTGGTTGATTTCCAAGATACTCAAACGATCGGGCAGATACGTCATGTCATCCTCGACTTCTCTAAACAGCACACTACGGTTCATCACCTTGACTTCCGGGGAATGAACAAACATTTTCTTCAGTTCGCAGCGTTCACTGAAAATGATGTAGGAGCGGAACACCTCACTGCCCAGACTCAGGTGTTTCTGCAGAACGCTGATGTGCTTCTTGTTTTGCCAGATGGGATTGTAGAAACGAAACTTTTTCCCGCCTTTGAGCGATTGCGTCCAGAATTTGGATTTCTCGTCGCCAAAAATCCAACCACTGTAATTCTTCGATTCGAAAACATAGATGCCTGTCGCAGAAACCATAATCAGGTCGATTTCAGTAGTCGTGCCGTCTTCTTTGGGCAGGTAGACGTTCGTCAACAATTTGTGTTCCTCGCCGAGACCTTTCAGACAACGGAAAGTCAGATATTCCCCATTCCGCCCGGGATCGGTCATCGTTTCATAATAGTTGTGTCCACTGGCATCTTGGTAACCTGAATTTTTATATTGTTTTTTAGCATGGATTCCAACAACGATAAATAACACTACCAATAGGACTAATGGTTGCATGGGATAGCTCCTTTATAGAGAAATGAACTGCTCTTTCATACCATACGCAAGATGAATTCATTTACTTTTCCAATTTGCTAGTTGTTTAATTACTACTATTTGATGTTAGAACGATATTCTTGATATTTTGCCATGGTCATTTCAGGGTATTCAGCAACATTCTTTAGAGCCGCATCGTAAGACACTTGCGATGCCATGTAACGATTGTATAAATCAATTTTAGAGATTGAGGTTGTAGCCACCGGGGCATCTCCGTATCCGGACATTCCCAAATAAACGACTCCTTGAACAGGAGTGATTGTCTCCGAGTCATAGCGGATAATATACCAAGGATGACCCGAACCTGCTCCAGAACTGATATTCACGAGCACGTCATCTCCTACGAAATTATAGTGTAAATAAAATCCTTGCAATCCTGGCGTCATCGCTCTCTCATCCACAACTGTCGTTGCCAACAAAACCTTTAAGGGCACCGGCAGTTCATTGTACGCATTAATCGCGCTGGTGGCAATTTCCTGAAGGCGAGCCTCTTCCTCAGCTCTCGCCTGCGCTTCTGCTTCCGCCGCCAATTCATTTTTTTTATTCTGAATGTCCATTTGGAGTTGCTCCGCGGTCACTTTTACTTCAGAAAAATACGCATTGCTCAATTCTTCTGAACCTAGCAAAGCTTCGATGATCGGCAAGGCTTCATCCATATTACCACTGTCGAATACGGTTTGCGCCTTGCTGATTTCCGCGTTGATAGCATTTTCCTTGTCAGTAATTTCTTCGATGATGGCGGTCGCCTTTGCCATTAATCCTTCTAAACCATTTTCAGAATCAACAACTTGCTGCGCCTTCTCCAATGCTTCAGCGTATTCTTTACCGTCATAAAAATCTTTTGCTTCCCTATATATTTTGGTTTGTGCTAAATAGGCCTTTGCCTTTTCATCATCCGGCTGATTTTCGAGCGCAATCTCAAAATAAGCTTCCGCTTTCTCATATTGCTCGGCATTCAGAATATCCAGTCCTTTTTGAATAGCCTCGTTGTAAGCCTCCTGTTCTGCATTACCGCATCCGACTAAAAACAATAGGCCAGCAATCAGTAGGTATCTCTTGCCTATTTTCCATTTGTTCTTCATTATTCCTCGGCCATCCTTTCAACTTCACTTTTTATTCAAAATCCTCTTTAATTGTGCAGCACGATGATCGGCAGGTAGCTGTTATTCAGCTCAAACGCGACGTTATCCTCCCCGGCAATGCCGTACGCGAGCAGCTTCATGTCGCGCTCAATCTGCGGCTTCACCCTGTCCGGCGCGGTGGCGTAAAGCTGCTGCAACCGCTCCAGCTGCTTCTTCGCATCGCTGTCCGCCTTATAAAAATCCGGTTTCTTCAGACCCACCGGCTTTTGCGTAACCAATTCTTTGAATGAATCAAAAACTCCCATCATAATCCTCCAATCTCTTTTGCGTAATTTTACAATGTGGATGCCTGATAAAATACTCGCTCAGGACTGAGCGAAGTTGTCGAAGCGCCCACCTGGGACAGCTGACTTTCCCACACAAATGCCCCCTGTCCTGCAAAAAGAATTCATTCTGAATGAAACGAAATACTTTGCGGAACAGAGGGCTCATCAATTATGCTTTTCAACTTAATGCAAACAATTATTTCAACCTCAATTTTACTATACCCAATCAGATTAAACTATGATTAAAAGTGATTATTTCAATATTGGGGGTATAAAAAAAGATTCCATTAATATTGATTAATGGAATCTTTAATGATTTTGATAAAATAATCTTTTTTGGCGCCTCATTAACATTGTAAAGTACTAAAGCATCACGCACATATGCTGCTTTATCTCTTAGTAGTTTTGAATTCAATGAAAATCCTTTTTAGGTAATATCTGCTTCTGCTTGATCGAGCAACGTTTGATCAGTAATACCAAGCTTATTTTTTAATACATTGGTTTCTGGGATTAAATCGGGATCAATCATGGGCCACAGCTAAATTTCTATATCGTTCAATCGTTTTTTCCAAAGCATCTGAAATTTCAATTTCGCCATCGACATATTGATCAACTAATTTCATCGTTTCATTCGTTGGTTCGGCAGCATCCAAGATGGAATAACTAAGTGCAATGTTGCGTAATTTCTCACGCTGATCAGTCGTTGTGTTCTTGACTGAATATTTGTAATTAGCCATAATATCCCTCCTATTCCTTCCAGTAAGTATATCATATATGAAATTGCGTATAGAGGAAAACACCCAAAAAGATCATCACCTCCGACCACCGCGGCTTCGCCGGAGTTCAGCCTCCCCACAACGCACTCACCTCCCGCCAGCGTTTGCTAGTCGGAGGTGAGCTTGTTATGCGGGTGCTTAGCTTCAGTTGGAGCAGTACTCGTCGGTGTTTGTATGCCACCGATTTAATTCTTTTATTTTTTTGCTGTAGACTAAGCAATCAAAATCAATCATTAGCGAATTTCGATATGCACATCTTTCCCCAATCCCTTAGCGATTTTGATGAGGAAGTCTAATGAAGGGTTGTAAGAACCACTCTCGAGTCTGGAAATGTTGGACTTTCTGGTTCCAGCTCTTTTAGCCAGCTCTTCTTGAGTCATCTTCATACTTTTTCTTGCTTCGATGATTTGTGAAATCAACTCGTATCTTGGCTGCAGCTTGTCGTATTCCTCTTGAAATT
The DNA here is from genome assembly GCA_002155105.1 of Sedimentibacter sp. SX930. GTDB lineage: Bacteria > Bacillota > Bacilli > Lactobacillales > Aerococcaceae > Trichococcus > Trichococcus shcherbakoviae. The sequence continues at coordinate 11,338 of MUZD01000009.1, read as the reverse complement.
CAGCATCTTCCATCATTTGCGCTTTAATGTCGTCAAACTTTACTCCTGCAGACTTTGTTTTAACATCCAATTTACTCATCACTGCACCTTCTTTCATAATCTTCTTTATACTTCCTTGCTCTCTCTATTTCTCTTGGCGGAGTCTTATTAGTTTTTTTCACAAAACCATGAAGCAAAACAAAGGTACTGCCAGTATAGGAAAAATAAAATACTCTGGAGATATCCGTTGAGAACTTTACTCGCAATTCATAAATCCCCTTATTTTCTTTCCCTTTTATCGATTTGGTATGAGGCTCTCTTAGGTCAGGTCCATGATCTTTCAATAGTTCAATTTCTCGGAAAGTCTTAGCTCTTAATTTGGGAGGTAAGGATTCGAGGAAATCTCGTACCGGTACTTCCCCATTCTCTTTTTGATAAAATTCAACATCATATGCCAAGCTATTCCCCCCAAGAATATGACTTCCTTCAGCTACATGTTATCATATACGATAACTTATTTCAATGATGATTTTGGATTATACAAGCGTATTCCAGAATGAGGATGATGAATAATTGACCACACTCATCATAAACATACGCAAACTAGCTACCGAAGATACAGTACTCTTTCCTAAAATAAGAGATTCTCTGCCGGAGAAATCCACCCAAAAAGACTATCACCTCCGACCACAGCGGCTTCGCCGCACTACAGCCGCCCGCCATGCTTCCTCCTCCGGCCAACATGCGCTCACCGGAGTTGAGATCGTAGGCTTATCGGAGCTGGCAACTTCCTCCTATGAAGGGCTATTCTGCCGTAGGAGAAGATACCAAAAGATCATCACCTACGGCCAGCATGCGCTCACCGGAGTTGAGATCGTAGGCGCAGTCTGTCTTCCGACGAGCGCCCCGCTCGTCGGAGCACGGAGGCTCGGAAGGCAGCCACCTCAGGTAATTCGTTCTAGCGCTAATTTTTTCATGACACTGTTGGTTCGGTTATTCTTTTTGGACTATTTTGCTCAAAATGGGAATCACGGCGGTAGAATTAGGTATAAGCTCACAGGATCAGTACAAAATCCCAAAGACGCGTACCAAAATAGGTTCGTCGCCTGGAAGCGCAAGGGAGCCGTCTTCAAAGAAGTCACATCCCAGTTGCGATGAGGCATCGCCTTCGGTCACTGATGGTTTTAGGGCAATTGATTTTTTATGCACAGATGCAATCGAATAATCTACCGATTTCATTTATTTCAATCGGTGGAATTATTTAACTATAGGTTTCGGTCCAATTTAGTTTGACAGTTTGGTTTGCAGTGATCGGAAGGGGGAAAAAGGAATGGATAAGATGCAGGAGTTGTTAGATGATTTATATCTGGTATGTCAGCCAATCATGCTGTGTTCGCGTGCAAATGTTATCGATGGGTATGAAATTTTATTAAGATCCACAAAATTGCGGGCTTTCCCTGAAAAAATGTTTCTGTGGTTCATTGAAAAGGACGAACGTAATGCCAGGTTGATGGCTTATTATTTTAGGGAACTGAAAAAATTGGTGGACAAACACAGCAACACAAATCTGTCGCTGAATCTGCATCCACAACAGTTGCAGCACCCTTCGACTTGGGCATTTTTGGATAATATTTCCTCGATGAGAGAGAATATCTCGATCGAATTAACTGAACATTGCTGCGAATTTGACCCGGCCGATGGAGCGGATGCCCTCCAAAACTATATCTCAAATCTGAAGAATAAAGGTTTTTCATTGGCGATCGATGATATAGGTAGTGGCCAAAACAACTTTGAATTGATATCAAAAAATGTTCAAAATATTCATACCATCAAAATTTCACTGCTGGATTTCAGAAACACCAACGAAGACAGCATGTTCTTTTTCTTGAATAACTGGCTTAACTTTTCCAATCGTTACAATCTTAAATTGGTTGTCGAAGGCGTTGAGTCGGAATGCATCAGCAACAAGCTTAAAAACCTGGGAATGGTTTATCAGCAAGGATATTACCATGGGAAAGGCCAAGTTTTGTGCTGAACTTTCATCGCTAGCCCAATCCGGATGCGCCGGGTTGGGCTATTTTTTTGCGGCCGGAGCAGCCGGCCAAGCATGCTTGCGCTCTCTCCTTCGATGAGAGGCGCCTTCGTCGTAGTTTTCGCAGATTTCTAGGGCTGTCCTTCGATGAGTGCAGTCCTCATCGGTGCTGACGGTTCCTCCCAGCTGAAGTCTTTCTGCCGGAGGAGTACACCCAAAAGACGATTACCTCCGACCACCGCGGCTTCGCCGGAGTTCGGGCATTTCTACGGAATCTGAGTTCCGGGGAGGATGGGCTCGCCGGAGGTGTGTTGTTGGGGAACTCAGTTTCCTCCGGCGGCCAGCCGTGGGCCGGAGGTAAGTAATGATTGGGATCCTGTCTTCCGGTGAGCACCCGCCTGGTCGGAGGAGACCACCTCCAGTAATACGAAGAAGCTCCCCGGCGCATTTCGCCGGGGAGCTTCTTCTATATTAAAACGCAACTGACTTATCGATAAACCGCCGACTCACAATTGTGGAAAGTACCAGCATCGCGCTGGTCAGCGCGAGGGTCAAGCCGGTTATCTGCAGCGAATTGAAGGCTGCCACGCTGGCCATAAAGTCGGAGCCCGCTATCCCATCGAGCACACCCGTCTTTTCGATCAGGATGATGCCCATTGCCAGTGTCCCCATGATTGCGAAGATGAACACTCTGGCTTTTTCGGTTCCGTAGCGCAGGTAAAGTGGCGTGATGATGGAACCGTAGAAACACCCGAAAAAGAAACTATAGAGTGCGCTGTACAGCAAGTCTTGCCCGCTCGTCTGCAGTTCAGGATCGAATTGCATCATCAGGAAAATCAAAACGAACGACAGCCCCACCGCAACCAGCGAAGACACCAAGACCAACAGCAGTTTTTGGATCACGTAATCCTTTTTGCGCGTCGGCAAGGTGAACAGATAGAGGAAACCGTGATTTTCCTGGTCATAGAAGATCGTCGAGGCCGAGGTCGTGACGAAGAAAAACGCCATCATAATAAATATCACCGGCACGGATTTGATCGTGTAGGCGTTGAACGCGGCGATCAGTACGAACATCAGGAACGTTTTCAGCTGTTTCTGCAACAGCAGCAAGTCTTTTACCCAGAGGCCTTTCATAGTCGGTCACCATCCATTATCATGAGCATTATTTGGTCGATCGTCGGTTTTTCCACAATCACTTTGGGGTAGTTCTCCATGTAGAACAGGCGTTGGTTCGTCAGCAAGTCGTAGCCGTAGTTGGTACGTTTCTGATAAAGCAGGAAGTTTCGGTCGAGTTGCTGCATGGCTTGTTCATCCACCTTCAGGACACCATATGCATCCAACAGCCTGTCGGTATCCTCGTGCAGAAGGACTTTGCCGGCCTTCAGGTAGTAGATGTCGTCGCAGAGTTTTTCCAGATCGCTGGAGATGTGCGAGCTGATCAGGATGCTGCATTGCGGGTGGTCGACGAGGTAGTCCTGCAATATGTCCAAAATTTCATAGCGCGCGCTGACGTCAAGTCCGCTGGTGGGCTCGTCCAAAATCAACAGCTGTGCCCCGTGCGACAGCGCCGTCAGCGTCTTCAGCTTGGCTTTCATGCCGGTGGAGAATTCCTTGAGTCTCTGGTCTTTTGGGAGGTGGAAATCAGCACATTTGCGCTGGAAATAGCTTTCGTCGAATTTTCGGTAAAAACTTTTCAACAGCCGGTTGAGGTCCTTAATCGTATAGACATCGTTGAAAAAGGATTCCGCCATCACGGTGCCGATACTTTCGCGGTCCGCCAGCGACAACTCGGCAATCTCCTGCCCGTTGATTTTGGCGCTGCCCGATGCGATCGGAACCAAGCCCAACAGCGCTTTGAAAAGCGTCGTTTTGCCGGCGCCGTTCTCCCCGACAATCCCGGTGATCGTGCCCTCGTTCACCTGCAACGAACAATCCAGCTCGAAGCTCGGATATGTCACGACCGTGTTCTCCATTTCAATCATGCTTATTCCTCCTCCAGAATCATCGCAATCAGTTCCGCCAACTCCGCTTTGGAGATGCCGGCCTGCCGCGCTTTCTTGATTACTTGCTCCAACTCTTGCTGCGTGCTGTACAGCAGGTTTTCCCTTTTCGCATGCCTGTTCACCGCCAGCACAAAGCTGCCTTTGCCGTGGATCGTCGCGATGAAGCCCTCCTGCTCCAACAAATCGTAGGCCTTCTTGACGGTGAGCGCGCTGGCCTTGATTTCCTTCGCCAGCACCCGCACAGAAGGCAGAGGCTCGTTCTCCTGCAAACTCTCTTCCAAAATCAATGACTTGATCTGATTCACCAATTGCTCGTAGATCGGTACCATCGAATTGTGCTGAATGATGATTTTCATTTTAAACGACCTCCCCTCCCTTTCGATAAACAGTATATAACAGTAGTTAACAGATGTAAAGGAGGAGATGAAAAAAGCCCGCCTCGATTTGAGACGGACTGAGTAATGGGGGGCTGCGTAAAGCGGCGTCAGCTCCGGTGTGGGGTTTTCTGCCGGAGGAAAACATCCAAAAAGACGATTACCTCCGACCAGCGAACATTTGCCGTAGTTGAGCTTGTTGTGGAGATTTTTTGCTCCTATTGGGGTGAGCCTAGTTGGAAAACGTGTAACACCTTTGGCGTATCTTATTCTTGGATATGCTCGTAGAATAAGGCTCATACTTATAGAAACAGTAGGTCTCTATAACGATAATACTGAAGGGTTACGACATATGGTGTAACAAATATTCAAGAATCTTAGAATCTCACTCATATTGAATTTAGTGTTGTGATAAGTTTCATTGTGGAATTTCCTTCTCTGATACTAATCAGTCTGTTATCTGTTCTGTTTGACTCGAGATTATTCAAAAACCCTTGTGAAAGAGCTTCAGTCATTAAAAATGGAGTATTACAAACAGTTAAAATAGCGTTTAATCCTAACATAATAACCGCTTTTCCTAATTCACTAAAAATAATACTATTTAGCGCTTCCTGAGCATCAAAAATTTCCGTTAAAATTTCCTGTCTATCTTGAAAAATGAAATTTCTTTCAAATAGCTTATCCATTAAAGAATTAAATCTGTCCAGTTCTCTTCTATATGAATCCGTACGTATTTTTGCTATTCTTTCGACAGATATTTCATCAATGTTTTGCGGAAGAAACTGTGAAATTATTCTCTCTTTATAAACCTCTTGAGATACACTATGCGGGTAAAATCTCATTGATAAGGTCCCTTGTCTTAATATATCTGAATTATCCAAGTACTGATTAACATGCCGAGGTTTACTTACGAGTGAAACTGATGAATCTAAATATGAGATATGTTCTGCTAGCAATCCCATGTATATAACGGCAAACCTTTCGCTAACTTTTATATAGCCATTGTATATTTCCCCATATCCATTTTCTAAAACAAACTTCTCAATTTCATTGGTATATTTACCTTTAAAAAGAATGGAATTCTTTTTAGAGCTTCTTAAATTTTCATCTAAAGACTCATTTGAAAAAGGAATTCTAAATTTTTCTCTTTTGGAGTTGATTATTGTCATATGATTAATAATTGTCTTTTCAAAAGAAGTTCCTAACTTATCATCCATCCCCAACAAACTTTCTGGATCATAAGGTTTTAAAAATAATTCTCCAATTTTATCATTAAGATAGTCATAATCCAAATTAGCATATTTGATTGGCTTTATTGTATATAATTCTTTTTTATATAAAAGTGCATATTTAAGCCAATTATCTTCTCTGACAGTTATATTAGGATAGTATAATTCTTTCACAGTGCTCCCTCTTTTCAAAACATATTCTATTAAAAAGTAAATTATGTAAAATTACAACAATACTATTCAGTAAAGAAGTATAGCTACTATGAACTCATAAGAAAGCACTGCACATACAATTAAGAACCACCTATTTGCAAGGTATCGATAACATCTTGGACTGCATTCTGATAGGCATCCAGATTCTCTCTGACGATGTTATCCGCAATCAACTGCTTGATTTCATGCATATCGATTCGCGCTAAGTCGGTTTCTTTGATCGAAACTGCGACTCCACGTCGCTTCAGTTCTTCGATGTTTTCGGTATCTTCCAATACCCCTTCCCTTTCGATGAGCACCAGGTTCCTTTTGGAAAGCAGTGCTTCGGAGATGGTGCCCCAGCCAGCTTTGGCGATGACGAGGTCGCTGGCGGCGAGGTAGTTGTGGGTGTCGAAGGTTTCGATGGGGAGTTGGACGACGGTGGCGTTTCCGGTTGCGGTGATGTTGATGCCGCTGGTTGCGAAGATGGTGCCATCGTAGTTGTCGATCTGGATGTTGTTCAGGTCTGCTGATTTACCGCAGGTGATGAAGATGCTCGGGCCGTATTGGGCTCTGATGGCTGCAATGCGGTCGTTATCGAAGCGGCGGCAGATGAAACCGATTTGTTTTCTTGGGACGGGCAGTTTGGGCGCCGGCAGCATCAGGTCGTATTCGATCAGGAGGTCTAGTTTGGCGTAGACTTCCCGGAATCGGTCGATGATGGTGTCGGAAAGGCCAAGAAACTCGTACTGCTCGCACCAAGTGAAGTTGGCGATGCCGATGTTGCGCACACCTAATCGTTCCCCCACTTGGATGCCGATGGCGCTGATGTCACTGATGACGCAGGCGACGGGCAGATCGCGCAAAATGGCGACTTCCGCGGCGACGGCCGTATCCCAACCGACCATAAAATCGGTCAGCTCGTGCTCGAGACGGGGGATGTCGACCTGGAGACTGTTGTCCTTGTTGACGAGGCCGACTTCGGTGCGGATGTCCCTGTAGGTCACGCGGTCGCCGAAGTGCGCGAGATAAACGCGGGCGAAGCTGTTCTGAAAGGCGCCGCTAGCGAGATAAATCAAGTGATCGGTCGTTTCCAAAAGTTCCTCGATGATCGCCAGACAACGGGTCATGTGCCCGAAGCCGTGGGATGATGCGTAAAATGCAAGCCATTTGTTATTCATGGGGGGTCTCCTTTTTTTGTTTATGGTTTTTTATGGGCGGCCGCTCTCCTCCGATGAGGGTGGCCTTCGCCGGAGGAGATAATCCATAAAGACGATTACCTACGACCACAGCGGCTTCGCCGGAGTTCCTCCGCCCGCCACGCATCCTCCTCCGGCCAACATTCGCTCGTCGGAGTTGAGCTAGCTGGCGCAATGCTGTTCTCCGGCAAGCATCCCCCGCTCATCGAAAATGCGGCAAGCGTGGCCACGCGCCACATCCTCGGGGGTTCTATAAACGCTTCTGCTTTAGTTCTTTCCATCTGTTTTCCACAAGCAGAAGATAAATACCAATCCCTAGCGAAGCGCCGCTGCTGTCTATCAAAACATCCAACAGCTTCGGTGTGCGCCCAGGTACGAAGGCTTGATGCAGTTCGTCGGTGGTCGCATAGCCGATGCAGATCAACAACGTGATCCACACACCGGTCTTACCCGTCAACCCGATCCGTCTCATCGCAAACAATACTATGATCCCCAGCACAAGGTAGGCCAGGAAATGGGCGCATTTGCGGATGAAGTAATTCAGTGATAGGACATTCACGTCAGGCCGGAATTGTTGCGCCAGGTTGACGATGACTGTCGTTACTTTTGTGCTCAGGATGTTCGATTGTTCTCCGGGCTGTGCTGAAAGCTTGAAGATGATCGCCATCCAGAAGACGACCGCCAGCAGAATCAGCAGTTTGCGTTGGTTGGCTTTCATTACAGGCCTCCTTTATTTTTCCTTTGATCATAAAACGGGCTCCAGAAGAGCGTTCGTCTAATCCCTATTGATTGTTTTTCGCATAATTTGCTTCAACAGCCTCTTTTTCAGCTGCCCACCAGTCTTTATTTTCGGTGTACCATTTTATGGTGTCTGTTAAACCGTCCTTGAAATCAGTGAATTGAGGAACCCAACCCAACTCTTCGCGAAGCTTGGTCGAGTCGATGGCATACCGCAAATCGTGTCCCGCGCGATCTTGCACATGATCATACGCATCTTTCGGTTGATCCATGAGCTCCAGAATTAATTCAAGCACATGCTGATTATTTTCTTCCCCGTCGGCACCGATCAAATACGTTTCCCCGATCCGGCCCTTCATCAAAATCGTCCATACTGCCGCTGAATGGTCATCCACATGAATCCAATCGCGCACATGTTTTCCATCCCCATAAAGTTTCGGGCGCATGCCAGATAAGATATTGGTAATTTGGCGCGGGATGAATTTCTCGATATGTTGGTAAGGTCCATAGTTATTGGAACAGTTCGAAATGGTCGCTTTTAGCCCATATGAACGCACCCACGCCTTAACCAACAAGTCAGAACCGGCCTTTGTGGATGAATAAGGGCTGGAAGGATTGTAGGGTGTCTCGGGCGTGAATTTTTCACCAGGACCCTCCCCTTTCCCAGGCAAGTCCTCACGCAATGGCAAGTCGCCGTATACTTCGTCCGTTGAAATATGGTGATAACGCACGCCGTATTTTCGGCAAGCCTCAATCAAGGTGTAGGTCCCGATGATGTTTGTCTGAACAAACGGAAAAGGATCCTTCAAGGAATTGTCGTTATGCGACTCGGCAGCGTAATGCACGACTGCGTCTGCCTCTTTGACAAGCTGATCCACTAATTCAGCATCCGTGATGTCCCCTACAACGAGTTCTACCCGATCTGCCGGTAGCCCTGACAGGTTTTTCCTATTCCCTGCATAGGTCAGTTTGTCCAGAACGGTGACGTGCACTTCGGGATGGTTGTCCACTACGTAGTGAACAAAATTCGAGCCGATAAATCCGGCCCCACCGGTAACAATAATATTTTTCATTCTCTTCGTCTCCCAGCACTTAGTTTCCACTGTAAAGGACTTCGGATTATAGTCTGGCACTAAAAAAGGTTCCCATAATATAAAGATAGGCACAGACCGGGATTCCCAGCCTGCACCTCTCACTCCATTCAATATACAGTCACCGCATACGCGAAAACAAACGGCTGCCATGACGCTTATCCAGTCCCCTCATCGGATGTGAAGATTTTTCTTTGATAAGCGGTTTTCTTTCCGGAACTGAGAATCCGAAAAGACGATTACCTCCGACCACGGCGGCTTCGCCGGAGTTGAGGCATCTGCAAAAGGGCTACCTCCGGTGAAAGCATTCTCCTCGGAGGTGGCTCATCGGCGGGAGTGCCTTCTCCGATAAGGGCGCGCTCATCGGAGCTGGCGCCCTTGGCACACACTTGGGCGCCCCCAGCGCCCGTAGCAGACACCCGAAAACCGGCGCCTTTCTTTTATCGCAAACTTCTACAACGCGGAAACGGTCGTATCAGCCAATGTCGTATCACTTTCGTTCTCACCGGATAGTTCTTTCCCAAGTGCAATAATATATTCCTTCAACTTATGCTTAATTTCCGGATGAGTCAAACCATAGCCGATGCTAGTCGTCATGAAGCCGAACTTGTCACCGACGTCATAGCGGGTTCCTTCAAAGCGTTTCGCGAAGACGCGCTGGGTTTGGTTCAGTGTGTCGATGGCATCGGTCAGTTGGATTTCGCCGCCTGCTCCGGGAGTCTGGTTCTCCAGGATCTCGAATATTTCCGGCGTCAACAGGTAACGGCCGATGATGGCCAAGTTGCTTGGCGCTTCTTCCGCCTTAGGTTTTTCCACGAAACGGCTGACATTATATAAACCCGGTTCCAATTCGGAGGCGATGTCGATAATGCCGTATTTGGATGTTTCTTCCTGCGGCACCGCCATCACAGCGATATTCGATGCATGCGTGCGTTCATAGGCGTTGATCAGTTGTTTCGCCAACGGCACTTCATCCTCCATCAAGTCATCCCCAAGCATGACGACGAAAGGTTCTTGGCCGACGAAAGCCTTCGCCTGCAGCACGGCATGTCCCAATCCCAACGGATAAGCTTGGCGCACAAAGTGGATGCGCACGCCAGTCGTTTCCTGAACAAGCGCCAACAACTCATGCTTGCCTTTTTCGAGCAAGTTCATCTCCAACTCGACATTGGAGTCGAAATGGTCTTCGATGGCGCGCTTACTTTTGCCTGTGACGATCAGGATCTCTTCGATTCCCGATGCGATGGCTTCTTCGACGATGAATTGGATGGTCGGCTTATCGACGATCGGCAACATTTCTTTCGCCATGGCCTTCGTAGCCGGTAAAAAACGCGTGCCGAATCCGGCCGCTGGAATGACTGCTTTTCTGACTTTTTGCATAATGTTATGAGCTCCTTTAGTTTTCATTCGATCAATGATGCAAAATCCACAAATTTTAAAAATTATCTTATTATGATTTCAAAATACTTCATATTTATATTTTCACTTGCCCCTAAATTTTACTACATTTCCATTGAAATAACTATATTGATTTGTCATCAAATTTTTAGAAAAAGCGTTTACTTTTTATAATTTAAGTATTCAAACTGATTTATACCAAAACAGCCACAGTCAAGTGTATCTTGCCAACCATTCCGTTCCCAAACAAATAGACAAGAGAATACAGATTGCCACACAACGGCTTTCTATATTCTCTTTTCTGTAGTTCATAGTTTCCACCAACCGTGACTTTTCACTCAGTTTTAAAACAAGGCTTCCAATTCGAGAATTCTGCTGGAATTGATCACTAAGCCAAAATTACTTGGACCATTCAAAGATACAACTTGTGGTGATGGGAAATTATCCTCATCCGTTGTTACTTGCGGCGCTACACTCAGAGTACCCAGGAATAGAATGTGCATTTCGTCTGGGTAGCTGTTCCCATTGCGATCAAAGTAGCCGTTCTCATTCACTATAACTACGGGTGAACCACTTGTGCCCGGAATACATGCAGTATCAATCATGAATTCTTGCTTGCCATTATAATCCAGTTTGGGATGTGGCGTTGAAACACCTTTTCTGAATTAAGCTTTATTATTTAAGGAGTCCCATAACCCATCAGGATACACTAGCGTAACAATTTCTTCCATAGCACTCAAATCATTGATCTCTTCTTCAGTTGAAATCAACGGAATTTCTAGTGGTGCATAGAAAAGTTCTTGCCCTTGGTTCTTGCTTTAAGCAGATAAGATTCTATTGGCAATGCACATAAGTCATCATCGGAATCCAGATGTTGTCCACTTTTCTTCAAATTTACTTATCGATACTTTTTGGTGTTTTTTATCATTCGGATCTCCATCCATATTTTCTCTAGTAAAATTAGTTTTCCTTGAATCCTGCATTCCCGAATTGTGTAACGATAATCACTCGAAAAACCGCTGTAACGATTGATATATAGCGGTTTTTTTGTAGACTTATAACTCGTTATATAATATAATGTATAACGAGGAGTGTTGATATGG
>MUZD01000025.1 GCA_002155105.1 Sedimentibacter sp. SX930 | reverse complement strand
AGTCCACCGTTTCCGTCATCCGTTGCGAGAAGGCTGCCGCTTCTTCGCCATAGACGGCGTTGGCCGCATCCTGTGCCAAGTGGAAACGATCCATCTCCGACAATACGCGCATGTCGAACGGTGTCGTGATGTCTCCGTTCTCACGGTAGCCGTGGATGTGCAGGTTGTGGTTGTGACGGTCGAAGAAGATATCACGGATCAAGCCTTCGAAGCCGTGGAAAGCAAAGACGATCGGTTTGTCGGCCGTGAAATAAGCATCAAATGCTTCATCGCTCAAGCCGCGCGGATCCACATCCGGATGGCGCAGTTTCAACAGGTCCACGATGTTGATGAAACGAATCTTCAATGCCGGGAACTGCTTGTGCAGGATCGTGACTGCGGCGAGTGCCTCCAGGTTCGGTTCCGTTCCCGCTGCCGCGATCACGACATCCGGTTCTTCGTCTCCGCAAGTCGAAGCCCAGTCGATGACTTTCAAGCCATCTTTGACCAATACTTCCGCTTCTTCAGCAGAGTAGAATTGCGGACGCGGGTGTTTCGAAGACACGATCAGGTTGATCTGTTCCTCGGAAGCCATCGTTTCCGCCATCACGGCCATCAAGGAGTTCGCATCCGCCGGCAAGTATTCGCGGATGAATTCCGGTTTCTTCTCAGCCAAATGCGTCAACAACCCTGGATCTTGATGGGTGTAGCCATTGTGGTCCTGTTGGAAAACAGTCGAAGTCGCGATCAAGTTCAAGGAAGGATAGTGTTTGCGCCATGTCTGTTCTTTGGCTTTGCGCAACCATTTGAAATGTTGGGTAATCATCGAATCGACGACACGCAGGAAGGCTTCGTAACTCGCGAAGAAACCATGACGCCCTGTCAAGACATAGCCTTCCAGGAAGCCTTCGGCTTGGTGTTCGGACAACTGAGAATCGATGACACGGCCGGACGGAGAAAGCCATTCATCATAAGCAGGATCGATCGCTTCCATCCAAACGCGGTTCGTCACTTCGAAGACTTTGTTCAGGCGGTTGGATTTGGTTTCATCCGGTCCGAAGATGCGGAAATTATCCGGATTGTCCACGATCAAGTCGCGCGCAAAGTTGCCGAATTCGATCATGTCCTGGGCAATGACTGCCCCTGGAACGGTCGTGTCGACGGCATACTGCTTCCAATCCGG
>MUZD01000008.1 GCA_002155105.1 Sedimentibacter sp. SX930 | reverse complement strand
ATTTCCCATCACTTTAAGTGAGTAAGACCCCTGAGAGATGATCAGGTAGATAGGTTGGGAGTGGAAGTACAGCGATGTATGGAGCGGACCAATACTAATCGGTCGAGGACTTAACCAATTTTTAAAAAGAAGAAAACTCAAGCGGTGTTTTCGGGTTCCCTTTAATTTTGTAGATTCAGTTTTGAGAGAACAACGTTCTCTTGAAAAATGTGCGGTGACGATGGCAAGAAGGTCACACCTGTTCCCATCTCGAACACAGAAGTTAAGCTTCTTAGCGCCGATTGTAGTGAAGGGTTTCCCTTTGTGAGAGTAGGACGTTGCCGCGCAAACGAAAAGCAAGCATGCAGGATATTCCTGATGCTTGCTTTTTTTTTGCATTTTTTCGGATTAATTCAATTTATTGATTTTGTTTTCCGAAAATTTGTACGGCATACAGGAATTCCCCGTCATAATGGACGCCGATGCCTACCTCGAGGAAATCGGGATGAACCATATTGGCATAATGTCCTTCGCTTTCCACCCATCCATCGAACAAAAATTCAGCCATACCTGCTTCGTCCTTGAAATAGGTTGCCATTGCCAGATTTTCTCCGACAGTTTGATAAGGGTACCAGTAATCATCTGTCAGGATGATTGTGTAAAAATCTGTCCCGTCCGGCCGGGTGTGCGAAAATGATGTCTGGGTTTCAATGGCCCGGTGATCGGCTGCCGCTTTAAGCGTTTCGTTCTTCGTGAGGGGAAGCAGCCCTTGCTCCAGGCGGAGTTCATTCAGCAAAGTCATGATTTTGTCTTCCACTAGTGTATAGTCGATTTCATCAGGTCGGGTGAATGGCGCTGTGAGCAGATCGACGCCTCCAGGACTTGTCAGCACTTTTATTTTTTCGGTCACGTCTGATTGGACTGCCTGCTCCAAAAAGGGGAACTTTTCGTTAAAGGCGGTTGGGTTTATTCCGTATCCGACCACTAGTGCAGCTATGCCAGTGAACAGCAGGCCTTTTATTAAGCGCATCCGCAACGCTCCTTTCTGATTTTCGAATGGCTTATCCTTGAGGAAACTCTTAAGGAATTAAGTATGCCTCCATTATAGTCATTTCTCCGCGTAATGTCCTGAAGAAAGTCCGGAATTCGTTTTTTGTCGGTTAATTTGCTAAAATGGGGGTAAGAATCGAAAGATGGAAACCTGTTGTGCGGATTGCTGAAGGGGGAATTCCTATGAACAAAAGGTTTGGATTGTTGCTTGTTGCCTGTGTCGGTATTTTTGCTTCATGCCAAAACGAAACTGAAAGTGCAACCGTAGATTCTTTGGTGAGCGAAGAATCTACGGTTGAGGCTGAGGAAAGTGTAACTAAAACGATTCTTTTTTCCAGCGGTGTTAAGGACGGAATCACCAGAGGCGACAAGTACAACTATTTTGCTTTAGAAGGTACCGCTGAAGGGTATGATCAAGTGACGACCATCATCGAAGGAACGGCTGTCGACTACCGCGAGACGAACAACGTGTGGGAGTTCGATTATCCTTATCAAGGGCCTGGAGTCGAGACGGAAATTACCTTCACGACGGATACATCCGTACTCTATGGCGATACCGGGATCGAACTGGCTGATCTTGCACCTGAAAGCTATGTCACCATAACTTTTATACCCAATGATAACCCAACGATAACCCCGCCTGCTTTTACGGTCAATGAAGGCGAAGCGCAAAACTTTTTGAGCGAGGATTCCGGGATAAATGAATTGGTGACGGTAACGGAAATCCGGGAAATAGATGCGCTGGAAGAACTCAACCCGCTTGGCAAAAGACTATTGGAAGTGGAAATACAATATGTCAACAATGGCAGCGTCGATACCTATATCGCGCCCAACTACTTTTCGGCACTTGATGCCGAGGGGAAAAACCTGCCTTTGCGCTATACCCATTTCTGGCTGCATTCTGTCGCACCTGGAGAGTCCTTCACAGATAAGGTTTATTTTGACATCACCAGTGAAGGGCCGTATGCCATCCAATTTTTTGATGGCGCTTGGATCGACAGTGAGGAAGCGGGCGGGACAGTCAATGATATCTAGCTGACTGAATGATATCGAAAAACTACGGAAAATTGTCCCGTAAAAGGTTTGTGCTAATTAGTGCATAAAAGGAAACAGCCTTGTGCAGCGAAAGCTGTACAGGGCTGTTCTTACGTTTTCTGAGGTACGGCTGCAAAAATTGTGCGCTACTTTTAGGTACGGACAACCAAAACATCACACGGTGCATGACGGACCACATAGTTAGAGACCGATCCAACAAAAGCCCTGGTGATTGCACCTTTGCCGGTCGCTCCGATGACAATAAGATCGATGTTGTATTCTTTTGGAAATGCTTCAGCGATCAACGTCATTGGGTTGCCGTTGGTTACAGACTTCTTGATTTCAATCCCTTCATTTGTGGCGAATGTCATCATTTCATCGAGGAATTCATATTCCATGTCCTTGTATGCTTCCGTCAATCTGGATTCATATTCAGGGCTAAGAGGAACATTTCGTGTGTCCTTGACGTAGATAAGGTGTAACGCGGCGTTATTGCGTTTGGCAATGGCAACAGCTTTTTTGAACGAATCTTCTGACTGACCTGAACCGTCAACGGGAACCAAAATATTTTTGTATTCTGCTAACATTTCTACCCGCTCCTTTTTTGATTTTGTTCAGAAAACGCTTCCTAAGTTAATTTTACAACAACACTGTTTGAAAGGAAAGCGGGGTACACGGGAAAAACATGTGAAAAACACATGAAAAGGACGAGAATTGTTTGGTTGGCGGAACTATTAAAAATAAATGAAGCATGCTAAAATGAATTTACGAAACAAGAGAGGATTGAAGACGGATATGACGGAAACGAACCAAGAGCGGGAGAGCAGATATTGCAGGCAGACGAAGGTGATTCAGACACACCATGTCTTTCCGTTCGATTCAAATTACCACGGTACTTTGTTCGGCGGTAAACTGATGAGCATGATCGATGATTGTGCGGCAATTTCTGGAGAGCGTTTCGGTCGTACGACAAATGTGACCGCATCGGTGGACACATTGAACTTCATCAAGCCGCTTCCGACAGGGCACTCGGTCTGCATTGATACGTTTGTGTCCGGAGCAGGGAAGACGTCCATGGAAATCTTCACAAAAGTGACGGGAGAGAATCTTCGGACGGGAGAACGTTACTTGGCGGCAACCTGCTTTTTGACCTTTGTGGCGCTACCTGATGAAAATGGCAATAAAGTCTGCCTTCCGAAAATCGTACCGGAAACGGTCGAGGAAAAATTCATCAACAGCGGATATGAAGAAAGACGGCAAAAACGTAGAGCCGATCTGGACTACCAAAAAGAGCTGCATGAGCATCTCACAATAGAAATACCTTGGGCAGATTAGCGTTTGCCGACAGAAACAGTACGCCAAGCCTTGATCTGAAAAGCATGGAAAGAAATACATACAAATGATGGAGCAGGAGTGTGTCAACGTGTCGAAAATTAACGGAAAAGATTTATTGGGTCAGCCATTTTTGAATAAAGGGACCGCATTCACTTTGGAAGAACGGGCAACTTTGGGACTGGAAGGTTTGTTGCCGACAGCAGTCCGTACACTGGAAGAGCAGGGAGAGATTGTCTATGCCCAACTGGGTCAACTGACAGATGCCTATTCCAAACAGAAGCACCTGATGAATATCTACGCCCAGAACCGTGTGCTTTTTTACCATGTCATCGGGAAACATGTGACGGAGTTGTTGCCGGTAATCTATACGCCGACCATTGCCGACACAGTCATGAATTATTCGCGGGATTACCAGATTCCCCAGGACGCGGTGTATTTGGATGTGAATCGTCCGGAAGCTATCCGTAGCGCTTTGCTGAACGGCAGCAAAGGTATGGATGAAGAAATCAAAATGATGGTCATCACGGATGGCGAAGGGGTGTTGGGCATCGGCGATTGGGGCATCCAAGGCATCGCGATTTCGGTCGGGAAATTGGCCGTCTACACCGTCGCTTCGGGATTGAATCCGCAACAGGTGTTGCCGATTGTGATCGATGCGGGCACAAACAACGAAGAGCTGTTGGAAGATCCGTTCTATCTCGGCAACAAGCACAAACGCGTGACCGGGGAGGCTTACTACCCATTCATCGAAACATTCGTTGAAGAGGCTTCTGCGCTGTTCCCGGATGTATTGTTCCACTGGGAAGATTTCGGCCGCGACAACGCCGCCAATATATTGGAACAGTACCGCGATAAAATCTGCACGTTCAATGATGATATCCAAGGGACCGGCGTGATGATGTCGGCTGCAATGGATTCGGTGGTCCAGATCACCAATAAGCCGATTACGGAACACAAAATCCTTGTTTTCGGAGGCGGGACTGCCGGCGTCGGCGTTTCCGACCAAATTCTCATGGAGATGTTGCTCCAAGGGGCCGACAGCGAGGAAGCCCGCAAACAGTTTTACATGGTCGATCGGTACGGTTTGGTCACCGATAATATGGCAGACCTTACGCCGGGTCAGCAAAAGTATGCGCGCACCGCGGATGAATTCCCTACGCAGCTGACCGATTTGGCTGAAATCATCGATGCCGTCAAACCGACCGTGCTGATTGGAACATCAGGTCAAGCCGGTGCCTTTACGCAAGCAGTCGTCGAAAAGATGGCAGCATACAATGAACGACCTGCAATCATGCCGATCTCGAATCCGACCAGATTGTGCGAAGCAAAGGCTTCGGATGTCATTGCTTGGTCCGAGGGGAGAGCGTTGGTCGTCACCGGCAGCCCATCCGATCCGATCGCATACAATGGCGTGAACTATAAAATCGGGCAAGCGAATAATGCCTTATTGTATCCGGGCTTAGGCTTCGGGATCGTCATCGCCAAAGCGAAGACAGTGACGGACAGAATGCTGTCCGCTGCCGCGCACGGCATCACTTCCCTGCAGAACTTGGAGGAAGCGGGAGCAGCGATTTTGCCGCCGGTTTCCCAGTTGCGCGAAGCATCGAAATTGGTTGCAGCAGCCGTCATCCAAGCTGCCATCGAAGACGGCGTAAATGGCGTTGAAATAACGGACCCGATGGAAGCTGTCGAAGCTGCCATCTGGAAAGCGGAATATTAGGACAAAAAGCACGTCCAAAAACGGAAGAACCGACAGGAAGGAACGGGATGAATGGAATATCGGATTGAACATGACTCATTAGGGGAAGTAAAAGTAGCAGCGGATAAATTATGGGGTGCACAGACGCAGCGCAGTCTGGAAAACTTCAAGATCGGAATCGAAAAGATTCCGATGGAAGTCATCTACGCATTGGTCGAAATCAAGCGGGCTGCCGCAGCCTCAAACCATGAAGTCGGTTTGTTGGATGAGACAGTGGCAAAGGGCATCCTTTTGGCGGCTGATGAAGTGCTTGAAGGCAAATGGGACGATCAATTTCCTTTGTCCGTATGGCAGACCGGAAGCGGTACGCAATCCAATATGAACGTGAACGAAGTGCTGGCGAACCGAGGCAATCAGCTTGTTGACGGCGGCATCCATCCCAACGACCATGTGAACAAAGGCCAGAGCTCCAATGATACATTCCCGGCTGCCATGCATATTGCCGGCGTACTCTACATAAAAAACAAGCTGTATCCGGCGATTGAACAATTGATCGGCACCCTGACCCGCTTGGAGCAAGAGAATGCGGCGATTGTCAAATTGGGCCGTACCCATCTGCAGGATGCTACGCCATTGACATTAGGCCAGGAAATCAGCGCATGGCGCGTCATGCTTGAAGAAACCATGTCCATGATCGAGGACTCCTTGAAATACATGCGCCAAGTAGCCTTAGGCGGCACAGCGGTCGGAACGGGACTGAACGCCGATCCGGTCTTCATCCAAAAAACAATCGAAAAAGTTGCGGAACGCACGGGCGAAGCATTCGTCGGAGCTGAGAATAAATTCCATGCGCTGACCAGCAAGGATGCTTTTGTGCATACGCACGGGGCAGTCAAAGCTTTGGCGGCCAATTTCTACAAAATCGCCAATGATGTCCGTTGGCTGGCGAGCGGCCCGAGAAGCGGCATCGGCGAAATCAGCATCCCGATGAATGAGCCGGGAAGTTCGATCATGCCCGGAAAAGTCAATCCGACCCAATCCGAAGCCGTAACGATGGCCTGCATCCAAGTGATGGGCAACGACAGCGCCATCGGCTTTGCGGCTTCGCAAGGTTCTTTCCAGCTGAACACCTATATGCCACTGATCGTGAACAGCTTCATGCAGTCTGTCCGCCTGCTTGCGGATGCACTGATCAGCTTTGATGAAAACTGTGCGAGCGGAATCAAGGCGGAACAGGACAAAATCAACTATAACCTGACCAATTCCTTGATGCTGGTGACTGCCTTGAACCCGTACATCGGCTATGAGAAAGCAGCCAAGATCGCTCAGAAGGCTTTTGTGGACGGCACTTCCTTGAAAGAGGCGGCTGTCGCGATGGGGCATGTCACTGCTGAAGAGTTTGATAAGTACGTGGATCCGATGAAGATGGTTTAATTTTTTCGGCGAAGTGCGGATCGGCAGGCAAGTCCAGTCGATCCGTTTTTGTTGTCTATTGTTTTGAAACAGATCAAACACAGGAGGCCCTAAACATGGATATAACCTTAGAATTGATGAAGCACAGCACCCTGGAAGGTGAACGGATTTTGCTGCGTCCAGTCGGGTTGGCGGATGCTCCGGATATGTTCGAATATGCTTCCGATGAGGAAACGACCCGGTTTGTCTTCGAAACGCATCGTGATCGGGCGATGACGGAAGAGGCCATCGCGAATTACTTTATGGCGGCGCCGGCGGGAAAGTATGCGATTGTAGTGAAGGACACCAAAAAGATGATCGGGACGATCGATATCCGTCCGAACCCGACTGACCGCATTGCGGAAATAGGCTACACCTTGAACAAGGGGTACTGCGGGAACGGCTATATGACGGAAGCGGGAAAGCTCATCACAGCGCTGGCTTTTGAAGTTTTGGAACTGGAAAAAGTCTTTGCGATGCATGATATCCTGAACCCGGCTTCGGGCGAAGTGATGAAGCGGCTAGGGATGCAATCGGAAGGGATATTGCGCAGACACAAAGTCTTCAAAGGGCGCAGCTGCGACATGGCTTATTATGGAATTTTGAAGGAAGAATATTTCCAACAAGCGAGGGAAGTCTGAACCGTAAAAAAGCATTGCTATTTCGGAGCTTTTCTCATACAATAATTAGTGATTGAATGTAAGGAACAGTAAATGGATGATGGGTAAAGAGAGTCTTTCCTAGGCTGGAAGAGGGACCCCCACTGATTCGTTGAACCTACCTGACAGTATGCCATAGAAATATGGCCGGTTTTCTGCCGTTACCAGATGTTGAGTTGGGCTTTCGCAAATAATGAAGGCCAATGAAGGTGGTACCGCGGAAATACATCAGGAAAGTATATTTCGTCCTTGTTAAGGATGGATTATGCTTATTTTTTTGCAATCAAATAAAAATTTTAAAAATCAGGAGGAAAAACATGAGTACTTTACAAAAAGAAGATTTTTCGGCATGGTATATCCAAACCATCAAACAAGCTGATCTGATGGATTATTCACCTGTACGCGGCTGCATGATCTTCAAACCGGACGGCTATGAAATTTGGGAACATATCCAGGAAGAATTCAACGCACGTTTCAAAGAGGAAGGCATCCGTAACGCTTACTTCCCGATGCTGATCCCGGAATCATTCTTCACAAAAGAAAAAGACCATATCGAAGGCTTCAGCCCGGAATTGCCATGGGTAACGGAAGCTGCAGGCGAAAAATTGGAAGAACGCTTGGCCTTGCGTCCGACATCGGAAACGATGATCGGTACGGCTTTTGGTGACTGGATCAATTCTTACCGCGATCTGCCGATGGAAATCAACCAATGGGCGAACGTGTTCCGTTGGGAAAAGAAAACCTTGCCGTTCTTGCGCACTTCCGAGTTCCTTTGGCAAGAAGGACATACTGCCCATGCCGATGAAGAAGATGCGCGCCGTCGCACCATGCGCATGCTGCAAGTCTACAAAGAAGTCATCGAAGGCTTGTTGGCAGTGCCTGTCTACGAAGGGCAAAAAACGCCTTCAGAACGTTTCGCAGGTGCGGTGGATACCTACTCCGTAGAAGCGATGATGAAAGACGGAAAAGCGGTTCAGGCCGGGACTTCCCACTATATGGGCACGAAATTCGCGGAAGCATTCGACATCAAATACTTGAACAGTGATAACGAGCACGTTTATGCGCATACTACTTCTTGGGGCGTCTCCACACGTTTGATCGGTGCGCTGATCATGGTTCATGGCGATGACCAAGGATTGGTTTTGCCTCCTAAGGTCGCAGCAAAGCAAGTTGTCTTGATGCCGGTTGGCCCATGGAAGAAGAAACCTGAAATCGTGGAACGTCTGGAAGTATTGCAAAAGGATCTGAAGGCTGCCGGTATCCGCGTTCTCTTGGACGACAGCGATAACTCGCCTGGCTTCAAATTCAACGAGTGGGAACTGAAGGGCGTACCGATTCGCATCGAATTCGGGCCACGCGATATGGAAAACAACCAAGTCATGGTGAAAATGCGTGATCTTTCCGACAAAGTGGCGGTATCCTTGGATGAGATCATGGACTTCGTTCCGAAAGCATTGGATGACATGCAAGTCCGTCTCTTGGAAACAGCCCGCGAAAACCGCAAAGCCAATGAATACACGAACATCGATACATTGGATGAACTGAAAGCCCACATCGAATCCAAGCGAGCAGCTGGCGAAGTGCCTGGTTTCGTATTGGCAGGATGGGACGGCGAGCTTGAAACGGAAGCGAAAATCAAGGAAGAAACTGGCTTCACGACCCGCAACATGCCTTTCAACCCACCAGTCGAAAAAACAACCTGTATCGTATCAGGCAAGCCAGCTAAACACACAGTCTGGTTAGCAAGAGCATACTAAAACAGTGAATATTGAAAGCTATAGAGTAAAATAAATGAGGTTTGTTGCCGTATTCTCTGAATATTGGCAGCAAACCTCAATTGTTTATGAAAAGTATACAGAATGTTTTGATCATCAAAACGGAATGGCAGGAAGGCGAAATGAAGAAAATGCAAAGAATGACTTATTTAGACTGCGCTAAAGGTGTCGCTATCATATTGGTTGTTTTGGGACACATTGATATGGGGAATAACCCTCTAAACAACTGGATTTATTCATTTCATATGCCGCTATTTTTTGTGTTATCCGGAATGTTGATGGCTTATAAAAATAATTGTTTAAGCACCGGCTTATGGGTGAATGTTAAGAAGCGGTCAGTACAGTTGTTGTATCCATACTTCACATTTAGCTTGATAACATTGATATGGTTAGTGGTTGATCAACTGAAGCACGGACATGCAGATGCTAATTTTATCATACAAGTTATCATAGATACATTAAGTCTGGATGGTTATGGTGCAATATGGTTTTTACCAGCGTTGCTGATGGCTGAAATCTTTTTTCTGATGATATTCAGAGGACATAAGAGGAGCATCCTCTTAGTTGGTTGTTTAGTGTTGCTGACTTCTGTGAGTGGAATGTATTTGCAGGTTGCTATTCCGCTTGAAAGAGACTTGCTGACCACGTATTTAGAACGATTCTACAATATGTTTAATCGGTCTTTGATTGGAACTGTTTTTATCTGGTTCGGGTACAGCCTCTTTGGAAAATTAGAGAAGGCAGCTACTGGTGCCAACAAACCGGGACTGATCATTTTGGGGATTGTGATGTTTGTCGCCAATTTCTTTTTAGCACAAAGCAACCCCTCGGTAGATTTACATTATTCTGTCCTGAATAATCCAGTACTGTACTATGTGTGCGCATTACTGGGCACTGTTTCCACGCTGCTGTTCTTTAAATTTATCCTTCCGAATAATAGGGTTTTAGAGTATTTTGGCAGAAATTCAATGATAATTATGGGAACTCAGTCGATTGTTCCGCTAACAGAAATTTCAAAGAATATTCTAGGTATGACGGGGATGTCTTTTGAGCGATATTCCTATGATGTCATGATTTGTATTTTAAGCATGATCATGAATGTTGTGATGATCGAATTGATCAACAGATTCTTTCCTTATATTTTGAGGAGAGTGCCGTTTAGGGAATTTACTGTAAATGCTGGATAACTATTAAAAAAGAAGAGACATCCAAACTGAAATGGATGATCTCTTCTTTTTCGTTGCTATTTTTTATCGGCATCCTCTGGGTGCAGGTGCACGATTTTTTCCCCGCCCAAAATGTTTTTCACATCAGTCCGGCGTTTGTCTTTTTGAGCTTCGACCAGTTTCTTAGGCGTAATGTCATTACCCTCGGGATCATAAACTTTTGAATTCAAAAGGATTTCATCAAAAGAACTGCGGAACGATTTGATGTAAGTTTGACGCAGTTGCTGCTGCTCGATTTTTTCGGTTTCGGTCAGACCATCCGCCGTTTTGGCTTTACGGGCCAATTCATTGATTCTGTTCAATAGTTTTTCCATTTATGTTTCTCCTCTCATGTGGAAGGAGAGATCAGAAGTGTTTGTTGTACCAAGCTTTCGCTGCAACAACCTCTTCGTTCGTCAGTGAGTGTCCAGCATTTCCCCAATAAATGGATACCTCACTGCCGGCTCCTTCTAGTGTTGCCTTCAATTCCGTGCTTTCTTCCGGTGCGCAAAGCGGATCATTTGTGCCCGCACCGATAAAGACAGGAAGGGAATGCAGATCAGGCAATTGACGATTGCGGAACGGCACCATCGGATGATGAAGGATGGCCCCTTTGACAACATCTTTGAAAGAGTATATCATACTCCCGGCGATATTTGCACCATTTGAGTATCCGATTGCTACGATGTTATTCCGGTCGAAACCGTATTCCTTGGATGCGTCATCCAGGAACGCAATCAATTCCTTTGTGCGGTATTCCAGGTCAATTTCGTCGAATACGCCTTCTGCCAAACGGCGGAAATAACGGTTCATGCTGGATTCGGTCACGTTTCCGCGCACACCCAGCAGAGAAGCTTCCGGATCGATCGCCTCTCCGAGGAAAAACAGGTCGTGTTCGGTTCCGCCTGTACCATGCAATAACAGCAGCAAAGGCCTTTCCGGATTCCCTTGTTTGAAAATATGTTGATGATTCATAATACCAATCCTCTCTGTTTATAAGGTGCGGACTTCGAACGGGATGAGTCCAGCCGTCAGTTCAGCGCGTCTGCTTTCGTACTGCGGCGGAAGCATCAATTTTTGCCCCATTGTTTCGCGGGGCTCATCAATAGCGAATCCTGGCGAGTCCGAAGCGATTTCGAAAAGGATGCCGCCTTTTTCCCTGAAGTAGAGGGCTTTGAAGTAATTGCGGTCCCGGACAGGAGTGGCATGCTGTCCTAGGCCGGTGACATGCTTCAGCCAATCCAGATGATCCGCTTCATCTTTTGCCCGCCATGCGATATGATGGACGGTTCCGACGCCCATGACACCAGCACCGACGGAGGTCATTTTGATGTCGACGGTATTGCCGAGAGCAGCTTCGGAACGGAAACGGATCAGATCATCTTCCTGGGCGATGCGTTCCAAGCCCATCACTTTTTCGACGACAGCTGCAGTTTCCTCGGGTGCCCCCGTCAACAGGACGGCTCCCGCAAATCCTTTGATGGCATGTTCTGAGGGTACGCCATTGAAGGAATACGGATTATTTTTCCCTTCTTCACGTTCCACCAATTCCAGATGCAAACCATGGGGATCATCAAAGTCCAGGTAAGTTTCCCCGAAACGAGTCGATTTATCGAACGGAACGTTGTAACCGGACAGGCGTTTTTCCCAGAATGACAGGGACCCGGCCGGAACTGCATATACGGTGATGCCGACCTGCCCATCGCCGATGCTGCCTTGGCGGGATTTGGCCCATGGGAAGAATGTGATGATGGTCCCGGGTTCGCCGTCCGCGTTGCCGAAGTAAAGATGATAGGTTTCTGGATCGTCGAAGTTGACTGTCTGTTTGATCATGCGCATCCCGAGCACGCCGGCATAAAAGTCGACGTTTTCCTGTGGATGACCCACGATGGCGGTAATATGATGGATTCCTGCTGTTTTCTTCATTATAAAAGACACTCCTTTTGAATAATTTTGGGTTCATCAAACTTATTATCTCGAATTCGAAATAATAATAACACGAGAAAAACACGCTGTCAAATAGTAAGCGTCAAGCAGCCGGTAAATAAAAAGTTAAGATAGCAGTAAAATTTACCGCGGGGCATATGCTATAATTAAACCTACAACAACAGAGGAATGAGGGGTAAATTTGCAGGATAGCAGCATCGACCAAGTCATACGGGATTTTGTCAGTAAAGGCATTGCGGCCCATCGCATCCATAGCCTGGATGAGCGATACGCCATCAATCACTTATTGGGTTTATTAGGGATAGACGCTTATGATGTTCAAAAAATACCTTCCATTCCTTTGCCCAATTTACTGGACTCACTGGATCGGATGATCGGCTACGCGATTGAAAAGCATCTGATTTCGGATGTTCCTGAGGAAATCGAAATCATGGAAGCGCAAGTAATGGAACTGATCACACCTTTGCCTTCGGAAGTGAACAAGCGTTTCTGGATGCATTATGAAGAAGCACCGATGCGGGCAACCGATGAATTCTATCGTTTGAGCCAGGATAATGACTACATCAAGACTAGAAAAATTGCGAAAAACAAACATTTTTCGGTCGATTCCAAATACGGCAAGATTGAGATCACGATAAACCTTTCCAAACCCGAGAAGACGCGCCAACAGATGGAAGCTGCGCGTGCAACGGAAGGCGGCAACTATCCTATTTGTGCGCTCTGCATGGAAAATGAAGGATACAGAGGGCGATCAGACGCGGCCGCAAGAAGCAATCATCGGATTGTGCGTCTTCCTTTGTTCGGGGAAAATTGGGGCTTTCAATATTCGCCTTATTCCTATTATAACGAGCACTGCATCATCCTTTCCGAAGAACATGTGCCCATGCATGTCAATGAAGAGACGATTGCGAACCTGTTGGAGATCGTGACGATTTTCCCACATTACTTCATCGGATCCAATGCGGGTTTGCCGATAGTCGGAGGTTCCATCCTCAGCCATGAACATTATCAAGGCGGGCGTCACCATTTTCCCATGGAAGCTGCCAAAGTTCTCCGGACCTTGGCGCTGGAAGGTTTCCCGGAAGTCGAAGCCGAAGTACTCTTTTGGCCGCTTTCGGTCATTCGTCTCCGTTCAGAGGATAGGGATGCGGTCGCTGCCGCTGCGTGCACCATTATGGAAGAATGGCAAAACTACAGCGATCCGCAAGCCGAAATCTTAGCGGAATCGGCTGGCATGCGCCATAATGCGGTAACCCTCGTTGCGCGCCGTGTCGGAGAAGCTTACGAGTTGGATGTGGTGTTGCGGAATAACCGGACAAGCGAAGCGTTCCCTGATGGCATCTTCCATCCGCATCCGGATGTCCAGCACATCAAAAAAGAAAACATCGGCTTGATCGAAGTGCTCGGCCTGGCGATTTTGCCGCCGCGATTGGATACAGAGCTCAACGAAGTTGCCGACTATCTGCTGGGGAAAACCGCTGATGTCGCCTCCTGCCATCGGGAGTGGGCCGAAGAACTAAAGCAGCAAGGGCCTTTCGAAGCAGATTCCGTCATGGAAATGATCCAGGAGGCAGTCGGTGAAAAATTCCTGCGCGTAATCGAAGATGCAGGCGTGTACAAGCAAACACCGGAAGGGCAAGCAGGCCTCTATCGCTTTTTGAGCACACTTGAAAATAAATAATGAAAATACACAGAAGAAAGACGGAGGTGGAGTAAGTATGGCGACCATGAAGGACATCGCCGAAAGGGCAGGAGTCTCGACTGCGACGGTTTCGCGCGTGCTGAACCACGATGAGACGCTTTCTGTCGGCAAGGAAACGAAAGATCGGATTTTCGCAGCCGCAAAAGAGCTGAATTATACTAAAACGAAAAAAAAGAAAAGCAGGGAAAAGATCCTGCTGCTGCAGTGGTACACCCAAGAGGAAGAATTGGATGACCTCTATTATCAAGGCATCCGTTTAGGGGCCGAAGAACGTGCCGAAGCCGAAGGGTACGATGTCGTACGGGTTTTCCATGATGTGACCTTCGATATCGAAAAGGACGTCATCGGCATCGTGGCAATCGGTAAATTCGGAGAGCGACAGGTGCAGAGGCTGATGGATTTCGGGAAGCCGCTATGCTTCATCGACTCGGACCAATTCAAATGGAAACAGGATTGCGTCATTGTTGATTTTGCATCAGCGATGGAACAGGTCATTGCCGAAATGGACAGAGGCGAACATACCAAAATCGGCTTTTTGGAGGGCAAGGAGCTGACGAACGACAAAGAAATGCTGGTCCGCGATCTGCGCTCGGAGCTGTTTCTTGCCGAACTTCGCAAGCGCGGCTGGTACCGGGACAAGTATCACCGCGTCGGGAGTTTCAGCACTTCCTCGGGATACGAAATGATGAATCAGTTAATCAACGAAAACCGGGAACAGCTTCCGACTTTCCTGTTTGCCGAAAACGATGCGATTGCGATAGGTGCCTTGCGTGCTTTGCAGGAAGCGGATATTGCGGTACCAAATCAAATTTCAGTAGTCGGATTCAACGACAGCAAGGTCGCCAAATACGTCTATCCGACTTTGTCGACTATCCGTGTCGATACGCGCGAGATGGGCAACACAGGTGTATCCTTATTGCTGGACCGCATCGCCTATCCGCGGAAAATAGCCAAAAAAATCAGCTTGTCCACTGAATGGATCAAGCGCGCATCGACAAAGTGATTCCACCAAGTCAATGCTGAACCGCTCTGAAAAAAGAAGAAGCCGCCCCAACAATCCGTTACAGGTTGTTGGGGCGGCTTCTTTTGGTATCCTATCAAAAATGAGTCTTATTCTTTCCAATCATCGATTTTATCATTTGCCTTGTCTACTAAATCATCGGCTTTGTCATGGAGATCTTCCTCGACTTCAGCTTTCTTTTGTATTGCTTCGCCGCGTGCTTGTTGGAGTTTCCCTTCTAATTCTTTTCCTGAGTCATCCACCAAGTCGCCGTATTCCTCTTTGATTTTGCCGACCACTTTGTCCTTCATGCCTTTTGCTTTATCGCCCAAATTTGAATTCATGATGTCTCCTCCTTTTGATGTCACACTTTTTGACTACGCTTACTATAACCTATTTTAAAGCATTTATTTTTAGAATCAAGCAATAGCACTTGAGACCGACTGGGCATCCAGCGCCCTTCAGAAAGTATCTGGAAGGATGCATACTTTTTATCGCCTTGATTAAATGCTATACTAGATGAGCAGAATAATCAGGGAAAGGAGGCTATTCAGATGAAAATATTAGCCATTGAATCCTCAAACCAGACCATGAGTGCGGCTGTATGCGAAAATGGCCGCTTGCTCGCAGAGGTCACCACAAACGGAAATCTTCAGCACAGCACCCAATTAATGCCCGCAGTGGACCATGTCATGCAACTTGCCGGATGGAAGCCTGCCGATTTGGAACGCATCGCAGTCGCTAAGGGTCCGGGATCGTACACAGGGGTCAGGATCGGAGCGACCATCGCCAAGACTTTGGCATGGACATTGGCGATTCCTTTGGTGCCGATCTCCAGCCTGAAGGTTATTGCCGGCAATTGTGAAGGGGCTGCGCACAAGCTTGTCCCAATGATTGACGCACGCCGGGGCAACTGTTACACAGCGGTTTATCAATTCGAGGACAACTTGTTGGTGGAACGGATTGCCGACACACATATAGCCAGTGAAGAGTGGTTCCAGCGCTTGTTGGCGGAAGAAGGCACCTATCTGTTTGTGGGAGAAGACGTCAGCAAATACCGCGAGCGCATCAGTGAACTATTCAAGGAACGCGCGCTGTTTGCGGGAGAATCACAGGCTTTGCCGCGCGCGAGCGTTCTGGCCACACTTTCGGAATCCGGAACAGCGGAGGATCCGCACACATTTGTGCCGGCTTACTTGAAAAACCCGGAAGCTGAAGAAAAATGGGAAGAAAAGCATCACAGTAATCGGAGGGAAGACTACGTTGAAAGAGTGGATTCATCGATTTAAATCCGTGTACAAGGAAGTTCAGGCTGATGTTCTGGCTAAATTCCTTTCAAAGCGCGTTCCCTCCGATGAGGAAACCTATTTGCTGCGTAATCAGCTGCCCGTCAGATTGATGATCGGCAGGAAACAGCATATTCCGGATATTCTCTATATCGAACGGATGAGCTATAATGGCGCGACCCCTTGGGGAAGGACGGCATTGGAGAATGATATATTGCAGAATCCCAAATCGCTGTATTACGTTCTGTATGAAGGGTATTCGCCCATCGCTTTTTTGGGTGCCAGATTGGACGGAAAAGATATCCATATCACGAATTTGGCGGTAGTGCCCGAATTTCAGCAGATAGGTGCGGCTACTTTGTTGTTGCGGGTACTGAGAAGCTTTGCAGACGAAAAAGACGCCACCAGCATCAGTCTGGAAGTGCGGATGTCAAACCATCGGGCGAAGGCTTTGTACGCGAAAATGGGTTTTCTGCCTGAGCGTGTCAAGCAACATTATTACCACGGTGATGGCGAAGACGCTTTGGAGATGGTATGGCCGTTAGCGGGAAAACAATCGGAAGTAAAGGAAGATGTTCATGCAACGCACGTTTGAAATCTGCGACCTGAAGGCGGACGCAGGCAAGTTGGAGCAACATGCACAGGCTTTGTATGAACTTACATTGCTGGCCAATGAGGGGCATTCCAGTTGGAAAGCATCCTCGTTCCTGTCTGAATTGAAGGATAATCATTCCCTTTATACAGGCTGCATGGAAGAAAATGAGTTGGTGGGCTATATTTGTTGCATGGCGGTTGTGGATGAGGCATCGATCAATAATTTTGCGGTAGCGCCTGACCAGCAGGGGAAAGGCATCGGAACAAAATTGTTGCAGGAGATGATCGTCTTGCTGCAAACGAAGGGGATGGAACGGCTTTGGCTTGAAGTCCGTGTCTCTAATGAAGCTGCCTACAACCTATACAAAAAAATAGGTTTCACAGAAATATACCGAAGAAAAGAGTATTACCAGAATCCGATAGAAGATGCGTACATAATGGAATTGGCTCTGACATCGGAAAATAAAGAGGAGGCGGAAGGCTGATGACGGAAACAGATGTGACCATACTCGCGATTGAGAGCAGTTGCGATGAGACAAGTGTAGCTGTGGTGAAGAATGGAAATACGGTCCTTTCGAATGTTGTCGCTTCCCAGATCAAAAGCCATATGCGCTTTGGCGGGGTCGTGCCGGAAGTGGCGAGCCGTCATCATGTCGAGCAAATCACCCAAATCGTTGAAGCGGCATTGCATGAGGCCCAGGTCACTTTCGATGCCATCGATGCGGTTGCGGTAACACATGGCCCAGGCTTGGTCGGATCGTTGCTGATCGGCGTCAGTGCAGCAAAGGCGTTGGCTTTTGCGCATCAGAAACCGCTCATTCCGGTCAATCATATGGCCGGCCATATTTATGCGAACCAGTTGGTGACGCCGATGCGCTACCCATTGTTGTCTTTGGTGGTCAGCGGGGGGCATACGGAATTGGTGTATATGGAAAAGGACGGCGCTTTCGACATCATCGGCGAAACGCGGGATGATGCTGCGGGAGAGGCTTACGATAAAATCGGACGCATTTTGGGCTTGCCTTATCCAGGCGGGAAAAAAATGGATGAAATGGCTCACGAAGGCAAAGAAACGATGCATTTTCCGCGCGCTATGATCAAAGAGGACAATTATGATTTCAGCTTCAGCGGCTTGAAAAGTTCCGTCATCAATACCGTACACAATGCACGCCAAAAAGGGGATGACATCAATCCCTACGATTTGGCCGCCAGTTTTCAGGCGAGCGTCGTGGAGGTTTTGGTGCATAAGACGTTGCGTGCGGCCAAGGAAAAGAACATCAAGCAGCTGCTGTTGGCCGGCGGAGTCGCCGCCAACAGAGGGTTGCGTGAGGCTTTGTCCGCAAAAATGGCATTAGAACTTCCGGAAGTCGAAGTCGTCATTCCACCATTGTCGCTTTGCGGGGACAATGCGGCGATGATCGGGGCTGCTGCCTACACCGAATACCGACAAAAACATTTTTCTGGATACGATCTAAATGCACATCCCGGATTGGTGTTGGGAGAATAAGAAAAAAGAGAACGCTGGCCGATTATGTCGACCAGCGTTCTCTTTTTTGTGCTTATTAATCGACCAGCGTTCTACAGTAATCAGCATCGAGATCCGAAAAATCGGTGACGATGACGGTTGCCAAGGATAGATCCTGAGGAGGGAACTCCAAATTGCGGAAACCGATGCATTTGCAGCCTGCAGCATGTGCAGAGGCAACCCCATTTTTGGAGTCCTCTATGACGACGCAGTTTTCCGGATTGGCTTTCAGGTTTTCGGCAGCATTCAGGAAAATATCCGGCGCAGGCTTGGAGTGCGCAACGCTCTCTCCCGAAACGAAATAGCTGAAATATTTTTCGATGTCCAATGCTTTTACAGCCTTATGGATATCTGTCAACGGAGAGGAAGAGGCGATTGCCAATGGGACACCTGCTTCATGCAGACGCGCAATGAATGAGATCACACCAGGGATCGGTTGCAGGCCATCTTCTTCCATCAGGCGGTTTCGGATGACGTTCGCTCGCTCCACCAATTCTCCGACTGGGGCATCCAGATCGAATTCATTTTTCATTGTTTCCCACATATACTCATGCGTTGTTCCCTGATAGCGGAAATGGTACTCCAACTCGGTGTCCACTCCAAATTCCTTCAATAACATACTCTCTGATCGCAAAAAGAATGGTTCCGTATCGATGATGACACCATCCATATCAAATAAAACGGCTTCTAACATATGCTAACCTCCATATTATGCGTACTTGTTCCAGTGCATCTTAAAAAAAGTTCCGGCATCCCTCAACTGAAACCGAAAGCGCGTGAGCCAAAACGGTTATCCGCTTCATTATTCACTCAGTTCCTCGAGCGCCATTGTCTGTTCTTCCCAATCCTGCATCAGTTCATCCTGCCGTGCCTGTAGGGCAAGCAATTGCTGGTTGAAATGTTGGACTTTTTCGTGATCACCGTAGACTTCCGGCTCGGTCAATTGCAGTTCGATGGCAGCGATGGCCCCCTCGACGGTCGCCAATTCATCCTCCAAAGCCTCCACTTGCCGGGCCAGTTTTCTTTCCAATTTCAGCTTTTCCTTGGAAGAAACATAATCCCCTTTGGCTTTCGAAAGAGGCTCAACGGCAGTGTTTGTTTCCGTGGCGTTTTCGGCCTGCTGCAGAGCTGCAAGAGCCGCTTCCTGCTGTTTCTTTTCAATATAGTAATCATAGTCCCCGAGGTACAATTTGCTGCCCTCAGCGGAGAGTTCGACAATGCTTGTCGCAATCCGGTTGATGAAATAGCGGTCGTGGGAAACGAAAAGCAGGGTGCCATCATAATCGATCAAGGCATTTTCAAGCACTTCCTTACTGTCGATGTCCAAATGGTTTGTGGGTTCATCGAGGACGAGGAAGTTCTTTTGATCCAATGCCAGCTTGCAGAGTGAAAGTCTTGCCTTCTCGCCACCGCTCAATGCCGGAATCGTTTTTTCGACATCGGCACCGGAGAACAGGAAGCTCCCCAGAATACTGCGCACATCTTTTTCATTCAGCGTAGGATGAAGATCCCAGATTTCGGCGAGAACGCTCTTATTTTTGGAAAGGTTGCCTAATTCTTGGTCATAATAACCGAGATCCACGTTGGCGCCGAGCTGGACTCTGCCTTTCAAAAGCGGAATCTCGGAAATGATCGACTTCAGCAAAGTGGACTTGCCAATCCCATTCGGCCCGACGATTGCGATCGCTTGTTGTTTGCGGATATCAAGATTGATCGGGTCAGCCAAGACCGTATCGGCATAGCCGACAGCCCCGTTTTCAAGGGTCAAGACGACGTTTCCGCTCTCTTTTGCAATCTCGAAGGAGAAGCGGGCGGAACGTTCATCACCTTTCGGTTTGTCCATCCGGTCCATTTTCTCAAGACGTTTGCGGCGGCTTTGTGCCATCTTGGTAGTGGAAGCGCGCGCCAGATTACGGGCGACGTAATCTTCCAATTTGGAGATTTCATCCTGTTGCTTCTCGTAAGCCTTCACTTCCTGCTCCAAGCGGGCGGCTTTCTCGGTCAGATAATAGGAGTAGTTGCCTTTGTAGTGCTGGATCTTGTGGCGGCTGATTTCATAGACTTCAGTGGCGACTTTATCCAGAAAATACCGGTCATGGGAAACGATCAAGAGCGAGCCGTTGTAACCAATCAGATAATTTTCAAGCCAAGCCAACGTGTCGATATCCAGATGGTTGGTGGGCTCATCCAAAATGAGCAGGTCGTTCTTTTCAAGCAGGATTTTGGCCAAGGCGAGCCTTGTTTTCTGGCCGCCTGACAATTGGGAAATCGGGCGGTCGTAATCTTCTTCGTAGAACTGGAATCCGTGCAAAACCGAACGGATCTCGGATTCATAGCCGTAAGCGTTCTTTTCATGCAGGGTGTGCTGAAGATGGTCATAGCGTTCCAAAGCTTTTTGATAGGCTTCTTCATCCTCGAGCAGATCCGGATCCCCCAAAGCGAAAGCGGCTTGCTCTGCTTCTTTGCTTAATTGGATGAGTGGAGCAAAAATGGTCAACATTTCTTTCCAAATCGTATTGGAGGAATCGACCGCGCTATGCTGATCCAAGTAGCCGATCGTAACTTCCTTGCTCTTGGAAACAGAACCGGCGTCTGTCGTTTCGATGCCTGCCAATATCTTCAGCAGGGTTGATTTCCCTGCTCCGTTTCGGCCGACGAGAGCAATGCGCGAATGGTCCTGGACTGTAATTTGAATATTATCGAATAAAACGCTAGCCCCAAAAAGGCGCGCCAAATTTTGTCCTTGTAGTAAAATCATATGTAGTGTCCTCTTTCTAAGCAAATGCTGGCATTTATCCTTTTCATTTTATCACAGCAAACACTGATTCGATAGGTACAAGCAGAGTTATTGCTATATTCACGTATTTGTGCATGTGAAATTTATTGATGATCCCGCTTACAATTAGTATTGTATTTCACATATTGTTCAAAAAAGGCTTCACAATCAAGTCCGGTTTCGAACAAATTAGTAGATTTTTCACAATCAGATGATATAATAGTCAATATGAAATGAAAGCTTAAGTATGTGAACATACTTTTTAAAGTTTGTGCATTCTGACAAACAATATGAGGTACGAAATGAACGAGGAAAGAAGAGGAGAAAAAATGTCGACGAATGATATTCCAAAAGCCACGGCAAGGAGGTTGCCGATTTACCACCGCTATTTGCGCTTTTTGCATAACGCTGGTAAAAAACGTGTTTCATCCACTGAATTGAGCGAAGCAGTAAAAGTGGACAGTGCTACTATCCGTAGGGATTTCTCATATTTTGGCGCGCTGGGTAAAAGAGGGTACGGTTATGATGTCGAGTACTTGTTGGATTTCTTCAGCAAAACCTTGAACCAGGACCGTCTGACGAATGTGGCTTTGATAGGTGTGGGTAATTTGGGGCATGCCTTGTTGAACTACAACTTCCATGTCAGTAATAATGTGCGCATCAGTGCCGCATTTGATGTCAATGAAGGCATCGTCGGCAAAATCCTTAGCGGTGTGCCGGTTTACCCGATGACGGATATGGTTGAGCAATTGCGCATCCAACAGATTGATGTAGCCATTTTGACAGTTCCCCAAGAAGTGGCGCAGGATGCCACTAATCGATTGACCGAAGCGGGCGTTCGCGGCATCATGAACTTTACCCCGATTCGTCTTTCCGTTCCGGATAATGTCCGCGTTCAAAATGTGGACTTGACGAATGAATTGCAGACGTTGATCTATTTCTTGGACAATGATATCGGCTGAGCAAAGTCGGCAGCTGATGATAAGAAAATAAAAAAAGAAGGGGTCTAAGTCTCAAAATAAAATGAGACGGCCTCTTCTTTTTTTTCCTAGTTTTTATCGATGCTGTCTTTGATTTTCAAGTAGGCGTTGAACATGCGTACGCCTTTCACAACATCACTTGTTGCGAACAGCACGCTTATGATGGCCATGAATCCCCAACCTGCGGTATTCACGGCATTAACTGCCAGCGAAATGAAGAGGATGGCGAAAACGAAGCGGATGATTACTTGAACTAATAGATTTTTTAAAGTCATGATATTCCTTTCTTTTTCCTAAATAGCGGGCTTCACGTGTCTTACGAAATGAGTTGGGACAGAATCGGCAAGGCGGACACGGCATTCATCAACGCATGTGCAATCATCGGAGTTGCTATGTTTCTTGTCCTGTAATAAAGGAAAGAAAACCATAGCCCTAGAGAGCCGTAAACCAAATAGTGCCCATCATTATGCGCAATCGCAAAAATCAAAGCGCTGATAGTGGCTGCGCCGACTATCCCGATTGCATCGACCAGATGCGTGACAATCGCTTTACGGAATACAAATTCCTCCATCACAGGTGCAAAGATGATAATGTTGAAAATAAAGAACGGGTAGCGGTTTGTCAGGTCCAGCAACACTTCCGTATTTTCGGAAACGACTGGCATCTTGAACAAAAGATACTCCACATTCATCGCGACGATCTGAATCAGGATAGCGCCCATGAAACCGAAGAGTCCGGTGGTGAGCGTTTTCCCGATTGAGGCAGTTGGTTGATCCGTAAGACTGTTTTGTGGTGTCCATTTTTTTCTGCTATTCCATGCTACCATAAGGACAGTTCCTAGGAAAGCAAAGAATAACGAGAGATTCATGGCGGCTGCGATGCGATCTGCTTCCGGAATGAAAAAAAGCATCAAGACCGGCAGAAGTTGAGAAGCGAGATAGATGAGGATGATCTGTATGGCTAACGTTAACCTGGAACGTATTTTTTTATTCATATATATAGTACCTTTCTGAGAGAACTGACGTTTTACGCTTGATAAACAGTATAGCATAATAGCGCAAAAAAATAGAATCGGAAAAAATCGGCTTCCCTCTTGCAAATTAATTG
The DNA here is from genome assembly GCA_002155105.1 of Sedimentibacter sp. SX930. Lineage (GTDB taxonomy): Bacteria > Bacillota > Bacilli > Lactobacillales > Aerococcaceae > Trichococcus > Trichococcus shcherbakoviae. The sequence continues at coordinate 111,817 of MUZD01000008.1, read as the reverse complement.
GAGATTGATTAATATAGAAATGTAGCTTAGCACTCTAAGTTGATGAGTGCTAAAATGAACTTATTTTTGGAGGGATCATCTTGTTAAAACCATTAGGAAACCGTGTTATTGTAGAAGTTGCCAAAGAAGAAGAAAAATCTATAGGCGGCATCGTTTTACCGTCATCCGCTAAAGAAAAATCCCAAACAGGTACCGTAATTGCTGTCGGCGCAGGCCGCGTGACAGATAACGGTGTAACAATCGAAATGACCGTTAAGGCAGGAGACACTGTCCTTTTCGAAAAATATGCAGGCACAGAAGTTAAATATGCGGGAACAGAATACTTAGTGATCAAAGAAAGCGACATCGTAGCAATCCTGGACTAAAAATATAATTCATGAGGTGAATCGATAAATGGCAAAAGACATTAAATTTTCAGAAGACGCAAGAGCAGCAATGCTTCGTGGTGTGGATATCTTAGCAAATACCGTAAAAGTGACTTTAGGGCCCAAAGGACGCAACGTCGTTTTGGAAAAAGCGTACGGTTCTCCGTTGATCACGAATGATGGTGTGACAATCGCCAAAGAAATCGAATTGGAAGATCGCTTCGAAAATATGGGAGCGAAACTGGTTGCCGAAGTTGCTTCCAAAACAAACGATATTGCCGGTGACGGGACTACGACTGCTACTGTTTTGACACAAGCAATCGTTCGCGAAGGGCTGAAAAACGTTACTGCAGGCGCAAATCCAGTGGGCATCCGTCGCGGTATCGAGTTGGCTACACAAGCAGCTGTAAAAGGTTTGGCGGAAATTTCCCAAACCGTAAATTCAAGAGAATCGATCGCGCAGGTTGCTGCCGTATCATCCGGATCGAAAGAAATCGGCGAATTGATTGCTGAAGCGATGGAAAAAGTCGGCAACGACGGGGTCATCACTATCGAAGAATCTAAAGGGATCGAAACCGAATTGGATGTTGTTGAAGGCATGCAATTCGACCGCGGTTACCTATCGCAATACATGGTCACAAACAATGACAAGATGGAAGCTGAATTGGAAGCACCATACATCCTGATCACGGATCGCAAATTATCCAATATCCAAGACATCTTGCCTTTATTGGAACAAATTCTGCAACAAGGACGCCCATTATTGATCGTTGCTGATGATGTTGACGGAGAAGCACTTCCTACATTAGTATTGAACAAATTGCGCGGAACATTCAATGTAGCGGCAGTCAAAGCACCTGGTTTCGGTGACCGTCGTAAAGAAATGCTGCAGGACATCGCAATCTTGACAGGCGGTACAGTCATCGCTGAAGACTTAGGCTTGGAATTGAAGGATGCTTCAGTAGAGCATTTGGGTCGTGCAGGCAAAGTTGTCGTAACCAAAGATTCCACAACAATCGTTGAAGGAGCTGGTGAAAAAGCAGCCATCGAACAACGTGTGGCGGTCATCCGTGCGCAATCAGCAGAAACAACTTCAGAGTTTGACCGTGAGAAATTGCAGGAACGCCTTGCGAAATTATCCGGTGGCGTCGGCGTCATCAAAGTCGGAGCGGCTACAGAAACTGAATTGAGAGAGCGCAAACTGCGTATCGAAGATGCTTTGAACGCAACACGTGCTGCTGTTGAAGAAGGTATCGTATCCGGTGGGGGTACAGCCTTGATCAACGTTCAAAAATGCGTCGAAGCGTTGGAACTGACCGGCGACGAAGCGACAGGTGCACGCATCGTGGCACGCTCGTTAGAAGAGCCAGTGAGACAAATCGCTGAAAATGCAGGAAAAGAAGGCTCCGTTGTAGCCGATAAGATCAAAGGCCTTGAAGTTGGCATGGGTTATAACGCCGCAACCGACGAATGGGTGAACATGATCGAAGCAGGAATCGTCGATCCTACAAAAGTGACACGTTCCGCTTTGCAAAATGCAGCCAGCGTAGCTGCCCTGATCCTATCTACAGAAGCAATCGTAGCCGACCATCCAGCCCCAGCAACACCCCCATCAATGGACCCAAGCATGGGCATGATGTAATCAGGATACGATGAATCCCACTCTAGAAATCGAGCACTAAGAGGAAATCCCCCAACACGACCCGGGTTTGGTCGAGGTGGGGGATTTCAGCTTAGGCGGAGATTTCTGGGATTCAGAGTTCGACTAAAACAGGATGTGATGATTCGCGTTTAGATACCCGGACGTTGGAGCACCCAGCGAAGTGAACCTCTTTTGTTCACTACGCAAGGACGCACTGTGACCGTACCGGTCAAGTGTATCATGTCTCTAAGCGATTAAAAATCGCAAGAGCCATGACAAAACGGGAGGGGTATCTGCGAATCAGAACTCAACTACAGGATACGATGAATTGCGTTTTGAGGTCTTTAGCTTTATAAGTACTAAGTTTATTGATGCACGTTCTGCTTGCAATTCAGAGTTCAACTAAACAGGATTCAGAACCGTTCTAATAAGATGTGGAAGCACTGAGCTCTACAAACAAAAGGACCGAATGGCCAGAAATGGTTATCCGGTCCTTTTTTGTTTGCTCTATTTTTCAAACTCAACTGCTGCCGAAGATTGACTCCTGATGAATTTTTTTATATAATTTTATATGCCCTATGGGGGCATATCCTATATAAATAAGAGGTGCAAATTATGTCTCATTCACAGGAACACAGAACGGACAGTCTCGTTAAACGCTTGAATCGAATCGAAGGACAAGTAGCGGGAATCAAAAAGATGATCCTCGAAGAAAAAGAGTACGCTGACGTCATCATCCAATTGAATTCGACTCGATCGGCCATCCAGAAAATCAGCCACATTCTTCTGGAAGCCCAAACTGAGCACGCTCTGATGCACGTCAGTGAAGGCGCTGATTTGGATGAAGAAATGAAGAAACTGCAAAAAGTAATTTCGCAGTACAACAAAATGAATTAGGTGATAATATGGAAGAAAGCACTGGAAAGAAAATTCTGAATTTGGCAATTCCTGCAACAATCGAAAATTTGCTGCAGACGCTGGTAGGCTTCGTTGATACGCTGCTGATAGCCAAAATCGGGCTTATGGCCGTTACGGCAGTCGGCGTTGCCAATACGATCCTGAATGTGTATTTGGCGATATTCATAGCATTAGGGGTAGGGACTTCTTCCCTGATAGCCCAAAAACTAGGGGCGAAGGATAGGGAAGGTGCTGTCCGAATTGCAGAACAGTCAACATTTTCCGCAGTGATCATCGGCTTGCTGTTTGGGTTACTGACGCTTGCTTTTGGGAAACCGTTTTTGGCGTTGATGGGCGCGGATGACCAAGTGATGGCTTATTCTACTGCATTTTTCTACATTGTGGGGGGCAATTCAGTCTTTTTGGCGGTCATGACCATTTTCGGAAGCATCCTGCGGGCAGCCGGAAATACAAAGTCCCCCATGCAAGTCAGCGTAATCGTAAACATTTTGAATGTGGGTTTGGACTACATTCTGATTTTTGGTATCGGACCGATTCCGGCGCTTGGCGTTGTCGGGACTGCGATAGGCACAACGGTTGCAAGAATGTTGGGATGCCTGCTGTTGTACAAACAGATAAAGAAGTCCCCTGTTTCATTCGAGCTGAAATCCATTTTTGTAAAAAGTGATTATGCGCCATTAGTGAGGCTTACAATTCCAGCAGCGCTTGAAAGATTGGTCATGCGGGTGGGGCAAGTAGTCTATTTTGGATTGATCGTTGCGATCGGTGCAAAAACTTTTGCGGCGCATTCCATCGCGGGAAATATCGAAAGCTTTGTGTATATGCCGGCGTATGGGTTGGCCACTGCTGCCACCACTCTCGTCGGGAACAGTACAGGCGCATTGGATTTCAAGGAGGCAAAACGTGTCGCCATCCTATCGGCAGCATTTGGCGTAGTCATCATGAGTTTCTTGGGGATCATTCTGTTTGTGGGTTCCCCTTATTGTGCCGAACTGTTCACCTCGGATGCTGAAGCAATCGATCAAATCGTGACAGCCCTGAGAATAGATGCATTCAACCAACCGGGACTTGCGATCAGCCTGATCACGACAGGCTCCCTGCAAGGAATGGGCGATACCAAATCGCCATTGTACAGTACAGCTTTCGGGATGTGGTGTTTGCGCATAATCGGTGTGATCCTTTTGGGAAGAGTGTTGGGTTGGGGAATTGCCGGCGTTTGGATTTCAATCGGAATCGATCTTTACATACGCTCGCTGTTTTTGGCCTATAGATTCAGGAAAAACATATCCGACCGTAGCGTGGCATCCCCTGAATAATGAAAAGCGACCATTGAAGTCATCAAAATCATCCACAGAAAATCAAATGCAGCCCTCATTTCTACCGGAAATGAGGGCTGCATTTATTTTTTTAGCGAAATGAACGTAAAATCATGCAATTTAATAATGAAAACTTCTATAGATAATTTCAGAACATCCCCGTCTGAATGGTTTTGAATGAAAGTTAATGTTTTTGAAGGAAAATGATTGCTTTATTCCGGTGTAGGTGGTATATTTTTGTTCGAGAGGTGATAGAAAGTGCTTACAGAAGAACGGCATAAAATCATTCTAGACACTTTAGCCAAAGACAATATCGTAAAACTGCAGGACCTTGTCGATCAGACAGGCAGTTCTGAATCCACGATCAGACGGGATTTGAGCACTCTTGAAGAAGCCGGTTTCCTGATTCGTGTCCATGGCGGAGCAAAGCGGAACTATAGCGTTTCCGCAGAAGACAGGATGGAAGATAAAACATCCAAAAACGTTCAGGACAAACAACGGATTGCTGAAAAAGCAGCCCAACTGGTGAGCGATCAAGACATCATCTTTTTGGATGCCGGATCGACCACCTATGAGATGATTCCCTTCCTGAAAGGCAAGAGCATCCTCGTCGTCACAAATGGCGTCCCGCATGCCAGTTTATTATCGGATCTGCAACTCGAGACGATCCTTATCGGCGGCAAAATCAAGATGGAGACAAAAGCAGTCATCGGACCAGTCAGCCAAATGCAAATGAGGAATTACCGTTTCAGCAAAGCTTTTATTGGCATCAACGGCATCGACAAGCAATATGGCTTCACGACGCCGGACACCGAAGAAGCGGCCATCAAGCGGATAGCCATTGATAATGCAGCACAAAGCTATGTCGTAGCGGATGCTTCGAAGTTCAAACAAGTCAGTTTTGTGAAGGTCTGCGACATTGAGGATTGCGGCATCATCAGCTACAATGTCCCGTCGGAAATCAAACGTAACCTGAAAGACAGTACAACTATTTGGGAGGCTGAATAATGATATATACAGTAACATTAAATCCATCCATCGATTACATCGTCCATTTACCCGCTATCGAGTTGGGTGAAGTGAACCGTATCCAACAGGATTTCAAACTGCCGGGTGGCAAAGGCATCAACGTTTCCCGCATCCTGAATGAACTGGAAGTGGAAAACACCGCTTTAGGGTTCCTTGGCGGTTTCACCGGAAAATACATCGAAGACTGGTTGGAAGCGGAAAACAGCAAAACACACTTCACTCATGTGGATGAAGCGACCCGCATCAACGTCAAGATCAAGTCAGGGATGGAGACGGAAATGAACGGTCCGGGCCCAAATATCGAGCCTGCAGTCGCCGAAGAATTCCTGAAACAATTCGATGCGCTTGATCCGGAAAACGACATCGTAGTCTTGGCGGGAAGCAAACCGACAAGCCTGCCGGATGATTATTATCAGACCATCATCCGCAGACTGACGGACAAAGGCATCCCGTTCCTGATCGATACGACCGGGGAAGAACTGAAAAATGCGTTGCCTTACCATCCGTTATTGGTAAAACCGAACCACCACGAATTGGCAGAATTGTTCGATACTACTTTCGAAACCGATGAGGATATCCTTCCTTACGGGAAGAAATTGCTTGAAGCTGGAGCGCAATTCGCGATCATCTCGATGGCCGCTAAAGGAGCGATCCTTTTCACCCCAGAAGGTGTTTACCATGGAACAGTACCGAAAGGTGTACTTAAAAATTCAGTCGGCTCCGGAGATTCGATGATCGCCGGATTCGTCGGTACATACATGAAGACGCACGACCCGTTGGAAGCATTCAAAGTCAGTATCGCTTGCGGAAGCGCAACCGCTTTTGCCGACGATTTAGCCAAACGCGAAGAAATCGATGCTCTAGTCAAACAAGTCACTATCAGTCAGCTATAGGGAGGAGAACTTATTAATATGAAAATCAATGATATTTTACTAAAAGAATTGATGATTATGGATTTGCAAGCAACAACCAAAGAGGGCGTCATCGATGAAATGATCGCAGGCCTTTCCACTAATGGCATCATCAATGATGCTGCGGTTTACAAAGAGGGCATCATGAAGCGCGAATCACAAACTTCAACTGGTTTGGGCGATGGCATCGCAATGCCGCATGCCAAAAACAAAGCGGTCATCAAACCCGCTGTCGTTTTTGCAAAAAGTGCAGCAGGTGTGGACTATGCATCATTGGATGGTCAACCAGCTCATCTGTTCTTCATGATCGCGGCTCCAGAAGGCGCAAATAATGTCCACTTGGAAGTTTTAGCGTCATTATCCCGTTTACTCATCAATCCTGATTTCACTGCATCGTTGAAAAAAGCTCAAACTCCGGAAGAAGTGCAAGGATTATTTGCGGCAGCAGAAGCTGCACGCGAAGCCAAAGAGCAAGCTGAAGCAGCAGCGAAGGCAGCTCCAGTAGCAGCAACCGAAACGAAGAGACCTTTCGTCATTGCAGTAACGGCTTGTCCTACAGGGATCGCACACACGTATATGGCTGAAGATTCATTGAAATTGATGGCTGAAAAAATGGGCGTCGATATCCGCGTTGAAACAAACGGCTCGGATGGCGTCAAGAACGCTTTGACAGCCGACGAAATCCGCCGTGCCGATGGCGTAATCGTGGCAGCTGACAAAAAAGTTGAAATGGCGCGCTTCAACGGCAAACACGTTTTGCAAAGACCGGTAAGCGACGGCATCAACAAAGCTGAAGAATTGATCACAAAAGCAATGCGTCAAGAAGCGCCGATCCTGAATGTAGAAGGCGATATATTCTCAGCCAGCGCAAGCGACGAAAATCCATCAATCATCGGAAGAGTCTACAAAGACTTGATGAACGGTATTTCACACATGTTGCCGTTTGTTGTCGGTGGTGGTATCCTGATTGCTATTTCCTTCCTGTTCGAAACGTCATTCGGTGCAGATAGCCCGTTGTTCATTTCCTTCATGGCAATCGGTGGAGCGGCGTTCAGCTTCCTGATTCCGATTTTGGCTGGTTATATCGCAATGAGTATCGCGGATCGTCCTGGTTTGCTTCCTGGTATGGCGGGTGGTTACTTGGCTGTGCAAGCAAATGCCGGATTCTTGGGCGGTTTGATTGCTGGATTCTTGGCCGGTTACATCATGGTTTATCTGAAGAAAGCCTTTAAAGGATTGCCTCGTACCTTGGATGGCATGAAGACAATTCTCTTGTACCCTGTGTTCGGTCTATTGATCACTGGCTTGTTGATGTACTTCTTGGTAGGTCCTGTCTTCTCCACAATCAATACAGCTATGATCACCTTCCTGGAAAACTTGGGTACTGGTAATGCAGTGCTGTTGGGTGCAGTTCTTGGCGGCATGATGGCAATCGATATGGGTGGTCCATTCAACAAAGCAGCTTACGCCTTCTCAATCGGTATCTTCACGGATACTGGCGATGGCAGCTTGATGGCCGCTGTAATGGCTGGTGGTATGATTCCTCCATTGGCAATCGGTATCGCAACATTGATTTTCAAAAACAAATTTACGGATATCGAACAAAAATCCGGACTTTCCAACATCCTATTGGGCCTATCCTTCATCACTGAAGGTGCGATTCCATTCGCTGCAGCAGATCCGATGCGCGTAATCGGTTCATCCATCGTTGGTTCAGCGATTGCTGGTGGTTTGACGCAGCTATGGGCAGTTTCGATCCCTGCACCACATGGTGGCTTGTTCGTAATCACATTGGCTAACCGTCCGTTGATGTTCTTGCTGGCTTTACTGATCGGTACAGCCGTTTCAGCATTGATGTTGGGTCTGTGGAAAAAAACTCAGACTCAAGAAGTCGCAAAATAAATTAAATCATTCATTTAGAGAACAGACTGGGAACCTCCTTTCTGTTCTCTCTTTTTAGTTGTTCCGAACATAAGGCGTACAAATGAAAACGGTATGACAGATAAATGAGAATAATGTAAAATAATGGGATGATTTTCATGGCAGATATGCTATAATGCATATTGTTAAATAAACGAAAATGTAGATATCAGTTCATGCATAAAAGCAACGGATATTGAAATCTGTATAAGGAGGTAAAAGCATGGCAGCAAAGGAATCAATCAAAAAAGTGGTTTTGGCTTACTCAGGTGGATTGGATACGTCAGTCATCATCCCTTGGTTAAAAGAAAACTACAACAACTGTGAAGTAATCGCCGTAGTAGGAGACGTAGGACAAGGTGATGACTACAGCCGATTGGAAGAAAAAGCAATCAACTGTGGCGCATCGAAGTTGTATGTTGCAGACTTGAAGAAGGAATTCGTTGAAGAATTCATTTGGCCGACATTGCAAGCAGGCGCTAAGTACGAAGGACAATATTTATTGGGGACTTCTTTCGCCCGCCCAATCATTGCCAAAAGAATGGTAGAGATTGCGCACTTGGAAAATGCTGATGCGATCGTTCACGGAGCAACAGGGAAAGGGAACGACCAAGTCCGTTTTGAAGTCGGCATCCGAGAATTCGATCCGAACATTACGATCATCGCCCCTTGGAGAGAATGGGAACTGACTTCCAGAGAAGATGAATTTGCGTATGCTGCTGCACATAACGTGCCGCTTCCGATTACGTTGGAAACAAACTACTCAAAAGATAAAAACTTGTGGCATTTATCGCATGAGGGCCTTGATCTGGAAATGACAGCCAATGAGCCGGATTACGACAAAATTCTGGAGATGTGCGTAACGCCTGAGAAAGCTCCGGACGAAGCGACATATGTCACACTGGAATTCAAAAAAGGCATACCGGTAAGCTTGAACGGGGAAGCAATGGAAGGCATCGCCCTGATCGAAAAATTGAACGTGATCGCGGGCGCGAACGGCGTCGGCATCATCGATATCGTAGAGAACCGCTTAGTCGGCATGAAATCAAGAGGCGTTTATGAAACGCCTGCTGGAACTGTGCTGTATCATGCCCACGACAAATTGGAACAGCTTTGCCTGGACAAAGATACTTTCCAATACAAACAATTGCTTGCCAACAAGTATGCGGAGCTTGTATACAACGGATTGTGGTATACACCATTGCGCAAAGCATTAGCTGCATTTGTTGACGAAACACAACAGAATGTCGAAGGTTTCGTGAAGATGAAACTTTATAAAGGCAACATCACCGATGCTGGCGTAGTCAGCGCGAAATCATTGTACAGCGAAAGCTTTGCCACTTTCGAGAGCGATGATGTATACAACCATACTGATGCAGCCGGATTTATCCGTCTGTTCGGATTGCCTACATCCATCCGCGTCATGAAAGAGCAAGCTGAAGATCAAGCGACACATGAAGAATTGGAAGATTTATTGAAATAAACAACCGGTATTAGTGTCTGTTGACAGCTAGTCCGCTCCGGAACGTCCTCATCAGGCAATAGAGCCTGATGAGGACGTTTTTTTTAGTTGTTGGCTAATAACCCCTTTATTATAGTGTGTAAACATAGCCCGGACCTTAAATCGCGAGATCTTGCCTTGCCAAACTTTGATATCGCAAAAGAATAAACTATGATAAAATGAATGCATTCATATTAAGCTAGTTCAAGGAGGAGGAGATTAAGCGTGAATCAAACAGGTGAATGGAACAAAGCCCGTAAGATTATCATAGGCATCATTGATGTGCTGTTGTTCATCGGATCATTGCTGCTATCTTTTTATTTTAAATTCGGAAGAAATATACCATTGATAAACTTCGATGCCTTTCAGGGCAGCATTGCCTATGTCTCTGTGATTTTCATCATCGTCAATATCTTGTTCGGTACGTATATCTTTTACAACAAATCGATCAGTGACTTCTTGTTCATTACGGTCATCGGGCAATTCGTCCTTTCGTTGATCATCATGGCGCTGACTTTTGCCGGACGTTGGTTGGCATTCCCACGATCGGTCATTCTGATCAACTTTTTTGTGGGCACAATCCTGTTGTTCCTGTTCCGCGTATTGGTATTCAAGATGTACCAACGCATGAGCGGAAGCAAACGGGTCATGATTGTCGGGATGGAAAAGGAAGTGTTTGCTGCAGTGGACAACTTCACGAATACAAAAAGCATCCGCCATGTCGTGACGCATGTGGTTCTGTCGGATTATCACGAAAATGTTCTGCGGCATCTGGAAGAGATTGATATCGTCTACTTAGCGAGCCAGATTGAAGAATCCGAAAAACTGAAGATATACGATCTGTTGACGAGTAAAGAGAAGAAGATGTTCTTGAACACGAGCTTCGAGAACCTGATCATGGTCAATCCGAACATGATGAACATCGAGGATGAAAGCATCATCGAAGTTTCCCCGTTCCGCATCCCGGCAGAAGATGGGCTCATGAAACGGATCATCGATATTGCGGTTGCGCTCATCGGTATCGTCATCACCTCGCCGATCATGGCCGTGACGGCTATCTTGGTGAAGAAAAGTTCCGAAGGCCCTGTGTTCTACAAGCAGATACGCATCACCAAAGACGGCAGAGAATTCGAAATCCTGAAGTTCCGCAGTATGGGTGTGACTGCTGAGAAAGATTCAGGTCCGGTTTTGGCTACAAGCAACGATATGCGCGTCACAAAAGTCGGTAAATATCTGCGCTCTTTGCGCATTGATGAGCTGCCGCAACTGTTCAATGTATTGCTTGGCGATATGTCTTTGGTCGGTCCCCGGCCGGAACGTCCCTTCTTCGTTGATCAATTCAAGGAACTGAACCCGCATTATTACCTGCGCCACAATGTGCGCGCCGGGATTACCGGATATGCGCAAGTTTACGGGAAGTACGCTTCCGATTTCAACAGCAAGCTGAACTTCGATCTGATCTACATCAAGAAGTATTCCTTGATACTGGATCTGAAAATCATGCTGCAGACCGTCAAAATCTTGTTCGATAAAGTATCATCCCGTGGAGTGGATGAAAGCGAACGGGCAATCCTGTCCGAGCAAGAGATTGAAGCACGCGGCATCAAAGTTATTTATTAAAAAGAAAAGCGGGACAAGCCTGTTTTGCCTCGAAAGAAATTTAGGAAATCGTGCTACGCAACGTTCCCTACGGTCACCTTGTACTGGGAGTCTAAGGGATGAATCCCTAAGACTCCCATGCAACTGAGCATCGTAGAGCGCAATATGCTGAGAGACTTCCTGCGTCAGCAGGTTAGTCGAACAGTATCCTTGGCTCGTAGAGACAAGGGGTTCCTTAATCCCTTTTCAGAGAGGCAGGCTTGGACCGCTAGCCATTATTTGGGACAGCGAAGTTTCAATACCGCAATAAAACCATCCACCGGGCGTTTTTCCGCCCGCCAGGATGGTTTTTTGTTTACACAGAAATGCCGGTTGTATTTGCGGGAATGCTGGCTAATCACTATAATCAATCTGATGGATTTTGGACAAAAAAGCGGAAATGTATGGGGAATTGCGTTACAATAGGTAAATAGAGCACTTCCTTCTGCGGTACCGTTACAGAATGCGGAGGCGTACGATCAAAGATGAAATGAGTGAGTTGGATGAGTTTTGATTATAACGATGATAGTTTAGCTTTGCATACTGATTTGTACCAAATTAACATGATGAAGACTTATTGGGATGAAGGCATTACCGAAAAACATGCAATTTTTGAACTGTACTTCCGGAAGTATCCTTTCAATAATGGCTATGCAGTCTATGCGGGGCTTGAACGCTTCGTATCCTACATTCAGAATTTGCGCTTTACGGATACGGACATCGCTTATTTGCGTGAGCATGTCGGCTATGAGGAAGGTTTTTTGGATTATCTGAAAAATTTCCGTTTCTCGGGCACAATCCGTTCCGCTCTGGAGGGGGATCTCGTCTTCGCGAATGAACCGATCGTCCAGGTGGAAGGTCCGTTGGCGGAGTGCCAATTGATCGAAACGGCCTTATTGAATGTCGTAAATTTCCAAACGCTGATTGCGACAAAAGCTGCACGTTTGCGCTACGTCTGTGATGATGAGCCGCTGATGGAATTCGGTTCCAGAAGAGCGCAGGAAATGGACGCCGCCATCTGGGGAACCCGCGCAGCCTATATCGCCGGCTTCAATGCAACGAGCAATGTCCGTGCTGCTAAACTGTTCGGCATCCCGGCTTCGGGTACCCATGCCCATTCGATGGTGCAAGTCTACCGCAATGATTATGATGCCTTCATGGCTTATGCGCATTCCCACAAGGATTGTGTCTTCCTTGTGGATACCTACGATACGTTGAAATCAGGCGTGCCCAATGCCATCAAAGTGGCGAAGGAAATGGGCGATAAGATCAATTTTCTCGGCGTGCGCCTAGACAGCGGAGACATGGCCTACATTTCAAAAAAAGTCCGCCAACAATTGGACGAGGCAGGCTTTACCGATGCAAAAATCTACGCATCGAACGACCTGGATGAACTGACAATCTTGAACCTGAAGATGCAAGGCGCAAAAATAGATGTCTGGGGTGTCGGCACCAAACTGATCACCGCTTATGACCAACCTGCGCTTGGAGCGGTCTACAAATTGGTTTCGATCGCGGATGAGAGCGGCAAAATGGTCGATACTATGAAAATCTCCAGCAACGCCGAAAAAGTCTCCACACCGGGCAAGAAACAAGTATGGCGGATCACCCGCAAGCGCGACGGTAAGTCGGAAGGAGACTACATTGCGCTTTGGGAAGAACAACCCGATCAAGAGTCGGAACTGTATATGTTCCATCCGGTCTTCACTTACATCAACAAAACCATCACCGACTTTGAGGCGCGCCCTATTCTGCAGGATATCATAGTAGAAGGTAAACTTGTATATGAATTGCCGTCGCTCCAAGAAGTAAAAGCATTCTCGGAAGCGCAGATGAGCGGCTTATGGGATGAATACAAACGTATCCTGAATCCGGAAGACTATCCTGTCGACTTGTCCCAGAAGACATACGATCATAAGATGGCTACAATCAAGGAAATCAAAAAGCAAATAAAAGAAGAAGCATCATTATTGGAAAGCACTAAATAACCAATCAGATCAATCAAGGGGGAACAGCGATGCGTCCATTACAAAAAGAAATTATTGCTGCATTAAGAGTGAAACCGGAAATCGATCCAAAAGAGGAAATCCGCATCAGCATCGATTTCATGAAAGATTATTTGGCGGCACACCCATTTTTGAAGGCATTCGTTTTAGGAATCAGCGGAGGACAAGACTCAACTTTGACGGGGCGGTTAGCCCAGTTGGCGATCCAGGAAATGCGCGATGAGACAGGCGACGACAGTTACCAATTCATCGCTGTCCGCCTTCCGTACGGCATTCAATTCGATGAGCACGATGCCCAGGCTGCACTAGCTTTCATTTCGCCTGACCAAAAATTGGTCGTCAATATCAAAGAAATGGCTGACGCCGCACTCGATGCACTTGAAGAAGCCGGACTTACCATCACCGACTTCAACAAAGGAAACATTAAAGCACGTCAACGTATGATCGTTCAGTTCGCGATAGCGGGAGACAGCAGCGGAGCCGTTTTGGGGACTGACCATGCGGCAGAATCCGTGACCGGGTTCTTCACAAAATTCGGGGATGGCGCAGCCGACCTATTGCCGATTTGGCGCTTGAACAAACGTCAAGGCCGTCAGTTGCTGAAAGAATTGGGCGCACCGGCAGAGCTTTATGAAAAAGTACCGACAGCGGACTTGGAAGAAAATCGTCCTGCTTTGCCTGATGAGGTGGCTTTGGGCGTGACTTACGAGATGATCGATGCTTATCTGGAAGGCAAGGAGATACCGGACAAGGACGCTGAAGTCATTGAAGGCTGGTACACGAAGACCGAGCATAAACGTCACTTGCCCATCACGGTCTATGACAGTTTTTGGAAAGAAGCTTAATCTGTTCAGATAGCGGGGTTGTACAGTGAAAATCAGCAAAAAATTTAAAATGATGAAAGATAAACAAGAGCTGCAGTGCAAGAGCAGGGGGCACCTCCTGCTCTTGCACTTCTTTAGCTTGTTGGCGACTGTATTCTTGGTCCATCTCTATATTCAATGGGCTCAAAATGATCTGGATGCCGGATTGGTCGTGAATTTTGTATTTGCATGGCATACCGAGAAGTTCCTGATCAGCACGGGTGTATTAGTGACGCTGGGGCTATGGCTTTGGGCCTTGGTGGGGAACATCCGCTGGGCAAACGCACTGCTGTTGCTGTCGGGAGGAATCCTCGGGATGGCGACCTATGAAAAGATGCTGCAGCGGAACGAGCCCGTTTATCCGAGCGACTTGAAGATGCTGACGGAGGCCAGCTTCCTTTTGGAGATGCTGAACGGCCGGACATTGGCGGCACTAAGCTTTGTGTTCCTGCTGTTTCTGGCATTCATACTTTATTCCCTGCGTCAGGACAAGTCCAAGAAAACCGTGAAATTGGGATGGAAATCACGCCTGCCGATTCTCATAACAACAAGCATGGCGCTCTGCTATGCTGGCCAGTTCCAGCAGGAAGGCAACCTGCTGAAGAAAGCCTATGACCGGACGGCTTATTGGATCCCGTACAGCCAACAAATGAACTATTACAACACCGGCTTTGTGGCCGGCTTCCTATACAACCTTTCGGCTGCACCGATGGAGCTGCCGACGGATTATTCACAGGAAAAGATCGATGAGTTGAAGGCAACCTATCAGCAACTTGCTGACGAAATCAACGCAGAAAGAACCGCAGCGTTTCCCGAAACGAATGTCATCTACATCATGAATGAAAGTTTTGCGGACCCGCTTGAATTGGAAGGATTGGATCTGCAAAGCGATCCGATTCCGTTCACGAGAGGCTTGATGGAAACAAGCTACAGCGGCGAACTGTTGTCCCAAGGCTATGGCGGCGGAACCGCCAATATCGAATTTGAGGCATTGACAGGTTTTTCGATGGAGCCGTTCGCTGCGAACATCACGACGCCCTATACGCAGTTCCTGTCTTCGCAAGATGATTTCCCTTCCGTCGTGTCCCGTTTGGAAGAAGCCGGCTTCCGTACCACAGCGATCCATCCCTACAATACGACCATGTATAAGCGGTTGGAGAACTATGAGACTTTGGGATTCGATTCTTTTCTTTACGAGGACACGATGACAAATACGGAAAAGTTGGATGCCAATCCGTATATCTCGGATGCAGCCGCATACGCTGAAATAACGGCTATCCTGAAAGCCAGTGAGGAAAAAGATTTTATCCATTTGGTGACGATGCAGAACCATACCCCTTATCAAAACAAATACACGGTAACGCCATCTGCTGCTGAAACCGGCATAGGCAGCCAGACAATCCGGAACTATCTGCAGGATCTGCAGTACAGCGATCAAGCATTGGCGGATCTGTTGGCCGCTCTCCAGGAGTGGGATGAGCCGACCGTCGTCGTGTTTTGGGGGGATCATTGGCCGAGCGTTTTCGGAGAGGATCTTTATGCGCTGAATACGATCCAAAATATGCATGAGACGCCTATGTTCGTCTACAGCAACACGGAAGAATCCCAAAAGGATTTGGGCGTCACCAGTCCCATCTATTTCTTCCCGGAAGTGCTGGAGTTGAGCGGCAGCCGTGTCACGGCTTTTGAAGCCTTGTTGATGGAACTGCAGGAACAGGTGCCGGCTTTCGAAAAGACGCTGTATGTGAATGGCGATACCGGTGAATATGTCTCGAGCCGAGAGGATCTGTCCGATCAGGCTAGAAGCCTGTTGGCGGATTATGATCTGATCCAGTACGACACGACCACCGGAAACAGGTACGCAGAATCAAACGGTTTTTTCCAACTGAACGATTGAAACAGATTGCCGCAGGCTTACGGCTTGTGTAAGAGTTGGATTTGCAAGTAGGGCCGGAATCGCCTATGATTAAGGAAATACAGGGTGAAAGGAGGGGTCCGGTGAGTTTCTTTATACGTTTTATGCTTCTTTTCGGTGCGACGATCCTGGCCAGTATGCTGTTCACCTATCTTTTCCGTGCGGCAGCGAGACGGTTCCGCTGGACGGATAAGCCATCCGAAGCGAAAGTGCATATCAAGGAGACGCCGACGATGGGAGGCGTAGCCATATTCGCAGCTTATTGGGGTGCCTTCTTCATTGGGGTCCCTCTAAGTAATCGTTCAGGGTTTGCAGGTATCATGTTTTTGAGTTCGCTGATCATCCTGATAACGGGGATCATCGATGACGCCTATGATCTGAGGCCTTGGCAGAAAATGATCGGCATCCTGACTGCGGCGAATGTCCTCTATTTCTTTACGGGCATCAAAATAGACAGCCTTACGCTGGATTATTTCGGAACGATCGAATTCCATGAAGCGGGTTACTTGGTGATGATGCTGTGGGTTGTGGTCATCACGAATGCGGTGAATCTGATGGACGGGCTGGATGGCTTGGCGACGGGCACTTCAATCATTTCCCTCTCGACTATGGGCTTTGTCAGCTATTTCTTCACCGATTATATGGATGTGGCCACCGTCGTCATGATTTTCCTCTTGGTTGCGAGTTTATTGGGTTTTTTGCCTTTCAACTTCTACCCGTCCTCCATTTTCCTGGGGGATACGGGGTCGCTGTTCGTAGGCTTTATGATCGCGGTGCTGTCCTTGTACGGCCTGAAACATGCCACCTTCGTATCGCTCCTTATACCAGTGGCCATTCTCGGGGTTCCGTTGACGGACACGATTGCCGCTGTCCTTCGCCGGACTTTGCACAAGCGTTCCATCAGCGCGAAGGATAAAAGCCACCTGCACCACCGTTTGCTGCGCTTAGGGTTTACGCACCGCCAGACCGTTTTGGTCATTTATGCTTTGGCGATCATCTTCTCCTTGACGGCCATCCTGTTCCCGATTTCTTCTTTCTGGGGAACGGTCGTTTTGGTAGTCGGTCTGATTTTCGGCGTGATGCTCTTCATCGCCTCCTTCAATTTGTTGGACAGCAACCGCTCCAAGTTGCGCAAGACATTGTATCGCCTTTTGAGGGAAAAGGACGACAAAAACAAATGAACAAGCCATGAAAGCCAAATAGGCTATCACGCGCTTGTTCATTTTTTTATTCAAAATCTATTCGATTTCGCCTTCATCGGCTTCGTCGTAAGCCGGGGAGACAGGACGCTCCACATACTCCTCTTCGCCTATTTCAAAGATGACACGGCCGTTCATGACATCCGTGACAGCATCCTGGAAACGGCTGATGTCCTCAGCAGGGATGCCGCACAAAAAACAAACCTGGTCGGTATATTGGGCCTCAATCAGAGTGTGGGGCGACTGTGCCAAGTAATTCTCCAATTTTCCGGATGCGGAATAGGAAACGATGCAGCCGACTTTTGTCTGGAGGCTGCGGACAACGATGCCGATGTCCTTCAGTGCGGTCGACACGGATCGGCTGTAGGCGCGGATCAATCCGCCGGCCCCCAACTTTGTCCCGCCGAAATAACGGGTGACGACGGCTGCGACGTAACGCAGCTCGTTTTTCTTGAGCACTTCCAGCATCGGGACGCCAGCTGTTCCGGATGGCTCGCCGTCGTCATGGGCGCGCTGGATTTCGTTCTGGTCGCCGATCAGGTAAGCAGAACAGTTGTGCGTCGCTTTCCAATGCTCTTTTTTGACGGCTTGGATGAAGCCTTTGGCCTCGTCTTCGGAATGGACACGTTTGAGGCTGCAGATGAAGCGGGAACCCTTGATTACGATCTCTGTAACGCCGCTCTCTGCGATAGTGTGATAGGTTGTCAGCATATCCTTTCCCCTCCAAATTTTTTTTATTCTCATTTTACCACAGAGGCGCTCGGATGACAGGCCAGGAACAAGGAAAGGGACTTTCCGAACATTTCCATTTGTGGTATTGTTAGATGGAATAGACCAAACGGCCACAGGGGTCGATGGAAAGGTGATCTGCGTGAAAGCTACAGATTTAATCGATGTACTCAAAATGAAAAAAATTGTCGGGAGCTTGGATCCCGATTTGAATATTGGAAAAATCAGTCAGGATTCCCGCGATATCCAATCGGGGGATCTGTTTATCTGCATCGACGGTACGCAAGTCGATGGCCACAATTACGTTGAGACGGCGGTCGCCAATGGTGCCGGCTTGATTGTCGCCCATAGGGACATTGAAAAAGTGGCAGCATCTGTCCCGGTCGTATATGTTCCGGATACGGGCAAAGCGATGAGTCTGCTTGCGAATCATTATTATGCTTATCCGAGCGAGGCGATGAAAGTCATCGGCGTTACGGGGACAAACGGAAAGACGACGGTAACCTACTTGGTGGAAGCCATCCTGAAGGCGATGGACAAAAAAACCGGCCTGATGGGCACCATCGAAATGCATATCGGCGATGAGGTGCACAAAACGAAAAACACGACGCCAGACAGCATCACGATGCAAAAGGCCCTGCACCTTATGGTTGAGAAGGAGACGGAATACTTCACGCTGGAACTGTCCTCGATCGCTTTGGAAATGGGCAGGGCATGGGGGCTTGATCTGGATGTCGCGATCATGACGAACCTGACGCATGAACATATGGAATTCCATCACACGATGGAAGCCTATGCCGAAGCGAAAAAGCTGCTCTTCTCCCAATTGGGGAACGGCCGCAAAAACGGACGGACGAAAGCGGCGGTACTGAATGCGGATGATGAAACGATCCACAGCTACCGCATCGCTACGGCGGCAGAAGTCATTTCTTACAGCGTGAAGGATGAAACGGCTGATTTCTTCGCAGCGGATATCACATACAGCCGGACGCAGACCCGCTTCGATCTGGTCGTAAATGGGGAACGTTATCCGGTCGTGACGAACTTGGTGGGGCTCTTTAATGTCTCCAATACATTGGCTGCGCTGGCGGCTGTTTACGCAGTGGGCATTCCGTTGGAGGATGCAACAAAAGCGGTAGCGTCATTGGCTGGTGTCACCGGCAGATTGGAGATTGTCCCTGGCGCGAGCGACATCGGCGTCTATGTCGACTTTGCCCATTCGCCCGACGCGATGGAAAAAGTATTGAGTGTGGTGCGCGAATTCACCCAAGGCAGAGTCATTTCCGTTTTTGGCGGCGCTGGGGAACGGGAGCATGAAAAACGCCCGATCATGGCCCGCATCGGTACGGAACTTTCCGATTATGTGGTCCTGACGACGGACGATACCGGGAAAGAACCGCAGGAACAGATCATCGCGATGATGCTTGCCGGCATCGAAAAAGACAACTATGAATACATCGAAAACCGCAAGGAAGCCATCCAGCATGCCATCGCCATCGCAGAACCGGGAGATACGGTCATCCTGCTGGGGCGCGGACACGAGGCTGACTACAACGACAGAGGCAGAATGATCCGCCTGTTGGACAGTGAAGTGGCGGCTGAAGCGATTGAATCGCGCAACGAGCGGTTAAGCTAAATAACGAGCAGAAAGTTTGAGGATTTTCCATGAAAATTGCAGTAGTTACGGACAGTACCGCTTATCTGACGGCCGACATACGCCAGCGGCACCATATTCATATGCTGCCATTAGTCGTGAATATCGGAGAAAAATCATATGAAGAAGAAATAGATCTGGTTGCTGAGGATTTTTATGCCTTGATGAAATCATCTGGCGATTTCCCAAAAAGCTCCCAACCAGCAGTGGGTGCCATGCATCAGCTGTATGAAGAATTGGCGAAGGAACATGATGCGATCATCAGCATCCATCTCTCAAGCGGCATCAGCGGCACCTACCAGAATGCTGCCGCTCTAAGCAGGGAATATCCGGAATTCAACATCCATGCCTTCGATTCTGAAATAAGCTGTTATGTGCAGGCCCGCTTCGTCTTGGAGGCTGCAAGGTTGGCTTCTGCCGGCATTGAGCCGGGGCAGATCATGGCGAGATTGGATCATATGAGAAAACGTTCCCACGCTTACTTTATGGTGGACGATCTGATGAACCTGCAGCGCGGCGGCAGATTATCCGGTGGGGCGGCTGTCATCGGCTCCATCATGAAAATCAAACCGGTCTTGCATTTCTCGGACAAAAAGATAGTCGTTTTCGAAAAAATCAGGACCAATGCAAGGGCATTGCGAAGGATCGAAGAACTGTTGGGCCAGACGGTTTCAAAGGCGGATTATCCGATCGTCGCAACCGTCATCCATGGCAATATTCCTGGAAAAGGGCAAGATTGGCTGGAGCATCTCCAAGGAAAATTTCCGGACATCCGCTTCGAATTGAGTTATTTCGGCCCTGTCATCGGGACGCATTTGGGTGAGGGTGCGCTGGGGCTGACCTGGACGGAAGACACAGAATTGAGCTATCCGATATAGGCAACAAATATTTGCGGCAATCATACATTCATCTGGAAGGAAGGGCCATTGGGGTCCTGTCCTTCCAGTTTTTTTCTTGGGAAAATTTTTTGAGCTTTTTTATATAAAACGGATTGTGGGGTGCTGTTGTGAGAGTGTTTATCGGCGTCAGATTGCCTGAATCCATCAAAGAACAACTGGGGGCCGTTCAGGAAGAAGTGAAGTGTGCCAGCCTCAAAGGATCATTCACGGATCCGGATAACTTTCATTTGACGATGCGTTTTATCGGGGAAGTGAATCCGGAACAGAAATGTGCGATCGAAACGGCGCTGGCCCGCTGCACACAAGAACAGGGTCCCTTCCAGATTGAAACCGCGGGATTGGGTAATTTTTTTAAAAAAAATAAGTGGATCATCTGGCTGGGCATCAAAGAAAGCAGACAGCTCCATCAAGTCTATGATCAGCTTAACGCGGAACTTTTTGGGGAAGCAACGACAGTCGCGGACGAGGTTGCCTTCATTCCGCACCTTACGCTCGGTCGGGGGATCGTGCTGTCGCAGGAGTGGGAAGATTTATGCAAAGTGCCGCTGCCCTCTGACCAGAAAATCCCGGTCACCGCGCTGACGCTGTTCGAAAGTGTGCGGGTGAACGGAAAGCTGGTTTATCGCCCGATTGCTGATTTCCCGTTCCATGGTCAGACAAGCCGGACGATTTCCAGCAAACAAACAAATCCCTGACCGGAAACAGAAAGCCACCATTCTTCGCATAATCAGCGGAAGAGTGGCGGCTTTTTTTGCGTATGCTATCCAGGGAAGGGGAGGATGGCATGGACGGGAAGGAACTGTACGGCAGGGAGTTGACGAGGAGCGAGTGCCGCAGCGCAGACGAAGCGCTGTTGGCTCTGACTGAGAAGCGGCCCGGTTTGGTCAGCGCAAACGGGAAGTTGACCTGTGCCCGCTGCGGAAACCAAGAAAGGAAAAAGATGCAGGCAGCGCCATGTTCTTGCGGAGCTGCTTGTCAGTATTGCTTGAGTTGCCTGAACATGGGGAAAATCAAAAGCTGCACAATTCTCCATCATCTGCCGGAAACCAACTCGTTCGCATGGCCCCAGGAACCGATTCTGCAATGGAAGGGCCAGTTGTCTTCGGAACAGAATCGTGCATCTGAAGAAATCGTGGGAACGGTCCTTTGTGAAGGGACACGCCTGATCTGGGCCGTTGCCGGTGCCGGGAAGACCGAGATGATTTTTGAAGGGATTGCAGCCTGCTTGGGCAAAGGCGGGAGAGTCTGCCTGGCGTCCCCGCGTGTGGACGTTTGTCTGGAACTGGCCCCACGGATCAAGCAGGCATTCCCGGCCGTCCCTTTGGCTTTGCTCTATGGAGGCAAGGAGGAGGGCTACAGCTACACGCCGCTTGTCATTGCCACTACCCATCAATTGCTGCGTTTCCGGGAAGCGTTCGATCTCCTGATCATCGACGAAATCGACTCTTTCCCATACCACAACGATGCGAGCTTGCAATTCGGGGCGCAAAAATCCAGAAAAAAAGCGAGCGCGCTGGTTTATTTGACGGCAACGCCTTCAGTTGTCATGCAAAATGACATCAAGCGCGGCAAATTGGAAGCGACGGTCTTGCCTGCCCGCTATCACGGCTTTGCGTTGCCCGAACCAGAGTGTCGGTGGGTCGGTAATTGGCGCAAGGCCATCAACAAAAAGAAAACAGCCCGATTCCTTACATTGATCCGAAGGCAGCTCCAAAAGAATCGACGCTTTCTGCTTTTTTTGCCGCATATCCAACTGATGGAAGAGCTGGACGGATGGTTGAGGGAACTTTTTCCGGACAAGCATTTCACTTGCGTTTCGGCGAGCGACCCTGACCGTGAGGAGAAAGTGAAAAGGATGCGGGCGGAGGAATATGATTTTTTGATGACGACGACCATATTGGAGCGCGGCGTGACTTTCAGGGATATCGATGTCATCGTGCTCGGTGCGGAAGATCGGGTCTTCACGGAAGCCTCGTTGGTGCAGATTGCTGGCAGGGCAGGCAGGCACAAAGACTTTCCGACGGGGTGGGTCTGTTTTGCCCATGCTGGCGAAACGAAAGCCATCCAAGGTGCGGTTCGGCAGATACGCTCGATGAACCGGGATGCTGGAAGAAGGGGGCTGCTGAATGGGCCAGTGTCTGTTTTGCCAAAATGAAATCCGCGAAGTTTTGACTCTCCAGGAGCTTTTCAGCTTCGGGAAAAAAGCTTACGGAACAATCTGCCGATCCTGCGACGAAAAGTTGCCGCGTTTAGTCGCTCAAACGTGCTGCCCGGGCTGCATGCGGCCGCAAACAACCATTGAGTGGTGTGAGGACTGCCGAAGCTGGACCTGCAGTTATCCGAAACTGCCGATCGCCCATCATGCCTGCTATGCCTATACCGGCATTGTGAAGGACTGGCTGCAACGCTACAAGTTTCAAGGCGATTACCGTCTTGCCGGTGCCTTCACGAATGATCTGCAGGCTTTCCAAAGGGCGCATCCAAAAGGGCTATTCCTCCCGTTGCCGATATCATTAGCCAGTTACGAGGAACGGGGTTTCAACCAATGCGAAGAGATGCTGAAACAGGCAGGAATCCGCTACGTGCAATTCTTGGGAAACCAGCATGCCGGGGGGAAACAATCCGAAAAAAACAGGCAGGAACGACTGCTGACGCCGCAACCATTTTCGTTGCGGGACGGGCACGAAAAATATCTTCAGCAGGAAATAATTCTTTTTGATGACGTCTACACTACCGGAAGAACGCTCTACCACGCGAAAAACCTCCTGTACAAGTATGGCTTCAGATCGGTTCGTTCGATTACGATCGCAAGATAATAAATCATAAACATTGAAATATTAAGGCGCTTACATTATAATGAAGTTAAAGAAACCCCCTATGAGTGGTCCATAGGTGAGGGTTGTCTTTATCTGACAATGCGTCAGACGAAAGGAGAGAGTGCTATGTTTAAGTATAATGTCCGAGGAGAAAATATTGAGGTTACAGAACCGATCCGCAGCTACGCCGAGAAAAAATTAGGCAGACTGGAAAAATACTTTGGCAACGTGCCAGAAACAACTGCGCATGTCAACTTGAAAGTATATCCATTCCCAGCCGAAAAATCTGCTAAGGTGGAAGTTACGGTTCCGCTACCTTTCCTGGTTTTAAGAGCCGAAGAGACTTCCAATGATTTATACGGAAGCATCGATTTGGTCGTGGACAAACTTGAACGCCAAGTCCGTAAGTACAAGACGAAGATCCATCGCAAATCCAGAGAGAGAGGATTTGATATCGGTAACGAGCCGAATCTGATCGAAGAAAAAATGGAAGACGATGAGAATCCGCTTGAAATCGTCCGCACTAAACGTCTTTCCCTCAAACCGATGGACAGTGAAGAAGCTGTATTGCAGATGAATATGCTTGGACACAACTTCTTTATCTTCGAAGATGCTGAAACGAACGGCACAAGTATCGTGTACCGCCGAAAAGACGGCAAATTCGGTCTGATCGAAACCGACTAAATCCGAAAATAACGTCCCCCGCCCTAAACGGCGGGGGGCTTTTTTGAGTGCAGGGGCTGTCACCGGATGCATCGATAAGCATCCGATGCAAGGTTTTGTTGACGGTGAGTAGTTCACATTAATTAAAAGTAATGATAGAATAGTAGAGATAAAAGAATTATTTTTGCAGCAGCAACGAAGGACATATACACGCATACATACCCAGTGAAAATGATTGCTGGAATGAAATCAGACAGCAAGAGGAGATATAGAATGGCCAACTTTTTAAAGAAACTCATCGAGAATGATAAGAAAGAGCTACGTTCCTTGGAAGGAGTAGCGGATAAGGTCATCTCCTACGCGGATCGAATGGCCGCTTTGGATGATGAAGAATTGCGCGAACTGACCGAATCGTACAAAGAACGCTATAAAAAAGGGGAGTCTTTGGATGACCTGCTGCCTGAAGCATTTGCAGTAGTCCGCGAAGGCGCAAAACGCGTCTTGGGGCTGTACCCTTACAAAGTGCAAATTATGGGGGGGCTTACCCTGCATAAAGGCAATATCGCCGAAATGAAGACCGGTGAAGGTAAAACCTTGACCGCGACGATGCCGGTTTACCTGAACGCCTTATCAGGCGAAGGTGTCCACGTTGTCACCGTCAATGAATATTTGGCAAGCCGAGATGCTGTCGAAATGGGTGAATTGTACCGTTTTCTGGGGTTGACTGTTGGTTTGAACACGAACGGCAAGTCTTCGGAAGAAAAAAGAGATGCCTATAACTGCGACATCACCTACAGCACCAATAATGAATTGGGCTTCGATTATTTGCGTGACAATATGGTCGTCTACAAAAATCAAATGGTGCAGCGTCCGCTTAACTTTGCGGTTGTCGATGAGGTAGATTCGATCTTGATCGATGAAGCCCGTACACCATTGATCATTTCCGGACAAGCCGAAAAATCGACAGCACTCTATAACAGAGCCGATTTCTTCATCAAAGGATTGAAAGAGAACGAAGACTATACGATCGATCTGACATCCAAATCGATCGCATTGACGGATGAAGGCATCGAAAAAGCCGAAAAAACGTTCCACTTGCCGAACTTGTACGATGTGGATAATACCCGCTTGGTGCATCATTTGGATCAAGCTTTGCGCGCGAACTTCATCATGCTTCTGGATATCGATTATGTAGTGGAAGACGGAAAAGTAAAAATCGTCGACCAATTCACAGGCCGTATCATGGAAGGACGCCGTTACTCGGACGGACTTCACCAAGCCATCGAAGCGAAAGAGAACGTCGAAATCGAAAATGAATCGAAAACGATGGCTACCATCACTTTCCAGAACTATTTCCGTATGTACAAAAAACTGTCCGGTATGACCGGTACGGCTAAAACGGAAGAAGAAGAATTCCGGGAAATCTACAACATGAATGTCATTTCGATTCCTACAAACAGACCGATCGTCCGTAATGACTTTCCGGATTTGTTGTACCCATCCTTGAAGAGCAAATTTAGGGCTGTCGTCGGCGACATCAAAGAGCGTCATGCCAAAGGACAACCGATCCTTGTCGGTACTGTAGCCGTGGAAACATCTGAGCTGCTTTCGGATATGCTGCGTCAAGAAAATATTCCGCACCAAGTATTGAATGCCAAAAACCATTTCCGGGAAGCTGAAATCATCATCGGTGCGGGCCAACCCGGAGCCGTCACAATCGCCACTAACATGGCCGGTCGTGGTACCGACATCAAGCTGGGTAAAGGCGTCAAGGAATTAGGCGGTCTCTGCGTCATCGGTACTGAACGCCATGAATCACGCCGGATCGACAACCAACTGCGTGGACGTTCCGGACGCCAAGGGGATCCCGGCGAAACGCAATTTTACCTGTCGCTGGAAGATGACTTGATGAGACGCTTCGGATCGGAACGCATCCAGCAAGTCTGGAGCAAATTGAATTTGGATGATGAAGCGGAAGATGTGGTCATCCAAAGCAAAATGCTTTCCAAACAAGTGGAATCCGCCCAGAAACGAGTGGAAGGCAACAACTACGATACCCGTAAAAACGTATTGGAATACGATGAAGTCATGCGCGAACAGCGTGAAATCATTTATGGACAGCGTCTGGAGGTCATCAATGAAACCGAATCGCTGAAGTATGTTGCAACAGCCATGATCAAACGTGCGATTGCGCGTGTGGTCGAAACGCATACCATCGGGGAAAAGACGACTTGGAACCTGCAAGGGATCCGCGATTTTGCCGGAGCTGCCCTCGTGCATCCCGACAGCATCAGCTTGGCCGATCTGGAAGGCAAAACTGCGCATGAAATCGAGGAATATTTGGTGGAACGCGCAATGGAAGTTTACCGGACCAAAGAGTCACAACTGAGCCCAGAACAGATTTTGGAGTTTGAAAAAGTCGTCATCCTGCGGGTCGTGGACAGCAAATGGACCGATCACATCGACAATATGGATGAGCTGCGTCAAGGAATCGGCTTGCGTTCATACGCACAGAACAATCCGTTGACAGAGTACCAAACCGAAGGCTATGATCGTTTCCAAGAAATGATTGCCACCATCGACTATGATGTTACCCGTATCGTGATGAAATCAGAAATCCGCCAAAATCTGCAACGACAATCAGTAGGCCAAGGCTCGAACATCATGCCGACGCGTGAGACAGTCGCTTCCCAAACGGAGCAACAGGAACAAGCGCGCAGAGCCCAGATCGCCGCAATGAGAATGCAAAAACTGATGGAAATCCAAAAAGCCAAACAAGCGGCTGAAGCAGCTGGTAAACAAGAGTCGCCTACCGAAGAATAAGCCGGAAGCGACACAAGCAATCCACACTTCAACCAGCAAAACCGAATCAATCACACACTAATCGGATACAATGCCAATCGAGGAGGGTCGGGATGAAAACAGTAGTTTGTTTTTATCCCGACCCATCCTTCTTTTGTCGAATCTAGGAGGAAATCATATGGAATTAAGTGAAATCAAAGCAATATTGGAAAGTTCAGAAACAAAAATCTCAAGCTTCAGGAGGTCTCTTTGACTTAGATGGCCTGGAAACGGATATCGCGGAATTCGATGATCGCATGCTGGATCCTGAGTTCTGGAACAATGCCGAAGCGGCGCAGGAAGTCATCAACCAATCGAACCAATTAAAGGTAGTCTACAATACGTTCAAGAGTTTGGAAGCGCAGTATGAAGACCTTGAAGTCTTGTATGAAATGGTGAAAGAGGATGAAGATCCGGAATACCTGGAAGAATTGAACGAAAAAACGACAGAATTTACGGAAGCGCTGGAAAAATATGAATTGACGATGCTATTGAACGGACCGCACGACAAATCCAACGCCATTTTGGAAATCCATCCAGGTGCCGGCGGAACGGAATCACAGGATTGGGGAAGCATGCTTTTCCGCATGTATACACGTTGGGCTGATAAAAAAGGCTTTGACGTGGAGACGCTGGATTATCAAAGCGGGGATGAAGCAGGCATCAAGAGCGTAACGATCCTTATCAAAGGGTTGAATGCTTATGGCTACCTGCGTTCGGAAAGAGGCGTGCACCGTTTGGTCCGCATTTCGCCGTTTGACTCTGCAGGAAGAAGACATACCTCGTTTTGTTCGATCGACGTGATGCCGGAAATAGCTGCGGACGATACGGAGATAGAAGTGAATCCGGATGACATCCGTGTGGACACCTACCGCGCGAGTGGAGCGGGCGGACAGCATATCAACAAAACATCTTCAGCCATTCGGATTACGCACATCCCGACCGGCGTTGTTGTGGCGAGCCAGGCGCAACGTTCCCAATTCCAGAACAGGGACACCGCTATGGGGATGCTGAAGGCAAAACTGTATCAACTGCAAGAGGAAGAGCGCGAAAAAGAACTGGCAGCCATCCGCGGAGAGCAAAAAGAAATCGGTTGGGGTTCGCAGATCCGTTCTTACGTATTCCATCCGTATTCCATGGTCAAGGACCACAGAAGCAGCTATGAAACGGGGAACGTGCAGGCCGTCATGGACGGCGATTTGGACGCCTTTATCGATGCTTATCTGAAAATGACGATGGATCAGGAAGAGCTTTAAGATCCGCAACGAAATGGAAAATGGCCAGACATGAGCACGAATAATGAGGATTCAGCTGGACTTCTGAGAAACTATTGACACATACTTGTAAAGAAACTAAAACAGACATATTTACACAACGTGCTATAATAGGGAAGCATTCTTGCGGCCTCTGAAGCTTTCAGAGCTGCAGCAAGGAAAAAAAGAAAAGACAGGTGATAAAATGATTGAAATGCTGAATGTCTCTAAGAAATACAACAACGGCATTACGGCGGTCAATAATCTGAGCGTGAAGATCGAGCAAGGGGAATTTGTTTATATTGTAGGCCCCAGTGGAGCCGGCAAATCAACCTTTGTCAAAATGATGTACCGCGAAGTAAAACCATCCTCAGGAACAGTTCAGGTAGGCAAATATAATTTAACGACCATGAAGGAAAAGGAAATCCCATTGTTGCGCCGTTTTGTGGGCGTAGTCTTCCAGGATTTCAAACTATTACCGAAACTGACCGTTTACGAAAACATCGCCTACGCGATGGAAGTAGTCGAAAAAAGTCCGAAAGTCATCCAGAAGCGCGTATTGGAAGTGCTTGATTTGGTTGGGCTGAAGCACAAAGTCCGGATGTTCCCGAATGAACTTTCTGGTGGGGAGCAGCAACGGATTGCGATTGCGCGTGCGATTGCGAACATGCCAGGCGTCCTGATTGCGGATGAGCCTACAGGTAACTTGGATCCGGATACGTCGATGGAAATCATGCGTATTCTGGAAGAAATCAACAACCAAGGAACAACGATCCTGATGGCAACCCATAACAGCCAAATCGTTAATGACATCAAACACCGTGTATTAGCAATAGAGAATGGCCGTATTGTCCGAGATCAACAAGAAGGAGAATATGGATATGAAATTTAGAACATTTATGAGACACATAAGAGATGCGTTCAAAAGCCTGTTCCGGAATGGCTGGATGTCGATAGCCTCAATCAGTGCGGTGGCGCTGACTTTGCTGCTTGTGGGCTCCTTTACCGGAATTCTCTTGAACGTGAACAAATTGGCTTCAGACGTCGAAAATGATGTAAGTGTAAAAGTTTACATCGATTTGGCGGCTGATCCGGCCGCGCAGGAAGCACTGAAGACGGAACTGGAGAACATCGCCAATGTGGAATCCATCACTTTCTCAAGCAAGGACGAAGAATTGGATAAGATCATCGGCAGCTACGGCGATGAGTTCGACCTGTTCGGTGGGGATGCCAATCCGTTGTATGATGCGTATGTCCTGAATACGACGGCTCCGGAGCAGACGAAAGCGGTAGCTGAAGCAGCATCCGCCATGCAGTATGTCACTCAGGTCGAATACGGCGGTGCCACAGCTGATAAATTGTTCGAGACGATTGCGACGATCCGTACGATCGGGCTCGTCATCATCATCGGCTTGTTGTTGGTTGCCGTATTCCTGATTTCCAACACAATCCGAATCACCATCTTCTCCCGCAGCACGGAGATCGAAATCATGCGTTTGGTGGGCGCAAAAAACAGCTTCATCAGATGGCCTTTCCTGATTGAAGGAGCCATTATCGGATTGATAGGGGCACTGATTCCCATGACTTTCCTCGTGTTCCTTTACCGGTTCATCTTTGATGTGAGTGGGGACTACTTGGCAGGAACAAACTTCGGTCTTTTGACTCCGAATCCATTCCTGGTCTACATCAGTCTTTTGATGGTAGGCATCGGCATCTTTATCGGAGCATTCGGTTCCGTATTCTCGATGCGCCGATTCCTGAAAGTTTAATCAAATTGAGCGTATTCATAAAAGGTTCCAGTCATACAACTGTATGGGTGGAACCTTTTTTTGTTGCATGAATCAGTGTTCTTGCTCTGAAAACCGACAAGCTGCAATTATTATTTTCGCTCTCGAATATCCCCCAAATCTGGATGGAATCTGCTTTACAGCGGACTTTCTGGCGATTTCCCGTTTGGAAAACACAAATCGTCCGCTGAAATCTGAATTGCCGTTTTCCAACATTTTTAGTATGCTGAAAAGGAAGCGAGCCGATCAGGAAGCTGAGGCGCTCAGAATATGGACATTCGTAAATTACATGGGATGGCATTCGCCATCCCGGACCCCAATCGGTCAGAGGAGGAAACATGAAAAAGGTTTTGCTAGTGGATGATGAACCATCCATCGTTACATTGTTGGCTTTCAACTTGGAAAAAGACGGCTACGAGGTGACAACTGCCACCGACGGAGCGGAAGGCTACCGTTTGGCCATCTCGAATCCTTTTGACTTCATCATTTTGGACCTGATGCTGCCGTCAATGGACGGAATGGATATCTGTAAACGTCTGAGACAGGAAAAATTTGATACACCGATCATGATTTTGACAGCGAAGGATGATGAATTGGAGAAAATCATCGGGCTTGAGTTGGGTGCAGACGACTATATGACGAAGCCGTTCAGCCCCCGCGAAGTATTGGCCAGGATGAAAGCTATCTTAAGAAGGACAAACAAAGCTGTTCCGGCTGAACCGGTTACGACTGCCCAACCGGTTCAGATGGAGGACGAAACAGAAAAAATTGAAGTCGGCGAAATCACCATTTTCCCGCAACTGTATGAGGTTCATGTTGAGGGAGAATTGATTGAAATAACGCCGAAAGAATTTGAATTGCTGCTCTACATGGCGAAGCGTGCCAATCGCATCCTGAGCCGGGAACAGTTGTTGAACGCCATCTGGAATTTTGATTACGCGGGAGAAACGCGCATCGTTGATGTGCATATCAGCCATCTCCGCGAAAAAATCGAAAAAGACACCAAAAATCCGCAATACATCCGCACGGTCCGAGGCTTCGGGTATAAATTCGAGGTAGCTAAGCCATGAAGCAACTGCAAATGCGGATGCTTGCCACATTTGTGCTGATCTTCGCGTTATTCAGTGTGGCTTTCGGAATATTTCTGGAGACAGTGTTAGGCAATTACACGAGGAACTT
This sequence comes from Sedimentibacter sp. SX930, assembly GCA_002155105.1. Classification (GTDB taxonomy): domain Bacteria; phylum Bacillota; class Bacilli; order Lactobacillales; family Aerococcaceae; genus Trichococcus; species Trichococcus shcherbakoviae. The sequence goes on along the minus strand of MUZD01000008.1, from coordinate 80,773 downwards.
GCACAGCGAGCTGCTTGTTGAACAGACTCAAATAGTGGGTACACTGCTCCAAAACAGCACGGATGGCAGTGATTGGATTTTTGTTGAAGAAGAACTGGATAAAATCGATGCTTTCACGGAAGACAGGATCACTTTGGTCGATACTGATGGGGTCGTGCTTTATGATTCGCAGATCACTACAGTTAATCTGGAGAATCATCTGCGACGGGAAGAAATCCAGGAGGTTCTATCCGGGGAGCCGTACGGAACAGGTCAGCGAAAGAGCGAAAGCACCAATCAGGAGCTGTATTATGTAGCTGTACCCATCTATGATGAGGCAGGCACCATCGTTGCGATTATCCGATTATCCAGACCGCTGAGCGCCTTGACGGTCAGCCAACGCATCGAACAGTCCCTTTACGTTTTTATCCTATTGGCTTTGGTGGTAGCGTTCATACTCACTTATGCTTTGACGAAACGCATCGGCAGACCGATTGATGCCGTTATGGATGTCGCCAAAAATCTTTCTGATCACCAATATGATGCGCGGTATAAAGGCCAAGGCTTCGGCGATTTCCAGAAATTGGGAGAAACCATCAATGAGCTTGCCGAGAGTCTGGATAATCAAATGAATGAAATCAAGCAAAATGATGAACGCCTTACGGGGTTGATCAACCATCTTGTTATCGGCGTGATGCTTTTGGATGAAAACAAGGAAATCACAATGGTCAATGCTGCTATGCAGGAAATATTGAGTGAAAGCGAAGAATCATTGGTCGGCCAATCCTATGTTGAGGCAGTAAGCAGTTATGGGCTCAGCCATATGATTGAGCGAGCGTACACTTACAGAGAGCCGCAGAATGACGAAATCTACTTTTATTATCCGAAAGACAGGGTAGTCGATGCCAACATCGTCCCGATCACAAGCAAGAAGCCGGGCGAAATGAACCTGATCGTCCTCCTTTACGACATAAGCGAAATCCGGCGATTGGAAAAAGTCCGTACCGACTTTGTTGCGAATGCATCCCATGAGCTACGGACTCCTATCACTGCTTTGAAAGGATTCGCTGAAACATTGTTGGACGGTGCAATGGAAAATCCCGTCATCCTGAAGCAATTTTTGGAAATCATCTTATCCGAAAGTACACGTCTGAATCTTTTGGTGAATGACATATTGGAACTATCGAAGTTGGAGCAGCGCCAAGTTCCGCTCACAGTGGAAGAAGTGAACGTTTCGGAAGCGGTGCTGGCCACATTCCAGTTGGTCAACAAGAAAGTCAAAGAGAAGAACATGACGCTGGAATTAGTCGAAAAGGATTACGTCACCTTACATACGGATCCGAACCGCTTGAAGCAAATACTGGCGAATCTGATCAACAATGCCGTCGTCTATACGCAAGCCGGAGGGCATATCACGGTCACTGTCGAGAAGACGGCAGAGCAAGTGCGTCTGCACGTTGCCGATAATGGCATCGGGATACCTGAAGCCGATCTGGGAAGAGTTTTTGAACGGTTCTATCGCGTCGACAGAGCGCGGAGCCGCAACTCCGGAGGTACCGGTCTAGGCTTGTCGATCGTGAAGTATCTGGTGGAAAACATGAACGGAACGGTGACTGTGGCAAGCAAGCAGGGGAAAGGGACGACATTCACCGTTACGTTGCCCCTATAATGGATTCAAATACAAAAGCTTTACAGGCGAGAAACGCGTCTGTAGAGCTTTTTTGCTTGCCTTCAGAAGCCCTGTTTACAAAACATTTACAAAAAAGACGGGAACTCAACAAAAACTTTACACGAAACCGCAAGGAAATTAACAAAAGACCGTTAATATTAGGGTTGTGAACAGGCAATGACGTTCAAATAACCTCAACATAAAGGATGGTAAAAAATGAACTTTGGCAAATTATCTAAATTCGCAATGGCTTTAACAATCGGCGCTACATTGGCAGCTTGTGGCAATGGAGATGGCACAACTACAGAAAGCGGTGCGGCAACAGAAAGTACAACTGCAAGCAACAGTATCTTAGTGGATGGATCTTCCACTGTATTCCCGATCATGGAAGCTGTAGCAGAAGAATTTTCAATCGCAAATCCGGATCTCAAAGCGACTATCGGTGTATCCGGTACAGGTGGCGGATTTGAGAAATTCATCGCAGGTGAAACAGACATCAGTAATGCTTCACGTCCGATCAAAGAAGAAGAAATCGCCTTATTGGAAGAAGCAGGCATCGAATATACAGAGTTCCAAATTGCCTTGGATGGCTTGACAGTAGTTGTGAACAGCGATAACGACTGGGTGGATCAATTGACTATTGAAGAATTAGCCATGATCTGGACAGACGGAACTGGCGTAGAAACATGGGCGGATGTCCGTGAAGGCTGGCCAGAAGAAAAAATCGAGTTGTTCAGCCCAGGTACTGACTCAGGAACGTACGATTACTTTGATGAAGTAATCTTGGATGGCGCACAAATCAACAAAGCAGCTTCATTATCTGAAGATGACAATGTCTTGGTACAAGGTGTTTCCGGATCCGCAAATGCTATCGGTTACTTCGGTTATGCATACTTCCTGGAAAACAGTGACATCGTCAAAGCTGTTCCGATCGTAAACGGTGAAGGCGTTGCAGTAACACCTAACGACACGACAGTTCAAGATGGATCGTATGAGCCTCTATCTCGCCCATTGTTCATCTACGTGAAGAACGAGTCATTGCAAAACGAAAATGTCTACGAGTTCACTAAATACACATTGGAAATGGCAGCCGAAATGGCAGCTGAAGTTGGCTATGTAGCACTTCCGGCTGAATCTTATGAAGAAGCTTTGACTACATTGGAAGGCTTGAAATAAACAAAACCAAATAAATAACTAAGGGATGTAAGGGAAGCGAGCGTTTTGCTTCCCTTGCATCTCATCTTTATTAGAGGAGAATCAATATGTCCAAATCTGTCAAAGACTTGATGAACGAAAAAAGTTCACGACAAAAATCTTTGCAATTTACAGAAAAAGCAATGCCTCTTTTTTTTCTGGTCTGTGCGATCATTTCGATCTTGACGACATTCGGGATTGTGTTTACGTTGGCAAAAGAAACATTCACATTTTTCAACGATGTTCCGATCCTGGAATTCCTTACCGGAAAAGAGTGGTATCCTTTCTTCAAAAATGATCCCAGTTTTGGGATTTTGCCGTTATTGAGTGGAACATTCTTGATAGCTGGCGTTGCGATGCTAGTTGCCGTACCACTCGGCCTAGCCTCAGCCATCTATTTGAGCGAATATGCAACCGAACGGACCAGAAAAATCGTCAAGCCGGTTCTGGAGGTTTTGGCCGGAGTTCCTACGGTAGTCTACGGGCTCTTCGCCTTGACATTCGTTACCCCGTTGCTGCAGACGTTTATCCCGAACTTGCCGATATTCAATGCGCTAAGCCCGGGTATTGTCGTGGGGATCATGATCATCCCGCAGATCACGTCGTTATCGGAAGAAGCGATGGGCGCTGTGCCGAATGCAATGCGCGAGGGAGCATTAGCTTTAGGGGCTACCCGTTTGGAAGTGGCGCTTAAAGTTATTTTGCCAGGTTCCTTGTCGGGGATCATCTCTTCTATCGTATTGGGAATTTCGCGTGCGGTTGGCGAAACGATGATCGTATCCACAGCCGCTGGCTCCACACCTAAATTTACGCTTGATGTAACAGAATCCATCCAGACGATGACTTCCTACATCGTTCAGGTCAGCATGGGGGATGCCACATATGGTTCAACTATCTATTACAGCATCTATGCGGTAGGGATGACCTTGTTCCTCTTCACCTTGCTGATGAACCTGTTGGCGAATTATGTGTCTCGTCGTTTTAGGGAGGAATATTGATGAAATTAGTAGAAAAGAACAACAAAAGAATCAACAACCGGCTGATGCTGAATAACGTATTCAAGGGACTCTTTTTTCTGGCTACCTTTTTTGGCATCGTCGTCTTGGCCATCCTGGTCATGCGGATCGTTTCGCAAGGCGCCAGCTATCTTGATTGGGATTTCTTGAGCAATTATGCATCAAGAAAAGCGGAAGATGCCGGCATCAAGGCTGCCATCTATGGGACCGTCTGGATCATGGCCATAGTCGCTCCAGTATCACTCATTCTGGGTGTCGGAACGGCGATCTATCTTGAGGAATATGCTCCCGATAATAAATTTACGCACTTCATCGAGTTGAATATTTCAAATCTTTCCGGCGTTCCGTCCATTGTTTTCGGGCTCTTGGGGCTGACTGTATTCGTCCGCTTGCTTGAAATGGGCCGAAGCGTACTGGCGGGTGGCTTGACCATGAGCTTGATGATTTTGCCTGTAATCGTAGTTTCCAGCCAAGAAGCGATTCGCGCCATTCCAAAGGAACAATATGAGGCCTCTTATGCGATGGGTGCCACCAAATGGCAGACGATCCGGACGGTCGTTCTTCCGGCAGCTGTGCCCGGCATCCTTACCGGATCGATATTGGCTCTTTCAAGGGCGGTCGGGGAGACTGCACCGCTGTTGATGATCGGAGCGATGACATTTATCGCTTATGTTCCGGAAAGCATCTTATCCGGGTTCACGGCAATGCCGATCCAAATCTTCAACTGGGCAGGACGTCCCCAGGAAGAATTCCAGGCAGTCGCTGCAGCAGGAAGTATTGTCTTGATGCTTATGTTGGTCATCATGAACTCACTGGCGATCTATATCCGCAATAAATTCTCGAAGCGTTATTAAAATAGGAGGGTACTCATTTGAATCCAGAAGTGAGCTTAAAAGATAAAAAAATGATTTACAGCGTGAAAGATTTCAACTTATGGTATGGAGATACACACGCCCTGAAAAACATCCAACTTGATATCCCAACGAAAGAAGTCACGGCGATCATCGGACCATCCGGATGCGGCAAGTCCACTTTCATCAAAACCTTGAACCGGATGGTCGAGTTGGTTCCGAGCGTAAAAATGACGGGATCGATCAATTACAACGGACAAAACATTTTTGATCCAAGATACAAAGTGGAACAGCTGCGTACGGATGTGGGGATGGTCTTCCAAAAACCGAACCCTTTCCCAAAATCGATCTATGAAAATATCGCATACGGGCCTAAAATCCATGGCATCAAAGATAAAACCATTTTGGACGAGATTGTTGAAAAAAGTTTGAAAGGTGCAGCGCTTTGGGATGAAGTAAAAGATCGTCTGAAGCAGAATGCCTTTGGGTTATCCGGTGGGCAACAACAACGTTTGTGCATCGCCAGGAGTCTGGCGGTGGAACCGGAAGTCCTTTTGATGGATGAGCCGACTTCCGCATTGGACCCGATTTCGACGTCCAAAGTCGAAGAACTTATCCAGACTTTGAAAAAAGATTACAGCATCATCATCGTTACCCACAATATGCAACAGGCAGCCCGGATTTCGGACCAAACGGCCTTCTTTTTAAATGGAGAAGTGGTAGAATATGATAAGACGGAAATCATTTACTCCAATCCGAATGACAAACGCACAGATGATTATATCTCTGGCAAATTCGGGTAAGACTGGGCTATAATGGGATAAGAGATGCACTGTGATGCATAATGACATGTAACAGGGGGCGAAAAGATGAGAAAGATTTTTGAAGAAGAATTGCAGGATTTGCACGTACTTTTCTCTGAAATGGGGAAAATGGTGAATGAAGCAATCTACATATCTGTTAAAGGTTTTGTGAATCATGATAAAGAGCTTGCTGCGGAAGTGATAGCGAGTGATATCGCCATCAACCAAAGAGAAGCGGAAATCGAGAAAAGATGCTTTGAATTGATCGCGTTGCATCAGCCAGTCACTGGCAACCTCCGCAGAATCGTTACCATCATGAAGGCATGCGCGGATCTGGAGCGTATGGCAGACCACGCCGTCAGTATTGCGAAGTCGACTATCCGTGTTAAAGGGAACAAGCGCAATTCCGATATCGAAGCAGTGATAGCTGGGCAATCGGACAAAGTGAAAGTCATGGTGGAGGAAGTCCTTACCGCCTACATCAAAACGGACATCGAAAAAGCCAAGGAAGTTGCCCTGAGCGACAAATTGGTCGATAAGGATGCCGAGCATATCTATGAACGCGCCATCGAAGAGATGAAGCTTGATCCGGAACTTGTTCTGGGAGCGACAGATTACATCATGGTCGCCGGCTATCTCGAGCGGATCGGTGATTACGTGACAAATATTTGTGAGTGGATCATTTATTTGGGGACAGGGAAGATCATCGAATTGAACACAAACAACAAATTCGAAGACTGACAGATTTATGGATGCAGGATGAGAAAAGATGAAGCCAGGAAGAACACGCAATTGAACCCGATTGCGCGGCATCTTCCCGGCTTTTTTTGTGCATGTTTGAATAACGGCAGTCAAATGAAGGACATTGAAAACACTCATGAAAATGTAATATATATTTCTGCACCAGATATAAGACAAGCGTTCCGCCGATTTGTTATAATATGGATAATCATAGAGTAAATTTACAGAAAAATAACGTAAAATCAACGTTACAATGTTCCATCAATAAAATATATGGTGGATTTACATAAAATTTACAAAAGAGATACGAAACATTTACAAACATTCGTTACGATGGATAAGTATGTGTTCAAGGTTAATACATGGGAGGTACACAATGAAATTAAGATATGTTTCAGCCATAGTCAGTCTTGCTGCTGTCTTTGCGCTATCTGCCTGCGGTCCTGTAGTCGATGAGGAATCCATCACCGCGGTAGGCTCTTCTGCGCTGCAACCGTTAGTCGAGGCCGCTGGGGAACAGTTCAGTGCGGAAAACCTCGGGAAATTCGTCAATGTCCAGGGCGGCGGTACCGGAACTGGCTTGAGCCAAATTGCCGCAGGTGCGGTCGACATCGGCAATTCGGATATTTTTGCCGAAGAGAGGGAAGGGATCGATGCCAGCCAATTGGTGGACCACCGTGTCGCCATCGTCGGCATAACGCCTATCGTGACGCCGGGTGTCGGTGTAACGGATCTTTCCATGGAAGAGTTGCGCGGCATCTTTACCGGCAAATACAGCAATTGGTCCGAATTGGGCGGAAAGAATCTGCCGATCGTCGTATTGAACCGCGCGAAGGGCAGTGGAACCAGAGCGACATTCGATAAATGGGTTCTGGCCGGAGAAGAAAGCATCATCACCCAAGAGCAGGAATCCAACGGAACCGTCCGTCAGATTGTTGCTTCAACACCAGGCACCATCAGCTATGTATCGTTCTCCTACGTCAATGAAGATGTCGAGGCGCTTTCCATAGATGGGGTGAAGCCGACACCAGAGAACGTTACAACCAACGCATGGGTCATTTGGGCATATGAACATATGTACACGAATGGCGAACCTACGGGATTGACGAAAGAATTCCTGGATTACATGCTGTCGGAGGACGTCCAAGGGAATCTGATTGAAGCGTTGGGATACATTCCTTCGACGCAAATGAAGGTCGATAGGGACATTGAAGGAAACGTAACACCGATCGAATAACAGCAACTGAAATATCATTGTGATGAGAGGTTGCCGCCTTTTCGGAGGACGGCGCCTTTCGTTGCGGCTCAAAGTTTAAGAGGAGGGTTTCTCTTGGAAATGACACCAGGAAACTTAATGAAAAAGTCAAGTAAACGCAGATTGGAATCATTTGGACGCACCATCAGTCTGATCAGCACGGCAGTCATCGTCTTCATCGTGCTGTCCATTCTATATTTTGTCACCAGCAAAGGGATATCCACCTTTGTTACGGATGGCGTATCGCTAGGGGATTTTTTGACGAAAAGCATCTGGAACCCCGGTACCGTCGCTGATGACGGCACCCCGTTGGTCGGCGCCTTGCCGATGATCGCTGGCTCATTTTTGGTCACTTTGATTTCCGCAGCCTTGGCGACACCGTTCGCCATAGCTGCAGCCTTGTTCATGACGGAAATTTCACCGAAATCCGGGAAAAAAATCTTGCAGCCGGTCATCGAACTGTTGGTTGGTATTCCGTCTGTCGTATATGGATTCATCGGCTTGACGGTCGTCGTGCCGTTTGTCCGCTCGCTGTTCGGCGGTACCGGCTTCGGTATTCTTTCTTCCACCTTGGTCCTGTTCGTCATGATTTTGCCGACCGTGACCAGCATGTCAGTGGATGCGTTGAACGCAGTCCCCCGTCATTACCGGGAAGCTTCCCTTGCTATGGGAGGGACGCGCTGGCAGACCATCTATAAGGTGGTTTTGCGGGCAGCTACCCCAGGCCTTATGACTGCGGTCGTTTTCGGTATGGCGCGTGCGTTCGGAGAAGCCTTGGCTGTTCAGATGGTCATCGGGAATGCGACTTTGATGCCGAATAGCCTGGTGACGCCGGCTTCGACATTGACAAGTATTTTGACGATGAGCATGGGGAACACCGTGATGGGAACCCTGGAAAACAATGTCCTCTGGTCATTGGCGACCATCCTCCTGTTGATGGCTCTATTCTTCAATATTTTGACACGCTACATCGGTAAGAAAGGAGCCGTTAAAAAATGAACATGAATCCCAAAAAAGTAGACAAATTTATGGTCGGCCTGATTTATTTATTTTCCGGAACGATCATCCTTATCTTGGCAAGTCTACTGCTCTTTATTCTATGGCGCGGCCTGCCCCAGTTCTCATGGGAATTTTTGACGGCTCCGGCAAAATCCTTTCAGGTAGGCGGCGGAATCGGAGTGCAGTTATTCAATTCCTTTTACCTATTGGTCCTGACGCTGCTGATCAGCACGCCTCTTGCACTGGGAGCGGCGATTTACCTTTCGGAATATGCACCTCAGAATTGGTTTACTGACATCATCCGTACTGCTATCGAAGTTTTGAGTTCCTTACCGTCAGTTGTGGTCGGTCTCTTTGGATTTCTGATCTTCGTCATCCAGTATGGTTTTGGCTTCTCGATCCTTTCGGGAGCCTTGTCCCTGACCATCTTCAATCTGCCGCTTTTGACGCGCACGATTGAAGATTCCTTGCGGGCGATCCCGTCTTCCCAGCGTGAAGCTGGATTGGCGTTGGGGCTTTCCCGTTGGGAGACAGTGACGTTGATCATTCTGCCGGCTGCTTTGCCGGGTATTCTGACCGGGATGATTTTGGCTGCGGGCCGTATTTTCGGTGAAGCAGCCGCACTGATCTATACAGCCGGCCAGAGCGCGCCGGCTTTGGATTTCACAAACTGGAATCCGCAATCCATCACAAGTCCGTTGAATATTTTCCGGCCTGCTGAAACATTGGCTGTGCACATCTGGAAAATCAACAGTGAAGGCGTGAAACCGGATGGGGCGCAAGTATCTGCGGGTGCCTCAGCAGTACTGGTGTTGGCTGTGCTTATCTTCAATCTGACCGCCAGAAGTTTGGGCAGAAGATTGCAGAAGAAGGCCACTTCAGCATAGAACCGGAAAATTGACTTGAAGGAGGGACCCTTGATGGGAATTGAAAAAACACTGGAAACGAATATCATCCGGATGCGTCCTGAGGCTGAAGTTGCCTTGAAGACAAATGATCTGCACGTTCATTATGGCGATTTTGAAGCAATCAAAGGCGTTTCCATGGAATTTGAAAAGAATAAAATCACCTCGCTGATCGGACCGAGCGGGTGCGGGAAATCGACTTATCTTCGTTCATTGAACCGGATGAACGATACTGTTCCCGGAGCAAAGGTGACTGGGGAAATCATTTACCAAGGCATCGATGTCAACGTGCCTGAAGTCGATGTGTTCGAAATGCGGAAAAATATCGGGATGGTATTCCAAAGACCGAATCCTTTCAGCAAATCGATTTATGAGAACATCGCTTTTGCATTGAGAAGACACGGCATGAAAGACAAGGCGGCATTGGATGAAATCGTCGAAACCAGCCTGAAACAAGCTGCCCTTTGGGACCAAGTGAAGGACCAGTTGAACAAAAGCGCCTTAGCACTCTCTGGTGGACAACAGCAGCGTCTCTGCATCGCACGAGCGATCGCACTGAAACCGGATATCCTACTTTTGGATGAACCTGCCAGCGCGTTGGATCCGATATCGACTTCTCAAGTCGAAGAAACCTTGCTGGAGTTGAAGGAAAAGTATACGATCATCATTGTTACACACAATATGCAACAAGCATCGCGGATCAGTGACTATACGGCGTTCTTCTATTTGGGCAATGTCATTGAATATGATGAGACCAGAAAAATCTTTACCCGTCCGAAGATTCAACAGACGGAAGATTATGTTTCTGGGCATTTCGGCTAGGAGGAAAGCAACGTGAACAGCACAAAACCCATTATTGAAACGCGTGATGTACATTTATATTACGGAAAGAACGAAGCGTTGAAGGGCATTTCGCTTGATTTTCATAAAAAAGAAATCACGGCTTTGATCGGGCCGAGCGGATGCGGCAAGTCCACTTACTTAAGGACCCTTAATCGCATGAACGACCTGATTCCGGATGTGACGGTCACCGGGAAAATCAGTTTCAATGATCAGGATATCTACAGTCCGCAGATGGACACTGTAGAGTTGCGGAAAAAGGTCGGCATGGTTTTCCAACAACCGAACCCATTCCCGTTTTCGGTATTCGACAACGTAGCATATGGCTTACGCATCGCCGGGATGAAGGACAAGGAAAAAATCGCCCGGATTGTGGAAGAAAGCCTGAAGAAAGCAGCTGTCTGGGATGATGTCAAAGATAAATTGGATCAGAGCGCCTTATCTTTGTCAGGTGGCCAGCAGCAACGTGTCTGCATCGCCCGGGTCTTGGCGATTGAACCGGAAGTCATTTTGTTGGATGAACCGACGAGCGCGTTGGATCCGATTTCCAGTGCTCAGATCGAACGGATGCTTATGGAATTGAAAAACGAGTATACGATGATCATTGTTACGCACAATATGCAACAAGCATCGCGGATTTCGGATAATACTGCCTTTTTCTTGAGTGGAGAATTGATTGAATTCGGTGAAACGAGCCAAATCTTCACGAATCCAAAGAAAAAACAAACGGAAGATTATATTTCTGGACGTTTCGGCTGAGCCGTTGCATAATGAAAGATATTTACAAAGGGGTTGGTTTGTGATGAGACGAGTGTTTGAAGAGGAATTAAAGAGTTTGCACGCTCACTTTTTGAAGATGGGTGTGTTGGTCAATGAAGCGATCCAGAAATCAGTGGATGCTTTCGTCACGCACGATAAGGAACTGGCGCAGCAAGTCATAGATGAAGATGCAGCCATCAATGCACTGGAGAATGAGTTGGAGCTCGAATGTTTCGAATTGATAGCTTTGCAACAGCCGGTCACCACGGACTTGCGCAAAATCGTAACCGTGATGAAAGCCAGTGCGGATTTGGAACGCATCGGCGATCATGCAGTCAGTATCGCAAAATCGACTATCAAAGTGAAGGGCAAAAAGCATGATGCCGATATCGAAACGGCCATCGCGGAGACAGCTTTGAAGGTCATGGGCATGGTCAAGGAAGTCCTGGATGCCTATGTAGTCCTCGATGTCGAACGCGCGCGGGAAATTGCGGCGCGGGATACGGAAATCGATGCTGCTGCCAAAAATATCTATGAAAACTGCATCGAACAAATGAAACAAGATCCAGAGATTATTTTGGGTGGAACAAACTACATGCGTATTTCGACTTATTTGGAAAGAATAGGCGATTATGTAACGAATATCTCCGAGTGGATCATTTACTTGGATTCCGGAGAAGTCGTAGAATTGAATGTCCACCATAAAATTTAATGAGAAGAGCGTTGTGATGCCGAAAGGTGCCACAACGTTTTTTGTTTTCCGGGCCCTTTCAGAACCTATGCAAAGAGGGTTCCCTTGCAGCTGCTCTACTCGAACAGCAAGGGCAATAGCTTTCATAGAACGGATGAATTTGCTAAAATAAGGATTGAAGGTAAGGGATAGGGGTCTTAGTGAGATGATGTCAGACTTGAATACAGAAACGATACAAGCAGTTACGAAAATTTTCAAATTGATCGGCGATCCGACCCGTTTTTTGATCCTCCATGTATTGGAAAACCGGGAACTGAACGTAAATGCCATCGCGGAAGAACTGGACTTGGAGCAATCGGCGGTGTCGCACCAACTGAAGAAGCTCCGGGAAGCAAAGTTGGTAAAAAGCAGAAGAAGCGGGAAAAATATCCTTTACAGTCAAGACGATCAGCATGTCTACGCAATCCTGCACTTGGCTGTCGAACATGCTGAACACGGCAGGCAGGATATGCATAGTGAGGATGGGATAGCTACAACAAACAAGAACAATCCATGAATAAAGTGCGAACTAGTGTTCTTTTCGGGCCGGAATATGGTATACTACAGACAACATGAATCAGACGAAATTCAAGAATAAGTCAAAGAAGGATCTGAGAATATATGGCAAAAGACCAAATCATCGTTCGGGGAGCCCGTTCGCACAACTTGAAGAATATAGATGTCACCATCCCAAGGGACAAGCTTGTCGTCATGACCGGTCTTTCCGGATCGGGCAAGAGCTCGTTGGCTTTTGATACGCTTTACGCAGAAGGTCAAAGACGGTATGTGGAAAGCCTCTCTGCCTATGCGCGCCAGTTTTTGGGTCAGATGGATAAACCGGATGTGGATAGTATCGATGGCTTGAGTCCTGCGATTGCGATCGATCAGAAGACAACGAATCGCAATCCGCGTTCAACAGTCGGCACGGTTACAGAAATCAACGATTTCCTGCGCCTGCTTTTTGCCCGTGTGGGGCATCCGCTTTGTCCGAATGATGGCACGCCGATCAGCAGCCAATCGCCCGAACAGATGGTGAATCAGATTTTGGAGCTGCCGGAACGCACGAAACTGCAGATACTGGCCCCGATCATCAAAGGAAAAAAAGGGCAGCACAAAAAAGTATTCGAGGACATCAAGAAGCAAGGCTACGTCCGCGTCCGCATCGATGGGGAATTATTTGATGTTTCCGAAGATATTGAATTGGAAAAGAACAAAAAACATGATATCGCGATTGTTGTCGATCGCCTGGTCATCAAGGAGGGCATCCGCTCGCGGATTTTCGATTCGATCGAAGCGGCATTGCATCTGGCCGATGGATACGCCGTCGTTGATGTCATCGGCAGTGAAGAGCTTTTGTTCAGCGAACACCATGCCTGCCCGTATTGCGGATTTACGATCGGTGAGATCGAACCGCGCCTGTTTTCTTTCAACGCGCCTTACGGAGCCTGCTCCGAATGTGATGGGCTGGGGATGAAATTGGAAGTAGATCCCGACTTGATCGTTCAGGACAAACAGCTTTCCCTGAATGAAGGGGCGTTGGTGCCTTGGAACCCGATCAGTTCGAATTACTATCCGGAAATGCTGCGCCAGTTTTGTGGACAGAACGGGATCGATATGGACCTTCCGTACGCCGAACTGAGCAACGACACCCAGCAGAAACTGCTCTATGGTGCTGGAGGCGAACTGTTCCATTTCCATTACCAGAATGAATTCGGCGGTGTCCGCGATGTCGATATCCCTTTTGAAGGTGTCATCACCAATGTCAATCGACGCTACAAAGAGACATCGAGCGATTTTACGCGCGAAGCGATGCGCCAATATATGACCGAGTTGCCTTGCCATACTTGCCATGGCTATCGCTTGAATGAGCAAGCCCTGTCCGTGAAGGTGGCCGAACACGACATCGGTCAAGTCACAGAGTTTTCAATCGAGAATGCGGTCGCCTTCTTCGAGGGTATTTCCCTTTCGGAACAAGAGAAACAGATTGCGGCGCCTATCCTTAAGGAAATTTTATCAAGGCTGACTTTCCTGAAGAACGTCGGCCTTGACTACTTGACGCTGAGCCGGACGGCGGGCACGCTTTCCGGTGGGGAAGCGCAGCGGATCCGCTTGGCGACGCAAATAGGCTCCAACCTGTCCGGTGTACTCTATATTTTGGATGAGCCATCCATCGGGTTGCACCAACGCGACAACAATCGGTTGATCGAATCGATGAAAAACATGCGCGACCTCGGCAACACGTTGATCGTTGTGGAACATGATGAAGACACGATGATGCAGGCGGATTATCTGATCGATATCGGACCGGGTGCGGGCGAACTCGGCGGTGAAATCGTGGCTGCCGGAACGCCCGAGCAAGTCATGAAAAACAAGAAATCCCTGACCGGAAAATATCTGTCAGGAAAATTGTTCATCCCGGTCCCTGAGAAACGAAGGACGGAAGACAAAGGAGCCGTGAAAATCACCGGCGCCACTGAAAATAACCTGAAGAATGTGGATGCTGCCTTTCCTTTAGGGAAAATCGTGGCAGTCACAGGCGTTTCCGGTTCGGGAAAGAGCTCACTGGTCAATAATGTCCTGAAGACAGCCCTGGCCAAAGAATTGACCCGTACGAAAGAAAAACCGGGAAAGTTCAAGACAATCAGCGGGTTCGAAGGTCTGGAGAAAGTCATCGATATCGACCAAAGCCCGATCGGACGGACGCCGCGAAGCAATCCGGCAACCTACACCAGCGTCTTCGATGACATGCGCGACCTTTTTGCCAGCACCAACGAAGCAAAAATACGCGGCTACAAAAAAGGCCGTTTCAGCTTCAACGTCAAGGGTGGGCGTTGCGAAGCCTGCCGCGGCGACGGCATTCTCAAGATCGAGATGCATTTCCTGCCGGATGTCTACGTGCCTTGCGAAGTCTGTCATGGCACACGCTACAATTCCGAAACCTTGGAAGTGCAATACAAAGGCAAAAACATCGCCCAAGTCTTGGATATGACGATTGAGGAAGCTTTGGCCTATTTTGAAGCCATCCCTAAAATCAGGCGCAAACTACAGACCATCGTCGATGTCGGCCTCGGCTATGTGACATTGGGGCAACCAGCCACGACGCTATCCGGCGGTGAAGCCCAGCGGATGAAGCTGGCCAGTGAACTGCAACGCGTTTCAAGCGGAAAGACATTCTACATACTGGATGAACCGACCACAGGGTTGCACACGCACGATATCGCCAGATTGTTGCAAGTTTTGGACCGTTTGGTGGAAGCCGGCAATACGATCGTCGTGATCGAACACAATCTCGACGTGATCAAAACGGCAGATTACATCATCGATATGGGTCCTGAAGGCGGAGCTGGCGGAGGAACCGTCCTCGCAACCGGCACGCCGGAAGAAATCGCCGAAGTGAAAGGCAGCTACACCGGCCAATTCCTGAAACCCATTCTGGAACGGGATAAAGCCAGAAACAAAAAATAATGATAGTCACTAAAAGGCCAGCCGATTCCGGTTGGCCTTTTGTTGTACCCGTTCCGCTTTTCTTACAATCCTCTAGTCATTTCTGCTGAAGGGAAAATCAATCTTTAGACCTATGACAAGGGAAAGGAAATTGGGCATAATAAGGACATAAGCAACAGATAATCAGAAATAGGCAAACTGTCCCATGTCAGTGAATAGATAAATGGATAACTATCAAGGAGGAACTACCATGAATGAAAGAGACCGTATTTTAGCGTTGGTAAGAGAAGGCATCATCACTACAGAAGAAGCCTTGGTGCTTTTGGAAAACTTGGCGAAGCGCGAAGGTAAAGATGCAGTGAAGTTGAATCAGCAACAAGATTTTACTGATTCAAAGGATACTGCATCAGAATACACAGAGCAAAAGGACCAAGCCTCCGATCAAGAACTGGAGGACCGTAAAAATTTGGAAAAGATTTTGGATGAATTGGCCAGCGAGATTTCCTATTTCTCCTCTCAGATCGATGCGAAAGGCGAAGCACTCCAATCGCTGAAAAAACAGATCAACGACAAAGCCGAAAAAAGACAAGAATTAGCCACAGCCGATGAACTGGGCGATTTGACGGGCGAACAAGAAATCACCCTGATGCGCTTGGATGAAGAACTGGAAGGCCTGCGCGGACAAGCTGCCGCACTGGAAGCTGAAAAATTCGAGATGGAACAAAAAATGCGCAGCCTCAAGAAGGAGCATGTGGAAAACAGCGTGAAATCCTTTGGCGAGAAACTGGGCAATAAAGAGGAATGGAAAGATACAGCCGCCAATTTCACAGATCGCCTCACCAAAGCGGGGGCGCAATTGAGCAAATTTTTGACCGACACGGTGCAAACGGTCGTAGAGAATGTCGATTGGAAAGACACTGATTTCAACATCAAAATCCCTGGATTGATCACCAGCAAATTCCAGCATGAATTCACATTCGATCAAAATACAGCGACGATCCTTGATTTTCAACTGGCAAACGGCAATGTGACGTTGCAGAGTTGGGATAGCGAAACCATTTCGGTTGCCGCGGATGTGAAAATCTACGGTAAAACAGAAGAAGCGACAGCGAAGGAAGCTTTCGATGCTCGGAGCACGCTTGTGATGGATGAGGATAAATTCACTTTCCGCGTTCCGAACAAACGGGTGAAATGCGATATCGTCGTGTCCTTGCCGAAACGCGAATACGATTACGTCGCAATCAAGATGTTGAACGGGAATGCAAGTTTGAAAAACATTGAAGGAAAAGATTTTTACATCAAATCCACCAATGGTAATATGGTCATCTCAGGTCTCAAGGCCATCATGCTGGAGACGGATGGCGTCAACGGGAATCTGGATGTCTCAGAAAGCACGATCGTTGATGTGCTGGCGAAGACCATCAACGGCAGTCTGACGATCAAAAGCGATGTCGTCAGCGCGACGGTTTCCGTTGTCAACGGCGATGTGAAACTGTCCTATCCGGGAACAAACGCCAAACAGATCCAGGCCAGCTCAGTCAACGGGTCCGTCAAGCTGTCTTTGCCGGCTGCCAAAAGCGCAGAGGTGAAAGCCAGCAGTTCTTTGGGGAAAATCATGAACCGGATGGAAAACATCGAAATTATCCGCCAAAAAAATGAACATACAAACAAGTACTTGGAATTCAGACGAATGGACGAGGAAGCGCCGGTTATGGTAGAATTAAAGACAACAACAGGAAACATATTCTTAAAAAATAACTAAAAATAGCGACAATAAATGGCACACATAAGGAGAGAACGAACATGAAAAAATTAACTAAATCTGCTACAGACAGACAAGTCAGCGGTGTTCTGGGAGGTATTTCCGAATACTTCGGCATCGATTCGACGATTGTGCGTGTGATATTTCTGATTTCCGTATTTGCGGGGGTCGGATCACCCGTATTGCTGTACATCCTGATGGCTATACTGATGCCTGAACCGGGCCGAAGCGACAGCGGCCAATCATTCGGCGGAACTTACGGGTCTTCATCTTCCCGCCGCAGTTCCGACGCTTCAAGACCAGTAAAAGAAGCAAAACCAGTGGACAAACAAGAAGAGGACGACTGGAGTGATTTCTGATGGGATTTTGGAAAAAAGCGGCGGTCAACTCGCTAGTGTTCATCGCTTTGGCTTATTTCATGGCACCTTCATTCTATGTGCATAGCCTTTGGACGGCATTCTGGGCCAGCATCATCTTGGGCATCGTCAACTTTTTGATCAAACCGGTGCTTTCGATTCTCTCGTTCCCGATCACGATCCTGACGTTCGGTTTGTTCAGCTTTGTCATCAATGGCTTCATGCTGTATCTGACTTCTTGGCTGGTGGGTCCCGGATTCCACTTCACAAGCTATGGCACGGCATTCCTGGTGGCTTTGATCATGTCAGTCGTGCATATGTTCCTGAGCAGGGACGAATCGCATTAACCAACAGGGTTCCTCTGCGGCGCTCGACACCAAATAACATAAAGTAAGGCAGTTGAAACGATTGTTTCAGCTGCCTTTTTGTTCTTTCGTATGCACCTATAAAATGTTATGATGGATAGGAATACAATAAACCACAAGCGATAAGATCATTGTTTGCGGCAAGATGAAAATGTAAAAAAATCCTGCCCAATCTGGGACAGGAAATTATATGATAGAGCGAGGGATAAGAATGGCGAATACAGTCACTGTAAAGGAATTAGTGGATTCTTCAGGTTATATTGTACTGAGCGGAGAAGAATTTTTGGGAAACAAAATCACCACCAGCGAAATCTCCAGACCCGGCGTCGAGTTGACAGGTTTCTTTAATTTCTACCCGTCGGCCCGCATCCAATTGTTGGGGAAAACGGAATTGACATTCATCGAGAGGATGACCGCCGAAGAGCGACTGATCGTCATGAGGCGCCTTTGCAGTAAAGAGACGCCTTGCTTCGTAATCGGACGCAAGCTGCAGGCGCCTGCAGAATTGACGAAAGCCGCTCAGGAAGCCGGCATACCGATTCTTTCGGCACAATCCAGAACGACAAGAGTATCCAGTAACATCACCAATTTCCTTGAAGGCAAGTTGGCGGAACGGGTTTCGATGCACGGGGTTTTCGTTGACGTATTTGGAATGGGTGTCATGATCACAGGGGACAGCGGTGTCGGGAAGTCGGAAACGGCTTTGGAATTGATCCAAAAAGGACACCGTCTGGTTGCTGACGATCGCGTCGATCTGTACCAGCATGATGAAAATACGCTGATCGGTGAGGCGCCGGGCATCCTTCGCCATCTGATCGAAATCCGCGGAATCGGCATCATCGATGTGATGACGCTGTTCGGGGCAGGCGCAGTCAAACAGACCAATGAAGTCAATCTGATCGTTAACCTGGAGCTTTGGAGCAAAGACAAGAAGTTTGAACGTCTGGGCAGCACGGAGGAAATCGTGAACATTCTGGATGTCGGCATCCCTAAAATCACGATTCCGGTAAAGACAGGGCGAAATCTTGCCATCATCATCGAAGTGGCGGCCATGAATTTCCGTGCGAAAACCATGGGCTACAATGCCGCAGAGACTTTCGAAAGAAATTTGGAAGTATTGATAAAAGAGAACGCCCAAAAAAATGATTAGGCATAACCGAAGGAGCAGATAAATGAATAATTTGATAGCCGCATTGAACCCCGTCGCTTTATCGTTCGGTGGGTTGGAAATCCGTTGGTACGGTGTCATCATCGCGGCAGGCATCCTCATTGCCATGACATTGGCGACGAAAGAGGCCGACAAAAAAGGGTTGGATCCGGATTTCATTGTCGATATGATGTTCTGGACGATACCGATCGGGATCATCGGCGCCCGCATTTACTATGTATTGTTTGAGTTGGATTATTATTTGCAGAACCCAGGCGAAATCATTCAGATCTGGAATGGTGGCATCGCTATCTACGGGGCATTGATAGCCGGCATTTTGACGATTTATTGGTATACGAAACGAAAAGGGATTTCTTTTGCATTGATATTGGATATCTTGGCACCCGCAGTGCTGATTGCTCAATCCATCGGCAGATGGGGGAATTTCATGAACCAGGAAGCGCATGGCGGGGAAGTGAGCCGCGCCTTTTTGGAAAAACTATTCTTGCCGGAATTCATCATTGAGCAGATGAACATAAACGGGATTTATTACCATCCGACCTTCTTGTACGAATCACTCTGGTCGTTGGCCGGTTTTGTGCTGATTCTGTTCCTGCGCAGAAAAGAACAGCTGTTGCGTGTCGGTGAAGTGATGTTCACTTATGTCATGTGGTACTCGTTCGGCCGCTTCTTCATCGAAGGTATGCGCACGGACAGTCTGTATCTTTTCGGGCCTATCCGGGTTTCACAGGCGCTGTCCATCCTGCTGTTCCTCGGAGCGATGGGAGTCTGGGCTTACAGACGCAGAAACAATTATCCGCCTGATCCCTTTTACACGAACATCACCAGAAAGGAAGCATAATAAAGGCATGAATTTTAAAACGGTATTATTTGATTTTGACGGCACTATCGCCGATACGAACCGGCTCATCAGCGAAAGCCACTTCGTCGTCATGGAGGAAAATTTTCCGGGCCGGTTCAAAAAAGAGGAAATGGCCCAATTCAACGGCCCCAGTTTAGAGGAAATATACGGGAATCTTGATCATAGCCGACAGGATGAACTGGTCGCCCGCTACCGGGAAGTGATGCTGGAGAAGCATGATGAAATGATCGGCATGTTCCCTGGTATCAAAGAAGTGCTTGAGAATCTCAAACAGGAAGGCCTGCGCTTGGGCGTCGTATCGACGAAGCGCAGCGATGTGCTGAAACGGGGTATCGCTATCCTCGGCATCACGGATTATTTTGATACAATCCTCGGATCAGGCGATTTTTCGCAACCGAAACCTGATCCGGAGTCACTCTTCCTGGCTATGGATCGTCTGGACGCCGAAAGGGAAACCAGCGTAATGGTCGGGGACAATCACCACGATATAGTCGCAGGCAATAATGCGGGCGTCACAAGCATTTTTGTTGGCTGGTCCGAAAAAACAACTGCTTTCATCCAACCATATCAGCCAACAAAAATAGTCAAAGATCCACAAGAGTTGGAAGAATACATTCTTACCGGTGTGAGAGTTTAATCGAGGGGAAGCGAGCAAAATGAAACAAAAAGTCGCCGTATTGGGGGCAGGATCTTGGGGTACAGCCTTATCCATGGTGTTGGATGAGAATGGGCATGATGTCCGCCTTTGGGGGAATGACCCGAAACAAATCAAAGAAATCAATGAGCAGCATACGAATGAACACTACCTTCCAGGTGCAAAACTGAGTGAAGCGATTGTGGGATACACGGATCTGAAAGCCGCAATCAAAGAAGCAGACGCGCTCTTGTTCGTTCTGCCGACAAAAGCGATCCGCGTGGTTGCGAAAGAAGTCGCAGCGTTATTGGACGGATCAACAAAGCCGCATCTGGTCCACGCCAGCAAAGGGTTGGAGCAGGACACCCATAAACGGATTTCCGTCATCATCCAGGAAGAGATTCCAGCTGAAAAATACGATAGCTTAGTCGTCCTTTCCGGACCGAGCCATGCGGAAGAAGTCGCCAAAAAGGACATCACCACAATCACTGCCGCATCCCAGGACGAAGAGGATGCAGGTTATGTGCAAAAACTGTTCATGAATCCCTACTTCAGGGTATACCGGAACACGGATGTCATCGGGGTTGAGTTGGGTGCTGCCCTGAAGAACATCATCGCAGTCGGAGCGGGAGCGCTCCACGGATTGGGTTATGGCGATAACGCGAAAGCGGCTTTGATGACGCGCGGATTGGCGGAAATCAGCCGATTGGGAATTGCTTTCGGTGCAGATCCAATGACTTTCTTCGGTTTGAGCGGGGTAGGCGATCTGATCGTTACCGGAACAAGCCGCCATTCGCGCAACTGGCGAGCAGGGGATCTAATCGGAAAAGGGCATGACCTGGATGAAGTGCTGAACAATATGGGAATGGTCGTTGAAGGCGTGGCGACAACAAAAGCCGCTTATGAATTGGCAAAGGAAAAAGGCATTGAAATGCCGATAACGGAAGCCATCTATAAAGTATTGTACGAGAAAGTCGATGTCAAAAAAGCAATCGAGGAATTGATGCTGCGCGAAGGCAAAGCAGAGCAATCTTCTCAAAATGTGGAAAAGGGGAGCCAGAAAATATGAAGAAAGTCAGAAAAGCAGTGATACCTGCGGCGGGATTCGGAACGCGTTTTTTACCGGCAACGAAAGCGATGGCAAAAGAAATGTTGCCGATCGTCGATAAGCCGACCATTCAATTCATCGTTGAAGAAGCAATCGCATCAGGGATCGAAGATATCCTGATCGTAACCGGAAAAAGCAAACGTCCGATTGAAGACCATTTTGATTCGAACATTGAGTTGGAAGCGAATCTGCGCGAAAAAGGCAAAAATGAACTGCTTGAATTGGTGCAGGAAACGACCGGTTTGCGCATCCATTTCGTCCGCCAGTCTTATCCATTGGGATTGGGCCATGCGGTTCTTCAGGCAAAAGCCTTTGTCGGGGATGAGCCTTTCGTTGTCATGCTCGGGGATGACCTGATGGAAGATGAAGTGCCGTTGACCAAACAGTTGATGGATGCTTACGAACGCACACATGCTTCGAACATCGCCGTGATGGAAGTGCCGCATGAAGAAACATCCAAATACGGCATCATCGATCCGGATCAGGAACTGGAACCAGGCTTGTTCAACGTCCGCAGATTCGTCGAAAAACCGAATCCGGAAGACGCGCCGAGCAATTTGGCTATCATCGGCCGCTACTTGCTGACTCCCGAAATTTTCGAAATTCTGGAAAATCAAAATCCGGGTGCCGGCGGAGAGATCCAGTTGACCGACGCCATCGATACTTTGAACCAAACGCAGCGTGTCTTCGCAAAACGCTTCGACGGCAAACGATTTGACGTCGGAGACAAATTCGGCTTTCTGACGACAAGCATTTCCTACGGCCTCACCCATCCGGAAATAAAGGATAAATTGAAAAATTATCTGGTGGAGCTGGGCGAAAAGTTGGCTGCTGAGGACGAAGGCAAATAGCCATTCAAGCAATCCAAACCAATTGATTTTAGAATAAAAAAAAGAGAGGCCGGGCCATCGATCGTTCTGCGATTCATGGCTCGGCTTCTTCTCCATTAATTCGGCACTCTGAGCAGAATTGTGGCACAAAAAATAAAGTCAGAGTAAACTGTATAAGAACCAGATTCCGGCACCAGCCCGGAACAGACTTAACACAAGAAGGAGATACACTAAACATGGAACAAACTGAAAAAATTTATGACGTCATTGTCATCGGAGCCGGACCAGGCGGAATGACCGCGGCGCTTTACGCATCCCGTTCCAATTTGAAGACGTTATTGCTGGAGCGTGGTATTCCCGGTGGGGAGATGAACAATACAGCTGAAGTTGAGAATTACCCTGGCTTCAAATCGATTTTAGGCCCTGAGTTGGCTGAACGGATGTACGAAAGCACAATGCAATTCGGAGCGGAGCATGTTTATGGCGATGTAAAACGAATTGTTGTCGACGGCGATTACCGTATCGTTGAAGCAGGCAAAAAAACCTATAAGACACGTGCCGTCATCATTGCCACTGGGTCCTACCACCGCAAGTTGGGTGTTCCCGGGGAGGAACAGTACAACGGCCGCGGCGTTTCTTATTGTGCCGTCTGTGACGGTGCTTTCTTTAAAGGCAAAAAATTGGCCGTGGTCGGCGGCGGAGATTCTGCCGTGGAGGAAGGGACTTACTTGACGCAATTCGCGGAGGACGTTAACATCGTGCACCGACGGGATACATTGCGCGCCCAAAAAATCATCCAGGACCGTGCCTTCAAGAATGAGAAAGTTTCCTTTACGTGGGATTCCTTTGTGGAAGAAATCAAAGGAGATGGACAAAAAGTCACGGGTGTGGTGATTCGGAACAAAAATACCAACGAAATCATCGAAAAAGCCGTGGACGGCGTCTTCATCTACGTCGGCATTTTGCCGCAATCGGATGCTTTCCTTGATCTGGGAATCACGGATGAAGAAGGCTGGATCATCACGAATGAGCATATGGAAACGGCCGTACCGGGCATCTTTGCCATCGGGGATGTGCGCCAGAAGCTTCTGCGCCAAATCACGACTGCCGTCGGAGATGGCGGGGAAGCCGGAAACCGCGCTTTTTCTTACATCGAAGATCTGCATGACCGTATGGCAGCTGCTGAAGCGGCTGCCGAGACAGCTGACTGAACAACCATCAGAGGAACAGTATATTTGTTGTCATACCGATAAACCTCGCTAAAGTTCATGCTCTGATTTCAGAGCGTGAACTTTTTTTGTTGATTCCAGCTTTTCGCTCATATGGCACGTAAATAATGTTATAATATGATTAAACTAATATGGAAGGATGATGAAAATGTCTTATCAAGAAACCATAGCACAATGGAATAATTTTGCCTTATTAGAACCTACATTAAAAGAAGAATTAAAGTCTTTGGAGGGAAATGAAGAAGCACTGAAAGATGCTTTTTTTGCTCCGCTGGAATTCGGGACTGCCGGTATGCGCGGCATCCTGGGAGTCGGCATCAATCGGATGAACATCTACACAGTACGCCAAGCGACCGAAGGATTGGCTCGTTTGATGGAGGCGAAAGGTGAAGAAGAGAAAAAACGCGGCGTCGCGATCGCTTACGATTCCAGACACCAATCTCCGGAGTTTGCGATGGAGGCAGCGAAGACATTGGGTGCGCACGGCATTCCGGCTTTCGTTTTTGAAAGCTTGCGTCCTACACCTGAATTATCCTTTGCGGTAAGACATTTGAATGCGCTAACGGGGATCATGATCACAGCGAGCCACAACCCGGCTGATTACAACGGTTATAAAGTCTATGGAGACGACGGCGGCCAGATGACTCCTGACGATGCAGACGCTTTGACCGATTATGTAAGAGCAATCGAAAATCCGCTGACTATCGAAGTGGGCGATGAAGCAGCGTTGAAAGCAGCCGGCTTGATCAAAATGCTTGGTGAAGAAGTCGACGCGGCTTACCTTGAGTTGGTCAAAACAGTGACTGTCGATCCTGCCCTTGTCCATGAAATGAGCAAAGAGATGAAGTTGGTCTTCACGCCTCTGCATGGGACTGGCCAGATGATGGGTGAGCGTGCCTTGAAGAATGCCGGTTTTGAAGGCATCTATCTCGTGCCGGAACAGGCAGTCGCAGATCCGAACTTCTCCACTGTGAAATCACCGAATCCAGAAGAAGCAGGCGCATTCGAATACGCCATCAAACTAGGTACGGAACTGGATGCCGATATTTTGGTCGCGACCGATCCGGATGCTGACCGCTTGGGTGCGGCCGTCCGCAAAGCAAAAGGCGAGTACGTTGTTCTGACAGGTAATCAGATTGCTTCATTGATGCTGGATTACTTGCTGCGCGCGAAAAAAGCGGCCGGCACATTGCCTGCCAACGGAACAGCCCTGAAATCGATCGTATCCAGCGAGTTGCCGACCGCAATCGCAAAATCTTACGGTGCAGATATGGTTGATGTTCTGACCGGATTCAAATTCATCGCAGAAAAAATCAAACAGTACGAAGAAGACCACAGCAAGGAATTCTTGTTCGGTTTCGAGGAAAGCTACGGCTATCTGGCAAAACCGTTCGTCCGCGACAAAGACGCCATCCAAGCCCTTGTACTGATTGCTGAAGTGGCTGCATACTACAAGAAAAAAGGCCAAACGCTGTATGACGGCTTGGTCGAAATCTTCGAAACGCATGGCTACTATAAAGAACAGACGATTTCCGTCACGATGTCCGGCATCACCGGAGCAGAGAAGATCAAAGCATTGATGGCCAAATTCCGTTCGGAAGCACCGGCAGACTTCGCAGGCATCGCCGTATCGATCACGGAAGACTTCGGCAACTCGACGAAGACATTCCCTGACGGTTCAACGGAGAGCATCGATATGCCGAGCTCGAATGTGCTGAAATACTTCCTGGAAGACGGCAGCTGGATCGCCATCCGTCCAAGCGGAACAGAACCAAAAATCAAATTCTACATCGGTGCCAAAGCGGAAAGCCAAAGCGCAGTCGACGAAAAAGTTGCTGCTTTCGAAGCAAGCATCCGTACTTTGACCGCTGAATAAGCAATGCAACAAAAAAAGAAGCCCGCGGGCTTCTTTTTTGTTGCATTGCTTATCAGAAAGTTTTGGCCAATTGTTTGGCTTTTTCGATCGCATCCGCAACGATTTCATCTGCACGGTCCGGGTATGTATCCATCCCTTCAACGAACAGTTGCGAAATTTCTTCGACTCCCAGGAAGCGGAAAATGCTCTTGATATACTGGCTGGCAGGGTCGCTTCCGTCGAAGATTCCGCCGTTTGCTTGGATATGCAGCAATTTTTTATCCGGGACCATGCCGACCGCTCCGGATTCCGTGTAACGGAACGTCTGTCCGGCAACTGTGATGGTATCGATCCACGTCTTCAGGCGACCCGGCACGTGCATGTTCCACAAAGGATTGGCGATGATGATCTTATCCATGGACAAGAAATCATCGGTGTAGTGATTGAAGAGCGTCACTTTTTCCTGCTGACGGGAAGTCAATTGATCAAATAGCACGCCTTTCGACAATTCCTTCCAGGCAGTCAAAAGATCCCGGTCGATTTCAGGGATGGCGACTTCATAAAGATTCATGTCCTTGATGCGATCATAAGGATTCACAGCTTTGTATTCCTCCAGAAAAGCATCCAGGACTTTCATGGAACGGGAGACGCTGCTGTCGAAAGGATGCGCGCGCACAACTAAAACTCTGGCCATAGAATAACCTTCTTTCCAATTTGTTATACCTACATGATACCATTTACAGGCACAGATGATAAAGCCTAACCACTGCCTGCAAACGAGAGGAGCAGGTGAAAAAAGAGAGTTACCCTTGTCGGGCAACTCTCTTTTGCATTTTCAATCAACAATCTTAAGCTACGAAAGCTTCCGCAGACAGAGGCGTTTCATCGATGAAGAAACGTTTGTACCAGACGAGGAAGATGTAGGCGGTCCAAATCTGACGGCCGTAATCCAATTTCTTCGTATAATTGTCATCGAGGATCTGCACGAGTTTATCGGTGTCGAAAAATTCTGCCGCATAGTCTGAAGCGAATGCTTTTCTGACTTCGTTGTAGAATTCTTCTTCACGCAGCCAGTGACGGATCGGAGTAGGGAAGCCCAACTTCGGACGTTTCGCCCATTCTTCCGGCAGGACATCGGCAGCCGCTCTGCGCAGCACGTATTTCGTATCGATTTCGTTGACGCGGTAATCGGAAGGGATGCGTTTCGCCAATTCCATGACTTCTTTATCCAGGAAAGGTACACGCAGCTCCAACGAGTGGGCCATGCTCATCTTGTCGGCTTTCAACAGGATATCCCCAGGCATCCAAAGGTTCAGATCGAGATACTGCATCTTTGTCACGTCATCCTGGTCTTTGACTTCGTCATAGATCGGTTTGGTGATCGAACGGATATCCGGGCCATTTTTGTAGGCCGGCTTCAGGATATCCACAGCTTCTTCTTCGTCCCAGACGATGGCCTGGCCGATGAAGCGTTCTTCCACTTTTTGGCCACCTTTGACCAAGAAGGTCGTCAGGGTATTCCTCGGCAGTTTATGGGCCAATTTTCCGATGCCTTTTCTCAGGCTATAAGGGACCTTTTCATAGGTCTCCATTTTCTTGGATGGTTCATACCAAGAGTAGCCGCCGAAA
The DNA here is from genome assembly GCA_002155105.1 of Sedimentibacter sp. SX930. Lineage (GTDB taxonomy): Bacteria > Bacillota > Bacilli > Lactobacillales > Aerococcaceae > Trichococcus > Trichococcus shcherbakoviae. The sequence continues at coordinate 53,790 of MUZD01000008.1, read as the reverse complement.
ATTTCATCTGCGCCTTCACCCGAAAGCACGACCGTAACATCTTTCTTCGCCAATTCGGCCAAGAAATACAACGGAACGGAAGATGGATTCGATTGCGGTTCATCCATATGGTATTGGATGGTAGGCAGGGCATGGAAAGCTTCCTCTGGCGAGATGTACTTGCGGACATTCTCGATGCCCAGAATTTCGGAAAGATCGGCAGCCTGGTTGGTTTCGTTGAACATTTTTTCATATTCGGAGAAGCCTACCGAGAAAGATTTTTCCGGTTTCATCAGAGCTGTGATCAGGCTGGAATCAACGCCGCCGGAAAGGAAAGCGCCGGTCTTCACGTCACTGATTTTGTGGGCGCGGACGGAATCGGCCATCGTTGCTTTGATTTCCTCCACATAGCTCTCCAAAGTGCCGTTTTCGGCATGGAATTTCTTGTCCCAATATTCGACCGTATGGATATCGTTGCCTTTCAGCACCATATAATGCGCCGGTTTCAATTTGTGGACGCCTTTGAAGAAGGTTTCGCCCATCGAAGAGTATTGCAGCGTCAAGTAAGGGCGCAAAGCATCCTTGTTCACTTCTTTGATGAAAGCAGGGTGAGCCAAAAATGACTTGATTTCAGAACCGAAAAGCAAGCTGCCGTCGGTTGTGTTTGTCGTATAGTACAACGGTTTGATGCCGAAGCCGTCACGGGCGATGAACATTGTATCGTTCACTTTGTCCCAGATCGCGAACGCGAACATGCCGCGCAGTTGTTTCACGAAGTCATAACCGTATTCTTTGTAGCCGTAGATCAAAACTTCACTGTCCGTTTTGGAATGGAAGACGTGTCCTTTTTGCTTCAGATCTTCGCGCAACTCCTGGAAGTTGAAGATTTCGCCGTTGAACACCAATACCAAATTTCCGTCGGCACTGTACATCGGTTGCTTCCCGTTATCGGAAAGGTCGATGATGCTCAATCGGCGGAAGCCTAACGTTACCTTGTCATCAGAAAACATGCCGCCGCTGTCTGGTCCGCGGTGGACGATTCTGTTCATCATACCTTCAATCACAGTCTGATGGTTCCATGCAGTCGATCCATGGATATATCCAACAAAACCACACATTTATACCACTCCTTAAGTATCTCTTGCTAGATCAGAATGTCTGTCCGTCTAGAGTCCAATCTATTCTATCACAAATGGAAAATCATTAAAAGAAATTATCCGAGGGGAAAGCTCTGCGGAATTTCCAGAAATCAAAAAAAAAGGCGTTCCACTTTGTCTGGAACCGCCTTGTCCTTCGATTTCACTGCTTATTTTTTGCGCTCAACGGTTACGTTTAACTTTGCTGGAAGGGTCCAGACGTTTTTCCATCAGACCCAACAGCCAATCCGCCAGAACGGCCATCAAGGCAGTCGGGATTGCGCCGGCAAGAATGATCGCTGTCCCGTTCGTCGCATTGACACCGCGGGAAATGATATCCCCCAAACCGCCGGCGCCGATGAAGGTGCCGATAGCGGTGATGCCGATTGCAACGACCAAGGCATTCCGCAAGCCGGCCATGATGACGGAAAGCGACAACGGCAATTCGACCAGATAAGTCAATTGCATCCGCGTCATCCCCATGCCTTTACCCGTATCCAACAGAGCGGCATCCACATTTCGCACACCGGTATAGGTGTTTTTGATGATCGGCAGCAACGAATACAGGAAGACTGTGGCAATGACGGTATCCGACCCGAGCCCGAGTCCCAGCATCAAAATGGACAACAGGGCCAGGGAAGGGATGGTCTGGATGACATTGGCGGCGCCGATGATCCAATCCGCCAGTTTTTTATTGCGTGCGATCCAGAAACCGAGTGGGATCGCCACAATTGCCGCGAACAGCACCCCATAAATGGAAATCAGAAAATGGCGGGTGAACTGTTCGAAAACATAGCTACCATTTTCTCTATAATAGTAAAGAAGCTGCTGGAGCATATTCATTTCACTTAGGTTCATCAGTCTCCCTCCTTTAAGGATGTGACTTCTTTATCTTCAAAATAGCTGTTCTCTTCAAGGAAATTTTGGGCGACAGTTTGGGCTTCCACCAAGTCATTATCGACTTCGTAGTTCATCGCCTGCATCATCTCATCAGTCAGCGTGTCCTCCAATTTCAGCAGGATAGTCTCCAGTTCAGGATAAGCTTCCAGAATTTCTTTTGTGGCGACAGGACTGGCGTCATAAGGTGGGAACAGCTGCAGATCGTCTTCGAGAACGACCAGGTCGTAGCTCGCGATCCGTCCGTCTGTGGAATAGCCCAAAACGATGTCCATTTCGTCCGCTTGCAAAGCGTCATAGACGAGACCAACCTGCATCGGGTAGACGCGCTGGAAATCAAAGCCATAGGTATCTTTGAAGGATTCGTACCCGTCGCCTTCCCGCTCCATCCAAGAGTTGTCGACGCCGGCCCTCAAATCCGGAGCCAATGTCGCTAAGTCGCTGATGGTTTCCAAATTATTTTCTTCGGCAAATTCACGTGTCACCAAGAAGGCATACGTGTTGGCAAAACCATAGGATGGGAACCAAACTTGATCGAATTTTTCATCGAAACCCTTGACGACCGTCTCGAAAGCCAATGCGGGATCCGTAAGAGGCTCCATGCCCAATTCACCGGTCAGGGACGTCCCTGTGTAGCGGACAGCCGATACATTTGCATCCCCGCCGATCATAGCTTGGTGATTCAAGGTAGATGATCCAAGATTATTGACCATATCGACGGAAGCATCCGGCAGATAATGTTCGACCATCCCTCTGACCATATAACTCAATAGTTGCATTTCTGTCGTTGTCCCACCGGTGATGACGATGCCTTCATTGTTCACCGATGCGCCAAGCCCAGGCAAGGAGCAGGCGGCCAACAAAAGTGACGTCAGCGGAAACAGCAACCATTTCTTCATGTTTTTCTTCATAATCAGTTTCCTCCTTTTGCAGATGTTGTCTGTGGAGAAACGAATCGTTCAAGCTTTCCAAGCAGGAAATCAGCCAATAAAGCCAATACGGTCACCGGTAAAGTTCCCCAAATGATCATTTCCTGATCGTATACATTCAATCCGTTAAAAATATAATCACCCAAACCACCGGCTCCTATATACGAAGCAAGCGTCGCCCAGGCAATGACGTACACTCCGGCCAAGCGGATTCCGGACATGATGACCGGTGCAGCCAAAGGCAATTTCACCTGCAGAATGATCTGATTGTCGGTCAAACCCATCCCTTTTGCTGAGTCGATGATGTTGCTGTCCACATTTGAGATGCCGATGAACGTATTACGCAGAATCGGCAACAAGGAATAGATGAACAAAGCCACAATCGCCGGAAATTTTCCAATCCCGAATAATGGGATCATCAAAGCGAGTAAAGCCAGGGAAGGGATCGTCTGGAGAATCGACACAAAACTGATGATAAAACTGGAGTAACGCTTGAAGCGGGTCAAGGCGATGCCCAAAGGAACGGCAACCAGAACGCCAAGCATCAGAGCTAGGGCTGAGATGTAGAAATGCTCACCTGTTTTGAAGAGTAACTCGGAACCGTTCGTTGTCAAAAAGTCCATCATCATCACCCCTTAACCGTTTCGATGTCTGCGGTCGTTTCGATTACTTCCTCAGCCGGCATTTCAGGTTCTATGTCTCCCCATATCGTATCGTATACCATGTCCACAATGGAAGTGCGGGTAATCAAGCCGATCAGATGGTTTTTTGCATCCACAACCGGAATGTTTTTGTAACCCAATTTCAGGATACGCTGCAAAGCGTCCCGAACGAGCGTGCCTTCGCGGACAAAAGAAACTTCACTCATGATTTCGCCAGCAGTGACCGGTTTGCGGCGGTTCTGGTTGATCGCTTCGACGCTCAACATGCCCAACAAGACATCTTCTGCATCGGTCACAAACAAGCTGTCAACACGCCGGGTGCGCATCAGTTTGATCGCTTCTGAGAGATTTTGATCAGTCGAAACGGATACCGGGCCACGGATCATGATTTGTTCCACAGTGCGGAAATTCGTGCGGGCTTGGCTGAGGCGTTCCTCGCCGATGAAGTTTTCGACGAATTCGTTCGCAGGATCCATCAGGATGTTGTCGGGTGTGTCGAATTGGACAACTTTTCCTTCCTGCATGATGACGATCCGGTCTGCCAGTTTCAAAGCTTCATCCATATCGTGGGTGACGAAGATAACTGTTTTTCCCAATTCCTGCTGCAGCTGTTTGACAAGTTCCTGCAGCGAATCACGGGTGATCGGATCCAATGCTCCAAAAGGTTCATCCATCAAAATGATGTCTTGGTCGGCTGCCAACGCACGGATAACACCGATACGTTGTTGCTGGCCGCCTGATAGTTCAGATGGGTAGCGTTCCAAAAAATCCAACGGAAGATCGACTTTTTGAATCAGCTCTTCTGCTATTTTTCTTTGTTTTTCGACAGGCCATTTCAGTAATTTTGGAACCATGACGATGTTTTCGAAGATGGTCATGTGTGGCATCAGACCGATTTGCTGGATGACGTAGCCGATTCGGCGACGCAATTCCACTGCATTCATGTCCTTGATGTTTTTCCCATCGATCAGGATTTCACCGGAGGACGGTTCGATCATCCGGTTGATCATCCGCATGGAGGTTGTTTTGCCGCTGCCGCTTGTTCCGATGAATACAATGAACTCTCCGTCATTGAATGTCAGGTTAAGGGAGTCCACGGCGATTTTCCCGCCCGGGAACTTTTTGGTTAAGTCTTTGAATTCTATCATAGGTTTCACCTCTTGTTTAATTTTTATTTCACAAATCTCTTACTCTACCTTACCGCGCAAGGAAGGCTTTTTGCAAATGTTATGGCTGGAACTTTGTGAAAAATACGCGTTTGTGGGAGGGCTTACACCGTTGTGGTGACGGTATATTTTTGAAAAATATTTATATTTTGAAATCAGTCTATTCCGAATGACATAAAATTGACAAAATAGGTTTTTCAATATAATTAAGATGCAGTTCCTAAGTCAGGCTGATAACAAAGAAAAATAATTGGGATTCGTCGAAAAGAATGCTAGGATAATAACAGAGGCAAATACGTGCAGATGAAAAAATGAGAACGGTTTCTTGTTTTTTGGCCAATGATACATTTCAAATCAGGAAAGAGGCAGATCAAGTGGAAAAAAAATACATCATGTCGATAGATCAAGGGACAACCAGTACGCGTGCAATCATCTGGGACAATAAAGGCACAATCATCTCATCTTCGCAAAGAGAATTGACGCAATATTACCCTGAACCAGGCTGGGTGGAACACGACGCGAATGAAATTTGGATCAGTGCTCAGTCGGTCATAGCGGATGCTTTGATCAGAGGGGCCATCCGTCCGGAGGAGATCGCGGCAATAGGGGTAACGAATCAGCGCGAGACAACGGTAGTGTGGGACCGCGTTACGGGGATGCCGATCCACCATGCAATCGTTTGGCAATCCCGTCAGACTTCGGAAATCGCCGACAAACTGAAGCAAGAAGGCCATAACGACTTCATCCATGATAAAACCGGGCTGATTATTGATTCCTACTTTTCCGCCACTAAAATCAAATGGTTGCTGGATCATATCCCGAATGCTCGTGAGCGGGCCGAAAAGGGCGAACTGCTTTTTGGCACCATTGATACATGGATCGTCTGGAAACTGACAGGAAAAAAGGTGCACGTAACGGATGTTTCCAATGCCAGCCGGACGATGCTGTTCAATATTTACGACCTGAAATGGGATCAGGAGATCCTGGATTTGCTGGACATTCCGCGAACGCTGCTGCCTGAAGTCCGCTCTTCATCGGAAATATATGGTTATACCGAAGAAAATGATTTTTACGGTTCGCGCATCCCGATAGCCGGAATCGCCGGCGATCAACAAGCCGCCCTTTTCGGGCAGACCGGATTTGAACAGGGTATGGTAAAGAATACTTACGGTACCGGCGCGTTCATTGTTATGAACACCGGCCTTACACCGGTGAAATCGGAGAATGGCCTGCTGACTACCATCGCCTACGGGTTGAATGGCGAAGTGACGTATGCCCTTGAGGGGAGCATCTTTGTGGCCGGATCCGCTCTGCAATGGCTGCGCGATGAAGCCCAGTTGATCCGGACTGCAGCCGAATCGGAAGAATATGCTGAATTGCTTGAATCGAACGAGAACGTCTATATGGTTCCAGCGTTTGTCGGATTGGGGGCACCTTATTGGGATCAGGATGTGCGTGGTGCTTTCTTTGGATTGACGAGAGGGACTTCGAAAGCGCACCTGATCCGTGCGACGCTCGAATCGTTGGCTTATCAGACAAAGGATGTCGTGGATACGATGCAGAAGGATTCCGGACTGGTCATCACGAACATGCGCGTCGATGGAGGAGCAGCCCACAACAACTTCCTGATGCAATTCCAAAGCAACCTTCTGAACACAACGTTGACCAGATCCAAAGTGATGGAGACAACCGCACTCGGAGCCGCATACTTGGCAGGGTTGGCAGTAGGATTCTGGAAGGATACCGACGACATCATCAAAAACTGGGAACCCGATTGCGAATTCCATCCGAATATGCCTACTGAAGTGCGTGAGGACCTTTACGCCGGCTGGCAAAGCGCAGTAGCCGCCGCCCGCCACTTCAAACACAAGCCAAAACTTAAGAAACACTAAAATATTCAGAAACAGACAAATGATACACCCGGTATGTTATAATGTACATATATATATTTTTTTGACAGGAGGAATTACAATGGCAGACACTCTCGAATTGGTAGTCATTACGGGGATGAGCGGCGCCGGGAAAACGGTGGCGTTACAGACATTTGAAGATTTAGGCTATTTCTGTATAGATAATATGCCCCCAAGTTTATTACCGAAATTTTGGGAGCTTGTAAAGGAATCGGGTAAAATAAGCAGGATCTGCTTAGTGATCGATCTGCGCTCCCGTGCATTCTTTGATGAAATCATGTCTGCTGTGGACAGTTTGGACAATACTTCCTTCATCACAACCAAAGTAATCTTCCTTGATTCGAAGGACGATGTGCTTGTTTCCCGGTACAAAGAGACAAGAAGAAGTCATCCCCTGACCCAATCAGGCGGAACCGTACTGGAAGGAATCCACAAAGAAAGGGAACTGCTTGAGGACATCCGCAATCGGTCGCAGTTGGTCATCGACACGAGTGAAACAACACCGCGCCAATTAAGGGAACGTCTGCTGGATACATTCAAAGTCGACGACAAGGATGTTTTCCATATCGAGGTCGTATCTTTCGGGTTCAAGTATGGCTTACCGATCGATGCCGACATCGTCATGGATGTGCGCTTTTTGCCCAATCCGCATTACGTAGATGAACTGCGTCCGTTGACGGGGTTGGATAAGCCAGTCTATGATTATGTCATGAAGCAACCGGAGACGGAAATTTTTTACAAAAAATTTATCGACCTGTTGGAATACATCATTCCCGGCTACAAAAAAGAAGGCAAAACCAGCGTAAATATCGCCATTGGCTGCACAGGCGGACAACACCGTTCGGTCGCTTTGTCGGAACGCACCAGCCTGCAATTGAAGAGCGCGGGCTATCAAGTGAATACAACCCACCGTGATCGGACTAAGCGTAAAGAGACGGTGAATCGGTCATGAGTCAAAACCCGAGCAGAACGAAGAAAATCGTCGTTATCGGCGGCGGAACGGGCTTGCCGGTCATTCTGAAAGAACTGAAGAATGACAACACAGATATCACGGCCATCGTCACGGTGGCTGATGACGGCGGCAGCAGCGGCATCATCCGAGACCATGTCAACATTGTGCCTCCCGGGGATATCCGCAACTGCCTGATTGCGCTCTCCGATATGCCGAAGTTGGAAAAGGACATTTTCCAGTACCGTTTCGATTCAAAGGATTCCTTCATTTCCGGGCATGCAATCGGAAACCTCGTCATCGTGGCCCTGACTGAAATGAAAGGGAACATTTTTGATGCCATTCGGTTGTTGTCCGTCATGATGGGCGTAAAAGGCAAAATTTACGCCGCAGCTGACGAGCCGCTCTCACTCTATGCAGAGTTCAAGGACGGCACGGTCATCAAGGGCGAGTCGAAAATCGCAAATGGCCGCAAAAAAATCGAACGGGTGTATGTCAAACCGTTGGATGAAACAAGGGAGGCCGTCGCTTCCCGTCACGTCATCAAAAGCATTCTGGATGCAGATATGGTCGTTATCGGACCGGGAAGCCTGTATACGAGCATTTTGCCTAACCTGATGATCAGTGATCTGGGACAAGCGGTCATCGAGACCAAAGCCGAGAAAGTGTACATCTGCAACATCATGACGCAATTGGGCGAAACAGAGGGCTTCAGCGATGCTGATCATATCAAGGTTTTGCATGACCATCTGAAAGCGAAATTCATCGATACCGTATTGGTGAACACGGAAAAAGTGCCGGATGAATACCTCAATCAACAAGCCGACGAAGAATATCTGCTGCAGGTACGCCATGATTTCAAAGGGTTGCGCGAAGAAAATTGCCGGGTCATCTCAGCGGACTTCCTGGATATGAAGAACGGCGGCGTGTACCATGACGGCAATAAAGTCGTTTCGGAACTGATCAATCTGATTTCCAATATCAAAACTATCTGTTGACCTTTTTTCTGATAGAAAGAAGCTGTCGGAAAGGGGGCATATATGTCTTTTGCATCTGAAGTAAAAAAAGAATTAACAACATTGGAAGTGCACCGCGAACATGCGAAAGCCGAGCTGACCGCGTTGATCAGGATGAGCGGATCGGTAAGCATCTATAACCAGTCATTTGTCCTGAATGTCCAGACAGAAAATGCGGCAATCGCCAGACGGATGTACGTTCTCTTGAAGGATCACTACTCATTCGAAAGCGAGCTGTTGGTGCGCCGTAAAATGAAGCTGAAGAAGAATAACGTCTATATTGTGCGCCTGAAGCAGGGCGTCACGGAATTGCTGAGTGATCTGAGCATTTTCGACGGCTTGTCATTCAAGACGCAAGTTTCCGAAGACATCATGAACAATAATCAGAAGGAACGCTCTTACCTGCGCGGCGCCTTCATGGCCGGTGGTTCGGTGAACAGCCCGGAAACAAGCCGTTATCATCTGGAAATCTATTCCAATTATGAGGACCACAATCAGGATATCTGTGATATGATGAATCACTTTGACCTGAACGCGCGGACGATCGAGCGCCGCAACGGCTTCATCACTTATCTCAAGGAAGCCGAGAAGATTGCCGATTTTCTGGCATTGATCGGTGCCCACAATGCGATGATGAAGTTTGAGGATGTGCGGATCATCCGTGATATGCGCAATTCCGTCAATCGCCTGGTGAATTGCGAAAATGCGAACATGAACAAGACGATCGATGCCGCTGCAAAACAGATCGCCAACATCGAATTCATCGAAGCGACGGTAGGGCTGGGGAGATTGCCTGACAAACTGAAGGAAATCGCCGTGATCCGGTTGGAGAATCCCGACATCAGCCTGAAGGAACTTGGGGAAATGATCCCGAGCGGAGTCATCTCCAAATCCGGGATCAACCACCGTTTGCGAAAAATAAACGACTACGCCGATTCTTTGCGGATGGGGAAAGCCAGCCGCTGATACAGGAAAATAAACCTTGAGACTGAGAAAAGTCTTCAGGTTTATTTTTTTTTGAAAAAAATCAAGCCTCCTTTTTTGCGGATATTGTAGACAGTAAGTCAAACTGAAGGAGGAATGAAAGGATGAATCAAGTTTCATTGATCGGGCGGCTGGTGCGGCCCATCCAAGTGCAACAGGTGAATGGGGAAAGGCAAGTCTGCAACAATACATTAGCGGTGCAGCGCCTAAGGAAAGCGGATGAAGGCCAACCACAGGCGGATTTCATACCTGTCGTGTTTTGGGGAGCAACCGCAAATCTGGTTGAACAGTATTGCGCCAAAGGCAACCAGATCGGTGTCAATGGCCATTTGGTTTCGCGTTCCTACGTCAATAAACAGGAGCAGCACGTCTATGTCATCGAATTGGTCGTGGAAGAATTGTATTTCGTGGAAGCGAAAAGAGAACAGGAAGCAGTCTGATGCTCCCGCCAAAAAGCCCCGGATTCCGGGGCTTTTTCTTTCGGAAACAGCGATTTCCTTATTTATTCATAGAAATTTCAAAGGTATGTGGTATCGTAGACTGGAAATGATGTCGCTTATCGGAAAAAAAGATATAATGAAGGAAATGAGAAGGAGAGTCGCTATGGAAATTTTGATGATAGAAGACAATGAAGCCGTCTGCGAAATGATGGCGATGTTTTTCGAGAATGAGGGGTGGCAAGCTGCATTCAAACATGATGGAAAAGAGGGTCTGGAGGCGTTCGCAGCGGAAGACAGAAAATGGGATATGATCATCCTCGATCTGAACCTGCCGAGCATGGATGGGATGCAGGTCTGCCGTGAAATAAGGAAAATTTCCCAGTTTGTGCCGATCATCATGCTGACGGCGCGCGATTCGGAAAGCGACCAGGTCATCGGTCTGGAGATCGGCGCGGATGAGTACGTCACGAAGCCGTTCAGCCCGCTGACCCTGATAGCCCGCATCAAAGCGATGCACCGTCGCGCTAGGGTCGATCACTCGCAGGTGCAGGCTACGGACGATTTCGATGTGCTGACCGATCATGTCAAAATCAGCACGATCACGCGTGAAGCCTATCTGGACGGGAACCAGATTGAGAGTTTGACTCCGAAGGAATTCGAACTGTTCGCGTTGCTGGCCGAACACCCGAAGCAAGTATTTTCGAGGGAACATCTTTTGACCCGGATCTGGGAAGATCCATATTACGGGGATGAACGCACAATCGATGCCCACATCAAGAAATTGCGGCAAAAAATAGAAGCGGTCGGACCGCAAGTGATCCAAACGGTTTGGGGAGTCGGCTACAAATTCGACGACAGCGGAGTAGAGGATAAATGAAGTACGTCTATCAACAAATCCTTGCTTTTTTCGCATTGATTCTAATAACTGTCAGTACGACAGGCATCCTGATCATCCAATACGTCACCACTAATGTCTACGACGAGAAAGAGGCGCAGCTGTACGGCTATGCCGAATCGATCATCGATCAGAACATGACGATCCAGCAATTGGAAAGTGGTTCGACTCTGGTGTCCAACCAGGACGTCTCGTTTGCCATCTTTGATGCAGAAGACCATATGGTTTATCCGCAAGCAACGGATCTGTATACGAGCGGAATCAGCATGGAGGATTTTGAGAGGCTCTCAGAAGGGGAACGGATTTCTTTGACGGAACGGGATCGCGGCTTCCTGAATGAAAAGAAGCGCTTCTTGACGGTTTATCTCCCGCTTTTTAATGCGACTACTGCCGAGTTCACAGGCTTCATAGCGGTGGGATCGCCGGTAAAAGGCATCGAGGACGAAATCAACGAAATTGAGCACAACCTGCTTGTGGCTGTCCTGACTTCCGGGGGCATCGCGATTGTATTGAGCCTCGGCATCGCCAATTATTTGACAAGGCGCATCAAACGCATGCGGAGGGCCACCCATGAGATTGCTTCAGGAAATTTTGATATTTCGCTGGAGAATCATCACAAAGATGAATTTGATGAGCTGTCTGAGGATTTCAACCAAATGGCAAGGTCTCTGAAAGCCTCCAACGAGGAGGTCGAACGCCAGGAGAATTTAAGGCGTCAGTTCATGATGGACGTAGCCCATGAGATGCGCACGCCGCTCACGACGATCAATGGCATCCTGGAAGGGATCCAGCACCACATGATTCCCGAAGGACGTCGGGACCGGAGCATGCAACTGATGCAGAAAGAAACCAAAAGACTCATCCGTTTGGTGAACGAAAACTTGGACTATGAAAAAATCCGCTCCAATCAGATCGTTTTAGTGAAGCAAGAGTTTTCTGCCAAGGAAGCGCTGGAGAATGTCGCGGAACAGATGCGGGCAAAAGCGCAGGCGAAGGATGACTTGATCATCGTCCAGGTGGATGCCGCGGACCGGATCTACGCGGACTATGACCGTTTTATCCAGATCATGGTGAACCTTACCCAGAACGCTATCCAGTTCACGAAAAACGGCACCATCACCCTGTCGTCGTTCCCGGATGGCGAGCAGCAAATCATCCAGGTCAAAGACACGGGCATCGGCATCGAGAAGAAGGATATCACAAGCATCTGGGAAAGGTTCTACAAAGTGGATGTTTCCAGAAAAAACACGAAATTTGGCGAATCGGGGATCGGTTTGGCCGTGGTCCAATCTTTGGTGATGAACCATAAAGGGACTGTCGACGTGGAAAGCAATCCAGGCGAGGGAACGACTTTCACGATTACATTGCCAACGAAAACTGCACTTGAGAAAAATAGTTAAAAAAAAAGCTGCCGGAATTTAAAATTCCGGCAGCTTTTTTGGTTATTCAACTGTTTCTGTTTGTCCTTCTGCTTGGGTTTCTTCCGAAGCGGGTTGTTCTTCCGTTACGGTTCCTTCAGCAGCGGCTTTGTTGGCCGGGAACTCAGGGGCATCCGTCTGATAAAGCGGGACGCTTGAGACGCCGTTGTTCGTGTAATACAAGGAAGTGTTCAGATCGCCCAATTCAGCGATGTCCTCTTCCAGTTCGACTGGAGAATCCACATAGTTGTGCAGGCTCTTGTCCACCGGCATGAATCCATCCGGGGTGTAGAAGCGAAGCAAGTCTCCGTTGATGATCTGATCTGAGATCGCCAGCTGCAGTTCAGCTTGCGCCCGGATTTCAGCAACCTTTTGGATCACTTCTTCGGTCTGATAAGCAAGTGTACCTGTTTGGGTATGATAAACAGTATTTCCTAAAATGGTGTATTCGCTCGTTACGATGCTTCCGTTACGGAAAACAACGATTCCCTCATTTTGCGCCGACAACAGATCCTGCCCAAGTTGGACATAGGCCGAAGTGTCGACACCCAGAAGATGCATCACAGTAGGCAAGATATCGATCTGTCCGCCATAGACGTCGCTGATCTGTCCGGTACCGGAACCAGGGTTGTGGATGATGAAAGGAACCCGTTGCATCATGGCGTCATCGTAGGCACTCCACAAATCGGCATTCGCTCCGATGAGCGGGGCCAACGTTTCGTTGCGTGAACTGGAAATACCGAAATGGTCGCCATACAATACGAAAATCGTATTATCATAAAGTCCTGCATCCTTCATATATTGGAAGAACTCAGCCAGGGCCTCATCGGCATAGTGGACGGTATTGAAATAACCGTCAACCGTTTCGTCGCCGGTATCCAAGGCGAAGGTGTCGTTCATCTCGTCTTCAGGGAACGGGAAGTGGTTCGAAACAGTTATGAACTTCGCGTAGAAAGGCTGCGGCAATTGTTCCAAGTATTGAGCCGATTCCTGGAAGAACAATTTATCCTTCAACCCGTACTCGACTGAATTTTCATCCGTCAGCGTGTAACTGCTGTCGGCATCGAAGAAATAATCATAGTCAAAGGATTTGTAGACATTATCGCGATCCCAGAAAGAGCCGACATTACCGTGGAAAACGGCTGACGTGTAACCAAAGGATTCGCTCAAGATGGCTGGTGCCGATTGGAATGTATTGTCGGCGCCAATCTGTGTGAAGGCTGAACCTTGAGGCAATCCGAAAAGGGAATTGTCCAGCATCAGTTCGGCATCACTTGTTTTTCCTTGTCCAGTCTGGTGGAATATGTTGCTGTAACTGTATGAATCACTGCTGTGATACAAACTGTTCAGGAACGGCGTCACTTCTGCCGTCGTGCCTGTTTCATCGGTAAGCGACAAATCGATCAGGAACTGTTGCATACTTTCCAGATGGATGTAGACGACGTTCTTGCCTTCTGCCTGGCCGAAGTACGTTTCGTTCGGCTCGGCGTAATGTGTACTCATATAATCAAGAACGGAAGCCATATCTGAGCTATCCGCGCTTGCACGCACTTGGTTGGCCTGGGCTGTCTTGATTCCATCATAGAGAGTATAGACATTGATACCCAAGTATTTTACGATATAGTTGCGGTCAAAAGTTCTCGTCAGCAATTGCGGGCGGCTGATTTCAGCCAGACCCAGGTTAGCGGCAAAGAGAGCGATTGAAGCTGCGATCGTCGCAAAAGCCCATCTTTTCTTGAAGATGCGTTCGTCGCGGTTTTTGCTGACGAATTTCTTATAGACGTAGACGAGCACGAAAGCATCGATCCAATAGAACAGGTCGATCGGCTGCATCATGGCGATGACGCCGGAACCCAGGTTTTTGGTTGCATTGGCAGAACCGAAAATGGTCTTGATCGTCAAGAAATCCGTAAATTCGCGGTAATAGACGATGTTTGCGAACAACAGGACCGAATTCAGCATGTACAGAGCAATCAAGCTTCGGAAACCTTTTTTAGGATTCTTCACAAAAAGGGAAATTCCCAGAATCAACAAGGTAGTGGCGATTGGGTTTATGAAAAGAATCAGTTGCTGGAACCAGCCATCTACGCCTAAAGAGAACGCTGTGTGGTAAGCGAAATAGGTCTTCAGCCAGAAAAGGACGACGGCGAACAGGAAAAATCCGAATCGCGTCTGCAACTGTTCAGTTAATTTTTGTTTCAAAAAAGAGACCTCCTAATGATATCTTGTGGAACACATGTAAATTTCATGTGAATTTTTAAGGGTAATGTGTGTTGTTTGTGAATTTTATGTAAAATGAGCTAGTGTCATTATATTCTGAATGCTTTTGATAGTCAATCGAAGCACCGTAAAGTTTTTCCTAAGTTTTTATCAAGAACGGTTGCTTTTTTTAGGATTTTTCGAGAAAATGGGTCTTTCCATGTATCTGATCAAAGGAATAAAATTGACAAAGGTGAGCATAGCTTATGATATTTTTACAAGGACCGTATGAGTGGGTGGCTGCTTCTCTGGAATCATCCGTCAATCATTTTCCGCTCATACAATTAGTTTTCAACAGCGTGGACAAGACCATTCTGTATTATTTGATTTGGCTGGTCCTGCGGGCGGCCTATCTGCTGCACAGACACCGCAAGACGGGCAAAAAAATCCCCTTATATAAGGAAGGCTTGTTGCATGCTCTGTTTATCTACATCGTGCTGCTGCTTCAACTGACGGTTTTCCGCAACGAGGAGACCTTCTGGACCGTGGAGTACCACAAAATCGATTGGACGGCGATCCATTGGCTGCCGTTGGTGGATACGGTCAAACTATTTTACGGGGACTCCGGTTTTTCGGCCTGGTATAATTCATGGGGGAACGTCGTCTGGTTTATGCCGTTGGGTTTCGTGGGTCCGTACCTGTTCAGGAAAAAATGCAGTTTCCTCAAAGTGACGGCGGTCGGCTTTCTTTTTTCTGCCATGATCGAGTTCCTCCAACTCATCTTTCAGACGGGCGTGACGCATATAGATGATGTCTTCTTCAATACGTTGGGTGCAGCAATCGGCTACGGCATCTGGGTATCTTCAAAAAAACAAAGCAGTGCAGAACGGACAATTGACTATAAAGGAAGAAAACAATGAAAAAAATAATCATTACGCAAATAAGCGAAAAAAAAATTAAGGCAGGGAATCCCTTGCTGCAGTTCGAGGATTTTCCAAATGAACTCAGCTTCAATGAGGGCGAAATCGTCGAACTGGTCGATTCTCGCCAGGCATTCGTAGCAAGAGCCTATTTGGCCAAACAGAACAAAGGTGTCGGCTGGGTATTTTCGTTGGATAACGCGGATAGTTTCAATGAAGCGTTCTTCAAAA
Source organism: Sedimentibacter sp. SX930 (assembly GCA_002155105.1). Classification (GTDB taxonomy): domain Bacteria; phylum Bacillota; class Bacilli; order Lactobacillales; family Aerococcaceae; genus Trichococcus; species Trichococcus shcherbakoviae. Next base: position 38,059 of record MUZD01000008.1, on the reverse strand, counting down.
ACCAGTTCGAAAAAGCGAAACGCAAGCGCACGGATCTGCAAGCGGACCCGGAAACGACTACCTATCGGCTTTTCAATGCGGAGGGTGACGGCATTCCCGGTGTCACTATCGACCATTATGACGGATTTGCGGTAGTATCCTGGTACAGCGGAGGCATCTTCCGCTACCAAGCCGCCATCCTCGCTGCTTTTCAAGCGGTCTTCCCGGAAACGAAGGGCATCTATGAAAAATTCCGTTACCAACGGAAAGACAGCCTGATCAGCCGCTTCGTCACGGGTGAAGCAGCCCCGACGCCCCTGATCGTGAAGGAGAACGGCATCAACTATGCGACGTATCTGGATGATGGGCTGATGACAGGCATCTTCCTAGATCAGCGCGACGTACGCGGCGCTCTGACGGAGCGTTATGCGGCAGGCAAACGGGTATTGAACACCTTCAGCTACACGGGCGCTTTCTCTGTCGCCGCAGCCATGGGCGGAGCAATCGAAACAACAAGTGTCGATGTTGCGAACCGTTCATTGGAACGGACCAAAGAACAATTCGCCGTCAACAACCTGGATGGCGAGGCGCAGAAAATCTATGTCATGGATGTCTTCGATTTCATCCGCTACGCCATCCGCAAAGAATTGCAGTATGACGTGACCATCATCGATCCGCCGAGCTTTGCCCGCACCAAAAAGCGGACTTTCTCGGTCACGAAGGATTACACCCAGTTGTTGGAGGAGCTGATCCAGATCACCGCACCGGATGGCACGTTGATCGTTTCTTCCAACGCCGCCAACTACAAGGAAAAGAATTTCAAACAGGACATCGACCAAGCCTTCAAGAACAGCCATTGTGACTACCGTATCCTGGAAACCTTCCATCTGCCGAGCGACTTCGCTGTTCCGGCAGGCAGCAAGACCAGCGATTACCTGAAGGTCTTCATCATCAAGAAACTGACGAAATAAGAAAAGCTGAACGGGTTCGCTCAGCCCTGAAAGAAATTTAGGAAATATGACCTCGCAACGTTCCCTACGATCACCTTATACTGGGACTCTAAGGGATGAATCCCTAAGAGTCCCATGCAAATGAGCATCGAAGAGCGCAATGGGTCAGATTTATCTAATTTCCGAGGGGCTAACCCGTGAAGCTAGCCAACGCTTTGAATTGCATGGAACATTTTGCAATTCTTTGAAGCACCAACGGTGACGCACTTTTGAGTACAAAGATATTTATATTTTTCCTACAATATAGAAAAAAGAGAACGGAGCTGCCTCGAAAATGAGGTGGCTCCGTTCTCTTTGCTTATCGGTGAGGTTATTCGTGCAGCTGGGCAGCTGCATGCTGCCCGGCAGTGTGCCCTGTAACAAAGGCGCCGGTGATGTTGTAGCCGCCTGTGTAGCCGTTGTAGTCGATCAGTTCGCCGCAGAAATAAAGCCCCCGCGTCAGTTTGCTTTCCATCGTCTTCGGATTGATTTCCTTCGTGGAGACGCCCCCACCGGTGACAAAGGCTTTATCCAAAGGATGCGTGCCGTTCACTTCGAAAGAGAAATTTTTGCAGAAGTCGGCGAAAGCCTTGATTTCCTTCGGCGTCAATTCCTTCAGGGATTTCTGCGGGTCGATAGCGGCCTGGTTGCAGCCGAAAAGCAAATAACGCTCCGGCATCAGGTCTTTCCAGCCGTTTTTGACGCTCTTTTCCGGTTGGGCCTTGATGAGTTTCTGCAACTGTTGCTCGACGGCGCCCAAGGAAAGTTCCGGCAGGACGTCCAAGGACATCGTGACGATCTCGGTTTTATCGCGCTTCATTGTCTGGTGGACAAACATCGAACAGCGCAAAGCGGCGGGACCGGACACGCCGAAGTGGGTGAAGATCATGTCCATCTGGTGGGACACGACTGTTTTGCCTTTTTTATTTTTAATGCTGAGGGCAACATTGCGCAAGGAAAGTCCCTTCAGTTCGCTTGAACGGATGAAGTCCGCATCGGATGTGATTGGTGCTTCGGTCGGATACAATTCCGTGATGGTGTGTCCAGCTGCCTTGGCGAACTTATAGCCATCGCCTTTGGATCCTGTGCGCGGAAGGGCCTTTCCACCGGTTGCCAGAATGATCCGATCCGCCGGGAGGATTTCGCCATCCTCCAAAAGGACACCGGTCACCTGTCCGTTTTCGATCAGGATGCGTTCCACTTTTATGTTGGTCCGGATCTGGACCTGCAGCCGTTTCAGTTCCTCGATGAATGCTTCGAGGATAGTCCGGGCTTTGTCCGTGACAGGGAACATCCGACCGTGATCCTCTTCCTTCAGGGCGACTCCGCGTTCGATAAAGAAGGTCATGATGTCATATTGACTGAATTGGGTAAAACTGCTGTGCAGAAATTTTCCGTTTCCGGGAATATGCCGGATGATTTCCTCTTCTGGACGATTGTTGGTGACGTTGCAGCGTCCGCCGCCTGTCAAAAGCAATTTTTTTCCGAGACTTGGATTTTGTTCGAGGAGCGTCACTTCAGCTCCTGCTTCAGCAGCGGTGCAAGCCGCCATCAGACCGCTTGAACCTCCACCGACAATAATGATGCGTGTTTTCATATTATTTAATTTCTCCGATCTTTTGCTGCACTTACTTTATCACAGATATGTCCATCTGAAAACGGCTTTCTTCCCAGAATGATCACGAAAAAACAGGCTTTCCTTCATTAAATATTCAAAGATAGAGGCTATACTGTGTTCATACCCAAAGATAATCGTTTCTTTTTCCTCTTCTGTACCCGCAGAAGAGCTCCTCCCTCTTGGACGGAAACGGGGCTTTGATTGCTGAACAGCTAAGCAGCGATCATGCAGAATGATTTTTTCTGCAGGCCTCGATTTCCGTTCATTTTTTGTGCCCGAAAGGGTATAATAGCCGTATAGCACAGTTATTTTTTGAGAAGTGAGGGAATTGAAATGGATTTCATGAAAGTAATGCATACGAGACAAACAACACGCAGCTACCAAACGTTCGGGCTGTCCCAAGGACAAATCGAAATGATGCTGCAGGCTGGGCAAAATGCGCCGATCAGCCGCGGTCGCTTTGAGGATTACCATATCACGGTCATAAAAAATTCGGAAATATTGGCAGCGATTACATCAGCTGCGAAGGAAGTTACAGGTAATGCGGACAAAGACCCTCTGTACGGAGCTCCTGCCTTTTTCGTTGTTTCCGCCAAAGAACCGGCTAAACCCGGAAGCATCGCCAGTGCAGCCGCAATCGTAGAAAATATGCACTTGCAGGCAACGGCGGAACTGTTGGGAAGTTGTTTCCTGATGGGACTGATGGCGAACGGTACGCTGGATGCTGAAGGGATCCGCGAAAAAATTGGGATTCCGGAAGGATTCACTCCTGTCGCCGGGATGGTGGCGGGCTATCCGCATGGCTATCTGCATGACCGGCCGCGCACATTGGACAAAATCGCCAGCAATATCGTCGAATAGCACGATTCAGGCAATGAAAAACGACCTCAGGAGAAACGTTCAGGTTTCCCGGGTCGTTTTTTGCATACTAATCATCGGGAGGAGTAATGCAGTGGGAAGGAACCGATTGCATTTCTTCGCTCTTTTGTATACGATTGTACTATTACAATAGGTAACTATATTGCGGATAATTTTTCCGGGAAGCTTCAGCATACAAATCAATCAAGAAATGAAGGGATACAAAATGGCGTACATTTCCTTAAAGAATGTCAGCAAATTCTATCAGATGGGCGAGACACGCATCACTGCCAACGACAAGATCAGTTTCGACATCAATGAAGGAGAGTTTGTAGTGATACTTGGGCCCAGTGGAGCCGGCAAATCCACCGTTCTGAACATCCTTGGAGGGATGGATGATGCCGATGAGGGGCACATCAGCATCGACGGGGTGGACATCTCCCAGTTCACTTCAAAAGCCTTGACGACCTACAGAAGACGGGATGTCGGTTTCGTCTTCCAATTCTATAATCTGGTGCCTAACCTGACGGCGAAGGAGAACGTGGAGCTTGCCTCTCAGATATCGCCGCATGCCCGCGATGCTGCCGAAGTCATGCGGGAAGTAGGCTTGGGCGAGCGCATGGACAACTTCCCGGCGCAGCTCTCGGGAGGCGAACAGCAGCGCGTCGCTATTGCCCGCGCCTTGGCGAAGCAGCCCAAGTTGTTGCTTTGCGACGAGCCGACAGGGGCACTGGATTACGAAACGGGCAAACAAGTGCTCAAGTTGCTGCAGGATACGTGCCTCGATACCGGAACGACAGTCATCGTCATCACGCATAACCAAGCCATCGCAGCCATGGCTAACCGGATCATCGAAATCAACAATGCCAAAGTAAGGGCAGTCCATGAAAATCCGAATCCCAAACCAGTATCAGAAATCGAATGGTAGGAGGGGGAGACGACGATGAAGAAGAAGGCGCTCTGGAAAGACATTTGGATAGAAATAGGCAAAAGTAAGGCGCGCTTCCTCGCGTTATTGGCCATCATCACGTTGGGTGTGGCCTTCTTTGCCGGCATCAAAGCGGCGGGTCCGGATATGCTGGACACTGCCAACCAATATTATGAAGAAAATAATCTTTATGACCTGAAGGTGCTGTCCACTTACGGATTGGAAGAAGCGGACATCGGCATTCTGGCTAAAACGGCCGATCTGGCTGTCCACCCCATGCGAACGGTGGATATCGAAATGGAAGGCAGTGACTTCCTCGTAAAAGTATTCCCGCTGCAAAGCGGTGCGAATCCGGTCAATGAATATGCAGTCGTCGACGGCAGACTACCGGAGACAAGCGGAGAAATCGCTTTGGATGCGAAACAGAATCTGATGGACACGTATCAGATCGGGGATACAATCAGCTTCCGCCATGAGTCCGAAGAAGGACTCACCGAGGAGGAAATGGAAAACCGCATTTCCTTGAAAGAGCAGGAATACACGGTCGTCGGTTTCGTAGACTCGCCGATGTACATCGAAACGATGATGCGCGGCTCCACGAACGTCGGGAAAGGCAGCCTGGATGCCTTCGTTGTCGTGGCCGATTCGGACATACTCGGCAGCATCTACACGGAAGCTTACCTGACGATCGCTCCCGATGCGGCGGAAACCGGCTACACGGACAGCTACGATGACCAGGTGGACAACCTGGCCGATAAAGTGGAGCTCGCTTTGAACGGGAGACCTTTGGAGCGCATCAATGAAATCCGAGCTGAAGGGCAGCGGAAGATCAAGGATGCGGAGGATGAACTGCAGGACGGGAAAGACAAGCTTGCGGAAGCCGAGCAAGAACTTCAGGATGCGCGGAAACAATTGGATGAGGGGACAGCGGCCTATGAAGAAAATCGTCAGTTGTTTCTGGATGAGACCGCAAAAGCCGAGAACAACTTAGCCGCCAGCCAGGCTGAAATCGATGCGGGCATGGCCGAATACCGCGCAGGCTTGGCGACCTATCTCGAAAACAAAGCGCTCTACGATGAGGCGAAAGTTGCCTGGGAGGCGCAGAAAGGATCCCTGCAAGGGCAGACCGATTCGGATGCTTCATCTGAGGATTCATTGGATATGATGCTGGCGAGCCTGCCCGACACACCGGAAGGCCGCGAAATCGCTGATTTGGCACAGTCTTTATTGGATGGACAAGCCGAAGTTGAAGCGACCCAAGCCTCACTGGAGGCCAAGGGTGTGGAGCTGCAGGAACGGGCAACCGCATTAGCGACAAAAGGCGAACTGCTTTTGGCCGAGCAGACAAGTCTGGAGACCGATGCGGCAGCCTATCAGAACGAACTGACTCTTTTCACCACTGACATGACAGCCTTCCAAACGGAAAAAGCTGCCAAACAAGCGGAGTTCTCAGCAAGGCAAGCCACCATCGATGCTGAAAGGGACGCCTTGGCAGCTTTGGATCCGGAAACGGACCCGAGCGTTGCGGAACGCTTAGCGGCTGTGGCCGATCAACAGGCAACTTTGGATGCAGAACAGGCCGCTCTGGCACAAACCGAAACGGATTTGGCAAGCCGCCAAAACGAGCTGGAGCAAGCGGGTGCCGCCTTAGCAAGCAGGCAAGAAGCTTTAACCGCAGCTGCCGCGGCTTTCCAAACGGAACGGGCCAGTGAAGAGGCAGCACTATTGGAAGAACAGCGCCTCTTGGAGGAAGCCGGCGCCGAGCTGGCTGACAAAGGTGAGGGATTGCTGGAGCAGCAACAACTGCTGGAAGAAAAAATTGCGGCATTCATGGCCGATGCCGAAGCCCAGATTGCAGCCGCAGATGCCCAATTCGCCGAACAAGGAGCAGCATTGGAGAACGGCAGATTGGCATTGGCGTCGGCATTGACCCAACTGGAGGACGGCCAGGCACAGATCAACGACGGCTGGGCCGAGTTGGAAAGCCAACGTGCGAGCGGTGAACAAGCCCTTGCTGAAGCTTGGCAGGAAATCCAGCAGGGCGAAGCAGACTATCAAGATGGCTTGGCCACCTTCACAGCTGAACGCGCAGATGCAGAAATCGAGATAGCCGATGGGGAACAGCAGATCGAGGAAGCGAAGCAAGCTTTGGCCGATCTGATTGACCCTGTCTACTATGTGACGGACCGATCCGGCAATCCCGGGTATCAGGAATACCGCGACAATGCCGACCGCATCTCGGCAATCGCAGAGATTTTCCCGGTATTCTTCTTCCTGATCGCGGCCTTGGTGAGTTTCACGACAATGGCCCGGATGGTGGATGAACAGCGCCAACAGATGGGGACGCTGAAAGGTCTCGGTTACAGCGACTTCGACATCGCCAAAAAATATTTGATCTATGCAGCGATCGCCTGCATCGTGGGCACATCGCTCGGTTTGGTGGCCGGTTATAATATTTTCCCTGCGGTCATCTTTGATGCCTACGGGTCCATGTACAGCCTGCCTTCAGTAAAGATCACCTATTACTTGTCCTATGCACTGATTTCCATAGCCATCGCGCTGCTTTGTACCATCGGCCCGGCAGCATGGGCGGCACATACGTCGCTCCGGGAAAATCCGGCAGCGATGATGCGGCCGAAAGCGCCGAAGAACGGCAAACGTGTGCTTTTGGAACGACTGACGTTCGTTTGGGATCGCCTGAGCTTCAATTCGAAGATAACGGTACGGAACTTGTTGCGCTACAAAGCGCGCAATATGATGACGATATTGGGAGTCGCTGGCTGTACCGCCTTGATTTTGACCGGGTACGGCATCAAGAATTCGATCTCAGGATTGGCGGACACACAATTCAACGATGTGATGCGCTATAACGCAATCACGGCGATGCGTCCGGAAGCAAGCGAGGAAGAAATCGCTTCTTATGATGAACTGATCGCTGCGACTCCTGAAATAACGGATCATCTCAAAGTGGTCCAGGAGAGCTATAAACTGGATAAAAAAGGGGTGAACCTGCAGAACGTCACTGTCTTTGCGCCGTTGGAAACCGAAAATCTTTCGGATTTCGTCAGCCTGCGTGAACGCGCAACGCAAGAACCGATCGCGCTGACTGATGAGGGAGCCGTCATCTCGGAAAAATTGGCGAATTTGGCAGGCGTCGGACCGGGGGATAGCATCGAAATCCGGAATGATGAAATGCAGACCTATCAGGTTCCGATCCGTGCTGTCACCGAGAACTACGTCAACCATTACATCTACTTGACGCCAGCTTTGTACGAAGAGATTTTCATCCAAGCCGCGGAACCGACAACGGATTTGCTGCTGTTTGAAGAACCGGAAAGTTGGGAGCGGGGCTTCGGATCCGAAGCGATGGGAGAAAAGGCTGTCGCACTGGTGACGTTCATCAATTCTGTCGACCGCAGCTTCGCTGAAACCTTAGGGAGCCTGGATATCGTCACATTGGTATTGATCGTTTCGGCAGCCGCATTGGCTTTCGTTGTCCTGTACAGTCTGACGAACATCAATGTATCGGAGCGGATCAGAGAATTATCGACCATCAAAGTTTTGGGATTCTATGATGTGGAAGTGAGCATGTACATCTACAGAGAGTCCTTGATTTTGACCTTGTTGGGTATTTTTTCAGGTTTCATTCTCGGGAAAATTTTGAGCACAGTCGTTCTCAAAATGGTCGAAATCGACTTCATGATGTTCCCGCCGACAATCATGCCGATCAGCTACCTGTATTCAGGTCTGTTGTCGTTATTGTTCTCAAGCGTCGTCATGCTGATCATGCACCGCAAACTCAAACAAGTGGACATGATCGAAGCACTCAAATCGGTAGAATAGGAAAAACGCGCAAGCAGCCAATGGATGGCCGCTTGCGCGTTTTTCTGCTGCAGATACTCAGTTTTCGGATGGTGTTTGGGGCGCGTTTGGCAGCAAGTAGTTGACCCCAATGGCGATGGAAGTACCGATGACGGTATCCAGTACCCTTTGGATGGCGTAGCTGATCTTTTCGGTATCATCAATATTGTAGAAAACGACAAGGAAGGTCGCGGTTGCGCCGACGATAGCCGTCGACATGTCCAGGACATTGCAGACCGTGATCAGGATGATGACAGCGATGATCGTTCCGAAGAAATCCACAGAAAAATCCAGTCCCAGAAAATCTTTGATGGCTATCAAGGTGACCCCGAGTATACCGGCGACAGTATTGCCTCCGACACGACGGATTCCATGATGGAGGGACTGCGAGCAATCTTCACGCAAAGCAAAGACAGAAGCCAATCCGGCCAACATAGGAGAACCTCGGTCCAATAATTTGAACAGCAGGACACAAAACCCCACAGCAACGCCGGATTTGGTCGTACGCATGCCTACGCGGAACTTCTCCTTATCCAAATGGAACATAGTAAGTACTGCACTTCCTCTCGAAATGAAATAATATCTCAATCATAAGCATTTTTGAATTTTTATCAAGTCATTTTCATATTATTGTGCAAATAGTACACTCACATTTGCGGTATAGTTCAGAGTGACTTTGCAGAAAATAAGAGAAAAAAAGTGGTTGCTTATGGACGAAAAATGTCCTTTTCGAGGCCAACCCTTTTATTGTGTTTGTTGCAACGGCGCCCTTTTTAGGTGGGGTAAAAAAAGAACATTCGCTTTTTGCCAAAAAAGGCCAAAATTGGGTTGCTTAAATTGTCAGAATATTCTATACTAATGACATTAAATTTTAAGGAGAAGGATGAGGGCCTTTTCTTTGAATTTGCAACGAATTATTAACATATAGTGAGATGGGGAGGATTATTTAGATGAAAAAGAAATTATTGATGGGCTTAGCATCTGTATTCGTACTTGCAGCATGCGGCAATGGCGCGACAGAAGAGAGCGATACAATCAAATTGGGTGGTAACTTCGAATTATCAGGCGGTGCGAGTGCATACGGTACGCTGATGGATGAAGGGATCAAAATGGCTGTTGCAGAACAGAACGCTGCAGATGGCTTATTGGGCAAAGAGATTGAATACATATCTTACGATAATAAATCCGAGCCTTCAGAATCCACATCGGTTGCGACTCGTTTAGCTACTGAAGATAATGTTGTCGCAATCCTAGGGCCTGCTACAACTGGTGCAGCAAATGCGCAATCTCCAGCAGTCACAAGAGCAAAAGTACCAGCAATCCTTCCAGCTGCTACAGGCGACAGCGTAACAATGGATGGCGATTCCGTGTTGGAATACGTATTCCGCGTATGTTTCCAAGATTCTTTCCAAGGTAAAGCCTTGGCTGAATTCGCTCAAACAGATCTGCAAGCTACCAAAGCTGTCATCTTAGTGGATAACTCCACTGACTACGCAATCGGCTTGTCGGATGCATTCAAAGAAACATTTGAAGGAGAAATCGTAGCGGAAGAAAACTTCACAGCCGGCGATACCGACTTCAAAGCAATCCTGACGAACATTGCACAAATGGATTATGATGTCATCTTCTTGCCTGGTTACTATGAAGAAGGCGGACTGATCATCAAGCAAGCCCGCGAAATGGGAATCATGCAACCGATCCTTGGACCGGATGGCTTCGCTAACTCAACATTGGTTGAATTGGCAGGTGCCGACAACGTTGACAATGTATTCTACGCTAGCCACTTCACTCCGAACAGTGAAGACCCTAAAGTACAAGAATTCTTGGCTGCTTTTGAAGCAGAGTACGGCAAACCTGCAGACTCATTCGCAGCTTTGGCTTACGATGCTGCGCAATTAGTATTCGACGCAATCACGACTGCTGACAGCACAGATCCTCAAGCAATCACAGATGCTTTAGCGGCAACTGAAGATTTCGAAGGCGTAACGGGTACATTCTCATTTGACGAGAACCACAACCCTATCAAATCGGCTTTCGTTATTGAATTACAAGATGGTGTAGAAGTCGGCAACTCTGTTGTGGAACCAGCTAAATAAAAATAGCTTGGCGCACAACATTGCGGCATTGAAACCTGAATAGACCGTTTGATTCTAAAGTAACACAATGAGGTGCTGGCAGAATTTGCTTAGCACCTTTCTTTATGTTCTATCTCATCAAAAGTTAATCCCTCATCATGCGTGAATAATAGTAAACTATATCCGAACAATACAGTATAATGAAAGAAAGATTTCTGTGCAGCAGAAGAAAAGAGAGGTGTAAAATGGAAAATTTAGTTCAACAGCTGATAAATGGTATATCGTTGGGAAGTATCTACGCCTTGATTGCGCTAGGGTACACAATGGTATACGGCGTCATCAAATTGATTAACTTTGCCCACGGGGACATTTATATGGTGGGCGCGTACCTTGGATATGCTTTGATCCAAAACGTTGGCCTTGGCCTTTTCCCAGCCATTCTGATTTCAATGATTTTTTGTGCCATTTTAGGGGTGGTCATTGAGAAGATCGCCTACAAACCGTTGCGGGGCGCAACAAGGGTAGCAACGCTGATTACAGCCATCGGGGTTTCTTATTTATTGCAAAATGTCATGATCTATATAATGGGGCCTGAAGTGAAGGCCTTCCCGACAGCATTGATAGTCCGGAATTGGACTTTCGGCGGGGTGACCATCAACTCGCAGCAGATCCTGATTTTCTTGACGACGGTCATTCTGATGATCGCTTTGCAGGTCATCGTAAAATACACGAAGATGGGTAAAGCCATGCGGGCAGTAAGTACCGATCCTGAAGCAGCACAATTGATGGGGATCAATGTGGATAACGTTATTTCCTTTACGTTCGTCCTTGGCTCCTCGTTAGCCGGAGCGGCAGGCGTATTGGTCGGTATCTATTATAATTCTATTTCGCCATTGATGGGTGTGACACCGGGGCTGAAAGCTTTCGTTGCGGCAGTATTCGGCGGCATCGGCATCATCCCTGGGGCCATGGTCGGTGGTTACGTCATCGGGATCATCGAGACTTTGGTCAGCGCTTATGGCGGATCGATGTTCAAAGATGCAGTTGTGTACCTGATCCTGATCATCATTCTGATCGTTAAACCTTCCGGAATCTTCGGAAAAAATACAAAAGAGAAAGTGTAGGTGATAAAAATGAAACAATTCAATAAAACAAATCTAGGTTGGCTCATTCTTATCGCTGTGATGGCTGTTGTACTGTTCGTCGGCGTCAGCACAAATATGATTTCTCCCTTCTACCAGATTACTTTAGTGACAATCTTGATAAACATCATCCTGGCGATCGGACTGAATCTGGTAATCGGATTTTCCGGACAGTTCTCTCTGGGACATGCCGGGTTTATGGCAATCGGTGCCTACAGTGGCGCCATCATCGGCGATAGGATGGAAGGCTTGGCCGGTTTCTTTGTCGGATTGGTTGTGGGCATGATCATCTCCATCATCGTGGCTTTGATCGTCGGAATACCGACGCTCCGTCTGAAAGGTGACTACTTGGCGATTGCGACATTGGGTGTAGCGGAAATCATCCGTATCCTGATTTTGAACATGGGTGAACTTACCAATGGCGCGCGCGGAATCAGCGGCATTTCGTTCCCTTTCGAATCGAATACTGGTTTCATCATGGTCTTGTTCGTGATATTGGTCGTAACGACCATCCTTACAGTCAACTACATCAACAGCAGCCCTGGCCGTGCGACCATCGCCATCCGCGAGGATGAGATCGCTGCCGAGTCGATGGGGGTCAACGCAACGACTTACAAAGTCATCGCCTTCATGATTGGTGCAGCGACTGCCAGCATTGCCGGCTCCATGTACGGCACTTATTTCAGCGTAATCACTCCGGGTGATTTCACTTTCCAAAAATCGATCGACGTGCTGATCATTGTTGTGTTCGGCGGTATCGGCAGTGTAACCGGCACAGTCGTCGCAGCCGTTGTGTTGGGTGTCCTGAACACGTATCTGCAATCGTTCGGTGAGCTGCGGATGATTTTTTACGCGCTTGCCATCATCGCCATCATGGTATTCCGTCCAGGCGGATTATTGGGTAACCGCGAATTCACGATGTCCGCTTTGTTGAAGCGCTTTGCGAAAAAAGACTCTGCTAAGAAGGAGGTCCAATAATGAGCCTATTAGAAGTAAAAGAATTGACCAAAAACTTCGGCGGTCTGGCCGCTGTATCGAATGTCGATTTTGCGATCGAAGAAAATGAATTGGTCGGTCTGATCGGTCCTAACGGAGCTGGTAAAACGACCTTCTTCAACCTGCTGACGGGTGTTTACGTTCCGACAGAAGGCACAATCGAATTGGAGATCGACAACAAAAAAGTATTGTTGAACGGCAAAGCGCCTTACAAAATTACGGACCTCGGCTTGGCGCGTACATTCCAGAATATCCGTCTCTTCAAGGAACTGACGGTTCTCGACAATGTGCTGATCGCGATGCACAGCACCATGGGTGAAAATACTTTCCACAGCTTGCTGCGCACGCCGACTTATTACCGCAAGGAAGCCGAAATGCGTGAAAAAGCTTTGGAACTGTTGGCCATTTTCGAATTGGAAAAGAAATACGAGATATTGGCGAAAAACCTTCCTTACGGTGAACAACGTCGTTTGGAAATCGTCCGCGCCTTGGCGACGAATCCGAAAATCCTCTTTCTGGACGAACCGGCAGCCGGCATGAATCCGCAAGAAACTGCGGAATTGACTGCTTTGATCCGCAAAATACAGAAAGATTTCAAAATCACTGTCGTACTGATCGAACATGATATGTCCTTGGTCATGAATGTGTGCGAAAGAATCTATGTGCTGGAATACGGCCGTCTGCTTGCCAAAGGAACACCGGAAGAAATCCAAAAAAATCCAGCCGTAATCAAGGCTTATCTAGGAGGCGACTAACGTGCTGAAAGTAAAAAATCTATCTGTGCATTATGGCATGATCCAAGCCATCAAAGATATCAGCTTTGAAGTGAATGAAGGCGAAATCGTGACTTTGATCGGAGCCAACGGAGCTGGGAAGTCCACCATTTTGCGTACGATTTCCGGGTTGGTAAAACCATCTTCAGGCGAAATCGAATATTTGGGGAAACCTATCCATAATGTGGCGACCAGAAAAATCGTTGAACAAGGGATCGCCCAAGTTCCGGAAGGTCGCCATGTATTCAAAGGTTTGACCGTACAGGAAAACCTTGATTTGGGAAGCTTCACCCGCAAAGACAAGCAGAACTTTGCAGGTGATCTGGAGGCGGTATTCGAACGTTTCCCGATTCTGCGCGAAAGAAAAAATCAGGATGCAGCCACTTTGTCGGGCGGAGAACAACAGATGTTGGCGATGGGCCGTGCTTTGATGACGAAGCCGAAGCTGTTGCTTCTGGATGAGCCTTCGATGGGGCTGGCGCCAATCTTCATCAAGGAAATCTTCCATATCATCCAAGATATCCAAAAGCAAGGCACGACGATCCTGCTGATCGAACAAAATGCCAACGTTGCGCTTAAAATCGCGAATCGAGGTTATGTATTGGAGACGGGAAATATCGTATTGACCGGAACCGGGGAAGAATTATTAGCAAGTGACGAAGTTCAGAAAGCTTACTTAGGAGGCTAAACAATGGATGTACAGAGCTATATGTCAACGGATTTAGTAACGATTCAACCTTCAACAAAAATCATCGAAGCTTTGGATTTGATGAAGGAGCACAAGATTCACCGTCTGCCGGTCGTGCAAGGCGAGACCATCGTGGGCCTGATCACGGAGGGCATCATCGAACGCAATACGCCTTCCAGCATGACCAGCCTGGATATGCATGAAGTCAACTATCTGTTGAATAAAACAACAGTGGCCGACATCATGGAAAAACGCGTCGTGACAATCAACAAGGAAGCTCTTTTGGAAGAAGCTGCAGTAATGATGCGTGAGAATGGCATCAGCGTATTGCCGGTCGTCGAGGCAGGCAACCGCCTGATCGGCATCATCACCGAAAAGGATATCTTCTCTGCCTTCATCGATGTGCTGGGCTACTACACACCGGGCGTCCGCGTTGTCGTAAATATCCATGAAGACAAAAAAGGCGTTCTTGAAGACCTGACGGATATCTTCTCCGATGAGAACATCAACATCCAACAGATCGCGACTTACCGCAAAATGGGCTATGTCCAGGTCGTCATCCAGTTGGAAAGCAAAGACATCGACGGCATCCGTGCCAGACTCGAAGAACACGGCTACGAAATCGGATCAATCATCTACAAACCAGAACGAGTATAGTGTGTGATGAATCCTGAGCTCAGAGTTTGAGCACTAACGAGGTTCAGGACTGCGCAGCCTGGGTTTGGCTGAGTGGGCATGAACAGCGTTAGGCGGAGAACTCTAGGATTCAGAACCGTTCTAAAAGGATCCAAATAATCCCGTTCACCAAGAAACATCATACAAATAAGCAAGCCGCTCACTCCAACAAAACGGAGTGGGCGGTTTTTTTTAAGCAAATTATTTCTTTTATCACGTAATAAGTGTATAATAAGAACATGATAGATTGGAGGTTACATAAATGAATAATGCACTTATAACAATTGTCTTGTTTACGATCAAAGAGCAATATGTCAGTGAAAAAGCTTTTTATGCCAATCAACTAGGGATCTCGCCGCAGAGCTGGGATCGCTGGAAAAAAGGAGAGCATGGTTTAAAACCAGAGAACATGCAGATCATTTCTAAACTGTTTACCGATTATGAATGGATGCTTGTCCAGAAAGTTTGCCGCAATGCCGAAATTCTTCCCGAAGTGGCAGAGAACCCTGTAAGAGAATATCATTTCCTGAAATATCAAGTCGCCAAAAAATGGATAGCGACGGATTTGGCCGATTTCAAATGGTACACCACCGAAGAGACAGTCCATGATTCAGAAATCCATAAACCGGCAATCACCACACTACGGCTTGAGTGCAATTATGATTTCTGGAGTTACAAAGATATCATCGATCTGCGCTTGCCTAGCATCATCCGTCATCAGATCGATTCGGAAAAAATCAATCTGCTTGAATGGTTCAATGAGAATACGCCTGATACCATCACAAATATTACTGAATAATAGAATATAAACCGGAAAGCCGAGATGATACTATCTTGGCTTTTCGTGTGTTTCAGGGTTAAGGCTTACTTTTTGGGTGTGGTTTGAGGGCCAGTTGTGCTAAAATAGGCATAGCAAATAATTACAGACCAGAAGAGGGCAGAAGATGGAAACGAAAAAAAAATATTCCCATACACCTGAGAGGTACGCACAAAGACTGCGTTTCCTTGCGGGTCTCTTGCTGGCGATGCTCTTTTTCACAGGATGCACGACCGATGACGATGAACCGTCAAACAGTCAGCAGGATTCGACAACAAGCAATCATTCAGAAGAAGCGCAATCCTCTTCCCAAGCTTCAGTTGACGAAGCCGGGTCCAAAGTGATCGTGACACCTGCAGCTTCCTCAACTGACTGGAATCTGGTATTGGTGAACAGGGAAAATCAGCTTGCTGAAGAAATCGCAATGGAGATCTACCTGACCGAGAGCGGCTATCCGATCGACAGCAGGATACAGGAACCTTATTTACAACTGCTGGAAGCAGGGAAAGCTGCCGGAATGGATTTCACGATGATTTCAGGTTACCGCTCCATCGAGCAACAGCAGGCAAACTATGACGTCAACTATCAGAATTATCTGGCTGCAGGTTTGTCTGAAGCAGAGGCACGCGCGAAAACAGAAGAATATATCGCTTTGCCTAATGCCAGTGAACACACAACCGGACTCGCCGTGGATATCACAGCGACAGTGTTAGCCAACCAAGAAGGCAATTCAGGCTTATTCCCGGATCTGGAGAATTATCCTGAGGGGCTTTGGCTGAAAGAAAATGCACCCAAATTCGGTTTTGTCTTGCGCTATCCAAAAGCGAAGGAAGCCATCACCGGCATCAATTTTGAACCCTGGCATTTTCGGTATGTGGGTATAGAGAACGCTGTTTACATGACCGAAAACAACCTGACTTTGGAAGAATACGTAGCAATCCTGAAGCAAAATGAAACGATTGGGAACAGTGAACAATAGCAGGTAAAATAGCACAACCAAACAGACGGAGGAACATATGGCACGAAAGAGAAAGCGGACTCGAAAACAACCGCAATCAGCATCCGCTAAGGCCGTCAAGATTTTATTTTTCTTATTGATCAGTTTTATGGCAAGTCTGTCGCTGATCGGCGATTTTTCTCCAATCATTCCGGATATCCCGGAGTATGGCAATAATCAGGGAACTGACTTCATCGGCAATATCGCCCCTGCAGCGCAACAGATGCAAGCGACTTACGGCGTCCATGCCAGCATCAGCATCGCACAAGCGATCCTTGAATCGGATTGGGGAGAGAGCGAACTTTCCGCTGTCTACAATAATCTGTACGGCATGAAGGGTGATGACCCGGGGAATACGGTCCTCTTGACTACCAATGAATACTACAACGGCCAGTGGGTCACCATCCAAGCAAACTTCAGGGTCTACGGCAACTGGGCAGAATCGGTCCATGACCATGCACTGTTGTTCGTGAACGGTACCACTTGGGATCCGAATCAATACGCTCCGGTTCTGCAGGCAACCACTTATCAAGAAGCGGCCCAAGCTCTCCAAGATTGCGGTTATGCGACCGATCCGGATTATGCCGCCAAATTGATAGCGGTCATCGAACAGAATGCACTTTATGAGTATGATAATTGAAGGATGCAAACAGAAACGCGCGGACAGGCTATACTCTTTTGAGGAGGACAGCCTGTCCGTGCGTTTTTTGCGTCGGAATCGGAGAACACCCTGTTTTCCGGCAACCTGGCAAATTTTAACTGCACGCTCCCTGACTTACTACGAAAATTCGACGAACGGACAGTTTTTGCATGGCGACATTCGTCGAATATAGTGATAAAATGATGTGGTGAAGACTTTTTTTTAACTTATTCCTAATTCTAACGAAAAATCCAAGAGAGTAGTGTGATCACATGCCGAATCAAATTTTACCCGGGAAAACAATCGGTATTATTGGCGGAGGACATGTCGCCCGTATGATTGCTTTGGAAGCCAAAAAAATGGGCTACCAAATAGGCATCTTGGACGCCGATCCTGCCTGTCCGGCTGGGCAAATAGCTGATTGGCAGATAACCAAGAAATATACGGACTTCGATGCGCTGACAGACCTCGCAGCTAAATCGGACGTCCTGACTTTTGAATCCGAGGCCGTGGATACGATGTTGCTGACACAAATCAATCCTTATATCAGCATACCGCAGGATCCGGACAGCCTTTCCATCACCCAAGACCGGTTGATAGAAAAAGCGTTTCTGGAATCCTTGAACATCAACGTAACGCCTTACGCGACGATAACTGCAATCGAAGACATGGAAGAGGCGGTCAAAAGCATAGGCTTCCCGTGTGTGCTGAAGCCGATCCGCGTCGAAGCGGCCACGCCGGTGCAGCATCTTTTTTACAGTGAAGAGGATTTTGGCAGGGCATCAGCCTTGCTTAAAAAGGGAACGTGCATTTTGGAGGCTTGGATCCCCTTCGAGATGGAGTTGGCCATCACAGTCGCACAGGATGCGAACAACGTGTTCACATCATTCCCAGTCACCGAAACGGTCTATCGGGAGCAGAAACTTGTGAAGACAATCACGCCAGCACGCGTAGGCGGAAACATCCAGAAAGAGCTTGAACATATAGGCAAGCTGGCTGCGAAGGCCATGAATCTGACCGGCATTTTGACGATCGAGACATTTATGACTTCATCGGGCTCCCTCTATGTGAACCGATTGGTCGTCAGACCACACCATTCGTGCAATTATTCGCTGGATGGCTGCAGCATCTCGCAATATGAAATCCTGGTCCGCTGCATCTGTGGGTTGCCCATTCCGGAAATCCAATTGTACGATACAAGCGTGACGTTCAACATCATGGAGGAAAAACTTGACGAAGCACTGATTTTGCTGCTGACCAAACCAGATTGGCATTTCCATTTTTACGGAAAAAAAGAACATCGTGCGAAACGAAAAATGGGACACGTCACATTATTGGGTGACAGCCCGGATATCCTCATCAACGAACTGGAAGAAAACGGCTTGTTAGAATCTATAGAGTAACGGAAACAGGTGTCCGCTCTCTTATATGAAGGAAGGAATCAATTGATGGAGGATAGACTATTCAATAAAGCATACGACTACATAAAAGACAAAATCGATAGCAGTTGCTGGCCTCCGGGAACCAAAATAACCGAACAACTTATTTCGGAAGCCTTGTTCATGAGCCGGACACCGATCCGCACAGCGCTGCTTTTGCTGGAGGAAGAGGGGATGGTGAAATCCATTCCCTACAAAGGCTATATCGTGGCTGAGAAGAAGATCTCAAACGAGGGTCTGTTGGAACGCCTGGAACTGATTGCAGGTCTCATCATGAATTACCTGCAATATCTGAAGGAAAATGACATAACCCTGGATCATAAGGAATTTGAAAAACTTCTGGAAAAACAAGTGGAGTATCTAAATTACCGTGATGCGACGGGTTACTTCAATAATGAATACCGACTCTTTGAGACATTCATTGCCAAAAGCGACAACCAGTTCATGAAGAAAGTGATCATGACGACAGCCCGCGATATCCACGGAATTTATTCCGACAACAGTGATTTGATCGATGAAGCGCGCTATCAAAACGAAGCTAAATTGCTCGCCTTGTATCAGGAAGTAAGCATCTGTATACGCGATAAGGATTACGACAAGATGGGCGAATACCTCATCTTCTTCTTCGATACGTTGAAAGACTCAAACGACATCCTAGCCCAGTAGACCGAAAAAGAAAGTCCTGCCGCTGAATCAACCAAATGGTTCAGCGGCAGGATTTTTATTTTGGATGGCACAACAGTGTGAAAAGAAACGGAACCGCACGTAGGGGAACAAGGGTTAAAAACTATCTAAAATATCAGGGGATTCATTGATAGCCGGTCTCTAAAATGATAGACTAAACCATGATGCAAATCAGAATCGATAAGGCTGCACCATCGCCTTGAACCTATCAAAAAAGAACATACCCATACACACTCCGAAACAAAGGCAACAAAAGAAAGGATGGCAATTGTGCAACAAAAACACGATCTCATAAAAGGAATGAACCCAAGGCAAGCAGAAGCCGTTTTGGCGACGGAAGGGCCACTATTGATCATGGCGGGGGCAGGCAGCGGCAAAACGCGTGTGCTGACCCATCGCATGGCCTATCTACTGGAAGAAAAATCAGTAAACCCTTGGAACATCTTAGCCATCACCTTTACGAATAAAGCGGCAAAAGAAATGAAAGAGCGGGTCATCCGCTTGGTCGGAACAGTCGGCAACGACATGTGGGTATCCACTTTCCACTCCATGTGCGTACGGATCCTAAGAAGAGAGAGCGAACAGCTCGGCTATGCGCGCTCCTTCACCATCTGCGATCAGAGCGAAACCGAAACATTGATGAAACGCATCATCCGCGAAAAGAATCTGGATTCCAAAAAATACGATCACCGCATGATTCTGGGGCGGATCAGTCAAGCAAAAAATGAGCTGCAGACACCGAAGGGATTCGGCGATCTGGCTGGCGGATACATCGACAATATCGTCTTCGAGTGCTACAAGGATTACCAGAAAGCGCTCGAAAACAGCCAGTCGATGGATTTCGACGACCTGATCATGTTGACGGTCAAGCTGTTCCAGGAATACCCAGAAACACTGTCCTACTACCAAAATAAATTCCATTACATCCACGTGGACGAGTACCAGGATACCAACTACGCCCAATACCAATTGGTGCAGCTGTTGGCCAATAAATTCAAAAACATCTGCGTCGTCGGCGATGCGGATCAAAGCATCTACGGTTGGCGCGGGGCTGATATGGAGAACATCCTAAACTTCGAGAAGGACTATCCGGACGCAAAAGTGGTCTTGCTGGAGCAAAATTACCGTTCCACCAAAAAAATCCTGCGCGCAGCCAATGACGTGATCCAAAATAACGTCAACCGGAAAGAAAAAGAATTGTGGACAGACAATCCGGATGGCGAGAACATCGTTTACTACCGGGGCCAGTCCGAACACGACGAAGCGCGTTATGTCATTTCGAAGATGCAGCAGGAAGTCCGCGAAAATAAACGCCAGTACGGGGATTTCGCAGTGCTCTATCGGACGAACGCCCAGTCGCGTGTCATCGAGGAGAACCTCCTGAAGTCGAACATCCCTTACAAGATGGTCGGCGGGCGCAAGTTCTACGACCGTAAAGAAATCAAAGACCTTTTGGCCTATCTGCGCCTGATTGTGAATCCATCCGATGACTTGAGCTTCGGCCGGATCGTGAACGTGCCGAAACGCGGAATCGGCGATGCCAGTGTCGAAAAACTGCGCGAATTCGCCAATATGCATGACCTGACTTTGCTGCAGGCTGCCCATGATGTGGCAATGTCCAGTGTATCCGGAAAAGCTGCTAAAGAATTGAAGAAATTCGCGACCGTGATGGATAGTCTGCATAAAATGCAGGAATTCCTGCCGATCACGGAATTGGTGCAGGAGTTGCTTTCCCAGACGACTTATCTGGAAGCCCTCGAAATGGAGAAGACGCTGGAGTCGGAAGCACGGATCGAAAACATCAACGAATTCCTATCGGTAACGCAGGAGTTCGATAAAATGAATCAAGAAGACTTTGACCTGACCTCCTTCCTTACCGATTTGGCGCTGGTTTCCGATCTGGATCAGATCGAGGAAGAACCGCAGAGCGAAGTGACGTTGATGACGATGCACGCAGCCAAAGGATTGGAATTCCCGATCGTCTTCATCATCGGGATGGAAGACGGCATTTTCCCGTCGTCCCGCTCCTTCATGGATGAAGACCAGATGGAGGAAGAACGCCGTTTGGCCTATGTCGGCATCACACGGGCGGAGCAAAGATTGTTCCTGACGAATGCCTATTCCCGCATGCTTTATGGACGTACGATGTCCAACCCGGCATCGCGTTTCCTTGATGAATTGGACGGATCCGTTCTGGACCGCGAGGACAGTTCGGGATCCACGTCAAGTATGTATTCTTCAAAACCGGCAAGCTCGGGCGGCCGCTGGAAAACAGCAAGCGATACCCGCCAGGAGAAAGCCTTCAGTCAGCCGTTTTCGGCCGGACCGCGTGAAAAAACGACGCAGTCCGTCAAGCAAACCGGAAGCAGCGGTGCGGCCAGCCTTGGCTGGGCTGTCGGGGACAAAGCCAGCCATAAGAAATGGGGAACAGGCATTGTCGTTCAGACGAGCGGAGAAGGCGACGGTTTGACGTTGGATATCGCCTTCAAAGACATCGGCATCAAACGTTTATTGGCATCCTTTGCACCGATCAAAAAAGCATAATTTAGGAGGGGAATCATTCATGGCGAAAGAAAGTCCGACCGAAGCCCAAGAGCGCATCGAGACGTTGAAGACGCTCCTCAACCGCTATAGTTACGAGTATTATGTACTGGACAAGCCCAGTATTTCCGATAAAGAATACGACCAGCATTATCAAGAACTGGAAAAATTGGAAAAAGCCCATCCTGAGTTGATCACCACTGACTCACCGACGCAACGCATCGGTGGTACCATCCTTCCCGGATTCACCAAGGTGCAGCACGATTCACCGATGCTGAGCTTGGGGAATGCCTTCAACCAGGAAGAGCTGCTGCAATTCCATCAACGGATCAGCAAATTGACCGATCAGCCCTTGCAATATATGTGCGAGCTGAAGATTGACGGTTTGGCCGTATCGCTGAAGTACGAAAACGGCTTGTTCATCCAGGGCGCGACTCGTGGGGACGGAAACACGGGCGAAGACATCACGCAGAACCTGCGGACGGTCAAATCCATTCCATTGCGTCTGAATGAACCGCTGACTTTCGAAGTCCGCGGCGAGTGTTACATGCCGAAAGCATCATTCGTCCAATTGAATGCGGAGCGTGACGAGAAAGGCCTGGAGATTTTTGCGAATCCACGCAATGCTGCTGCCGGCAGTCTGCGTCAACTGGATTCCAGCATTGCGGCCAGCCGCAATCTGAACATTTATCTTTATAGCGCCACCAATTTCGAACAATTGGCTGTGGAGACGCAGGATGCGCTACTGAACCGATTGGCTCAGGTCGGCTTGCGGACCAATCCGGAACGCCGGCTCTTCGATTCAATCGAAGACGTCTGGGCATTCACGGAAGAAATCGCAGCGAAAAGAAAAGATTTGCCTTATGATATCGACGGCATCGTCATCAAAGTCAATGCATTCTCTGCCCAAGAAGAAATCGGCTATACGGTAAAAGCGCCACGATGGGCGATCGCCTACAAATTCAAGGCGGAAGAAGCCGAAACGATCGTGCGCGACATCGAGTGGACAGTCGGCCGTACCGGTGTCGTGACGCCGACAGCCGTTATGGATCCTGTTTTCTTGGCCGGTTCCACCGTGCAACGCGCCAGCCTGCATAACGTCGATCTTGTCCGCGAGAAGGATGTGCGCATTGGCGACACGGTCGTGATCCATAAGGCGGGCGACATCATCCCGGAAATCCAACATGTCCTCATCGACCGCAGAGATCCGGAAAGTGAACCTTATGTCATTCCGGAAGTGTGCCCTGCCTGCGATAGCCATCTGGTACATCTGGAGGATGAAGTAGCGTTGCGTTGCATCAATCCGAAGTGCCCGGCTCAGATCAAAGAGGGCCTGTCCCACTTCGTTTCGCGCAATGCGATGAACATCAGCGGTCTTGGCGTGCGCGTCGTCAGTCAGATGTTTGAAAAAGGGCTAGTCAAAGATGTTGCCGACCTGTACAAGCTGACGGAAGAAGACCTTTATCAGTTGGATAAGATCAAAGAAAAATCTGCTCATAACATTGTTACGGCCATCGATCAGAGCCGGGGGAACTCATTCGAACGCCTGTTGTTCGGTTTGGGCATCCGCCATGTCGGATCGAAGGCGGCAGCCAGTCTGGCGGGGGAATTCGAAACCATCGAACGCCTGATGCAGGCGACGAAAGAAGAAATCATGGCCGTCGAAGGCATGGGCGACATCATCGCGGACAGCGTCGTGGCCTATTTCCAATTGCCTGAAGTGAAGGACCTGATCGAAGAATTCCGATCGAACGGCGTGAATCTGACCTACCTTGGCAAGAAGAAGGCTGAGGTGGCTGCTGTCGATTCCGTATGGAACGGAAAAACGGTCGTATTGACGGGCAAACTGACGCACTATAACCGAACCGAAGCAACGGAAATGATCGAAGCACTCGGCGGGAAAGTGACAGGCAGTGTCTCGAAAAAGACCGATTGGATCGTCGCCGGAGAAGAAGCCGGCAGCAAATTGGCAAAAGCCCAATCTTTGGGCATCCCTGTCTGGACAGAAGAAGATATGGTGAAAAACTTGGAAAGAAGTGACAGCAGTGAATAAAGCGAAAAGCGTCATCCTTATGACTGTCTCCGGAGCAGCGATGTTCCTGTTGGCCAGTTGCGGACAGCTATCAGAGACGCAAACGACGGAGAACACAACCAATACCGGTCCCGAGAAAGTGACTGTCCAAACGACACAGAATCAGTTGTCGACCGATTATTACCCGGCCTTGATCGTGGACGGCAAGTACCAATTCAGCCAGAATCGCGGTGTCAGCCTCTCGCTGAACTCGACAGCCAACATCAAAGACTTTGAGGCGGAGTTGTTGGATGTAGCAAAAAATGTTTTCCCGACTGACCAGTACTTTTTTCAGGAAGGCCAAGTCATCGATTATGATACGACAGGGTTATGGTTGGGGCGTTACAGCGACTCCAATCCGGACGGTTTGAATCCGACCGACAACGGCAGCACTGACGCGGCAACCAGAGAGCCGATTTATTTGGAACAGATTTTGGAACAGGACTATATGATCCAAAATGAAAATGGCTTCGAGTTGGCCGGAATGGCCATCGGATTGGCAATGAATTCGGTCGACTATTACAAGGTGAATGATGTGCCGATGGAACAAGCCATTTCCCGCGATAAATTGGAAGAACAGGCAAAAGCCTATGCAAATACAATCATTACCCGTTTACGCCAGACCGAAGGATTGGAAAGCATTCCGATCGTCATCGGCATATATGAACAATCGGCGCAGGATAGCCCAGTCGGTGGCGTCTATCTGTTCGAAGGCGTCTCCACGGAAGGAAATGCGATCGGCGAATGGATCACCCGCAATGAAAGCAAAGTCGTCTTCCCGTTGCAAAGCGGAACGCAGACAGAAGAGTCTTCCAACTTCGATAATTTCAAAAATGAAGTGCAGGATTTCTTCCCGAATCTGAACGGGATCGTCGGTGAAGGCAAATACATCGATGGACAGCTGATGTCGCTCGAAATCGACATCACGACGCAGTTCTATGGGGAAACGGAAATCATCGCCTTCACCCAGCACGTAACGGATGCAGCAGGGCGGTTCCTGCCCCAAAACATTCCCGTTGAGATCACGGTTGAATCGATCAACGGCATCGAATCATTCCTGACAAGGGAAAACGACAGCCAGGGCTTCAGCTACCATATCTTCGATTAGCTGACAGTAGCCTGTTCCGGTTTTCAGAAAGTGCTGGAAACATACGAAAACTCCCACAAACCGATGATTTTTATGCTAAAATAGATAAGTATGTAAAAAAACGATGACTACACAAAAACGAAAGAAGGGTATTACATGGCAATCACTGAAGAGCAAGTGCGTCACGTAGCAAAACTGGCCAAGCTGGAATTCGCTCCAAATGAAATCAAACATTTTACAGAACAATTGGGCGACATCATCGACATGGTGGAACAATTGGAAGCAGTCGATACAACGGATGTACCCGTGACTTCTCATGGCTATGCATTGAAGAATGTCATGCGTGAAGATGTAGCGGAACCAGGTACGGATCGCGACCTCTTATTCAAAAACGTCAAGACAGCCGAAGACGGCATGATCCAAGTGCCGGCAATTTTAGATAACGAGGTGGAAGGCGCATGAGTATTTTCAATGAAACGCTAACGAGCCTGCATGAAGGTTTAGTCAACAAAGAATTCTCTTCCGTGGAATTGACACAAGCAGCCTTCAAACGCATCGCTGAAACGGACGGAAAAGTGGAAGCATTCTTGGCTTTGAACGAAGAAGGAGCCTTGAAACAAGCGCAAGCAGCTGACGAAAAAGGCTACGCAGACGGAAATGTCCTGAATGGTATTCCTTTAGGGATCAAAGACAACATCGTCACAGAAGGCGTGACAACGACAGCGGCGAGCCGTATGTTGGGTGATTTCATGCCGATCTACGATGCAACAGTCGTCACCAAATTGAAGGAAGCTGGCGCTGTCAACGTCGGAAAACTGAACATGGACGAATTTGCCATGGGCGGAAGCACGGAAAACTCCTACTACAAAAAAACCAAAAATGCTTGGGACCTGACAAAAGTTCCCGGCGGTTCATCCGGTGGCTCCGCTGCTGCGGTTGCCAGCGGTGAAGTTGTCGCTTCATTAGGTTCCGACACAGGTGGAAGTATTCGCCAACCTGCTGCTTTCAATGGTATCGTCGGCATGAAACCGACATACGGACGCGTATCCCGTTACGGTTTGATCGCTTTTGCGTCCAGCCTTGACCAAATCGGTCCGATGACGCGCAACGTAACCGACAACGCCTTGTTGTTGGAAGCAATCAGCGGCTATGATAAGAGAGACTCCACGAGCTTAAATATGGAAGTGCCGAAATTCAGCGCGAACCTGAACGGAAAAGTTGCGGGCATGAAAATCGCATTGCCTAAAGAATATTTCCAAGATGGCGTATCCGCTGAAATCCAAGAGGCTGTCAGAAAAGCAGCTGCTCAATTCGAAGAAATGGGCGCTACCGTAGAAGAAGTCAGCATGCCGACTTTGGCTTATGGAATCCCGGCTTACTACATCATCGCTTCATCAGAAGCTTCATCCAACCTGCAACGTTTTGACGGAGTGCGTTACGGCTACCGTGCAGAAAATGTGAATTCGTTGGAAGAATTGTACATCAAGAGCCGTTCCGAAGGTTTCGGGATGGAAGTGAAACGCCGCATCATGTTGGGATCCTTCTCATTGAGTGCCGGTTTCTATGATGCTTACTTCAAAAAGGCTGGTCAGGTCCGCACGCTGATCAAACGCGATTTTGCGAACATCTTCGCAGGCTACGATCTGATTCTGGGACCTACCACTACAACGACTGCTTTCGGAATCGGCGAAAAGAACGACGATCCATTGGCTATGTACATGGACGACTTGTTGACCGTAACGATCAACTTGGCTGGCGTTCCGGCCATTTCCGTTCCTGGCGGCTTCGCGGCTGACGGCATGCCGATCGGTATCCAATTGATCGGTAACTATTTCGAAGAAGCAAAAATCTATCAAGCCGCGTTTGCGTTGGAACAAGCAAACGACTATCTTGACCAACACCCAAACCTGTAGGAGGCTTTTAACTGTCAATAATAATCTCCTCAAATGCATGCAAATCTTTTGTTTTTGATCCTGTTTCCTCTATACTTTGCGTATAGAAAGGGATGATCCGAGATGATGCTGACTAGAAAGGTCCGCTTGATTCTGATTGACGAAACTTCCAAACTCTACCAAGCGGCTGGCGCTGGTCGCTGGGCCTACAACTACACGATCCGCATGCAGGAAATGAATAATCGCTTCGGCGGGACATTCATCAGCGACAGGGACCTGCGCAAGCACATCACCAAGATGAAGAAACGTAAAAAATACGCCTGGCTGAACGATGTTTCCAACAATGTCGTCAAGCAAGCGGTCAAGGATGCCTGTAAAGCCTATAAAACCTTCTTCAATGGGCAAACGCAGCATCCCCGATTCAAGACAAAGCGTCGCTCCACACCGAGCTTCTACAATGACTGCGTCAAGCTGAAAGTGAAAGGCAACCGCGTCCTGCTGGAAAAAATCGGTTGGGTCAAAACCAACGAGCCGTTGCCCGTGGATTGCAAATACTACAACCCGCGCATCAAGTTCGACGGTAAATATTGGTACCTGACGGTCGGTGTCGAAGTGAACCCCAATATCGTCGAATTAGACGATCGAATTGTCGGGGTGGATATCGGCATCAAGGAGTTGGCTGTCACCTCTGATGGTGTTTTCTATGAAAACATCAACAAAACAGCCTCCGTGAGGAAAGCGGAGAAGCGCCTTAAGAGATTACAGCGGCGTGCAAGCAGAAAATACAAGAAAGGAACGCCTAAATCTAACCATCTCCTAAAACTAGAAGGTGAAATCCGAAAACAGCACCGACGCTTAGCCAACATCCGAACCAATCATGTCCATCAAGCAACAGCGGAGATCGTGAAATCCAAACCCTCCCGCATTGTGATGGAAACGCTGAACATCAGCGGCATGATGAAGAATAAGCATTTGGCTAAGGCAATAGCAAATCAGAAACTCTATTTCTTCAAGCAATGCCTGCAATACAAATGCGAACTGCATGGCATTGTCTTTGTTGAAGTGGATCAGTGGTTCCCGAGTTCCAAGTTGTGCAACAACTGCGGAACGCTCAAAAAGGACCTGAAACGCAGCGACAGGGTCTACCACTGTTCCTGCGGCCACCATTGTGATAGGGATCTGAATGCAAGCTACAATCTGAGGGATTACCAAGCAGTCTAGCGGTAGCTCGGATATGTACGATTCGTTGCATCGGAATTTACGCCCTCGGAGTGCTGCATCAAACGAAAGTAGTCCGTCAGGACCAAATCGGGCACGAAGAACAGGGAAGCAAACATAAACTAGATTTAGTTAGATTTATGGCAACGGAAAACATTATGAATTATGAAACAGTCATCGGACTGGAAGTCCATGTGGAATTGAAAACTGAATCAAAAATGTTCTCCCCATCTCCAGCACACTTTGGGGCAGAACCGAACACAAACACAAATGTCATCGACTGGGGCTACCCGGGCGTCTTGCCTGTCATCAACAAAAGAGCTATCGAATTCTGCATGAAGGCTGCTTTGGCTTTGAACTGCGAAATCTCGACGGAAACGCACTTCGACCGCAAAAACTACTTCTACCCGGACAATCCGAAAGCTTACCAAATTTCGCAATTGGATAACCCAATCGGCCATGACGGCTGGGTCGAAATCGAAGTGGAAGGCGTCAAGAAAAAAATCCGCATCGAGCGCGTCCATCTTGAAGAAGATGCCGGCAAAAACATGCACGGATCGGACGGCTATTCCTATGTCGATTTGAACCGTCAAGGAACACCATTGATCGAAATCGTATCGGAAGCGGATATGCGCTCTCCTGAAGAAGCTTACGCTTACTTGGATGCCGTACGCCAAATCATCATGTATACAGATGTATCCGATGTGAAGATGGAAGAAGGCTCCATGCGTTGCGATGCCAACATTTCCATCCGCCCATTCGGCCAAGAAAAATTCGGCACGAAGACAGAATTGAAGAACCTGAACTCCTTCAACTTCGTCCGCAGAGGTTTGGCTCATGAAGAAAAACGCCAAGCACAAGTATTGAACGCTGGCGGAGTCATCCAACAAGAAACACGCCGTTTCGATGAAACAAATGGCGAAACAATCCTGATGCGCGTCAAAGAAGGCGAAAGTGATTACCGTTACTTCCCGGAACCGGATCTGCCTGGCTTGACCGTTTCCCAAGAATGGATCGACCGCGTAAAAGCCAGCATTCCGGAAATGCCAGCAAAACGCCGTGAAAGATACATTTCTGAATACGACCTGCCTGAGTACGATGCAATGGTATTGACACTTTCGAAAGAAATGTCCGACTTCTTCGAAGGTACTCTTGCTGCAGGAGCGGATGCCAAACTGGCTTCCAACTGGTTGATGGGCGAAGTATCTGCTTACCTGAACAGTGAAAAAGTGGAACTGGCCGACACGAAACTGACGCCAGCAAACCTTGCCGGCATGATCACGTTGATCGAAGACGGCACAATCAGCACGAAGATCGCCAAAAAAGTCTTCCGCCTGTTGGCAACAAAAGGCGGCGACGCTAAAGCAGTCGTTGAATCAGAAGGCCTGATCCAAATGAGCGATCCGTCGCAACTGTTGCCGATCATCAACGCCGTTTTGGACAACAGCCAACAATCCGTTGACGACTTCAAAGCCGGAAAAGACCGCGCCAAAGGCTTCCTGGTTGGCCAAATCATGAAACAAACCAAAGGCCAAGCCAACCCAGGCATGGTCAACCAACTACTAGCGCAGGAGTTAGAAAAAAGATAGGATACGATGAATTGCGGGTAGGGGGCGAGCACTAACGAAATTTAGGAACAACCAGCCCGGTTTTGGCTGGATGGGCCTAAATAGCGTTAGGCGGAACCACCTGCAATTCAGAGTTCGACTAATAGGATGTGACAATTCACGTCTGCGTTGCACACATTCCAGCCAACTTCCTTCCGGAGGTTGGTTTTTTTTCACTCACAATCAAAATGAAGCTCGCCGGGAAATCAGCAAGAAATATGCTTCGAATTCCCGGCGAGACAGCGTTCACCGATAAATCAAAAAGAAAAATGCCCAGTATTCCCGATGAGGCCAGCCTCACCGGGAAATCGACATGCAAAATACCCGCAATTCCCGATGAAGCCAGTCTCGCCGGGAATACGATCCTTTGTATCTGCTTAATCTTCTGCGAAAAGTTCCCGGTTCTGCGCAAAACACAATATAAGTTTTTTTCTGAATAAATTAATTCTCAAAAAAATCGCAACAAATCTATTTTTTTTCAGTTCAGCAATTAGTATTCTTATGATTTTGGTGATATAATCATTAATTGAGTGGTTTGACAAAGGAAAGATGATTTGTGACCTATATAACAGATGAGCCTAGAAAGATGAGGAAAAGAATGAGAGCAAGAGTAATTTACAATCCTACTTCCGGAAGAGAAATGCTGAAAAAAAGCATGATTGACATCCTTCAAATATTGGAAGAAGCAGGCTATGAGGCCAGTGCTTATGCCACGACGCCAGAACCCCTTTCCGCTACCAAAGAAGCGGAACGTGCCGCTTTGGCCGGATTCGACCTGATCGTTGCAGCAGGCGGAGACGGAACCGTAAACGAAGTCGTCAACGGCATCGCAGGATTGG
The DNA here is from genome assembly GCA_002155105.1 of Sedimentibacter sp. SX930. Lineage (GTDB taxonomy): Bacteria > Bacillota > Bacilli > Lactobacillales > Aerococcaceae > Trichococcus > Trichococcus shcherbakoviae. The sequence continues at coordinate 7,645 of MUZD01000008.1, read as the reverse complement.
ACCACAGACCGACAGTCGGCATCATACCTGCAGGGACCACAAATGACTATGCCCGTGCTTTGAAGATTCCGCGCTCGAATCTATTGGATGCAGCCCGCATCATCGCTGACGGAAATGTCATCCCGATGGACATCGGTCAATCCAATGGCACTTATTTCATTAACATCGCAGCAGGCGGCTATCTGACGGACCTAACTTACGACGTGCCTGCAAAACTGAAGACCATTTTCGGCTACCTTGCCTATCTGGTGAAAGGCGCCGAAAAAATCCCGCAGCTCAAACCGATGCACATGCGCATCGAGTATGAAGACGGCGTCTACGACGGCATGGCTTCCATGTTCTTCGTGGCCTTGACCAACTCGGTAGGCGGCTTTGAGACGATCGATCCGAACATCGTTTTGGGGGATGGCAAGTTCACGTTGTTTGTCGTGAAGACAGCGAACATCTTCGAAATTCTGCAACTGTTGGCCCAAGTGTTGAACGGGGGCAGACATCTCGAAAATTCGAACGTCCTCTACACACATACCAGCTTTGTGAAAGCGGAATCCATGGATGGTTCGCGTTTGATGATCAACTTGGATGGGGAGTACGGTGGTGATGCGCCGACTACATTCACGAACCACCAGCAGCACATCAAAATCATCGGCAATACTTCCGATTACGCTGATCCAATCGAAGAAGTCGATGAAGGCATTCTGGAAGGCGCCGGCACAGGCTTCATGAAGGAAGTTGAAACCTTGCATCCGGATGAAGTAAACGACAAACGTTTGCCTTACGACGGCAACAACTAACAAATGAAAATAGAAAGAATGCCCGGTCTCTCGGTGTTTTGACGAGAGCTATCGGGCATTTTTTGTTATACTTGAAAAAAGAAAGATTCATGCAAAAGGGGACCTGCCGTATGCCGAAAAAACAGAAGAAATTTTTGTCCATATTATTTTTGAGCGCACTGATGATGGTGTTTGCATCCTGCGGGAAAGCGGCAAATTCTCCGATAGTGGCCATCGTAAATGAATCGGAATACGAAGAAGTGGTCGCGAAGGATGTGGCCTACCTCTATTTTGGCTTCGATGATTGTCCCTACTGCAAGGAATTTCGTCCGATACTGGAAGAGGAATTGATGGAAAACGGGCAGATCGCTTATTACTACAATACGAAAAAGCGCGTCAATGATGTCAACTATGATGAGGTGCTGGATACCTACGGCGTCGCGTTCGTTCCGCTCTTGATCAGGCTGGAGAATGGCAAAGCGGTCGGGTCCGTCAATCTGGACACCGTTGCAGACCTGCCGGCATTACTGGCGGCAGAATAACAGGCGAGAATGTCCGAGGTTGTCCGATAACCGCAAAGAATGGGCTGCCCCCAAACTGGGGCAGCCCATTCGTATTATTTCCAAACTAATTGCCAAGTAACTCCGAATTGGTCGGTCACCCAAGCTACCGCACGCAATTCTCCGACTGCTTCAGGACCCATCATCACAACGCCATCCGCGGATAAGGAATCATAGTAGTTATCGAAGCTGGCTTCATCTTCGCAGTCCACGTAGAGGGAAACGGCCCAAGTCATATCCGGCAAAAAATCTTCTTCCATATCCATCGCCATGAAATCCTGTCCATTCAAAACAAACTGCTCATTGATCACGCGACCGCCTTCCCCGTGTTCGTCCTCATCGATCTTGGTGAGGGAGGTCACGCTGGAATTCGGGAAAATGGAAACATAAAAGTGCATCGCTGCTTCTGCAGTCCCCGGTAACGTCAAAAAGGGAATAATCCGTTGTCCGCTCATTTTGTCATCCTCGCTTTCTTCCTATACCTGTCAGTAACTGGTCTATATACTTCTATTATACTGAACGCGAGCGAAACTTCCTATTGATAAGACGCGCTGCAACAGGCGATATTATGAGAAAGTACTTATTTTTTCCAAACAAATGGGCTTGCTGTATCGGGTAGCCTTCTTTTTTGGTATAATGAATCTGAATGAAAAATTATGAACTGAGGAGTACACATGAAAAAACAATATACGGTAGCACCGGTAATAAAAAATGAGAAGATGACTGTAACATTTGAGGACTTAACGTCAGAAGGTATGGGTGTCGCAAAAGTTGAGGGTTATCCATTATTTGTAGCGGATGGACTACCGGGCGAAAGGGCCACCATCAAAGTGACGAAAGTCGGCAAATCTTTTGGATTCGCCCGCATTGAGGAAAGACTGAGCAGTTCTCCTGACCGTATTCCGACACGTGATGTTAAAGGAACACGCGTTGGTACGATGCCATTGCAGAACTTGCGTTACTCTGCCCAATTGGCATTCAAAAAGAACAACGTCGAGCAAGTGATGAAACGCATCGCCAAAATGCCTGAAGTCGAAGTCAAACCGACAATCGGAATGGAAAATCCATGGGGATACCGCAACAAAGCACAGATCCCAGTACGTCAAAAAGACGGCAAATTGGTAACCGGATTCTTCCGCACCAACACCCATGAATTGATCCCGATGGAAAACTTCCAGATCCAGGATCCAAAAATCGATGAAGCAATCGTAAAAGTCCGTGACATTCTGCAAGAATTCAACGTGAAAGCATACGATGAGAAGAAACATACAGGAAATATCCGTCACATCATGATCCGCCGCGGTTATTACACAGGCGAAATGATGGTTGTCTTGGTGACGCGTACGGCGAAACTGTTCCCGCAAAGCAAAATCATTCCAGCTATTTTGGAAGCTTTACCGGAAGTGGTCAGCATCGTCCAAAACGTGAACCCGAAACAAAACAATGTCATTCTGGGTGACGAAACCATCGTTCTGCACGGTGAAGACGTTTATCACGACAAACTGATGGGCCATACATTTGCTATCTCTTCCCGCTCATTCTATCAAGTGAACCCGATCCAAACGGAAAAACTTTATAAATTGGCGATCGAAGCTGCACAATTGACTGGCGAAGAAACCGTCATCGATGCCTATTGCGGAATCGGAACAATCTCCTTGTCATTGGCTGAAAAAGCGAAGCACGTGTATGCGATGGAAGTTGTTCCCGATGCCGTCAAAATGGCTGAAATGAATGCCGCTGCAAACAACATCGAAAACATTACCTTCGAAATCGGCGCTGCCGAAGAAGTGATGCCGAAATGGGCTGCCGAAGGCGTCAAAGCCGATGTCTTGGTTGTCGATCCTCCACGCAAAGGCTTGGAACCGGCCTTCATCGAAGCTGCTTTGGAAATCGCTCCTGAGCGCATCGTCTACGTCAGCTGCAACCCAGCTACAATGGCACGCGACCTACAGTTATTCCACGAAGGTGGCTACAGCGTAGGCAGCATCCAGCCAGTGGATCTTTTCCCGCAAACTTTGCATGTTGAGTCAGTCGTGGCGTTGACACGCAACAAATAATAGGAAAAAAATAGTAATCCGCAAGGACCGTCATGAATGATGACGGTTCTTGCGGATTTTTTTGCATTCAAAAAGAGGTTGCACTTAGCGATGGCCAGCCAAAGAGTCTATAATGACTGTGATGGAATGAAATCTTTTTTTAATCGGCTTTCGGAATAACCTCTGCATGTGCAACCCAGCTGCAATGGCACGCGACCTGCCGTTATTCCACGAAGGCAGCTACAGCGTAGGCAGCACCCAACCAGAGGGTCTGTTCCCGCAAACCCTGCATGTGGAGAGCGTGTGCCTGATGTCTAAAGTGTACACTCGAGACTAGTTGAAGCTATAGGATGGATGTGAAGAGTTGAAAATGAGTGGAAATATCGAGGTACAATTGCCAATTGGTTCGGTTAATGAATTTTTACAGTGGAAGACCAATAACAATATAGCACCAGCTTCAGTTGAAAAATGTAATAGTGAATATACTGAATTGTGTGGTGGTGAAAAATTAGCTGACGTACTTTTTTCTTTTTTGGGAATATATGCAATTGGAGTGTGGGTATATAACAAAGAGTTAGAAGGGATATTTAGAACAGATAATAATAAAATATGGGTTAGAACCGGGAGAGATAATAAATATAATCAAATTTTGAGTAGTGCTAATTTTTTGTTAATGTTGCAAACAGAAAAAATAGCCGGAATAAATGTTGAGAGTTTAAATGAAACAATGAATCAATTTGTTAAGGTGTATTTTAAGGTTGGCAATGTTATCCCAATATGGCCAGGAGGGAATACTCTAAAAGGAAATCAGAATATGGGATTTATGGATATACCAGGATTATTCTTCTATCAGTTTAGAGATTGGTATGAAATTTTGCTTGACAGAAAGAAAGAGTTACTTTGTTTTGAAAAAGATGTTGAGAAATTTTTTAAAAAAGATAGATTTAGTAGTTTGAAAATTTTTTTAGAATCAGTTGATACAATAGAAAAATATAATAGTTATATAGATGAGTGTATAAAAATTATTAATGATAGAACCCAAATAATATGTAGAGATATTTAGTAGCATAGTAGAATTATTGTTTTGGTGTGGCTGTGGTGGGTGTACATTCGTTACTATCGTTAATAGGTTTGTGGATATGTTCCCTGGAACGTATGTAGTGCTATGACGTACATTGTGTACACTCAACCCATGTTGAGACGGTAGTGTTGATGTCACGAAAACAGGATGGGACGACAGATCGGTTTCCAGTGAGACATATATAACCTAATAAACATAAGGAGCGGACAGATATGGAGACGAAAGCACTTGTTATTATAGATATTCAGAACGACATCACGAAACACTATAAGGAAATCATTGATAACATCAACACTGCCATAGATTGGGCTGTGAGCAAGGGAATGCACGTTGTGTACATCAGGCACAACAATCTTTCCGCAGGTACACGCACCTTCAAGCCGGATACAAAAGGCGCAGAGCTTGTTCCCGAGATGAAGATCGTTTCGGGAAACATCTTCCTGAAAACCAAGGGCAACGCTCTGACAAGTGAGGAATTTGCCGCATTTATCGAGGCAAACGGCATAAACGAGTTTTATATCACCGGTGCGGATGCCACCGCCTGCGTGAAATCCACCTGCTTCAACATGGCCAAGGCCGGCTACACAGTGCGTGTCATTTCTGACTGTGTCACCAGTTATGACCTGAAAAAGATGGACGAAATGCTCCGTTATTACGCAGACAAAGGCTGTGAGGTCAAGACGCTCGTCGAATTTACTGGAAAATTACAAGGATAATAAACCTTTCCAAAACATATAAAGGAATACAAGGAAGCAGCAGAAAGAGAAGCATCGGGGCAGGGAGTTGTACGTGTCTCAATAGTGGAAGAAATGGAGAATACAAACTGCGAGGGGCAATATACGATGAACAATAATCGGAGGAAACACTATGAAACTTGATGGTTTTGGGATCTTCGTAAAAGACATGGCAGCGATGGTCCGCTTTTATAGGGATGTTCTGAATTTTGAAATCCGGGAAGATGAAAACGCATCGAATGTGTATTTGGTAAAGGATGGAACCTTGTTTTTATTGTATCGTCGGACAGACTTTGAAAAGATGACAAACAGAGCCTTTGGTTATGCGAATGAAATTAATGGGCATTATGAAATTGCCCTAAGCGTCGATAACTATGATGCGGTTGATTTGACTTTTAATGAAGTCGTATCCAAAGGTGCAGTCCCTATCTTGGAGCCTACTACTCAGCCTTGGGGCCAACGTACATGCTATATCGCTGACCCTGAAGGGAACCTTATTGAAATTGGTTCATTCAACAAATAAATGTAAAAACCCTTGAGAATGGCGTATTTACGTTATTTTCAGGTTTTTTTTGTTTTGAGTGCGGTTTAAAGTGAGTTAACTTTCGACATAGATTGTCTAATGGTGAAATACGGGATATGGAAGTTCATTCTTATCCATTTGTTCATCAGGAAGAATCCTATTCATGTGGCCTTTGAATTTTCGGTAGAAATTACCTATGGTATAATTGAAATGAAAAAAATGAGAAAATAGGGTATGCTTTGCTGTAACGATAAATCTAAAGATGAGGTGATTAAGGTAGAAATAAATTTGAAGGGGTTTCAGACACTCATAAGTCAATTGACAACATTTGAAAAAATGTATGAACAGGTAAGGATTGTAGACCCGATTAAAAAAGAAGTCTTATTTGTTAAAAATAAAAATCAAGAAGAATTCATGCCGGTTCTGGAAGCCTGTTTTGGCATATGGGGGAAAGGTACGGTATGCAAGAATTGTATTTCCATGAGAGCCTACAATGAAAATGACACTTTTATCAAAATAGAAACTTCTCTTGATAAAATCATTATGGTTACAGCAATACCTGTAAAAATAGAAGATAGAATGGTTGTAGTTGAACTTTTAAAAAACGTTACAAAAAGCATGATTCTTGGTGACAGAGAGTTAACTGAAAGCTTGGAAATTAAAAGACTGCTGGAACAAGCCAATGTAGCAGCAGTAACAGATGAGCTGACACAAATCTATAACAAGAGATATATCATTGAAAGATTACCTGCAGATATGGTCAAATCTCATCTGGAAAATCAACCAATCTCAGTCCTGATGGCAGATATTGATCATTTCAAAAAAGTCAATGACACCTATGGTCATTTGGCAGGGGATCACATATTAAAAGAAGTTGCCGGAATCCTTGGGAAAAACACAAGACAAGATGTGGATTGGATTGCCAGATTTGGCGGTGAAGAGTTTATTGTCTGCTTAACAAATACAGATAAAAAAATCGCAGGAGTTATCGCTGATAGAATGAGAAAAGCCATTGAAGATACAGTTTTCAGCTATAATGGAGAAAAGATTAAGCTAACTTCAAGTTTTGGACTTTATACTATAACTAGCGAAGAAATGATAGACTATGAGACTCTGATTCACCGTTCAGACAAGAAATTATATGAAGCTAAAAAGTCCGGAAGGAACAAAGTGGTTGGTTAGTAGGAAGAAATGCTAAAAAATAGGTTATCAATAGAATTTTTTAACCGTTATCTAAAGCCGCAAGGACTGTCATGAATAATGATTTTCCTTGCGGCTTTTTTTTTCCACTGGCAGTCTATAGCGGTATGATATAATAAGTTGCGAAGAAAGCGTTTGCGAAATCATGTTGTAATGAACGGTTTTGACGGCACAAGAGAGGGAATCTCCTGCCTCTTCGGGAATGGCTGAATCCACACTAACGGAGGAATTTTATGAAAAACATTGTGATAACGGGTAGCACCCGTGGTCTTGGCTTTGCTATGGCAACCGAGTTTCTGCGAGCCGGATGTAATGTTACGCTCTCTGGTAGAGGCGAAAAGCTCGAGGAAACAGCTCAAAGGGAACTGTCGCCCTTTGAGGGGAAATACATCTATGTCTCATGCAACCTGAATTCCCGGAATTTATAACGAGGGAAGGGCAACGCCTAACGCCTCGTATAATTCCTTCTGCTTCGTCGTAACCTCTCCCAACACGCGACCGTGCCCGGGGGCCTCAAATAATTCAATCATGTCCAGTTCGTCCAGTACACCTTGAAGGGTCCATTGGTTAAATAGCTCGGCATCCTGCATCTTCTTTTTCACGTAGGATAAGTAGATTAAGGCGATGAATTCCACAAAAAGCTTCCCATTCAGGGACAATTCGGATGAAACTTGCATTCTTCTGAAGTTGAGGCGCTCTTTTAAATTGCCGAAGGCTTTTTCAACAACATCCTTGCTGCGA
>MUZD01000024.1 GCA_002155105.1 Sedimentibacter sp. SX930 | reverse complement strand
CTTTAAAAATGTGCGGTGACGATGGCAAGAAGGTCACACCTGTTCCCATCTCGAACACAGAAGTTAAGCTTCTTAGCGCCGATTGTAGTGAAGGGTTTCCCTTTGTGAGAGTAGGACGTTGCCGCGCTTTTTTTGTATAGTTAATTATTCCGCAATAGCTCAGTTGGTAGTAGCGCATGACTGTTAATCATGATGTCGTAGGTTCGAGTCCTACTTGCGGAGTTTTTTTCTTAATATGAGTTATTAGCTCAGTTGGTAGAGCATCTGACTTTTAATCAGAGGGTCGCAGGTTCGAGCCCTGCATAACTCATTTGCGGGTGTGGCGGAATTGGCAGACGCACTAGAATCAGGGTCTAGCGCCGCAAGGTGTGGGGGTTCGAGTCCCTTCACCCGCATTAATTGAATACGCCGGCTTAGCTCAGTTGGTAGAGCATCTGATTTGTAATCAGAGGGTCGAGGGTTCGAATCCTTTAGCCGGCACCATTCGCGGAAGTAGTTCAGTGGTAGAACATCACCTTGCCAAGGTGGGGGTCGCGGGTTCGAACCCCGTCTTCCGCTTCAAATTTAGATAGTGCTTTGCACTGTCTTTTGCACCCATAGCTCAATTGGATAGAGTACTTGACTACGAATCAAGCGGTTACAGGTTCGACTCCTGTTGGGTGCATTTTTCACATATTTATCACCGGGAAGTAGCTCAGCTTGGTAGAGCACTTGGTTTGGGACCAAGGGGTCGCAGGTTCGAATCCTGTCTTCCCGATTCAACAAATCTTCACGGGGCCTTAGCTCAGCTGGGAGAGCGCCTGCCTTGCACGCAGGAGGTCAGCGGTTCGATCCCGCTAGGCTCCATTTTCATTTTGGCGGTGTAGCTCAGATGGCTAGAGCATCCGGTTCATACCCGGAAGGTCATGGGTTCGACCCCCTTCGCCGCTATTATACCTTGCTTTGGACCTTTAGCTCAGTTGGTTAGAGCAGACGGCTCATAACCGTCCGGTCGCAGGTTCGAGTCCTGCAAGGTCCATGAAAAATTTATCAGCTTATGGAGGATTACCCAAGTCCGGCTGAAGGGAACGGTCTTGAAAACCGTCAGGCGTGTAAAAGCGCGCAAGGGTTCGAATCCCTTATCCTCCTTTGTCATGGCTGTTGGCGCTTTAGCGACATTACAGACATGATACACTTGAGCGTAAGCTCACAGTGTTTCCTTATTATTATCGCGGGGTGGAGCAGTTGGCAGCTCGCCGGGCTCATAACCCGGAGGTCACAGGTTCAAGTCCTGTCCCCGCAATTGGATGCAAGTCCACAGTGTTACTTTTTTAACGCATGGTTCCGTGGTGTAGGGGTCAACATGCCTGCCTGTCACGCAGGAGATCGCGGGTTCAAATCCCGTCGGAGCCGCCATGCGGGTGTAGTTTAGTGGTAAAACCCCAGCCTTCCAAG
>MUZD01000007.1 GCA_002155105.1 Sedimentibacter sp. SX930 | reverse complement strand
AGTGGAAGCAAGCTTCCATAGAAAAGACCGTTCGACTTGCATGTATTAGGCACGCCGCCAGCGTTCGTCCTGAGCCAGGATCAAACTCTCATGTAAATGTGGACTCTTGTACAGAAATCCTACATGTTAAGCTGATAGCTCTTAATTTCTTGCTGACTTTATGTTTGCGATACTACGTATCGTCTTCGTTTGCTTCGACCGAAGTCTAAGCTCCTTGCACATTTGGTTCGTTCATTCTTTATTCAGTTTTCAAAGGTCAATCGCGCATCACGTGTTACGTGATTGCTTATTTATATTATCACGGTCACCGCATCTTGTCAACAGTTTTTAAAATTATTTATTTAACTGTCGGCTGGATGAATCAGCAACTTTCATATGATAACATCGTTTTATCTTGCTGTCAACAATGATTTCCATTTTGCCGTCGCCTTACAAAAGACAACTTCATAATACTATCATCATTTCAAACCTGTGTCAAACAGATTTCAGAATAAAACGCGTCGGATTACCGAGGAACTAAACTTTACCACAAAAATGTAAGCCTTGTCAACAGCAGTGCATCAGCATTATTATGGATCTTCTATTTTTATTCGATGTTCCATTTTAAAAACTAAATCCAGCGGACTACTTAGCTCCAGTAAAGATATCCTCGTCGGGAACCCAAGTCCAATCCACTATTCCTCCTTCGGAAAACCGCCACTCTGGAGTGCAATTTCAACTTTTTCGGCACAAAAAAAGCGGACAACGAATCGTCCGCTTCAAGCTATTTGTAGCTTATAGTCTGTCGTTTAATTCTTTAGCTAATTCTTCAAATCCAGGTTTGCCAAGAAGCGCAAACATATTTTTCTTGTAAGCTTCTACACCTGGTTGGTCGAATGGATTCACGCCATTCAAGTAACCAGAGATACCTACAGCGATTTCGAAGAAGTATACAAGATAACCTAAAGAATAAGCATCCATTTCAGGCATAGTTACCAACAAGTTTGGAACGCCGCCGTCTGTATGAGCCAACAATGTGCCTTGGTAAGCTTTTGTATTTACGAAATCCACATCTTTACCTTCAAGATAGCCTAAACCATCCAAGTCTTCAGCACTTAAAGGAATGTCGATCGTTTTGCGTGGTTTTGAAACTTTAACGACTGTTTCAAAGATATTTCTTTGTCCATCTTGGATGGACTGGCCGATTGAATGCAAATCAGTCGAGAAGTTCGCGCTGGTTGGATAAATACCTTTTTGGTCTTTACCTTCTGATTCGCCGAACAGTTGTTTCCACCATTCTGACAGATATTGCATTCCTGGTTCATAGTTAGCCAAAATCTCAGTCACTTTGCCTTTACGGTAAAGGATGTTACGGATAGCTGCGTATTGGTAGGCTACGTTAGTTGTCAAATCAGGATTCATGTATGCTTCACGGGCATCTGCAGCACCTTGCATCAACGCATCGATATCAGCTCCGCTGACAGCGATCGGAAGAAGGCCAACTGGTGTCAATACAGTGAAACGTCCGCCGACATCATCAGGAATTACGAAAGTTTCGTATCCTTCCATGTCTGCTTCATGCTTCGCTGCTCCTCTTGCTTTGTCTGTGGTAGAGTAAATGCGTTTTACCGCTTCTTCTTTACCATATTTTTTGATCAACAATTCTTTGAAGACACGGAAAGCAATCGCCGGTTCAGTTGTTGTACCTGATTTTGAAATCATGTTAACTGAGAAATCACGATCTCCGATCACTTCGATCAAATCAGCTAAATAAGTTGAGCTGATGCTGTTACCTGCAAAGAAAATTTGTGGTGTTTTGCGGTCTGCAGTTGTCTGAACGTTGTAGAAAGTATTGTTCAGGAAGTCAATTGCAGCACGGGCGCCTAAATAAGAACCCCCGATACCGATAACAACCAAAACTTCTGAATCGGATTGGATTTTTTTCGCTGCCGCTTTGATGCGCGCGAATTCTTCTTTATCATAATCCTTAGGCAGATCGATCCAGCCAGTGAAGTCGCTCCCTGGGCCTGTACCTTCACGAAGCGCTTTGTCAGCGGCCGTTACTTGGTACTGGATGTAATCCAATTCGTGTTGCGCAAAAAATTCCAAAGCTTTAGAGTAATCAAATTGAATGTGTGACATTTAATATCCTCCTAATTTGTTTTTATAAAATGATTACTGATGTGAAATAAGACACCTTAATGGTAGATAGGTACGCTGTCCAATTCCAAGTCAGTAAGTATTTCCGATATTTCCGAAGATTTTTTCCATGCGAACTTACCTGGTTCGTTCAGTAAGCTGTCCAAGTCGAAAGGTTTTTCTAACGAATCGAAAACAAATAACGGCATGTTTTTGCCATTCCCTCTCATGTTCGTCAAGTCAAGCAATCGCAATGACTCAGACTCAATGTCAACATGGGCCAGCAGGACTTCCATTATAGATCCTAAAGGGGATTTTCCGCTTTCGGATAAGTTTACACAAGGAAGGCTGTATGAACCGTTTTCTGTATTTACCAGAAAGTAAGTCGCCCCCGCCTCATTGGTGACCATAATAGTCCCTGCCACTATGTTTTCTTTTATCATCATGAATGTCCCCTTTCACCGGAAGTCGTATAGACAGGAATATTCCCTGTCGATTTCCTGACTTTCTCGTCTTCTTTGGCCTCTTCGATCCAGGTAGGCATCATTTCTTTCAAGGTCTCAAAACCAATCTGCGGTAAATATCTTCTTTTTCTTTTCTTTCTTTTTGCCGGGTAACTCGGTGTCGCCAACTTTTCCATAGCTCTAAGAGACAGGCTTATTTTTCCCGTATACTCATCGATATCTATGATTTTGGCTTCCACTTCATCGTCGATTTGAATGAATTCGTCAAGGTTGGTCACATACCCATGCCTGCATTCGGATATATGGATCAGGCCTTGCGTATTCTTGTCTAATGAAATGAACACGCCATATGATTGGATACCTGTTACATTGCCTGCAATTATGTCTCCGATTTTATATTCCATTTTCATTCATAATTCCCCTCACAGTACCAGATAATTATACCACGTGCCTAGATGAAAGGATAGAATTTCTGATGCAACTTTGATCAGAAGCAACTCTTAGGCGGCGTCATAGCGATTACTACCTTGAAAACACTCCAGTAGTGTTAGGAGTGACAGAAACAAGATAATCTTATCCATAAAGAAAAAGGGGCATTTTTCGTGCCCCTCATACTATTATAAAATCGTGATGCTCTCAATGACAACGTCTTCGACAGGTTTGTCTTGAGCGCCTTTTTTCACGCCTTCGATAGCGTAGACTGTGTCCATGCCGGCTTCCACTTGTCCGAATACGGTATGTTTTTGATCCAACCAAGGTGTTCCGCCGTTTGCAGCGTAAGCATCGATGATTTCTTTAGGCCATCCGCCAGCTTCCAATTGAGCTAGCATTGTCATTGGCACTTCTTTAGCGGTAACGATGAAAAATTGGCTGCCGTTTGTGTTCGGGCCAGCATTCGCCATCGACAACGCACCATTCAGGTTGAAAAGACTTGTCGAGAATTCATCTTCAAAAGAATCGCCCCAAACACTTGAACCGCCCATACCTGTTCCTGTAGGATCGCCGCCTTGGATCATGAAGTCATTGATGACACGGTGGAAAATGATGCCGTCATAATAGCCGCTTTCAGCTAAACCCAAGAAGTTTTCGACTGTTTTTGGCGCCAAATCAGGGAACAAACGGATTGTGATATCCCCTTTATTTGTTTTCATAATGACTTTCTTATCGTTATCTGTTGCTTGTAATTGTGGAAATAAACTCATTATTCATCCTCCTTTTTTTTACATTTTACCACAATATGCAAAAGATTAATCCCCCGATTTTCCAAAAATGAAAATTCAGCCCGTTTTTTCTTTTTCATTAGGATGTAAGTATCGATTCATGTTATCATAAATGAAAAGCAGATATTTGAGTGAAGGATGAAAAATAATGATGATCTTCGAGAATTTCCCCTTAATTTGTTCCCTGGCAGCTATCATGTTCACCCAAGCTTTAAAATATCCGATTGCAATTTTTTCAAAAGACAAGAAAACTTCCTTGTCGATTGTTACAACTACTGGCGGAATGCCCAGTTCCCACTCGGCGGCCGTCAGTTCGTTGATAACGGCACTCATTCTGCAATACGGCATCGGATCCGGTTATGTAGCCATCGCTACGACTTTTGGCGTCATCGTTATGTTCGATTCGATGGGCGTACGTCGTCAGAGCGGTGAGCAAGGAATCGTCCTCGTCGATGCTATCAAAGAACTGACCCGCTTGTCACTCAAGTTCCCGAAGAACGCTCAGGAACTGATTGCCGAAGAAGAGGAAGAGAAGATTTACCCTGAAGAAATGGCCGTAAAAAAATACCTTGGGCACAAACCTTCGGAAGTTTTTGTCGGACTGTTGACGGGCATCTTTGTGACATTCATCGTCAGAATGTTCTATGAGCAAATCTGATACCTCTCCGGGCGATGCATTCGCCCGGAACAGAAACAACGGAGGAATACAATTGAAAGATATAGAAATATACGACATCACCATCATCGGCGGTGGCCCTGTCGGCATGTTCACGGCGTTCTACGCCGGACTGCGGCAAGCCAAAGTCAAAATCATAGAAGCCCTACCCCAGCTCGGCGGCCAACCTGGCATGCTTTATGCTGAAAAAAATATATATGACATCGCAGGTTACCCAGCCATTTCCGGAGGCGACCTCGTCACCAACCTGAAAGAACAGATGGACCGCTTCAACACGAAGTTGGTGTTCGGAGAGGAAGCATTTGAACTAGAAAAAAATGCTGAAGGCATCTTCGAAATCCAAACGACCAAAAATCGCCATTACTCAAAAGCAGTGATCATCTCTGCAGGAAACGGAGCTTTTCGGCCAAGGAAACTGGAAATAGAACACGCAGATAAGTACGAAAATACTAATCTCCACTATTTCGTGAACAACATCGAGAGTTTCCGCGATAAGACGGTCGCCATCTGCGGCGGCGGTGACTCAGCAGTGGATTGGGCGCTGGCATTGGAATCGATCGCCAAAAAGGTCTATCTCATCCATCGTCGCCCGCAATTCCGCGCCCAAGAGCACAGCGTCCATTTGTTGCATGAATCGTCCGTTGAGGTCATGACGCCTTTCGTTCCTGTCAGTGTCAATGGAAACGATGAGTTCTTGACGAGCGTAACCCTTCAGGAAGCCCGCAAGGATAATACGTTGGAGTTGGATATAGATGACTTTTTGATCAATTACGGCTTTTCATCTTCCATCGGAGGCATGAAGAAATGGGGCTTTGAAGTCCAAGGAAATGCCATAGTCGTGAACTCGAAAATGGAGACCACCATCCCTGGGGTCTACGCCATTGGAGATATCGGAACCTATTCCGGCAAAGTCAAACTGATCGCCACGGGATTCGGCGAAGCGCCAGTAGCCGTCAACAATGCGATGGCGTACATCAATCCCGACACCCGCGTACAACCGATGCACAGTACGAGCTTATTTTAAATTTTATGGAGGGCTGTCTCTTTCAGAGATGGCCTTTTTTCGTTTATCCCTAAATTGTTGGGTTGGAACTCCATCAAATCCAATCACTGATGCGAATAATGACTCAAGAATGCCTCTTCTTTTGTTTTCCAAACCTGTTCCTCTATAATAAAAGTATCAAATACGAATCCAGGAGGTATTTATATGGTCAAATCAGACAGCGAGTTGCATGCACGAGCGGTAGCTTTGATGAAGGAACGCGGTGTGAGCGTCGAAGATATCGCCGACCTCGTTTTGCATCTCCAAAAATCCTATGTAGAAAATCTGACTATGGAGGAATGCATCGAGAACGTTACTGCTGTGTTCCTGAAACGGGAGGTTCAAAATGCAATCATTACCGGAATCGAAATAGATAAGCTCGCCGAATCGGGGCAGCTCTCCCAACCGCTGGCGGATATTATCCTGAACGACGAAGGGCTCTACGGCATCGATGAGATCCTTGCCCTTTCAATCGTCAACGTATATGGCTCCATTGGCTTCACGAACTACGGATACATCGATAAAGTAAAACCCGGCATCCTTCAGAAACTGAACGACAAATCCGACTCAGAGTGCCACACTTTCCTTGATGACATCGTTGGCGCCATCGCAGCCGCAGCCGCCAGCCGCATCGCCCACGACAACCCAAACAAAAGCGACATAATGAAATAGAGAGTGTGATGATTCGCGTTTGGGGAGAGTGTGACAAATCCCGGGGAGAAATCGAGCACCCAGTCAAAACAAAAACCAGCCTGATTTGCCATCTAACAAGATGGCAGCTCAAGCTGGTTTATTTTATGTTGTTTTGACTTTCCTGCGTACCCAGAAGTACAGCAGCATAAGCAACAATTCAAGCATCACAAAGACCAGAACAAAACAGTGCATGAAAAAGTCCTGCGGCAACGCTAGAATGATTGGGTCTGTCCGGGCATCAAAAATCCAGGCATCATTATTGAAGAAGACACCGTGGAATGCCACAAACAAACGGTCGAAATTCATGAATATCACAGTCAAAGCCACTAATGGTGCAGCGATCATCAGGCGCAACGGATTCAGCATGCGCCAATAGCCCTGCTCTTTTTTCACCATCCGCAAAAATAATATGCTTGCAACGGCCGACACTCCCAATATGGCGTAATCCAGCAGAAACAGTCTTTTCACCTCATGAAAATGGAACAGTCCGCTTTCGGATGCCGGGAAATCAGGCATCTTCAATTCCACGATCCATGGCAAATTCAGATACTGCATCAGGACGCGGTAATTATCCAGAATGACGTCTTTCGAAAACCCGGCCATCTGTTCAATGTTCAGGTAATCGATATCAAAGCTGTAGAGCGGTGTGAAGTTGATCGTGAAGGCGATGCTTGCACTCAACACAAGCAAAAAGATTGCTGTGTATCCGAAGAAATATTTCAGTTTCTGTGCCATCGCTACACTTCCCACTCGGACAGATCATTGACGATGTAGGTAGGTTGCTCATCTTTGCCTTCGATGTCCACCAGTTGGGAGAATCCTGTCAGGACCATCAACGTGTCCACACCATAACGGACGCCCGCTAGGATATCCGTATTGTAGTTGTCCCCGACCATGACGACATCTGCCTTCTTCAGTTGCATCCTTTTGATGGCCCCGGCCATGATTGTGGGATACGGTTTGCCGATGATCAACGGTTCTTTCTGAGTGCAAGCCTTCAGAAATGCGGTCAAAGCACCAGCTCCCGGAATAAAGCCCCTTTCGGTCGGCAGGTTAGTATCGGGATTGGTGGCAACGAACTTGGCCCCCTTTTGGATGGCCAAACAAGCAGCCTCCAATTGCTGGTACGTAACCCCGCGGTCCAACGCCTGCAGGACAAAATCAGGATCTTTATCGACCATCTCGAACCCGGCAGCTTGCACTTCCTGCTTCAAGGAGGGTTCACCGACGACCAGCACCTTTTTGCCGATGTTCAATTCTTTCAGGTGATCCAATGCCGCCATCGCGCTGGTGTAGATGTGGTCTTCCGTTACATCAATCTGGAAGTTGTGCAGCAGATTCTCTTTGACTTCTGTAGCGGTCTTGGTGGCATTGTTCGTGACGAACAGGAACGGAATGTTTTTATCCTGAAGTTCTTTGACGAATATTTCCGCAGTCGGGATGCGCTCGGCACCTTTGTACACGGTTCCGTCCAGATCGATTAAATAACCTTTATACTTTTTGATGATGTTCTCCTCCTGATCATTGCTCTATCTTTTTGATTTGGAAACTTTTCTTCTCGCCCTTAGCAGATCTAGTTGTTGTCGTTTTAGGTTGGTCCTTTGGCTGGGAGTCCTTCGTATTCACGTCTTTGATCACGAATCCTTTTTTCTTCCCTTGGCTTTTCGGTCTTTCGACATTTTTCGTTACTTTATTTTTATTGGGTTGAACCGGTGCAGGAGCCGGAGTCGGCTGGGCAGCTGTTTGGACAGTTGCAGCGGCCGGCAATTCCTCTCTGTTGGCTTCACGGTTTTTACGTTTGCGGTTGCGCTTCGTTTTTGTGATTTTCTCTTTCTCAGCGCGCGTTTTTTCGATAACGAAATAGGCACAGCCAAAATTGCAATATTCGTAGAGATAATCCTCCAGGAAACTGATTTTCTTGTCTTGGGATACTTTGCTATTGTTGTTCCTGTAAAAACCTTTCAGACGTAATTGTTCATATCCCCAATCCCCGACGATATAATCGTACTTGCTCAGAATCGACGTATATCTTCCAGCCAGCGCTTCAGCATCAAAGCCTTCACGGTGATCAATGCTCAATTCGTATTCTTGGGTACCTACCAAAAGACGCTTGTCGTCCAATAACTTTACAATCTCTTCCTCTTCGTTACGGTCGCTTTTTTCCGTTTCACTATCATCCGCAATAGTTTCCAGCAACGAGTCCACTTGCGTTTTCAATGATTCATCCAATAATTCCTTTTTATCCACGATAGCACCTCACTTTTCTCTCATTATGGGAAATTTATCTTCTAAATGCAGACCGAACACGTCCCGTAGGAAATATGGGAACAACAGTCGGCTGCGGCCTTCGTTTTCGATTGTGGGGAAATAAGTGATGTAGCGGAAATGGTCCACCGTCACAAAGGTGATGTCCTCCCCATCGGAAAGCTCTCGGCCATCCACGGTCACGCGGTTCGTTACCGGATCGACTTCGAACCCCCGGTAGCAGAGCTCCCCGAAAATCCTTCCCCGGAAACCCATGCCGGTTATTTCCTTCGTCATCAGTTCTTCGCGCTGCGATTCCATTTCGTCGATCATGACTTTGAAATCCCGCCCCGTCAGCGTGCATTCCAGCAAACGCATCGGATGCGGCAGGATTTGATGCAGATGGTTTTTGGTGATGATTCCTTCCGGCAAATCTTCCAGGAACAGTCCGGAGTTCAGAATGCCGAATGGCGTATCGGCATATTCAGTCACAGCGTCCAATCCCAACAGCAACAAATCATTGGTGTGGCCTTCATCCGCTTTGAGGCGAGCCGGGTTGTCCGCAACTAGGATGGCAGACAACAGTTCTTCACCGCGTTGCTGCAGTTCCTCGACTTCCTCTAGATCTCCAGGTTTTTCCGGCAGATCTCCTGCTTCGATCAATTCCGCTTTGCGATCCAAAATCCTGTCGGAATCATAGCTGACCGTCACATGACCGATATACTTTCCAAACTTACCCGCTCCCAGCAACAGGGACTCATCCACATGTTTGCCTTCCGGCAGCACATGATGCGTATGCGCTCCGATGATGATCGGAATGGAACGGTACATTTCGCCAATATGGATGTCCTCGATGATGCCGACGTGCGACAAAAGGATGATCAAATCGACGGACGGCGCCACTTTCAACAAAATTTTCGGCAGGACTTCATCCGATTCCTTCGGATCCCAACCGTTCGGGACATAACTGAGATAGAGCGGTGCCGTCAAGCCGATGATGCCAACCCTCAGACCGCTTGGCAAAGTCTTGATCAGATATGGTTGCGCCCAGGACGGCAGCGCCTCCGTTTCCGGATCGTAGAGGTTCGCCAAAACGACAGGAAATTCGGCATCATCATAGAGTTCGTCCAACTGACGTTTGTCGTTGCCGATCCCTTCATTGTTGCCGATTGTCACCGCATCGAACGGAACCTGATTCAACAATTCGATATTCGCCTTGCCATTGGTGGCTTCCGTCAAAGGATGCACCCTGTCGCAGGCATCGCCGATGTCGAAGAGCAGAACCTCTTCTCCGTTCTTTTCATGAAAAGCCTTCTTCTCCAATAAAAAACGCCGGATTTTCGGCCAATTGTCAAAATGCGAATGCAGATCATTGATATGGTAGATGTGCAATTTCTTCATGATACGTTCTCCTTTTCCGTTGACAAAGAGGAACGTGCTTCATTCATCTTTCTCTTGAGTAATCTCTTCAACTTTAGCGTGCGCTGCAGCCATTAGGTCGGCAGGGTTGAGCTCGATCTGCGTGCCGCGTTTGCCGCCGGACACCAGCACGCTCTTTTCATCAAGAATATGATGGGACAAATAAGTAGGGAACGCTTTTTTCATCCCGATCGGCGAACAGCCTCCCCGGATATACCCAGTGGTTGCTTCCAGATCCTTCAAAGGCAACATTTCGATCCGTTTATTACCGCTGACTTTCGCAAAAGCCTTCAGGTCCAGTTCGTTCTGCGCCGGGATAACCCCAACGACAACACCGGTCTTATCGCCGACCGCTACAATGGTTTTATAAACCGCGCCGGCATCCTTACTCATTTTTTCAAGTACCGACAGCGCATCGAGGTGGTCCTCCGACCAAGCGTATTCGTGGACTGTATAGGAGCACTTCTGTTTATCCAACATGCGCATCGCATTTGTTTTGGTTATTTTCTTATTTTTCACTGTCATCTTTCCTTTTTGTCTGATACTGCCTATTTTACCATATGTATAGGGATTGCATCCGGAAAAAGTGATGGTTCCTGCAGAAAAATGCGCAAAAAAAGGGACTTCCCAGCTCAATGCTGCGGCAGTCCCTGATATTTTGACGCTGGATTCTGATTAATGCTCCAAGTTTTCGGCATGGAGCCCGACTCGTTTGGCCAAGTCGATGAACGTTTCTACTTCTTTATCTGAAAGGACAGAAAATATATCTGCGATATACGCAGCATGCAATGGGAAAATGCGATCCATCAATTTGCGTCCTTCTTCGGTAATGGCTGTAAAAATAACGCGGCGGTCAGTTGCACATGGGATGCGTTGCACTAGCCCTTTGCTCTCTAATTTATCGACAACGTACGTCAGACTGCTGCTGGCAAGCAAGACTTTCTTTCCGATGTTTTGGATCGGTTGCTCCCCTTTATGATACAACAATTCCATCACGGCGAATTCGGAAAAATTCAAACCTTGCTTCATCATATCTTTCTTCAGTTTGTCCTGTACATGTTGGGATGATTTAAATAACACAGTAAGGGCCTTCAAAGTATCGCGATCTGTTGCAGACATCGTAACACCACCTCCCTTTAATATTTCGATTTCGAAGTAATAATAGCACGAAAGAAAAAGTTTGTCAAAATATACAAACGCTTGCATGATGGGAATAATAGCAATCGATACAAAACAAAAAAACCACACGGATGGACATCCAAAGTCGTCCCGTACGGTTTTATAAATTACTATGAAAGCTGCTCACTCCACCCGAAATACAAAACAGTCAGATAAAGAATCAACGTCAACAACATGGCTACGGCAACATAATACCCGTAGAGGACAACGTCGAGGAATATCATACCGTTGGATATCAGCGGCGACAGGATGATCCCTGCCAAAAAAATCAGTTCCGCTGCCAATAAGAGCAGCACATTGGTTTGCCTGAACTTTAATAGCATAAAATAAGTAAGCAAGCTCAGGACGCATAATGATAGCACAAAACAATTTTGTGAATAAAACCGATATCCGGGTGTCGGATCCAACGCGAATGTTACATAATTTGGGAGCAGGATCCAAGGCATAAACAGACTGATTCCAAAAACAGCAAACAGTAAACCCAAAATAACAAGAGATGTATTTTTCATAATAGCTCCTTCTCGGTGATGAATCAGGACTTCCCTAATACACACGCTCCGCCAAATGTACTATACTATCTGAATAGTATATCACAAACAATCTTCACTACGAGGATATTGTTAACTATAAGCAACAAAAATCATCTGGTTTTTGCCAGATTTGAAGGAGACTATCCATTTGAAAAAATACCTATACATCGGCATGGGTTTCTTGACGTTCGGTCTCGGAACTGTCGGCATATTCCTGCCGTTCCTGCCTACAACTGTCTTCTATCTGCTGACCGGTTTTTTCTGGGTCCACAGTTCGGACCGTTTGCATCAGCAATTCATCGAATCGGAAAAGTACAAACAATACATCGAGGACCCATTAGTGAAAAAGAACATCACGAACAAAGGGATGGGCCGGATGTTCGTGATGATACTCTTTGTCTTTGCGATCCCTTTTGCGCTGACCGACAGCGCGTTATTGCGCATCGTACTGATAATCGTATACTTGGCCCACCTGATCGGGTTGACCTGGCATTTGCGGTTCAGGAAATCGAAAAAAATGTAACACCAGCAATTCAATCCGATAAATATTCGATTGCCTTGCGATATTTTTCTGCCCGATCCCTGTCCTTTTGGGTAATCTTTTCCAGCCTGGTCAAATCCGAATTGTGCTTCAGATCCGCCAGCTTTACGGCAGTGGCCAACCGGTTCTTTTTAACGCCAGCCAAATATGCGGCATAGTTTTGGTTATGCTTTTTGGTCAATGCTTCAACAGCTTCGACAACATTGTCCGGCAAACCCTTCTCCAGCAACTCATTTGCCGTCACATCCGTATCCTCGATGATATCATGCAGCAACGCGACAGCCTTTTCTTCATCCGTCGTCATCTCTGCAGCCACTTGCAACGGATGCAGAATATAATCAAGCCCGGCTTTATCCGTCTGTCCGGCATGCGCCGCTTTCGCAATTTCAAACGCCAATTCTTCCAACATAAAATTGCACCGCCTCTCACATCCATTATAATCGACTTTGTAAAAAAACAAAAAAGGATCAGCGTGAACTGATCCGAATGTTTATGTTTAGGCCTTTGCTTCAATTTTTCGTCTGATGAGGATAACCAAGATACTCATTACTGAGAATATAATAGCTCCCATCAGCGAATAGGCTGTACTAAACGCGGTAATGAACATTCCACAAATGATTGGACCAAATGTCGTGCCTAGATTTGCGGCTGTTAAAAATAGACCATTTGAGAAATTCGGGGCTTCGGGACCAGCCTCAGAAATTACATATTGGTTAATATTCGCTATAATCCCAGCGATTATGCCTAAAATAGTTACAAGCAGTATTGTGACCATAGAAATGGAGCCTGTAAAAAACATCAAAACATAAGTAGCAATCAAGGCAAAAGGAATCGTAAAGATAGTTTTGTTTGCATTCGTAGTAAGCACTCTTCCTGCAATAATGTTACCTACAATATTTGTTAGTCCATAAATCAAGAGGACGAAACTGATCATGCGTGTTGATAAATGCGTTACATTTTCTAAAAAATCCGATAGGTAACTGTAGAAACCAAATAGAGCTCCATTTAATAAGATTACTAACAAGATTGCGATTAACATCAGCGGTTTTTTCAAAACGCTGACTTGTTTACCATATGATAATACTTCTGTAACGGGCATTGAAGGGACAAACAACAATGTCGCAATAAGCATGATACCGTTAACCGCTGCGAAAAATAGCATAGCCATTGCAAAAGAGAACTCAGTCGCAATGAAGCTTGTTATTGGTACACCTAATACCATTCCTGCTGAGACGCCGATAAATACTTTTGCGACAGCTTTTGCTGATTCGTGTCGTTCAACGGATGTTCCAGCTACTGTCAATGCCATAGAAACATAGATAGGATGAAATGCAGCCGGGATGATCCTCGCTAAGAGTAAGACAGTAAAGCTTGAAGCAAACATCGAAAAGATATTACTTGCGGTAAAGATTCCTAACGCAAGCACCATAACTGTTTTTCGGTTTACCTTAGAAAACAATAATGGCATCGTTGGACCAGCAATCGCAACAACTAGAGCGAAACCACTGACAAGTAGGCTGGCAGTTGGAACCGTTACATCGAAATTTTGTGCAATTAAAGGAATAATCCCAATAATTCCCATCTCAGTATTCATGATACCAAATACACCAATGGTTAAGATTAATATTAATAAGTTTTTGTTGTTTTTCAAATTTCTCTCTCCCTTCGTTTAAATGAAAATTACCTCTGAATCTTAAGGCGAAGTCAAGCCATTAGCAATTTTAATTAGTCTAGAGTGACTATATAGAATGAATTTAATTTCTACTCTTTTCATTTTTTGTTTTTACAGTATATTTTTTTGTAGAGAAGATAATCCAGACAGTCAATTGCCTTCTGGTCCTCATGGATTTTATCCAATAAGTTGTTCCGGTGTTTCTTCAGCAAATCCATTTGCTTGGACTGATCGTTCGTTTGGCGGCATTGCAGAAAAGCAGCGATTATTTTGTCATCGCAGCCTGCATCCTTCAGATTTGTGATCAGCATTTCTTCACTTATGTCCACTCATCTCACTCCTCTTGACAATAGAATACATCGAATCAGCAGGAACATCAAATACCTATATCAAATAGCTTGTCATACTTGAAAGGCATATCAATAAGCGCTAAAATAATGCTGAAGGAGTTGATCACGTGGAAATCAGAGTGCTGCAGTATTTTTTGACGATCGCAAGGGAACAAAGCATTTCGGGTGCAGCTGAATTTTTGCATATTACGCAACCTACCCTTTCCAGACAGATGAAGGACCTGGAGGAAGAGCTCGGCAAGCAGCTTTTCATCAGAGGAAACCGCAAGATCACTTTGACGGATGACGGCATGCTGCTCAGAAAAAGGGCTGAGGAAATCATCCAACTCGTTGACAAGACTGAGTCGGAAATGCGCGCGGATGATACTGAATTCAGCGGGGACATTTATATAGGCGGTGGCGAATCCGAAGGCATGCGGATCATTGCACGCGCAATCAGCAAAGCCCAATCGGAGCACCCGCTTCTCAAATTCCATCTGTTCAGTGGTAATGCCGAGGATGTCACGGACCGTTTGGATAAAGGTTTACTCGATTTCGGGGTTCTTGTGGAGCCAACGAACATGACCAAATATGATTTCATCAAGCTGCCGACAAAGGACACATGGGGTGTCCTGATGAGGAAAGACAATCCGCTGGCTGAGTTTGAAAGCATCACACCGAAGGATCTGAGAGGTAAACCGGTCATCTGCTCGAACCAGCTGCTTGTCAAAAATGAACTCGCAGGTTGGCTAGGTGGCAATGAGCGCAGCCTGAATATCGTCACAACCTATAATCTTCTCTACAACGCCTCCCTGCTCGTCGAAGAAAACAGTCATTATGCACTGTGTTTGGATGGCATCATCCATACCGGCGAGAGCAGCGATTTGCGCTTCCGGCCATTGGAACCACGGCTTGAGGTCGGGCTTCATTTCGTATGGAAGAAGTACCAGGTTTTTTCGAAGGCCTCGGACTATTTCTTGGGATTGGTGCAGGAAGAGGCTCATAGACAAATCGGCTGAGAAAAGCATTTGACAATCATTCTTTGATTGATGGTTGTTTGGTTTTTTGTGATTGATTTCGCCAGCTCCGGCGAGAGGTATCCTTACCAGAGTTGAGGACTCCGATTAATTGGCCAGCTCCGATGAGCCGTCATTCGCCAGAGTTGGATACTTATTTTAAGCCTCACCGCCGATGTAGACTCGCCTCGCCGGAGTTAATGACGACCCCACGCATCCTATTCGTTCAAATCAAAAAGCCCAGATCACATTTGCGACTTGGGCTTTTTCTTTTTTGTTAAGTCAAATGATGGTGGTATCAAAGCTGATGCTGGCAGGATTGATCAAGGTATCGCCGACTGGGCAATGCGATTCCACAAATTCCACGAAATGGCTGATTTCCGCTTCGGTATTATCGGCTTTGACGCGGTAGGTCGCGTGAATGTCAGTGAAGCCGATTTTGACATTCTCATCGCCCAAAAATCCGTCCGTGTTCAGGTTCCCGCTCACCTCAACTTCAAGTTCATGTAGTTTGATACCGAGCTTTTCAGCAAACATCCGCCCGGCGATAGCTTTACAGCTGCCCAATCCGGCAAGCAATGCCTCCACCGGGCTCAGGCCGACGTCCGTACCTCCGAATGCTTCCGGTTCATCCAGCACGATGGACTTGCCCCTGGCTTTGTTAATCACCTGGTAATTTTCGTGCAAACTGGTCGATGTCACTTTGAATAATTGATTTGGCATATCTGTTCCCCCTGTTTATTAAAATTTGATAAGGAAAGAATACCATCTTACTTACTTTTTGGATAACATGCAAAATCGAACAAGCATGATAGTTAAAACAGAACATCCGTTGTCGGATCGTGAATCATCTGTTTGCGCAAGGTTTTTGTTTCTTTTTGGCCCCGAATCGGATATGATAACTACGGCAGGAACAAACGTTCTCGCTTATTTTATTTTTGAAAGGATTCAACATGACTGGAAAAACACATGTAGCGATTGGGACTGCCGCCAGCTTGCTGGTTACACAACCCTCCACGCTGAAAGAACTATTTATCTGTCTGGGCGTAGCGATCGTCGGGTCCGTAATCAGCGACATCGATGTCAGCACCTCGGACTCCCATCAGACACTGGACTGGATTCTTGGTTTGATCCTGGCAGTATCGGTCCTGTTGGCATTCGCTGAGTCCAGATGGTCACTCGGGATCTTCTCCGCCATCCTGAACGACAGCTCCTACTCCCGGATTTTTTTCGGGATCGTCATTTTTTTGGGTATCTGCATATTCGGAAAGGAACAACCGCATCGGTCGTTTCTTCATTCCATACTCGGACTGGCCTTGCTGAGCATGGCGGTCTATATTCTGTCTCCGTTGTTGGTCCCTTATTTTGCGGTTGCGATGGCATCCCATATCGCGATCGACATGCTGAACCACAAGCGCGTGAAGCTATTTTATCCGCTGCCCGGCGGCATCCACCTCGGTTTGTGCAGCGCTAATGGCATTGTGAACGCTTGGTTGTTCAAAATCGGCAGTCTGGTGGTCATTATCGAAATGGTACAGCTGATCGGCAGGATGGGATTGGCATTGTTTTCTTAGCAGGAAAATGAAGCAATAAGACAAAAAACACTAGTATCCCGGCAAAATGTAACCAGGATACTAGTGTTTTTGTGTACATTCATGATTTGCTGATGCTTGGAGCTGCGCCAAAGCATTTATCTGGCTGATGGCGCTGACAGTCCTCCGGTGAGAGCAGCCTTGGCCGGAGGTGCGATCTTTATTATCAGTTCTTCTCCGGTCAAGCACTCTTCGCAGGAGTTGGGGCCGGGTATCGTTTCTGTCCTCCGGTGACAGAACCCTCGCCGGAGATCAGGACCCGTTCAGCCGTTAGACCCGCTATCATCCGGTCAACACCCCCTCACCAGCTAACCTCAGCCAAACTGATTCGAGCTATCTTTCGCATACAGCATCATCAGCTTATTGTTCAGCATCGAATCGGTGTTGAAGCGCCCGCGCAACGTGGTCGTGATGGTCTTTGCACCAGGCTTCTGGATGCCGCGCGTGGTCATGCAGCCGTGCTCGCCTTGGATGATGACCGCTACATCCTCCGATTCGGTGATCTTCTGCAGAATTTCCGCGATGTCGCTGCCGATCCTTTCCTGCAGTTGCAGCCTTCGTCCCGCCATATCGGCGATCCGGGCTATTTTGCTCAAACCGATGACTTTTTGTTTGGGAACATACGCCACGGCCACCTTCATATTGTACATCAGCGCCAGATGATGCTCGCAGTGGCTGAATATCTCAATGTCCTTCATGAAGACCACGTCATTTTCGGCATTGTCCAATGCCAAGTCATCCTCGAAAGTGGTGTTCAGCATCTCAGCGATTTCAGCGTTCGTGTAGCACATCCCTTTGTAGATGACTTCGTACATTTTGGCTACCCGTTTCGGAGTATCCTTGAGGCCCTCTCTTTCGGGATTGTCGCCCAAGGCAATCAAGATACCCTTAATATGCTCTTCGATCGCTTGCACATCAATTGCCATATCTTAAACCCCTCTCTCGTTCGGATCCCAAATGATTTTGTGGAGCTGCACCTGCATGTTGACCCCGTTCATCTGGTTGTCCTTCATGAAATCGACGATGCTTTCCAGCTCGATGTCTCCGAACACCGGACTGATAAAGATGCTGGTTTTTTCAGTTAGTTTGTATTTATTGATCAGTTCCCGGGCTTTCTCCAAGTCCGCCATGCTCCCCGATACAAATTTGACCGTATCCTTTTCTGTCAGATGATCGAAATTTTCCAAAGCCATCATGCGCTCCATGCCGCTGGAAGGTAGCTTGTAGTCCATAGTGAAGCTCGGCGGGTTTTCCAGGTCAGAAAATTTGCTCAACAATACGCTGCCGTTCGTCTCGATTTCGACATAGAGTTCCGGATCCTGCGAAAGCAACTCCAGAAGTTCTCCCATATCTTGCTGCAGCAGCGGCTCTCCCCCCGTCAGTGTAACATTCGTGACTTGCGTTTCCTTGATGTAGGCATAGACTTCCTCGGCCGTCATCGGATCAAACGCGACTTTCCTCTCGTTGGCCCAAGCGGTATCACAATAGCCGCAGTTCAGATTGCAGCCCGCGAACCGGATGAAGGTCGCCAATTGCCCGCACCTGCGGCCTTCACCATTGATGCTGACGAATTTTTCAACTACCTGCAATACCATTCAGCTAACCCCACTTTCTTCATAAGCAGCGCTGTTTGTCGGTGTTTCATAAACCGTCGCCCGCTTCACATCATAGCCCAAGTCAGCCATCGTTCTGTAAAAATGTGCGGCGAAATTCTCTGCTGTCGGACGGAACGGGAATTCGATGACGGCAAAACCGTCTTCCTTGATGCATTGCAGCGTTTGTTCCCGCATGGTCCCCTGCTCGATGATTAGCGCGTGATCCAAGTGATCCACGGCGGCCTTGAGATCCTTTTTCAAATCCCCAAAATCCACTACCATTCCGTCCAGTTGGCCGGATGAGACCAATTCTTCCGCTTGAACTTCGATTTCGACCCGCCATCTGTGGCCATGGATATTTGCGCATTTGCCTGCATAGCCAGCAAGAAAATGAGCGCTGTCGAAGCTGTGTTCTGTTTTTAGAATATACATTTTTGTATTTCTCCCCCTAAAGTTGTTCGCAGCACCGCAATTTCCCAGGCGCTGCTGCCGTTCTGCCGATCCGTCTTTCCAGAACTTCCCTTGTCTTTAATGGCTTCGAAAATACGCATATCAATTATATTTTTTGGCACAAAAAAAGGGCACACTATGCCCATCAACAAACGACCGCTTCAAATAAGCAGCAGTCAGGTCCTAGTTTTGATTTGAGACAGGATGGTTTCGAACTGTCTTATTCTATTTTTGATACTAATACAGACTACTACAGGAAAAATGGATAGTCAACTGCCCCGGAACAAAAGCAAGCGAAGTCAGCTCAAATCCGTTCAAATTGTCTGAACCATTTTCTTTTGTACGTCAGCCTACCATAATCTCCGATGAAATATTTCCGGTATACCCCTCTACCGACACGGAAAGTGATGCGTTCGCCTCCATCCGCTTCGAAGGTCAACACATATGTTGTTGTCGTCATCAAAGAATCGCCGTTCATGCGACTCGCGTTCTCCGTATCTTTCCCGATCAATCTGGCTTGTTCGGTAACCTCAACGGCTGTCAGATTCAAGATCCAATTAAAAACCAGATACCCAAATACACTGATGATTCCGATGCTCGCCAGAATCATAATCAACTCAAAATTCTCACCCATACCCATGATCCACCACACTCCTTGTTAAAATGATAACACTCTTTGGCGGAATATTGTAATTTTCTTACACCAAAAAGACCGAGACGATTCCACACCGAAATCGTCTCGATCTTTTTTTCATTTATTCTTTATTCCAATAACTGACCACTTGCTGATACCAGTAATAACTGTCTTTCTTGTAGCGCTTCAGTTCCTTCAGGTCATCGTCTGTGCGGTCGACGTAAACCAAGCCGTACCGTTTCGCGAACCCTTCCCTCCCGCTCAGGGAATCGAGGAATGACCAAGGTGAGTATCCCAAAAGCGGGATGCCTTCTTCCACTGCCTGGAAGCATTGCTCAAGGTGTTCTTTCAGGTAACCTATACGGGTTTCATCATGGATGCAGCCATCTTCCTCCAGTGTATCGCTGTTTGCATAACCGTTCTCCGTTATCATCAGCGGCAGGTTGTAGCGTTGCCACAATTTGTAGATGGAGAGCCTCAAGCCGGTCGGATCCGTTCCAAAGATCATCCACTCCGATTTGGCGCTTTCCGGATTCGGTACGATCCGGTAGTTTTCGGATTGGAAAAACGGCGGCATATTGCTGTCATCCTTACCCGAGTAAGCTTCGGCACAAAGACTAAAGTAATAGTTGATACAGATCCAGTCCGCACTCTCTGAAAGCAGCAACTTCTCGTCCTCCTCACGCGTTTCCGGATAAAACCCTTGTTTTTTTAGCGTGTGCGCGATGCGTGTCGGGATACTGCCGCGGACCGAGAGATCCAACAGTGTGAAGCTCAACAATTCCTCCGCCGTCATCGCGGCTTCGACATTTGCAGGAGCTGCAGAAGCCGGATAAATATTTTGGAATGGTGAAGCAGGCCCGATCATCCCACCAGGCACCAATTCATGGCACCATTTGAAGGCAAATTTTTCGGCAAGTGCCATATGGTACATGATCTGATAGTTGGCCCGTTCATAATCTTTCCCATCAAGGTCTCGGATGCCATTGAAATCCTTCGAATACATCACCATCAATGGTTCATTGATGCTGATCCAATACTTGACTTTGTCCCCGAATGCTTCGAATAAGGTTTTGGCATACTTTTCGTAGGCGTAAATCGTCTCCCTTCCCAGCCAGCCGCCATATTGGTCCACCAATTTTTGCGGCAAATCGAAATGATAGATCGTGACGACCGGCTCGATCTTGTAGGAGAGCAAGCGATCGATGACTTTCATGTAAAAATCCAAGCCTTCTTGATTCAATTCACCTTCGCCATCTGGGAAGATCCGCGTCCAAGAAATCGAGAAACGGTAGGAGTCTACCCCCAGTTCGCGAAGTAGTTCGATGTCCTCTTCCCAGTGATTGTAGAAATCACTCGCTACACTGGTGTCGGCTATGCCCGGTCTGACAAACCGAGTATCTACAGTCGATAATCCTTTCCCATCTGTTTGGACCGCGCCTTCGATTTGGAAAGCCGAGCTGGATACGCCGAACATAAAATCCTTCGAGTCTGTATTTTTCATCATCAACCCTCCTGGCTTTCAATATTACGCATACTGAGGATTTCCTGATTTTGCGTGCTGTCCGTGCTTGCTGAACGCTCATTTGCCAAGGCTTGCTTATCCATCAGTTTGAAGAACGGATAATAGATTACTCCTGATAGCGCAACGGCAAACACTTGGAATACTGCGATTTTCCAGCCGCCCTGCATCAAACCGGAGAAGACGATCGGCGTGCTTGCCGGAATAAAAATACCCATCGGCGCAGGCATTAGGCCGGTAACAATCGCAGCATATCCTAAAACAAGCATGATGATTGGTGTGAAAATGAAAGGTACGAATACCAATGGGTTCAAAATGATTGGCATACCGAAGATCAGCGGTTCATTGATATTGAATACGCCCGGCAAAAGCACTAGCTTTGAGAACTTCTTGTACTGCTGACTTTTCGCAAAAAGGGCAATGACAATCACAAAACCCAAGGTCGAACCAGCTCCTCCAATCACTGTCAGATCATAAAGAGCGATGTTGAAGATATGTGGAATCGGCAAGCCTGCTTGGTAAGCTGCGACGTTTTCTTGGATATATCCCATCCAAATCGGCATCAGGATAGGCAATATCGTATAAGAACCGTGAATCCCGAAGAACCACAGCAATTGTGCGGCCAAAACCAGAATAATGAAGGCCGGAAGAGAACTGGTCAAATTCTGTAACGGGGTCTGCAGGCTCGCGTAGACGAAATCAGTGGCAGAGCCAAAGCTGGTCAAAGAGAAGCCCCAACGCACCAAAGCGAATGAAGTCAAGATAACAAAGGCAGGGATGATATCCAAAAACGCTTTAGCAACTTGCGGCGGCACATCTTCCCCCATCTTGATCGTCCAATTTTTATCGATCAAAATTTGATAGATTTTCGCTACCAACAGACCAGTGATGATCGCGGTGAAAGCGCCTCTCGATCCAAGGTAAGCTGTGTTCAAATAAATGATTGGTTGGAATGCACCCTCTTCCATCACTTCTATTAATGGAATCAACATCAAGAAACTGACAAGCGCTAATATAGCTGCATTCACCGCGCCATCCTTTTTACCATAGATAATAGATCCTTGGTATGCAACAAAGAATACCATGTAAAGTCCGATGGCGTTGATCGTCATCGCCGGTACAAAGCCGAAGAGAGTCGAAAGTCCTGTAGCTGCCAGAAACTCCTGATAAGCGGGAATGTTGAGGGTGTTCAATAAAGAAAAAATGGCACCGACGATGATGATCGACATCAAGGTCATGCTACCGCCACTGACTGCTCGGACGACCTTATTGTTGGAAATTTTTGTAGCGACTGGAATAAATCTGTTTTCCATAAAATTGATAAAGTGCTTCATGTTATAATTCCTCCTGTCTTTTGATAACCTTATGATAACAAGCGCTTCCATCATAGATAATCACAAAAAAAAAGAGGAAATTCCTCTTTTCAAAGATTCGCGCGGAATTTCTGCGGTGTCTCGCCATGAAAATCCTTAAACTTCTTGTAAAAGAACGAGACGGAAGAATAGCCGATTTCCGCAACGATTTCTTCCACCGACAAGTTGGTGCTCGAAAGCAGCACGGTGGCAACCGCCATCTTTTGGAGCTGAAGCAACTCCATGTAGCTTTTCCCGGTTTCATTCTTAAGGCGATTGGACAGGTAATTCGGATGATAATTGAAATGCGCTGCCATGTTGTTCAGGCTGTCGTGCTGGTAATTTCGTTCGATGTACTGAAGAAAATCGATGGTCGTATATTTATCGGCTGTTTTGTGCTCAGGTTTCGTGGCTTTTTCGATGAATTTCCCTCGAATCAATTCGATAAAGAAAAGTGCCATGTAGGAATCGATGATTTCTTCAGAAAACTCCCGTAAATTATAATATTCCAACAAAATCCGATCCAACAGATTAACCGGTTCGTCCTGCTTCTTAGTCAGGAACATCAGATAGCTCTTCTCAAACTTCTTGTTCTTAATCGACTGCAGCATGAAATGTGTGATTAGGCTGTTCTTGGACAGACGGTTCAACAGATGTTTTGTCAGATAATCCTTTTTGATGACCAAATTCAAAATGATATTGCCCTTTTTGACTTCTTCCACGCGATGACAGGTCCTCTTGTCAATAATCAAGAGGTTTCCTTCGTTCAAAGCAATCCTTTCATCCACCAGCAACACTTCACAGGAACCTCTGTAGGCATACATGATTTCCATATAATCATGAAAATGCCAAGGCACGAACGATCCATAAGCTTGTTGCGAAACATTGAGGCTATCATTCACCTGGTCAAGCTTGCGATCCATATTGAAGCGGAAACGATAAATCTCTACGCCATCGACGACTTCCATGTCATCCAAGGCGATATGCTTGATGTCTTTCCAAGAAATCATTTTTTGGCGATTCTCAAAAAACAGGTCCAAATTTTCTATTTTCATCAGTGACACTCTCCATTATTAATAAATGTTACTGGAATCGTATGTACCAACAAGCCTAGTTACGGACTCCGCGTTTCTATAATCGTTTTCCTTATTGTATAACAAAATCAGTGAGTGTCCACTTCGGGTATATGCATTTTAATGTTGGGAAAAGAAATCCGGCATTCTGATCGGTCCGATTCGAGGCGAAATTGTCGAATGCTGTCTTGCATTCGACAATTCGCTCCACAAAATCCACCCCCAGCACGAAGAAGCTCTCCCACCAATTGATGGAAGAGCTTCTTTGTATACTTTAATTATAAGTTGCTGCCATTCGACGCGATCACTGATTTGTACCAGTAGAATGAGTCTTTTTTGATTCGGTTGAATGTCCCTTTGCCGGCATCGTCAAGATCGACGTAGACAAATCCGTAACGCTTCTTCATTTCGCCTGTTCCTGCCGAAACGAGGTCGATGCAGCCCCATGGCATGTAGCCGATCAGATCAACGCCATCGATCGTTACTGCATCCCGCATTGCCGAAATGTGGTCGCGCAAGTAAGTGATTCTGTAGTCGTCGTGGATTTCGCCATTTTCGATCGTGTCGATGTTACCCATCCCGTTTTCGACGCACATCAATGGTTTTTGGTAGCGGTCATACAATTCGTTCAGGACAAAGCGGAAACCTTTGGCATCGATCGGCCAGCCCCACGGCGTTTTTTCCAGGTATGGATTCGCTTGTCCTTGCTGGCCGCCGGTTGTCGTGGTGATGTCGGAGTTTCTGTCGTATACCGTTGTCCGGTAGTAACTGAACGCAAGGTAGTCGGATGGGTGATTTCTCAATATTTCTTCGTCGCCATCCTCAAATTTCAGTTCAAAATCATATTCATCAAAAATGCTCTTCGCGTATGCCGGGTAATAGCCGCGCATCATCACATCCGAGAACAACAACGCTCTCCGTCTGAACAGATAGGCTCCGAAAACATCATCCGGGTGGCACGTATTCGGGTAAATGCCGGACAGAGCCAACATAGTACCGATTTTGACATTTGGAATCATTTCATGGGCCATCTTGTTCGCATAGCTGCAGGCTACCATCAGGTGGTGCAGTGCCTGGTATTTCCCTGCGGCTTCCTCCGGCAAATATTTGGTCGGAAGGATCGGACCTCTATTCTCAGTTTTCGCGTCATCTTTTTTATAGGTTCCCAAGGTCCAGAAACCGCCCAAAACATTGATTTCGTTGACTGTGATCCAATATTTCACCTTGGATTTGTAGCGGGTGAACAGCACTTCACTGTAGCGGAGATAAAAGTCGATCATTTTCCGGTTTGCCCAGCCGCCGTATTTCTTGGCTAACCCCACTGGCATATCGAAGTGAAGAATGGTGACGATCGGCTCGATGCCATGCTTCAGGCATTCGTCGAACACATCATCATAGAATTGCAGCCCTTCTTCGTTCGGCTCCTCCTCGTCCCCGTTCGGAAATATTCTCGTCCAGGAAATCGCCAACCGATAACTATTGAACCCCATCTCCGCCATCAGTCCGATGTCTTCTTTGTAATGATGGTAGAAATCGGTGGCGTTGTGGCTTGGATAATACTCGCCCTCTTTCAGGATCGGCTCCGCCCCCAGTGGCAGCGACTCCCCTAAAGTAATGTGATCCGTTTTACCATTGGCATCGGTAAAGTAGATTTTTCTGGAAGAAGTATAGCTTCCCGCTGTGATCAGGTCTGAAGCGGCCAATCCTCTGCCGCCTTCAGCATAACCGCCTTCGTATTGGTTCGCGGCTGTTGCGCCACCCCATAAAAATGTTTCTGGAAATGCTTTGTTCAAAACAATTACCACCTTTTATTTTTATTTGTGCCGATACGGCGTTCTAGCGTTCTGAATGATTATCTGTTTCCATTATTCTTCTTTGAACAATAAATGTAAATGCTTTCGGCAGCTATTGGCATGCCGTTGCATCTTTTCTTTTTTAACGGGCATTTGTTGAAACATAATTTCATCATTTGGCTCTGTTTTATTTCATTGGTGATAATTGATTAAGATTTTTGATTTAGGGTATAATATATAATATAAGTATAAACAGTTGCGGAGGTTTAGTAAGTGACGAAAAATATGGAATTTAATATTAACAATTTAAAATGGATAAGAGAACCTAAAAACTCTAGTATTACTGAAAACAAAATAGAAATTATTACAGAACCTCATACTGATTTATGGCAAAGAACCTATTATAATTTTAGGAATGATAATGCCCCTGTTTTGCAAATTAATACCGATGAAAAATACTTTTCTTTTATAGTAAAAACTGAATTTGAAAGCAATCATCGTTTTGACCAATGTGGAGTAGTTATGTATTTAGATAGTGAAAATTGGTTTAAATGTTCTATTGAATATGAAAATGAAGATTTTCAACATTTAGGAAGTGTTGTTACGAATAATGGCTATTCTGATTGGGCTACTACAGTTATTGATGCATCGATTAAATCTATGTGGTATAGATTTAGTCGAAGAGAGGATGATTATTGTATAGAATCATCGATTGATGGAATTAATTATAGTCAGATGCGTATATTTCATATGTGGAAAGGTAATAGTACTATTCAATTTGGTATTTATGCTTGTAGTCCAGAAAACTCATCTTTTAAAGCAATATTTACAAATATGGAGATAACAGATTGTAAATGGCTAGCTCATGATGGGCAAGCTTCAGATGGAAATGTATAGGATAAATTTCAATTTGATAATCAGATTATTATGAACAGTTTTAATATATTACGAACTAAAGACCAGTGAAAATTTCACTGGTCTTTTAAAATTATCATATATCATCAATATTATTTTAAGACAGAGCCCATCATTTAAATCGACAAATGGTATAATTGGGGCAAAACGGGGGTGCTATTTCTGAACCTAATCAGTAGGATGAACCAAAGCCATTTTTTCTCGAACGCGGAGAACAGCATCATCCATTTTTTGCTTGAAAACCCGGATGATTTAAAAAATGCCACAACCAAAGATTTAGCCACGAAAACCTTCACGAGCCCATCCACCATCGTGCGTCTTGCCCAAAAACTGGGCTTCCAAGGCTACAATGATTTCAAAATCGAGTTCCTGGCCGCTGTCCAACAGATCGACAGTCCATTGGTTTCGATCGATGCCAATTTTCCGTTCAACAAAGCAGACGGCATCGCCGAAATCTCCTCAAATCTATCCCAGCTTTTCGTGGATGCGGTCAAGGAAACCAATTCTCTGGTGGATGAAGATACATACGATCAAGCCATAAATCTGCTCGACCAAGCGACCTTCATCGATATTTATGGCGTGGGATCAAACCAGCACTTGGCCCATAATTTCACGCTCGATATGCGGCGCATCAACAAGGAAGTCACGACATCCACCAGCCAACAGGAGCAGCTCATCAAGGCCGCCACCTCGAACAAAGATAGGGTCGCTTTGATCATTTCCTACACCGGCGAAACCAAAGACATCCTCGAAATCTGCCAACTGCTGAAGGTTTCAGAAACGCCGATGATCTGCATCTCCAGTGTCGGAAACAACAGCATCAGCGATTTATGCGACATCACCTTGAACATCGTCACCTGGGAAAAAATGTTTTCGAAAATCAGCACCTTCTCTTCCAGCGTGTCCACTCTGCTGGTGTTGGATATTCTGTATGCCGGCCTGTTCGCGCGAGACTATGATAAAAATAAGCAACGCTTGCTTAAGGTAAAGGCGAACACCACCGGTTTCCGATCCAAAATCCAGCCTCTGATAGAGGATGTTTGAGGCGCAACAATCGTTCAAAAAGAGAGGCTCTCCCACCAAATGATGGGAGGGCCTCTCTTTGAGTAAATATCTACCTGGCAGTTTTTTGGAACTGCGCAAATGTCAAAATCGGTTCTACTTTCTTCTTGAAAAAGTTGATCAAGGGACCGGTGAAAAAAGCTGTGATGATTGTTCCGATACCGATTTTGGCACCCAAGATGAAGCCGACCGCAACACAACTGAGGTCCGTCAAGATTCTGATTTCCCGGTAAGTTAATCGGAGAGGCAACTTCTCAAGCAGAATGATTCCCAAGGCGTCATATGGAGCAATGCCCATATCGGCAGTCATGTAGACGGCCACCCCGAAACAACACGCGATGAGCCCGATGAGCAATCCCAGCATGCGCATCGTCAGCGTGTCGGGCAGATTCTGCAACAGCCCCAACAAAAAGTCCGAAAAATAGCCAACGAAGAAGATTCCCAATAGCGTCCCTAAATGGATCAGCCTCCGCCGGAACCGAAGCATCACCAACAGAACCGCAATATTTGCCAGCATCTGTATCGTTCCGAAGTCCATTCCAATAAATTCACTGATACCGATATTCATCGTCACAAACGGATCTGTACCCATTCCGCTGAAACGCATCCAAGCTATGCCACAACTGATGAGACTTGTTCCGAGAAACGTGATGCCACCCCGGAACAGTATGTTGCTCTTTCTTTCTATAGATGGTATGTTCATTGTAATAACCCCTCTCGTTGTCGGTTCGCGCTTAACCCATTTAATTATAGGTTGCTGGAAACGCATCCTATAGATTATAATGTTCTAAAATGCAGTCAAAATGTTAGGAGGTAATGATGGAAACTTCTTATTTCAAATCTTACTTTTTCAACAATCAAAAAGACCTCAAGATTCTTTTCTCCGGAAAAGCGGTCTGCGAGTCGCTTTACAGTTTCGGGCCGGCAGTCCGGCCCAATTACATCATCCATATCGTGACGAAAGGCAAAGGCCGCTATCAGCTGGATAATGAGTCCTATGAAGTGACGGCAGGCCAAGGTTTCATTATTCCGCCGGATACCAGAACTTTTTATCAAGCCGACAAAGAAGACCCATGGAGCTACTATTGGATCGGATTCGAGGGTGATCTCGCCGGGTTCTACCTGGATGCACTGGGGTGTTCGGGACACCATCCGGTTTTCCAAACCGAAAATACGGAACGCATCATCCAAATCATAGAAGAGTCCTTTTCCGAGGATCAAGTTTCTCTTTTTTCCGAATTGATGCTTTCGGCCCGACTGTATGAATTTTTGGCCTTGTTTAAACAGACAACGGAACACTCCATCACCAGAGGTCAGCTAAGGAACCCGCACATCCGGGAAGCGATCGCCTACATCAGGAGTTATTATGCCACACCGATGACCATTCAGAGCCTTGCGGAAGCATTGTGTTTGAACCGTAGCTATCTTTCCAGCATTTTCAAGCAGGAGATGGGTGTGACGCTGCAGCAATATTTGACGGATCATCGCCTGACGCGGGCGGCGGAACTCTTAGGTTTGAAGAACTTTTCGATCGATGAAATCGCAGAATACAGCGGCTATCGCGATACCCTGGTCTTTTCCAAAGCTTTCAAAAGAAAGTACGCAGTCACGCCGACCGCCTACAGAAAGGCGGAATACGAAAAGCGGGAGCAATACAAAGAAAAAACGGTGCATCGCTTTTGACGATGCACCGTTTTTTCATTTTGCCTCGAATATATAAATTTTTGAATCGAAGTCACAAGAAGGTTTTCTTCCGTCGAGAACCTGACCGCAGGAAGCGTCACTTGTCACCAAGCCGATATGCATCAGTTCATCTCCGTAATAGCCCTTCCCATCGGAAATGTCGACGTACTCGATCGAAGGATCCAATCCAATCAAATGCAGTCTTCTGAAAGGCGCATTGACCTCATTTAGAATTTTATATTGGCCCACCAGCACCGTCCGTTTATCTTCGGAAACGACCATCCATGCACAATAGTTCCCGTCGAACGGGCTCATGAGACGGTAGAAAGTGCCGCTGTGGATGATTTTGCGGTACTTTTTGATGAACGTAATCTGTTCCTTGACGATTGCCCTTTCCTGTTCCGTCAATCTGTTCAGATCCAATTCATACCCGAATGAGCCGAATGCCGAAACATTCCCGCGTGTCTCCAACGGTGTGTAACGGTGAAGCTGTTCGTTAGGAGCAGTGGAAACATGCGCTCCCATTGAGCTCAATGGGTAAACAAAAGACGTGCCGTACTGGATTTTCAATCGTTCAACTGCATCCGTATCGTCACTGGTCCATCCTTGCGGAGAATAATAGATCATGCCAGGATCAAAGCGACCTCCCCCGGAAGCGCAAAATTCAAAAAGAATTTCCGGAAACTCGGATGTCAGACGTTCATACAGGTCATAGACGCCCAGCATGTAGCGATGGAACACCTCACCCTGTCTCCCGGCAGGAAGTCTTGGCGAATAAGCCTCAGTGATGCAGCGGTTCATATCCCATTTCACATAAGAAATTTTGGCTTCGCGCAATATCTTGGAAATCATGGTGTAAATATGATCGACTACTTCAGAGCGGGTGAAATCAAGGACATATTGGTGGCGCCCGTGGGAAACCGGTCTTCCCGGTGTATGGATGATCCAATCCGGATGAGCCCGGAAAAGATCACTGTCCGCATTCACCATTTCCGGCTCGAACCATAGCCCGAACCGCAAGCCGATTGCTTCAATCTTTTCAGCCAAGCCGTCAATCCC
This sequence comes from Sedimentibacter sp. SX930, assembly GCA_002155105.1. GTDB lineage: Bacteria > Bacillota > Bacilli > Lactobacillales > Aerococcaceae > Trichococcus > Trichococcus shcherbakoviae. Next base: position 108,234 of record MUZD01000007.1, on the reverse strand, counting down.
CTCCGGCAACAATTCCCCGTTGACGAACCAATCTCCGAGCCCAGCTCGCTCATGACGCCGGCCACCGAACCAGCCATCATCCAGAACGAAGAGTTCAACCCCGTCTTGATAAGCCGTTTCTGCAAAATCCAACAATTGCTGTTCCGTGAAATCCATCCCGGTCGCTTCCCAGTTATTGATCAAAATCGGACGTTCCTTATCGCGCCACATCCCTCTGGCCAACCGTTGGCGGTAGAGACTATGGAAAGTTTGGCTCATGCCGTTCAAACCATTTCCGCTGTGCACCATCACGACTTCCGGTGCTTGGAAGGTTTGTCCTGGTTCAAGCAACCAGCCGAAACCAAACGGATTGATCCCCATACTGACGCGCGCAACATTGTAGGTATCCACCTCCACTTGCGCCAAGAAATTACCGGAATACACGAAACTGAATCCCAGGACCTCTCCGGTTTGTTCGGTGGCATCCGGTCTTTTCAAAGCAATGAACGGATTTTGGTAGTGGCTGGATGAGCCTCTCGCGCTTTCGACACTTTGGATACCCGGAACCAAACGACGGAAGTGCGGATGACGTTCCCTCCCCCAAGCACCCGACAACTGCAGCAGTTCGTATTCTGCATCGGGCAGATCCAGGTTCATGCTGAGCAAACGTTCCAGCTGCACATTTTTCTGTCCATCATTCCGTACGCGCACGGATCTCGTCACAACAGGACGTTCCTCATAGAGCGTGTAGCTCAGCAAGACGACTACGTCTGCCAAGGAATCCTCCAAAGTGATTTCCAAAGTAGTCGCTTCTTCGGGAGATTCGGTGTAAGTGGCCGGCAATCCGGCGAGGTTTCGCTTACCCGAATGGACAGCGTGTGCTTTCACTTGGAAAGCGGACACGCGGCTGCCGTTCTCGTGCAGTACGCTGATGGCAGGGTGGCGGAAATCAGTCGTCCCGTAGACCGGAAATTCCTGGCGCATATGCTCTCTCGAAAAAGAGTAGTCCTCCTGGCTGGCGTAAGCTGTATTCGGCCGATACGCCGATTCGATCAGATGGCTGAAATCCGTCCTGTCGGCTACCTTTTTTCCGAAATATAGATTCCCAAGACTGCCATCCTCCAGTACCTGCATGATGTAGCTGATCTCCTGATTGGTCAGATGAAATAATTTCCCTTGTTGATGAATATGAATTGGCATGGAATCGCCCCCTTTATGGTGTAACTGGATTGTAACCCCTTTTTCGGAAGAATCGGAGGGGTCAGCGTCTGTTTCATCAGTCAAAATGTTAGTAACCAGACCAAATTGTTGCAAACGCTACCTTATGCCATGTGTTTTCTGCATCAAGCATGTTAGAATAGAGAGGAAGTAGCGCTTGGAATGGATCATATTGAAAAAAGGAGTGTTCAAAACTATGATGCAAGCAAACAAAAATGCTTTCCCGAAGGATTTTCTCTGGGGTAGCGCTTCAGCAGCTTATCAGGTGGAAGGCGCTTGGGACGAGGACGGCAAAGGCCCTTCGATTTGGGATGAATTCGTGAAAGTGCCCGGCACCACCTACAAAAACACAAACGGGGATGTCGCGGTCGACCATTACCATCATCTCGAGGAAGATGTCCGATTGATGGCGGAAATGGGCCTGAAAACCTATCGTTTCTCGATCGCCTGGGCTCGTATTTTCCCGACTTCCATGGATGAAGTGAACCAAAAGGGCTTGGATTTCTACCATAAGCTGATCGACCTGTGCCTGGAAAACAACGTCGAGCCGATGGTGACGATCTATCACTGGGATCTGCCACTGTTCCTGCAGGAAAAATACCGCGGCTGGGAAAGCCGGGAAATCATCGCTGACTTCAAAAAATACGCAGTGACCTTGTTCGAGGCGTACGGCAGCAAAGTGAAATACTGGATCACGATCAATGAACAGAACATCTTCACGCGGATGGGCTGGATGACGGCGCAGCACCCGCCGAAAATGAGCGGCGAAGAAAAACTCTATTACCAAGTTAACCATAACGTGTTCTTGGCGCATGCCGAGGCCGTGCTCGCCTTCCAGGATCTGGTTCCGGACGGCATGATCGGCGCAAGTTTCGCCCTGCATCCGAGCTACGCCATCGACTGCAAGCCTGAAAATGTCGTAGCCAAAATGGATTACGACGATCTGAAAAACTATTGGTGGATGGATGTTTACGCGTATGGGCGCTATCCGAAAGCGGCTATGAAATATCTCCAGACTAAAGGCGTCGCACCTGAATTTGATCCCGGCGATGCGGAATTGTTGGCGGAAGCTGCCAAGCACGTCGACTTCATGGGCGTCAACTATTATCGCAGCGACACTGTCGAATACAACCCATTGGATGGCATCGACAGCAGCGGCGTGTTCAATACGACCGGCGAAAAAGGATCGATGACTGTTCCGGGCGTTCCCGGCTTGTACAAGAATCCGCTGAATCCCAATCTGCCGACGACCGATTGGGATTGGACCATCGATCCGGTCGGCATCCGCGTCGGTTGCCGCGACATCACCAGCCGCTACGACCTGCCAATCATCATTTCAGAAAACGGGCTCGGCGCTTTCGATACGCTTGAAGAGGACGGCAGCATCCATGACCCTTATCGGATCGCCTATCTGTCGGAACACCTGAAAGAAATCAAACTGGCGATCGAAGAAGGCTCGGAAGTGCTCGCTTACTGCACGTGGTCGTTCACCGATCTGCTCAGCTGGCTGAACGGCTACCAAAAACGCTACGGCTTCGTCTATGTCGACCAGTACGAAGAAGCCGTTGAGCCTTCCCTGAAGCGCTACAAGAAAGACAGCTATCACTGGTACAAGGACGTCATCGCCAGCGACGGAAAAGCGTTGTTCGAGTGACATTCCTTCATTCCAAAAAATCATAGAATAACGCATTATACCCGGTGAAGAGGTTTTCATCGGGTATTTTGCTGTACTTTGTCAGCTATTTCCCGGTGAAGCTAAGTTTACCGGGAAATAGCCCCTTTTCTGCTGGCCGAATCCCGGTGAACGGACTCTCACCGGGAATTCCGGTCCAATTTTTTCAAACAAATCTGTGAGCAAAACTTGATCGTGGATTTTCATTTCTTTTCTTTATGAACAGCATTTTACAATGAAAGCTATATACCAAATACTTTTATTGAAATCACCCCTTACAAAAACAGTCAAAATTTGGTATAATATCTATACAACGTGTAGTTATGACAAACGTAAGTCCTGTTGTCATATGTCTGCGCGCTTTTTTGTTGCTTTTGGAAAAGATATGGAGGATTACATGTACAAAGTTAATGATTTGATAGTGTATGGAAACGAAGGGGTCTGCCGAGTCGAAGCGATCGAAGTTATGAATGTCACTGCTGTCGCAAATGATCGTCTATATTATGTTCTGAAGCCCCTGTATCGTAACGGAACAGTATTTACACCCGTTGATACGAAAGTATTTATGCGTCCCGTGATATCGGCTGATGACGCGCAAGAAATCATCGAGCAAATTCCCTCAATCGAAACGGATGTCCTATACAGCAGCGCAAATCTGCTTTCCGATCATTATGATAAAGCCATGGAACGGCATGATTGCAAATACCTGATCCAAGTGATCAAAACGGTCTACCTCAAGAACCAGATCGCAGCCACAAAAAATAAAAAGGTCTCCGAAACCGACAGACGCTACATGAAAAAAGCCGAAGAAATGCTTTACGGCGAATTCGCTGTCGTGTTGGAGATGCCAAAAAACGACGTGAAAGCTTACGTCGAAGAAAAAGTTGCGGCAATTGAATTAAGTTTAATCAAATAAAACACTTTAAATGAAAAACAGAAATCCGGATAAGGGATTTCTGTTTTTTCGTGCTCTCGCATTCGCCTCTTTGTACATGCACGTGCCCTATTCCATTTGTTTTTCCCAAAAGTGGACAGCCTCATCGATCCAGCCTTCCGCCTTCGTGCCCGTGCCGAGTCCGAAGCCATGCCCCAAACCTGCAACCACATTGAAAGCGACCTGGATCCCCAGGTCTTTCATTTTCTGCGCTCTTCTGCGCATGACTTCCGGGTCGGCAATATAGTCGTTCGCACCGACGATGCTGAAAGTGGGCGCATCATTTTCCGAATATCCCTCATGCCCGGTGTAGGCCATTACGACTGCTCGCGGCCTTACGTTAGATTTTCCTCCGTATGCTTTTACACCATTGGCACTGATATTGGCAACAACACGGGCGCCAGCTGAACTGCCCCAGAGCGAATAGTTTTGTTTGTCGATACCCAACTCGGCCGCATGTTCTTCGATGAAATCGACGGCCGCAGCCATGTCTTCGCTAGCCTTCCGGTTCCCCAGACGGTAGCGGAGCACAAACGCATGATAACCATGGTCAGCAATTTTCATGGCATAAGGAAAGCCTTCATGAACGGAACCTACTTAAGAAAAGCCACCTCCGGGAGCAATCACCGCAAAAGGCGAGCCGGCTCTGCCAGGAAAGCAGAACAACCCCGTTTGCCTCTTTTCAGGATCCTTGGCTTTCTCTTCTTCCGAATAAATATCATAAAATATAGTTTCACGGGCGTTGGAAGCGTTGATCATCCGATTGAGCGCTTGAACGACTGTATCCACGTCCACAGGGCTGTGGTACGGCAACAATCTGGCGATCTTTGAAAGCGGTAGATCGAGATCCATTCTGTCGTTCCACGGCAGCAGCAGATGTCCGAATCCCCGGAAAGCAGGGTGGTCGATCAGCACTCCGATCGTATCATTTCTGGTGAGGTATGCAGTTTTTTTCGTCATCTCTATTCATCCTTTCCGGCAACAACTGGCTCAACCTGCATCAGCGGACATATTTTTTCAGCGAAATCCTTCTTATCTATCATTCTATACCTTGGAGCTTACTCCAACGCAAACAAAAAAACAAAAAGTCTGCACCCCTATAAGGTACAAACTTTCTGTTTTCCAATGCTTATTATGAATTCAATCTACAGTTCAACAGAAACCTTACGCAAAGTTATCAGCTTCAGTTTTAGTCAAAACTGCCTCGTTGGTTTGATTAGCTTGATAGCTGTTCGCAAACACTCTCTTGCCGAGCTGTGCTGCCAGACACACAACTCCGATGACCGCACTTGCGATTCCTGCGAATAGGAAGGCTTGGTTACCGAAGGAAATGCCCAACCAGCTAAGCACCATCGGAGAAATGATGCCCCCGAGCGAATTCATGAATGTGAATATCGACATCGCAATCGCCAACTCAAACGGTCTGACGACTACTGAAACATAATACGGAATGGTCGACATGATCATGACCATAGCCAATCCTGATAAGATTGCACCCAGCAACATGATGAAGACACTGTCAAAGAGAAGCACCAGAATGAATGTGGAAGCCAAGAACAAAAAGCCGATGCCCAAGATTTTGTCTTTCACCGCGCGGTTGATGTATTTCAGATTCATCCCCGCCAGGAATCCTCCAACCGTGCCCACCGCGTTGATGATGCCGGTCATGCTCGTTCCGCCGATCCCTTTGCCACTGACTACGATCGATAAATTGGTTGGGTAAACGGTGTAGATGAAGGACATTACAAAAGCAAGAATCGAAATCAGAAAGACATATTTATTCAGGTTACCCATTGTTTGCATCAGGTTCATTTTCTTCCCGCCATGTTCAGCTGTAAAATCTTTCTCGATTTTGTCGAGCGGCAAAAACAGCATGACCAGGAAAAAAATCAGGATTGTGATCAGGAAAATATAATACGTGTTGCTCCAGTTTTGGCTGCCCAGAAATCCGCCTCCCATCATCAAGATGATTGCCCCTAGGGAAGTCACCGCGGTTCCCTTACCCATCAAGCTTGCTCTTTCTTCCCCTTCAAAATAGATGGACAACAACATCGGGTTGATCGTGGCGATGAAACCAAGGCCGATTCCCATGATCAAAGAACATACCAGCAATGCATTGATGCTCTCATGAAAGACAATCGGCAATAAACCGCCGAGGCCTACCGCAAATATACCCAGCAATGCCAAGATTTTCTTGGGAATCTTTGTAGCCAAAACACCTATAAATAACGTCGTAATCAGAGCGCCTAAACTTGGGATCGTAGCGATCATCTGAATTTTGGAGATCGGCTCGCCCGGAAATGCTGCGATTATTGCGCTGAAGGCACTCGTTATCACCAACCCGCTCATGCTCAGAATAGACATACACAAAATACCGATTTTCACTTTATTGCTTACCATATTTCTTTCTTCCTCTCTTTTTAAGCTTTCCTCTGGTCCATTGCATTCTCACAAATTTGTCATAACGGTTCCGTGGAAATCCAAAACGTATTCACCCGACATCAGCTCTGCTTCGATAAGATCACCCATATTGTTGACCTTTCCGGCCGAATCCAAATTCCTGGAAGTAGCCGGCACTTGGACGAACGCTTTCGATCCTTCTGGAACCGTAACATGCAGTTGCCCATCCGCAAGCGCGATCCGGATTTTCCCTTGAGCGGAATCATAGTCCAGTTCAAACGCTTCCAACCCGCTGTTTTGCATCGGGCGGATATAAAATTCCTTGTACCCCGGCTCTTTGACTTCCAGTCCGGCAATTTTGCGGACCATCCAATCTCCGACGCAGCCAAAAGCGTAATGGTTGAAAGAAAAATCCATCACGTCACCGTTGGGCTGGATCCCTGCCCAAGACTCCCAGATCGTCGTCGCTCCGTTGTTCACTTCATAAAACCAGGACGGGCACTGTTCCTGATAGAACACTTTTTTGGCCAATTCCTCTTGACCGTTTTCGCAAAGCACATCCAAAAGATGCGGAACGGAAAGGAAACCCGTGTCCAAACAATTCCCGTTTGCCTCAATCAGTGTCACCAAGCGGTTGATCAGCGCTTCTTTTTCCTGAGGGATCATGTCAAATGCCAGCGCGATGACATAGCAGCCTTGGAAATCGCTGGTCAGGCGTCCATTTTCGAAGAATCGCAGGCGGAAGGCCTCTTTGACATCCTTGGCGTATGCGGCATATCCTTCAGCTTCCTCAATCCTCCCGAGCAGCTGAGCAATTTCAGCTAATTTCTCACTGGAATGGGCCAAAAAAGCGGTTGCAAAAACATCCTTGGTGACGACGGATGTTGCGATCGGGCCTTTCGACTGCTCGCCCATCATGTAACTCGGGAACATCCAGTCGCCGAAATGGAAAACCGTATCCCATATGAATTTGTCAAAGCCTTCCTTATCCCCTGCAGCGCTTGATTTGCAGTGCTCATGCCACTTCTGCATCGCCGGATACGTTTCGGCAAGAACGTCGACTTTACCGTAGCGCTCATACAGTGTCCAAGGAACCAAAATGATCGCATCCCCCCAACCGGCCGAGGAATAGGCGCCAGTGATACTTGGGTTTTCCAGAAAATCCCGCGGCGCCGGCGAATAATCGACTACCTCGCCGTTAGGCAATTGATCAGCCATCACATTTTCCAGCCATCTGCGCGTAAAATCATAAATGTCCATGAAGAACGTGGCAGTAGGAGCAAAAACCTGAAGATCCCCGGTCCAGCCTACCCGTTCCCGTTGCGGGCAGTCGGTCGGGACAGAAAGCATGTTGCCTTTTTGGCTCCAATGGATATTGTCGATCAAACGATTGACTTTTTCGTTGCTGGTCCTGAAGGATCCGGTTGTTTTCATATCCGAATACAGGACGTAGGCTTTCACCATATCCGCCGTCAACACGGGCAACCCACTGATTTTGGCATAGCGGAAGCCGTGGAAGGTAAAATCAGGTTCCAGCACTTCTTCCTGTCCCCGCCCGACAAAGATATCTGTTTGGTCTTTGTTTCGGCCAAGAATGTTGTTGAAGAATTTACCTTCCTTGCTCAGCACTTCGCTATGTTCGACGGATATTTCCTGGCCTTCATCCAGGAATGCCGTAAGTTCGATCCGGCCGGCAATCACCTGGCCAAAATCCACGATCCAGCTTTCCTCTTCTTGCCAAATCGCAACCGGGGCAAGGGTTTCCTTTCTTTTGACGAGCGGTCCGATCTGTTCGGTCAGATTTTCGTATCCATAGTCGGCCACAGTCACGCTGGCCATTCCTTCAGTACTAAAAGACGTTTCCCACTCAGCATCCGCTGCCCGCAGATCCTGCTTTTCCCCGATGAAGATATCGCTGTACACATATTTGTCCGTGCTGCTGAAGAAATCCTCGTCCGTGCCGATCGTTTCAGTCGTGCCGTCCGCGAATGTAACGATCAGTTCGCCCAAAATGCCCAATTTGTTTCCGAACTGGGCGCTGGCTCCGTTGACACTGATTCTCCCCGCATACCAGCCATCAGCGACCACGACCGACCAGACATTATCTTCAGCCAACAGCGCGGTCACATCGTATTCTTGATACATCAGCACCTTGGAATACGATGTATTGTCCGGTGTGAACAGCGCATCGGTTACATCCTTGCCGTTGATTTTTGCACGGTAGATACCGTGTGCCGTCATCACTAATTTGGCGCTTACAATTTCTTTATCCGCATTCAGTTGAAAAACTTTCTTCAAGCATTGGCTTGGCAATAACCGCTCTTCGACAGGTTCCTGCACCAGTTTTTCACCGGAAAACATTTGCTGCAGCGTAAAAACCGGCTCCTCTTTTGTTTCCTGCTGCACAGGTTCAATCCATTTCGCTTTCCATTCTCTTTTCATAGGCTATTCCTTTCCGATCTCTTTTTTTAATATCCAAAGTAAAAATATCACACTCACACATTTGATATTTACCATACGATGATGTTATCATGTTGGTGGTAGCGGTAACAATGTCGAGAAACTATATAAACATGCGATTATTTTACATAAGGAGATGCAGGATGAGATATAAATCCATCGATGACCAGCTGATCGGAATCGACGATAAATTCCAAAATATTTGGGCGAATGGCGAAATTTCCATCGAAAATCAGCTGAAAGATCTGCTGAAAAACAACAATCAGGAAATATTTACGGTAAGCCACAAAATGGATGAGGCCACGCCTGAGCATAAGCATACGTTCTACGAAATCATGTATGTCTATAAAGGGGCAATCCTGAATATCACCCAAAACAAAAACATCTATATGTCGGAAGGCGATTTTTGCATCATGAACCTCGCCAGTTCCCATTCCCTTCAGGTCCTTGATGCGAGCGCAATTTTGGTCAATATCTGCATACGCAAAGAAAGTTTTACAAACGGCTATTTACGTTCTTTTTATGAAAACGACAACCTCATCAGCCTGTTCTTCCGTGAAAAAAGCGAGGAAGATTACCTCTATTTCCCGAAACGGATCAAGTCGGATATCAATTTGACGATTTCCGAAATTTTGTCCTATTCCGATGGTGATTTGCCCACCAACAACTTCCGCCTAGCCGGGAATATATTGTTGCTGTTGGCGGAATTGCTGGATCGGGAAGCCTACAGTTACCACGGTATCGATGAAAAGACGTTTGAGATCCTCACCTACATCAGCAAAAATTATCAGCACACTTCCTTGGAGGACATCGCGGACAAATTCAACTACAACAAAACTTATCTGTCCCGCTACATCAAGCAACACGTCGGGAAACAGCTGACCACGTTGATCACCGAACAGAAAATGGACCAGGCTTCAAAACTCCTGCTCACAACGCAAGTGCCCGTCAGCACGATAGCCGAAGATCTGGGCTACCAAAGCCTGAGTCATTTTCATAAAGTATTCAAAAATTGGTTTGAGCTGACGCCCAATGAATACCGGAATAATTCGCGTAAATAAGCGTTGCAGGCGAATAAATATAAAAAAAACGAAATGATTATCTTAACGGTTTACCCGCTTTGAATAATCATTTCGTTTTTTTATTTGGCACTTAAGATAATGCTGTTTTTATACGTTCATTTTTCTTTCTGCCATCCATTTGATCATATTCGGATCGGAATGGGAGAAGAATTGGCTTGCGCCGTCGTCCAAAGTTGCGATCTTCGCTTTGTCATCATCCGTCAAGGCGAAGTCGAACACATCCAGGTTTTCAGCCATGCGTTCTGGTTTGGTGGATTTTGCAAGGACAACGATGTCCTGTTCCACCAGCCAGCGGGTGATGACTTGCGCCACTGATTTGTTGTATTTTTTCCCGATAGCGATCAGCACTTCATTGTTGAAGATGTCATTTTTGCCTTCCGCAAAAGGCGCCCAAGCTTCCGGCATGATGCCTTCCTCTTTCAACGCTGCGATAGCCTTTATTTGTTGATGGAAAGGGTTGATTTCGATTTGGTCCATCTGCGGCACGACTTTGTTGAATGCCGCCAAATCCACTGCACGGTCAACGGCGAAGTTGGAAACGCCGATTGCGCGCACTTTTCCTTGCTCCTGCAATTCCTCCATGGCTCTCCAAGCTCCATGGACATCGCTGTATGGCTGGTGGATCAAAAGCATATCGACGTAATCCAAACCCAGACGTTTGAGCGAGCGCTCGAATGAAGCTTTCACGCCTTCATAGGAAACATTTTCCACCCAAACTTTGGTCGTAACAAAAAGCTCTTCGCGCGGCACGCCAGAATTTACGATACCGCGTCCGACCGCTTCTTCATTCATATACGACTGGGCTGTATCGATATGGCGATACCCCGCCTTGATTGCTGCAATGACGGATTGTTCTGCCTCAACAGGATCGGTAATCTGAAAAGTACCGAAACCTAAAACTGGAATCTCTACACCGTTGTTTAATTTTACTGTTTGCATATAATAACCTCCAATTGGAATATTTACTACAATGCTAACTCTATACTATGGAGTTCACTCCACAGCAAGCTGTATTTCCTGTTTTTTGAAATGTTTCATCGTCCAGAGTTCTTCGACCTCATCATCATTCATTTCGCCGGCATTGATTTTAGCGACATGATCATCAAACGTCTCGATTTTGTACTCCAGCAAATCCCTCGCCCGCACCATCTCCTCCAATTTGACATTGATTTCAGTCAACTGATCCTGCAGAATCTGTTTTTGGGCTGCCCGCACATTCTCCTTCGATTGCGCCAAAGTTGCGAACTCAATCAGCGACTCGATCGACAAGCCCGCTTTGCGCAAACTCTTTGCCAGAAAAATCCAATTGAGGTCCCGTTTGGCGTAGATGCGATAGCCATTCTTGTCGCGCGTTATCGGCGGAATCACGCCGACCCGTTCGTAATATCTGATTGTATCGATCGGCAGACCAAATAGTTGCGATACTTCTTTGCTGTTCATCCTCTTCACTTCTCTCTCATGCTTAGTCTATGTTCATATTATAAACCATGGAGTGGACTTCATGGCAAATCACGGGATTGAAGGAACAGCAGGCATCATTCTCATTCCCGCTGTAAATCATTCCAAAAAAATCCCCGCCTCAAATTGTACACGCATAAAGCGCACAATCAGAAGCAGGGGTTATTTTCACTTTTCAGCCGTCAATAAGCTGGTTTTAGAACGTATCATCTTTCTTGTAGCCAAAAAACCAAGTTAATGCAAAGGAGACACTGAACGCTACGAGGTTGACAAGGATATAGAATGGCAATTGTTCATTCAGATACAGCAATGTTCCAGGGATTCCCGTCAATGCCATTCCGGTTGCGCGCAGATTCAACAGCGAAGCCAGGAATCCACCCACACCACCGCCTATCATCGACATAACAAACGGTTTTACCAGGCGTAAGGTCACCCCGAAGACAGCTGGCTCAGTAATCCCCAACGCCGCCGAAAAAGCTGATGGATAAGCAATTTGTTTAATTTTTGGTGAGGTTGTCTTAATAGCAACAGCCAAAACCGCACCAGCCTGTGCTATATTTCCACAAGTTCCGATAGGATTGAGCATGTTCCAGCCAGTTTGACTCAACATACTGATTTCCAGGAAATTCAGAATATGATGGATACCGAAAATGCCAAGCAATTGTCCAAAGCTACCATAAATCAGTCCGCCAATTCCGAACGGCAGCGTCAACAAGGATTCCACTATATGCAGTACTCCCAATTCGACCTCATGGAATATCGGTCCAATGATGAATAGCGCAACAATCAGTCCAAGAAGCAAGGTCAAAAACGGTGTAAGAATCAAGTCCAAAGAATCCGGAATTTTCCGCTTCAATGCACGTTCAATTTTTGAACCGATGATGCCCGTGACAAAGGCCGGCAATACCGATCCCTGATACCCGACAACTTTGATGAAACCGAAAAACACTAAAGGCTCAGCTGCTTGTTGTCCTACCGCATAAGCATTAGGCAGTACGGAACTGACTAGCATCAAACCAAGTACAATCCCCAATATGGGCGTTCCACCAAATATTCTGAACGTGGACCAGGCCACTAAAGCAGGCAGAAAGGCGAAGGCCGTATCCGTCAAAATTTGTGTGAACAAGAGAAATTGCTGCGGAATATCGCTTGGGGTTAAGCCGATAAGTCCTAGGATTGCTTCCTGTGTCACTAATCCTCTGAGACCCATAAACAATCCTGTCGCTACCAATACAGGGATGATCGGGACAAAAACATCACCAAAAATCCGAATAGCACCTTGAAGAGTCATTTTTTGATCTTCTTGCGAATCAGCAGACGCCTGACTTCCAGTGTTTTCAACCATTGGCGCAAATTCATCATAAACCTTGTTCATAAACCTTGTTCACAAGCCCGGTCCCCAGGATGATCTGATATTGACCAGAATTATAGAAACTGCCTTTGACTTTGTCGAGGGACTCGATCCCTTCGACATTGATTGCCTCTTTGTCATTTGTTATGATGCGAAGTCTTGTTGCACAATGCGCAACCGACTTCACATTCTTTCTTCCCCCAACAAGTGCCAATATTTTTTCTGCAAGTTCTTTGTTATTCATTAGACTTCCTCCTTATACGAATAATAATCGATTGAGCCATTTTCTTGTAGACCCCTATAAGAAATATCGCGCTGTTCTTCTTCACAAAAGTAACGCATGGAGAATACTTTTTCACCTTTATTCATAAAAATTTCCATAGCTGACGAATCGTTGAATATTTGGATTTCAAATAGTTTGGGAATGTGCAGCTCCTTTTGTTCACGTTGGCCGGAAACCCAGTTTATGCGACTTATGACCAATTTGGATCTGCCATCAAAATGGATGACAGTATTTCCATTATTCATGGATATTTCTAATGGGGTCGTTTGATTGACGAGTTGTACATGCAGTTCATAAGACCTGCTGTCAGAAAGAAAAGCAGCACTGGTTTCGGTTGATGTATTTCGTTTCTTCCTCAGCATTTTCAACTCTTCCAACGGCCGTTGATAAAGACAATCGTTTTCCCAAAATAATTCCCTTGGGATCGTAAGGCAATGCAAGTAATTGAAAGCTGCGGTTGGACAAGCCAGTTCTTCTGCTTCATCCATACGGGACATCCATCCGACCACAATTCTTCTGTTTTTTTCATCAATAAAAGACTGCGGAGCGTAAAAATCAAACCCTTCATCAATCAAAATAATATCGCTATCAGGACGAAAACGCTTGTTATTATTTTCAAAATTTCCCACAATATAGCCCGCATAGCTGGAAATGTTCTCGTTCCCGTTTAATAGTGAAGTTCTTTTTTGGGGACAAACCACCAAAATTTCCGCATCGCCCAATTGAAAGTAATCTGGACATTCGCACATTTGATCTAACGATTGTTCCGAATAGAAAACCCCTTCATATTTCCATTCTTCTAATTCAGTTGAACTGAATAAATTGATGGCACCAACTTGTTCAATTGTCTGCGCTCCTACAATCATCCACCACTTCCCATCCGACTGCCACACTTTTGGATCTCTGTGATGCTCTGTAAAACCATTTGGCGTTTCAATTACCTTTTCGCTCTTGATGAACGTGCAGCCATTCGAGGAACAGGCCATTCTTTGATAGGTTTTTCGCGTTCCGTTGTTCTTCGTGTTGCCAGTATAGAAAACATACAGCTTATTGTCATGTTCAATGGCGCTTCCGGAATAGACGCCATCGCTGTCTTCCTTGCTGTCGGGCAGTAGTGCTGAACCCAAATGATCCCAATTGTTCAAATCCGACGAAGTAAATGCTCCCCATTCCTTGTAGCCGTGATCCAAACCAAACCTATTCCATTGATGGAAAAAATAATATCTCCCTTGAAATTGAATAAGCCCATTCGGATCGTTCAAGAGTCCTCGATCAGGTTCCAGATGAAAGAGATTCCGATATGGATTTTCCTTAATGATAATCACTCCTCAAATCAAATTAACAAACTGAAATTATGCGCTTTCATTCGTTCTTGTTAGATACATAATACCAGAGCTTGCCTCAAATAGAATATGGAAAAAATACAGAGGTATATGGAAAATTCTAATATCAAGATAGCCATTGAGAGGGATGTATGTATAATGAAACCATGGATAAAAATAATAGAGAGTACACCGATAAGTTCACAGATTTTTCAAAAAAGAGCATCTCGGATTTCATTCTTTACAACAGTGGGATTGAATATTGTGAAGCTGGGTACAGCTACGGGCCAAAGCGCAGAGATTATCACTTTATTCATTTTGTTAAGGAGGGCAAAGGCTCACTGGAAATCAATGATAAAAAGTTTGAAGTTCATGAGAATCAACTATTTATTGTCCCAGCAGGCGAAATTTCTACCTATACCGCCGCTATGGATTCGCCATGGAAATATTCCTGGATAGGCTTTCTGGGTATCCAATCGCATAATTATGTCCAAATGCTTATGCAATCGAGTGAAGAACATTTTGTTTTGGACTGCGCGGATGCCGAATTGTATGAAACCAAAATAATGAAGATCATCGATATGTCCAACGATGACAGCACCGCTTCTTTCTTAAAGATCAATGGGGTTATGTATGACATCATCGGAACCCTGCTCGAGGAATGCATCAAACATTCAAACACCAGCTACTCCTCATCGGTTTCATCGAAAGCAGTGAGATATATGGATTTGCATTATCATGACGATATCCATATTTCTGATATCGCTGACTTTGCGGGCATCCATCCGAGCTACTTGGCGGGAGTCTTCAAATCCGAAATGGGAATAAGTCCAAAAAAATACCTGACAAATTTAAAAATCAACAAAGCAAAAGAGTTGCTGATAGCTACGGAAGATCCGATTAACATCATCGGCAGCTCCGTAGGTTTCAGCGATGCCCTTTCATTCTCAAAATTTTTCAGAAAAGAAACAAGCCTGTCACCATCCCAATATCGAAAGGATTACAAAAAATGAACAGACAAATGATTGTATACGATGATCAAAAAAAGATTTTCCATCTTATGAACGACAATATAAGCTATGTCTTTGAGATTATTGAGGATACTTATTTGGCGCATCGTCATTGGGGCAAAAGAGTTGAATCCTATTCCCTATCGAATAAACCGACATTAAAAAAACGGACATTTGCAGCCATGAATGTTCCCGAGCGCCCTGAATTCTCCCTTGAGTACGTGCCTCTGGAGGTCAGTTTCCCTAACCAAGGCGATTATCGTGAGCCTTCCGTGCAGATAAGAATGAGCAATGGCTATACCGTCAGCCGCTTTTGCTATGAAAAATTTGAAATTTCAGACGGGGCACCTGAGTTCATTGCCTTCCCTCATGCAAGGGACATACCCGCTTCCGGCTCTCAGACACTGACCATTCATTTGGTTGATCCTGTTTCAAGCATCCGTTTGTTGCTGTTTTATACGATTTTTGAGGATGCAGACGTAATCATCCGGTCAAGCAAAATCATCAACGAGAGCAATTCCGGTGTGACGATCGAAAAGCTGTCCAGTGCCTCAGTTGATAGGCGTTACGATGGTCAGATGTGCACAACATTTTATGGAACACACCAAAAGGAATATCAATTGAATCGCCAGTCGATCAGCCATGGGAAGTTTTCGGTCGGCAGCAGTCGAGGCGCAAGCGGACCTCAATACCCGCCCTATCTCTCGATTTCTAAAGATGCCACAGAATTTTCCGGTGACGTACACGCAATGACCTTGATCTATAGCGGCAACCATCTGAGTAATCTTGAAAGGGATCAATATAATCACTTGCGTTTACAGATTGGTTTGAACCCGGATACGTTCACATGGCAACTTGGACCTGGTGAATCCTTTCAGAGCCCTCAAGCTGCGTTGAGCTTTAGCAACAAAGGATACAATGGAAATTCGAATGCGTTCCATCGGTTTTTCAATAATCATCTGATTCCCCAAAACTGGGTCAAGAAACCGCGTCCTATTTTGGTGAACAGCTGGGAAATGAGTTACTTCAACGTTTCAGAAAAAATAATGAAAGATCTTATCGATTCAGCCAAGGAAATGGGCTTTGAGACTGTCGTACTCGATGATGGGTGGTTCGGGGAACGGAACAGCAGCAAGACTTCACTCGGCGACTGGCAAGTAGATGCAAAGAAATTCCCGAATGGCATCAAGCCCCTCGTTGATTATGCAAAGGAACATGGCCTGCAATTCGGCATCTGGTTCGAACCGGAAATGATCTCTCCTAACAGCGATCTGATGCAGAACCATCCGGATTGGGTCATGCGCACCGCGGAATACGAACCGCTGCTGGGAAGGAGCCAGTACATTCTGGACCTTACGAACGCAGAAGTCCAGACCTTCATTATCGACCTCCTGACGCGAAGCATCAAAGATTTCGGTGTCAGTTATATCAAATGGGACATGAACCGCCATATAACTGACCCGGCTTCTAACTTATCGAATCGATCTCATGCGAATGAGTACTCGCACCGATACATGATGGGGCTTTACCGCATACTCAATACGATAACGACCCTTTTCCCTGAAGTCCTTTTTGAGAATTGCTCAAGCGGCGGCGGAAGATTGGATCCGGGGATGTTGTACTTCATGCCTCAAACTTGGGCCAGCGATAACACCGATGGCTTGGACAGACAACGAATCCAATACGGCGCTTCTTATCTGTTTCCGCCTTATTCCTTGACTGGTCATGTTTCATCCGTACCGAATCATCAAACGGGACGCGTGATAGATTTCGAAACGAGGAAGCATCTCGCTTCCTCCACTAATATGGGGTATGAGATGGATATCATGCAGCTCAGCGACCACGAGCAGACTGTCATCAAAGCCCATGTCGAAGGTTACAAGGAGGATCGGGACTTCTTGATGACAAGCGAATTTTATCGATTGGAATCACCCTTCGACACCAACCACTGCACCTGGATGTTCACTGATGAGGCGAGGAATAAAATCATCGTTTACCTCTTCCGCAATACATATGACGTATCAGAGTTGTCTTTGCTGATTAAGATTCCCTTTATTGACCTGAAAGCAAACTACGCCGAGGTCAACAGCCGGAAGCAGTACTCCGGCTCAGAACTTGCTAATTGCGGTATTGCATTGGAGAACCCGATAGGAGATCACCTAGCTTTGAGATTGGATTTCGAAAAATGCTAAACCTGATTAACCTCTTATGACCGACCAGATCAAACTAAAATAGCCTCCAGGGAGAGAAGCGATGCTTACTCCTTGGAGGCTATTTCTATTTTTACATTTCAAGATTGATTCATTTCGTCTAATCAAAGGGCTTATAAAACCATCTCTTCATCCGCATTCAGCAACAACTGGTACAACGCCCCCAACAGGTTCGCATCATTCAGGAAGCGGCAACTGTCGATTTCCACTTCAGTCAAGGTATTCTCCAGGAAAGGCAGTTCTGCGCGGATGGCGCGGTATTGTTTCCGGATTTCTTCGGTTACGATCGGTTGGGCGCTGATTCCGCCGCCGATGACGATCTTTTCGAGATCGAGGATTGCCTGGATATTGCAGATCATATAGGCGATTTCCCTGGCGAAGGCTTCGAAAATCGGATAAACGTTCGGGTCTTTTTGGTTGAGCGCTTCGAAAGCAGCTGCACCGTCCTTCGTGTCCTCTGTACCCAGTTCCAGGTTCACCATTTTGACCAGTCCTACAGCCGAGCCCGTTTTGCCGTACATATCGTCGAAACTAGGCTTTTCCGACTGCTTCATCATGAAGCTCAGTTCGCCGGCCTGGAAATGCTTGCCCTGATAGAGTTTGCCGTCAAGGATCAGCCCGCCGCCGATTCCAGTCCCTAGCACTAGCGCTAGGCCATTCTCGATGCCTTTCAGGTTGCCGAGCCAAAGCTCCGACAACGCTGCAGCTTTCCCGTCATTGATGACGGATATAGGCACAGCAAATTTCGGCTGGAATTCTTCGACGAAGGAAACGCCGTCCAGAAACGGCAACGCTCCGCCGAAGGAAATCAGGCCCGTTTCCGTATCCACTTTCCCCGGGCAACTGAAGGCGATCCCGCGAATCTCATCCTGAACCAGTTCGATTTCATTTTCCAATGTGGCAATGAATTCACCGTATTCATGCGGCGTCCGCACCTGCTTCTTGGACTGGATCTGCCCGGAGTGGTCGATCAAGGCCAATTTGATGTTCGTGCCGCCGATGTCGATGCTTAAATAATTTTTCTTCATGTCAATCCCGCCTTCGCTCAATTATTGGATGCCTTCGCTCTTCAAAACAAAAAAACCAGGGATCGGCGAGTAATCCGCCTCACCCTGAAAACGATTATTGTTTCAATTTTCGTTCATCTAAGTCTTTGATAATATTATCATATTCTTTGTCCAATTTATAGAGGTAGACGAAAATCATCGAAACCGCTGTCAGTGCCAATGGGACGTAGATGTAGATCGCATTGACTGCGGTGATTGCACTGCTGGTTTGCACAGCTGCTTCGCCATCATATCCGCCAGCTACAATGAGTTTGCCGGATTTTTGGCTTACATTCGACAATTTTACATTGATTTGAGATCAATTTGTCGAATGTTTTCTAGCATTCGACAAATTCACCCTGCGCTGGAATCAGTTTGTCGAATGTTCGTCCGGTATTCGACTATTTCGCCTAAAATCGAAGGCCTAGACCGGAACCGAAAGAAAATTACCGAAGACCACTGATAGAACAAAACAAAAGAAATCGCGCAACCATGCCGTGGAATAATCCAGACTGGTTGCGCGATGTTTATTTACATACACTAAAAATGTTTATAAGGCTTCGCCGAAATAACATAAAAATTCAAACATAATAACGACCGCTGTTCTTCCCTATCGCTCGGTATTCTTCCTTCAGCACCCGATAAACGCACGTCTTGTCCCCAGAACCGCACCATTCCAGCATGCGGCTGGTGATCATTTTTTCATCCGGAAATAATATGCGGAATTCTTCAATGCTTGCTTTGATGCATCTTTTGACATTCATTCTCTGCCCGCAGTTCGCGCAGATTTGATAATGCCCCTTGAATGTTTTCGCTAGCGTACCGCATTTGGGGCAAGGTATTCCTTTCCGCAATTGATCAAAGCTGTATTCCGGCATTTTGCACGGGTAGTCAGGATCGTGCAGATTCACGAGCGCATTTGCCAGCTTATGCTGCTCGGCATTCGGTTTCGTCAGTTGTTTCTGCAAGGTTCGAAAAAAATCTGGAATCTGGCTGGGAAGAATATATCCTGCATCGTTCGGAGCGTTAAACAAGGTGAATTCAGGATTTATGAAAATAACGTATGCTTCTACCCGCATTTGGCAACCCAAACTTTCAAGAAGAAACTCCAACCGCGTCTGTGTTTTCAACACTTGCAGAGTAGGGTTTTCCAAAGATAGGCCGGATTCCTTCGTTAATTTCCGCTCTCCCCACTGATGCACTCCCTCAAAGTTTTTAATTTCAAGCAGGACCATCTTGTTCGAGCCGATCAGAAGCGTATCAATTTGGAATGGCGCAAGTCTAATTTCCAATTGCAAATCATTCAGAACAAGACAATTCGGGCCCAGTTGCTCGGTTTGTTCGTCGATTCCACATTCGCCTACGAACCCTTTGTCAAAATTGAGATAGTAATTATAGTGCTTTTTCTCCAGACGCATACGCTTATTCAATATTTCGTATACGCGCAAACGCTTTGGTTTTGTTCGTTCCTTGAATGCGATAGTAATCACCTCGATGTAGTCTTCGTATAGAGTATACGCAACTACTCGCCGATTGCGCGTTGCCTGATGAAAATAATCTGCGCTTGGTCGTCATTTGAAATGATATCTGTTATCCCGGTGAACCGGGACTTCAATAGAGGATCTACCGGTAATTCTGAAATTGTCGAATAGATAGCTTACATTCGACAATTTTACATTGATTTGGGATCAATTTGTCGAATGTTTTCTAGCATTCGACAATATCGCCCTGCGCTGGAATCAGTTTGTCGAATGTTCGTCCGGTATTCGACTATTTCACCTCGCGCCCCAATCAGATTGCCGAATATCCACCCTTTATTCGGCAACCCTCGCACCCCCCGCCAAGCCCACCCACAAAAAACAACCCAACACAAAAAGGCCAGGATTTCTCCTGGCTCCACATTTATGCTCTTATGCGTTTTCTGCGATGTATTTAACCAATTCTTCTGTATCTTCCCAGCCTAGGCATGGGTCGGTGATGGATTGGCCGAAGACTGTTCCATCGTCTTCTTGACGGCCTCCAACTAGGTAGCTCTCGATCATGAAGCCGCGCGCCATTTTTTTGATGTCGTCGTTCCAAGAACGGTTGAACATCGTTTCTTTGACGATGCGGATCTGTTCCATGTGTTTTTTGCCTGAGTTGTCGTGGTTCGTGTCGATGACGATGAATGGATTTTTGTATTCTCCGCCTTCGTAACCTTTCACGACTTTGACAAGGTCTTCGTAATGGTAGTTCGGGATGTTATCGCCGTATTCGTTCGTGCCGCCGCGCAAGACAACGTGCGCCAACGGATTGGAGCTGGACTGGACTTCGACGCCGTTATGGATGAATTTTTGTTTTTGTTGAGCAGCGTAAACGGAATTGAACAACACTTTCAGGTTGCCACTTGTCGGATTCTTCATACCGGCTGGGTGATCGATTCCGCTGGCAACGAAACGGTGCTGTTGGTCCTCAACCGAACGTGCGCCGATTGCATGGTAGCTGACAAGATCATCAACAAAATCCAGGTTTTCCGGGTACAGCATTTCGTCAGCTGTCGTCAAGCCTGTTTCCGTGATGACGCGGTTGTGCAGGCTGCGCACAGCAGCGATACCTTGGATCAGGTTGCTCTTGCCGGTAGGATCTTGTTTGTGCAACAAGCCTTTATAGCCGTCGCCGGTCGTACGCGGTTTGTTTGTGTAGATACGGGGAACCATGAACACTTTGTCCTTGACTTGTTCCTGCAATTTCGCCAAACGACGCACGTATTCCATTACCGCTTCTTCATCATGTGCGGAACAAGGTCCGATGATCAAAAGGATGCGATCGTCTTTGCCTTCGATGATGTCGTGCAACTCTTGGTCACGGGCTGCCTTCATCGCTGCTTGTTCGGGCGTCAGTTTGGATAATTCTTTCACTAATTCGAAATCGATTTTTTCACTCAATGCTTTGAAACTCATATTAATCCCTCCATTTTCTCTTCAACAAAAAAAGCTTCGTCCATTCCAATTTTCATTGGAAAGGACGAAGCCTGTATAGACTCGTGTTACCACCTTTGTTCATAGACCACTCGCGCAAGTCTACCTCGATAGGTACATTATAATACCCTAGCGAAATAACGAACGCTATCACCCGTCGCAGCCTACTTGATTCAGTGCGAAGTTCAAAGATGAATTCGGCTATCTCGCATGTGTGCCTCGCATCGACCGGCACCTTTCTGGTCAGCTCAATAACTTACTACTTCTTATCATCACTTTTTATGTTGTTTCTCAGAATATACTCATTTTCCAAGCAAATGTCAAATGGTTTTTTGAAAAAAAGTGAATGATAGGGTTTTCTTGTCTTAATTAGTCTAAGTCTCTAGCGATTTCATCTTTAACAGTCACGCCTTCAGCTTCCAAGCGTGCGATTGTTTCAGCGAATTGCGGCAAGTGTTTTTTGTGTGCGATGAACAATTCGTTCATGATTTTGATAGCCGTTTCGCCTGAACGGATCAGTGGGTTGATTGTGAATGCTTGCAATGCAGTACCGTAGTCGCCTGTTACAGCAGCTTCGATAGTCAGCAATTCCATAGCTTTCATCACTTGCAACCAGCCTTTTTCAGCAGTCGGCAATTCACCGAAAGCAACGTTACGAGCGCCTTGTGCGCCAACGTAAGCTGTGACTTCGACTACGCAGTCAGCTGGCAGGTCAGGTACAGCACCATTGTTTTTAGTTGATACAACGATTTGCGTGTCTTTGTTGGCGTAGATGGCAGCGATTGTTTCGCAAGCAGCGTCAGAGTAGTAAGCTCCCCCACGTTTTTGTAATTGCTCCGGTTTGTGATCCAAGTTTGGATCTTTGTATAATTCGAACAATTCAGCTTCTGTCTCTTTAACTTGTTGTGCACGCGTGCCTACGCCATTGTACTCTTCCAGACCGTGTGTCAGCATTTCTTCTTCACGGTAGTAGTAGCGGTGGTAGCCGCAAGGGATCATGCCCATTTGTTCCAATTGTTCTCTGTAGAACGGGATGTCATGGATATTTTTCGGTAAGCCTGCATCTTTGTCGAACATGGCGTCGATCACTTTGTAAGTGACGTCGTTGCCTTTGTCGTCAGCGACTTTATGCCAGTGGAAGTGGTTCAAGCCGGCAAATTTGTAGATCAGATCCTCTTTTTCGACGCCTAATGCTTTCGGTTCAGTCATGGTAGCCATAACCGGAACGTTACACAAGCCCATTACTCTGTCCCATTTGCCGTAGCGAACGACTGCTTCTGTTACCATGCCGCTTGGATTTGTGAAGTTGACCAACCATGCATTCGGGCAAAGTTCTTTCATGTCTTCAACGATCTGCAAAATGATCGGAATTGTACGGAAGGCTTTGAACATACCGCCAGCACCGTTTGTTTCTTGACCCAGCATGCCATAGGAGAAAGGAATGCGCTCATCTTTGACGCGAGCATTCAGTAAACCGATACGGAATTGCGTCGTTACGAAGTCGGCATCCTTCAATGCTTCTCTGCGGTCCAAAGTCATATGGATTTTCACGTCGTAAGGGGATGCATCCCACATACGTTGCGCCATTGTGCCCACGATTTCTAATTTTTCTTTCCCTGCTTCGATATCCACTAACCAGATTTCGCGGATAGGCAGTTCATCATAACGTTTGATGAAACCTTCCATTAATTCAGGTGTGTAGCTGCTTCCTCCACCGATTGTTACAATTTTAACACCTTTTCTCATTTGTATATTCCTCCTCGTTTCGTTTACAAGGTTATTATCTATCATGTAAATATCGATAACAAGGGTTCTCGGTACACTTCAAAACCTTTTTACAAAATTCGTGCAAAATACGCCCAATAATTCAAATTCTTTTCGCTTTTTGGCCTTTTTCGAGCGAAATATCGTTTACATAACATTTACATTAATTTATAATTTTTGTAAATAAGGAAAAGCGATTCAAGCCCGTTCTGCCTCGAAAGAAATTTAGGAAATCTGGCCTCGCAACGTTCCTTACGGTCTCCTTATACTGGGACTCTAAGGGATGAATCCCTAAGACTCCCATGCAAATGAGCATCGTAGAGCGCAATGGGTCAGATTTATCTAATTTCCGAGAGGCAGGCTTGAATCGCTAGACATGAAGAAAAAGGAGACGCGCCACTTATGTTGATACGCGAAAAAATGGAAACCATCAAGTTTTCTCCGGCTGAAAAAGAAGTCGTGGAATACCTGCTGCGTTATCCGGAAGTGCTGGATGAAAAGACGATGCAGGAGATCGCAGCCGAAACCTACACGCAACCTTCCACGCTGATCCGAATCGCCAAAAAATTGGGTTTTGCCGGATGGGTGGAATGCAAAAAAGCTTACCAGGAGGAGCACGACTATCTGACGCGCAATTTCGTCGACATCGATGCCAACTTGCCGTTCAAAGCGAACGACTCGATCATGACAATCAGCAAAAAGATGGCCTCTCTCGGACAATCAACAATCGAGGATACGCTCTCGCTCATCCACCACGACTCGCTGCAGCAGGCGAAACAGATGCTGCTGAAGGCTAAGCATATCCAAATCTTCGCCACCAACGCCAACATGCTCATCCCACAGGATTTTGCTCTGAAAATGAACCGGATCAAGCACCACACTGCCGTCTCTACCATCAAAGGCGAAGACGTCTACACAGCCTATACCTGTCCCGAAGGCACCTGCGCCATCCTGATTTCCTATACCGGCGAAAGCAACGCGATGAAGCAGATCGCGAATATATTAAAATCTGAGGGCATCCCCACGATCGGAATCACGAGCATCGGCGACAACTACCTTTCACGGGTGGTGGACTGCTACCTGCCGATTACGACGCGCGAGAAACTGTATTCCAAAATCGGCAATTTCACTGTCAACCTTTCCGTCATCTACTTGCTGGACGTCCTGTATTCGATCGTATTTGCCGAAAAATACGAGGAAAACCTGGCCCATATCATCCGCTTGGGAAAAATAGCCGACAAAAGGAAAACCAGTTCGGATATCATGCAAGAGGATGCGAGCGGTGAAAAGACTTAGTTTATTGAGTCTTTTGCAGATTTGATGACTGTTCCTTCGCTGATATACTGGCTGTACGGGCTGAAACTTAATCAGCGCAAATCAAACAAAGGGCCACCCCTTAGCTGAGGCAGCCCTTCATTACAATATACTTATTCGTGCACCCCATCAGTGTCATGCAGCTAGTGGCATCTACTGACACAAGTCGTCTCCGCAGATGTTTTCCATTTTTTCGGTCATTTCATCCGTCAGCACGTTGCTGACAAAAGCACCATAATAGTTTTTCTTCATTTCCATTTCAATTTTCAGGTGCTCGCGTTCCTGCAAAGTCATTTCGTTCGTATTAAAGTAATTTTTCATAGCATTTCCTCCTTGTATGAAACTTATGTAAAAGGCTGTTTGTCAAAGCAACAGCGATTGGCAGACTCCTGATGAGGTGTAATAAATTTATACAATGATTTGAGCTTCAAGTCAATAATACTGCTCAGCCAATATTGTTCCAAAAACCGCGTTTTGGT
The DNA here is from genome assembly GCA_002155105.1 of Sedimentibacter sp. SX930. Lineage (GTDB taxonomy): Bacteria > Bacillota > Bacilli > Lactobacillales > Aerococcaceae > Trichococcus > Trichococcus shcherbakoviae. The sequence goes on along the minus strand of MUZD01000007.1, from coordinate 83,295 downwards.
CGATATCATGCAAAAAACAGGAAGACAGCCCTACACCTGATAGGATTGTCTTCCTGTTGCATTTGTTGTTCTTTTTGTGTATCTCCGAGCAATGTCGGCAGCTTCCGGTTTCGGTTTGGCTACAAGACTAGTCGATGATTTCTAAAATCTCATCCAAGGACTGTCTTTTCTTCGATGTGATCGGTTCATTGCGGTATCCCAAACCCAGCATATAGGAAACACCGAACTCGTTAAGGTCGACCAGACCTTTTTCCGACAGGTACTTTTCTACATTGGCTTTGTTGAAACCTTCGATCGGACAGCTATCAATTCCCAGAAGAGCTGCAGTGGTCATCATGTTGGCCATCGCGATATAGGTCTGCTTGGAGGCCCAATCGTACAAGCTGCGTTCATCCGTCAACTGTTGATTGTTCTTTTGGAAATTATCGAAATACTGACTGCGCGGCGAGTCAATAGCAAATTCCGCGCCGAGCACGTCCTCCACAATGTGCCGTACATGATCACTTTCGATCGTCACATTTTTTCTGGCCAAAGCGATGATGAAATGGCTGGCGCCGTTGAGGCTGTTGACTGCCCCAGCAGCAATCCCCTTCAAGTCATCCTTGATTTCCTGATTGTTTATCAAAAGGAATTTCCATGGTTCATAGCCAAAGGAACTCGGCGATAAACGTGCCGATTCGATGATCGTTTCCCAATCTTCCTCTGCAATCTTCTTCGTTGGATCAAAGGACTTTGTGGCGTAGCGGCTTTGGTGTGCTTCGATGATTTGAGCTCTTAATTCAGGTGTCGACATAAATGGATCCCCTCACTTCACATGATAATATTCACAACAAATTCTATCTACTCAATATACTACTTTTAAATGGCCGATCCGGCAAGGTAGTTGCCTTTTTAGGAATCCAACAAGAGGAACGCAGTCCATTCTTCAGGCATCTCCGGTGAAGTGTCGCTCGCCGGAGATGGCGCCCTTATGTCGTTACTATCCCCCTGCGAAAGCTCCCTCATCGGAGATGCCGGTATTTTAATGACTATTTCCTCAGGTGAAGCACCCCTGACCGGAGTTCAGCTCTTCCGCGAGGAAATAAGCTGTTACTGATTACCCAGCGGCGAACGCGCAAAACCCATATCAATCTTCGTTTGCTTTGTGATCTCGTTTTTGATGTAAATGATCGGGTTCTCCGCAAAAACGCTACGAATTTTCTCTTCGATTCCGGCGTTTTTGATTTTGTCCGCGCGCCCGCGCAACAAAGCCGTGAAATATGCTTCTACCTCGGTAGGATACAGATTACCCGCCATGGAGGACAAACGGTTTGCGCCCAATACGATTTTTTTGCCCAGATCGATTTCCCCGCCGGCGTAGATGTAGATTTTTTTGTCCGCAACGGAAATCAATTCGGGGATGCGTGCACTGTCACCTGCATCCTTGATGCCGATGATGTTCGGCAGCTTGATCAATTCAGCAAAGGTATCCAACTCCAGATTGAACCCCGTGCGCCGCGGATTGTTGTAGAGGATGATGGGCTTATGGATGATTTGGGCAATGGCTTTAACATAGAGCTTCGCTTCTTTTTGTGAAGGCAGGATATAAGGCGGAAAACCCAACAGCACTCCACTGATTTTTGGACTCGCGTTGACTTTTTCAGCCAACTGCAGGGCTTCCTTTTGCCTGATGCTGGCTACTCCGAAAAGGATTTCCAGGTCATCTGGCAGGAAACTGGCCTCATCAATGCTTTCTAGCAGTTGCAGTTTCTCGGTCAACAACAGACTATGCTGCTCTCCGGTCGTGCCGCATACCAGGACGGATTTCACACCCTGGTCATAGAGATTCCGGATATGCTGCAAAGTTGCCTCCATATTCAGATCCTCGTTATCGTAAAACGCGGTGGGGACCGCGATATGGTATTCATTCGCTAAATCGTACATGTGCCTCTCCCCTTCAACAGTGATATAGAAGCTATTATATCACTGGCTTCCAAAATACTTCATAGATTTCTGACAATTCGCCGGTAGCGTCGGTTGAGAACTCAAAAGAGACAAAGCAACTGCACCTTTGTCCCTAGAAAATTTATCTGTCATCAAATTCATTTTTTGTTAGAGGGTTTACTGGAGTTCTGAAGAGTTTTGAATAATGTATTGAATTGTCCTTTGAACGACATGGCTTGTTCGAAAATATCTTCACCATCATTCAACATTTTGACGGTTACCCAGCCTAAAGACTCTGTGATGGTGCTGGCAACGGCACCGTTAATTGCAGCACCTGCAACAGTGCCTACTGCGGGTACCAATTTCAGGATATTGCCGACTGCACTTCTGCCTAAACCAACAACAATCAATTCCCTGGATAGGCTTTTTCCAAGGCTTTCGGACCATGATTGACCAAATATCTTGTGCAGACGAGACATCATTGTTAATTGGACTGGAACCAGCAAGAAAGCATCTGAAAAAGGGATTGGTGAGAAGCCGATTATGGCTGCTGTTAAAGACGCGGCATGAACAGTCTTATGACATTTTTTGCGTTTTTCTTCATCGACACCTTCCAGAAATTCATCGAAGATCCCATCAAATTGATTTTTGCTTTTGTCGAGAATTTTTTCAGCCTGTTCTTTTGACTTGTCATAAGCATTTAGGACTCGGGTTGATGTCTTTTGCGGTAATTTCTTTAAAACTTCAGAGAAGAAGGATTCAAATTCTTTTTCTTCTTGCTTCAGATCACTAGCTGGAAGTTCTGTTTCAACTTGTACTTCCGCTACCTCCTCTTTTTCCAGATTTCCTGTTTCCCCGGTAATCGTCTTTTTCCTGAAAACTTTTTTCATGATGATCCCACCTTTTTAGTTAATCATTATAGGACATGTTAATCTTGCTGATAGATGATTACTTTCTCTCTACTATAATCATACACCAGAGAGTAAGAATCCCCAAGGAAAGGAAAACCCCCACCCGAAACTGGCACGCGCATTGTTTAGCGGCTCGTTTTCGGATGAGGGTTTACATGTCTGCTTCATTTCTTTTAGATTCAATACGAAAATACGGTAGACTCTACTCAGAAATGTGTTTCGTCGATATCAAGGGCATCCAGGGCTGCGTTGATGTCCTTCAATTCCGCTGGGCTCAACTCGATAGCTGCTCCGCCTAAATTTTCTTCCAAACGGTGCATTTTCGTTGTACCAGGAATCGGGACGATCCATGGTTTTTGTGCAAGTTCCCAAGCCAAAACGATTTGCGCGCTCGTTGCGTCCTTTCTGTCGGCGATTTCTTTGAGCAAATCCAATAACGCTTGATTTTTTTGCATGACTTCAGGGCTGAATCTACCCATCTTGTTCCTGAAGTCCCCTTCAGGATATTTAGTGTTCACATCATATTTCCCGCTCAAGAAACCATTTCCAAGGGGTGAATACGCGACAAAGCCGATGCCCAATTCTTCGCATGCCTTAAATATTTCCTTTTCCGGTTCTCTGAAAACCATCGAATATTGGTTCTCGATGCAGGTTACCGGACAGACAGCGTGGGCCCTTCTTAGATAATCCAAAGGCGCATTGGATAAGCCCCAATGCTTGATTTTCCCTTCAGCCATCAATTCCTTCATCACCCCGGCAACCACTTCCGGTTCAACTTCCGGGTCCACGCGATGCTGATAGTACAGGTCGATGTAATCAACGCCCAAGCGTTCCAATGAGCCTTCCAGTTGTTCCCTGATGGAATCCGGCTTGCTATTCAACAGATTCTCAGGCTTGCCGTCAACCATTTTCTGCCCATAGATGCCGAATTTGGTGGCGATGATCACGTCTTCGCGGTTGTAAATTTCCAATGCTTTGCCTAACAACACTTCATTCGCCTCACCGTAGACAACTGCGGTATCAAAGAAATTGCAGCCCAATTCAACAGCGCGTCTGATCAGCTTGATCATTTCTTCCCTGTCGGCCGGCGCACCGTAGGCATGATCCATCCCCATGCAGCCAAGCCCGATTGCCGATACTTCCAATCCTTGTCCCAATACTCTTGTTTTCATTTCCGTTTCCCCCTTCGTTCTATTACAACTTAAGTATATAAAGAAAGAGACTGTTAAGAAGTCTCTCTTGGCTCACGAGTTGCAACCCAAAGGTTATAACTGGACCTCATATATCTGACTGATTATTTCCAGGAATTCTTTGACATCCTCGGATGGCGTGTTTGAATGCAGGATCCCTATCGGAATCGTATGCTTCCAGCTGATCGGAATGATCTTCAGCAAAGGATGGACATTTTCCCATTCCTTTACGCCGATCAGAACTGCATTGTCGTTTTCGCATTTGTTGAAGACATTCACATTGAAGAATGAAAAATCTTCAATCTGGATCCTCGGATAATTTCCTGCCAGATCCTCCCTGACTTCATCAAAAGCACTCATGTAGCCGCGTTTGATGAGCATGACCTTTTCATCGAACAGGTCCTCGATCGCTATTTCATCATTTACTGCCAAGTGATGATGGAGCGGGACCGCCGCACATAGGGGTGTATCATACAATTTCAATGCCGAACAATTTCGCTCGCTCAATATGTTATCGCTGTAGATACCGGCGACCACGTCGATGTTTCTGCCGAAATGATTCATGATTTCCCGCGCGTTCTCAGGGGTGTTTTCGAATGAGACCAATTCAAATTTCAGATCCGGATTGTGTTGGCGAATTTGGGGCCACAGACTGACCAAAAACTGGACCGGCGTCGTCAATGAGGTCCCGATCCTCAGTACGTGCTTGGGTTGAGCCAGCATTTTTTCGGCTCGGACGATTGAATCTTTTGCATACTGGATGAGATACTTTGCATCCCGGTACAAGGATTCGCCTGCAGGTGTCAATTGGACACCCCGATGCGTCCTGACAAACAAATCAAATCCCAGGCTGTTTTCCAGAAGCTTGATTTGTTTCATGACAGCATTCGGCGATACATACAGTTCTTCTGATGCTTTATTGAAACTGCCTGAATCGGCAACTTTTATGAATGTATCCAATTGATGATTGTACATATGATTCAGCCTCCAAAACATTTCCGCTCAGCATAACCGTTGAGAGAAGTCTTCTGGTTATTATCTTACCAAAAAATCATACAAATCAGGAATTTTAAATTGTTCCAAACAAAATAGAGCCAAAACCTCTAACGGGAGGCTTTCAGCTCTATTTGTCGATATCCCCATCACAGACTGCACAATCCGCGAATGGGACTGTCCGAACTGCCACGCGCATCACGACCGCGACGTAAACGCTGCAAAAAATATTTCAGTGCAGATGTAGTTCACCTGCTTATTTTTTCTTCTTTTTCAAATACTCCGCACGTATTTTTTCAAGTTGCTGCTTTTTATCAAATTTGGCAGGCGTATTTTTTTCGTGATACTTCGTCACAGATGCCTGACCTTTGTAATCCAATTGATATTTCCCCACTTTGTTCACCTACTTTTCTTGTCCTTAAAGAGAATCTCTCCAGCAAATGTATTATACATTATTTTACTGAAGCAAACCGTATTACTTTATTCTCCTACTCTTATTAATTCGATCTACTGAAGACGGAACTGGATCGGATATCCGTCAACACCAACGGAGCCTCGAATTCAGTCATATTCAAATATTCATGCGTGCCTCAAATGCTTGTTCCTAGATATCAAAACGTTTCTCTGTTGTACTCAAGAAATTCTCCAGCGCTTCTTCGCTGTCGATGCCCATCCGGTCCGCCAACACCATCAGCCACCAGATGCTTTCGCCGATTTTGTGCTCCAATCCGGCTTCATTTGACTCACCGACCGGCCAACGACCCTGTTGCGCCATGGTCAAGCGCCCGACCAAACCTGCATCCGTCAAAAACGCCAACGCATCCTCTTCCACGGTCCACTCACTGCCGTGGTGCTTCATTTCCAATGAGCGGTAATGCTCCCGGATCTTTTTGGACCTATCTGCCGCTTGTTTGACTGTTAAGTCGTCCATGATAAAACTCCTTTTTTATAATTCAGGGTGTTATGACAACTCCGTATACTTCTCTTTATTCCCTTTGCTTTTGTCCACCGGATACTTTTGGTTGTTTTTCTCTAGCTTCGCCTCGATGATTTCATCGATGTCCAGATCCAGATTGCTGGCCATCATGTGGGAATAGATCAGCACATCCGCAAGTTCTTCCTTGATCCGTTCAATGCTGCTTTCTCTGACTTCCTCAGGTGATTTCCATTGGAAGAGCTCCAGCAGTTCTGCGGCTTCCAATGAAATCGAGATGGCAAGGTCCTTCTCATTGTGGAATTGGCGCCAATCGCGGTCATCGCGGAATTTATTTATTTTGTCCATTGTGTTCATGTGTGTCATCCCTTTCTGGCTTCCATAAGTGCTTGTTGCAGCTCTTCATCCACCGCATAGAGATACAAGCCGTTCACGCCTCTGGTCAGCAATACGTTCAGCTCGTTCTTCAGCAACGTGTCGGAAAAATATTCCTTGCTGCCGTCCTTCAGGCTTCTCTTTTGCGTGGCCTTCTTGTTTTTGCTCTCCTGACGGTCAAAAATAATTTTGCCGTTCCGGTATTTCACGGATGGCCCGATGATGACGCCTGCATAGTTCAGGTCGAATCCTTGGACCGTGAAAGTGGAGCCGACTTCATCGACTGTCTGTTCCTGTTCGGCCCACGAAAGATGTTTGTTTTTGATTGATTGTTTTTTCGAAGTAACAGGCAGCTGTAGGTTCCACGGCAATTTCCAGTCACCTATTCGGACGTACCAGTAGTCCTCTCCTTCAGGTTTGCGCTTGTCGACGTAATCCCAATCGAATGTTGCCGTCAATCTGGAAATACCCGAATCCTGGCTCTGCGCCTTTGCTTTGATGGCTGCATGCAGTTCTTCCGGGCTTTCGAAGATCTGGATATCATAGTTTTTTGAATCGGCAGGTATTTTCCCGACTTCCTGTTCATCGATCAGGGAACGGATCCAATCCACCGTCGCTTTATCGGAATTGATGCGCATCTGGTTCGACAGATACATCAAATTCCCGTTAAGCTGGGCTTCATGCTGGAGGCTCATCAATTCCTCGTATTCCCAATACTGTTGTGTCGAAAGTACCTGGTTTTGGTCAAACACCGCCACGACTACTTTGGCGCGTTCCAACAAATCGTGCAGTTGGTTCTTCCCCTGATAGGACTGTTTCCCCTGCGTCCACAGCAGATGCGCCTCATCGACGATCACCACATCCACTTTATCCTCCGGCCCATGATTATTGATGAACGGAGTTGGTTTCGAAACGAGGTCGGGCTGCTTTTTGCTGTAGATGCCCAACTTGGTCGCAATCTGCTGATAAACCTTCAGCTGCTGCTCGTGGTTCACCAAGAGAAAATTCTTCGTGTCCTTGAATATCAGATTATCCGGATCATCCTTGGATAATTGGTTCAATTCATAAAACAGACTACTCATCAGAACCGTTTTACCCGATCCCGCTTCGCCTGTCACAAGAATCAGCTGACCCGTTTCCCCTTTCGTCAGAGCTTGCATGATGCGCAAAGTGATGAAATCCTTCGTGCGGATCTGCTCCTCCGTCAGTTTATGGAACGGAGAAGCCTTAAAAATGGCGGAATCCCTGATGATCTGCTCAACCGGAAATAGCTCCTTATTTTTCTTTTGCAGCCCTCTCCAGACCTTTGAGAAAATATTGTCCACCTCATGGGATGTAAAATAATCATTCTGCTGGTTAGTCCGGCGGTTATAAACTGCATCTACATTTTCAATGCTGGACATATACAGCATCAACTTATTTTCGATGTCCAACGTTAGTGATTTATTGAAATGATCATGCCCGATCACATACATCTTCGATGAATCCGAATCAGACAGGTTCTTCCAGTCGCTCCTCGATTTCGGATCGACCGTCAGATGCTGTATGGTCCTTTTCTTGATGTCGGAAGTTTCCCCGATGTAAACCGAGAACTGCTTCTCTTTACTCTTGTCATTTACGATATACACTGTCGGATAATGCAAAAGGTACTTAGCATCCTTACCAACAGTTTCTTGGACTTTTGAATCAAAATCCTTCATGCCTTCGCTGCTGTAATCCAATTCATAGATTATCGGGGCGGAAATGTCTCCCATACCAGCACCTCCTTGTATTGTGATGTTACAACAATCATACAGTTTAATAGAAATCTTTACTAGATATTTTTATAGGTGAAATCGATGAATTGCGTATCCGATTTATCAAACCCAAATTATAGTTATTCATAGAGTTTCTATTTTGCTTGGTATAGCTCCAAAAGCTCTTTTTGTTTGATTTCAATCCCTATTGTATATAGCTTAGTTTGAAATTTGTTGTACAATCGATCAATGAGGTGCACACGTTCGTGATTTACACCATAATGGATGCAACTATGACATACAGGACAAAGACAGGCTATATTTTCAACTTCATCAATCCCATGTTCAAAAATCCCTTGGTAGGCAATCGGAATTAAATGGTGTGCTTCAACATAATTTTTGTTAGTCCTTCTGGAAATAAAGAATTTGTGGAAGGAATCTATCTGACATTCATAATTTGATAATGTAATTGCATCAGCCCCAACTTTTGCATCTCTTGCATAACGTGTCGCGCTACCTTCAATAAGTTTTGCTCGAGGTCGAGGGGAATTATTATATTCAGGCTTGTTTGCCCAACTAGCTAAAGTTTCTTCCACCCTGAACTCATATTTATTATCTTCGAGGGTATTTGAGAAATCTGCTGTTTCAGATTGAAATTTTATGTAATTGCTGACCGCAGATGAGTACATTCTTCGAGGATCTTTTTCCATCAGTTTTTCTAATTTTCGAACGTCCAGCAATAACTTATTTAATTGCTCTACTGAATCAAGCTCATAGAAGCTGACACCAAGATCCTTAAGAATTCTATTGTGTGATTGAGAAGCGTATTTGCTGACTGAACTTGAAGAAAGTCCTTTTTTCCGAAGCCAATGCTGAAATCTATCATTATTATCGTTGTATATCATCTGCTTCACCTCTTAATTTTAGGATAGCAGCTTTAGGTAAATATGCAAGAACAATAAAGCTGGATCATTTTTTCTCAACACCGGCAGGAAATAATCGGGAGAAGTTTTGGATATTATTAATGGGTTTAAAATGGAGGTTCAATGAACAGACGAAAAACAAGCGCAACCATTTTGGTGTTTGCACTTGTTTTTGAGGAACAATCCAGATATCATTTAATTTTTTTATGCACTTTCTGAATCCGTTCCATTATCCAAAATTCTTTGCCAAAGCCTTATAAAAACCATTCTCATCATTTGTATCCGTTACACAATCAGCTGCTTGTTTTACCTCATCAGGAGCATTTCCCATTGCGATTCCTTTGCCTGCGTGTATGATCATCGGCATATCATTGAAATTGTCACCGATTGCTAAAGTATTTTCTAATTCAACGCCATATTTTTCGCACAAAAAGGAAAGTGCTCCTAACTTCGATACCTGATTATTGACGATTTCCAGATAGGTGTCTTTTGATCGATAGCAGGAAATGCTTGATAGTTTTGCCTCTTCCAAAACTTCCTCCAGTTTTTGAATATCATCTGGATTTCCCATGCACAGTATTTTATGGACAGGAAAATGCTCATTCAAGAAATCTTCCATTGAGATGGATTCTGGATCCATTTTGGTGATTGCCGCTTCCTGCTTGACCCACTCATCTTCTCGTTCAACGTACCATCGATCGCCGGAATAGATATTGAAGCTTATATCCGGAAACTTTGTGGATATTGCTTGATAAAGCTGTAATGTATCCAGTCTCTCAAGAGTCAGACTATACAAATCATCAAATGATCCTTCTTTATATTGTGTAATCAACGCTCCGTTAAAGCATACCAGTGGTGAAGCCAAGTGAACTTCATCAGCAATTGAAGTCATTGCTCCTGGCGGTCTGGCGGATGCCAGAATAATTTTCGTGCCTTGCTCGACCAAGTCCTGAATGATTTGGCTTGCTTCGGCTGTAACTTCATGCTTCGAATTTAACAACGTGCCATCTATATCGCTGAATACCAACTCAACCTTTGTCATATCGTTTCCTCCTCAAAGATGATCTCGGTTTGACCTTCGAAATAAGCCTGCTGTTTTGATGTCAAAACTTTATCTGTAATGAAGCAATCAATGTCCTTGTAATTTGCGCCTTTATGCTGCGCTTCTTTGTTGAATTTCTGATTTTCAGCAACCAGCACCACTTGTCGGCTTTGTTTTACCACATTTTGCTTAATCAAGGCATTGTTCGCTTCTTTGAAAAAGATTCCCTCCTTCTCCAAACTTGCCGCTCCGATAAAACAGATATCGAATTTTATCGCATCCATTTCCTCCAAACTCCGGACCGAAAAGAAAAACCTGTCTTCAGGATTGAACTCTCCACCCAAAAGATGAACCTTGATTTTTGGATTCATCCCCAATGCAAAGGCATTGTCCAGAGAATGCGTATATACCGTACACTTTTTGTTTAGTTTCTGCGCTGCCAATAATAACGTAGTCGAGACATCCAAAAACAGCGTGCTGTTTTCTGGTATTTCTTCCAAAACTCTCTCAGCCATTTTTTCTTTTTCAGGTTTATGTATGCCTGTCCGCTCCCCAAAACTGAGTATCTTTGGGCTGTCTTCCGTTAACATAATGCCTCCATGCGTACGGACAGCCATTCCGATTTTTAGGAATTCTAGGATATCACGACGCGCAGTGTCGGATGAAATCTGGAATTCTTCCATTATTTCTTTTTTGGAAAGTCTTTTTCTCTCCTCCAACAGCTGTTGAATCTGCTGGATGCGCTCTTCTTGGTACATCTTCCCACCACCTTTAATTGAATTATATAAGCGATTATAAGTAATTGCAAGTTTATTTAAGTGATTTTTGAAAATGGGCTAAAAAAATAAACACAAACGTTTTTTAGGCGTTTGTGTTTGTTGTCTTAAGATATTCAAATTAAGATTTTATTTTTGAATGAAATGCTACTGCCAACCATGACTTTGTCTTCAAGTCCGCGGATCAGGCGGCCTTCTTTGTCATAGACATGGGCTCTGGCTTTATTGATGTCGGCCATCGCCAGGATGAGTCTGTCGCGTATTGGTTCAGGCAATTCATCGAACAGGAACGATTCTTTGTTGAGATTGTATTTCCCACGCAGCGATTCCACTTCTCCGGCTTTCTTCAGTCGGTACGTTCGTTTGGGCAAGGCGCCTTCGATTCTGCGTTTCTCGATCCGATAGACATAGTTTTTGTCGTCGTAGACGATTTCGAGAGCGCCGCTGTTGGTGCGGTTGTACTGCACATTTTTATGATTTTCCTTATGCAGTTCCCACCAGGCTTTGATCCCCGCTAACGCCTCTTCCTCACTTTTATAGCTGCCGTGTTCCTTCCGAATGTTGCCGATGCGATTCTGCCAATAGTTGGTATACACTGTTTGACTCATACAATCCGCCCTTTCGTTTATGGTGTAATCGCTATCATTGTATGACTAATCCGGAAAATTTGCAAGGGAAGTCACTCGAAAAAAAACACGTCCGTCGCTCCGCCACACTCTGAATCAGCCGGATTCCCTCAAGTCGCCCACTTCTCCAAAGCATAGGCAACCCCGTCCTCATCGTTGGATTTTGTGACGAAATCAGCGGCCGCTTTCGCTTTTTCGGAACCATTACCCATCGCGACGCTGACGCCTGCGTAAGCAAGCATGGATACGTCATTGTCGTTGTCGCCGATCGCCATAACCTCTTCCGGAAGGATCCCGAGTCTATCCGCGACCACATTCAGTGCGCTCCCTTTATTCGCCCGCTTGTCCAAAAATTCAAAAAAGCAATCCAGACTTTTCATCAGGTTGTATTTCCTGCGGAAGTAATCGGGCACCTCCGCAATCTTTTGATCCAACCGGGCTGGTTCCGAGACAAACAGCACTTTGTTGATGGCCGTGCTGTGCAGCTCCTCAAGCTTCCTCACATTTATGCGCGATTTGTTCAGCCAGCTGTCGAAGGCGGTATGCACGTTGATTTCGTGGTTTGTGGTGAAGATGCCGGCTGTGCTCTGGATTTGGTAATCCACGCCGATTGCGTGGCTGAGCCGGTCTATTTCCAATAAATCCTGGAAAGGCAGCGGACGGTTGTGGACGATTTCGTTGCTGTCCAAATCATGGATCACCGAGCCATTAAAACTGACGGCATAGCCCTGTCCTTCCAACCCCAACGTTTCGATGATGGCTGTGATGCCGATAAACGGTCTGCCTGTGCAAAGCACGAATCTGCAGCCGCGCTTCTTGTAGGCACGTATCATTTGTTTGTTCGCTTCCGATATCCCATGGTCCGAATTCAGAAGCGTGCCATCCAGGTCCAATGCGATCAATTTTATCATGTTGCTCACCTAATCCTTCTTAACGCTCGTTTGGATGCTGTTGTGCCGTCAAGTAGGCGTAGACGGCGCCATAAATACCGGCATCATTGCCGAGTTCCGCTTTTTTCACACCGTAATTGCCTCTGATTTCCGGAAACACATGCCGATCGATGACCGTTTTCAACGGCTCCAGCAACAAGTCGCCAGCTTCGGAAAGCCCTCCGCCTACCACAATCTCTTCCACATCGATGGTGTTCATGATCCCCGCCAAAGCAAAGCCCAGATGCGTAACTGTTTTTTGGACAGCCTGTTCAGCCAATGCATTGCCTTCTTTGAGCCAGTCGAAAACATCGATGGTCGTGAAGCCATCCTTCGTCAGCTGCTTCTTTTCATCGAGCAGACTCATCGTCTTCAGCAGTCCGTTTGCGGATGAATAGGCCTCCAGGCAGTTGATGTTGCCGCATCCGCAAACCCGCTGTTCTTCCGATTGGACAGGGATATGCCCGATTTCCCCGCCGGATGAATGGGTTCCGTTCAGGACCTCGCCGTTCAGGATGATTCCGCCGCCGACTCCGGTGCCCAAAGTCACAAACACCAGATTCGCTTTTCCTCTGGCCGCTCCCTTCCACATTTCACCCAAAGCCGCCGCATTGGCATCGTTGAGCAGAATGACCGGCAACTGCAGTTCCTTCTCGATCACCAATTTCAATGGCATGTCCGACCATCCCAGATTGACGGCCTTCACGACCAATTCCCCGTTCTGGGAAATCGGACCCGGAACGCCGATGCCGATACCGATGATGTCTTTCGTGCCGTCCGTTCCGTTCAAAATCTCTTCGTTGATGGCGCGGATGATGGCATTCGGGATATGGTTGCCGTTGTCAGCCGCATCCGTTTTGATTTTCCATTTTTTTGAGATGTTTCCGTACACGTCGATCAGGGCGAACTTGATTTCCGTTCCGCCGATGTCGATCCCGATCATTTTTTTAGCCATTTTATGTTCTCCTTTTAAAAAAAGGATGCGAAATACCCCTGAAGCCGAGTATTCCACATCACCTTATTATTTATTGGTTTATCCTTGTTTCAAATCAAGCAAGCAGGCTTACTGGACAAAATTCCTCAAATAGTGCGCGCTTTGTCGTACGGATGTCTTCACTGCGGCATAATCCTTTTCGAATGCCTTATCCTCGACTTCGATGCAGGTGTAGCCGGCATAGCCGATGTCCGTCAGAGCGGAGACATACTTGCCCCAATCAACGTCGCCCAAGCCAGGCAGTTTCGGGCTCATGTACTGCAAAGGCGTCGCCATGATGCCGACATCCGCCAATTTTTCCGGATAAACCTTGATGTCTTTGTAGTGGACATGGAATAATTTATCCTTGAATTCGTAAAGCGGTTTGATGTAGTCCATCTGCTGCCAGACAAAGTGGGAAGGATCGAAGTTCAAGCCGATATGATCGCTGTCCAGCACCTCGAATACTTTCCGGAACAAGGCTGGAGTCGTCATGAGATTTTGTCCACCCGGCCACTCGTCTTCCGTGAACAGCATCGGGCAATTCTCGATCGCGATTTTGACGTTCTTTTCCTCCGCATGCTTCACGATCGGTGTCCAGACCTTCGCGACTTCCGCCAAGTTTTCACTGACGGTCTTTGAAGGCATGCGCCCGATGAAGGTCGTGACCATATTGACTTCCAGCAACGCAGCCGCATCGATGACTGAATAGAGATGATCGATGGCCAGTCGGCGTTTTTCGGGATTTTCGTCCAATGGGTTCGGATAGTAGGCCAAAGCAGAAATTTCCACACCTTTGCTGGAAGCATAAGCGTTCAATTCATCGGCTTTTTCTTGGGTGAGGCTTTCGGTATCGATATGGGATACCCCGGCATAGCGGCGCTCCGCTTTGCCTGCGGGCCAGCAAGCGACTTCCACGCAATCCAGCCCGTTTTCAGCAACAATATCGATCATTTCCTCGAAATCACTTTGATCAAGGATCGAGGTAACCAGTCCTAGTTTCATACTTATTCCTTCTTTCGACGATTTATCAATGTTTATTCGAATGATACGGATCTGTGCTCTTTCGCGGATACGCGGATGGCATCAAGCAGGCTCATCAAGCGCAGGATTTGCGCGGGTTGCACAACCAATGCTTCTTCACCGTTCACATATTTGTTGTAGTGCTCGAAAAACATGTCATGATTGACAGTGACTTCCGGAAGCGGCTCCGAAACCAGGCGTCCTTCTGGGGCAGGACCGAATGAACGGGTCGGGCCGGCAGCGGTCATCGTGATTTTTCCGGGAACGTTCTTCAGCAACGCTGATGTCCGGACGATTTTGCCTTCCGGATGGAATCCATCGACATAGGCGCTGCCTTTGTTGCCTCCGACAAACCAGTGGCGTTCGAACCAGGTTTCCTTATCGGTCAGGTAATAAGTGCCCAGCTCGACTTGCCCGCTGATGCCGCTGTCAAAATGCAGTTGGATATTGAAGTAATCATCGACTTCTTTGTTGATCACATTGCGGACATCCGCATATACAGTCGTCAACTTTCCGGGAATCATCCAGAGCATCTGATCCAGAAGATGTACGCCCCAATCATAGAGCATGCCGCCACCGAACTCCGGATAAATATGCCAATCGTGCATATTGCCATTGAAGCCGTACAAAGCATTCTTGATTGTGTAGACATCTCCGAGCGTACCGCTGTCGACCACTTCCTTGATCAGGCGGTAGTCTTTATCCCAACGGCGCTGGTGATGGACCGTGAAGCGCACTTTGGCGGCTTCCGTTACGGCCATCATTTCCTTGAATTCTTCCGCATTCATCGCGGCCGGTTTCTCGACGATGATGTCTTTTCCTGCTTGCGCAGCTTTTTTGACCATTTCCAGGTGCAGATGGTTCGGTACCGCGATGATGACTGTGTTGATTTCGTCATTCGCCAACAGCTCATCCGCCATCAGGTGCGTTTCGACGCCTTCCGCTGCATGTCCGAGTTGGTCCTTGTTGATGTCGCAGACTGCGATCAATTCCGCGAAATCAAATTTATTGATGGTTTCGGCATGGGTTTGACCCATGAACCCGAAACCGATGATGCCAAATTTCAACATATGTATTGCCCCTATCTTTCATGATTTTCAACGATCCTGTATTTTGCTTACATCGTGACTGTGCGCTCTTTCATTCCGACCAACGGCACCGGGATATAGGCCGTTCTTGTGGCGATCGTCAAAGCCACATCATGGTTGCCTTTCGCCAATCCGCCCTCTTTCATCACGCGGATATGCAGGGGTTCGCCGTATTCCCATTTGTAGGAAGAGACTGTCGCAGCTTCCTTCAGAGTGAACCAATCTTCCTCATCAATCGAAATCTGGATTGCGGTTGGTTCTTCCTCTACGCCATCGACAGCGACTTTTACGAATTCTACCATCGACAAAGGAATCCCACGGTAGTAAGTGATCAGTGTCTGCAATCCGTAACCGATTGTCGTGCCGTTTTCTACGATATTTTTGCAGGTATCTTTTTTGAATACATTATTATCAAACATCTTTTCTTCCCCCTACCCTTGGATTTCTTTCAAACAAGCTTGCAGATATTGCTGGTTGGCGATGACTTGCTGGATTTCCTGCATCGGCTCACCAGGTAAGATGAAGCGGTTGCCTTCGTATTCAGTCGCCACATAGCCATCGTACTGGTGCTCATGGAGATACTCCAGTAAGCCTTTGTAATCCATCGAGTATTCCGGTCCCTCAGGAGTCATTTCGAACATTTTGATATGGAAATGCTTGATGTATGGCATGTATTCATCCATCACTGAGAATGGATAGTTTTCATAGCCATCGCACAACGGCGCAAACATGTGGTCCTCTTTGGTTTTGATGACTTGTTTGAAATCATCCGGATAAGTGCCGCCGTTCTCTTTGACGACGCGGTGCAGATCCGTACCCTTTTCGAACAAGTTATCCAGGTAATCGAACATTTCTGGGCTGGCGCCATTGTTGACCTCGTAGGCACGGACAACGCGTGGGAATCTGCTGCAGAAGATCCCGGTGTCGATGACCAGTCCGATGTAAGGAGAATCCAGACGTTTCATCTCTTCGATGAACGCAAGCGTTTCCGGTCCATCGAAAGCCATCCCTGCATGGATTTCCAGGGCAATGGTAACGTCGTACTCTTTGCAGTAAGGCAGCAATGGTTCGCAGACCCAGTAAGGGACCATCGAAACCAAGCGGATCATTTTCATGCCCAAACGGTTTGCCTGCTTGATTTCTTGGATCAGCAAATCGATGCATTCTTTTTTCGTCAGCATGCGGTTGTTGTAGAGGTTGGAGTTCAAGAAGACATCGGCAATGACCGGTTTCACGCCGGTTTGATTAAGCAGCGCGTGCCAGTGATCAACTTCGTCCTGGGATGGATGCGGCGCATTTTTGATCATCTGATCCGGCAACATTTCCACGCCTTCGACGTTAAGATCTTTCAGTAAGTTCATCAGGTCTTCCAAGTTCATTCTTTTGTTCAGATATTCGTCCTGCAGGCTGTAAAGACTGACAGCAGTTTTGATTCTTGCCATTATTTTTTTCCTCCTAGTTGTTAGTGGCTTTAGGTCTTGCTTAAAATTCAACGACTTGTCCTGTCTCAGCTGATTTGTAGATTGCTTCCAGGATTTGGGTCACGACGATTGCTTGTTCAGGTTTCACCATTGGGTCCGTGTCATTCAGGATCGCATCCACCCACTGTTTGGCTTCAGCATCACGTTGTTCCAACGTAGCCCCTTCGAATCCGAACACACCGCCGGCATCGGATGGCTGCGTCTGTTCCAATTGATTGTGGGCTGCTTTATTGAAGACGACATAGCCCTGGTCGATGAAAGCTTTTCCGAACATTTCCGCTCCGCCTTCAGTTCCGCAAAGCGTAACCTGAGCTTCTTTCGGGTTGATCATATTGAGTGCCCAAGCAGCCTCCAGGAAGATGGTCGCGCCGTTTTCCATTTTGATCAGTCCGAAAGCCGAGTCTTCCGTTTCGAAAGTATCCGGATTCCAAGGGCCGAACATGTTCGCCATCGGATTGTCCTTCAGTTTTTGATAAGTTGATCCTAGTACTGATTTTGGTTTGTAGTTGTTCATGTACCAAAGCGTCAAGTCCAAGGCATGCGTGCCGATATCGATCAGCGGGCCACCGCCTTGTTTTGATTTATCAGGGAAGACTCCCCAGGTAGGAACGCCTTTACGGCGGATGGCATGTGCCTTAGCGAAGTAGATATCGCCCAATTCGCCTTTGCTGCAAGCATCGTAAGTAGCTAAGGAATCGGCACGGAAACGGTTCTGGTAGCCGATCGTCAATTTTTTGCCGGTGCGTTGAGCAGCATCCAGCATTTCTTTAGCCTCTGCATAGTTGATCGCCATTGGTTTTTCGCACATGACATGTTTCCCTGCCTCCAAGGCATCAACCGTGATGTATGAGTGGGAAATATTCGGTGTCAACACATGGATGACATCGATGTCTTCTCTGGCTAAAAGCGCTTTATAGTCTTCCGTCACTAAAGCATCCGCTGTACCATATTCCTTGGCCGCTTTTTCAGCCCGTTCGATGACCGTGTCACAGAAAGCCACGATTTCCACTTTATCCGATAATTTAGCCAATGCTGGGAAATGCTTCCCGTTGGCGATTCCTCCGCAGCCGATGATTCCGAATTTTAATTTATTCATGTTATTTCCTCCTTTTGGTTATCGCTTACAAGATTATTCTATTATGAATTGCGCTTTTGCTCTCAACTTTATGAATAAAACTAAATCACACATTTTTATCATAAAATATATTTATTCAACCTTTAATTAAATATGAATCACACATTTTTAATTCAAAGTGCAAAAAAAGATCCCACTGCAGTTGCAATGAAATCTTTTTTTGTATTCAATCCTGCATTTGACGACGTGCATCCAAATCTCTGCGGATTTTTTCCGAGTCCTTATCGGAAAGATCCCACAGCAGACATGCGGCAGCCGCCAGGAAGAACAATAGTGCCGGGTAAAGGTTCACGATTGTGTTGATGCCATCTTTTGTGGCAAGTGTCTGTTCCATATTGGCCTGATAGCCATAGTAGGAAAGGAGCATCACACCGAAAGCGGCTCCTATGGCATTCCCGATTTTTGTCGCCAATCCATACGTGGCATAAGCCGTCCCATCCGTCCGGACCCCACTCTTCAATTCCTGATAATCCACCGAATCGGCCACCAAGGACAAGCTGATCGGGAAACCCATATTGAAAATACCGAAAATGACATGCCCTACGATGATCATGCGGATATTAGCGAAATCGCTGAAATAGACAACCAGCAAGCCGATGCCTTGCAAGATGAGACTCACCATCAAGACGTTCCGTTTGCCGAACTTTTTCACCAACGGAACAATCAGTAAGGAGCAAGCCGCACCACCGATTGAAGGGATGGTCATCAGAATAGCGATCAAAGAGAACGCTCCCAAACAATAGATCACGTAGTAAGTTGTTACGGCAATCCGGCCCATGAAAGCAGTCATTTGCAGAACCATGATTAAAAATAGGATCATCAGGTATTTGTTGCCGAAAATGTTGCGCATTGTTTCCTTCATGGGAACTTTTTGCTGGCTGGTCGGCTGGATGACTTCTTTCGAGGTCAGGAAAACGCCCACGAACATCGGCAGCGAGATGAGTGCATAAATCATCGCAGTACTGAAATAACCTCGTCCGTCCGCTACAGCCGAACCTTCTGAAAATCGCAGCATCAAGAATGAGGAGAGTGAATTGACGACGATCATCCCTACATTCATCCCGATGGAGCGCCAAGCGTTCAATTCATTTCTTTCGTTCGCATCCTCAGTCATAACTGCCGCAAGCGCACCATAAGGGATATTCACCATTGTATACAGCATTCCTGCCAAAGTATAGATCACACTTGCCCAAATGACCCCGGCCGTTCCGTTCCCGAAAGGACTTGTGAACGTCAAAACACTGAATAGCGCCAATATCGGAGCTCCAAACAGGACATAGGGTCTGAACCTACCGAACTTGCTTCTAGTCCGTTCTGCGATCATTCCCATGATCGGATCATTGATGCCATCCCACAAACGCGCCAGCAACATAATCATCGAGACAGCCATAGGAGCAAGGCCCACGATATCTGTATAAAACACTGTCAAATAAGTCCCTACGAATGTCCAAACAAATTGGCTTGCCAAGTCACCCAGGCCATAACTCATCATCGTCCATTTTGACATCTTTGGCTTCACTTTTTCAGTGAGCCTGTCCTCTTTCAGTAATCCTTCTGCCATGTAAACCCCTCCAAAATAGAATGATGAAAACCTTGTAATCGATTACAGACATAGTGTATATCTGAATGAAGGTTTCCTCTACTTTGCCAGAGGTAAAGATCATGGTACTTCCATAACAAGAAAACGCTATCTTTTATCGCTGCATAAAATAGTGTGGCACAATCTTAACTAATCTGATAATTTTTGGATATCAAACAGGCAAATATCGTAAGGGGATAAATGGACTTCCAGTACTAATTTGTCATTACTGATGATCTGTGTCTGGATTTCGATTTTTGGCACGCATTTCTGCTTCAGGTATTGGATCATTTCTTTATCAAAATGATCGGATTGGCTGATTGCATTGACCTCTTCCAAAAAATTACCGTTGTTCTTTCCGATGCTGAATTTGGTGATCCGGTATTTCCCGGATGCTTCAAACCCTTCCAGTTCAATTGTCCAATCAATGGGTTTTTCGTTGTCGAAAATGGCGTAGGCGTTGTTTTTGTGGAAGCCTCCGCTGGTGTCGTAGTAATAGGTCGCGTTCAAATGGCTGTAGTGGTAGCACAATAACTGATATTGCTTTTCTTTCCGGGTCACGATCAGATTGTCGGAAGCGAAAATCCTTTTCGGGCCTAATTTCTTCAGAAATTTGAAAGCATGGTAACCGATTTTGGGGACTCCGTTTTTGGAGAGAATCCCGGCCCCACCGAAAATTTCTTTTCTGGCTGTATCGAAACTGGTCACCGTAAAGTCCGATAATTGCCAATACCCCACCAGGTCGCAATAGGACAGGATGGATAGGGTATTCTTGAGGATATAAGCGCCTTTGAAGGCCGTGTCGTTGATGATCTCCCGGTTCAGGATGGTCACATTGAATTCCGTCACGTACAACTTGGTCCCCAAATCCAATTCATCCAGCAAGGTGCGGATGTCCCGGATCTTGTTCAGCATGTAATCTTCATCAGGCGAAATCGGATTCGCACGCTTCTCCACAACAAATCCGTGTTTGATTTCATCGATCGGATAGATGCCGATACTGATGAAGTCCGGTTTGACTTTTTCCTGTTTCCATTTGCGCAGAAAATTCCGCATGTCTCCCCGCTCGATGTCCAGACTCAATCCGCAGCCGCCTACCTGCATTCCCGGAAGGACACGCTTGATCGATTCGCTGATTTGGCTGAAGTAGCGGATATAGTGCGGATATTGCGAAATATCCACCCGTTCGCCATCGATTTCGATTAGTGACAGCTGTTCCTGATCTGTGTTCTTTAGGACCAATGCGTTCGGTTTCCAAATTTCGATGATCCATTTTGAGACTTCCTCATCGCCGTATTTGTCGATGCAATGGTTGAGGAAGGCTGTGAATCGGAGCAGGATACCGTCCATTTTATTGGTCTTCAGCTCGAAGGGTTCTTTTTTGAGTATCACTGTGTGCGTTTCGTGTATCAATTTCCCTTTGAATCCGAGTTCCAAAAAGGGAATCATCCCAGCATCGAGAACCGTCTGCAGGATTTCATCAACTTTTGTGAAGTCGAATTCATCGCCGACTTGTTCAAACAGGGCATTGTTGAACAGACCCCAAATGCGGCCGTAACGGAAAGCATTCTGCTCCTGTGTAAAGCGGATTTGTTTGGCGAACGATGTATGCAGCAGATCGCCGGCATAACCGAGATTGATCAGATACTTATCGTAATCAAAATCTTCCGCCTTTGTGACATCGATCGTCAGCCTGTCGGCACTGTTGCCTTCCTCCTCTTCCGCAAAATACTTCTTCAAGTCCGACAATTCTTCATTCGGTATCGCAAAAGGTGAGGTCTGGATCTCGACGCCCTTTTTCGCTTCATTTCGGTACTCGCTGGGAGTCATTCCTTGATATTTTTTGAACAGCCGATTGAAGGAATTGATGTTGGAAAACCCTGCGGAAAAAGCGATATTGGTTACGGATTTTTCGGTTTCAAACAAATCTTTCCGAACTTTTTCCAATCGTTTTCTGATGAGGTATTCGCTGAGGGACAAGCCTATTTCGTTCGAAAAGAGCTTGGAAAGGTATTGTTCCGACACGAATAATTTTCCCGCCAAGTCAGACAGGCGGATTTCCTTGTCAAAGTTATTGTCGATGTAAAACTTGACCTCCTCGACTTTCTGCTTGATGCTCCTGTCTGCTTCAAGTTGCACTTTAACGAAATATTTCTTCTCCAGCGTATTGATGAGGTTGAAGTAGACCTCGAAAATCTCCGATATCCGTTTCTGTTCCTTAAAAATGAACAGTTCCACCAATTGATTCAACAGGTAGGTCACATGCATATCCGAGCCGTGTGTATTTTTTACCGAATCCCCGGTGAAATAATAGCTGTAGGGGTCGGATGCGTCCTCTTCGGAATAAAAATATTGCAAGGACAACTGGAACACTTTTGAATCGCTCGTATGGCAAATGTAGGATTTCGATTTGTGCAGAATGAAAAAATCATCCTTTTGCAAGGTCAAAAAACTGCCTTCGGATTCGATCGATAATTCCCCGACCAAAACGTAAAGCAGATGGATGTCATCGTCAAAATTTTGGATGATTTCCTTGTTTCCGATCTTTTCGATCTTGATGTTTTCCCAAGGATTGATTAGTTTCAAATGACCACCTCTTTCTGGTACTACTATATGCTATTTCCGGGACGAACGACAATAGCTGGTTTGAAAATAGTGCGCAAAAAAGAGAATCAATCGACAATCGACTGATTCTCTTTTCCAACAAACTAGCTTCTGTTGCTCCAGTCAATTTCTAGGCTAACGATTCGCCGTTGCTCTCAATAACATTTTTGTACCAGTAGAAAGATTTTTTAGGATAGCGTTTAAATGTACCATTTCCGTAATTGTCAGCATCGACGTAAATGAAACCGTATCTTTTCTCGATGCTGTCCGTGGAAAGACCGCCTAAATCGATGGCACTCCATGGCATATATCCGATTACATCCACATGTTATTCGAAAAAGTAGATCATACAGGATTTGCTGACTTCCGTGTCATTTATGTGTGGTAAAATCTCCAGATGAATGAGGTTTCTTATACTGCAACTTCTCATATTCCTGAGCGGTATTCTCGCATTATTGGTTCTTTACTTCATAGATATCTTCGGTCCCGGGCATAGCCTAAAGTCGCTCAGCCCAATTTTTGTTATTAAAGAAGGGACGCTCGTCACATTATAGGATAAAAAATAAATTTCAACTTTGAAAAGGCTTTGTTTTCAGTTTAGTATAAGAAATACAGGTTAAACCATTTCGCACCTTTTTGCTTGACTTGGAGTACACTCCAAGGTTTAAAGTAGGCTTATACAAATAAATAGCTGGAGGGAAATCACTATGAAGCAAACGTATCTCACATTGAACGATGGAAACAAAATCCCGCAATTCGGACTGGGCGTCTTCCAGATTCCGGGGGACGAGAAGACCAAAGAAGCTTGTTTGGAAGCCTTCAAATTAGGCTATCGTCATATCGATACTGCGCATGCCTATCAAAACGAGCGCGGAGTCGGTCAAGCTGTAAAAGAAAGCGGCATTCCGAGAGAAGAAATCTGGATCACGACGAAATTGTGGCCAAGCGAATACGGAGAAGGCAAGACGGCAAAAGCCATCGACAAAATGCTGGAGCGTCTTCAGACGGATTACATCGACCTTCTTCTTTTGCATCAACAGTTCGGCGATTACCTGGGTGCTTGGAAAGATATGGAAAAAGCTGTCGCTGAAGGCAAAGTGAAGAGCATCGGCTTGAGCAACTTCGAATCCGAGCGTTTGGAAGAAGTACTCGCTGCCGCAACGATCAAGCCCTCCGTCCTGCAGGTTGAATGCCATCCATATTATCAACAAAACGATCTGAAGAAACGGATCGCGCCTTTCAACACAGTCATCGAAAGCTGGTATCCGCTGGGACATGGCGATGCGGCCTTGATCGAAGAGCCTGTTTTCACCAAGTTAGCAGAAAAATATGGAAAAACGAATGCCCAGATCATCCTGCGTTGGCACATTCAGGAAGGCATCATTGTGTTCCCAAAATCATCAAATCCGGTGCACATTAAAGAGAACATCGACATCTTCGATTTCGAATTGACTGAGGAAGAAATGAACGAAATCCGCCAACTGGACAAAGGGTTCCGCTACTACACACGGACACTTGCTGAACAAGAAGAAGCGCTCAGCCAATTTGTGCCGGCTGATTAAGAGAAAAGTACCAGATAATATTAAGGAGAACCTCACAAGAAATGCTATTATGCATGCATTTCTTATAGAGGTTCTCTTTTTGGCAGCTTCGGACCGTATGAGCAGGCGCTAATACATAACAAGTCACTACCATTCCTCTCGATTGGAACCATCATAAGAGCCAGCGTGCTAATTGATGAAAAATCGGAAACCGTGATTTAGCGATACTTCTTCACTTCCTGTATCTATTTGAAGTAAACTTCGTATGTTTAGGATAGGTTCTATTTGACAACAACAAAAATACGTACTATATTACGTATGAAGAAAGAGGCTTACCATGGACTCAAGGGAATTGATTTCGATAATAATGAATGATGGTTGGGTATTAGTTAACATAAGAGGCAGTCACCACCAATTCAGACACCTACTAAAACCTGGGCGCGTTACAGTACCACATCCAAAAAAGGATTTACCTAAAGGTACAGTGCATAGCATCCTCAAACAAGCGGGGTTGAAGTAACCCCTCGCCTTCTAAATTTATTCAACAATAGAAAGGAAGTATCCTTATGGTACTGTATTATGCTATTTTTAATCCCGAAGGCACGCAATTCAATATATCGTTTCCGGATTTACCGGAGTTGTTCACCAGCGGAGATGACATGTCCGATGCCCTGCACATGGCAAAAGATGCTTTGGAAGGCTATCTGCTTTGGCTTGAGGATGAAAAAGAGGCTTTTCCTCCGGCATCCGAATATGATGAAATTTCTCCTTCTAAGGGAGATTTGTTGATTCCGATCGAAGCAAATCTCGAAGTGGCTAGACTCAAGGAAAACACGAAAATGATCAAGAAAACTTTGACGATTCCGAATTACGTCAATGCACTCGCGGAAAAAGAAGGCATCAATTTTTCGCAAACATTGACGGAAGTGTTGAAGGAGAAATTACAGATACATTAAGCAGTTGGATGTTCGTATATAGCAATCCTCGTTGGAGATGAGGTCTCTCTTTAATGCCATTTGATATTTACAACCCAAATAAAAATCTGATACACTATTCATGTCGCAAGACAAAAATCCTCCTAAGTCCTGAATATTGGTTGGCGAACCGAATTTATTCTGTGGATTATCGAGGATTTTTTTGTTATAAAATTTCAGTTAGTCCGATGTCCTGGAAGGAGCAAAATATGAAAATTTTATATCCAGCAACATTCGAAAAAGACGGTGGCTATATACTCGTCCAGTTCCCCGATATACCTGAAGCAATGACACAAGGTGCAACTGCCCAAGAAGCACACGCCAAGGCGAAAGAAGTATTGGGCTTGGCATTAGATGGTAAGCAAGATTTTCCTGAAGCAACTGCGGTGGATGTCTTGGAGAGAAAGTATCCGGATAAAACAGTCACTCTGATTGAGATCGATTTCTAACAGTCGGCTTGAGTTCTTTTGAGGACGTGTAGCAACAGCTGCCGTTCCATTTCAAAGCTTTGTTTTGATTTTCCTCACAGTACTCACCACTTTACTTGATTTGTATACAACAAACCATAAATGAAAGCAGTACGAAAGTCATAAACAAGGCTTGAAAGAAATACTCGGGGTATGACCACCCCACTACTAAAAGACACAAAACCCATCATACTCTATTTTGCATAAAGAATGATGGGTTTATTTTATTATGTTTATTTTATTATGTTTATTCCAACTAAAGAATTGCAGCAAAGGTTTCCTTCAACAATCTGATTTCTTTGGATGATGTGTAGCAACAGCCACCGAACCATTTGCATCCCAATCCGTGCCATTTCAATGCTTGATTTGAGAACACTTTGTCCACTGCATGACTGTGCGTCCATACTTTTGTGGTAGGATCGTAGATTGCTCCCGAATTCGGATAAGCGACCACTGGAATAGCGACTTCGAGAAACAGAACCACCTAATGCAGAACGAAAAAGCCACTGATACAATTTAATTTAGCAAGAGCTACTTTTTTTATGCATAAGGTAACTTATTATAATTGTGTTAAAGCAATAACTAACTCATCAACTGCATTTAAGGTATCTTGAAATGTTAGGTTATCTACATAATGGCTATTCTTCTTTTCGTAGCTTTTCCATACTCGTTCTAACTCAGGGCTATCATGAATATCTTTTAAAATAGCCAGAGCGTCCTCTAATAAATTTGGCGTATTCCGTTTTTTCATCGTATTCAGCAAAGCCTCGTGAAGCAACTCCATATTTATCCTGTTTCTTTCAAAAAGATGCAGTGCATAGACGTCATAATAATCTCTGGCTCGTGTGTTAGCAATAGAACGATTCAATATTGTTTGCAGCTTTTCTGCTAGGACCGTTTCAAGAGGATAGGATAATATAGAAAATGATTCAAGGTTCAAAAGAGAGTCTTGTTTTATAGTTGTCGCTTCCGGTGTAATCGCATCGCCAGTAGTGAGGTCTAAATAAAAAGGGACACGCATGGTACCGCCAACCCACCCTTGCAAAGCAATACGAATACCCGGATAATCATCTTCTTCACGGATATCTTGTACTTGCAAAACATCATAAGTGATGCCGTCATCGGTTGCAATTTGTCCGATTTCACTGAGAACTTGCTTAATTTTTTCCGTGGTCAGGGTGAACCCTGTCACCGTTGTATCCAGATCCATAGTCGTGCGCTTATCGCTTCCAATAAACAGCCCTACCAAATATCCACCTTTCAGAATAAAATTTTCTTTATAAGCAGATTGACTTAACCGAAAAAGAAATCGTTCCATAATGAAGTTACGCTGCAGTAGTTGTGCAGGGATACCCGTCTTGGTTTGTATGTTTCTGATTTTTTGTTTCACTTGGATTGGGGTTATCACAATAATACCTCCACGTAAGTTTTTAATTTGTCCAGAACCTTATATTTTTTTGCAAGGTTCAGCAATTTAGGGATATTCTTGTCTGCTCTCTTCATGTATTTTACGATTGCTTGCAACCGCACATCTTCGTCCGCTTCATACCGCGTGTTGAACATGTCGCACAAAGTTCGTTCCATCGAATAGACAACTATATCATTCCCGTTACTGCTTTTAACTGTCGTTTGATCCTCTTGCCAAAGCGATCGCTCCTTCCATACCACAGAAATGGGTTCCTCTTTAATTTTTTTCGAATGGTAACCGCGTGGGAAGGTCATCGTGTAGATAAAGGGTGTAACGTCGGACAAACCATGCAAGTAAAGTGCTGTTTCATGGGAGTATATGCCTTTCGCAAATCGCTTTTGAAAAACGTACGTGTCGTCTTCATAGTATAACGGCGATAAATAGATTCCCCCACTGACCTTTTCAAATCCCTCTTTTTTTAAATAATTCAAAGAGGATTGATTCGCATAGCCACTCTCTTTTAAAGTAGCCAAGAAAACAAAACCATGGTTTTTTTCTACCTGGTTCGCAACCAGTTCCGTTAATTTATTTTGATTTTCCAACACAGTTCTCACCACTTTTTTTGATTTATATACAGCAAATTATAACCAAACGTAGTACGAAAGTCAAAAAATAGGACCAAAACAATACACGGGCTTGACCACTCCACTCCTCAACAAACACAAAACCCATCATCCTCTTATTTTTCATAAAGGATGATGGGTTTATTTTATTATGTTTATTCCAACTAAAGAATTGCGGAAAAGGTTTCCTTCAATAGACTGATTTCTTTGGCTGATGTGCAGCAACAGCCGCCGATCCATTTGCATCCTGACTCATGCCATTTCAATGCTTCGTTTGAGAATACTTCATCAACCGCATGACTATGCGTCCATACTTTGGTAGTGGCATCGTAGGTCGCTCCCGAGTTTGGATAAGCGACCAATGGCTTTGTCGCAATCTCCTTCAGATATTCCAAGGCAGGTAAGACTAAATCAGGCTGCACGCAATTGACGCCGTAGGCAATGATTTGCTCGGACGACTCTGCCAATAGCTGGAATACACGCAGATCGGTTCCATCGCATAAATGATGGGCGTCTTTCAATGTCACTGTCAGCCAGGCTGTCGCCTTCGGATGTTGGGCCAGCAATTCAATCAGTGCCTGGATTTCCGTTATATCCGGAATGGTTTCGATGGCCAGCAGATCAGCCCCGGATTCCAGCAGCAACTCTAACCTTTCGCGATGGAAATCGACCAATTCGGTTTGCGACAGACCGTAATTGCCCCGATATTCAGAGCCGTCCGCCAAATAGGCTCCGTATGGTCCGACCGAAGCCGCCACCCATTTTTCTTGCAGGCCTTGGCTTTTCGTTTGGGCCTGTTTCGCTAGTTCTACCGTTCTTTTGATCAGAGCCCGGCTTTCTTCGGTTGTATGGCCCAAACGCTCGAACCCGGCAACCGTCGCTTGATAGCTTGCTGTGATGGCGATATTTGCTCCTGCATCATAATAGTTCTGATGGACTTTTTCAATTTTATCCGGTTCGTTCACTAATGCTTTCGCGGTCCATAACTCATCATTCAGGTCCAAGCCTTGCTCCTCCAGACCTAAGGACATCGAACCATCGATGAGGATCACTTTTTGATTCTTTTGCCACTCTTTAAAATTCATCGGAAAGCTCACCCACTTCTTGATTTTCGATTGCTACAGAAGCCTTTTTGCTGAAGAATAACTGGTAATAAAAGAAGCACAAGATCGTGAATGGGATGCCGATGATCAAGGCAATCCGCTGGTTCGGATCAAACGCGATGCCGATGATCGAAACGGAGCAAAGGATAATGACGAGCCACGGAACGATTGGATAGAATGGTGTTTGGTAAGCCAGTTCATCCAGTTTATGCCCCGATTTCAGATAGTATTTGCGGAAATTCAGTTGTGCCCAAGCGATGCTCAACCAAACCGCCACGACCGCGAATGCCGAGATGGATACCAGAGCTAGATAAACGGTGTCCGCGGAATAGATGCTGGAAAACAGGGAGAGAAGCCCACCCAAAATGGTCAGCAACAACCCGTAAATCGGCAACCCACGTTTGGATAATTTCGCGAAGCGTTTCGGCAAAGTTCCTGCATTCGCCAGTGACCAAAGCATTCTCGATGCAGCATAGACCCCGGAGTTTGCGCCGGAAAGAACTACAGTGATCAGGACGAGGTTCATGATGTCTGCGGCGTATGGGATACCCATCAAATTAAGGATGACGGTCACAGGACTTTCATCCAAATTAGCCGCAGAATCCGGAAGCAGCGCACCGATTACAACAATCGTCCCGATGAACAGAACCACGAGAATGATGATTGTCTGCAGGATTGCTTTCGGGATATTTTTCTTGGGATCCGACGTTTCGCCAGCGGCTACGCCGATCAGTTCTGCACCGGAAAAAGCGAAGTTAGCCGACAGGATCGCCAAGAAAACGGAGCCTGCCCCTTTCGGAAACCAACCGTTTTCCGTCAAATGGCTGAAAAGTGGTGCTGATTCATTTCCCTGAATCGGTATAAATCCGAAAATGCCACCCAGACCCAGGATAAGGAAAATTGCCAGTGCGAGCACTTTGATCAACGACATCCAAAATTCGCTGACGGAAAACCAACGCACATCAATAATGTTTGAAAGTACAATAATGCCGATAAAAAAGATGCACCAAAGCCATGCGGGAATGCCGGGGAACCAGCGTTGTGACAAAATCGCCAAGGTGATGAACTGCGAACCCAATGCCACTGTCCACGTCAGCCAATAAAGCCACGCCACCACGAAACCTGCTCCGGGATGGATATATTTTGAAGCGTAGTTGTGGAATGAACTCGTACTGGGCTCGTGGACCGACAGTTCGCCCAAGCACATCATGACCAGCGTCACCAAAAATGCTCCGATCAGATACGCAATGATTGTTCCGATTGAACCCGTCGTTTGAATGAGATACCCCGAACTCAAGAAGATTCCAGTTCCGATTACCCCACCCAATGAAAGCATAACTAGATGCTTTGATGTCATTTCCCTTACAAATGATTGCTCCATATTTTCGCCTCCAAAAATGTTTTAAAAATATATAAAAAAAAGCACTCCCCTATTGAAAGGGCGAGTGCTCGCGTTACCACCTTTGTTCATAATCAAAAAGATTATCTCAGCAAGGGACTGTCATCCCTTCACGCGCTATCGGGCGTACCCGTCACTTGCTAAGTTTCCCTCACACGTGATAACTCAAAGACCATTTTCGCTGATTCCGAAACATCTGCTTTCACCATTCGCAGACTCTCTGTGGTTTCTTTCCCAGCTACTTATCTCATCAAAGTTTCATATATTTTTAATAAATATACAAGAATGATGGATGGTTGTCAATTATTTTGTGATATATTTTGTGCTTACTTTCATTCTTGTTGTTTAGTTGGTGTGAGCTTTGGGGGTGGCCGGAATTGGCTGTCCGTTCTTGCGATGTCCTCCGGCAAGGCGGGTGTGGCCGGAGCTACGATACCGATCACGTCGCTCTGCTCCGGCGGGGAGACGCTGGACGGAGAAATGAGTCGTTTTTGACGCTCTCCTCCGTCCAAGCATTCTTTCACCGGAGGAGAGTTCCCCCGGTAACATTCGAAAAAAACTATAAAGCAATCCCGCTGCGCCCCTTTCAGTTGGGCGCAAAAGGCTTGCTGTTACTGACTTTTATCACCAAGGTTGAATCGTCGGTCCGATAGTAAATTCGTTGACGTTCGTATCCTCAGGCTGGTCGATCGCGAAGGCGACAACATTGGCTACGCGATCCGGGCTGATGCCGTATTGTTTGTAGATGATTCCCATGTCTTTGGCCATTTTATCGTCGCTGATCGTTTCCAGCAATTCAGTGTTGATGGCGGCCGGATAGATCGTGGCTGTTCTGATGTTGGTGCCTTCCATCGCAGATTCCATGCGCAACACTTCCATCAGATCGCGGACTGCCCATTTCGTGGCGCCATAAACCGCTCCGCCCGGATAGGCTTTAAGACCCGCGACGGACGAGGTGGTGATCACGTGACCTGATTTTTGTTTCGTGAATTCCGGAAGAACAGCTTCGATCCCGTTCAGAACGCCTTTGATGTTGACGTCCACCATCAGATGCCAGTCCTTCGTTTTTAACTTTGATAACGGCGAGTTCGGCATCACGCCGGCATTAAGGAAAATGACATCCACTCTTCCGAATTTTTCTTTTGCCAGTTCGACCAACTTGTTGTTATCCTCGATTTTGGTGACATCCGTAACGCGGTAAACAGCTTCCCCGCCGGCCTGGACGATTTCATCAACCAATTTCCGCAAATGCTCTTCTCTGCGCGCGCCCAAAACCAACTTGGCTCCTTTGCTTGCCAACTGTCGGGCTGTCGCCTCGCCAATTCCTGAAGAAGCTCCCGTGATGATTACTACTTTGTCTTTGATTGCCATTATCTTCATCCTTTCCAATTTGACCGGAGTATCAATAAAGAATCGAAAAACGGTTTTCTGCATCTGACAACTGTTTGTCCATTTTTATTATACCACCGAGCACCCGTTATAGGCTTACCAGAACCTTACTCCTTAACGTTCAGGTGAAGTCAAGAGACAGAAGCTGGAAAGTTCAAAATGTTTGGCTGACTTCAGAACGGTGATCTCCGGTGAAGGGGCCTTTGCAGGAGATAAGATCTTGTTCGTTTCGCTGTTCTCCTGTTAACCGATCCTCACCGGAGAACAGCCCCGGTATCTCAGCCCTTCTCCGGCCAGCAGCCCTTCACCGGAGGAGAGCCCAAGGATTACTTATTTAAAAATGCTAACACTTCTTTTGTGAATTCTTCATGGTATTGAAAGATTGCGCCATGACCGGCATCTTTATAAATCACAAGTTTACTGTTAGGGAGGCGTTGAACCAGATCATAGGAGTTCTCGGTCGGTACCATCCGGTCAGCTTCACCGTTAACGACTAGAATCGGTTGCTTTATTTTTGAAAGGTCCGCTGGAGTTGATTTCCCCCAACGATTGATTGCTTTTAGTTGTGTATAATATCCCTTTAAGCTGATCATTTTGTCTCGATTTTGCTTTCGTTCCTTGATTCTTGCCAGGAACTCTTTTGCTTTTTTTTTGCCATTTGATGTGCGGGTAAAGAATAAATATGTTTTTACATCTTTTAATGTGAAAATGGCCCGCACTAAATCCTGATTGGAAATCTTCGTAACATTTTCAATCCCCTTCCCACCACGAGGACCCGTTCCGGTCAGAATTACTTTTCTAATCAAAGTTGGTTCCAGTTCTAAGAGTTCTTGAGCGATCATCCCACCCATCGAAAAGGACAGAATATCGATCTGCTTAAATCCTAGTGCCTTGATAAAATCAATCGCATCTTCGGCCATTTCTTTTATCGTACCGGGAAATTGTCCACTGGATAGGCCTACTCCTGTGTTATCGAATGTAATCACCCAATGCTGTTTTGCGATGCCGTCAATTATCCTTGGATCCCAATTGTCGAGATTCGCTGATAAATGCGTGAAGAAAACAATTGGAATCCCTATTTTTTCACCTAATTCACGGTACACATAGGTTATTCCATTAGCCGTTCGGATGCTTTTGTTTGGGGCATGAATATAGGTCTCAGATTCTCGCATACTTATACGTCCTCCTTTCTTTTTTTGTCATTCGGAAACCTTGATGACAACTTTCCCTTTTGGATGTCCACTCGCTACCAGACGCAAGGCTTCATTTACTTGGTCTAGCGTAAATTCAGTCGGATCGACAGCCGGGATAATATTATTTTCTTCAATAATTTTTGAAATTTCTTGCAGCTGCGAACCCTCAGAACGAACAAATATAAAACGATACTCAATGCTATGTTTTTTAGCTTTTTTATCAAATTTCGCCCCTGCCAGAGCGAACAGCAGTTGTTTCCACTTTGGAAATCCATGGTCTTTTGCAAACTGTTTATTTGGACCTGTTCGCAGGCTCAACAGTCTACCTCCAGGTTTGATGATTGATAATTCCCGATCGAATTCAGCAGCCCCGAGTGTGTCAATGACAAAATCCACTCCCTTTAGAATTTCCCAATAATTTTCTTTCGTATAATCAATGTATCGAGTCGCACCGGCAGCGAGTATCTGTTCACGAGCAGATGGATTCCCCGATACAATGACATTCAGTCCCATGGCTTTAGCTATCGGAACAGCCATTTGTCCGAAACTGCCTGACCCACCAGGAATGAAGACCGTTTGCCCGGCTTTAGCATTTAGTTCTTCATGCAGGCCTTGATACGCAGTCAGGCCCGTTAAAGGAGCAGCTGCCCCTGTAACAAAATCAAGATTCTTGGGCAAATGCCAGATTGCTTTAGCATCCACCGCGACATATTCAGCAAAAGCGCCTATTTTGTCCAACGGAAGTCGTGTATAGACCGTATCGCCTTTCTTGAATCCTGAAACAAGTTTTCCGACCTCAGAAATGACCCCTGTCAACTCATTGCCGATCGTTAGAGGCATATCGTAATCTTGAATTAATTTGACGCTGCCAGTGATGTTCAGGATTTCCAAATGATTGACCGCCGCTACCTTTACTTTCACTAAAACCTCGTGATCACCAATCTCCGGGATAGGAATTTCTACAACTTCTGTTTCAATTTTTTTCGAGTATTTTTTGATTTGAACTGCTTTCATATTCATATCTCCTTTACTTTACATACTGGTGATGAATCCATTCGAGAACAAACATTCTCAAAAGGCCAAAAAAAATAGATGATAAGTGATTACCAATTTTCTGGAATCGGATAAATTTGACCCCTTAATCCAAATTCATAATCACCATCAACATTAATCATTTTTCAATATCGATAGCGTCATATCGATCGTTGAATCGAACTCTTTAGGATTGGCTGTCATTTTCACTAATACTCTGACGCCAATAAGCGCATTATGGATATAGCGTGCGAGTTCATTGATGTCGAATGAACTTGCAACTTCCCCTCTTGCTTGTCCTCTAATCAATAGATCCGCTATCAAATTTTCAGTCTGCTTAAAAGCGGACTTTATTCTTTGAGAAATTTCATTATCAAGCAAAGACAACTCAACTGCCGTGTTGACCATCAAGCACCCTTTCGGAGAGGCATTATCAGAGTATACGGCCAGTTCAAATATTTTTCTGATGGATTCGACAGTGGTCATCTCTTCTGTAATCTGATTCCTGATTTGAGCAGCGATCAGCGATTCATAGCGTTCCAAAGTTTGTACAAAAAGAGAATGTTTGTCTCCAAACGTATCGTATAAACTCCGGCGATGAATCCCCATCTGATCCACCAAATCCTGGATCGACGTTTTTTCATATCCTTGTTTCCAAAAGATTTCCATCGCTTTATCCAGGGCCTCTTCTTCATTAAATTCTTTACTTCTAGCCAAATTATTTCCCCCTTTCAAAATCCGATTCCGTTTCTAGAATGAACGTTCTCAATACACAATACCACTTCTCATTTAATCCGTAAAGAAAATCAGCTTACCGAAAACCACAAAAAGGAGTGCTCAACTGGTTGGTGAGCACTCCTCTATTAATTTTTTCGCTGTTCTCCGATTAAGCGGCTTTGGCCGGAGTTGGGAATCCGTTCGTTAGGCTGTCCTCCGGTTAACCGGTCCAAACCGGAGAACAGCCCCGGTATCTTCAATCTCCTCCGGCCAGCAGCTACTCCCCGGAGGAGAGCCATCCACACATCGATACCGAATCTATCCCTTCAACAATCCGCGTTCGCGGTACCACTCATCCGGTGTCCAGACCCACTCGTGGTTTTCTTTTTTCAACAAATCAAATGCTTCTTTTGGTCCCATTGTCCTTGCCGCATACTTCGGAATTTCTTCATTGTCGCTGTCCCACGTTTCGCGGATTGCGTCAATGATTCTCCAGGATTGTGCAACTTCTTCCCAACGCGCAAAGTTGGTTGCATCACCCAAAATAACATCGTAAGTCAGACGTTCATAAGCTTCCGGAGTATTTTCCATCATTTCGCTGTCGTGGCGGTACTCCAATTTGATCGGCTGCGTATTGAATCCCTGACCGATTTCTTTCCGGTTCATGGTCAAAGCAAAGCCTTCCGTTGGTTGGATGTAGATGGTCAGATCGTTTGCCGGAACATCCTTTTCAGCATCAAACGGATTCACAAGAACTTTTTTGAAAATGATATTGACGCGCGTTCCTTTTTCCGTCATCCGTTTGCCGGTGCGCACATAGAAAGGCACACCCTTCCAGCGTGGATTGTCCACCATGAACTTGCCGGCTACAAACGTTTCGGTCCTCGAATCGCTAGCAACATTCGGCTCTTCTTGATAGGCAACAAATCCATCATCACCCAAACGGCCAGCCGCATACTGTGCTCTGACAAAATTTTTGCGGACTTCTTCCGGTGAATAGACACGCACATCATTCAGGGCTTTGATCTTCGCTGTTTGGATATTTGCATCCGATACGGAAGCTAATGGTTCCATCGCCAGCAAGGACAGTACTTGCAGAATATGGTTTTGGACCATATCTTTCAGAGCGCCGCTGTGGTCATAGTAGCCACCGCGTTCTTCCACGCCCAGTTCTTCGGAAAAAGTGATCTGAACATTTTCGATGTACTCACGATTCCACGAAGGTTCAAGGAACGGATTCGTTAAACGCACGGCCAAAATATTTTGGATCATTTCTTTGCCCAAATAGTGGTCGATTCTGAAAATATCCTCTTCCGGGAACACTTTTGTGATTTCATTGTTCAATTTTTCGGCTGATGCATAATCCATCCCGAATGGCTTTTCGATGACGACGCGGTTGAAACCTTTGTCCGTCACGATTTGTTGCCCTTTCAGATGCGTCACGATCGGTCCGAAAAATTGCGGTGCCATCGCCAAATAATACATGCGGTTCTGTTCTAAATCATACTTGTCATCCAATTTGTCAGCCAACTCTTTGAGGTGAACATAATGCTCCACATCGGAAACATCATGCGCACGATAATAAAAGTGGCTTAAAAAGGCAGCTTTTTCCGCGTCTGTCGGCTGGAATGATTGAATAGAATCCGAAACAACATCCCGAAAATGCGCGTCGCTCCATTCTCTTCTTGCCGTCCCGATCACTGCGAAACGTTCTGCCAACGCACCGCTTCGAAACAATCGGAAAAATGAAGGATATAACTTTCTTTGAGCTAAATCACCTGTCGCGCCGAATAATACAATCAATACTGGATTTGTTTTTACCACTCTATCGCCTCCTGCGTTACTTAATATTTCCATAATACCATGATTAGCGCAAAGTTCCTTCACTCTTAGAGAATTTGAACACCAGAAAAATCGAAAAGTTTACTATTTCTTTCGGATTTTCGGGTTTGATCATTTTTCTCCGGCGAGAAGGCTCTTGCCGGAGGACAGAACAGTTATTCGTTGCGTTCTCCGGTATAGCGACCCTCGCCGGAGATCAACTTCCGCTTTCCCGTCCTAACTCCGGCGAAGCGGCTCCCGTCGGAGATACAGCAAAGTTAAGCGCATCGTATTTAGCATTAATACGTGCTGGCTTCTTGCCGAACAATAATCCATTCTCCGTTCCGCTTTTCAAAATAATTTTTGACTTGTAGTCTCCAAGTGTGCCGTGAACCATAGATGCGCGCATCCACTTTGCTTTGCCCGATGAAGCGGGCTTTATTGCCCTCGATCTTGATGTCTTTGATGTTCTCTTCTTTGGTTGAATAATAGCGCATCTGTTCGCTTCTGATTTGTGCAAACCATTCATCTTTTGTCTGGTCATATCCGGTCATGTGGACCAGATGCATACCGTCCGCAAGAATCCGATCCAGCTTGTCTATGTCTTTGGCAACCATCGCTTGATTCACCGCGCGGTACAATTCAATAATTTGTTGTTCATCCATGTTCATGTCCTCTTCTCCTGTTCCTATAGTCGTCGAATCATTTTGATTAATGAAAGTATAGGGCTTGGAGTTAACTCCAAGTCAAGCGTAAACGATTTGTGGCCATTTTTGATATAAAGGGTCATAGATCGCTAGAGTGACATCCCGCCTAAAATGAGCCTTGAAAGATAGATTTCACAGTACTTTTCAACTAGAATTATAGCGCGATTTAGTGCAGGAACATAATTTTGCCAACGGGCCAAGCAGTTCCCACTTCCTGATCAGCAAAACACGCGAACTGGCATAAGAGAAATCGGTTTAACCACTAAAAAACAAGCAGAAACGTTAGCTTATCAACGTTTCTGCTTGTTTTTTTGCATTCAGATGTTCGGGTTTGCTCATTTTTCTCCGGCGAGACGGGTCTTGCCGGAGAACAGCACTGTCTGACGAAGTCTACTCCGGTCAAACAACCCTCGCCGGAGATCAGATTCCGTTTTCCCCGTCCTTCTCCGGCGAGGCAGCGTTCATCGGAGAAGAGGACCCGTACTCCGTTTTGAAAAATTTAGTCTTACCAATTTTTCGCTTCAACTTTACAAATCATCAGTGATATATTCTGTGTATCCCTCATAATAGTAACTGACATCAATACCTTTCATATAGACTTCCCTATCATCAATTGACGTAGTCAAGGCATTACTGATCAAGTATCTGATTTCCAGGTCGTTGACGGGGCTGCGTTCCATGGCAGACAGATAATTATCTTTGTCAATCAGGTTCCAGTCTACAACTTCCCCCAGTTCTTTCTTTAAAATCAAATCCAACCAGATACGTGTACTGCGTCCATTTCTTTCACGAAAAGGGTGCGCAATATTCATTTCAACATATTTCGCTACAATTTCCTCGATAGTGGATTGTGGCATACTGTCAATGTGATTCAAAGAAACTTCTAAATACATAACGGGTGCAAATCTGAAGTTCCCCTTCGAAATATTCACGATACGGGTCTTGCCCGCAAAGTCATAAATATCATCAAACAAATATTTATGGATATCTGTCAAACCTTTGTATGTACCGATTTCCAGATTATTGATATCGCCAGAATCATATAAACGTTTTGCGTTAGCTTTACTGATTCGTTCTTCCGCTTTCGCTAATTCAACTTGATTCGTGATTCCCAATTTGTTATCTAACACGGCTAAGCTCCTTTACTTAAAAATAAGCTATTCATCTAATACTATTATAGCCTATCGTTGGGTTGTCGTCTAAGGCAAGAAGGAAATACTGATTTTCAACAAAATGTCACCCATCACCGAAAATTCAATCTTAAACACACCAAAAGTTACCGTTGAACCGGCATCCGCCGGTGTAGTGATTCCGGTAACATTATTTTCCTTTGTGAGGCAAGTCTCACCAGAAAATTCGGATTCATCTGCACTTACGATCCATGGAGAAGCGTCCCGTTTTACTTGCTCTTCGCCGGAGGACCGACCCCATTTTTTCGGGCCTTCTCCGGCGAGGCAGTCTTCGTCGGAGTTGAGGCCTCACGTATCATGCTCTACTCCTTCCAGAGGGTCGTTCGCCGGAGCTGCGGCCGCATTCACGAAAAATCCAACTCCTCAATCAGATCATCAGTTACCAAATCCAAAAAGCACCCCTGCCAGCAGGGGTGCCCACATACATTCTCTTAAGGTTGTTTCCCGATGTAAGCCAAGATGCCGCCATCGACGTACAGCACGTGGCCGTTTACGAAATCCGAAGCGTTGGACGCCAGGAAGATGGATGGGCCGGCCAAGTCGATCGGTTCGCCCCAGCGTTCTGCTGGTGTGCGGCCGACGATGAATTGGTCGAATGGGTGGCGTTCGCCGTTCTCCTGCAGTTCGCGCAATGGCGCTGTTTGCGGCGTTGCGATGTACCCGGGTCCGATGCCGTTGCACTGGATGTTGTATTGGCCGTATTCGGATGCGATGTTTCTTGTCAGCATCTTCAGTCCGCCTTTAGCGGCTGCATAAGCGCTGACGGTTTCGCGGCCGAGCTCGCTCATCATCGAACAGATGTTGATGATTTTGCCGCTGCGTTTTTCGATCATGTCCGGAAGCACAGCTTTGGCCATGATGAACGGCGCAGTCAGATCGATGTCGATGACTTGGCGGAAGTCCGCCACGGCCATTTCGATCATCGGTGTGCGTTTGATGATGCCGGCATTGTTGACCAGGATATCCACGGAGCCGACGTCCGCTTTGATTTGTTTGATCATTGCTTGCACGCCTGGTTCATCGGTTACGTCACAGACATAGCCGCGCGCTTCGATGCCGATCGCTTTATAATTGGCGATGCCGTCGTCAACCGATTTTTGGTCCAAATTATTGAAAACGATCGTCGCACCGGCCGCAGCCAATGATTTCGCGATCTCGAATCCGATTCCGTATACCGCACCCGTGATGAGTGCCACTTTTCCGTCCAAACGGAACATATCCATAGTAAAGTCCATACATATCCCTCTTTCTTTTTCTGTTTATTTTAATTGGTCCATCGGAACCATATCCATGTCAGTGTAAGTGATATTTTCGCCGCACATCGCCCAGATGAACGAGTAGTTGCTTGTCCCTACGCCGGAGTGGATGGACCAGCTTGGTGAAATCGCAGCCTGTTCATTTCCCATGACCAAGTGCTTTGTTTCATCCGGTTTGCCCATCATGTGGAAAATGCGCGTGTCTTTTTCCATATCGAAGTAGACGTAGGCTTCCATTCTTCGTTCGTGGGTGTGTGTTGGCATGGTGTTCCAAGCGCTGCCCGGCTCCAAAATCGTGTAGCCCATCTGCAGTTGGCAGCTTTCGCAAACGTTCGGATGGATGTATTGGTAGATTTTGCGTTGGTTCAACGTCAATGGCTCGCCGGTTTCCATTGGTTTGATGTTGTCGATGCTGATTTTCACGTTCGGATGTTTGTGGTGCGCCGGCACGGAACTGATGTAGAATTTGGCAGGATTGGCCGCATCCTCTGAAGTGAAGACGACTTGACGCGTTTCTTTGCCGATGTAGTAACCGTCCTGTTTTTTCATTTCTTCTTTTTCACCGTCAATTTCGATGGAGCCCGGTCCGCCGATGTTGATGACGCCCATCTCGCGGCGCTCCAGGAAGTAGTCGACACCCAATTCTTTGTCCAGGACGATCTCCAATGCTTTATCTGTTGGAGTGACGCCGCCGAAGATCATGCGGTCATTGTGTGTGTACGTCAGGCTGATTGCGCCCGGTACGAACACTTTCTCGACCAGAAATTCCTTGCGCAGTTGTTCGGTCGAGTAATGACGGATATCCTCCGGACTGTGTGTATAACGTGTTTCCATGTTTTGCATGTGATGATCCCCTTTGTTTTTATATTTCGTGTTGCTTGTTTGATGAAAAATTGCAGACTTTCCTTTGACCTTTACTTCCCTTTGATCTCCGCAAACTTATCCGCGTACTGCTTTGCCACTTCGGTAACCTTATCAAAGTCACCGGTTGCGGCTGGTGCCAATAAGTTACCGCCGACACCGACCGCGATGACGCCGGCATCGAACCATTCCTGCATGTTATCCAGGCTGACGCCGCCTGTCGGCATCAAATTCAGGTGCGGCATAGGCGCTTTGAAGCTCGACACGATGCTCGGACCATAGGCGCTGCCTGGGAACAGTTTGATGATGTCAGCGCCACTCTTCAGTGCTTCTTTCATTTCCGTGATCGTCATGCAGCCCGGCAGATACGGAATTTGGTACAAATTACATAACTCTGCCGTCTCTTTGTCGAAGTTCGGGCTGACGATGAACTCGGCGCCTGCCAAGATCGCCAGGCGAGCAGTTATGGCATCCAATACCGTCCCCGCTCCGACCACGACTTCCGGTTGATCCTTGTAGATTGCCGCCAACTCGCGGATGACTTCATCCGCGTTCGGGACAGTGAAGGTTAATTCAATGCCCTTCAGCCCGCCCGCAACGATTGCGTGGCTGGACTTCAATGCTTCTTCTTTCGTGGCGCCGCGGACGACTGCCACGACCCCCGTTTTTTCCAAACGATTCAAAATAGATACGCGTTTCATCCGTCTCCCACTTTCCTTATAATCATATTCTTCTGCCCTAAAATGATGTCCAGCATTCCAAGCCTGCCTCTCGGAAATTAGATAAATCTGACCCATTGCGCTCTACGATGCTCATTCAGGGGCAGATTTCCTAAATTTCTTTCGAGGCAGAGCAGGCTTGGAACGCCTTTCTCTTTTTTTACAATTCAAAAACCTGCACGAGTTCTTTCGATACCGGCGAGTCATCCGGATTGGTCTCCATGATGTCAGCCATGTAGTGCCACCATTTCTGGTTGATGGCGGTGGCAGCCGTCCCGCCCCAGCGTTCTTCGTCTTCGATCTCGAGATAGCCGAACAGCTCGCTCGTCTCCGGATTTAGGAAGATCGAATACTGGCTTGCGCCGTGCTCCTTCAGCATTTCACGCATTTCCGGCCAGAGTTCGTCATGGCGTTTCTCGTATTCTTCGTGCTTATCGGGATAAATTTTCATGGCGAAAGCTTTTTTGATCAAGTTTATCCTCCTTTCTGCACCTCAGCCCAACAAGTTCAGGCTTCGAAATGTTCATAGTGGATTTTCTGGTTTTCTTTGTTTTTTGCCAAAAACTCTTTCGGCGTCATGCTGAATTCTTTTTTAAAAGCCTTCAGGAAATGCGGATATGAAGCGAAGCCGCATTGGTTATAGACGACGTTCGAACTCTGGTAGGTTTTCAGCAACTGCTTCGCGTAAAGCAGCTTCTTCTTCATCACAAACTGATGGAACGTGAAGCCCGTATGCTTCTTGAACTCGCGCGTGATGTAGTATTTGCTGACGAAGAAGTTCTTTTCCATCTCTTCAAGCGTCAACGGATTGCTCAAGTTCGCAGAAATGTAGTCGATCATCTGCTCGATCCGCTCATTCTGCACGATCACTTTCGGTTCTTCTTCGTTCTCCTCCGACTGCACCAGCTGATTCAAAAACAACAAATACTCGATCAAATTCTGCTCATACTTGATGTCCGAACCGTAGATCGAAGCATCCGGCTGATGGTCGATGAAGGAAAGCTTTTGCCGCAACAGATCGGCATCGATCTTCAGGACCTTGCTGCGGCGTTCGCCGCCCCCGCTGAAACACTCCTCCAGATTCGTCCATTTCGTGGAACTGCCCTGCAGAAATTCCGGCGTCAAGAAGATGTAGACGCGCTCGCAAAAGTCCGTGTTCTGTTTGACGATCCGGTGCAGATCATTGTAATGAATGAGGAGAATCGTCCCCGCTTCGATATCGAACTGTTTGCCATCCAAATAGAACGTGGCTTCGCCTGCCAACGTCGCATGCACCTCATAATAGTCATGGTAGTGGTAGAGCGTCTTCTCTTGGCTGATGACATCCTTCACGTGATAGACCTCGTACTGATCCGAAGCCATCGTATTCACGTTTGAGGACTTTTTTAGTTGCTTATCTATACTCATGGATATTCCCCTCACCTATTCTTGCGTGTTTCTTCTATATTATAAATGAAATTATGGTTTGGCTTCGCTTGCTAACAACAGCTGTAGCGCCCTCCCGATATGGTCATCCTTCGTTTCTTCGAGGACGACGTAGGAAAGTGGCTTGTGCTTGGCAATGATTCGGGCAATCGCCGCATAATCGATCAGGCCTTCCCCGAGGTTGACCGGGATGATTTGGTCGTCTTCGACTTTGAAGTCCTTCAGATGGACCGCCACAATTTTGTCGCCGAAACGTTCAAAAGCCCGTTCGACCATGGCGACCTGGTGCTGGTAATCTTCGTTCGTGATCAGATTCGAGGGATCGAAGATGATTCCCAAGTATTCCGACTGCACCGCCGTCAGCAACTGCTCCACCCGCTCGAGACTGTAGAGCGGATGATTCAGGCCGGGCTCGATGCCCACCAGCATGCCGGCTTCTTCGCCGGCCTTGACCAAACGGCGGATGACGCCGACCATGTCGGCGAAAGCTTCATCGCTGAAATTATCTTCTGTATATTGGATTTCCGGTAGCACACAGCCGGTCTCGGAAGCAACCATCGACGCCCCAAAATAGCGGGCATGGCGCAAGTAGCTTTCGAATTTCTGCAGCAGTTGTTCGCGGATCTCCAAGTCAGGATGGATCATGTTGATGTAGCAGCTCAGGATGCCGACCTGCACATCCTCATTTGCCAACTCCCTTTTGAT
This sequence comes from Sedimentibacter sp. SX930, assembly GCA_002155105.1. Taxonomy (GTDB): domain Bacteria; phylum Bacillota; class Bacilli; order Lactobacillales; family Aerococcaceae; genus Trichococcus; species Trichococcus shcherbakoviae. The sequence continues at coordinate 40,524 of MUZD01000007.1, read as the reverse complement.
TGCAGCTCCCATGCCGGGATTCAGATTAGCGGCACCGGAGGGCATGTCCGGAAAGGACATGCCCAGCGCCAGCTGCAGATTGTGGACACCTTGCTTTTTCGTATGCTCGGCCAAATCCTTCACCGATGCGACACCGGATAGGTCATGACCGCGGACTGTGATATTAAGCATATGTTCTTACCCCGCCATATTCGGCAGCCACATTACCAATCCAGGGAAGTACGTGATGAGGAACAACACGGCCAGGATCGCCAAGTAGAACGGCACGAGCGGCTTGAGCATCTGCTCGGCTTTGACGCCGCCGACGCTGGCACCTACGTACAACCCGGTTCCCACTGGGGGTGTGATCGAGCCGACGCACAAGTTCATGATCGCGAACAACCCGAAGTGGACAGGATCGACGCCAACGCTGGTGATGACCGGCAAGAAGATCGGCGTGAAGATAAGGATGGCAGGACCAACGTCCATGAACATACCTACGATCAATAACACGACGTTGACCAACAACAAGATCAGGAATTTATTCGTAGTCAGGCCCAAGATTGCTGCACTGATTGCTTGCGGGATGCCGGTGAAGGCCATCGCGAAGGACATCATGGATGATGTCGCCAACAGGAACGTGATCGTACCTGTCGTCAGCACTGCTTCTTTCAGCATCGGATAAATGTCTTTAACGGTAACTGTCTTATAGAAGAACATCGCGATCAACAACGAGTAAGCAACTGCGATTGCGGAAGCTTCGATCGCCGTGAAGATACCGGTCAGGATCCCGCCGATGATGATGACGATCAGCATGACACTGGGGATCGCTTCTTTGATGATCTTGTAAGCTGAACCCATTTCGGAAGCTTTCATCGTTGGGTATTTATGTTTCTTGGCGTGCACATAAGCGACAACCATGATTGCCAGACTCCACAGTGCTCCTACAAGATAGCCTCCTAGGAACAGAGAGGAGATGGATGCGCCGCCTGCGACCAACGAGAACATGATGAATGCGGTACTCGGCGGGATGACCATCCCGGTAGGAGCGGACGCGATGTTCACCGCTGTAGCGAATTTGCGGTCATAGCCTGATTTGATCTGTTGCGGAATCAATACCCCGCCGATAGCGGTAGAAGCCGCGATAGCGGAACTGGACATGGATCCGAACAAGGCATTCCCCAAAACATTTGTATGGGCCAAGCCTCCAGGGATGCGTCCCACGAACAGCATCGCGAAGTTGACCAGCTTCTCGGCGATCCCCCCATTATTCATGATGATCCCCGAGAGCACGAAAAATGGGATGGCGACGAGCGAGAAACTGTTCAGACTGGAAACCATTTTCTGCGCGGATGTGAAAACAGCAATTTCAAACGGGACAACCATCAGCAACGTGGCGATCGAGGAGACCGCGATACTGATTGCAATCGGCATCCCCACTATCAGCAATACTACAAAAACAAAGAATAATATCAAACCTGCCTGTAAAGCCATCTTAAATTTCCCCGCTTTCATCAACATTTTCGATCGCGACTTTTCCTTGGATCAGGTTCAGCAGACTATAGACGAACATGATGAATCCGGAGACCGGAACGGACAGATAGACATAGCCCATCGATAAAGACAACGAAGGAGAAATCTGGCCTGTTGTCACGGATACGGCTTTCCAACCGCCATAGACCATGATCAGAGCCGCAAAAACCAAAAACAATGATTGGATGACGATTTCCAGCAAGCGCTTGTTCGGGCCGCTCAGGTTATCGCTCAACAACGTCACCGCCAAGTGGCTGCGTTTACCGACGACGTAAGCCATAGCCAACATCGATAACCAAACCAGGCTGAAGCGGACAAATTCTTCTGTCACTGTGTTCGGATTGTTCATGACTGTTCTCATGAAGATTTGGTACAACGTCGTCAAGATCATCACGACGAACACCGCCGAACAAAGGACCTCCAACGTCTTATCTAAAAACGTTCTTATTTTTTCCATCATACTCTCCCCTTACTCTGCATCAGCGTGCGCGCGGATCATGTCGTACAATTCGCTGTAGGTTGCGTTATTTTTGAATTGGTCATGCAACGGTTCTACGGCTGCCTGGAACGGCGCGATGTCCACTTCGTTGAACACGATGCCGTATTCTGCCACCGCAGTCTCTTTTTCTTTTTCTACCGCTTCCTTGAACACGCTCTTCTCGTACTCTGTAGATTCTTCTGCCGCTTCCAGGACCGCTTCGTACTGTTCGTCGTTCAAGCGTTCTTTCACGGCGTCGTTCATAATCACGACATCAGGTACACGAGTATGGGCATCATAGGAATAGTACTTCGCAACCCCACCATGGCCGGCTGTATACAATACGAACTCGTTATTTTCCGCTCCGTCAATCAGGTTGGACTGGAGCGACGTGTAGACTTCGCTACTGCTCATAGGAACAGCGGAACCGCCGAGCAGTTCGACCATCTTGATCGCTGTCTCACTCTGCATGACACGGATCTTTTTGCCTTTCAGATCTTCAGGCGTATTGATCGGACCATCCGTCATGTAGAAGCTCCGTTGGCCGGAGTCATAATAAGTCAGTCCGATAAAGCCAAGTTCTGCAGTCGAGTTGTAGATATCGTCCATGATTTCAGGATCTTCCATTACCGAGTAGAAATGCTCCTCGCTGTCGAAAATGTAAGGCACTCCAAAAATCGAGTAATCTTTCGAGAAACTTTCCAATGCGGAACCGCTGACTTTCGTGAAGTCGATTCCGCCGGTTTGTGTCAATTCAATCAGTTCGGTTTCGCTGCCGAGCTGCCCATCCGGGAAATACTCAACAACCACTTCCCCGTCCGTCTTCTCTTCAATCAGACGACCGAATTCCTTCATCGAGTCAATAACCGGTTGGCTATTGCTGGCGTATGCATAACGCAGGACGATGGCATCGTCGGCCGACGCATCGGAGTTTCCGCAGCCGGCGAGAACGCCGGTGCCCAGTACGGACATCAAAACAACTGATAATAAATGTTTCTTCTTCATGATCTTTCTCCCTTGTTTGTATGATCAGCAGTATGAAACGAGAAGTTCCGTCAAGCACAATACTGTCAATGATTGTCCGTACGGCATCGCCGTTTTATCGATGTTCTTGTAGAATTCCAGGCAATCGCCCATGCCGGTTCCGACCGACACATTCTGCACTTCGCCATTTTCGTCGATCTGTTCCAGCAGACCGTTGATTGCTTTGTAGGCGACTTCCTTGTATTCCTGCGGCAAGTAGCGTTTATGAACCGCTTTCAGCAAACCGTAAGCAAATCCGGCTGTTGCGGATGATTCAACATACGATGTCGGGTCATCCAAAAGTGTGTGCCATAAACCGCATTCATTTTGATATTCCGTAATCGCTTTTGCCTGCGCTTCGAGTGTTTGGATCAGGAATGCGCGGAATGCATCGCCTTCACGCAAGTCCATGATTTCGATGATTTCCGGAATCGCGATCGTCAACCAGCAGTTACCGCGGGCCCAGAACGCTCCGGCGTAGTTGTGGTTGCCTTCGAAAGTCCAGCCGTGGTACCAAAGGCCTGTCTTCTTGTCCATCAGGAATTTGATGTGCAGCAGGAACTGGTAGCGTGCCTCTTCCAAGTATTCCGGACGGTCCAGTAAGACCCCTATTTTAGCCAGCGGCAATACTGTCATCATCAACGTGTCGTCCCACAATTGGTTCGTGTTCGAAGGTCCGTATGTTTCGTGCTGCAGGCCGTTTTCATCCGTCCGCGGCATATCCTTCATGACCCATTCGGCCCATTGTTCCAGGTAAGGCAAGTAGCGTGAGTCTTTTGTGTCTTCGTACAGGTACGCCATCGTCAACAGCGGCGCCATCGTATTCACGTTCTTCGGCGGAGCTCCCTCGGCCATGCGTGCTTCGAACCATTCTTCAACTACCGCTAATGAGCGCGGATTTTTTGTGTTTCGGTAATTTTTATAGATGCCGTACAATCCGACACCTTGCGGCCAGTTCCAGACCGTCCAGCTCTTGTCGTCGACTTTCAGTCCGTCGAAGTCCAACAGGAACTCTCCGTTGTCATCTTTGATTGTCGTCAGATTTTCGATCAGCAAGTCGATTTTCGACTCCACCAATTCCTTCGTCACAAATAATTGTTCTGTAATCACCATTGCTTTACCACCTTCTCAGAATTATGAATCGCTTTCATTTGATGAGTTAATAATAACAAGCATTCAATTCGAAAAATATGGCGGTTATTGAACAAAAACTGTCTAAAGTTGCACACCCATTGTATGCGGATGCAGATGAGGATGCAACCAATAATTGTATTAGATATTACTTTAGTATGTCTAGGCCTAAGGAGGAACAGCCTGCCGGGCTGTCCTCCGGCGAGGGTTGCCTTGTCGAAGATGGTGTCCCATTTTTTAGCCCCTTCTCCGGTGGAGCGGGCTTCATCGGAGATGCATGTCGATTTTCGGTATTGTTCTCCGGCGAGATGGTCGCTCCCCGGAGGTACGGCTCCCCCCAAAAACAAAAAAAATAAGCAAAACGCCGAAAATGACTCTCGGCGTCTTTGCTTATTCGTTTATTTGGATCTGCAGGCCGCGGGGACCGACATTTGTTGAAAAGACAATATGCGTCTTGGTGTCGCCAAAGCGTTGCAGGTCAGTGATAAATTCATCAAGTTCTATCGTGTTGGAATAGTAGACCTTCAATAGCATCGAGTAGTCACCGGTAATGCAGTCGCATTCCACGACATTGGGGATTTCTTCGATGTAACGGTAAAAATCTTTTTTGTCCTTTGCCGGGACTGCACAATTCACATATGCCTTGATTAAAAAGCCTAATTTCTGATGGTCCAGAATAGCTTGATAGGTACGAATATATCCAAGTCCTTCCAAATTCTGCAAACGCACAGATACAGAAGGGGACGAAATGAAACATTCCTCTGCAATCTGTTTGACAGTGATCCGACTATTTTTTTGCATAATATTCAAAATTTTCCGATCTAATGCATCCATAATGACACCTCCAACCTAATAATTCTCATCATATTCTTAATTTTAGTAAGAAATGAAAAGAGTTGCAAGGTTGGGCTCACAGGATGTGTCATGCTTTATAACATTTTCTTCTTCCTGCCATCAAACAGAAGGTAAACAAACAGAGCGGTTATCCCGAATCCTCCACAAAAGAGATACATGACTTGAAAGCCATACATACTGGCGATGATGCCCCAAAGCATTGCACCACCACCGTACGCTACGTCCAGAGCAGCCGAGAAAATCGCTATCGCACGTCCGCGTTCCTGGTCTGAAATACTTTGCAAAACAATCGTATTCATGACCGGCAGCAAACTGGCAAACCCGATTCCGTACAGCACCGCTGCTAAAAGAAGATGAACAAGATCATCGGCATAAGCAAGCAGTCCAAACGCTGCACTGATGCTCAGTATGCTCCCGCAAATCAAAAACGTTTGATTGACGCGCTTTAACATTTGGGGGAAGAGAAACCGGATCAGAACCGTGACGACCGTCATCACTGTAAAGTAGTAGCCGGCTCCGCTTATTTTCTTTTCGATCGCAAACTGCGCGATAAATGCGATGACGCCGGAATTCGCAAAGCAAATCAGAAACATGATCAGACTTGGAAACGTCACGCCCCGATTCTTCATGACGGACAATGCTTCAGCCGCTCCGCCCTTCGTCTTTGGCTTTTCTCCGAAAAAAAGCGTTTTTGGCGACTCCGTACTTAAAAAAAAGCTTAATACAAAAGCGACGCTTGTCAACAAAAGCGCCACTCGAAACAAGGCCTCAAATCCGTATGCTTCCACAACCGCCAACCCCAACAAAGGCCCGATTGCGCCAGGGACTGCTTGGGCGATGCTGAAGTAGCCTAAGCCGACGGATAACTGTTCCTTTGGGATCAAATCCGCCGCCATCGTCGCAGCGCTTGTCGCTTGGATGCTGTTGCCGATTCCTTGGATCAATCGCAAACAAAATAGCATCAAGAGCGTCTGCAGCACATTCAATAAGGCGAAATCGATGAAAAGAATGCCTAACCCGATCGTGAGCAACAGTCTGCGACCGTACCGATCCAATAAGATTCCGATCGGCAAGCGGAAAAATAAAGCCGAGATGCCTAAAATCCCTACGATACTTCCGGCAACCGCTTTAGACCCACCCAGGGCAGTCACATAGAGGGGCAACGTTCCCATTTGGGTCGTGATTGCCGTCATTGCCAAAAACGTGATGCAGTTCACCAAGAGGAAATCTTTGGTCCAAAGCTTGCTTTTTACTTCCGTATATTCCACATGTCATCCCTCTCAGACTGCTGTTTTGAAACGGACTTGCATTAAAAATTGTTTTGTCCGCTCTTGTTTAGGATCATCAAAGACTTCTGCAGGTGTACCTGATTCAACGACCACACCATCCGCCATAAATACAACCGTATCTGCCACTTCTTGCGCAAACTGCATCTCATGGGTAACGATAATCATCGTTTGACCCGTGTCGGCCAATTGTCGCATCACATGCAGCACATCCCCGACAAGTTCCGGATCAAGGGCCGATGTGGGTTCATCGAACAACAGAAGTTCTGGAGATAACGCCATCGCACGGGCAATGCCGACCCGTTGCTGCTGCCCACCAGATAGTTGAATCGGATACATCCCGGCTTTGTCTGCCATCCCAACTTTTTTCAGGACGGAAGTGGCAATTGTTTCTGCCAGCTTTTTGGGGACTTTCCGGGGTGTAACCAATCCTTCCATCACATTTTGCAAAACCGTCATATGGCTGAATAATTCATAAGATTGGAAAACCATCGCCGTTTTTCTGGCAATTTCCCGGCTCTGATGCGAACCGATACGACTGAGGTCATAGCGAAGGTCACCGAGTTCATACATGCCTGCATCCGGCCGTTCCAAGAGATTCAAACAACGCAAGAAGGTGGTTTTGCCAGAGCCGCTCGGGCCGATAATGCAGACAACTTCGCCTTTATTGATGGTCAAACCTACGTTTTTCAATATCTTGTTCTTACCGAAACTTTTTTTCAGTCCACTTATTTGCGCCTGGATCATCTTCATCTCCTCCTTCTTTTTGTTCTCAAAGTGAGATCGTGTTGCGCGAACTTCCTGCTGTTATAATATCCCGCGCATTGTTCAACGAGGTCTCAACAATTTCTTGCACGGCCAACTCCGTATGGTAGGCAATATGGGGTGTGATCATCACATTCGGCAAGGCCATCAAGCGGGAATAGTACGGGTTCTTTTCCCAACCGACGGAGAAATATTTTTCCTCGTCTTCCAACGCATCCAATGCTGCACCAGCCAGTTTTCCGGTTGCCAAAGCTTCGATCAGCGCTTCGGTATCGACAATTTTTCCGCGTGCTGTATTCACAATACAACTGCCGGGTTTCATTTTTCCAAAAGTTTCCTCTGAAAATAGATAAGTTGATTCTTCAGATAAAGGGATATGTATGGACAGAACATCCGATTCTTTCAGCAGTTCTTCAAAAGAAACATAGCTGACTTTTCCTTTCAAGCGCGGATTTTCATTTGAACTTGAGGCGATCACGCGACCGCCCAAAGCATGGATCCCTTCTGCGACCACACAACCGATCCGACCAGTCCCTAAAATTCCGACCGTCACATCCTGCAGTTCTCTGCCGATTGTTGTTTTACGGGATGGATTTGTTTGCATCACGGTCGGGATATTCCGCAGAACCATCAAAATGGACATGATCGCAAAATGACCGACTGAAGTGGGACTGTAGGAAGGAACATTCGTCACGGTCAATCCGTATTTTTCCGCCCATTCAAAGTTGATACCATCCACCCCGGTCGATTTTACCGACAATTGGTGGATCCCTTGTTCCCGCAACTTCCGGTAGAGCAGCTCGCTTTGGCGCATTTCCGGACTTGGATACAGGCAGACCCCATCATGGGGGCCGGCGAAATGGACATTTTCGCTGGATATGCCTTCGTTGATGATGGTCACCGGTATCTTGTTGCTGAAACTCCAGCGCTTGATGAATTTTTCTTCATCAGCACTGACCCCATAATAAATCAATCTCATAAATACCCTCCTCAAATCACTTGTTTGGATGATGCAGGTGTCGCTTGTTTCAAAGCTTGACCGATTACTTTTACCCCGTCCACGATTTCCGAAAGTGTAGGTTTGGTGAAATTCAAGCGGAAATAACGTTCATACCCTTCTTGCGCCACGCTCATCACATTTCCAGGGATAACAGCGACCTTGGCTTCGTCTAATGCCTTATAGAATGTTTCCGGATCCAATTCATCCGCCATTTTGCAGCAGATAAAGTAGCCGCCAGTCGGTTTGATGAACTGAATTTTGTCTTCAGGCAACGCTTCAAGACCCGCAATCATCGCTTCAAATTTCCCCTTATAATACAGCTTCAACTCCGAGACATGTTCTTCAAACTGATGATTCTGCATGAATTCCGCCAGCATCACTTGCCAGTAAAAATTGGTATGGGAATCAGATACTTGCTTGGCCAAAGCCAGTTTTTCCATGATTTCATCCGGCGCCATGATGAAGCCTAATCGTGCGCTGGGTGCCAGAATTTTGGAAAACGAACCCGCATACATGACGCGCCCATCCGTATCCATCTCCTTCAGCTTCATGATCGGTTCACCGTAGTACAAGAGATCTCCGTAAGGGTCATCTTCGAAAATCAGCACATCATATTTCTGGGCCAAGCTGTAAATCGCTTGGCGTTTTTCCAGAGGAATCGATGTCCCCAACGGATTTTGGAATGTGGGAATGAGATAGATGAACTTAATGCGTTGGTCAAAACGCAACAGTTCTTCCAGCGCTTCTAAATCGACGGATTCTTCTGTGACGTTCATCGGAATCGGTACGGGAATGGCTCCGTAGCCTTTGATCGCATTCACCGCCCCTGAAAAGGTTTGTTCTTCACAGAGCACGACATCTCCCTCATCACAGAGGACTTTCACGGCGATATCCATCGCTTGGGTGGAACCCGATGTAATCAACACCTGTTCCTCATTCTGAAGATTGGCGGTTGCCGCCAGCCTTTCTTTGACCAGCTTACGCAGCAAGGGATAGCCTTCGGACGCACCATATTGCAAAAACGTTTCCGGATCGACTTCTGTGTATAATTTTTGGGAAATTTTTTTCAGAGTCTCCATTGGAAAAGCTTCAACCGGCGGAAAGCCGTAAGCAAATGAGATCACATCTTTGAGTTCCATGTTTTTACTTGCATTTTCCCGTAAAGGAGATGTTTTCAATTCCTTCATACGATTTGCGAAACGATATGCCATCTTATTTCCTCCCCTATCTAGCCATTTGAGTTGTGAAACGGGCCAAAAAGGCTTTGGTCCGTTCTTCTTTTGTTTGTTCAAACACTTCTTTTGGTGTTCCTTGTTCAACAATTTGGCCATTCTCCATAAAGATGATTTTGTCCGACACTTCATACGCGAATTTCATCTCATGCGTCACCAGCACCATCGTTGCGCCGGTTTCAGCGATGTCCCGCAGGAGCATCAGCGTTTGTCCGACCAATTCCGGATCCAACGCCGAGGTCGGTTCATCGAACAAGATCACTTTGGGATTCAGCGCCAAGGCACGCGCAATTCCGATCCGTTGCTGCTGGCCACCGGATAATTGGCTGGGATAAAAATCTTTGCGCTCGGTCAGTCCCACTTGTTCCAGCAAGGCATCGGCCACTTCATACGCTTCCTGCTTGGTCCTTTTTTTCGTCAGCAAAAGCGGCATCACAATATTTTCGCGCGCTGTCTTATTATGGAACAGCGCATAATTTTGAAAGACCATCGCGGTTTGGCGCTGGTGAGCCAAAATCTCTTTCGGATTGGCTTTGTTTACGACCGTTTCGGTTTCTCCCAGGAGAATGCTGCCTTCATCTGCCCGTTCCAAAAAATTCAGACAGCGGAGAAAAGTTGTTTTGCCGGAACCGCTTGGCCCCAGAAGCGTGACAACTTCCCCTTTGGCGACATCAATATCGATGCCTTTGAGGACTTCCTGCTTGCCGAAGCGCTTATGGATATTGCGTACTTCCATCATAAAATCGCCCTCCTCAATTTACGGGTCATGCGCTGTTCAAGGATTTGCGCACCTTTTTCGATCACCAGGCTGATTCCCCAATAGATGACCGCAACCGCCACATAGGCTTCCAGGAAGCGATAGTTTTGCTGGGCTGTGATCTTCGCGGCCGCAAAGACATCGACGACACTGACCATCGATGCTAAGGAAGAAGCCTTAACAAGGCCAATCAATAAATTACTGAACATCGGTAAAGAGATAGGGATTGCTTGCGGCAACAGTACTCGACGGATCGTTTGCATATTGGTCATGCCCATCGATTTTGCTGCATCGAACTGCCCTTTTTTGATAGCCGCAAATGCCCCGCGGAAAATCTCGCTGCTGTTGATCGTGGCCAATAGACTCAAGGCGGAAATGGCGATCCATACCATGTTGAAATCCCTGAACCGAAGCGACCAGTTCATGGATTCCGACCAAACATCAAACTGTTTGGAAGCGACCAAGTACAAAGCGAGAATGATCAGTACCATCGGAATACCTTTCAGTAAAGTGACCACCACTTGAAAAAATTGGCTCAGTCCTTTGATGCGATACAGCCGGATCAGCGCTATCCCTAACCCTAAAATAACGCCGATGACTATCGCTGTGATGGCCATGAATAATGTTGTGCCAATGTATTGGCTTGCTACTTTCAATGATTGGATCATCACCTCAAATTTGAAACTCATGGCCCTCATCCTTTCTTATTCTGGAACGTAATCACCATCTAAGTATTCTTCGGAAAGTTCTTTAATGGTTCCATCCGCTTTTAATTCCTCTAATGCTGTGTTCACGGCATCGATGAAGGCTTGATCGGCTTCTTTATTGAAGAGCAAGTAAGCATCCGAATTATGGACTGGTTCACTGCCGATAGCTAAGTTTTCATTAAAGGAGCGATTCCAGTTATCCACTTGATATTTTGGCGCTAATGATGCATCCACTGCTCCTGACGTAATCGCTTGAACTATCTGTTCGTTGTTGTATTCACCATAAACTAGTTCAAAAGCATCGGGGTTTTCTTCTAAATACGTTTCAGCCATTGCTGCCTGGTTCGTTGCAGTTGTGGCGTATACTTTTTTCCCGGCAAGATCATCAAAGGTTTCATAAACCGTTCCTGCATCCGGATCAGAGACAATGTACGTATCCCATACAACGTAGCCGACATCACCGTATACAAATTTTTCTTGGCGCTCTGCATTTACTTCAAGTTCGAAGGCTGCCATCTGAACTTTATCGCTCTCTAAATTTGACAATGTTGTCGGGAAGTCCGCACCTTCAAAAGTGAACGTGTAATCCGTCAGCTTTTCATCAATGGCCCTTACTACAGCGACATCATAGCCATCATATTCGCCATTTTCATCCAAATAAGCATATGGCAGAGCTTCATTCCCTGTACCTACTTTGATCTCTGTCGCACCGCTATCTGCTGCACTCTCGGTTTCAGCAGAACCGCTGCCGCACCCAGCCAAGATAACCCCTGCCATCAATAAACTTGCTCCAAATCCCACTGTTGACTTTTTCATAATAATTCCTCCTTCAAATTTGTCTCGATTTTTTGAACCTTTTTCAATTGAACCTCTTTATTTTTCATTAGGAATAATTTTGGCAGTTGGAACGATGATTTTTTTGCTTCAGTGAAATTCATCCGTTTCTCCAACACGTCAAAGACTCTTTCAAGAATAACGCTCAACGTAATGAACAGAATTGCCGCGCCTACATAGCCTTCCAACGTGTGGTAGGTTACGGCACCAATGGCCCGCGCTTTCCCAACCACATCCACTATGCCGATCGTAAATGCCAGCGATGTATCCTGCAGCAAAGCGACGGTCGTGGTACCGAATGATGGTAATGCCACGAGCACAACTTGCGGAAGAATGACACGCAGGTACATTTGCGACTTCGTCAATCCACAAGCGATGCTGGCTTCTTTCTGTGTAATCGGTACACTCAAGATTGCGGCCCGAATGGTTTCTGATTGAAACGCTGCGGTATTCAATCCGTACGTAATGTAGATGAAAATAATTTTGTCCCATGATGACACATCAATTTGGATCGCCTGTAAGAGGCTGGGCACACCGTAATAAACGATGTATAACTGGACTAGAATCGGCGTCCCGCGAATAAAGGAAACAAATACTGCGGCTAGTTGATTAAATATCGGTATTTTTTCCACCCGTATGAACGCAATAAAACTTCCTAACACCAAGCCTACAAAAGTCGCAATGCCTACAATCAACAATGTCACGGGCAACGCACTGAGAATTTTTGGAAAAAACTCCCATACAAGATCCCAACTAAAGAAACTTGACATTTTATTCCCTCCTCTCACATTTCGTTAAATTCATTACTGTCAGAACTTTCTGAACTTCTTGAATTTCCAATAGAATACATCACCACCCGCTGCTTCCACAATATGTTGTGCCTTCTTGATACTTTAATTCGTAAATATCGTGCTTTTGATTATGAAAATAAAAAATGAAGCGTAACCATGATTATTTTATTTTGCTGGAAAAGTTGGGTCGGCCTACCTAAGACAGCGATTATTTGATTTTCTCCATCGAAGTGGGTTTTCCCCGGAGATAAGACTCTGTTTTCCTGTTTTCCTCCGGTTGGGCGGCCTTACTCGGAGATGAAGACACATTTTCGATGTTGTCCTCCGGCCGGATGGTTCTTGGTCGGAGTTGAGGCTCTTTGCAAACTTTAGGAAAAAAACAAATCTACCGGAAAGCGCAAAAAAGAACCGCAAACGTCAGTATCCACGTTCGCGGTTCTGTATTAGTTTATTATCCCACTGACCCTTCCAATGTCTCCTTTGAAAATCATTGGCAAGAAATAACTTTTATAGAAGTATTTTATCTGGCTAATTATTATATATGAAATAGCCTATGGTAGTAATTAAAGGAATTAATTTTTACTCTTCGGCAATGACGTTATGTTGTGTCACTATTGATTAGCAGAGAAACCCTGTTGTTACAATGCTTTGTAAGCAAAATATACCAGATTTCAGTGAATAGTTGAGATCGATAAACAAGTCAATAGTATTCTACAACGTATTCAAATTGCGTAGCGTGTTTTTGATTAGAAAAAAAATACTGCGTAAGAACCAGTCCAGATAAAGAAGACTATTTATATTGATGCGAATAAAAGTCCAATATTGGGACATCTTTATCAATAAGATAGTTACCAATGCCACATTCAATATCACTACGTTCCTTATCTCCTATATTCGATAACGGAAAGACTAGCACAAAATCTTGATTCCAATTTTTGTTTAAATGATCAATAATTTTTCCAGATGTATTATCCATGTCGAAATTTATATCGTCACTTGCCGCAACTACGCCTAAATATCCATCTGTAGTAAATTTCATCCATACTAAATGCTTTCGATTGTTCAAATCATACTTTTCTTTTAATTGATTGTACTTTCTAGAACGTATTCTTGGTGTTAAAAAATCAGCTATATTTTTGATTTCTAAACTGACTGGATTTTCATATCCTACCTTCTCTAAAAATTCTATTACAATAGTAGTTATCTTTTCGAGTGGATATACATCCTTCTTGGCTTCATCTTCAGCCTTATCAAGTCTTTGTTTCATTGCTTCTTCTTTAGTAACATATTTCCCTGCTCTTGGTGCTCCACAACTAACAGTATAGCTGTACACTTCTTTTTCAAACATAGAACTCTCCTCGATTCTCACTGATTAACTCAACTTTCGCACACTAAAAAAAACATCTAAACTTGATACATCAACATTTCCCGATATAATATTATACCACTAAAGCACTTGGAAGCTGCTTTACCGGTTGAGGGAATGCTCGTTTCAAGAAAGCTGGAAATCATGGGAAACTCTGTCCAGAAGGGACTCCACCATTTCTTCAGATAGAACGGGTTCTTCCGTCAGGAAGCCTTCAAACAGTCAAATACCAATAGAAGCCTCTGCAAAGCGGATGTCCTCCTATTCATCACAACAGAAGAAGAACAGCTGACCGATGGTACTGGGATCTTGCTATTCGCGTGTACGAAGGGCAAGCATGATTTAGCGGGTGAAGACAATACAGGCTTGGATTTCTTTTCCATTGTCGTCCAGTCCCAAACTTAAGACAACAGATGCGAGAATCTTGGCGCGACCACGTTGTTTGCGCACAAACTGATACTTGTGTCGTGACAATAACAGTTCGTTTAAAGATTTAGTTTTCTATGATTTTGATGGAGATTTCTATCATTGCTTTAACTCGAAAGATAGTAGCTTAGAAATGTTTGCAGGTTTCAAAAAAAGAAGCTAAAAAAATATTTTATGAAGAGACTCAGGAATTAAATAATATAAAAAAATTTCTCTCACAAAAATAATTGTTCTTTTGTAAGAGAAACTATAGCTTAATCCGTCAATTCTTCAGCCATAATATTATCTTAGAATAGAGTAAGTAGTTTTGGCCCCTGTATTTTTTTACCTAGAACAACCTGCTTCTCAGGAATGGTTCATAAATATTTAGCTGTTAATCTATTCAAGTGTTGTTTGTGGTAAGACAGGCTTAACAATAATAAGTTTGAATAATTTATTGCATTAAAAAAACTTTAAATATCTGTCTTTATATTAAAAATCTCCATCAGAAGCATATATACATCCCATGATATATTCGCCAAAATTAATCCTAAAAATAATAATTCTGCAAATTCAATTAAGTATACTTCCCTATCTATTCCGTTATTTAGAAATACAATTTTTTGATTATTATAATCGTAGCTGTAGTCTTGGTGGTTAATACTATTTCTTATATCATTATCGAACACACTCTCTAAAATATCTTTATCTAATAAAGTATTCTCATCATAAAAAAGTATCTTTGTTCTGTTTCCAACTTTCGTAATTACATTATTAAAGTCATTTACGAAATCTTTATTTTTAAATGCCCTTTCGAAATCTCGATAAAAATCTTGATGAAATCTACGTATGTCCCCTCTGATTTGCAAATTTTGCAATAAAATATAAAGTATGATCAAATCTTTTAGATTCTCAAAATTCTCCGCATAATATTTCTTTATGTTCTCAAAATCCGTTTGTGAAATACCTTTTATTTCTTTAATTTCCTTGATATCGTAAGCACCTGTAGATTCATTTGCTATAACTGGCAAAATATAATTATAGTATTCAAAGAAAAACTTGTTTATTTGAATTATCTTTCCCAGATCCTTTTTGTGATGTGAGCTAATAAATCCATGCATTTTTTTTAGTTCTAAATAATTTTTCTTTCTACTTGTTCTAATATAATCAACTATATTGCCTTCTTTACTTTTATAATAGTTCGTAGCTAATAAAGAGCCGTATAAAAATCTTGGTAGGAATTCGATTTTTTTATTATCTTTTAGTTTTTCAAACATATAATACTTCATTTTTTTTTGAAAGATATTAAGTTTTTTCAATTTTTCAAATAAATATTTTTGTGAGTTTTGCTCATATAAATCCCAAATTGCGGTATAATCGTTGCTATTAAGCGCTAAATTGCTTATTAATTCTTCAGTTAAAAAAGCAATATTTTGAGCGATAAAGCCTTTTCCATCCATAGTATATTGCATAAAAGGTGACAAATTTATAATAGCGTGTAAGGGGCCCGCCCCATCCGACCGCATCATTTTATCCGTATAGAGCTCTGTAGATAATTGTAAAACATATTTATCATCAATTTCACTGTCACTTTGAATGCTATTTTTTAAATTAGATAATAAGATTAGTGGCTCTTTGCCAACAGGTAACTCAACTTCACCTTTTGAAACCACTCTACATTCCGGACATTGATAGACAAATGGAATAGAATAAAAAAATCCAGCTTGTACTCTGATTCTGTACTTTGTACCACATGTTAAACATTTTAAATAAAAGTTTTGATTCATCTCTTTCAACCACCTTTTATAAATGATCTAATTAATTATAATATACTTTTAAAAAAATTATCAATATTGTTAATAGTGTGACAAGATACGCATACCCTTTAATTATTCTGATAAATACAAGTATATCAGTAATTTATTAGTATAACGAATAAGTGTAACAAGTGATTAGCTATAATTGATCAGAAGTAGTCATCTAATTAACCATTTTAATGAACTATCTCTCAATTTTTTCAATAAGATATCTTATTGTTTGCGAAAATAAGTTATTCCAGAACATAGACCTACTTTTTTGTCAGAAAGTAGTAAACAGTTGGGAATCACCACAACTATGAATATCTACACACTAACCAAAAAATCTGAAGAAAATGCTGCCGAAATGTTCGCAGAACGCTTCTATTTTTGATTTTCCAATCGAATGGAATTCACGGCGCTAATTCCTAAAAAATAAAAAGGCTAGAAGAGGCTTTACGTAGCCTTTTCTAGCCTTTATTTTATTATTTACCCTACGCTGCCTTCCATCTCATACGCAATCAGTCTGTTCAACTCGACTGCATACTCCATCGGAAGTTCTTTGGTGAATGGCTCGACGAAGCCCATGACGATCATTTCGGTCGCTTGGGATTCGCTGAGGCCACGGCTCATCAGGTAGTACAGTTGTTCTTCGGAGATTTTGGAAACTTTGGCTTCGTGCTCCAGGGAGACGCGGCCGTTGTGGATTTCGTTGAACGGTATTGTATCGGAAGTGGAGATGTCATCCATGATGATCGTGTCGCATTCGATATGCGAGATCGATCCTTCCGATTTCTTGCCGAACTTCACTTGTCCGCGGTAGTTCACTGCTCCGCCGTCTTTGGCGATCGACTTGGAAACGATCGAGCTGGACGTGTTCGGCGCGTTGTGGATCATTTTCGCACCGGTATCCTGCAGCTGGCCTTTGCCGGCGAATGCTACGGAAAGCATCGTTCCTTTGGCGCCACGGCCGTTCAGGAAGATACTTGGGTATTTCATGGTCACTTTGGCACCCAGGTTGCCGTCGATCCATTCCATGGTCGCATTTTCCAGGGCTACCGCACGTTTCGTCACCAAGTTGTAGACATTGGCTGACCAGTTTTGGATGGTCGTGTAGCGGCAGTAAGCATCCTTCTTCACGATGATTTCAACGACTGCGGCATGCAGGCTGTCGGCCGAATAGGTCGGTGCGGTACAACCTTCAACATAGTGGACGCTGGCGCCTTCGTCGACGACGATCAACGTGCGTTCGAATTGGCCGGAGCCTTCGTTGTTGATACGGAAGTAAGTCTGCAACGGCACATCGCATTGGACGCCTTTGGGCACATAGATGAACGTGCCACCGGACCAAACGGCCGAATTCAAGGCCGCTTGGAAGTTATCTGTCGGTGGTACAACAGTGGCGAAATGTTCCTTGAAAATTTCCGGATATTCCTTCAGGGCTGTATCCGTATCGGTAAAGATGATGCCCAATTTCTCGAACTCGTCCTTCATGTTATGGTAGACGGCTTCCGACTCGTACTGGACCGTTACGCCGGCCAGATATGCGCGCTCGGCTTCAGGGATTCCGATCTTTTCGAAAGTTTCCTTGATTTCGTCAGGCACATCATCCCAAGTCCGGGCGACTTTATCAGTGGCCTTCTGGAAATAGGTGATATCATCGAATTTCAGAGTGGATAGATCCGGTCCCCATTTCGGCAACCCTGCTTTTCTGTATGCTTCCAATGATTTGAGACGGAAATCCAACATCCATTGCGGTTCATCCTTTGATGCGGATACTTCTCTGACGATTTCTTCAGTCAATCCTTTTCCGGTCGAATAGATGATTTTTGCGTCGTCATGAAAGCCAAATTTATAATCGTCAACTACTGGTACTTCGCTCATAAGATCTCTCCTTCATGCGGGGATTCCGCTTGTTCTTCCCCTTTATCTTTTTTGTCTTGGAGAATAGCTCTTTCCAAAGCCTTCCAAGCCAAAGTGGCGCATTTGATGCGGGCCGGGAATTTTGCGACGCCATTCAGGACGATCGCTTCGCCGAGGTGTTCTTCATTCGGCTCGATTTTGTCCTGGACCAGCAGGAAAAATTCTTCCGCCAAGGCCAATGCTTCTGCCTTCGTCTTGCCGATGACAACGTCCGTCATCATGCTGGCGCTGGCTGTGCTGATGCTGCAGCCGTGGCCGGAGAATTTGGCGGCCTTGATCATATCGCCTTCCATCGCCAATTGCAGTGTGATGACATCGCCGCAAGTCGGGTTGTTCAACTCGATCTGTTCGTCGGCGTTTTCCAAGGTGCCGTAATTGTGCGGATGACTGGAGTGGTCAAGAATAACATGGCGGTATAGGTTTTCTAGTTTAGATAAAGCCATCTTTGAAAAACTCCTTTATTTTATGCAAGGAGGCGATGAATTGATCGGCCTCTTCGAATGTGTTGTAGAAATAGAAACTCGCTCTAGCCGTCGAAGATACGTCCAAATAACGCATCAACGGCTGCGCGCAGTGGTGGCCGGCACGGACAGCGATGCCTTCCATGTCGAAAGCCGTAGCCAAGTCATGCGGATGGACCCCTTCCAGATTGAAGGTGATGACGCCCGTATGCTTTTCCGGATCGGCAGGACCGTAGACAGTGATGCCTTCGATCGACTGCAGTTTCGGCAGCACGTAACGCACCATTTCCTTCTCGTAGGCTTCGATGGCATCCATGCCGATTGCTTCCAGATAGTCGACGGCAGCCCCAAGGCCGATTCCGCCGGCGATGTTCGGTGTGCCCGCTTCGAATTTCCAAGGCAGAACACTCCAAGTGCTCTCTTGATCGTAGACGAAATCGATCATTTCGCCGCCGAATTCGACTGGTTCCATTTTTTCAAGCAAAGCTTCCTTGCCATAAAGCACGCCGGATCCGGTAGGTCCCAGCATCTTGTGGCCACTGAATGCATAGAAGTCGGCATCCAATGCCTGCACATCGACTTTCATGTGCGGCGTCGATTGGGCGCCGTCCACGACGATGTAGCCGTTGTGCTGGTGGATCAATGCAGCCAGTTCCTTGATCGGGTTGGTGATTCCCAACACGTTCGAGGAATGGCAGACCGACAGGATTTTTCCTTTTGCAGTGATGACTTCAGCCGATTTTTTGACATCGACGAAGCCGTCCGCAGTCAAAGGCAGGTAGACCAATTTGGCCTTTTTGCGTTTCGCCAACTGTTGCCAAGGAACCACGTTGGAGTGGTGTTCCATCGGCGTGATGTAGATTTCGTCGCCCTCTTCGACGATCAGATCGCCGAAGCCGACAGCAACCCAGTTCAGGCCGGTTGTCGTGCCGCGGGTGAAGAGAACTTCCTTCTCCGAAGCGGCATTGATGAAGCGGCGCAGCTTTTCGCGGGCGGCTTCATAGGCTGAAGTCGCGCGTTCCGCCAACGTATGCACGCCGCGGTGGATATTGGCGTTATCGAACTCATAGTAGTGTTGGATGGCTTCCAGCACCTGTTTCGGTTTTTGTGAAGTGGCCGCATTGTCCAGATAGATCAACGGCTCGTCGTTCACGGTCTGGAAAAGGATCGGGAAGTCTTGTTTGATTTTTTTAGCATCGATCAAAGCTTCATCAACTTCCTTTCGATCATGTCCACCAAGCTATCACGGATTTCTTTGACCGGGATGGCCGCGATGACCGTACCCAGGAATCCGCGGATGACCAGACGCTCTGCTTCTGCCTTAGGGATACCGCGGGAAAGGAGATAGAACATCTCTTCCGGATCAACGCGTCCTACGCTGGCGGCATGGCCGGCTGTGACGTCGTTCTCGTCGATCAACAGGATCGGGTTCGCATCCCCTCTGGCGTTATCGGACAGCATCAGGACGCGGCTTTCTTGCTGCGCGTCAGCGCCCTTCGCGCCTTTGATGATGTGGCCGATGCCGTTGAAGGTCAAAGTCGAACGGTCCATGATGACCCCGTGCTGCAGGATATGGCCGATCGAATGTTTGCCGTAGTTCGTGACGCGGGTATCGATCCCCTGCACTTGTCGGCCTGTGGAAACGGCAACGACTTTGATTTCGCTGTGGGAGCCGTCGCCGATCAGATCGGAATCGAAATCGGAGATGACATTGCCGTCGTTCATGACGCCGATTGCCCACTCGATGGAGGAATCCTTCAACAGGTGACCGCGGCGGTTGATGTAGACTGAAGTGTTTTCGCCCATGGTGTCGACTGCAGAGAATTTGACTTGCGCGCCCGTTTTCGTGATGACCTCGACAATGATGTTGGCGCTGTTCTTTTCGTTGCCTTCGGTTTCGTAGCGCTCCACGTATTTGACTGAGCTGTTCACGTCAGCAACCAGAAGCACGTGTTTGACAAAGCTTTCCTTCACGTGGGAATTCTGGATGAACAGAGCTTCCAACGGTTCTTCGATGACGACGTTCTTCGGGACATAAAGGAAGACGCCGCTGTTCATGAAGGCTGTGTGGAAAGCGGTGAAACGGTCTTCTTCCGGTTTCACGGCTGTCGTCATGTAGTATTCTTGGACCAATTCAGGGTAATCCTGAGCGGCTGTATATAAGTCGGTGAAAATGACGCCTTGATCGATCAAATGCTGTGGCAATTGCTCCATCAGCGTCACATTTCCGTATTGCACGATTTTCGGTGTGTCGCCCAAGTCGTATTGGAGACCTTGGCTGTTCACTAATTCTTCGCCGTATGCACCGGCAGAGATGGTTGTGTCAAGGAGCGGCCAACGGTGGTAGCTGATGCGTTCCATTAATGGGAAAGCCTGCTCTTCGTATTTTTCTAGCCATTCCAAACGTTTCGTGCGCATCCATTCCGGTTCTTCCTTTTCAATGGAAAACAGGCGAACCGCATCCAACAAGGACGTTTTTTCTTCGTTCAGCATGTGACGTCCTCCTATTCTTCATCCAAATGGATATCTAGACCTAATTCGTCGCGGATACCGCGGTAGCCTTCCGCTTCCAGACGTTTCGCCAAGCTGGCGTCGCCGGATTTCACGATGCGGCCGTCCATCATGACGTGGACGAATGTAGGGTGTACATAATTCAAGAGACGTTGGTAATGGGTGATGATCAGGACGCCGAAGTCGGGACCGGCCATCAGGTTCACGCCTTTGGAAACGACTTTCAAAGCATCAATATCCAAACCGGAGTCGATTTCGTCAAGGATCGCGAATTTCGGTTCGATCATCATCAACTGCAGGATTTCGTTGCGTTTCTTTTCTCCGCCTGAGAAGCCTTCGTTCAAATAGCGTTCAGCCATTTCTTCCGGCATGTTCAGGATTTCCATTTTTTCATCCAATTTCTTGATGAAATTCATGACCGAAATTTTGTCGTCTTCCGGGCGGCGGGCATTGATGGCCGCGCGCATGAATTCAGCGTTCGTGATGCCGGCGATTTCGCTCGGATATTGCATCGCCAGGAACAGGCCTGCGCGTGCGCGTTCGTCGACTTCCATTTCCGTCACATCTTGGCCGTCCAAGAGAACTTGGCCTTGTGTGATCGTGTAGCTCGGATGACCCATGATTGCTTGTGACAAAGTCGATTTACCCGTTCCGTTCGGCCCCATGATGGCATGGATCTCCCCTGTGTTCATCACAAGGTTGACACCCTTCAAAATTTGTTTATCCTCAATGGAGACATGCAGATCTATTATTTCTAAAGTAGACATAAATTAACTCCTCACAATCTATATATTTTAATCGAACCTTCATAATTAACACTACGACTATTTTAACCCAATTGAAAACCTTTCGCAATGGAATCATTATGAAAACCCCATTAATCAACGATAATTTTTTTCAATTTATAATCATTATAAACTATCGGTCAGTTTTGTCCACTTATAAGAACGATTCTTTCCCATATTCTCAATTATGATGTAAAATGGTAAAAATCAGTCAAGAACGAAAGGAAGACAACATATATGAGACCATTGATCGGCATAACCAGCAACCAATTACTCGAGGCTGTCCCGGCTTTCTCAGGGATTTCCGTCGCCTACACCCCCATCGGATTCGTGAAGGGGGTCCAGGCAGCGGGAGGCAATCCGTTGATCATTCCGATCGGCGCCCCCGAAACGGCAGCGGACTACGTCGCCAAAATAGACGGGCTGTTATTGACGGGCGGACAGGATGTTTCCCCGAACTTTTACGGCGAAGAACCGAGCCTGCACATCGGCGCGACCTTCCCTTTGCGCGACGACTTCGAAATGGCGCTTGTGGCGGAAGCCCTGAAACAGAAGAAACCGATCCTGGCCGTCTGCCGCGGCTTGCAGATTTTGAACGTCCAGATGGGCGGCAGCCTTTACCAGGACCTTCCCCATGAATATCCGGAAATGCGCATCCAGCATCAGCAAAAGACCGATTTCAAATATGCGACCCACTCCGTCATCGTGATGGAGGGCAGCCACCTCCACGGACTTGTCGGCGAAAAGCTGTCGGTGAATTCCTTCCACCACCAAGCGTTGAAAGTCGTCGCTAAAGGTTTGCAGCCGGTCGGATACAGCCCAGACGGTCTTGTTGAAGCCGTCGAAGCGACCGATCCGGAGCAAAGCATCGTCGCCATCCAATGGCACCCGGAAACGATGATACCGGAAGCGAAGAACATGCGACTGTTCTTTGAGGATCTGGTCGCGCGGTCTGCGCGCTAGTCGGATGTCGGCTTTCGGGCCTCAGCTCCGGTGAGGGAACCCTCGCCGGAGTTGGGGCCGAAACTACAGCGCGTCCTCCTGCCAAAATTCTCTCGCCGGAGGACAGAGCAATACGACGCCGGCTCCTCCGGCCAACCCGGCTTTCGCCGGAGCAAAATCAAAACAACAATAAAAGGCAAGCGCTCGGATGCAATATCCACGCGCTTGCCTTTTTATCTTTTCACATTCTTTTACAGTCCTGATTCGTTCTGCAAAGCTTCGAAAGCTTCAGCGGATACGTCCGTCAGCTCGACGATCCAGTTCACTGTTGCATCGTTGCTGTTCAAGTTCTCGGGATTGTTTTCCAGAGCTTCGTTGACTGCCGTGATCGTGCCAGCCAATGGAGAAGCCAAGTCGGTCATCGCTTTGGCGGCTTCCACGCCGATCAGGGTGTCTGTCGTTTTGATTGCGCCCGTTTCAGGCAAGTCGATAAAGCTGACTTCGCCCAGATCGTCATGACCTTTTTCGGAAAGGCCGATGATGTACTTGTCCGCTTCCTTCTTGATCCAGAAGCCGTTCTCGCTGTATTTCACTGTGTTTTCAGACATGTTATTTTCCTCCTTCGCTTATTTCCAAGTCGATGTAAGTTTCTCTTCGTCGTGGCCGACTGTGATTTGCGTGCCGTCCGTAACGAATGGCCGGCGGATCAGCATGCCGTCCGATTCGAGCAAGTCCAGAGCTTCCTCAAGGTCCATGCTGTCTAGTTTGTCCTTCAGCTGCATTTCCTTGTATAGGTTGCCGCTCGTGTTGAAGATGCGGCGCAATGTCAGGTTGCCTGATGCGATCGCTTGGCGGATGCTTTCCCGGTCCGGACGCTCTTCGCGGATGTCCTTCAATTCGTAGGCGATGCCCTCTTCGTCGAACCAAGCGCGCGTCTTTTTGCAGGTCGAGCATTGGGGATGTTGATAAATGGTGATCATGCAATTGCCTCCTTGAGTTAGGGTCAGATTCCGAAATGTTCGTCCTCGTCCGAGAACATGTAGCTGCGGTAATGGTAACGCATTGACATGACCAGCCCGATCCCGAGCATATTGCCAAGGAGCGCCGAGCCCCCTTGCGAGATGAACGGCAATGGGATACCGGTGATCGGCAACAGCCCGATCGTCATGCCGATATTTTCCAATACGTGGAACAGGATCATCATGATGACGCCCGTCGCCATGTAGGCATAAAATTCATTTTTCGTATCAAAACAGATGCGGATCATTTGGTAGATCAACAGGAAATAGATGAAAATGAGAAAACACCCGCCGATGAAGCCGAAATTCTCGCCGATCGTGGAGAAGATCATATCGGAAACGCGCACCGGCACGTAGACTTCGGAAACGCCTAGGCCTTTGCCGAACAGTTTTCCTGATCCGATCGCTTTCATGCTTTGCGCCAGCTGATAGGCATCCCCGGTGCTGTCCCCGAACGGGTCTAGCCAGGAATCGATCCGGGCGAATTGGTAATTCTGGAAGCCGAAATTCAGGAGCACGTCGCGGTTGTAGACAACCAAGTAGATGAGCAGCGTTCCGAGGGCCCCGATCGTCCCGAATACGGGAAGCAGGATTTTCCAGGATACACCGGAAAGGAACGTCATGCCGATGATGATCGCCAGGAAAACGAGCGTGGTACCGAGGTCATTCTGCAGGATGACCAGCAGCAGCGGCGGCGCCGACCACATGGCGATCTTCAGAAGCAGGTTCATGTCGGTTTTTTCGGTCCGGTCATCGATCTGCATATTGTGTTCGGTGATGGCCCGCGCCAGCATGATGATGAGGGCGACCTTCACGACTTCAGACGGCTGGAAGGTGACGCCACCGAAGCGGAACCAACTTTTTGCCCCTTGCAGCGCATAAGTGTTGCGGTCATAGAAAATGAGGACCAGGAACAGTAATAGGATGCCGGCCCCGTATGCAATCGGCGCGACTTTCCAGAGTTGTTCGGAATCGAAATGCATCACGATGGCGGCGGCGATGATGCCGATGCCGTACCAGACGAGCTGCATGATGGTCGTACCGATGCCGCCGTCCGTCTGCAGGACAGTAGTTGAATAAATCGTCAGGACGCTGATGATGGCCAGAAGGAACACGGACAGGATAATGCCGTAATCGATCTTCGAAACATCCGCATTCTGCGTAGTTTGTTGATTTCGCATGATTAAATCCTTTCTTTCAAAAACAATAAGCGTACTATCTATTCATTATATAGAAACTTCGCCCAAAAAAAAAGGCGAGGAGGTTTAAAAAAACCTAAACCACTCTGCCTCGTCATACCGGATTCATCATATGTCAGCTTGTTTGTTCGCTTGGATGCGCAGTTTTTTGCGGATCAGACGCCGTTTCAGCGACTGTTCGTTGACGGTCAACGCCAATGCGTTCTTCGAATAACGGATCGCATAACGGCTCTCTTCCTTCAGGACAATCGGCAATGGCCGGAAATAATGGTACAGCATCACGTTGAGGAAGCCGCCCAGTATCAGCACTGTCCCCATCAGATACAGCCACAACAACAGCGTGATCACGACCCCGATCGCCCCGTTCCCGATGGCCTGGCTGCCGGCGACTCCGACATAAAAGGAGAACAATTGCGAAATCAACAGGAAGCCGACCGTTGCGAACGCCGCACCCGGCACCGAATATTTGAATGACCAACGCACATTAGGCACCACGTAATAAATGACTGTCATGATGACGGAGATAATCAGGAAGGCCCCGATCCAACGGACATTTTCGAAAGCTGTGATGAAGTCCAACTGGATGGACAAAAATTCTTCGAAGAAATCTCGGATATATCTGCCGAACATGAACAGGAAGGCTACTAGCGAAATCATGGCGACCAACAGAAAGGCGATCACGAACGAAAAGATCCTGTGGACGATGATATTCTTGCGCATCTTCGTATTGTAAACTTGATTCAAAACGTTCTGGAAGACATTGAAGGCTTTCGAAGCCGTCCAGATCGACAGCACCAGCCCGAATGAAACCACCCCGCTACTGCCGCTATTTAAGTATTGTTGCAGTATTGGTGTGAGCGTATTGCTGACTTCCAGCGGCAAGGCCATCTCCACGTAGGCCAGCACCTGTTCACGCGGCAACGGCAACAACGGAATGATGTTCCCCAACAACAACATTGTCGGAAGCAGCGCCAATAGTACATAGTAGGCCATTTCAGCCGACTGCCGTCCGATTTCCATCCGGCCCCAATGTTGTTGGAATAAAACGATGATTTGGCGAATTTTTGGATTTTTGATGTATTTCCTTAATGCGTTCATTGCTTTTTCCTCCCGCCAATCTCTATAGCTTAATCATAGCCAAAAGCGGCTGGAAATGCCACAGAAAAGCTGTGGAAAGATGAAGATGGCTTGGAAACGATCCCCTTCTTGGGTCCTCCCCGGGAAAAATTGGTTTGGATACAGAAAAATTACCGGTGAACACGGCTTCGCCGGGAAATAAGGTCTTGTTTCGATGCTGATTCCCGGTGAACGGGACCTCGTCGGGAAATCTGTTCTCATTTTGATGCGAATTCTCGATGAACTAGCCCTCACAGGGAATTCGCCATTCTGTTTGTTCCAAAACTATATAACCGCGAAAAAAAACAGCCCTCCGCCAGCAACTAAGCTGCGGGAGAGCTGCCTTTCGATCTATCTAGTTTAGTCTACTTTCACGATCCAACCTTCCGGCGCTTCTAAGTCGCCGAATTGGATGCCGGTCAGCTCTTCATACAATTTGCGCGTCACAGGTCCTACTTCTGTTTCGGAATTGAAGACGTGGAAATTGTCGCCGTACTGGATGCCGCCGATCGGAGAGATGACTGCGGCTGTACCGCAGGCGCCGGCTTCGCTGAACTCATCCAGCTTGTCGATGAAGACATCGCCTTCTTCGACTTCCATGCCCAAGTGATGCTCAGCCAAATACAACAAAGAGTACTTGGTGATGCTTGGCAGGATGGATGGTGATTTCGGAGTCACGAAACGGTTGTCCTTCGTGATGCCGAAGAAGTTCGCGGAGCCGACTTCTTCGATCTTCGTATGCGTAGCTGGATCCAAGTAGATGCAGTCGCTGAAGTTGCGATCATGCGCTTCTTTCCCAGGCAACAAGCTGCTTGCGTAGTTACCGCCGACCTTGGCTGCACCCGTGCCGTGCGGAGCGGCGCGGTCGTAGTCGGACACGATGAAGTTCGTTGGCGTCAAGCCGCCTTTGAAGTAAGGGCCAACCGGCATCGCGAAGATGGAGAAGATGTATTCGGTTGCCGGGCTGACGCCGATGTTGTCGCCGACACCCATCAAATAAGGACGCAGATAGAGTGTGCTGCCGGTGTTGTATGGCGGCACCCATTTTTCATTGGCTTTGACTACCGCTTTAGCGGCTTCGACAAATTTTTCCACCGGAAACTCAGGCATCAACAGGCGTTGGCAGCTGTTGATCATCCGTTTGGCATTTTCGTCAGGACGGAACAGGTTGATGCTGCCGTCTTTTGTGCGATACGCCTTCATCCCCTCGAAGCAGGATTGGCCGTAGTGCAGAACCGGAGACCCTTCGCTGATGTGGACTTTGTTGTCGGTCGTCATTTCGCCGTCGTCCCATTTCCCATCTTTCCAATAAGAAATGAAGCGATAATCAGTCTTGATATAACTGAATCCTAGATTTTCCCAATCGATGTTCAACGCTTTTTGTTCTGCTGTCTGTGTCATTTCTGTCATCCAAACCACTCCATATCTATATTATTTACCTGTCATCCTGAACGAAAAAAAGAACGAGCCTATGTGATTAGGCTCATTCTTTAATGAGAGCCCAATGAAACGGAAAGAGGACTCTACTTGTAATAAGTAAGAATCCTGGGCTAAATCACTTTTAGAATGACTAGGGAATCGAATGAGAACGACGCTCTCTTTTTGTTTTGTAACGTACACATTCCGCAAGTCGCATCCATCCTCATTCTCCCCCTTCTGTTTGTTAGATTATGATGTAATTCTATGCCTGTATCTAATGAATGTCAAATGCTTTTTTCATCAATTTGTAATATATGGGTTTTGCAACAATCAGAAAATCATTTCGGCAAACGGTACGATGCCGGGAAAGCTTGCTGAATCAAAGCGATATCCTCTGCATCCAAACGGACATCAGCGGCTTCAAGGTTTTCGAGCACCTGCTGTCTGTTTCGTGCACCCGGAATGACGGCGTCGACGACTTCCTTGGACAAGTAATAGGCCAACACGACATTCTGCAGCCCGGTCCGGTGCTTCTTAGCGAGCGGCCGGATCTGATCCACACGCTTCAGGATGTCTTTGTAGGTGTCGCCTTGGAACTGCGGACGCTGCTGTTGTTTCTCCGATAGGACCGATGCTTCCGTGTACTTGCCGGCCAGCAGACCGGATGCGAACGGGAAGTACGGGATGAAGGAGATGCCCTGTTCGCGGCAGTAAGGGAACAGTTTTTCTTCGGCCGACTGGTTCAAGAGGTTGTATTCATCCTGGACAACGTCGATGTAGCCGTTGGCGTTGCCTTCCTTCAGCTGCTCCAGATTGAAATTGGAGACGCCGATGGCACGGATCTTCCCTTGTTCCTTCAGTCGATGCAGCGCGCCGACCGCTTCGGCTTTGGGTGTCTTTTCATCCGGAAAATGGATGTAGTAAAGATCGATATGATCGGTCTGCAGACGTCTCAGGCTGTTCTCAACCTGCTCCGTCAGAAAAGCCGGATTGTTGTTCAGGACGATGCCGGCTTCGGTCACCTCGTGTGCGCCTTTTGTGGCGATGACCACGTTGTTGCGCAGGTTGTGTTCCTTCAGCGTCTTGCCGATGATCGTTTCGGAAGTGCCCATTCCATACATAAACGCCGTATCGATGAAGTTCAAGCCCTTATCGATCGCGCTCAGCAGCACATCGCCGCCGTATTCGGTGTTCGTTTCCGGATCGGCTGCGGCGATTTTGTTCGCCCCCAGCCCGATCGGATGGATCAGTAGGTCGGTTCTTCCCAATTTCACAAGTTCTGTCATATCGTTTCCCCTTTCCTTACCCGTTCATTTATTCATTCGTTTATTATTTGCCAAGATGGACCCGTTTGGACCAGAAGCCGCCGTGAATGTACTTGGGATCGTATGAAACCATGAAGGCTTTCGGATCGATTTCCAACACTTTGTTCTGCAGGTGGCGTTCAGCTTTCCGCGTCAGCAGGATTTCAAGTACGAGACGCTCCCCATCCCTCCCGTGGGCTCTGTAGCAAGAGACCCCGTAACCAAAATCGCGCAGCAAGTTCGGCATCGGGCTGTCCACGTCCTGCGTCATGACTGTGATCATGGTGTAACCCAGCGCGAGCAAATCCTCGATTTTGATGCCGATAGCGATGCCGGCGCCGTACCCGAGCGCATAGGCTGCCAGATTGAGCGGGTTGTCGAGACTGTTCATGACCATCGACAGACCCAAAACATAGATGACGATTTCCACCATACTCAATAGTGGCGCCAAAATGCGGTAGCCTTTTATAGTCAACATGAACCGGATCGTGTTCATTGTCACATAGCTCAGACTGATTGCGAATATTTTCGCCAATAATACCAAATCGAAAATCATCATCACCCTCTCCCTTTTTAATTCAAAGCTATCCTCTTAGTATTGTGCAGGATGGCGGGTGTATTCCCCTGTTACGATATCCATTTCCAGCAATTCTCCGGTCGTTCCGTTGTAACGGTAAAAACCGACGGAGCTGGCTACATCGGTACCGTTTTCGCGGATGTTGATGGTGACTTCATTGGCTTCGACCGATTCCACGATGAACAGGTACACATCGCTTTCGACATAGCCTGTCAATTGCGTGATTGTTTGTTTCGCCTCGGTGATCAGCGTTGCCTCTTCAGTAGTCTGGGCAGTATCGGTTGTTGCGGAATCTGCAGTGGTGCTGCCAGCGGACGGCGTTTGTGCCTGTACGCTCTCAGACGCTTCGAGACTGCTGGCTCTTGAAGCAGCTTGGTCGCTCGCTTCGGTCGTCGTTTCTGTATCTGATTGCACTTTCGACGTGCTTGTCGCTGCCTCGGTAGCTTTCGTGTCTGTGGCCGGGTTTTGGCACGCGACAAGCAGCCATGCTGTTGAACCTAAAAGCAATGCGGATAATCTTTTCTTATGCATAATTTCCCCTCTTTCATCCAATATATGATTCCATTGTACCTTTTTTGCGGAGAAAATGCTTTTCCCATCCATCAACTTAATCGAACCTTTACAATTTTATTGGATGCAGCGCAATATTGCGGCAGTTCATCTGGGCTGCCCGCTTCGATCAAATTTGGCAAAAAGCGGCTGCAAGAGAAGAGCAATGTAAACTGGCCTTCAGCTCCGGCGAGGGTCCGTTCGCCGGAGGAGACCGGTAATAGATGGGCGCTCCTCCGAGGAGGCTTCTGCTTGTCGGAGGAGACCATCCAAATGCGGTCCTGTCCTCCGGCGAAACACCCCTTACCGGAGGACGACACTCGTTATGCGGCCCGAAAAGCAAAAAGCACCCCAGTGAGGGTGCTTTTTGGTTGTATATTTTGTGTTCGGTGACTTGCGGTCGGCTTTTAGCCCTTCAGCCCTTCCTTTTCCAGGATCAGGTCGTAGTAACCGATCCCCTGCAGCAGCACCTTCTCGTCGAAGTTGAAGCGGCTGCTGTGGAGCGGGTGCGTCCAGCCCATGTCGGGACGGCCGGTCCCAAGCAGGATGAAGGCGCCGCGGATGCTTTCTTGGTAGAAAGCGAAGTCCTCGGCCAGCATCAATGGTTTGACGACTTCGTAGGCATCGGCCGGCAACACGTCCATCAACGTGCCGATCATTTCCGCATCGTTAGTGACTTCCGGATAGAAATCACGGATATCCAGCGTGCAGATGACACCGGTCATGCGTTCGACGCCTGCGCAGATGTCGGCAAGGCGTTCCTTGATGGATGCATAGACCGCCTTATCATAGCTCCGGATCGTTCCGGTCATCTCCGCCTTTCCGGCCACGATATTGCGGGCTTCCCCGGCATGTAGCGTGCCGATGTTCACGACAGCTGGTTGCAAGGGATCGAGATCGCGGGCCAGAATGTTCTGGACCGAGAGAAGGATCTGCGCGGCGGCGATCAAGGCATCCTTGCCGAAGTGCGGCTGCCCGGCATGTGAGCTTACGCCCTCAAGCGTGATGTCGAATTCGCCGTTGCGCGCCATCAAAGGTCCCTTGGCCAAGCCGAGGATACCTTCAGGCAGACTCGGGTAGAGGTGATAGCCGTAGATCTTTTCGACCTGCAGCTCCTGCAGGATGCCGGAATCCATGATCCATTTCGCACCGCCCGGGCCTTCTTCCGCTGGCTGGAAGACCAAAACGACGGACTTTTCCAAAATAGGCAGGGACTTCAGGTATTTCGCGAAACCCAACAACAAGGCCATGTGCCCATCGTGTCCGCACGCATGCATTTTGCCCGGGTGAAGGGAAGCGAAATCCGCTCCTGTATCCTCGGTTACCTCAAGGGCATCCATGTCGGCACGGAAGGCTACTGATCCCGGGGACTTGCCCTTCAGGACGGCTACCCAGCCCGTCTCGGCTGTACTGATCGGTTCATAACCGAACGATACCAACTTTTGGCGGACATATTCCGAAGTCAACGGCAGATCGAAACCGATCTCCGGAATCTGGTGGAGCTCCCTTCGGATCGTCTTCACCGTATCGTATAATTCTGCAATCTGCATGCTGTTCACCTGATCCCTCTGCGTGTATTTATTAGTCTCTTAAGTCAGCCAATAATTGGGTTTTTTCGCTAGTCTGAGCGTCCTTCATTTTCACGATTTTAGCAGGGGATCCCGCAACAACCGCGTTAGCCGGTACGTCTTCCAATACGATTGCGCCAGCTGCAACAACAGCGCCTTCGCCGATGTGTACGCCTTCGATGATGACAGCGTTCGCGCCGACCAAAACACCGTCTTCGATGATGACTGGTGATTTCGATGGTGGCTCAAGAACGCCTGCAACCACTGCGCCTGCTCCGATGTGACAGTTTTTGCCGATCGTGCCGCGTGCGCCGACAACCGCGCCCATGTCGATCATTGTGCCTTCTCCGATGATTGCGCCGATGTTGATGACCGCACCCATCATGATGACAGCACTCTTGCCGATCGTCACGTGATCACGGATGAATGAACCCGGCTCGATGCGTGCATCGATTTTGGTAGTGTCCAACAACGGAATTGCGGAATTGCGTCTGTCGTATTCCATGACGTGATCTTTGATCTTATCTTTGTTTTCTTCCAAGAAAGGATAGATCGCTGCAGCGTCGCCGAAGACTGTGTAGCTGTCCCCGTTTCCGAAGAATTTCAAGCCTTCGTAGGCAGGATTCTCGAAATCCCCTTTGATGTAAAGTTTTATAGGTGTTTGCTTTTCGGCAGCCTTGATGTAAGCCGCGATTTCGTAAGCATCTGTCAATAATAGTTCGCTCATTTTGATGTTTCCTCCCGATCATTTTTTTCTGTTCCAACATGCCCATTATAGCATGCCAGCCTGTGTTTGCCCTATGCGGCGGACGGCCGTTTGTTCCTGAAATGCAAAAAAAATAGCGGTAAGCGAGTGCTTACGGCTACGGAGACCTGCATTCGCCCAACCAAGCTAAAGCGCAATCCATTGTCATCGGGCAACGACAATGGAACAGCCCCACATTTGTTCAACCTGGGTCCAGCATCTGCATGCTTCGGCGACCGTCCCTTTCCCTTGCGGTACTCTTGACCAGCCGCGACCTCTTTTTGCTTGGCGATTCATTTAATTTTTCTAATCGTACACTTATCCGGCAGAACTGTCAACCGCTCCGGGTCGGAAAGTGCCGGGATGAGTGGCCTTCTATATGTGAAAAAACTCATCAAATTAGCGGTTTTCTAATTTTCATTCAAGAGTGTGTAACTTAGCATAGAAATACGTCTGCAATCGTGTTATGTTATTTTCATGATATTGGGCGTCAGCAATCGGCTGGCGCATGTTCGACTAGACATTGATTAAGGATATTTCATCCGGAGGAGATAAATTATGAGCAGAGAAACGAACCGTTTTGTGAAGCAACTGAAAGGATCGCCCATCCGCAACTTCGACGCTGCCATCAGCGATGTGAAGGACCTGATCCGCTTCACGATGGGTGAGCCAGATTTCGATACGCCGGATTTCATCAAAGCGGCGGCCGCAGAGGCTTTGAACCAGAATCAGACGCATTACGCCCCTTCCGCCGGCGTCCTCGAAACCCGCAAGGAGATTGCGAAGTTCATGGAGCGGAAATACGGCCTGCATTACAACGCGGAGACAGACATCATCCTGACTGTCGGCGCAACGGAAGCGATCACTGCGTCGATGTTCGCGCTGATGAATCCGGGCGACAAGGTGATCATCCAATCGCCAGCTTTCCCGCAGTATGAATACGTTACGCATTTGGCGGGAGGTCAGAGCGTCAAGATCGACACATCCGAGACCGGTTTCCTGATCACGCCGGAGGACCTGACGGCGGCGTTGGATGCGAATCCGGAAACGAAGATGGTCGTGCTTACCTATCCAAACAACCCGACCGGCGCCACTTATACGAAGGCGGAAGTCGAGGCGTTGGCCGAAGTCATCAGGAAATATGATGTTTTTGTCCTCAGCGATGAGATCTACAGCGAACTGACCTACGATGGCAGTCATACATCCATCGCCAAATACATCCCTGAGCAGTCCATCGTCATCAACGGCACTTCGAAAAGCTATGCGATGACCGGCTGGCGCGTCGGCTTTGTCGCTGCCCAAGCGGACCTGATCCGGGAAATTTTGAAATATCACCAAAGCCTGGTCACTTGCGGCTCCACGCCTGCGCAGACCGCGGCTGGTGTTGCGTTCCGCGACGGTGATGAAGCGACGGCAACGATGAAAGCAGCCTACCTCAAACGCCGGGACATCCTGTTGGAAGGTCTGACTGCTGCTGGGCTGAAGATGAACAATCCGGACGGCGCCTTCTACCTCTTCCCGCGCATTCCGGAGCAGTACGGCAACGATGATTGGAATTTCTGCATCGACCTCGCGCGCAAAGCCGGCGTCGGCGTCATCCCTGGTTCGGCTTTCGGCGAATCCGGAGTCGGCTACTTCCGCATGAGCTACGCCGCCAGCGACGAGAACGTCATCGAAGGCTGCCGACGGATCGTTGCGTTTCTGGATGAACTGAATGCGAAATAAGTGAATGAATGTTTAACCGCACAATCGGGCGATTGTGCGGTTTTTTCTGTCGGGTTTGGGGTTTTGGGGTTTTGATTGTTGACCGGAGATCCGGCCCGCATTTTTTTGGTTTGCTCCGGCGAGAGCCGGCCTCGCCGGAGTTCCGGACGATGTTTGGCTTTCTCCTCCGGGGAGGGCGGGCTCGTCGGAGGTGGGGGTCAAAATTTTGGATCGTCCTCCGGCCAAGGCCTCCTTGGCCGGAGGAGCAGCCGCTCCGCCCACCACAACAAAAAAAAGAAGCGCGCACCGACAGCAATCCGGCGCGCACTTCGCATATTTTATCTCATTTTTATCTGACTTTACTCAGCTACCATCGCTTCGGCTTCCATCTCGCGGATCGATTCCGCGACCTTCACCATCATCGAGCATTCCACGCGTTTGCGGAACAGGTCGCAGCTGAATTCATAATTGCCTTTCAATGATCCAGTCGCATGCAGGGAGTTCGCAGGGCAGCCGCCGCTGCAGTACAATTTAGCCCAGCAATCTTGGCATTCCGGTTTGGAATAGCAGTTGACTTCCTTGAACTGGCATTGCAGTTCCGGTTTGGTTACGCCATCCCAGATGTTGCCCAGGCTGAATTCTTCATCACCCACAAATTGATGGCAAGGGAATATTTCGCCCCAAGGAGTGACAGCCATGTATTCTGTTCCCGATCCGCAGCCGGAGATGCGTTTCTGGATGCACGGGCCTTCGGAAAGGTCCAGCATGTAGTGGTAGAAAGTGAAGTCGTTGCCCTCTTCGCCGCGCTTCAGCATTTCCTCAGCCAGGATTTCATACTGTCTGTACAGTGCCGGAAGATGTTCCTCCGTCAAAGCGTACGGTTCGGATGGATCGCAGATGACCGGCTCCATCGACAGTTTGTCGAAGCCGAGATTAGCGACGTGGAAAATGTCGTTTGTGAAATCGACGTTATTGCCTGTGTAAGTGCCGCGGACGTAATATTCCTTGTCGCCGCGCCCTTCCACGAATTTTTGGAATTTCGGCAAAATGTAGTCATAGCTGCCTTTTCCGTTAACGGTGCGGCGCAGACGGTCATGGATTTCCTTGCGTCCGTCCAAGCTCAAAACGACGTTGTACATTTCTTTGTTCAGGAACTCATTGATTTCGTCGTTCAAAAGCATCCCGTTTGTTGTGAATGTGAAACGGAAGGTCTTGTTGGACTCCTCTTCCTTGCTGCGTGCGTACTCGACGATCTGCTTGACGACGCGCCAAGCCATCAACGGCTCGCCGCCGAAGAAGTCGACGTCCAGATTGCTGTGGAAACCGGAATTTTCAAGCAGGAAATCGATCGCTTGCTTTCCGACTTCGAATTTCATGATCGCTCTGTCGCCGTTGTACTTGCCTTGGCTGGCGAAACAGTAATCACAAGTCAGGTTGCAAGTATGCGCAACGTTCAGGCAAAGAGCCTTCACGAATGTTTGGCGGTTCTTCAAGTCGATGGAAAGGTCTTGATACAAGTCTTCCGTGAACAATTCTCCATTGGCCTTCAATTCTTCGACATCCGACAGCGTATCACGGATTTCCGTTTCGTTGATTTCAGGGTCGTTGGCATATTGTTCCAGCATCATCGTGACGATCTCTTCTACCGGCGTTGCTTCGTACAGCGCAATGATGTCGAAGGCAAGGTCGTCGACGACATGCACGGCACCGCTGTAGGTATCCATTACGATATTGTATCCGTTCAGTTTATATTGATGAATCATTTCGGTTTCAAACTCCTTTTTTGTCCATAAAATTGCCGCCCAACTGGAATCAATCGGGCGGACTCTTTTTTACTTAGCTGCTTGTCTAGGGTTCACACAGCTTTGGTTAGCGATTCCGCAAGAAGTTTTGCATGCGGATTGGCAAGATGTTTGGCATGCTCCGCAGCCGCCATGTTTGGCAGTATCCTTCAGGTTGCGGGTGCTTAATGTTACGATTCTTTTCATAACGACATCTCCTCTGAAATAGGTTAAGGAAGCATATTGCTTGACAGAAAAATGCTCCCTTTGTGATTAATTTTACCAACAAATTGTTAGCCCGTCAATCTACCGACCTATCAGCATAGTGACCGTTTTTGTAAAAATCGTGATTCACCCAATAACTATCAAATTGTAAGTTATTGAGCAAGTATTTCCTGTCGCATAATTCGGATATTTTTCGGAAGCCCATCGGCATTGCTGTAGACCTTTGTCCCCTTTTCCAATAGCGTATGGATTTGGCGGACAAACCCGTCCCTGATCCATTCCCCAGGCACAAGCAACGGGATGCCAGGCGGGTAAGCCCAGACGTATTCGGCTGCCGTTTGCCCTATCGCGTTTTCAATCGGAAAATCTACTTTTTCTGATTCCAAGGCCTGCCAAATTTCGCATTGCTTTTCGGGTAATGCGAAAAATAATGTCCCGTCGTTCGGCGAGTGCTCCCCATTCAACGAGTCGAGCGTGCCGTCGATGGCCAACAGCGCATCGACCAAAGCATCCATAGCGGCGTCAGTATCGCAGACGCTGGTCATCGCCAATGCATGATCGCCATAAGCCATCTCCATTTCGATATGGTATTCGCTCCGCAACATTTCGGAAAGTTTCTGTCCGGTCAATCCAGTTCCTTGCGCCGCAATCAGAATTTTGCCTTGGTCGAAGTCGAAAAAGTTTGGGTGCGCCGCCGAACTGTCGTTACCGTGGCAAAGCACCTTCAGATGCTGGAGCTGCTCCATTTTTTCCGAGAAGTCCGTTAATCTCTTATTGTAGTTTTCAAATAGCTGCTCCCCTTCATCCCGCAGCAAACGGAAACAGCGGTCGATCGAAGCCATCAGCACATAGGAGGGCGAACTGCTTTCGAAGATGGCAAGTTGCCGGGCCAGTTCTTCGGGTCTGATCAGGTCGCCAGTAAGATGGGCCAACGACGTCATCGTCAACGAAGGCAAAGTCTTATGCAGGCTCTGGATCACGATATCTGCGCCGAGTGCAGTCGCGCTGGTTGGGAAATGTTCCGAGTAATTGAAATGCGAGCCGTGCGCTTCATCGACCATCAATGGAATCCCTTGCGCATGACAGATCTCGGCAATCGTCGCGATGTCACTGACCACCCCTTCGTACGTCGGCGAAGTCAAAACGACCAGCTGCGTGTCCGGATTCTTTTTTAGCGTATCGGCGATGCTTGCCGTCGAAATGCCTCCGTGGATTCCGAATGCTTCATCCATTTCCGGCATCAGATAGACGGCCTCCAATCCGAAAAGCTCGATGGCATGATAGACGGATTTGTGGCAATTGCGACCGATCGCAATCTTGCCGCCGCGTTTAGTTGCCGCGCGGATTCCCGCCAGGATGCCGCAGGTGCTGCCGTTCACGAGATAAAACGATCGCTCGGTGCCGTAGAATTCTGTGATTTCTTCCATATATTCATTGAGGATTCCGCTCGCGCCGTGCAGGTTATCGAATCCGTCTATCTCAGTAATGTCGATGTTGTAAGGCAAATCCGTACCGAGCAGCGCAGTGTTCCGCTTGTGACCCGGCATGTGCATCGGAATGCTTTCGGACGCCGCATGTGCTTTCAGTCTGTCCAACAAAGAATGTTGTGTTGTATTTTTGTCCATTAGTTTGTCCTTTTCTGCGTGCTAGTTGTATGTTTTCATTATAGCAGAGGAAGGATATCAAAATAGGACAAAATTCGAATGGTTCTTTGCAAACCCCAAAATGAACGTAAAAAATGCATTCCAATCGATACTATTTTATGGACAGTTTTGGGTATTTGGATGCTCGCAATTTTTTGTTCTTCCCTGAAAAATGCTATACTTTATGTGACTGTTCGAGGGGAACAATTCTTCTGAACACATCTTGTCTAAAGGAGAATGGCCATGGAAGATCGCAGTACGCTTCTGATCAATCAGAGCACCATCAAGGAATTATTGGACATTGCGGATTTCAACAATCTCGTGCATCAGACATTTCAGGGACTCGGTGACGGCACAATCATCAACCCGACAAAATTGACGCTGGATCTGGGTGAAACTGGCGGTTATCCACCGTACGAAGGTTTCATGAACGCAATGCCGGCCTACATCGGCTCGCAGGATATCGCCGGCTTGAAATGGGTCGGGGGATTTTTGGGCGAGCGCAAAGCTGCCGGACTGCCTTATATCACGGGGATGATTTTGCTGATCAATCCGCATCTGGGAACTTTCACCGCAGCACTCGAAGGCGCATATATCACCAATATGCGCACCGGGGCTCAGACCGCAAATGCATTGCGGTATTTGCTCAAGAAGCCGACCGTCACGATCGGCCTCTACGGAGCCGGGAAGCAAGCCGGCACTAATATCCGTGCAATAGCGGATCTGTTCGACATCACCGAATTGATCGTCTGGAACCACAGACGCAGCACGGCGGAAACATTTGCCGAAAAAATGCAGGAACACGTCAAAGGCGCCATCCGGGTCGTCGATGATCCCCAGGAAGCCAGTCAGGCTGAGGTCCTCATCACCGTCACGTCAGCGCAGACACCCCTCATCAAAGCGGAATGGATCAAAAAAGGCACCATCATTTTTCCGATGGGTTCTTTTCAGGAAATCGAAGATGCACTTATCCTGAGGGCGGACAAGATCATCGTTGATCACGTGGAGCAGGCTCTCCATCGCGGCGCCCTGAAGAAACTGACGGGTGAAGGAAAACTTTCCGAAAAAGATGTTTTTGCGACTCTTGGCGAATTGGCGGTCGGAAAGAAAGATGCCGGCGACCTTTCGCAGGACATCACCCTCTGCATCCCGATTGGTACCGGAGCGATGGATGTCGCAATCGCCGGGGAAGTTTACCGAAGAGCACTGGAAAAAGGAATGGGCTACGCTTTTGATTTTGAAGCATAAAAATAGGAACGAACAGGAGGGATTTTTATGAATACCAACAACATCGAAAAACAAAACAGCCACTTGGACTTGCAGGATCAAGCGGTGCAGGATATTTTCGCGCTTTATCAGGATTATCCGGAAGTGCCTTACATTTCCAAAAAACGCGATAAGGAGGGTTGGCTGAACGCCGTCCGGATCGGGTCGGAACAGCTCGTACCCAAACGCAACATGGTCCGTTTTGAGGAAGATACCTTGCCGGGTCATCTGATCCTGTTGTGGCGCATCCAGTTCGGCACGTTCACGAACGAGAGCGGCTATCCAAAATATTTCGAATACAACTACGGCATCAACGGCCCTCAAGCGTTGGATGAGGTGATCGAAAAAGGCTATGCGGTGGAACTGTCGGCGTCCGATTCGCTGGATCACCTGAACGCAGCCAGCCTAAAAGCCATCCTGAAACACTACGAAGTGGCCGGCTATTCCAAAATGAAGAAGCCGGAATTGATGGAGCTCGCGAAACAGGAATTGAGCGAGGAACAGCTCGCCTCCCAGTTCCCGCTGAGGGGTTACCGCATCACTCCTGCAGGAGAAGCGATCCTGGCAAAATATCCGGAAGTCGTCGACCGCCATCCGAAGAAGAAATATTGATGGACCACAAACAAGCATCCAGAAATCGAATTCTGGATGCTTGTTTTGTGTGCGTTTCTCCGCTGAGGAGTTGCTTCATCGAAGGTTAGTTGGCTGAATGGGTTCGGATCTCCGGCCAACGCAGCCAGACCGGAGATTCGCTACCTGATTGTAGTTGCTGCTCCGACGAAAGCTACCCAACCGGAGCTGGGATGACCCAAAAATTACCGAAAAAAAGAACCTGATCCGAAGACCAGGTTCCTATAAGTTTAATTTTGAATTAAGCTTTGTTTACGTTTGTTGCTTGAGGTCCACGGTTACCTTCTTCGACGCTGAAAGTTACTGCTTGTCCTTCTTCTAAAGATTTGAAACCTTCAGATTGGATAGCTGAGAAATGTACGAATACATCGTCTCCGTTTTCGCGTTCGATGAAGCCAAAACCTTTGTCTGCGTTAAACCATTTTACTGTACCTTGTTCCATAATTGAAAATCCTCCTCGTGCTATTGCACATATATCATACATTGTTGCTAACGCTACGGATCGGAATTTTCGTAATGCAATTCTTTTCTCTAACCCAACAAAATGTTAAATTCATTGTATCATGATTAATTCAATAATGCAAATCGAAATGGCAAAGAAATTCTCAATACCGCTACAATACCACAAAAATTCTTTTTTCCAGCGCGCCCTTCTGCAATTTTTCGTCAAAAAAAGAACCCGATCCGAAGATCAGGTTCCTATAAGTTTAATTTGAATTAAGCTTTAGTAACGTTTGTTGCTTGAGGTCCACGGTTACCTTCTTCTACGCTGAAAGTTACTGCTTGGCCTTCTTCTAAAGATTTGAAACCTTCAGATTGGATAGCTGAGAAATGTACGAATACATCGTCTCCGTTTTCGCGTTCGATAAAACCAAAACCTTTTTCTGCGTTAAACCATTTAACTGTACCTTGTTCCATAATTGAAAATCCTCCTCGTGCGTTTTGCACTTTATGATACATTGTTGCTAACGTTACGAATCGGAATGTTTTGAAACAATTCTTTTCTGCGCTTCACAAAATGTTAAAGTCATTGTACCATGGATTTTTCGATTGTGCAAGCCCTATCCTCTTTTCTTATAGTTTCAAATTAAATTGTTATTTGAAAAACTAAATTCCAGTTGAGTGGTTCAAAATACGGAATTAACTTCTGCAAAGCCAGGAGTGGAATTCACTCCTGCAAACAGCCTATAATTCTAGGTGGATAATGTTTTGCTTCCTC
>MUZD01000036.1 GCA_002155105.1 Sedimentibacter sp. SX930 | reverse complement strand
CCAGCCGCCTAAGGTGGGACAGATGATTGGGGTGAAGTCGTAACAAGGTAGCCGTATCGGAAGGTGCGGCTGGATCACCTCCTTTCTAAGGAATATAATGGAATCCTTGCTTGGTTCAATCATTCTTTGTTCAGTTTTGAGAGATCAATCTCTCAAGCAAGAAAATTTGTTCTTTGAAAACTGAATACTACAAAAATAAAGTAAGAAACCTAAACATTTTACCGCGTTTTAAGTTAACTTAAATGAGTTTTTAACGAAATAAGTTAGCAAGCCAGCAATGGCGAGCTTAA
>MUZD01000023.1 GCA_002155105.1 Sedimentibacter sp. SX930 | reverse complement strand
AAGAGGCTGGGACAAAACCCAACTCAAAAGTAAAAATAGGCGCGAGCTTACCTAAGTTGGGTAAGCTCGCGCCTATTTTTTTATCCTCCTACGGAGGTTTCTGATAAACAAAAAGGATACCTTTTGATAGAATTAAAGTAACGACTCAATAATCGATCGGAGGTATCCTTATGTTTAAACATTATACTATGAACCAAGTTATTTTGCCTATTGATTTAGCGGTAAAATTGCCAAAAAATGATATTGCCTTCTCTGTAAACGAGGTTGTTGAAAGTATTCCGCAAGAGGCTTTTAACGCTTTCGTCCGTCAGACGGGTTGCCCTGCCTATCATCCGCGAATGATGATGAAGATTATCCTGTGTGCTTATACGCAATCAGCGTTTTCCGGAAGAAAAATCGAAGGATTACTCCAGGACAGTGTACGGATGATGTGGCTTGCGCAAGGGTATGAGCCCACTTACCGCACCATCAACCGTTTCCGGGTGAACCCTGCGGTTCAAGAACTGTTGCGCCAATGCTTCGTGCAGTTCCGGTGCCAATTGGTGCAGGAAGGATTAATTGAGGATGAGGCTATTTTTATTGATGGGACAAAGATTGAAGCTAACGCAAATAAATTCACATTTGTTTGGCGTAGGTCGATTGAAAAGTACAGCGCTGCTCTCGTCGAAAAGTCCAACCGAATGTATGATGAGCTCCTCGAAAAAGAGATCATCCCAGGTATTGAGCGGGAAAGTCTGGAAGAAATTTCGGACGCGGAGCTTCTTCAAGTGGCTGAACAGTTGGACGAGGTGATTGCAGAATACGATCAAGAGATAGCGACGACTGAGGCTGGCAGTGAAAGAAAACAGATTCGATCTCAACGGAAAATCCCGAAGCAGTACCGCAAACTGTTTTTGGAGATGGCAATGCGGAAGCAAAAATATCAGCGTGATATGGCGATTTTTGGAGCAAGAAACAGCTACTCCAAGACAGATCATGATGCTACATTCATGCGTATGAAAGATGATTACATGAAGAACGGCCAACTCAAAGCCGGTTACAATGTACAGGTAGCGACCGAAGGTCAATATGCATTGGCTTACGATATTTACTCAAACCCAACGGATACGCGCACCTTGATACCATTCTTGGACACAATTGAAGAAAAGTTCTTCTCATTACCGGAATATACTGTTGCGGATGCAGGGTATGGAAGTGAGCAGAACTATGGGGACATTCTGGATAACCGAGCATCAACTCCTCTCATCACTTACAATACCTATCGCAAAGAAAAACAGAAGAGATATCGGAATAATCCTTTCAACTCCTCCAATTGGGAGTACGATGAGAAAGAAGATGCTTTCACGTGCCCCAATGGGCAGAAGCTCCCCTTCCGTTATGTATCCAATCGGAAAGATTCCTATGGCTTCACTCGAACCTTCAAGGTTTATGAGTGCGTGGACTGTTCGGATTGCCCCTTGCGAGAACAATGCACAAAGGCAAAAGAAGGAAACAATAGGACAATCCGCTACAACGAGAAATGGGAACAACAGAAAAAAATAATCAAAGATTTGCTTTCGGATGAGAAAACTGGCGCGATCTACGGGAAACGGAAGATCGATGTAGAACCAGTGTTCGGATTCCTGAAGGCTAATTTGTGCTTCACTCGATTCTCTGTCAGAGGAAAGGAAAAGGTGCGCAATGACTTAGGATTTGCGCTCATGGCAGTGAATATGAGGAAATACACTGCCCGTGAAGCCCTCCTTGGGAGGGCAACCGCACCAAAATCCTCAAAAAAAGGTTCCAACCACCACAATCTGGTGATTGGAACCTTTTTTTCATTTAATTCAGCTAGTTATGTCCCAGCCTCTT
>MUZD01000006.1 GCA_002155105.1 Sedimentibacter sp. SX930 | reverse complement strand
CCTTTCCATGAGTAAGATGGAAAATTGCATTCTTCATATCATGCCGGCGTGGCGGAATTGGCAGACGCGCTGGACTCAAAATCCAGTGCCCGCAAGGGCGTGCCGGTTCGACCCCGGCCGCCGGTATATTTGATACATCAACGTTTTCGGACGTTTGATGTATCTTTTTTTTTGTACTTTAATGAGAGTAATCATCATTTTCAAAATTTGATTGTATTTTTTTTCGGTATTGTATGGGTGAAAGATTAAATTCATCTTTGAAACAGCGAGAGAAATGGTCAGTAGAGTTGTATCCGACGGATTCGCTAATTTCTGATATTTTTTTCTCAGAATACTTCAGTAATAGCACTGCATTATCCACTTTATACTTGTTTACAATTTCATTATAGGAAGATCCCGTCAATCTTTTTATCTGTTTGCCTAAGTATGCCGCATCATAATTGAATTTTTCAGCTAGAAATTGCAACGATACCGATTGGTAGTTATTTTTAATGTATGCCAATATGGGGGTGATTTGCGATGAAATCGTGTTTGTTGGTTTGAAGTACAAATAGGTATTGCTAAAATTTCGTAACACTTCATTCAAAAATATATTGATGTAGCTGCAGCAAACGGCATTTGCATTCGGTTCATTGGAGTGGGATTCAATAAAAATATTCTTGATGATCTCGCAAAATTTCTCACTAGGAGGAACTATAAACAGCAAGTAATTTTTATTGGAAGTGTATAAACTATTGTGAAAGAATTGAGACAGTAGGCTATCATAACGTAAGATATCAAAAAATGAAGCGTGGAATGTACTTTTTTTGATTACTATACAGATTATGATACTTTGATCATCTGCTTCTATAGTGTGGTTTGTTTCGGGAGCAATGATACACAGTTCGCCTTCACTCATTGTTCTGGTTTCTCCGACACATTCAAATTTCATACTACCTTTTAAAACATAGTTTATTTCGAAATAATTATGACTATGAGTGTGAGCTGCTTCATTATAAAAATGAAGCAATATTTTTGCATCCCTGTCAGAGAAAATGAAGTAGTCCTCAGATACATTTGTTGTAAATCTTTTTGGATCACGGATGATCGGCGAGATATCAATAGTGTTTTCTGAAAAAATATGCACTAACTGCTCGCTATCGGATACGTCCCAACTAGAAAAATCTGGTGTAAACGGAATTGTAGATGTTTTATTTGCCATATATATAGATTGAATTGCTTTAACAACTTCCGTATTCTTTTCAAACTCTAAAAAATACTCAGTCAAATAATCTTGAACAAAACAATAAGGTGTGTAAATACTTTTCTTCACCGCAGCTCACTCATTTCTTAACTTCTGTAACGAATAATGACTAGTTTTGTCGGATTATCCTCTAAAATAAACATTATCACATGAGTTGAATGCGATTACAATATAAGTATATCGATCGATTGTATATGGAGCATCAAAGATGAATTTTATCGGATACTTAAATCTGTATGAAGGAAGGCCACACATGAAAACTGAAGAGATTATCATCAGAGACCCTTATGTTTTGTTGCATGAAGACAAATATTATCTTTACGGAACACGGAGTAAAAGTTGTTGGGGTGAAATGGATGGATTTGATTGCTACGTCAGTGCTGATTTAGACAATTGGGAAGGGCCCTTTGAAATATTCCGTAAAGAAGAGAATTTCTGGGCAGATCAAAGTTATTGGGCACCCGAATGCTATCACAAAGAGGGGAGTTTCTATCTGGTAGCTACATTAGGAGCAGAAAACAGAAAGAAATCAGTGAATCTATTAAAAGCTGATTCGCCATTAGGTCCCTTTCATTATTGTTCCCAATTGACCTCCTCAGATCGAGAATGTATTGATGGAACGATTTATGAAGAGGATGGATATGGGTATTTGGTTTATTCGA
Source organism: Sedimentibacter sp. SX930 (assembly GCA_002155105.1). GTDB lineage: Bacteria > Bacillota > Bacilli > Lactobacillales > Aerococcaceae > Trichococcus > Trichococcus shcherbakoviae. The sequence goes on along the minus strand of MUZD01000006.1, from coordinate 191,659 downwards.
ATACGTTGCAGGATACAATAACTGGCGATATGTGCGCCATCCAACTCTCCGATGATTGGGAATCCACTATTGGAGATCCTTTTAAACTATTCGCTGCTAACGATGCAAAGTGGGCACTTCCAGTTCCATTCGCTAAGTCTGAATTTGGTATTGATGGCGAAGCATATTTTTCCGATGGCCCAAGTTTATTCAAAGCAAGAAATAGCAATTTAGTAATGTTGTGGTCCAGTTGGGCGGGGAAAGGTTATTCAGTAGGTGTGGCCTATTCTGAATCTGGAAAAATTCAAGGGCCCTGGAAACATGAAAGCAAGCTCCTCATTGAAAATGGCGGTCATGGTATGATTTTTCAAAAGATGGACGGCACTTGGAATTTCTCGCTTCATTATCCCAATGATAGATATAATGAACACCCATTATTTATCAGCATTTCCGACGGGGAACTTCCTTTAGAAGTGTAAAATAAAATGTACTTGAATTTCAATCAGACAATCAGCATAAAGCAATAACGCCCAGAAAGCTGATCTCTCTGGGCGTTGTTTTTTGTATTGATAAAATTCCCTATCTGTACCCTGAGATATTCCTCGGAACATAAGCTTCTTCCAAGTACTTGATCTCTGCTGCGCTCAATGCAATTTCGAATGCACCCAAGGCATCATCCAGATATTTCACTTTTGTCGCGCCGATCAGAGGGGAGGTGACGTAGTCTTTGCTCAGCATCCAAGCTGTCGCGACTTGTCCTCGGGTGATGCCGCGCTCGTCCGCTAATTTATGGACCCTCGAGATGACTTCATTGTTGGAAGCCACAACGTAAGCAGGCAGATCAGCTTGTACGGATTGGCTGGTGCGGGCTGTGACGGCACCGATATCCCTCGTCAGTCTTCCGCCTGCCAAGGGACTCCAAGGCGTCATCGCAACTTTTTGGTCCTGCAGCAAAGGAATCATTTCGCGTTCTTCTTCCCGGTAGAGCAGATTGTACAGGTTCTGCATGGAAACAAATTTCGTCCAGCCGTTCTTCTCGGCGGTGAATTGGGCTTTGGCAAATTGCCAAGCATGCATGGAGGAAGCTCCGATGTAACGCACTTTCCCCATTTTCACCAAATCGTGCAGTGCTTCCATCGTTTCTTCGATAGGTGTGCCGTAATCCCAGCGGTGGATGATGTACATATCTAGGTAATCCGTCTGCAATCTTTTCAAAGAATGATTGATTTCGGCGAAGATGCTTTTGCGGGACAAGCCTTTCGCGTTTGGTCCGTCGAACATCGGGAAATACAATTTGGATGCCAGGACGATTTCATCGCGGTTGGCGAAATCCTTCAAAGCCTTGCCGACGATCTCTTCGCTGGAGCCGGATGAGTACAGATTCGCAGTATCGAAGAAATTGATTCCGGAATCCAAGGCTTTTTTGATGATTTCGCGGCTTTCCGTTTCACCGATTGACCATTTTTCCCGACCGCGTTCCGGTTCTCCGAAGCCCATGCAACCCAGACACAGTTTTGAGACTTCCATGCCGGTATTCCCTAATTTTACATATTCCATGATAGCGCCTCCAAATGTTTTGTTTTAATTATAACCCTATTGTAACTGTTGGAGTAAACTCCAAGACAAGTGTTTTCTGCCGAATAAAAAATATTGTTGAATAGCTGCTGTAACGGTTGACTTGGAGTCCACTTCAGGATTTAAACTGAGGGTAACAAAAATATGAAATAGGAGGAATGGAAGATGAAAATGAGCGAAACCGCAAAAAAGAACCATGACGAACTGTTTCCCGGCCACGTGTCGATATTGGCTGAAAAGGATCCGGAACTGATTGAGGTATTCGATAATTTTGCGTTTGATGAAGTGCTGCAATACACCAGTTTGGAAGTGAAGGAACGGCAAAAAGTGCTGTTGGCTGCTTTGATCGCCATGCAGTGCGTGAACGAGTTCAAGGCGATGGCGAAGGGCGCTTTGAATGTAGGAGTCACGCCTATCGAGGTGAAGGAGATCGTCTATCAGGCTGTCCCTTATGCCGGCTTGGGGAAGGTGTTCGATTTCCTGCATGCGGCAAATGAAGTGTTGGAGGAAAGAGGGATTACGCTGCCGTTGGAGGGCCAGTCCACAACGACTGTCGAAAACCGTTTTGAGAAGGGCTTGGAAATCGTCCGCGAAGCTGCAGGGGATGCTGTGGACAACATGCTGGAAACAATGCCGCAGAACCAGAAGCATTTCGCGACTTTCCTGGCGGATAACTGTTTCGGTGACTTCTTTACCCGCAGCGGCTTATCGATCCAGGAACGGGAACTGCTGATCTTTACGATGCTGGCTTCGATGGGCGGAGCGGAACCGCAAATGAAGGGGCATATCCGCAACAACCTCCGCGTCGGCAATGACAAGCAAAAACTGTTGGACACGATCACTGTCCTGTTGCCGTTCATCGGGTATCCGCGGACATTGACGGCGTTGAATTGTCTGAATGAAGTTGCTCCGGAAGAAAGCTGAAAGCGCAGGGGATAAAGATGAAAATCGCTCAAGTCAGCAAAGAGAAGCATGTGTCGATCGATAGTTTGCGTTATTATGAACGGATCGGGCTGATGCCGCCCGTGAAACGGGTCAAAGGCGGCATCCGGGAGTATTCGGATGAGGATCTGAAGTGGCTGGATTTCATGATGGAAGTGCGATCAGCGGGGGTGTCGATCGAACCGTTGATCGATTATGTGCGCCTATGTGGAGAAGGCCTCCATACCGTTCCGGCCAGGCGGGATCTGTGGGACGACGAGTGCGAACTGCTTGAAAAGAGGATCCGCGGACTGCAGGAGACCTTGGCAAAAATGAAAGGGAAAGCAGATCATTATGATGGGATGCTGAAAGGCTAGGGTTGGGATTTTTGTTCCAGCTCTTTTTTGTGTGCCAGTTTCATCCGAGGCACCTTGTTATTCGCTGGGACAGCGAGCGTTGTCGGATAAACTGGAAGAATCCGACAAACGGAGAGCAAATGCGGCCATAATTGTCGGATGACTTGGAATATCCGACAAATTGAGAGCGAACGTTCCGCGTATTGTCGGATAACTTGGAAATATCCGACATTCGGAGCGCCACATCTCTGTTCTTCAAAATATATTGTTGCAAATGCAATAAAAATCCGTTATGCTTTATCTACATTTCCCGAAGAAAGCAGGTGGGTTGTATGGCGGAAATTCTCCGCGAAATCGGCATGATTTCCAGAGCTTTGGATTCGATCGCCAACATCGAGTTCAAGGAGTTCGACTTGACGAGGGGGCAGTACTTGTACCTTATCCGAATCTGTGAAAATCCGGGCATCATCCAGGAAAAACTGGCGGACATGATCAAAGTCGACCGCACGACGGCTTCGCGCGCCATCAAAAAACTGGAAGCGAGCGGGTTCATCGAGAAAAGAGCCGACGCCGCCAACAGAAAGATCAAACGGATCTTCCCTACGGAAAAAGGAAAAGCAATCTCACCAAACATCAGCAAGGAAAACGAGCACTCGGAACGGGTGGCGCTGCAGGGTTTATCCGAAGATGAATCAGCGCTTCTCATCGATCTGCTCCAAAAGGTCAGGAAAAACGTAGAAGGCGATTGGGAATACGTGAAAAAAGGCAACAAACGAAGCTACTGAAGCTAGGATAAGGAGTGCATCATACATGGCAATCATACTGAAAAAATGCGGCATCGAAGATTTGGCGGATCTTCAAGCAGTCGGCATCGAAACGTTCACGGATACATTCGCGGCCCACAACACGCCGGAAAATCTGCAGGCTTACCTGGACAAGGCCTACGATCCGGAAAAGCTGAAGGAGGAACTTTCGGCTGAAGGTTCGACCTTCTACTTTCTGTATGACGGGGCGGAACTTGCGGGCTACATGAAGATCAATGTCGAGGCAGCCTTGACGGAAAAAACGGATGCTGATTCGTTGGAAGTGGAGCGGATCTACATCCGGCCGGCCTTCAAGCGCAGAGGGCTCGGGAAATATCTGATCGACAAAGCGATCGAAATAGCCCGCGCTCAAGGCAAGCAACTGATCTGGCTAGGGGTTTGGGAGCACAATGTGAATGCCATTGCTTTTTATGAAAAGATGGGCTTCGTCCATACCGGTTCGCATTCGTTCTTTATGGGCGACGATGAACAGACCGACTTCATCATGACTAAGAAACTGGGCTGACCAGCATACAAAAAAACCATCGCCGGTTTGGGAGCGATGGTTTTTTGCGGACACAACTGATATTTTATCATCTCGAAACGTGATCCTCTTCCTTGATGATATCAACCGTTGAGGATCGGCCGGCTTCAATCATCTTGGAAGTGCTGATCCGCAGTTGCAGGTTGGCATCGTAATCGAGTGCAAAGATGCAGGAATAGAGTACGTCCAGCAGGTATACGATGGCGCTGTCGGTGGAGAAGGTGGCGATTTTTGAATAGAGCTTCTCCCTTGTGCAAATTCTGAGCACGCAATCCGCAAGCCGGGCGGTCGTATTGTCCCCGATATTGGTGATGGCGATGATGGGGATATTGTTCGCTTTTAAGTATTGGATTGTTTCGTTCAATATCGAAGTTTCTCCGGAATAGGAGACGATGATTGCGCAAGAGGAAGGATCCGCCAGGTGCGCCTTGAAGATCGTTTCGCCCTGCAACAAGCAGATTTCCACTCGTTTTTTGATCCGTGACATGTTGTGTTGGAATTCTTGCGTGATCAAAAGGTTGTTGCTGACTGCAAAAAGACTGGTATAGGAAGACTTCCTGATGATCTGGATGGCCTTCTGCAGGTCGTCATGGGTGATCAGCGACAAGGTATCGTCGATGGATTCCTTTTCCAAGGCAGCAATTTTACTTGCAATCGACATGATGGTATCATTACGGTGAAAAGGCAGATTGGCGTTTATTTCACTGAAATGTTTCTGCAAATATTCCTCTTCTTTCAGGAAGGCTTCCTTCAAATCGCTCCAGCCGCTGAAGTTCATCTTATGGGCAATCCTTACCAATGTGGAAGGGGAAGTGTAAGTCGCCTCGGCAATCTCTTTTGTGGTCATTTCCTCGATGGCCGCTTTTTTCTCAAGTATATAGGTCACTATCTTTTGTTCGCTGTTCGAGAAATCAAAATTCTCCAGCCGTTCTCTGATGAGCATCCGCATCCCCCTCACGTGTTTCTTCTGAACCTCACTATTATCCTATCATATTTGTGAATGTTATTTGATAATCCGGATCAAAAAAATGGGGAATTTGTAAACGGTGTTACGGAGTGTCCAGAAGTTATTGTTTCTGTTCTGCTATCCATTATAATCGAGTAGTAAAAGAATGTAGCCGCTTCGCTGGTCATTCGAGCCGCACATCCATATCGGTAGGGGGAGAAAAAAATGATAGGGTTCATCGCAGCTGTTTTAACAACATTGTCCTTCGTGCCGCAAGCGTGGCAGATCATCAAAACCAAAGACACCTCAGGCATCTCGTTGGGCATGTACGCCATGTTTGTGGCTGGGGTTTTTCTATGGTTAATCCACGGATGGAACATCCAGGATTATGCTATCATTTCGGCGAACGGCATCACCTTGGTACTGGCTTCAATTATTTTGTTTTATAAAATCAAATATAAATAAGAGGAGAGATCATTATGGCACTGGATAAAGATTTTTTGTGGGGCGGCGCATTGGCTGCCCATCAGTTTGAAGGAGGGGTCCTGAATACCTCGAAAGGCTTGAGCGTGGCGGACGTCATGACAGCCGGAGCGCACGGCGTTCCCCGCGTCATCACGGACGGTGTGGTCGAAGGCAATTATTACCCGAACCACGTCGGCATCGACTTCTATGGGCGCTATAAAGAAGATATTGCCTTGTTCGCGGAAATGGGATTCAAGTGTTTCCGTACCTCCATCGCTTGGTCGCGCATCTTCCCGAACGGCGATGAAGCGGAGCCGAACGAAGAAGGCCTGCAGTTCTATGATGATGTTTTCGATGAATTGTTGAAATACGGAATCGAACCGGTCATCACGCTTTCCCACTTCGAGATGCCTTATCATTTGGCCAAAGAATACGGCGGCTTCATGAACCGCAAGACCGTGGATTTCTTCGTCAAATTTTCGGAAGTCTGCTTCAAGCGCTACAAGGACAAAGTGAAATATTGGATGACCTTCAATGAAATCAACAACCAAATGAACTATAAAAATGATATCTTCGGCTGGACCAACTCCGGTGCGCACTTCGGCGACTACCCGAATCCGGAAGAAGCGATGTACCAATGTGGGCACTATGAATTGCTTGCCAGCGCATTGGCTGTAAAAATCGGTAAAGAGATCAACCCGGATTTCCAAATCGGAAATATGATCGCGATGGTTCCGATCTATCCTTATTCGTCTCGACCTGCTGATATGGTCTTGTCCAACCAAATGATGCATGACCGCTGGTTCTTCTGCGACGTGCAATGCCGCGGCCACTATCCGGCTTACGCTTTGAAGATGTTCGAACGCAAAGGCTTCAACCTGGACATCACCGAAGCAGACAAAAAAGCTTTGGCGGAAGGCACGGTTGATTATATCGGCTTCTCTTATTATATGAGTAACTGCGTCGATTCGACCGTAAATAAAGATGTATCAAAAGCTCTGGACGGTTCCAGCGCACATTCCGTGAAGAACCCGTTCATCGAAGAGTCCGACTGGGGCTGGGCAATCGATCCGGAAGGCTTGCGTTACACATTGAACCTGTTCTATGAGCGCTATGAAAAACCATTGTTCATCGTCGAAAATGGCTTCGGTGCCATCGATATCAAGGAAGAAGACGGCAGCTGCCACGATCCTTACCGCATCGACTACCTTAAGACGCATATCGAAGAAATGAAAAAAGCTGTCGAAGAAGACGGCGTCGATCTGATGGGCTACACACCATGGGGTTGCATCGACTGCGTCTCCTTCACGACCGGCGAAATGAAGAAACGCTACGGCTTCATCTATGTCGATCGGGACAATGAAGGCAACGGCACATTGGAAAGAAGCAAAAAGGATTCCTTCGATTGGTACAAGAAAGTCATTGCTTCCAACGGGGAAGAATTGGCTTAAATTGCATACATGAAAAAGCTCAGCGGGATCGCGATCCCCGCTGGGCTTTTTGTATTCGGTAATGTGGTCCTTGTCCGATTCTTTGGTAATATCGGACAACCACTGTCTCTGATGCGTGCTACATGTCCGATTCTTCGGCAATATCGGACAACCAGTGACGCCGCCGCATGTTGCTTGTCCGATTCTTTGGTAATATCAGACAACCACTGTCTCTGATGCGTGCTACATGTCCGATTCTTCGGCAATATCGGACAACCACACCCACCGATGCGTGCTGCGTGTTCAAGTAGTCTATTTTTATCCGTGCAATAGCGACCCGCTTGCTCAAAAAAACCACCGCTCATAAGAGCGGTGGCATAAAGGAGTTGTTCTTTACTTTGGAGGAGTAAAGAAGAGTAAAAGATTGTTGTGATTGGCCTATCTGTATAATAGTCCTCAATTGTGAAGACAATATGAAGAAATCCGTATATATTTTGGTTATTTCGGTACAGAAAAGAAAAATATTGCGACCGGTTCGACCATCAAACCGGCGAAATGATATACTGTTCTTATAAAAATTTTAGGGAGGAAATCAGATGAAAGTAGCATTAATTGCGCATGACCGTAAAAAAGATTTGATGATTCAATTATGTACCGCCTATAAAGCAATCCTTGAAGAACATGAATTGTTCGCGACCGGTACGACCGGCACCCGCATCATGGAAGCGACAGGATTGAGCGTACACCGTTTCAAGTCGGGCCCACTCGGAGGGGACCAACAGATCGGCGCCATGATTTCGGAAAATAAAATGGATATGGTGATCTTCCTGCGTGATCCTTTGGCCGCTATGCCCCATGAACCGGATGTAACCGCTTTGATCCGTTTGAGCGATGTCTATGAAATCCCGTTGGCTACCAATATCGGCACAGCCGAAGTGCTGCTCCGCGGATTGGATGCTGGCTTCGTCGATTGGCGCGAATTCTACAATGCGGAAGGCAGCATTGATTTCGGGTAAGCTGGTAACAGGCTGTTTACAAAAAAACGTGTCGCTCAGTTGGATCATTCCAGCTGAGCGACGCGTTTTTTTGCATTAAAATGGCTCTTTCAAGTAGGACAATGCATAGGAAATATGCAACTCCGTGGCGATGGCCAACCCTTTTTCATCGATGTCGAATTTCTCGTGATGATGTCCGTAGGCTGTCTCTTCGCTGCTCTGCGTGCCGATGAAACAGTAGACTCCAGGCGCGACCGCCAAGTAATCTGCAAAGTCATCTGCGCCCATGCTTTTCGGGCTATCGGTGATTACGTTCTCCAATCCGACGATGTCCGAGGCGACCTTGATGGCATGGTTAGCGGCCTGGATGTCATTGATCAGCGGTGCCGCGGCATCGTAGTTGGAGAACTCAATGGTGGTGCGGTGCGCATCGGAAACATTACGGGCGATCCTTTCCACAGCCTCCAACACCTGGGCACGGACTTCATGGCTGAAGGTGCGGACAGTTCCTTCGATTTCGGCTTCGTTGGCGATGATGTTGTAGTTCGTTCCGGCACGCAATACCCCGATGCCGACGACGACTTCATCTGTCGGTTTCACTTCACGGGAAACGATGGTCTGGAGTTCGGTGACGATGGCGGCTGCGCTGACCAAAGCGTCGCGTCCCAGATCCGGACGCGAGACATGCCCGCTCTTGCCGGAAACTTTGATTTTGAAGATGTCGCAGGACGCATTGGAAGGGCCTGGTGTAGCGACGATTTTGCCCACTTGCGTACCCGATTGCAGATGGATGCCGAAGACATGGTCGATGCCGTCGATATAGCCGCCGCGCACGAATTGGCGTGCTCCGCCGCCGATTTCTTCCGCGGGCTGGAAGGCGAATTGGATTGTCCCGGAGAACTCATCCTGATGTTCCTTCAGGATTTTCAGCGCGCCCAACAGGGAAGCGGTATGCCCGTCGTGCCCGCAGGCATGGTTGAAACCGGGGTTGACGGAAGCGTAGGGTTTTCCGGTCTCATCCGGTAGTGGCAGTGCATCGATATCGGCGCGCAGCAGAATGGTCTTGCCTGCTCCTTTTCCGCCAATCAAGGTGGCCAAGATGCCGGTCTCGCCGACATTTATGTAAGGTACGCCGATTTCTTCGACTTCTTCCATGATGCGTTGGATCGTTTCGAATTCCTTCAGGCTCGGCTCCGGATGACGGTGGAAATGGCGGCGCAGGGCGATGATGTAGTCGTAGATATCGCTAACTTCTTCGTGGATCTGTTTTTGGTTGATTGTCATAGTGGTTCCTCCTTGGATCTGTATAGGAAAGGGGCTGTGGGCAAATGGCCCAAGCCCCTCGAAATAGTTCAGCTTTTCTATTCAGCTTCGTTCCAAACCGGGAACTGCGAGCCTTTTGAAGATTCTTCGATGACTTTGGCCGTTCCTTCGGATTGGTAGTAGGCTACGATCGTTTGGAAGACCTCGTTGTCGACATCTTCGGAAAGCGCCGCAATGACATTGTAATAAGGTTTTGAGTCTGCGGTTACCGGCTCAAGGAAGACGGCATCTTCGCTCGGGATGAATCCGGCATCCACGGCCATGCCGCTGTTGATGACAGAAGCGGTCACGTCCTGCAAAGCGCGGGCAGTCTGATTGGATTCAAGTGTCTGGAACTGCAGGTTCAATCTGTTTTCGATGACATCTTCGGTTGTCGGAACCAAACCGGCCGCAGTGTCAAGCTTGATCAGTCCGGCTGTCTGCAGCAGGATCAAAGCGCGTCCTTCGTTGGAGACGTCGTTCGGGATGGCAAACGTGTCGCCGTCCTTCAGTTCGTTGATGCTTGTGATTTTTTCAGAATAAAGTCCTAAGGGAGCCATTACCGTATAGCCGATGGTCGTCAATTCCGTTCCATGATCTCTGTTGTAGTTGTCCATGAAGACTTCTGTCTGGAATGAACTCAGATCGATCTCCCCTTCGGCTAAGGCATTGTTAGGGGTTGTGTAGTCGGTGAATTTGACCAGTTCGACTTCGATGTTCTCTTTTTCTTTCAGCTCTTCGATGACGTAATCCCAAGGCTCATTGACTTCGCCGACGACGCCCAGCGTTACTTTGACGGGTTCATTCGCGTCCGCAGTGGAAGAATCGCTGGAGGGATCGGAGGCTGCGGTGCCGCAAGCGGCAAGGAAAAGGCTGGCTGAAAGGGTCAAGGTTGCTAGAAATGTCTTATTTTTCATTAGTAAAGGGCTCCTTAGTATATAAAGATAGCATCAAGAGCGGCGCGAAAAGAAACGCACCGGCTTGATGCTACTCGTATATTTAGTATGTTTTCAGGCTATTGAAGATGAAGAAAGGGTTTCGCTTAGTCCCAAGCAGGGATATCTGTGTTAGCAGTTGTTTCTGCGATCAAAGCTTTTGTTTCTTCGGTTTGGTATGCCGCTACAACTTTTTTGTAGACTTCATTGTCAACGTCTTCTGCACGTGCAGCTACAACGTTTTTGTAGATGTCCAAGACTTCCTGGATGTTGTCTGTATCCAAGTAAAGGGCATCTTCAGTCGGTACAAGTCCAGCATCGACGGCAAAGTTGGTGTTGATGACTGCAGCGCCTGCATCTTCAAGCGAACGCGGCAATTGAGCTGCATCCAATTCTTCGATGTTCAGGTTCTTAGGATTTTCGACGATGTCACCTACGGTTGGTGTTGTGCCGGTTGCGTTGTCCAAAGTGATCAAGTCTATGGCTTGCAACAGCAACAAAGCGCGTCCGCCGTTGGTTACGTCATTCGGGATAGCGATCGTGTCGCCGTCTTGAATTTCGCTGTACTCTGTATAATTGTTAGAATAGATCCCCAATGGAGAAACAAAAGTGAATCCGATCGGTGTCAAGTCTGCGTCGTTGTTTGCGTTGTAGTTCTCCAGGAAGGCCACGTGCTGGAAGGCGTTCAAGTCGAGCTCGCCGTTATCCAACGCGATGTTCGGTTGGTTGTAGTCAGTGAATTTGACGATTTCAAGTTCGATGTTCTCGTCTGCCAGACGCTCTGCGACGGCTTCCCAGATTTCGACTGCGGATTCGCTGACCAGACCGATTTTGACTGTAGTCGGTTCTGCTGCCACTGTGCTGCTGGACTCTGCAGCGGATGAATCAGCGGTTGTTCCGCCGTTTCCGCATGCTGCCAGGAATAATGAAGCTGTAAGGACAAGGCTACCAAATAATTTACTCTTTTTCATATGTATTTCCTCCGATTTGTTTTTTATATTTTTACATCACGTCTGCAAACGTGATTTTTGTAAACAAGTTAAGGGGTCTTACTGTTCCCAAGCGGGTACGTCGTTGCCTTCTGTGACATCGTCCAAGATCGCTGCTGTTTCGGATGTTTGGTATTCCGCAACAACTTGTTTGTAGGTTTCGTTGTCTACATCTGCTGCACGTGCCGCTACGATGTTTTTGTAAACGTCAGCAACGCTTGCAATGTTGTCAGTATCAAGGAAGAGGGCGTCTTCTTTAGGATTCAGGTCTGCATCAGTAGCGTAGTTCGTGTTGATGATTGCTGCGTCCACATCAGGAAGGGAGCGTGCAACTTGTGCAGCATCCAATTCTTCAAAGCTGATGTTCTTCGGGTTTTCTGTGATGTCGCTGACTGTCGGTGTTGTTCCTTTTGCTTCGTCGACTTTGATCAGGCCGATTGCTTGCAACAACAGGAGTGCGCGTCCGCCGTTTGTCACATCGTTAGGGATGGCGATCTTCGCTCCATCGGCGATGTCCGCATAGTCGGTAACTTTTTCGGAATACAAACCAAGTGGAGAAACATAAGTGAAGCCGATAGGAGTCAGATCAGACTTGTTATTGGCGTTGAAATCTTCAAGATAAGCAACGTGCTGGAATGCGTTCAGGTCGATGTCGCCATTCTCCAACGCGACGTTAGGTTGTACATAGTCGGTGAATTGGACGATTTCCAATTCGATCCCTTTTGCGTCCAAACGGCTGGCTACATCTTCCCAGACTTCAACTTCGACTTCGCTGACTACGCCGATTTTTACTGTTTCGTTATCTGAAGAAGCAGTGTCCGCTGCTGAGTCCGTGTTCGAGTCGCTGCTTCCGCAAGCTGCTAAAAATAAAGTAAGTGCTGCAACACCTGAGAATAATACGTTTTTCTTTTTCATGATTTGTTTCCTCCGATTTTTTTAGTAGTATAGAAGTTTCCAATAATAATATTGTCTAGCGTTCCAAGCCTTCCTCTCGGAAATTAGATAAATCTGACCCATTGCGCTCTGCGATGCTCATTCAGGGCCAGATTTCCTAAATTTCTTTCGAGGCAAAGCGGGCTTGGAACGCTTTTCTTTTTTTAATGGCTGACTTTCTTCACCAAGGCATTTCCGATGGCTTGGCTGATGAATACGATGATCAGGATGATGATGGTTGCGACCAAGGTCACGTCGTTCTGGAATCGGTTATAGCCGCGGGTGATGGCCAGGTTACCCAATCCGCCGCCGCCGATGGCTCCTGCCATTGCCGTCAAACCGATCAGGTTGATGATCGTTACGGATGACACGCGGATGATGCCGGCCAAGCCTTCTTTCAGGTAGACGCGGAAGATGATTTCCCAAGGGCTGGCACCCATTGATTGGGCCGCCTCGATGACGCCGGGATCGACTTCAACCAAGGCATTTTGGATCTGACGGGCATAGAAGGGAACGGTCGCTACAACTAGCGGTACGATCGATGCGGTCGTTCCGATCGAAGTGCCGACCACGAAGCGGGTGAACGGTACGATCAGTGCCATCAGGATGATGAAAGGCAGCGACCGGAAGATGTTGACCAGCTTATCGAGAACGTTGTACAGGTGTTTGTTCTCCAGGATGCCGCCATCTTCTGTGACCAGTAAGATGACCCCCAGGATGACGCCCAGCCCACCGGCGATCAGTCCGGCAATGAGTGTCATATATAAGGTTTCCCATGTGCTCAGAAGCACTTCATCCCAAATCTCAGAGACGTTAGGGAGAAAGGTTGTCATGAATGTGTTCATTCTTCGTCGCCTCCTTTATTTTTCTTTTCGGCGATGATTTCAGCGGTGATGATCTCCACCGTCACGCCATTGTCCTGCAGGTAGCGGACGGCTTTCGCGATCGCTTCGGGTGTCCCGCTCAGGACGAGGAGCAGGGTGCCTACTGGCGTGTCCTGCAGTATCTCGACGTTGCCGAAGAGGATGTTGCCTTGGACATTGAACGTATTGGCCAGTTTGGCGATGAGTGGTTCGCCTGTGGAACCGCCGACGAATGAAAGCTTTGTCAGCACATCATGTTCGTTCAGATTCAGGATGGTAGGGTGGGTGATGACTGTCTCGATGCCGTGTTCGACATGCGTTGCTGTATCGATGAAGTCCTTCGTCAATTGGTTCTGCGGCTTCGTGAAGATGTCCAGAATCGAGCCGTACTCGATCACGCCACCGTCTTCCATCACAGCCACTTTGTTGCAGATTTCCTTCACGACCTGCATCTCATGGGTGATGATGACGATCGTCAGATTCAATCTTTTGTTCAGCTCTTTCAACAGAGCCAGTATCGAAGAAGTCGTCTTCGGATCCAAAGCGCTGGTCGCTTCGTCGCAAAGCAGCACTTCCGGGTCATTAGCCAAGGCGCGGGCGATGGCCACACGCTGCTTTTGTCCCCCGGATAATTGGGAAGGGTAAGCTTTGGCTTTTTCGGACAACCCCACTAATGAAAGAAGTTCCGTTACCTTGTCGTGGATTTCCTGTTTACTTAAGGAAGAATTCTTCAAGGGAAATGCGACGTTGTCGTGAATGGTGCGGGAGCGCATCAGGTTGAAATGCTGGAAAATCATCCCGATTTTTTTGCGCGACTCACGCAAGTCCTTGTCGTTCAATGCCATCATGTCTTTTCCGCTCACGATGACTTTTCCTTCGGACGGACGCTGCAGAAGATTGATGGTCCTTACTAATGTACTTTTGCCGGCGCCGCTGTATCCGACGATGCCGTAGACGTCGCCTTTATCGACTTCCAACGAAACATGCTGTACGGCATGGATGGCTTTGTTTTTGTCAGTTTTAAAAGTCACTGAGATATCCTGTAGACTGATCATGTATCTTTCCTCCTCTAATAAAAAAAGCATCCATCCTACATCAAAAAATTATGACGTTAAGGACGAATGCGGACGCTTCGTGTTACCACCTTTGTTCGAATCCCCCTCACGGCAGGATTCCTCCATGAGTGAAGGCTTGCTTCACTCGTACACGATAAAGGGTGCTCCCTTGAAGGATTTACCGCTTGTGCAGCTCATCCTTCCCGCTCCGAGGCCATCTTCAAAACCGTTCCGTATACCTGTTCTCATCCATCCAGGCTCGCTGTGATACGTTTCGATTTTTACTTTCCTCTTCCTTGCGTTTACATTTTATCATAAAATCAAAAAACTCTCGCCTTATCTGCTGCATCATCTATGCGCAAGATAAGGACGAGAGGTCAAAGTTCGATCTCGTGTTACCACCTTAGTTCACGAAAGCATCGCTGCATCCGCCTTAGCCAGTGCGCCTGCATATTGCTGCAAGTCATACTGAGACACTGTAACGGGCGTTCCCGTCCTGTCTTAAGAAGTTACTCTTCGGACAAGCCACTCTGAGACCATCTTCAACCAACACTTCCTTGCTTGCTTTCACCTGACCAAGCTCTCTAATGAAGGAGTGGAATGATTTACTCTTCTCTTCGCTGTGTTTTTGATGTGATTAATATACCCAATCCCGCTTTCTTTGTCAACAGTTAAGATTAAAAAGAAACATAAAATTTTCGAGATTTCTCATTTTTCGAAATGGAAAACGCTCTCTTTAATTGGGAGATGCCATGGTACGCTTGACTTATGGACTGAATAGTCGTATTCTGATTAATATTAAAATTATGTGAGAAAAAGGATATGATCTATAAAAAAGCATGTGCCGATAGTTTTTCCGGCAGTGATGCAAACTTGGATGGAGGATGTAATACATGGCTTTGACAACGAATGAACTATTTTCCCGCATCAAACCTTCGCAGATCCGCGAATTTGATGAACTTTTCCGCAGTGTGGAAGGCTGCATTCCGATGACGATCGGGGAACCGGATTTTGATATGCCCGAAAACGTCAAGCAGGCCGCCATCAAGGCGATCGAGGACAATGCCTCCCATTATGCGCACACTTCCGGCGAAATCGGCGTCCGGAAAGCAGTCAGCGAATTCCTGGAAAAGCAATATGATCTGCACTACGATCCTGAAACGGAGATCGTGATGACTGTGGGTGCCACTGAAGGGCTATTTGCCGCGGCTTTCGGCTTGTTGAATCCGGGCGATCAGGTCATCATCCCGTCGCCGTTCTTTCCATTATACAGTTATGCAGTGGAACTGAACCGCGGCGAGTGCATCCTCGTCGATACTTCCGACACCGGCTTTTTGATGACACCGGAGTTGCTGCACAAGACGATGGCCGAAAACAAAAATGTCAAAGCGATCTTTTTGAACTATCCGAGCAATCCGACGGGAGCTACCTATACAAAAGAAGAACTGACGGCTTTGGCCGACGCAATCAAGCAGTACGATATCTTTGTTTTGAGCGATGAAATCTACAGCGAAATCACCTACGGGGAAAAGCATACTTCGATCGCGACCATGCTGCGCGACCGCACGATCCTGTTCCAAGGTGCTTCGAAAGCCTTTGCGATGACAGGCTGGCGCGTCGGTGTGCTCGCAGCGGATGCGAAATGGATGAAGACCTTGTTCTTGGCCCACCAGCAGTTGGTGACGACTGGCGTTACGGTTTCCAACCGGGCTGCCGAGGAGGCGTTCCGCAACAGCGCGCCGGATGTCGAAAAGATGCGTTCCGAATATGAAAAAAGAAGAAACATCCTCGTTCCCGCTTTGCAGGAAGCCGGCTTTGAGGTTCCCGCGCTGAAAGGGGCCTTCTATGCTTTTGCGAAGATTCCGGTGAAATTCGGTACGGACGACAAGGCTTTCTGCCGCGAAATCGGCATGAACGCCAAAGTAGGCATGCTGCCTGGATCGATCTTCGGACCAGGCGGAGAAGGCTATGTCCGCATGAGCTATGCGTTGAGCACGGAGATGGTCGCCGAGGCGGCTGAACGCCTGAAGACTTACATCGCCTCCAAATAGAGGTGCAATCCAATCCAAACATTGATAAAATGGACCTGAGTCGAAACCATAAAGCGAAAAGAGGGAATTGAAATGCCATATGTTCACATCGAATTGCTGGAAGGCAGAACCGACGAGCAGAAACAAGCGTTGATGCGCGATGTCGTGGATGCTGTCGTAAAAAATGCCAATGTATCGAAGGAAAGCGTGCACGTGATCCTGAATGAGATTTCGAAACAACATTTGACCAAAAATGGAGAATTCATAGGCGAAAAAGCTTAAGGATTCCATCAAATAAGCCAAGGCGGGAATGAAAACCCCAACCTTGGCTTATTTTTTTCGTAACCGATTTGCTACAGAAACCATATATCGCCGATGATCAGACGGATCCAATTCATGGGTGATGCCCCCTTTCACAGTACAGGCAAGCTTGCGACCGGAAACAATGAATACAAAAGCAGCTATTTTTCGTAAAAGGTACTTTTGACATAGAGAAGTAGGAAGATTGCCAAGAGGACAACGACATTCAAAGCCAGTCCCAAACTTGGCGGAAGGATCTGAATAAGCAAGGCCAGCACGATCAGATTCAAGACATCGATGCCAAGGAAAGTCCAATGTTGCGTGGATTCCATGCAGTTGCTGGAAATAAACAAGAGACCGCTGCATATGCCGATTGTGAGCCACCAATTTGTAGGCACTTCCGGATACCGGGCTATTCCGATCAGGCAAGCGGAACCCAATATATAAGCACATAAGTTGCATTTTTTTGGATTCATGGACTTCCCCCCTTCCTTGAAAAAATGGTCATTTCGGGAATTGTCAGGACAGTTTTCCCATGGTTGCTTTCATTTTAATACAGATGGTTCGTCCTTCCACGAAATATTCCTATAAGCATAATTAGGTATCTCATGTATGCAAAAAGACGACCTCAACTAGAGGCCGCCTCTTCCAGAAGGTTGTATTCATTTTTGAGATTGGCTTTGAAGGCCTGGTCGTCCGCTGCTTCGATCAAGCGGAAGGCCTGGTCGATCAGCAGCTGGCCTTCGAGATTGCCTGTCTTCGCTAAGGCGAAGCCTTTCCTGAGGTAGCAGACACATAGATGCCGGTAGGAGCCTGCTTCCTTTGCAGCTGGGATCAGTTCATTGATGCGGGTGATCGTCTCTGCGTAACGCCCGTTCTTCAACAGCAACAAGCACAGGTTGTAGCGTAAGGAGACGGCGATTTTGCTTGCGTAGGGATGACCGGCGTATTTTTGTATCTGCGCCAATGCGGTCCCGGAAATCAGGATGGCTTCGTCGATAGGGAACAGAAACAGCATCGCATTGATCATCCTTAATTCGACCAGATACCAGCCATCAAGCTTCTCGAGCCTTTCCCATACAGGCCGTACTTCTTTACGGGCGCCCACAACGTCTCCGGTTTTTGCCATAATGATCAGCGCATCCGTCAGATGGATGATGTCAGCGATGATGTAATCGGCATGTGCTTTCAGATATTTCCGGGCTTTTTCGCGAAGTTCCTCCAACAATGCGACATCGTTGAAAGAGAGATTCATGAAAGCCGTCAGCAGCTGTTCCTTTTCGGAATGATTGTAATCATTCATGATGTACTGGAGTTCTTCATCGGACATGTCCAGCCTGCTCAAAAGATGCCGATAGTTTCCCAGCGTCGGCTCGATCAGATCCCTTTCCATCTTGGAATAGGTCGACTGGTGGATTTTGTTTTCCGCCATGTATTGTTGGGAATAGCGTTTGTTTTTTCTTATCCTTAGGAGGGTTTTGCCGAACCCTGCAGAATGGTTATCCATATCATGCACCTGCTTCACGCTTGATTAAAATAATGGGGCTGTCTCAATGAGACAGCCCCATGCATACCTTTTTCCGGTTTATTTATTCAAGTAAGTTCTGATTGCGTGGGCTACGCCGCTTTCAGCGTTTGATTTGGTGATGAAATCCGCGGCTTCCTTCACTTTGTCGACGGCATTGCCCATCGCTACGCCGACGCCTGCGTATTCGATCATGCTCAGGTCGTTCTCGTTGTCGCCGATGGCCATGATGTTTTCCGCGTCGATATTCAATAATGCAGCCAATTCGGCCAAAGCGCTGGCTTTACCAGCGTCTTTGTTCAGCACTTCCAGGAAATGCGGTTCGCTGCGGACAATCACATAGTCTTCATGGAACTGCGCTGGAATCGCTGGAATCAAGATATCCAACAACTCTGGCTGGTCGATGAACATGATTTTCGTGAACAGTTTATCTTCCGGCAATTCAGCCAACGAGCGATAACGGATCGGCATCGTCGTAATGAAAGACTCGCGTGTCGTGAAGATGCTGATGTCTTTGTTTGCGGTATAGATGGCTTCATTGTCGATCCCGTGCGTATGCACGTTGAACTTATCGGCCAATTCGTTGATTCTGACGAAGTCGCTGTAATCCAACGTGTGCGAAACAAGCACTTCATTTGTTGCGGTAGACAGAACCAAAGAGCCGTTGTAGGTGATGACGTAATCTTCATCCTGATCCAAATCCAATTCTTTGATGTAGCGTTTGACGCCAGGGAACGGTCTGCCGGTGCAGAGCACGATTTTGACCCCTTGTTCACGCGCTTCCGTGATGGCTGCCTTTACTTCCGGGGTGATTTTGAATTCCTTGTCCACCAAGGTGCCGTCGATGTCGATGGCGATTAATTTGATGCTCATAGTGTGCCTCCTGTTTGTTGGGTTGGTAAAATTTCGTCATTCTCGAAAAAAGCTGAAAATTCCTGCGAAAGGGACTCGAACAGATTGATGCCCGCTTCCTCGTCGCCATGGGTAATTTCACGCGGGAAGTAGAAACGCTCATCCCCGCGGACCTTTCCCGTCAAAGCTGAAACAATCGAACTTGCTTGCGAAAGCTCCAGGAAACTGCCATTTTTCTGGACAAGCTCAATCTGGGTCCGGGTCGTGGCCTGATGCGGCCGGTAAAGATCATACGGCAGGTCATAACTGTTGTTTACTGCGGTGTAGTAATTCCTGTTGAAGCCCATGCGCTCAACGAGTGCACTCATGTGTTCCAGTGTAGCATCATCGCGTCCTTTTGTGTAGCGGACCGATTTGAAAGGATGGCGGTTGACGAAGCGATGGGCAAGATCGTTCAGAATCGGATCCTTTTCATCAAGCCAATGGTTGAAGTAGGTAGTCAGGACCCCATCATCCAAACGCAAGTAATCTTTCAGCGTCCATGTCTGCTTGAAGAACGGCGTCAGGAATGTGGCGGTATGGCGGAATTCGGCTTGTTCATCCAAATAGACATCCTTCGCGCGCTTCAGCAGATGGCTGAGAACGACCTCCATGCCGCGGGAAACCGGATGGAAATAGATCTGCATATACATCTGATAGCGGCTGACGATATAATCCTCCACCGCATGCATGCCGGAAATGTCAAAGGCGATGCCGTTCTCGTAAGGCCGGATGACACGCAGAATCCTCGTCAGGTCGAAATTGCCGTAAGTGACGCCGGAATAATAGGCGTCGCGCAGCAGGTAATCCATCCGGTCCGCATCGATCTGGCTGGAAATCAGCTGCACCACTTGCGGATTATCGTAGGTTTTGGCGATGACGGCGGCCACTTGATTCGGAAAATCAGGACCGATCTGCTGCAGGATCCGATTGATTTCGGTATCAGGGGAGGTAATGATCTCGATTGTGATGGCTTCATGGTCCGTATCGAATATTTTTTCGAAGGTATGCGAGAACGGTCCATGGCCGATGTCATGCAGTAAAGCGGCGCAAAGCGTCACGAGCCGCTCCCTATCATCCCAAAGGCCGTCCCCAGGCTCTTTGCTGGGGTAATTCCGGACAAATTTATCGCAGATGCGGCGGGCGATTTCGTAGACTCCCAAAGAATGATTGAAGCGGGAGTGTTCAGCGCCATGGAAAGTATAGGAAGAGGTCCCTAATTGCTTGATCCGGCGCAAACGCTGGAATTCAGGTGTATTGATCAGGTCCATGATGATCCGGTATTGGATATGGATGTAGTCATGGACAGGGTCACGAAATACTTTTTCTTTCGGCAATAATTCCGCGGTATAGTGTGTACTCAAATCGCATCGCCTCTTTCTGTCATTCCCTTTAGGACTGCTGTTCCTTATTGACTTGTTCATTGCGTTTTTTCATTTTCGCATAAGCCGTTTCATACTCTGACATCAGACGCTCCGTGTATTCCCCTGGCAGGAGTGTGTTGCCGTTGCGGTTGAAGACGGACAAGATCCGTTCTTTCACATCGGCTACCGTCAACGGTTTGTCCAGCAATTCCGCCAAGTTTTCCATGGATCCGGGATCGACGGTCGGGAAATGCCAGCGGGTCTCTTCGCCTTGCAGACTTTCTTCATAGAAACGGCGGATCATTTCTCCGCGCTGCTCTTGCTTGCCGTTTACGCTCATGTAGATCATGATGGCCACGCCGTTTTTGAAACGGCGCTGCGCGATGCCGGCGAATTTTTTGCCGTTGATGCTCAGGTCGAAGTCGCCCGGACAATAGGAGTCGCTGATTTCGAAAGCTTCGATCACCTGTTCGGAATCTGAAAAAGCCTGCTCAACCAGCTCCTTCATGAGGACATAACCGTCATGGATGGTGAGTTTGGCATTTTCGGTTTCGGGAAGCACCAGAGAGAAATTCAGGATCCCCTCATCGGCTACGACGGCCAGTCCGCCGGCATTGCGGACGACGATATCGGTCGGAACGCTCCGTAAATACCGCAAGCCGTCCTCCAGATGGGGCAGGCGCGTGTCCATCATGCCCAGGATGACCAGCTTTTCCATCGGCCAAAAATGCAAGGCAGCCGGAGCTTCAGCGTTCCCTACCAAGCGGATCAAAGCATCGCCCATCGCGAAGTGTGCGAGAGGGTCGGCGCCGAATGCTGTATTTGAAGTATCGTAGATATGATAAATGTTGTTTTTTAAATAGTTTGTCATATTCGCTTCCTTATCTTTGGGGTTGTTTCTGCTCCCATTATAGCAAAGTTCAGGCAAGATTTGAGTGTGAATTGCAGCAAAAGGCAGGATTTCTTCGCATTTTGGAAAATCAGCCCGTAAATGATTGACCAGCGCTTATTTGTACCGCTATACTGTACTTGAAAAACACGTGCGGCCGCAAGGATTCAGCACGAGGGTCAATGAGGTGGAAAAGCTTGTCTTTAAAAGAAGGAATGCCCATCGAGTTCCAATTGGAAACGCTGGTGAAGCAAGAAGGGGAGCAGGAAAGCTTCCTATATGAAGGAATGGGTCAAATCGTGGAAATGGGCAACTGGCTCTATCTGCGCTATATCGAAGCCGACACAGCTGTACCGGTCACTTTCAAATTGTCCCGTGAAGGGAAAATGACGATTATCCGCAGAATGGAACAGACGAGCCGCATGACCTTCAATGCAGAAGGAAAAGGCATGGCTATGCTTCCGACGCCGGCCGGACTGATGGAAATCGAAACGATCACCCATGAGATGTTGCTGGAATTCAAGGAAAAGCCGTTTGCCGGAAAAGTTACCTTGCATTACGAACTCCAAATGAACGAACAAAAATTGGGAGATTATCGAATTGAATTGCAATTTACCACCTGAGTATTGTATGATTAAGAGTAAACTTTTGAAAGGACGTGACACCATTGAAATTGAAGCAATTAGATGGTACTAGCAAAAACGAATTGTCAATGATAGAAGTTGCACACGCAATTTTCGAAGAAAACGGTGACGTACTGGACTTTAACCAATTATTGGTTCAGATACAGGACTATCTTGAAATGTCGGAAGAAGAATTAGAAAGTAAGATGACACGTTTCTACACTGACTTGAACATTGATGGCAGCTTTATTTCTTTAGGAGAAAATCGTTGGGGATTGCGTTCATGGTATCCAATTGATTCAATCGATGAAGAGATTCTTTCCAGTATCGATGAGGATGAAGTGAAAGTCCGCCGCAAGAAACGCAAGAAGCTGAATGCATTCGCTACATCAGAAGATGATGATGATGTGATCGATTATAATGATGACGATCCGGAAGATATCGACGTTGCTGATGAAGACGAAGAAATCGATGTGGATGAGGATGAAGTCGATGATGTCGACGCTGTGGATATCACGGATGACGATGATGACATCACGAGTGGCATCGAAGAAGACTTGACCTTGATCATCGAAGAGGAAGATCTTGAAGATGAAGAAGAGTTCGAAGATGAAGAAGAGTTCGTTGCGGAAGAAAAGGGCGAAGAAGAGTAATCATTCCCCCGGTATCCAATTCTTTCTTGACACCTTATGTAATTGGAGGTATCATCTTCATTGGGCTCCCAAAAAGTATTTCTTTTTGGAAAGTATACGTTGAATTTCTACGGCTCCCTGTTCTTAAGAACAGGGAGCTTTATTTTGTTTATTGCAGCGTTGGAGAATCCTTCGGACATAATTTTGCACATTTAAAAACAGGGGGAAGAAAAAAATGACTAAGTATATTTTTGTAACAGGCGGGGTAGTATCTTCAATCGGTAAAGGTATCGTTGCGGCGTCTTTGGGACGTTTGCTGAAAAACCGTGGATTGAAGATCACGATCCAAAAATTCGACCCTTACATCAATGTGGATCCAGGAACGATGAGTCCTTACCAACACGGGGAAGTGTTCGTCACTGATGACGGCACCGAAACCGATTTGGACTTAGGCCACTATGAACGTTTCATAGACATCAATCTGAATCAATATTCAAATGTGACTACCGGGAAGGTTTATTCCGAAGTCATCCGTAAAGAACGCAAAGGGGACTATCTAGGGGCTACTGTCCAAGTCATCCCGCATATCACGAATGAAATCAAAGAAAAAATTATGCGTGCCGGTGAAACGACTGATTCGGATATTGTCATCACCGAAGTGGGCGGAACCGTTGGGGATATCGAATCCTTGCCATTCCTGGAAGCCTTGCGTCAAATGCGTATGGAAGTCGGCGCTGAAAATGTGCTGTACATCCACACGACCTTGATCCCTTATTTGCGCGCTGCCGGCGAATTGAAGACAAAGCCGACACAACACAGCGTTAAAGAATTGCGCAGCCTGGGTATCCAACCGAACATCTTGGTTGTGCGTACAGAAATGCCGTTGCCACAACATATCAAAAACAAATTGGCATCCTTCTGTGATGTGAAACCTGAAGCGGTCATCGAATCCCGTGATGTGGAGACGTTGTACGAAATTCCTTTGATGCTTCAGGAGCAAAATATGGATCAGATCGTCTGCGATTATCTTGGTCTATCCGATCTGCCTCCAGCCGATATGACGGATTGGAAAGCCTTGGTCGAAAAAGTCCAAAGTCTTGAAAAGACTACCAAAATCGCTTTAGTCGGAAAATATGTGGAACTGCAGGATGCTTACTTGTCTGTGGCTGAAGCATTGAAGCATGCCGGTTATGCGCACAATACGGAAATCGACATCCAATGGATCAATGCGGAAGAAGTTACTACTGCGAACGCGCAAGAGCACTTGGCTACTGCGGATGGAATCCTTGTTCCAGGTGGATTCGGAGACCGAGGCATCGAAGGCAAGATCGCTGCCATCCAATACGCACGCGAAAACAATGTGCCGTTCTTCGGTATCTGTCTGGGTATGCAATTGGCCTGTGTCGAGTTTGCCCGTAACGTTGTCGGTTTGGAAGACGCGGATTCAGCTGAAACCAATCCGAATTGCAAAAACAACATCATCGATCTGATGCCTGACCAAGAAAATATCGATGAGATGGGCGGCACATTGCGTTTAGGCCTGTATCCTTGCGAGTTGAAGGAAGGTACGTTGGCTAAGAAACTTTATAACAATGCTGATATGGTTCAAGAACGTCATCGCCATCGTTATGAATTCAATAATGCTTATCGTGAAATCCTGGCTGAAAAAGGCATGGTCTTCTCAGGCGTATCCCCGGATCAACGCTTGGTGGAAATTGTGGAATTGAAAAACCATCCGTTCTATATTGCTGCCCAGTTCCATCCTGAGTTCATCTCACGCCCGAACAGACCGCAGCCGATCTTTGACGGCTTTATCGCTGCTTCTTTGGAAAACGCAGGCAAATAAGCGGGACATTCATTTGCTATATTATACGGAAGTATAAAAATAATTGCGCATCACCGCAGGTGTTTTATAGATTTGTAAAATGTTTCATGCATATAAAAAAGTTGTCTAGCTACACGGGTAAGCCCTTCGGAATTTAGATAAATCGTACCTATTGCGCTCTGCGATGCTCATACGGCACGATTTCCTAAAATTCTTTCAGGGCTGAACGAACCCGTTTCGCTTTTCTGATTTGACTGATATTGTATTTTAATGAGCAGGTTTGACTGAAAAGGTAGTAAATATTTTCAGTTTCTGCTAAAATAGGTGTGTTGTAAGAAATATAGACCAATGGATTCCAAGGAGGCAACAAGAATGAGTCGTTTAGTAAGTATGACAGATATGTTAAACAAAGCGTTAGAAGGAAAGTATGCCGTAGGACAATTCAATATCAACAACCTTGAATGGACGCAAGCTGTATTGCAAGCCGCACAAGAAGAAAAATCTCCAGTTATTTTGGGTGTTTCTGAAGGCGCAGCAAAATACATGGGCGGACATTTAGTTGTTGCAGCTATGACTAATGCTTTACTAGAAACTATGGACATCACTGTTCCTGTAGCATTGCATCTTGACCACGGTACAAGCTTTGAAAGCTGCAAATCCGCTATCGATGCTGGTTACTCGTCTGTAATGATCGACAAATCACATTACCCTATCGATGAAAACATTGCTCAAACTAAATTAGTAGTTGAATATGCTAAATCTAAAGGCGCTTCTGTTGAAGCTGAAGTTGGAACTGTCGGCGGAACTGAAGACGGAATCACTGGCGGAATTCAATACGCTAACCCAGCTGAATGCTTACGCATGACAACTGAGGCAGGTATCGATGCATTGGCTGCTGCTTTAGGTTCTGTACACGGACCTTACTCTGGCGAACCTGTACTTGGTTTCGACGAAATGAAAGAAATTTCTGAATTGACTCACAAACCATTAGTATTACACGGTGGTTCAGGAATTCCAGAACACCAAGTCAAAAAAGCTATCGAGTTCGGACATTCAAAAATCAACGTGAACACTGAATGCCAACAAGTCTTTACAGCTGCTGTAAGAGAAAAATTAGCTACAGACGCTAACGTTTACGATCCTCGTAAAGTTATCGGACCTGGTAAAGAAGCAATCGTTGCTGTCGTTAAAGAAAGAATGCAAGTTTTCGGTTCAAGCAACAAAGCTTAATTTAATCAAACGATCTTTGAGGAGGTCTGGGGCCTATGTTCCAGATCTCCTTTTTTGTACTTATTTTTCCCCTACGCATGTATACACTGGCGCGTCGTTTTCCATATATTCCTGAGTTTGTGTTACCATAAGACCATAAGATAAGGACAGTTGTCATCTTATTGCGCTGTTTGGCCGTATCAAATTGAGAAATATAGCGGAAAGCAGACGTTTGCATAAAAAAACTAGTAATGGACCCTGTATTTTTGTTAGAATTGTAGGTGATCAACCGACAATCAAATGAAACTAAAAAATAATGTTATTTAGGTATCGGAGCACCGTTTTTCTTGTGGCAAGAAAAACGTGCGAACGATTCCATTTATTTCCGGGCGATTTGTCGTTCGGCAACTACACATGAAGTGAGGCTTTTTTATGAAAAAATTAGTTATAGAGGGGAATAAACCGTTGAACGGTGAAATCACCATCAGCGGAGCGAAAAACAGTACGGTTGCGCTGATTCCGGCTGCCATTTTGGCGGACTCCCCAGTCATCTTGGAAGGCATCCCTAACATTCAGGATGTGCACTCCCTTATTGATATCCTTGAGGACTTCAACGTAGAAGTGTCTTTTGATGAGGATGAGGGCATCGTCACGATCGATCCAACCAACATGATTTCCATTCCGATGCCTACCGGAAAAATCAAAAGCTTACGTGCGTCGTATTATTTCATGGGAGCCATCCTTTCGAAATTTGGTGAAGGCGTCATCGGGCTGCCTGGTGGCTGTTTCTTAGGCCCAAGACCGATCGATCAGCATATCAAAGGTTTCGAGGCGTTGGGTGCGACAGTGCGCAATGAAATGGGTGCCATCTACCTGACTACACCAGAAGAAGGGCTGAAAGGCGACCGCATTTATCTTGACGTGGTTTCGATCGGAGCGACCATCAACATCATCTTGGCGGCGGTCAAAGCTAAAGGACGGACAATCATTGAAAATGTGGCTAAAGAGCCGGAAATCATTGATGTCTGTATCTTGTTGAATAACATGGGAGCGAAAATCCGCGGAGCCGGTACGGATATCATCCGAATCGAAGGCGTGGAAAGCTTGCATGGCTGCAGACACACCGTGATACCTGATCGCATCGAAGCAGGGACATACTTGGCCGCTGCCGCTGCAATGGGCGAGCGTGTGTTGGTGAAAAATGTGATCGTCGAGCATATCGAAAGCCTTATCGCAAAAATGGAAGAAATGGGCGTAGATATGGAAATCGGCGAGGACAGCATCCTGGTCAAAAAATCCGAAAACCTGAAGATGGTTCATATCAAGACGTTGCCTTATCCTGGTTTTGCGACGGACCTTCAGCAACCACTGACTCCGCTCTTGTTGAAAGCGAGTGGTGACGGCACTATCATCGATACAATCTATCCGAAGCGCGTCAACCATATCCCGGAACTCCGCAGGATGGGTGCGAAGGCCAAGGTGGAAAGTGACATGATCTTCATGCAAGGCCCCAACAAATTGACCGGTGCGGAAGTTACTGCCAGCGATCTGCGTGCTGGAGCCTGTCTTGTCATCGCCGGATTGATGGCGGAAGGCACAACCACAATTTCCGGTATCGAGAATATCCTGCGCGGGTATGATCATATCGTCGAAAAACTGACTGCTTTGGGTGCGGACATCAAAATGATCGAAGACGAAGAATAAACTTCTTCGCGCAACACGATAATAAGGAACACCTTCAAAGCAGCAACCGACTTTGGAGGTGTTTTGAATATTTTGTATATTGCCTTTGCCAGAAACAAGCATCATCAGAATGATAAGAGAGGAAGGTGGAGCTGTTTGGAAGATATGCTTACCTTGCATGAGTTGGAAAGTAAGACGCTGAAAGAAATATACACCTATGCCAGAGAATTGAAGATTCCCTATTACAGCCAAATGAACAAAAAAGAGCTGTCCTTGGCGGTCATCCGTGCCCAAGAGGAAAAACAAGGGTTCTTCATGACAGAGGGCATTTTAGATATCGTTGCTCAGGAAGGCTTCGGTTTTTTAAGGCCGATCAACTATTCGCCGAGCCAAGAAGACATTTATATATCGACATCGCAAATCAGACGCTTCGATCTGCGCAATGGGGACAAAGTAGCCGGAAAAGCCCGGCCTCCGAAAGCATCCGAACGTTATTACGGCCTGATGCAAGTCAGCACAGTGAACGGAAAACGGCCTGATCAAGCCAAAGAACGCTCGCATTTCCCTGGGTTGACGCCCATTTATCCGAACCATCAGATGAAGTTGGAAAATACCCGGACAAACGTAACCGCTCGGATGGTCGATTTGTTCTCGCCCATCGGCTTCGGTCAACGTGGGATGATTGTTGCGCCTCCGAAAGCAGGGAAAACGACTTTGCTGAAAGAGATCGCGAACGGCATCACCACTAATCATCCCGATGTCGAACTGATCATGCTGCTCATCGATGAGCGTCCGGAAGAAGTGACGGATATCGAACGCAGTGTGAAGGGGGATGTCGTCTCCTCGACTTTCGACCAACAACCGGCAAACCATGTCCGGGTGGCGGAACTCGTCCTGGAAAGAGCCATGCGCCTTGTCGAGGACAAGCGTGATGTGGTCATCCTGATGGACAGCCTGACGCGTTTGGCCCGTGCCTATAACTTGGTCATACCGCCAAGCGGCCGTACTTTAAGCGGTGGTATTGATCCGGCAGCCTTTTATCGTCCGAAACGTTTCTTTGGTGCAGCCCGGAATATCGAGGATGGCGGCAGTCTGACGATCATCGCAACTGCGCTTGTCGACACCGGCAGCCGGATGGATGAAGTCATCTACGAAGAATTCAAGGGAACAGGAAACATGGAACTTGTGCTTTCCCGTGAATTGGCGGAACGACGCATCTTCCCGGCCATCGACATCAAAAAATCGGGCACCCGCAGAGAAGACCTCCTGCTGGATGCAAAAACGATGGAGAATATCTACAAAGTCCGCCGCGGCATGCGCGGAGATGCTTTGGAATACACTGAGAGCTTCCTGAAACAAATGAACACGACCGAAAATAATGAAGCTTTGCTGACCCGGATTGCGTTGATGAAATAGAAGCGTGCCGTACGGCAAGTGAGCAAATCATGAGCATTTTTTAAAGCTTCCCGGTATAGTGGGACTATCAAATCGCAAAACTGGAGGTTTTAAAATGTTTTTCAATAAAGGGAATTACGAAGAAGACACAAAAGAATTTATAGAGATCACGGCTGAAGAGTTTGAAGAAAAACTGGCTGCCGGCGAAAAAACGGTCGTTTATCTTGGGAAAGCCGTTTGCCCGTATTGCCGGAAATTTGTCCCTAAATTAGACAAAGTCCGCAAAGAAAAGAACCTGACGATCCATTATCTGGACAGCCTGAACACACCGACAGACCCTGCGATCCAAAGTCTGCGCGACAGAATGGGCGTCCGTACAGTGCCTGCGCTTGTGACGATCGATGGCCCAGGTCAATTCACGAATCTGAATGCCGACAGCAGCCTTTCCGAAGAAGAGATTGCAGCCATTCTGGATAAATAATTGAAAGGTGCTTCTTTCTCGGCACGGGCTGCAGGAGAAAAACGCATTATTTAAATTTACCATTGCATTCTTGCGGTTTGCGTGGTATCCTTTTAACGTTAAAAAGGATTACCCTGCGGTATACCTTTTATTACAAAAAGACAACTCTGGCTTAGTAAATAATCCAGGGCAAAAAGGAGCGAAAGAGACATGAAACAAGAAATCCATCCAAATTACCAAACAGTTGTGTTCATGGATACAACTACAGGATTCAAATTTTTATCAGGTTCAACTAAAGGTTCAAGCGAAAAAGTTGAATGGGAAGATGGCAACACTTACCCAATGATCCGTGTAGAAATTTCTTCTGATTCACACCCATTCTATACTGGACGTCAAAAATTCACGCAAGCCGATGGCCGTGTGGACCGCTTCAACAAAAAATATGGTTTCAAAAACAACGAAGAACAAGCATAATCTTCGTGAGAGCTTTCCCGGTTTCGGGAGGGCTCTTTTTTTGTTTGCATTTTATTTTGGGTTTCCCTTGGTGGTTGCGTCCTCCGGTGAGAGCCCGCTCCCCGGAGGACGCCGGTAATTTGATGGGCCCAGCTCCGATGAGCACCGCCTCGTCGTAGTTGAAGTCTATAGATGTGGCCGAACTCCGGCGAAGCCTTTGTTCCCCGGAGAAACGGTATCTTTCCCGTGAATCGTCTATCGTCGAGGCTTGGATTTTGCGGGTGGTCGTTGGGTTTGCTATGATAGCTTTAACAAGGAACGAGAGGGGAAGCGGAGAGATGGCATACGAACCTAAGACCAAACCCACGGAAGTATCCGTACAGGAGTTCATCGAGGAAATCCAGCAGCCGCAAAAGAAAGAGGATGCATATGCGCTGCTGAAGTTGTTTGCGGAAGTGACCGGAGAGGAAGCCAAAATGTGGGGGCCGAGCATCATCGGATTCGGGAAATATCATTATCGGTACGCGAGCGGCCATGAAGGCGATGCCCCGCTGGCTGCCTTTTCGCCGCGAAAGACGGCGCTGACGTTTTATTTTATGCTGCCTGATGGAAAACGGGAAGAGTTGCTTGCGAAGCTCGGAAAACACAAAATCGGAAAGGGGTGCGTGTACGTCAATAAACTTTCCGATATCGATACGGCTGTACTGAAGGAGATGATCCGGGAAGACATCGCTCATGCGCACAAACTTTACGGTGAACAAGCCGCTGACAAACCGCTCCCGTCTTCGACTTCCCTCACGAAGCGGCTGGGGTTGGATAAATTCCAAAAGCGCGCCGTTCTGGGGAAAGAGCGCGCCATGTCTGACGACTTTGCGGATTTGGACTCCTACGATACGGATCTGGATTCCGGGAAATACGATCTGATTTTTTCCTACGTCCTGACGCTGGAGGAATTGAACGAACGCGTCTGGGATACGATCAAGGCGGAGCGGCTGAATCCGGAAGGCTATCTTTACATCGCTTATCCGAAAATCGGGAACAAGACCTATGACACATCCGTGCATCGAGATGCCATCTTCCCGAGTCTGGGAGTGGACGACGGCAGCGGCTATGTCGGCGAAAGCACCCTGAAATTTGCGCGGATGATCAAGTTAGATGATACGTTCACGCTCGTCGGGATGAAAAATGATGTCAAAGGAAAAGGCAAGCCAACCAAAGCGAGCAGCGGCAATGTGGCCGACTATGAGCAATTCATCCCGGATTTGCAGGGATATCTGGAGGCAGAGCATCGTGATGCCGCGAAGCTGTATGCGGAACTGACGCCGGGCTATCAGCGGGATTGGGCGCGCTACATCTACAGCGCCAAACAAGCCGCTACGCAGGAAAAACGCAAAACGGAGATGCTCGATATCCTCGGCAAAGGCCACAAGACGAAGAACCTTTATCAACAGTGGCTGAAGGAACAATAGTAATAACAAAAGCAGGAGAGTGCCGCATTGCGGCAACCCCCTGCTTTTAGCTTTTGTTATAAGGTTCCTGTCTTCTCCGGTGAACGGAGGCTTCGCCGGAGTTCCGACTGCTTTTTTGGGTCCACCTCCGACGAGCCCTTCCCCGTCGGAAGTGACGGCATTTTCGCGGCACCAGCTTCGGCGAGCGATTCCTCATCGGAGCTGGTGCCGATTCTGTGAGCCCTTCTCCGGCGAGCGGGACGAGTGGGTACTGTCCGCGCGCACCCGCACGCATTCACTCATCCGCGAGTTCTTTTTCCAGCGTTCTCGCCAGCGCTTGGATTGTAGGGTCAGCATCGGCAAGAAAGTTCGCCAGCACAGCGTGTACCGTATCCGGCAGCTCGTTCCTGAAGTAGAGGATCTGCGTTTCCAGCGCTTCGCAAGCGACTGTCCGGCAGGCCGCATCGGGATGGTCGGAAAAATGCGCTATCCATTGGAGATACCATTGTTTGTCCGGGTCATCCTCAAAATGCAGAAACAGCTCAGGCAATTCCGCGGCATCGGCCAACAAAAAGGCGTGCTCTCCTTCAGTGTGCGTGAGCCGGATCTCTTCAGGAACATTCATGGGCGCCACGATCAGACTACGCAGGAATTGACCAAAATCGGCAGCGACAGTCTGCCAATTGTCCGTTTCGATGTCGATGTGCCGGATGCTCGGCTCGCCGGACGGGGACAGTTTTGAATAATCGAAGGCAAATAGCTGGTTGCCGTTGCTGCTGAAAAGCACAAAATAGTCCGGCAGACCCGCTGAACGGGCAATTTCTTGTTGGGCATACAGGCTATTCTTGGGATCGTCGTGAAGTCCCAGGATGGCATGGACAGCTGCATAATCGATTCCATCCGATGTCGGCTCTTTGGTCTGGATGCGGGAACTTAACAGGTAGCCGCCGTTCTGTTCCGCCAACAGATCAAGATAGGCCCGAGGCAGTTCGGCTGCGGTGATGTCTTTGTACAGCGGATCGGCTTTGAATAGGATGGGCAGATTTTTGAAAGTGTGTTGCGGGATGAAATACATAATTACACCTCATCTGATTTTCTTTCCTTCATAATATCACATAAGCCAACACTTTTCGGCGAAGAGGCAGTTAGTCTATTTTTTTACAAAATGAATAGACTCTTCTATAATGAATGGTGTAGACGGAAATTTGTCTAGGTTAGCCGTTAGGTCGGTGAGAGAGAAAAGGAGCTGTGAGCAAAATGGAGTGGATAATAGGAATCATTGTAGTGGCAGCGATCATCGGGGCAGTATGGATCTCGTTGTATAACAGTCTTGTGAAAAATAAATTGTGGGTAACGGAAGCTTGGAGCCAGATCGATGTCCAGTTGAAACGCAGGAACGATCTGATACCGAACATCGTTGAGACAGTTAAAGGCTATGCAAAACATGAGCAGGAAACTTTGACAAAAGTCATCAATTTGCGGAACATGATTTCGGATATGGGAACCGAAGATCCGGCCAAGAAGATGGAACTGTCCAATCAACTTTCGAGCCAATTGCGGACTGTTTTTGCTTTGGCGGAAGCGTATCCCGATCTGAAGGCGAACCAAAATTTCTTGGCATTACAGGAAGAATTGTCCGCAACTGAAAATAAGATCGCTTATGCCCGCCAATTGTACAATTCAAGTGTTACGCAATACAACATCAAATTAGGGACATTCCCGAGCAATGTTGTGGCAAACGTCCATGGTTTCCGTCCGGAAGTCGTTTTGGCTACCCCGGAAGAAGAAAAAAATGTACCGAAAGTATCGTTCTGAGAAAATATGATTTAGACGGAAAGTTGGTGAGTACCTTTGCTCCATCAACAAATTGAGCAGAATAAACGGCGCACCGTGCTGATCGTATTCTTATTCTTTCTC
The DNA here is from genome assembly GCA_002155105.1 of Sedimentibacter sp. SX930. Classification (GTDB taxonomy): domain Bacteria; phylum Bacillota; class Bacilli; order Lactobacillales; family Aerococcaceae; genus Trichococcus; species Trichococcus shcherbakoviae. The sequence goes on along the minus strand of MUZD01000006.1, from coordinate 158,924 downwards.
CTATTTGCGGCATTGGGGGCGGCCATCGGCTATCTGAATTGGGACAACGCTTTGTCCGGTGTTGCGCTTGCTTTGATCATCGGATTGGCCTACGTCGTCATCATGGTTGCACAATCCACACAAGTGGTCATGAGCCTGAACAATGCCAAGGAAATAACGGATAAGGCGCAATACCCGATGCTCTGGAATATCGTCGAGGAAATGACTATCGTGACACGGTTGCCTTTTCCGAGAATCTTCATCATCGAGGATGAAAGCCCGAATGCGTTTGCGGCCGGAAATTCGCCGGAAAAAGCATCTGTCGCCGTGACGACGGGATTGCTGAAGAAACTGAACCGGGAAGAGCTGACTGGGGTCTTGGCGCATGAATTCGCGCATATCCGCAACTATGACATCCGCTTATCCACTGTCGCTTTGGCGATAGCGGGGCTGATTGCGTTTTTGGCCCAGTTCAGCACCCGGATGATGTTTTGGGGTGGCGGTCGCCGACGCAGAAGCGATAACAGCGGAGGGGCGGGCATCATATTGCTGATCCTTTCCTTGCTGATCCTGGTTCTTTCGCCCTTTGTGGCCACCATCATCCGCTTGGCACTCTCCCGCAACCGGGAGTATCTGGCTGATGCGAGTGCGATTGAGTTCACACGCAATCCGGAAGGACTGAAATCCGCTTTAATCAAAATAGCGACAAGCGACCCGATGGAGGCAGCGAATGCAGCCAGTGCCTCGCTCTATATTGTGAATCCTTTCAAACGGATGAAGGAGGGCGAAGCAGAAAATGATGGCTTGTTTTCGACCCACCCTTCAACGGCAAACCGAATCAAACGATTAGAAGCTATGTAAATAGCTTCTTTTTTCGGACATTTTATGCAAATTGTACAAATAAAGTTCGGTTTCTGATGTGAAAACCCTTTCAATTTGTTGCTATGAAAAAAAATAGGGGAAAAAGGCAAATTATCTTTGTAAAAGATACGGATTTGTAATAATATTAACATGGTACTGATACCTTAATCGGATTTGCACGTAGTAGAATGATAATAAGGGATATTTCGGAAAGGGGGGGAACATTCATGAGCGAAGATATGTTATATGTTCATTATGAAACAGTCAGCAATTATGTTTTGAGCAAAGGGATAGCGGTGAAGGATTACACAAAGTTAGCCCGGAAGCTTCCGGAAAACTTATTGTTGGTGGATGGAAGAAAAAGTATTGGAACATATGATAATCATACCGGTTTTCAGGTGATCAAAGGCCAAGAAAATGTAAAAGCGTTCTTCCAAAAAGGGACGGACAATCAAACCGCTATGGGAAAATGGATTGATTTTGTGAATGTGGATATGTTGCATCTCCTCACCCCAATCGAAATATCCGAGATCCTGTATATCGCCCATGCGCATACGCACCTGCACTCACCGTTCTATTATAAATTACAAAACAACTACATCTACCTCACGTTGCCGAATGGCTTCATAAAAATGTACTATCGCTACCTGGAACAATTCCATGAGCTGTTCGCCGAAGCCATCACCGTCAAGTTGAAGGAAAAAGTGAATGAGAAGAAGCGCTTTTATCAGAAAGACAAAGAAATTGCGCCATTCCCGATCGAACGCGTGAAGGAATTCATTCCGATCTTCAAAGAAGGGGCCGTAATCTCCTTCAGGCAGATGAGCATCGAAGAAAATACATACTGCATCCCCTTGTTCATCGCGGAAGACCGTTACGCCAGCATCGGCGGCCGTTTCAACGAAAAGGATTCGGTGGGCACCATCTGTTATGACATGGAACGCAATGAGTGGAAAATTGACATAGACTTTGATTGAAAGCCTAAGCCGGAACTTAGGCTTTTTCTGTATCCATTGAGCCGGAATAAGCCATCTTGGCCCCAGCAAGAGGGCGGCCAAGCCACTTTTCACAAAAATCGTTTTAGGTAAAAAATAAATATGGTACAATGTTTCTTGATTAAGGTAGTTATCAAAAAATTCGGAGGATTTCTCGATGAAAATTTATTTGATTTACGGCGGAAAGAGCGCTGAGCACGATATCTCGATCCTGACAGCACATTCAATCATAAAGGCGATTTATTTCAACTATTATGAAGTTGTGCCCGTCTACATCACCAAGGCAGGCGCATGGATTCAAGGGCAATCCCTTTCTGAACCGGTGGCATTCTCTGAGAACCTTTATTTAGAGCCGGGTTCCGAGAAGCGTTTTGCTGATTCGCAAGATGGCAAATCCTACGGCGAACTTATTTCCCCTGCAGACATCCAGTCTGAGGATGCTGTCATTTTCCCCGTATTGCATGGCCCCAACGGAGAAGATGGAACGGTGCAAGGGCTTTTTGAAGTCCTTAATATGCCGTATGTCGGCTGTGGTGTCCTTGCCAGCGCCAGCGGAATGGACAAAATCGTCAGCAAGCATCTTTTCCAACAAGCAGGGTTGCCGCAAGTGCCTTACGTGGCCGTTACCCGTAACGACTGGAAAAATGACCGCGAGAAGATCTTTATCCAATGCGAAGGCAGCCTGATTTATCCGATGTACATCAAGCCAGCCAATATGGGCTCAAGCGTCGGCATTTCTAAAGCTACGAATCTTGAAGAGTTGACTGCAGCGATCGAAACGGCTTTCCGCTATGACCGTCGCGTGGTCGTTGAACAAGGCATCGAAGCCCGTGAAATCGAAATCGCGGTATTGGGTAATGACGATGTTCATACCTCCGTACCCGGTGAAATCGTTAAAACCAAAGATTTCTATGACTACGAAGAGAAGTACGGCAATGAAGAAGTGCTGCTGCAGATTCCGGCTGAATTACCGGAAGAAATCACTGCCAAATTGCAGAATTATGCAACGATCGCTTTCCGAGCGCTTGACGGCAGCGGGTTGAGCCGTTGTGATTTCTTTGTGACCAAAAACAATGAAATCTACATTAATGAAGTCAATACTTTGCCTGGCTTCACTTCCCGCAGCATGTATCCGTTGCTTTGGGAACACACTGGATTGAAGTACAGTGATCTGGTGGAAGAGTTGATCCAATTGGCTTTAAAACGCCATGAAGAAAAACTATCCTATCAATTTGTAGAATGATGAATGAAAGGCCGTGATTTCCCTGATCGCCAGCAGCACCAAAAGCATGGAATGCTTGCTGCGAACCCAGGGAAGGACGGCCTTTTTTAGATCGGGCTTCTGAGAAATAATTGGAAATGAGGAACCAAATATGAAACCATTACGCATCATCGATGTTGTGAAAGCTGTCGGAGCGATCGACTATACGTCCGCTAATCGCTTCGCTGAAATAACTGCTGTTGTCTTCGACTCCCGCAAAGCAACGCCCGACAGTTTGTTTGTGCCTTTGCAGGGGGAAACGGATGGTCATGATTATGTCCAATCGGCAATCAAGAACGGCGCGGCAGCAACTTTATGGAGCCGTGAAGCAGGGGAAGCGCCTGAAGATATTGCCGTCATTCTCGTTGATGACACGCTAGAGGCTTTGCAAAAACTGGCGGAAGCCTACCTGAATATGATCCAACCAAAAGTGGTCGCGATCACGGGCAGCAACGGGAAAACGACCACCAAAGACATGACGGCGGCCGTCCTGTCCTCGCGGTTCCGTGTCCACAAAACGGAGGGCAATTACAATAATGAAATCGGCATGCCGATGACCATCCTGGATATGCCGGAAGACACTGAAGTGTTGGTGCTTGAAATGGGCATGAGCAACTTCGGTGAAATCAGCTTGTTGAGCCGATTGGCCAAACCGGATGTGGCCATCATCACGTTGATAGGGGACAGCCATCTGGAGTTCCTCGGGAGCCGCCGCGGCATCGCCAAAGCCAAGTTGGAAATTTTGGAGGGGCTGAAGCCGGAAGGGACGCTCATTTATCCTGGTGATGAGCCGTTGATCGCCGAAGAGCTGCCTCAGGGAAGCAACTTCCGCCAGCTGACTTTCGGCACGGACGAAACGGATACGGTCTATGCCTTTGCCATTGTTCCCGGTAAAACCAGAACAACTTTCCATGTGAGTCTGGATCCGAATGTCGATCTGGAGATCCCTGTATTGGGTGTTTACAATGTCCGGAATGCCTTGGCCGCATTAGCAGCTGCACAGGTGTTGGGCATGACAATCGCCGAAGTGAAGGAAGCCTTGGCGGCCTTTCAGCTGACCGCCAACCGCACGCAGTGGTTGGATGGCGTAAATGGCTCGCAACTGTTGAACGATGCCTACAATGCCAGCCCGACTTCGATGACGGCCGTATTGCGTTCATTCGCACATCTACCGCGTGAGGGCAAGAAAATTGCGGTGCTCGGGGATATCCGGGAATTGGGTGAACGTTCTGCTGAAATGCACGCTGCCTTGGCGGCTGAAATTTCCCCTGCAGACTTCGATCAGGTCTATCTTTACGGAACGGAAATGGCCGCTCTTTATGAAAACTTAAAGTCTGCCTTTCCGGAAGGAAAACTTTATCATTATGTTGGGGAGAAGGCGCCATTGATCGATAAGCTGAAGGCAGAGCTTCAGCAAGCCGATCAAGTGCTGATCAAATCCAGTTTCGGCACCGATTTATTGGCGGTTGTGGCCGCTTTGCGTGTATAATAGGAAATGTAAAGGATTTGGATGAGTCGTGTCGTCGCATAAGCAAGGTTATCCCCTTTTCAGCCAATTTGGAGCGCATCTGTCAATTGTCGGTAAATTGTAGAACTACTTGTCATTTTCATTAGAAATATCCTTACAACAAGGTTTTTTTGTAAGAAATTCCATTATTTTAAGAGAAAATGATTTGTAATACTTTGCGGAACGTGTTATTATTGCTGATGGTAAGAATAGAGAAATAAGAGGGTTTTTTCTGCGAAGTGCAGAATGTTTGATTTATCAAGCTTTCTATTCAAGGGATTAAGTAAAAAAGGTTTATCTTTTATTTATAAGATTATGAACCGTATTTAGATACGGGTAAAAGAAAAGACTCTCTAAATTTTAGTTTCTCAAAATTAGGAGGAAACATGAAATTTTCAGAATTAGGTTTAGATGCAGTATTATTACAGTCGATTGAGACAATGGGCTTCGAGGAAGCAACACCCATCCAAACGGAAACTATTCCTTTGGCGCTCAAAGGACTAGACGTTATCGGCCAAGCACAAACAGGTACTGGTAAAACAGCTGCTTTTGGATTGCCGATGTTGCAAAAAATCAACACAGAAAACAAAGCTATCCAAGGGATTGTTATCGCGCCAACACGTGAATTAGCGATTCAAACACAAGAAGAACTTTATCGCTTAGGCAAAGACAAACGTGTATCCGTACAAGTTGTTTATGGTGGAGCAGATATCAGCCGTCAAATTCGCGCTTTAAAAAACAAACCGCAAATTATTGTTGGGACACCTGGTCGTCTTTTGGACCACATCAAACGCAAAACAATTCGTTTGGATCATATTGAAACGCTAGTTTTGGATGAAGCAGATGAAATGTTGAACATGGGCTTCTTGGAAGACATCGAAAGCATCCTTAGTGAAACACCGTCTGAGCGTCAAACATTGTTGTTCTCAGCAACGATGCCTGACCAGATCAAAAAAATCGGTGTTAAATTCATGCATGCTCCAGAACACGTAAAAATTAAGGCATCTCACGCTTCAGCTAACTTAATTGATCAATATTTCGTCAAATGTAAAGACTTTGAAAAATTCGATACAATGACTCGTTTGTTCGATGTTCAAAATCCGGAATTGGCTATCGTTTTCGGCCGTACAAAACGTCGTGTTGATGAATTGTCTAAAGGTTTGGAACTACGCGGTTACCGCGCAGAAGGAATCCATGGCGATTTGACACAACAAAAACGTATGAGTGTATTGAATGCTTTCAAGACTGGCGAATTGGATTTCTTAGTAGCGACTGACGTTGCTGCTCGTGGATTGGATGTTACAGGTGTTACACACGTGTACAACTACGATATCCCTCAAGATCCAGAAAGCTATGTTCACCGTATCGGCCGTACTGGTCGTGCCGGTAAAGAAGGTATGTCAGTGACTTTCGTTACACCAAACGAAATGGATTACTTGCGTACAATCGAAAACTTAACCAAAAAACCGATCACTCCATTACAACCACCAAGTGACGAAGAAGCTTTCCGTGGCCAAGTGAAAACAGCTATGGATGAAGTGGAAACATTGGTTAAAGAAACAGAAACAGACAAATATCAACGTGCTGCTGTTCGTTTGCTTGAAGAGCACACAGCTGAAGATTTGGTAGCAGCATTCTTGAAGAGTCTTTCTAAAGATGCTACTGATGTTCCTGTTAAGATCACACCAGAACGCCCATTGCCTTCAAGAAAAGGTAAAGGCGGCGGTGGTTACAAAGGTAAGAGCACCGGCGGCGGCTACAAAGGTAACCGTGGTTCATCAGAAAGACGCGGAAGCGGCGAACGCAGCGGAGAACGCAGTGGCAACAAAAATCGCTCAAGCGACAGCAAACCACGCTCCGGCGGCAAACGCTATGATGACAAACGTGGCGGCGGCAGTGCCGGCGCACCTAAAAAAAGCAGCCATAGCTTCACTATCCGCAGCAACAACGACTAATTCATGATCAAAAACCTCTTCCCCTGGCGTAGGCCAATTGGGGAAGAGGTTTTTCTTATTTGCTTGAAAAGTCTAATATATTTGAGCTAAAAGTGCATCACCGTTGGTGTTACATAGGTTCCCAAGCTGTTTCATGCAATTAAAAAGATGTCTAGCTGCACGGGTAAGCCCTTCGGAAATTAGATAAATCGTACCTATTGCGCTCTACGATGCTCAGTCGGCACGATTTCCTAAATTTCTTTCAGGGCTGAACGAACCCGTTCCGCTTTTCTTATGGTGAAAATTTATGTTGTTTTTGGTAAAATGAGAACAATGCATGCAGAATAGGCGGTGATTGGAATGATTTATGGAATAGGATTGGACGTAACCGAGCTGGACCGCATCACAAAAGCCTACGATCGGCGTTCGGATTTTGCGGAGCGGGTTCTGACCGAAGCGGAACTGAAGTTGTTCCTGGCTCTTAGCGGATCACGCCAAATGGAATTTTTGGCCGGTCGCTATGCCGCGAAGGAAGCTTTCTCGAAGGCTTATGGCACAGGCATCGGCAAGCTGTCTTTCCAAGATATCGAAATTTTGCCCGGAGAGAACCGGAAGCCTGAAATAACCAAATCTCCGTTTGATGGGACAGGATTCGTTTCCATCACCCATTCGGGGAACATCATTGCCGCGCAAGTGGTATTAGAAAAGTAAAGGGGTCTTTTACAAATGGTAGTAGGAAAGCACCGTCCCACAATAGAAACTGTCGATTTGGAAGCTATTTCGTGGAACATCCAACAAATCAGGAAGGGTCTGTCGCCTGGAAAGAAATTTTTCGCGGTCGTAAAGGCGGATGCCTATGGACTGGGAGCCGTCCCGGTTGCGAAAAAGGCGAAGGAAGCTGGCGTGGACGGTTTTTGTGTCGCGCTGTTGGATGAGGCAATGGAGCTGCGGGAGAATGGTCTGTCCGATGATTTCATCATGGTTGTTGGCCCAACGGAGGCAGAAGACGCTGCGCTTATAGCGGATAACGGAATCAGCGTGGCCGTCACGGCAGCGGAATGGCTGGAAGCGGCTTTGCCGTATCTGCAGGAACGGAAAACGGAGCTGCCGGTCCGTGTGCATTTGGCGATCGACACCGGTATGGGTCGCATTGGTCTGCGTACGGTCGAGGAGGTCCAGGCCTTCGAAGCGCGTATTGCCGAATTGGATGGCTTTGTTTTCGAAGGTATCTTTACCCACTTCGCAACGGCCGATGGGGAAGATCCGACATTGGTGGAGCGCCAGCTGACTTTATTTGAAGAGATTTTGCAGGCGATGGCGCAACGACCGCCGATTGTGCATCTGGCGAATTCCGCGATTTCGCTTTGGCATGAAGCGTTCCGGACGGATGCGGTCCGCGTCGGAATCGCAATGTACGGCTACAACCCTTCCGACACCGTGTTGGAGCTTCCTTATGAACTGAAGCCATCCGTACAGTTGGATACCCAGATCAGCTACGTCAAACAGATGCATGAAGGCGACACAATCGCATACGGCGCCCGCTACCGTGCTTTTGAGGGAGAATGGATCGCTACGCTTCCGATCGGCTATGCCGACGGGTGGAGACGGGATCTTCGCCATCAGACTGTCATTGTGGATGGCCAGCGTTGTCCGATCCGGGGAGTCATCTGCATGGATCAATGCATGATCAGCCTGCCGAAAGAATATCCGGTCGGAACAAAAGTGACGCTCTTGGGGGAAAACGGCGGACTCGTCAACAATCCCTCCGAAATGGCGGTAACGATCGATACGATTGGCTATGAACTCTTGACGGGAATCAACGCCCGCGTTCCGCGCGTCTACAAATAGAAAAATGGGAAATCTGTGGGGTGCCTGACAAGGGAAGGCATTCCACAGATTTTTTGCTGCGCGAAAGACGGAGCGAAGTCACCTGAGAGCGTCACCTCCTGCCAGAAGCAGGTTCGCCGGAGGTGAGTTGCCCGAATGGGATCCTAACTCCGGCCAGCATCCCTTCGCCGGAGGAGCGCTGCCGAACGGAATCCCACCTCCGTCCAGAAGCGCTTCACCGGAGAAGAACAGTCATACGGGGAATCCGCATCTCTGCCGCTCTTTCCTTTAGGTAATGAAAATCAGATGAAAATGCGCCATTAGTCGTTTTCAAAAGAGAACATGTATGGTAAACTGTTTGAGCTCTCGAAGGAGTGCGTGGTTCGTCTACCATCCCACGAAAAAAAACTAGGAGGTTATTAGGTTGAGTACAAGAAAAATGGTTATCAATACAATTATCGCAGCGCTTTATGTTGCGTTGACAGGGATTTTTGCTTTTATGTCGTTCGGTGCAGTCCAATTCCGCGTTTCAGAAATGCTGAATCATTTGGTGGGCTACCACAAAGATTATAAATACGGTGTTTTGGCGGGTGTTTTTATCGCCAATCTGATTTTTTCAACATTAGGGGCTTGGGACTTGGTGTTCGGATTTGGCCAGACGTTGATCTCTTTCCTTATTCTGGAAAAATTATTCAAACCCAACGATTCTGAAATGAAACGCATGATGATGACCGCGTTCGTCTTCACGATGACGATGGTCCTTGTCGCGATCGAACTCTACATCGTTCTTGATTTGCCTTTCTGGTTCAGCTTTGTGACAGCGGCATTCGGTGAAGCCGTCGTGCTGGTTGTCTCAGCACCGCTCATGAAATACATGAACAAAATTATCGGTTTTGCCGAGAAAATGGCCTGATCCATTAAAATTTCATATGAAAAAACTGGAGAACGGGGGCTTTTGCTGGATGAACAGCACAGACTCCTGTTTTTTTGCTAGGATATTTCTCATCGTTCTCTTATAATAGAGAGGTAATCGAAAAAGAGGGAGGAAACAATATATGGAAATGTACGCAATTACAGTCGGTCCTATCCAGGAAAACTGTTATTTTTTGATCGGCGACCATGAGAATGACACAATCATCTTTGATCCAGGTGAGCAAGCGGAGGACATCATCGCAGCCATCGAAGAGAATGAGTTGCATCCGATAGCGATCGTGTTGACCCATGCGCACTATGATCACATAGGGGCCCTCGAAACAATCCGGGAAAAATACGACGTTCCCGTCTATCAAAATCCTATCGAACGGGAATGGCTGTTGGATCCGGAACTGAACGGATCAGCACGCAATCCGAACGTTCCGGATGTCCGACTGGCGAAGGAAGCGGATGTCTTTTTCGAGGAGATGGGGCCTTACGAAATCGGCGAATTCCGTTTTGAGATGCAACACATTCCCGGGCATTCGCCAGGAAGCACCGTCTTCATTTTCCGCGAGAACGGGTTCGCAATCGTTGGGGACGTCATCTTTAAAGGCAGCGTCGGACGCAGCGATTTGCCGGGCGGCAGCCATGAAACTTTGATCGAAGGAATCCAGAAATATATCGTACCTCTTCCAGGGGAAACGGTCCTGTTCCCGGGACACGGCGATCCTACGACAGTGAGGGAAGAAATCTATTCAAACCCCTATTTGAATGGCGCTACTCGCTGATCCGAGTACACGCGAAAAAAGTCGGACAAGCACAAGGCTTTGTCCGACTTTTTTTATTAATCATTAGATCGAGCGGGCGTCTGGAGCCGGAGCGGAATTCCCGATGAAGGCTGCCTCGCCGGGAAAACGCCACCCGTCCGGAGCGGAATTCCCGATGAAAGCCGCCTCGCCGGGAAAATGCCACCCGTCCGGAGTGGAATTCCCGATGAAAGCCGCCTCGCCGGGAAAACGCCACCCGTCCGGAGCGGAATTCCCGATGAAGGCCGCCTCACCGGGAAAATGCCGCTCCGGACACTTAATGTGACGGGTTGGATTTCAGAAATCGACTTGCAGATTTTCGATTTCCGTCACGCGGAAATCCTTACGCTCCAGCGCCTTTACGATGGAGTCCAGCACCTGTTTGGGCGTGCCAGCTGGTAAAGTGACCAATACCCTGCGCAACGCGTCTTCCCGGTTTATGTCCAAGGAAATGCAGCTGGCGATGGAGGAGTAGCGGTTGATGATTTTGGTGATATGGTACAGATCGCCTTTCTGGCCGGGCGCGATGACCGTCAGCACATAACTGCCGACATCGATGCTCCATGATTGGGCCAGCATGTTCAACAAGGCGTTGTGGGTCAGGATGCCGTAAAAGGTCATGTCCTTATTCAAAACGGAAATGTAGGGCAATTCTTTGATGGTAAAAAACACCTTAAAGAATGAACTGTCTATCGAAATGAATTTTGTGGCATTTTTCAGCAGATGCGTGACAGGCAGGTTCATGTCCCCGCCGTTCGCTTTATGCCGATAGATATGCATTTTATAGATATTTCCACGAAAAATGGTTTCTGTTTCGTCCAAGATCGGAACGCAACGGTAGCCGGAATCTTCAAGGATATCCAGTGCATCCCGAAGTGTGGCTGACTCTTTGACGATGGTCAACTCCCTTTTGGGGATGGCAAGTGAGCGGATAAGCATATTATTAAAATCCTCCTAAAAACGCGGTTGTCTAATGTGATAATAACATTAAAATAAAAAAAAGCAACGGTTATAAACGCATAGTTGGAAATTCTTAAACATTTGATAAACCAAGCAGTAAAGCCCTTCCAAGATCATGGCAGCCTCCGCTAAACATTAGATTGGAATGAGAACACTTGTCGGTGCCGGAAGGCTGAAGGAAGAAGAGCCGGAAAGCTCCAGCAGGCACCGTATGAAAAATCTCTTGATTTTTCGAACGGAGTTCACTATATTTAGTAGTATATAATTGAACAGAATCTATATATTTTTATGCAACTGCACAAAGCCTTTTTTCAGGGCATGACCCAGTTGCGTGATTCACCATAAAAAAGGAGAAAAAAATCATATGAACCCAGACCCCGAAGGCCAGTCGTTACTATCAAAAATAGCATTGATCCTAACCCTGACTTTACTGAATGCTTATTTCGCCTCAGCCGAATTGGCATTTGTTTCCATCAACCGTTCCAAAATCGAGAAGCTGGCCAAAGACGGCGACAAGAAATCACAGAAAGTTTTGCGTCTCTTAGAGAATCCGGATGATTTCTTGGCAACTATCCAAGTTGCCATCACTTTTGCCGGATTCTTCAGCAGTGCTTCAGCTTCAGCCAATTTTGTCGGATATATCGAACCTTTGTTGGTAAGCGTAGCCGGTGGCAAAACGATAGCGATGATCATCATCACCGTTGTCCTTTCCTACATCACGCTCGTGTTTGGTGAGCTGTACCCTAAACAGATTGCCTTGCAGATGCCTGAAACGATTGCGCGCCACACTGCTGGCCCGATCGTTGTCGTCAAGACCCTCTTCAAGCCGTTTGTTTGGCTTTTGTCATTTTCGACCGGTATCCTGAAGAAGCTGACGCCGATCGAATTCACGAATGAGGAAGAGAAGCTCACCCGTGATGAAATGAAGGCCATCCTGGCACAGAGCCGAGGCGAAGGGGTCATCGACCCATCCGAGTTCACGATGATGCAGGGGGTGCTTTCGTTGGACACGAAGCTTGCCCGCGAATTGATGGTGCCGCGTACCGACACCTTGATGATGGATCTGGATGATGATCTGGAATACAACATTGCGCTGGTCCTGAACAGCCAATATTCCCGGATTCCGGTCTATGAGGAAGATAAGGATAATATCATCGGCGTTCTGCATATGAAAAATGTTTTGAAGGCGTCAAAGGAAGTCGGTTTCGAGCGGATCGCTTTCCGTGAGTTGGTCAATACGCCTTTGTTTGTCCCTTCCACTATTTATATCGATGATCTCTTGGTCGAGTTCCGCAAGACCCACACGCATATGGCCATCATCAAGGATGAATACGGCGGCGTGGAGGGGATCATCACCCTTGAGGACCTTCTGGAGGAAATCGTTGGGGACATTGAAGATGAATATGATGAAATTTACCGCCTGTCGAAAAAAATCGATGACAATCACTATGTCGTGAATGGACGCATGCCGTTGGACAAGTTCAATCAATTGTTCAAAACAGCGCTCGCTTCCGAAGAAGTGGATACGATCGCCGGCTATATGATCGAGGAACTCGGCTATTTTCCGAAAGATGATGAGCATGCGACGATTCAGACTGGAGAGTACCTGCTGACGACTACTCAGGTCGAAAGCGGCCGGATCCGTGGCATCCGTGTCACGAGAGAGCCCGTCCAAACAGTGGTTGTTGAAGATGAATAAGCGCAAGGCTGGGATCCCTTCCCAGCCTTGTTGCCATTGATAAAAGAGTATCTGATAAGGAGAAAAAAAGTATGGCATTGAACGAAATGATGGACAGACCCGTCGTAAAGAAAGAACTGGTCGTTTTTATGCGCGACAGACTGAAGCGTTTCCCTGGAGAATTGGGGGAACTGGAAAAGACCGCGAATGAAAGAGGCGTGCCGATCATCCCGCACGAAACAGCTGTTTTCCTGAATATGCTGCTGGGCCAGATCAAACCGAAACAAATATTGGAAATAGGAGCGGCGATCGGCTTCTCAGGCAGCCTGATGGCGCAGCATGTCGGACCGGAAGGCCACGTCACGACCATCGATCGTTTTGAAGTCATGATCAACCACGCCAAAGCGAATTTTGAGAAACTCGGCATCGCGGACAAAGTGACGCTGCTGGAAGGCGATGCGGCGGAAGTCCTGCCTACTTTGGAAGGACCGTATGATTTCATCTTTATGGACAGCGCGAAATCAAAATATTATGAATTTTTGCCCCACTGCATCCGGCTTCTGAAGAAAGACGGCATGCTAGTCATCGATGATGTTTTCCAAGGCGGAACCATCCTGGATGATGAAGCGGACGTTCCCAAAAGGGTCCGCAAAATTCACCGCCGTCTGAACAAACTGATGGATACCGTATTGGACCACCCGGCATTGGAAACCTCCCTCGTGCCTCTTGGTGATGGCCTCTTGCTGATCGTCAAAAAAGAAGACTTTGATTTCGGCTACATCCTCGATGAAATCAAAGCAGAGACCCAAAATCGCGCATAAGAACCACAGGGGCCGTCTCGAAAATGGGATGGCCCTTCTTTGTGGTTTGACGGTATGATTATCCGTTCCGCGGGTCGCGATTGTGGCGAGATTCACCGCCAAAACTGCTTTCGCGGGGAATCTCGTGTTGTCCGCTGATGTTATTCCCCGCCAAGGCTGTTTTGGCGGGTTTTCTGCCGGTAATTTGAACTGAGTTTGCCCGCCAACGTGGTTTTGGCGGGTTATTTTTGAGCACATATTTTATTTCCGGATGCAACCTTTTTGCTGGTCCCAACTTATGAAAATGCGGGCGTGTCTGTTTGCATTTCTTCCGCATTGGTATTATGATAAGTGTCTAAGAAGCGGGCTATTATAAAAAAATTAAGATAAAATAGGTTGCTTTTCGAGGGAAACATGGTAAAGTAATAAAAAGTAAGTTGCGAATTTTTGTAACACAAATGCAATCTTTTTGTAACAAAAAGAGAAGGTGGTCTGGACAGTGAAAAAGAAACCCATCATCATTGGCGCTACAGCGGTCGTATTGATCGCAGCCGGATACTTTGGTGCAGGTAGCTATTATGAGAATAAATTCTTACCGAATACGATGCTGGATGGCATTGACATATCGAATGATACCGTAGCCCAAGCAAAAGAAGAAACAACCGCAGCAATTGCCCAAGCGCAGATCCAAATCGTCGAAAATGGAGAGACTATCCATGCGTTCACACCTGCTGACCTAGGTGTTTCCATCGACAACACCGAGAAATTGGAAACGATGAAAGCAGAACAAAGTGGTTGGAATTGGCCGATTCTACTGTTCCAAGAAAAACAGGAAGAAACCGACCTTAGCGGCGTATCCGTTGACGAAACGGCTTTAGGGAATATTTTGGCGGCGATGCCGTTGGAGAACGACAGTCGCACGGCCCCCGTGAACGCTACAGTCGTCAAAGGGACAGACGGTTACGAAATTTCGCCTGAAACGGCAGGGAATAGGGTCGATTTGGAATTGTTGAAGGCAACGATGCTGGAAGCAGTCATCGCCGGAGAAACCAAAATCGATCTGGCAGATGCCTATCAGCAACCGACCTTGACGGCGGACGATCCAATCCTGGCGGAAACATTGCAGAAATTGGATGATTTGACGGATACGGTTATCCAATATACCATTTCCGGACAGACAGAGACTGTGCCGCAAACAGCCATCATCGAATGGTTGGGCATAGATGAGAACGGCGAAGTGTCCGTGAATCGCGAAGGTGTTGCAGCCTATCTGCAGGGACTGAGCGATAAATACAGCACCTATTCCCGTACGCGGGATTTCTTGGCAACGGACGGAGAAACGGTCCAGGTCCCATCCGGCACGTACGGATGGACGCTGGCTGTCGCAGCCGAAACGGACAACCTGATCAGCTATGTTTTGACAGGGGAAGACCTGACGGTTACGCCGAATTATAACGGCACCGGCTATCATGCGGATGGCGCGGACATCGGCACTACCTATGTCGAAGTGGATCTTTCAAGCCAACGCATGTGGTATTACAAGGAGGGCGTCGTCGCGCTCGAGACGGATATTGTCTCCGGCCACCCGATGTCACCGACTCCGACTGGCGTCTTCTATATCTGGAACAAAGAAGAGGACGCTGTTTTGAAAGGTTACAATCCGAGATCCGAGAAGGATTACGAATCGCCAGTTGAATACTGGATGCCAGTCGATTGGACGGGAATCGGTATCCACGACTCCTCTTGGCAGCCGGCTTATGGCGGTGAATATTGGCTTACTGCCGGATCGAACGGGTGTGTCAATACGCCACCGGGGGTAATGGCTGAACTGTTCGGTATGATCGGTATCGGGGTTCCGGTAGTCATCCACAGCTGATGAATCAATGAACGAATGCCATAACGTCAAATAGGGGGATGAGCCATCAGTCAGGAAAACGATTGATGGCTTGTCCTTTTTTGTACAGTCGTGCGGATGGTTAATTCAGGAACGCTTTGCACATAATCGGCTGCAATTGTATAATAAAGAGTAGACGTTCCGAATGGGACCGAGAGTTGCAAGAAATAAGGAGGTTTGAAGATGAAAAAGGTATTAGTGGTAGACGATGAAAAACCAATTTCAGATATAATCAAGTTTAATCTGACCAAAGAAGGTTATGATGTCTTCACTGCATTTGATGGTGAAGAAGCCTTGACGCAGTTTGCGGAAGTGGGTCCGGATATCATCCTGCTGGATCTGATGCTGCCCAAGATGGACGGATTGGAAGTCTGCCGGGAAATCCGCAAGACGAGCGATGTACCGATCATCATGCTGACGGCAAAAGACTCCGAAATCGACAAAGTGCTTGGGCTTGAATTGGGTGCGGATGACTATGTCACGAAACCATTTTCTAACCGGGAATTGGTCGCGCGCGTAAAAGCGAACTTGAGGAGACAAGCCTCTCCGGTTGCGGCACCGCCTGAAGAAGACGATACGAACGAAATCAAAATCGGAGCACTGATCATCCATGAAGATGCCTACATCGTGTCGAAGCGCGGGGTAGAGATCGAGTTGACCCACCGCGAATTCGAATTATTGCATTATTTGGCGAAACACATCGGCCAAGTGATGACGCGGGAACATTTGCTGCAGACCGTATGGGGATATGATTATTTCGGCGATGTCCGCACTGTCGATGTGACGGTCCGCAGACTGCGCGAAAAAATCGAAGATACACCGAGCCATCCGACTTGGTTGATCACGCGAAGAGGAGTAGGCTACTTCTTGAAGAATCCGGATCAGGAGTAACAGTATATGAACAAAAAGATACGTTTGGTTCACTCCATTCATTTCAAGATACCGATGCTGTTCATTCTCCTCCTTTTGGTATCCCTGCAACTGATCGGGGCTTATTTTATCCGTGAACTGGAAACGAAAATGATCAGCAACTTCGACAGCCAGATGAGTCTGAATGCGGGTTTTCTGGAGAAAACGCTGCAGCCAATCCTGATGGATGATGATGCGGAACAACTTGAGGCGTCAGTGCAGACCATACTCAGCGATTTTACTGGCGCCAATATCCTGGAAACGCAAGTCATGGATGAGCAGGGGTATATTATCGGAATCAATGACCAAACGCTGCAATCTTTGATCGGAACGAAGTCTACCGATCGGGATGTCCAACAAGTCATTCTTCTGGATGCACCTTCGTCCTATCAATATGTGAAGGAAGACACGAACAGCCGCGTGCTGAAGAACATCAGTCCGATCTATTCGACGGACAACACGGGTACCCTTATCGGGGTATTGGTGATGGAATCGAATATCGAATCGGTCTATTCACAGATGAGCCAGACGGTGAGCATCTTTCTGAACGCTTCGGTAGTGGCGATCATCATCACGATTGTGCTGGCTGTGATCATCTCACGCGGACTCACGCGTCCCATCTCCGAGATGCGCAGGCAGACGGCCAATATTGCCGATGGGGATTATTCAGGAAAGGTGACGGTCTATGGGGCGGACGAATTGGGTGAATTGGCTGAGACCATCAATGATCTGTCCTATAAAGTCAAGGACGCTCAGGAAACAACAGAATCCGAGCGCCAAAGGTTGGACAGTGTCCTGCGGCATATGACCGATGGCGTGTTGGCCACCGACCGCCGCGGCAAGATCATCATCATCAACAGCCGGGCGATGGATCTGCTCTCGATTTCACAAGACAGAGCGATCGGACAATCGATCATGAAGGTGTTGAAGCTAGGTGAGAAATTCACTTTCCGCCAGTTATTGGAGACACAGGACGAATTGATCCTCAACATCCCGACAGACGATCAGGATACGATCCTGCGCGGAGAATTTTCCGTCATCCAGCGGGAATCCGGCTTCATCAGCGGATTGGTCTGCGTGCTTTCCGACATCACGGAACAGGAAAAAGTCGAGCAGGAACGCCGCAGCTTCGTTTCGAATGTGTCCCATGAACTGCGGACACCGTTGACGAGCGTCAAAAGTTACACGGAGTCGCTGATCGAGGGTGCTTGGGAAGACAAAGAAATCGCCCCGGAATTCCTGAAGGTCATCTCCACGGAGACAGATCGGATGATCCGGATGATCACCGACCTGCTGAACTTGTCGCGGATGGACCAAGGCAAACAGGAACTGAACCTGGAGTTCGTCAGCATCAACGAATTGGTCGCGCATATCATCGACCGCTTCGAAATGGTGTTGAAATCGGAACAGTACCGCAACAAAAAATACAAGATTGAGCGGGACTTTACGCAGCGTACGCTATGGGTCGAAATCGATCAGGATAAATTTATCCAAGTGATCGACAACATCATGAACAATGCCATCAAATATTCTCCGGACGGCGGGAAAATCACCTGCAGGTTGATGGAGACGCACAACAGTATCGTCATCAGCATCACCGATGAAGGCTTGGGCATTCCGCGCAAGGACATCGGCCATGTTTTTGACCGATTCTACCGGGTCGATAAGGCCCGCGCCCGTTCGATGGGCGGCACCGGACTGGGATTGGCCATCTCCAAAGAGGTCGTCCAATTGCACGGCGGAAAAATCTGGGTTACCAGCGTGGAGAATAAAGGATCCACCTTCTTTATTTCCTTGCCTTACATTCCGATGGACGAGGAGGATGAGTGGGGATGAAACAAAAAGAATCACCGATGTTGAGTGCAGTGTTATACACGTTGGTCGCAGTCAGTCTGTTCCTGACGGTCAGGATCCTTTCCACTCCGAGTACGAGCGGTTTAGGCCAGAATTCGACGACGTCGGTCTCTGCTAACCTGACCAACACGAAGAAGATAGAGGATGTCTTTGCGCCGATCAGGATGATCGTCCATACGGATAAGCGCCTCTACTTGACGCAAACGCCGGAAATCATGCAAAGCGTGAATGAACTGTTGGGCGAGAGTTTACTTGATGGGATCGAAGATGTCTCCACCTACACGCAGGAGGAGTTTGACGCGCTCATCCTTTCCCCTACGCAGGTGGAAATCCGCTTTGCCGAGGCGGTTCCGCTGGAGCTGCTTTCGCGTTATTTCACGAATCTCCAGGAGGACTATTACGACGACGGGATCGACCGGATCATCTTTAATTCGAAGGAGGAAGATCCCATCTATCTGTTGAATGATGAGACGAAGCAAGTGTTTACCGTAGCGCGGCCGGATAATGTGCTGCAGCCGTTGGTGGACCTTTACGAAGGACAAAAGGATGTCTATATGGAAGTCGAATCGTATGAATCGGAATCAGCCATCTCCTACCTTCCGACAGAGGCAATCACGGTCCAAAAGTTGGTCTATCTGGTTGAAAAGCCTTCGAACAGCTATTTCATCGATCTGCTTTTCGATGATACGACCGACCTGAAGGATAACGGAAGCGATGAATTCGTGAGCTACAGTGATAATATCTCCGAATTGAGCATCGAGAAGACAACCGGGCAGTTGAGCTATTACCGCAACATTCTGGATGCCGAAGAGCTGCCTGATTACCGCCTGATACGCGACAGTTTCCATGAAATCAAGATGTTGGACAATTGGACGAATCCTTTTTACTTTTATGGGTTTGATGAGGAAACGGACAATGTGTACTACCGCAGATACGTGAACGGCTACCCGATTTTCGGGGAAGTCGATTACGGCCTGACGCGGATCCATATGTCCGGATCATCCTTGACGGAACTGCAATTCCTGACGCAAGTCATCCAGACACCGCTGACGGATCGCGGAGAGGATGTCACCCTGTTGAGCGGGAAAGATCTTTTGGCTACGCTGGATGCCGGTGGTTATACCAGCCAGGAGATTCAGATGATCGCCTTGGGGTATGATTGGACCTTCAGTGAAGAATCCAACCGGCTCGTCAATCTGACGCCTAAGTGGTTCATTCAGATCGACGGTTCATGGAAGTCGCTGGATCAATGGATCGGCGCAACGGAAACGGAGGCGGCTGATAGTGGACTTTAGACGCATCAAAATCATTTTTATCCTCACCTTCGCAGCCTTGAACATCTATCTGCTCAGCGTGCTGTTGGAAAAAAATGCGACGACATTGAGCTTCGGCAGCGAAAGCACAACGCTGAACATCGAAGAGGCAATGAAGGCAGATGACATCAGCTTCCCGACTTTATCGACCGATCAGGAGAAAATCCCTTTGCTGAAGACGGATAAAGGCGTCACGCTGGAAACCGATCAATCAAAACTGGTGAATCAGACGACTGTCTTTGAGGATGGGGTGCTGTCCAGTATCCTGTCCAATCCGATCCCGCTTGAAATCGATGCGGAAGATTTGACGATTGTCGACCGAACGCCGATTACGGATTTCATCTTGCAAGGCAACGTCCTCTACGGAGCTGAATATTCCTTCCTTACGTATTTGCCGCTCAAAAGACAACTTGTTTACGCGCAAGTCGCAAACAGTATTCCCATCGGCGACAGTACGGGCAGCATCACGTTCAACTTGGATCCCGATTATGAGGTCATTTCTTATGAACAGACATTTGCGGGTGTGGCTGAAGTGCAAGGCAGCAGCCGGACCGTTATTTCGCAGAAGCGGGCGGTCGAAGCGTTGTACCTCAACAACCAAATCCCTGCGAATTCCACCGTGCGGATGGTGCAGCTGACGTATTACCGCACGTTGAGTCTGTCGGATATGGATATCTACAGCCCGATGTGGTACATCGAGATCGAGATCGAAAACGCGCCTGTGGAAATCAGACGGGTGGACGCCTTGACCGGCAGCATCATCACGACGTCCAGTATTTCGCTTCCATCAGCCGAAGCGCAAATCAAGGTGAAGACAGCCAATAGTAGTGCCTTGCTGATGGAGGAAGAGGAGTCTACCGAAACAGACAACGCACTGGATTGAAGCGGTTATTGCTTTTTTAACGAACACAAGCAAAAGGAAGAACCCCGAAATGAGGTTCTTCCTTTTTTAACTTGGTTAAGTTTGTTAAAATGGGGGTATCAGAAGCGAGAAGCTTGATGGAGGGTATTGGAAGGGGAAGGTAACAATGAAACGGATAGGCTCGATTGTGCTGTTCATGTTCTTTTTTTTGATCGGATTTGGACAGAAGGAAGTCCAGGCCCGTTCCTATGAAATTACGAATTATGATGTGTTGGTCGAAATACAGCGGGATGGTAGCGCTTTTTTCACCGAGAGCATCACTTACGATTTTGAAGGGGAATTCAACGGGGTGCTGTACGATTTGGATATTTCAGAGGTAACGGATCCGACAGACGTCAAAGTTTCGATGCAAGGCTATCTGTCGGAAAATCCCTTCCCTTTTGCTTTGAGCGATACGGAGGAATCGGGGACGTTCAAACTGGAAAACACCGGCGATTTCCTGAATTTCACCGTCTACAACAAAATGACCGATGAGATCCAGACGGTCATCTATCAATACCGCATCCCCGAAATCGTCACGAATTACAACGATATCGCTGAGTTCAACCGCAAAGTCATCGGTTCTGCCTGGGAGGATCCGTTGAACGATGTGGACGTCACCGTTCTCTTGCCGGAAGCAACGGGGGAAGAGGAATTGCGCGCTTGGGGCCACGGTGGCGATGAAAACAGCACAGTGACGCTGCAAGACAATCAAAAAGTCCTGCTGTATGTCCCGCAGAATCCGGCCAATCAGTTCGTGGAGGCCCATGTGATCTTCCCGACCAGCATCACCGCAGACAATTCGAATGTGGTGAACGAGGATAAATTTGATGAAATATTGGCGCAGGAAGCCGCATTGGCTGAAGAGGAGCAACGCAATGCATGGCTTTTCGGAATTCTAAGCGCGGTCTTAGCTGTAATCGCTCCGGTTCTGCCGATTCTGGTGTTCTTGTGGGTAAGGAAAGCAAGGCGAAAAGAGATTCCGCAGGAAATCCATCTGCCGGATCATATCTACGAATTGCCTGAGGACATGACTCCTGCCGTCATGAATGGTGCCGTCTTCACCGGAAATGTGCAGGCTGCCGACATTTCGGCGACTATCCTGGATCTGGTGCGGAAAGGCTATCTGACGATTCTGCCGGTACAGATTCCCCAAAAAGGGATTTTCGGGCGGGAAAAAGCGCCGGAAGACTCCTTCCGCCTGACGCAGATCAAGGACACAAAAAATGCCCCGCTCCTGAGCCATGAAAAGCTGCTTTTGGATTGGTTCATCAGCGATGTCGGGGATGGGGAAAGCGTCACGCTCGATGATATCGAGAACATCGCCGACAATTCGGCTGAAGCCAAACGCTTCAATGAGAATCGGGTCAAATGGCAAGAGCGCGTAATGGATGTCGCCTCGCCGAAACGCCAGAACTATCGTTCGAAGGACAACAAAAAAGCTGTAGCCTTTGCCGCCCTGGCGTTGGTCGCAAACATTCTCCTTTTGTTCGCTGTCGTGTTCTTCGGTATCATGAGCGGAAACTTTACCGCTTGGGCGATTGTCCTCGCAGTTTTGGGTGCGGCTTTCAGTTTCATCCAGCTTATGGCAGTGGCTGTCAAGCCGATCATGACTGCGGAAGGTGAACGGACGAAGCAGGAATGGAACGGCTTCCGCAATATGCTGAAGGACGTGGGTGATTTCCCGATGCGTGAAGTCGGATCCATCGCTTTATGGGATCATTTCTTGGTTTATGCTGTTTCTCTGGGCGTGGCCGACAAAGTCATGAAACAGATGCAGGTCGAATTCCCGGTGAATGAAATCCAGGCTTCCGCATTCGGCAGCTATTATTACATGAACAACGCCATCTTCCTGTCTTCGCTGAACAACAGCATCAACACAGGTGTAACCAAATCGATGCCGACTTCCTCGAACAGCAGCGGCTTCGGCGGCGGTTTCAGCGGTGGTTCATCCGGCGGTTCCGGTGGCGGTTCAGGCGGAGGGGCGTTCTGACGAGCGTCATCCATACTTTCAAAAACATCCTATTCTGAAGCAGAGCAGGGTGTTTTTGTTTCAGATACCGAGTTATATTTCAGCAGGCAATCCTTTGTTTTAAAGATGATGAAAGGCCGAGGTGGGTACGGAATGAAAGAAAAAGAACGGAATGAATTGCTGTCATTATACGAGGAGATGAAGGCGCTCCGTCAGGCGGTCTATGAGGAAGGCAATGGCCTTTATGCGGAATGGAAGTCGGGTATTTCCCGGACAGCGTTTGAGTTGAGCGCCAAAAACTTGGCCTACTATCTGGCGCTGCGCAGAAGGGATATCCGCCCGTTGCAGAACCGACTGTCGAAATGGGGCTTGTCCTCATTGGGAAGGACGGAATCGAAAGTACTCCAACAACTGGATGCGATTGTGCGCAACTTGGCGCTGATGTCAGGGGCGATCAAGCAGCTGTCCGACTATCCGAAGACGCCCGAGAAATTCCCGGGCCGGAAAAAACTGGCGACCGAGGCGACCGCCTTATTGGGCGATGCGCCGAAGCACCGGACGACCCGGATCATGGTCACCCTTCCGGAGCAGGCCGCAACCGACAAAGACTTCCTCGTCCGCCTGCTGGAGCGCGGCATGGACATCGCCCGTATCAACTGCGCCCATGACGACAGTGGCGTCTGGCTGAAGATGATCGAAAATCTGAAGGAAGCCCAAAAGACTGCCGGCAAGAGTTGCCGCATCTATTTTGATATCGCAGGTCCGAAAATCCGGGTGGATGCCGTCAGCAGTGAAAAGGAGAAGCCACGCCTCAAAGTTGGGGACTTGTTCTTCCTGACGGCGGATGCTTCCTTCAAAGATCTGAAGCACTATCCGGCCATTGTGTTCAGCGAAAGCCTGAACCTCTTTGATGAGCTGAAGGTCGACAGTCCGGTCATTTTGGATGATGGCGTCCTGGAAGGCCGTGTTGTGGAGCAAAAATCGCAAGGCGTCGTCGTGCAGGTAGGGAAGACTGCAAAAGCTAAAGGGATCAGAATAAAGCCGCAGAAAGGGCTCAATTTCCCGGAGTCGACCTTTAGGATGCCGATATTGACGGATAAGGACCGCGAAGACTTATTGGTTGCCGAAATCGAGGCCGATATCCTGGGCTTCTCCTTTGTCCGCGGAAGCAAGGACATCGTGGCCATCCAAAACACATTGGCAGAACAAGTAGGAAGCGAAGCAGCGCTGGCCATCCCACTTGTAATCAAGATCGAAACGGTAGAAGCCGTGAACCATCTGCCGGAGTTGATCGTGGCTGCAGCCAGCAAAAATCCGTTGGCGATCATGATCGCCCGTGGAGACCTGGCTGCGGAGGCCGGCTTCTTGAGGCTGTCGGAACTGCAGGAGGAAATACTCTGGATCTGTGAAGCTGCCCACATTCCCGTCATCTGGAGCACACAAGTACTCGAGAACATGGTGAAGAATGGCGTGCCGACGCGGGCGGAGATGTCGGATGCGACGATGGCCGGGCAGGCGGAGTGCGTCATGCTGAACAAGGGCGATTTCGTGGAAGAAGGGATCGCCTTGTTGGATGCGATCCTCGTACAGAGCCAGCAGAACCGATCGAAGAAGACAGCCCAGCTGCGTGCGCTCAAAATCGCCAAGAAGGCTTGGCGCAAAACAAAAAAATAAGCGGATTTCGGCTTGGCCTCCCCAGCAGTGCCGAAGATTAACTTTTCCTAACATGGAGAAAAATTACTGGCATTTCCCAAAAAATAAGTTACACTTATGGGTGTATTGGAGGGGCTAATTTTGATCGAAACAATAGAAAAAGAGGGTATGCATGTCAGCTATCTGGCGAGCGGCAGTTCCGGCAACTGCACCTATATCGAGACACCCAAACGGAAAATATTGGTGGACTGCGGACTGAGCGGCAAGAAAATCGCCGGATTGATGGCGAAAATCGACCGCAACCTTGCGGATGTGGACACGATCCTCGTCACGCATGAACACCGCGATCACGTGCACGGATTGGGCGTCCTGGCGCGCAAGTACCACATGGATCTGTATGCGAACGAAGCGACCTGGAAGGCGATGGACCACATCATCGGCAACGTCAAGACCGAGCAGAAGCACATCTTCGAGATGGGCCAGGTGCTGACCTTGGGCGATGTCGACATCCAAAGCTTCGGCGTTTCCCATGATGCTGCCGAGCCGCAGTTCTACTCCTTCCATCATGAAGGCAAGCAAATGGTCATGTTGACCGATACCGGCTATGTCAGCGATCGCTTACGTGGCCTTTTGCGGGATGCGGATGCGTACCTTATCGAAAGCAACCACGATCTGGAATTGCTGCGCATGGGCGGGTATCCATGGTCACTCAAGCAGCGTATTTTGGGGGATGAAGGCCATCTTTCCAATGAAGATGGGGCTGCCGCCATCGCCGAAATGCTGGGCGACCGGACGAAGCGCATCTATCTCGGGCATTTGAGCAAGGACAACAACATCAAGACCTTGGCACACCATACGGCCGAAAGCATCTTGATGCAAAAAGGCATGGGCGTCAATGAAGATTTTTTTGTATATGATACCGATCCGGACGAGCCGACCGAACTTTTCAGAGTTTAGTCGACAGGCGGTATTGCAAGCACAGGAGGGGTGGATCGAGTGATTCCGCTCCTTTTTGCATACGCGGATATGATACAATAAGCTCACCGAGAAAGCATTTTCCGAAATATTCTCTTACTATCTTCATAATTTATTCAAAATAAGGAACTATACTGATCTTGTAGAACGACAAGGAGGAATCATCATGGACAGGGACGAAGAAAATAAAAAAAATCCGATCGATCAAGAAACGTACAATGAAACGGAAACTGAAATTGAATCGACTGTCACCGACGCTTCATCTGCTGATCACAAGCAAGAAGACTTATCCGAAGCAACAGAAATAGAAGCCGAATACACTGAGGTAGGAGAAACGGCCAGCGAAGAAGAGTCGGTTGTGGAACCAACCGCAAGCACAAGGCCGACGATGAACAAAGAGGAACGCGCGCGCGTATACAACAGCGTAAGCGAAACCGAAGAAATCTCGAGGCGCCCGAAAGACCGCAAAAATTCACCGATCAGGAACGGCATCGTCGGCGGATTGATAGGCGGCGGTATGGTCGCCCTGATCGGAGCGGGTTTGCTCTTCGGTTCAGGCATCCTCGGCAACGGATCCGGGACAGGCGATACCGGAAACCCCACCGTAAACGAAACCGTGACGGATGTCGCCGTCAATGTGACGACCGATACGACTGCCGCTGTGGAGAAGGTGCAGGATGCGGTTGTTTCCATCATCAATATGCAGGCAGGCAACACGAACATGTTCGGCTTCGACTTGCCGCAGAACTCTTCCGATACCACAAACGGAACTTTGGAGACATCGAGTGAGGGCAGCGGTGTCATCTATAAGATCGAAGATGACCTTGCCTATATCGTGACGAACAACCATGTCATCGACGGGGCGGATGAGCTGGAGATCCTGATGAAGGACGGCACCAAAGAAGTGGCGACTGTCGTCGGCAGTGATGTATGGACCGATTTGGCCGTCTTGACGATCCCTGCAACAAGTGTCACCGCCGTGGCTTCCTTCGGTGATTCGGACGCCGTGAATGTCGGTGAACCTGCCATCGCAATCGGCTCTCCGCTTGGAACCGAGTTTGCGACTTCGGTCACGCAAGGCATCATTTCAGCCAAAAACCGTTCCGTATCCACAGATGTGGATGGGGACAGCATCGTCGACTGGGATGTGACGGCGCTGCAGACGGATGCTGCTATCAACCCGGGTAATTCCGGCGGCGCCCTGATCAATATCGCCGGTCAGGTCATCGGCATCAACTCGATGAAGATATCCGATTCGAATGTTGAGGGGATGGGCTTCGCGATCCCGAGTAATGACGTCCTGACCATCATTAATGAACTGGAACAAAACGGCGAAATCATCCGACCAATCCTGGGCGTATCCATGCTGGATCTCTCCCAGATCTCCGCGTCCCAACAAAGTTCGGTACTGACTCTGCCTGAGGATGTGACGGCAGGCGTCGTCATCGCCGAGGTCCAGGCTTTATCCGCAGCCGAATTGGGCGGATTGGAACAATACGACGTCATCACAGAAATGAACGGCGAAGCGGTAACGAGCATCGTCGACTTGCGCAAAATCCTGTATGCACTGGAAGTGGGAACCGATGTGGAAATCTCCTACTACCGTGCCGGCACGCTGCAGTCAACGACCGTGACCCTGACTGAAGGACAGACTTCAGCCGAATAAGCTGAAAAGATAAATGAATGTAATGTTGAACACCCCGCATGGCGGCTCTTGAGAGCAGCTGCGCGGGGTGTTTTGGATTTGTGATCTGTAGTTGTTGGTGACAGGAGGCTAGGAAGGGGATTGGATCCGGAAAGAGCAGAAATCCACATGAGTGTGGATAATTTCTGTGGAAAAAAAGTTTTTGTGTGCAAAACGCGTAAATGATGATGGGAGCGGTGCTTTCTGAAAATGGGAGTTATCCACAGGAAACGGATAAACCTGTGCATAAAAATGTGCCTACATGTGAAAAGTAGTGATTAATCGTTGGTGAATAAGGAGTTTTTAACGATTCGCTTGCTCAACAGGGCATGTGCATAACTGTGCTGGTAGGAGGATAATTCGTTTTAAGGATAATCAAGATGATGTGTCCAAAAATATTGCTACCACTAGATAACGGGGGAACGTGTGTACATGTGCATAACTTTTGTGGATAAGGTGTGAGTTGGGTGTGTGAAGTGGGTATAACCAAAGCCGAAATCCAAAACCTATGTACCAAAAAGCTGATTCCGATCATAAAAGCAAAAAAACAGCATCCCAAAAACGGGATGCTGTGATAAATCAAGTCAGTTGGTTCAAATAGTCATAACGTTCAAAAACATCAGATTCAGTGATGCCCACAAGCACGATATCTTTGTCCACAATATAATCGCCCGAGAAGGATACGTTCAGGTGCTCACCGCGGTGTTTGCGGAGGCCGATGATGTTGATGTCGTACTTGTTGCGCAGATCCAAATCACCCAGCGTTCTGCCCACCCATTTAGCTGGAGGATAGAATTCGATGATTGAAGTCTGGTCATCCAAGTTCACCACATCTTCAATGTTTGTACGGAGGATGTTTTTGGCGACGCGCATCCCGGTTTCTTTTTCAGGAAGGATGACAGTGTCGGCACCGATCGCCTCCAAAACCTCACGATAATTTTTGTTTTTGGCTTTTGCGATGATATGCTTGATGCCAAGTTTTTTGCAGTTCATGACGGCCAGCACGCTTGCTTCTAATACGGTACCGGTAGCGATCACGACCACATCGCAGTCGGCAAGTCCGATCGATTCCAACAAGGCGAGATCGGTTACGTCCCCGATGATGCCTTTTGTGATGAAGGGTTCCAGACGGTTCACGTTCTCAGGATCCTTGTCGACAGCGATAACATCCGAATCGAATTCACTCAATGTTTTTGCGATCGTCGATCCGAAAATACCAAGCCCCAAAATTCCAACCAATTTACTCATATGTAGATACGCTCCTCTTTGCTATTATCCGATTAGGATAGTTCCTTTAGAAAATTCAACATCATGGACTTTCTGCGTGCGTCTGACTAGGCTGTCCAACATTGTGATCGGTCCGATACGCCCTGCGAACATCAGTACCATAATCACGGATTGGCTCAATTCCCCTAGAGTAGGGGTAAGATTGGCGCTGACGCCCACCGTCGCAAGCGCAGAGACTGCTTCAAAAAGAATGTAAATGAAATCTACTTCAGGATTCAGGATACTCAATACGCTTGTACCGAGAATCAAAGTTCCCAGCAGCGCCATAAAGATGACGAAAGCCTGACGGACTTGCTGGCGACTGATTGTATGGTTCGCGATATTCACATTGCTCTGTCCGCGCAACTCGTTGTAGAGTGTCAGGAAGATGATTGCGAATGTCGTAGTTTTCAGACCGCCCGCGGTACCCCCTGGAGAACCACCGACAAACATGGTCAACACAAACCAGAAGAGTGTAAAAGGATAAACGGTCGTATAGTCGATTGTCGCGAAACCGGCTGTACGCATGGTGACGGTCTGGAAATAACCGGCCATAAGTTTTTGCGGGAAGGTGAATGTTCCGATTGAGTTCGGGTTATTGTATTCAACCGCAACAAAGAAGACAAGACCAACAAGGATGATAACAAGCGAAACGCTGACAGCAAGGCGGCTATGCAACGACAGGCCACGGAAAAAGACTTTCAGGCTAGGTCTGCATTTTTTGCCAAAATAGCATTTTACGCTTTTCGATACATCGAACCAGACTGAGAAACCGATGCCCCCCAGGATGATGAGCGAGGTGATGACATAGTTCACCAACGGGTCATGGACATAATCGACGAGACTGACATTTCCCATCGGATCGAATCCGGCATTACAGAATGCGGATATCGCCAGGAACAGGGAAGTGAACAGGCCAAGCGACCATCCCATTTCCGGCACAAAGCGGATGGAAAGCAGAAGGAAACCGGTCAATTCGATGACGGCGGTATACTTAAGGATATCCGAAAGATATTCCTTGAAGCCGCGCGCATCCCCGCGGTTGATCCCTTCCTGAACGGCCAGTCGGTTTTTCAGTCCCATCCTGCCTTTCAGGCGCGTGATGACGGAAGCGATCAAGGTCATCAACCCCAAGCCCCCAATCTGCATCAGGGCCATCCCAACGACTTGGCCGAAGATGGTGTAGGAATCATGGACAGATTCGGTGAATAGGCCGGTCACGCACACCATCGATATAGCAGTGAATAAGTTGTCGAAATAGGTTGCATTCGAAGTGGGCAGCTGACTGATCGGCAGCGTCAATAAAATTGATCCGGTAAATATGACAAAAGCAAAGCTTGTTGCGATCTTTTGCGAAACAGACCAACTCGAAAATTTCTTTAACACAATGGTTCCAATTCTCCTCTCAAATAGCATGCGAATAGGATTTGTAACTTCATTATAATGCTACTGCATGATTAAGCAACTCAAAAGCATAACAGTATCTTAAATCATTTACAGAAAAAAGCAACTGATTTTCATGCCTTTTTCAGACGAAAATTGCACTTTTCTTCATATTATAATAAGACTGTACAACCATGTTGGTTAATAATAAGATAAACAGGGAATCCTAGATATATTTCCGTCAACAAGCCGTCAGAAAAAATAGACGGTTGCGAAATCGCACTTGTTCCCATAGGATAGTAGATGAGAACAAAAAGGAGCGAAATCCAATGAACATAAAAATCATCACGGTCGGAAAACTGAAGGAGAAATATCTGAAGGAGGGGATTGCCGAATACACGAAACGGCTCGGCAGCTACTGCAAACTGCAGATCATCGAGGTCGGGGACGAAAAAGCGCCCGAAAACCTGAGCGATAAAGAGATGGAAATCATCAAGGACAAAGAAGGTGAAAAGATCCTCGCGAAAATCCCGGAACAGAGCTACGTCTTCGCTATGGCAATCCAGGGTAAACAGTACGATTCAGTGGAATTCGCCAACGAAATCGACAAACTCGGCACCTCCGGCAAAAGCGACATCGTCTTCATCATCGGCGGCTCGCTCGGCCTCAGCCAAGCTGTCCTGTCCCGCGCCAACCAACACATCTCTTTCGGAAAACTGACTTACCCGCACCAACTCATGCGCCTCGTGCTCGTCGAACAGATCTACCGCGCGTTCCGGATTATCCATGGGCATGCATATCATAAATGAGGTTTTTTGAGGAGCACTTTTACAACACTGACAACACGTTTGTTAAGCAACAGAATAGAACTGGAAAAACGAAAAATTTTGAGTTAAGTTTTTCGTTTTTTTTTACTTAAAAAATGATAATTACAACATATTGATTAAATTCACCGGTGTTGAGATAATGAAGCGAAATGTTTTTACTTCAACGTACTGATAAAAAAGATTGGGTAAAAGTTTGAGAGGGTGGTGGGCTATGTCTAACATAATCGAACAGGTAAGTCAGGAACTAATCAATAATTCAGACGAAACGACAAAGGAAAGCGGCAAAAGATTTTTTAAAGAAGAAGTAAGATTTTATGGCGTAAAAACGATGACAGTCTCGAAAATTTCCAAAGAAGCATTTAAAAGCATCAAGAAGCTTTCCAAAAAAGAAATATTTGATTTATGCGAACAACTGTGGAGTTCCGGAATGATGGAGGAAGCTTTCATTGCCTGCAATTGGGCATATGCAATCAAAAAGCAGTACACTGAAGATGATTTTCCTCTGTTTGAAAAATGGGTAAATGAATACGTGACCAACTGGGCAACTTGTGATACTTTATGTAACCACACTATTGGAACATTCTTGGAAATGTATCCGTTGCATATAGAAAAATTAAAAGATTGGACGAAATCCCAAAACAGATGGGTTAGGCGGGCGTCAGCTGTATCGCTTATCATACCAGCCAAAAAGGGTCTATTTAAAGACGATATTTTTGAAATTGCCGACAGTTTATTATTGGATACTGATGATTTGGTGCAAAAAGGGTATGGCTGGATGCTGAAGTCCTTATGCACCAAGTATGAAGATGAGGTATACCAGTATGTGTTAAGCAAGCGGGACACAATGCCCAGAACTGCATTAAGATATGCTATTGAAAAAATGCCAAAGCCAATGAAGCAGGAGGCAATGAAAAGAGAGAAGAAAAAGTGAGTAAGAGTCAGCATTCTCACTTTCATAGCTTTTGTAATCTACATTTATGTGCTGCAAAAAGCAGTGTTTTTTTGAGGAGCAGGGTATCATTATAGGCCCGTTAGCCGTTCAATAATGAAGAGGTGAAATTAGATGGATAATCAATTTAATCCGAACAACAAAATCATTCAACTACTCCTTCAGGGGATGGGCATGGAAGACAGCGGCAAACCTGAAGAGGCAAGCTTGCTGTTTCTAAAAGCCTGGAGTGAAGCAACAGACGATTTTGAAAAATTTATTTCGGCTTATTTTGTAGCCAGACATCAAAAAAATAGTTCGGAAAAATTAAAATGGTTCGAAACCTCTTTGCGGTTTGCGCTGAAAGTGAACGATGAGGCGGTTAAGAGCGCTTTTCCAACGTTATATTTGAACATTGCGAAATGCTATGAGGCGTTATCCGATCCTGACAAGGCAAAAGAGAATTACGAACTATCAAATTCGTATAAGCTTACGCCTTCTGATCCAGGCCCTTTTTTTCATGGGACAAAAGCAGATTTGCGGGTTGGTGATCTGCTGACCGCAAAGGAGGAATCGAATTACAAATCCGGACTTAAAATGAACCACATTTATTTCACGGCCTTGGTCAGTGGTGCGGGACTTGCAGCCGCATTAGCAAAAGGTGATTGCAATGAACGCGTTTATATCGTAGAACCGACAGGGGAATTTGAGAACGACCCAAATGTTACAGACAAGAAATTCCCGGGAAATCTGACACGTTCCTACCGCTCACAAGAACCTTTAAAAATTGTCGGCGAAGCAACAGAGTGGTTGCGGCAGACGCCTGAGGACCTTCGTCGGTGGCAAGAAAAATTGGCCGATAATAAAGGCGAAATTATAAATTGAGGACTCCACTTTTACCCCGGAAATATGGATGGTTTCCCGTCCAATACTTAATTACGGAGGGACCCTGATAGTCTTTTGTGTACAAAAATGTTAAAATTCGATTAATAGTAAGTACCATTTACTCATAAAAAATACGGGGGGCTTTGGGAATGGATAATGCAAAAAACAAAAAAGATTTACGCATCAACAGCTTCGTTTACGATGGGGTTGTGAAGTCGCCGAACCGTGCGATGCTGCGCGCGACAGGGATGCATGACGAAGACTTTAAAAAGCCTATGGTAGGAGTGATCAGCACTTGGGCTGAGAACACACCTTGCAATATACACTTGAATGACCTGGCTGCAATCGCAAAAGACGGCATCAAAAAGCAGCGCGGTTGGCCGATCCAGTTTACGACAGTGACCGTTTCGGACGGCATCGCCATGGGCACACCGGGAATGAGCTATTCGTTGCCTTCGCGCGATCTGATTGCGGACTCAATCGAAATTGCGGTCGGCGGGCAAAATCTGGACGCATTCATCAGCATCGGCGGCTGCGACAAGAACATGCCGGGCTCTGTCATCGCGATGGCCAATGCGAACATTCCATCCATTTTTGTTTATGGGGGCACGATTGCTCCGGGGCAAGATGAGGATGGCAATGACATCGATCTCGTATCCGTTTTTGAAGCCATCGGAAAGTGGAACAACGGCGAAATGACGGAAGAAGAAGTACGGGCGATCGAATGCAACGCCTGTCCTGGACCAGGGGCTTGCGGCGGGATGTATACGGCCAACACAATGGCATCGGCAATCGAAACAATGGGGCTGAGCTTGCCAGGATCATCGTCAAACCCTGCGGCAACCGGTGATAAATTGAAAGATGTCTTCGAGGCAGGAGAAGCAATCATCGGCTTGATTGAAAAAAATATCCGTCCGCGCGACATCATCACGCGTAAATCTCTAGAGAATGCCGTGGTGATCACGATGGCATTGGGCGGATCGACTAATGCCATCTTGCATATATTGGCGATTGCCCATGCCGCTGAGGTGGACTTTGCGATTGAGGACTTCAATGATATCCAAAAACGGGTACCGCATTTGGCAAATCTGAAACCTTCGGGAAAATATGTCTTCCAAGATCTATACAATGTCGGAGGGGTACCCGCCGTTCAAAAATACTTGCTTGATAACGGCTTGTTGCACGGTGACTGTTTGACCGTAACCGGAAAGACACTGGCGGAAAACTTGGAAAATGTAGCACCTTTAGCAGAAGGTCAGGACGTGGTTATGACGCTTGAAAATCCCAAACGCAAAGATGGTCCGTTGATTGTCCTGAAAGGCAATCTTGCTCCTGATGGCGCTGTCGTAAAAGTTTCCGGGCTGAAGGAACGACGCCATGAAGGGCCGGCGAAGGTTTTCAACACCGAAGAAGCGGCGATCGAAGCGACGCTGAACGGAGAGATTGTTGACGGTGACGTGGTGGTTGTCCGCTTTGTCGGGCCAAAAGGTGGGCCAGGTATGCCAGAAATGTTGTCCTTATCGAGCATCATTTCAGGAAAAGGCATCAAAGTGTGCCTGATTACAGATGGCCGTTTTTCAGGTGGTTCACATGGATTCGTGGTTGGGCATGTCGCACCGGAAGCACAAGACGGCGGCCCGATTGCCTTGCTGGAAACGAATGATACGGTCATCATTGACCAGGATACGCGTGAATTGACGATGAAAGTATCTGATGAAGAGTTGGCTCAGCGACGCGAAAAATTGGTATTACCGCCTTTGCAAACACGGGGTGTCCTGGGTAAATATGCACACATCGTGTCATCCGCATCAAAAGGTGCCGTTACCGACTTTTTCAACCGCAATCCATTTGAGGAAAAATAAAGGAGGGTGCCGCATAGTGGAACAAGCCATCACGTACACTGGTCAAGCGGGCCAGCACAAGGAAGAACTGGAAGAAAAACTGATGAACGTCATGGATACGGAAATCGGCCTCGATATCGTCAATCTCGGATTGATTTATGGCATCGATTTAGATGATGAAGGGGTTTGCAACATCCGCCTAACCTTCACGGGTGCCGGCTGTTCTTGCTCGGAGCATATTTTGAAGGGGGTCCATGAGCAGCTGGATCCGCTGGGGTTCATCACAGAGGTCAAAATCAAAATCGTCTGGAGTCCGGCCTGGGTGCTGGATCGCATCACCCGCTACGGCCGCATTTCGCTTGGAATCAATCCAGGCAGATAAGCAAAAGGATCGAAACAAAGTGTATCAAAAACACTTTGTTCCGATCCTTTTTTTGAATGAACGTAAGCATGGAAAAAATGAGGAATGAAAGGAGATATGCTACAATTTAAGTAAGCATATACAACGATCAGAACCAAATGAAGTTGAACAGATTTCCAGGAACAAAAGTGAACACTTTCAAGCACAGCAAAAAATATGCCAGGCAAAGGAGTAAGGGTCATGCTAAAACTTATGAGAAGAGTTCCCGGAGGAACTTTATTGATCCCGATGTTTTTAAGTGCGCTGTTGAACACGGCTTTTCCGGAAGGGCTTTATGTAGGATCGATTAGCCAAGCTTTTTTCTCCGCTCAGGGAACCAACTATATTGTAGGATTTTTATGTTTTGTCTCAGCTATGGGTTTGGATGTTAAAAGCTTGGCTCAAATAATGAAAAAACAAGGCATGTTACTGGTGATCAAATTTATGATAGCGTATGTCTTGGGATTCCTGATGATCAAGTATTTGGGTGGGGGAACGATTCTCGGACTTTCGTCTTTGGCGATTATTGTCGTTCTTACCAGTACAAATCCAGCGTTGTATATGGCTCTGGTTAAAGACTTGTCAGAAAAAGACGATGCATTGGCATTTGGTTTAGCGGGTGTGTTTTGTGTGCCTGCTGTCCCTCTGTTGGTTTATTCCTTATCAAGCGGTACTGATATAGTCTGGACGCCGATTATCTCAGTTGTGATTCCTCTGCTGGCGGGGATGATCATCGGGAATTTGGATCATGAATTCAGAGATTTTTGCTTGCCGGCTATCGGCATCATCATGCCCTTTTTTGGATGGGTTTTAGGAGACAGCATCAATCTGTTTCAGGCGGCAAAAGCTGGGCTGGCGGGGATTATCTTAAGCGTCCTATTTTATATCATCCTCTTGCCGACTTTATATTTTACGGAAACGAAGCTGTTGAAAGCGAATGGACTATCCGCGATTGCGTTGACCTCTGTAGCCGGCGTGTCTTTAGCGGCCCCAAGTGTTATTGCACAAGCCTACCCTGAACTTGAACCGATTGTACCCTTGGTCGTATCTCAAATCGCGATGGCAGTGGTAATCACAAGTGTTCTGACACCGATAATCGCAAATAAAATTGCAAAGGAAAAGAATCTCGTCAAGCATTAGAAAGGGGCAGGAAGCATGAATAAATACTATGAAAGAGCCTATGCGCTGGAAGAGCAACTTGTAAAGGACAGAAGGACACTTCACCAAAACCCAGAAATAGGCATGGAGTTGCCCAATACAAGAGCCTACGTCAGGAACAGATTGGAAGAAATCGGGTTGGAAGTCAAAGAAGTGGGGAAGATGGGGCTGAGTGCCGTCATAGAAGGGGAGAAACCTGGCAAAACGATTCTTCTTCGTGCTGACATGGATGCCCTTCCGATGAAGGAAATGAATGAGCTGGAGTACAAAGCGACGAACAATATGGCGCACATGTGCGGACATGATTTGCACACCGCTATGCTGGTGACTGCTGCACAAATATTGCTTGAAAATAAAGCGGACATTCACGGTAGGGTCAAGCTTATGTTCCAACCAGGCGAGGAGATATTTGCTGGAGCGAAAGATATGATTGAAGCCGGCATTTTAGAAAATCCCAAGCCGGATGTGGCGTTTGCTATGCATACGGGATTAAATCAAGGTGTCGGAAGTTTTGAGTATTATAAGGGACATACAAGCACCTCTTGTGACAATTTTAAGATCACAATTACGGGAAAGGGTGCCCACGGAGCGTATCCACATACTTCCATAGACCCTATCAATGCAGGCGTGATCATTTATCAAGAGTTTGGTAAACTGATCTCAAGAGAAGTGAGTCCGTTGTCTGTAGCTACCTTAACATTCGGAATGTTCTCGGGAGGATCGAACAGCAACATCATTCCTGAAGTTGTAGAGATGCAAGGAACATTACGCACCTACGATGATGAAGTGCGGGAGTATGTAAAAGGGAGAATAACGGATATTCTGGCGGGAATAGAGAAAACGACAAGGGCAAAAATAGACTTTGAAATATTTGCGAGTGTGCCATCTTTATACAATGATCCTGACTTGACCGAAGAAATTGCGGAAATTTTGGAAACCGGGAATCCTGCCTTTAAAGGCTATCCGGATTTGAGGATCATGGCTTCTGAAGATATGGCTGTTGTGTCCAGGCATTTGCCGACAACCTATATCATGCTTAATTGTAAAGTTGAAGGAAATAACTTCTCGCACCATAATCCGGGTGTATTATTTGATGAAGCGGCTCTTCCAATCGGAGCGGGTTTTTTTGCGGCTGTGGCCATCGAATGGTTAAAAAAGCACAGTGACTAACTCAATGTCAGTAACTGAAGGCTAGTGACAAATAAGAGGCAGGAGTAATAATGCTCAGCGTGGTGGCCAAAGCTGTCGAATAGGTGAGGTGGATTCGACAGTTTGACACCAGATTGGACCGAAATTGTCGAATGCCGAGAAACTTTCGACAATTTGACATCCTGCTGGATCGAAATTGTCGAATATCTGAGGAACATTCAACAATTTGGCCCCGCAGTCAAAAAAAAGCGAGAATGCATCAGGCATCCTCGCTTTTTTTGCAGTTGTCAACTTGCTTAAGTGAATGGCATCGCTTGGTATCAAAAATGAAACAAGCGATCGATAGGTCATGTTTTTTTACCGGAGAACGGGCGCCATCAAAACTTTGCCTGTTCCACGATAGACATTGACCAAACCTTCGCCGGATGCGGCTGAACCCAGAAGCGTCTGGCCTGATCTTGATACTGTAAATTCCAGGCTGCCGGACCAAGCGATCGCCATATTCCCATCAATCTTCAATTCATCATTTTCCAACTCTATTTCTATCAGTTCTTCTCTTGGTACGTAAGATTCAAGTGCGACAATCCCGCCGCCAGAAAGACCTAGGTTAAAAAGACCTTCTCCGCCCATCGCAGCAGAAGAGAGGTTGGACTTCATAACTGCTTTGTGGTTCAATTCCGAATCGCAAGCCAAAAATAATCCGTCTTCGATTACAATTGAGCCATTCCAGTCATCGACATCAATCAGCAAAATATGCTTATAGGTCGGTTCCAATACCAGCTTTCCGGTTCCGGTGTATTCAGGCTTAATTGCGGATTCATTCGTGACTTTCCCTCGAAGCGCTTTTCCCAAAAAATCGCCCACGCCTTTAAGCCCGGTTGTAGCACTGACATTCCCGACCATCCACTGCATGGCTCCTGATTGAACGGTGATGTCGGAAAGGCTGACATCGCAGACCAGCTGTCTTCTTCTGACGTTCATTTCAGAAGCATAGTAGGCAGCTTGAGCTGTCAGGTGATCGACACTCAAATCTTTCAAGTATTCCACGACCTTAAATGCGCCCATCTCTTCGACAATTTTCACATCATTGTTATCTTCGAAATTTTTTATTCTGAACATATCCATTTTCCTTCTTTCTTTTGCAGAGGCAATAGCTGTGTCTGGTCAATAAAGGCTTATTCAAATTTGGTGTATCATTGTCTATCATTATAACACTATTTTGATTATCGACCAATATTTAGATGGAAACGGCAACCGGATGGAAAAGAAACGCTTGTGTCGTCAGCCGTGGAAGCAGAAAAGCCCTGACTCTCAGAGCCAGGACTTTTCTTTCATCGATGCGGATAAAGGGTGAGTCGTGTCACCGGAACGATTTAATATTCTAGTGCTTTCAATTCTTCAATCGTAACGTCTTGCTCGACATAGCCGTCCACCATAAAGCCGCTCAAGTTCGAGAACTCTTTGTAGAGGAGGTCGTAAGCTGCCATGTCGGTATTGAAATTCTCTTTGTTCAATTGTTGGATCAGTGCCTTTGTTTTGGCTTGGGTGTCGCTGTCAAGTTCCCAGCTATCCGGTCTCAGGCGGCCAACTTCGTCATACTCGGCGTTTTCGCCATAAACCATATCGCGATAAATGCGGTCGATGTGCATGATCGGTGTTTCGTGGGTGCCTTTTTCGGTCATGACTTTGTAGAGACCGATACAATAAACAGGGAAGAACGGAATCACGGAGCTGGCTTTAGTGGTCACGGCAGTAGCTACCACAATCTGGGCTTTTCCGTTGATGTCAGCCAATAATCCATTGATGGTCTTCGCTTTTTCATCACAATCTGCTTTGGCAAGGCCAAGAGTACCGCCACCGTAGTAAGGACGGTTCAGCTCTGTTCCCAAATAAGAGTAATTGGTCGTCAGAACGCCATCTGCCAATACATCGGCTTCTTTCAATGCTTCCATCCATAGCTGCCAGTCTTCGCCGCCCATAACTTTGACGGTTCCGGCGATTTCTTCTGCTGTTGCAGGTTCCAGCGTTTCCGTGTAGAAAGCATGATTTTGCATATTGATGTTCGGACCGACCACTGGCTCACCAAGCGATTTGATTGCGGATGTGTACGTCTCTCCGGTATCGGGATCGGTTCTTCGGCCGCTTGCCAGGCTATAGACGACCAGGTCCACTTTGCCGCCGAATTCGTTCTTGATGTATGTGATGACTTCTTGCTTGCTTTCGTGGCTGAAGGCGTCCTGCACAAAGTTCTTGGCGATCAGGCCTTCTTTTTCGGCAGCCTCACGGAACGCGATATTGTTGTACCAGCCGGCTGTGCCGAGATTCCGTTCATTCTTCGGTCCTTTTTCGAAAGAAACGCCAATCGTATCTGCTCCCGCACCGAAAGCCAGGCTGATTCGGGTAGCTAAACCGTAGCTTGATGACGCACCAATGATCAAGACCTTTTTCGGACCTGCAAAGGTCCCTTTGTTTTTGACATAGTCGATTTCATTCAATACTTCCTGCTTGCATCCAAGCGGGTTTACACCAAGGGCCACATTACCCCGTATATTTTGTTTAAATTCCAACATGTTTGATTTTCCTCCATTAAAATGTCATAAGAATATAATACCAGAAAATGCTACTCAAGAATAAATTATCTGCCGAAATTTCAATGAATAGTTGACTTACAAAGTTTGATGATCACGAGGTAAGCGAAATAGAGAGGCTGATAATACCACGACTAACAATCTGTCGTTTAATTGAAACTAAAAGTCCATTAAAATAATTATCATCCGAAATGACTTGTATAGTTAAGTCATTTCGGATGATAGTCTAAACTTTTTTTAAAATTAGTCGAATGCTTCCCGCGTGATTTTATTCCAACTGTGCAAATACTTCTTATAAGTAATGGTTGCGAATAGACGTACACCTAGCAAATATGGTCTGAATAATAATAAATCCGCTAAACTTATAAAAATAGCCCACAAGAAGTCACCTTTGTAGTACTTATGTTCTTGCACAAAATAACGACCTGAAAAGAAAATCAAAGTTTGTAAAACACTAAAAATTGAGTAAAGTAGAGTAGCCATGATTGTTACAGGCCAGTTAATATAATTAATGAAAATTGCCAATATAAGCAAGAAGACTCCAAATAACTCGATAATAGGGGCAGCCAATTCATAAAAGAGAAAATAAGTGTAAGATACTACACTAATATAGCCGTAAGTGGGAGCCATGAAGAAATCGCGGTGACTCCACATACATTGTATTAGACCTCGGTGCCACCTAGCTCGCTGTTTGGCCAGATCTTGCAAAGAGAATGGGGCTTGAGTCCAACAGACTGCATCGGCAGCGTATTTTATACTGTATTTTATACGATTTTTAGCAAAGTAACGGTGCAAACGGATCGCTAAATCCATATCTTCGCCGACACTATTAGAATCATAACCGCCGATTTGAATTACTGGTTGTTTTTTAAATAAACCATACCCACCAGAAACGTTCAAGTTACCATTAAAAGAATTATTAAAAACACGCGACCCCATAAAAGCCCTTGTATATTCCAATGATTGCATAGCTGCAACCCAGTTCCTACTTAAAGGTGTTTCAACAGGCAAAGCGTTTTTAAAGCTAACTCCGTTTGAAATATTCAGCATACCTCCAACAGCAATCACATTTTCATCTTCTAAGAACATTCGTGCGGAATTTTTTAACGCATCAGCTTGGAGAATTTCATCCGCATCCATCGAAACAAAATAAGGATAGCGTGAGGCATTGATTCCTGCATTAAGCGCATCAGCTTTATTACCACCGTTGTCCTTACGGATAAGCTTAATGGAGTGATTCCCGATAGGAGAAATGTAAACCTCATTTATGGCTGCGCAATTCACTTGTAAATGAACAGGTTGGTATTGTCGTTTCAAATCGTAGGCTTGAATAACTTTATGAGCAGTATCATCATTTGATCCGTCGTCAACTATCACAATTTCAAAAATTTTATACTCTAAATGTAGCAACGAGTCAATTGTGGTAAGAATTGTGGCACTTTCGTTATAAGCGGGTACAATAATGGATACGGGAAAGTAATAGTTGTGCTCTAATACATTTTCCAGTAATTTTCGTTTACGTGAGTAGAATAATTCTCGGAGAGCGGTCCAAGTACCAACGAAAATAAAACTACTATAAAAAATAAGATAAAATGCATAAAAGATACCTGCGCTATTATATAACGATTCTATAGACATATTCACACCTGCTCTCCATAGTAGTATTGTAGTTGTTCTCTTGCGTAAGCATCATCACCTTGCAAGATTTCAATTAATTTATCATTAGATATGCCTAGTGTATGGATGGACTTTGCAGAATTGAAACGGACATACCAATGCCTTGAGCGTGTAGCTTTCATCAGAGCGGCCTCTGTATCTTTTCCAGGATATTTCGCCAAGGCAGAGGATGCAACTGAAATACACTCCCAATCTGTCACACTTTCTTCATCCATCCAACTCAAAATCAAGGGTTGTAGTTCCTCAACTGGATACTTTGTATAATATCTTAGCACCGGACAAACGATATCCTTATGTGTTTGTTTATTTTCTAAGTATTGGTAAAGACGATCTTTGAGTATTTCACCATCAAAACGGAAATAATCTAAAATAGCCACCTGATAACACAAGCTAAAATCAGCGATATTTTGATACAAGCCTTCAATTAATTCGTTTTTATTCCCCGTATAGGTCAGTAGACCATCAGTAATCAATTTATTATTATGGAGCGATTCCTTTTTTGATAATTTGCGTAAGGCCTCCAAAACAGGCTTGGGTTGCCCAAAATGATATAAAGCATTCAATGCATTTTCTTTAGTATAAATCGAACAATCTTCTAGAAATTCTTGCATCAACGGGATCAAGTGTTGATAATGTTCGCTCTCTAATTTAGGCATACGGCTACAGATATATGCATAGAAGGCTTTATAAATTGAAGGTTTCTTTTTGTAATAGTGACCCAAGGTAACCCAACCAGGTATATTGGTTTTGATTGCAGCCAACAGATTAGGATGTGAATCGCTCTTTAAAAGTGTTTCGACCGCTTCTGAAAAGCTGACTAGCTCCCACACAGAATGCAGGCGTCGCCACTCGCTGTGTTTGATGACATGATTTGCACCGTTTGCTGGCAAAATTATATTTTCTTTAATAAAATTTATCCATCGCAGACTATCTCTTTGCTTTCGTAGCGCCATTTTTTTTGTATAACGGTGAAATACAATCACAAAAAAAAACAATCCCGTACTCAGAAGTGTATACAGAAGCAACAACAAATAAATCGATAACAGGTAATCTATAACTATTCCCCCTTAAGTTATTTTTCAGTCAGCATGCGCAAGTATTGGAACTCATGCAAGGACAAGAAAATTTCTTGCGTATCAAAAACGTTTTTCATATATTTATAATTTTCATATACAGCAGTAACGCCGTGATTAAAGTAGGTATTTTCCTCGGTTAAATCAAATGTGCCTGCGGGTTGCAGTTCATAAATATTGATTATTGGTTTGTTGTATTTAGCACTTAAAATTGCTTCCGTTTCAATACGCTCAATTTCTTGGCCGCGATGATAATTCATTATTGCTAAGCTATCTGATGCGTCGCGAATCAAAATATCAAGATCTTTTTCAAATCCTAGAGTATCAAGTGAATTAGGCAGACACAAAACGACCTCTAAACCAACTTTGTGAGCTGCAGTATATGCAGTTTTCATTGCTTGGACGAACAATGACATTACTTCAGCCGGAGACTCTTGGTATTCATCTAATGATTGAGGTTCAACATCAATTACAATACCTTTCAAAGATGTATGCTTTTTTTTGAACATATTGATTGTTTCAATATAAGCTTTCAATTCTGTTGCTTCGGGATCCAAAGCCCATTCTGGCTCGCCCGTTAAGAAATAGACATTTTT
The DNA here is from genome assembly GCA_002155105.1 of Sedimentibacter sp. SX930. Taxonomy (GTDB): domain Bacteria; phylum Bacillota; class Bacilli; order Lactobacillales; family Aerococcaceae; genus Trichococcus; species Trichococcus shcherbakoviae. Next base: position 116,475 of record MUZD01000006.1, on the reverse strand, counting down.
TTCATATTTCGTGGCACTTTCCAAAAAATCATCTATTAATTCAACATCAGGATCATAAGATATAAATTGATAGATTGTACTTACCTTTAAGGTAGATAGAGTCCTGAAAGTGTCATCAAAATTTATAACTTGTTCTTCATACCAAGAAAAAACAGAAGTTTCGTAGTTATCATCAAAATAAGGTTTTATAAAAGTAAGTAAGCTCACGATAACCAACACTCCTCCGAAAGTAACCTTGATTATTTGTTGTTTATTCTTCATAGATAACCCCTAATGTATTTATATATTGTACATACATAGACATTATAGCGTACTAATTGAAAAATACTATAATATAAAACATAACTATATGGTACGCTCGGACAATTACATTACGTTGTAGTGATAATCACTAGGGAAATGAGGTGTCAACCAACATTCTAAAAAAGGTCTTGTAATCGCGTAAATTATTTGTTGATATTCAAAATACACGCAAAAAGACACCTCTCTTTGGTAAAATGTAGTTCCCACACAATACATACAAAAGAGGGAATCCTTTACAAGTGAACCTGCACAGATCTCTGCCGGAAAATAAAAAATAGCCTGATGCCAGCGAAAACCTCGCATGACATCAGGCTATTCAGGTTTCTGTTCTCGTCAATCACAATAAATTTCGAGTCCAGCGTCCCGGATCCCATTTTCGTGGCAGAGGCCACTCTGACTCTCCAGTGTTACCATTCTTTAGGCTCATAGTTTAACTCATTGAATAACTGAGTTTTCTCCTTCTTGGATAGGTAGCGCCATTGTCCCACTGGAAGATTATCCAACTGGATATTCATGATGCGGATTCTTTGCAATCGGTAGACGTTGTATCCCAATTCCTCGCACATGCGGCGGATTTGACGGTTGAGTCCTTGGGTCAATATGATTTTAAAATCATATTTTGATAGCTGTTCCACTTTGCAAGGCAGGGTGACTGTATCCAATATTTTGACCCCTTCTGACATCTGCTTCAAGAATTCAGGAGTGATCGGGCGGTCTACGGAAACAATGTATTCCTTCTCATGCTGGTTCTCAGAACGCAAGATTTCATTGACGATATCGCCGTCATTCGTGAGCAGGATCAAGCCCTCGGAATCTTTATCGAGGCGTCCGATATGGAAAACACGGAAGGGATGGTTGACCAAATCGACAATATTCCCTTTGACGCCTTTTTCGGTCGTGCTCGTGATGCCAACCGGTTTGTTCAAGGCAATGTAGACATTGTTACGGGCTACGAAAAGCTGGTTACCGTTTACGCGAACATCATCTCCCGGCTCGACTTGGCTGCCGATCGTTGCCCGCTTTCCATTGATCGTTACGCGCCCCTCAGTAATCAGCTTGTCAGCGCCTCGTCTGGAGGCTTGGCCTGCTTCACTTATAAATTTATTAATACGCATGTGGACACTTCCTTAATCCAAATTTTTTTATTACTTATTAAATATTTCACAAGACAAAAGATAAGAGCAGTGTTTGTTGCAGTCAATGAAAAATAGCCGAATACTTGCGAAAAACCGCAGCGTATTCGTCTATTTTTTTATATTTTGCGCCTACTGTCAATCGTAATAAACTTCATCCAGGAACAGTCCGTGAGAAGGCACCGTCATCCCGGCCTCGCTGCGGATCCCGCTCTTAAAGATTGCGTCGATATATTCCGGTTCCATCGTCCCGGCCCCAATTTCCAGGATCGTCCCCATCATGATCCGGACCATGTTGTAGAGGAAGCCTTCCCCTGTGAACGAAAAGTGCAGCAGATTGCCTTCCTGCTGGATCGTGATGTCATTGATGATCCGGACCGTCGATTTTTTCGATTTCTTAAGTGAAGAGAACCCGAGGAAATCATGCTTCCCGACAAGCTTTTGGCAAGCCTCGTTCATTCTATCGACATCAAGCTGGCCAGGGTAATGGTAGCTGTAATGGCGCTCAAATGCGGAAGGCACGACATTATTCCAGACATGATAGCTGTATGTCTTTCCGGCTGCGTGATAGCGGGCATGGAACCTTTCCGGAACTTCTTCCAGCTCTTTGACGACAATGTCACGCGGAAGATAACGGATCAGATGGTTCTGCATCGCTGTTAAATCCATTTTGGATGTCGTCTTGAAATTAGCTACTTGTCCCCGTGCGTGGGTGCCGGCATCTGTCCGGCCTGAGCCGATGATTTCAATCTCCGCCCCCGTCATTGCCGACAGGATGTTCTCTATTTTGCCTTGAATGGTTTTGTCCGAATCCCCGAGCCTTTGCCAGCCTAGGTATCTTCCGCCATCATACTCGATCGTCATTTTTATGTTTCTCATTTTATCTCCCTTAACTATCGGTTTCTGGGCATTGTTGCCTGCCGTGTACTCCTGTATTATACCGAATATGATTCCGATTTGGGGTATTTTCGTGTAATTCAGTCCTCAAAACTTTTTTCGTCTCACAATGATCACAAAGGATACGCTAAAGAATAGCAGTGAGGAAATGAGAAGGCAGATTACACCGTTCTGAAAGTTCAAGGAAGGATTGATTATCGGACTATTGTAATCGCTGAAGATCAGCACTTTATAGGGATCTGCATACGAGAACGGGAGCAGGTGAACAACATTTATTATAGAATCACTCTGAAGTAAAGGAGACTCAACCAGCAGAATGGACGACAATAGAATACCTGCATTAATGAGCAGACTCCCCGTGAATAGGGAGATAAAGAAGCTGAGGGACGACAGGAAAAGGATAAACAACAAGAATAACAGCAAGGATCTGCTGTCGAATGCGGTTACTGACATGAAAGAAACGTCGACGCCATTTTGGGAATAAGCAATGGGGTAGCGGAAATCTCCTATCCCGTTCTGAGAAGCACTGATCGAAAAGGCGATAATCAGTGGAGTTACCAACGATAACGTGACGAATGCAGTAGCTGTTGAAACTTTGGCTAGGAAACTACTCCCTAAACTGCTGGGGACAACATTAAAGAAATTGATGTGATTTCTTCTTTTCTCAAAGGAATAGATATTTGCGAACAAAAGCGCGCAAATTGAGAAAATCAAAGAACTGGAAACAGTGCCGCTAAAAATACGTGCGACGTAATTTAATGCGGGAGCAGAAGCCTGAAAGCTGTCATCTACTTTGGTTATATCGTTTTTCACTAAATTTTCAAGAACCAGGACTGCCTTCTGCTGTTCAATGATAGAGAGTCCGTTTAGGATTCCCGACTCCATGTTTTGGAGCAGCTTTTTTTCGTACGCGTATTCAGCCTTGATCCTTTCTTCATCGGTTCCTGAAATGAGAGCGTCAATATAAGCGCTCAACAGTTCATTGCGCTCAATGGTATCAGGTAAGATATGCGCTGCAGCAGGCTCTGATTCCATTTGTTTTTGTGCTTGTTCACCGTATTCCAAATTAGCTCGCAAGTATTGCAACTCATTCTCATATCGGTTTTCTTGAGCTGTGGTAAACAAAAAAAGCGGGATGGTGAAAATGAAGGTCAATAAGATGAAACCGAAATAATTTGCTTTATCAGAAAAAATTTTTTTGCATTCGAAAAGTATTGTTTTCATGGCAGAATCACGTCCTCCGAAAGATACAGTTCATCATAGCTTTGTTGTATGTCCAGAGTGTTCCCAACTATAATGACCTTTTGCGCATGCAGGAACAGGACTTCATCACAAATTGTATGAACATTTGTCAGATCATGTGAGGAAAAAATAATGGTTTTGCCGTTTTCTTTTAGGGAGCGCAGCAAATTGTTTACTATTCTTAGACTAGTCGGGTCAAGTCCGTTCATTGGTTCATCCAGCAAAAGAATCGGTGCATCACTAATCGCATACATGCCTATGAGAACATGCTGTTTCATACCCAGTGAAAGCTTCCGTATCGGGATGTTTTTATAGCTATCCATTTTTAACATACGAATGATAGCATTGGGATCTACAGAAGAATGCCAAGCGCATTTTGTAAAGTTAAAATGATCTTGAGCGGTCAGATTTGCATATAACTGGTCACTGTTTTCCAAAAAGAAAATTTGTTTGAGATATTCTTCGCGTTCGCTGTAAAAATCCAGTCCATTGATTTTCACGTAGCCATCAGCAGGTTTCTTTATTCCTGCCAACGTTCTTAGCAACGTTGTTTTCCCCGTCCCATTGGGTGCAACGAGACCGATTATTTTATTTTCAGAGAATTGTTCATTCATTTCTTTCACAATTATTTTTTTCCCGAATGTAATTTTTAAATTCATGAAATCTATCATTACGAGCCACCTTTATTCTGAGATTTTTTTTTCGCGTTTTAGAAATAATTTTCCCGACTGGATAATTATTCCATGAAATGTCTTCTTAATTTTTCTGTGTACATATTTAGTGTAAACTAGTTATACTGTTAATAGCAAAAATGTTAATAATACGGAACAAAAAGGTGGGGTGTTGATGCACATCGGAGAAGTACTAGGTGACATTCGGAAGAACAAGAATCTGAAATCGAAAGATGTCTATAAAGGTATATTGAGCAGACCTGCCATTTCACGGTTTGAAAAGGGCAAGAGTGATACGACTGCCGAGAAATTTCTTCAGATCCTTGAGAATTTAAATCTGTCTTTGGAGGAATTCCATTTCATGTATGATGGAAACAAAGCGAATACGGATGCTATGATGATCAGCGCTTATTCAGAAGCCTACTACGCAAAGGATATACCAAGGTTGGCGGCTTTAGAGGAAGCGTCCAGAAATCATTTTGATGAAACTTTCCGGATTAAATATTTGCACCATGCGTGCATCATCCACTTGCTGCAGTGTAATCTCAGCGAACTACCCTTCCCGCACAAAGAGATGGCGGTCATAAAAGACTACCTTTTCGATTGTGAGACATGGCATTATTATGAGTTGGTCTTGTTCACCAACGCCTTGGATTTCTTTCCGGAGGATGCAGTGGATGCTGTGTACGCTAGAGCTAAGGATAAGATGACAGAGTTCAATCAGATGAAACGATATAAAAACGAACTATTCTCCCTCATTTCAAATATCCTGGTGTTGCAACTGGAGAAAAATAATCTGGAGAAGAGCTTGTTCTACTATGATGATTTGGAAAAGACTGTTTCTACATCGGACAACAGGATGTATGAACATGCCATGTTGCTTTTCTTCAAGGAGTTGATCGGCATCATGCAGCAACAGGAGGATACCCAAAAGCTGACGGATATCATTCAGACATTCAAGCTTCTGGATATGGAGCGCGTGGCTAAACAGTGCGCGGGCTTACTGGAAACTGTAAGAAATAATAATGCGTGATCTGCATAGGCTCCGATTGAGGGGCACATGCAGATCACGCATTTTTCCATTCATTCATAACGTCCAAGCAACCATAGGCAATTTGTGCACTTCAGCTAAATCTATCCGATTTTTCTTATGATATTGTAATCTTATAAAATGGTAGCGCTTTATGGTGAGGCGTGGGCAGATTATTTAGTGAATACCAACATATAAGCCTAGATATCATTAGTGAAAATTAAAGGAGGAATCATTCATGTCGGAAGAAAAATTGATCAAAGTGACTCCGGATGAGTTGCATGTATTGATCAAAAACAAACTCCAAGCAGCGGGTTTGCCGGAAGTCCAAGCTGCCGAGACCGCGAACCATTTGGTTTATGCGGATTTATGCGGTGTCCATTCCCACGGCGCCGTCCGGGTGGAGTATTATTCAGAACGCATCAATAAAGGCGGCATCACTCTAGAGCCTGAAATCAGATTCGAAAAAACCGGGGAAAGCTCCGGCGTATTCCATGGGGACAATGCACAAGGACAGTACGTGGCGAATTTAGCCTTGGAACCAGCCATCCAAATGGCGAAAGAATCCGGTGTGGCGGTAGTTGGCGTGTCGAGATGCGGGCATACGGGTACCTTATCCTACTATTTGCGCAAAATCGCCGAAGCAGGTTTAGCCGGCATAGCGATGACGCAGTCCGACCCGATGGCAGTGCCTTTTGGCGGTGCAGAAGTCTACTACGGGACCAATCCAATCGGTTTTGGTGCGCCAAGTGCAACCGATACGCCGCTGATTTTTGATATGGCGACCACCGTGCAGGCCTGGGGAAAAATATTGGATGCGCGCTCAAAAGGCCGTGAAATTCCAGCAGATTGGGCTGTTGATGAAAATGGAAAAGCAACAACCGATCCGCATGCGGTGAGGGGATTGATGCCCATCGCCGGTCCTAAAGGTTATGGACTGATGATGATGGTCGACATCTTTTCGGGTGTCCTGATGAACTTACCTTTCGGAAAACACGTCAGTTCCATGTATAATGATCTGCATGCCGGCCGGAACTTGGGACAACTTTACATTATCCTCGATCCAGCCCGCTTCGGCGATGCCGATACTTTCAGACAGCACATCAGCCAAACGATGGAGGAATTGAACGCCATCAAACCAGCGGAGGGCTTTTCAAATGTCCGTTACCCTGGTCAAGGATCCAACGAGCGCTATGAGCGGAACAAAACTCAAGGCGTGGAAATTCCGGAATCAATCATCGATTACTTGAAGTCTGATGTGATCCACAACGACAGCTATGAAGGTTTGAGCGCCTTTGCCAACTGATTTTTGAATTAATGGGGAGAAAAACAGGATTTATCATAAAGTTGGGCAAAACATCAGTGACATTTTGGCGCAAAAAGAAATCAGATGAAAGCAACGTTTGACTGTTGCTTTCATCTGATTTTTGCAATATCGAATCTTGAATCATTTAAATTTTATGTCAGCTTTATAGCCATGGGAGTCCAAAACTGAGGTGAAAAATGATTTTGCTTTCTCGTTTGCTTCCTCCAAGAAGCCTTGGCTGATTTTTTCTTCCTCAAGTTGTTTTTTATGTGTGTTGATTTCATCAATAATGATTTGAGTAGGGTAGTCAGAAAAAATAGTTCCTTTAACATCTTCGACAGTCATTTGCTCGGTCTCCACTACATTATCAAGTATTTGGGCTTCTGGAATCGTGACCAATGCGTTCTTGGATGCTTCATCAATGCTTAATTCCATTTTGGACAGATCGGTCCCAGCCTTCAGATACCCAGAATATTCAATTAGCCGGATGGCTTCTGCATATTTGAAATCGGGTAGGTCAAAGAAAGAAAAACTTTTGTCTGTACGGCTGACGATCACATTACTGTACTCATACTTCAATGTTGTCAGCTCCGACATTTCCACCATGTGCTCCCGCAGTAGAGCCGTTTCGGAGGATTTGTCGGTTGAGGTTTCAAATAATGGATTGATGTCAATAAAGAGAGGAATGACTATTGCAGCTATTATGACAGAAACAATCCACAACACTGGTTGTATTAATTTTTTCTTCATGCCATTCTCCTCGTTTCCAGTATTTTGATAGATAACACACTTGTAATTAAATGTACTTGATAAGTAAGCATCATTTTCGGATTGATTAACTAACAATATTTTAACACAAACAAGACAGCTTAGGATATGCTCCTAAGCTGTCTTGTTAAATAAATATACGGATATTTGAACTTTTACTGATTGTATGAGGAAGCAACAAACTATGGTAATGATTCTAGCATTGTTTAGATCGCTTTAGTTTTGGTAAGCTGCATCCACTTCGGCTAACATATTATAGACTGCTTCGTAACTTTCGCAGACATCGTCCGGGACCGTGTAGTCATTTGAAATCGCGCGCAATTGGATGAATTCTGCATTCAAGTCCGGTCTTTCTGTGCCGGCTGCGTTTGCCTTCTCCATGATTGCATCCACAAGCTTATGCACCTCATGGAATTCCGGGTGATTCTTCCCATGGACGCGTGCGACGATCGGCACATATTGCGCCAAGGTTGGAAAGAGGGCTTCCTTCACTTCGTTGAATGTGGAATGATTGGACATCTGAAAACCTTCTTTCTGAGTTCTGATGCTTTCATTATAATGCTGATCCGCCAAAAGATACTTGATCTGTGTCAAGAAAAAGAGTGGAACGGCTTCTTTTGATTAAGTCATTCTGAAACAGTACAAATCAGTTGTAGAGCAAGAGGCGTGTTTTTGCTGCCACCAGACGATACGGGACAACAGGCAACAATGTTGATTTATCAAATTTTAATGCTGCTACTTGTTATTTGTTGATTATGCTAAGGGTAATTCAAGTTTTTCGAGAAAAATTATAGCAAGGTAGGGTATGATAGAATAAGAAACTGACAATATATTGTAATTTAAAAGAGCTATCCATTTTATGAGGGTTTTTCACAACCAATTCCGGGGGATTTCATTATGAAAAAGGACATCAGAATTTTAGGGAAGAAGAAAATAACTTTATCTGAAATAGAAAAGTTTTACGCAATGGAAGATTACAAAAAGTTATACAATACAATCAACGAACTTATTAATGATGGGATAATTGCAGTCGTGAAGAGCAGCAAGTCGAACGGCAAAAGCCCTGCATTGCGGACTGCCTATCGGGTGATGCCGATTGTAGAAGACAATGCTGTGTTGATTAATGAGTTATTGTATACGATGGATTTGAAACTGGATACTAGCTACTATTTAAGAAATATCAACATGTACAAAGCCGATCGGGCTGATGTATTGAAACTGAACGCCTATTTTTTGCGCCATGGCGACAAATTGAAGAACAGAATATCCATCAACGAGCGCAGTTTTGAAATATGGGGAAGGGAAAAATTTCTCAGCAAAGATGGCGGTACTAGGATTTTGAAAAATCTTGGGATATCAGAAGAATTCCTGAACTATTATGCCACGGCAACTCCACTTGCTTACTATTCCAACAGCAAGCAGACGCCTCAGAAGGTACTGATACTGGAAAATAAGGATACCTTTTACAGTATGCGGAAACATCTTTTGGCGGGGAGCAAAGCTATATTAAAAACGGATATCTCAACATTGGTATATGGCGGCGGCAAAAACATTTACAAGAGCTTCGGGGACTTTGACATTTGCGTTGAACCGTATGTAGCGGATGCCAACAATACCATCCTGTATTTCGGCGACCTGGATTATGAAGGAATCATCATTTATGAATTGCTGACAAGGGAATTCGCTGGCGAACATACCCTCAAGCCGTTTATTGAGGGTTATACTGCGATGATTGATAAATATTTGAAGATGGACATCCCCTTACCCAAAACAAAAGCTGGGCAGAACCGAAATATTTCAGAACTATTTTTACGGGAATTCAATGAGGAATACCGGAAAGCGATAATGGACATCTTGGAGAGGGAAGAGTATATCCCGCAGGAAATTTTGAATATAGGAGACTTCTGAGCCGATGGAGTATGAATTTCTGAATAATTTTAACGAAAGAATGAAGCGGGTGGGAGCTTACGCTCTACTGTACAAAAACAGCATGCAGAAGACCACTTGGAAAAAATTTGGGTTCGAGAACTTTGATGAGCAGACCAACATCATCTTTGCGGTTCTTTTATTCGTCATGGAGCAGTCTCTGAAGGATGAGGCCTGTACATTGGACGACATAGGCAGCTTTGTGGATGACCTCAATATGAGCTATCTGAAAAAAACGTTAACCTATGAAGATTGTAAGGAACTGGCTGACTTCATCGTCAACACCGTTCTCTGCGATGATGGGAACGCCATGTATTTCAATGGATATGATTTTTCCGATAAGGAGTATCAGGCAATCAACATCAGCTTTCTGAATAACGAAATCGTTTATCTTGAAGATACCGTGCGACGGACAAGCTTCAAGCTATCAAATGATGGATACTCTCTTTTGCTTTCTACTTTGGAGATGGAAGCAAATATGCGGTTGACCATCCATGAATTCATCTTCAAAATGCATCTGGATAAGCAGAGCTACGATAAGGCGGTCGAAGACGTGAAGAACATCTTCAATCTGATCAGGATTCAGCTTCAGAAGATGCAAGAGGCTGTCTTAAAGATTAAGCAGAACGCACTCTCTTATTCAGTGCAGGAATATAAAAATCTGATGAATGAAAACTTGACTTCGTTGGAGACGACCAAAAACAAGTTTGACAGCTACAAGAATCACGTCCGCGAAAGGATTATCGAATTCGAGGAACAGGATATCAACATCAAAAAGCTTGAGAAAGAGGAACTCGATAATTTGAACTATCTGAAGATCATCGAAATGTACCTTTCGCGTGCTATCGAAGAGCAACAGAAATTGCTGAAGGCCCACTTCGATCTTAAAGATGTTTATGCTAAAGAACTGGAGGACCTTTCACAAATGTCTCTGATAAAAAGGTTCAATATCAGGAAGGATCTTTATGATTTGGTCTTCGAAGATGCCGGGAAGCTTGAGGATATCCATTATTTCCTGACACCATTGTTCAGAAAGAAAATCAGAAAGAAATACAACATCAACAAAGCGATCCAGTACCAAAAGACTATCCGAAAGAAGGAAGCTGAAGATGATGTGGAGATGCTATCCTTTGATGAGGATGAGTGGGAAGCGGAGCAGATGCGCCTGCGGAAAGAAAAACTCGACAAATACAAGCATTCCTTACAAGTTATGCTGACTTTGGCAAACAAAAGAGGAGTGATTTCCCTACATGAAATCAGCGCCATCGTTTCGGAAGACAGGGAACTGTTGGAAAAGTTGATTCCGACGGTCGAAATATTCCGGGAAATCGTCATCGAATTGCTGAAGAATAAGTCTGTAAACGTTCAGGAGCTCCGGGAGGAAAAGGCGCAATATACGGATGATTTAGCGCCGCAATTCCAATTGAACGAGACGGTCCTCAATATCGTGGAGGAATCGCCGGAGTTGGGGGACATCGCCCATGTTAGGGTAAGCAAGCTATCCGGCAAGGAGAAGGTAAAGTTCCGCGAGTTTTCCAGCAAGGACGGCATGGTCAAAGTCGTGACCTGCTCAGATATTCTGTTTGAGGTGAAAAGGGGGAAGAAACATGGCATATGAGGTAGAAGACATCAAATTCAGCCAAACTATTTTTTATCATCTCCTGAAAAATGGGGAATTGAACGAAAAAGATGATAAGGAGCTGTACAGGGCTTATTCAGAGAACGAGCGCGTGATGAACTTGGTGAAGCAACAAGGAGAAACCGGGGACTGCATCGTCGAAAAATACGGCGGGACGATTTACCTCATTCCCAAAGAAGACAATGATTTTATCGGTTATTCGAAGGGCGAACTGAAAGCAGAACTTTGCAGGAGCAACGCGAACGACAAAGACTATTACCTATCCCAATTCGTGATTTTGACGCTTCTGGTCGAGATGTACGGTTCACAGGGAAGTTCAGCCAAGTCGCGGAACTATCTGAGGGGCGGCGACTTGCTGAACATCCTATCCAGCAGGCTTAAGGAAGGGGCCGAGAAAGACGAGACCGAGCAGGACAATGGCGGAATCGCTTTTTCGAACATGCAGGAACGCTTTGAAGCCCTGAAGAGCGGCGACAGGACAAGCCGTTCTAAGACCACCAAGGAGGGCTTTTTGTACACCATCCTGAAATTTCTGGAGAACCAGAGCCTGATTGTTTATGTTGAAGCGGATGACATGATTACGACTTCGAAGAAACTGGACCATTTCATGGACTGGAACATACTGAACAAAAATAACTACAACAGAGTCCTCATTGCTTTGGGGGAGGAAGAACATGAGTAAGATAAATGCTGTCAGAATCATCAACTTGAACTACAACAATAACACAATGCGAATCGATGACGAGACTTTTCATTTGAATGGGGAGAGCACGCTTCTTTCGTTGCGCAACGGGGGAGGCAAGACGGTCTTGGTGCAGATGATGCTCGCTCCCTTTGTGACCAAAAGATACCGGAACCTGAAGGACCGTCCGTTTGCGAGTTACTTCACATCCACTATCCCAACCTACATTTTGGTGGAATGGGAATTGGATGGTGCGGCGAATAAGGTCCTTACCGGGATGATGGTCCGAAAAAGGAGTTACGCGTCTGACGATGACTCCAAAGATGACCTGGAAATCGTCAATTTTATCAACGAATATAGCGGGCAAAATACGAATGATATCCACAACATTTCGCTTGTTGAAATGGTTGAAGGAAGGAAAAAGGTCAAGAGTTTCGGAAATGCGAAGGCCTTGTTCGAGTCCCTGAAGAAAAGTCCTGATTTTAACTTCAATTACTATGATATGACGCAGTACAATCAGTCGAAAAACTACTTTGCCAAACTGAAGGAATATCAGATCAACAACAAAGAATGGGAGTCCATCATACACAAAATCAACCTTAAGGAATCCGGGCTATCGGAACTGTTTGTTGAATCAAAAAGTGCGGAGGGACTGATTGAAAAATGGTTCCTTAAAACGGTAGAGGACAAGCTAAATGTTGACGAGGACAAAATCAAGAACTTCCAGGAAATAGTGTTCCGTTTTGCCAAGCAGTACCGGGAAAACAAAGTGAAAATAGATAAAAAGGCATCCATCGAGGAGTTTTTTGTGGATGGAGAAAGCGTCCGGAGTCACGCCGTTGAACTTAAAACAAGGCAAAGGGAGCGTTCGGCATTCGAAAACAAAATCGCCAACCTGGTGATAACGATCGAGAAGAAAAAGGCTGAGCTGGATTTGCTTAAGGAAAAGCTGCAGGAGCAGATTACGAACATCGTAGGTGAAATAGAGGATATAAGATATGAAGAACTTTCCCTGAAAATATATCGATGCCAAGAGAAAAAGAATCAGGTTGAAGGAATGATAGGCAAGGCACAGAGCGACCTCGATGCAACTAAATTTCTACTCAAGGAACAGGAGCAGTTGCGCAATATTTTGGAGTGCGCCAAATTATTCGAGGAGTATAGAAACTTCTCCAAGGAAGTTCAGAAGCTGGAGAATGATCTGGAAATACTGAAAAATGACACAGAAGACATGACATCCGAAAGGGACAATTTGGGTTATACCCTCAGCGTGCACTATGGTAAGGAGCAAGAGGCAGCCCGAGAAAACTGCGCTGAAATCGCGCTGGCCGTAGAGAAGCTGAAAGATGGAATCGAAAAGGCCGAATCGGAAATCACTTCACTAAATACCGATTGGAATGGAGCCGCATCGGCATTAGGTCGGATCGATGAACGCATAAAAGGGTTTGAAGAATCCGAAGGCGGGTTCAACAAAAGATATGACGTAAGGTTTATGAGAAATCTCACCGGATATTATGATGAGGGGATGCTAGCTGGGGTTGAGCGGGATTACCATAAACAATTGGATGCCGTTGCTAAGAGAATCGCCGACTTAAATGATCTTTTGCATAACAGGTCTGAAGAATTGAAGTCCCAAGAACGGGACGAAATGGATGCGAGAACTAAGAGTGCAACTGATACCGAAAAACTGAAAAATACCATCCATACGTTGCATCAGTTTGAAAAGGAGCTATCCGAAAGGAAAGATACCCTGAAATACATCGGTTTCGGTGAAGAAAGGCTGTTCGAAAAAGACAATATTGTCTTTGCATTCGATAAAAGGATTGCCGCAACTAGAACAGAGCAAACCAAGTTGCATTCGGAGTTGGAAAAGGAAAAAGCGGAACTGAACAAACTGCAGACCGGGAAAATAACGGAACTACCGAGCGACATTGCGGAAGAATTCGGGAAACGCGACATAACAGTGACCTATGGAATGGAATGGCTTCGGAGGTCTGAAAATGCTAGGACTTCAGGGGCAATGTTAGTTCGCAATAACCCGTTCATTCCCTATTCTTTGATTATGAACAGGCGAGATATCGAAAAACTGGAGAAGGAACCGATTGAAAGCTTTACTTCGTATCCAATCGTGATTCTGTGCCGGGAGGAATTGGACCATATTTTCGCATCCAGCGAAAAGAAGTTGTTGTCATTGGACAAAGTCAATTTCCTGATTTCCTTTAACAACAAGCTGATTGACAAAGAAGAACTGGAAACCATCGTCCGAAAAAAAGAAGAGGATATTCTTGGTCTGCAGCGTAGAATAAAAGAAAAGCAAACTGAAATCGATTTTTTGGAAGGCAAGAGAAACCAAGTGTTTTCCACCAGGGTCGAGCAGGAAAGCTATTCCAGTGCAGAGGAAGATAAAAAAGCATTGGAACGCGAGATTTCCGAAACAGATCATAAAATTTCGGATTTAAGAGCATCTATCTCCACTATCACTAAAGAATGTAATTCGGCGACTACTGAATTGAGGTTGAAGAAGAATGAAGATGATGCTTTGCGGAGAATGTTGGAGGATTTGAACGAATTAAAAGGGAAATACGTCAGATACTGCGATGAGCTGGAAATGCAAAAGCAGCTGAAAGATGAAGAGGCTGCCATCATTGTCCAACTTCAGTTGCAAAAAAATCTGAAGATAGCCCTTGAAGTGGATAAAAATAGCCAAGAAAATAGGCTGAGGCATTTCCAAGATAAGGAATCGAAAATCGAGAGAAAATTGGAGAACTATCGTGCGTTCAAAAAAGGCGTCCTAGTCGAGAAGGATATCGAAGACATCGAGTCCCGGTTCGAGAGCCTCTCAAAGAAAATTACAGAAGACGTAAAAAATCTTGAGGAAAGGCTGAAGATAGAGCGAAATCGGTTCACTTCCAAAGAGGAAGAGCTTGCGATGAAATCAAGTGAATATGGGTTGGTTGATAGCCAATTTAACGAAGTGCCGCACGACATGTATAAAGAAAAACAGGCGCGTAAAGAAATCGTAACACTGAGGAGCAGAGCAGCGGAAATTACCAATGAAATCAATGAGTATGGAACTGAAAAAGCCGTTATTGAAACCACAATAAAAGCGCACTTCGCTGATCTTAAAAAGTATCACGGTAAGGAAGAGCTTAAAGCGCTGAACGAAATCAAAGACTATGATTTTGCCGAAAAAATCGTCATTCTAGAGGACCGGAAGAAGGGAATCGAGCGTGAAACAGGTAATCTTGAAGCACAGCTGAAGCAGATAAGCGAAAACCGTACTGCGTTGGCTGAGTTCGACTACTTCCCGGTCATCTTGGAAATCGACCTTGAAGTGGATTATGCAGATTTGGATCGATTCAGAAAAGAGATGGTGCGTGACTACAGAAAGTCTCAGTACGAGGAAAACGATAAGGGTGATCAACTGGGTAGGGAAATTGCACGGGTTCTCCGCAAAAAAGTATTCAGTGGCGATGACTTCTTCAGGAAACCTTTGGAGACACTGGAGACTCTTTCAAAAGACCCAAACAGTTTTTTGGAGAACTTAGACATCACGATTCTGTCCTATCGCACGCTGATGGAGAAATTGGCAGCGGACATAGAACTGATTCAGAAAGAGAAGGAAAACGTACTTCAAAACATATTTGATTACATACGCGAGGTTCATGAAAACCTCGGCAAGATTGACGGAAATTCATCCATCAATATCAGGGGACACTCAATCAAAATGCTCAGAATCATCTTGCCCAATTGGGAAGAAAACCAGGCATTGTACAAGCAGAGACTAAACGATTTGCTTGATACGGTGACGGCAAGAACCTTGGACAGATTGGATCAGAACGAGAATGCTGAAGAGACCATCTCGGCTGCTGTCACAACAAAAAACCTATACAACGAGGTGGTGACTATCAGCAGCATTGAAGTCAAGCTGTTCAAAATCGAGGAGGATAAGGAACGTCAAATCAGCTGGAATGACGTAGCGAAAAACTCCGGAGGGGAAGGCTTCCTTTCTGCCTTCGTCATCCTGTCCAGTTTGTTGTCCTACATGGGAAAGGATGAAAAGGATATCTTTGCAGAGAGAGTGAACAGCAAGGTACTGGTGATGGACAATCCGTTCGCACAGACGAATGCGGATCATTTGCTGAAGCCGCTGATGGAGATTGCCAAGAAGAGCAACACGCAACTGGTATGCCTATCCGGATTGGGCGGCGACAGCATCTACAACCGATTCGACAACATCTATGTGCTGAACCTGATCTCATCAAAACTGAAGGGCGGTGTGCAGTTCCTGCATGGCGAGCATCTGAAGGGGGAAGAGGCAGAGGAAGTAATGGAAGCCTCCCAATTCAAAATAACCGAAGAAATCGATCAGATGGATTTGTTCTGACAATGAGATAGTGTAGAAAAAGAAGGCCACGATTGATAATCTGGTCTTCTTTTTGATTTCTAAGGCACTGTGGGAACCTATTGGGGGAAATGTATCAAGGTATTGTGGCAAGGTGTTATTCGTACGGGGAGTTAGGCTTTTGTGGTAAACTGAGGCCGTGTGATGGCAGCGCTTTCCGAGGGTGCGAACATGACGCAAAAGATACTGTTGGGCGATGAAAAAATATCCAAGGACAAAGTGATTCTATCGGGTGTGCCAGTTTCATCGTTACTTTATTTCTTTGGATGACACAGAAAAGGGAGCGTTAAAAATGAGAAGGAACAAAGTATTCATGTACATGCTTGTGCTATTCGGCCTCATTTTGCTGGGAGGCTGCACCGTAACCGTTGATAGGGAATCAGAAACAGTTGAAGAAGCATTGGTTGGACACTGGGTAAATACCATGGGATCTCCGGATTATTACTTCACTGAAACCGAACTGATTGAAGTTGATGATGAGGGTACGAAAACGGAAATGACGTATGTGGTCGTGGAGTCCAATGAAGAAGATAACACGATAACCATCCAGACGACGGATTCAACAGGCGGAGAAGAGGATAAAAAAATAGAATTCTCTGAGGACAGAGAAACAATGGAAGAGACTAGCTACATCTTGGGTGTCGAATCCGGCACAGAAGATTTTACCTATGTCGACAGCAAAACAAAACCATAGAATAGCTCATATTATGCTTTAGTAATATTGGGGAAAAAGATATCGTCGAAGAGTTTGGCGGCACAAATGACAGCTCAAATTATTTTCATAAAACCAAAAAGCGGAAAATCACAATGTGGTTCCGCTTTTTTTGCGTTCGGATCATTAATAATTTGAAGGGAATAACGCCAAAAGTTGACGTCAATAGGCAATAATACTGCCACGTTTAAGTCATTTTTTTTTGAAAAAAACAAAAAATGGGAAAATCGACCGAACTGGAATTCCTCGATAATGTAATCCCATCACCAAATCCTCACTTTTCTGAAATTACCCATTTTATTGATAGAACCACCTAGGAAAGCTTATGCGACGGTTTTTTATCCTGGTTTATTGTGTCAGGAAGTGACAGATAATGTGAGGTTATTCACACAGTGTTTGAAGCTGAAAATAGGATGCGAGATGAAGAAAAACCACAAAACATACGGACGTTTTTCAATCGATAGGTCCAATATTTTGGGAGAAAAATCGACGAACCATCCTAAATTTCCGGATGCAATCCCTTGTGAAAAAGCCGCAGAACCTTGAAGTGATGCGTTTTTTGAATTACCTTTCCTAATCATGATGGGAGTAGAGGTCAGACGGATCATTCCGCCATCAAGGCGGTGGATTTATTTTCGAATGAACAACAACAATTCGCAGGACAAGTACCTTTTTTGAATCATCCTGAAGTGTGAACGCTGTCATCTGTTTTTGTGTTATACCAACCACGTGTGACATATAGTTCCATCAGCTGTGAGAATCGAAATGACTATCTGCTTTATTGACTATATAATTTGCTCCATAGTTAAGAACAAATTAGAAATTTCAATCAAAGGAGATAAATTAAATGGATATCAACATGGCGGACACGACTTTCATGTTCCTCGCAACGGTAATGGTTTTGCTGATGACCCCAGCTTTATCTTTATTTTACGGAGGGATGGTCAGGGCAAAAAATGTTCTGAGCACAACCATGCATAGTTATGCAGCTATTGTAGTTGTGGTTATACAATGGATACTTTTAGGTTATTCCTTGTCATTCGGAGGAGACAATTCAATCATCGGCGACTTTTCATTTGCGTTTCTTAAAAATGTTGGTTTCGCCCCTGTAGATTATGCTCCGACAATCCCACATCAGTTATTCATGATGTTCCAATTGGCTTTTGCAATCATTACACCTGCAATCATTTCCGGAAGCGTCGCGGAAAGAATGAAATTCCCGGCGTACCTTGCCTTCGTGTTGCTCTGGTCAACATTGGTCTATGACCCGATTGCGCATTGGGTATGGGGCAATGGCGGTTGGATCCGTGAAATGGGCGCTCTCGACTTCGCAGGCGGAACGGTTATTCATGTCAGCGCCGGTATATCAGCGCTTGTGGCTGCGATTTTTGTCGGAAAAAGAACAAACAAAGACTCTGTCCGACCGCATAACATCCCGATGACGATGATCGGTGCCGGCTTGTTGTTGTTCGGCTGGTTCGGCTTCAATGCCGGCAGCGCGCTCAGCATAAACGGCATTGCAATGAATGCCTTTATCACAACGACCGTATCGGGAGCTGCTGCTGGATTCAGCTGGCTTATGTGCGAATGGGTCCTGCATAAAAAACCGACTGCGTTAGGTTTGGTCAGCGGAATCATCGCCGGACTTGGCTCGATTACGCAAAGTGCCGGGTATGTCAGCCCATTCTCAGCTTTGCTAATCGGTTTCGTCGGTGGGATACTTTGTTTCTTCGCTGTCACTGAATTGAAAAAGAGAATCGGCTATGATGATGCACTAGATGCTTTTGGCTGTCACGGGGTCGGCGGAATTTGGGGCGGAATCTCAGCGGGGATTTTTGCGACATCCACAATCAATCCGGATATAACAGGCGGCTTGGTTGACGGAAATGCTGCCCTGCTGATCGCAGAAATCATCAGCATCCTTGCGGTCACTGCTTATTCAGCCATCGTTTCCTTTGTCATTCTGAAACTGATCAGCTTGGTTATGCCGGTAAGGGCATCCGAGGAGGAAGAGGAAGATGGCTTGGACTATTCCTTGCATGGCGAAACGGCTTACGGTTCAGTCAGCGCTGCTGGCCTTGCGGTTGGTGCACATGATGCTGTTGCAGTTCCAGCCAGTCCAGCCTTTTCCCCGAAAAAGCAGTTCGGTGCAGAAGTGGTCGCCATGGACGAAGCCGTTGTTGTGGAAAACCACGCGACAGCCACCCCGGGCAGCAAGGCACATAAGACGAAAAAAATGACCAAAGTGGAAATCTTGATCAATGAAAGCAAATTCGATCATCTGAAAAAAGCTTTGAACGGCATCGGCATCACCGGCATGACGGTTGTGAATGTGTTCGGCTACGGCGTGCAAAAAGGGCATACGACTTATTACCGCGGGGTAGAAACCGATGCGGATCTGCTGCCTAAAGTCCGGGTGGAAGTCGTGATCAGCAACGTGCCTCTCCAACAAGTGATCGAAACTGCCAGAAAAGCGTTATATACAGGGAATATCGGCGACGGGAAAATATTTGTCTATGATGTTGAAAATGTCATCCGCGTAAGCACCGGCGAAGAAGGTGCGCAAGCATTGGCGTACAACGGCGATGCAGAGTTATTGCGCGCGACTTCCTGATTGGAGTAAAATTCTGATGGCCGCAAAGCTAAAATGTTTATCTCAGTTCCATCCAAATTTAAAATTGAAGCACTTGTCAGATTCGAATTCTGACAAGTGCTTCTTTTTTTTATTTCGGTAAATAATTGGGCCCATGCAGGACAGCGAATCAATACCGTTTGTTTATCCATAAGCGGTATAATAGGGTCAAAATCAATAGAAGAAATCGCGACTTTTTTTCGCAGGAATAAGAGGCGGGGTAGTGGGCAATAAGGTGCGGTCACGAAATTAAAAAAGATGAACGCTAAGATGTTGAAGAAACAACTGATTCAGCGAGCACGCTGTTGGTTATGCAAATTTCGACTTATGGGGGATGAAATATGTTCACGATATTCGAACCATCTGAACAGAAAGTGCCGATCAAGATTTGGCTTGAGAATACAAGTCAACTGGATAAAATTTGTCTGGAGCAAGCAAAAAATCTGGCCAATCTGCCTTTTGCCTATCAACACGTTGCCCTCATGCCGGATGCCCACGCCGGTTATGGCATGCCCATCGGAGGCATCTTGGCTGCTGAAGGGATGATTGTCCCGAATGCAGTAGGGGCCGATATCGGTTGTGGCATGGCTTTTGTGCAAACCAATATTCCCGCGGAAATCCTTATTACGCAAGAGACGCCCGATGGGAAATTAGCGCAAACCATCGTCAATACTATTTTGCGGAGCATTCCGAACGGCTATGAAAAACATAAACGCAAACAAGGTAGCGAAGCTGTCCGGCAGTTTTCCTGGTATCTGGAAGAACAGGATAAGGTGGGAGCAACCAAGGAACTTGCCTATGTATTGGATGAGGCTTATTTTCAAGCAGGGACGCTAGGCAGCGGGAATCACTTCATCGAGCTGCAAACGGATGAAGATGGCTTCTTGGGCGTGATGATCCATTCCGGTTCGCGGAATGTTGGGGATGCTGTCTGCCGTTATTTTGATGACAAGGCAAAGCAACTGAACAAACAGCAACATTCGCCTGTTCCTCCGGAGTGGAACTTGGCTTATTTACCGACGGAAAGCGACATCGGAAAAGAATATATCCGATGGATGGAGTTTGCCATGGCGTTCGCCAAAGAGAACCGGGCGAAAATTACGGGGATCGTTATCGAAATCATTCGTCTCCTTGTTGCCGAATATGCAGATTTTACCGAGATTGAACTGTCCGAACCGATTGACTGCCATCATAATTATGCCGCTTATGAAGAACATGCCGGGAAGAGAGTCTGGATTCATCGGAAAGGGGCCATTCGGGTCAGGGAAGGCGAATGGGGGATCATCCCGGGCGCAATGGGGACGAGTTCCTATTTGGTCAAAGGGAAAGGGAGCCCGGAAAGTTTTCATTCGTGCTCGCACGGAGCCGGCCGCCAGATGAGCAGGAAAGAGGCGATGGAGACATTCAGTGTGGAGGATACAATCCTCGATCTTGAATCGAAGGGGATTTTTTTGGGGAAAACAAGGAAACGCGATATAGGGGAAGAAGCCCGGTTTGCCTATAAAGACATCGATTTTGTCATCGCCAATGAACTGGAATTGATTGAGCCTATCCGCAAGTTGGAAACGCTGGGTGTAGTGAAAGGATAGCCGGTGATCGCAAAAAGGAAAAAATCAGCTTGTCATAGCAAAGGCCGTCTCATTTCGAGGCGGCCTTTGCTGTTCTCCTGCGAAGCCGGCCTAAACAATCATTCTTTTCCGGTCGAGTGTATTCCGCCGGAGTTGACGATCAAAATCCGAGTTGAATCTTCGATCAAACCAGTTGTTGTCCGGAGAAGAGGATCAACAGGCACCGGTTGAATTCCTGAATGCATATTCAGCATTCGGATTTTGCTATCAAACGTGTTCGATTTTACATATTATCCTATGATGCATCCTGAGTGTTAAACTATATTTCAGCAACAATGAGATATTTTTTTGGAACACAGAAAATGTTGGAGGGATATAGATGATAAAAAAGCGAACACTTATGGCACTTTCAATGGTAAGTTTATTGACTTTAGCTGGATGCGGGAATACGGGCGTTGCAACTGATGACAACAGTTCAGCAGCGCAGACGGAATCCGAGGAAACAAAAGAAGATATTACTATTGGAACCTCACCTGGTCCTTATAGTGAATTGTTCATGGATGGTATTGTACCTATTTTGGAAGATCAAGGATACACAGTAACAGAAACGGTATTTACGGAGGTGCGCCAAGTAGATGTCGCGTTGCAAGAAGGGGCTATCGATGTGAATGTCGACCAGCATTTGGCATACATGAATAACTTCAATAAAGAGGCGAATGCTGAATTGGTTGCAATCACACCAATACCTACTGTTCCGACAGGGATACATTCTGCCACGAAAGGCTCAATTGATGAGGTTGTAGATGGAGATATAATCGCTATTCCGGATGATGCCTCCAACACGGCGAGAGCGCTCTTGGTTCTGCAAAAGGCAGGCTGGATCAAGCTTGATGAGAGTATTGAACCAATGGCTTCCACTAAAGATAACATCATTGAAAATCCATATAATCTAGAAATAGTTGAGATGAGTTCGGCACAAATCCCAAGATCATTATCGGATGTAAGTTATGGGGTAATTCCTGGCAGTATTTTATATGCAGCTGGATTGAGTTCAAATGACAGCCTATTGAATGAAGACATTTTGCCGCAGTTGGTTCTGCATGCCATTGTGGACAGCGGTAACGAAGAAACTGATTGGGCAGAAGCTATTGTTGAAGCTTATCGCTCAGATGAATTCAAAGCGCATTTGAATGAGGTCAATACAGATAACTATTGGTTCATTCCAGATGAATTGAAATAAAGCTATATATTTTGAAAATTTAAGACTTCCAGAATGTAAAGCATAGCGAGACTAAACATAAACTACTAGGAGGAAATAGAAAATGGCAAAAGTAGAAAGTTTTGAATTGGACCACAATTTGGTGAAGGCGCCTTATGTAAGAGCGGCAGGGGTTGAGCATAACGAGAAGGGCAGCACAGTACAAAAATATGATTTACGCTTCTTGCAACCAAATGAAGATGCGTTACCGACTGCTGCATTGCATACGTTAGAACACTTATTGGCAACGTACTTGCGCGATGAACTTGAAGGCATTATTGATATTTCACCGATGGGCTGTCGCACCGGATTTTACATGATCCTTTGGGATGAGCATGAAACTGAAAAAGAAGCGGCAGCGTTAGAGAAAACTTTGCAACGCGTCCTGGAAACAGAGGATGTGCCGGCAGTTTCCCCTATCTCTTGTGGAAATTATAAAGACCACTCGTTATTTTCCGCGAAAGAATATGCGAAAATCGTCTTGGAGAAAGGTATCAGCCGCGACCCATTTGAGCGAAAAGGGATCTCAGAGTTTGCTTTACAGCAGTAAAGAAATGTTTAGAGATTGAATGCATCTTGAGGAGGATTCTGCGTGATTTCGATAGATCTGTCAGGAAAAGTGGCTTTGGTTACGGGAGGGAAAACCGGAATAGGAGAAGGAATCGTCAGGCGCTTTCTGGAAGCCGGTGCTACCGTCGTTTCGGGCGATTTGGGGAACGAAAAGGAATTTGAAATTGTGTCTAATAGTTTGGCCGTTGCGCAATTGGATGTAGCGGATGAGAATTCTGTCGATCGTTGGATCAAGAATAGTCTGGAACACTTTTCAACTGTGGATATTTTAGTGAACTGCGCCGGAACTTCCACGATGGATTATGTTGTGAACAGCTCTGTTTCCGATTGGGAGAAGGTGATGGCGGTCAACGCAAAAGGGGTATTCCTCACTTCCAGACGAGTTGGGAAAATCATGCAGGAAGCTAAAAAAGGCGGCCGCATCATTCAAATTTCTTCCCAAGCGGGCAAAAATGGCTACACGGCAATGGGTGCCTACGTGGCTTCAAAACATGCCGTCCTTGGATTAACGAAAACCATGGCTAAAGAATTGGCGAGAGACAAAATCCTTGTGAATGCCGTCTGCCCGGGAATCGTGGAAACGGATATGAAGCACCGTGAAAGGGTCAAAGGTGGATTGATCAGGGGTATGACTGCCGATGAAATATATGCTGAAGATTGCTCGCAAGTACCGCTAGGGCGTACAGCACAGCCAGAAGATGTAGCGAATGTCGTTTTGTTCCTTGCGAGTCCCTTAGCCAGCTATATGACCGGCCAGGCTATCAACGTTACAGGCGGCATGACGATGAATTGAAAAGAAAAGGAGAGATATATTTGAATAATAAATGGAAAAGTTTACTGACGGCAGCGTCGCTGTTGACATTATTGGCGGGATGCGGCAGCACGGCGGATTCCGCCACGGGATCCTCAACAGAGGAGGCTGCTGCATCTGGATCCAAGGTAATCACGATCGGGTCGCAGTCATCGGATGCACAGATATGGGAATACATCGCAGAGTCTGAAGCCGCTCAAAAAGCAGGGCTAACGCTTGAGGTAAAGGACATTGATGGAGGTCCTCAACTGAACACGGCAACTGTCGATGAGGAAGTGGATGTGAATGCCTTCCAATCATGGGCTTATCTGCAATCCTTTAACGAGCAAACAGGAGCAGAATTAACGGCATTTGCGACTACTTATCTCGAACCGATGGGCGTCTATTCTGAAAAACACACGACTCTTGAAGAAATTCCTGATGGAGCCGTTGTTGCCATTGCGGACAACCCTTCAAATGCCTCGCGGGGGCTATTGTTATTGCAGGCAGCCGGTTTGCTGACGCTGACGGATGACTTTGACGCTTTGGGGACCACCGCTGATATTGTGGGAAATCCGAAAAATCTTGAGTTTGTGGAAATTGATGACACCACCGGACCACGTGTTTTGGCGGATGTCGATCTTGCTTTAATCAGTAATTCCGTTGCTCTCGAAGGCGGATTGAACGTATTGGAAGATTCATTATATTACGAGGAAGTCAGCGAGGACACCAAAAACAACATCAATATTCTGGTGACGCAAAAAGAAAATGCTGATGATTCTGATATTTTGAAATTGGCTGAGCTGTACCACAGTGAAGAAGTACAGGATTATATCGCGGAGGAGTTTGGCGGCACTAAAGTAGCCGTCCAAAAAGAAATTTCTTATTTGGAAGAATAGCATTCATAAAATGTTAGTGTTTTTCTTCTTTTTACAGAATAACATCGGGAAAAGCTAATTTTTTTCCATTCAAGAGTCAGCACCTATTGAAGGTGATGGCTCTTTTATTAATATGTAGGATAAAAAATAAAGTTCATCAAATACAAAGAAGAAATCAACTTTTCTTCAAAAAAAGAACCGAAGAAAAGTTGATTTCTTTTGACCGTTTTATTCAACAGCTATTGAAAAAACGTTAATCAGTGATAACCCAGTACTGCGAGCCATCGCTATTACGATCCATAAATCCATATTCGATAAAATAGCGACGCACGGTCACATAATCATCGTGAGCCGTTTTAATGATGTCGTTGACTTCCTTCTCAGAATATTTCTTAGTTTGATCAAAACGCTTCAAAATATGCTGCAGCACCATAATTTTGCGTTTTTCCTTGCTTGGAAAAATATCCACTGCCCCATCTAATCCGTTTTTAAAATAGGTTTGCAGTACTTTTTCCCGTTCATTTTCTTTAATGCCATAGCGTGAATCCACTATTATTTCCTCCTTGTGAATAGGGCTATCTTTCATGGGTACTCTGCTGCTGTCCAAGTTGGCCATCAGAGCAAGAAAAATTTTTGCCTGCCGTTCCTTTTCCTTCAGCTTGAATCTATGTTGACGAATGGTCGAGATACTTCCCGAAGAAGACCGCTCCAATATTTCCTTGTCGGATAGTCCTTCATGAAATAGCTGTAACATTTCCCTTTGAACGTCAGATAATCCTGTATATTTTTTATCTAATTGAATCAGTGTTTCGAAAACAGAACCATGCGATTGATGTATGTGTTGGAGCATAGCCTTTTCCGCTTCATAAAGCACATCTTCCATTGGATAGATGATGCCCTGTTGGTAGATTTGACGACAAAATAAGCAGGCGTAGCTTTTAGCATGCTGATCAAATCGATAGCCGTTCTGTAATTCTAGTAGTGTGCTGTTGTCAATCATAAAATCCTATCCTCCTTTCTCTGTTTGTGTAAACAATTATATAATTCGTTATTCTATTTGTAAACAAAAATTGTTAATGTTTGTTAGATTAAGGTTTTCACTTTCCGGGAAAAATAGATAAGCGCCAAAGCGAAAATACCGACTGAATATTCCAATAAGGTGTAAGCGAACGTTGCTATCTCTGGTTGCATCAGATGCAGCTGATCAGCAATTATTTGGAAGATGTTCAAGACACCCGCAATTATTGCAAGGTTGGCTCCGATTTTAGGCTTCTTAAAAATCAATAGCGCTGCCGAAATTTCACTGATCAAGATCACAAGGAAGAGCATCAACCAAAATAGGGATACGTCATTCTGAGGTCTGGTCTCGATTCCGATCGGGGCGGGAAGTTCAAAAACTGTGAGTATAAGAATACAGATAATGGAGATGATAATTCCTTTTTTTGCTGATTTCAGACTCATTTGAATCTCCTCCAAGTTTTCGTTTTTGCTTACGCCTATAAGATAGTCCTATTGGCAAATTTTGTCCATGACAAAGGCCCAAGGATGCAAAATCGGAATTCAAAAGCTGCCTAATTTTTTGTAATATCCTATATTTCTGGGATAATAAGGATGACGGAATGTTCTCTTTTTAGAAGGGGAGGAATAAGCTGATGGAATCCAAGATGCCCCCGAAGCTCAATAAACAATGGCTGAATTTTGCTGTGACAATTGCAATTTTTCTGATTGTGCTGAATTTTTTCGTTTTTCCCGGTCTTCAGGAAAATCCGGTAACGGAAGTGGATTATAAGACGTTTGTTACAATGCTTGAAGAAGGCAGTGTCGAGTCGGTTCTGGTGGAGGAAAACCGGATAGAATTCACAGCGCTGGACGATGAAGGTGAAGAGAGCACCTTCATCACCGGCAGAATGGAGGATCCACAGCTTACTGAACGACTGCTGCTTACTGAAGCAAAGTTTGAAAAAGAGATTGTTGAAGAAAGTTCGCCGATTGTTGATTTTTTCCTGATCTGGATGCTGCCATTGGCGTTATTGTATGTCTTCTGGGGATTCATGATGCGCAGGCTTCAGGGAAGAGTCGGAGGGCTCGGCGGCAGCGAAATGAAATTCGGCAAAAGCAATGTCATGGTTTATGCTGCATCTGAAACAGGAAAAACATTTGCGGACGTAGCGGGCCAGGACGAAGCGAAAGAAGCACTTTGGGAAGTAATCGATTTTCTGCACAATCCCCAAAAATACCGGGAAATCGGGGCGAAGATGCCAAAAGGGATTCTGCTTGTCGGACCTCCGGGGACCGGTAAAACGCTGCTTGCAAAAGCGGTCGCTGGAGAAGCCGGGGTTCCCTTCTTCTCTATTTCGGGATCAGAATTCATGGAGATGTTCGTCGGCGTGGGAGCTGCGAGGGTGCGGGATCTGTTCAATCAAGCGCAGGCAAAAGCCCCTTGCATCGTCTTCATTGATGAAATCGATACGATCGGCAAGAGCCGTAATCTGTCAGGGATAACCGGAAATGATGAGCGGGACCAGACGCTCAACCAATTATTGAACGAGATGGATGGTTTTTCCTCGGAAAAAGGTGTGGTGATCCTGGCGGCAACGAACAAACCTGAAGTTCTCGACAAAGCGCTGCTGCGACCTGGACGGTTTGACCGGCGCATCCCGCTTGAACTGCCGGATATTGCCGGGAGGCAAGCGATTCTGGAGGTTCATGTAAAATCCGTCAAAATGGCCGAAGATATCGACCTGAAGGAGATCGCCAGGGATACACCCGGCAGCTCCGGCGCCGATCTTGCCAATTTGATAAATGAAGGCGCTCTCCATGCCATAAAGGAAGGACGCGGCAAAATCAATCAATCCGATCTGGAGTATGCGTTGGAAATCATATTGGCCGGATACCAGCGGAAAAATGCGATCCTTTCGAAAGAAGACAAACTGGCAATCGCGTACCATGAAATTGGCCATGCGATTGTTGCCGCAAAACAGACCGATTCCGCACCAGTCAATAAAATCAGCATCATCCCAAGGACATCTGGAGTTCTTGGCTATACGATGCAGTCGGAAGAGACAGACCAGATTCTGATGAGCAGGGAAAAATTCCTGAACAAGATCGTCACCTACATGGGCGGACGTTCTGCCGAGGAAGTCATTTTAAATACAATCACGTCCGGGGCGGAAAATGACATAGAGGCTGCAACGGCTATTGCGAGAGCAATGGTCACGCGCTACGGGATGAGTGAAAAATTCGATATGATGGCCTTGGAAACGATCAATAATCCTTATCTGGGAACGGATGTAACCTCGCTCGTGTCGAATGAGACCTCCGCGAAAATTGATGATGAGGTTTTGCGCATCATCAAATTCGCCCATGAAAAAGCCAAGGAAATCATCCGGGGAAATTTACCGAAAATGCATGAACTTGCAAAATATCTGCTCGAAAAAGAAACCATGACCGGGGAGGAATTCATGGAAATGCTGACGAAAGAAGAATGAGGGATCTAGGTTTTAAGCTAATCACACGTGGCTGTGAATTGGAGCGGAAAAGGAGGACACTCATGAAAAAGAATATAGGTTTACTCATGATGATCATTTTGGGCGTGGCACTGCTGACTGGTTGTCGCTCATCAGAAACCGCGTCTATAGGTATGGTCAAACAGAGCGGGGACTGGATATACTACACAGACAATAACGAAGAAGCCCTGTATAAAATGAAAACTGACTGGACCGGAAAGACCAAGGTCGCTGATAATTTTGGGAGCGGCTATATGGTAATTCAGGGGGATACTATCTATTACTCTGGCATGAATGGCGGTGTTAGTAAGATTCAAACAGATGGTACAGGAGCGGCTAATGTTGTGGATGTCGGCAAAGAAAGCTCGTACGGGTTCGAAGTGTCGGGAGACTGGATCTACTACAGCACTAAACCGGGAAGCATCTATAAGACAAAAACGGATGGCACTGAAAAGACCAAGATAGCTGACATCAGCTCTTTTGAGGGCGATATGAAGGTGTCAGGTGACAGCATCTATTATGTGGATGGAACAAGTTTATTCAAAATGAAGACTGACGGCACTGAGGTTATGAAACTATCAGAAAACGTAGTCATATACGCAGTCGAAGGAGACTGGATCTATTACGGCGAGAAAAATGAAAAAGGGGAATATGAGAACGTAAACAGGATGAGAACAGATGGTACCGAGCAATCAAAGCTTGTGGAGGGTACTTTTACGGCTATAGACGGGGATTCGCTCTATTACAGTAAAGATGATTGGCTCTACAGGGCAAATCTGGACGGCACTGCAGCAGCAAAAATGAATAAAGTAAAAATGTGGAATATCTTGGACATTTACGGTGATTACATTTACTACGGCGAATATTCAGGGGCTGCTTACAGGGTCAACCTGGACGGCAGCAATAAGAAGCAGTTTGAATAGATATTCAGCGGCTATACTCTGTTGTTTCTGATAATTTCAAAGGAATGACTCAAAAGAGTAAAGAAGAGGATTGACTGAGCGGAAAATCTATAGTTGACGGGTTTTCCGCTTCGACAATGACATTTCTTGTAGTTCGGAAATGAGGAGAGGGAAATGCGGGTTTATTTGCAATGGATGCGTAGATTGGCTGTCTTTGTGTTTTTTTCGGTGATGTTCCTTTTCGGCATGCTATCGCCAAATACCGTTGCAGTGGAATCACAAAATGCAACGCAAGAGAATTTCATTTATACAGTCAAAGCGGGCGATACCTTGTACAGAATTGCTCTCGAATACGGTGTGACCGTGCGGCAACTTGTGGCGGCTAATAACATAGTACAGCCGAGACTAATCCGGTTGGGTCAAAAAATCGTCATTCCGACAGCATCCGCTGTTGTTGCTGACTCCTCGCAATCATTCGGGATGAAATATCCGGTTGTATCAGGGGATACGCTCTCCGAAATCGCGCTCCGGTATGGCGTGACAGTTGATCAACTTGTAAAAACCAATCAAATCAATGATCCTAATCTGATTTACATCGGTCAGATTCTGACGCTTCCGCTTTCCTCAAGTTTTACACAACAGGAAATCCTTTCTGCGGGCGGGGGATATGCGGTAGGACTGAAAAAGGATGGTAAGGTCGTTGCTGCAGGCTGGAATGAAGCCGGGCAAGGTGATGTCGGAAATTGGACGGATATTGTTTCTGTATCAGCAGGAGCCTATCACACGGTAGGTTTGAAATCGGATGGCACAGTGTTGGCAACCGGGAGTAATCTTAGCGGAGAAAGCGCCGTTTCGGATTGGAAAGATATTGTGGCTATATCAGCCGGGATCGGCCATACGATGGGTTTGAAGTCAGACGGAACGGTCATTGCGACCGGAGACAACGGCAATGGGGAAGGCAATGTCCAAGAGTGGACAGACATCGTTGCTTTATCGGCTGGGAATGGGTATACCTTGGGGCTGAAATCGGATGGGAAAGTTGTTGCCACGGGAAAAAATGATCGCAACCAAATTGCGGTCTCAGGATGGACGGATATCGTGGCTCTTTCTGCAGGGGATTCGCATGCTATCGGCTTGAAGTCGGACGGGACCGTCGTGTTTGCGGGAGACAACAGCTACGGTAAAGGGAATGTGTCCGGCTGGACGGGCATCATCGCTGTGGCAGCAGGAGCTCATCATACAGTGGGCTTGAAATCGGATGGCACGGTTGTCGCAACGGGATACAATCAAGAAGGACAATGCGAGGTGTCGGGCTGGAAGGATATGATAGCCATTTCCGCAGGCGGGAATACATTCGGACTGAAAAAAGACGGCACAGTCGTAGTGGCAGGCGAAAACGTTTGGAAACAGTATGATGTTTTGGAATGGACGAACATCGGGCATCATTAAACAGGGGGAAGGAGGCGTAGAAAATGAAATATACATTTTTGCCAAAAACGAAATTGGGGAAAGTGTCCGTGGGTTCTTTCGTCACTTTCATAGCAACTTGGACAGTGTATATCGTTCTGATTTATCCTATGTTCATGACAGGAACAGGTGGGCCGACGCTATCAGATATGCTCCTGTTTTCTTTGTCAATCGCGGGGATAATTGCCGTTTTTGTGGGATTTGTGACGGGAGTCATTGCACTGTTCAGGAAAAAAGACCGTTCTGTGTTGCTCATTATCGTCACTTTATTATGCTTTTTGATCAGTGGCTTCATGTTGCTGTTTATGAGTGAGGGTTTCATTTCGTAAAATAAGCCAAAAGTGGTATATCAGAAAGTAAGCCGCAAATACATCCATTTGATGATGTATTTATGCGGCTTTTCTTGTTGATAAATGATGAGCTTTTCTGCGATTTATGGCATAATGAAAATCATAAGTACTAAGAATAGCTTCAGGAAGATTCAGAAGGGAGCACCCATGAAAAATACGAAAATATTTGGAATGCCGTTTGCCAGCGTTTATCCTTTGTATATAAAGAAAGTCGAGAAAAAAGGCCGTACGAAAGAAGAAGTCGATGAAATCATTTTCTGGCTGACCGGATATGATGAGGCGACTCTGCAGCAACAGTTGGACAATAAAGTTGATTTCGAAACCTTTTTTGCACAGGCACCACAGCTGAATCCCAACGTGTCGCTTATCACGGGTGTCATTTGCGGTTACCGTGTCGAAGAAATCGAAGACAAACTTATGCAGAAGATACGTTACTTGGATAAGCTCATCGATGAGTTGGCTAAAGGGAAGGCCATGGAAAAGATACTGAGGAAATAGGTTATACGTGCAAGAAAAACATAAAATAATCAAGCTAATGGAGGAAATAGGATGGAATTCAAAAATGTTACAGTAATCAAGGAAGCTAATGTGTATTTTGATGGGAAAGTGACCAGCAGAACGGTTCTGTTCGAAAGCGGAGAGAAAAAGACACTTGGCTTCATGTTGGCAGGCGAGTACGAATTCAACACTGATTCAGAGGAAATCATGGAAGTCTTGGGTGGCGATATGTCGGTTATGTTGCCGGGTGAAGCGGAATACACACTTTACAGCAAAGGCCAAAGCTATGTCGTTCCGGCGAACTCATCCTTCAAGATGATCGTTGAGAAGTATGTGGATTATTGCTGTTCTTACAAAAACGACTGAATCTGAAGTGCAAGTTTTTTAATAACTGAGCAACAGTGCAGGCAAATCAACAGATTTCAATAAAATAAACCAGCCGGAAAACGAAGTTCGTCTATCGAACTTCCGTTTTCCGGCTGGTTTTTTATAGTGTATAGACAGCGTTTGTTTCGGCTATCCGTTTTCAGCTATTAGACATATTCAACGATTCCGCGTTTGAGAAGCTCTTTCCTCAAAGCTTCATTTTCAGACCGCAGTCGTTTCACATCTGCTCTCAAAACAGAATCCTGTTTACGGATTGTATTTATGACTAACATCACTAAGATAAAAATCAGCACTATTGAAATGATAAATTGGATTGTTTGCATTATCTGAACCCTTCTTTCCGGATTGTTTTTTTCTACATTCACAGAATATCAGGTCATTATGTAGCTCATATGAAGACGCCCAATCTCCATCTAATCTACACATTCATTCGGTATATTAAGACTATCAATTTTTAGTTATTTTACTTTGAGGAGGAAACAAAAGTGAGCATGACTCATTACATGTCTTTATTAGCTTCAAATCAGCCCTGGAATCTGATCATCTTTATGGCAATCCCTGTAATCTGCGCGGAGACGCTGACGATTTCAGAATTTTTCATTATTTTTGACAGGGTAAAATCGGGTGGTTTGAGGACTTTGAACAAAATCGTCGGTATCTTTGCCGGCTTCTATTTCACGGGAATATTCTTCTACCTGTTGTTTAACGCAGTGATTCCATTGACCACCACAAATGGTTGGCACACGTGGGTCGACGTTGTGGCAGTGGGCTTCTATTTGAGCGGCGTACTGTTCCTATTGCCGATCGCACTCATGGAAATTGGTGTCCTGTTCCGGAATAAAACCGATGAAGAAAAAATGAAAATCCACTTTATGCTGGTCGGCGGCTTCCTTGTCGTTGCCCATATTGCCATGATTTTCGGCATGGTGAATCCTGAAATCATCGACAGCATGGCCGTAATGCCTGGTATGACGAATTAGTCATAACCCTGTTAATTTGTATCCAAATACAAGTATATACAACAAAAAATCCGCAATCAGCTGTTAAGTGATTGCGGATTTTAAAAAATGTATTCGATTATCTGATCGACTTTAGCGATATCCTGAACAGGCAATCTATCAGCAAATTCGATTTTTCTGGCGTGAAAATCCAAAGATTTGAGTTGGGAAATGACGATTTGACCTGTGACAACCATTTCTTTCGGCAACGTATATCGAGTAGGAATGTTTTTTATTGTCGAAGTGATGGGGCAAATAACCGCAAACAAGGTGGAACGATTAAATTCGTATCTTGAGACAACCAGTCCCGGCCGACGTTTCTTGATTTCATTTCCTGAAGATGGGTCAAAATTTACCCAGACGATATCGCCTTTCTTGGGGATGTACCTATCGGAAGCGTTCATCAGAATAGTTCTCTCCCTTCAGGAGATAAATTATTCCACTCATCTTTTTCGTAAAAAGCTCCAGCTTCGGACAAAACAAAGGGATCATCAATTTTTGGAACCAATGTGATTGTCCCATCTGGTGAATAGATTACTATATATTCTTTATTGGGTTCCAATTTTTCGCCATTGTGAAACGGCAGAGTTACAACTACGGAACTTCCTTGTAGCCTGGATTTTGTAATTAGCATTTTTCTCACCTCTTATGAATAATTATACTCGATAACACTCAGTCACGCAAAGTGCACTTCGGATGATACGATGATATTTTAGAGATGATTTTCGGAATGGTGAATCCTGTAATCATCGACAGCATCGCCTTTCTTGTCAGGAAAAGTACCTTGGATTTTTCAATTCTATAGGATATGGAGTATGATTATGGTGAAGAAGCTGGTTTGTCCATGCAAAAGGCTGTCCACAATAGGAGGTTTGAGTGATGACAGAACATACCCATGCCCATAGCTATCCGGACGGTCTGGGTGGCGTAAAAGGAAAAAATTTGCTCATAACCATGGTCCTGAAGATTGTGCTGACAATTGCCGAAGTTTTGGGCGGCTGGTTTTCCGGCAGCTTATCGCTACTTTCCGATGCACTCCACAATCTTAACGACGTATTGTCCATCGTCATCAGTTGGTTTGCCGTCAAGATGGCAGCAAAAGAACACGATAAGAAAAACACCTTCGGCTACAGAAGAGCCACCATCATAGCCGCGGTCATCAATGCCACCCTACTGATCATCATGTCCCTTTTCCTTTTCAGGGAAGCTTATTTTAAATTCATTCAGCCTGAAAAAATAAACGCACTGTTGGTCATCATAATCGCCTCCATCGGGATCGTCCTCAATGCAGTGGCTGTATACCTGCTGCATAAGAGTTCAGAAGCTGACTTGAATATGCGAGCGGTGTACCTGCATCTTCTGAGCGATGCCTTGTCCTCTGTCGGGGTAATGGTCGGCGGAGTTGTCATCTATTACTTCGATGCCTACTGGATTGATCCTTTGTTGACGGTGCTGATTGGTTTGTATATCCTCAAGGAAAGCTATGAAATATTGAAAGAGTCGGCGAACATCCTGATGCAGGGAACACCGAAAACGGTGGACATCGATGAAATCGCGGAGGAACTTGAAAAGATGGATGCGATAAAAAACATCCATCATGTCCACATTTGGGCATTGGACGAGTATGCGCTCTTTTTTGAAGCCCATGTAAATCTGCAAAATGACATTTTGGTCAGTGAACTATCCGAAGTCTATGAGAAGTTGGAACAGGTATTGAAAGGGCGCTTCGGTGTGACCCACTTGACGATTCAGTTCGAATATAATTGTTGCGAGGATGTGGGCAGGGTACTCGATAAAGAATAAACAAGAACAAAGGAAAGCGGTGGGGGATATGACGAAAGTCGAGCAGCACAGGGAAATATGCGAAAGGCTGAATCAGCTGTATGCGGCAAAAAATAAAGACTACGGGGATAGTTTTGGCGACAGCTTCCAGGAGTACGGGCTGATAATGCCGGCCGTCCGATTGGATGATAAACTGCACCGTTTCAAACAACTGATTAAGCAAGAGGCCGAAGTGAAAGACGAGAGTATCACAGACACGCTGATGGATTTGGCGAATTACGCAATCATGACCATCATCGAAATCGAGAACAAAGCATAATACTGAGCACAATAGTATCAATTACCTCAACAAAAAAAGATAGGCGAGACCAAAGCTTGGATGCTTTGGTT
The DNA here is from genome assembly GCA_002155105.1 of Sedimentibacter sp. SX930. Lineage (GTDB taxonomy): Bacteria > Bacillota > Bacilli > Lactobacillales > Aerococcaceae > Trichococcus > Trichococcus shcherbakoviae. The sequence goes on along the minus strand of MUZD01000006.1, from coordinate 81,785 downwards.
TCGTCTATCTTTTTAAATCGTTATGCTGTTGATGAAGCGGGCAATCCTTGGCTCGGTTGTGCTTTCGAAGAAGTCCTTGGTCGGACCGTCGAAGCCGACTTTGCCGTCCTCCAGGAAGAGCATGCGGTCCGCTGCTTCCCGGGCGAAGTCAAGGTTGTGCGTCACGATGATCATGGACAGCTTCTCGGAAGCGAGTTCCTTCAAAACGCGCAGCACTTCCGCTTCCAACTCGGGATCGAGGGCGGAGGTGGGTTCATCAAAAAGGACGAAATCCGGTTCCATTGCCAAGGCGCGCGCGATGGCCACGCGTTGCTGTTGGCCGCCCGATAGTTGGTCCGGGTAATGGTCCAGTTTGTCGGCCAAGCCCACTTTGGTCAACAGGTTTTTGGCTCTGGCCGTCGCTTCTGTTTTCGAAAGTTTCAGAACCGTGATCGGGCCTTCGATAACATTTTCCAATACCGACAGATGCGGGAAGAGGTTGAAGCTCTGGAACACCATCGCCGTTTCTTTGCGGATTGCCATCATCGTTTCTTTTGATATTTTGGAGCTGAAATCGACCTCGAGATTGCCATTCTTCAAGATGCCGCTTTCGGGCACTTCCAACAGGTTCAAGGTGCGGAGCAGGGTGGACTTGCCCGAACCGGATGGGCCGACGATCACGGTCGTTTCACCGGTTTTGAAAGTCAACGAGATGTCCTTGAGGGCATGAAAGTCACCGTAGGATTTTTGGATATTTTTGATTTCGATCATGTCGTCACGCCTTTTTCAGATATTTGGAAGTTCTGATTTCCAATTTGCCTTGGATCCAAGTCAATACTGTACTGATAAGTAGATAGATCACAGCCACTTCCATATACAGAATCAGCGGTTCATAGGTAACGGAAGCGAACTGCTGCCCGACCATCGTCATTTCGATGATCGTGATGCTGGATGCCAGCGAGGTCGATTTCACCAAAGAGATGAAGTCATTCATGACAGCCGGCAAGGCAATCCGGATGGTCTGCGGGAAGATGATCCTTTTCAGGACCTGTCCGTGCGTCATGCCCAAGGAGTCGGCCGCTTCCCATTGCCCTCTCGGGATGGACAGGATTGCGCCACGGATGGATTCGGCCGAATAGGCGCCGCTGTTCAGTGCAAAAGTCAGAATAGCCGCGGTCCAAGCATCCAAGGTGATGTTCAGCTTCGGCAAACCGAAGAAGACGATGAACAACTGGATCAAAAGCGGGGTGCCACGGAATACCCAAACGTAGAACCAAGCCAGCGCCTTTAATATCTTGCTTTTCGAAATCCGCATGACTGCAGTAAGGACCGCCAGTACAAGGGACAAGGCAAAGGAAATCAGCGCCAAGGGGATGGTGACGGTAAATCCTGCTTCCAGAATTGGCCATAGGGCGTTTTCGATTATGGATAATGTATGCTGCAAAATTTACTCACCGTTCCTTTTTATATTAAAAATTAAAAAAATATTCAACGTCCAAAAGAGCATCACCGCAAGTGGTTCACGAGATACCAAATTGTAACACGCATCCAACGATGATGGCTAGCTTCAAGGATTAACCATCCATAAATCAGATAAATCGTACCGATTGAGCTCTAATCTGCGCAATCGGTACGATTTCGTATATGTGAGACGGAACGAGCCCGTTCAGCTTTTCTTAGTTGTTCGCGCCGACGCTGATGTCTTCGCCTAGGTATTTTTCGAAGATTGCTTTGAAAGTGCCGTCTTCTGTGCGGGCTGCGATGATTTCATTCAGTTTAGTCTGGAATTCTGTGTTTTCTTTTTGCAGGATGATGCCGACTTCGTCATTTGTAGGCAGTTTTTCGTCGATCAGTCTCAAAGTGGAATCTGGATATTCCTCAAAGTAAGTCAAGAAAGTGATGTAATCATTGATTGTTCCGTCCGCGCGGCCTGAAGTGATTAATTCAACTGCTTGATTGAAGCCGTCGACAGGTACGATTTCAGCGCCAAGGTCACGAGCGTTCTGTGCGTAATTACTTGTAGTGGATTGGGCTGATTTTTTGCCGCTGTAGTCTTCCAAAGTTTGGATGTCAGAGTCTGCGCTGACAGCAAGTTGGCCGTAGGACTCGAAATAAGCATCGGTGAAGTCATAAGCTTCTTGTCGTTCTTCGGTAACGCCGACGTTGTTGATGACGATATCGTATTTATTGACGTCCAATCCGGCAATCAGGGAATCCCATTTCGTTTCGACGAAGACAGCTTCCACGCCCAAATCTTCAGCGATGACTTCTGCGATTTCCACTTCGAAACCGACCAAGTCGCCTGTTTCTGTGTCATGGTAGCTGAATGGCGGGTAAGTTCCTTCCACCCCGATGCGCAATTGTTTGTTTTCTTCGATCGTCTTTAAGACGTTTCCCGCCGTAGCGGTGCTGGTTGCTGTAGAGGCACTGTCCGAACTTGAATCAGTTGTTGTTGCGCCGCAAGCCGCCAAAACCAAACCTGCTGTACCCACGAATAAGATTTTTGATAATAGTTTCTTCATTTATATTCACTCCTGTTTTTGTTTTTTTTGATATGTTGTCGGTCCTTCGACCGGAAAAAAACTCCCCCACGCGGTTGATGCTAGTGATGAAAGCCTGCAAACCGACACTTTCTTACTTTTTGTCGCTCGAAGGCATGAGGAAATCTTATCACCAGTGCATGTAAGAAGCAAACAGTTATAATCGAACAAGGTTGATAGGTAAAAACGATCACCTATAGCTTCAAAAAGATCCGGATTTTATGATTGCAGAAAATCTTATAGAGGATAAGTTTGACCGCTGATAAGAAGCTTATCGGTCCCCAGGTGAATCGTGTATAATATAGGAAACAACAAGAGATTCGCTGACCAAGAGAGCGAATGGAACCAGGGGGAATTTGTATGACAGATGCATTGAAAAGATTGATCCAGGCAGCACAGCAACCGGAGGAAGCGGACCTGATTATCCAGAACGGAACAGTGGTGGATGTGTTTTCGCTGGAGACCTTTGAAGCGGACGTTGCGATCAAGGACGGGCACATCGTCGGCATCGGTACCTATCCGAACGGGAAGCAAGTGGTGGATGCTTCAGGCAAGTATGTCATGCCGGGCTTTATCGACGGGCATATCCATATCGAATCGACCATGGTTACGCCGTCGGAATTTTCGCGTGCCCTCATCAAACACGGCGTGACGACCGTTGTGACCGATCCGCATGAAATCGCAAACGTCGCAGGAACAATCGGGATTGAATTTATGTTGGAGGACGCCGCCAATGCCGACATGGACATCCTGATGAAGCTGCCTTCGTGTGTGCCGGCAACACCCTTCGAACAGAACGGCGCGACGCTGACCGCAGATGATCTCCGGCCTTATTTGACCCATCTGACCGTCATCGGCTTGGCTGAAGTGATGGATTATCCATCCGTTTTGAATGCAAATCCGGATATGCTTGAGAAAATCCGCATGACGATCGAAGCGGGAATGATGGTTGATGGCCATGCGGCTGGTTTGCCGGATACTGCGTTGAATGTGTACAGCACAGCCGGGATCCGCAACGATCATGAGGCGGTGACTGCGGAAGAGGCGATTGCGCGGGTACGCAGGGGCATCCATGTATTGGTGCGTGAAGGCTCGGCTGCGAAAGATCTGTTGGCGCTGCTGCCGGCCATCAACGAAAGGAACAGTCGCCGTTTTTCATTCTGTACGGACGATAAGCATCTGGACGAACTGGCGGAAGAAGGAACCGTCAATTATGCCGCTCAGCTGGCCATCCAACAGGGATTGGACCCGCTTATCGCCATCCAGATGGCTACGCTCAATAATGCGGTATGCCATGGAATCGAGGATAAAGGCGCTATTGCACCCGGATATCTTGCGGATATCCTGATCACGGACAGCCTGGAGACACTGCGCCCGGAAACGATCATCAAAGACGGCTGCTTGCTGAACCTGGATGTTTTAAGAAATGTCCGTGCAGTTGTGCCGCAGGCCGTCCGCTCCTCTCTTCATTTGAAGAAAGTGACTAAAGACGATTTGCAGATCCCGCTTCAGAAAGACCAGAAAGCTTGGGTCATCGGAGTTGTGCCGGGCCGGATCATTACCGAGAAAATCGCAGCGGATGTGAAGACAGAAGATGGCTTCTTTGTTGCGGATCCAGAAAATGATCAAGTGAAGATGGTGGTGTGCGAACGCCATCACCAAACCGGCAGCATCGGTGCTGGCATCGTCAGCGGACTCGGTCTGAAACGGGGCGCCATCGCCTCGACTGTAGCCCATGATTCGCATAATCTGGTCGTTGCCGGTACGAATGATGAAGATATGCTGCTGGCGATCGAAGAGGCGGAACGCATGCAAGGCGGACTCGTCATCGTGGATGGCGGCAAGGTGCTGGCGTCAGTCCCGCTGCGGGTCGGTGGCATCATGTCGGAAAAACCTTACGAAGAAGTAATCAAGGAATTGCATCAGTTGCACGAGCAGTTGGCTACGTTGGCGGAGGAATCGCAGAACATTTTCATGATCCTTTCGTTCCTGTGCTTGCCGGTCATTCCGCGTCTGAAACTTACAGATAAAGGCTTGTTTGATGTGGATTCCTTCCAGCATATCGAAGTCGGGATTCCGATGTAAAACCATTCATTTCACTGTGATCCGGAAAGGCGGTGGTTCTTTATGGCGATTTCATTCGGTGAATTCATTCAGTTGCTGCTGACGAGCCCGGCTATTGCGGTGACGGTGGCCTTGACGCTGGGAGTGGTTTTGGTGAACGGGTGGACGGATGCGCCGAATGCCATCGCCACCTGCGTCTCGACAAGAAGCATGACTCCGCGAAACGCCATCTTGATGGCGGCTGCGTTCAATTTTTTAGGCGTTTTTGCGATGACAGCGATCAATGCGAAAGTTGCCCAGACGATGGCGAAGATGGTTGATTTTGGCGGGAATACGGATGACGCGGTTGTGGCGCTGTGTGCGGCTCTCTTCGCAATTGTGGTATGGGCCACTGCCGCCTGGTATTTTGGCATTCCGACAAGCGAGAGCCATGCCTTGATCGCTGGGGTTTCGGGGGCTGCAATCGCGTTGCAGGGCGGAATCAGCGGCATCAATGGGGCGGAATGGATCAAGGTGCTGTACGGCTTGGTGCTTTCCACCGTTCTTGGGTTGTCTCTGGGATTCCTTGTCGTGAAACTGGTCGGCGCGTTGTTCAAGGACATTGAGCGGCAAAGCACGACAACCTTCTTCCGCAACAGCCAGATCGCCGGTGCGGCGGCGATGGCCTTCATGCATGGGGCCCAGGACGGCCAGAAGTTCATCGGGATTTTCCTGTTGGGCATCGCTTTGTCGCAAGGAAATGCCGCGACCGATTTCGCGATCCCGGTCTGGTTGATGCTGCTGTGTTCCGCGGTCATGGCTTTGGGAACAGCGATCGGCGGCGGGAAGATCATCAAGACTGTCGGGGTCAACATGGTGAGATTGGAGACTTATCAAGGCTTCAGTGCTGATTTTGCCGGGGCCTTGAGCCTCTTGACGGCATCGCTCTTGGGGCTGCCGGTGAGCACGACCCACACGAAGACAACGGCTATCATGGGAGTGGGCGCGGGTAGGCATCTGTCGAGCGTAAACTGGCTGACGGTCAAGGAAATGGTTTATACGTGGGTGTTGACGTTTCCAGGTTGCGGTCTTGTCGGTTATCTGATGGCAAAGCTGTTCATTGGGATATTCTAGGGGGAGCCGGTTATGTTCAAAAAGAAGACGGAAAAGTTGGATTATTTCGATGAGTTCATCAAGCTTGCCGAATGGGGTGTCCAATCGGCGGAATTTCTGAAGCAGGTGCTGGCGGATTATCCGGTCGCTGATCTAAGTCAAAAATTGGACGAGATGCATGAAATCGAACACAATGCCGACCTCGCGAAATACAGGCTGATGCGCTATATGTACAACGATCTGTTGCCGCCTTTCGACAGGCAGGATGTGATTGCGCTGGTAACCAGTCTGGACCATGCCATCGACATGATAGAGGATGTCATGATCCATATTGAGATCTATCAACCGCAGAACATCACCCCGGAAATCAACCAATTCCTGGATCTGGTCGAAAAATCAGCCGAAGAACTGCTTACGGCGGTAAGGCTATTAAAAACCTATAAGAAATCGCAAAAAGAGATCCATGCAGTCATCGACCGGATCAATGCCTGTGAAAAAGAAGGCGATCTGCTGTATATCCAATCCATGCGCGATCTCTTTCAGAACGATGTGGATGCGGTCAGCACCGTCATCCTAAGCAAAATCTATAAATCCCTGGAGGATTGTTGCGACGCCTTCAAGGACGTGACCAAATTCGTGGAAGAGATTGCGTTGAAATATGCTTGATCCGAGCTTGTCCGATAAGGCGGAGGAATCGGACAAGCGGAGTGAGATTGTCTTGCTGGTTGTCCGATAATGCGGAAGAATCGGACAAGCGGAGTCAGTTGGCATTGGTGGTTGTCCGATAACGTGGAGAAATCGGACAATCAGAGAGAGAGTTAGTAACGGGATTCCCCGCCATAACGGTTTTGAAAGGTTATTTCTGAGCGTAAAATCAAGTCCCATACAGAAATAAAGGGGCGGTATCAAAACTAGAAAGTATTATTCTAGTTTTGATGCTGCCCTATTTAGCTATATGATCCAAAAGATGTCATCAACTATAATCTATTGCCTATGCACCTAAATTATTGGTCCAAGGATGGATCCGTTTATTCAGTGGGACAAGAAATATTTTCATCCTTGTCTCTGGCATGCATACTTACGCCGTTCATCTGATGGGCGTCTCCAGCGTGATGACGAAGATGAGTGGCATGGCTACGTACATACTGACCGTGATTTTCAAAAGTCACCGTATCCATCATCGCTGCTTCTACGGGAGTTGCAACAGCAAAGGTGGTCAATGCAGTAAAAGAAATCAGGCCAATCATCAAATATTTTTTCTTCATGGTAAGTTCTTCCTTCCTATGTATAAACTGGCTATGTTTTACGAGACTGTTTCCGTGTTGCTGATCGGACAAAAGAAATGATCTGCAACGCGGGATCGCTTGATCCTTCTTAAGGATACCAAGGAAGTGTGTAGAACAGATGTAGATGACAAAAATAGATTAAGCCAATTGGAAATCAGTTGAATTTTGCGCAATGCTATGACATAATATGTTTGAAAATTAAATAACTTCTTTATCAAGAGAGATCGAGGGACTGGCCCGATGACATCTCAGCAACCGACCCCTGCGCGAACGCAGCGGCACGGTGCTAAATCCTGCAGAGCAATCTGAGAGATAAGAAGAGTAAAGCGACATTCCCGACTCTTCTTGTTTAAAGAAGGGTTTTTTGTTTTCAAAAAAAACAATCTGGAGGGAAAGACGATGACAATGACAAAAGAACAATTCGAACATTGCGAAAGAATGGAAGCTGCAGGCGGCCCAAAAAGCCAAGCCGAGGCTATGCTCTATCATCAGTACAAACAGCAAAAGGCTGCCATTGCAGAAGCGCTTAAGATGGGTAAGGAGAACTATCAAACGGAACTGCTGGCCAAAGTAGTGGAAGTACATCGGCTTGAGGAAGAAATCGCCAAGTTGCAGCAGCACCTTTACCTGGAGCGGGTACAAGTGGATAAGATGATGGAACTGATGGACCAGTTTTAACGAAGCAATTGGGAGGAGGAATGGATTTGGAACTGAAGATGAAACGCATCTACGAAGCCCCCGCGGAAGCTGATGGCTTCCGGATCCTGGTTGATCGGCTGTGGCCGCGGGGTGTGAAAAAGGAAGCCGCGCAACTGGATGCATGGCTGAAAGACAGCGCGCCTTCGCCGGATTTGCGCAAATGGTTCGACCACGATCCCGAAAAATTCACCGCCTTCAAAGAACGCTATGAAGAGGAAATGTTGACGAACCCGCCGACAGCTGCTGCTGTAGCGGAGATCCTGAAACAGTTGGAAGCGACCGATGTCACATTGGTCTATGCCGCGCGGGATCCGGAAATCAATCATGTCGTCGTGTTATGGGATTTTGTGGAGAGCCAGTGGAAATAAGCGATCATAGAATGCGAGAGAAGACGCGCTTGGCCAAGGGCGTCTTCTTTCGGTTGGGGGTGCTGCCTCAGTTGGCTTTCGGAGAAGCGTCAGTGTCTGTTCAGTCGACAAAAGTGAGTTGTCTTGAGCTTCAGTAGCAATGGTCGTGTGGAATAGTCGACGCACCCCCATCAGGTCTCGTTCCTATTCCCGAACCGCTTCCGGTATTTCAAAGGTGACAGCCGGTAGCTGCGCCGAAATTGTTCCACAAAGTAACTGATCTGGTTGTAGCCGACCGCTTCGCTGATTGCGCTGATCGATACGTCGGTGCCGATGATCAGGTTTTTGGCCAGGAAGAGCCGGTGCTTCGCGACGTATCTCATCGGGGATGTCTGGGTATATTTTTGGAACAGCGCTGTGCAGCGGTTTTTATTAATCAAGGCATGATTGGCCAAATCGGCGACCGTGATTTGGTGCTGGTAATTTTCTTCGACATATGCCAACAGGCGGTGGAATAGCTTTCTTTCCTCGAAATCGGCTGCTTTTCCGGATCCCCTGAGCGCGTAGAGCGTCTCCTCCAGACTATCCGAAAGCAGATTGATGACGGAGAAATAAGGGATGGTATGGTCGCTTGCCGCTAGAATTCGTTGCAGACGCGCCGTTTTCTCCGGAGACAGAGCCAACAGGTGGTAGCTGAAGGCTTCGTTTTCCAAAAGTGGCAGAATGTAGTCCTGAAGCACTTTTTGATGGAAGAAATCCGGCTCAAAATTGACGCAGATGGCCGCGGCATCTCCTGATATAGTCCGGGAACGGTGCAGCTGCCCGCGGTTGATGATCAGGAGCGTATCGCCCGATAACGGAAACGCATCCTCATTCACCGTGAATTCCAAAGTACCTGAATGGACCCAGACGGCCTGCAGTTCCTGATGCCAATGCAGCGGAATCGTATCTTGGCGCAGATGCTGAAAATGCTGGCGAAGCAGCGTCAGATTGAAGTCTTGGGAAGGGAAACGGACGTCCTCTTCCAGCTGATTCCTGAAATGGATCGGCATTGTTTTTCCGTCCACTTGGCTTGGGACGATGCGGTAGCTGCCGCTATCGGAATCTCTCGTTGCTGTCATCTGTACAGCTCCTTTCTCTGTCCGGTCCGTATTGTTTTCTGATACTATAATAGCAATTTTAATCCGAATCTGGCAAATCCGGCAATAAAATATACACAAATCTGATAAAAATAAGTAGCCCAGCGATAGAATCGGATCTTCCACCCGCCTATAATGAACGAATACAATGGATAATCATAGGAATGGGAGCGGACGGTATGAGTGATAAAGTGAAAGGAATATTATTGGCGGCGGGTGGAGGCAGCTTGTGGGGGATTTCAGGGATTTTGGCGCAAATGCTTTTCGCTGTTTATACGGTCTCTTCAGAATGGCTGGTGAGCACGCGCCTTTTGATGGCAGGAATCTTGATCCTTTTCTACAGCCGTGCCGTAAAGCGGGAGGATATTTTCGGGATTTTTCGTGAAAGCGGGGATGTCATCCGCCTGCTGTTGTTCGCGGTGTTCGGCATGGTCTCCTGCCAGTATTTGTTTTTCAAGGCAATCGAAGTGAGCAGCGCGTCCTTGGCGGCCATCCTTCAATTCACAGCGCCGATTTTTGTCTATCTATATATGTTGATAAAAAAAGAGAAGCGCTTCAATCCGGCTGAAGGCGGACTGGTGCTGGCAACTTTTGCGGGAGTACTGCTGATCGTGACCAAAGGCGAATTCAGCCGAATCGCGGTTTCGCCGCTTGGACTTGTACTGGGAATCGGCTCTGCGATCGGCGTGGCCTTTTACACACTGCAACCGCGGCTGATCCTGAAGAAATACGGATCCTCGGTGGTTGTTGGCTGGGGCATGTTCATTGGTGGCGTGCTGTTCCAGTTCATCCATCCTTTTTGGGCTCCCGGATTCGCGATGACAGCGCAGAGCGTTCTGTTGACCGGCGCAATCATCCTCTTCGGAACGGCCGTCGCTTTCCTGGCGTATCTGGAAAGCGTAAAATACATCGAAGCCTCCTTGGCGAGCGTCATGACTGCACTGGAGCCACTGCTGGCGGCGATTCTTTCGGTACTCGTCTTCGGAACCGCATCCGGCTTTGTTGAATGGCTGGGCATTGCGATCGTCTTGGGATCCGTATTGCTGTTGTCGAATTTCAGTCGGTTCAAAGAAAAAATCCCTTCCCGAGAATGCGGCAAGGAAATTTTGTGAAAACAGAGCAAGCAGCCTGCGCTAAGGAGTCGCAGGCTGCTTGCTTTATATTTTAATGTCTATTTTTGTTCCAACACCACGCGGTAATAATCATCGTCACCCTTGAATATCAGTTTGATTTGCAGTTCCCTTTCAGAAAGTTCCGGATCGACAAAAGTATTCGTCTCGTCGGATACCTTTTCTTTTATTGCGTCAAGAGAATCGTAATAGGCTACAATGAAGGGCTCATGCTCCGCATCAAAATCCGCGAGTTGTTCCAAAAATGCAGTTTCGTTATCAATAACTTCCGTGCTGATGATTTCTGCGCTTTCACTGACTGATGTTTGAGTGACTTCGGTTTGGGTAGTTTCGTTTGATTCATTCGAACAGGCCATAAGCAATAATGCAACCGGAAGAGCTAAGTAGGCTTTCATTTTCAAGTTGATTCCTCCCATTTTCGAATTGTTTCAATATTAAGTATAAACTAGTTATACTGAGAATAGAAATAATGTTAATAATAAGCAACAAAAAAGTTTGGAATAAATGAATACTTCCTAACGGTTATTGCTTGACTTAACCTTAACTTCAAGGAGTATGCTTTTTCTACAAGAGCGAGAGTGCTGCTTTTGTAGAAAAAAGCATAATGGAGGAACAATAGATGGTATTAGCGAGAGCAAGAGCAGTCGACGGTCCGGACAAACCGTTCCGATTTGCTGAAATCAAGAGACGGGAATTGGATGAGCAGGACGTTCTGATCGAAATCAAATTTGCAGGTATCTGCCATTCGGATATCCATACAGCCCATGGTGAATGGGGACATGTGCACTATCCACTCGTGCCTGGGCATGAAATCGCGGGATTGGTCACAGCGGTCGGACCCGGAGTGACGAAGTATCAAATCGGGGATCGCGTTGGTGTCGGCTGCATGGTCGATTCCTGCGGAGAATGCGAAAATTGTTTGCGAGGCGAGGAGCAGTACTGCCTCAATGGAAATGTTCCGACCTATGCCGGCGTCGACAAATACGGCGAACCGACACAGGGCGGCTACTCGACGCATATCGTCGTGACCGAAGATTTTGTTGTGCGTATTCCGGACAACATCGGACTGGATGCTGCAGCGCCGCTGTTGTGCGCCGGCATCACTACTTACTCGCCATTGAACCGCTGGCAGGCCGGCCCCGGCAAGAAAGTCGCCGTGATCGGACTGGGTGGATTGGGGCACATGGGAGTCAAAATCGCGCATGCGATGGGGGCTGAAGTCACCGTCCTTTCGCAAACGTTGAGCAAAAAAGAAGACGGTCTGAAGTTCGGAGCGCAGCATTATTACGCTACCAAGGATCCGGAAACATTCAAGGAATTGGCCGGCACTTTTGACCTGATCATCAATACGGTGAGCGCCGTTATCAACCTGGACGCTTACCTGGGCTTGTTGAAGCTCGATGGTACGCTGGTGAACGTCGGGGCTCCTGGAGAACCGTTGTCAGTGAATGTGATGTCCTTGATTGGGCATCGCCGTTCCTTCGCTGGTTCCATGATCGGCGGCATCCGCGAGACACAGGAGATGTTGGACTTCTGCGCCGAACACGGCATCGTTCCGAATATCGAGGTCATTTCAGCCGACCAGATCGACGAGGCTTATGAACGCGTATTGGCTTCCGACGTCAGATACCGTTTCGTGATCGATACAAGTACAATCTGATAAAAATTAGTTTCATGAACAGACAAGATGTCCCCGGGCTTTGCTTTGGGGGCATTTTTTGTTTTTTTGCAGGATCAGACTGATTCGTTCAAATAGTTGTCGGAAAATGGCCATTGTGCCGATTGGGTATGAGGTGGATAATGGGAGAAAAGAATGGAGGAGAATCGATGACGAGAGAGCATGGGGCAGATTATGATATCACGATGGGGAACATCCGTTATGCCGCGCCACAACGGTATTACGGCACTCGGATTTTGTTCGTGACCAAAGGAAGGGCGAGCGTGTCCGTCAATGGGGAAATTTATGCTCTGGATGAAGGGGATATTCTCTTCATCAACCGGAACGACCACTATACTGTCCGGGGCAGCGAAAATAATATCCTCATTTGCCTGAGCATCCCCAGCCATTTCTTCGTGCTGAACTACCCGAATTACTTCCATTACTCCTTCGAATGTTTCTCGAAAAATTTGGATCCGGGGCGCGGGGATGTCGTAGCGCAGCTGCGCAGGCTGCTGGCTGAACTTGTGATCGTCCATTCCCGCCAGGAAGAAGGAAGCGTTTTGGAGGCCCGCAGTATCCTGTTTCAGACGATGCTGCTGGTGACCCGCTTCTTCAAAAAAGAGGGGCCGCAGACAGGAGGGGGCGAAGCGAGCGATGAACGGATCGCCCGGATCATCCATACGATTGAACTCCGCTATGCGGAACCGTTGACGCTTGCGGAGATGGCGGAAAGCGAGTACTTGTCGCCTACCTATTTATCACGTTACTTCAAGCAGACGACCGGAATGGGCTTTCTGCAATATCTGAAGATGGTGCGTTTGAAGCACTGTGTGGAGGACTTGCTGCATACATCCGATAATTTGTTCCAGATTGCGGTGCAAAACGGCTTCTCGACCGCGAAGAATTTTACGGAAGCCTTCAAATCGGTCTACGATCAGACACCGGTGCAGTACCGGAAGGAACATAAACAAGAAAACAGCGAAGCGTTCGGAGCAGTGACCGCCAAAACGGAAGCCGGAAAGGAATTGGATTCGCCGGAAGCGCTGATGCAGTTGACAAAATATTTGGAGGAGCCTCTGAATCCGCGCGCATTGCCGGACGAGGCGCCGGGTGAAGCATGCAAGATCGTTGTCGGAGACAGTGATGCCGAAAGACTATTGGCGCGCGAAAAGCATGTTGTGTTCATCGGGGAACTGAAGGAAATCCTGAACGAGCAGGTGAAGGAGCAAGTGCTTCTTGCCAAGCAGCGCCTTCGCGTCGATTTTGTGGGGGTGCGCAATCTGATCGGCGGATCCACTTTATTGCCGGAAGTCGAGACGGATGAGTTCGTATCCACCACACCGAAGTACGCCAACGCCGATTTGGCCATCCAGTACCTGAAGGAACTGGATATCAGCCTGTATTTGCGGATCACTTATAAAGAAGTCATCCACAATGAAGAGCGCTATTTCAGAGAACTTGAAGGGTTTCTGATCCACACACTGCAGGTATTCGGCAGGAAATTTGTTAACCAATGGAAAGTCGTTTTCTATGCGGAAAAAGAGACGGCCGTCCTGTCCACAGAGTTGGAGCGCGTGTACTTGAGGCTGCATGAAGTGATCCGGAAATATGCTGTTCAGCTGAAAATCGGCACTTTCCTTCCTTTCAAAGAGGACAAAGATAGTCTTTCATTGTCGCATCACTGGCAACTTCACCAATCCGACAGCATCGACTTCATCACCTATGATGCCGATCAGAACGAGGTCGTCGACTTTTCTGAAATCAGCGATGAAGACTTCCTGAACAGCCAAGGCTATATCCTGCGGAAAACGCAAAAGCTGAAACGTTTCCTGAAAAAGCACCAGATGCATCAGCCACTGTACCTGGAAAATTGGAACACGCTGACCGGAAACACGCGCTACACAAACGGGACTTTTTTCCGGGGTGCGCTGATCCTGAGGACTATCTTGGATTTGGGGACTGAAGTCGCGGGCGTCGGTTTTTGGCTGAACAGCGAACTCCATGAGCTGCACGGAGGAAACCACAACAAGGCTGTGGCGGGTTTGGAGCTGTTCCATTTCTTCAATGGCAAGAGGCCTGCTTTCTACACGCTGATGTTCAAGGAACGGATGACGGGCGAAGTGCGCGCTCAGGGAGAACATTATGTGCTGACCGAAAACGAAGAGGGTTACCAACTGCTGCTTTTCAACGAAAAGCATTTCAATCCGCGCTACTCGGTCGACGAATTGTTCATGCGGAACCGCAGCAACGAACTGCATGTCCGGCTGATCGGCATGGAGCCCGGGGAATACCAAGTCCGGAAATACCGGTTCGATCAGCAAAATGGCGGACTCTACACAAAATGGGAGCAGCTGAACAGCAAGCACGGCATCGACATCGAAGTGATGGAATACGTTGTTCAATCCTCCATGCCTACTTTGGAGCTGGAGGATGAACAAATCGACAAAGATTGGTCCTTTTATGCTTCGATGAGCAGCAACGCGATCTTGTTCATCGAGTTCCGCCGAGCGATTGGCTGAGCAGAACAATAATGAAGAAAAGGTTGTCTCCCACGAGACAACCTTTTTTTGTCGCCGGATACTTTCGGCTTGTCCGATTCTTCCGGATTATCGGACAAGTAGCAGGACATTTGCATTGAGGTTGTCCGATTCATTTGAGTTATTGGACAAGCAGCAGGACATTTGCATTGCGGATGTCCGATTCATTCGAGTTATCGGACAAGCAGCAGAACGATTGCATTGAGGTTGTCCGATTCATTTGAGTTATTGGACAACCTCCAGCACAACTGCTCTCTCGATGTCTGATTCTTTTGAGTTATCGGACATCTAACGAGTCATACGACAATTGAAAGGGGATTCGGACAAAAAGCATCCGCATAAAATTGCTGTTCAACTGATTTCCGGAAATGCGAAGACAAAAATCAGGATGTTTTTCATAATAACGAGCCTTTTCTTATTTTTTTGTGGCGGTATACTAGCTGAGTGATTAAGAAACGTAGCATTAAACAACTAATAGGATAGTTCCAAACAGTCAAAAATAAGGGAGCGCAAAAAAATGAAAGAAGCGACCAAAAAGCAATTATTCAGCAAGTTAGCCGAGAAGCAGGAGCGCATGATCGAAATCTACCGCTACTTGCATGCCCATCCGGAATTGTCTTTCCAGGAGGAGAACACGGCCAAGTATATCGAAGCTTTTTATGCAGGGAAAGAGTGTGAAGTCCGCACCCATGTCGGCGGCTTGGGCATCGTCGTGACCATCGACAGCGGCAAACCGGGAAAAACAGTAGCCATCCGAGCGGACTTTGATGCGTTGCCGATCCAAGAGGAAACCGGCTTGCCATTTGCCTCAAAAACGCTGGGAGTCATGCACGCTTGCGGACATGATGCACATACAGCCTACATGCTGACCCTGGCTGAAACCTTGATCGAGATGAAGGAACAACTTGAAGGAAAGATTGTTGTGCTGCATCAGCCTGCAGAGGAAGTTCCGCCGGGCGGA
Source organism: Sedimentibacter sp. SX930 (assembly GCA_002155105.1). Classification (GTDB taxonomy): domain Bacteria; phylum Bacillota; class Bacilli; order Lactobacillales; family Aerococcaceae; genus Trichococcus; species Trichococcus shcherbakoviae. Next base: position 66,351 of record MUZD01000006.1, on the reverse strand, counting down.
GCGATCGGCATGATCAAGGACGGTGCTTTGGAGGGCGTCGACACGGTATTCGGCATCCACGTGATGTCACAGATGGACAGCGGCAAAGTGTTCTACCGTGAAGGCAATGTTCAGACCGGCCGCGCCAATTTCCGCGTGAAGATCCAGGGCGTCGGCGGCCACGGCTCCTCGCCGCATAAAGCCAACGACGCCATCGTGGCGGCCAGCTATTTTGTCGTGGCTGTGCAATCCATCGTCAGCCGCCGTATGAATCCATTCGATGTCGGCTCAATCACAATCGGCAGTTTTGACGGCAAAGGTTCGTTCAATGTTATCAAAGATTCGGTTATGTTGGAAGGCGATGTGCGCTCGATGTCCGAAGAGACACGCACGCTGATCGAAAAGGAAATCCGGGCGAAACTGGACGGCATCTCGGCCATGTTCGATGTGACCTATGAACTGGATTACGAAAACGACTATCCGGTGCTGTTCAACGATCCGGAAATGACGGCTTTCGCAGCTGCGGCTCTGCAGGCTACCGAAATGCCGGGAGTAACGGCAGTGGAACGCTGCGAGGCGCAGCCGCCTTCGGAAGATTTTGCTTATTATGCGAAGGAACGCCCGAGCGTCTTCCTGTATGTCGGAGCGACTCCGAAAGACGGCGAAGCTTATCCACATCATCATCCGAAATTCCGGATCAATGAGGACAGTATGCTGATCGCAGCCGAAACAATGGGGACATTGGTTATTGATTACTTAAAAGGGAGCAGTGAAAAATAGTGGAAACGCAATACAAAGGTAATAATAGACTTATTTTGGGGATTGTTTCAGGGGTTGTAACATTCTGGTTGTTTGCTCAAACAATGGTGAACATCGTACCGGCCATCCAAGCAGACTTGGGCATTTCATCCGGCATCTTGGGCATTGCCATCAGTTTGACATCTTTATTCTCAGGTATGTTTATGGTTGTTGCTGGTGGGCTTGCGGATAAACATGGCCGCGTAAAAGTTACGAATATCGGAATGATCCTGAGCATCATCGGTTCACTGTGCTTAGTATTGGCAAATGGCCCAGCTTTGTTGATCATCGGTCGTATCATCCAAGGGCTATCTGCTGCGTGCATCATGCCGGCTACTTTGGCTTTGATGAAGACTTACTTCGATGGAGCTGAAAGACAACGTGCGTTGAGCTTCTGGTCAATCGGTTCTTGGGGCGGCTCAGGAATTTGTTCCTTCTTCGGCGGTTTAGTAGCCACTTACTTCGGCTGGCGTGCAATCTTCATCGTTTCGATTATAGTTGCTGTTATTGGGCTTCTTTTGCTTAAAGATACTCCAGAAAGCAAAGTTGAAGCAGTCGGCGAAAAGAAACCTTTTGATGTCGGCGGACTGATCACTTTCGTGATTGCTATGCTGACTTTCAATGTTTTTATCAGCCAAGGAAGAACTATGGGATGGTCAAATCCTATTATCTTGGGATTGGCTGTGGCATTCGTCATTTCAGTGATCCTTTTTGTGAATATCGAAAAAAGACATGCGAACAGCTTCATCGACTTCTCTCTATTCAAAAACAAAGCTTACAGTGGTGCCACTTTGTCTAACTTCTTGTTGAATGCTTCTGCAGGTACAATGTTGGTTGCTAACACTTATGTTCAAGTTGGCCGTGGTTTCTCTTCTTTCCAATCCGGATTGCTGACGATCGGTTACTTGGTTTGCGTATTGAGCTCAATCCGTTTGGGTGAAAAAGCTTTGCAAAAATTCGGTTCCCGCAAGCCAATGGTGACCGGATCATTCATTGCGACCATCGGGATTGCTTTGATGGCCTTCACTTTTGTGCCGGGAATCATTTATAATCTGCTTGTGTTCGTCGGCTATGCTTTGTACGGCTTCGGTTTGGGGATTTATGCGACACCTTCCACTGATACCGCAATTTCGAATGCTCCTGCTGATAAAATCGGCAGCGCGTCAGGCATCTACAAAATGGCCAGCTCTTTAGGCGGAGCAGTCGGGGTCGCACTTTCGTCCAGCCTTTTCAATGCTTTGGGAGCGCAAGGAAATATGGAAGTGGCCGGTTCTGCCGGATTGATGCTGAATGTCGCTTTTGGGACGATTGCATTGGCTTCTATTTTGCTGACAGCTCCAAAAGCTGCTGCTCAAGTGGAAGCTACGGAATAAATAGGTTTGTGCAAACAGGCTAAAAAATGGAATAAAAAAGAATGCAAAGTTATGGCGACTTTGCATTCTTTTGCGTTATACTTTTTGCGAAACAAAAATATTTTCAGAAAACCATCATTAGGGGGGATACAATATAATGGAATTTATTTCAATTGTGGAAATTATCGGTACAATCGCCTTTGCGATGTCAGGGGCGTTGACCGCGATCGAGAAGGATCTTGATTATTACGGAATCGGGATATTTGCGATAACGACTTCGGTGGGTGGAGGGATCGTCAGGGACCTGTTGATCGATCGCCCGTTGCCGGCATCCTTGGAAAACCCGCTCTATGCGCTTATCAGCCTGCTTTCGGCGGGCTTCGTCATCCTTTTCTATACGCACATCAGCAAATTGGCGAAGAAGCTTCAGTTCTTTGATGCAATCGGGCTCGGGGCATTTACCGCCATCGGAGCGGAAGTGGCTGTGCGGATGGGCTTCCAGCAGTGGTACGTGGTCGTGACGTTGGCTGTCCTGACCGGAACCGGCGGCGGGCTTATCCGGGATGTATTCGCTCGGGAGATCCCTTATGTATTCCGCAAAGAGGTCTACGCGATGGCTTCCATACTGGGTGCCATCCTATACATTATCGTGTTCCGCTTGGCTGGTAGCCAAATGGCGCTGTACAGCTGCTTTTTGGCAACGACTTTGATCAGGCTCTACTGCATGGAGAAGGACGTGCATCTGCTGAAAGTCGGGAAGGTCACCATGGAATAGGTTCGATACATCGGAGGGAATTTTTATGACAATCAGTTACGATAAATTGGGATTAAAGGAAGTAATCAACGCTTCAGGTAGAATGACACTCCTGGGAGTGTCAAAAGTATCCCCGACGGTTTTGGCTGCCCAACAATATGGAGGAGAACATTTTTTTGAAATGGAAGAACTGTCGGTGAAAGTAGGCGCTTATTTGGCTGAACTGCTCAAAGCCGAAGATGTTCAAATCGTGTCTTCTGCTTCAGCAGGCATCGCCCAATCCGTGGCAGGCGTAATCGGCAAAGGAAGATTATTTCATGCTTACCATCCTTATACAGAAAAAATCACGCAACGAGAAATTATTTTACCCAAAGGCCATAATGTGGATTACGGTACGCCCGTCGAAGTCATGGTCGAACAAGGAGGCGGAAAAGTCGTTGAAGCCGGATATGCAAATATGTGCACCCCAGAACACGTGGAAATGATGATCACCGAGGAAACGGCTGCCCTGCTTTACATCAAAAGTCACCACACCGTGCAGAAAAGCATGCTGACAGTGGAAGAAATGGTGACCGTCGCCCGGAAATACGATTTGCCGGTGATCGTCGATGCCGCAGCGGAAGAAGATTTATTCCGCTATTATGCAGCAGGGGCGGACTTAGTGATTTATTCAGGAGCCAAAGCGATTGAAGGCCCAAGTGCCGGCTTGGTTGTCGGGAAAAAAAGCGCGATTGAGTGGGTGCGGCTCCAGGGCAAGGGAATTGGTCGCGCCATGAAGATCGGCAAAGACAATATTTTAGGGCTGGCTCAAGCTGTGGAAGATTATTTGACTAACGGCAGCGAAAGTGGCGAATCGATGAAGGCGCGCTTAGTCCCTTTTATTGAAGGGCTCAATCAAATGCCGGATCTACAAGCCTGCACTGTGCAAGACAGTGCAGGCAGAGAAATTTATCGGGCCAGCGTCAAAGTGACCGGAACAATCAGTGCAAAAGAAGTCATATAACAGCTAAAAACGCAAAGTCCAGCGATTTATACGCGTGAATACCAAGCCAATAACGGCATCATTGAATTTGACATTCGTTCCGTCAACCAAGCAGAAATGACGAAAATTGTTCAGCGATTACATGAAATTTTAGGCGATGAGAAAGACTGATTTCCACCGCTGTGACCCGTGAGTTCTTACACCATCTACATGGGCTTGCGTTGATAAAGATAGGCCGTCTCCTTGCGAGGCGGCTTTAATTTTTGGTGTTGAATTTGTTAGTGGGGAAAAGATGGATACTTTGATGTTATCCATCTTTTTTGTTTATGGTGATTTCGGAAAGATGGATAAAGATTCGTCATTCATGTTTATGGTCCGCTCGGGAGCCAAAACAATGGATAACAATTTTATATCCATCTTTTTGATGTGTTCGCGATTCCAAAAGCATGGATAACCGGCAGTTATTCATGGTTTCTTAAATTCGGCGTAACTAATGTGCTCCTGAACAGATTCGCAACAGATTTCTAAGATCGATTACCGCGGAATGAAAGCGCTCCAAAATCACTTGACACTTCTATGTTGTGGGGTTATAATTCATTTAGTTAATATTTAGTAAAAATAACAAGTAAATATTTATCTAAAACAAAAAGGAGCGGATGAAGATGGAATTGACAGGGTTGAAGCAAAAATTTGAGGAACTATTCGGCAAAGAGGATTACACAGCATTTTTCGCACCGGGACGGATCAATCTGATCGGAGAGCACACGGACTACAACGGCGGGAATGTCTTTCCTTGCGCCATCACACTGGGAACATACGCGATTGCGGCAAAAAATGATCTGAAACAAGTTCGCCTCTACTCGGAAAACTTCCCGGAAGCCGGCGTCATCAGCTTCGACCTGGCCGATCTTGATCACAAAAAAGCGGACAGCTGGGCGAACTACCCGAAAGGCATGCTGCGTTATCTGAAGGAAGCCGGTCACGCCATCCCGGAAGGCATGGATATGGTCATCTTCGGAAATATCCCGAATGGCTCGGGTCTGTCTTCTTCCGCATCCCTTGAGCTGTTGATGGGTGTCGTTTTGGATAATCTCTTCGATTTGAACGTGGATCGTTTGGACCTCATCAAAACCGGCAAGCGCGTGGAGAACGAGTTCATCGGCGTGAACAGCGGCATCATGGATCAGTTCGCTGTAGGCATGGGTGAGGAAAACAAAGCGATTTTGCTGGACTGCAATACGCTTGAATATGAGTTGGTTCCCGTGGAATTGGGCAATCACGCAATCGTCATCATGAATACGAAAAAACGCCGTGAATTGGTCGACTCCAAGTACAATGAACGCCGCAGCGAATGCGAAGAAGCGTTGGCGAAGCTGCAGACAGTCGTCTCGGTCGGCAGCCTGGGCGAACTCGATGAAGAAACGTTCGAAAATGCGAAAGCAGTTCTGGAGAGCGATGTCTTGTACCGCCGCGCGCGTCATGCCGTCACAGAAAACCAGCGTACCTTGAAAGCCAAAGCGGCCTTGCAGGCAGGCGAATTGGAGGCATTCGGCCAGTTGATGAACCAATCGCATATTTCTTTGCGGGACGACTACGAAGTTACCGGCATCGAATTGGACACATTGGTTCAAGCCGCCTGGGATCAACCTGGTGTCTTGGGAGCACGTATGACCGGAGCAGGATTCGGCGGCTGCGCGATCGCCATTGTTCAAAAAGAGGCGATTCCGGCCTTCATCGAAAATGTCGGTAAAACCTATGAAGCAGCGATCGGTTATCCGGCAGAATTCTACATCGCCGAAATCAGCGACGGCGCAAAACGGTTATAAGGAGCGGTGAGCATGACGATAAATGAGACAGTGAATGCGATCGACCAAGCTGTTGTCGATTTCGTGGAAACGGGCATCGTAAACGGCGAAACGGATGCGATGGACAGGATTGCGCTGCGCAATCTGCTGTTGGCCATGATCGGAAAGGAAGACTTGGATACGCAACTGGTGCCGTCGCAAAGTTTGCCGGATCGTTTGGATCTGCTGGATCGGTTGGTGGATTGGGCGGTCGCAAACGGTAAAATCGCGGACTACCAATACGCGAGGGAGACGCTGGAGGCGCAGATCATGTCTTTGGTCACGCCGATGCCTTCCGTCATCAACAAGCATTTCTGGGCAGTCTATGCAGAAAATCCGGAAGCCGCAACTGACTATTTCTACGAGCTCAGCCAGAAAAATGATTACATCAAAACCCGCAGCATCGCCAAAAATATCGCGTTTCAGCACCGGACCGATTACGGTGAACTGGAAATCACAATAAACTTGTCCAAACCGGAGAAGGATCCGAAGCAGATTGCGTTGGCGAAAAACGTGCCTGCTTCCGCTTATCCAGCTTGCCAACTCTGCATGGAAAATGAAGGCTATGCCGGGCGCATCGACCATCCGGCCCGCGCCAACCACCGCATCGTCAGAATGCCCTTAAACGGCGAAAAGTGGGGTCTGCAATATTCGCCTTATGCGTATTATGAGGAGCACTGCATCTTTTTGGCCGAGGAGCACAAGCCGATGAAATTGGACAAGCATACTTTCGATAAGCTGCTTGGGATCATCACGCAATTCCCGCACTATTTCGTCGGATCGAATGCGGACCTGCCGATTGTCGGTGGCTCGATCTTGTCGCATGATCATTATCAAGGCGGCCGGCATACCTTCGCGATGGCGGAAGCACCGGTCGAACGGCCTTTTGAAATGAACCGATTCAATTCGATTCAGGCAGGCATCGTTAAGTGGCCGATGTCCGTCATTCGGCTTGCTGGTAAGGATGCGCATGAATTGGCGGAGGCGGCGTCCTTTATCCTGGACGCATGGCGAGGCTATTCGGATGAAGCGGCCGAAATTCTGCATGTCACGGAGGGCATTCCGCATAATACGATCACGCCAATCGCACGCATGAAGGACGGCTTGTTCGAACTGGATCTGGTTCTGAGGAACAACCGGACTTCGCCGGAGTTCCCGGACGGCATTTTCCATCCACATCCGGACGTGCAGAACATCAAAAAAGAGAACATTGGCTTGATCGAAGTTATGGGGCTAGCCATTTTGCCTCCGCGTTTGAAGGATGAGTTGATTGAAATCGAAAATTATCTTAACGGAGAAACAGCTGAGATTGCTCCTTACCATCAGGAATGGGTGGCAGGCTTGGTGGACAAAAAGGACCGGACTGGCGCTGATGCGGCGGAAGTGGTGCAGGAAGCTGTAAGCGAAGCCTTTTTGCGGGTGCTGGAGGATGCTGGTGTGTTCAAACGCACCCCTGAAGGCCAGCAAGCGTTCCTTCGTTTCGTCGGACAGTTGCGTTGAACTTTTAAATGAAAGTGGAGGGATCATATGTCAGTATTAGTAACAGGCGGAGCCGGCTATATCGGCAGCCATACCGTAGTGGAATTATTGAAAGCCGGCGAGGAAGTGGTCATCGTCGATAATTACTCCAACAGCAAACCGGAAGTGTTGAACCGAATCCAAACGATCACCGGCAAAACGCCGACTTTCTATGAAGTGGACGTGCTGGACCGCGAAGCCTTGGACGCAGTCTTTTCAAAAGAGGATATCGACTCCGTCATCCATTTCGCGGGCTACAAAGCGGTGGGCGAATCCGTGGCGAAACCGATCGAATATTACCACAACAACATCACGAGCTCCTTGGTTTTGTGCGACGTAATGCGCAGCCACGGTGTGAAAAAAATCGTCTTCAGTTCCTCGGCGACGGTCTATGGTATGAACAACGTGTCGCCGCTGACGGAGGACTTGCCGACAAGCGCAACGAACCCTTACGGTTACACGAAAGTCATGATTGAACAGATCCTTCAGGATGTGGCGTTCGCCGATTCCGAGTGGAGCATCGCCTTGCTGCGCTACTTCAACCCGATCGGTGCCCACGAATCCGGTCTGATCGGCGAAGACCCGACCGGCATCCCGAACAACCTGATGCCGTACATCACACAAGTGGCGGTCGGAAAATTGCCGCGCTTGAGCGTTTTCGGGGACGACTACGACACACCGGATGGTACCGGTGTGCGCGACTACATCCACGTCGTCGATTTGGCGCTGGGCCACATCAAAGCCTTGGACAAGATCAAGGAGTCGAATGGCGTCGGCATCTACAACCTCGGTACCGGCATCGGCTACAGCGTGCTGGACTTGGTGCACAATTTCGAGGAAGCCAATGGCGTCGTGATCCCTTACGTGATCGTCGACAGACGCCCCGGCGATGTCGGGACCTGCTACGCGGATGCGACCAAAGCCAAAGAAGAACTGGGTTGGACCGCCCAGAAGACGCTAGCGGACATGTGTCGTGATTCCTGGAACTGGCAAAATAAAAATCCGAACGGCTACGAATGAAAAAGTGAAGGACAGCCCCGTTTTTTTAGGGGCTGTCCTTCACTTTTTCAATTAGTTCGGTAATAGAGGGTGTGCGCGTCTGGCAGTTGTCCGATAACCGCAAAGAATCGGACAAGCAGACAACGATTGAACTTGGAATTGTCCGATAAGTGCGAAGAATCGGACAAGCAGACAACGATTGAACTCGGAGTTGTCCGATAACCACAAAGAATCGGACAACCGGCCATCGTCAGAACTGGAACTTGTCTGATAATCGCGAAGAATCGGACAACTCACAAGCGTATGTTATTTTTTTCGCACTTCAGATGGCAAACAGTGGAATCTGTTCTTATAACACGTATAAAAATAGGTCTTGTTCGAGAAGCCGACTTCGGTCAGGATCGTCTGGATCGGGATTTCGGTGGATTCGATCAGCAGGTTGGCCTTCAGCAGCCGCTTTTCGTTCAGCAGTTCTGTGAACGTCTGGCCGCTGCGCTTTTTGATCATGTTGCTCAAGTAGTTTTTATTGAAGTTCAGTCGTTTGGATGCCGCGTCCAAGGTCAGCGTCGTGAACTCGGTATCAATCAGTTGGAGGACCTCGTAAAAGGGGTCCTTTTTGCTGAACGTTTCGCTGTACTCGTGCGGCAGGGAACGCGCCAATTCGAAAAGCAGAATCGGCAGGTAGCTGCTGATGATCTTTCCGGAAAAGACCTTCGGGAAGAAATATTCGTCGGCCATATTGTTGATGATCTGCTTGATGTGCTCATTCTGTTCGTTGCGGAACAGGATGAAGTTCGCGGCGTTCGTGTCAAGTGGGTTGTTAGTCAGCAAAATTTTGTAGAGGATGCTGTCGTTGTGGTTCATGTTCATCAGCCAGTTGATCGAGATGCTCTTGTTGTTGAAAAGGATGTTCAAAAGCAGATCGTCCTTGCCGAGCGCCTCGATGGAATGCTCGCTGCCGGTGTCCATCAACAAAATATCGCCTTCCTTCAACAGGTAAGGGACGCCGTTGATAATCTGGCGGCATTCGCCCTTCACGATGTAGTTGAGCTCGAGGAATTGGTGCGAGTGCTCCGGGTAGGCGGCGTAGCGGTTGTGTTTGCTGATATAGATATCCTTGTTTTCGAAAAACAGATGCTCCTTGATCTTTGGCGCCCGAGTCGCCTCCCCTTCCAGTTCCGGCAGATCGGGCACAAATTTATGCCGCTTTTTTTGTTCCTTTTCGATGACAGATTCCTGCGACAGCAGCGCAATCAGATCCATTCCAACACCTCCTGTATATTTGGTACTCACAACTCATTCAGTGACATTGTAGCATAAATCCAGAAGTTGTTTAATAGTAATGTAAACAATTACAAGGCGGAGGTGTGAAACAAGTAAATGAAGTACTATGCGATGATAGATATAGGCGCCTCCAGCGGGCGGATCATGCTGGCGGAAATAGATAATAAGCAATTGGCATTGCAGGAAGTGCACCGTTTCAAAAATGGCTTCAGCCACATCGACGGGTCGGACAGATGGGATATCGAAACCATTTTCGAAGAAATCCTGACTGGGTTATCCAAACTGAAGGCACTCGGCGTGACGGAATGCCATCTCGGGATCGATACATGGGCGGTCGACTACTGCCTGATCGGAACGGACGGCCAACTGCTGCAGCTCCCGATCAGTTACCGGGACGAACGCACGAAAGGTACGATGGAAAAAGTGGCGCAAGCGATCGACAAAGAGACGATCTACGCCAAAACGGGCATCCAATTCCTGAACTTCAATACTTTGTATCAACTGTATGAAGAGGACAAGGAATTGTTGGCCAAAACAGACAAAATTTTGATGATACCGGATTATCTGGCTTACCGGCTCACCGGGGAAATGGTCGGCGAAGTGACGAATGTGTCCTCTTCGCAGATGTTGAATCTCGAAACCGGGGAGTTCGATACGGACCTGCTTGAACTTGTCGGCATCCCGAGAGAGAAGTTCCCGGAACTGGTTGTGCCAGGAACGAAAATCGGCGATGTGAAGGTTGAGCTGACGGAAAGCTATGACCTGCCCAAAATCGAAGTGATCGCTGCGGCGACACACGATACGGCATCCGCCATCGTCGGCGTGCCGGCGCTGGGCTGGAAATGGGCCTACCTCAGCAGCGGAACCTGGTCGTTGATCGGTGTGGAAAATGATGCTCCGATCAACGACCGTCCCGTCTACGAAGCGAACTTCACGAATGAGTGGGGCGCTTACGGTACCTATCGTTTCCTGAAGAACATCACGGGCATGTGGTTCGTGCAGGAAATTGCGCGCAACCTGGATTACAGACACTCCTACGGCGAAATGGCGCAGATGGCCTATGCAGTCGAACCGTTCCTGCAGTATGTCGACCTGAACGATCCGCGCTTCCTCAATCCAGCAAATATGATTGAGGAAATCCAAGCCTATTGCCGCGAACGGGGCGAAATCGTTCCGGAAACGACCGGCGAATTGGTGATGTGCGTATACAGCAATCTGGCCTTGGCCTACGCGCATGAACTGAAGAAAGTCGAAGCACTAACGAAGGAAACGATTGACGTGCTGCACATCGTTGGTGGCGGAGCGAACGTCAAACTGCTGAATCAGCTGACTGCCGATGTCACCGGGAAGTTGGTCGTTGCCGGACCTACCGAAGGTACCGCAATCGGAAACTTGCTTGTGCAGATGATCGCAACCGGCGAATTTGCTGACCTGGCGGAAGCCAGAAAATGGCTGAGAAGTCAGATCCATGTTGAAGAATACCCGCCAAACCCGATCGCAGACCGGGAGCACTTAAAAAAATATGAAGAAAAGATTGGAGTATAGACAAATGACAAAACCTATTGAAGAAGCATACACTTTAGCGAAACAAAAATACGCCGCCATCGGTGTGGATACGGATGCAGTACTTGAAAAATTAAGCCAAATCAAGGTTTCCTTGCAATGCTGGCAAGGGGACGACGTATTGGGATTCATGTTCCCTGATCAAGCCTTGACCGGCGGAATTTCCGTCAGCGGCAACTACCCGGGCAAAGCTACGACACCAGCGCAACTGCGTGCCGATTTGGATAAAGCCTTGAGCCTGATCCCCGGCAACCATAAAGTGAATCTGCATGCCATCTATGTGGATACAGACGAAAAAATCGACTTGGATCAGATCGAACCGAAGCACTACGAAAAATGGGTGCAATGGGCAAAAGAAAAAGGTCTTGGACTGGATTTTAACCCTACTTGCTTCTCCCATCCGAAATCGACAGACGGCACATTGTCCAGCAATGACCCTGAAACACAAGCGTTCTGGATCGAACACGTGAAACGCAGCCGCAAAGTGGCCGCATACTTCGGCGAAGAACTGAACCAAACTTGCGTGAACAACATCTGGATCCCGGATGGCTACAAAGACAACCCGATCGACAAAATGTCGCCGCGGGTACGCCTGCGTGATGCGTTGGATCAATGCTTGGAAGAAAAATTCGATGATGCACACATGTTGGACGCGGTCGAAGGCAAACTCTTCGGTATCGGTGCAGAAAGCTTCACGACCGGTTCCAATGATTTCTACCTGTCCTACGCTTTGACAAGGGACATCCTGTGGACAATCGATGCCGGACATTTCCACCCAACCGAGGATGTATCCGATAAATTCACGGCCTTCCTGCCTTTCGGTAAAGGCTTGATGCTGCACGTGAGCCGTCCGATCCGTTGGGATTCCGATCACGTGGTCATCTTGGATGAAGCGACTACCCGCATCGGCGAAACATTGGTGCGCAACGACTTGTTGGACAAAACTTTCATCGGTATGGACTTCTTCGATGCAACGATTAACCGTGTGGCAGCCATGGTCATCGGCGCGCGCAGCACGTTGAAATCCTTGTTGTTGGGTATGTTGAGCCCAATCGAAACATTGAAGGATGCCGAAAGCACAGGCGATTTCACAACCCGTTTGGCTGTTACGGAAGAAATGAAATCTTATCCATTCGGCGCTGTCTGGGAATTCTATTGCCAACAACAAAATGTACCAGCTGGTACGGAATGGCTGACTGAAGTAAAAGACTACGAACAAAAAATTCTTACGGAACGCAAATAAGGGGGAAATCATAAAAATGAAAAACATTTTAGAAGCACCATTCATCAAAGAAGTTATGCTGTTGACGGACGTCATGTACAAATTTGGCTGGCACGAAAGAAACAGCGGCAACTTGTCCTACCTGCTGAAAGAAGAGGAAATCACGGAATATCTGGATCTGAACGAAGTGAAACGCAACATTCCGATCGCTTTCGACGGCAAAGCATTGGCTGGGAAATATTTCCTGGTCACAGGAACAGGGAAATTCTTCAAAAACGTCATCCATGACCCGGCTGATGTCTTGGGTATCCTGAAAGTAACTGCGGAAGGCAACAGTGTAGACCTGTTATGGGGCTATGAAAATGGAGCGGCTCCTACCAGCGAATTGCCTGCTCACTTGATGTCGCACATTTCGCGCTTGTCGGTCGATCCTGAAAACCGTGTCGTTTACCACTGCCACGCCACCAACCTGTTGGCGATGTCCTTCTCTTGCGAGTTGGATGAAAGAAGCTTCACGCGCATCCTTTGGAAAATGTGTACCGAATCATTGGTCGTGTTCCCTGAAGGCGTGGGCATCCTGCCTTGGTTGATGCCTGGAACGAACGAAATCGGCGAAGCGACTGCTGAAAAGATGAAGGAATACCGCCTAATCGTATGGCCGCACCACGGTTTGTACGCAGCCGGAAAAGATTTGGAAGAGTGTTTCGGTTTGGTCGAAACGGCTGAAAAATCAGCGACTGTCTACACACTTGTTCAATCACAAGGCGGCATCAGACAGGAAATCACTGATGAACAACTGAGCAATCTGGGCAAACGTTTCTCTGTAACTCCAAAAGCGGGCTACTTGAACATCTAATTTTATCAAAAGGGGATAATTGAAAATGGCAACTTTTTATGTACCGGCAATAAACCTTATCGGGATAGGCTGCATCAAGGAATTGGGCAGCAATGTGAAGGAACTTGGCTATAAGAAAGCTTTGTTCGTAACGGATAACTTTTTGGCCAAAAGCGAAATGATCGACGTTGTTTTGGCAGAGTTGGACAATGCGGCAATCGACTATGTGGTCTATGCGGATGTCGATCCGAACCCGACCTGCAAAAACGTGAATGAAGGCGTGGCTATGGCCCAGGCTGAAAATTGCGACTTCATCATTTCCTTCGGCGGCGGCTCTCCGCAGGATGCAGCGAGCGCCATCAGCATCATCCTGACGAACGGCGGCAAACCGCAGGACTACGAAGGTTTGCACAAATCCGCTAAAGCCGGCTTGCCGGTTGTGGCGATCAACACGACTGCCGGAACATCCGCTGAAATCACGATCAACTACGTCATCACCGATGAAGACCGCAAAGTGAAGATGGTTATGGTCGACAAAAACAGCTTGGCGAAGATTTCCGTGAACGATCCTGAATTGATGTTGACGATGCCGAAATCATTGACAGCCGCAACCGGGATGGACGCGTTGACACATGCGATCGAATCGATGGTAACACCTGGCGCATACGCTGTGACGGAAGTATTGGCAGCCGGAGCGATCGAATTGATCAGTGAATACTTGCCGAAAGCTGTCGAAAACGGAACGGACTTGGATGCGCGCGATAAAATGGTCAATGCCATTTTCTTGGGCGGAATGGCCTTCAACAATGCCGGCCTGGGTTATGTGCATTCGATGGCTCACCAATTGGGTGCCGTCTACCACTTGCCGCACGGCGTCTGCTGTGCGATGCTGTTGCCAATCGTAGAAGCCGAAAATGCTAAATTTGCGCCTGAACGTTTCCGCAAAGTAGCGAAGGCTTTAGGCTTGGCAGTGACGGCTGACGTATCCGATCAAGCCTGCGCAGATTACACGGTCGAAGAAATCAAACGTTTGTCCAAAGTTGTTGGCATTCCAACATCATTGAATGAGCTGGGCATCAAGGAAGAGGAATTCGATTACGACTACCTGTCCAAAAATGCCATGATCGATGCCTGCGCTCCAGGAAACCCATTCACTCCGACATTGGAAGAAACGATTGCGATGTACAAAAAATTGTTCCAATAACCCACACCTGAGCCAAAATACGAAGTTTTCAAAAAAATGCAGATAATCCGAATTTGTCCAAAAATAAGGTTATCCAAACTAAAACCCTGCTGGAAAACTGGGCACTCGAAAAAACGAGTGCTTCAGTTTTTCAGCAGGGTTTCTTGGTTTTACAGCTCCGGGGCATCAGTCCTCCAAAAACAGATTCAGTTGCTGACAGGCATAATAGATACCATCCCGCCACACTTCCCGGGTGACAAAATCAGCTTTTTCTTTCAGCTGATCGATAGCATTGCCCATGGCGACGGCGGTTCCGACCGCATCGAACATTTCCATATCGTTTTGCTCATCCCCAAAAGCTAAGGAGGATTCTACAGGCAAATCCAGAATGTTCAGGAGCTGCTGGATTCCGCTGGCTTTCGATATGCCATGGGGCAGGATATCCAAGGTTCGCGGTGTGGATTTGACGACTTTCAATTCCGTCAGCCAACTGCAGATGCCCTCGACGTCAGCGCTGTCGACCAGTATCTGCAGGACTTTCGACGGGTATTCGCCTGGTTTGAGGAAGCGGATCTCAACGCCACGGTCCAAGAGATTCTTTCGATCAGCGGCACTGAAGATCCCATGAACAGTGTCGTAGAATACATCAATCCCGCGCTGGTTGAAGCTGGTGTAAATTTCCTCCACCACATCCTGTTCGATCCAATTCTGGTAGATGCTCTTGCCATGCAGGGTGATTTCCTGTCCATTCGAGGTGATCATGCTGTCGATGCCGAGAATGGAAGCCAAATCCAATACAGCTTCCTTGTGGCGCCCAGAAGCGATCACAGGAATGATTCCTGCCTGCCGGATCTTATGGATGGCATCTTTTGTGGACTCGGGTATGCCATCATTCATGTTGACTTTGTGATTGCTGGAATCGATCAAGGTGCCATCGATATCAAAAAAAGCGATCTGATACTTTGTCATAAGTAGTCTCCTTTGTTTGTATCTTATTCTTTTACAGGCAGTATGTGTGTACCTTTATTATAGGCTGATTGCGGATTTTGAAAAGGCTTTCGTCGAAAATGGGGAAAAAGTATCATTGATTTCATGCGAAAACAAGCCTATTCCGGACATAATGTTCAAACTAGGCTAGTTGCTGGTGCATCCAGCATTCGCATCTGTTTGTGAACGTAGGCTTCGCCGAAGTTCGGCGCACATTTCTGGTCCTGTCCTCCGGTGAGGACGGCCTTGATGGAGGACAGCTCGACGAGAGAAAGGCTTTCGCCGTCGAAGCTAGCGTTAACCGGAGCAGATCGACCACCGCAGCTTGATCAACTCCGGACAACCTGGATTGGCCCACCTGACCATATAGCATAAATCTATAACTGCGTATATTTATTAAGTGTTATCCTATATCCGTTTTCCGTGGCATACTGGAGCAACCTTCTGATAGCAGCTGATCAGCAACTATCGGGACAGTCGTAAGACATCATGTTCGCAGTTTTCCCTGATGACTGGGAAGGGACTTGAAATAGCAGGAACCAAAAAAATGAAATGGAGGAATTCAAAATGAACAGTTCACTAATCGGTTTTCCAAGAGTAGGCAAAGGGCGCGAATTGAAATTCGCATCCGAAAAATATTTCAGAAAAGAAATTTCAGTAGAAGAGTTGGAGAAAGTCGCAAAGGGTCTTAAGATAATGCACTGGAATCTGCAGCAAGCAGCCGGCATCACTCATATCCCTTCGAATGATTTTTCATATTACGACAACTTGTTGGATGTGACTGTTTTGTTGAATGCTCTGCCAAATGGCTATAAACAGTTGGGGCTGAACGAGCGGGACACTTATTTTGCGGCTGCGCGCGGCTATCAGGGCGAAGCGGGCGACGTCAAAGCGTTGGCGATGAAGAAATGGTTCAACACCAATTATCATTATTTGGTTCCTGAGCTGTTCGACGATACCGAAATCAAATTGGTGGGCGACAAGCCTTTTGCCGAGTATGAAGAAGCCAAAGAAATCGGCGTGCTGACGAAACCTGTCATCATCGGCGGATTCACTTTCCTGAAACTGGCCAAATATAAAGGTTCCAAAACAATAAATGATTTTGCTGACCAAGTGGCAAATGCCTACATCGCAATACTCGATCGGTTCAATGAGCAAGGCGTGGCATGGGTGCAGTTCGATGAGCCGAGTTTGGTTACCGATCTGTCCGATGAAGATGTGGCGTTGTTTGCTTCCCTTTACGAAAAAGTCTTGGCGCATAAAGGCAATGTAAAAGTATTGCTGCAGACATACTTCGGGGATATCAGGGACAGCTACGAAGAAGTGATCGGGCTCGACTTCGATGGCATCGGTCTTGACTTCATCGAAGGCAAGCAAACGGTGGAACTTTTGGAAAGACATGGATTTCCAGCTGATAAAACTTTGTTTGCCGGCATCCTGAACGGTAAAAACATCTGGAAGAGCGACTACAAAAAGGTCATCGACTTGGTAAATGGGTTGGAAAAATACAGCAATGATATCGTCATCAGCACTTCCTGTTCGCTGCTGCATGTTCCTTACACGTTGGAAAATGAAACCAGCTTGCCTGAGGAAGTTTCCCAGTATTTCGCTTTCGCGAAGGAAAGGCTGCAGGAAATCAAGGAACTGACGGAATTGATCGGCACATCCGGAGACTATGAGGAAAACGAAAACTATCTTGCGAATCAACAAGTCTTTTCAGCGGACCGGGTATACGAAGACAAGCACGTGCAAGCGTCCGTGGCAAGCTTGACGGAAAGAGATTTTGTCAGAAACGTTCCGAGAAAAAAACGGAGAGTGATCCAAAAGGAGAGGCTGCAACTTGGGTTGTTGCCGACAACGACGATCGGTTCCTTCCCGCAGACGAGGGAAGTCAAGCAGAACCGCAGCAAATACCGCAAAGGCGATATCGATAGAGCCGAATACGATGAAAACATCAAAGGCTTCATCAAAGAGTGCATCGATCTGCAGGAGGAACTGGGGCTGGATGTACTGGTCCACGGCGAATCCGAGCGCAACGACATGGTTGAATTCTTCGGCGAAAACCTGGCGGGATACGTATTTACCGAAAAAGCCTGGGTACAGTCCTACGGAACAAGATGCGTCAAGCCGCCGATCATCTTCGGCGATATCCGACGCGAAAACCCGATCACCGTGTTCTATTCGGAATATGCGCAGAGTCTTTCCGACAAACCGGTCAAAGGGATGTTGACGGGTCCGGTGACGATCCTGAATTGGTCGTTCCCGCGTGAGGACATTTCGCTGAGGGAGATGGCTTTCCAGATTGGTCTGGCAATCCGTGAAGAGGTTCAGGACTTGGAAGCGGCGGGCATCAAGATCATCCAGATCGATGAAGCGGCTCTGAAAGAGAAGTTGCCGATCCGCAGGGAAGAATGGGCGAGCGAATACCTTGATTGGGCGATCCCGGCATTCCGCCTTTGCCACAGCGGCGTGCGGCCGGAGACGCAGGTGCATACGCATATGTGCTACAGCGAATTCGAGGAGATCGTAAAGGATATCGACAACATGGATGCGGATGTCATTTCATTCGAAGCTTCCCGTTCCAAACTGACGATCATCGATGCCTTGAAGGCGAACCAATTCGAAACAGAAGTCGGGCCGGGCGTTTACGACATCCACTCACCGCGCGTGCCGAGTGTCGAAGAGATGGTGGCGGTATTGAAGAACGCGCTGACGAAGATAGACGAGGAAAACCTATGGATCAATCCGGACTGCGGACTGAAAACCAGAGGCATCAAAGAAACAAGAGAAAGCCTGGCCAATCTTGTGGCGGCGGCGAAAATCATAAAAGACGCAGTTTCGGTCTGAAAAGAGGTGAAGGCTGATGAAAATAGAATCCAAATTCCAAAAGAAAAAACCGGTGCTTTCCTTCGAAATCTTTCCGCCGAAGCGCGATAAAGCGATCCAGAACATCGACGAGACACTGGCGATCCTGAGCGAACTGAACCCTGATTTCATCAGCGTAACCTTTGGCGCCGGCGGAAGCCACACGAATAACCAGACCGTGGAATTGGCGAAACGAATCAAGCATCAATATGGGATCGATCCGCTCGTGCATCTGACTTGCCTGAATCATTCGAAATTCGAAATCTGCGAATTGTTGGAGGAATTGAGGGCTGCCGACATCGACAGCATCCTTGCCTTGCGCGGGGATGCAAACCCGGCAGTCGAAGCCAAGAAGGATTTCCGGTATGCCAGCGATCTGGTCAAATTCATCAGGCAGTACGGTGATTTTTCCATCAGCGGAGCCTGTTATCCGGAATGCCACACGGAATCCAAGAACAAAGTCGAGGACATCGCCCATCTGAAGGAGAAGGTTGACAGCGGGGTGCAACATTTGATTTCCCAGCTTTTTTTCGACAACAATGCCTTCTATTCCTTCCAAGAACATATCCAGATCGCCGGCATGCACGTGCCGGTTGAGGCGGGCATCATGCCTGTCATCAATAAAGCCCAGATCGAAAGGATGGTGACGCTCTGCGGTGCCTCCTTGCCGGAAAAGTTTTCCAGAGTGATGCACAAATACGAAGACAACAAAGAAGCGCTTTTCGATGCGGGCATGGCCTATGCGATCAATCAGATTGTCGATCTACTGGCGCATGATGTCGATGGCATCCATATCTACACGATGAACAATCCAATCGTCGCAAAAAGGATCTGCGACGGCATCAAAAATCTGATCTGAATGCGAATTCGTCGGGGCGTCGTTTATCGAAGCAGGGTGGTGGCAGCATCAAGTGCGCTCCTCCGACGAAGAGCCTGGTGGCCGGAGTAGATGCTTTCCTCCGGTGAGTGCCCCTCTCAACGGAGTTGCGGTTCCCGGTAATAGCTGTCCTCCTGCTAGCGAATGTTGGCCGGAGCTGAGTGCGCGGACGGAGGCTGTCCTCCGTCGAACGAGGGCTAGTCGAAGATGAGAGTTTTGCGCACGCGTTAGCTCCGGCGAAGCCTCCGTTCGCCGGAGGAGGCGTTTCATCCTACCGCATTCATCAGATTTTTTCAGAAAACAAGAGAGCTCCCGCCATTTTTCGGCGGGAGCTCTTTTGTTTATTATCAGTTACTTTGTGTATTTTTTTTGGTCTGGAAACGCGGTCTTTGTGCGGCTTTTTGGCCGCCTCTTGGACCTTGCTGGTTTTTGACGCGAGTTCCGTTATTGCGCGCGGCAACCGGTTTTTTCGGCTGTGGTGCAGCTGCCTTAGTGCCTTCTTTCAACAGGAAAGGCTGATCTGTTACGACCGGAACTTTTCTCTGGATAAGTTTTTCGATGTCACGCAACAAAGATGCTTCGGTTTCATCACAGAATGAGATGGCTTTTCCGCCGCGTCCTGCGCGTCCTGTACGGCCGATACGGTGAACATAGGTTTCCGGAACTTCAGGCAGATCAAACAGAATAACATGCGAAAGCTCAGGCACATCGATACCACGGGCTGCGATATCTGTCGCTACAAGAACGCTGGTTTTTTTGGTTTTGAAGTTTTCCAAAGCACGCTGACGCGCAGTCTGGGATTTGTTGCCGTGGATCGCTTCAGCTGAAAGGCCGGCTTGCAAAAGCTTTTTGACGATCTTGTTGGCGCCGTGCTTCGTTCTTGAGAAGACAAGTGATCGCTCCATTGAATCTTCCTTCAACAGATGGATAAGCAGGTCAGTTTTATCGGTTTTGGCTACAGGATAAACGCTTTGGTGGATGATTTCCACAGTCGAGGAAACCGGAGTGACTTCCACTTTCACCGGATTTGACAAAATGGTCCCCGCAAGTTTTTCGATCTCAGTCGGCATAGTCGCTGAAAAGAACATGCTTTGACGTTTCTTAGGCAATTCGCGGATAATGCGGCGTACATCATGCAGCATCCCCATGTCCAACATCATATCCGCTTCATCCAGAACAAAGAAATCGACCTGGTTCAGTTTGATGTATCCTTGTCCGATCAGGTCCAACAGTCTGCCTGGTGTCGCGACCAGGATATCCGTTCCGCGTTTCAGCGCGGCTGTCTGAGGATTCTGGGAAACACCGCCGAAAATGACTTGGATCTTCAATGGAAGGTATTTAGCGTAAATTTGGAAGCTTTCCCCGATTTGCAGGGCAAGTTCACGGGTAGGAGCAAGGATCAGCGCTTTGATGGCGCCTTTTCCAGCGGTTTCTTGTTCCGTCAGGTTCTGAAGAATCGGTAGGGCAAAGGCAGCGGTCTTACCGGTACCAGTTTGGGCACAGCCCAACAAATCCTTGTTGTTCATCAGATGCGGAATGGCATCTTCTTGGATGGGCGTAGCTTTCGTGTAGCCAGCTTCTTTCAGTGCGCGCAACAGGTGCTGGTTTAATTCTAGTTCTTTAAATAACAAATGGTTCTCCTTCAGCATGTTCTACATGCATTTGATTTTAGTGGGTATGTTTCGGGTCAGCCCAGTTTGGGAAAGAGAGTCGGACCCTCGTTTGCCAAATTCCTCACCGCGAAACGTTATATAGGTTCTCTGAGCAACAGCGTGACTGGCCTACTATATCACAAATGGAAGCAAAAGTCATAGAATTCCATTTTCGAAGGGAATAATTAGGTGCAAAGGAGCCGAGGAATCCAAAATAACCCGCCAAAATCGGTTTGGCGGGAAAAAATACATGATTTTCCTCAGAATTCCCCGCGAAACGCTGCTCGGAGGGTAATCCTGGTGTTGACTCGATTCGAAAAACCCGCCAACGCACATTTGGCCGCGTTAATGCTGCTAGTTTGCCAAGTCCTATAGCAGTTCCCATTTCTTCGCCGCTTCTGATTTGCGCTTGAGGCTGTTGAGGTTTTTTGTGTATTCGCGCGCGTAGAGGATCGAAAACAGCGTATCCAGGATGTATTCAAAGGATATCTGTGATGAGAAGGTGCCGACTTTGAAGAAGTCGAACTCATCATAAGGCACCTCGATCACAAGGTCGCACAGCTTGCTTGTTGGTTGCTCCGTATTTGCGGTCAGCAGGATGCAAGGTATCTTCATGGAATTCAAATATTTGATGATTTTTCTGTGGGTCGCTGAATTGCCGCCGTAGCTGATGAACAGGGCACAATCATTCTTACCCATGCTCAAGGTATTCCAGGCCGCTTCGCCGTATTCGTCGGCGATGACCAAATGCTTGTTGATCTTGATGAATTTATTCTGGTAGCTGCGGGCGCGGATCTGGGAATCGCCTGTCGCGAAAAGGAATATTTTATCCGCCTTTTGCAGCAGGTCAGCCGCTTTGTTCAGTTTGTCCTTTTCCAGTTTCACCAAGGTTTTTCTGATTGTTTCGATTGTCAGGTCGGCCATTTTTTTGGCGATGTCCATCGAACCGTCCATCGGCAGGAAAGGGAAGTTGGGATCGACATTTGTGGGCGTATGTTTGCTGCTTTGGATTTCATGGATCAGCGCCACCTTGAAGCTCCGATAGCCTGAAAAACCCAGTTTCTGGCTCAGCCGGATGATCGCTGAATGGGAAGTGAATGTATTTTCTGCAAGCTGCTGGATCACCATATCGGGCACATCATCCAAGTTTGTCAAAATGTAATCAGCGATTCTATGCTCGGTGTCCGTAAAACTTTCTTTCAATTTCAATTTTTTCAGCAAACTCATCCTGTTCCCTCCATATATGTAATGTATCCAGCAACGATTCGATCCCTTTGTCCGATCCGACATTTCCTTCAATATAAGCAATAAACCCGGAAAAGGCAACTGCGAACAGTGAATGGCAAAGGATATTCACATGCGCGCTGAACATTATGTTCAGTGTTTTACAAGCAATTCGGATTTACGTTGAACAGAAGGTCCCATCTGGCGTAAAAGCGTTTTCGTTGAAGTTGTTATTCCCTATAATGAGGCCATGCAAGAGAAATGGAGGAATTATCTTATGTTAACAATCGCTTATATCGGCGGCGGGAAAAGCGCCCACCGTTATCACATGCCCTTCTCCCTGAAAAACGAAAACATCCGCGTCAAGACAATCTTTTCTCCGGTACAAAACGATGCTTGGGAAAAAGTGCCAGAAGTTCTTTACACAGACAATATTGAAGACATCTGGAACGATGATGAAGTCCAATTGGTAGTGGTGTCCACGCCATCCGACTTCCATTATCAATATGGCAAAATGGCCCTGGAAAAAGGCAAAAACGCGCTGGTTGAAAAACCTTTCACGAACACATCCGCAGAAGCCAAAGAACTGTTTGCCTTGGCGAAAGAAAAAAATCTTTTTATCCAGTGCTACCAAAACCGCAGATTCGACTCTGACTTCCTGACGGTCCAAAAAGTGATTGAGAGCGGCGTGTTGGGGGATATCCTGGAAGTCGAAATGCACTACGACTACTTCAGACCGGAAATTCCGGAGTCCATCACAAGCTTTTCTAAGATCAACAGCTACCTGTATGGGCATGGCTGCCATACAATCGACCAGGTCCTGTCCTACTTCGGCAATCCGGAAAGCATCACGTATGATGTCAGACAGCTTTTGGGCAAAGGCCGCTTCAACGATTACTTCGATTTGGACTTCTTCTATGATACGAAGAAAATTTCCGTCAAATCCAGCTATTTCCGACTGAAAGAACGTCCAAGTTTTATCGTCACCGGGAAAAAGGGCTCATTCGTCAAGCAGACCAAGGATCGTCAAGAGGAGCACTTGAAAGTATTCCATATGCCTTCGAATGCTGATTTCGGGATCGATTTGCCCGAACATTATGGCATCCTCACTTATATGGATGATGCGGGTCGTTACCACGAAGAGAAAGTCGTTTCCGAAGTTGGAGATTACGGAAGAGTCTATGCCGGTGTCTATGAGTCGATTGTGAACGGAAAAGAAAAGATTGTTAAAGATGAAGAGACCATCCGCCAGATTGAAATTCTTGAAGAAGGCATCAACACGATTAAGGAATAATATTAGGAGGTTATTAAAAATGGAGAACTTATTAAATGTCCTTGAGGAAAAATTGACTCCGATAGCCGTGAAATTGGAACAAAACCGCTATTTGAGCGCTGTAAAAAACAGCTTTATGTCAGCGATGCCGCTTTTGATCATCGGGTCTTTCTTTATCCTATTAGCTTACTTGCCGATTAACGCTTATACCGAATTCATGCTGAACACGTTCGGAGCCGATTGGCAACGGATGTTCACAATCCCCAACAACATTTCCATGAGCATGATGACCATTTACGTTGTAGTCGGGATAGGTAATGAATTAGCTAAATCGTACGGATTGGACAGTATGGCCGGTATCTTTGCGGCAATGGCTTCCTTTTTCGTAGTCACACCGATGCACGCTTTTGCAGAGGAAGGCTTGGGAATCGGGATTCCATTAGGGAACTTGGGAGCTGCCGGATTATTTGTCGGTATCCTGGTTGCAATCATTGCAGTCGAAATCATGCGCTTTACCGACAAAATGGGTTGGAAAATCAAAATGCCCGATTCGGTTCCACAAAACGTTTCGAAGTCCTTCTCTTCCTTGATTCCGGTTGCTCTGGTCATCATTTTCTTCAACTTCGTGCGCATCGGCTTCGAACAGACCAGCTACGGCGACGTACAGACGTTCATTTTTAACAACTTGCAGACACCATTGACTGCACTGGGCAGCACCTTGCCGGCGACCATCGTCGTGCTGATTATTGAAGGTGTCCTTTGGTCATTCGGGCTGCATGGTGCGAACATCGTCGGCAGTGTGATGCAACCAATCTGGTTGACGCTGACTGCCGAAAACGCTGCTGCTGTTGCTGCAGGGCAGGTCATCCCGAATATCGTGAACTATCAATTCTACAGCAATTTCGTCAAAGTCGGCGGCTCTGGTGCCACATTCGGTCTATGCTTGTTGCTCTTATTCGCAGCCAAATCGAAGCAATTCAGAGCATTGGGCAAATTGTCGATTGGTCCGGAAATCTTTACGATCAATGAATCAATCATTTTCGGCATGCCGATTGTCCTGAACCCAATCATGATCGTGCCATTCCTTTTGGCGCCGCTTGTCTTGAGTACCGTTGCTTATTTCTCCATGAGCACTGGTCTCGTACCTTATACAAATGGAGTGAATATCCCATGGACCACTCCTCCGGTCATTTCAGGCTTCTTGGTTTCGGGCTGGAGAGGGGCCGTGCTGAACATTGTGCAGATTGGACTTTCAGCTGCTATCTACTTCCCGTTTTTCAAAATAGCGGACAATTTGGCTGTCAAACAGGAATTGGAAAATGAAGAGGAAACGAAGCATCTAATGGAAGCTGTCGAAGCATAGAAATTCAATAGACATTAATCGGAATACAAAGAATCGAAAAAGGAGTCATACATATGAAACTTGCAATACTAGGATCGGGACAAATCGTCATGGATTTTCTGACGATGGCGAAGGACTTGCCGGATACGGAATTGGTCAGCATGTTCGGCATCGAAGCGGAACGCGTGAAAATGGAGGGCCTGGCAAACACATACGGCATCGGGAAAGTGTTTACGGACTTCGAAAAGGTCCTGAATGATCCGGAGTGCGACACCATCTATGTGGGACTGCCCAATCATCTGCACTACACATTTACGAAACAAGCCTTAGAGAACGGAAAACATGTGATCTGCGAAAAACCATTCACAATCAAGTCGGCTGAATTGATCGAACTGAAGGAACTGGCTGAAAGCAAAAAGCTGATTCTGGTCGAAGCGATTACGACAAGATATTTGTCCAACTATCTGGCGATCAAGGAACAGATCCCGCAACTGGGGGACTTGAAGATCATCGAGTGTAACTACTCCCAGTATTCGTCCAGATACGATGCCTTCAAGAAAGGGGAAGTACTGCCTGCCTTCAGTCCGAAAGCTGGCGGCGGCGCCTTGATGGATATCAATATCTACAATATCCATTTTGTCGTCGGGATCCTAGGGAAACCTAATTCGGTGAAATACCTTGCGAATGTCGAGCGAGGGATTGATACATCCGGAATTCTGCTGTTGGATTACCCTGGTTGCAAAGTCGTCTGCATCGGGGCGAAGGACTCAGCGGCACCGATCCGTTCAATCATCCAAGGAGACAAAGGATCTGTCGTGTTGCATGGGCCGGCGAATATCTGCAACTCCTTTGATGTGAACATGAACGGGCAGGAGTGCCAATCAGTGGACAAAAAGGTCCATCCGCATCGGATGTATGAAGAATTCCGCGAATTTGCGCGCATGATCGACGAAAAGGATTTTGCGAAAGCCAAAGAATTGCTTGAGCAAAGCCAAGTCGTGATGGAAATCGCCGAGGAAGCACTGGCAGGAGCCGGAATCGTTTTAGGCTGATAAAAATTAAATTGAAAAAGGAAACTGCCGGGGTTCTTCCGGCAGTTTTTTATGGAAAGGTAAGTGTATAATGGACAAAGTTGAGATATTGGAACAGGAACAGACACTGCAATTTGAATCATTTACGCATGATATGGGCTTGGAAATCGCGCAGCGCATCGTCAAAAAAGTCAAAAAACTAGCAACAAAGCCTGTGGGCATAAGGATTGTGCACAATGATCTGTTGATTCTGCATTATTTGATGGACGGCAGAAAAGAAAGTCCTTGGCTGAACCGGAAGGAAAAGACGGTTTTGGACAGCGGGCACAGTTCTCTCTATACCTACCTGTTTATGGATGAGATGCCTGAATACAAAGAGTGGGAGAGCAGCGAAGAATACGCCATCTGTGGAGGCGGCTTTCCGATCATCGAAGATGGACAAGTCACAGGCGTCATCTGCGTTTCCGGTTTGGAACATCTGGAGGATCACAGATTAATCGTCGAATCGATCGAAGAAGTGCTGGCAAGCGCCTGATTTTTTGAAGGAAATATAAACCGCAAAAGGGGATGAACGAGCATGAAAGTTGGCGTCATCGGAATCGGGAACATCGCGCAGAAAGCCTATTTGCCGATCATGGCGGAAATGCGGGATACGGTGGAGTGGCATCTGTGCTCCCGGAACAAGGAAACGCTTGAACAAGTCGGGAAGAAATATGGTTTCGGACAGCTGTATACCGATATGGATGAGTGGATGGACAGCGGCATCGAGGCTGCCTTCGTGCATGTGGCTACTGCGGCCCATGGGAAAGTGATACGCAGTCTGTTGGAACGGGGTATTTCGGTCTATGTGGACAAACCGATCAGCGATGATTTGGCTGAGGTGAAGCAGCTGATCGAGTTGGCCGATTCGAAAGGTTTGCTGCTGACAGCCGGATTCAATCGCCGCTTTGCGCCGATGATCCGACGGTTGAAGGAGATTCCTGGCAAAAATATGGTCTTCATCCGTAAGGACCGAATCAATTTGGTCGAGCCGGTCCGTCATGCGGTTTATGATTTGTTCCTGCACATCGCTGATGCAGCGTTATATTTGCTGGATGAAGAGGTCCTCTCGATGCAATCGAAAATCATCGAAAAGGATGGCAACCTGATGCGGATTTGGATGGAACTGGAAACGAAGTCGGCCAGCTGTTTTATTTCGATGAACTACGAGGCGGGCGCTAATCAGGAAGTGATGGAGGTTCAGAGACCGGAAGGAATCGTAAGGGTCGTGGATCTGACCGATATGACGACCGCCAATCAATCTGGAAACCAGCTTGTTGGTTTTGGCGACTGGGAAGGTACGTTGCGCAAACGCGGCTTCGAACCGATGATCCGAGGCTTCATCGAAGGAGTCACGAAGAAGGAAAATCCGGTCACGACCGATTCCGCTTATTTGAGCCATTCTCTCTGCGAAAAAATCCTGCAGGACAACGGTTACTGATGAGTTACCAATTCGCTTGAGAATAAATTAAGAAGACCGCACCAAATGGGAGAACTCCGTTTTGGTGCGGTTTTATTTTGCATTATGAAGTCATCAACTGTACTGAAACTATGAAGGATATCCAAAAGCAAAGCAAAGTCGTAATGGTAATTGTCGGGAAGGCGGTGGCGGTGAGTAATATGGTAAAATATTAGTAAATTACTGACATTTATTGGGCTCTGTATAAGTGGTCGACTCGAGATGAGACTGCCCCATTAATGGAAAGGAAAATGTGTAATGGATAAAACCGAGATAGTGAAGCAAGAGCAGAAGCTGCAGTTTGAAGTATTCACGCATGAGCTGGGGTTGGAGATCGCGCTGAGGATCATCAAAAAAGTCAAGGAACAAGCCACAAAACCTGTAGGCATCAGGATTGTGCACAAGGGTCAGGTGATCTTCTATTATTCGATGGATGGCAGGGAAGAGAACACTTGGTTGGACCGTAAGGAAAAGACCGTGTTGGACAGCGGGCACAGTTCCCTATATACCTACTTGTATGCAGATGATGTGCCTGAATATAAGGCGTGGGAGAGCGACGAAGCATACGCCATTTACGGCGGCGGCTTTCCGATCATCGAGAAAGGGGAGGTGACCGGAGTCATCTCTGTATCCGGTTTGTCTCATCGGGAGGACCACAGATTGCTTGCCGAATCGATGGAAGAAGTATTGGCCTCGCAATATTAAGACCGTTGCTGACGGATTTGAGAAAAATCAATAAGACCGCACCAAAATGGATTTGTTATCCATTT
This sequence comes from Sedimentibacter sp. SX930, assembly GCA_002155105.1. GTDB lineage: Bacteria > Bacillota > Bacilli > Lactobacillales > Aerococcaceae > Trichococcus > Trichococcus shcherbakoviae. The sequence continues at coordinate 38,519 of MUZD01000006.1, read as the reverse complement.
CGGTGCGGTCTTGTTTTTGTTGTAATTTTTTCTTTGAACAGTGTGCAGTCAATTCGTGACTGACTAGTCCTGGATTTCATCCAATTTCTTCAGATGCTTTTCGGCAATCTTTTTCACTTTGTCGACGCGGTTCGTGTATTTTTCGATATCGCTGAGGTAATCGGTCGTCATCCAAGCCGTCACGATTTCAAGCGCCAATGCCGAACCAATGATTTTTCCGCCAAGGCAGAGTACATTCGTGTCGGAGTGGGAACGCGCCAGTTTCGCGCAGAAAGGATCCTGGCAGACCGCTGCATAGACGCCGTAGATTTTGTTGGCGATCATGGCACTGCCGTAACCGACGCCATCCACAAAGATGCCGCGGTCGGCTTTTCCTTCCGCCACAGCCAGTGAGGCAGGGTAAACATAATCGGACAGGTCACAAGGTTCTTCGTTATAAGGTCCGAAGTCGAGCACTTCATGGCCTTCCTGTTCGAGTAAAGCTTTGACTTCTTCTTTCAATGCGAAGCCGGCATGGTCGCTGGAAACGGCAATTTTCATCATAATCCCTCCATTATCTGTCATTAATCAAAAGTATAAGCCAAATGGCGAGAGTAGTACAGACTGAGTTTACAAATCAAGACTCTGCGACACTTTGAGCAGAAATATAAATCTGCATTTAGAGCATTTTTGTATATGTTTTTGATGTAGTTTTACAGATTAGTTTTGATTATAGTAAGCGTATACTAAAAAAACAAGGCGGGGAACCACATGGAAATTACGGATATTAAATTTAACGGCATTGTTGAGCCTATCGGGTATCATTTTGAGCCCTTGATCGTCAGTTGGGCGGTCGACAACGGGTTAGGGAAAATGCAAAAAGAGGCAAGCCTCCAGGTAGCTGCCGATCACGAATTCAAAGAGATTGTGCTTGGAAAAAATGGTGATCTGGACAGTTCAGGGGAAACGTTGGCGCTTCAGTTGAAGCCCAGAACACGCTATTATGTGCAGATTCGTGTAACTGCTGAAGATGGTGAAGTGGCTGAATCGACAAGCTTTTTTGAGACTGGGAAAATGGATGAAGCATGGGATGCCGAATGGATCGGGCCGAAGGTGCAGGAAGAGATCCATCCGATTCTGTTCAAGGATTTCGAACTGAGCCAGCAAGTGAAGGAAGCCCGTTTATATATCAGTGGGGTTGGGCTTTATGAAGCGAGTTTGAACGGAAAGAAAATCGGAAATGATGTTCTGGCGCCGTTCGTCAACAACTACGATGCTTTCATCCAAATCCAGACGTATGATGTCACCGATCAATTAAAACAAAGCAATCAGCTGGCGATCATGTTGGGCAACGGCTGGTACAAAGGGAGATTCGGCCTGAGCGGCGAGAATGCTTATTTCGGAGACAAATTTGCGACAATCGCCGAATTGGTGGTGCGCTACGAAAACGGGACGAAAGAGCGGATCGTGACGGATCTCAGTTGGAAAGCGACGCTGAGCGATATTACGAACAGCGGCATCTACGATGGCGAAACGATCGACCGGACACTTGATAAATCGGGGCGCAGTGATGAGATAGCGATCGTTGGCATTTCAAAAGAAAAATTGAAAGAACGCGTGAGCCCGGGACTGAGCATTCATGAAGTAGTTCCTTTGCAGGAGGTCATCCAAACCCCGAATGGTGAGACGGTCCTTGATTTCGGGCAGAACTTTGCCGGTTGGCTTGCGTTTGATGCCGATTTTCCGGCAGGGACCGAGGTGCACTTTGAATTCGGGGAAATACTGCAGCAAGGCAATTTTTATAATGAGAATTACGGCACTGCCACAGCAGGCTTCCGTTACATTTCCAATGGAATAGCCGAAACGGTTCACCCGCATTTCACTTACTTTGGTTTCCGCTATGTGCGTGTGACGGGCTGGCCGGCAGACAAGGAGATAGCCGTACGCGGGTTGGCCATCTATTCCGATATGACGCGAACGGGCATCATCGAAACAGGCAATGCTAAAGTGAATCAATTGTATTCAAACTCGCTTTGGGGGCTCAAATCAAACTTCCTCGATATGCCTACCGATTGTCCGCAAAGGGCTGAGCGTTTGGGCTGGACTGGGGACGCGCAAGTATTTGCTCCGACAGCAAGTTATCATATGGACACGCGGGCATTTTATCGCAAATATCTGATCGACATGCGTACGGAACAGGAAAAACTGTCGGGAAGCATCCCGAATTATATGCCGGCGATGGCTACGCAAGGTGGCGCAGCTGTCTGGGGAGATGCCGCGACGTTCATACCTAAGGCTTTATGGACTGCTTATGGGAACAAGGAAGAAGTCGGGCAGTACTACCCGCTGATGAAAGATTGGGTGGATTGGACAGGCTCTCAAATCGAAAAAGCGCAGGGATCGAAAACGGAGCTCAATGCCGGTGGGTTCCAGTTCGGGGATTGGCTGGCATTGGATGGCGCGACTCCTTCATCATTCAAAGGGAGCACTGACGATACGTTTATTGCTTCAGCTTATTATTATGAAAGTCTGTGCATCGTCGCGGAAGTCGCAGCTTTGATGGGGAATGAGTCTGACGCGATCTATTACCGCGGACTCAGCGAAAAAGTCCGTGAGCGGATCTTGTTCGAGTATGTGACCCCATCCGGACGCCTGTCCATCGACACCCAATCGGGGTACATCATTGCTTTGAAGTTCAAACTATTCCGTGAGCGCGAAGTGGTCATCGAGCAGCTGAAAACCCGTTTGAAAAAAGATCTGTACAAAATAAAATCCGGCTTCGTGGGGACTCCGATTTTTTGCCAAGTGCTGTCGGAGAATGGCATGGTCGATCTGGCCTATGAGTTCTTTCTCAATGAAGGCTTCCCGGGCTGGTTGTATGCGGTGAATCTTGGCGCGACGACAATCTGGGAGCGCTGGAACAGTGTAATGCCGGATGGCACCATGAATCCTGCAGGCATGAATTCCCTGAACCACTACAGTTACGGATCCGTCATCGAGTTTGTCTATAAATACGTGGTGGGTATCCAACCGTTGGAAGCTGGATTCCGTACCGCGAGATTAGCGCCCAATCCAAATGTAAAACTGGGATATGCCCGCGGAAGCTATCAGTCGGCGGCCGGCAAATTCGTCAGTGAATGGAAGATACTTAAAAATGGCGAACTGAGCTGCTATTTCGAAGTGCCTTTTGGCGCGCAGGCTGAGATCGTGTTGCCGTACGCCAATCAGGAGCCAATCAAAGTGGCGTCAGGCATTTACGAGTACACCTACAAACCGACAAAAGATCTGAGCGTGCTTTATGATTCGGATACACGCCTTTCGATCATCAAGAACGAAAACAAGGAGCTGTTCGAAGAAATCCTCGGCATTCACGAACGCGTCAGAGGATTCAGGGCGTTTGCCGATGAGGAACAGCTGAACCTGTCATTGAATCAGCTGTCAAAATTATTCTACACTGGCATTACTGCAGAGATGGTCGCCGAGGCCGAAGATATAATGAAAAAATTGAATAGTATCTGACACAAAAAGCAAAGGCCCAAAAGCCTTTGCTTTTTTGGATGGAGTTGATAAAATGGGCATGAAGAACAGAGGAGTGAAAAATATGTCCGCACCACAAGATGTTCTGGAAACCTTGCTGAAAGAAACGCCGCTTGAAGCTGAAATGAAAACCATGACGGCTGAGCAAATAACCGCCAAATTCCAAAATCAAGCGGCAACAGCAGGCTATCTGCTTGATTTCCATTTGTCTGATGAGGATTTTTTTGTGGACCATCAAATCTTCATGAACCGGCATGCCCGCTACTTTCCCATGCCCACCCACTCGCATGAATTCCTCGAGCTGAATTATCTTCTGCAAGGGCATTGCACCCAGTGGATCGGCCAGGAAAAAATCCAGATGAAGCAAGGCGATCTGCTGATGATCGATCCTGGGACCGGCCATTCCATCGACAAGCTCGGTGAGCAGGACATCCTGATCAACATATTGATCAAGTCGGATGCCATCAACACGAAGGTGCTCCAAAGGATGGCCCAGCGGCACAGTTTGATCACTGATTTTTTGTTGACCGTGGGCAAAAAAAATAGCCGTCATCGACCATATCTGCATTTCAGCACCACCGATAATCAACGGATCAGCACGTGCTTGTCCTATTTGCTTGCCGATTATTTTGGAGGAGAATCGCCTAAATTCGAGAAAGTGGAACTTTGGTTACTGGTTATCCTGGCTGAACTGGAGGATATCATGTCCAGCGAAGCCGGGGAACTCCCTTTCAACAAGAAGGTGATCGATGCCCTGGAGATCATCGACAGTGAATATGCCAGCATCACACTGGAAGGCCTGGGGAAAAAGTTGAATTTCAACAAAAATTATCTCAGCAATCTGCTGAAGCAAGAAACGGGTCTGACGTTCAAAGAATGGGTCACGAAACGAAGACTGCAAAAGGCCTATGATCTGCTGATCGGGACCGACAAACCGATCGAAAAAATCGTTGCAGAGCTTGGCATCACCAGTCCGAGTTATTTCTTCAAAATATTCAAGAATGAGTACGGAGAGACACCCAATCAGTTGCGGAAAAAAATGCACCGAAGCAAAAAGCTATGAGAAATTCATAGCTTTTTTGCTTGTCTGAATGGATATGAGATTTACTTATTTTGGGAAAGCAGGAACAGACCTGTGATTTGGACAGTATGCGCTTTGGTTCTGCCATTGTTCGGGATGCTCCAATTCGGTAGGATGAAGGTGTAAACTAGGATTCTTCGAATGGAGCAGACAAATGAGCGAAATAAAAGGATTGGTATTTGATTTGGACGGTGTCATCACCGATACAGCGGAACGACACTACTTGGCGTGGAAAAGGATAGCGGATCGATTGGGGATCGTGATCGACCGCGAATGGAACGAACGACTCAAAGGCATCAGCAGGACTGAATCCTTGGAACTGATTTTGGCTGAAAAGCCGAGCCTTCTCCTTAATGCGGAAGAAAAAGAACAGCTGTTGAAAGAAAAAAATGCGCATTACCTGGAGTTGATCGCGGAGATTACGGCAGCGGACATCCTGCCGGGTATCTCGGAGCTTTTGGAAGAAGCAAAACATGCAGGCTACCACATGGCAATCGCCTCCGCCAGTAAAAATGCGCCGCTCATTCTGGAAAGACTGGGTCTGTCGGCTTCGTTCAATGCCGTCGTCGATCCGGAATCTCTGAAACAGAACAAGCCGCATCCGGAGATCTTCGAAAGGGCGGCTCAGGCTTTGGGTCTGGAAACACACGCATGCATCGGCTTCGAAGACTCATTGGCTGGCATCGAAGGGATCAAACGGGCGGGCATGCCCGCCGTCGCCATCGGCATCCCAGCTTTTGGTGAGTGGCTCCCCGACATTGAAGTGACGGCTACAAAAGAATTAAACCTGGAAGAAATTGTACGCGAAGTGACGATGAAGGAGCGTGTTGAAGGATGATCGATTTGAAGGGGAATCCTTTTTACCTGAAGGATGAACAAATAGCATGGGTAAACCGGACTTTGGCAAACTTGACGTTGGATGAAAAAGTGGGGCAGCTGTTCTGCCCAATCGGCATGTTCACGGATGAAAAGGCGCTGTTTGACTTGGCCGTGAACAAAAAAATCGGTGGCTTGCTGTTCCGTCCCGGAAAAGGTGAAGAAGTGCAGCAAGCGCAACGTTATCTGCAACAACAAGCCAAGATTCCATTGCTGATTGCAGCCAACTTGGAAGCGGGAGGTACAGGAAGCGCCGTTGACGGTACGCGCATAGGCAATCCGATGCTGTTGGCGGCTGGTCAGGATGCCGAATTTGGGCACCATCTCGGTGAAGTCTGCGCCAAGGAAGGCTCAGCGGTAGGGGTGAACTGGGCCTTCGCGCCGGTCGTGGACATCGACTACAATTGCCACAATCCGATCACGAACGTGCGCACGTACGGCAGCGATCCCGAAACCGTCCTGAACTATGCGCAAGGATACGTTGAAGGCGTGCAGCAAAACGGTGTGGCGGCTTCAATCAAACACTTCCCCGGGGACGGTATCGACTTCCGCGATCAGCACTTGGTGACTTCGGTCAACACTCTACCTCTCGAAGAATGGCGGAATACCTATGGGAAAGTCTATTCGGGTCTCATTGAAGCCGGAGCGCTTTCCGTAATGATCGGCCATATCGCTTTGCCTGCCGTCCAGAAGGAAGAAGCAGATGCTTTTCTGCCGGCCACCTTGTCTCCGGTCATCATGCAGGAACTGTTGCGCGAGGAACTCGGATTCAATGGCGTCATCACAAGCGATGCGACGCCGATGGTCGGTTTTTGCGCGGCGATGGAGCGGCGTTTGGCCGTTCCGACAGCGATCGCAGCTGGGTGCGATATATTCCTGTTCAACAAAGACTTGGAGGAGGATATCCGCTTCATGAAGGAAGGGATTGAAAATGGCATCCTGAAGTTGGAACGGATCGATGAAGCTGTCACCCGCATTCTGGCGATGAAAGCAGCATTGAAGTTGCCTGAAAAACAGGCGGATGCATTGTTGGTTCCGGCAAAGGAAGAACTGGCTGTCCTTCAGGCGGAACAACACGTTCAATGGGCTATGGAAGCAGCCGACAACGGTATCACGCTCGTTAAGGATACAGCCGCAAACCTGCCGTTGCGACCCGACGCGACACCGCGTCTGTTGCTGCAACTGCTGGGGCCTTATGAGGAATCGAACCGCCAGATTTTTTCCAAGGTGCTGCCGCTTTTGGAGAAGGAAGGCTTCCAGGTGACGTTGTATCAGCCAGAAGATTTCACGACCGGATTCGAATCCGTTTCCCAGTTCCGTTCCAAATATGATGCTGTCCTCTATCTGGCCAATGTCGAAAACCGCAGCAACGCCACAACGACAAGAATCAACTGGTATACCTTCTTCGGTCTGGGAAACAATATCCCCTGGTTCGTCGATGAAGTACCTACCGTATTCGCGAGCCTGGGCAATCCCTACCATCTGATGGATGTGCCGATGGTGAGGACCTACATCAATGCCTACGATAATCATCAGATGATAATTGAAGCGCTAGTCGCCAAACTTCTCGGCAAGAGTGATTTCAAAGGCGTAAGTCCGATCGATCCTTATTGCGGACTGATGGATGCCCGCAGATAGATTTTTTTAGAGCCCAACCTGATGAGTCCGGTTGGGCTTTTCTGTATAATGGTGGGTGAGATAACGTTAGAGAGGAGCGGCAAAATGTTTGAACTGGATCGTTTTTTAAGGGAAGAGACCAATGTCGAAAAAGAGCAGCGGAAATCTGGGTTCAATGTGACGGATCCGGACATTCTCGATGAACTGATTTTGAGTGGGGATAAGTTCCGCTTAAATGGCGATTTCCTTCTGAGTGAGGAAATGTTCTTCAAAAAAGGGGACGTCCATATCCGTAAACACAACCGCTATTCGGATATGCCCTTGCACCACCATCAGTTTTTGGAATTGAACTATATGTATTCCGGTTCCTGCACCCAGGAAGTGAGCGGTGAAAAAATCATCCTCCATGAAGGTGACATCATCATGCTGGATCGGGGCAGCTCGCATTCTTTCCAGGCACTGGGCGAGAACGATATCCTCGTCAATGTCCTGTTGAAAGTGGAGACGATCAATACCAAAATCCTCCAGCAGCTCGTGAGAAAACGCGGAGTATTGACTGAGTTCCTGGTGCTGGCAAGCCAGCGCACCCATGAGGAGGATCAGTTTTTGGTCTTCCGGACGGGAGAAAATCAAAAGGTCCAGACCTTCATGCATTACATTTTGGAGGAATACTACGGCGGAACTGAACCGAATATCGAAGTGATCCACCTCTATCTGCCGTTGCTGTTCATGGAACTGGCGCGCACATTTGAAGAAGAAACGAAAGGACAGCAACGACACCACAATCAGGTCGTCACCGAAGCGTTGGCCATCATCGAAAAGGATTACCGCACTCTTTCTTTGGAAATGTTGGCGCAACAATTGGGCTTCAACAAGAATTACTTGGGGAATCTGATCAAAAAAGAGACGGGAGATACTTTCAAACAGTTGCTGCAGCGCCAACGCATGCTTCACGCGCACCATCTGCTGCTTTATTCAAATTATTCGATGGAGGAAATATCCGAGGAAATCGGCTATCTGGACACGAGCTACTTTTTCAGGTCCTTCAAAAAAACGCATGGCAAGACGCCAGGTCAGATCCGCGAGGAAGCCTTGCACAGGGACCTGTAGTTTGACCACTTTGTTCTGTTCAGGCGACATTGTAAGCCTTTGCCGAAAGCGGTTTAATAAGGGTGTAAACAAAACAGAACAAAGGAGAGAATAATTATGGCAACTGAAACAAGAATTTTGGATCAAGCTGACGAAAACAAGCTGCCGCTGAGTGAGAAGCTGACGTTCGGTTTCGGGAATCTGGCGGCCAATCTGATGCTTACGACGGCCAGTTCCTTCATCACTTACTACTATACCGATGTGGTCGGTCTGAGTGCAGTCATCGTCGGGAACATCCTGTTATGGGCGCGACTTTTTGATGGCGCTTCCGATTTGGCGATGGGTGCGATCGTCGACAAGACACGTTCGAAACACGGAAAGGCCAGACCTTGGATTTTATGGATGGCAATCCCTTATGCTTTGGCAATGATACTCTTATTCACTTCCCCTGATTTCTTGGGATCGACGGGCAAAGCCATCTATGCTTTCGTAACGTATGTGATTGCTTTGGCTGGTGTATACACGGCGACGATGGTTCCCTATAATGCAATGATCGGTACGACGACCTCAAATCCTGTCGATCGCGGCAACCTTTCGACATCGCGTACATTGGCCGGATTCGTGGGGGCAATGGGCGTGACTGCAGTGGTTCTGCCGGTCGTCAACTTCTTCGGTGGCGATAAACAGGCTTGGACGTGGATGGCTGCTGTTTTCGGCGTGATCTCAACAGTGCTGTTGCTGATACTGTTCAAAAATTCAAAGGAACGTGTAATCGAGTCTACTGTGGCTGTCGAAAAGGTACCGTTGAAAACAAACATCAAAGCACTGTTTCAGAATAAATACTGGGTCATCATGATCCTGTATATGCTAATAAGTTTCATCAGCTCCGGTTTGGGAGGTATCAACATTTTCTATGCCCAATGGATTTTGGGAGATCCCGCAAAAGTGGCGGTCATCGGTATCCTTTCCTTTATGCCGATTGCGGCCGGAGCAGTGTTCATGCCGTTTCTGCTGAGCAAATTCAGCAAAAAGACGATCACTTTGATCGGAGGCATCGTAATGATGATAGGTTTGCTGATCATCGCGCTGTTCCCGGAAAACTTCTCCATGATTTTGGTCGGTTTGGTCATCCGCGGACTGGGCATCGCTCCGGGAGCTGTTGCTGGATTCGCTATGTTGGGTGACGTTGCCGATTACGGCGAATGGAAAACGGGCATCCGCAGCGAAGGTTTGATTTTCTCGGCAGGAACTTTTGCCGAAAAAGTCGGATCCGGAGTGGGCGGCCTGATTCTGGGTGTTGTTTTGGGACTTGGCGGTTATGTCTCGCAAGGCGTAACGCAATCAGCTGAAGCTTTATTCGCGATCAAGGCTATTTTCGCCTATCTGCCGATCGCCTTCACGGCAATATGTATTTTGTTGATTCTGTTCTATGACTTGGACAAAAAACTTCCTGAAATCGCGGAAGACTTGAAAGCAAAACGAGTGAACGGATAATGTTACAGGCTGCCGTATCATAGGCAGCCTATTTTTTAAGATGGGGGCACACACAATGAATATATATAATCTGAAAAGCAATCACATCCTGAATCCTATCGGTTTTTTGATGGACACAGTGACATTGTCTTGGATAATTGACGCGCCGTTTGAGGAAGAACTGCAAGGGACCCAGGTCATCATTGCACTGGATGAGAACTTTGAAGAGGTCATCCATGACAGCGGGTTGCAAGCCGATTTGGATCCGCTGTGCTATCAGCCGGAAATCAAACTGCAGCCGCGCACGCGCTACTTCTGGAAAGTGATCGCGAAGAATGCTGGCGGAGACGAGTCGTATTCCGAAATCCAGTACTTCGAAACGGCGAAGGAAGAAGAACAGTGGAACGGGAAATGGATCGAACCTGCCCGAAAGCTGGAACGGATGCCGATTGTGCGGAAATTGTTCCGACTGTCTGAAAAACCTATCCGCAAAGCGCGCGTTTATGCGACAGGACTGGGCATTTATGAACTGTACCTGAACGGTGAAAAAATCGGTGATGAATATTTGGCTCCCGGCTTCCATTCCTATGATTTTTGGCAGCAATACCAGACTTACGATGTGACAAAAGCCCTTCAAGCAGGCGGAAACGCAATAGGCTTGATGCTTGGGGACGGTTGGTTCAAAGGCCGCTTCGGTTTCGACGGCGGATACGAAAATCTGTACGGGGACCAGTTCCGTCTGATTGCGGAATGCCTCGTCACTTATGAGGACGGAACGGAAGAAACCATCGCAAGTGATGATACATGGGAAGTGGCGGAAGGACCGCTCGTCTCCAGCAGCATCTACGACGGGGAAGTCTATGACGCGAACCTGGAAATCGACGCTTGGAACAAATACAGCGAATCAGAATCAGATGATTGCTGGGAACCGATGCAACTGAGCGATACGGATACCGAAAAACTTCAGGCACGGTTGAGCGTTCCAGTCAAAATCGTGGATGCCTTTGTGCCGGAACTGATCCTGACTCCAGCAGGGGAACAGGTGCTGGATTTCAAGCAGAACATGACCGGCTGGATCACTTTCACCGCTGATGTGCCAAAAGGAACAACCATCACCTATGAGGTCGGCGAAGTGCTGCAGGAAGGCAACTTTTACCGCGATAATCTGCGCACGGCGGAAGCAAAATTCACTTACATCAGTAATGGGAAACCGGCAGAAGTGCGCCCGTACTTCACTTTTTACGGCTTCCGTTACGCAAAAATAACTGGCTTCGATCTTCTGAAGCAGGATCTTGGCTTCAAAGGCTACGTGCTACAGAGCGAATTGGAAGAGACGAGCGGCATGATCACAGCCAATCCGGATGTGAACCAATTGCTGAAGAATGCGCTTTGGGGGCAAAAAGGCAACTTCCTGGATGTGCCGACGGATTGTCCGCAACGAGATGAGCGCATGGGCTGGACTGGTGACGCCCAGATCTTTGCCCGGACAGCCAGCTACCATATGTATACACCGGCTTTCTATAAAAAATTCATGCACGATTTGCGTCTTGAGCAAAAAGCGCTCAATGGATCCGTTCCATTTGTGGTTCCGCAGATCAAACCAAAAGATGATGCCGGTTTTGTGACCGGTACCGGAGCGGCGGCCTGGTCGGATGCGGCGACGGTCATTCCCTGGGTACTCTATGAGCAGTACGGGGACCGTTCATTGCTGAAGGAACAATATCAAACCATGAAGGATTGGGTGGGCTATATCGTTCGCGAGGATATGAAATCCGGCGGCAAACGCCTCTGGACGACCGGCTTCCAGTTCGGCGACTGGTTGGCGTTGGACGGGGACAATCCGCACTCGCCTATGGGCGGAACCGATACGTCGTTGGTCGCATCCGTATACTACTATCATTCGGCTTCCTTGCTGGCGCAGGCCGCTGAGGTTTTGGGCAATGCGCATGATGCGTTGGCGTACACCAAATTGGCCGCGGAAGTGAAACAAGCCATCCAAAACGAATACCTGACCGCGACGGGGCGTCTGGCGGTGACGACCCAGACTGCCTACATCCTCTTCCATTATTTCGATCTCTGCCCGGAACCATTCAAAGAGCGGATGACAAAAGACTTCTATGATAAAGTCATTTCCAGCGGCGTCCACCTGCAGACCGGGTTCGTTGGGACGCCGTATTTTGCCGAGGCTTTGAGCAAGAACGGCATGAACGAACTGGCTTATGGTTTGTTGCTGAATGAGGATTATCCGAGCTGGCTGTTCGCGGTGAAGATGGGCGCAACCACCATCTGGGAACGCTGGAATTCGATTCTGCCGGACGGAAAAATCTCCGGAACGGACATGAACTCCCTGAACCACTATGCTTATGGATCAATCGTGGAATGGCTGTACCGTTGCGTCCTGGGCATCCAGGCGGACAGCAATCAGCCAGGATACAAACATTTCTTCCTGTCACCGCAACCAAGCGCGCAGTTGGGCAAAGCAGAAGGGTATTATCAATCGGTATCCGGTCGCATCGAAAGCGCGTGGGAACTATTGGCGGACGGACAATTGGATTTCGCCTTCCGCGTGCCTTTCGGGACGACCGCCACCATCACCCTGCCGGATCTGGCTCTTGAAGAAGCGCAGAAAACGGAGTGGCTTCAGTCTGCAGTGGCTGCCGAGGATAGCACAAAAGTCACAGTCAAAGCAGGTGAATACCGTGTCACGTACATGCCGACACGGAACTATCGACCTGAAGTCACAACCGAGTTGTCTTTCCGGGAATTACTGGAATACACCCCAGCCCGGAAAGTGATTTTTGAACAGTTACCGATGATGCGCAACAACGACATCGCCTTGCAGTATCTGGATATGCCGATGGAAAAATTCAAGGACCTGCCGATTGTTTCTAATTTTGTCAGCGAGCAAGCCTTGGAGCGGATGAATGCGTCTTTCGCCTGACGGATCTATTGGATTTGGCTGCACAAACGTTTTGCTGACTATGGATAATTGCAAGTTATTTAATTGAAAAGAAGCTGCCATCTGATTAAATCGAGGTGGTAGCTTCTTTTTTCGCATACCTAAACATCAGGAAATATGACATAAATATTCAAATGAAGAAAAAAACAATTGTTGCGTGTGAGGTTTTCTTACTCGAAAAAGACAGGATAAGTTTGAATTTCTGAAAAAACTACTCTAATATTCATTTATAACAAATTTCATGTTAGAATTTTTCACAAAAAGTTATTCCAGTGTGGAACTTTTTCAATAAGGAGGAAAATATATGAAGGCGGTCATACTACAAAACTGGCGTCCGGATTCATCGAACTATAATTTCCAAAATCTTTTGAATGCGTGGGAAGGGATATCCGACATACCGGAAATAACCGGTTATCGGGTCGAAATCGTCCATGATTCTTCCTTCGAGTCGTATGACCGAGCCATCGGCGATGCCGAAATCGTTATCGGCTTTTTCATCACCGAAGAGAATTTCAATGAAGAATTGTTTATCAGACATCCCAATATTCGCTACTTGGCTACCTTATCGCATGGCTATGCCGAGATGGATAAAGCTTTGACGCAAAAATATGGTGTGACCGTGACGAATACCATCTATGGTGCGGAAGCGATCGCCGAATTCACGCTAGGACTTTTGTTTGATATCTGTAAAAATGTTCAAACGAACAGCGATATCGTGAAAAGTACGGATTGGACGGACCCGCAGCCCGGTAGTTGGTTCATTCCCGCAACGAGGCAACTGGAAATCAGCGGCAAAACAATCGGCATCATCGGATTGGGGAATATCGGTTTCCAGTTGGCCCGCAAGTCCGACGCTTTGGGGATGCATGTTCTTGGCTACAGCCGCACCTATAAGGAGGGGCTAGCTTATCAGTTCATTGATCAAGTCTCTCTGGAGCAGTTGCTGGAGGAATCGGATATCATTTCAATCAATACACCTTTGACGAGCGAAACCTATCATCTGATCGATCGTGCGGCTATCGACCAGATGAAGCATGGGGTGATCCTTTTGAACACGGCCCGCGGAGAGATCATCGACGAGCTGGCGTTGACTGAAGCGTTGAAATCAGGCAAAATCTATGCGGCAGGCTTGGATGTCCTCTCCGAAGAGCCGCCCACCAAAAATATCGAACTGTTCCAGTTGGATAATGTCAGAATCACGCAGCATATCGCATGGGGTTCGCAGGAAACAAACTTGCGGGCCATCGAAATCGCCTTGGATAATCTGGTCAATTACCTTCAGGATCAACCTACGAGTGTGATCAGCTAATTCCAATGATGAATACCGAATGAAGGCCGAGTGCAAAAGCTCGGTCTTTTTTGCTGAAGCGCCGGAATGCTTGTTCTTAAAGGATGGGGATAAGGATATGCTAGTTGATTGGGCCGCTATGAGCAGCAACTATGCGAATTTTGCCGGGATACTTGCCGGGTTTGTGTTCAGCGGTATTTTCTTGCTTCTGGGAGATGAAAAAAGGGATGCTTCCGAAGTCATCAGCTTGGGGAAAACGATCTATTACGGATCTGCCCTTATCGCAACGATGTTTGTGATCAGAACGATCCCGGCTCAATATACTGATGAAGCTATCTTGTCCGCTTTGACCCGAAATCTGTATCTTGCGGTAGCCGTTACAGAGGTACTGTCGTTTATCCTAAGCAAACTTTTCAGGAGAAAACTGGATGCCCTGTTCGAACGTTACTTCATCATGATCATAACCGCTACGTTCCTGTTCATTCTGCTGCTCGTTGTCCTTTACTGATCTTGGTGCTGAGAAAGCCCACCACGTTGTGTCAACACCTCCCTTTTAGGTGTAGGATGATAAGCGCTTTTCTTTGCTTTATAGAACGTTTGTTCGTATAATAGAGGTATCTCAAGCAATGGAAAGAAGTGTCGCAGATGAAGACGGTCCAAATCAAACTGAAGCCGACCAAGACACAGGATATGGAACTGAAAAGGCTCTCGTTAGAATACATTCGGCAGGCAAACGCATTGGTCAAACAGGCAATCAGTGAAGAAAAATTCCCGCGTGTCTCATCAAAGCACATTGAATCGGATATTCCTTCGGTCCTGAAAAATGAATTGATCCGGTATGCCAAAAGCAAGCACAAGCAGTTCGGAAAGTGCATTTTCAAGAAACCGATGCTCTCGTATAACAACCAGAATTTTTCGGTGGACGCAACCGCCATTCGTTTTCCGATTATGGCAGACGGAAAGGCGAAGAAAACGGCCATCAAAGCCGTCATTCCGGAAGAAATATTTGCGTTGCTGTCCGAATCCAAATTGGGAACTTTACGGATCACGAAGAAAGGCTTCCATTGGATGGCGCAAATCTGTGTTCGCGCCGAAGATAAAGAATTTGTCGGCGACGGGATTCTCGGCGTGGATCTGGGTATCCTTTGTCCAGCTGTAGGTGTAGTCGCTGCCGATGGTAAGACCCAGTTCTTCGGCAACGGCCGGCAAAACAAGCACCTCCGCAGGAAGTACAAAGAACTCCGCCGTCAATTGGGTAAGCAGAAAAAAGTCAATGCCTTCCGAGCCATCAACAACAAAGAATCCAGAATCATGCGGGACATCAACCACAAGCTTTCCAGACAGATAGTCACGTTCGCAGCGGAAAACAATTGCGGCACCATCCATCTGGAAAACCTTTCCGGCATCCGTCGGACCTCAAGGTTAAGAGGAAAAAACAAAGCGAGCCTGCACAACTGGACCTTTTTTGAACTGGCAAGTTTCATCGAATACAAAGCGCGAGAACTTGGGATCAAAGTAATCTACATCAAACCCGAATATACCTCCCAGTCTTGCCCGTCATGTGGGGAGCGAAACAAGGTGAAGGACCGCAATTATCAATGCGGCTGCGGGTATCATGCCCACCGCGACAGGGTAGGCGCCCTGAACATCGCCAAAACAATCTAACCGATGTGGTCATAGCATCGGTGCCCGTGGGTCTATATGACCTGCCACGGGAGGGGTGTTGGCACACCCTAAACTTGAGACCTGAACAAAACAGAAATGGCCTGCGTTCGGTAAGGTACTCTAGAATCCAACTGCTTTAGTGGTGGGAGTGTCAAAATACACAGATCCATCTGAGGGATATTCCCGTAATCGTCGATCAAGTTATCATGGGGATGTTCACGGTCAATATGATGATCAATAACTTCAGTATCAACCACGAATACCGCATGGCACGCTTGCAGGATATGAAATGAACGTTTTGTGTTCATTTGGTGAATTTTATTTTGATTTTCCGATTGTTTCAAGTACAATAGAAGAAAAGGAGCGGGGTGAATGCATGAAATCAAGTCAAGGGATCGTCTACAAGAGAAGGCAGCACATTTTGAAGGCCCTTCAAGAAAAGAAAGTTGTGTTAGTGGAAGACATGGCGAAGGAACTGGGTGTCTCTGAAATTACCGTCAGGCGGGATCTGCAGAGTTTCGATGACCAGCATCTGATCGAGCGCTTTTATGGAGGCGCGCGTTTGCTGGAGGGATCTTTTCAAAAAGAAGAGTACCCGGCAGTCAAGCCACATCGTTCAAAAAAACAGGAAATCGCGAAGTTGGCTGCCACCTTGGTCCATGATCATGATATGATTTTCATCAATTCGGGATCGACCGCATTCCTCTTGCTCAACTATTTGTCGGACCGGAATGTCACCATCATAACCAACAACGGGCGGGCAATCTTTCGGAATCCGTCCTCGAAGGCGGAAATCGTGCTGTCCGGCGGGGAAATATACGAAAAGAAAAAATCTCTCGTTGGGGATTTCGCTTTGTACACCTTCTCAAAGGTGACGGCAAATATCTGCTTTTTGGGCGTAGGCGGCATCAACGAAAAAGGGATCACGACCTATGCCTTGCCGGAAACGGCGGTCAACAGGCTGATTCTGGAGCGGACGAACGGGCCGCGCATAGTAGTGGCGGAAGGCAGCAAAGTGGGACGGGAACAAAACTTTTCCACCGCCAGTATCAGCCTCATCACGCATTTGGTCACTGACCGCTCTGCGGATAAAGAGGAGATCCAGAAAATCGAAGCCAAGGGCGTCAAGGTACTGTACGTCACCGAAGTCAACGTCAACGGTGAGAACGAAATCAGAATCGAAGAGTGAATATAATAGAATACAAATACAGCGACAAAACACGACTGGGATCCCCAGCAGTGTTTTGTCGCTTTTTCGTTGGAATCAGCATGCACGCCTTCATTGAAGCGATCATAAAGAAGAACACCGGCGTTTGAATCGTTCATAACCAATGAAACGATCATAAAAATAAGCTAAAGATTGTTTGTTTAGGACCTATTGCGGCTGAAAGCGTTTTATTGTATGATTACCTCATCGAAAGAAATGTTCGTTATATGAACGTTTTAAGATCGGTGTACAAATAATAAGAAAAAGTGATCATAACGATTACGCAGAAGGAGAATGACGAATGGCTAATGTTAATGAGATTACAAAAGAATCTTGGGTATTGAGCACCTTTCCTGAATGGGGCACTTGGCTGAATGAAGAAATCGAAGACACAGTGGTTGCTGAAAATACATTCGCAATGTGGTGGCTAGGCTGTACAGGCATTTGGTTGAAATCACATGAATCGACAAATATCCTTTGTGACTTATGGTGCGGCACAGGCAAACAATCACACGGCAGCGGCAAGATGAAGGACGGCCACCAAATGCAACGCATGAGCGGCGTTCAAAATATGCAGCCTAACCTCAGAGCACAGCCTTTTGTCATTGATCCATTCGCAGTGAAAAACGTGGATGCATTGGTCGTTACACATATCCATTCCGATCACCTGGACATCAATACAGCAGCGGCTGTTCTGAAAAACTCCAGCGACGCGGTTAAATTCGTAGGCCCGCAAGCGGTTG
Source organism: Sedimentibacter sp. SX930 (assembly GCA_002155105.1). Classification (GTDB taxonomy): domain Bacteria; phylum Bacillota; class Bacilli; order Lactobacillales; family Aerococcaceae; genus Trichococcus; species Trichococcus shcherbakoviae. Next base: position 21,005 of record MUZD01000006.1, on the reverse strand, counting down.
TGGATACTTGGATCGGCTGGGGCGTTCCTGAAGAGAAATGCGTAGTCGTGAAACCGGGAGACAGCGTCAAAATCAAAGACATCGAGATTGTTGCGCTGGAAGCATTCGACCGCACAGCCTTGGTTACGGCTTCTGAAGGAGAAGTTTTAAGAGGAAAAATGCCGCAGGACATGGATTTGATCGCAGTCAATTATTTGTTCAAAACATCAGGCGGAAACTTGTATCACGCAGGCGATTCCCATTACTGCAACTATTTCGCAAAACACGGAAACGATCACCAAGTGGATGTCTGCTTAGGGGCATTCGGTGAAAACCCACGTGGAATCACCGACAAGGTCACTTCAGTGGACATGCTGAGAATGGCGGAATCTTTGAACGCAAAAGTAGTCATCCCAGTCCACTATGATATCTGGTCGAACTTCCAGGCGGATCCTAAAGAACTGATCGAATTGTGGAAATTCAAAAAAGATCGTCTTCAATACGGGTTCAAGCCATATATCTGGCAAGTCGGCGGCAAATTCGTCTATCCGAATGACAAAGACAAGATGGAGTTCAATTTCAACCGCGGATTTGACGATGTGTTCAGCGTCGAAAATGATTTGCCTTTCACTTCATTCCTATAAGAAAAAGCACCTAAGAGGAGAGATCATATGTTAGATGAAGTCATCAAAAATCAAAGGTATTCTTTCCACGAGGGATTCGATAGTTGGCAAGACAGCATCCGTGCTGCTTGTCAACCGCTTATCGAAGAAGGCGCCATCGAGAGCGCTTATCCCGAGTACATCATTGAGAACGTAAACGAATTTGGACCTTACATCGTCATCGCACCGGACATCTGCATCCCGCATGCACAAGAAGGCAAGGGCGTAAATGAAACCGCTATCTGCTTCATGCGTACGAAAGTGCCTGTGAACTTCGGGCCGGCAGCCGAGTACGAGGCGCGCATCTTCTTCGTATTGGCATCGACGGATAATGAAAAACATCTGGCGAATCTGTCGTCGCTTGTGACCTTACTGTCTGATGAAAGTGTCGTGGATGCCTTTATTCAAGCCAACTCAGTCGCTGATTTAGAAAAAATTATGGAAATCGAGGGTGAATATCTTGGAACTACTAATTAGTGTATGGACATTCTTTCAAGTTAATATCTTAACGCAACCTGCTTTTTTCCTCGGTATTATCGTATTCGTCGGCTACTTGTTGTTGGGCAGACCCGTATATGACGCTCTTGCCGGTTTCATCAAGGCAACTGTCGGATATTTAGTCTTAAATGTAGCGGCTGGCGGTTTGGTCGGAAATTTCCGTCCGATCCTGGCAGGATTGAAAGAAAGATTCAACTTATCGGCAGTCGTAATCGATCCTTATTTTGGACAAACAGCTGCACAACAAGCGATTGAAGGTGCAGGACGTTCCTTCAGCCTTATGGTTATCGTGTTACTTATCGCTTTCATGGTGAATATTGTTTTAGTCATTTTCCGTAAATATACTAAAGTCCGGACCGTGTTCATCACCGGCCACATCATGGTGCAACAGTCTTCCACTGCTTTATGGCTTGTCTTGTTCGCTTTTCCTGAATTGCAGGATGCAGGCGTGATCGTCATGTTGGGCCTTTTGTTGGGAACGTATTGGTCAGTCTTCTCAAATCTGACCGTTGAAGCAACGCAAGATTTGACTGAAGGCGGCGGCTTTGCCATCGGGCATCAGCAAATGTTCGGTGTTTGGTTGACCGATAAATTTGCAGGGAAATTCAGCAAAAACAGCAAAAAATTAGAAGACGTCACGCTGCCAGGGTTCCTATCCATCTTCAAAGAAAGCGTCGTTTCGACAAGTATCCTGATGTTCCTGTTCTTCGGTATCATCATGGGTATCCTCGGGAAAGATCTGATGATGACCATCGATGCCACTTATACAGGCGAACGTAACTACATATTCTACATCCTGGAAAAATCGTTGTACTTCGCAGTCTATCTGCAAATTTTACAACTTGGTGTCCGCATGTTCGTATCAGAATTGACGGAATCCTTCCAAGGTATCTCCAACAAACTGTTGCCTGGTTCCATGCCGGCAATCGACTGCGCAGCAACTTATGGATTCGGCCCAGGAAATGCCGTCACATTCGGCTTCTTGTTCGGAGCTTTGGGACAATTCTTGGCGATCATCGGCTTGGTTGTATTCAAGAGCCCTGTGTTGGTCATCACCGGATTCGTACCTGTATTCTTTGATAATGCAACCTTCGCTGTATATGCGAACCACAAAGGCGGCATGAAAGCCGCAATGATCATCCCGTTCATTTCAGGTGTCATTCAAGTAATCGGTGGCGGCTTGGCTGCCTACATCTTCCAGCTTTCCCAATTCGGCGGCTGGCACGGTAACTTCGACTGGGATACTTTATGGTTGGGTTACGGAGTCATCATGAAATACGGCGGTTATGCCGGTGTCGCTGCACTTGTCATCGGAATGCTGTTGATACCGCAGATGCAATACCGCAAAAACAAAAAACACTACTTCATGATCGCGGAAGATTATGAGCAATACAAAGAAGAAATCGAAGCTGAAAACCAAGCTGAATTAAGCGTTGAAGCAGCCTAACCGAAAAACCAGGATATATAATAGGAGGAATTGATTATGAAAGTATTAGCAGCGTGTGGAAGTGGAATGGGTTCAAGCCAAATCATCAAGATGAAAATTACGAATGTCTTCAAAAAATTAGATATCCCTTTGGAAATCCATCACTGCGCGGTTTCTGAAGCAAAAACGCTGGCACCGAGCTATGATGTGGTTGTTTGTTCGAACTCGCTCTTGGACGTATTCAAAAATGTGGACCAAAGCAAAACGAAAATCATTGGGTTGAAAAATCTCTTGTCCGAAAAAGAGATCGAAGAAAAAGTCCGCGAAATCGTCTTGGGCGAATAGGCGGTGCTCCCATGACATACACTGAATTGAAAAAAAGAGTGTTGGAAGCTAACCTGTCGCTGCCAGAATACGGGCTGGTGAAATTCACCTGGGGCAATGTTTCCGAAATAGACCGTGAAAAACAAATCATCGCAATCAAGCCATCCGGGGTCGAATATGCGGATATGACTGTTGAAGACATCGTTATTGTCGATATGGACGGGAATGTAGTGGAAGGCAGTCTGAAACCATCTTCGGATTTGGATACGCATCTTGAACTATACAGAAACTTTAAGGATATCGGAGGGGTGGTCCATACGCATTCGCCATGGGCAACTACCTTGGCGCAAGGGGGAGCAGCGATTCCGGCTTACGGGACGACGCAAGGGGATTACTTCTACGGAACAATCCCTTGCACCCGCCGGATGACGAGTGAAGAAATAGCGGGATCTTATGAACTGGAAACAGGCAAAGTCATCGTCGAAACGTTTGAAGCTATCGATGAGAATCAAGTTCCGGGCGTGCTGGTCCACAGCCATGGGCCCTTCGCTTGGGGGAAGGATGCCTTCGAGGCGGTCCACAATATGGTCGTCATGGAAGAAGTTGCCATGATGTCGTGGCGCAACCGCGTCATGAATCCTGGGATCGAAAGTATGCAGCAGGAACTGTTGGACAAACATTTTCTTCGAAAACACGGTCCGGGAGCCTACTACGGACAGGTCAAGGAGGAGCAAGATGACTTACACGTTAGGAATTTATGAAAAATCGATGCCGGGCAATCTGAGCTGGAAGGAAAAGCTGTCAATTGCGAAAAATGCCGGCTATGATTTTTTGGAAATGAGTGTCGATGAAACCGACGAGAAACTTGCACGAATCGAATGGAGTAAACAAGAGCGCAAAGAACTTGTGGATGCCATGTATGAGGTCGGGCTGCCGATCCGCTCCATGTGCCTCAGCGGCCATCGGAAATATCCTCTGGGATCGCATGATCCGCTCATCCGTGAAAAAAGTTTGGAGATCATGGGAAAAGCCATCGATCTGGCGGATGATTTGGGAATACGCATCATCCAATTGGCAGGCTACGATGTTTATTATGAAGATGGTGATCAGCAGACCAAGGAATACTTCATCGAAAATCTGCAGAAAGCCGTCGATATGGCGAGCAAAAAAGGGATTCTGTTGGGGTTCGAGACGATGGAAACACCGTTCATGAACACCGTGGAGAAGGCGATGGAATATGTGAATATTATCCAATCACCGTATCTGCAAGTCTACCCGGACACAGGGAACTTGAAAAATGCCTCCTTATCCAGCACGAACTCTGTCTATGAAGATATCCAAACGGGCAGGGGGCATATGGTTGCAGCACATCTGAAGGAAACAATACCGGGTCATTTCCGTGAAATCCCCTTCGGTACGGGACATGTATCTTTCGAAGAAACGATCAAAACGATGTGGAAAGAAGGCGTCCGACGCTTTGTTGCCGAATTCTGGTATACCGGTCAAGAAAATTGGCTGGAAGATATCCAGTTCGCACAAACTTTCTTAAGAGGGAAATTTCAAAAAGTTGGCCATTAATTGAGTTTGGTTGAAGGTCAAAAGACCTTCAACCATTTTTTAGGAAGAGAGGATATACGGAAATATGCAAAATACATTTGATCAAATCGACGAGTTGGCGGTAAATACCGTACGCACCCTTAGCGTTGAGGCGGTACAGAAAGCAAATTCAGGGCATCCCGGGTTACCAATGGGTGCAGCACCAATGGCCTATGCTTTATGGACAAAGCATTTGAAAGTCAACCCTAAGAACAGTTTATGGGCAGACCGTGACCGTTTCGTATTATCAGCTGGACATGGGTCATCCATGTTGTACAGCTTATTGCATTTATCTGGCTTCGCCATTAGCATGGACGACGTGAAGAACTTCCGTCAATTCGGCAGCAAGACACCTGGACACCCGGAAGTGCATGACACGGACGGCGTGGAAGCGACGACTGGTCCTTTGGGACAAGGGATCGCGAATGCGGTCGGTTTCGCGATGGCGGAAGCGCACTTGGCTGCTACCTACAACAAAGAAAACTTCCCGGTTGTGGATCACTACACCTACTTCCTGAACGGCGACGGCGATCTGATGGAAGGCATCTCCCATGAAGCAGCCAGCTTGGCAGGGCATCTGAAATTGGGCAAACTGATCGGTTTGTATGACTCCAATGATATCTCCTTGGATGGTCCGACATCCAAATCCTTTACGGAAAACGTTGCTGCCCGTTTCGAAGCGTACGGCTGGCAACATATCTTGGTTAAGGACGGCAATGATCTGGAAGCCATCTCGAAAGCCATCGAAGAAGCGAAAGCTGAAACCGAAAAACCGACTTTGATCGAAATCAAAACGATCATCGGCTTTGGTGCTCCTGATGCAGGAACGCATAAAGTCCATGGTGCTCCGTTGGGAGCGGAGGGCGTTGCTTTCGCGAAAGCCTCTTACGGATGTTCGGACGAAGCTTTCTGTGTGCCTGCTGAAGTGGCAGCTCGTTTCGACGAAACAACGATTGCAGAAGGCCAAAAAGCGGAAGCGGCATGGAAAGCGATGTTCAACGACTACAAAGCGGCTTATCCGGAGTTGGCTGACACATTCGAAACAGCGATGGCAGGCGAATTACCTGAAGGCTGGCAAGACAAACTGCCGACTTATGAAGTGGGCAGCGCTGCAAAAGCAAGCCGTGTAACCAGTGCGGAATCCATCCAAGCATTGAGTGAAGCTGTACCTTATTTCTGGGGCGGGTCTGCGGACTTATCGTCTTCAAATAATACAATGATCAAAGAAGCGTCTGATTTTGAGCCCGGCAACTATGCAGGAAGAAATATTTGGTACGGTGTGCGTGAATTCGCGATGGCTGCTATCATGAACGGCATTATTTTGCACGGCGGAACCAGAACGTATGCAGGGACATTCTTCGTCTTCACGGATTATCTGCGCCCAGCTATGCGTTTGGCAGCCATTTCGCATTTGCCTGCCACTTACGTGATGACGCATGACTCGATTGCAGTCGGCGAAGATGGCCCGACGCATGAGCCAGTGGAACACTTATCAAGCTACCGCGGTATGCCGAACTTGACGGTTCTGCGTCCGGCTGACGGCAACGAAGTCAGCGCGGCATGGGAAATCGCTGTGTCTTCAGCAGACAAACCAACGATGTTGGTGTTGACGCGCCAAAACTTACCTGTTTTGGAAGGCACAAAAGAAATGGCCCGCGAAGGCGTGAAGAAGGGCGCGTACGTTCTTTCGCCACAACAAGGCGAAACGCCTGCCGGCATCCTGATCGCAACCGGTTCGGAAGTGAACATGGCAGTGGAAGCGCAGCAACAATTGCGTGAAGCTGGAGTGGACGTGTCTGTTGTCTCCATGCCGAGTTTCGATCTGTTCGAAGCGCAGGATGCAGCCTACAAAGAGCAAGTCTTGCCTGGTGCAGTCCGCAACCGTATGTCCATCGAGATGGGCGCGACCTTCGGTTGGGAACGTTATGTTGGCCTGGACGGATTGGCTTACGGCATCGACACTTACGGTGCAAGCGGCAATGGCAACACGGTGATGGCTGAGTTCGGCTTTACGACCGAAAAAGTGGTTGCGGCTTATCAAGCGAAGTTCGTAAAGTAAACGGAATCCTGCTGCAACTGTGCGGGGCAAATGATGAAGGGAGCACATTAATGATGAAAATAACCAAGAAGAAATTGGATGATATGTACCGAAGCTACTGCGCTAGCTACATCACTATCGGAGGCGAAACGTGCGCGCTGATCGCAAGCGAAGAGGAAGGCTACCCTTGCTACATGTATTCGGGCAAAGACTTCGAAAAAAAAGAAACCGTTTGGGAAAAGGGCGGTGGCTGCATGTCCATCATCCCTATCCCGAATAAAGAAAATGAATTTCTGGCCATCGTCGATTTTTACCTGAAGGTCAGCCCAAGCAAAGCGAAAGTGGTCTGGGGCAAGTATGATTCCGAAACTGGCTGGGAAATCAAGGATGTGCTGTACCTGCCTTATCTGCACCGTTTCGACATCTATGATGTGGATGGCGTGAACTACTTTGTCGGCGCCACGATAGCGGATGACAAGGATTTCAAGGATGATTGGTCGCGATCTGGCAGCATCTATTATGGTGTACTGCCGGAAGACCCTACCGAAGGCGTCAAGCTGAAGGTTTTAGGGAAAGGCTATTTCCGCAACCATGGCTACTACAAGGATTATGAAGGCGACAAACCGGTCGGCTATTTCACAAGTGATCAAGGGATCATCAAAGTGACGCCTTTTGCCGATAAAGAATGGGAAATCGAGCAGATTTTGGACACTCCAATAGGCGAAGTTGCCCTTTTCGACATCGACTCGGACGGCACGAAGGAAATGATAACGATCGAGCCTTTCCATGGCGACAGCATCAAAATCTACAAAAAGACGGAATCCGGATACGAAGCGGTCTATGAATATCCGCATAAAATCGATTTCGCCCATACATTGGTGGGCACCACGCTTAGGGGAGTTCCTAGTTTTGTGGGTGGTATCCGGCGCGAAAACTGCGACCTGTTCTATATTCAATATGTGGATGGCGAATTCAAAACAGAAATAGTCGACAAAGGCTGTGGGCCGTCCAATATCATGGTAGTGAACGAAGCGGATCGGGACATCATCGTAGCCGCCAACCATACCGGCAATGAAGCAGCAGTCTATATAGTGGAAGACTGATGCGACGGGAATTTTCGTCTGGCGGGAGGACAGGACATCTGATTGTTCTCCTCCGGTGAACGGAGGCTTCGCCGAAGTTCGGCAAACAGTAATGGTTGTGTTCTCCTGCGAGGTCCGATTCGCAGGAGCTGAGGTCGGTTCTGACCGGTGTCCTCCGGCGTGCAGCCGCCTAGCCGGAGCTGGAGGTCCGGCAACATAGATTTCCTCCGACTAACGGCCACCGCTAATCTTTTTCACTAATACCATACAATCAAAAAAGAATGTCCAGCCCCATTTTCGAGGCTGGACATTCTTTTTTTCGCAATTATTTATGCAATCCTTCATATAAATCTTCAGCGACGGGTTCCAGCCATTCCGGCCTTCCGGCAGTGATGGCGATGTGTTCGAACCAGCTATCCTTGGCGGCACCGTGCCAGTGTTTCACGCCGTCATGCGTAACGATGACATCCCCGGGCTTCAATGATTGGGCGGGTTTTCCGTCTTCCTGATACCAGCCCTCTCCTCCTGTGACCAACAGGATTTGGTAGCCGTCGTGATGGATATGCCAGTTGTTGCGGCAACCTGGTTCAAAGGTCACATTGCCAACGCCGACAGCCACTTCTGGATCGGCCACCAGTGAATTAAAATAGCTTTGGCCGACAAAGTACTGCGCGTAAGCTGTGTTTTCATCCCCGATAGGGAAAATGATGCCGTTTTTCACTTCTTCGTTTTTGGACATATTTTTTCCTCCTGTGAATTAATCTTTGTATATTTCTTTGGCGATGTTGAAAGCGGACCAAGCTTTTGGCCAGCCGACATAGAACGCGAGCTGGGTGATGATTTCCACAATCTCCTCTTTGGTCACGCCGTTTTCCTTGGCTTTGCTCAAATGGAACGGAAGCTGTTCAAAGTTTCCGCCTGTGATCAGCGCTGTGATGGTGACGATGGAACGATCGCGCGGCGCAAATTCCTTTTCCCGCGACCAGACTTGCCCAAACAGGACATCGTCATTCAATTCAGCAAATTTTGGCGCAAAATCACCTAATAAATCTCTTCCTGCAGTTACTTTTGCCATAAAATCATCTCCTTAGGAATGTTAGATTCAGCATACTCCCTAGAGTACACTTTAAGTCAAGGGCGAACTCAACATTTTTATGCTGTTCTACCTTCAGAAAATGGGGATGGAAGCGCATGGCCTGTTCAATTTGAGCATTATCTGAGAAGGGTAGAAAATTCGGGCTTGATGTAAGAGCTTCTATTCGATTGCTTGTTATAGATTAGTGTACAATGAGAGTGTTACATCTTAGTGATAGAACTGGCTGAATTATTTTACTTTTTTGGGGTGTGGCAGGATGTTTAGAAATTTGAAAGAGGTGGCCTATGGATAAGAAAAGAATTGTAATTTATACGCTATTATTTATAGCAACGTTAGCAATAGCAACACAGGGATTCACGAATACAGGTTTGGACGGGCTGCTTGTCCCGTTAATTTTTACCTTTGCTTACTTTACGATCATTTTTATTATCGCAACAGTAATCAAAAACAATTCAATTGTCGATATTGGTTGGGGGATGGGGTTTGTTGTGGGGAGTTGGCTTACACTGCTTGTGACTGAAAATCCCACCGTTCTATCGTATGCTATCGTTGGATTCATTAGTGTGTGGGGCCTTAGGTTATCCTTGCGTTTATTAAAAAGAAATTATGGGAAACCCGAAGATTTCAGGTACGCACAGTGGCGTAAGGAGTGGGGCGATAAAGTAGTCATCACAGCTTTTTTTAGAGTGTTTGTGGTTCAGGGCATCATCAACTTTATCGTTGGATCTGCAAGCTATGTGGTAATCAAATACAATGAATTTAGTTTTGATTCAGCTCACCGCTATTTCGTTTATGCTGCACTATTCATTGCGCTAGTAGGATTGTTCTTTGAAGTAGTCGGGGATGAACAACTAAGACGACACATCAATAAAAAAACACGCACACTTCTGCAATCAGGATTATGGTCAATCACGCGTCATCCAAACTATTTTGGTGAAATCCTGATTTGGATCGGATTATATGCGAGTGGTATTACGTTGTTCTTTACGGATTCCATCAATCCTTATTATTATCTGTTATTAATCATCTCGCCTATTTTAATGAGTACCGTATTAATCAAAATATCAACGCCATTACTGGAGAAAAATATGGAGAAATACGATGGATGGGAAGAATACACCAAAAGAGTCCCGATGCTTTTTCCTTTCACTAAAAAATAGTGCTATAGTATGCGTAATAAATGGAGGTGGGAGCAAATGTCCTATTCAATCGGAGCATTTTCGAAAATGATCGGTCTACCTGTGTCGACGCTGCGTTATTATGAAAATGAAGGGCTATTGAAACCGGATCGCGATGGTAATAACCTGCGCGTCTATACCGATCAGGATTTGAAATGGGTAACTTTTCTTCTGCATCTGAAAGGCACCGGCATGTCGATGGCGGAACTGAAGCAGTACACCATTTGGCGTGCCGAAGGGGATGCGACGATGCTGGAACGGATGGAACTCTTGGAGAAGCGGCGCCGCTTGTTGGAAAAAGATATCCAAGCATTGATGCACAATCTTGAGGTGATCGAAAACAAGATCGATTTCTACGAGGAGCGCCTTCAAGTGAAAAATGAAGACTTCAGCTCCCAGCCGGAAGCAGAAAAAGAAAAAAGTACGAAATAAACCCGCCAATTGGTGGGTTTATTTTTATCCCTTGACTTAATGTCAAGGTTAAGGTGTACGCTCTGTATGTATCAGAGAGGGGTAATGAATGATGGAACATCTTAATCAACAGCTATTCACCGGGGAAAGGGCTCTATTCAAAGGGAAAGATCTGCAGATCAGCCATTCTGTCTTTGCGGACGGGGAGTCCCCTTTGAAGGAAAGCAACAACATCGCACTCGACAACACGATCTTCCGCTGGAAATATCCATTGTGGTATGCGCGGAACATCCAGGCAAACAACATCACTTTAGTGGAAACGGCGCGTTCCGGCATTTGGTATACCAATGGCATCACCATCGCCGACAGCATGATCCAAGCGCCCAAGACATTCCGAAGAGCAACTGATATCACACTGGAACGTGTGGAAATACCAAATGCCCAAGAGACGTTATGGAACTGCAACGATATTACGCTGAAACACGTAAACGCAGCAGGCGATTATTTTGCGATGAACAGCGAAAACATCCAAATCGAGCACTTTACGCTATCGGGAAACTATGCTTTTGATGGCGCGAAGAACATCGAGGTTTCGCATGCCAAATTGCTTTCAAAAGATGCTTTCTGGAATTGCGAGAATGTGGTCGTAAGGGATTCGACGATCATCGGCGAATATCTCGGCTGGAATTCGAAAAATATTACCTTCATCGACTGCATCATCGAGAGCAACCAAGGCATGTGCTACATGGAGAACGTGAAAATGGAGAATTGCACGATCATCAACACGGATCTGGCGTTCGAATATTCGACGGTCGACGTTCAAGCAAACAGCCGCATCGACAGCATCAAAAATCCGATCAGCGGTACGATAACCGCTTCGGGAATCGGTGAGCTGATTCTGGATGATCCGGAAATCGCGGCCGAAAACACCAAATACCAGCTTGCGGAGGATCGGGAATATGCCATTCGATTTTGATCAGATCATCGACAGACGGAACACAAACTCTTACAAGTGGGATGTCAAAGCGGATGAGTTGCCGATGTGGGTGGCGGACATGGACTTCGGGACGGCGCCTGCTATCATCGATGCCATCGAAAAGCGTCTGCGGCAGGGCGCATTCGGCTATAATACTGTCCCGGACAGTTTCCGGGAAAGCTTCATCCGTTGGTGGCAGAGGCGGCATCAATTCACGATGGAAAAGGAATGGATCCTCTATTGCACAGGCGTCGTTCCGGCCATCTCTTCGATCGTTCGGAAAATGACGGAAATAGGCGATGACATTGTCGTTCTTTCGCCGGTCTACAACATCTTCTACAATTCCATCCTGAACAACGGTCGGAAAGTCTTAGCGAGCGAATTGCGCTATGAAGACGGAAGCTATGCCATCGATTTCGCGGATCTGGAAGAAAAACTGTCCCACAGCACGACTTCGCTGTTCATTTTCTGCAACCCGCACAATCCGATCGGAAAAGTCTGGGATCGGCCGACGCTGGAACGGATCGCCGAACTGTGCATCAAGCATGATGTGCTGGTCGTAAGCGATGAAATCCATTGCGATCTGACGCATATCAACCATTCGTACATCCCGTTTGCCTCCCTTTCCGAGGAAATTGCTGACCGGACGATCACGTGCATTGCGCCGACAAAAGCGTTCAATCTTGCCGGGCTGCAGACTGCGGCGATCGTCATCCCGAATCCTGAAATCAGAAAACTGGTGGACAGAGGGATCAACACGGATGAAGTGGCGGAACCGAATACCTTCGCGATCCAAGCGGCTGAAGCGGCTTTCGACGAAGGGGAGGAATGGCTGGAAGAACTGCGGGAATATCTGGAACTGAACCGGAAATTCCTGATAGGTTCTTTGAAGGAACTTGTTCCCGAACTCCATGTGATCGAGGCTGAGGCAACCTATCTGGCTTGGATCGATTGCTCAGAAATAACGGAGGACACGAAGGAGTTGTGCGCGTTCATCAGGGAGAAAACCGGACTGTATCTTTCCGCAGGGGATATCTTCGGCGGAAACGGCTCGCGCTTTGTCCGCTGGAATTACGCCTGCCCGAAAGCACTACTGGAGGACGGCATCAAACGTTTCGCCGAAGGAATTGCGTCGTACAAAATGGAATATCCGCTATAAGGGGAAACGCTGCAAGGCCGCACTATTGATGCGGAAATGCAGGATTTTTATGTTTTGGGCTCCCGCTTGTCGGATGGGGATACTTGTGTCATCATGGAAGTGTAAACGCCTTCGATGGCGAAATAATCAGCAAACGGAGCACAGTAATTATGGAATTAAGGGTCATGCATTATTTTTTGTCGGTTGTTTATGAGGAAAACATCACCAGCGCAGCCGAAAAATTGCACATCACGCAACCGACATTGTCCCGGCAGATGATGCAGTTGGAGGAGGAGTTGGGCGTCCAGTTGTTCCGACGCGGAAAAAGGAAGATCGCTTTGACGAGCGAGGGGCTGCTCCTGAAGCGAAGGGCGGAAGAAATTCTTGATTTGACCAATCGGACCGAGAAAGAGTTGAAGCAGCAGAAGCCGCTCATGAACGGAGAAATTGCAATCGGCGGGGGCGAAACACAGTTCATGCGGCTGTTGGCGGAGCATATCAAAAGCTTCAGTTTGGATTATCCGCAGGTCACCTACAAATTTTATAGCGCGGATGCCGACGAAATCAAGGATCGCGTCAATAAAGGGCTGCTCGATATCTGTCTGTTGACGGAACCGGTAGACGTCGAAAAATTCGACTTCCTTAGGATTCCGCAAAAAGAAAAATGGGGCGTCCTCATGAGAAAGGACAGCCCCCTTGCGCAAAAACCAGAAATCAATCCGGATGACCTCCTGCCTTATCCGATTTTGGTCGCGGGCAGGTCGATTGTCCGCAATGAGTTGGTGAACTGGTTCGGTGACGCATACGATCGCTTGAACATTATCGGCAACTATAACCTGATCTACAATGCGGCCATCATGGTTGAAGCGGACCTTGGATATGCGCTTTGTCTTGAAAAGCTTATTCCGGAAAGCGAGGATAGTCCCATCTGTTTTAAATTGTTGGATCCCGTATTGGAAACGGGCGTTGTGATTGCTTGGAAAAAATACCAGACTTTCCCCCCTGTCGTCGCGAAGTTCATCGAGGAATTGAAACATGCTTTCCAGGCATGATTCATGATGCAAAACAACTATTGGCGTTGGCGCTCAAACAGCTTTAAGATAAGCACTATAAGATAGTCTGCAGTTGTCCGGATGAACCGGAACAGAAGGAGGAAATAAAATGGCAACACACAAACAAGCCGTTCCACCACCTACCGTATTCTTTGGAGAAGAAGCTTTTCAACCGATTGATCACACGGAAGTCCGCTGGATGGGAAGCGGCGGGATGTTCGTGAACACCCGTGGTACCTGCATCATGATGGATCCGATGCTGAAGGGTTTTGATATGCCGCTTTTGATCGACATGCCGATTGCGCCTGAAAATATCCCGCATCTGGATGCGGTCTTGATTACGCACTGCGACAATGACCATTACAGCGTGCCGTCGCTGCACGCGATGGAGCATGTCTCCAAGGCATTCCACGGGCCGCATTATGTGGCCGAACTGATGCAGGCGGAAGGGTTTCCGGCAAACGGGCATGACATCGGCGACAGCTTCGAAGTCGGTCCGGCCAAAATAACGCTGACGCCGGCGGACCATGCCTGGCAGAATGAAAAAGCCAAATACAACTACCGGGTATTCCGGTTGGAGGATTACTGCGGCTTTTGGATCGAGACGCCGGATGGGATCATCTGGGCACCGGGTGATTCCCGGTTGATGAAGGAGCACCTGGAGATGCCTCAGCCGGATGCGATCCTCTTTGACTTTTCCGACAACGAGTGGCATATCGGATTGGAAGGAGCCATCAAAATGGCGAACACCTATCCTGAAGCGCATCTGATCCTTTGCCATTGGGGAACGGTGGATGCGCCGGATCTGAACGTTTTCAACGCCGATCCGCAATCCTTGTACGACCGGGTGGTTAATCCGGAAAGGATCCATGCTTATGCTCCAGGGCAGCCATTCAGCCTGAAAAAATCCTAAATGACGGGAGATTTGCGGATGAAACGATTATATTTGGTCCGTCACGGTGAAACCTTGTTCAATATCCAAGGAAAGATTCAGGGCTGGAGCGACTCGCCTTTGACGCAACGGGGCATCAAACAGGCTCAGGCCGTGCGGAATTATTTCGAATCGGAAGGCATCAGCTTCGATCATGCCTACAGTTCCACATCGGAAAGGGCGAGCGATACATTGGAATTGATTGCCGACATGCCCTATGCACGTCTGAAAGGCTTGAAAGAGGTCAATTACGGCTTTTTCGAAGGGGAGCGGGAGATGCTCAAACCGAAGGAGCCGCAGGAAATCGTGTCTTTCTTTGTGCCGTTCGGCGGGGAAAATACGAATGATGTAGCGGAACGGATGGCGAAGACGTTGACAGAAGTTATGGAGCAGGATGATCACCGGAACGTTTTGGCGGTCTCCCATAGCGGCGCCTGCTACAACTTTTTGAAGCTTTGGCAAGACCCGGCGGAGGAGTTGGCGAAAGGTTTCCCGAACGGGAGCATCTTCGTTTACGGATACAAAGACAAGGTGTTCCAATTGGAGGAAGTTGTCCGGCCGGTTGTATAGCGCAATAAGACTGTACGTTTAAGAGGAACGGAGGAAAAAAGATGGAGTATGTGAAATTCGGTAACACAGGGATGGATGTATCCCGGATCTGTTTGGGTTGCATGAGCTTCGGGGATCCGGATACGTGGCTGCACAAATGGGCGCTGAAGGAAGAGGAAAGCAGGCCAATCATCAAACACGCTTTGGAGTTGGGCATCAATTTCTTTGATACAGCGAATGTCTATTCATTGGGAAGAAGCGAAGAAATCCTCGGACGCGCGATCAAAGACTTTGCCAAGCGTGATGAAGTGGTCATCGCGACGAAGGTCCACGGCAAGATGCATGAGGGTCCGAACGGTTCCGGGTTGTCCCGCAAGTCCATCCTGAGCGAAATCGACAACAGCCTGAAGCGCCTGGATATGGATTATGTGGATCTCTACATCATCCACCGTTGGGACTACAATACACCGATCGAGGAAACGATGGAAGCCCTGCATGATGTGGTGAAATCCGGGAAGGCTCGATACATCGGCGCTTCCGCGATGTATGCCTGGCAGTTCCAAAAAGCGCTGCATGTTGCGGAAAAGAACGGTTGGACGCGCTTCGTGTCGATGCAGGACCATCTGAACCTGCTTTACCGCGAAGAGGAGCGGGAAATGCTGCCGCTTTGCCGGGAAGAAAAAATCGCCGTGACCCCTTACAGTCCGATGGCTTCAGGCCGACTGACGCGCGATTGGTCGGAGACGTCCAAACGGATGGAAACGGACAACGTGGCGCGTTCGAAATACGATGCCACTGCTGATAAGGATCGAATCATCGTCGAACGGCTGGCCCAGGTAGCCGCCGACAGAGGCGTTTCGCGCGTCGAAATCGCCTTGGCCTGGCTCCTTCAGAAGGAACCGGTCGTAGCTCCCATCATCGGGGCCACCAAGCTGGAGCATCTGGAAAAACCGGTGGAAGCCATATCGGTCAAACTGACGGATGCCGAAGTCGCCTTCCTGGAAGAACCTTATGTCCCGCATTTGATTATCGGGCACAGCTGAGGCATTCCGGCAGGCCAAAAAATCATTCTTGAGACTGATTCATTTACTTAAGATAAGCAGTATACTTTGTTCACGATAACCAGACAGAGCCCGCTCACAAGCTAGGTGCGAAGAATGGTTGTCCAAATCAATCAGCAAAGGAAAATGCAAAATGAAAGTAAAAAAGAAAATCAGTCTGACACCTTTCAGTAAAGTCAAGTCACTTATCCTTTCCCTGTTCGATTCCAAAGTCGAAGGCAAGAAAAAATGGCTGGTGTTGGGGATCATTCTTTATATCATCAGTCCAATCGACATTATCCCGGATTTTATCCCGATGGCCGGTTATGCGGATGATGTGCTGTTGCCGATCCTGTTTTTGGTCGCTGAAAAATTATTGAGCGACGGAGCGATTGAAGAACACGAACGCCCAATCAAAGAAGCCAAAAAAATATAATACCTGGATTTTCCGGCCCAGTTCCTCGCCCAAATGGCAAAGGAGCGGGGCTTTTTCGCGGTTCTTACCTTGAGCACCCGGTTGGACGTGGCTTCTGCAATCCTTTAGAATGATCTTATGGATTCAATATAAGCTATTCTGAAGGCGAGGAAAACAATAGATGAATGAAACGATTGAGCGCATCCTGGCGCACCGTACGGTAAGGGATTTTGAAGACAAGGCATTGAGCTCGGAACAGATAGAAACAATTGTCCGCAGCGCTCAGGCGGCTTCGACTTCGAGTTTTGTGCAGGCCTATTCCATCATCGGAGTCACGGATCCCGACAAAAAA
Organism: Sedimentibacter sp. SX930; assembly: GCA_002155105.1. Taxonomy (GTDB): domain Bacteria; phylum Bacillota; class Bacilli; order Lactobacillales; family Aerococcaceae; genus Trichococcus; species Trichococcus shcherbakoviae. Next base: position 4,262 of record MUZD01000006.1, on the reverse strand, counting down.
CACGAATTGTCTAAAATCGCGCGTAACCAACATTTTGTTGCCGAAAATGGCCATTTCTTTGTGTTTTGCGCCGACTTGCATCGCCACGATATAATCGGAAATATGGAAGGGAAGGACGTTGCAGCCTCGCTTGAGAGTACCGAAAAATTCATGGTCAGCGTGGTTGATGCATCCCTGGCTGCCCAGAATGCTGCTTTGGCGGCTGAAGCTATGGGGCTAGGAATCTGTTACGTAGGCGGTTTGCGGAATGATCTTGAAAAAGTTAGCGAACTCCTGAAGATTCCTGATAAAGTGATCCCGCTCTTCGGACTGGCGGTCGGTTATCCGGCCAGCGTCAACGACCAGAAGCCGCGTCTGCCTTTCGAACATATTTACCATGAAAATGAATATCAACAAAATAATGCAGTCTACAAAGCCCAACTGAAGCAGTACAACGAAGAAATCCAAGAGTACTATCGGGCGCGGACCGAAGGCGAACGCTGCGACACCTGGACCGGACAGATGGCAGAGATGCTCTCCCATCCGCAACGCATGTACATGCATGACTTTGTCGAAAAGCAAGGGATGAACAAGCATTGATTGTTTTGAGCTTTGCAGAAGTTAATTCCGTATTTTGAACCACTCAACTGGAATTTAGTTTTTCAAATAACACATTTCACCTTAGCTTATCATGAATTAATCTTTTCTCTTGCATCGAACGGATATTCGTGTTATAGTTACATTTCAACGTCCAAGAACATATGCATCTTATATGTATGGAACCATGGCTTTTCTCTATTCTGCAGCGGATGCTGCAGGCAAACGGAACCAAAAATAAGCGAAGTTAAATTTATTATGTAGCGCCACAGTGTGGTGCCCGCAACATGAATTTCCAAGATTTAGATTTGATAGTGAAAAAGCCGCGATTCCTGTACAGGAATACCTTTTTCTTTCTTATGATAATAAGTAGAGACGGAAAGGTACTCGATTGAGTGCCTTTTTGATTTCTCTAAATACAGAAAAAAAGGATATATGAGGAGGTTGAAAGATAGTAGCGTACGCATATGGTTACGCTAAAGAAGGAGCAATAAATATATGAAGAACATCGTCTATACGAATTCGCAGAACGTGACTATTGAAATATCATGGGAAGCGTATTACAAAGAGATCGACATGCGCAAACAAGAGCGTTTGAAGAAAAAACAAGCGCAAACAAGCGGCAAATAAGGTCTAAGCGGCTCTCTATGAACGGAGAACTGTAAATAAAAAGCTCGGAATCCCTGACTCACAATTGATGAGTCATCGGCTTCCGGGCTTTTTTTGTTTGTTTCCGTTTCAAGGAGGAATTGGGTTCTGTATTCAAATGTTGCGTGAGGTTCAGACAATAATTTTCAGTTATTACGAACGGTTTCGTGGTATCATCATTGGGAGATGCCTCATAAAAGGCGCGGTGAAAAATATCATATTGAAGAAGGATAACAACAATGGATCAAAAGAAATCAGCGGTTTATCAAGAAATTTTATTTTACGGGATTGCGGCAATCCTGATGGGCATACTCGTGGGGGCGTTGGATGCTTTGTTTGGCGAAGTCCTCATTCTGATCACGCAGTTCCGCGGGCAGCACATCGCATTATTGTTGCCGTTCCTCGCAGTCGCCGGTTTGGCGATCGTCTATGTCTACCAAAAATTCGGCAAAAACAGCAGCAAAGGGATGGGGCTAGTATTTGCAGCGGGGAACAGGCAGGATGAAGATATTCCGAAACGGCTGGTTCCGCTAGTCATTGCCGGAACGTGGCTGACCCACCTTTTCGGCGGCAGTGCCGGCCGGGAGGGCGTAGCCGTGCAGATCGGAGCGACCGTAGGCTATACTTTCGGCAAGAAGCTCCCTTTCCAAGGTTCGAAAAAAATCCTGTTGGTTGCCGGGATGGCTGCCGGTTTCGCGGGCTTGTTCCAGACACCGATGGCGGCTACCTTTTTCGCCTTGGAGGTGCTGATGGTCGGCAGGATCGAATACCGCGCGCTTTTCCCCGCAGCGCTGAGCGCCTTTGTGGCTTCCTATACCTCACATTTCCTCGGGTTGGAAAAATTTTCGGTGGACTTGAATGTGGCTGTCCCGGTTGATTTGTCTTTTGCTGGAAAGGTTGTCCTCTTGGGCATTGTCTTCGGAGCAGTCGGCGGGTTGTTCGCCAAGCTGTTGAAGAATACGAAAGGCTGGCTGGCGCAAAAGATAGCTGATCCGTACCGAAGGATTTTTGTGGTGGGCGTGCTGCTGACGATTGCGATGTTTGCGTTGCATACGGGACGCTACTCGGGCTTGGGCACCAATCTGATCAGCGCCAGCTTCGATGAGGGCACGATCTACGGTTACGACTGGGTGCTGAAGCTGGTGCTGACTATCGTGACTCTGGCAGCGGGGTTCCAAGGCGGGGAAGTCACGCCGTTGTTCTCGATCGGCGCAAGCTTGGGCTATTGGTTGGCGCCGTTGTTCGGCTTGCCGCCGGAATTTGTGGCTGCCTTGGGATACGCAAGTGTTTTCGCATCCGCGACGAACACCTTCATCGCGCCCGTCTTCATTGGAGTCGAAGTCTTCGGTTATGACACCTTGCCGTATTTTTTCGCGATTGTGTCGGTCGCCTACGTGTTCAACAGCGGGTATTCCATCTATGCGCAGGAAAAAGCCGAGAGCGATTATTTGCAATAGTCACTCGGAAGAAAAGGGTAACTTATACTTTCGATGCGGGCTGTCTCTAAATGAGGTAGCCTTTTTTGTTTGGCGGTGAGGGAATACGGTAACCAGTCGGTCCAATCTACTACAATCAAATCAAGTGGCTCGTTTAACCCACGCGATTTCGGCCCTGAGCAATTTGGATGATTCGCTAAAATTAGCTTTTCGCATACGACAAAATTATAATAGGCTATAAAGAGATATTCTTCAGAACGATCCGGATCAGAAGCGATAAAATTCCAAATAGAACGGAGAATAAGCATGGGCATCGGAGCATTTTCCCTCAGTCTGACGGTCAAGGACATACATGCATCAAAGGCATTTTACGAAAAGTTGGGCTTCAGCACATTCGGCGGGGACATCGACCAGAATTGGCTGATCATGAAGAACGAGGACTGCATCATCGGGCTGTTCCAGGGCATGTTCGAGAAAAATATGCTGACCTTCAATCCCGGTTGGAACAGCGACGCGGAAGAAGTGAATCCGTTCAAGGATGTCCGCCAGCTACAGGAAGAATTGCGGGAAAAGGGCATCACTTTTGTTTCGGAAGCCGATCCGGATACTAAAGGGCCAGGAAGCTTCGTCATTGAGGATCCTGACGGCAATCCGATTCTCGTCGACCAGCATAGATGACTTTCCTTTTGCGCGAACACCTTTGCCAATTGCACGCTACATAAGCCAGTTGCAGCAAATGATTTGCGAAAAATAGGAGGTCATCGCGTTATGGGAAGAGTCATTCATTTTGAGATTCACGTGGACAATATGGAAAGGGCTAAACTTTTCTACGGCGATGTTTTCGGATGGACGTTCGAAGATTGGACCGCTTATGTAGGTGCGCCTTATTTCGGGGCGATCACAGGGGACACGAGCGCGCCGGGCATCAACGGCGCTTTGATGCAACGCCAAAGTGCTCCGCCCGAGGCAAATCAAGCTCTGAATGCTTTTGTGTGCACGATGGGGACCGAAGATTACGATGCGACCGAAGCGCTGATCCTAGAGAATGGCGGCAAAGTCGCGATGCCGAAGAACGCTCTGGCGGGTATGGCTTGGCAGGGTTACTACTTCGATACGGAAGGGAATCTGTTCGGAATCCATCAACCAGACCTGAACGCAAAATAACAACTTTGGAATAGGCTGAGGATTATCAAATAGCGTATAGGGAACGGAGGACTGTCTCTTTATGGACAGTCTTTTCGTGTTGTGCCTTCAGATATATCAAATGATGTCCGATAATGCGGAGGAATCGGACAAGCAGAGCATGTCGCGGTTGTTGGATGTCCGATAATGCGGAGGAATCGGACAAGCAGAGCATGTCGGGATGGTCCGATGTCCGATAATGCGGAAGAATCGGACAAGCAGAGCACGTCGCGGTGATCCGATGCCCGATAACGAGAAAGAATCGGACATCCCGAGGACTATTACAAAAAAGGAAGAGGCTGGGACAAAACCCAACTCAAAAGTAAAAATAGGCGCGAGCTTACCTAAGTTGGGTAAGCTCGCGCCTATTTTTTTATCCTCCTACGGAGGTTTCTGATAAACAAAAAGGATACCTTTTGA
>MUZD01000022.1 GCA_002155105.1 Sedimentibacter sp. SX930 | reverse complement strand
TTGTTATTTGAAAAACTAAATTCCAGTTGAGTGGTTCAAAATACGGAATTAACTTCTGCAAAGCCAGGAGTGGAATTCACTCCTGCAAACAGCCTATAATTCTAGGTGGATAATGTTTTGCTTCCTCACTTACAAAAGAAGGAAGTGTTCACCTATGGCAACACAGAAACATTTAACCCTTGAAGATCGTTACGCCATTCAACACGCACTCGAAAAACGCCACTCCTTCCGTACCATCGCCCGCTCCCTAGACAAAGACCCGACCACCATTTCCAAAGAAGTCAGACGGCATCGCCAGAGCAGATACTATGTGGGCCAGGGCCGCATTCCCAACCGCTGCATCCATCGCCAACACTGCACCATCACTAGCCTTTGCGCCAATAAGAAATGCCGGAAGGCATCCTGCAGCCTCTGCAATCAGTGCAACAGTGTCTGCGCCGACTTTGAGGAAGAACTTTGCCCGCGCCTCAATCAATCCCCGTATGTCTGCAACGGCTGCAAAACGAGGGATTCCTGTACCCTGATGAAGTCTTTCTATAAAGCACAGGAAGCCCAACAGACGTACGCACAGACTTTGTCTGATTCCCGTACAGGCATCAGCCTGACAGAAGAGGAGCTTGCGTATGTGGACGCACTTGTGTCGCCACTGATCAAACAAAACCAATCGATTCATCACATTTGCGTACACAATGCCGACCAACTGCAGATTTGCGAAAGGACCCTCTACACGTTGGTTGACCGGTGCTACCTTAAAGCAAGAAACATTGATTTAGTGCGTAAACCACGTTTCCGGTTACGCAAGAAGAAGGTCGAAAAAAAAATAGACAAAGCTTGCCGTACTGGCCGAACGATGGTGGATTACAAACGGTACATGGAAGAACAGGAAGACGTTGCGACTGTCCAAATGGACACCGTAGAAGGCAGAAAAGGAGGGAAAGTTCTCCTCACCCTCCACTTTACGAACTGCCACCTGATGTTGATGTACCTGCGTGACCGCAACACGTCCCAGACGGTCATCGATGTTTTTAATAAGTTGGAGGAAGACTTAGGCGAAACGGTCTTCCGCAAGTTGTTTCCGGTTGTCCTAACGGACAATGGCAGCGAGTTTTCAAACCCCACAGCCCTGGAAGCAAACCAACGGACAAAAATTTTCTACTGTGATGCCAACGCTCCTTATCAAAAGGGGCAGATTGAGAAGAACCATACCTTAATCCGGTACGCCTTGCCTAAAGGAACCAGCTTTGATGGGCTCACGCAAGAGGATGTCCAACTGTTGGCCTGTCATATCAATTCCTACGCAAGACAAAAGCTAAACGACAAATCCCCTGCGGAGTCGTTTAGCTTCCTTTACGGAGCTGATCTCCTCCGTAACTTGGGTATAGAACTAATCCCACCTCATACAATAAACCTATCCCCCTCGCTATTCAAGAAAGAAGGTTTGTCAGATGGCAACTAAACGATTCCCGCTTTACGATGAACAGGGCCGAGAGTACCTATTGACCGCTTCTGAAACCATTGATTTCCTTTTGGAAGAAGTGCTTGCGTTACGCCAGACTGTGTTTGATCTGGAAAACAAAGTGTCCCGCCTTTCAGAAGGTCCACTGAACAAAAACAGCTTTGAAGAGGAAGGAATCCCATTCTAATCAGTAAATAGCAGCAGAACATTGTCCACAATAAAATATCTTTTAGGGGTGGAATTTACTCTTGCGAAAAAACGCAGAATCTTCACCTTCGGTTTGTCATGTCCAAAAAAAGGCCGAATTCGATGCGATGATCTTTCCAAAGCATACAAATTGACCTTTTGGGCATTCATTTTTTGTCTATTTCGCTTTTCATCGGATCCAGCGTGGAATTTAGTTTTACAAACTGGAATTTACTATTGCAAGTAACC
>MUZD01000021.1 GCA_002155105.1 Sedimentibacter sp. SX930 | reverse complement strand
GAGTTATTAGCTCAGTTGGTAGAGCATCTGACTTTTAATCAGAGGGTCGCAGGTTCGAGCCCTGCATAACTCATTTGCGGGTGTGGCGGAATTGGCAGACGCACTAGATTTAGGATCTAGCGCCGCAAGGCGTGGGGGTTCAAGTCCCTTCACCCGCATAATTTAATACGCCGGCTTAGCTCAGTTGGTAGAGCATCTGATTTGTAATCAGAGGGTCGAGGGTTCGAATCCTTTAGCCGGCACCATTCGCGGAAGTAGTTCAGTGGTAGAACATCACCTTGCCAAGGTGGGGGTCGCGGGTTCGAACCCCGTCTTCCGCTTTCATAAGGACTATGCCAGACCTTGTGATTGCAACAAACAGTAACATGCCGGGGTGGCGGAACTGGCAGACGCACAGGACTTAAAATCCTGCGGTGAGTGATCACCGTATCGGTTCGATTCCGATTCTCGGCATTTAGGCACCCATAGCTCAATTGGATAGAGTACTTGACTACGAATCAAGCGGTTACAGGTTCGACTCCTGTTGGGTGCATTTTTTAATATTTTCAAACGGGAAGTAGCTCAGCTTGGTAGAGCACTTGGTTTGGGACCAAGGGGTCGCAGGTTCGAATCCTGTCTTCCCGATTCAACAATCTTCACGGGGCCTTAGCTCAGCTGGGAGAGCGCCTGCCTTGCACGCAGGAGGTCAGCGGTTCGATCCCGCTAGGCTCCATTTTCATTTTTGGCGGTGTAGCTCAGATGGCTAGAGCATCCGGTTCATACCCGGAAGGTCATGGGTTCGACCCCCTTCGCCGCTATTATACCTTGCTTCGGACCTTTAGCTCAGTTGGTTAGAGCAGACGGCTCATAACCGTCCGGTCGCAGGTTCGAGTCCTGCAAGGTCCATGAAAAAATTATCAGCTTATGGAGGATTACCCAAGTCCGGCTGAAGGGAACGGTCTTGAAAACCGTCAGGCGTGTAAAAGCGCGCAAGGGTTCGAATCCCTTATCCTCCTTTAGTGGCCTCAGGCCATTGTATTGTCATGGCTGTTGGCGCTTTAGCGACATTACAGACATGATACACTTGAGCGTAAGCTCACAGTGTTTCCTTATTATCGCGGGGTGGAGCAGTTGGCAGCTCGCCGGGCTCATAACCCGGAGGTCACAGGTTCAAGTCCTGTCCCCGCAATTGGATGCAAGTCCACAGTGTTACTTTTTTAATGCATGGTTCCGTGGTGTAGGGGTCAACATGCCTGCCTGTCACGCAGGAGATCGCGGGTTCAAATCCCGTCGGAGCCGCCATGCGGGTGTAGTTTAGTGGTAAAACCCCAGCCTTCCAAGCTGATGTCGGGAGTTCGATTCTCCTCACCCGCTTTTTTAAGAAGGGCCTATAGCTCAGCTGGTTAGAGCGCACGCCTGATAAGCGTGAGGTCGATGGTTCGAGTCCATTTAGGCCCATTGATAAAGCATACAGATAGTGGAGTTCTCTTTTAAGGGGAAGTACTCAAGTGGCTGAAGAGGCGCCCCTGCTAAGGGTGTAGGTCGTTAACGCGGCGCGAGGGTTCAAATCCCTCCTTCTCCGTAGCTTTATCGCAAAGAATAAAAGCATGGTCCGTTGGTCAAGCGGTTAAGACACCGCCCTTTCACGGCGGTAACACGGGTTCGATTCCCGTACGGATCATTATTTCCAGTATTATGGAGGTTTAGCTCAGCTGGGAGAGCGTCTGCCTTACAAGCAGAATGTCGGCGGTTCGATCCCGTCAACCTCCATTGGTTCCGTGGTGTAGGGGTCAACATGCCTGCCTGTCACGCAGGAGATCGCGGGTTCAAATCCCGTCGGAGCCGTTTTACTTTCTGAAAAGTGTGCTATACTTCTTACAAGATGTCTAGCTTCACGGGTTAGCCCTTCGGAATTTAGATAAATCGTACCTATTGCGCTCTACGATGCTCATACGGAACGATTTCCTAAAATTCTTTCAGGCTGAATGAACCCGTTCCGCTTTTCTTAATATTTTGGTCTGATAGCTCAGTTGGTAGAGCACTTGATTGAAGCTCAAGGTGTCGGCGGTTCGAATCCGTCTCGGACCATTTTTTATATGATGGAGGGATAGCGAAGTGGCTAAACGCGGCGGACTG
>MUZD01000005.1 GCA_002155105.1 Sedimentibacter sp. SX930 | reverse complement strand
AGTGGAAGCAAGCTTCCATAGAAAAGACCGTTCGACTTGCATGTATTAGGCACGCCGCCAGCGTTCGTCCTGAGCCAGGATCAAACTCTCATGTAAATGTGGACTCTTGTACAGAAATCCTACATGTAAAGCTGATAGCTCTTAATTTCTTGCTGACTTTATGTTTGCGATACTAAGTATCGTCTTCGTTTGCTTCGACCGAAGTCTAAGCTCCTTGCACATTTGGTTCGTTCATTCTTTATTCAGTTTTCAAAGGCCAATCGTGTATCACGTGTTACGTGATTGCTTATTTATAATACCACTTGACCAGCTCGTTGTCAACGTCTTTTTAAATATTTTTTGAAGATATTTTTAAACGTTTTCGAACTGCAGTAGCAACTCTTATATATTATCAAATCCACAACCATCTGTCAACAACTATTTTTCATCGGGACAAAAGATTAATTTGACAACCTAAACAGTCTACCATCTGACGGACGCCCTGTCAACAATAAATAGCACATTTATCAAAAAGGTCTTCCAAATGTTTTCCAAACCCGCACACAAAAAGATTCAACAAACTAGTTGCGGATATTATAGTCAGTTTATTCGTCAAGGAGGAATTGTTTTGACCATCGTTGCTTACATATCCATCTTTTATTTCGGAGCCATTTTCGGATCTTTCTTCACCGTCCTGGGAACGCGTATCCCCATCAAAGAAAACTTCACAACCACACGTTCCCACTGCGTCCATTGTCAGCATACGCTGCAGACCAAAGATCTTTTTCCGATTTTTTCTTACGTGTCCCACCGCGGGAAGTGTGCGTACTGCGCTGTAAAAATAGATGCGCTGTACTTCGCTTCGGAAATCATTTCCGGTTTCGTGGCCTGTCTGCTCTATTATTTCTACGCAACAGACGTGCTGCAGTTGGTCGCTCTCGCCTTTGTGTTCTCACTGTTGCTGGTCATAGCGATTGCCGACTATCTCTATCTGTTGATTCCCGATCGCTTCCAGCTCTTATTGCTGTTCGGTGTCTTGTTTCGCCAAGCCGTGCTTCCGGTTGTGGATTGGCCGGCAGCCTTCATCAGTCTCTTTGTGATTTTTTCCTTGTTGTTTTTCACAAGCCTCGCTCTTCCGGACGGAATCGGGGGCGGCGATGTCAAACTGCTTTCGATCTTGAGCCTCGCTTTCGGGTTGGAGCCCACCCTGTTCATCATCCTGTTGGCCAGTTTCTCCGCAGGCTCCTATTTTCTGCACACCCACATGGCGAAAGGCAGCTCCCTGCAGCGCAGATTACCTTTCGGGCCATTCCTCGCCTCTTCTGCTGTCGTGGTGCACTTTGCGCAACTGCTATTGGTTCGTTAACACCCGGATAGCCCTTTGATTCTATAGGGGGAATGCATTTACGCTCAGAAATAACCCGTCAAAACCATTTTGGCAGGGAAAATCAGTTCAAATCACAGTCAGAAAACCCACCGAAACCATTTTGGCGGGGAAAAACATCCGCGGACAACATGATACTCTCCGCCAAACCCATTTCGGCGGGGAATTCCGCCCCTAAAATCGAACTCGAGTCCCGACACGTACATCACCAAACAAAAAAACGCCCTAGAAAAGCAATTTGCTTTTCCGGGGCGTCCATCTTTTTAGGCTTTGTAGTCAGATAGGTTTGAACCAGTTTCGGCTGTGTCAGTGATGCTATAGACGCTCTCACTTTCGGCTTCGACGGCTTTCGGCTCCATCTTACGGTAGCGGGCCATACCTGTACCAGCAGGGATGATCTTACCGATGATAACATTCTCTTTAAGACCCAACAAGGAATCTTTCTTGCCGCGGATCGCAGCATCCGTCAAGACACGAGTCGTTTCTTGGAAGGAAGCAGCAGACAAGAAGCTGTTTGTTTCCAAGGACGCTTTTGTGATCCCCAACAGAACTGGACGGGCTGTTGCTGGAACTTCCCCAGCGTTGATGACAGCACGGTTACGGTCTTCGAAATCTGAGATATCCATCAGTGTACCTGGCAGGATATCTGTTGAACCCGGATCCATAACGCGGACTTTACGCAACATTTGACGGACCATAACCTCGATATGCTTGTCGCCGATTTCTACCCCTTGCATACGGTATACTTTCTGAACTTCGCGCAGCAAGTAAGTCTCAACAGACAGTACGTCGCGGACGCGCAGCAAGCTCTTAGGCTCGATGGATCCTTCAGTCAATGGATCACCACGGTGAACGATGTCGCCTTCAGCCACTTTCGTACGTGCAGTGTAAGGGATGGTATACGTTCTTGTATCCGTGATACCTTTGACTGTTACTTCTTTGGAACGATCGGATGCACTTTCATCGATGGAGACAACTTCCCCTGTAACTTCTGTGATGATCGCTTGTCCTTTCGGATTACGCGCTTCAAAAATTTCTTGGATACGCGGCAAACCTTGTGTGATATCGTCTCCGGCAACCCCACCCGTATGGAATGTACGCATGGTCAATTGAGTACCAGGCTCACCGATGGATTGGGCAGCAATCGTACCGACTGCTTCACCAACCTCAACATTTGAACCAGTAGCCAAGTTGCGGCCGTAGCAACGTTTGCAGACGCCGTGTCTCGTGTGGCACGTGAACACGGAACGGATCGTCACTTCTTCGATACCGGCATCAATGATTTCTTTCGCCATATCTTCTGTGATCAATTGGTTATGCACAGCAAGAACGTTGCCGTTCTCTGGATGGATAACTGTTTTTTGAGCATAACGGCCAATCAGACGTTCTTCCAAGTCCTCAATGACTTCATTGCCTTCTCGGATGGAACGGACTATCAGACCACGATCGGTTCCGCAATCGTCTTCACGGATGATGACATCTTGCGCCACGTCAACCAGACGACGAGTCAGGTAACCTGAATCGGCTGTCTTCAAGGCTGTATCGGTCATCCCTTTACGAGCTCCATGGGTAGAGATAAACATTTCCAAAACGCTTAGTCCTTCACGGAAGTTCGAAGTGATCGGCAATTCCATGATCTTACCGTTTGGAGCAGCCATCAGACCACGCATACCGGCAAGTTGCGTAAAGTTGGAGATGTTACCACGGGCTCCGGAATCACTCATCATGAAGATCGGGTTTTCTTGTCCCAATGTCTTCATCAGTTCGACTTGGATTTCATCCTTCGCCATATTCCAGGTTGTGATGATGCTGGTGTATCTTTCATCATCAGTGATCAGACCACGACGGAATTGCTTCGTGATGTTATCGACTTTTTTGTGGGCTCTATCCAGGATCTCTGCTTTGGATTCCAATACCAAAATATCGGCGATCCCTACAGTGATACCTGCACGAGTCGAGATTTTATAACCCAAGTCCTTCATTTTGTCCAGCATCTTCGAAGTTTCCGTTACTTGGAACTTCTTGAATACGGCAGCAATGATGTTTCCAAGGTATTTCTTCTTGAACGGTCCAACAATTTCTTGTTTTTTGATGAACGCAGGAATATCTTCACCTGGTTCGGCAAAATATTTATCCGGAGTCGCAACATCCAAGTTGAATTGGGTAGGTTCATTCAGGTACGGGAATTCATCAGGCATGATTTCGTTGAAGAAGATCTTACCGACTGTCGTGACCAACAGACGGCCTCTTTGCCATTCTGTCCATGGTTTCTTAGGCAACGAATTCGTGCTGATTGCTACTCTTGTATGCAGATGGACAAAGCCACCTTCATAAGCCAGACCAGCTTCTTCAGCATTGGAGAAGATCATTCCTTCGCCGACTTTATTTATTTCTTCCAGAGTCAGGTAATAGTTACCCAAGACCATATCCTGGGATGGTGTTACGACTGGTTTACCATCTTTTGGATTCAAGATGTTCTGTGCAGCCAGCATCAATAGACGCGCTTCTGCTTGCGCTTCTTCGCCCAGCGGTACGTGGACGGCCATTTGGTCACCATCGAAATCGGCATTGTAGGCTTCACATACCAACGGGTGAAGACGGATTGCTTTACCTTCGACAAGTACCGGTTCAAACGCTTGGATACCCAAACGGTGAAGCGTCGGTGCGCGGTTCAGCAATACTGGATGTTCTCTGATGACATCTTCCAATACATCCCATACATCATCGTCCATGCGGTCGATTTTGCGTTTTGCATTTTTGATGTTGCTTGCGATATCACGGGCAACCAATTCTTTCATCAAGAATGGTTTGAACAATTCGATCGCCATTTCTTTCGGCAAGCCGCATTGATACATTTTCAGGAAAGGTCCAACTACGATTACGGAACGTCCGGAGTAGTCAACACGTTTACCCAGCAAGTTTTGACGGAAACGTCCTTGTTTCCCTTTCAACATGTGCGAAAGTGATTTCAACGGACGGTTACCTGGTCCTGTTACAGGACGGCCACGACGACCGTTATCGATCAAAGCATCGACAGCTTCCTGCAGCATACGTTTTTCATTCTGAACGATGATGTTCGGTGCGTTCAAGTCCAACAAGCGTTTCAGACGGTTGTTACGGTTGATGACACGACGGTAAAGGTCGTTCAAGTCACTTGTTGCGAAACGGCCGCCTTCCAATTGAACCATCGGACGCAAATCTGGAGGGATAACCGGGATTACATCCATGATCATCCAGCTAGGTTTGTTTCCTGAAGAACGGAAAGCATCCAAGATGTCCAAACGACGGATTGCACGCGTACGTTTTTGTCCAGTCGCGGATTTCAAGTCTTCTTTTAATTGTTCACATTCAGTATCGACATCGACGCGATCAAGCAATTGCTTGATGGCTTCCGCACCCATGGCCGCATGGAAACTGTTTCCGAATTGCGCCCGTTTGTCACGGTATTCTCTTTCCGTCAGCAACTGTTTCGATTCCAACACAGTGTCACCTGGTTCGATGACAACGTATGAAGCGAAGTAAATGATTTCTTCCAACGCGCGTGGGCTCATATCCAATACAAGTCCCATACGGCTAGGAATCCCTTTGAAGTACCATACATGGGTTACAGGAGCAGCCAATTCGATATGGCCCATTCTTTCACGACGGACCTTAGCGCGGGTTACTTCAACGCCACAGCGATCGCAAACGATCCCTTTGTAACGGATACCATTGTATTTACCACATGAACATTTCCAGTCCTTTTGCGGTCCAAAAATTCTCTCGCAGAACAAACCTTCTTTTTCAGGTTTCAGTGTTCTGTAGTTGATTGTTTCTGGTTTTTTAACTTCCCCGTAAGACCAGCTACGGATCTTATCAGGAGAAGCCAAAGAGATTTGCATACTTTCAAATTTATTAACGTCTATCAAGGGGCCAACCTCCCTTTATTCTTTGAGCTGCCCAAAATGCTCTATCTGCGTTTCTCGCGAGGCAATGCGCTTTGATCAAACATGCACCCGAACGCCTCAGCAGCGCCCGGGAACACGAATTAGTCTCTTTTCATTGCTTCAGATTGTTTATTTAATCTTTCCATATTCACAACATCGTCTTCTTCATCCATGTCGCGCAATTCGATTTCTTCTTCTGCTTCATCAAGCACTTTCATATCCAATCCGAGTGCTTGCAATTCTTTCACCAATACGCGGAATGATTCAGGTACACCTGGACGAGGAATTGTTTCGCCTTTGACGATCGCTTCGTATGTTTTCACACGACCGACAACATCATCTGATTTGTATGTCAAGATTTCTTGCAATGTATAGGCAGCACCATAAGCTTCCAGTGCCCAAACTTCCATCTCTCCGAAACGTTGTCCACCGAACTGAGCTTTACCACCCAACGGCTGTTGTGTAACTAGAGAGTATGGTCCAGTTGAACGAGCATGCAATTTATCATCAACCATGTGGGAAAGTTTCAGATAGTACATGACGCCGACTGATACACGGTTATCGAATGGTTGACCTGTACGGCCATCATAAAGGATTGTTTTGGCATCGTTCGCCATACCGGCTTCAGCCACAGTACCCCAAACGTCATCTTCATCCGCACCATCGAATACCGGAGATGCGACATAGATGCCTAATGAACGGGCAGCCATACCTAAGTGAAGTTCCAATACTTGTCCGATGTTCATACGCGATGGTACCCCTAGAGGGTTCAACATGATGTCAACAGGAGTGCCGTCTGGCATGTATGGCATATCTTCTTCAGGCATGATACGGGATACAACCCCTTTGTTACCATGACGTCCGGCCATTTTATCCCCTTCGTTGATCTTACGTTTTTGAACGATGTAGACACGCACCAACAGATTCACGCCAGGTGACAGTTCATCCCCTGCTTCACGTGTAAAGATCTTCACATCGTGGACGATACCGCCGCCGCCGTGAGGAACACGTAGCGATGTATCGCGCACTTCGCGGGCTTTTTCACCGAAGATGGCATGCAATAAACGCTCTTCCGCAGACAGTTCCGTCATCCCTTTAGGAGTGACTTTACCGACCAGGATATCCCCGTCTTTAACTTCCGCACCGACGCGGATGATGCCGCGCTCGTCAAGATCTTTCAAAGCATCTTCGCCGACGTTAGGCAATTCGCGGGTGATTTCTTCAGGTCCAAGTTTCGTATCACGTGCTTCTGATTCGTATTCTTCGATATGGATAGAAGTGTACACATCATCACGGACAAGACGTTCGTTCATGATAACAGCATCTTCATAGTTGTAACCTTCCCAAGTCATGAAGGCAACCAAAACGTTCTGTCCAAGGGCCATTTCGCCTTTTTCCATAGATGGGCCATCCGCTAATGTCTCGCCGACATCGACACGGTCTCCCAAAGCTACGATCGGACGTTGGTTATAGCAAGTTCCTGAGTTGGAACGTTGGAACTTGATGATTTCGTATTTATCCAAAGCGCCATTGTCGCGACGGACACGGATTTCTTTGGCATCCACGTATTCAACCACACCATCATTCTGGCACAACAGAGCTGCACCTGAGTCATGAGCGGCTTTGTACTCCATCCCGGTACCGACAAACGGTGCTTGCGGGTTGATCAATGGAACAGCTTGACGTTGCATGTTGGCACCCATCAAAGCACGGTTGGAGTCATCGTTTTCCAAGAACGGAATGCAGGCTGTCGCGACAGCAACTACTTGTTTTGGAGAAACGTCCATGTAATCGACGCGTTCGATCGGAACTTCCAAGTTGTCATGGATATAACGGGCCATGACGATATTGTTGGCGAAGCTTCCGTCTTCCAATAGGACCGAGTTGGCTTGCGCAACGGTGAAGTTATCTTCTTCGTCAGCGGTCAAGTAGTCGATGATATTGGTAACTTTATGCGTGTTCCAGTCGACACGACGGTAAGGCGTTTCGATGAAGCCATATTTGTTGATTTTTGCATAACTGGACAAGCTGTTGATCAGTCCGATATTCGGGCCCTCAGGCGTTTCGATCGGACACATACGGCCATAGTGGGAATAGTGAACGTCTCGGACTTCATATCCGGCACGGTCTCTCGTCAAACCGCCGGGTCCTAAGGCAGAAAGACGGCGTTTGTGCGTCAATTCGCCCAACGGATTCGTTTGGTCCATGAACTGTGACAATTGGGATGAACCAAAGAATTCTTTGATTGCAGCCACTACCGGGCGGATGTTGATCAATTGTTGCGGCGTTACGGTAGAAACATCCTGAATGGACATTCTTTCGCGCACGACACGCTCCATCCGTGACAAACCGATACGGAATTGGTTCTGCAACAACTCTCCGACTGAACGGATACGTCTGTTACCCAAGTGGTCGATGTCATCCGTTGTTCCCAATCCTTCAGTAAGGTTGAAGAAATAGTTCATGGAAGCAAAGATGTCGGCAGTCGTCAGATGTTTAATATCGTCAGCAATTTCAGAATTCCCGATGATGTTGATGACTTTTTCAGGGTCTTTCTTAGAGTAGACTTTCACTACTTGCATAACGACCGGATCAGTCACAACGCCATCATCAGAAGGATACAACGTCACTTGATTCAAGCCGTTGTCCAAATAAGGCGTTAAGCGTTCCATCATGCCGCGGTCCAATTCGGTCCCTTTTTCTGCGATGATTTCACCTGTTTCAGGATCGACCAATGTTTCAGCCAATATCTGGTTGTACAAGCGTGTTTTGACATTCAATTTTTTGTTTACTTTGTAGCGTCCAACTGGAGCCATGTCATATCTTCTTGGGTCGAAGAAACGGGCATTCAGCAAGTTACGCGAGCTGTCTGCAGTTTTCGGTTCGCCCGGACGAAGTCTCTCGTAGACGTCTTTCAACGCTTCTTCTGTTCTGGAGTCCGATGCGTTTTTATGCACGTCTTTTTCCATAGTCAAACGTAAGCTTTCGTGGTCGCCGAAGATCTCAAGGATCTGATCATCCGAACCGAAGCCCAATGCGCGGACCAAAACGGTCAACGGGATTTTTCTGGTGCGGTCGATACGGACGTAAGAGATGTCTTTCGCATCCGTCTCATATTCCAACCATGCGCCACGGTTAGGAATCAATGTGTTTCCGAAGCTTTCTTTTCCGTTTTTATCCATCTTTTTATGGAAATAAACGCCTGGAGAACGAACCAATTGGGAGACGATAACACGTTCCGCTCCGTTGATGATGAAGGTACCCATGTCTGTCATTAATGGGAAGTCACCAAAGAAAACTTCCTGGTCTTTGATTTCGCCTGTTTCTTTGTTGATCAAACGCAGTTTTACATAAATCGGTGCCGAGTAGTTGGCATCATGTGCACGTGCTTCTGAAACAGTGTATTTTGGATCATGGAATTCATAGTCGACAAATTCCAATGCTAAGTTCCCTGTGTGATCTTCAATCGGCGTGATGTCCTTGAACATCTCTTTGATTCCGGTTTCCAGGAACCATTCATAAGAATCCGTTTGAATCTCAATCAGGTTAGGAAGCTCTAACACTTCACTGATACGCGAATAACTTCTGCGGGTACGTTGTTTCCCGAATTTTTCATTATGCCCTAACAACTTCTTCACCCCTACTTAAATTTAGACATTTAGCGACAACACACTCTTATGTTGCAGTTTCGCAACAAGTGTTACGTTTTTGTTACATATACATTCCGCAACGTTTTTTTGGCAAAAAAAAACCAAAAGAAGGTTGCAATTTCTGAGAAAATTACTCTTTCTTTTGTTTTCTGCCTCGAAAAGCGCGTCTGGACAATATTTCAGTCGCGTTTTCTGAATTATCTTATGCGTCTATATTACCTTACTATTCTACACACATGGCTATCATTTGTCAACAGCCTTCCGCCCGCATCCGGAGCGATCCGGGACGCGTGTCAAGCCTTGACCGATTGGATGATCCAATAGCCTTTGTCGCGTGCGATGATTTCGACATTCCCGAAGACATCCAGCATTTTCTGCTCGGCACTCGGCGCGCCTTGCTTCTTCTGGATGACCACAGTCAGCGTGCCACCCGGCAAGAGATGCGTGTGTGCCTCCGACAGGATGCGATGGACGACCTGTTTCCCGGCGCGGATCGGCGGATTGCTGACGATTGCAGCGAATTGCCTTCCTTCGGGTACTTGATCGTAGGTATTCGATTCGTAGACTTTCACATTGCGGATGTTGTTGGCTTCCGCATTTCTGAGTGCCAAAGACATAGCCCGCTCGTTTACGTCCACCATCTCCACCAGTCTGGTAGGATAAGCATGCGCGAGCGCAAGCCCCATCGGACCGTAACCGCAGCCGACATCCAGGATATCCCCGGCCACTTCCTCATTCAAGCGGAAGCTTTCGATCAATAAGTGCGAACCAAAGTCGACCGTTCTTTTGGAGAAGACACCGCTGTCCGAGATGAAACGGAATTCACGCCCCCTCAATGGAAACGTCCAGGAAGTTTCCTTGCTTTCGGTTTCAGGGTTCTTTGTGTAGTAATGATTTGACATATTTTCAACTCCTTCTGACGGAAGTCCGATACTGCACAGAAAATATAAGAAAAGCCAGGATAATTGCTTATCCTGGCTAGTCTATTTACACAATCAAGAATTGTGTTTCTGTAGAAACAATCTTTTGAAAAAAGATTATTTAACTGTTACAGAAGCGCCAACTTCTTCTAATTGAGCTTTCAATGCTTCAGCATCTTCTTTAGATACAGCTTCCTTGATAAGTCCAGGAGCAGCGTCAACTAAAGCTTTAGCTTCTTTCAAGCCTAGGCCTGTAGCTTCACGTACAACTTTGATTACTTTGATTTTTGAATCTCCAGCTGAAGTTAATTCAACGTTGAATTCAGTTTGCTCTTCTTCTGCTGCTGCTACTGCACCTGCTGCTGCTACTGGAGCTGCAGCTGTTACGCCGAATTCTTCTTCGATAGCTTTTACTAAGTCGTTTAATTCTAAAACTGTTGCTACTTTGATGTCAGCAATGATTGCTTCGATGTTTAATGACATTTTGTGTTCCTCCGTTTTTGGTTTAAGTTTTTTTGTGCCTCCGAATGGAAGCTTGTGTTTGATTCTTCAACAGAACTGCAGATTATGCAGCTTCGCCGTCTTTCTCGGATACAGCTTTAATAGCCAACGCAAAGTTGCGGACTGGAGCTTGTAGTACTGAAAGTAACATAGAAAGCATACCTTCGCGGTTTGGTAGTTTTGCCAAAGCTTCGATTTCTTCTTTAGAAGAAACGTTACCTTCAACGATACCACCTTTGATTTCTAGTTTATCAGCAGTTTTTGCGAATTCAGCCATGATTTTGGCTGGAGCAACAACATCTTCAGAACTGAATGCAACAGCAGTAGGTCCTTTGAAAATGCTTTCCATTCCTTCCAAACCTGCAGCGACAGCAGCACGTACCATTAGAGAGTTTTTGATAACTTTCATTTCTACGCCAGCTTCACGCAATTGTTTTCTTAATTCAGTCACCTGTTCAACAGTAAGACCTAAATAATCAACAACGACTACAGATGCGGATTCTTGGATTTTTGTTGTTAGTTCTTCAACCAACAATTGTTTTTTTGCAATAGCAGCTTCACTCATCTTATATTTCACCCCCTGGATTTTATGATAGAATTTCTTGTAAAAACAAAAAACTCTATGTCACCTAGACATAGAGGATCCATAAATATCTCATTGGATTCTTCCTCGGCAGGTATATTAAGGCTCGCACCCCCTGCTGTCTTCGGTAGCATATATTAACCTCAACGACTATACCAAAGATAGTCGTTCAGGTCAAGGTTTTTTTATAAAGAGCTTGCGTCCACTTTAACGCCAGGTCCAAATGTAGTTGTTACACTTACGTTTTTAACGTATTGGCCTTTAGCAGTTGCTGGTTTAGCTTTCACGATTACATCGTGGATCGTACGGAAGTTTTCCAACAATTTAGCATCGTCGAATGATACTTTACCGATAGGAACGTGGATGTTACCAGCTTTGTCAGCACGGTATGTAACTTTACCAGCTTTGATTTCGTCAATAGCTTTCGTTACGTCCATTGTTACAGTACCTGTTTTAGGGTTTGGCATCAAGCCTTTAGGTCCCAATACACGACCCAAACGTCCAACTTCACCCATCATGTCAGGAGTTGCAACAACAACGTCAAAGTCAAACCATCCGCCTTGGATTTTTTGAACCATGTCAGCGTCGCCTACGTAGTCTGCACCAGCAGCTTCAGCTTCTTTAGCTTTTTCGCCTTTAGCGAACACTAAAACGCGTTGTGTTTTACCAGTTCCGTTTGGAAGCACAACTGCTCCACGGATTTGTTGGTCATTTTTACGAGTGTCGATCCCTAAACGGTAAGCGACCTCAACAGTTGCGTCGAATTTTGCAAAATCGACTTCTTTCGCTAATGCTACTGCTTCTTCTACTGAATATGATTTAGTAGAATCGACTTTTTTGGCAGCATCTTGGAATTTTTTACTTTTTTTAGCCATTGAATTTTCCTCCTAGATTGTGGTTTTAACGGATTAACCTCCCACGTGTGGCCAAGAACGCCTTGCGAGCGTTCGGAAGGCCACATGAGAAGCTGCATTTTGAATTAGTCTTGAACTGTAATACCCATTGAACGGGCAGTACCTTCGACCATACGCATAGCAGCTTCTACGTCTGCTGCATTCAAGTCTACCATTTTTGTTTCAGCGATTTCTTTAACTTGGTCACGTGTTACGGTACCAACTTTTTTCTTGTTCGGTTCGCCTGAACCTGATTCGATACCTGCAGCTTTTTTCAGTAATACTGGAGCTGGAGGAGTTTTAGTAATGAAGGTGAATGAACGATCTTCATATACAGAAATAACAACGGGAATGATCATACCTGCTTGGTCAGCTGTACGTGCATTGAATTCTTTACAGAATCCCATGATGTTTACTTGTGCTTGACCCAAAGCTGGACCTACTGGTGGAGCAGGAGATGCTTTACCTGCAGGAATTTGTAACTTAACTAATTTAACAACTTTTTTAGCCACGAGACATACCTCCTTGATTGTTCGTGATGTGGTTTAATGGGGTTAAGATTTCCCCTCCCACTCAATCCATACGCCTGAACGTACCGATACATTATATCAGTACACCCAAATAAATGCAATAGTTTTTTTAACCTTTATCTACTTGGTCGTAATCGAGCTCGGCAATCGTTTCGCGGCCGAACATTTCGATCATGACTTTCAACTTGCCTTTTTCGCTGTCCACTTCTTCAACGAACCCTGACAAGCCATTGAATGCGCCATCGGTGATGGTGACAGGCTCGCCTTTTTCGAATTTCACGTCATGCATGCGTGTGCTCATACCCATGCGCTTCAGAATGACTTCGATTTCTTCATTCAATAAAGCGGATGGCTTGCTTCCTGCTCCATGCGATCCGACGAAACCGGTAACGCCCGGTGTATTACGGACAACGAACCAC
This sequence comes from Sedimentibacter sp. SX930, assembly GCA_002155105.1. Taxonomy (GTDB): domain Bacteria; phylum Bacillota; class Bacilli; order Lactobacillales; family Aerococcaceae; genus Trichococcus; species Trichococcus shcherbakoviae. The sequence continues at coordinate 184,471 of MUZD01000005.1, read as the reverse complement.
GCTTCATCAGACATGATCATTTCAACCAATACATAACCAGGGAAGGTTTTTTGCGTAGTCGCCTTCTCTTTGCCGTCCTTCACTTCTACTTGCTCTTCTTCAGGGATGACAACGCGGAAGATATGGTCTTCCATATTCATGCTTTGCGCACGCGATTCGATGTTCAGCTTCACTTTGTTCTCATAACCTGAATAAGTGTGCAATACATACCATTGTTTTTCGTTTTCGATCGTTTCCATTTCTGCATCTTCTTTCTTGGTGGATTTTTATTTGACTTCGTTTTTTGTAAACAAAAAAACCTTCCTGTCTTTGAAAGGTTCCTTCTGTACGGCGTTAACATTATAGCATCACGAAGACCGTATGGCTACAAATCTTCTTTTAATTTAAGATTAAATCCATCGCCTCTGTGATCCCAAAATCTACTGCGGCAAAAAATATCCCGAATAGAATGGTTGTAACGACTACTGTATTTGTATATTTTGCTAATTCCTTACCAGTCGGCCAAGTCACTTGCTTCATTTCATCCGCTACGCTCTTCAGAAATTTCATGCTTATCCTCCTACTATATGTTGCCAGTTTCGTCTTTATTTCGTTTCTTTGTGCAAGGTATGCTTTCCGCAGTACCGGCAAAATTTCTTGACTTCCAAACGTTCTGTACGACCTTTTTCAGTAGGTGTGATGGTGTAGTTCCTTGATCCACATACGGTACAGGCTAATGCGGCTTTTCTGATAGCCATGTCGCTCACCTATTTTCTCTCTATTTGTGTACACAATACAAGCTAATATTAGAGCGCCTGCCCCAAATAGTCAACCTTTTTATTTTTACGGAAGCGCCTAAAAATACAAAAAGGCCTCCGGATCTGAGACCGGAAACCTTTTCGTTGCGCTATTCATTTCTGCATTACCTTATCCGCGTTGAATCTTGCTTCTTATTGAACTGTAACGATTGCATCGCCAAGATCTACAGTACCTTCTGCAACAACTTCAATGTTTTTGTAATTGAAAGTGTTTGTGATTACGATAGGAGTAGTTGTCTTGTAACCAGAAGCTTTGATGAAGTCGATATCAAAATCAACCAATTTGTCTCCGATTTCAACAAAATCCCCAGCCTTAACGTGAGTTGTGAAACCTTCACCTTTCAGGTTGACTGTATCCAATCCGATGTGGATCAAAATTTCAACGCCTTCGTCTGATTCAAGACCGATAGCATGCTTCGTGTCGAAAACCATCACGACTTTACCGTTGATCGGCGAAACAACTTCACCGACTGCAGGTTCGATTGCGATCCCTTTACCCAACGCTTCACTAGCGAAGGCAGCGTCATCCACTTGCGTCAATGGAATGGCGGTACCAGCGATAGGCGAACGCAAAGTAGTGGCAACTGTCGCTTTTACTTCAGCAGCAGGCGCTGCTGGTGTTACTGTTGCTTTTTCTTCTGTTTTTTCAACAGCCTTCAGACCATAGTAGTCTTCTTTGGAAGGCAGTTTTGCGGCACTGCCGCTTTCAATGAATTCTTCCAGGTTTGATTTGATGTTAGAAACTTTCGGTCCGTAAACAACTTGAACGCCGTTTCCTTTATGGATGACGCCGGATGCTCCCGTGCCCTTCAATAATTCTGCATCAACCAAATCTCCGTTTACTACAGTTGTACGCAGACGTGTCGCACAGCTGTCGACGTCCACGATGTTCGCTGCGCCACCCAGACCATAAATGATGGAAGCAGACATTTCATCCGTTTCGTTTTTCACGACTGAGGCAACGTCTGCAGCGCCTTCTTGCGCTTTCGCATTCATGTCAGCACGCGTGTACAACTTCACTTCAGTCGAATCATCTTCACGACCCGGAGTCTTGTAGTTGAACTTCTTGATCAAGAATGAGAACAGGAAGTAGTAGACTACGAAGTAAACAAGACCGATGATGACGATCCAGATCCAGTTCGTTTTGGCATTCCCTTGCAGGATACCGTACAAGAACATATCGATGAATCCGCCTGAGAAAGTCATGCCGACGCCTACGCTGAACATATGCATCAGCATGTAAGCAGCACCGGCCAAAACAGCATGAATGATATATAACGGTGTAGCAACAAACAAGAATGTGAATTCCAACGGCTCAGTGATACCTGTAAGCATGGAAGTCAAGGCAGCAGACAACAATAGTCCGCCGGCTTCTTTTCTTTTTTCTGGTTTAGCTGTGCGGTACATCGCTAAAGCAGCACCAGGTAAGCCGAAGATCATAAACGGGAATTTACCTGACATGAAACGTGTAGCGGCAACACTGAAGATAGTTGTGTCAGGATCAGCTAATTGCGCGAAGAAGATGTTTTGTGCACCTTCGACCATTTTTCCGCCGACTTCCATCGTTCCGCCCACTGCTGTTTGCCAGAAAGGCAAGTAGAAAACGTGGTGCAGGCCGAAAGGAATCAACGCACGCTCCATGAAACCATAGAGCCATGTTCCAGCGTAACCGGAACCTTGTACCAAAGCACCGATCGCATTGATGCCTTCTTGCACTGGCGGCCAGATGTAAACCATCAGGATACCTACGAACAAGTAGACGATTGATGAGATGATCGGAACAAAACGAGTGCCTTCAAAGAATGAAAGAGCAGCTGGTAATTGAATTTTATAAAAGCGATTATGAAGTGCAGCAACACCCAAACCGACGATCATACCTCCAAAAACACCCATTTGCAATGACTCGATACCCAATACGTTTGAGATTGATCCTTCGATGAACTGATCTGCGCCGCCACGGGCTACGATCATAGCGCCGATGGATGAATGCATGATCAGGAAAGCGATGACAGCAGCCAAAGATGCAGTCGCTTTTTCAGCTTTCGCCATACCGATGGCACAGCCTACAGCGAAGATCAACGGCAAGTTTCCAAAGACAACCGATCCGGCCTGATTCATTACGTTCAATACATCGTAAATGAATGTCCCTTGACCCATCAGTTCTGTTAAACCATATGTTTCTAGTGTCGTAGCATTAGTAAATGACCCACCGATACCCAAAAAGAGTCCGGCTACTGGTAAAATGGCGATCGGCAACATGAACGAACGTCCAACACGCTGCAAAACACCAAAAAGTTTGTCCTTCATTTTTAATCCTCCAAATACGGACAAGGAAAGTTCCTTTGCGGAACAGGCGGACCCGTTCCAATTGCAACTGACCTCGTCCTCTTTATTTAAGCGGAAGGAAAATGCAGGGGATGAATATAGCGCTTTCTTGCTCAATAATTGAAGATTCCGAAAGATAAGACACTCCGAATCCTTAGCCATTATAACGCAACTGTCTTTTCATTAAAAGTAAGAAGTAACATTTCAGACACAATTTTAAAAGCTTTTCGAGAACATCATTATGAAAACGTTTCATTGTATAGTCATGTTAATTCGAGCAACATCGTGCAAGAATTTTTCTGTTTTTTCAATACGCGGAATCCGTGACGCTCATAGAGTTTGCGCGCCGGATTGGAGCGGGACACACTCAAGGCGACAGCCTCCAAATCCGTTGCCCGCAGATGAATCAACATCCGCTCCAGCAGCGACTTCCCGATGCCGCGCCCCCGGAAATTCGGCAGCACCGCGATTGTGAGTTCCGGCACGTCTAAGCGGACGAAGCCGTAACCTTTCGGGGCAGCCGTCGCAAAACGGATCCATACCGCCCCGACCGCTTCACCATCGGACAGCGCAAGGAAGGCCAAATCGCCTTCTCTGCCGAAGTCCGCATAGTAGCGCCGGATTGCCGGTTCTTCCAATACCTTCCGCGGCAAAAAGCCCCCGCCTTTGGGCGAATAGATCGCCTGATAAGTCATTTCCTTCAGAAATAACTCATCCGCAGGGGCTCCGTGTCTGATCGTGATCATTTCAGGATAAGCGACACAACCAGCAGGATGATCTCCAAACCGTGATATAGGATCAGATTTTTGATCGCCAAGTTGAAGGTCGTCGCTTTGTCCTGTTTGGCTCTGAAGCGGTTGATGTTGCGCTGGATGACCGGGAAGATCGCCCAGATGAACAGCATCCAGACCGGATAGATGCCGAACAGCACCGAAATTGTTGTGGCGGCGAATGCCCCGTAGTACAACCAGGCATACAGGCGCACAGCAACCGGCTTACCGATGTAGAAAGTCAACGTGTAGCGGTGATTGGAAATGTCGGTTTCATAGTCGCAGATATTGTTCGCCAGCATGATGTTGGCGATGCTGAACACAAGCGGCGCTGACTGAAGCAGGATGATCAGCAGCGTCGCTATGTTCCCCGCTAGCGTAAAGTTAGGCCATTGCAACAGAAGCGATGCCAACGTTCCGGCCGGGACGTTCACGAACACGGCGATGAAAAAGATGCCGAAGCCCATCGTCAGTCCCGAAGCCACCTCTCCCAAAGGCATCCGCGAAATCGGGAACGGTCCGAACGTATAGAGGATTCCGATCGCAAAGCAGAGCGCCCCGATCACCAACAGCAACAGATTGGTGCGCGCCGTCAGGATCAAACCGAGCAGCGCTGCGAACGCGATCATCGAAACGATGATCTTAGCGGCCTGTTTGACGGAAATCCCCGCTTTCCCGAGGATGTTTTCCTCGTCGCGGTAAACCAGATTCTTCGCCTTCACGAAGTCCATCGTGTTGTTGATGGCCGTCGTCGCCATGTCAAAAACGACCATGGCGATGAAGAACAAAATCGTGTTAAGCGCATTGATGCTGCCGAAATGGTAGAGCGTAAACAAGGTCCCCAACACAAACGGAAACAGGCTTGCCAACTTGGTCTTGATTTCCACAAATTCCAAAAATACAGGTACATTCATATCATTCACCCCTATTCATTTTCCCAAACGTAATCGTCGTTGGTCAGTTCAAAATTATCCGTCAAACCGTCCGAAACATAGACTTTCTTGTCCTTTGTCACAAAAACGGCTTCGATATCGTCCCTCTCGTTGACGTAGGCCAAACCCGCTTCCATCCCGAGACCGAAGACGAGCGTCGATAAGGCATCCCCATCGATCGACTTATCGGACAGGATCGAAACGCCGGCGATGTCGTTATCGAATGGATAGCCCGTTTCCGGATCCATCAGATGGTGATAGCTGACGCCATCCACTTCGATGTAGCGTTCATAGATGCCGGAAGTCACGATCGAACGGTCTTTTTGTTTCGTCTTGCCGATGGTCTCCCCGCGCGCCGCCAATGGGTCCTGGATGCCTACGTTCCAGGACTCCCCTTCGCGCAACGGCGAACCCCCGAGCACATAGACGTTGCCACCGAGGTCGATGATGGCGGTCGTCACGCCTTCCTTCACCAGGAGTTCCTTCACTTCGTCGGTGATGTAGCCCTTGGCGATGGCGCCCAAGTCCAAGCGCATCCCCGCATCCGCCAACTGAACGGTCTGCGCTGCATCATCCAGTACGACGCGCTCATAGTCGACCAAAGTCAGCGCCGCATCGATTTCGCTCTGCTCCGGCTTTCTGGCATCATCGAAACCGATATGCCAGAGTTCGGTGATCGGCCCGATCGACAGGTCAAAGTCACCGTCGGATGCCTCGCTGTAATCCCACGCGCTCCGCACCAACGGGTAGACATCCTCCGACAGCTGCACAGCTTCCGTCCCTGCCGCCGCATTCACCGCATCGACTTCCGACCCAGGCTCATTCACAGTGATTTTGTCGGCCAGTTCGGCGACGCGGTCGAACGCCTCTTCCAGAACTGCCTCTTTGCCTTCGTCATAGACGCGCACCGTCACATAAGTCCCCATCAAAAATTCCGTTTTCTCATATGGTTCTTTCCGTATCTCCGTTGCTTCCTGCACGCCCCCATTGCCACAACCCCCAAAAAGGAGCGCCAATGACAATGCGCCTGCCAGACCGGCCTTGTTCATATATTTTTTCATCCGCTCACCCCGTATCTACATTTAAAAAGACAGGCAGGAACAAGAACGCTGTCCCTACCTGTCTATGATAATCTTTTTTCTTAGTGATTCCACCTAAAAAGGCGGAAATCCAGCTTATTCTGCTTCGACTACGTTGTCGACTTCGATTATAGTTGTATCGCCAGCTTCTGCTGCTTCAATCAATACTGGAGCGTACTTCTTGAAAGTTTCAGTAGAACCTGTTGCACCAGTAACGACTTCCACCGCATCTGGATCTTGTTTTTCAACTAACTGGTTGTTCAATGCTGGGAAATAGTCAGCAGGGCCCACGCCAGCTTTTTCTACCATTCTAGCTTGGTAGTCTGCATCTTCAGATTTCTTCGCGCCGGCTTCGTTCACGTTCTCATATGCAGATTCCGTGATTTTGCCGTCCACAACAGTGATCGAGAATTCAGTTTTCCAGCCACGAGTGTCGAAGTTCTTTTCAACCAATGTATAAGTGCCGTCTTTTAATTCAGCTGCCGCTTCTGAAGTAGCTTCTGAAGATGCTTCTGATGAAGATTCAACTACAACTTCGGATGAAGCTGCTTCTGAAGATTCTGTTTCTGTGTCGGCTCCGCCGCAAGCTGCTAATACGAAAGTTGATGCCAGCAAAAGAGTTGCCGTAGATAACGTTTTCTTTAATTCCATAATCTATCCCACCCTGTTCTATTATTATGATAGCGGTTAGATATGTGATTCCAATCACAAGACCCCTATATCTTTCCACTTACTTATCATACCATTTGTTACATCTTTAGCCAAATAAAATCCTTATATTTCACTAAAAAACCATTATTTTCTAATGTTTTATTTCAAAATGCAATGCTATCAATCCACATAACGTGTCGCAACAGCTTTGCTACATATTGCGATAAAGCAATTGCTCAGTTAATTTCGTTAGCGTTTCCTTTACGGGATGATCCGGCAATTTCTTGATCAGCTTCAGCGCTTTCGTCGTGTATTTCTTGGCCAACGCCTGTGCAGCGCGATTGCCGCCATAGCGTTCCACCAAAACATGGATCTCCGCGAGCTCCGCAGCGGTCACATCCGCCCCTTTGGCGATGTAGGTAGCGAAGGCTTTGCGGTCGGCCTGCATCGCATACAGCACAGGTGCTGTGTAGATGCCGTTGCGGAAGTCGCTTAGAGCCGGTTTGCCCAAGGTCTTTTCGTCCTGGGTGTAATCCAAGACATCATCCATGACCTGGAAGGCCATGCCGATATCGTGGCCGATCCGATAGGCCAGTTGCGCCAACTTCTCGTCCTCAACCGATCCATAGGCCCCGGCATAACAGCTCAACGCGAAGAGCTGGGCCGTCTTGCCTTGGATCTGGCGCAAATAATCGCGCATACGCATGTCCGGATTGTAGCGCATATCCATCTGATTCAGCTCGCCGATCAGGATGCTTTCCATCCCGTTCGTGTCGATCTTTAGCACAGCCGCGTCGCCGGCATAATCGGACAACAAGCGGAAACAGACCGTGAAGAGGTAATCCCCCGAATAGACGGCGATCTGATTGCCGAATGCCCGGTTCATCGTCTCCTGGCCGCGGCGAGTGCCGGCTTCATCGATGACGTCATCGTGCATCAACGTCGCCGTATGCAATAACTCCACCGCAGCCGCAATCGCCTGCGCCCGCTCCGCATCCCGTTGCGGGGAATAGTAGGAAAACAACAGGCAATAGGCCGGCCGCAGCATCTTCCCGCCCGAAAGCAGCCTTGCAAGGATCGCTTCCCTGACCGCCCGGTTTTTGAGCGTTATATTTTTTTCCAACAGCTCATTGGTGGCGACCAATTCCGCCTGCAACAGCGGATACTGGTCCCACATCGAATGAATTTTCATACTGAAACTCCTTTTGTTCTGCCCTTAAGTATTTTTCAGGAGATGATGTCGAGGGCCTCTTCATCGTCAGCGGTAGTCCCTTGGGCACCGCGTATTTCCACTAGCACGCGGTTCGGCAGACACATGATTGTCTCCCCGATGCCATCCTTCGCGCCCATGCGCACACACAATTGGTCGTCGCAATCGGCGGAAGTAATCCGGATTTGGGATCCTTCCCGCACGATCACGTTCTCATGACCATGGTCGTCCTGATAGACATATGTTTCCGTTTTGCCGTCATCCTTCAGGACAAATTCCTTCACTATCTTGCCGTCCACACTGATGACTGCGATGTTATCCGCACTCTCCGCGTTGGCTTGATGATAGGAGAAGACTCCCAACGGCAGGAAGGAAGCCGCCATCAAAAAAAGGATGATGAGCAGATCGCCTCTGCGGATCATTTTCAGGTATTTTCGCATTTCCCGTCCCTCTCTTCTGAAAAGAAAAGGGCTAAGGCAAGTCTCCCCACCTTAACCCTGTTAGATCGTTATTATTGACCGATACCCGGTCTATAGATTGATTTTGTCTTACCATACCACCAGTTGTCAAGTTTCTTCTGGATCCATGGAATCACATAGTAGTCCAACCCGAAGGCTCTGCCTGAACCGTTCATCAAAGCGATGGCCACAGGAACGAACCACATGTTCACCCAGTAGAACATACCGGATAGGGCGAACGAGATCACCAATGCGATTGTTGCGGCATTCGCCAAGAAAGTGAACAAGCCCGCGATGATCGCCAAACCGATCAGCAGCTCGACGATCGTCATGAATTTCTGGAAGAACAAGGCCATTTCCGGATTCGGGATCATGACCTGCATGATGCTGTTGAACCACTCAGGTGCTTCTTTGAAGACCATCATCGGCTCTTCCCCATAGGCATAGCTCAAACCGAATACCGGATGGCTGACTGCAGCAGCCGTGTCGGTTACCGCTTCGGATGCCCCGGTTGTCGCTTCCTTCAACCAAGCGAAAGGCAAGACAATCTCATCACCGAACCAAGAAGTCGTGCCGTACAGACCGTAGATCTTCTTGATCGCTTCCCATGTCCACATGCTGCCGTAGAAGACACGCAACGGCAGTGCCCAGAGCACATTACCCAAACGGGACAAGTGCCCACGGAAAATGTTGCGTTTTTCTTTGATATGGAAGAATTCATGATAAATGTATTGCACGAAATAATAGCCCGATCCGATAGTCATGAAGTAGAACAAGTTCACAATGTGCTTCACCAGCATCGCTATGAAGCCGCTCAAATGGATTTTGTCCATCAAGTAGGCAACGCCGTAACGAGAACCGATCGAAATCATGAAGCCTTGATACGTACCTTTGTGTTCATGCTTCTCTGTTCCTTCGATGGAAGCGATGATGTTGGCTGCGGCTGTGTGACCCGTTTGTTCTGCGGATTGCACGATTTGCGGCACTGGTGCGTTGTTTTTGTCAGGCTCTTCATAGTAAACCAAGTCCCCTGCCAAATAAACGCCTTCGGAATCTTTCGCTTCCATGTATTTATTGGCTACCAAACGGCCCGCTCTTGCTTGTTCGATGCCGTAAGCAGCTGCGTCCGTGTTGGCTTTTACGCCTGCCGTCCAAATCAGTGTATGTGTCGGAATCACCGTTCCATCAGACAACTCAACGCTGTCCTTCTTGACGTTGGCGACGCCATTACCTTTGATGATCTGAATGCCTTTTTTCAGCATATATTTTTCTGCTTTTTGTTGTTCTTTTTCGGTTACGACACCCAAAATCTGCGGTGCAGCTTCAACCAGATAGAGGCTGAATTCAGCCGGATCCAATTTATTGGCTCTAGCCAGTTGGTCTTTCCATTCCATCAAGTCACCGACAAGTTCCACACCGGTAAAACCAGCTCCGCTGACTACTGCAGTCAACATTGCTTTGCGTTTTTCATCATTGTGTTCATTTGAAGCTGCTTCGACTGTATCCTGGATATGACGGCGAATTTTGTTCGCATCTTCCCATGACCACATTGTGAAACCATTCTCATCGACGCCCGGTACGTTGAACGTATTCGGTTCTCCACCCATCGCCAGGATCAAATAGTCATAGTTGAAGCTATGGCTGCTTGTCGTAACCACTTTCGCTTCACGGTCCACATGGGTCACTTCATCCGTGACGATATCCACGTTCCGGTTACGGCTGAACAGACGTTGCAGATCATATTGGATCGCATCGGGCTGCACACGTCCCGCTGCCACCTCATGCAACTCGGTCATGTATGTCTGGTAGGAATGTTTGTCGATCAAGGTGATCAAGACATCCGGATTTTTCTTGAAATGTCGGGACAGTTTCTTCGCGGCAGCCACACCGGCGAATCCTGCTCCCACAACCACAATATTCTTTTTACTCATTCTGTAGTCTCCTTTTTCTATGTCCAGCGCCTCGCAGCGCTCTTTCACTTATTTAAAATAACCACATTTATAAGTATAGTGTATTTGTGAATAATTGTCCATGCAAAACCTGGAAGTAGTATGAAAAAGTTCTTATATGAGCATTTTTTCATCTTTTTCACTTTGTTTTCTTCCTCACGCGTCGACTTAAAACCTTTCGCATTGGAGAGGTTCCCGCAATAAAACGCTAGTGTTTCTCTTCCCGGTAGACCAGTGAAGCCTCATACCACGCTTTCGTCAATTTACTTTGGGATGCCTCCTCCAGTTGGAATTGACGGATCGTCGAAACATGCTCCAACAAGTAATTCGCCGCCACCCCGACCGCGATCCCGGAGAAGATGCCCGTGATGGAAAGGATCGGCAAGTAGAGCATGACACTGAACGATTGTGCAATCAGGCTCGCCATCGCCAACTGGCCGACATTATGCAGAATTCCCCCCGCCGCACTGATGCCGATCATGCTGACCCGCTTCGGCCCCAAGAGCCGGACCAAAAGCATCCCGCCATAACTCAAAAAAGCCCCCGCAAAACTGTACAGGAAGGTAGATAACGTCCCACCCAACAATGTCGAAATCAACAACCGCATCCACACGACCTTCAGACTATCCTTATAAGGTAGCGTAAAGATCGCCAATAATGTAATGATGTTCGCCAAACCCAGCTTCGCACCAGGCGCAAACGCGAAAGGAAACGGAATCGCCCGCTCCAGCATCGTAATGACCACACCCTGCGCAGCCAATAATGAAATATAGATCAAACGTTTATTTTTATTCATAAGTTTGTCCTTGCTTATTAAAATTCGTACTTAAAGTGTAGCACAATTGAGCCAAAGAAATGAACTGCGGACCCGTATTTCGGAAAAATAAAAATACCCCACCGGAATTTATTTCCGGCGAGGCATTATTTGGCTCTCATTCCAATAAACGTTTCATTTTCCGGTGGCATCTATCATAGGCATTCTTAATAGAAGTCACTTCACAATCCAGTTCTTCAGCAATTGTTTGGAAATCCGAGCCATTGATGAAACGAATGAACACAGCTTGCTCGAAATCAGAAAGAATCTCAAAGTAACCCGACGCACTTTCCTTCACCATAACGATTTCTTCAGGAGAGAAGTTCATCGAAACTACGCCTTCAAAGGAGTATTCCGTATGATTGCTGCATTGATTCTCAAGGATTGCATCCAACGACACAGCGCCTTTGTCGATTTTCCGCTTCACTGCGCTTTCTTTCCTGATCAAACTGAAAATGTGGTGCTTCAGGGTCAATTTGTAGAAACTCGCAAACTGCAGGCCTTTTTCGGGAGCATAAGACTGAACAGCCTTATGCAGTACCATACGGGCTTCTTGCCAAAAATCCTCTTGTTCCAAAGAACGTAAATAATAAGCTTTGTTGAACTTTTTCACCAGAGGCAAAAACCTACAAAAAAGTTCTTCAAAGTACATAGGGTGCCCTTGTTGGATCAGTGCCACCAATTGTTCCGGGCTGTGTTCCGATAGTTCCATTTCTTCATTCATTATTTAATCCCCCCAATTACATTTTGGCAATGTATTATGTATCTCCGGAAATCCATAATATATTGCCTAAGACCTATTATAACGCTAAAGAAAGCGCTGTCAAACATTTGTTTGATTTTTTTACTCACTAAATTTCGTTCCCATATTTTAAAACTTTGAAATCCATATTAATTTCCGCATGCTCCCTCTTCGATTGAGCAAGTACGTGGTAGTGATACCAATCACCTTATATCCTACAGACCTATCGTAAGTACATCCACCAACCGCAACAATTCCTGCGGCGATTCCACCACATACGTTGCCGAAACTTCCTGGCCAATCGTTTTGTGGTTCCGGAAATTCACCCAAATCGTTTTCCAACCCGCCGCGGTTGCCCCAATTACATCATTATCGAAATTGTCCCCAATGTAATATACGTCGTTTTTTGATAATCCCATTCTTCTTTCCATTGCTTCGAAGATTTCTTTACTGGGTTTGGAGACACCGGCTCCTTCCGAAACCAGCATATTTTCAGGAGCGATCCATTTTTCAAGACCCAATTGATTGATTTTCCTGAGTTGGTTGTCGTTGGCACCGTTTGTGATGATGCCAACCTTGGCGCCTCTTTGGAGCAGCAGTTCAAAAATTTGTGGAAATTCTTCGATCAGTTTGATTTCGTTCTGAAAGGTTTCGTAGTCCAATTGATATTGCAATGCTTCCTCATCGGTTATCCGGATGCCCAGCTCCTCGAATGCCTTTGAGATGAGGTAAATGTGCATCTTTCTCAGGTTTCTGATTTCATAGCCCGTCGTTTCAAAAGCCTCCTCGCTGTATTTCCTGCTCATCTTATACAGTTCTTCTATCATCACTTCATCCTCAAACCGGCTAAAATGCTTTTGGAAAGCCCGTTTGAAGGGTTCTATATTGATGGCTATTCCCCACTCATCTTGATCCCTTTATTAGAAGTTGTCGAACTGGAAAAGTTATCAGATGACTCCATAGTTGTTTCTTTGGTTTTACAAAAAGGACTGCCTTCAACCATTTTTGGTTTAGGGCCGTCCTTTTATGTTTGATTTTCTGTTCTATTTTATCCGTTGGCAACCCGTTCCTGAATCACATACACATCCGTGCTGTACCTCCCGTTTGCCGCCGTATCTTTTCGGATCGTCAGATACCCCTTCTCAATCAATTTTTTCTTGTGCTTCTGGAAGCGATCTTTCCCCATATTCAGATCCTCGCTGATTTCGCCGACCGTGGGGAAGCTTGTGTCCCCGGCCCCGATGCATGCGGCAAAGTACGCATAGATCGCCTTCGCCTCGACCGTCAGCTTCCGGTCACTCATCACACTTCTCGGAACAGTTCCATACCCCATCGAAAGTACATCAATTACCTGTGTTCTCTTGTCCATCATTTTCCCTGCTTTCCATTTATTTATTTCGACCGTACCGCTGACACCATGAAGGTGAATCGCTATCTTGGTCTCTACTTATAAAGACGAGGGAGAGAATGAATGTGTAACCCCTAAAAAATATTCTTCCAAAAATGAATTATTCAGGTCAGAGTATCCACTTTTGGATTTGGAACACAATCAAAAACAAGCCTAAGAGACTATATAAAACCATTGTCTCTTAGGCCTGCTTATTGATTCAACTACAAACGTCATTGATAAAGCTTCCTCAATTTTTCTAACAGCTCAGTATAGTCTACCTTAGAAAAATCAGACACATCATACTCATACAGCTGACCTAACGAAAACTCGTTGTACTGTCGCGCTTCAATAATGTTCCTGAATGCTTCCTCCGTAATCAGACTGTCTGCTTTTGAACGATCTTCCAGTGCATCTCCAAAATGATAGTGCGACATGACATGACTCAAATGCCGATCATTTTCGATATCCCGCACTTTTCTTCTGGCCCACAAAGCATCAAAGTCGGCTACTAGTCTGATTGTTATCACTTTATATGAATATTTGTTTGCTAAACTTTCTAGGTGAGAGCGTTGCTTATCGGAGAACGGATATTCCGATAAAATGAATCGTTTACCTGCGTTCATGTACAGATCCAATACCCCGTAATAGAATTCCCAAACCCTTTTTTCTAGCTGTGCCTTCTCCTCCAGGCTATCAAAACCTACTGAGTCTGCAAATATCTCCTTGCCTTCATCCGGAGTAAGGATGAACATGTCTGGCAGCACTTCTTTTATCAAATTGATTAAGTAGCTTTTTCCTGTTGCTGGACTCCCTGCTATTAAAATAAGATACTTATCCATTTGAAGCCTAGCCTATCTTTAATGGACTATCTACATTCATAAATAATCCAATTTTATGTTTTACAATCTCTTTCACTTTCATGTTCGCAGGGATGACATTGTGTCTGAGTGATTTGTTCAGTTCAGTGGTACTGAAGCAGTCTTTTGCCTCTTTGTTCCAGTTAACAAGCAATTCAGTGCCGACGTTAAATTTGCGGATGCCATTGTTGATCAGTTCAGGGTAATCTTCTTCCTTCACGCCGGTACCGCCATGTATCACTAAAGGCACATCAACTACAGCATTGATTTCTTTAAGCAATGGGATATTTACTTCTGTTTTGGATTTGAATTGGCCGTGGTTAGTCCCAATCGCGATCGCTAAAGCATCTACACCCGTTTTCTCAACGAACTCAACAGCATCCTCTGGTTTAGTGTAAACCTTGTCATTTTCCGCAACTGAGATGCCTTCTTCTGTTCCTCCGATTGTGCCAAGTTCTCCTTCTACAGAAACGCCATGGGCATGGGCATATTCCACGACAGCTCTTGTTTTCGCGATGTTCTCTTTGAATGGCAAATGAGAACCATCATACATCACACTTGAAAAGCCTGCATCAATAGCTGCCTTGATTTCATTGAAATCTCTTGCGTGATCCAAATGCAAAGCTACATCAACCATCTCGTCTTCTGCAATTTCTTTCACTACAGCAACAATTAGTTTATAGCCAATATATTTTGCGGTATCGATACTCGTTTGAATAATGATCGGGCTGCCCATTTCTTTTGCTGCACGAATCATTTCTGGTAACATCTCTAGATTGTGCGTATTGAACGCCCCGATTGTCATGTTCAGTTCATCTGCCATTGCGGTAACTTCTTTTAAATTTTTATACATATTTGCATCATTTCCTTTGCTGTATATTATTTTGATCCTGATATAGTTACTTTCTTAGCAATCTGTCTCATGTTATCCATTTTTCCCATGTATTCTTCGATGCCTGCATCACTGCCGTTTCTTGCTGCTTCAGCTCGCTTGGCATTGTAGATGCTCATCAATTTTTTGTAGCCATCCCCAATAGTCAACTTGTAATCCAAACTCTTCTCTAAAGTGGCAAGCGCCTGATCATCCTCACCCAATTCAGCATAAGCCAATCCTAATTTTTCATGCAGTGAAGCCAACAACACGTTTTTTTGTGTATCGGCGGGATCAAGTTCCTGAATTTCCGTAGTGGTTTTTTCGATTACATCCCTTAATTCAGAGATGCGCTCATCAGATAATTGAATTTTTTCTTGTACTTCTTGCACTTTCTCCTTCTTTTTTCCAAAAAAGTTAAACATTGATTTCCCTCCAATCCTTACTGATTAGAATGCCTTTAAGATTGGGCTCAAGATCCATGCGTACAACATTGCAGCTGCAACTGTATCAACGTCTGTTGCTGTAGCGTTTATGAATCCCATACTATTGAAGATTGTCACTAGAAGTGCCGGCAATAATGTGATGAAGAATCCATGGGCAATACCGCCAATGATTGCGCCTCTGCGGCCGCCTACAGCATTACCGAAGATACCTGCTGTACCGCCAGCGAAGAAGTTTGTCAGCATTCCTGGCAGGATCATTGCTAGTCCGAATGCTGGGAGTGTGAACATAGCGATAATTGTACCGATTGTTGTTGTGATGAATCCCAAAATTACCGCGTTTGGAGAATATGGGAAGAATACTGGACAATCCAATGCAGGGATAGCATCAGGGACTAATTTCATGGCAATACCTCTGAAAGCTGGTACGATTTCGCCTAGCAATAAGCGTACGCCGGCTAACAATACATATACACCAACAACGAATTGGATTGCTTGCAGGAATGCGAACATCAAGTAATGTTGTGCTCCAGGATCGCCTACACCAGGACCAGCAAAGGCTGCTGTGATGACATATAAAGGAACCATAACTACCATTACGGAAAGATAAGTGTCTTGCAGGAATTCAAATGATTCAGGTAATTTGATGTCCTCAATCGATTTTTTGTTTTCGCCTTTTTCGCCAAAAATCTTAGCAACGCCGGCTTCGAATAAATAACCAATGGTACAGAAGTGACCCAAAGCGATGTCATTTGATCCAGTGACGATGCGAATGATAGGCTGGGCAATTGCTGGCATTGCTACTGCAAAGATACCACCGACTAGACCACCGACCAGAACTAACGTAATACCTCTTAAGCCTGCAAAGAATCCGAATACAGTGGTCATTGTTGCCATCCATAGAATAGCTTGACCGGTTAAGAAGATATATTTCCATTTGGTGAAACGAGCAATCAGAATATTAAATACAAAGATAGCTAAGAAGGTAAGGGCAATATCTCGGCCTAGCCCCAATTCATTCATGGCTTGACCGTTTATGGCTTCAATCGATGGGATAATACCTTGCATATGGAAACCTGCTGTGAATATCTCCCCAAAGTAAACCAAGCTGCCTACAATGATGCTGGAACCGGCACTTAACACTTGGAATCCCAGCAACGTTTTTAAAGTCCCTGATATAACTTGTCCGGTCGCCTTTTTCTGAAGCAATAAACCCATCATAGCAATTAAAGCAATCGTAATTGAAGCTTGCGTGAGAACGTTATCAATAATAAAATTTACAACACCCATTAATATCACCTCTTATGATTTTTTAATTATATTGCGCCTTTAGCTACGAGAACTGGTAAAAGTTTTTCTTCAATTTCAGCTTTGGATACGATATTTTTCAAGTAAACAATGGCTGTCTTTGTTTCATCAATACTGAACTTTTCGAACTGTGACTTGAAATTTTGGGCTGTGATGATGATGTCCGGCTGCATAGAGGCTGCACTGGATATATCTACGTGATCCAATTTTGCTTTTACATTGTGGAGATTCAATACATCCTCGGCTGCCATTTGTGCCGCAAAGCTACTACCCAGCCCTGCTCCACATACGAATAGAATATTTACTTTTTTACCCATAAAAATCACGCTCCTATTTCATTTTTTATATTATGGAAATAATTACCATTTCCTAATTACCGAAAAGCAGTTGCTTGAATTCCTCTTCAGATGTCACTTCAGCCAATTGATTGATTTTTTCCTCGTCATTAATCAGATCAATCAGGTTCTTCATAATGTTCAAATGGGAAAATGAGTCGACGGCCGATAAGCAGAAAATAATCTTAACCGGATCATTCGTCTCGTGCCCAAAACTTACCGGCTCTTCTAAAGTTGCTACACTCAGTCCAAGCCTGGTAGCTCCCTCTTCCGGTCGCGCATGTGCTAACGCAAGATGTGGACCGATTACAATATAGGGGCCAAACTCCTTAACTGTGTCTATCATTGCTGTTACATACTGATCTGTTATCGTCCCGTCATCAAGCAATGGTTGGGAAACAAGTTTTATCGATTCTTCCCATCCACTCGCTTTAGCTTGGATTATGATATCCGTATCCTTCAAAATGTCTTTGATCATAGGCTGAATCTCCCTTGTATTGAATGACAAACTATTTTTTCTGAAAATTTCTTCCACGTCTCCATAAATCTCTTTGGTAATCTTGATGTCCTGCTTCTCCATCAGGTTAAGTATGGATGAGAACATCTGCGTCGCATTTTCGTGGCGACTGATTAACCTTTTACAATCAGAATTTTGATTTAAGAAGCTGTATATCACTTCTTTGCTCTCCCGCTTGATTATTGGATCGATTACCAGCAGCGGTTTTGACACCTCTGAAATGGGTACAGTGGCAAACACCAAATCCACATCCAGCTTATTGATCAATTCGGTTTCTCTAGAACTAAGGACGGCAAGAACTTCAATATTAAACAGCTCTTTCAGATTTTCCGCCAAGAGCTTTCCAGTAGCCACACCATGGTTGCAAATGACTACCGCCCGATAACAATATTCAATCTCCTGGTTCAATTCACTTAGCGATGTTGAAAAGTGGATAGTCAGAAATGCGACTTCATCTTCAGTAATTTCTTTATTCAAGGTTGTGCTCATTACTTTCGAAAAACCTTCGACTGCTTTGTAAATTTCGCCATAATTGCTTTTGATGTTGTCTTTCATCGGATTAGAGAATTGAGTGTCATAGCGAAGCCGATTTAACAAACCTCCGATATGTTTATACAAGCCTTCCTGTAAAGCCGCTTCTTTCTTGGAGAATGGTATTTTTGTTGCATTCTCGACGTATTGAATCAGCTGTATGGACAGGATTTGAGCCTGCGCCCACTCGACGGAATTATTCATGTCCTTAGAATTGAATGTATTCAACATAAATACCAAGTAGTTGAATTCATTTTTATCCGGCGATAATCCGAACTGCTCAAAAATAGCGGTTACAAAAACAAGCAAGCCATTGGGCGCATTTTCTGTAGTTCTTACCCAATCTGTATTCTTAACATAAAATCCCATGTTGTACCTGACCATCCAAATGCCAGTAAACAGGATACGATTTTTTCGGTACAAAGTTTCTTCACTGGAAGAAATGGATTGATCATATAATGCATTGATTTCATTTATGATTCCCATAGGAATATATTTGAAAATAATCTGCTGTACTGTAGATTGATTCTTTATGTTATCTATCAGAGCAACGTTATCGATAGCCTTGTTGACCAGAGAGTACAGCATGGTTCGGATAATTCTTTCCTTCGCTTCAAAAACTAACCCTTGTTTCGGTATGCTCAATACCGAAACGCCGTATTCTTTTAATAACGTTCTTAACCTCCTCATGTCTTCATCTAACGTGCTTTTAGATATTTGGTATTCCTCTTCCTTTTGGTACAGAAAGACTTTATTCTTCCCTAGTGCGATGTCCAGAACTAAATCGAGTATCCTTTCATCCCTGCTGTAAAATTCGTCTTTTAAATCACTCCCAACAAGGGCCGTTAAATCAATCGTTTGACTTTTACTTAGCGTCAACAGAAATCCCTTTCCTCTAATGGTCTCTACGATAGGAAATTCATTATCCACCAAGTAATCATTTAAGTTCTTTATCTCACTCCTCAAAGTCCTCTGACTTAACTTGAACTCCTCGCATAATGTCTCTATGCTAACCGGAAAATCAGATATAACAAATTTTCTCAATAGTTCTAATGATCTATCTCTCATATTCTTTATCTCCTTGTCTGATTGAAGTATACTTTTCCTCCAATAAATTTGTTAGTAGATATTGTTGCCATCTAATTTTGCAAAAATGTAAACGCTGTCTTACTCTTGGGTATATGCACGTTGCACCCCTTCTTTAACCCCTTAATCCAGAAGTTGTTCTTCATAAGTTTTGTGCATTCGTTACGAATAATCATAAAATATTGATTATACCATCTTCGCAACGAGGGATAAATCATCCTTTAGAATCAGCTATACTCTTTGAAAATCTTTGTGGTTAATTTATTTTTTACCCTCCAGTTGCAAAAATAAAAAATCCTGAAGATGCTGTCACAGCAAATCTCAGGATTTTTTTAATTGTAAGGCTTATCGTTATTGACAGCTATCTATTCTCGGAACTTTAATAAAATTTCTTTGAATTTCTCTTGTGCATCATTGTCTTCAGAAACAGTGAAAATATAATGGCTATCTCCTCCAACCTTTGTTCCATCATCAGCATAGAGCCCATACCCTCCGCTGAAGCTGAATAAATCTGGATTCGTCCCACCTAACTCATACACAATCCCATCATCTCCCAATAAATATCGGGTAATGGGCATATTCAAATCTGCGAGGCGATGAAACCCGGCAGCAATTCCTTCTGAATTAGGTCGTTCGTCATATCCATAAAACGCCTGTTTGGACGTATAAAAAACAACTCCACCGATTACGTGGATCGGAAAATGGTCATATCCAGGTACGCCTTGCCCAATATTTTGAATCTGGATTTCTCCGTTCACTGTATTCGCATACCAGTCCCCATAACCCGCAGCACCATGTCCCAACAAATAATCCGAAACAACCATTCCACCAATTTCAGCTTGGTAGGACGCCCAATCAAGAAACTCTTTGGAAATGGCTTCTTTTTCACTTTCTGTATATATTTTTGGCATTGTAAGAGAACTACTACTTTCTGATTCAGAATACGTGGCACTGTCAATCTGTGCACTTCCTTTGGATATACTCTCACTGTGGTCTGATAAAGAAACTTCACTGTTGTGAGCCAGTTCTTCAGTTTTTTCTTGAGAGCAACCCATTAAAACTAGTGAGAGTAATAATACCTGCGCTACTTTCTTATTCATGTTTAGTTCCTTTCTAGGCAACTTTGGACACGAGCTTCCTACTAAAGCTTCCCTCGTCCTAATATTAATTATATTTTACCGCAAATACGCCTAATCTCAATAAAACTACCTAACACCACGATTGTCCTCTTGGCAGTTCCATTTCGCACTCGATCTCCAGTTCAAGCTGTGTCTATTCGATGATGATTTCTTATTTGAGGATGGCCTCCGCCAACAGCCTGGAAAGGAGGTGGAGCCACAATCATTTCTTTGGTTATGTGAAAAGGACTGCCTTAAACCATTTTTGGTTCAGGGCAGTTCTTCGTATGTTGGATTTTCTGTTCTATTTTATCCGTTGGCAACCCGTTCCTGGATCACATACACGTTCGTGCTGTATCTGCCGTTTGCCGCTGCATTCTTTCGGATTGTCAGATATCCTCTTTCAATCAAGTTTTTCTGATGCTTCCGGAATCGTTCCTCGCACATGTTGAGATCCTTGCTGATTTCGCCGACCGTGGGGAAGCTTGTGTCTCCGGCCCCGATGCATGCGGCAAAGTACGCATAGATTGCCTTCGCCTCGACCGTCAGCTTCCGATCACTCATAGCACTTCTCGGAACAGTTCCATACCCCATCGAAAGTACATCAATCACCTGTGTTGTCTTGTCCATCATTCTCCCTGCTTTCCGTTTATTTGTTTTGACCGTACCGTTGACACCATGAAGGTGAATCGCTATCTTGGTCTCTACTAATAAAGACGGAGAGGAGATTGAATGTGTAACCCAAAAAATTTCCCTAAAGTCCCAGGTTAATCTTGATTGTCTTTGACAAATCCAGGTAAAGTGAATTACTTGCTGAAAACAGATTATGAGGCCGCCAAACTTAATCCAAGAAATGAGCTTCAGTTCTTTATGGATGGGAAAACAGTGCTGATGTTTGCCTACAAGTTGACCATGCTCATGGGTACCATACGCTCTACGCATATTCCACAACGTACTTGGGGCTTATGAGTGCTTGTTTTACCATCCTGCCGCTCAGCACCGCTATCACCTAAGTGGCCGATAAAAACCCCAGCTTCAAGCTCATTACCTACAGTTCTTTGATCCAAACTGTCTCGATGAAAAATATCCTTGAGTCCAATTTTATGACTCCGGGATTACAAGATCAAAACAATGATGAAAGGCATGAAGTTACCTCTGTCGAGTAATTTCATGCCTTTTATTTTTTGAAGACTTTCTTATACATCCCTTGAGCAGAGAAGCCTGATGCTGTTGAAGGCAAATCTATTGAAAACAGGGCCCTTCAGCAACCTGAAGGACCCATACACGACACGGTAATATCAACACAAACCGACTGGTTGTTTAATACAAAACGTTAGCTTTAAGAAATCACAAAATATCTGTTCCTTTTTTATAACCAGTTACAGGAAGCAACCAGGCAAGTTATCAGCTTCAAGTAGAATGTCTTGCAAAACAAACAGTTCTGATAACGTCTACACATCTACTGGCATTAGCGCTTTTGTAGAGCCTCATTTTGAGCATTACACCCAAGTGGTTCCTGTCAGCGATACTCTAGTCCGCGGAGATAGCGGGTTCGCTACTCCCGAACTTTACGATTTCTACAACGTTTATGACAGTTTCTTTGTAATCCGTTTAAAAGTAAATTGCAACTTTTCGAAATTAGCGGAAGGCTGTATTGTTCTTACTTCATTGAATCATTAGTTGGATAACTTTAATATCCCCCTGGCTTCGTTTGAAGTAGCGACTTCATTCCCGTACTCCCTGATTAAGCGTGCTGCGCGTTTCACAAGCTCTGCATTAGATGTCAAGCAGCCTTTGGTATAGTAGAGATTGTCTTCCAATCCCACCCTGATATTTCCACCCAAAGCTAGAGTGGCATACATAATGCGCATGTGGTCTGCACCCACACCGAAAGCACTCCAGCTCACATTCGGGGGCAGCGCTTCCGTCAGATACACCAGGTCTTTGACTGTGGCCGGCGTCCCGCCTTTGATCCCCAAGCACAGTTGAAAGAAAGAATCTGCAGGGATGACGCCTTCCTCGATCAGCTGTTCAGCCAGACCGATATCCCCGCGATTGTAGATTTCGACCTCCGGCAGAATTTTCAGTTCCTGCATTTTCTTGCCCAGGTTCCTGAGAAAAGGCAGAGGATTCATAAAGATACGCTCTCCGAAGTTCATGGTCGGAACATCGAAGGTGGCTATTTCCGGATGCGTATCCAAAATACCAATCCGTTTGTCCTGCTGCCCGTCCGCAGTACCGATAAGATCCAGCCCTTCAAAATGATTCATCTCGCCGGAAGTGGTGAAGTTCACGATCAGATCGCATTTTCTTTGGATTCCTGCTTTGATGTACGCAAACTTTTCATTGTCGATTTCGACATGGATTCCGTCATCCGCCTTCACATGGATATGCACAATTGCAGCCCCGTTCAGATAACACTGGTAGGCATCCTCAATTATTTCATCGCATGAGACAGGGGTATTCGGATTCAGTTTCTTTGTCCCTTGTGACCCCGTCAGAGCAACAGTGATGATGGTTTTATTAACCTTTTTTTCTGTCTCCATAGGATCAGCTTCTTTATTCCGATACGGAAAGATTTTCCACAATTGTCGCGATGCCGATCCCGCCTGCGATGCATAAGGTTACCAAGCCATAACGTTTGCCGGTCCTGTGCAGTTCATGCATCAACTTCGTCATCAGGATGGCCCCGGTGGCGCCGATTGGATGGCCCAACGCAATCGCCCCGCCGTTCGGATTCACTTTTTCGGAATCATAAGGAAGGTTGAATTCCTTGAAGAAGGCCAAAGTTTGCGCAGCGAACGCTTCGTTCAGTTCCACCACGTCGATGTCGTCGATAGTCAGTCCGGCTTTTTCCAGTGCTTTGCGGGTGGCCGGGATTGGCCCCAATCCCATTGTGACGGGATCTACGCCCACTGCCGCTTGGGCAACTACACGCACACCTTTTGTATAACCCAGTTCTTTCGCCTTATCTTCAGACATGACCAGCAGCGCAGCCGCTCCATCATTCCGGCCACTGGCATTACCGGCTGTCGTTGTGCCGTCCGGACTGAAGACCGGTCTCAATTTAGCCAGAGCTTCCATCGTTGTCTCGCGCGGATGTTCATCCACGTTGAAGGTGATTACTTTTTTGCGCTGCTTCATTTCGACAGGCACAATCTGATCCGCAAAGAGACCCACTTCAATGGCATGCTGCGCTCTTTGCTGTGAGCGCAAGGCATAGGCATCCTGTTCTTCGCGCGTGATTTCATATTGTTTGGCGATGTTGTCGGAAGTCCAACCCATCGTGATGGCAGTCCCATAGACTTCCTGCGGCTGCGATCCCGGCTGACTGGCGGTGTTCGGATCCTTCAGCTCCACATTCCCTGCGGTCACCCCGAAACGCACACCACTCACATAATAAGGTGCTGTACTCATGGATTCAACGCCGCCAGCGATGACGATATCAGCATTTTCCGATTGAATCTGTTGCACTGCCGAATTGATCGATTGAAGTCCCGATCCGCATTGTCTGTGCAGAGTATAGCCTGGCACCGACAACGGAAGCCCCGCCCGCAACGAAGATACCCGCGCCACGTTCGAAATATCCGCACTCTGCTTAGCCTGCCCCAAAATGACTTCATCGATTTCGTTGGCATCCACTTGCGTGCGTTCCAATAATTCCCGGATAACATATTCCCCCAAATAATCGGCGGTAACATCCTTCATTGCCCCGCCAAGCTTTCCGATAGCTGTCCTGACGGAATCCACAATCACTACATTTTTCATTCTTGATTTCCCCCTAAGTCTTTTAGTTTACGCTTACGCCTTCAAGCGCATTGATGAATTCGGCTTCTGTTTTGGCTTCAATTTCTTCCAAAGTAGCGCCTGGCATCAGCTCGATCAGTTTCATGCGGCCTTCTTCAAAAATGAATACCGCTAATTCAGTGATCAGCATGTCCACTTTGCGGGTGGAGGTGATCGGATACGCACATTCCTTCAAGATTTTCGGTTCCCCGTCTTTAGTGGTATGGCTCATCGTACAGATCACTTTTTTAGCCCCGCTCAGCAGATCCATCGCTCCGCCTACGCCGATGATGTTCTTTCCAGGGACGGACCAGTTTGCGATGCGGCCCTGTTGATCGGCCTGTAGCACACCCAATATCGCCACATCTACGTGACCGCCACGGATCATGCCAAAGGATTCAGCGCTGTTGAAATAAGAAGAACCCTTCATTTCCGAAACAGGCAGTTTCCCTGCATTCACCAAGTTGGGATCGCTGTTTTCTGAGTCGGCCGGCCCGACGCCCAGCATGCCGTTTTCCGTATGGAGATAGACAGTGTCATCCGTCAGGTAGTCGGGAATAAGTGTCGGAACACCAATCCCTAGGTTGACTATAATCGGTCCTACCAATTCCTTTGCCGCGCGTTGTGCAATGATATGTTGGATTCCTTCATTTTTACTCATTTGCTGACCACTCCATCCTTCGTTAAAATTTCTGTAGCTACTACGATTGCATCCACATACAGGTGTGGTGTGATGACTGATTCCGGATCTATTTCGCCGACTTCCACAATTTCGTCCACTTCAGCAATGACATAATCCGCTGCAGTCGCCATCACCGGATTGAAATTGCTGGCGGTCTTGTAGTAGACCAAGTTGCCGAGTTTATCGGCTTTGTGGGCACGAATCAGGGCGACATTGCCGCGCAGACCCGTTTCCATGACATATTTTTTCCCGTCAAAATCGCGTTCCTCTTTGCCGATGGCCAGATCCGTCCCTTGCGCTGTAGGCGTGTAGAAAGCCGGAATGCCTGCTCCGCCTGCGCGCATTCTTTCCGCCAGCGTACCTTGCGGATTCAACTCCAACTCAATTTCTCCGCGTTGATAAGCATCGCCGACATCACGGTTGCTGGTAAAGTAGGAGCCGATTCCTTTCGCGATTTTGCCTTGGTTCAGCAGTTTGCCCAAGCCTTTGCCGGCTTCGCCCAAGTTATTGCTGACGACAGTCAGCCCTTTTACATCTTTCTCGATCAAACCCTCGACCAAAGATAAAGGTGCCCCGATTAGGCCGAACCCTCCGACCAAAATCGTATCTCCATCTTTCAATACCGATAAAACCTCTTGAATGTTATCTTTTACTTTGCTCATTTACTAGTACTCCCCTTTTTAGAAAATTATTGGATAGATATAATATACAAAGCCAATCAACAAGAAGAACGCGGCGATTACGATGATTCCGCCCATTTTGATCATGTCGTTCATATCTATTTTACCGGAAGCGTAGACGACTCCAAATGTCGGCGTTCCGATCGGCAGCATGTAGGCGAAACCTGCTCCCAGAGCCGTGATGACCATGACCGGAATCGGATCGACGCCTACCGCAACCGCTAATGACGAAGCGATAGGGACCAGGATTGTTGTCGTGGCCGTGTTAGGTGCGACTTGGGTCATGACCAGCGCCAGCGCACAACAAGCAATCAAGATTGCGAAGTAAGAAGCACCTTGCAAAGCCAACAGCTGGTTGCCGATCCATTGTGCCAAGTCCGTCTGCTGAAACCCTTCTGCAATCGCGAGGCCGCCGCCGATCATCAGCAGAACACTCCATGGCATTTTCCCGAAAGCATCCGCATTGAGAATCTTTCCGCCATTCTTTTTGGATGCCGGCCATGCAAAAATCAGAATTCCCGCAAAGATAGCGATCATCGTGTCGGACATTCCCGGCACAAATTTTGTCCAAATGAACGTTCTTGTCAGCCAAAGGAAAATCGTCAGTACGAAAATGCCTGTGACCACTTTCTCCTCATAGGTCATTTTCCCTATCCTGATTTTTTCTTCTTTGATGAAGCTTTGACCGTTCTGCAACTTTTTGATTTTTACCGGAAAAACAAATTTCGTCATGACGAATATAGTCACGGCCAATAGGATCGCAGTCAGCGGCAAAGCGAAGAGCATCCATTTTCCGAAAGGAATTTCAATGCCGTACAACTGAGAGGCCAATCCAGCAAGGATCAGGTTGGGAGGCGTCCCGATCAACGTCGAGGATCCCCCGATGGTGGCACCGATAGCGATCCCCAAAACAATCGAAGTGGTGAAATTTTTCCCGTCCTTTTCGGTGTAGTCCTCTTCTTGCTGCATCAAAGTCACCACTTTAGCCGCCATAGCTGTCCCAATCGGCAAAAGCATCATCGCTGTTGCTGTGTTGGATACCCACATGGAAATGAAAAACGAGGAGATTAGCATTCCCGTTACCATTCCGGATGTGCTGCCGCTGAAGGCCCCGATGATGTTGATGGAGATACGTTCATGCAAGTTCCATTTTTCCAAAGCCAACGCTATCGCAAAACCACCCAGGAACAAAAAATTCAGCGGATCGCCGTATGCTTTTGCAGTGACCGGACCCGGCAATGCGTTCATTAAAGGCAGGATGACGATGGGCAACAACGAAATGGCCCCCGCCGGAAAAGGATTGGCTATCCACCAAGCCACCATCCAGATCAAGGTAGCCAAGACTGTTTTCCCTTCAAAACTCAACCCCGGTATCGGCAACAGCATGATGATGCCAAATAGTAAAGGGCCGATGATGTAGTTGAAGATGGTTTTGCTGTGCACTTTTTCTTTTGAGATTTTTTTTTCTTTTTCTGCAATGATTTCACTCATTTTTTCTTCCTCCTATATGATGTCAACTTCTTACATGCATCCAGCTGATTTTGCTGTTTCCACGCCCTTTCTGCAGCAACCCGTATCATTTGAAAAACAGAAAAAGGCCTCTCTGATCAGCATTTTCTGAGAAAATGCTGATCCAAAAGGCCTTTATATTACCGAATTAAATTGGAATCCTGATTCCAACGTTCAGTAATGAGACATATGAAGTTGTAAGCGTTTGCTATATGTATATTAAAACATATTCCCAATCCGATTGCAAGTATATTATCATAATAACTATTAACATTTTAAACCAAAATATATTTCACAAACTCCTCAAGCTATCCGCATAGCGCTGATGGGCCACTTTCAATGCCACTAGCAATGAGTTTTGTGAAGGCGCTAAGTAGTGTTTTTTGACCCGTTCCAACAACCCGCTGATTTCTTCTTCAAAATTTGTCCCGACTACCAACCGCGAGAAATAATTTTGAGCGGTCGGTGTCATGAATGTAGCCGATGCATCCACCACAATATGTGTTTTTATGTCGATTTCCAGAACAACCCCGACATATTTATAGATTTCATAATAGGCTGTCTGTTGCGGCGCTTTCGCGTACGCGGTCACCAGTACTGTGTCCAATTCCAAAGCGATCCCTCTTTCCTTTTTTAATCAGTTG
Organism: Sedimentibacter sp. SX930; assembly: GCA_002155105.1. Lineage (GTDB taxonomy): Bacteria > Bacillota > Bacilli > Lactobacillales > Aerococcaceae > Trichococcus > Trichococcus shcherbakoviae. The sequence continues at coordinate 156,987 of MUZD01000005.1, read as the reverse complement.
TTTTATTCATGCGCGCAGCTGCGCAGTGCAGCCTTCTACATAATGAGCAGGAAACCCGAAATGACCACTCCGGATACCAAAAAAATCATGGCACAATAACCCATGATGTCTTTGACATCCAATCCCGCAATCGCTAAGAGAGGTAAAGCCCAAAACGGTTGGATTTGCGAACTCCAAGTATCCCCCCAAGCTAACCCGACCATCGTGGCCTCGATTGAGGCATGCAGCTCCGTAGCGGCCCGGAGCGCTATAGGTCCTTGGATGGCCCATAATCCGCCCCCGGAAGGGATGAAGAAATTAATCAGCGAGGAGCTGTAGAAAGTATACAGCGGCAGCGTGTCAGCATTGGATATGTTAACAAAAAAGTCCGAGATTGCGCCCGCCATCCCCGTTTCGCGCAGCATGACCATGATGGCTGCATAGATCGGAAATTGCAGAATCATACTGTCCGCAGTGGCAGTGGCGCTCTTTAGTGCTGCTGCGTACCGATTCGGGGTTTGATGCGCAAACATGCCCAACACCAGAAAAATCAGGATGATCGTGTTGATATCCAGGCCCAGGAATCCGACTTTGGAGAAATAACCGACAATATAAACGCTTACAATCGCCGGAATGATCCAAGCAACCAGTTTGCTGTTGTCCAATTTCTCAGCCAAGGTAGCCGATTGGGCTTCTGCATCCCGCCGTTTAGCAGCATCGTTTTCATTCGCACGGTCATTCTCCAGAATGTTTGCATGAATTTCCAAACTCTCTTCGGCCCGAGGCGTCATAAATTTATAGACAATCGGAATGATCAGCAGCAAAACCAGTGTCATCAGTATGTTCTCAGGCATCAGCAACGTATCCGACAACGGAATGATGCCGACGACTCCCTCCGCCGCATGGCCGGCACTGGTCGGGCCCAAAAAAATAGAAGACGAAGGTCCACGCGCTATATTGCCGCTATACGCAGCCGCAACCAGGATCGGATAGTGTATTTTCTTCCCATAATTGATCGTGGCGATTTCTTTTGCCAGCAGTGCGCCCGCAACAAGACCAAAGCCCCAATGCAGATACGTGCACAGATAAGAGACAAAGGCTGTAAAAACGACTGCGGAAACGCGATTTTTAGGGATATGGGCCAACTTGCGCAAGAAGCGCAGCACAATCGGTGAATTGGCCAGCGCATGGCCCGTCACCAAGATCAGTACCATCTGCATCGTGAACCCCACAAGTTCAAACATCCCCGTTCCGATGTAATCGACCATATCCATCATCGTGCTCTCCGTAAAAACAATCCCAACCACAAATACAGTGAACGCTAAAATCAATGCCAGCACAAACGAGCTGGGCAAATACTTTTGCATGATGCTGATAAGACCATCCGTAAGCTTCCGGAAAAAATTTTTCTTTTCCACTGATTGATGCAGTACATCTTCCGTATTTTTATATTGGCTAGCCACGCTATACCTCCTCCTGTTCGTATAGATCCTTTATCTTTCGACTTTTGTCTCCTTTTTATACAAAAAATGATCCGCGTATTTTTTTTGGGCGCTCTTGAGGGCAACTATCAGAGAACTGTTGGTGGCAATCAGGAAGTTCTCCTCTATTTCCTTGATGAGCGGCGAAAGGTTATCGGTAATGACGCAGCCCACCACCAGTCTTTTGAAATAGTCCCTCGCCAATTCCGTAATGAATGTGGCATCAGCATTTACGACAGTATGGTCCTCCTTTGAAATTTCCAGCATGATGCCGATGTATTTATGGTCTTCCGACAGTGCTGTATTCAGCGGTGCTTTTGCATACGAACTGATAAATGCTGTTGTTGTCTTCATTCCCTATTACCCCTTTGATTTTAGTGTTGTTCTATTTGAATTCTCTCGCATAGAACTTCACCTTGTCAAGGTCAACATCCAATCCGAACCCGGGTCCATCAGGTATCATGATTTCAAAATCCTTAAATTCCAATTGCTGAACGGTTATTTTGTCTTTGTATAACAACGGTCCAAAAAGTTCGGTCCCGAACTGGAAATCAGGGATCGTGGCATAGACTGAGGCACAGACAGCGGTTCCCAACGAGGATTCGATCATCGTCCCCCCGTATAAACCAAAGCCAACCGCTTCCGCTATTGCCGCCACTTTCTTCGTTTCCAACAATCCGCCGTGTTTGCAGGGCTTCAAGGCGAAGGCGTTGCCCGCTCGGTTTTTGGCGATGAAAAAGGCTTCGTGGATATAGGTGGATGCCTCATCCGCCATGATCGGCACTTGGAAATGCTTGCTCAATCGGGTCATGGCTTCATAGTTCCAGGTCGGCACAGGCTGTTCGACCATCGCTACACCCATTTCCTGAAGGGGTCTGAGGAATTTGAAGGCCGTATCTTCGTCCCATGCCTGGTTGATGTCCACGGTGATTCGCGCTTGGCTCCCCACGGCCTGGATGATTTTCCGCACATGCTCAACGTTTTTGGCCGGATCCCCTTTGCCTATCTTTAATTTGAAGATATTGTGGCGCTTGATACGCAAATATTCCTTTGCTTCCTCAATGTCCTTTTGGGTATCTCCGCTTGCCAATGTCCACGCCAACGGAAGCGAGTCATGGACTTTCCCGCCAAGCAAATCATAGGCAGGTATGTTTCGTTCACGGGCGGCAAGGTCAATCAGGGCCGCCTCCACCACAGTTTTCGAATAATTGTTTCCTTTTATGGCACTATTCATGTTGACCATGATTTTATTGAAGTCCTTGGCTTCTTTTCCGATCACCATCGGAGCCAAATAGGCGTCCACATTCGCTTTGATTGCTTCCGGCGTATTCTCGCCGTAAGATGCTCCACCGATTGTGGCTACTTCAGACCATCCTTCCACGCCGTCTTCATTGATTGCACAGCCCAATACGATGGATTGTTTTGTGATCAAAGTCATGGACAGTTGGTGCGGCCGGATAATCGGAATATCCAAAATATAAGTCTGAAAAGATTTGATTGTCATTGTTTACACTCCCACTTTTTAATTTTCCAGCAATGAATCGCTGATTTCAAACCAAGCCGGGATTCCTGCAGTAAGGATGCAAATATAGCCTACATCAGCCAGTTCCGCCTCTATAGCATTTTTTTCACGGGCTCTTTGGATCCACGGTTGTGCCCCTTTGCCGTTCAACTCCGTGATATATTGGGCAACCATATTCAAATGCTTTGTCTTAGAAGCCACTGCCCCGCTGCTGAGGACCTTTTCCTCAAGCTGCTCACGCCCGCTGTTGTCCTGGACAGATTTCAGAACAGCTTTAGTAAACGACTGCCGTTCGACAGGAAGATAAGCGATTATACGTTCCAACAGTTCCACCGCTGTTGCATCTGCTCTCAAAACAGACTGGAGAGCATTTTGTCCCGTCAGCTCTGCAGCATATTCGATGGCCTGCACCGCCAGCCGTAAAGCCTCGACTCCTTTATAAAGATACGCCACCAGGAAATGTTCCACTAATTCTTCAACGCTTGATCCATTTCCGACTGCTGCTTTAGTGTGGTAAATCATACTCCGCTGATACAGCCTTCCTGCATTTGCGCTGGCAATGAATTGATCCTTTTCTTTTTTGGATAAGGCATTTTCTTTAAATGCCTCTCCGCGAAAGTCAGTATAGTAGTCCAACATTTTGGGGCTGTAGGCGTGCATCTTCTTCACCCAATCGGGAACTTCCCCATAAACTTGCTTGAAGTAACTTAATCCGTCCGCCATACTCTGGTCTCCTTTGCTATGTTTTTTATCATTCATTTCGATCCAAAAAAGCATCGATCCAGCCGTTTATATCCTCTCGCTCTTCGAAAACCATCGTGTAATGGCTTGCATCCGATGTCACTACCTGAATCTGCTTAGCTGCCCGGATAGTCTCGGCATAGTGTTCCGGTAGAAATAAAGGCGGGTGGCTGCCTATCTTTCCGGCAGCCTGAACCAACAATACCGGAGCGGCCACACTCGCTATTATCCTCCCCGCATCAAACTGCCAAAATGTTGACCAATCCGCTTTGATCGCTTCAGGGATGGCTTTGTTGAACCATTTCCCGTCAACTTCCTTCACTTCATAGGCAAGCAGATCCTTTAATTTTTTCGATGGCGGTATGTTCAAGTTTGCGTAATTTTCGGTTACCTGATTGATGTACCCTTCTTCAGTATCGAAAGGTATCCCCAGTCGGGAGAAGGATGGTTCCACAATCGGTTTTTGGTGTCCATCCATCGTTGCCGCCCCATCCAATAGGATCACTGCCTGCACTTCCATCTCGGCCGCTGCCAAAGCAGCTACAAAGCCGCCCATGGAGTAGCCCATCACAATCGGTTTTTCGATTTCCAGCTTTTCCGCCAACAGCTTGATGTCAGCTGCGTGATGGAAAATGGATGAGTGCTCCTCGGCTGGCGAGCTGTCGCCTCTGCCCCGCAGATCCATAGTGATGACACGGTAACGCGGGCTTAGGTGCTCCGCGAAAAACTGCAGCTGAAATTTATTTCCTGTAAGTCCGTGAATGGCTAGAATCGGGCCCTTTTCTCCGGGATAATCCGCAACTTGAATTTCATTGTCTCCAATCTTTACTCCATAAGTTCTCATATTCGCGCTCCTTCATTGAATAAAAAAGCACAAAAGGCCCCCAACGCATCCAACAATCATGTTTGTTGGATGCGCTGAAGGCCTTTGTGTCCGCTAAGTCGAATGAAAATGTTTAGTTTTATTCTTTAGGGACGGGCTCGTATTCGTTTTTATTATCTTAACACACCGGGGTAAGCGTTTGCAAAATAATTCCGGAATAATGAGGATATTTTAATCTTAACGGATTTGATGTCATCGCCTGCTTTCACTTCAGGAAATTGATTTCGTCCAGTTAATATTACTCCTGACAATTTTCAATCACATACACATCCGTGCTGTACCTCCCGTTTGCCGCCGTATCTTTTCGGATCGTCAGATACCCCTTCTCAATCAATTTTTTCTTGTGCTTCTGGAAGCGATCTTTCCCCATATTCAGATCCTTGCTGATTTCGCCGACCGTGGGGAAGCTTGTGTCCCCGGCCCCGATGCATGCGGCAAAGTACGCATAGATCGCCTTCGCCTCGACCGTCAGCTTCCGGTCACTCATCACACTTCTCGGAACAGTTCCATACCCCATCGAAAGTACATCAATCACCTGTGTTGTCTTGTCCATCATTCTCCCTGCTTTCCTTTTATTTGTTTCGACCGTACCGCTGACACCATGAAGGTGAATCGCTATCTTGGCCTCTACTTACAAAGACGTTACAGAGATTGAAAGTGTAACCCCCTCTCGAGGCAAGAAATATATGAATAAGTGAAACACTTGCTATGGTCCTGACTCCACAGTTTAGAATAGGCTTATCAATACAATCAAGAATGAATGTAACTCTTGATTCCTGATTACACTTATTAATGATAGGGGAGAATGATTATGACAACACACGATATTCAACGCATTTCCGCACAAATTTGGGATGCAAAGCTAGCAAATGATATGACCGCAGTTGCAGGATTCATTGCTGACAACGCACGCTTTGTTCATATGGGAATCACGTTTGATAAGGCAGGGGAACTTGAAGTATTTAACGAAAAAATCTTCATCTTCAAAGCGGTTGATATTGCAGAGGGATACGTTGTGGATTACGGCAGCACTGCTATTAATTTCAAAAAACTTCTCTTAACCGCTGTAATCGGGGGAAATGAAGTACAAAATCCTTTTGTCATCTCGGAAGTCTTCACAAAGACTGAGGATGGCTGGAAATTAACTGCCGAAACCTATACACGAGTAGCCACTGATTTTGATACATACAAAATGTGAGGAACTCGGACAGGCTTACGATGCTGTTCGTTACTGCGAAAGTGTTAAACTATGTGGAGGAGATGCGCAAAAGACCAATTTTCACTTTCAAGATTACAGTTACAATATGCTCCAACTATTTTTTGAAAAATAGCAGCGATTTTACTAAATAAGGAGGAAATAATGCGATATACAACTTTAAATAACAATGAGATTATTCCAACCCTTGGGATAGGGACGTATCGGATCCGTCCAACAGATGCAGAATGTTCCGTGGAACATGCCTTGAAAAACGGGTATCAATTGATTGATACGGCAAATATTTACATGAATGAAAAAGCTGTGGGTCGTGCTATCAAAAAATCAGGCATCAATCGAAGTGAAATTTTCCTGACCTCCAAAATCTGGCCGACAGAATATAAATATGAAAAAGCCAAGCAAGCAATTGAGGACACCCTGAACCGTTTAGGCGTTGATTACCTTGATCTCATGCTGTTGCATCAACCAGTAGGTGATTATCTAGGCGCTTGGAGAGCTATGGAAGAGGCAGTAAAAACGGGAAAGATTAAATCAATTGGTCTTTCTAACTTTACAGGAGCTGAATTGGATAAGGTGCTGGCTGAAGGAACCATCAAACCTGCTTTAGTGCAGGTGGAATGCCACCCTTATTTCCAACAAAAAGATTTAAAAGCAAAACTTGCTAAGGATAATATTGCGCTTGAAGCTTGGTATCCACTTGGTTCAGCTGACAAAGACTTGCTTGCCGAACCAATCTTTACAGAATTGGCAAGTAAATACAATAAATCCGTTGTGCAAATCATCCTGCATTGGCATGTCCAGACAGGAAATATTGTCATTCCAGGTTCGAAAAATCCGGCTCACATAGACAGTAATCTGGATATTTTTGATGTTGAACTGACAGAGGCTGACTTGGAGCAAATCTCCCAAATTGACAAAGGTAAACGTTTCTTCAATATGCCAAAATGGATGCACCGTCTGTTTTTGCTGGCACGCATGAACTACGATAAGCAAGCCTAAGCGGCGGCGACAAACAGAACGATGAACACAAAGATGTATGAACGTTACATTGCAAAAAGAGGAATCAAAAAGACACGAATCCGTGCCTTTTTTGATTCCTGTTTCACTATAAGCAATGCGTGTTTGATTCACTGAGCACTTCAGAAATCCGAATATATTCTTCGAAAATGTTTCTTTCCTCAATCGGGTAGCCTTTTTATCCAAGCTGAAGACGGTCTTCGCCAGATGTTAACAAGTCTCTGTTTTTCATACATGCGAATCACTCACTTTACATTTTTGCAAATCCAATTTTACAAATTTTCCGTTTCAATTTTACATTTTTTCCTCTCTCAACTTTACGAATTTGTCGGTCCCTACTTTACGTTTTTGTACCAGCATCCTCTATCCGCCTAAGACAATGACAGAGATTTTCACGTAAAAGCTTGACTTAGAGTGAAGGTTAGCCTGTATAATTGCTTATGTTCGGAAGTTTCCGAAGACGGTAGGTTGATTAAGAACTTACTTGCCGACAGATGTAACCGCAATCAATAACCACTTATTTTAAAGGAGAATAAAATGAAAAAACCAAACATGATATTACTGGTGTTCAGTTTGATGAGCTTTGTCCTTGCCATGACGGCTTTTGTCTTCAGCGGCATCTTGGACAAGGTGGCCGTTTCTTTGGGCATCTCGGTGGCCGAGTCCGGGTTGCTGAACACGATGTACTCCTATGGGGCCGCGTTCGGAGTGCCAATCACTTTGATCCTGTTCCGGAAGGTCGAACGCAGCAGGATGCTGAAGCTGATGCTGTTTGCGACGATTTTGACGACCTTCGCGCTTATCTATGCCCAAAATTTTGTGCAGCTGCTCATTGTCCGGCTGCTGATGGGGATATCCGCCAACAGCTATGGCGTGTTGGCCATTTCGACGATCTTGGCGCTATCTCCTAAAGATAGGCAAGGGCGTTCCTTGGCTTTCTACATCATGGGTAGTTCCTTGGCGCTCGTTATCGGCATCCCGTTGACGCGCGCCTTATCCTCCATCCTGGATTGGCGCAGCATTTTTTGGATATTGAATGCCATGATGCTGTTGTCCCTCGCTTATTTCATGAAATATTTGCCGAAAGCGGATCACGAGGCCACAAAACTGGATCTGAAAAACGAGCTGCAGTTCTTTAAGGACGGGAAAACGTTGCTGCTGCTTGCCTATACGTTGATGATGTTCATGGGATACAACGCCTTCTACACCTATGCGACACCGTACTTGCTGTTGCTTTTCCCTTCCATCGAGCCGCTGATGAGCCTGATACTGGTTGCGCTTGGCCTTGCCAGTTTCACGGGCAACCTGCTCGGCGGCCATGTATCGGATGCCATCGGATACGCCAAGTCAATGATGCTCGGGGCGGTGCTCCAAACGGCAGCGATGCTATTGATCCTTGTTTTCCAACCGTCGAAGTGGTTAAGCGTGCTCTTCATTATCATATGGCTGATGAGTGCCTGGTTCACCGGCCTACAGCTCAACACTGGCATCGCCCAAGTGACCGATAACAAATCCAGCTTCATGCTCAGCATCAACGGTTCCTTGATCCAATTGGGCGGTGCGTTCGGCGCCAGTTTGGCTGCCGTCGTCATCAACCTCAGCGGTATCCAAAGCATTGCCTTTATTGCCCTCCTGACCAGTCTGGCGCTCGTGCTGATCCAGGCGGTTTCAATGAAGAAATTTGGCTGAGCTTGACTTGAAAACAATCACACAGACAAAAGCAAAATCATGCTCAAAAAGGCAGGAACTTCCCGTAATCGGGACAGTTCCTGCCTTTTTTCCTGCCATTCTTAAAAATACGTATCAAGCGGAAGCTATGTTCATCAGTACTGGTGATACTCTATTCGGTACACTTTCGGCTCATTGTCTACGCTGATATAATATCGTTCGTCCCCGTTCAGGATCCTTCCGCGTTGCCAGATGCCATCAACAAAGGACCCTTCTTCCAAACTCAGGACGCCGACTTGGTAATTTTCACCGTATCCGGCTTTCAAAGTTAGGCTTGCATTCACGCCCACAAAATAAAGCTCGTTGTTTCCCGTTTCGATCAGGAAACCGGACGATTTGATCTTGCCGTCTTGAAAATTCTGATAGGTAATTTTTGCTTCACAATTTTCCAGTCCGTACAGCATCCCTCTGTCGGATTCTTTTTCCTTCATGAACGGGAACATTTTATCGGTTCCTCGATATTTTAAAATCAACGGGCTCATTCCGCTCAGGATTTCATAAGCCTTTGATAAAGGGATGCCTGTGCCCGCATAGCGGAAGGCACTTGCATCGATGGCCAACGTCACCAAAACATTCTGATCCTGCTTTGACTCTTCCTTGAAGAAGTCTTCGATTCCGAACGGTGAATAGCAATTGATGTTGTATTTCGCGATTCCGTAGAATAGATTTGCAACTGTCTGAATGTCCTGACGTGTTTCCGGTATCAACAAGTTATCTTGGAAACTTAAAAATTGTTCACATACCTCACTGAAATTCGGCACGTAAATATCTGGTGCAAATGCCTCAATGTTTGTGGTCACTTTTTCCCAGAATGGCGCCATTCTGGCAGTCGGCCCTCCCGTCGGGTAGTCACCGGGTCTAGCTGGATATTTCTCCAACCAAGCGTTCACAAAAAACGGAAGAGCATACTCTTCTTTACCGATAGAGGCAATAGAATCCACAGCTGTCGCATAATGATAGGCCATAAAATACTCTTTTGCATCTTTTCCGAAGCACTCCAGCCAGTTTCCTTTTTTGGATGCGAATCGTTCCACCACTTCAGGAACTTGTTCCGACACCTTTTGAAGGGCCTCCTCCGAGTAGTCGAAATCGGTCCCCAATGTCCCAACTTCATTCTCGATTTGCACCATAATGACAGTCTGATCTTCTTGATCGAATGCTTTCAAAAAGCGCATCAATTGTCTGAAAGCAGCTGAGTCTTGTACAATCGCTTCGTCGCATAACGGGGTAACAGAATATAACTTTTCTCCATTAGATTTCCTTACAAAAGGGTACCGCTCCTGGTCTTTTTTCATCCATTTGGGGATGTAGGTGGAGAGGCCATTTTTCCAAAGGCCAAACCACAGGAGGATCAATTTTTTGTTATTCTGCCTCGCTTGTTCAATAAGCGATCTAACACTGGAAAAATCAAATTCACCTTCATGCTCCTCTATCATCTCCCAATAAACCGGTGCAACGACCGTATTCACATTCATCCGATTGATATTTTCCCAAACATTGGCAGACATGTACCGGTCGCTACTCGCACTGGAATTGTGCAATTCTCCAGCAAGTGCAAGAAACGGTTTATCATTTACAATCAAAGTCGGTATATCGTTTATTTTCTTAAAGTGCGGCTTGTTCATCATATAACTGATTCCCCTCTTCGTTAGCAATTTGCTCTAGTTTATACTCGTCGTTATCCGCTTTTTTGAAGAACGGGAACCAGATGGCTGCACCAATCAATTGCGTCAGTAACTGCATCACAATGATCTTCCAACTTCCTTGGATCGCCGCATGGAATCCTAGTGGCAAGCCGAAGATAGGTGTTGCACCGATCAGAGCCGGTATCAGACCTAAATTTGTGAAAATGTAACTGATCAGAAGCACGACTGCATTTGCAAAAATGAATGGAATAGCGAAAGTAAAGTTCAAAACCAATGGCGTCCCGAATACGAGCGGTTCTGAGATTCCAAAAATAGCGGCAGGAAAGGTAACCTTTCCAATAGCCTTAAAGCGCTCGCTCCTTGCAAACAACATCATAACGGTAAACCCTACCGCAGTGGCACAATAGGTATAGGTCACAAAAAAGGCGTAACCAACTTCATTCGGCAGTGGCAGACCTGCGGCAGCAGCCTGCAAGTTTTCCACATCCATCGCCATCCACAATGGTTGAACAATCGGCAAAGTTAAATTCGTGCCATGTAATCCAAAGAACCAAAGCAGCTGACCCAATGTGGCTATAATGATGATTGACCAAATATTACCACCGAGTCCTTTTAGCGGAGCCTGAATGAGGGAATAGATGGCTTGATGCACACTGCCGTAGTCTGTAAAACTAAAAATAAATTTCAGAAGCATAAAAGCAGTAATCAAAACTATACCAGGAAGCAAGGAGTCGAAATTTTGTCGAACCATGGGAGGGACTGTTTCCGGCAGTTTAATCGTAAACCCTTTTTCAATTGCGAAGACAAATATTCTCGCGACAATTAAGCCCGTAAACATTGCAGTGAAAACACCCGTAGCTCCTAACCAATCAAACGGCAAAGAACTAACGCCGTTATTGTTGGCGATGGGTGTCAATATTAGGAAACAGGCTAAACTGATGATACCCGCACGTGAGCCGTCTTCGTTCGGATAAAATTCCTGCATCAAATTTTTGGCGGTCAGGAAGGCTACGTATAACGCCAAACTCCCGATAGTGAATTGATTCACTGTAAATAGTGGCTCTATCAATCCGCTAGTCATGACAAAATTCTTTACGGCCTCGACAGGGAAGACGATCAGCAATACGGCAATCGAACCCACCACGGTAATACTCAACGTGGCCATCATGGCCTTGGAAATGGCCTGCAAATATTTATTGCCGGAAATCTTGTTCATGGCCGGCAACATTTTGTTGATAACGTTTTCTATTTTACTCATATCTACACCTCATTCATTCTTTTTTGATTACAGCTATAGTATAATGAAATTCAATGAAAATATGCTCATCATGCCGTGATCAAACTTTCAAAAAAGAGAAAAACTTTCACATCTATGAAAGTTTTAGTGTCAGTGAGGGGAAAAGTTGTGGAATTACAGGATAAGTTGTTTGAAATTTTAAGAGACTCTGAAGTCGGGACTACAAATTGGTTGTTGGCAAATGCTGTTTTAAGACATGGAAACCAATTATCCGCTATTCCAATACAGGAACTGGCTGAAAGCTGTCACGTTTCCGAACCGACTGTCAGTCGTTTCAGCAAATTACTGGGCTTCCGAAGCTACATTGATCTCAAAAAAGAAGCAAAAAAACTTGGTGATCAAAGCGATCTGCATCTCTTTCACATGAATAAGCCGTCTTTGGCGCTGCTGAAGGACCGGCCACAGCAATTTCTGGAAAGCTATTGTCAACAAATTTCAGAAAATCTGCTGCACGCTGCCTCCAGTCTGGATTTCAACAAAATTGACGCGTTCTTGGCCGAACTTCACCAAACGAAAAGAGTATTCATTTTTGGAACTTCAACTTCCTTGATGCTAGCAGAAATCTTACAATCAAATTTGGCGAACTATAAAAAAATTGTTTATGCTGGATTTAATCAGGACCAGCAGCTGAACCACGCACAGAACCTTACTAAGTCTGATTTGTCCATAACTATTTCTACATACGGAAATTTTCTTCACCAATATCCTGCAACAGCAAAAATGATTGCGGATTCCGAATGCAGAAATATTTTGATCACCCAGAATGCCGGCCTACAGGAAACATACATGTTCGACGACGTCATCTTCCTGTCCAATAAAAACAGTACTGAAACGGGCACGTATTCGATGCTGCTGGGTATCGAGTACTTGGTGCGGAGATATGCCGTTCTGTTCAAGGTATGAGGGCTGATCCAAAAGCTGAAAGCATGTTGCAAAAATAGGAATCGAAATCTGCACTGTTCTCCTCCGGCGAACGGATTTCGGGATTTCTGCTTTACATTTTTGCAGCGCTCAATCCAAAGAAGCGGTCTCCCCTCAATGGGACGGCCGCTTCTTTGTGTTCTTATGAAAGTTCTGATGCTTCTATCCTCTCGGCAACTCCACCGTCATCTTCGTGCCTTTGCCAAGGGTGCTCTCTACGGTGATGACGACTTTCAGCAGATTCACGACCCGCAGCACCAATGCCATGTCGGGGCCGCAGCCGGGGTCGGTAAATTTGATGGCGTTCGACACGAAATTTGTCAAACGTATCAAAAAGAACGCAAATGAAAGCTGTCATTTGCGTTCCTGAAAGTAACCTGTAGAGAAAGCTGATAACTCCTTCGGCATGATTACCAAAAATATACGTTCCTATGCTGTTTTATTTAAATTTAACCGCGGTTCCATATGCGATCACTTCAGCTGCGCCTTGCATGATTGCAGAGGAAGCATACCGAATGTTTACCACTGCATCCGCTCCTAGTGTGGTCGCTTCGTCAACCATCCGCTTTGTTGCTATGGCCCTGGCCTCATTCATCATTTCATTATAGGCTTTAAGCTCTCCGCCAATCAGCGTTTTAAGCCCTTGTGAAATATCGCCCCCTAAGTTTTTGGACTGAATCGTACTCCCCTTAACCAGTCCCAACATTTCAAATTCTTTTCCGCTTATATAATCAGTATTTACTAAGATCATCGTCATCATCCTCCTTGATTTCATTCACTCTTTCTATTAACAAGTACACCATCAGCACAATCAATCCGCTGGGGACAACGATCAACAGTATTTTCATCAGCAAAGGGATGTCACCAGAACTAGCCAGTCCCAGCCACATGTAGAATATAAAATAGGAAATAACCAAAACTGTAATCACTATTGGGGCAATCATTTTTTTCGTTTGTTTTTTCAATAGCATTACCCACTTTCTGCATCTTAGAGAAATTATTTAAATCCTCTATACAGTATACCTTACCCAAAGCGAACATATCCAATTTTCCCAGACATACAATTATGCCAAATAGAATTTCCCACGTTGTGGCCGGAGTTTAGGACGGATTTCAGGGCCGCTATTGTAAACTCAATTCCACAAATAAGAGGCCGCCTCGCAATTAAACGAGACGACCTCTTATTTGTGTTCATTATGAGCGTGTCTTCACTCCACCATATCCTTGTAGATCTCCCGCAGGATCTCCAGTTGGTCATCCGACCAGGTGCCGCGCTGGCGTTGGTCGCGGAAGCGGCGGCTTTCGGTCTCCAAGGCTTTTTTGGAGCGCTTGATGTCCTTGTAGAGTTCGATGGCGGAGATGCGCTGAGCGCCTTTCGAGAAGACGAGCTGCTGTTCGGCCAGGTCACTGGTGGCGACGTAGACTTCGGTCAGCACGTTGCGCAGTTTTTTGACTACGCCTTCGATGTAGGTGTCGGCGGTCTCCCCTTGTGCGGTGAAGATGACCTTCACCCGGTATTTGGAGTATTCCTTCGTGATGCCGGGAACGAACTGGGCGTCGAAGACGCACCAGACTTCATTCCCTTCATAGCTTTGATAATCGGATAGCGCCTGCAGCAGTTGATCCCGGGACTCTTCGATGAGGTCCTGGTTCTTCAGCTTCACCAGTTCCGGCCAGGCGCCGATCATATTGTAGCCGTCCACTATCAAAATTTCTTTCTTCAACATGGCCTTCACCTCGCTTCTTCTGGTATGCAGACGCTGCGGATTAAACGTGGCGTTTGCGGAAAACTTCGTACATCATCAGTCCGGCTGCGACGCCGGCGTTCAGGCTCTGGACATGGCCGACCATCGGGATGGTCAACAGGCCGTCAGCGGATTCCTTCAACAGGCGGGAGATGCCTTTGCCTTCGTTGCCGATGATCATCGCCAACGGCAAGGTTGTGTCCCACTGGCGGTAATCCTGCCCGGACATATCGGTGGCGTAGATCCAGACGCCGCGTTCTTTCAGTTCTTCAACAGTGCGGTGCAGATTCGTGACGCGCACGACCGGCACATGCTCGATGGCGCCTGTAGATGCTTTGGCGACGGTCGCCGTCAAGCCGACTGCGCGGCGCTTAGGAATGATGACTCCGTGGGCACCGCAGGCATCCGCGGTACGCAGCACGGAGCCCAGGTTGTGCGGATCCTCGACACCATCCAGGATGATGAAGAAAGGATCTTCGTTCTTAGCGGCAGCCGCTTCGAACAGATCATCGAGCACAGCATACTGGAAAGCAGCCGTAGCGGCGATGACGCCCTGATGGACGGCATTATCGGACAAGGTGTCCAGTTTGGACTTCGGCACCGCTTGGATCTGGATCTTGCGGTCCTTCGCCAGTTTGATGATGTCGCCCAATTTTTCTCCGCCCAATCCGTCTTGGATGAACAGTTTGTTGACGTCGCGATCGGAGCGCAGCAATTCCAGTACCGGGTGGCGTCCCATCACGAAGTCTTCGTTTTCGGGTGTTTCTTTTTCTTCGTCATCGCGTCGTTTTGGTTTTGGTTCCGGTCTGCCCTTTTTCGGTGCATTGCGGGTGTCTTTGAACGCGCGGTTCGGTTTATTTTTCATAATTGTTTTCCTCGACTTCTTGGATACACCAACGGATCAACTCTTCCAATCGTGCTTCTTGTCCGGAAAGATGCAGATAACCCATCAACGACTCGAATCCGGTCGCGATGCGGTAGGTCGTTACGTCCGCATTTTTGGCGATCGTATGGCTCTTGCTGTTGCGGCCGCGACGGTACATGTCCACTTCTTCTTCGCTCAAGAAGCCCTCTTTGGCAAGCAACGCGTGCATCAGCTTCGCTTGGGCTTTTGCCGAAACGAAGAAAGTCGCCCGACGGTGGAGTTGGTTGGGTTTGGTGTGTCCTTTTTCTAATAAATGCGTTCTGATATAGGTCTCATAAGCGGCATCGCCGACATACGCCAAGGCAAGACCGTTCAATAAGCTCCAATTTTGTTCTGTCACTATGCTCTTCTCCATCTGGTGCCCTGCGAAGTGTCATCCAGGATGATGCCCTGATCTTTCAGGTAATCGCGGATTTCATCACTGCGGGCGAAATTTTTGTCTGTTCGGGCTTGCATACGTTCATCGATCAGTGTTTGGATGTCATCATCCAACAAAGCCTCTTCCTCCAGCACGACGCCGAAGACGCCGGCCATCGCTTTGTACAAAGCCAATGCATTGGTGATGACCGCTTCAGAAACGGCTTCGCCTTCTGCGTAGATGTTCAATTCCTTGGCGAACTGGTAAACGACCGACATGGCGTTGTCCGCCTGGAAATCGTCGTCCATTTCGGTAACGAACTGTTCCTGCAGATTCTGGAACAAAGCCAGTTTTTCCGCATCGTCCGGCAGTGCCGCAACGGCATCCTGCAGGCGGTAATGGGCGTTCTGATAGGCGATTTTGACCTTATCCAGGTTGATTTTGGCTTCTTCGATGGCTTTTTCGCTGTACTTGACAGGACGGCGGTAGTGCGCTGTTCCGAGGAAGAAACGCAGCACCTGCGGATCGACTTCCTTCAGGATATCATGCACCGTCACGAAGTTCCCGAGCGACTTGCTCATCTTCTCAGCGTCTTCGCCGATCGTGACGAAGCCGTTGTGCATCCAGTAGTTCGCGAAAGTTTTGCCGGTTTTAGCTTCGCTCTGGGCGATTTCGTTTTCGTGGTGCGGGAAAGTCAGGTCATGGCCGCCGCCGTGGATATCGATGGTGTCGCCCAAGTATTTGGTCGCCATCACGGAGCATTCGATATGCCAACCTGGGCGTCCCGGACCCCAAGGTGATTCCCAGGAAACTTCATCCGGCTTCGCTTCTTTCCAAAGCGCGAAATCGAGCTGATCTTCTTTCTTTATGTTCTCTTCAGCATCCAAGCGTTCGCTGGCGCCGACGATCAGATCTTTGATCGATTGATCGCTCAATTTGCCGTAGTCCTTGAACTTGCCGGTGCGGTAATAGACGTCGCCATCAGCCGCATAGGCATAGCCTTTTTCGATCAATTCGCCGATGAAGGCGATGATGTCCGGGATGTTTTCCATCACGCGCGGATTCAGCGTCGCTTTTTCGACGTGCAGCGCCGCTGTGTCTTCATAGAAGGCTGCGATGAACTTTTCAGCGACTTCCTTCGCGGAAATGCCCAGCTCTTTTGCCGCGCGGATGATCTTGTCGTCCACGTCGGTGAAGTTCGAAACGAAATTCACGTCATAGCCGCGGTATTCCAGATAGCGGCGGACGGTATCGAAAGCCACTGTGCTGCGCGCGTTGCCGATATGGATGTAGTTGTAGACGGTCGGACCGCAGACGTACATGCCCACCTTATTCTTTTGGATCGGTTGGAACTCTTCTTTTTCGCGCGTCAGGGTATTGTAGATTTTTAACATTGCGCACTCCTTTCCAGCTTCGAAAAAAGGGCTGACGCCCTTTTTCGTTTGCTACTCATTCTGTTGATTTCTGGATTTTTTGTTTTCTTACAGCTTATGGTAACGGACGATTTTTGCGGGTATGCCGACCGCTGTGACATCAGGCGGTATTTCGCTGACGACGACAGCCGATGCCCCGATTTTGGCATTGTCGCCGATTTTGATTGGCCCCAACACCTGCACATGGGCGGACAACAGCACGTTGTTCCCGATGGTGGGATGGCGTTTGCCGGTGTCTTTCCCGGTGCCCCCCAGCGTCACGCCATGGTAAATCATGACATCATCGCCGACTTCGGCTGTTTCCCCGATGACGATCCCCATGCCGTGGTCGATGAACAAGCGATGTCCGATCGTCGCTCCGGGATGGATTTCGATTCCGGTTAAGAAACGCCCGAGATGCGAAATCACCCGGCTGAAGGTATACCATTTTCGCTTATAAAAAAAATGAGCGATATCATATATAAGGATGGCATGTAACCCCGGGTACGTCAGAACGACTTCCAACGTACTCCTCGCAGCCGGATCATGATCTTTTATGGTTTGAATTGTTTCGCGTAATCTATTCAAGTCATTTCATGCTCCTTTTTGGATTATCCATCTATTATATAGAATAAGCTCACTTTTACTATACTTTTTTGTGGGTCCTACATCTTTTCCAATACGCTGTTCAGGTGGGCCAAGCTCTTCTCTCTGCCCAGCACTTCGATGGTCTTACCAATTTCAGGCCCGTGCATTTGGCCGCTGACGGCGACACGGATGGCCATATAAAGGTTCTTGCCTTTGATCTTGGTTTCTTTTTGGACTGCCTTGATGGCTCCCAGAATTTCGGCTTCTTCGAACGGCTCGATGGCAACCAATTGTTCCTTGAATGCGGCAAGCACGGTCGGCGCTGTTTCGGCAGCCATGATTTCCTGCGCTTCTGCGTCCAGGTTGATTTCATCAGCGAAGAACATTTCCGATAGGTCAACGATCTCAGCTGCATAGCTCATTTGCTCGTGGTACAGACCGATCAGTTTCTTCGCATATTCGCTGTCGGCTTCGCTCGGGTTTTCCGGCAATTTGCCGGCAGCCACCAAGTGCGGTGCGGCCAAAGTTACGATTGCATCCAGGTCGGCGCTCTTCATGTATTGGTTGTTGATCCATTCCAGTTTCTTCTGGTCGAAGGCGGCTGGAGATTTGCTCAGGCGTTCCGGATCGAACATCTTGATCAGATCTTCTTTCGAGAAGATTTCATCTTCTCCGACCGGTGACCAGCCCAACAACGTGATGAAGTTGAACATCGCTTCCGGCAGGTAGCCCAAGTCTTTGTATTGTTCGATGAACTGAAGGATCGTTTCATCGCGTTTGCTCAGTTTTTTGCCTGTTTCGCTGTTGATGATCAACGTCATATGCCCAAAAGTAGGTATCTTCCAATCGAAAGCTTCATAGATCATCATTTGTTTTGGTGTATTGGCGATGTGATCATCCCCGCGCAGGACATGGGTGATGGCCATCATATGATCATCTACCGCAACTGCAAAATTATATGTCGGGAAACCGTCGCGTTTGCGGATGATGTAGTCCCCGCCGACGCTGCTGGCTTCGAATGTGATTGGTCCTTTGACGATATCATCGAATGTGTAGGTGTTTTCGATTGGCACACGGAAACGGATGACCGGCGTGATGCCTTGTGCTTCTTTTTCAGCTTGTTGGGAAGGCGTCAAGTTTGCGCATTTGCCGCCGTAATGAGGCATTTCGCCGCGTGCTCTTTGCTGTTCGCGTTCCGTTTCCAACTCTTCCTCGTTGCAGTAGCACTTGTAGGCGCGGTTGGAAAGAAGCAGTTGATCGACCAACGGATCGTAGATATGCTGTCTTTCGGATTGACGATACGGGCCGTATTTACCTGGTTTGTCCGGACCTTCATCCCAGTCCATCCCTAACCATGCCAAGTTTTGCAGTTGGCTTTCTTCGCCGTGTTCAAGGTTGCGTTTTTGGTCCGTGTCTTCGGTGCGGATGATGAACTCGCCGTCGTTATGGCGGGCAAACAGGTAGTTGAACAATGCTGTACGGGCGTTTCCGATATGCAGGTTACCGGTTGGGCTTGGTGCATAACGTACGCGGATTTTCTTTGTCATATGAAGTATCCCCTTTTCTGTGGAGCTGGTTATGTCGTGCTGGCTTTTCTATTTGATGCCTTTTTGTGAATGCGCAGGCTTCGCGAAGATCATGCGGCCGGCAGCTGTCTGCAAGGCGCTCGTGACGACGACTTCGATCGTCTCGTTCATGTAATGCTGTCCCTCTTCGACGACGATCATCGTGCCGTCATCCAGATAGGCCACCCCTTGATTGCGTTCCGTTCCGACTTTGATGACGGTGACGACCATGTATTCACCGGGTATGACGACCGGCTTCACGGCATTGGCCAAGGCATTGATGTTCAATACCGGCACATTTTGGAACTCGCAGACTTTGTTCAGGTTATAGTCGTTCGTGATGACGATGCCGTCGATCAGTTTTGCCAAACGGATCAGCTTGCTGTCGACTTCAGGAATCTCTTCGAATTCGCCGTCGTAGCTTTCCACGACGATGTCCTCTTCTTTTTGGAGTTTGTTCAGGATGTCCAATCCCCGTCTGCCCCTGACGCGCTTCAGACTGTCGGAGGAATCCGCGATATACTGCAGTTCGCGCAAAACGAAGTTCGGGATGACGATGACGCCTTCCAGGAAGCCGGTTTTGGCGATGTCGTAGATGCGGCCGTCGATGATGACGCTCGTATCCAAAATCTTGTATTTGCGGAAAGTATCATCCGCTTTGCGGTCAAGCATCTGTGTTTCTTCCTGCTTTTTCGGTTTCGGTGCGAACAGTTTACGGAATTCTTCGATCCGGGTAGTCCCCACACGGAATCCGAAGTAAGCCAAGATCAAGGACAAAATAGCCGGCAGCACATCGTTGATGACCGGAATCCTCAGTGATGTCAATGGGATGCCGATCAGCCAAGCCAACACAAGCCCGATGATCGTTCCGATCGAACCGAACAGCATGTAACTGACCGATAAGGTGCTGAAATAATTTTCTATCTTTTGTATGATGTCCAAAATCAATTTCATCAATAAGAATGACAATAAATAAAATATAAGTGCTCCAACCCCAAAATTAACAAAAACATTGTTGAAAAGATTGTTTCGTATGCCCGCTAATTCCCACAGGTAAGGCAGTGCTGTGATACCAGCGCTGCCGCCCACCATCAGGAAGACGGCCGTAATGATTTTCCGTTTCAAAGGCTTCCCTCTCTTTCCTTCTGTCATCAATTTTTATTCGGAAATACTTTGCGCAGCGTCTCTTGAAGCGTTGCGACAGGAATGATCTGGATCCCTTTCGGGTGCTTCCAGCCAGCCATATTGTTCTTCGGCAGATACACCTTCGTGAAGCCCAATTTTTCAGCTTCGTTGACGCGTTGCTCGATCCGGCTGACCCTGCGGATTTCTCCGGTCAGGCCGATTTCGCCGATAAAACACTCTGTCGCGGAAGTCTCGGTGTCCCAATAGCTTGAGGCGATGCTGACCGCCACTGCCAAGTCGATGGCCGGCTCATCCAGCTTCACGCCGCCTGTCGATTTGAAGTAGGCATCCTGGTTCTGAAGCAGCAAGCCCGCCCGTTTTTCCAACACGGCCATGATCAGGGAAACCCGATTGTAGTCCAAGCCGCTCGCAGTCCGGCGGGCATTCCCGAAGACAGTCGGCGTGATCAGACATTGGATCTCGGCCAAAATCGGGCGCGTGCCCTCAAGCGAGGCAACGACTGCCGATCCGGATGCTCCGGCGAGCCGCTCTTCCAGGAACAGTTCGGAAGGATTCCGCACCTCGCGCAAGCCGCCCTCGATCATTTCGAAAACACCGATTTCATCGGTCGATCCGAAACGGTTTTTGACGGCGCGCAGGATCCGGAAAGCATGATGCCGATCGCCTTCAAAATACAGCACCGTATCCACCATATGCTCCAGCATCCGCGGTCCGGCGATTGCACCTTCCTTCGTCACGTGTCCGACGATGAATATCGCGATGTCGTTGCTCTTCGCGATCCGCATGAATTCGGCGGTGCATTCACGCACTTGCGTCACACTGCCGGCCGTGCTCGTGATGTCCGGATGGATCATCGTCTGAATCGAGTCCACGATGACGAATTCCGGCTTGATCCGCTCGATTGTGCTGCGGATCGCGTCGACATCCGTTTCCGGGTAGATGTAGAAGTCGGTGCCCTTGACCCCTAGCCGCTCCGCCCTCAATTTGATTTGACTCGCGCTTTCCTCTCCGGAGATGTAAAGAACGCGGTGACCGCCTTGGTTGATCTGCGCCGAAACCTGCAGCAGCAAAGTGGACTTGCCGATGCCGGGATCGCCGCCGATCAGGATCAGCGAACCGGGCACGATGCCTCCGCCCAGCACATGGTTGACTTCTTCCATCTGCGTTTTGACGCGCGGCAGGTTCTCGGTCTTGATGTCCTGGATGGCGATCGCTTCAGGTACATTCCCGCTGAAATTGGAACGCTGCTGTTGCTTCACTGCTTTCGTCGCTTCCCGCTCTTCCTCCATTTGGTTCCAAGTGTTGCAGTTCGGGCAACGTCCCAGCCATTTCGGCGACTCGTACCCGCAAGCCTGACAAACGTATTTCACTGCATTTTTTTTTGCCAAATGAATCTCTCCTTCAAGTGTAAACCAACTTATCTTATTTTATCACAAAAAGCCTATTCTACGTATAACAATCCGCAAATACCCGCGGATTTGGCTTTTCTTTTTACGCTTGTCCTGACGATCCGAAACCGCCTGTGCGTTCCGATCCTTCCGCTTCATCCTGGTCGGCTTTCAGGAACTGCAGGAAGATGCCCTGACCGATGCGGTCGCCCTTGCGGATGACTTTGTCGCGCAGTCCGAAATTCAGGAACTGGAAGTAGATATGCCCTTCGTTTCCCTCGTTATTGTAATAATCCGCATCAACAATTCCCACGCCGTTCGGCAGCACGATGAAATTTTTCAGCGGATTGCTGGAACGGTTCGTCAATTGTAAATATTCATCTTCCTGCATGTAGGCTTTGATACCGGTAGGCACCAAAAGCGGACGCAAAAGTTGCTCTTTCTTTTCGAGCGCCTCATCTTTGTCGCTGCTGAAGATTTCCGTAAGGTGCGATCCCGCGCTTTGCACGACAGTCTTCCAGATAGCCGGCAAGACGATTTCTTCGGCTGCTTCAAAATCATATCCCGCTGCGTGTTTCGTTGCACGCTTGGGTAATTGGATGTTTTTATCGGCATAACTGCTGATTACTTCAAACCCTCTTTTGCTCATCAATCAAAACCCCTTTTTCTCTCTAGTATCTCTGTATCGCTCTTTTCCGTATCAAAGAACCATTTTACCAAAACAACGGCTGTTTTTCACGGTTTAGTTGTGCGCTTACCCTTTCTTAATGCTTTCGGGGCGAGCGCTATGCAAACTATAGCAATGAATTGAGACTTTTTCATGACCAATTTCTGAGGTTTTTCTAAAAGCTTTCCGCACCCAGAAAGCGCCTTCGGCAAAGTGCACAAAAACCCGGCGCCTTTTTTGGGCAGTTTCCCGTGGTCATGGAATCCGCTTTCAAATAAGATAGTGACATAAAAGAAAACCAAAAAAAAAACCAAAAGGCAGGTACAAATAAAATGGTAGAGATCCAATTGAACAGCATCCATAAAAAATACGACAATTCCGAAAGTTATTCCGTTACAGACTTCAACTTGCATATCCAAGATCGTGAATTCATCGTCTTTGTCGGTCCTTCCGGTTGCGGAAAGTCAACGACGTTGCGTATGATCGCCGGTTTGGAAGACATTTCGGAAGGCGAACTGATCATCGACGATACCGTCATGAACGACGTTGCTCCGAAAGACCGCGATATCGCGATGGTGTTCCAGAACTATGCCCTATACCCGCATATGACTGTATTCGACAACATGGCTTTCGGTCTTAAATTGAGAAAGTACAGCAAAGACGAAATCAAAAAACGCGTTGATAACGCAGCCGACATCCTGGGCTTGACGGAATACTTGGACCGCAAACCGGCAGCTCTTTCCGGTGGTCAAAGACAGCGTGTCGCTTTGGGTCGCGCAATCGTGCGTGATGCAAAGGTCTTCCTGATGGACGAGCCATTATCCAACTTGGACGCAAAATTGCGTGTGGCCATGCGTGCTGAAATCGCAAAATTGCACCGTCGCCTGAACACAACAACTATCTACGTAACCCATGACCAAACCGAAGCGATGACCATGGCGGACCGCATCGTCATCATGAAGGACGGTTTTGTGCAACAGATCGGCAGCCCGAAAGAAGTCTACGATACGCCAGTGAACGTCTTCGTAGCTGGATTCATCGGATCGCCTGCCATGAACTTCTTCAACGTAACCTTGCAGGATGGCGTCATCACGAACGGCGAAGGGCTTAAATTGGCCTTGCCGGCCGGAAAACGCAGAGTCTTGGAAGAAAAAGGCTACAACGGCAAAGAATTGATCTTCGGCGTCCGTCCGGAAGATATCCAAAGTGAGCAGATCGTTCTTGAAACCAACCCGACTTGGGCAGTCAAAGCGGAAGTGGTCGTATCCGAATTATTGGGTGCTGAAACCATGCTTTACAGTAAAGTCGGCGCAACAGAATTCATTTCCCGTGTGGACGCGCGCGATTTCCATTCGCCAGGCGAAGTCATTGATTTGGCCTTCAACATGAACAAGTCCCACTTCTTCGACAAGCAATCCCAAGATGTGATCGCCATCCCTTAACCAGAGGATGGTCAGCATCACCTTAATTACGCTTACCAGTTCTAACCTACCCTCCCCCCATAGAAAAAGGCGAGCCGTCATTGGCTCGCCTTTTTCTTATGCATGTATTTGCGTGTTTTGGCTGGAGGAGGTAGCTGGAAGAATGCGGGCGCAGCTCCGGTTAAGGACCTTCCAACCGGAGCACGCCGACAATAATCGCATTCAACTACGACGAAGCAGCCTTCATCGGAGGACATCAGCAGAATGTGGCCCGAACTCCGGCGAAGCCTCCCTTCGCCGGAGAAGAGCGCTTAGGTAAAAATTTACTCTTCCACCGCATCCTTATCGAAGGCTTCCGCCGGTGAGATGCCGTCCTTGACCCAGACCGAAATCGAACCGGCATTGACAGGGAAATGCCCGTTGCCGTCCGCGCCGATTTCGACTTTGTCTTCGCGGTTGCCCGTGTAGTCAGCAAAAGTCTGGCCGGCATACTGCTCGCCTACATACATGTCCTTAAAGCCCTCTTCACTGTTGGAAAGGACAGTGGCCAAGCCGTACGGATGCTCTTCATTCCCGAGACGGGTCCAGCCGACGCAGTTGCCGTGGTCGAAGTAGTCGCGCTGTTCGCCGTAAGCATGGTTCGCGCGCAGATAAAGCAGTTTATCCAGGAACGGCTGCTGCCCTTCGACCGGATTCGCACCTTTGATGCCGTAGTAATCGCCGTAGAACAGGCACGGGAAGCCTTGTTCGCGCAAGAGCGTCACGCCGTATGCCAACGGTTTGAACCAAGGCTCGACAAAGGACTGCAAGGCTTGATCGGGTTGTGAGTCATGGTTGTCGACAAACGTGACTGCATGGGTCGGATTTTTGGCGACCAGCGTCTGATTGAAAAGATTCCGCAAATCATAATCCTTGCCTTGCTGGGATGCAATGTGGAAATTCTGGTGCAAGGCGACATCGAACAGATCGAACGTGAAATCGGTCGCTTCCAAGTATTCCTTGATGGCACCGTAACGGTACTTCCAATATTCGCCGACCACATAAAAATCATCGCCGTGCTGCGCGCGGATCGTTTCAACGAACTCCTGCACGAACTGGTCATTGATGTGTTTGACGGCATCCAAACGGAAACCGTCGACGCCGGTCTCCTTGATGTACCAGTCCGCCCATTTTTTGACTTCCTCGACTACCGCGGGATGGCTGTAATCGATGTCCGCATACATCAAGTAATCGTAATTGCCGTATTCGCTGTCGACGCTCTCGTTTTCCGTCCAGCCTTTTTCGAAGCCCTTGATCATATAGATGGCTTCTTTGCCGTTCTCGTTGTTGAAGTCCGTTCCGGTGAAATGTTCCCAAGACCATTTGAAATCGGAATATTTGTCGCCGCGGCCAGGGAAAGTGAATTTCGTCCAGCCCTCGATTTCATAGGATTTTGTCTCTTTTTCCTGGCGGTTGTCGGGATTCACTTCATAAGCAAGGAAGCGTTCCGTTTCATCCGCGCCGGCTTTATGGTTCAAGACGACATCGGCATAGACGGCGATCCCTTCCGCATGCAAGGCTTCGATCGCAGCCAAGTACTCTTCCTTGGTTCCGTATTTTGTGCGGACGGCACCTTTTTGGTCGAATTCACCCAAATCATATAGATCGTAGACGCCGTAGCCTGTGTCATTCGTCCCTGTCGCTTTGTAGGCCGGAGGAGTCCAGACAGCCGTGATGCCCAGTCCCTTCAGATGCTTGGCATCTTCCTTCAGGCGATTCCATAATTGACCATCATCATCCAAATACCATTCAAAATATTGCATCATCAATCCATTTCCTGCCATGCGCTCACTGCCTTTCGTTCATTCCAGTTTTGTTGTAGTCCACAAATTACTTTTTGATAATCTCATTATACATGCTTCCCTTCCGTTTGCCCTTTGTGACGCCTCCCGAGTGCCGTTTTATTCTTGGCGGGGCAAAATGCTTGCATCTTGAATCGGACGTCGGTATACTGACATTAAGTTAGCTGATTGCTGATTTCTTTTTTTGGCTATATATCTCGAATTAGGAATATACGAAACAGGATACATAATAATTAATGAAATGAGGAACCGATTCATGAACACATTAAGAGGAATCCACCACGTCACCGCCATCACAAGCAGCGCCGAAAAGAATTACGCCTTCTTCACGAACATCCTTGGCATGCGCTTGGTCAAAAAAACCGTCAACCAGGATGATATCCAGACCTATCACCTTTTCTTCGCCGATGACCGCGGCAGTGCCGGTACGGACATGACTTTCTTCGATTTCCCCGGGATCCCGAAAGGCGTCAGAGGGACCAACGAAATCTTCAAGACCGGCCTGCGCATCCCTTCAGATGAAGCGCTGGCCTACTGGGTGAAACGTTTCGACAAATACGATATCACGCATTCCGGCATTTATGAACAGTTCGGCCGCCGGGTGATCGACTTCCAGGACTTCGATGAGCAGCTCTATCAGTTGGTTTCCGATGAGTCGGATACCGGCGTGGCTCCCGGGATTCCGTGGCAAAAAGGCCCGGTTCCGAATGAGTACGGCATACGCGGTTTGGGACCGATTTTCGTCCGCATCGCCGATTTCAATTTCTACAAACAAGTATTGGAGACTGTCTTGGGCTTCCGCCACGTAGCAACCGAAGGCGAAGTCCATCTCTTCGAAGTGGGAGAAGGCGGAAACGGCGGCCGCATGATCGTGGAGCATAACGCTACGATGGGCCAAGCCCAGCAAGGTTTCGGCAGCGTCCACCACATGGCTTTCCGCGTGAAGGACCGCAAAGAATTGGAAGAATGGATCGAGCATATGGGATCCTATCGCTTCCCGATATCCGGCTATGTCGATCGCTTCTACTTCGAATCGCTCTACGCCAATATCGCCCAAGGCATCCTTCTCGAATTTGCGACGGAAGGTCCGGGGTTCATCGATGATGAAGAGCCTTACGAGACATTGGGCGAACGCTTGGCCTTGCCGCCTAAATTCCGTGATTCCCGCGAAGAAATCGAAGGATTGGTCCGCCAATTCGACACCATCCGCAGCACGAAGACTTTCGAAAAAGAATATTTGGACTGACAAAAAAGCAGGAGTCTATCTCATTTCCGAGACAGCCTCCTGCTTTTTTTTGCGTTTTAAACAGATTGTGTTTCCTTCAGCACCAAACAGACGCTCTGGTAATCCCCTTGCAGAGCATCCTTCAGATAAAGCCCGCGGTGCATCAGCTCATCCCCGCCGATTGCCCCTTCATACCCACTGACGGTGTAGAATTTAACAGGATCCAAGCCTTTGAAAAGCACTTTTTTCTTCTTCAGGTTGGCCCGGTCCAGAACCCGGTAGTAGAAATAGAGCGCCTCGTCCTGCTCGGGGCTCACGAAGATCCAAGCCGCTTCGTTCTGGGTTTCGAAAGGACTGAGGATGCGATGAAAGGTACCGTATTGGACGAGCTTGCGGTGTTCCTTGTAGAAGCTGATCTGCTCCTTCATCTCCTGCTTCTCGGCTTCGGAAAGCGTTGTGACATCCAGTTCATAGCCCAAGTTGCCGGCCATCGCCACATCCCCGCGCATCTTCATCGAAGTCATGCGGTGCACTTGGTGATTCGGAATGGCGGATACGTGCGAACCCATGCTCGAGATCGGCATGATCAGGCTGGTGCCGTATTGGATCTCCAGACGCGCCACCGCATCGGTGTTGTCGCTGGTCCAAGTCTGCGGCATGTAGTAGAGGATCCCCGGGTCGAAGCGTCCGCCACCGCCTGAGCAGCTTTCAAAGAGGATATTCGGATATTTCGTCACCAGCGCCTCCATCACTTCATAAAGACCCAGCATGTATTTGTGCAGCACTTCCCCCGGCAACGCGCCTGGAGCGGCAGTTCCGATTTCGGTCATGTTGCGGTTGTAGTCCCATTTGATGTAGTCGATCGGTACTTCATCCAAAACTTCCATCATCTGCGCCAGAATATTGTCGCGGACTTCCTTGCGACTGAAATCAATCACATACTGGCTACGGCTAAGTGACTTTTCTCTGCCGGGCGTATGGATGCACCAGTCCGGATGGGCGCGGTAAAGCTCGCTGTCTTCGGAAATCATTTCCGGTTCGAACCACAAACCGAACAGCATGTCCTTCGCCTTGATGTTCTCTGCAAGTTGCTTCAATCCAGCCGGCAATTTGGCAGTGTGAATGTGCCAATCCCCCAATGAGGAATAATCGTCGTCCCGCTTGCCGAACCAACCATCGTCAAGCACGAACAGTTCGA
Organism: Sedimentibacter sp. SX930; assembly: GCA_002155105.1. Lineage (GTDB taxonomy): Bacteria > Bacillota > Bacilli > Lactobacillales > Aerococcaceae > Trichococcus > Trichococcus shcherbakoviae. Next base: position 129,077 of record MUZD01000005.1, on the reverse strand, counting down.
CCCCCAATGCAGCCGCTTCATCGGCCATCGCCTCGATCTTTTCAGCTGTGAAATCGAAATAGGTGCCTTCCCAATTGTTGATGAGGACCGGGCGCTCCGCAAACTGATGCTGGCCACGGATCAGATGTTTTTGGTAGAACGGATGCAGAGTATGAGATAAACCATTCAAGCCAGTTTCGCTGTAGACCAACACGACTTCCGGCGTCTGGAACAGTTCTCCAACAGGTAAGCGCCATTGGAAATGGGCCGGATTGATCCCCATCTGGACACGCGTCTGCGCGTAGGTGTCGACTTCGACATTGGCCCTGAATTCGCCGCTGTAGACGAAATGGAAACCGTAGACCGCGCCTTGGTCTTCCGTCGCCGTTTTATCGGCCAAAGCCACGAACGGCTGATAGGCATGGCTCGTGGTTCCGCGCTTGCTGTCAAGCGTGTGGATGCCGCGGACAAGCGGCGTGCGCACGATTTGACGTTCCCTTCCCCAGGCACCCGGCAGTTGGATCATATCAAAATCAGCATCCGGAAAATCGATGGACATGCTCAAAGCTTTGTTCAGATGGATATCTTCGGCTCCGTTGTTGCGGAAGCTGGCCGAACGCGTCAGCACCGGATAGTCCCTGAACAAGGTGTAGCTCAAAACGACTTCCACCTTCGTGAAGGTGTCTTCCAAGGTAAGCAACAACGTTTCCGCCGGTTCTTCCTTTGTTTCGTAAGTCTGCGGCAAGCCTTGCAATGGCTGTTTGCCCGCCACTATTTCATGGCTCTTGTAGGTCAACAGGCTGACGGTCGTTTGATCGGGATACAGACATTCGAATGCCGATTCGCGGAAATCGCCGCTGCCGTTGCCCGGAAACTCCTGTGGCAAGGTCGCTAGCGAAAATATACGGCCGGGAACCTCGGACGGATTGGGTGCAAAGGCATTGTCTTGGCGCGGATAGTCAGCTACTTGGGAAAAACTGTTGAGTTTCTTACCCCAATACTGATGGGAAACATATTTTTCTTCTTCAAGTGCAATCACATAGCTCACTGATTCGTTCTGCAGATGGAAGTATTTCTTTTTTTCATCAAATGTTATCGTCACAGTCATCACTCCTTGGATCTATTCGTTTTTTCTAAAATATTTGTTCTTCTCCTGCCGCAGTCCGGTGCAGGATCGAGAATTTGTTCGTAGGCAGGTCGACCGTCAGACTGGCTGATTCTTCGGCAGTGGCCCACGTCAAAGTGAAGGCACCGTCGTTTATCTTGGTTATCTCTAAATTTCCGTCAAAAGCTTTGGCCGTATTGCGGAAAGCCAGCAAACGGAAGAGGTCTTTTACGACCGGCCGCTCGATTTCTTGCCCGATTTCATCCAGGCTGTAGTAGTGCCGGTTTATGTTGCGGCCTTCCTTGCTGTTCTCCAGCAGCTCCAGATCGTTTTCGCCGGCCAACAAGCCTACGTAATAGATCTGCGGAATGCCCGGGGTGAAGCACTGGATTGCCCGCGCCAACAGATAGGCGGCATCGTTGTTGCCCAAAGCCGAATAGTACGTGCAGTTGATCTGATAGATGTCCAGGTTATTGTAGGCTTCTGAGCTATAAATCCGCTTCAGGTTAGCGCCCTTTTCGTAAAGGGCTTCGACCGCGAAGTCCACTTCTTCCTGGGTAAGCAGATCCTTCACATCGACGACACCGATGCCGTCATGCGTGTCCAAGGTCGTGAATTGGTCTCGCGGACAGATTTCCAACCAGTGCAAGAGTTTCTCCGCTTTGCCGCTGTAAAGTGCGTGCAGCACGAGCATCGGCAAGGCGAAATCATAGACCGGAAAGCCTTTTTCCGCGATTTTTTGCTGAATCGTGTAGTGCTCATGGATTTCCGGAAGCACCGTCACACCATATGGCTCCAGGATTTCCACTGCGTATTCCAGCATCTCCCAAATTTCCGGTTCCACGAAGAAGCAGTTCGTATCCAATTCCTTAATGGCATAGGCGAACGCGTCCAAGCGGATGATCGAAGCCCCTTTGTCCGCCAGGAAACTCAAGGTATCCTTGATGAATTGGCGTGTCGCTTCGGTCTTCACGTTCAGATCGATTTGCTCTTCCGAGAACGTGCACCAAACTTTTTCCGTCGTACCATCCTTGAAATGAGCATCCACGAAAGGCGCTTTGGGTTTGCGTTTGTAGATCAGGTCGATGTCCGCTTCAGTCGGTCGGTTCTCCGGCCAATAGTCGTTGTAGCGGATGAAGTAGTCTTTGTAGGGAGACTCTTCTTTTTTCTCCAAAAAGTCCAAATAATAGGGCGATTGCGCGGAGATGTGGTTGAGCATGAACTCATACATCATGTAGTACTTCTCGCTGATCCGTTTGATGTCATCCCAGCCGCCGAACTGCTCATCGACTTTGGTGTAGTCCATCGGCGAAAAGCCGCGGTCGCCTGATGACGGGAAGAACGGCAGGATATGCACGCCGCCGACGACCCCTTTCAGATGGGTGTCCAGCACGTGTTCCAGATCCTTCAGGTTATTGCCCAGACTGTCCGGATACGTGATCAGCATCGCTTCGTTTTTTATCTTCATTTATAATTACCTCTTTTTCGAATATCGTTAAATTGCGTTCCGTTTTAATAATGATGTCCAGCTTCACGGGTTAGCCCTTCGGAATTTAGATAAATCGTACCTATTGCGCTCTTCGATGCTCAGTCGGTACGATTTCCTAAAATTCTTTCAGGGCTGAACGAACCCGTTCCGCTTTTCTGTTTATTTCCCACCAGTAGTGGCGATGCCTTCGATGAATTGTTTTTGGAATATGATGTAAAGGATGATCATCGGGATGATTGCGATGACCGAACCGGCCATCAGCTGCGGGTAATTGGTCGTGAATTGACCTTGCAGGCTGGCCAATCCAGCCGACAGCGTCATTTTATCCTGGGACATGTTGACTACCAATGGCCACATCAAGTCCTTGAAGGCAAAGAGCGATGTGAAGATCCCCAAGGCCACCAAGCCGGAACGCGCCAACGGCATATAGATGCGAAAGAACACTTGCCAGATCGACGCGCCATCAATCGTAGCGGCTTCCATCAATTCATCAGGCAATTTTATGAAAAATTGGCGCAGCAGGAACGTTCCGAAAGCGGAGACGATGCCTGGAATGACCAAAGCGGAGATTGTGTTCAACAGGCCCAGATTCTGGACCAACAAATATTGCGGTGTCAGATAGATCTGCGAAGGGATCATCATCTGCGTCAGGACGATGCCGAAAAACAGGTTCTTTCCGGGAAAGTCCAGTTTTGCAACCGCAAAGGCAGCCATCGCGCTGAAGAGCGTCGAAGTCAACACCCTGAAGGCGATCATCAAACCGGTGTTGATGTAAAAACTGACGAACGGCAAGGAATTCCATACCGCTTTGTAGTTCTCGATCTGGAACACTTCCGGGAAAATTTGCGGCGGTATCTGCGTGGATTCGCTGATTGTTTTTCCCGAAGTCAGGACCATCCATAAGAACGGCACGACCATCAGCAAGGATCCGATGATCAGCACGATATGGATCAGTGCCGTCGTTTTGTTCATTTTTGTCTGCATATCTATTCACTCCTAATCGTAGGTGACCCATTTTTTCTGCGCCAACAGCTGGATGCCGGTGATCGCCATGATGATCAGTACTAATGAAATGGCAACAGCCGAACCGTAGCCTTTGTCATTGAGCACGAATGATTCATTGAAGAACATGTACACGAGCGATTGCGTGCTCTTCAGCGCCAGATTCGTGCGGTCGAACATCATGAAGATGACATCGAACACCTGCAGGGCACTGATGACACTCGTTACGGAAACGAAGAACAGTTGCGGCGAAAGCAAAGGCAGTGTGATCGCGAAGAATTGCTTCAACGGGCCGGCGCCATCCACAACAGCTGCTTCATAATATTCTTTGGGTATTTCCTTCAGCCCAGCCAACAACAAGATCATGTTGTAACCGACATTCGTCCAGATTCCGACGATGATGATGGACCAGATTGCCACATCAGGATCGGTGATCCATAAGATGTTTCCGGAATAACCGAGTTTATCCAGTACTGCATTCAGCAAGCCGTATTCCGAGTTGAACAACCAGCGCCAAACCATTGCCACGGCAGCCGGGGCGGCGATCATCGGCAGGAAGAAGATGGTCCGGTACAGTCCGACCGCTTTTATCTTCGTGTTCATCAATACCGCAAAGAACAGCGACAGGACTATTGTGATCGGCACTTGGATGGCGGCGTAGAAGAAGGTATTTTTCAATGATTGCCAGAATTCAGGATCTTGCAGCATGTGCAGATAGTTGTCCATCCCGACAAAGGTCGAGGTCCCGAATGTACTCACATTCTGGAAACTCATATAAAGCGACTGGAATAACGGGATGACGTTCAGGATCAAAAGCCCGATAAATGTTGGAGCGATAAAAAACCAGCCCCACAGCGCAGTTTTTCTTTTGCGTTCCTTTGCGGTCACGGTGCGGAGCGTTTTTTCTTTAGGGATTGCCGTATCCGATTTCATCATGTTTCACCTCTATATATATTGAAAGCCACTTATGGGAGCCTTCCCATAAGCGGCCTTCTATTTTATTATTTTTCGTTCGCCAAGACTTCTTCAACACCGGCTACGATGTCGGCGGCCACATCTTTAACAGTCGTTGTACCGTCAAATACCGGCATCAAAGCATTGTTTTCGACATCTTCCCAACGGGCTGTCTCTGCTGAATAAGGCTTGATGTACGCATTTGCCATTTGGTCCACATAGACTTGCATATTGAATTGGCTATAGGCATTTACAAATGTCTCTTCCGTTCCTTCATACGCCGGGATAGCCGCGCCGTTCTCGCCTTGCAGACGCATCGCTTCCTCTGTTCCCAGGAATTCGACGAATTTCAAGGCCGCTTCTTCATTTTCAGTTGAGGCCGCAACGGAGTTCGCCAAGCCATTGAATATTGTTCCCGCTTGTTTGCCTTGAGGTAATGGCGCTACATCGGCATTGGCAGCCGTATAATCATTGTTGGCCATCTCCCCTGTCATCCAAGATCCGAAGAAGCCCATCGCGCCGCGTCCTGATTGGAAGAAGGACAAGTTTGTGTTTTCAGCAAATTGGCTTTGGGTCGGCGACACGCCATGTTTCACGCTCAGATCCGCATACCATTGCACGGCTTCGATTGTTTCGTCCAAACGGAAACCGGATTCGGTCTTGTCATCGGACAATACGTAGCCACCGTTCTGGAAGATGAAGTTGTGGTAGCCTTCCTGTCTGTTCAAAGGAGCCAAAATACCGTAGACGCCGTTGTCTGGATCGTTCAACGTTTGAGCGGCTGCCAGCATCGTGTCCCAAGTCCAAGTTTCATCCGGATAGGCAACGCCCGCTGCGTCGAACAGCGTTTTGTTGTACCATAGTGCGATTGTATCGTAATCTTTCGGTATACCGTAAAGCGCATCGTCAGCAGAATACAATTCGACCAACTCTTCTGGGAAATGATCCAAAGAAGTCACTTCACTGTTTGCGTAGGTTTCCGACAGATCCATCAGGACGCCGCCCGTTGCGTATTTCGCGATTTCGTTGGAGTGCATCCAGAATACATCCGGCATGCTTTCGCCTTTTGCGCCCGCTTCCAATTTGGTCCAGTATTGATCCCACGGTGTCACTTCCACTTTTACGTCTATGTCCGGATTTTCCGCTTCGAAAGCTTCCGCTATCGCTTCCATGCCCGGTTGTTGGATTTTATCCCAGATGCCGTAAGTGATGGTCACATCACCGGAACCGCCTTCCCCATCGGAACCGTTTCCGCATGCACCTAAAACAAGTCCTGATAACAATACTGTAGCCAATGATACTTTCTTCCAATTCTTCAACATCTCTTCTCCACCTTTTCTTTTATCAATAATATTGTATAGTCGGAAACAAAGGAACTTCCAGGTAACTGAGCAAACACATGTGACATGTTCAAAAACAATCATTTTGTAAACGTTTACTTGTTTTGATGTCTTAATAATACCAAATACAGCAGATAGCCGATAGATATTCAGCCGTACAAAAACATACATTTTTGTTGATTACTAAAAACTATCGATAAATACTATACAGGCACCGAGCTATACAGCAATCCTTCCCGGCTTTCCCACTCCTTTCGTTTCTGGTAGCTGACTTGTTTTAAATTATAGGCACTTGAAAGCGTATACCATATAGTGCAATGTTTTACATATCAGTCAAAATGTTGGATGCCGAACGCACAAAGAAGACCGGACCTGCCGGAATCGACGCAACATCGTTCCAAGCGGCCCGGACTTTTTTATCCTACTTGCCTGATTGCCTTATTTGGTTTTGACTTTTTTGACGTAAGCCCTTGGTGACAGTTGCATCTTGCTTTTGAAGATGCGCGTGAAACTCAAAGGATTCTGATAGCCGACCTTTTCGGCGATTTCAGCGATGCTGAGGTCCGTCGTTTCCAGGTACTCCCGGCTTTTCTGGATGCGGAAATCAATCAGATACTCATGCGGTGTCCGGTTTGTCGTTTTATGGAAAACGGCGGTCAAATAAGAGTCATTCAGAGACAATTCCTGGCTGATGTCGCCGATCAGAAATTCACTGTCCTGATACCTGTCTTTGATGATTTCGATGGCCCTTTTCGTGTATTCGACACCTTTATTGATTTTCTCGATTTGTTTGATTTCAGTGCCATCCAGGTCATGTGCCAGCATGCTCAAAAAGAGGTACAGCTGCCCTTGCAGACGCAGCCGGGACAACGTATCGAACGGATTAGCCGCCATGATTTCCTGCAGCATTGCCTTCACTTGCCCGAAGTTCTTCACGTTCCCTACCGGATGCGAAACCTGGAAACCGATGGCCGTCAGTAATGCTTCCAGATGCTCGCCCTTCATGCCGATCCAGTAATATTCCCAAGGATTCTCTTCATCCGCTTGATAATAGGTCATTACGTTCGGATAGATGATGAAGAATTGGCCTTCCTTCAGATTGAACCGGCTGTTGCCGATCTCGAAGTAGCCCTTTCCCTTCATAATGATATGGATCAAAAAATATTCCCGGACGGTTGGCCCGAAACTGTGGTTGGGAGCGCACTCCTCTTTGCCTTTGGTTGTGTAATAAAGATCCTTATAATAGATTTCTTCCTTGAAAAAATCCTCATCCATTTCCATCACCCCGATCCTTGTTTCCTCTTGTACTCACTGCTCCCATTATAGGATGGTCTCCCTGCTATAGCAAACCCGCGCTTTTAGCTGTAACTCCCTCCCTGCATGAAATTCAACCCTTTCGCAATCACACATTCTCTTGTACAATGAGAAAAGCAGTCCAAGCCCGCTCTGCCTCGAAAGAAATTTAGGAAATCTGGCCCTGAATGAGCATCGCAGAGCGCAATGGGTCAGATTTATCTAATTTCCGAGAGGCAGGCTTGGACTGCTAGCCATCATTATTGGATGCAGGGAACACTTTACAAAAACTTTGAAACACCAACGGTGATGCACTTTTGAATTCAAACTATTTTATAATTTGCATTAATATGAGAAAAGATTGCCCGTACCAGGCAGATTCCTAACAACCTAGATAATATCCCATACCTTTGCTATAGATTTGGAGGCACCACCCTTGAAAAAAACAATATTCTCTGCGCTGCTGCTCCTTCCGCTCTTTCTGCTTTCCGCCTGCGGAACCGCACTACCGGGGGAAGAAGTCATACAGAACCTGATCAACCGGTCCGCCGGCCTTGAAAGCTACCACCAGTTCGTTTCATTTACGACAACTACCACCAAAGAGGATCTGAATGGCGTAACAACTGTAAACGAGCAGTACACAACCGCCGACGCGACGCTGTTCCCGGAAGAGAAGACCGGTTACGGAAAGCGGATTGACAAAAGCAGCGACTATCCCGCAACAAAATCCGAGTTCTATGTGACCCCGGAAGTGGGTTATATCCGGACCGATGATACCGACTGGACCGCTTATGCCACCCCCGATGTCCCGCTTGCAAGTCTGCAAGTCTACCCGCTGGAGACGTTTATCGAACTGAGCCAAATCATCGAAGAATACGGCACCCTTGAACTCAAAGGGGACGAGTATTTGCTGAGCTTTTCCGGCAGCGATGATGCTCTGAACAAAGAGCTCAACTACCTGTTCCAAACCCTGCCAACGGAACAAACAAACTACGAGATCGCTATCCATTTGGATGCCGAAAGCTTCTATCTGACCGAGTTCCATTACCGTTCCACAGCCATTCATCCGGATCAGAAGACAACCGTCACGACGGAATTGACAGGCGAGTTCGACCTGTACGATAAAGCCCAAAAGTTGAAGACTGTGCCTGATTTTGATGCCGCAGATACGACTGCTGAAACGGCGGATTCTTCTTTTTGATGACCATTACCTCAGTAAGTCAACCAACACCCTGTCTTCAGGGTGTTGGTTGACTTACTAGTGTATTATCCATATAATACACCTATACATATATTTTTTACCCCCTGTGTATTAACCACTTAATACACTCGATCGGGAAAGGCAGGTGGGAAAAGTGATTTTTGACAAAAGAAGTCCGGTCTATGAACAGATCATCGAAATGCACAAGCAGAAAATCGTCAGCGGCGATTTCCAACCCGGACAAGAAATACCGTCGCGCCGGGAATTGGCTACACAATTAAAAGTGAATCCGAATACCGTACAACGTGCCTATAAGGAAATGGAGGGGCTTGGTTTGATTTATACAGATGGAAATTCTCTCAGCAAAATAACGGACAGTCAATCGAAGATCCAGACATTAAGGCAAGAGACACTGGAAGATGCCCTGCAAGCGTTCATCGAAACGGTTCGGTCAATCGGACTGGAAGATGAGGCGGTCCTGAACTTGATCAAAAAGCGCTTGAAGGAGGTGCATGTGAATGATTGAAATCAGGAATCTGGAAAAAAAATACGGCAAACGAACCATTTTGGAAGATGTCAGCTTTACCATCAAAAAAAATGAAGTGACTTGTCTGACCGGAATGAACGGTACAGGCAAAACGACCCTCATGAACTGCATTATGGGCTTAGTTCCACGCAACAACGGCTCGATTACGATCGACGGGCAAGACATTCATAAACAGCTATACGAAAAAGTCTCATATATCCCTGACTCACTGACGATGCCCCGATGGATGACGATTGCGGAGTCGATGAAGTTTATGAGTACCTACTACCCGAATTGGAATGCCGCCAAAGCGGATGAATTACTTTCATTTTTCCGTCTGGAATCGGATCTGCAGCTGAAAAATCTATCCAAAGGGAACAGCGCAAAGGTGAATTTCTTGCTGGGGCTTTCCCTGGACGCGGATTACTATTTGATGGATGAACCTTTTTCCGGCATCGATGTCTTTGCCCGGGAGGATATTCTGGAGGTCTTCACTAGCAAATTCGTGACGGACAAGGGCGTCCTCATCGCCACTCATCATATGGATGAAGTAGAAATGTTGTTGGACCGGATCGTCATGCTGCGCAGCGGCCGCGTCGTCAAAGATTTTTATGCAGAAGACATCCGCCAAAACGAAGGCAAGGCAATCATTGACGTGATGCGGGAGGTGTATCAACCATGAAAAAATTTATGGAACTATGGACATTTGAATGGAATCGCGCAAAACGGTTCTACGGCTTCCTGTTGGCTTTTGTGACGGCTTTACAGGCTTATGCAGTCTTCCACGAATACAATTTCTGGAAAGATGGATATGAAAATTATCGGCAACAGGGCTACGCTGCAATGCCCGAACAATATCTGCAGGAATATGGGAACCTCACGGTCGCAGCTGTTACAAGCAATTCATTCTTTGTCTTTTCGGTCATGACGGCCGTCTTCGGTCTGCTCTTCTATGCCGTCTTCATCTGGTATCAGGATTGGACTGGAAAAAATCGCTTCTCTTTTCGCTTACTCAGCCTGCCCGGCAGCCGCTTTGCCGTGTATGCATCGAAATTCGGGACCATTTGGCTACTGATCACGGGACTGCAAGTTTGGCAGATCGGGCTTTTGTATCTTGAAGAGTTGGTCTTTTCCGGACTCATTCCTACGGACATCTATCGGGACATTCCTTTGCAGATGGCATCAACCAGCTCTTCTCCATTAGCCTTGGCTTTACCAAGTCTCTTTTCCAATTATCTGCTTTTTTACACTATCGGCTATACAGCGCTCACTTTGGCGTACACGTTCATTCTGATGCACTTGAGTGGACGTTGGAAAGGGGTATTCTTGGCAACTGCTCTCGCGATCGGCCTTATTGCCGCTATGCTTCTCTTCCTGCGTACCGGCATCACGACACGCTTGTATGCGGAAGAGAAGTATTGGATGACGATTTCCGGGAGCCTTATACTTTTCCTGTCCGGGACATGGGCCAATTATCGGTTGCTTGAAAAACGCATCAGCGTATAGAAGGAGGACAAAATGAGAAAACAAACGATTTTATTGCTGAGTCTCCTCCTGCTTGTCGTTCTCGGAGGATTCTATACCCAACCGCTGTTGGCAAAAGAAGATCCATTACGCATCAGTATCGAGACAACTTCCGGTGACGATGCAGCATTGGAAGGCTTGACCTACTATGGAACAATCAGCAATCAGTGGGAGTCGACGACATTCAGTTTGGATCGTTCAGGCTTACGTCATTCCGAAACAAAGCGGAATGATGTGTTCTTCCAGGATAATGCAGACAGCGCCGTACTGGCATGGCGTGCCGACTACCGTTCCTTTATGCGCGGCAAAAGTTCCTTCTCAGGAAATTATGCAGAGACGGAAGACCATTTGTATTATGCAGTGGAAGAAAATGACGGGTTTTCGTTGGAGATATTGGATAAAGCGAGCGGAAGCGTTTCGGAAACACTGCTTGCCTATCCGGAAAAGACGCAAAAGACTTATTATTCCGTCAGCCGCACTTTTTTTCTGGACGGTAAAGTGATCATCGAATACAGTCGTTATGGGAACTACTCTGATTATCTCGGCAGCGATATCGTGATCTATGACCCGACTAGCGGCTCATTGGAAGAGCACTTTGTCTTCGAAATGCCTGAAGGTATCTCCGGCTACCAGAGCATTTCGACGGCTACTTTGACGCAGGACGATAAAGAAGGCATCTTCGTGATGATCCGGACCGAAGAAACCGATTTGGAAGCGACCGAATATGTACCACCGGTTATCTCAACAACGTTCAAGTGCTACGACTGGGATACGAAGCAATGGACGGACCTTCGCAACGTCGCTGATTTCTCCCATGATGCCCTGCCGTATGCGATCGAGGATGGCATCTTCTATCAGCTGCATCAAGCGGACGGCGATTGGACGCTCCAATCCCTTGATCTTATGAAGGATGAAGTGTTGGACAGCATCCCGCTTCAGGGCACCTCTGAATGGGAACGCAGGCCCGATAGCGATTGGCAGATTCTTGTTGCTGATAACCAAGCGATACTGACACAGACTTATCTGGAGCCTGACCGGAATGCGCAGTTGGCCGCATTCGATATCGCGACCGGTGAAATGCTTTACAGCGGAGAAATAGCAAGCACGTTCGGAACCGACAAGGAAACAGACAGCCTCTACTTTGAAAGGATTGTCTACGAGCCCTAAACAAAAAAAGAACAAGATTCCAATTGGAGTCTTGTTCTTTTTTCGCTTTAACAGAGATTGGCTTTGTTTAAGGCAATTTTTTGCCTGCGGCTTTGTAGAGGTCATACCACTCGGTGCGGCTCAGCGCCACATCGGAAGCTTTGCAGATGGCCGCGATGCGCTCAGGATTCATGCTGCCGACGATCGGCTGCATTTTGGCCGGATGACGCAGCAACCAAGCGATTGCGATTGCTTCACGGGATACGCCCTTGTCTTCCGCAATCGCTTCGATTTTTTCATTCAGCTCCACATAATCGGGATGATCGAAGAACAGCCCTTTTTTTCCGTTTCCGGCTTGGAATGGCGACCATGGTTGGATCGTCATATCCGTGATGCGGCTGTACTCCAGGACGGAACCATCATGCACGAGCGATGGATTGTTCATCATATTCACGTTGAAGCCTGCATCGATCATCGGCGCATGCGTCAGGCTGAGTTGCAATTGATTGATCAATAATGGTTGTGTGACGACTTTCTTCAGTAATTCGACCTGCATCGGATTTTGGTTGCTGACGCCGAAATGGCGCACTTTCCCTGATTTTTGCAGTTCTTCAAAAGCTTCCGCAACTTCCTCAGGCTCCATCAATGTATCCGGCCGGTGCAACAACAAGGCATCCACGTAATCGGTCTGCAGACGTTTCAGGCTGCCTTCCACCGATGCGATGATGTGTTCTTTCGAGAAATCGAACATGACACCCGGTACGATGCCGCATTTCGTCTGTAGCATCACGCTGTCCCTCGCGATGCCAAGTTCCTTGAAGGCTTTTCCGAAGATTTCCTCCGAAGTCCCTCTGCCGTAAATATCCGCATGATCGAAGTAATCGATGCCGTTGTCCACTGCCGTGCGGATGACCGCAGTCGCTTCTTCATGCGTCAAAGCGTTCATGCGCATGATGCCAAGCGAGATTTCTGATGCAAAAAGTCCTGAATTACCAATGTTTATTTTTTTCAATGGTCATACCAGCTTTCATTTCGGATTTTTTTGAAAACGTTTCAATAAAAACAGTATAGCATTTTTGCTGGCCATTCGTGAAATGAAGCGCACCAAAAAAGGCTACCGGATATCCCGGATAACCCCAGTGAGCTTAATTTCCCGGCGAGAGCTGCCTCACCGGGTTTCCGACCTGCTCCGGGGTGCTGGTTCCCGGCGAGGGCCGCTTCACAGGGTATTCGGTCGGCCATAGGGCGCTATTTCCCGGTGAAGGCCACCTCACCGGGTTTTCAGTCGTCCGCGGTGTGCTTGGTTCCCGGCCAGCACCAGCTGGGATCAGGACTCCAGAATTTCAGATATAATAGCGGCCATGCGCATTTCCTTTAGGCTGATAGCTTTCTCTGAGAATCCGATATATGCGGTCCTTATCGCCTGAACCGCACCAGTCCAGCATGCGATTGGTAGTCAATTTTTCATCAGGGAACAAGAGACGAAAATCCTCAATGTTTCTTTTAATTGCTTTTTTGACATTCATTCTTTCACCACATGTCTGACACTTTATGAAGTGTCCATGGAAAGCTTCCGCAACAGTCCCGCATGCCGGACAACCGATCCCTTTACGCAGGTCTTCATAACAATATACTGGTTTCATGTGCGGTGGATAATCCGGATTATGCAACTGCAGCAATCGCTCAGCTAACCGTCGCTGTTCAAAAGATAGTGTCTCTTTCATTTGCAAACTTCGAAAATGAAGGGGAACCTGACTAGGCAAAAGATAATTCCCATCACCTTTCGCCTCCAACAAAGTGAATTCGGGATTGATGTAGACAACATAAGCCTCCACCTTCATTTGACACGACAGGGACTGAAGCAGCAATTCCAATTTCACTTTAGTCCGCTGCAATTGCACCCATGGATTTTCCAGATATACACCGGTTGATTTAAGTAATTTATCATCAGCCCATGTATGAACTCCCTCGTAATTCTTAACTTCGTACAGTCGTATTTTGTCAGTACAAATCAACAGCGTATCGACTTGAAAAGAAGATTTTCTGAATTCCAACTGCAAATCATTCAGTACCAATCAGTGCGAAGATAATGGTTCCGTAAGTCCATCTAACCCGTATTCCCCATCGAAACCTTTATCTAGATGAAGGTGGTAATAGTGGTCATCACTGCTCAAGATCATGCGATTGGACAGTACCTCATAGATGCGGAGAAGCTTTGGTTTCGTGCGTTCCTTGTATGCGATAGCGCTCACTCCATTATATTTATTTACTACCATAAACATACGTAATATGTTGCCAATTGCGCTATAGGAGAAGATTTATTTCAATCTTTGTTCATTAATAGGCCAAAATACCTGGACTTAAAAATTCTTTGGGAGAAAAAATCCCGGCGAGGGCTGTCTCGCCGGGATTTCGATCGGCCGCGAGGCGCTGGTTCCCGGCGAGGGTCGCCTCACCGGGATTTCGATCGGCCGCGAGGCGCTGATTCCCGGAGAGGGTCGCCTCACCGGGTTTTGGCCACCCCCAGCCAGGCGCCATTCTGCCGTCACAACAAAAAAAGCTAGAACTTGCCCAGCCCCAAAGTTCAGTAATAAAACTGTCTTTGAATGCTGGCAATAAGTCCTAGCCAATTCTTGATTATTTCACGCTGTTTTATTCGTAACCATTGGCCCAGAGAACCTTTTCTCCGACTTCGAGCGATTTTTGTACATCAATGATTGTTTGGTTGGAGCTGCCGCGGAATTTCAGAGTCAGATCCCGTTTGGACAGTTCGAAGCGGCCGTCGACGAGCACATCCATCAAGCGTAGCAATTCCTGCTTATCCTCGGATTCTCCAGCCAGTTCGTCCCAGTAGTAACCGGTCCAGCCCCAGATGTCCTTGGTCCGGCCGAACTCTGCCCGGATCCGCTGCGCAAGCCGCAGCGCGACCTTCGTGTTGAGGAAAGGTTCGCCGCCCAAAAGCGTCAGGCCTTGCACATAAGGCTGACGCAGATCGGCCATGATCTGTTCCTCAAGCTCGTCGGTGTAGGCAATCCCATAGTCGAAGTTTTGGACAATCTTGTTGTAGCAGCCTTCGCAGGCGAACAGGCAGCCGCTCAGATAGATGCTGCAGCGCACGCCTTCGCCATCGACAAAGTTGAAAGGCTTGTAGTCCGCCACTTTGTCCTTGCTGTATTTCTCTGCCAACCATTCTTGCGGTTGCGGGTTTTTCACTTCACATCACCTAACTGTTCTGATTACTGTTCTGACTTGCAATCCGCATGCAGATGTTTGACGCGGGCGGAAATCTCTTTGTGGCGACCTTTCACCATCGGACGGATCTGTGGGTTACCGAGATAACCGCATGTGCGTTTTACGACGTCGCATGTCTGCGGATCGGTATTGCCGCATTCCGGGCATTGGAACCCGCGCTCGGTAGGATTGAAGTCCCCTTCGAAACCGCACTCCAGGCAGTGATCGATCGGTGTGTTCGTTCCCAGGTAGCCGACTTTGTCGTAGGCGAAATCCCAGACTGTTTCCAACGCTTTCGGATTTTGTTGCAGGTTCGGGTATTCGCAATAATGGATAAATCCGCCTGAGCAATATTGCGGATATTCCATTTCAAAGGCGATTTTCTCGAAAGGATTCGGATTCTTGCGGACATCGTAATGGAAGCTGTTTGTATAGTATTCCTTATCCGTGATGTCGGAAATGATGCCGAATTTCTCTGTGTCCATGCTGCAGAAGCGATCGGTCAAGCTTTCGCTCGGAGTCGAGTAGACGCTGAAATGGTAACCGTATTGGTTGCCCCAAGCATCCGTTTTTTCCTTCATCTTCTTGACGATGTCCAAAGTGAAGGCTTTCGCTTCCGGATTCGTTTCCCAATCTCCACCGTAAAAGACGGTAGCCGCTTCATACAGCCCGATGTAACCTAGGGAGACTGTAGCGCGTTTGTCCTTGAACAGTTCGTCGACATTGTCCGTTTCGCCCAGACGTTTCCCGAAGGCTCCGTGCTGATACAGGATTGGTGCGTTCGTAGGCGTCGCTTCTTTGGTGCGCTCGACACGGTAGACAAGAGCATCCTTACAGATCGCCAAACGTTCCTCGAAGATGTTCCAGAATGCTTCCGGATTCCCTTCCGACTCCAAGGCGATTCTCGGGATGTTCAACGTCACGACCCCAAGATTCATCCGACCGGAATTGACTTCGTTTCCGTTTTCGTCTTTCCATCCCTGCAGGAAGGAACGGCAACCCATCGGTGTCTTGAAACTGCCTGTCAATTCAACGATTTTATCGTACATCAGCACATCCGGATACATCCGTTTCGTGGCGCAAGTGATGGCCAATTGTTTGATGTCATAGTTTGGATCTTGTGTCTCCAAGTTCGTGCCTTTTTTCAAGGCGAAGATCAATTTCGGGAAGATCGCTGTGCGTCTTTCCTTGCCCAATCCTTTGATGCGCACTTGCAGAACTGCTTTTTGGATTTCGCGTGCAAACCAATCCGTCCCCAACCCGAATCCGAGTGTGGTGAATGGTGTTTGTCCGTTTGAAGTGTAGAGTGTATTGATTTCGTACTCCAGGCTTTGCATAGCATCGTAGATGTCTTTGCGGGTTTTTTCTTCGGCATAAGCGATTTGTTTCGCTTCGCCTTCCACCCAATCCTTAGCCGTTTCCAGATGTTTCTCATAGTTCAGGCGTGCGTATGGTGCCAACACTTCATCAACACGGTCTGCACTGCAGCCGCCGTATTGGCTGGAAGCGACGTTCGCAAAAATCTGCGCCATTTGGGCAGTCGCTGTGTTGACTGAACGCGGGCTGTCTACTTCTGCATTGCCGATTTTGAAACCTTCACGAAGCATATTCTGGAAATCGATCAGAACACAGTTCGTCATCGGTGAATACGGTTGGTAATCCAGGTCATGATAATGGATATCGCCTTTCATATGGGCGTTGGAAACGTGTTTCGGCAGCATTCTCAGTCCGATTGCTTTTGCAGCCACTCCTGCCGTCAAGTCACGGATCGTATTGAAGACGCGGCTATCCTTGTTGGCATTCTCATTGACGATGCTCTGATCGGCATTCATCAGACTTTGGATGCGCAATTCGATGTCCTGTTGTTGCAGCTTTTTGACTTTTTTCGTCAATTTATAGGTATTGTAGGCTTCCGCTAACGGCAGATTCCCCATTTCAGCAAGTGTCGCTTCAACTTGATCATGGATATCATCCGTCGAAACACTTTCCGTTTCTGATGCAATCAGTTTGTCTACGACCAAAGCCACGACAGCATCCACATCGTAATCTGCAGCCGCTTCGTTCTGTTCAGACAAGAAACGCTCCGCCTTCTTGATCGCTTTATATATTTTCTTGGCATGAAAAGGAACTACCCGTCCATCCGCCTTCAACACTTGGATATTCACTTCTGCGTCAGCGACTTGAAGATTCGTGCTTTCATTTAAGAAATCCGTTGGTAATGAAGCCATATTTTTCCCACTCCCTAGTTAAAAATTAACCGAACATGCAAAAAAAGCTAATAAAAAGTAAGAGGTCGTTACAAAATGAGCAAGCTTTCCTTGCGGGACGCGCTTCTCAAGTCATATACCTCCACTTAAAGTAGTCTCTGTTTCGATTCACTGTATATACTATATATCATCCACACATAAATTTCCACCACAATATATAGTGTTTTATAGCAAAGTACACCTAGAGCAATCAGACACATTTTGTTCTGTTGGTCAATAAGAAAATGCCCTGAAAATGGAATGCTTGCTATTTCCTTAGCAGACTCCCGCTTACATAGTCAGAACAGAAACAATAGCCAAACAAACCCAGCTGATCCGTTTTGATTTCCGAACAATGCCCCTAATATTAAAAAAAATGTTAAAAAACATATAAAGTACATAAAATCAATAGAATCTGCTGTACTTTGGAAATAAAAGCGGTTATACTATGACTTGTCACAAATGTAAGCGATTCATTCTTTTTTTCGGATCCATTATCCGGTTTTTTGTGCCGTAAGGATGTCAAAAGAATGAGGAGATAAAAAGGGGGGAAATGCTAGTGTGGAAAAATAGAATGTTGCCTGAAATATCCAAAATTGCTAAATTTAGAATACCGGTCGGAGAAGACCTATTTTTGAGACAGTGCGCTTCTTGGCAAAACCTTTTCCATCTGCCTTCATCTTATCGCTACCCGACTGGAAACATACAGGGCTACATTACACGATTGAATTGGACCGATGAATTTATCATTCTTGAAAAAGAACATAATGAAGCATTCGAATATTTTATTATCGATAGAAGAATTGAATCTGTAAAAGGCCCTTTTTCCAAAGAAGGGTTCGGGAAGGCACTAAAAGAGGAAGCGATTGAGCTGCCATTGATCGAATTATCGGAAATGGACTGGATCATCAACTTTTAGAAGATACCAAAAAATAAAAAAGCCGTAAGGGGCGCATGTGATCATGTTCCCTTTACGGTTTTTTGTTGTGAAATTTCACTTTTCGTCGGATTTCCCTGCCAATGCGACCTCTTTCTTGTCAGTGATTCTGACATCCGCCATATTCCCTACTCTCCCATGTCAGGTTTATTTTAATCATATTGACCAAAAAAACACAAATCCATCCAACATTACTGCAATTAGATGAGATTTAAGATTAAACCTCTCATCGTTTTAACATTTAAACGCTTGCAAACGTTGGTTTGAAAGATATGTAAGATTATATAACATGGTTGGTAAGCAGGATATAGCCTCAATAAAATTATTTCTATAAACTAAGGCTATGCTAAAACAAAAGGAGGAATTATTATGTTTTCATCAGTAGATACATTATGGACCTTGCTGGGAACGGTATTGGTATTCTTTATGCAAGCCGGTTTCGCAATGGTCGAGACGGGATTCACTCGTGCCAAGAACGCGGCGAACATCATCATGAAAAACCTCATGGACTTTGTGCTCGGATCGTTGGGATTCTTCCTCATCGGATACAGCATCATGTTCGGGGACGATATCGCCGGCATCATCGGAACACCTGCCTTATTTATGGAGGGACTTGATTCCACCATTCCTGGAACCGTACATTTCATGTTTCAAAACGTATTCGCGGCAACTGCAGCCACTATCGTATCCGGAGCTGTTGCGGAACGGACAAAATTCAGCTCTTATCTCGTGTACTCCTTCATCATCTCCTTGTTGATCTATCCTATCTCAGGTCACTGGATCTGGGGCGGCGGTTGGTTAGCTCAAATGGGCTTCATCGACTTCGCTGGATCCACAGCCGTGCATATGGTCGGAGGCATCGCTGCACTTGTCGGTGCTGCTATCGTCGGTCCGCGTATCGGAAAATATAAAGATGGCAAAGCACAAGTCATTCCTGGACACAACCTGACAATCGGTGCACTAGGCGTATTCATCCTATGGTTCGCATGGTTCGGATTCAACGGGGCTTCAACCGTTGCGGCAACAGGAGACGAAACCCTTGCCTTGATCGGTACTATCTTCTTGAATACAAATTTATCCGCAGTTACAGCTACTCTGGTCACTCTCTTATTCACTTGGAAGAAATATGGTAAGCCCGATGTTTCAATGACGCTGAACGGTTCATTGGCAGGTCTTGTAGCCATTACTGCAGGCTGTGCGGTCGTATCTCCCTTCGGCGCTATCGCCATCGGATTCATCGCCGGATTTGCCATTGTCCTTGCTGTTGAATTCGTCGATCAAAAATTGAAGTTCGATGATCCTGTCGGTGCTTTCAGTGTCCACGGTGTGAATGGTGCATTGGGAACAATCTTAGTAGGTGTTTTCGCAACGGATGGCGGATTATTATACGGCGGCGGATTCAACATGCTGGGGATCCAAGTTTTGGGTGTCGCTTCTGTGGCAGCCTACACAGCCGGTTCCATGTACGTAGTCTTCAAAGTCATCCAAAAGACAATGGGTCTCCGCGTTACTGCTGAAGAAGAAATCGTCGGTATGGACGTCGCTGAGCATGGCTTGACTTCAAGCTACCATGACTTTGTCGCAACGACTGCATTCGAAGATTATGTAACAGACAGCAACAAACCTGCAGAAATTCCTGCTGTCCAAGAAGTGGATTTGAGTAAAGTTGGAGCCTTCAAATTGGCTGATTCAGGCTACACGATGAATAAAGTGGAAATCATCGCTAATCCGGATAAACTGGAGCGTCTGAAAGCGGAATTGAACGCTATCGGCGTAACCGGCATGACGGTCACATCCGTGCATGGTTACGGGCTCCAAAAAGGCCAACAAACCTTCTATCGTGGAGCGAAGGCTGAGGGCAATCTTTTACCGAAAATCCGCATCGAAACGATCATCAGCGAGGTGCCTGTTGAAGAAGTCATCCGTGCTGCCCGCCGTGCTTTATACACGGGTCATGTCGGTGACGGTAAAGTCTTCGTTTCCCCGGTTGCCGATGCCTTCCGCATCAGCAATAGCGATTCAGGCCCTGCAGCCCTGAAATATTATTAAAGCGAATAACGAAGACAAGATAAATAATAAATATAAATAGTAGCCACAAACCACAGCTGAGGTTTGTGGCTACTATTTTTTCATGAACTACTAGTAACCGTCCCCAAGTTCATCCACCGGATTGAAATTTAATTTCAAAAAAACCAAATTTAGATTGTGTGAAATCATCTATTTATGAAAAATAAAAAAAAGAACATTTTTTCGGAAATTATTTTTCAAGCAATACTGTTCAAAACGCTTGTAAAAACAACATTAATAAGTATTCCCAAATATTCGTATAAAACTTAAGCACCATCCATTTGTTAGTTAACGCTTGAAATTTTATTTCATTATGCTACAATGGACTTGTTGAAAAAGCGTTTTCAAAGGGGTGATTCTATGTTAGGCGTTTCGGTGTTTCTTGGAGAGGATTTAGCAAAGGAGACAACAGACTACCTACGTTCAATGAAAAATAGTGGTTTTAAGGGTGTTTTTTCTTCGCTGCACATTCCGGAAGACGACAGCACAAAGTATCTTGAACGATTGACCACATTGGGAAGTTGGTCAAAGAATTTAGGGATGGAGTTTATGGTCGATATTTCAGGGTCAGCTTTAAACAAAATTGGGTTGTCTTTTGAGGATCCGGCAGCAATAATTTCAACTGGCATAACTGGTTTACGAATGGATTACGGCATTTCAAATCAAGTGATCGCTGATCTGTCGCATTCAATGAAGATTTCTCTCAATGCCAGCACGATCACTGATACAGATGTAGCAGAATTAAGGATTGCTAAGGCTGATTTCCAAAACTTGGAAGCTTGGCATAATTATTATCCTAGGCCAGAAACAGGATTGGCTAAAACGGTTCTGATTGCTAAAAATAGGTGGTTGAAACAATTAGGGTTTCGTGTAATGGCTTTTGTTCCCGGGAACGCATCACTGAGAGGCCCTTTATTTGAAAGCTTGCCGACTCTCGAAAAACATCGCCATATGCATCCGTTGGCAGCAACGATTGAATTGCTTGAAGACTGCTTGGTGGATGATGTTTATATTGGTGATCCAGAAATAGACTATAAAACCCAACGTCAATTTGAGGCATATTTCAATGAAGATCGCCTAGTGTTGTTCGCGACACCCGAAAAACAATCTGCTTATACGCAGATCGTTTTGGGAAACCATCAGAACCGTTGGGATCCGGCGCGCGATGTGGTGCGCAGCGCCGCTGCTCGCTTTAAGCAGATTGGAATCATTCAGCCTGAAGGCGAGAAGCCCCGTCCAAAGGGAAGCGTTACTTTGGACAACCAACTTTATGGACGCTATGCGGGAGAAATTCAAATAACGCTTCATCATTTGCCAGCAGATAAGAAAGTAAACGTCGTGGCTCAGATTATCCCAGAGGATATTCCATTATTGGATTGGTTTGCCGCTGGTCAACAATTCGAGATTCAATTGAATAGAGGCTTAAAAAGAGGGGTTTATGAGAATGGATTTAGGTAAATTAGCAACAGAAAAAAGAAACGAACAAACAATGGAATTGGATACATTATCCACGGAAGAATTACTACGGCTTATGAATCAAGAGGATCAAACTGTTGCAAAGGCCGTATCACTTGAGATTCCACAAATCACTAAAGTAGCCGATGCAATCATACAATCTTTTAATCAAGAAGGACGTTTAATTTATATGGGCGCTGGAACGAGCGGACGATTGGGAGTATTGGATGCAGCTGAATGTGTACCTACTTTCAGTGTCGATCCCAGTATGGTACAAGGATTGATTGCTGGCGGAATGAAAGCAATGACCTTAGCTGTAGAAGGCGCTGAAGATTCAAAAGAATTGGGCGCACAAGATTTGGCAGCGATCGAACTGACCAAAAAAGATATGGTTATCGGAATTGCAGCTAGCGGAAGGACACCTTATGTCATTGGCGGACTGGAATACGCCGGGAAAGTTGGAGCAATGACGGCTACTATTTCATGCAATAAGGCGGCCGAAATTAGTGCATTTGCCCAACTTCCTATTGAAGTTGAGGTAGGACCAGAGATTTTGACCGGTTCAACACGCTTGAAGTCAGGAACAGCCCAGAAATTAGTATTAAATATGCTATCGACAGCCGCCATGGTCGGAATCGGGAAAGTTTACCAGAATTTAATGGTGGATGTAAAGCCATCAAATAAAAAACTAGAAGAACGCGCTAAGCGCATTATCATGGATGCAACGGAATGTTCATATGAAGTCGCAAGCGAAATGTTTGAAGCTGCAGATCATCAAGTAAAACTTGCAATCGTCATGATTTTAACCAACTCTTCGCAAGCAGAAGCCCGCGAAAAATTAACGGCTGCAAAAGGGTTTATTCGTAGAACAATCGCATAAAGAACGTTAACCTAGGAGGGTACAAAAATGGCTGAAACAAAAGAACAACGTTTAGCTAGAGAAATCTATGCGCAAGTTGGCGGTATGGGAAATGTCAATAAAGTGATTCACTGCATGACACGGGTACGGATGGACATCAAAGACAACGCAAGCGTTAATTTGGACGGATTAAAAAAAATAGATGGTGTGCTGGGGATCGTTGAGGATGACACCTTGCAAGTTGTCTTAGGCCCTGGAATTGTAAATAAAGTAGCAAATGAAATGGTCGGCATGGCGGGTGTGCGGTTAGGAGAAATCATCCCGATGAAACCATCAACCAGCGCGGCTTTGTCTGGCCGCGAAGAAGCTGAAAGGAAAGCTGCGATCACGAAAGCCAATCAGAAAAACAAGAACAACACTCCTTTTAAAAGAGCATTAAAGTCCATCGCTAATATTTTTGTTCCATTAATCCCAGCATTCGTTGGAGCCGGTATTATTGGCGGAATAGCGTCTGTCATGCAGAATATGCTGACAGCTGGCTCTTTGAGCGGCGAATCATGGGTAACCCTTGTCGTTGTGTTGAATATTATAAAAAGCGGCCTCTTTGCCTATTTAAACATCTACGTCGGGATCAATGCTGCAAAAGTATTTGGCGCGACAGAAGGCCTCGGCGGGGTTGTTGCCGGAATCATCTATCTAACCGGTATGAATCCGGAACTGCCTTTGCCAAATGTATTTACAGGCGGCAATTTGGTTGCAGGACAAGGCGGAATTATTGGCGTTATCTTTGCGGTCTTTCTTTTATCCATTGTTGAAAAATGGTTGCGTAAATTCATTCCTGATTCCATCGACGTTATTGTGACACCCACAATCTCTCTACTGCTGATCGGAATATTGACGATTTTCTTGATTATGCCGATTGCAGGTGTTATTTCTTCTAGCTTGGTTGGAGCAATCACTTGGGTCTTGAATGTGGGCGGCGCTTTTGCAGGATTCGTTCTGGGCGCTACGTTCTTGCCGATGGTTATGTTCGGACTCCATCAAATATTAACGCCGATTCATATCGAAATGATTTCGACGCAAGGTATGACCTTACTCTTGCCGATCTTGGCAATGGCGGGTGCCGGTCAGGTTGGAGCGGCATTGGCTCTTTGGGTAAAGTGCCGTAAAAATAAACAGCTGACGAATATGATCAAAGGGGCATTACCTGTTGGAATTTTAGGAATTGGAGAACCACT
Organism: Sedimentibacter sp. SX930; assembly: GCA_002155105.1. Lineage (GTDB taxonomy): Bacteria > Bacillota > Bacilli > Lactobacillales > Aerococcaceae > Trichococcus > Trichococcus shcherbakoviae. Next base: position 105,485 of record MUZD01000005.1, on the reverse strand, counting down.
AATTTACGCAGTAACGTTGCCTTTAGGCCGTCCGTTCATCACCGCTTGCATTGGTGGCGGTATTGGCGGCGCAGTGATCGGCGCAATTGGCGGAGTTGGAGCAACAGCGATTGGTCCGTCAGGTGTAGCTTTATTACCGTTGATTTCGAACAACCTGTGGTGGGGATATGCATTAGGCTTAGTAGCAGCTTATGCGGGAGGTTTTGTAGCAACCTTTTTATTCGGGGTTCCTGAAGAAGCAATGGAGCCTTCAGAATTACCTTCAAGTGAACCAGCAAATCCTGAGATGGTTGACCTGGAAGAATCAAGTGTTGTAAGATAAAATAGTCGAAGAATAAAAAGGACCTCTAAGTCTGTTGATTTAGAGGTCCTTCTTTTTACCGAAGTGGGAGGAGATGTCTTATGCAGAGCAATCTTTTATTTAGGATCGAAGAAAAAATGGCGGATTTACCCCAATCAGAAAAAAAGATTGCGGCTACGATCTTAGCTGATCCAACAGCCGTAATCCAAATGAATGCGACAAGTTTAGCTTTGCAAGCCGGTTCCAGCCCTGCCGCAGTCATACGTTTTTGTCATTCAATTGGTCTAAAAGGGTTTACCCAATTAAAGTTAAACTTATCAGCGGATACTCAAGGAATCCAAGAAAAACTGTACAGTGAAATTCAACCCGGTGAAGAACTCGAGCAAATCAAAAAGAAATTTTTAATGCAAACTTATCATATTTTTGAAGAAACTAACCAAACCTTGACAAACGATTGTGTCGCTCGAGCCACTCAATGGTTTCATGAAAGCAAAGTAATTTTTACTTACGGGATCGGAGCTTCCCATTTAGCGGCCTTGGATTTGCAGCAAAAGTTCAGTCGGATTGGAAAATCGATGATCTGCTCGCAAGACCAGCACCTACTTGTGACATCAATGTCGGTAATGGAAGAAAATGCGGTTTTTTTTGGCGTTTCTAATAGCGGCGAAAAGCAAGAAGTTATCGCCTTAATGAAAACTGCTAAAAAACTCGGGATAAAAACTATTTCACTAACAAAAGACACGACTAATACATTAAGCCAACTGTCCGATCTTTCGTTAAAAACAGCCAACAGCCATGAAGCACCTTTGCGAAGTGGCGCCACGGTCTCGTTATTAGCACAAATGTATGCTGTTGATTTATTATTTTACGATTTTGCAACCAAGCATTATGATACAACGATTAATAATTTGGAGAAATCAAAGGAAGCTATTCGTAGCTTAACGCATGGGTCAGAAGAACATGATTGAACGAATCAGATCAGTTTTTCTTGTGAACTGATTGTTGTAAAACGCTAACCGTATCATTCGTCTGATGGTTTTGATACTGGAGTATTCCCGGTTTTTTGTTTGCCTGCGCTTTGCTATAATGGTCTGAGAAGGTGGTTTTCCACCAAACGCTAAGGAGGAAAACCTATGTGGGTCATCAAGCCTTTTGAAGAACTGACGGCGAGGGAATTGCATCTGATCTACAAAGAGCGGGTCGCTGTCTTTGTTGTGGAGCAAAATTGCCCTTATCAAGAGGTGGACGACACCGACCTCGTCAGCATCCACTTCTGGAAGCAGGGGGACGACCGGTTGCTAGCCTATGCCCGGCTGATCCCGGAAGCGGAGGGAGTGCGTATCGGACGCGTTCTGGTTCCGCAAGGCGAACGCACCCATGGCTACGGACAAGAATTGATGCAAGTCGTACTTGAGTATGCACAGACGCATTTCCCTGGACTCCCGATCCACGCGCAAGCACAAGCCTATCTGCAGGATTTTTACGCCTCTTTCGGATTCCAATCAGTATCGGATATCTACCTGGAGGATGATATCCCCCACATCGATATGATCATCGATTCGCAGAATAGCCAAACAGAAAGCATAAACCGACAGGAGGAAAAACGTGAATAAGTATCTTACCGCCAGCATACTGGGTATCATCAGCATCGCAATCAATGTCTGGATCATGTATCAGACACGCTACGAAAAAGGCCTGAACCCGATTACAAAGAAAAATCTGGAGAAATTATCCTACGCCCTGATCGTCGCCGCCGTAATGTTCATGACATTTGGTTAGAGAGTGTGATGAATCCCGCATTTACCGCATTCCAAAATAAAAAAGCCCATCACGGGCTTTTTTTATTTGATTCATTAATTACCATCCAACCAACCTATAACACTAAACCTGGATCCGCAGATCTTTTCTGCCGTAGATCAGATAGCTTAGACCCAATACCAACATGCTTCCGATGATGCAGATGACCATGTACTCCCAGGAAATCCCCTCTTCCAGCAAGGCCGCTGGATGTGCGTATTCGATCGGCGACAAAACACGCAGAAATTCATAGTCCTCAACCATCTTCGAGACAAGGCCGATCATGTACGTGCCGAAAACCAGCAACAACGCGACTCCGCTTGTTGAACGGCTGCTCGCGATGAACGTTGAGAAAAGGAAGCCGATTGAATAAAAGAACAACAATACCAATGACTCCGCGCCGAAAATCAGCGTGATATCTTTTATGATTTCCACAAAATCGGCTCCATCCTCCTTGAACAGATAGATGAACAGCAAAGCCGCACCGTACAGGACGATCCAAAAAATCATAAGCAACACTAAGTTAGCGATGTATTTGCTCGTTACGATGGCTTTTCTGCTGATCGGCTGTGCGTACAGATACTCGATCGTGCCGTTTGTCTCTTCCTTGATCAGCGCCTGGGCCCCTTTCATCGTTGCAAAAATGCAGGCTGCCAAAAAGAGATACTGAAAAATATAAGCAAAAAATCCGGTAGCCTTCAATAAGCTCGCGCCATTCGTGAGCGAGAAGGCCTCCAGCATCTCAGGAGGCATCGCATCGAGCTTGGTCGTCAAGATATCCTCCATCCCTTGATTTGCCATGACGGGAAACATGGCCATCATCAGCCCCATGGTCAGGACCATAAAAAACAGCCATACGAATAACCCGCCGCGTTCCTGTTTCCACTCCAATCGGATGCTATTCATGGGATTCACCTCCACCATATAGGGTCATGAATTTTTCCTCCAAATTCTGATTGCGGATTTCGATATCCTCCAAATCCAAGGATGACATATCCGCCAAAATCTGATTCACGTTGTCCTTATACAACAACGAAACCACCCGGTCGGTCCTGGAAAGGACACGGTACCCTTTGGATTCGAAATCCTCCGTTACGATGGCTGAACCGGTCAGCGTCACCACTTTCCCTGGTTGATATCCGGATGCCATATCTTCCACGGAAATGATTTTCCCTTCGCGGATGAAGGCAGTACGCGTGCAGAATGCTTCCACTTCCGGCAGGTTATGCGTAGAAATGAAGATGGTCGCGCCTTCCTTGTTGTGGTAGTTCAGCTCTTCAAACAAACGATGCTGCATCAAAGGATCCAGCCCATTAGTAGGTTCATCAAGTATCAAAAGTTCCGGGTTGAAGATCAAGCTGTTCACGATTGCGACTTTTTTCCGATTCCCCAACGACAGGTCCTTCATTTTCTTTTTCGGCTCCAACGCGAATCGTTCTACGTAATAAGCCATCATTTCCTTTATGTTCTGGATATGGTGGAATTTCCCCGTCATCATCAGAATCTCTTCCACAGTCAGATTGCTGTAATAATGCACATCGCTCGGGACGTACCCGATGATGCGTTTCAGGCTCTCGGAATCTTTCTGGGCATCCAATCCGAAAATTCTGGCACTTCCCTTGCTCGGCTTGATGAAATCAAGCAACAGCTTTATGGTTGTCGACTTTCCAGCTCCGTTCGGCCCGATGAATCCGAACCTTTCACCTTGCTCCACTGTGAGTTGGACATTGTCCAAAGCTGCACGCTTGCGGTAAATTTTTGTCAAACCCTTCATTTCGATTGCTTCCACGGTGATCCCTCCTCTGAAGAACTTTACATATACCCATTATACGTTTTCTCGGCTGAAGTTTACAGCAACAGCAGGATTTTTCTTCCCTGAACGACACAAAAGGCCGAGACAAATTTGTCTCGGCCTTTTGGGGAAGTGCGTGAATCATCACGCTCTTGGTAAACGCGTTCTGAATCCCAGAAATCTGTGCCTAAGCTGACTAACACACGAGGACAAAAAGCGTCCTCTTTGTGTTAGTCCTCTTAGTGCTCGATTTCTAGAGCGGGATTCATCTCGCTCTTAGTACATGTTTAAGTATTGTTCTCTTTCCCACTCTGTTACTTGTTGGATGTAAGACATTACTTCGATTTCTTTTGATTCGATGAAGTTGTTGCTGATATGGTCGCCTAATGCTTCAACCAACAATTGGTCTTTAGAGAACTCTCCAAGAGCTTCATGCAACGATGTAGGCAAATCCAAAATTCCATTTTCGTAACGGTCTTCAGCTGACATTTGGTAGATGTTGCGGTTGATTGGAGCTGGAGCTTCCAATTTGTTCTTCACGCCATCAAGACCTGCAGCCAATAAAGTAGCTAAAGCCAAGTATGGGTTAGCAGCTGGGTCAACGCTACGCAATTCAACACGAGTGGACATGCCGCGTGATTCTGGGATACGGATCAGCGGTGAACGGTTTTTTCCGCTCCATGCGATGTATACTGGCGCTTCGTAGCCAGGTACCAAACGTTTGTATGAGTTAACGATCGGGTTGCAGACAGCTGTGTATCCGCGCGCATGTTTGATCAGACCAGCGATGAATTGGTAAGCTGTTTCGCTTAATTGACGTTCATCTTCTTTATCGTAGAAAGCATTGCCGTTTTCGTTGAACAATGACATATTGAAATGCATACCGGAACCATTGATGCCGAATACTGGTTTAGGCATGAATGTTGCATGCAAACCGTGTTTGCGGGCAACTGTTTTGACGATCAATTTGAAAGTTTGGATGTTGTCGCAAGCTTCAACAGCATTTGCGTATTTCCAATCGATTTCGTGTTGTCCTGGAGCAACTTCGTGGTGGCTTGCTTCAATTTCAAAGCCCAAAGCTTCCAATTCCAATACGATATCACGACGGCAGTTTTCGCCCAAGTCAGTAGGAGCCAAGTCGAAGTATCCACCTTGATCGTTCAATTTCAATGTAGGTTGACCTTTTTCATCCAATTTGAACAGGAAGAATTCAGGTTCAGGTCCTAAGTTGAATTCAGTGAAACCTAATTCTTTCATTTCTTTAAGAGAACGCTTCAAGTTGTTACGTGGATCTCCTGCAAATGGTGTGCCATCAGGCATGTAGATATCACAAATCAATCGAGCTACTTTGCCTTGTTCAGTGCCCCATGGGAATACTAACCATGTATTAAAATCTGGGTACAAGTACATATCGCTTTCTTCGATACGCACGAAACCTTCGATGGAAGAACCGTCGAACATCATTTTGTTGTCTAATACTTTTTCTAACTGGCTGATAGGAACTTCCACGTTTTTGATTGTTCCTAAGATGTCAGTGAACATTAAGCGTAGGTAACGGACGTTATCATTCTTTGCTGATGCGATGATTTCTTCTCTAGTAAATTTTGGCATTTGTATTCCCTCTCCTTGACTATGCTTTGTGTATTTTTTTGTTTTTTTATAATCTTCCCCAAGGTTTACTTGAATCCCCAGGGTTAAATCCACTTGCGTTAAGAATTTCTTTGTAGAGGATGCGACGGACATCTTCGTCTGTCAAGTTTTTGTGCTTGTTTTCAAGCTCCTCTTCTTGCTGCTTCTTCAGCCTTTCGGTACTGTACATCCGCTTGATTGCAGTGATGTTCAACCCTTCAGCCAAATAGTCTTTGACTTCCAGCAACCGATCGACGTCGTTCAATGAAAACATCCGGCGATTGGTGTCTGTCCGCTTAGGATGAACGAGGTCTTGCTCTTCGTAATAGCGAATCTGTCTTGCTGTCAGATCCGTAAGCTGCATGACTGTTCCGATGGTAAAAACAGCCATCGAACGTCGTAGCTCTTTTTCTTTCATACCAACCCCTCCATCGAAGCTTCTGAGTTGAGTGAACCACAGATGTATCCTTTTTCTTCAGGAGTTAACGCCTGTTGAGAAAAAGGTAATTCTTTTCAGCAATTAATCGTATTTCCTAACAACTAATTGAGTGATTTAATACAACAAGAATACTCCAAATTCTCATACAAGTCAACGCTACCTTAACATCGCATGTAACATTTTCTTACATGCATATAAACCCTTGTCAGAATAACATTTGAAAGGCATTTCATCTCCCCTTGATAGGCCAATTTCCTCGCATGGAAACAAAAAAAAGAGCCCTTAATGAAAAAAATATTAAAAAAAAATGTGAATGGCCGGCTGAAGCGATGACTAAAAAAGGCCGGAACATAAGTCCCGGCCTCCACATCTATTATTCCCATCAAAAAGCAGTGCCCCATGATGCCTATTCCACTCGGGTAAGCCGGCTGGCCTCCCTTGCCTTCAGGAACAGGGGAACCTGTTCAATGACCAGGTTTGTATTTTCCAACCCAAACCATCTTGCGGGAGATCCTGTCCACGCCTTGATGTTATATTTCAAACTCAAGATGAAGCGGCTGAAAACAGAAAGATCGCTTTCTGGCGAAATGGCCTTGCGGACCAACACAAAGCAGAAGTCGCCGATTTCTTTGTCGTGATAGATTGTGTATGTCTGCTTTTGGGGTTTGATTCTTCCCTCTTCCATCATCTCCTGGATGATTTGGCGCAAGTATACATTGATCCGTTGCTCAATTTTGAAACCCAAACGCAACTGCACTTTGAAGCAGAAGTCTGTACCATAGTCCTCCACCTTATATTCCTGTGTGTACGGTTCGTCGGTGACGGCTACGTTGATGAACCAATACACGTCGGCGCGCTTCGGCCGCTTATCCAATATGGAGTAGAGAATGTCCCGATCAACAGATTCTGCATTTTGATTGCTCGTCAGGAAGACCAGGTTATTCGCATATACAGGCAAGGAATCATCTTCCTTCAGTTTTTTGAATTGGCCGATGAAGTCCGTCATCGGGTATTCCAATCGCTGCAATGATTCAATCTTACTTCCTTTATGCCAGACGAACATGATGGCGAAAAGAATGGCGCCCATAAGGATCGCGACATAGCCGCCATGGAAGAATTTGGTTGCGCTGGAGATGAAGAAGGTCGCCTCCAATGTGCCGAAGAACACGAACATGATCAGAGAAACGATGATATTGAAATTCTTCAAGCGCAGAAATTCGAACAGCAGCATCGTCGTCATCAGCATCGTGATGGTGATCGCCAGACCGTAGGCAGCTTCCATCCGGATCGATGTCTTGAAGTAAAAGACAACCCCCATACATGACAACCAAAGAATGTTGTTCACCAAAGGGATGTACATTTGTCCCTTAGTTTGGGAAGGGTATTGGATTTTCAGATGCGGCAACAGATTCAGGCTGATCGCCTCCGAAACAAGCGTGTAGGACCCGGTAATGAGTGCCTGCGAAGCGATGATTGCGGCGAGGGTACTCAACAGAACCGCAAAGAAACGCAATCCGCCCGGCAGCATTTCAAAAAATGGATTGAAATCTTCAATATGGTAGAGCGCAACGTTTGATTTGGCTTGCATCAACCAAGCCCCTTGGCCGAGATAATTCAACAGCAAGGAAGCCTTTACAAAGGGCCAACTACCGTAGATATTCTTCTTGCCGACATGCCCCATATCCGAGTACAAGGCTTCCGCTCCGGTCGTAGCCAAGAAAATGCTGCCCAAAATCATAAAGCCGGCGTGATTCTGCTCGCTCAGGAGCAGTTCGATACCGCGCATCGGATTGAAGGCAAGCAGTACAGTCGGATTGCTGAGCACTTGCCATAGCCCAAATCCGCCGATAAAGGCAAACCAAAAAGCCATGATGGGTCCAAATGCTTTCCCTATCGTTTTCGTTCCGAGGCGTTGGATCATGAATAAAGCCGAGATGATCGTCATCGTTATCGCCAATATTTTTCCTTGTCCCTCGCCTAGAAAGCCTTCGAAGAACGGGATGCTGCGCAAGCCTTCGACAGCCGTCGTGACCGTTACTGCAGGGGTCAAAATACCATCAGCCAGCAAGGCCGCCCCGCCCACCATAGCCGGAATAATCAGCCATTTTGCGCGTTTATGGACGAGTGTATAAAGCGAGAAAATACCGCCTTCTCCATGGTTATCAGCCTGCATCGCGATAAGCACATATTTGATTGACGTAATCAGCGTGACCGTCCAGATCACCAAGGATAGCGCACCTGTGATAAATGAATCCGACAATGATTCGAGCCCGCCGTTCCCTTCTACAATAGCTTTCATGACATAGAGCGGTGAGGTACCGATATCCCCATAAACGACACCCAGCGCCACAACAACCGCAGCCATGCTCAGGGGAATCTGCGGATGCCTTTCTTTCTGCGTTTCCAATCTATTTTTCCTCCAATGTCCTAGATATCTTTTTTATTTTAAAAACTACCTAATTATAGCTTTTTTTCAAGGGCCGTCAAGCGCTTTCCGAAAGATCAGTCTGCAGTTCTTATCGGTGTCCCCAATCAGGTGAAAAGCCCGGCCATCTCCAATACCGACGCGATGTCCAATAGCCACTCCTCTTTCCCTTTCGGGGCCGTGAACTGAACCCCCAAAGGCAACCCGGCAGCCGTGCGGTGCACCGGCAGGCTGATGGCAGGCTGCCCCGTCAAATTCGCTTGCTGCGTAAACGGGGTCACGCCCAAGCTCTCTTCAAACATGGTCCAGACAATTTCTTTCCTGTCCGCAGCCGACAGCAGATCCGATCTGCGCATCCGCTCCTTCAGTTCTTCGCTTTGGAAAGAGTGATCGATCAGAGGAGCACTCGCTGCTGTAGTCGGCTGCAGCAGCAGATCATAATTTTCATGGAACCGATCCATCGTGGCTGCCGCTTGGTCCCAGAGGCTCAATGCCAACGAGTAGTCGCCTCCGGAGATTGTCCGGCCGTACTGGTAGAGGGACCATGAAACCAACTCCATGTCGTCGGCGGTCAACGGGCGTCCGAGTTTCGCGGCAAAACCTCTCAGCATGGCGTCCGTTTCGGCTCCGTTCATTGCATAGTAGGCCTCCATCAAAAGGATGCCGTCGATGTCGGGCGTTTTTTCTTCCACCTCGTATCCCAACTCTTCCAGCGCTGCCACAGTTTGAAGTACAGCCCGTTTCGCCTCCTCGCTGACGACGGACTTCACCGGCGATTCCAATGAATAGGCGATCCGGAAATTGCGCCGCTTTCCGGATTGAAGTTCCTGGAAATGGCTCCCCGGAAATAGTGGTGTCTGGAACGGCGCTGCCGCTTGGACAGTCTGCAAAGCATCCAGCATCATCGCTGTATCCCTTACCGTCTTCGTCAAGGCGAAGCTGATTGATGCGCCTTGCCAGCCGCGATAAGATCCCGGACCCACTGGTGTCCGCCCCCTTGTCGGTTTCAACCCCACCAAGCCCGTGAAGGATGCCGGAATCCGGATCGAGCCGCCGCCGTCGCTGGCGGTGGCGATGGCTACCATCCCCGATGCGACAGCCGCTGCCGCACCGCCGCTGGACCCTCCAGGAGAATGGTTCCGATTGAAAGGGTTTCTGGCAGGACCATGTATGACGGCATCCGTGATGTTCTTGAACCCGAATTCGGGTGTGCTCGTCTGGCCGATGACGATGAAACCGGCCCTCTCAACCGCTTCGACAAAATGACTGGTGCGGGGAGCGACGTAATCCTTCAGCAACCGCGAGCCTGATGTCGCCGGCTCCCCGGCGAGGTCCTGGCCCAAATCCTTGATCAGGATCGGCACACCGCCGAATAACGTGTTTCTGAAGTCCCTTGTTCTGGCTTCATGCAGCGCTTTTTCTCTACGCGTATGCACGACGGCATTGCAGCCGGGATTCTCTTCATCTATCTTTTTGAAGGCATCCGCAACCAATTCTTCAGGGGATGCTTTTTTCATTTTTAAAAGCCCAGTGTAATACAGGGCATCTTTCTGGCGATCCATAATAAGCCTCCTTCTCGTTCTCACAATTTCATATTTCCTTCAATTGTAGGTTGCTCGCCAAAAAAAGGCAACGGTTTGCCCGGGCAAGTGCCGCATCGTTCATGATTCCGTCACCATTCCGTAGGTTGATGACAGTATTATTAAATCGTTTTTAATGACAACCAAACTGAAATATAGTAGAATCCTTCTATTGTACCAATTTTAGGAAGTACGCAAAAACAGGCAGGTCAGATGAATTCATAGGAAATGGAGCAGGACACGATGAACGAAAGATATAAAGACTTACAATTGGCGGAACAGGGCGCACGACTCAGCATGGTTGCCTATGTCACTCTCTCTTTCGCAAAACTTTTCATCGGGAATGCCTTCGGATCGGCCTCTCTGAGTGCCGATGGGCTGAACAATTTCACGGACGTCATCTCCACGGTCGCTGTCATGATTGGCTTACGGATCGCCCGCCGACCGGCTGATGAGGATCATCCTTATGGCCATTGGAAAGCCGAGACGATAGCTAGCCTCTCCACTTCCTTCATTATGCTTTTGGTCGGCCTGCAGGTGCTCTTCTCAAGTTTTTCGAAACTGACCGGAGGAGAGTTCACCACACCTGATATCGTATCCGGTGTTACCGCCCTGATTGCAGGGTTTATCATGATAGGTGTCTACATATTCAACAATCGACTCGCAAACCGCATCAACAGCATCGGTTTGGCCGCTTCCGCAAAAGACAACCTGAGCGATGCCCTGACCAGTTTTGCGGCGGCAATCGCCATTTTCGGCTCCATCTTCGGTCTGTATTGGTTGGACGGCGTCATGGCTGTCATCGTAGGGGTCGTCATCATCAAAACGGCAATCGATATCTTCCGCGAGAGTGCTTTCTCCTTGTCCGATGGTTTCGAAACGAATTATTTAACCGAATACCGACAAGCCATCCTCGACATTCCTGACGTCCAACAAGTGACGACCATAGCCGCGCGCAGCTATGGTGCAAATGTCTATGTTGATGTGACCATTCTGCTGGATGCGGAGCTGACAGTGCTGCGCAGCCATGAAATCACGGAAGAAGTCGAGGAGCGCTTGCGCAAGGCATTCAATGTTTTCGAAACAGATGTCCATGTAGAACCTCTAACACACTGATGTTACAAGTTTTATAGGCCGGGCATCATTTTGATGGTATAATAACAGACGGATTTATACAGATTATTTTGGCGGACGCAGCTGTCATCAAGATCTGTCCGTCTTTTTTTTTGGAAAAAATACATTTATTGGGAGTGACTTATGAAAGAAGAGAAACACTACGGCTTATTCACCGCTGTATCCATGATTGTCGGCATCTGCGTCGGATCAGGGATCTTTTTCAAAGCCGATGATATTTTGGGAGCGACCGGAGGAAACGTAGCATTAGGGATTTTGGTTTTCTGTATCGGCGCGTTCAGCATCATTTTCGGGAGCATCACACTGACGCAATTGGCTAACCGGACGGAAAAAACCGGCGGCGTCGTCGCTTATTTCGAGGAGTTCATCTCTGATAAAGCAGCGAGCGCGTTCGGCTGGTTCCAATTGTTCGTCTACCTTCCGACGATCACCGTCGTCGTGAGTTGGGTATCCGGCATCTACACTTGCATGCTTTTGGGTCTGCCGAACACATTGGAAACACAGACACTGATCGGGACGGGTTACATGGCGTTCTTCTTCTTGTTGAATTATTTTTCGCTCAGATTGGGCGGCTATTTCCAGAACCTCGCCACCATAATGAAACTGATCCCGCTGATTGCCATCGCTTTTGTTGGGGTTTTTTGGAAAGAACCGGCTCCGATCGTTCCTCCCGAATTGGCTGTTCCGATCACGAACGTGGGCTGGGGTTGGTTGGCTGCATTGGCGCCGATGGCCTTCTCCTACGATGGCTGGACCATCGCAACAAACATCACGCATGAAGTAAAGAATCCCAAACGGACGATGCCATTGGCTTTGACCATCGGACCTTTGGTTGTGCTGGCCATCTATTTGACCTATTTCAGCGGCTTGGTCTCCATCGCCGGCTCCGAATACATCTTGGCGGTGGGCGATGAAGCCACCACAACCATCGGTATTTCCTTGCTGGGCGAACGCGGCGGCAGCATCATTCTTTCCTTTGTATTGATCGCTATCTTGGGCGTAACGAACGGCGTTATCATGGGTATGCTGCGTTTGCCTCAAGCACTGGCAGAAAAAAACATGCTGCCAAACAGCTCTAAGGTAAAACGGATCGATCCAAAGAGCCTATTGTCCCCGGCAGCCGCACAAATTGCCTTTGCGGTATCCCTTGTGTGGATGGTGTTGCACTATTTGAGCCAAAAATCCGGGATTCTGGGTGGCGGAGATGTCAGCGAAATCGCGATTGTCTTCAGTTATATGACTTATGTCATCCTTTATCTGAAAGTCATCAGCATGAAAAAAGAAGGTGTCATCACCAGTTCTTTCTTCGGTTCGATCACGCCGGTATTCGCGATCATGGGCTCTGCCATCATTCTGATCGGCGGCATCGTGTCCAATCCGACTTATGTGCCGATTTTCATCCTGTTCTGCTTCGCGGTTTGCTTCATCGGCTATAAATATTACGAGAAAAAAATTACGGCATAATAGTGAAGGGCTGTCTCCAATTGCGGGGGGCAGCCCTTCTTCGTTGCCTCAGCATTTGGAGGGTAGCGTAAGGTGGAATCGAGCGCCCAGCTCCGGTCAGGATGTCGCTCCCCGGAGAAGGGAGATAACCATCATGGTATACTCCTGCGAGGCCTTGCTCGCCGGAGTACGCAGACTGAATGTTGGTTCAACTCCGGGGAGGCCCACCTTCGCCGGAGCTAACGCTCAAACTGCCCGGAAAATAAGAAAGTGGAGCTGCCCCGCGACGGGACAGCTCCACTTTTTGAGTGCATTTAGTTTTTGAATGAGTGGATCGGTGCCGGACTGCGTCCACCACGATTGATGAAGTCAGCAGAGCTTTCTTTGTGGACCGGCATTACCGGAGCGCGTCCAAGCAGGCCGCCGAATTCAACGAAATCACCCACACCACAGCCGATTGCCGGAATCACGCGGACAGCGGTCGTTTTGTTGTTTTGAACACCGATTGCGGCTTCATCAGCGATCATGGCCGCGATTGTCGTTGCAGGCGTGTCACCAGGGATGGCGATCATATCCAAACCAACCGAGCAGATGGCAGTCATCGCCAGCAACATATCCAAACTGATTTGGTTTGCTGCCGCAGCATCAATCATGCGGTGGTCTTCCGATACGGGAATGAACGAACCCGAAAGTCCGCCGACATGGCTGCATGCCATTACGCCACCCTTTTTGACTGCATCATTCAATACAGCTAGAGCAGCGACTGTTCCGTGGGTACCGACTACACCCAAACCGAATTCTTCAAGGATTTCACCGACAGAGTCGCCGACTGCAGGTGTCGGAGCCAAAGCCAAGTCGACGATGCCGAAGGGCACGCCCAATTTTTGGGAAGCGATGTTCCCGACCAATTGACCCATGCGGGTGATCTGGAAGGCTGCTTTCTTGATTGTATCGGCAACGATGTCCATCGGTTCGCCTTTTACTTTTTCCAAAGCACGTTTGACGACACCAGGGCCGGAAATGCCGACGTGGATTTCACAATCTGCTTCTTCCACCCCATGATAAGCGCCTGCCATAAAGGGATTGTCACCTACTGAGTTTGCGAATACTACTAATTTCGCACAACCGAATCCGTTTCTGTCGGCTGTTTTTTCCGCTGTGGCAAGTACGATTTCACCCATCAATTTCACAGCATCCATATTGATGCCCGCTTTAGTGGAGCCGATGTTCACGCTGCTGCAGACCTTATCCGTCACTGCTAGAGCTTCCGGAATCGAATCAATCAGGATTTTGTCGCCTTTGTTGTAGCCTTTTTCGACCAATGCAGAGAATCCGCCGATGAAGTCGACGCCGACTTCCTTCGCCGCAGCATCCAACGTTTTTGCGTATGCCACGTAGTCCGTGTCATCGCTTGCGCCAGCAATCAAGGCGATCGGTGTGACCGAAATCCGTTTGTTCGTGATCGGAACGCCGTACGTATCTTCGATTTCCTGCGCTACGCTGACCAGGTTCTTCGCTTTGGTGGTGATTTTTTTGTATATTCTTTCACGAGCTTTTTCGCCATCGCTGTCGATGCAGTCCAATAAAGAAATCCCCATGGTGATGGTACGGATATCCAAATTGTCCTCTTCGAACATTCGGATGGTGTCCAAGATATTGTCAGTTCTTAACATTCAAATGTCCCCCTAGATCCGATGCATTGCATGGAATGTGTCTTCTGCCTGTAAACGGATGACCAAGCCTTGTTCTTCTTCAACTTTTTTCATCGCTTCTTTTACTTCTCTGACTGAATTTTTTGATTCATTCAATTCGACCATCAAAATCATGGTGAAGTATTCATCCATGATGGTCTGTGAGATATCCAAAATATTTACGCCCAGACGCGCCAATTCCACCGCTACGCTCGCTACGATTCCGGTATGGTCTTTACCTGTTACGGTCATGATTGCTCTCATTTTTTTCGCCCCTGCTTCTTTAGTTTTTTGTCGAGTCCATTATACCATTTTAAGCCAATATGAAAATCCAATTAAAATTTTTATGTTTCCTATTCTATCACATCTAAAGGGAATGACTACTGTTTTTTTGGGAAATACAAAACAGTAACCGCTCTCTAATTGGATTTTTCTGTGTTCTTTCCCGAAACACGAAAATTGTTGCAGATGCTGCATTAAATCTATCGTTTTTTGGGAATAATTGCTACACTGGATATAAGCAAGTTCCAATCAAATATCAAGGAGGTTTTCCTATGCAATTGATTCATTTTTCAGAAGACGGCCAAAGCCGCATCGGCATCAAGACGGAGCAGGGTTTCCTGAACGTCGCCAAAGTGGCTGCGGCTTTATCGCTGCCTTTCCCTTCCTATATAGACGATGTGCTGAAGGATCCGGAACAGGCTGCCCAATTGGACGCCATTCTGGCCCAAGCTGAAACGCTGACGGATCCAGCCTACTATGTTTCCATGGATGAGGTCACATTCCTGCCCGTCCTCTCCCGTCCAGGCAAAATCCTCTGCATCGGCAAGAACTATGCCGCCCATGTCGCGGAAACGAAAAGTGAAGCCCCGAAAAAACCGCTTGTCTTCAGCAAATTCACGAGCGCTTTGGCTGCCCATAAAGAAGGCATTCCGATTCCGGTGAACACCAGCAAGGTAGATTACGAAGTCGAACTGGTGGCAGTCATCGGCAAAAAAGCTTATTGCGTCTCCCCGGAAGAAGCTCTTGAGCACGTAGCGGGCTATACAATCGGCAACGACGTGACCGCACGCGACTGGCAAAAAGGCTCTCCGCAATGGTTATTAGGAAAGTCCCCGGATAAATTCGCGCCGCTCGGACCTGTCTACGTGACCGCCGATGAGATCGATCCGAGAAATCTGGACATTTCGCTTAAACTGAACAACGAGGTTCGCCAGAACAGCAACACGAAGCACCTTATTTTTGACATCGCGACAATCGTTTCCTACATTTCCCAACACTTTTCCTTGGAACCCGGCGACATCATCTTCACCGGCACACCGGATGGGGTCATCCTTGGTTACCCGGAAGACGAACAAGTCTGGCTGAAACCAGGCGATGTCATCGAATCCACCATCGACGGCATCGGGACACTGGTGAATACTTTCCGATAGAAAACAGCCAAAAGGCCGGCGCATTATCCTGAGCAGGATATAATGCGCCGGCCTTTTCTTTTCTGAAATGATTTTGTTTAAAAGGCCGGTTCGGTCCCGACCGCCTGCAGTTGGAAATGCATCATTTCCATCGCCTGCAGTAGCGCCTCGGCTGTATCCAGAGAGGTCAGGCACGGCAGATTGTTGTCCGCGGCTTCGCGGCGGATGAAATAGCCGTCGGTTTCCTCGGTCTTGCCTTCGGTCATCGTATTGATGATGAACTGGATCTCTCCGTCATGCATGCGTTTCAGGATATTTTCCCTTTTCGCCTCGCCGTTTTGGAGGATCGTGACCGGCACATTCGCCTCCAGCAAGGCTTCCCCAGTACCCTTTGTTGCAAGCAAACGGTAGCCGACCGCAACCAAGCGTTTCGCCAGAGGCAGGATTTCGTGCTTGTCCTTGTCGGCAATCGTCAGCAGCGCCGTACCGTACTCGGGGATCTCAATATTGGCGGCCCGGAAAGCTTTGTACAGGGCTTTGGAAAGGATGACATCTTTTCCGATGATCTCCCCTGTGGACTTCATTTCCGGCCCCAGAACGGTGTCGACTTTCTTCAGTTTGTTGAAACTGAAGACCGGCATCTTCACGTATACCCCGGATTTGGACGGAACCAACCCGGTCCGGTAGCCTTGATCTTTCAGTTTGATGCCAAGGATGCCCTGCATCGCTAAGTTCGCCATCGGAATGCCGGTCACTTTGCTCAGGAACGGGATCGTCCGGCTCGCGCGCGGATTCACTTCGATGATGTAGACGACGCCTTCGCTGATGACGAACTGGATGTTCACCAAGCCGATGGTGTTCAGGCCTTGCGCCACACGGATCGTGTAATCTTCAATCGTTTGGATCAATTCAGGTGACAAGTTTTGCGGCGGGTAAACAGCGATCGAGTCGCCCGAGTGGACGCCGGCGCGTTCGATGTGTTCCATGATGCCCGGGATCAGGACGGTTTCGCCGTCGCAGATCGCATCGACTTCCAGCTCTTGTCCGATCAGGTAATGATCGACTAGGACCGGACGTTCGGGACTGGCCACGACCGCTTCGCGCATGTATTTCTCAAGGTCGGCTTGGTTGTAGACGATCTGCATCGCCCGGCCGCCCAATACATAGGACGGACGCACCAAGACCGGATAGCCGATTTCGTCGGCAACTGCGACCGCTTCTTCAACGGTCACGGCTGTTTTGCCGGGTGCTTGCGGGATATCCAAGTCGCGCAACAACTGTTCGAACAGCTTGCGGTCTTCGGCGCGGTCCAGATCTTCCAGGCTCGTGCCCAGGATCTTGACGCCGTGTTTCACCAATTTGTCGGCCAGGTTGATGGCCGTTTGGCCACCGAACTGCACAACGACGCCCAACGGTTGTTCCAGGTCGATGATGGCCATCACGTCTTCTTCGGTCAAGGGTTCGAAATACAGTTTGTCGGAGATCGAGAAGTCCGTCGAAACGGTTTCCGGGTTGTTGTTGACGACGATCGCTTCATAGCCGGCTTCTTGGATTGCCCAGACAGCATGCACGGTTGCGTAGTCGAACTCGACCCCTTGCCCGATACGGATCGGACCGGAGCCCAAGACGATGACTTTTTCGCGGTCGCTCGGGAAAGATTCCTGTTCCATCTCATACGTGCTGTAGAAGTACGGTGTGAAGGATTCGAATTCGCCCGCACACGTATCCACCATCTTGAAGACAGGGACGATGCCGTTGGCTTTACGCAACGCGTAGATGTCTTCCGAAGCCATGCCCCACAATTCCGCGATGATTTCATCGCTGAAGCCGTATTTCTTCGCTTCGCGCAGGATTTCCAAGTCTTTCGGTTCAGCTGCCGCCACTTCCTTCTCCAAGTCGATGATGTGCTTGAATTTGTACAGGAAGAAGTAGTCGATTTCGCTCCATTCGTGGATCGTTTCCGGTGTCACGCCGCGGCGCAACGCTTCTCCCAGATAGAAAAGACGTTCGTCGCAAGCGACGCGGATGTTCTGTTCGATTTCTTCCATCGTCACGGTCTGGCCTTGGTCTTTCGGCAATGCCAAATGGTTGACGCCGTATTCCAAAGAACGGACGGCTTTCAGCATCGATTCCTCGAACGTATGGCCCATGGCCATAACTTCGCCTGTCGCTTTCATCTGTGTGCCGAGGGTACGGTCGCCCTTTTCGAATTTATCGAACGGGAAACGCGGGATTTTGGAGACGATGTAATCCAAAGCCGGCTCGAAAGCCGCATAAGACGTGCCGGTAACCGGGTTCTTCATTTCATCCAAGGTCAAGCCGACAGCGATCTTCGCCGCCATCTTCGCGATCGGGTAACCGGTCGCTTTACTCGCCAAAGCCGAAGAACGGCTGACGCGCGGGTTCACTTCGATGATGTAGTAATCGAACGAGTACGGATCCAAAGCCAACTGCACATTGCAGCCGCCTTCGATTTTCAGGGCGCGGATGATCTGCAGGGAGACATCGCGCAACATTTGGTACTCTTTGTCGGATAAGGTTTGGGAAGGCGCCACGACGATTGAATCGCCGGTGTGGACGCCGACCGGATCGATGTTTTCCATGTTGCAGACTACGATGGCGTTGTCGTTGCTGTCGCGCATCACTTCATATTCAATTTCCTTGAAGCCGGCGATCGATTTTTCCAACAGACATTGTCTCACCGGTGAGTAGCGCAAACCGTTGGCCACGATTTCATGTAGGTCAGCTTCATTATGGCAGATGCCGCCGCCGGTGCCGCCCATTGTGAAGGCAGGACGGACGATCAACGGATACCCGACTTCCGCCGCGAAGCGAAGTGCCTCGTCGACGGTGTGGATAATGTCGCTCTCCGGAACCGGCTGATTCAATTCCGCCATCAATTGACGGAATAGATCACGGTCTTCGGCTTGTTGGATGGAAGTCAGTTTCGTGCCAAGCAACTCGACCTTGTACTCGTCCAGAATGCCGGCTTCGTCCAACTCCACCGCCATATTCAAACCGGTCTGGCCGCCCAACGTCGGCAACAAGGCATCCGGACGCTCTTTGCGGATGATGTTCGCGATGAACTCCAACGTCAGTGGTTCCATGTAGACTTTATCAGCGATCTCAACGTCCGTCATGATCGTGGCGGGATTAGAGTTGACCAGGATGACTTTGTATCCTTCTTCTCTTAAAGCTACGCATGCCTGCGTACCGGCATAGTCAAATTCCGCGGCTTGGCCGATGATGATAGGTCCCGAGCCGATCACGAGGATCGTCTTGATATCTGTTCGTTTAGGCATGCTTTACCGTCCTTTCTTTAAGCTTCAATTGTTTGAAAAACTTCATCCATCACTGCAACAGCCTTGTCGATTTCTGCGCTGGTCACATTCAGCGGCGGAAGGAAACGCAATACCGTATCATGCGTGCAGTTGATGATGACGCCCTTTTCCATGCACTTCGCGACGATGTCGGCTCCCTTCATCGCCAGTTCCATCCCGAGCAGCAAGCCTTTGCCGCGCACATCGAGGATAAAATCATATTTTTCCTTGAATGCCACTAATTTCTCTTCGAAATAGCGGCCCATCTCATTGACGTTCGCCAGGATATTCTCGTCTTCGATCGCTTGCATGGTTGCGAAAGCTGCCGCACAGACAAGCGGATTGCCGCCGAAAGTTGAACCATGATCGCCCGGTTTGAAATGGGAAGCGACAGCATCCTTAGCCAAGAGCGCGCCTATCGGAACGCCATTACCCAAAGCCTTCGCCAACGTCATCACATCCGGTTCCACACCGTAGCCTTCGTAGGCGAACCACTTGCCGGTGCGGCCCATCCCGGTTTGGACTTCATCAAAGATCAACAGGATATCCTTTTCGTCACAGAGCGCACGCACTTGCTCCAGGTAGGCTTGATCGCCCACGTAGACGCCGCCTTCGCCCTGGATCGGCTCCAAAAGGATTGCGCATGTCTTTTCCGTAACTTTGGCGGCCAAAGCCTCAAAGTCATTGAAAGGAACATAGTGGAAACCTTCCAGGAACGGATCGTAATCTTTATGGAATTGCTTTTGGCCGGTCGCCGTCAGCGTCGCCATCGTACGGCCGTGGAAGGAATTATCCGCTGTGATGATTTCGTAGCAGCCTTCACCGTGGACTTCGCGTCCGTATTTGCGCGCCAATTTGATGGCCCCTTCATTCGCTTCCGCGCCGCTGTTGCCGAAAAAGACCTTATCCAAAACGGAATTCGTGATCAGTTTTTCCGCCAACTGCACTTGCGGCTCAATCCAGTAAAAGTTCGAGCAGTGGACCAGTTTGGCCGCCTGTTCCGCTATCGCAGCCGTCACTTTCGGATGATTATGTCCTAACGCGTTCACGGCGATGCCTGCCAGGAAATCCAAATATTGCTTGCCGTCCGCATCCTTCAGGTAGCTGCCTTGTCCTTCGACCATACAGATGGCTCCGCGGTTGAAAGTATTCATCAAGTAGGCTTGCCCTTTTGTTTTTATCTCTTCATTCATTATTCCAGTACCCCTTCCTTCTCACGATCGATCATCGTGCCGATCCCTTCGTCGAAAAACACTTCCAACAAAATCGAGTGGCGCAAACGGCCATCGATGATGTGCGCTCCGTCCACACCGCCTCGCAATGCGTCGATGCAGCAGTCAACCTTCGGCACCATTCCGCCTGAGATGACGCCATCCGCTTCCAATGCTTCGATCTCATCAAGCGTGATCCGAGAGATCAGGGAATCCTTATCATGGTAATCGCGGAAAATCCCTTCCACGTCAGTCAGCAGGATGAATTTATTTGCCTGAACGGCCTTCGCTATAGCGCCGGCTACATAATCGGCGTTGATGTTGTAGCTCATCCCGTCCTTGCCCATACCGATGGAGGAAATGATCGGGATATAGCCGCTGTAGATGAGCGAATCCAGCATTTCCTTGTTGACTGCTTCCACTTCGCCCACATAGCCGATGTCGATTTTTTCGCCGTTCTTTTCCAGATATTTTTTGCGCGCTTGGATCAGATTGCCGTCTTTACCTGACAAGCCGATGCCTTTGCCGCCGAGCTGGTTCAGGGTGCCGACGATATCCTTGTTGACTTTGCCCGCCAACACCATTTCGACGATTTCCATCGTCTCTTTGTCCGTCACGCGCAGCCCCTGCTCGAAGTGGCTCTCGACCTTCAGTTTTTTCAGCATATCGTTGATGGCCGGTCCGCCGCCATGGACAAGGATAGGGTGCATCCCCACCGATTTCATCAATAACAAATCCTGCATGACGGCTTTTTTCAGTTCTTCATTGATCATGGCATTGCCGCCGTATTTGATGACGATGATCTTATCGCGGAAACGGTTGACGTAAGGCAGTACTTCGACAAGCATTTCGGCTTTTTCACAATTGCTCTTGTTCATCTTCATCCCGCTCAGCTCCTGTAATCCGCATTTATTTTCACGTAGTCGTAAGAGAAGTCGCATGTCCACGTGCTGGCGGCTTCTGTTCCCAGATGCAGGTCGATCAAAATATTGATTTCATCTGCTTCCAATATTTTTTTCGCAAGTTCTTCATCGAAGACGACGCCCATCCCTGCTTCGCAAAGCTTGATTTCGCCGTTCTTGCTTGAGAACGCGATATCAATCACATCGGCATCGAAGTATTCCGTGTCCGCATAACCGGCAGCCGTGATGACACGACCCCAGTTGGCATCCTCGCCGAACATCGCCGTCTTCACCAAGCTTGATGTAGCAACCGATTTGCCGATCGAAACGGCATCAGCCATTGTCTTCGCGCCGGAAACCAGCACCTCGACAAATTTTGTCGCTCCTTCACCGTCCTTGACCAACAGTTGCGCCAATTGGGAGCAGATGGATAGGACAGCCGCTTCAACTTCGGCATAGCCTGCATCATCAGCCGAAACAATCAGCGGATTATCCAGTTTGCCGGTTGCAGCGACAAAGACGGAATCGTTCGTGCTCGTGTCCCCATCGATGGTAGCGTGGTTGAAGGTCGCGTCAGCGGCTTTCAGTAACATCGCGTGTAAGGCTGTTTGACCGATTGCGACATCAGTTGTGATGTAGCCCAGCATAGTGCCAAGGTTCGGATGGATCATCCCGGATCCCTTGACCATGCCGCCGATGGTAGCCGTCTTGCCGGCGACTTCAAAGGTGAAGCTGACTTCTTTCGGAACCGTATCAGTCGTCATGATTGCTTTGCTGGCTGCAGCACCGCCGAATTCGGAAACTTCCGGTGCGATTTCCTTGATCCCTTTTTTCATTGTCTCCATGTTCATGAACATCCCGATGACGCCTGTCGAAGACACCAACACTTCTTCCGGTTGGATGTTCAATTCTGCAGAAAGGAGCTTCACGGTCTCTTCCACATCGGCTTTGCCTTGTTTGCCTGTACAGGCATTCGCGTTGCCGCTGTTGATCAGGATCGCCTTGAAACGGTCATGTTGCTGCAGGGCTTGTTGATCGTACTGGACCGGAGCCGCTTTGACTTTATTTTTGGTGAAGACGCCCGCAACTGTTGCCCCATCCGGGAAATACAGCAGCGCCATGTCCTTTTTGCGTTTCTTGAACCCAGCGTGAATCCCTGCGGCTTGCACACCTGCAGCGGCAGTCACACCGCTTTTATGTAATTTCTTTATCATTTCGTTCATTTCCTCCTTCAGTCTTCCGTTATTACGGGAAAAGCCCTATCATCTGTAATCCTGTCGTTTCGGCAAGTCCGAACATCAGGTTCATGTTTTGCACGGCTTGGCCGGCAGCACCCTTCATCAAGTTGTCGATGACCGATACGATGATGACCCGGCCTGTGCGTTCGTCGTAGGTGACACCCAATTGGCAGTTATTTGTGCCTTTTACCGATTTCGTCATCGGCCACATGCCCGCAGGCAGAACCTGCACAAACGGTTCGTCTGCATAAGTTTCCTCAAAAAGGGCGTGGATTTCATCCGCTGTATGTCCTTCGGTGGCCGTCGCATAGATGGTGCTGAGGATGCCTCGGCTCATCGGAACTAGATGCGGCGTGAATTGGATCATCGTTTCCGTGCCGGCCATCTGCGTCAACAGCTGCTCGATTTCCGGTGTGTGGCGGTGATGCGCTACCCCGTAGGCTTTGAAGCTGCTTTCCACCTCGGTGAAGAGGTTCGCTACGTTGCCGGCGCGGCCCGCTCCGGACGTACCGGATTTGGAATCGCAGACGATGCTGTTCGGTACGACCCAGCCTTTTTTCATCAAGGGCATCAAGCCCAAGAGAATGCTTGTCACAAAACAACCCGGATTCGCGATGACTGTTGCGTCCTTGATCGCACCGCGGTCCCATTCAGGCAGACCGTAGACAGCTTCCTCCAATAGTTCCGGCTCTGTGTGCGGGACTTTGTACCATTCTTCATAGACGGCCGCATCCTTCAAGCGGAAATCGGCTCCCAAATCGATGACCTTTTTGCCCTTTTCTTTGGCTTTCTTGGCTATCGGCAACGCGTGTCCATGCGGCAAAGCCACAAAAATCACATCGCTGTCGGTCGTCACCTGTTCCAGATCCAATTCTTCACACGTGTGATCGACATTGCCCAACAGGTGCGGAAAAAGATGCTGGATCTTTTGACCCGCGTACGTGCGGGAGGTCAGATGATCCAGGACCACATCCTCGCGCAATCCCAATAATCGGACTAATTCTACCCCCGTGTAACCTGTTGCTCCAATGATACTGACATGAATCATACTTCCCATCCCCCTTTTTAAATTTGTTGCAAAAGCAGGCCAAGCCCGTTTTGCAAAGTCTTGCAGATATACAAAAAAACTTCCGTGCCTATACCAAATCAAATAGATTCAGTATAGGGACGAAAGTTCGTGGTGCCACCCTTATTCTCCAGCATGCGCGCACGCCGGACTCAAGTATTGCTACTTTTGCGATAACGGGGCAACCGGATTAAACTTTATGGTTCACATTCAGCTTATCAACTCAAAGTTCCTGTTCATCCATCGCGGTTGACCTTGCTTTCACCCTCCAAGGTTCGCTTCACTGTGCAAATGGACTACTCTTCTTGTCAAAGTTTTTATTTGTTTTAGATGTTGTTTGACATTTGCATTAAATTTATCATCTGTTTTTCACTTTGTCAATCAAACTTTTGGAATAAATAAATTTCCTAAGGTCGCAGCCATGATTGCCTTGATGGAATGCATGCGATTTTCGGCTTGTTCAAACTGAAGACCATGCTTGCTGCGGAAGGCCGCGTCGGTCACTTCCATCTCGCGCATGCCGAATGTTTCCGCGATTTCCTGGCCATATTGCGTTTTTGTATCGTGGAAAGCCGGCAGGCAGTGCAACATGATCACATCATCATTGCCAGTCTTCTCAATCATCTCCATATTGATCTGATAAGGTGTCAACAATTCAATACGCTCCGCAAATTTATCTTCTTCACCCATCGATACCCATACATCGGTGTAAAGCACATCTGCCGCTTTCACGCCTTGGGCTACATCGGCCGTGATTTCGATTTTGCTGCCGCTCTTTTCAGCGAATTTCTGCGCCATCTCAACCAATTCATCGGTCGGGAACAACGATTCCGGCGCGCAGATCGTGACGTTGACACCCAGGATAGCGCCGGTAACCAACAAGCTGTTGGCGACATTATTGCGTCCATCCCCGACATAAACCAACTTAAGTCCGGCCAACTTGCCGAAATGCTCTTTGACCGTCAGGAAATCGGCGATCATTTGGGTCGGATGCCAGTCATCGGTCAAGCCGTTCCACACCGGTACACCGGCATATTTCGCCAAATCTTCGACGGTTTTTTGGCTGAAGCCGCGGAATTCGATGCCGTCGAACATGCTGCCGAGCACTTTAGCGGTATCTTCAACGGATTCCTTTTTGCCCAATTGGATATCATTTTTCCCGAGATATTCAGGATGCGCCCCAAGATCGATGGCAGCCACTGTAAAAGCGGCTCTGGTGCGAGTGGATGCTTTTTCGAATAATAGGCAGATGTTCTTGCCTTCAAGATAACGGTGCGGGATATTTCGTTTCTTCAGATCCTTCAGATGTGCCGAAAAATCAATCAGATACTCCAATTCTTCCCGAGTGAAATCTTTTTCCGCCAATAAGCTTCTTCCTTGAAATACTTGTTCCAAATTCTGCCATCCCCTTTTAATTATATTCTCACTCTCGTTCTTGTGAACAATCATTTCCGAGTCATGATGCGACTATTATTGGACTCATTTTATACCCAATTCTAATCAATTACAAACTTTATTTTAATTATATGTATAGAATAAGGTGCGATTCATCGAGCCAAAGACTGGCCTTTGCCGCTGCCCTAACCACTCTGCGGTTGAACATTTGTTTGCGAAAATTTTAATTTGACAATAGTACTGATTGGGATTATCCTAGAGACAACTTAATTGAATAGTCTTCAGGGACGGGTGAAAATCCCTACCGGTGGTAAAGCCCACGAGCCTTTAAAGCAGATTCGGTTAAATTCCGAAGCCGACAGTCAGAGTCTGGATGAAAGAAGACAAGAACCATTTATCGAATGGCACGCTACGTTTATTTGTCATACAAAAAACGTTTTCGCGCCATCCGTTCATGAATCGGAACGTCAATCCCTGGGTGTAGTCTATGCCCAGGGATTTTTGGCTTTATTTAGCTGGCCTTCCTTTGTCGAGCCCTGAAGCAGAAACTGTTCAGGGCTCTTTATTTTGGAAAAGGGAGGCACACAAAGATGCAAGATAAAGATACACACTTTATGCAAATGGCTCTGGAACTGGCAGAGAAAGGCCGCGGGACCGTCGCACCAAATCCGATGGTCGGCGCCATCATCGTCAAGGACGGACGCATAATCGGATCCGGCTACCACGAAAAATTCGGGGAAGGCCATGCTGAAGTGAACGCGTTCCGCTCGGCAACAGAAGATGTGGCCGGCGCGACCATCTACGTGACCTTGGAACCCTGCTCCCATTACGGTAAAACACCGCCCTGCTCCGACAAGATCATCGAAAAGAAAATCGGGCGGGTCGTCATCGCGGCTTTGGATCCCAATCCATTGGTTTCCGGGCGCGGCGTCAAGAAACTGCAGGCTGCCGGCATTGAAGTGGTGACAGATATACTGGCCGAAGAAAGCATCCGTTTGAATGAAATATTCATGAAATACATCGTCAAAAAAGAGCCCTTCGTCGTCATGAAAGCAGCGATGTCCCTGGACGGAAAGATCGCGACCCGGACCGGAGAATCGCAATGGATCACCGGACCTGCCGCCAGGGAACGCGTACACCAACTGCGCAACGCCCTCAGTGGCATCATGGTCGGCGTCCAGACCGTCATCATGGACGATCCGCAGCTGACCTCCCGCATTCCGGGAGGAAAAAACCCGGTGCGGATCATCGTCGACAGCACCTTGCGTATCCCGCTGGAAGCAAAAGTGCTCCAAAACCAGGATGTGGCCAAGACTCTTATCGCAACGACAGAACGGGCGGACCGCAGCAAGGCAGCCCGGCTCGAAGAATCCGGCATCGAGCTTTTGACCGTACCCGACAAAGACGGCCAGACCGACCTGAATGCGCTGATGAGCGCCCTCGGGGAGCGCGGCATCGACAGCATCCTCCTGGAAGGCGGCGCAACTTTGAACTTTTCTGCCCTGCAGGCGGGCATCGTCGACAAAGTGCAAGTCTACGTCGCTCCGAAATTGATCGGCGGGGAAACGGCAAAAACACCTGTCGGCGGAGATGGCATCGAGAAGCTGAGCCAAGCTTTTAGCGTGGTCGAGTTGAAGGCCAGCACCGTCGGGGAAGACATCCTCTTGGAAGGCTACATTTCCAAGAACGAATAATAGAGGAAAGTGGGAGGAAATTCATGTTTACTGGAATCATCGAAGAAGTCGGCACCTTAAAAGGCATCCGCCATGGGCAAAAATCTTCCGTCGTCACTGTCGGCGGCAAAAAAGTGCTGATCGGGACAAAAATCGGAGACAGCATTTCCACCAACGGCGTCTGCCTGACGGTAACGAAGCTGCATAAGGATGCCTTCGATGCGGACGTCATGCCGGAAACACTGCAGCGCTCCAATCTAGGCGCCCTGCAGATGGGCGGCCGCGTCAATCTGGAACGGGCATTGCAGCTTGATACCCGCCTAGGCGGGCACATCGTCAGCGGCCACATCGACGGCACCGGATCGATCAAGGAATACCGCAAGGACGATAATGCCGTCTGGATCACCATCTCAGCCGGCCCCGAACTGCTCCGCTACATCATCGAAAAAGGCTCGATCGCCATCGACGGCGTCAGCCTGACTGTGGCGACGGTCGACAACCAATCGTTCCAGGTATCCATCATTCCCCATACCGGAGCGGAGACGATCCTGCTTGAGAAGAAGCTGGGCGACACGGTCAATCTGGAGTGCGACATCATCGGAAAATACGTGGAAAAACTGCTGGGCCTGAGCCCTAAAACACAAACAAAACAAAGCAACCTATCTGAAGCTTTCTTGCAAGAGAACGGCTTTTTCTGAAAGAAATAAGGAGGGAAACATACATGTTCAACACATCTGAAGAAATAATCGCGGACATCAAAGCCGGCAAAATCATCGTGCTTGTCGATGATGAGGATCGCGAAAATGAAGGCGATCTGATCTGCGCAGCCGAATTCGCGACTCCGGAAAACATCAATTTCATGGCCATCTACGCGAAAGGCTTAATCTGTATGCCGATGGATCGGACACTCACCGAGAAACTGGTGCTGACTCCGATGGTGGACCGCAACACCGATAATCATGGGACAGCCTTCACCGTCGCCATCGATCACGTTGAGACGACAACCGGCATCTCGGCCTTCGAACGCTCTTTGACCGTCATGAAGGCAGTAGAGGATAATGCCCAGCCCGAAGATTTCCGCCGACCCGGCCACATCTTCCCACTGAAAGCAGTGGACAACGGCGTGCTCGCTCGCAACGGCCACACCGAAGCCACCGTCGACTTGGCGCGTTTGGCCGGTCTGAAGCCGGCAGGGCTCTGCTGCGAAATCATGGCCGATGACGGCACGATGATGCGCACAGACGAACTGATCACTTTCGCCAAACAACATGACCTGAAGATCGGCACGATCGCCGACCTGATCGCCTACCGCAAGGAGAACGAACAGCTCTACAAGCGCGAAGGCAAAGCCAAACTACCCACCAAATACGGTGAGTTCGACATCTACACTTACGTGAGCAAGATCGACGCAGACGAACACCACGTCGCTTTGGTCATGGGCGATGTCACGACGGAAGAACCCGTGCTGGTGCGCGTCCATTCCGAGTGCTTGACCGGCGATGTCTTCGGATCGAAACGCTGCGACTGCGGCCAGCAATTGGACGCGGCCATGAAGCAGATCGCCGAGGCAGGCCGAGGGGTCTTGGTCTACTTGCGCCAGGAAGGACGCGGCATCGGGCTCGTCAACAAAATCCACGCTTATTCGCTGCAGGACCAAGGCTACGACACAGTTGAAGCCAATCTGATTCTGGGATTCCCAAGCGATCTGCGCGAATACTACATGGCTGACGAGATGCTGCAAGACTTGGGCGTCAAGGAAATCCGGCTTTTGACGAACAATCCGCTTAAGATAGAAGGATTGAAAAAGCACGGTGTGAAGATCACCGAAAGGCTTCCGATCCAGCTGGAGATCTTCGATGAAACGCAGCGCTACATGGAAACAAAGAAACAAAAGATGGGGCATTATTTGGATTTATAAAAAAACAACCAAACAGGAGGAAAAAAAAATGAACATCATCGAAGGACAATTAATTGCACAGGATTTAAAAATCGCTATCGTGGTGGCAAGATTCAACGAATTCATCGGCTCGAAATTGGTGGGCGGTGCCTTGGACGGCTTGAAGCGCCATGGCGTGGCTGAAGATGCCATCGACTTGGCATGGGTGCCGGGCGCATACGAGATCCCATTGGTAGCGCAAAAAATGGCGGCTTCCGGAAAATACGATGCTGTCATCACTTTGGGCGCCGTCATCAAAGGCGCAACGGCGCATTTCGACTATGTCTGCTCGGAAGTTTCAAAAGGCGTAGCGACAGCATCCATGAATACAGGCGTTCCGGTCATCTTTGGTGTACTGACGACCGACACGATCGAACAAGCCATCGAGCGCGCCGGCACGAAAGCGGGCAACAAAGGCTATGATTGTGCTGTATCTGCCATCGAAATGGCCAATCTGCTTAAAAATTTATAGAAGTTTATGGAAAAACTAATGTTCAAAGGTGTCCGCACCATCATCCTTGACTACGACGGCACCCTCCATGACAGTACCCGGAATTACATTCACGCTTTCAAACAAGCCTATGCTTTTCTTGTTGAAGGCGGCCACGCCGCTCCAAGGGATTGGGCGGATGCTGAAATCACGAAGTGGCTGGGCTACAGCAGTAAAGCCATGTGGGAAAATTTCATGCCTGACCTAGAAGAAGAAATCCGATCGAAGGCCTCAAAAATGATCGGACAGATCCTGCTGGAAAAAGCCCAAACCGGGCAGGCCATCCTTTACGATGGCGCTCTGGAAACCTTGCAGGCATTGAAGGAAAAAGGCTACCGCTTGGTCTTCTTGAGCAACTGCAGCCGCGCCTATATGGAAGCGCACCGGGAAAGCTTCGGCTTGGACCGCTACTTCGACGGCATGTACTGCACCGAAGACTTCAGCTTCATCCCAAAATATGAAATCTTCGAATCGATCCAATCGGTTTTCCCTGGCGGCTACCTGATTGTGGGCGACCGTTTCCAGGACATCGAGGTCGCCGAACATCATCCCGTCCGCACAGTCGGTTGCCGCTACGGCTTCGGCTTTCCCGGGGAACTGGATTCGGCGGATGCGCTGATAGACGATATCCGCGAATTGAATGACTTGCTGTAACAATAGAAAGAGGCTGGGATTTTGTCCCAGCCTCTTTCTGCGCTTCCGGATATTAGATACATAAACGTGGAACAACCGACAAATCATTCTTTCACAGGAAATTACGATTCAACCGGTCCAACAACCGATAAAGCAGCTCCCGGTTGCTCGCTGGAATCGGATAATTCCGGATTTCTACTGCCGTCTGCGTATAGGCGGTGCCATCCAAGAATGACGCATCGTTCTGGAGAATGCTCTCGATGCTCTCCTTTGTGGACTCGAAATGGAATTGCAGGCCGATCACGTTACTTTTATAGACAAAGCCCTGGTTCGGACAGACATCGCTTGCGAACAGGCGCTCCGCTCCTTCCGGCAAGCCGAATTGTTCCCCGTGCCAATGGAACACGACCATTTCCTCAGGCAAATCGCCGACAGTTGTCGAGCTTATCGTTCGGATCGGCAGCCAGCCTGCTTCCCGGTAGGCCCCCTGAAAAATGTCAGCCCCCAAAGCTTTGGCGATCTGCTGTCCGCCGAGACAAACGCCAAACACTGGCTTGCCCTGGCTGATGAGTGCGCGGATAAGCTGGCGCTCCTCCTCCAGCCAAGGCAGTTCATCCAGGACGCTCATGGGACCGCCCAATATCACCAGGAAATCCGTTTCCTCCGCTTTCGGCAAAGCTTCCCCCAGAAATAGGCGGTATACCTTATATTCATTTCCGGTCTGTCGGCACCAATTCTCGATTTCACCTGGCCCTTCAAAATCCACGTGCTGCAAAATTGCGATACCCATGCTGATCCCTCCTTAAAATTGTTTATTTCCATCATAATCCATCATCCCGCGAACGTCCCCCATCGCCGCGTTATTGAGTGCAGATGCGGGTAGAGAATGTTATGATAGACCTATAGAAAACACTTGATCCAAAGCCATTTCCGAAGGGAGCAAGCATCATGAGAAACTTGGACAAAGAAATTGCGATCATCCAAAAATTCAAAGCCGAGCACCCGAACAAAGCCTACAAACTCTACATCGAGACAAGCGATGACTTCGACTTCCATGACGAAACCGAAAGCGAAGACTACATCGCCGTCCTCATCGCCGAATTGGAAACCGAAACGCCCGTAGAAAATCCGTTTTTGGAAGGCACATCCGCCTATACCTGGGATGCCGAATACGTCATCTACATCGACAAACCAACTACGGCCGACCGGGAATTGATCACAAAACTTTATTACGACGAACTGCTCCAATATGTCTGAAGGGAATCACCCTTCAGGCATTTTTTTGTCCGTTGCGTCTTTAGCAGTTCCCTCCGAAACACGCTCTTGGGGCTTATGCCCTACTGCTTTTCCCTCATCGGTCCCACTCCCGCTTGGCTCCGGTTCTTTGGACGACCGCAGCATCTTCTCCACGAGCAGTTTGACCAACCGATCCAGTTCAACCATCACGATTCCTCCCCTGCTTTTTTACCATCATAGCACAAAGATTGCGGGAGCTCACCGGGAATTCGGCTAACGGAAATGGGTCGGGTTCCCGGTGTGAAGCCGTTCGCCGGGAATTCGGCTGTCGGAATGAGTCGGTTTCCCGGTGTGAAGCCGTTCGCCGGGAATTCGGCCAACGGAATGGGTCAGTTTCCCGGTGTGAAGCCGTTCGCCGGGAATTCGGCTGCCCGAATGATAGGAGCACGCGTCGTAGAAAGCTGGTCATTGTCCGACAAACCGCTGTCCGCCCACTGATACCCACTCTCTTAAAGCGTCAAAACGACATAAAACAGCCTCCAGAAATCCGTATGTTACGGACTTCCGGAGGCTGTTTGTTTTATAAAAGGTGCATCAAATAGATCAGTCGTTCAAGGACTGTTCGGCCAGCCATTGCATCAATGTGATCTCTGTTCCGTCGATCACTGTCGACACTTCATTGTTGTGGACATACACCCAAGAGAAGTGGCCATTGTATTGATAAGGCGTGCCGTCCG
Source organism: Sedimentibacter sp. SX930 (assembly GCA_002155105.1). Classification (GTDB taxonomy): domain Bacteria; phylum Bacillota; class Bacilli; order Lactobacillales; family Aerococcaceae; genus Trichococcus; species Trichococcus shcherbakoviae. Next base: position 74,005 of record MUZD01000005.1, on the reverse strand, counting down.
CATTTGTATACAGACCGGAAGTGTCCTCGACATTATCAAACAAGGTCATGTACACATCCGCACCGGCAGCCAACAAGCGGTTGTAGGTAGGAATCGTATTGATTGCTGGAGGCAGCACCATGTCGTTTGCGGCGGCAGTGAACCAGATCGGCGTCTGCGCCAGATTCTGGATGTCCGCATCCGAGATCAAAACATCATTCAAACCTTCGCAGACAGGGAAAGCGGCAGCAAAGTAGCCAGGGTAATCCCGCACCATCAGCATCGTCATGTAGCCGCCGTTGGAAGGTCCGCCGATATAGATTCGGTCGGTGTCGACATCCGGATTATTGGCGACGTACTCTTCAATCAATGCCATCAAAGCATCTTCGTATTTGGAAGAACCATCCGCTCTTCCGCCGATGCCGTCCATCCAATAGGTCGGTGTCTGCGGAGCCAAGACATAGGCTCCATCGAAGTAGGACTGGATCTCATCCGTAGCCAAAGCAGTCGCTTTGTTTGCAGCCAACGGGATTGTCGCATCCGTTCCGCCTTCCCCGCCTCCGTGCAGCCAGATGATCAATGGATTTTCTTGGTTGTCCTGCGCCGGGCTGTAGTCAGCATAAGTCAATGTGACGTCTTCGAAGGTCGATGCGCCGGTTTCGAAATCTTCGATGATTTCCTTGGTTGTTCCGGCAAATTCCGTGACGACCAGACCGGATACGGAGCCCGCCGGCGTTTCGATAGCCGTCTGTTGCGTGATGGTGTAGGCGTTCGTCGTCCAATCATTGCGACCGGTAGCGACCTGATAGTTCAAAGCAGAGCTCAGGGCCAAAGTCGGACCGTATTCCATTTCCAGCACCGCATACTGGCCAGTCTGAACGGCCGGATTGCCGTCTTTGTCGGCCACATAGGCATTGGTGACATTCACGATGCCCGCACCCAGCAAGGAAGGTTCTAAGCGGCTGTCGCTTCTTGAGACATTGACGCGGAATGTATCAGTCGTCACGGAGCCTTGCGGAACCGGCCTGCCCAAGTCCACGATGATCTTCGTCACCGTTGCGCCCCAATCCTTCACTTCGATGACCGTTTCATAGGATGATGGCTGCGTCTTCAATTCTTTTGCCGAAACCGGATCCGCCGTTGCGAACAACCCTCCTAAAACCACCGCGCTCAATGCCGTTACTTTAGCCATTTTTTTCACTCTACCCATCATATTTTTTCCTCCCGATCTATCTGTGTTTTTGTGTTGGATCCTTACAGAAAATGTTGCGTCCGCTCCGGACATTCAGTCCAGATCGGCCTCGTTTGAAGCGATGAACTTCTTGTACCAGTGGAACGACTCTTTTTTGCTGCGTTTCAAGTTGCCTTTTCCTTCATCATGATCGACATAGATGAAGCCGTAGCGTTTGGACATTTTGCCATACATTAAACTAATGCGTTGTCAAATTCAGTTGCTTCCGCTTGCTGTTGCGCTTCCACTTCTAGCTTATAAGCGGATTTGTCCATGACTTTGAAGAACGGCAGGTAAACGAAATAGCTCACAGCGATCATAAGTGCTTGATAGACAGCCCATCTCCAGCCGCCCGCCATCAATCCGTTGATGATGACCGGAACACCCAGCGGTACCGCGATACCCGGCAGGTAAGGTAGGATGCCTGTCAGCATGCCCAGATAAGAGGTAACGGCGATGATCAAAGGCACCAGGATGAATGGGATAGCCAAAGTGAAGTTCATGATGATCGGCATCCCGAAGATGATCGGTTCGTTGATGCCGCAGATGTTCGGGATCAAGCTCAATTTACCAAGGACACGGTATTGCTCCGATTTTGCCCGCAGCATCGCCATAGCCAATCCTAAAGTAGCGCCTGAACCCATGAATACAACCATCCCGAACATGCTTCCGGAAACGATGTTCGGGATTTCCAGACCGGCGTTATAAGCTGCCAAGTTTTCAGTCCCCAGCGGTGTCCAGATCGGCATGAATACACTGTAGACGACCATTGCGCCGTGTACACCGACCAACCACAAAATCTGTGCCGCAAACATCGCAACCAACAGAGCCGTAAAGCTTCCGCCCAGTTTGGTCAACGGTGCAGCCACTACTGAAAAGATGAACGAGTGGATATCACCAAAAGCAGTCAACGTCATCACGTAGCGGATGACCATTGCAAGGACAGCCAACACCAAGCCCGGCACCAAACCGGAGAATGATTTGGATACGGTAGGCGGTACGCCGTCAGGCATTTTGATGACCCAACCTTTAATTTTGAATATGGTATAAACTTTCGCGGACAATAACGCGACAAGAAATGCAGTAAACAGTCCCGGTGCGCCCATCCAGGTAGCGGGCAGCGAGGCCAATGTGTTCGCTTCGGAATAATTGAAAGGTGTCACAATCAGAAAGCTCATCAAGGCAAGGATCCCTGCCGGCGTCCCGTCGATGTCATAAGACTCCGCAAACTTGGCAGCGATCAAATAAACAACATAGATGGCCAAAAGGTTTGTCGTGATTTCGGAAGGAATTACCGTAATCGCTTTCAATCCCGTGTTGACCAAAAAATCCTGATACCCTTGAACCGGGAAACTGTTCACGAGACTCCCCAAGGCACCCACGATTGTGATCGGCATCGCTGACATCAGACCATTCGTGATGGCACTGATGTATTTGTTGTTTTGGATCGCACCCGCACCACGTTGTAAACTCATTTGCACATTCGAAAAATCAGCCATTCTTTTCAGCCCCCTATTTGTTTAATAAATTTAAAGCATCGGCCAATACTTTTTTGCCGTTCATCATGCCGTAATCCATCGATGGAATCGTTGCGATAGCAACCGGATGGCCACTGTACTTCTTTTTAAAGCTCTCCTCCATGTAACCGACTTGCGGACCCAGCAGGAGGATGTCGATATTCTGGATCAGCTTATCCACTTTCCCTTCCGCCGTGGCATCGATATTGACCTCCATCCCTCTCTCTTTTGCTGCGTCCTTCATCCGTTCGACCAGCATACTGGTCGAGAAACCTCCCGCACAGGCCAACATAATCGATAGTGTCATGCAATCCCCTCCTGATTCACTTTTTGTGTATGGAACAAATGGACTTCTTCCCTCAGTTGGATCAGGTGCTGCGCCAGATCCCTCACGGTCATGGCATTCATCACATGATCCTGTGCATGGACCATCAGCAGCGTAGTGTTGGTCGGTTTTCCTCTGATTTCTTCTTGGATGATCGTAGTTTGCAGATCATGCGCCTTGTTCAAGGAAGTCCTTGCCTCCCCCATCAGTTTGTCGGCTTCCATAAACTCGCCCTTTTCGGCAGCTTGGATGGCTTTCATGCTGTACGCGCGGGCATCTCCCCCATGGATGATCAGTTGCATGATGATGTTCTCCTCGTCTTCCAAATGAATCCCTCCTGTCCTTTATCCTTTCATTTATCTATATGCAAATAGCGTGCCAACACACATGAACCGCACCGTATCGCGCAACAAAAAAATCTGTGTCGCCAAAACGACACAGATTTTTTAAAATTATGCAATTGTGTGTCAGCCGTTCGCCGTGTAGGACACACTTCGGGCCAAGTAAGCATAGGCGACATGGTTCAGCATGTCCTCGTTGATCATCTCCAGATGCTCCCGGAAATAATCCAGGAAAAGATACTTGATTTTCGGAACGATATATTTGTCCTGCGGAAAGGAAACCATGCCTTTTTCAAAATGCGGAATCTGTTCCTTGCGCTTGATTTTGCGCAGCATACCGATGATATGGAAGGAAAGGCCGATCTTATCGCTCACAAACAGGGAAGGGCTCATCATTTCGTTCACTTCATCGTTGAAGCGATAAATGCTGGACAGCAGCTCCTCTATTTCGGGCATGTCGTAATACTTCAGGATCGTTTCCTTAATCGAACGATACGTATAGATTTCATCGATGCAGTCCTGAATCCTTTGCAGTCCCGCCCGGTTCATGACCGTATACAGTTCAAAGGTCGGATACTCCGTTTTGATCGCAAAGGTGCTGATGACACAGATGATCTCGTATTCCTTCGTCAATTCCTGAAGGCGCACATAAATGCTCTCCTTGCCGACCAGGTTGATCGGTACGATCGTGATTTCCTTCTCGTCGAAGGAAATCTCCTTGCGGATGATGTCACGGATCGTTACGGCGGTTCCCTCGCCGGTCAGGCAGATCGAAATGATCGCCAACGGTCTGAAATGGAACGAATCCGTGGCTTGCGGCCGCACTTTGGGCTTCTGCACCTGTTCCAATGCCTTCCTGTCCTGATAGATGGCCATATAGTCGTTCACCTTCAGGGTCTCGACGTAGACTTCACGCAGACTGCAACCGATCATCGCTTTTCTGCTGGCCTCGAGGACATGCATGGTGCTCACCAATGGGATGGACTCGGCCTTCAAGGGGAACAGCTTTTCCAGTTCCCCCGCAAAAGTCGTCAGGCTGCCCATATCCACCAGCAGCAGGATATCGTCCATAATCTGATGGTTTTTGATGTAGCGGACCAGCCTTTCGAATACCTGTCGGGGCTCCTCATCCAAGCGCGCATTGATCCCGATGGCACCCTCATGGTTCAGCAGTTGGTTCGCCGTGTCGCAAAGTGCCGACGCAATCCCTGATCCGTGCGCAATCACGATTACCTGTACTTTCGCCAATCTTTCGATCGCATCCATCTCATCGTGCGTCAGGAACATGATGAAGTAACTCGCTTCCTCTTCCGGAATGCGCACACCCAGGTCCGCTTCCAAAATGGCCATACATTCTTTCGCGACACCATACATCTCCGGATATTTGTCGATGATCGCTTCATGCATATCGTTTTTCAGCACATGATCCTGTTGGCTTCGCTTCACAAGGTTGTAGATGTGGATCGCCATCATCTGGAACACCTTATCGCTCATCAATTTGCCGGTCTTGATCGTGACATGGCGGAGGATTTTTTCCAGTTCCTTGATGATGTTGTCAGGCACAAGCGCAATCAAATTTTCCTTGTTGCAGAAGCGTTGTTCCTTTTCTCCAGTCAACTTGAAATACGTCTTCAGATCGTGCTCCATCGCTTTTTGGATCTCATCCGCACTGATTTTTTTCTGCTCCAATTCCCTGTAGCGTGTATTCATTTCCCGATAAATGGTGCTTTCGCTCGGCGCGCTGCTGACTTCCGGAACGGTATTGTCGGAAGGAAGATATTGGATCGCCTGTCGGTTCGTCCCTTCGTATTTCGACCACATCTGACGGTGGTCCGCATTGCTGAGCAGACCCGCCCGGATGTAATCCGGCAGATCATTGCTGCTGACTTTCAGATAGTTTTCTTTGACTGCCAAGAAACGGGCATAGCTTTTCGCGAAAGCGATCCGGATATCCGCTTTGAATTGCCCGATGTTCAATTCGCATTTGTAATGCAGAAAAGCTTTCAGCGCATTCTTGCTGAAATACATCGGCACTCCCAACTGGTCGACTTCCTGCTGGACGAAGGCATCGAACAGCTGATGGCGTTCCTCGATCGACCTTTCCCTCAAACTCGGCAGATCGATGATGATCGGCAGTCTGCGGATGAATGTTTTCAGAAGTGTGTCCTTCTTCTCCGTCGTAGCGCCGATGATCAGGACATTGGCATGGTGATCCTTTTCGGATTCGCCGAGCGGCCGGAAAACACCGCGGTCGATGTAGGTGAACAGCATCTCCTGCCCTTCGATCGGCAACCGGTGGATTTCATCCAAAAATAGGATGCCACCGTTCGCCTTCTCGAGCAGCCCTGTCTTATTTGTCTCCGCACCCGTATAAGCCCCTTTTGTATGGCCAAACAACTGGCTCATCAATAGTTGCGGATTATGGGCATAATCGGCGCAATTGAACTGGATGAAGGGGGAAGATTCGGCCAGTTTCCCCGATTGGATACCGTATTTGTGCAGCAAATCGGCAAACAACGACTTGCCCACCCCAGTTTCGCCCAGCAACAGCATATGCATGCCGTCCCCTGGATACAGGATGGCAGCCTTCCCTTGCTCGATCTGATGGAAAAGGCTGGGATTCTTCTTCAGGAATTTATCCATGTCCACGATTTTAGGCGTTTCCTTTGGTGCCGCAGCCTGTTGGGGCACCTTGCGTGCGCACGGGAAAAAACGTACCGGTCTGGTTTTTTCTTTGTAGCAGCGTTTTTCCTTATACAGCTGATTCAGGTCACGCGAAATATTGCTTCTGTCGCTTTTCAATCTATAGGCGATTTCCTCGGCCGTTATGCCATGCTTCTTTTCCTCGTAAAGCATGCCCAATGCCTCTAGCACTTTTTCAATCCTCTGCAAAAATCATCACCCCTTGGCAAGCGTTTACATTCCAATGACAATCGTACCATACTTTAATCATGTAAGAATATAAAAATATTAGATTGTAGTTATTATTTGCAGTGCCTGCTAAAAAATTTAAAAACAAAGAATACGGTTATTGCTTTGCATGAATTCCAAGTAAACTAGTAGGCAGCGAGAAGATGATATATAATAGGCTTTATGCTGAGTATGCTGGCGCGATCAATATCATGACCACGCTGGTATGTATTGTAACCATGCCCATCTTTGTCATCCTGTGTTATTTATAAAACAAAAAAATCCTGGGAAACAGTGAAGAAAATTACTTCACTGTTCCCAGAATTTCTGCTTAAAGAATTATGGGTAATGAGGGGTTTGAACCCCCGACCCGCTGATTAAGAGTCAGCTGCTCTACCAACTGAGCTAATTACCCCTATCACGTGCTGATCACGTAACAAATGTTATTTTACTCTCTTTTCCAATAAAATGCAATAACTTCACGAAAAAAAGAGTCCACATCCGGATAGTATCTCCGGATGCGGACTCTTTTTTGTATTCATTACTGCCTTAGATGCTTGCCCAAACATTTTCCAAAACGTTCGTTTGGTTGCGGTCAGGTCCCACTGAGAAAGTGGAGATGCGAACGCCAACCGTTTCTTGAACGCGACGGACATAGTTGCGTGCATTTTCAGGAAGTTCTTCCAATGTGCGGCAGCCAGTGATGTCTTCGCTCCAGCCTGGCAACTCTTCATAGACAGGCGTACATTGAGCCAATTCCTTCAAGCTTGCTGGATAATGGTAGATCAATTCACCTTCACCATTTTTATAAGCTGTACAGATTTTGACTGTTTCCAAACCACTCAAAACATCGATGGAGTTCAAGCATAGGTTAGTGATGCCTGAAACGCGTTTTGAATGACGCATAACAACTGCATCAAACCAGCCGATACGGCGCGGTCTGCCTGTCGTTGTTCCGTATTCACGGCCGACTTCGCGGATTTGGCTTCCTACTTCATCGAATAACTCAGTAGGGAACGGGCCATCGCCGACACGGGAAGTGTAAGCCTTGCAGACACCGACAACTTTATCGATCTTGGTAGGGCCCACACCGCTACCGATGGTTACCCCACCAGCAACCGGGTTGGAAGAAGTAACGAATGGATAAGTACCTTGGTCGATATCCAACATAACCCCTTGAGCGCCTTCGAATAGGACGCGTTTACCTGCATCCAATACATCGTTCAAGATAACGGATGTGTCGGTTACATATTTTTTGAGTTCTTGACCATATTGGTAATACTCTTCAAAAATATCTTCGAATTTGATTTCTACAGAATCGAACATTTTTGTGAACTGACGATTCTTTTCTTCCAAGTTGATTTTCAGGCGCTCTTCAAAGATCTCTTTGTCCAACAAATCAGCTACACGGATACCGACACGCGCTGCTTTATCCATGTAAGCTGGCCCGATACCTTTGATCGTCGTACCGATTTTGTTTTCGCCTTTTGAATCTTCCTGAAGCTGATCCAATTGAATATGATAAGGCAAAATGACATGGGCACGGTCGGAAATACGCAGGTTATCCGTGTTGATGCCGTGATCTTTCAAATATGCCAATTCTTTGATCAATGATTTCGGATTCACTACTACGCCGTTTCCGATCACACTGATTTTTTCTGGATAAAAAATGCCGGATGGAATTAAGTGCAATTTGTATGTAACGCCATCAAACTGGATTGTGTGGCCAGCATTGTCTCCGCCTTGATATCTAGCGATTACTTCTGCATTCTCACTAAGGAAATCTGTAATCTTCCCTTTACCTTCGTCTCCCCATTGAGTCCCAACAACTACTACTGAAGTCATTATTTACTCCACCTCATCTTATTTATTCATAACACTATGCTAGTTTACCAATATTACCTATGTCTTTCAATAAAGAATCAAATAAAAGCGCTCATTTCTGAACAATTTGTCCAATATCATTAACTAATTTCCGGCATATAGCTCATCGAAGAAAATTTATTGAATTCCTTTTTGAACAGGAGCTTTACGGTTCCCCGCGCCCCACTCCGGTTTTTTTCGATGATGACTTCTACGACATTGTTCTCCTGCTCATCCCGTTCCGATTCTTCGCCGCCTTCACGTTCGTAATAATCATCGCGGTACAGGAAAGCAACGATATCGGCATCCTGCTCGATCGATCCCGATTCACGGATATCGCTCAATACCGGACGCTTGTCTTGCCTTTGCTCCACGCCACGGGACAATTGGGAAAGGGCGATTACCGGTACTTTCAGTTCCTTCGCCAACTTCTTCAATTGACGCGAAATGTCGGAAACTTCCTGTTGGCGACTTTCGCGGTTATTCCCTTCGATCAGCTGCAGATAATCGATCACGATGAGGCCCAGTTTTCCCTGTTCCTGCAGCAAACGACGGCTTTTTGCCCTGATTTCCGCAATCCGGATCCCCGGCGTATCATCTATGAAGATTTTTGACTGGCCCAGCGTCCCCATCGCCATGATCAGGTTGGACCACTCATCTTCAGAAAGCTGTCCTGTCCTCAGGTGGCCGGCATCGATGTTCCCTTCCGCACACAGCATCCGGTTGACCAATGACTCCGCCCCCATCTCCAAGCTGAAGATAGCGACTACCTGATCCGCCTTGGTTGCGACATTCTGCGCGATGTTCAGCGCAAAAGCGGTCTTACCTACGGCCGGACGCGCCGCCAGGATGATCAGCTCTTCTTTTTGGAGGCCCGCCGTCATTTTGTCCAAAGCGATATAGCCTGTCGGCACCCCAGTGACGTCATCGCTTCGTTGAGCCAATGATTCGATATTCTGCAGCGATGCCGAAACGACATCCGATATGCGGATGAACCCGGATCGGTTTCTCCGTTCGGATACCTGAAGGATGTTCTGTTCGGCGCTGTCCAGCATGACAGCAAGCTCATCACCCTCTTCATAGCCTTTGCGGACGATTTCTGTAGCTGATCGGATCAGATTGCGCAAGATCGATTTCTCTTCCACTATCTTGGCGTAATATTCCACGTTGGCTGAAGTGGGTACCGCGACCGCCAATTCGGCTAAGTACTCCATGCCGCCAGCATTTTCAAGCTGATTCTTCGTATCCAACTCATTCGAGATAGTGACGACGTCTATCGCTTCATTCCGATTGTTCAATTGCAAAATCGCATCAAAAATAATCTGATGATTTTTTCTGTAAAAATCAGATGATTCAAGGTATTCTAAAACATTCACAACCGTTTCGGGATCCAAAAAAATGGAACCCAGAACGGATTGCTCTGCTTCTATACTATGAGGGGGTATGCGATCTTGAAGTGTATCTTCCATTTTATATTTTCACCCTTTAGGTTTTTTCATTCGGACGAGGCAATCATTCCTGGCTACCTCGTCTTTTGCTTCCTTATTGTATCCTAAATCAGCCATATTTACAATTCAGAAAAACGAACTCTTGTTCCCATTTGTAAAAAATTCTGTTGGGTCAGTCCGCCTTAAAAAGGCCGTCAGATTAATTTTCTTCTATATTATAGGAGTTGCCTCAGTGATCCTCATAAGCAAACGAAAAGACAGAGATTGGTATCCCTGTCTTTCGTTTGTGTTTGGAAAATTATTACCCTTCCGTCACTTGTACAGTCAACATCGCTGTCACTTCCGGATGAATTTTTACGGGCATTTTTGTGAAACCCAATGCGCGGATAGGATTTTCTAATTCAATTTTTCGTTTATCCAATTTAACATTATGTTGCTTTTGCAACGCTTCAGCAACCTGTTTCGTTGTTATGGAACCGAACAATCGACCATCTTCGCCAATTTTTGCGGACAATTTGATGATTGATTCATCATTCTCCAGCAGTGCTTTTAATTCTTGGGCTGCTGCTAACTCCTCTGCCTGCTTCTTCTCTTCAGCCTTCTTTTGGCCTTTCAATGCGGAAATAGTGGCGGCATTCGCTTCTTCAGCCTTGCGGTTTTTGATCAGGAAATTAGCGTAGCCATCCGCAACATCTTTGACTTCCCCTTTTTTACCTTTACCTTTAACGTCCTCTAAAAAAACAACTTTCATTTATTATTCCCCTTCCTTGATTTTTTCTGGATTTATGACTGCTTTCAGTTTCTCAACGACTTCATGGACTGTCGTATTCTCAATCTGAGTGGCTGCATTGGATAAATGTCCGCCGCCACCTAATTTTTCCATGACTGTCTGCACATTGTATTGACCCAGACTTCTGGCGCTGATTCCGACTCTGCCGTCTTGGCGTTTTGTGACGACAAATGAAGCATCTACCGCTTCCATCGACAACATCGTGTCGGCTGTTTGAGCAGCTACGACCGTGTCATAGATTTTTTCATCTTCCCCATGGACGATCGCCAGGTTACCATTCACAAATTCCATTGTCTGCAACAAATGGCTTCGCAACAGATAAGTATCCAAGTCCTCTTTCAGTGATTTCTGGATCAGTACGGTATCGGCTCCATTAGATTGCAGATAACTGGCAGCATCAAAAGTCCTTGATCCGGTTCTCAAACTGAAGTTGCGGGTATCGACGATAATCCCCGCCAACATAGCAGTTGCTTCTATCTTATTGATAGCATCCATCTCATTGGATTGATATTCGAACAATTCAGCGATCAATTCCGATGTGGAGGACGCATAAGGTTCCATATAAACCAAAACAGAATCTTTCGGAAATTCTTGTCCGCGTCTGTGATGATCCAAAACAACAATTTTTTTGGACAGATTCAACAGCCCAGGTGCCGGAGTCATGGATGGGCGATGGACATCAACCATCACGATCAGCGTCTGTGGCGTCACCAATGCCATTGCTTGTTCAGGCGAAATGATTCGCTTCGCAATCAAAGGATCTTTGTCTATCTCCTGCATGATCCGGTTCACATCATTGGAAAATTGTTGCGGATCCAATACTATCCAGGCTTCCCGATTGTTCATCTGAGAAATGCGGCGGATTCCTAAACAGGAACCGATAACGTCCATATCCGGATAACTATGACCCATGATGATCACTTTATCGGCATGGATAATAAGCTCTTCCAAAGCCTGGCTGATCATTCTCGCACGGATACGGGTCCGTTTTTCCATTGGGTTAGTTTTACCACCATAGAAACGGGCATCTTCATTTTCGGCCCGCACAACAACCTGATCGCCACCTCTTGCCAAGGCTAAATCAATATTCGACTGCGCCATTTTAGCGACTTCTTTAAAATTGGTTTGCTCAAAAGTTTTCTCATATGAGAAACCCATGCTCAATGTCAACGGAAAATTTTGCTTGTAGGTTCTTTCCCTTATTTGATTTATGATATCAAAATTGTTTTCTTCGATTTTCTTTAATGCACGCATATTGGTCAATGCTATAAAGCGGTCATCATCTACTCGTTTCAGAAAGACATTATTCATGTTTGCCCAATTTGTGAGTTGATTCGTCAGATAGTTGTTTACATTCGATCGCTTACGATCGTTCATGGATTGAACAGCCTCATCATAATTGTCGACAATGATATTCCCAAAAACAAATTTTTCGTCTTTGTACTTCTCTTCAATTTTGGCATATTCTGTTATATCCATCAAATAAATGACGCCAATATCCTCTTGAATGATCATATCAAAATAATGATCTCCCCATTTCACACGGCGTATCACATAATCCTGCGATTCTTTAAAAAGCTGATATAATTCTTCATCAACCACTTTCAGCTTTCTGCCCAGTGTATCTTTCTTGCCAAAATACTTTATTAAATATGGGTTCATCCATTGGATTTCTTCTTGCTTATTATATAGAAGTATCCCAATAGGCATTTTAATTAAAGCCTCTTGTTCACCTTTTTTGATTCGATAAGATAAGTCAGATATGTATTGATTTGTCTCATCAATCAAATACTCCGAAGAATAACTGATGAACCCAACAATTCCAACGCATAAGAGCGTAATTCCAATTCCGATTTTCCAATCTGCAATGAACGTCAAAACAACGATCACCAGCAATAAGAACACGATAATCAGGAAAGGAACCTTAATCTTGTCAGCCTTTATGAAGTGAGGAAGATTCTTTAACTTTTCCTTTATTTTCATGATAGCTCCTTTACTGAACCTACATTTTGCACTCGTACATTTTAACATATTCAGATAATAATAGCTATAATGCCCTTTCTGACGGGATTAGTTGACATCTCAACGCCAAATTGATTGTTTCACGTGAAACATTTCTCCTGAATAAAGTTCGTATTCTGGATAGCGGACTTTCTGAGCATAACCCGGTCATCGTAATGTTTTCGGCGTTTAAACGTATAATTTCCTCAAAATAAATATGTGCTCTAGAATAGGTGTACAAACGTTCCCGCCTATCCAGCCTTCATACACCATCTGCCAAATTGAACTAAAGTGCTGGATATTTTTTCAAAGCATAGCTGCATTTAGATGTGTACTTATCCGCAAACGGATTTAGGTACCGTGGAAATTAATCTCTCAAAATAGTAACCATTCCCGATCTAAATGTAATTATTATTATAGTTTTCACTCAGTTGCAATTACCTCTACTATCTTCAATAGTTCCACGTGGAACATTTTTTGATTACCCCTTCTATTTTTAAAACTCCTGTGTATATTCCATTTTTCTTAATCTATGTTCCACGTGGAACTTTTTTGTTCGATTATGCTGTCTTTTCGATTTGATCCCTTCTCTTACTATTTTTTCATCTTAAACTCGCTTTCTTTCAATCTATTATTCCAACAACCCTTTTTACGAAAAATGATTTTTCTAATGACTTCTATTACTATTTCACTAATTATTTGAATAATCTAGCTATACGATGTTCTTCTATTTTTTCATAAAATCTGCAGAATCAATTTTCTTGCTTGAAAATTGATTTTCATCCTGTCTATTTTTTTCAGTTTTCGTATTTTTTAGCAGCACATTTTTTTGTGGATAACTCGAACTATCCCCACCCTTTGCAGTTATGCACATTATTCGACGTTTGCCTGTGCATAACTCCATCGAATAGTATGTTCTAACCTTGCTATAATAGGATTTCCGCTATAAAATAACTTTGTTGATAACTTATTAACTTGCTATTATTTATGACAGCTTTGGCGCTGTCGAATACCTGTGGACATCCTGTGCATAAGTCGGTGTGATTACGCTGATTCCTATATATTCGTCTGAACATTTGTTTGATTAGTGTATTTATGAAATAATGTCCTTTATTTTGGATGAATTTTCTATCATTTTAATGAAAATTACCGGATTTTGAAAAAGTCACCCTATATATCCAGCAATTAGTCATTCCTGCCCGTTTGCAAATTCATAACAGAAGTCCGTTGATCTTGATGAGATCCTTCTGTGGATAAAAGAGCAGGGAATAGTTTTCCACATCTTGTTTTTTAATGTACAGTCAGTCCTGAAATAATCTTCATATCCTTTTGTGGATAATAGAAAATACAAATATAATCAGCCTGTGTACAACCTACATCACATGCCAGTGAGATCAACTACCTCGATGAAATCCATCCCATCAATATAGTATGCAAAAAAAAGCCTATTGCTCTTCCAGCACCTAACTTTAATTTTGATTCATCGCAATTAGCCCAAACATTACGGGGATGTAGCTGGTGAAGCGAGACAATTCAACCGACCAAACACCAAAAAACCGTAAAGCCCTAAGTCTAAATTTCCAGGAAAAAATCGTTATGTGAGCATAACTCACCCAGACACTTGATGGAAACCGCAAAAAAAATGGCGCTTAATTCGAGCGATCATCGCTTCGGCAGGTCCGTTGCAGCAAGGGTGAAGTCATCCGCCGTAAATCAATGGGTGGCGGCACAAGCCAGCGACTTTGGCCATGTGTCATTGATGAATAACTTCAGAATATCCATCATTTCAATTCAGCTGCACCTTAGGAATATACAGCTTAAACGAAAACCTTCAACAGTAAGGATGACCCTATTTGAATAGTGCCAATTTGTTTTCATTTTTTGATGCCATGTATATTTTTTTCAATCCGGGACCTGATCCTATGCATCTATTAATAATTTCGATAGCTATAAATGTAATATCGGCAACTTTTCACGCACAGACGGATGGGTATCTCATGATGCCAAGTCCTTAGTTCATCTGCAATATATTCAATTGAATGAGTCTGATTTCGTGGGGCATCACTATCTGTTTTATAGCCCTTAAGAAAACAGGGGAGGTATGTCGCTGATATGTGTTGTTACGTATCGGGTAACTACTACAGTACGGGGGATAGAAGGGGATGTCTTATTGTTTGCTGGATTGAAAACTGTAGCCAATCCCAAACAATCCAGTTCTGCCTGTTTCAGAAATATATTATTTATGAATGAAGCATACGCATCAGGAGATGGCCTAGATCCGCAGGTGATACTTTTTGGGGATTCCCACTTTCAATTTTTGAGAGCAATACCCACTAAGGAAAATATATTGGAGCAATCCAGAAGTTATTCAGCATCACAAACGGCGATACAATGTTCCACGTGGAACATTGTATCGCCGTTTGTTTTTCTTTTATTGAAATCAGCGAAATTTGAGCCTCTGACAGCATCTGCATTCTTATTAGAAGTATTTACCCATGACTTAGGATGGTTCGTTCTCACAGGGATATAATGGCCCGATCAGAGCATTCTAGTGCCTATCCTTATATCTATCGATGGAGAATACCCAGGTAGAGGGAACCAGCGCTTATGAAAAATACTTTGGAGTATTTCTGTCAGTAAGAAGCGGAGGGTGGGGCGTTTAAATGGAGTGTCCCATGTATTGAGGGATAGTGTTATCGGAATGATCCGGCTCACCCTGATAGATAAATATAGTGTCTACTTGGCTGATTTAGTGCTTGGGCGGAGCCTCTCAGAACGATGCATCAAGCAGTTTGCTTTATCTGACCATACGCTCGTTCGATAGAAGCGGATAGGGCACTTCAAAAAAATTTGTATCAGGAAGAGGGGGTAGGTGCTAAGATGCAATGCGTGTCCATATCCAGCAACTGTTTTTGGGTACAAAAAAAGGAGCGCTCCTGGAAGCGACTCCCTTAATATTATTCTGCTAATGTAAATGGCATAAGAGCCATGATACGAGAACGTTTGATAGATACAGTCAAAGTTCTTTGATGTTTAGCGCATGTACCTGTTACACGACGAGGTAAAATTTTACCTTTTTCAGATATATAACGTTTCAATAAATCAGTCTCTTTGTAATCTACATGATCAATGTGGTTAGCACAGAAATAACAAACTTTCTTACGTTTGCGTCCGCCTCTGCTGTTACGTTGAAATGCCATGTCAATTCCTCCTTTTCCTAAACTAACCGTTCTGTCCTAAAGACTAGAACGGTAAATCATCATCTGAAATGTCAATTGATTCTCCGTTTGATGAAAACGGATCAGCAGTTGAGTTAAAATCAGAAAAACCGTTTTGTTTCGGAGAAGAGTATTGATTATTATACTGTCCTTGGTTTTGGTTAGATTCAAAAGATTTGCTTGATCCGAAGTTTGCACTCGGAGCTGCTTGATTTGAAGAAGCTGCGCCAGTCTCTCTCGGTCTTTGTTCGGTAGTTGTTTTCGATTCCAACAATGTGAAATTATCTGCAACGACTTCAGTCACGTATACGCGCTGTCCTTGTTGATTATCATAATTCCTTGTTTGGATTCGGCCAGTGATACCGACTAAAGAGCCTTTACGAGTGAAATTCGCGAAATTCTCTGCAGATTTTCTCCAAATGACACAATTGATGAAGTCAGCTTCTCTTTCTCCTGCTTGGTTAGTAAACTGTCTGTTTACTGCAAGAGCGAAGGTTCCGACTGCTGTGCCGCTGGATGTATAGCGTAAATCAACATCTTTTGTAAGTCTGCCGACTAAGACAACATTATTAATCATTCATCTTACTCCTTTCAAAATGTTTCACGTGGAACACTTTACTTAGTTTCTACTTTAACAACGATGTGGCGAATGATATCGCTATTGATCTTTGCTAGACGGTCGAATTCGTCGATTGCTTTAGCATCTGAAGCAGAAATTTTCACGATATGGTAGATACCTTCACGAAAATCTTTGATTTCATAAGCTAAACGGCGTTTCGCCCAGTCTTTTGATTCAATAACTTCAGCGCCATTATCAGTTAAAATAGAATCGAAACGTGCGATCAATTCTGCTTTAGCTTCTTCTTCGATGTTAGGACGGATAATGTAGTTGATTTCGTAATTGCTCATTTGACTGTCACCTCCTTGTGGACTTTGGCCCTTACTTTTGTAAGAGCAAGGAGAGTACCTTTTCAGGATTACTCACATCTAAAGATTGTACCATATTTCATTTTTTATGGCAAGCCTTTTTTTCAGCCTCATTCAAAGATGGCAAAAAAAACGGAGGAAACTGTCCTGGGACGGTTTCCTCCGTTTTAGCGGTATTAGCTTTTGTATCGAAGTTTTATTCTTCCGAATCTTCTTCATCCAACAGTTCATCCGCGAAATCGCTCAATTTATCGGCCATTTCGGATGTTTCCGCTGCATCTGGTGTATTTGCCTGTTCGGTAGCATCAGCTGCTTCTAAGGCGCTGTTTTCGCCTTCTGAGCCCACTTCCTCATTCAGAGGTGCCACAACTTCTTCATCCTCTTCGCGCTCAACTTTTGCCATTGTCGATACAATGGCTTCGCCATCAAGCTTGATCAAGCGTACGCCCAGAGTGGCACGGCCAGTTTGGGAAATGGCATCCGCGTGGAAACGGATCATGACGCCTTTGTCCGTGATGATCATGATGTCTTCATCGCCGGAGACAGTCGTCAACCCTACCAATTTACCGTTTTTCTCAGTGATGTTGGCTGTTTTGACCCCTTTGCCGCCGCGTCCTTTGATGGCATACTCATCGGCTGCCGTACGTTTGCCGTAACCATTTTCCGTGATGATCAGAACTTCCGACTCGTGTTTCAGCACATCCATGCCGACAACATAATCGTTTTCTCTCAGTTTCACGCCTCGGACACCGGTGGCGGTCCTCCCCATATCGCGGACGTCCTTTTCATCAAAGCTTACGGAATAGCCGAAGTGCGTTCCGATGATGATGTTCTGGTTGCCGTCAGTCAAGGATACTTTGATCAGCTCATCCTCATCCTTCAGGTTGATTGCGCGCAGACCGCTTTGACGGATATTTTGGAATTCAGTGGCGGATGTCCGTTTGACGGTACCCATCCGTGTCGTGAAGAACAAGTAATCCCCGTCTTGCGGGCCACCTTTGACATTGATGATGGCTTGGATTTTCTCGTTGGCATCCAAGTTCAGCAAGTTGATGATCGGCAAACCTTTTGCCTGGCGGCCGTATTCAGGCACTTCATAGCCTTTTGTTTTGTATACTTTCCCTTGGTTCGAGAAGTACAGCAACACATCGTGCGTCGATGCCGAAATCAGCGTTTCGATGAAATCATCATCATGGATGCCCATGCCTTGGACACCGCGTCCGCCGCGTTTTTGGGCTCTGAATTCGCTGTTCGGCAAACGTTTGATGTAACCGTTGTGGGTCAAAGTCAGGACGATGTCTTCCTCTTCGATCAAGTCTTCATCCTCAAGCGACAATACTTCTCCGACCAAAAGTTCCGTACGACGTTTGTCGCCGAATTTTTCTTGGATTTCAAGCAGTTCCGTATAGATGATGTCGAAGACACGCTGCTCATTCGCTAAAATATCAGCCAGATCAGCAATCAAAGCCATCAGCGCATCATACTCTGCTTCAACTTTTTCTCTTTCCAAACCGGTCAGACGCACCAAACGCATATCCAAAATGGCTTGCGCTTGTTTGTCGGAAAGACCGTATTTGTCGATGAAGATTTGTTTGGCCGCATCGCCATTGGTTGAACCGCGCAGAATCGCTACGATTTCATCGATATGATCCAAAGCGATCCGCAAACCGGCCAAGATATGCGCACGGGCTTCCGCTTTTCGTTTATCGAATGCGGCTCTTCTGCGGATGACTTCTTCTTGGTGTTCCAGGTAATGGACCAGAATCTGCTTGAGTCCCAGCACTTTAGGGATGCCTTTTACGATCGCCAACATATTGAAGCCGAAAGATGATTGGAGCGGCGTCAATTTATAGAGATTATTCAGAATGACGCCGGCACTGACATCCTTGCGGACATCGATGACAACACGCATGCCGTCGCGGTCGGATTCATCCGCCAAGTCGGTTATGCCTTCGATCCGTTTATCGCGGGCCAGTTCAGCAATCCGTTCGACCAATTTCGCTTTGTTGACCATGTAAGGCAATTCCGAAATGATGATGCGTTCTTTGCCGTTTTTCAGGATTTCGACCTCTACACGTCCGCGGACAATGATTGAGCCTTTGCCCGTTTCATAGGCTTTTCTGATGCCTGATTTGCCCATGACGATACCGCCTGTAGGGAAATCGGGGCCAGGAACGGCCTCCATCAATTCGGCAGTCGTCGCATCCGGATCATTCATCAGGATATGCAGGGCGGAAATGACTTCCGTCAGGTTGTGCGGTGGGATATTTGTCGCCATCCCAACAGCGATACCGGAAGCTCCATTCACCAGCAGGTTAGGGAAGCGGGCCGGCAATACATCGGGTTCACTTTCGGAACCGTCATAGTTATCGTGGTAATCGACGGTATCCTTGTTGAGGTCACGCAACATCTCCAAGGCGATTTTTGACATCCGCGCTTCGGTGTAACGCATCGCTGCGGCGCTGTCTCCATCGATTGAGCCGAAGTTTCCGTGTCCATCGACCAACGGATAACGGTAACTGAAATCCTGGGACATACGCACCATGGATTCATAGATGGCACTGTCACCGTGGGGATGGTACTTACCCATTACGTCCCCGACGATACGTGCGGATTTTTTGTGTGCTTTATCAGGCGTAACGCCCAATTCGCTCATACCGTACAGAATACGGCGATGGACCGGCTTGAGTCCGTCACGGACGTCAGGCAAAGCCCTGGCTACGATAACGCTCATGGCATATTCCAGGAATGAAGTTTCCATTTCATGGCTTAATTCCCTTTGTTCCATGGCTTGATCATTTATTTTTTCAATTTCATCAGACATTTAATTTCCAACCCCCTTTTAGATATCCAAGTTCTTCACGTAGACCGCATTTTCTTCGATGAAGTTCCTTCTTGGTTCTACATGATCCCCCATAAGCATGTTCAATGTTTCGTCGGCTTTGACGGCATCATCGACAGTCACTTGCAGGAAGTGACGGTTCTCAGGGTTCATGGTCGTATCCCATAATTGTTCTGCATCCATTTCTCCAAGTCCTTTATAGCGTTGGATGCTTGGTTTTGGTGATTCAGGAATAGATGCCAAGTACTCTTCCAGCTCTTGATCGGAATCGAGATACTTCTCTTTTTTGCCTTGCTTCACTTGATACAAAGGCGGTTGTGCGATATACACATATCCGGCTTCGACTAAAGGACGCATGTAGCGATAGAAAAGGGTCAGCAGCAACGTACGGATATGCGCGCCATCGACATCGGCATCGGTCATGATGACCAATTTATGATAACGGGCTTTGGCAACATCGAAGTCTCCGCCGAAGCCGGTACCCATCGCCGTAAACAGCGAACGGATCTCTTCGTTGGCAAGGATTTTGTCGATGGATGCTTTTTCTACGTTCAGGATCTTCCCGCGGATCGGCAGGATTGCCTGGAAGAAACGGGAGCGGCCTTGTTTTGCCGAACCTCCGGCTGAATCCCCTTCGACGATGAACAGTTCTGATTCCACTGGATTTTTGCTTGAACAATCGGCCAGTTTACCCGGCAGGTTGCTGATTTCCAATCCGCTCTTTTTGCGGGTCACTTCGCGGGCTCTTTTGGCTGCTAAACGCGCACGGGCAGCCAACATGCCTTTTTCGACAATCTGACGGGCTACTTGCGGGTTTTCCATCAGGAATTTATCGAAGTACGTTGAAAAGAGTCGGTCGGTGATGGTACGCGCTTCGGAATTACCCAGTTTTGTCTTGGTTTGTCCTTCGAACTGCGGATCAGGATGTTTGATGGAGAGGACTAGGGTAAGGCCTTCACGTACATCTTCCCCGCTCAGGTTCTCTTCATTTTCCTTGATGATCTTATTGCGTTTCGCATAGTCATTGATGACACGGGTCAAAGCGGTCTTTGCACCGGATTCGTGGGTTCCGCCTTCATAGGTATGGATATTATTGGCGAAACTCAGAAAGTTTGTATGATAGCCATCCGTATATTGTATGCCAACTTCAACTTGGATATCATCCTGTTCACCTTCGATGTAAATCGGCTCTTCGAAAAGGACTTTTTTGTTGCGGTTCAGAAACTCGACGTAACTCTTGATTCCGCCTTCGTAATAATAGTCTTGTTCCACAGGTTCTTCTGGACGTCTGTCCGTGATGGAAATGTTCAATCCTTTGTTCAAGAAAGCCAATTCCCTGACACGTACAGCCAGTTTTTCAAACTCAAAGACGGTCGTTTCCTTGAAAATTTCCGGATCGGGCAGGAAACGGACCTCCGTACCATGCTTATCGGTATCTCCTGTGATGGTCAAATCGGATGTGATGTCCCCGCGTACGAACGTTTGGGTATAAATTTTATTGTCTTTATAGACGTTTACGGTCAATTCAGAAGACAAGGCATTCACGACGGACGCACCAACACCATGGAGACCGCCTGAAACTTTGTAGCCTCCACCGCCGAATTTTCCGCCTGCATGAAGAACGGTGAAGACCGTTTCTACAGCGGGGCGGCCAGTCGTCGCTTGGATATCGACTGGAATACCACGGCCATTATCGGTTACGGTTATGCTATTGTCTTTTTCGATTATTATTTCAATTTTCGTCGCAAAGCCGGCCAGCGCTTCATCGATGGAATTATCCACGATTTCCCAGACCAAATGGTGCAGACCTGCGCCACTGGTGGATCCGATGTACATCCCAGGACGTTTGCGGACTGCTTCCAGTCCTTCCAGGACCTGGATCTGACTGGCATCATATTCTTTTGCTCGTTCCGCTTTGTTCATTTCGTTTTCTGCCATTCTGTTACACACCTTCCATTTCTACTTCACCGTTTTTTATATGGTAGATAGTCGGTTCGTCTATCTTATTCTTTTTTATGCCATCCAAACTGGTTGTCGTCAAAAAGGTCTGGACCTTCTTCTCGATCGCTTTCAGCAGATGGGTCTGGCGTTCATCATCCAATTCTGACAGGACATCATCCAACAACAGGATTGGATACTCCCCCAGGACCTCATTCATGCATTCGATCTCCGCCAATTTGAGACTGAGGACAGTCGTTCTTTGCTGCCCTTGAGAGCCATAATTTTGGACATTGCGCCCGTTCACCTGAAAAATCAGATCATCACGGTGCGGACCGAAAAGGGTGACCGCCTGATCTCTTTCCCGGCTTTTCCCTTGACGGAATGCTTCCATCAGTTTCAAAAAAAGAGCGTCTTTATCCATCTCGTCAGACAACTCGATGTTGGATTTGTAGGCGATCGTCAGTTCTTCCCGCTCCAAAGAAATCTCTTTGTGCAGCGGTTGGGCCCAGGCTTCCAATTTTTTGATGAACTGCAGACGGTAGACCAACAGATCGGCACCCAAAATGGCCAATTGCTCAGTCAGCACATCCAAATAGACTTCATCCTTGGCTTTTCCGGTCACCAACTGCTTCAGATAAAGATTCCGTTGCTTCAGTATCCGCTGATATTGCACAAGATCATGCAGATAGACCGGGTTCATCTGGCCCAGCTCCATATCCAAGAATTTTCTCCGGTTGGCGGGTGCGCCCTTCACTAAATTCAGGTCTTCCGGGGCGAACAGCACGACGTTCAGTTGGCCGATGTATTGGCTCAGTTTTTTTTGTTCCAGGTGATTGACTTTGGCAATCTTGCCTTTTTTTGAAAAGATGATTTCCAAAGGGAAGGTAGAAACCCTTTTTTGGATCTTGCCGGTTATCTTGGCGGAATCTTCTTGCCAACGAATCATCTCTTTTTCGTTTGACGTGCGCGGACTCCTTGCCAAAGCCAATGCATAGATTGCTTCCATGAGATTGGTTTTGCCTTGCGCATTCTCACCCAAAAACACATTGATGCCATCTGAAAAGGACACGGAAAGAGACGGATAATTCCGAAAATTCTGCAGCGTCACTTCTTTCAGGATCATGCTTCGGACTCACTGTTGTCTTGCTCAGCCTCTTCTTTATCCGATTTTGTTGACTGGATGAAGAAAGTGCCTTCACCCGGGATGTCGATCATCGTACCGGGAAACAATTTGCGGCCTCTGCGGTCTTCTTTTTCGTTATCTACGTAAACCACATATTCTGAAAGGAACCATTTGGCCATTCCGCCGCTGGAAATCAGATTAACATGTTTCAGTAGTTGACCAAGAGTAATGAACTCTGCATCAATATTCACAATATTTTTCAAGAAATTCACCTATTTTCCAATAAAATAAGCGTGGAAAATAAAATCCACGCAACAACGCTCATTAATATGTTTATTATACTATTTTTTTTGATCAATTTCAAATTTTCGCGAAAAAAAAGGCCCTTATTTCAATTTTTTCCGAAAACAATACAAATTAGCTATATGTAAACGAAAGCGCCTATAGGCTTATAAATTTAAAATTCGCGTTTTTCAGTCATTTTATCTTTAGCCGAACAAATGCAGCACATGCAGACTTTCTTCCTATGGGAAAAACGGCTGGTCCGAGCATTTTCATTTTTGGATAAGCAAAAAGCAAGAAAACGATCGGATCGTCTCCTTGCTTTTTGGATTTTACCAATCGGATCAATAAGTCCTTACAGGCGTGATCAATTGGATGAACGAATTATCGTTATCGTCTTCACGATCTGCCGGCACGACTGTGAATGGGCGTACAGCAGAAGTGAAATTGACTTGGACATCCTGTTGGCCGAATGTGCGCAGCGCATCCTTCATGTAATCAGGATTGAAGGAAATGATCAGCGGATCTCCACTGGCGGACTCATAAGCCAAGGATTCTTCCACATTGCCGACCTCAGGAGAGTTTCCTGATAACTCGACTTTGTTTGCGTCGATGGACAGTTTGACGACGTTGTTTTTTCCTTCATGCGAAAGCAGGGAGGCACGGTCGGTAGCCTGCAGCAAATCATAGGCATTCAGGACAATCTGAGTGCTGGAGCTGGCTGGAATCAAGCGGTTTGTATCCGGGTAGTAGCCTTCCAGCAAGCGCGAGTAGAAATAAACATTTTCGGCTTTGAAAAGGACTTGGTTCTCCGTGATCATCATTTCGATGGTCGCTTGATTCTCAACGATCCGTGAGAGTTCCACCAAGCTTTTTCCGGGAATGATGACATTGTAGGTTTTTTCCAGCTGTGAGTCCGGAGCCGCGATCGAGATGACGCGCTGACTTAAACGATGGCTGTCCGTAGCGACAGCTGTCAATTTCCCATCTTGGATGGTCATGTTCACCCCAGTCAAGATCGGACGGCTTTCCTGTGTCGACGTTGCGATTACCGTGTGCTGGATCACTTGTTTGAATAAAGCAGTCGGCAAGGTGATGACTTCATTAGAATCGATGACCGGGAAATTCGGATAGTTGTTTACATCTATTCCGTTTATGGTGAAAGATGCTTTTGCGGAAGTGATGTTTGTCTGGAAATGATCTTTGACTTCAATCGTGATTTTTTCATCAGCTAATTTTTTGACGATTTCACTGAAGAAACGAGCAGGCAGGACAATGCCGCCTTGTGTGTGGATTTCGATCTGATTATTCTCTTCCGACACAGGGATAAGCGTCTCGATGGAAATATCCGAGTCGCTTCCGCTCAATACGATTCCATTTTCATCAGCGCTGATTTTTACACCTGTCAAAATAGGGATTGTCGTTCTGCTGGAAATAGCTCTTTGTACGTCAGATAAGTGTTTGATCAAAACCTGACGATTAATGGAAAATTTCATAATAAGGGACCTCCGATGGTTATTCATATAAATTAAATAATATTAGTAATAGTAGTAGGGCCTGTTTATACTGTGGATAAGTGAAATAAGCTGATAAAACCAATCGTTTTCCACCTGTGGATAACGTGTTCGTAAATGGCGTCTTATTTATTGGCTTATCCACAATGCGCGAGAGGATCATTTTTTCAGACTATTTTGGATCGTCTCGATTTCGCGTTGCAGAACAGGGTCTTTTTTTACGGAAAGGGCAATCTTGTCGTGCGCGTGGATGACAGTCGTGTGATCCTTGCCGCCGAATTCGGAACCGATTTTCGGCAAGGAATTATCCGTCATCACTCGGGAAAGATACATGGCGATTTGTCTTGGCACCACGATCCCTTTGGTGCGCTTCTTGCCTTTCAATTCCTCGACGGTCACATGGTAATATTTCCCTACCGCTTGCTGGATGGCGTAGATGGATAAAGCTTTTGGTTTTTCGGAAGGCATGATGCTCTTCAGGGCGTCCGCTGCCAAACTGGTGGTGATGTCGGTCCCTTGTATCGCTGAATAGGCTTGAACCCGTACGAGCGCACCTTCCAGTTCCCTGATGTTGGAATCTATCTGCCCAGCGATGTAGCTGAGGGTATCATCCGGGATCTCCAAGCGCTCGCTGTTGGCTTTTTTGCGCAGAATGGCGATGCGTGTCTCCAGATCTGGCGGTGTGATATCAACCGATAAGCCCCAAGCAAAACGCGAGACGAGCCGTTCCTGCAGTTTCGGGATCTCGTTCGGCAAGCGATCGCTCGTCAGCACGATTTGTTTGCGTTCATCGTAAAGCGCATTGAAAGTATGGAAGAACTCTTCCTGCGTTCCTTCTTTGTCGGCAAAAAATTGGATATCATCGACCATCAATAAGTCGACGCTGCGGTATTCATTGCGGAATTGCTCCTGCGTCCGATTCTGGATGGAATTGATGAAATCATTGGCGAACGTTTCGCTGCTGACGTATTTTACCCGTGCGGTTGGCCGCAGTTGCAGCATTTGATGGCCGATGGCGTGCATCAAATGGGTCTTGCCTAAGCCGACGCCTCCATAGAAGAAGAGCGGGTTGTAGATTGTGCCGGGTTCCTCCGCCACGACGAGGGCGGCAGCGTGAGCCATCTGGTTTCCTTTTCCGATAACAAAGGTGTCAAAGGTATACTTGCTGTTCAGTTGGGCATCCTTGAAGAGACGATTGTTGTTGGTGCGTTTTATGGTCGGTTTTGCGATATCGGGCATTTCCTCGTTCTTGATCATAAAAATGGGAGTCAGTTCTTTGCCGCTAAATTCGTAGATGCCTTCAACAATTCTGCTCATCAAATTATTTTGCCAATAATCTTTATGTAAAGAAGAGGGAACTTCGATGATGATATTCGTATCAGTCAGTCGGACCGGGACTGCGCTGTCTATCCAAGTATCGTAGCTGACTTTGGACAGTGATTCTTGAAATTTTTCTTGCAGATAACGCCATAATGAATAGATGTCATCCAAATGGGACACCTCCTTTTAGTGAGTCCTTTTTATTTTAGCATTATATCAAAAAGTTTTCCACAACTCTTTTCAGCTGTGAATAAAACAATTAACCGGTGTATAAATAGTTGTCCACAGGTTCGGGAAGGGTGTGGACAATCTTTGTTGACGAAGCAGTTGTCCACGGTCGGTTGTGGGATGGAATGTTTTTAAAACATGCATTGTTACAACGTTTGATACACTTTTCCACAGGTTTTGCGGGTGGGATTTCGGTAGAAATGCACACGCTGTAGGAATGTGGATAAACCGGGTCGAAGGTGTGAGCAATCAGGGCGATTGCAGAAGTTATCCCGTGGCATTGTGCATTAAAAAAAAGGTTGTGGATAATTTTATTTTGATGAGAAATAATTTTTTTTCAAGAAAGGTATTTTATCTTTCAATGTTTTGTGCTATTATATCTCAGTGAGTTCAATAAAATGAACCAATTTTACTTGACAGGTCACATTCTGTCTCTTTATAATGTTAATGGACTGTCTAAACAGTGAAATATAACCTATTTGAAAGATAGTTTATCAGGAGGTGTAAAGATCAATGAAAAGAACATACCAACCTAAAAAACGTCACCGTCAATCCGTTCATGGTTTCCGTAAACGTATGAGCACAAAAAACGGCCGTAGAGTATTAGCAAGAAGACGCGCTAAAGGCAGAAAAGTTATCTCTGCATAGATCACTGACCGTTTCAGTGGTCTTTTTTTTTAAGTATTTCGAAAAGTGCAAAAATGTCTTTCTTAAATGGAGAGTATGACAAATGTGTCCAACAGAACCGACAGCAGAGATGCCTAGGGAGTGGGTTCATATTTGTGATGATAACGGAGAGAGAAATTTTTCTGTTTTTCTCCATTTGGGGGAGATTTTTTTTTGCATGTTATGATTGCAGATTTGAGGGAAGAACATGAGGAAATCTTTTCGTGTTAAGAAAGAAAAAGAATTTCAGAAAGTATTTCATAATGGTGTGTCCAAAGCGAACCGCCAATTCGTGATCTATGTGCTCGATAAAAAGGGGCAACCGCATTTTCGGGTCGGTTTGTCCGTGGGCAAAAAAATCGGCAATGCCGTCGTGCGGAATGCCGTCAAAAGAAAAATCCGCCAGGCACTCACGGAATTGAAGGCAGATTTGGTTCAGGACATTGACTTCATCGTGATCGCGCGTAAACCGGTTGCTGAAATGTCGGCTGCGGAGGTCAAAAAGAGTCTGACCCATGTCCTTAAGCTTTCCAACCTTTTGAAAAAAAAATAAACTATATTATTCCTATTAAGGAGGAGTTCTCTTGTCAAAGCGTAAGCGATTACTTTTTACACTCAGCTTATTTGCTGTTATGATGGTTCTATCAGCATGTGGGACAGAGCCTATCACCTCGGATAGCACCGGTTTTTGGGACCGTTATGTTGTCTTTAATTTTTCCAACATGATCGTGTGGTTGTCCAATCTATTTTTCAGTAATTATGGTCTGGGAATTATTGCCTTCACGATCATCATCCGGGTTATCCTGTTGCCGCTCAATCATTTCCAGACGAAGAGCACGAAAAAAATGTCGGCTGTTCAACCGCAGATAAAAGCGTTGCAGGCAAAATATGCCTCTAAAGATCGGGAAACGCAGGAACATCTGCAGAAAGAAGTTTCCAAACTGTATGCCGATAACGATGTGAATCCTTATATGGGCTGCCTGCCTGTTTTGGTTCAGATGCCTGTCCTGATGGCGTTGTACCAAGCAATCAGCCGGACTGAAATTTTGAAGAGCGGCAGCTTCCTATGGATGAACTTAGGAGAACGCGATCCATTCTTCATTTTGCCGGTAGTGGCCGCCATCCTGACTTATGCTACAAGCAAGTTGACGATGATGTCACAGACGGATGCGAATCCCGCGACCAAATCGATGACGTACACGATGCCGATCATGATTTTGATGATGGGTATCAACTTCCCGAGCGCCTTGTCATTGTATTGGGTAGCAAGTAATGCCTTCTCAGTCGGGCAGACGCTGATGCTGAACAACCCATACAAGGCCATCCGCGAGCGCGAACAAGCGGAAGCAGAAACAAAAGCGCGCGAAAAAGCATTGAAGAAAGCTCAAAATCCTAAAAAGAAAAAGAAAAACTAGTTATACTTTGAAGTAGGAAAGGATGACATTCTATTATGGATAAAGTAATTGCGAAAGATACGACCGTTGATAAAGCGATTCGCAAAGGTCTGGATTTGTTGGGCGTAGACAGCCATGAAGCCGATATCGTCGTAATCTCTGAAGGTAAAAAAGGGATTTTTGGATTCGGCCAAAAAGAGGCAGTCGTGGAAATCACGCTCAAAGAAATCAGGGACTTTGATGAAGCAGGCGATATCCAGTTAGCTGAAATCGAAGAGACAGTCGAAGATATCGTAGAAGATCTTGAAGAGGATTATCCGGAAACTGCGGAAAAGATATTGGCTGATCAACCTGAAATCGATACAGTGATTTCTTCCGATGAGGATGAAGAAGCCGAAGAATATGAAGATTATGATGAAGAATCCGGTCGCGATGAAGCGATTGCCGCAGTAACCGAGTATCTTACTTCGGTATCTGAAGCATATGGGGCGCCTGCGATCGTAACGGTCGAAGAGAAGAACAATATGCTGATTTTCCAAATGGAAAGCGAAAAGCCAGGCTTATTGATCGGCAAATTCGGAAAAATCGTCAATGCTCTCCAGATATTGGCGCAAGCGCTGGTGCAACGCTATGTGCGTCGCCGCTTGTCCGTAATCGTTAATGTCGGTGACTACCGTGAGCGCAGAGCTGCCGTATTGGAAAGCATCGCCGATCGTACTGCGGAACGCGTCATCAAAACGAAACAGCCCGTTTTCCTTGAGCCGCTGCCTGCTTTTGAAAGAAAACAGATCCATGCGCGTTTGAGCCAGAATAAACGCATCAAAACCCATTCCGAGGGCAAAGAGCCGCATCGTTATTTGGTTGTTGAGATAGCGGAATAAGTGTACATCCAAAAAACTTCACCAGGGATCAGCTCGATTCCCGGTGAAGTTTTTTTTGTCTTGCCGCTTTTCTTGCTGCCTAGTATTCAGCAGAGGTCGCAAATTATGGGAAGATGGACTAAACTGAAGATAATACAAACGGAAACGAGGGGTAGTATGGAAGAGTTCAAGGCTTTATGGGCGGAAAATATAGATGGGAAAGTGGAAACGACGGTCAGAACATTCAAGAAAGAGGACTTGCCTGAAGGGGAGGTGCTGATCGAAGTGCATTATTCGAGCGTCAACTACAAGGACGGGCTGGCCGGAACCAATCCGAAAAGCGGGGTCATCCGCAATTATCCCATGATTTTGGGGATCGATCTGAGCGGCGTGGTCGTGGAATCGCTCGATCCAGCTTTCCGGGCAGGGGATAAGGTAATCGTGACTGGCTACGGTTTAGGGGTGAATCATTTCGGCGGATTCAGTCAATATGCCCGGGTTCCAGCAGCCTGGGTCGTTCCGTTGCCGGAAGGATTGAGTTTAAGGGAAGCAATGATCATCGGAACGGCCGGTTACACAGCGGCGGAATCAGTGGATGCTTTGGATAAACAAGGCATCCAGCCTCAAACGGGTACGGTTTTGGTGACTGGGGCTTCCGGCGGTGTCGGCGGGATGGCGATCGCTATGTTGAAGCGTCTAGGGTATACGGTCGAAGCTGTGTCCCGCAAAAAAGCGGACTGTATGGATTACCTGAAGGGACTGGGTGCTGAAGCGGTTCTTCATCCTGATGAAGTGGCGCTGGAGAAGAAGCGGCCATTGGCGCAGCAGCGTTGGGCGGCGATCGTCGATCCGGTCGGCGGTCCGATGCTGTCTGATTTGCTGGCGCAGCTGCACTACGGCGGCTGTATGGCTTTGAGCGGAAATGCCGGCGGAATCGCATTCGAGGCGACCGTACTGCCGTTCATCCTGAGGGGCGTCAAACTTGTTGGGATCGATTCAGTGAACCATCCGTACGCTGAACGCATCAAGCTTTGGGAGCGGATGGCAAGCAATCTGAAGCCGGAAAATCTGGAGTTGCTGGCCGAACAGGAAATCGCATTGGAAGATTTGCCGGCAGCTTTCAGGAAGATCATGGACGGAAAGATGCACGGGCGTACGTTGGTGAAAGTGAAGCAAGGGATATGATCGGCTTGGCATAATCAAGAGAAACGGCAAGGGAATGGGCCATCCGATCCTGTAGCCGTTTTTTTTTTTGATTGTGTTGTCCAGCTTGTTAACGCTTTATAAAATGCGGAAAATCGATAACTTGTCTATACAAGTAAAGGTGCAGCGAATGGAAAACGTTTGCATTATAAGATGTTTCGAGGTAAAATATAAATGTCAGGAACATGTATATACAAGTTGAGGAGGAGAAAAAATGGTAGATTTGAACAAAGACGCAAAGGATTTGCTGGAATATATCGGTGGCCCCGATAATATTTCTGCAGTCAGTCACTGTGCCACGCGGATGCGGTTCGTTCTGAATGATCCGGCTGCCGCCAACATCAAGAAGATCGAAGACATACCCGCAGTAAAAGGAACCTTCACCCAAGCAGGACAATTTCAGGTCATCATCGGTAATGAAGTGCCACAATTTTATAACGAGTTTGCGAAGGTATCCGGCAAAGAGGGTGTCTCAAAAGATGAGGCAAAAGCGGCAGCCAAGCAGAATCAAAATGTTGTGCAGCGTGCCATGGCAGTGCTGGCGGAAATCTTTACGCCGCTGATTCCGGCAATCGTAGTGGGGGGGCTTATCCTCGGGTTCCGCAACGTGCTTGAAGGGATCAATTTCGCCAATGGCACGATCGTTTCCAATTCGCAGTTCTGGACAGGCATCAATGATTTCCTTTGGCTGATCGGTGAAGCGATTTTCCACTTCTTGCCAGTCGGCATCACTTGGAGCATCACGAAAAAGATGGGCACTACGCAAATTCTGGGTATCGTTCTCGGGATCACACTGGTATCACCGCAATTATTGAATGCCTATGGTGTCGCTGGCGCGCAAGAAATTCCATTCTGGGATTTCGGTGCTTTCACGATCAACAAGATCGGTTATCAAGCGCAAGTCATTCCGGCCATGTTGGCTGGGTTTGTGTTGGCCTACTTGGAGATCTGGCTGCGTAAATGGGTTCCGCAGTACATTTCGATGATTGTTGTTCCTCTGTTGGCCTTGGTTCCTACTGTCATCATCGCGCATACAGTGTTGGGGCCTATCGGTTGGACCATCGGACAATGGGTTTCCGAAGTCGTCTATGCCGGATTGACAGGGGACTTCAGATGGCTGTTCGGTCTGTTCTTCGGTACGCTCTATTCGCCGCTCGTCATCACGGGGCTTCACCATATGTCCAATGCCATCGACCTGCAGCTGATCGCCGATTTCGGCGGAACGAACTTGTGGCCGATGATCGCTCTTTCGAATATCGCACAAGGCTCGGCAGTAATGGCGATCATCTTCCTGCACAGAGGGAATGAAAAAGAGGAACAGGTTTCCATCCCGGCCGCCATTTCCTGCTACTTGGGCGTAACCGAGCCGGCCATGTTCGGGATCAACATCAAATACATCTATCCGTTCGTTGCTGCCATGATCGGATCCGGTATCGCCGGTTTGGTCGCTACAACCTTCAACGTTATGGCGAACAGTATCGGAGTCGGCGGGATTCCTGGTTTCCTCAGCATCCAGACCGATTCGATGGCGATGTTCATCGTATGTATGGCCATCGCGATCGTCGTGCCGTTCCTGTTGACGATTGTGTTCGAAAAGAAACAACTTTTCGTTCCCAAAGGCGAAGTCGAGGACGCACCGGTTATCCAAACGCAAAAATAAAAAGTGAATTACTGGAGGCAAAAAGCTGTTAGTGAAGCTTTTTGCCTTCAGTCATAGTGAGAAGACAGGAGGCTTTACAATGAAAGACTTTCAAAAAAAAGTGATCTATCAGCTTTATCCAAAATCATTCAAGGACTCCGACGGCAACGGCATCGGTGATATCCAAGGGATCATCAGCAAAGTGCCTTATTTGGCTGAACTGGGCATCGATATGATCTGGATGAATCCGATTTTCGTATCCCCGCAAATGGACAATGGATATGACATCACTGATTATTATGCCATCGATCCTGTTTTCGGCACGATGGCAGACTTTGAAGAACTGATCCGGAAGCTGAAGCAGCACGGCATCGAAATCATGTTCGACATGGTGTTCAACCATACGTCGATTACGCATGAGTGGTTCCAGAAGGCATTGGCCGGTGACGAAGCGTACCAGGATTATTACATCATCCGCGATCCGAAAGCAGACGGCAGCCTGCCGACCAATTGGGGTTCGAAATTCGGCGGGGAGGCGTGGGCACCTTTCGGAGACACCGGCAAGTACTATCTGCATCTCTTTGATGTCACGCAAGCGGATCTGAACTGGCGCAACCCGAAAGTGCGCGAGGAACTGCAGGAAGTCGTCAATTTCTGGCTGGAAAAGGGAATCAAAGGCTTCCGATTCGATGTATTGAACCTCATCGGCAAGGATGTCGCGTTGGTGGACAGCCAAGGAAGCAACGAAAAGAGCCTCTACACGGATCGTCCGATCGTCCATGACTACATCCACGAGCTGAACCAGGCATCTTTCGGCACGCTGGAGGACATCATCACGGTCGGCGAGATGTCTTCGACCACTGTCGAAAACGGGATCCTTTATTCGAATCCGGACAGGAACGAATTGTCGATGATCTTCAGCTTCCACCATCTGAAGGTCGACTACAAGGATGGTGAAAAATGGACGGATCATCCCTTCGATTTTCTTGAACTGAAGCGGATTCTGAATGAGTGGCAGGCAGGAATGTCTGACGGGAACGGCTGGAACGCATTGTTCTGGAACAATCATGATCAGCCGCGCGCCAACAGCCGATTCGGCGATCCGATCCGTTATCCTTTCGAAACAGCTTCTATGCTGGCGCAAACGATCCATCTGCTGAGGGGCACGCCTTACATCTACCAGGGCGAGGAAATCGGCATGACGAATCCGGATTATGACGACATCAGCGTTTATCGGGATATCGAGTCGCACAATGCCTACCGCGATCTGAAACTTGCCGGGTTGACGCATCCGGAGGCCATGCGCATCATCAAACAAAAATCCCGCGACAACAGCCGGACGCCGATGCAATGGGACAGCAGCCCGCACGCCGGCTTTACGACAGGGGAACCTTGGCTGCAGGTGGCGGCCAATTATCCGGAAGTGAATGTCGAAAAAGAACTCGCTGAGGGCAAAATTTTCCGTTACTACCAGGAGTTGATCCGTATCCGTAAAGAGCATCCGGTCATTGTGGACGGTTCCTACGAGGGTATCCTGTTGGATGACCCCGAAGTGTTCGCCTATATCCGGGAGAACGGGGAGGAAAAAGTGCTTGTCCTGAACCATTTTTATGCCGGCGAGTACACGATCAGCGTACCGGAAGAATGGGCAAATAAGGCCCGCAGTTTCCTGGCCGGCAACTACGGGGAGAGACAGCTTGCGTCGTCCTTCACGCTGAAGCCGTACGAAACCATCGCTTTCAGGATAATAAAATAAACAGCAAGTTACGTGATGACGAAACAAATGCACGCTGCCCCAAAAAGGGACAGCGTGCATTTGTTTATTTTTGGTAGACATTTCCGGAACGGCGGTTTAGGACAGTGTCCGCTTTTCGCCGTCAAGATCGATGATCGGTTGGATGTCCTGGACATATTCAAGGGTTCCCATATAGCTGCCGTCGTCATCCCTGACGGCGCGGTAGGTGACCATGATGAATTTGCCCATCGCGCGGAACCACATCGATTCGCTTTCTTTCGCGCCCGATTTCAGGTCGGCGAGCAGTTTCGTGACGATCGGCAGGCTCTTCGGCGGATGACAGTTCATGACGTCGCGGCCGATTGCGCTGCTGGTGCGCTTGAAGAATTTTTCTTCGCCGTTGTCATTGTAGTAGCGCACGATGTTGTCGGCATCCACAAAAGTCAATTCCAAAGGGATGTTGTTCAGCATCTTTTCCAATTGATGCGGCGTCAGGTGCCCGGTTTGGAAATTAATGTAAGGATTCGCTTCAGTCGTCAGTGTTTCATGTGAAACATCCTCGGGAATGGAACGTTCCGGCACCCATTTTGCTTCCGGTTTGACGATGCAGTAGCCGATCTCTTCGGACTCCTTGGCTATCTGCAGCCAGTGGTCCTCATTGAAGATGTCGATGATCATCGGCAGGAGGATGTCTTCTTCCTTCGTAATCATCTCCGTCATTTCGTATTTCAGGTCGGAGAATGCTTTGGGAATCGCGGCAAAGTCCTCGTTTTGCAGAAGGGTTTTGAAGTCCTTATACATGGCGCGGATATCGTCATCGACACCCCACATGACTTTCGGCGGGGCTGTGATGCCTTTGTTCTCCATGATCGGGAAAATGGCGTATTCTTTGCGGGCATAATGCTTGTCGAATTCGCCGAGCAGCGCCAATTGTTTCTGGATGCCTGCCTTCAGGGTCGATTCCTGCGTTTCGAGGTAAACGGCCAGTAATTTGCTGACCTTTTCCAGCGTGTTTTCGATGGCCAAATTTTCGAGTTTCATAACTTGGATCGGATGCCCGGCATGCTGCTGTTCCGCTGAAGTGGTGTAGACCGCTTCGATGGATCCGCCGAAGAGTGATGCATGCACGTTGCAGAGGCGTTGGATGTCTTCGGCATCTATCCCTTTGCCCATCAAGCCTTGCTCCATGACGGAAATCTCATAGGCGCTGACGCCCGTGAAATGCTTCTTGAAGTCGGCTTGCACCGCATCCCAATCCTCTCCTTTATGCAAGCGCAGGATGAGGCTCTGCAGGATGTCCTGGCGCTCCTGGAATTCCGCTGAACCCATACGGGCAATTCCGCCGGTTGGAGCGGCGGGCTCTGCCGGTTCGCTTGGAGCAACTGCTGCCGGCGCCAATTCCTTCACGCTGAAGCCGTTTTTTGCCAGCGTTTCGACGAATGCCTCCTCCGGCACATCGTTGCGTTTGAGAGCCTTCCCGATGGTCATGATTCGGCCGGCGGTATTCAGCATCTTGTCGCTGCGCAATGGTTCGAAGCCCAGACTGATGATGATTTCCCTGATTTCAGGGTATTGCTTCACCAGGTTGTAGACTGTATCGTTCAAACTGATTTCTTTCATAAGTTTTCCACCTCTATTTTAAATTGTGAAATGTTTCTTTTAGTTTCGTGCTGGCTTCATTATACTTGAAAGGAGTTGCTTAGTGCCACAGCATTCGTGCGTTGCAGCGATAGTTAGGGCAATGCCTTAGAAAGCGGTTGTGATATAATGAAGACAACTAAGGCAGAAGGTGGGAAAAAACATGAGAAAGAAAGTTTCGAATCTGATGATAGCGTTGTTGGTACCCCTATTAGCTTCTTGCAGCCTCTTTGGAGGATCCGATGCCTCATCCGATTCTTCGGCTGTCAGCAGTGTGTCCTCTTCCGTATCCAGTTCTTCAGACAGCGGATCGGCTTCCTCATCCTCTTCGGAACCTGCAGATGCAACGACAATCGAGGCTTATTATCCATTCAGCGCATCCGTATTCACAAAATATTTGGGTGAAGGGAACGAGTACGCTTCCTTCACGGTCTATCCGCAATACATCGAAGGCAACCGGATGCAGATTACTTCCAACAACGGCGGCACTCAGATCGTGACGGTATTGGAACTGGCTGACGGGGAACTCAGAGAAGTATTCACGCGTCCGGAAACCTACTTCAGGGAAAACATGCTTGAAAAAACAGCAAGCGGTGATGCGGCAAACCAGTTGGATATTCTGTTGAAGGAGCCTTTGGAAGTCGGCAACAGTTGGATGAATGCGAGCGGAGTCCCTTCCGAAATCACGAATCTGACTGCACAGATCGAAACACCGATGGGCAATTTTGAAGCGCTTGAAGTGACGACGACTTATGAAGCTTCCACTACCAAGGATTACTACGTAAAGGACATGGGCTTGGTGAAACGGGTGACGGATCTTGGGGATGACATGGTTGTCTCTTCCAGTCTGGAAGCACGCAACGAGAACGTTCCGGAAACGCAACAGTTGCGCGTCTTTTATCCGGACACCGAACTGATGGGATTGGATGCAACAAGTATTGCCTTATCCTATGCAACCAATGACGTTACCCGCACCATTTTGGCGGAGGCGCTGAAGAACGTGCCGGATGCGCCAGGGGGAAGTCTGATCGGACCGAATGTCTCCATCAACAGCTTGTCCTTGAGTGACGATGGGCGTGTCTATGTGGACTTCTCGCAGGAATTCGTTTCTGAGATGAATGCCGGGACATCGGCGGAATCACTGATTTTGCAAGGTGTCGTCAATACAATCGGGGAATATTACGGCGTGCAGGAAGTCTACCTTACTGTGGCGGGAAACCCATATGAATCAGGACATATATTGATGGCCGAGGGTGCCTATTTCACCGTTGATTATACGAATGTCAACGAGTGACCAGCCCTTACATAAGCAAAAAAAGATGAAGCCGGCTTGGCTTCATCTTTTTTTTATAGGCTGTGTTTTCTGCGGGCGAATTCGACGAAACGGAAACGATCCAGACGATGGCGCGACTCGGTATATTGGAACAGACGGGTGTCTTCCAGATAGACTTCACTCTTGACGACGACGACGTGTGTGTCATCCTTCAGATCCATCAGCTTGTGATCTTCCCGTGTAGCTGCCTCTACGACGAATTCCTTTTTGGCATAAGCGATATTCAGGCCCAATTCATTCTCCAAGTACGCGTAGATGGAATTTTCGGCAGCTTCGGAAGGGATTTGCTCGATGATGTCATGGAAGAGGTAGTCTTTATCCATGATGACGACTTCCCCGGCAATCTTGCGCAGCCGGATAAGGGAAATCACTTCTCGGTCGGGATCGACTTTCAGATCTTCGGCAAGGAATTCCGGAATGGTCTCGAGCTTATTCTTGATGACGATCGTTTCATTCGGGATTTGTTGGGAATCCTGCAGCTCTTTGAAGCTGGTCAGTCCGGAAACTGGGAAATTGAACCGTCTGATGTCCAGCACGATGGAACCTTTGCCCTGCTTCTTCTGAATGTAGCCACCTTCCAGCAAAAGCGCCAAAGCCTTTCTGATCGTTTCCCGTGAAACCTTGTAATGGTCCGATAGCGTCTTTTCGCTCGGCAACAAGGATCCGGTTTCGAATTCCGCATGCTCAATTTTTTTTCTCAAATCCATATAGATATCGAAGAATTTATTCATAATCATCGTTCCTCCTGTGAGCAGATGGGTTTGTTGGAAATTAAATAAGTAAGTTGAAAAAATCATGTTTAATAATATTATTCCATTTTATTCTATAGGATAAGAACAGAAATAAAAAGAAAATCAGTATATTTTTATTTTGGAAGGGTTTGCACATCGTAATTTTATCATATTATTGCCATTTATGGTGAAAAAGAGTTGATTTTTGAATAAAAAAGCAGGCGTTTTTTTGATGCGAAATGCAGGCGTCGGTTCTCCGGATTTGAATCAAAACAGATTATTTCCGAACGAAAACACCAATTGTTACCAAAAACGTTTGGAATAATGAGAGATGATGTGCTATATTAAAAATGAAAAATTGATAATGGGGGAAAAATGGATGAATACGATTGTTTCTGTCGTAATGGGTAGTACTTCTGACTGGGAAACTATGAAAGAAGCTTGCTTGATACTGGATGAATTCGGAATCGCTTATGAAAAGAAGGTCGTTTCGGCTCACCGGACACCGGATCTGATGTTCACCTTTGCTGAACAGGCACGGGCTGTGGGAACGAAAGTCATCATTGCTGGCGCAGGCGGCGCAGCGCACCTTCCGGGTATGATTGCTGCGAAAACGACGCTTCCGGTCATCGGTGTTCCAGTCCAATCGCGCGCATTGAGCGGTATGGATTCTTTGTTGTCCATCGTCCAGATGCCCGGCGGTGTTCCGGTTGCGACGGTAGCCATCGGCAAAGCAGGGGCAATCAATGCCGGACTGCTTGCGGTGCAAATCCTTTCGATCGAAAATCAAGATTTGGCCGATCAATTGGAAAAGAGACGCGAAGATTTAAAACAAAAAGTATTGGAAAGCAGTGAAGACCTTGTATAAAGTACTGAAACCAAATGACGTAATCGGCATCATCGGCGGGGGACAATTGGGGCGCATGCTGGCACAGTCCGCAAAGCGGATGGGATTCACCGTCGGGATTTTGGATCCGGGCGAAAATTGCCCGGCAGCCCAAGTAGCGGATTGGCACATCCAGGCGGCATACGCTGACGCGGTGGCATTGCGTGAATTGGCCGAAAAATCCGATGTCGTGACATTCGAATTTGAGAACATCGATGCGGCAGCGCTGCAGGAAGTGGAAACACTGTCCAGCATTCCGCAAGGCAGCGGAATTTTGACGATTACGCAAGACCGCATCAAGGAGAAGGAATTCCTTCAATCCGCCGGGGTATCGATTGCGCAATTCGCAGTAGTTGAAAATGCGGAACAACTGGATGCGGCCATCGCCAAAATCGGCTATCCGAGTGTTTTAAAAACGACCCGTTTCGGGTATGATGGTAAGGGGCAGGTTGTCCTGAAATCGGAAGCGGATAAAGAAGAAGCCAAGAAGTTGGCGGCGGACAGCATCTGCGTTTTGGAGGCTTGGGTTCCTTTCACCAAAGAGCTTTCGGTCATGATTGTACGCAACCAAAAAGGCGAAGCTACAGTATTCCCGGTTTCCGAAAATATCCACATCAATAATATTCTGCACGAATCGATCGTGCCTGCCCGCGTCACAGCTGCGGTAGCCGAAAAAGCAAACAAAGCGGCCCACCAGATTGCCGATGCGCTTCAATTGGTGGGTACGCTTGGCATCGAAATGTTCCTGGCAGCGGACGACACGATCTTCATCAATGAGTTGGCGCCGCGTCCGCATAATTCGGGCCATTACACAATCGAAGCAATGAACGTTTCCCAATTTGATGCCCATATCCAAGCAGTCGCCGGATTGCCGATGCCGACAGCGCGGCAATTGTCGCCTGCCATCATGGTCAATATCCTGGGACAGCATATGGAAGGGACAATCGCGCTGCGGGAAGAAAAAGCGGATTGGTTTTTCCATTACTACGGTAAAGCGGAATCACGCACAGACAGAAAAATGGGACATATCACCATTTTGACGGATGATCAAGAAGCAACCTTAACAGAAATAGACAATACCCAAATCTGGAACGGAGGAACAATTTAAAATGATTACACGTTATACACGCCCTGAGATGGCTGAAGTTTGGTCCGAATACAATCGTTACAAATGCTGGTTGGAGGTAGAAATCCTGGCTGATGAAGCTTGGGCTGCCCTAGGCGAAATTCCTGCGGAAGACGTTGCTAAAATCCGCGCGAATGCGACATTTGACATCGATCGTATCCTTGAAATCGAAAAAGAGACCAGACATGACGTAGTGGCGTTCACACGCGCCGTTTCCGAATCTTTGGGAGAAGAAAGAAAATGGGTCCACTATGGCCTTACGAGTACCGATGTGGTCGATACTGCCTACGGTTACCAATTGAAACAAGCCAATGATATCCTGCGCAAGGATCTGCAGAACATGCTGGAAATCATCGGCGAAAAAGCGAAAGAACACAAAAAGACTGTCTGCATGGGCCGTACGCATGGTGTACATGCGGAACCTACGACATTCGGACTGAAACTGGCTACTATGTATTCGGAAATGAAACGCAACATCGAGCGTTTTGAACATGCGGCTAAAGGCGTTGAAGCCGGAAAAATCAGCGGGGCTGTTGGTACTTTCGCAAACATCCCGCCATTCGTCGAGGAGTACGTCTGCGAAAAATTAGGCACAAGACCGCAAGAAATTTCGACACAGGTTCTGCCGCGTGATCTGCATGCCGAATATATGGCAACGATCGCTTTGATTGCGACAAGCATCGAGCGCTTCGCTACAGAAATCCGTGGATTGCAGAAATCGGAAACCCGTGAAGTGGAAGAATTCTTCGCGAAGGGCCAAAAAGGTTCTTCGGCTATGCCGCACAAACGCAATCCGATCGGTTCCGAAAATATGGTAGGCCTTGCCCGCGTCATCCGCGGATACATGGTCACTGCTTACGAGAATGTGGGCTTATGGCATGAACGCGATATTTCCCACTCTTCAGCGGAACGGATCATCCTTCCGGACGCAACGACATTGTTGAACTACCAATTGAACCGTTTTGCGAACATCATCAAGAACTTGACCGTGTTCCCTGAGAATATGCTCCGCAACATGAATGCAACTTTCGGCTTGATCTATAGCCAACGCGTTCTGTTGAAATTGATCGACAAAGGCATGAGCCGTGAAGAAGCTTATGACTTGGTACAGCCGAAGACTGCCCTTTCATGGGATAATCAGACCGATTTCCGTCCACTGGTGGAAGCGGATGAAGCCATTATGGCAAAATTAACGAAAGAAGACATCGCTGATGCCTTCAACTATAACTATCACTTGAGTCACGTCGACGAAGTATTCGAAAGACTCGGATTAGGCGACTGATGGAAAGGCTGGGACTACGGTTCCGGCCTTTTTCTGTACACCGGATGCCTTGAAAACAGTGAAGAAAAACCGGAATTTATTTCAATTTTCATGAAAATTCCATTGACAAGCGGGTGGCAGATGATACAATATAAACGAATGAATCAGGTAGTTATACAAATTAATGTTCGGATTTAGAAAGGGACGGGAACGATGGAAAGAAAAGAATTGCTTTATACTGGGAAAGCTAAAAAGATGTACGCTACAGATCAGGAGAATGTCCTTTGGGCAGAATACCTAAATCAGGCTACCGCATTAAACGGCGTAAAGAAGGACACTATCGAGGGCAAAGGCAGACTCAACAACCAGATCACCGGCCGCATCTTCGAGTATCTGGCTGAAAAGGGTATCGCAAGCCATTACATCCAAGAACTATCAGAAACCGAACAATCAGTAAAAAGAGTCAATATGTTCCCATTGGAAGTGGTTGTCCGTAATGTATCCGCAGGAAGCTTCGCGAAACGCTTCGGCATGGAGGAAGGCATCGACTTGCCGTTCCCTGTTTTGGAGTTCTACTACAAAGACGATGCGCTCAACGATCCTTTCATCAATGATGCCCATGTACAAGTTCTGGGAGCGGCAACTGAAGAAGAAGTTGCGGAAATCAAGAAGCAAGCGTTGAAGATCAATGCAGCCTTGATCGAGATGTTCAAAGCAATCGGCATCCGCCTGATCGATTTCAAAATCGAATTCGGCAAGACTGCTGAGGGAGAAATCATCCTGGCTGATGAAATCTCACCTGATACATGCCGCCTTTGGGATATCGAAACGAACGAACACTTGGATAAAGACATCTACCGCCGTGACTTGGGAGATCTGATCCCTGTCTACGTGGAAGTGCTGGACCGCCTGAACAAAATGTAAGCCATCCGAATGCAACTAACGAATAAACAAAAAACAAAAAAATAAAAAAACAAAAGCGAGGAATTTGGACATGTATAAAGTAACCGTGTATGTAACGTATAAAGACTCAGTATTGGATCCGCAAGGGGAAGCCGTGAAGGGTGCCGTCCACCGTATGGGCTACCCAACAATCGAAGATATCCGCATCGGAAAATATTTTGAAATCCAAGTCTCCAAAGATGAAGAGAACGTTGAACAAGTCATCGAAGAGATCTGCGACAAGTTGCTTGCAAACGTGGTTATGGAAACTTACCGTTATGAAATCCAGGAGGTTGAAGCTTAATGAAATTCGCTGTCATCGTTTTTCCTGGATCTAACTGTGATTTAGATATGTATGCAGCCATTAAAGATATTCTTGGAGAAGATGCAGAGTATGTGCAACATTATGAAACAAGCCTTGAAGGTTTCGATGCTGTCCTATTGCCCGGCGGATTCACTTATGGCGACTACTTGCGTACAGGTGCGATTGCCCGCTTTGCAAACATCATGAGCGAAGTTGTCCGTTTCGCTGAAGAAGGCAAGCCAGTATTCGGCACTTGCAACGGATTCCAGATTTTGGCTGAAGCCGGCTTATTGCCTGGTGCTTTGCGCCGCAATGATACTTTGAAGTTCGTCTGCAAACCGCAGGATCTGAAAGTCGTGAATGCCGATACGCAATTCACTTCCCTCTATAAAGAAGGAGAAATCATCTCTGTTCCGATCGCACATGGTGAAGGAAACTACTTCTGCGATGCAGAGACTTTGGCGGACCTGAAAGCCAACAACCAAATCGTATTCACTTATGCCAACGGCAACCCGAACGGCAGCATCGAAGACATCGCCGGCATCATCAACAAAAAAGGCAACGTCCTAGGCATGATGCCTCACCCGGAGCGTGCTGTCGAAGCTTTACTGGGATCAGCGGACGGCCTGCGCCTGTTCCAATCCATGGTTGAAAATTATAAGAAGGAGCTGAACAAATAATGGCATTTTTAGAACCAACGCCAGAACAAGTAAAAGAATCCAAAATTTATCGTGAATGGGGTCTGACAGACGAAGAGTACGGCACAATCTGCGATAAAATTTTGCATCGTTTGCCGAATTATACTGAAGCTGGCCTGTTTGCCGTTATGTGGAGCGAACACTGTTCTTATAAAAATTCAAAACCAGTCCTGAGAAAATTCCCTACTACCGGCCCGCAAGTATTGCAAGGACCTGGTGAAGGCGCTGGTATCGTGGATATCGGCGACGGCCAAGCTGTCGTTTTCAAAGCGGAAAGCCACAACCACCCATCAGCTATCGAGCCTTATGAAGGCGCAGCTACCGGTGTCGGCGGAATCATCCGTGACATCTTCAGCATGGGCGCACGCCCAATTGCGATCCTGGACTCTTTGCGTTTCGGCGAATTGGACAATGAGCGTACGAAACACATCTTCGAAGAAGTCGTTGCCGGCATCAGCGGTTACGGCAACTGTATCGGCATCCCGACTGTCGGCGGTGAAACGGTCTTCGACCCTTGCTACAGAGGCAATCCGTTAGTCAACGCAATGTGCGTCGGCTTGATCGATCAAAAAGATATGCAAAAAGGTCAAGCTGCCGGAGTCGGTAACTCGAT
The DNA here is from genome assembly GCA_002155105.1 of Sedimentibacter sp. SX930. GTDB lineage: Bacteria > Bacillota > Bacilli > Lactobacillales > Aerococcaceae > Trichococcus > Trichococcus shcherbakoviae. Next base: position 31,176 of record MUZD01000005.1, on the reverse strand, counting down.
CATGTACGTGGGTGCAAAAACAGGCCGCGATGGTATCCATGGCGCCACTTTCGCTTCCGAAGAATTCAAGGAAGAGGAAGAAGCGCAACGTTCGGCTGTCCAAGTAGGCGACCCATTCATGGAAAAATTATTGATGGAAGCTTGTTTGGAATGCATTTATGACTACTCCGACGCTTTGATCGGTATCCAGGATATGGGTGCTGCCGGTTTGGTCTCTTCCAGCTCGGAAATGGCTTCAAAAGCAGGCAGCGGCTTGCTGTTGAACCTTGATGATGTTCCGCAGCGCGAAACAGAAATGACACCTTACGAAATGATGCTTTCCGAGTCGCAGGAGCGTATGCTTTTGTGCATCAAGAAGGGCGAAGAGCAACGCATCGTCGACCTGTTCAAAAAATATGAATTGGATGCAGTCGTGATCGGTGAAGTTACCGATGATGGCATGTATCGTCTATCCCATGCAGGCAAAGTGGTGGCTGAACTTCCGGTTGATGCTTTGGCTGAAGATGCACCGGTCTACTACAAACCGACTGCAGTGCCTGCCCGCATCGCTGAATTCGCAGCTATGGAAGACTACAAACCTGTCTTCACATCAGCGCAGGATACATTAGTGGCTTTATTGCAACAAGCGACGCTGGCTTCCAAGAAGAGCGTCTATGATACATATGATTCCATGGTCCGCACCAGCACGGTCGTAGGCCCAGGAAGCGATGCTGCAGTTGTCCGCGTCCGCGGCACCAAAAAAGCGATCGCAATGACAACGGACTGCAACGGCCGTTACCTGTATTTGAATCCAGAAATCGGCGGACAGATCGCTGTCGCTGAAGCTGCCCGCAATATCGTTGCCAGCGGCGGAAAACCATTGGCGATCACAGACTGCTTGAACTACGGAAATCCTGATAAGCCAGAAATTTTCTGGGAATTAAGCACTTCCGCAGACGGCATCTCTGAAGCTTGCCGCCAATTGGATACGCCTGTCATCTCAGGGAACGTTTCCCTTTACAATGAAACCGACGGCGTGGCTGTTTATCCGACACCGATGATCGGTATGGTCGGCTTGATCGAGGATCTTGCGCACATCACTACGCAAGCCTTCAAAACTGCAGGCGACCGCATTGTCCTGATCGGCGCTACAAAAGCGGACTTCAACGGTTCCGAACTGCAAAAAATGGAATTGGGCAAAATCGAAGGAAAACTGATGGACTTTGACTTGGCTGTCGAAAAAGAGAACCAAGCGAATGTGCTGAAAGCAATCAAAGCTGGTCTGATCGCAAGCGCGCATGACTTATCAGAAGGCGGCTTGGCTGTCGGCTTGATGGAGAGCGTCTTTGACACTGGCCTAGGTTTTGACGTAACGGTTGCAATGGATAAAACGTTGTTGTTCAGCGAAACGCAATCACGCTTCATCCTGACCGTGAAACCTGAAAATGTTGCCGCTGTGGAAGCGATCTTCGGATCAGCTGCTGCACAAATCGGAACAGTGACTGCTGACGCTGTCGCAAAAATCGCTGCCGAGAACGAAACAATCACTTTAGACGTGAAAGAAGTACAAACGAAATGGGAGGAGGCTATTCCATGCTTGCTGAAACAAAAAGCTTAAACGAAGAATGTGGCGTATTCGGCATTTGGGGAGACGACAATGCCAGCCAGTTGACTTACTTCGGTTTGCACAGCTTGCAGCACCGCGGACAAGAGGGTGCAGGGATAGTTTCATGTGATGAAGGAAAACTGTTGGTTCACCGCAATCTGGGACTGATCAGCGAAGTCTTCAAAGACGGAAATGATCTGCAGAGGTTGACCGGAAACCGTGCCATCGGTCATGTGCGTTACTCCACTTCCGGACAGAACAGCATCGAAAATGTGCAGCCGTTTTTGTACCATTTCTATGATATGGACATCGCCATTTGCCACAACGGCAACTTGGTGAATGCCAAATCATTACGCCGCAATCTTGAGGAAAATGGCGCCATCTTCCATTCGACTTCGGATACGGAAGTTCTGATGCATCTGATCAGACGCAGCCAGAAAGACAGCTTGATCGAAAAGATCAAAGAGAGCTTGAATCAGGTCAAAGGCGGCTTCACTTATATCCTTTTGACTGAAGAGAAAATGTTCGGTGCCGTCGATCCGAATTCATTCCGTCCGCTTGTCATCGGCCAATTGCCGAATGGCGCGTATGTGATGGCCAGCGAAACGTGTGCCATCGATACGATCGGCGCTGATTTTGTCCGCAACGTCAACGCCGGCGAACTGGCGATCATTGACGACAACGGCTTGACGATCGAAAAATATACCGACGATACAACCATCTCCATCGCTGCGATGGAGTATATCTACTTCGCGCGTCCGGATTCCAATATTGCCGGCGTGAATGTGCATACTGCGCGCAAGCGGATGGGAACGCGTTTGGCCATCGAAGCACCTGCAGTGACTGCCGACATCGTCATCGGTGTGCCCAACTCTTCCTTGTCCGCAGCGAGCGGATTCGCGGAAGAAAGCGGAACGCCTTACGAAATGGGACTGATCAAGAACCAATATGTCGGACGTACGTTCATCCAACCGACGCAGGAGCTGCGCGAATTGGGCGTAAAAATGAAGTTGTCCGCCGTAAAAGGTGTTGTCCAAGGCAAGAGCGTCGTCATGGTGGATGATTCCATCGTGCGCGGGACGACCAGTAAACGCATCGTGACTTTATTGAAAGAAGCGGGAGCCAAAGAAGTGCATGTCCGCATCTCTTCCCCGCCTTTAATCTACCCAAGTTTTTACGGCATCGACATCAGCAAGTCAGCCGAACTGATCGCCGCTAAAATGACCGTAGATGAAATCTGTGAATACATCGGTGCAGACAGCTTGTCTTTCCTTAGCCAAGAGGGTCTGATCGATTCAATCGGATTGAAATTTGATATGCCGTATTCAGGCTTGTGCATGGACAGCTTCAACGGGGACTACCCGACTGGGCTCTATGACTATGAAGCGGATTACGTGAACAATATGACAGCTATCCAAAAAGAGAATCTAAAGGGAGGACAAGTTTGATGGAAAACGCATATGCAAAAGCGGGTGTGGATGTCACAGCCGGTTATGAAACAGTAAGCCGCATCAAGAAACACATCGACCGCACGAAACGTCCAGGCGTTTTTGGCGAAGTCGGCGGATTCGGCGGAAACTTTGACCTTTCTGAATTGAACTACAAAAAACCTGTGCTTGTATCGGGTACGGACGGTGTCGGCACGAAGCTGATGCTTGCCATCGAAGCCGGAAAATTCGATACGATCGGGATCGATTGTGTCGCAATGTGCGTCAACGATGTCGTAGCGCAAGGCGCAGAACCTCTTTATTTCTTGGATTATGTAGCTGTCGGCAAAAACCGTCCGGAAAAACTGGAGCAGATCGTTGCTGGCGTAGCTGAAGGCTGCGTCCAAGCCGGAGCTGCCCTGATCGGTGGAGAAACAGCTGAAATGCCCGATATGTACGATCCGGAAGATTTCGATCTGGCTGGATTTACGGTAGGGATTGCGGAAAAAGATGCTTTGTTGACACCTGCCTTGATCAAAGAAGGCGATGTGTTGGTTGGGTTGCCTTCATCAGGCATCCATTCGAATGGCTACTCTTTGGTGCGCAAAATCTTCTTCAAGGACAATGACTACAAATTGGCCGACAAAGTGGAAGGCATCGAAGACCAAGAATTGGGCGACGTTTTATTGACGCCTACAAGAATCTACGTGAATGCCCTATTGCCGTTGATCAAAAAACAGCTGTTGCATGGCGTTGCCCACATCACAGGCGGCGGCTTCGTCGAAAACGTGCCGCGCATGCTTCCTGAGAACGTCCAAGCGGAAATCCAATTAGGCAGCTGGCCTGTCTTGCCGATCTTCCAAGTGATGGAAAAAATCGGCAAGATTCCGGCTCTTGAAATGTACGAAATCTTCAACATGGGCATTGGCATGGTGCTGGCGGTCGCTCCCGAAAACTTGACGGAAGTACTGGGCGTTCTGACTGAGAACGATGAAAAAGCCTACGTGATCGGATCTGTGGCTGCAAAAACATCAGAAAAAGAGGTTATCCTGAAAGAGGCTCAAGCATGAGGATAGCTGTCTTTGCTTCAGGAAACGGCTCGAATTTTCAAGCCATCGCCGAAGCCATCGCGTCAGGCGAAGTGGATGCGACGATCGCTTTCCTGTTCTGCGACAAGCCGAAAGCATATGCGATCGAGCGCGCCAAACAATACAATATCCCGGTGATCTCCTTTACGCCGAAAGGCTTCGAGGATCGGGTCGCCTACGAAAATGAAATTTTGAAGCATTTGGCTGAGGAGAAGGTCGACTTGGTTGTCTTGGCCGGCTATATGCGGATCGTTGGACCGACTTTGCTATCGGCCTATGCCGATCGCATCGTCAACATCCACCCGTCCTTGCTGCCGGATTTCCCGGGTCGGCATGGCATCCAGGACGCTTTCGAAGCAGGCGTTCCGGAGACCGGCGTCACTGTCCATTTCGTTGATGAAGGGGTCGATACCGGCCCAATCATCGCCCAAGAAAAAGTGGCGATCCTTCCGGAGGATACGCTGGAGACTTTGGAGACCCGTATCCATCAAGTGGAGCACCGGATCTTCCCGCAAGTGATCCAGCAACTGGCACAAAAGAATAAAGGCTAAGAAAAGCTGAACGGGTTCGTTCAGCCCTGAAAGAAATTTAGGAAATCGTGCCGACTGAGCATCGTAGAGCGCAATAGGTACGATTTATCTAATTTCCGAAGGGCTAACCCGTGAAGCTAGCCATCATTATTAGGTGCATGAAACATTTTGCAAATGTGTGGAACACCTACGGTGATGCGCTTTTATGTTGAAAACAATTTTATAAATTCCTATAGGCTAACAAAATGGATGAGGACTCCGCGCTTGCGGAAGTCCTTCCTTTTGTTAAAACCGCATTAATCCATCATAAATTTAAGGAGTGACACACAGTGACAAGAGCATTGATCAGTGTTTCAGATAAAACAGGCGTTGTAGCATTTGCGCAGGCACTAGCAGCAAAAGGAATCGAAATCATCTCAACTGGCGGAACGAAGAAGGCTTTGGAAGAGGCAGGCGTACCGACTATTTCCGTAGAGGATGTAACCGGCTTTCCTGAAATGATGGACGGCCGCGTAAAAACGTTGCATCCACTGATCCATGGCGGACTTTTGGGCAGACGTGATCTTGCGGACCATATGCAAGCCATGAAAGAGCACAATATTGCACCGATCGATTTCGTTGTCGTCAACCTTTACCCATTCAAAGAAACGATCAGCAAAAACGATGTGACTTTGGCTGATGCCATCGAAAACATCGACATCGGCGGCCCAAGCATGCTCCGCAGCGCGGCTAAGAACTACGCAAGCGTGACTGTTTTGACCGATCCGATCGACTATGCAAACGTCCTTGCCGAATTGGAAGCTGCAGGCGAAACGACTTTCGAGACGCGCCAAGCTTTGGCTGCAAAAGTGTTCCGTCATACAGCCAGCTATGATGCTTTGATCGCGCAATATTTGACTAATGTGGTCGGCGAAACCGAACCTGAAAAATTGACAGTGACTTATGATCTGAAACAGAGCCTGCGTTACGGAGAAAACGGCCACCAAACCGCGACTTTCTACCAAGAACCATTGGCTGTGCCGTTCTCGATCGCAAGCGCAATCCAATTGCACGGAAAAGAATTGTCCTACAACAACATCAAAGACGCTGATGCGGCCATCCGTATCGCCCGCGAATTCGACGAGCCCGCTGTAGTTGCCGTCAAGCACATGAATCCATGCGGCGTCGGCATCGCAGACGACATCGATGCAGCCTTCGATCGTTGTTATGCAGCTGATCCTGTCTCCATCTTCGGTGGCATTGTGGTTGCGAACCGTCCTTTGGATGTGGCGACTGCCGAAAAACTGAACAGCATGTTCCTGGAAATCGTTCTGGCGCCAAGCTATACGGAAGAGGCTCTAGCTATCCTGACGAAGAAAAAGAATGTCCGCATCATGACCTTGGACTTCTCTGCCGCAAAAGCAGGCGGAAAAGAATTTGTCTCCGTGTTGGGCGGCATGCTGGAACAGACGCAAGACATCAACACAGAAGACGTACCTGCTAATTGGGAAGTCATGACCGAACGTCAACCGACTGAAGACGAAATGAAAGCAATGGATTTCGCCTGGAAAGTCGTTAAACACGTGAAGAGCAATGCCATCGTATTGGCAAACAGCAAACAGACAGTCGGCATCGGCGCAGGCCAGATGAACCGTGTCGGATCCGTAAAAATCGCAATCGAGCAAGCTGAAGCGGCCAACGCCATCGAAGGCGCTGTATTGGCGAGTGACGCTTTCTTCCCGATGAACGACAGCGTGGAATATGCTGCCAAACACGGCATCAAAGCGATTGTTCAACCAGGCGGCAGCATCAAGGACCAAGATTCGATTGAAATGGCAAACAAATACGGCATCACGATGCTGAAAACAAGCGTAAGACACTTCAGACACTAAAAACAAGATGAGATGAATCCCATGGTAGAAATCGAGCACTAAGAAGTCAACTGCAAAGCGGGCGCTTTTTGCCCGTGTGCAGTTGACAGCTTAGGCACTCAAACGTCACAGTGCGACGTTTGAGGTCTTTAGCATTTTGAGTACTGGCACTAATATCAAGCTTCATATAAAAGGTTGGAGGATCTAACAGATGAAACTTCTTGTAATCGGTAGTGGCGGACGCGAGCATGCCATCGCTAAAAAATTAACTCAAAGCCCGTTGGTGGAGATTGTTTACTGCGCCAAAGGCAACCCAGGGATGGCCCAGGACGGCATCACGTTAGTCGACATTGCGGAAAACGACCATCAAGGATTGGTTCAATTCGTCAAAGACAACAACATCGCTTGGACTTTCGTCGGACCGGAAATACCTTTATTTGAAGGGGTAACTGATGTATTTGAAGCGGCTGGCCTGAAAGTCTTCGGACCTAGCAAAAAAGCGGCCGACCTGGAATGTTCGAAACAATTCGCAAAAGATCTGATGAAAAAATACGGCATCCCAACTGCAGCCTATGAGACATTCGAAGACTATGAAGCAGCTGTTGCTTACGTGGAAGCCAATGGTGTTCCGATCGTCATCAAGGCGGACGGTCTGGCAGCAGGAAAAGGCGTCGTTGTCGCGATGACGATGACGGAAGCTCTGGATGCGCTGAACGACATGCTCCTGCAAGGCAAATATGCAGCCGGCAAACCGAAAGTCGTCATCGAAGAGTACCTTGAAGGGGAAGAATTCTCGTTGTTCGCGCTGGCGAATGGTGCGAAGTATTACTATTCAGGCGTCGCACAAGACCACAAACGCGCCTATGATGGCGACAAAGGCCCTAATACGGGCGGCATGGGCGCTTACTCGCCAGTACCGCAAGTATCCGAAGCTATGATTCAAGAAGTGCTGGATACGGTCGTAAAACCGACTGTAGAGGCGATGGTTGCTGAAGGCATCCCGTTCAAGGGAGTTGTCTATGCCGGCTTGATGATCACCGCCAAAGGGTTGCGCGTCATCGAATTCAATGCCCGTTTCGGCGATCCAGAAACGCAGGTCATCATGAACCAGATGGCATCCGATTTGGCGCAAGTCATCGATGACATCCTGAACGGAAAAGATCCGGTCATCGAAATGTATACCGATCGTTACACTTTAGGAGTTGTTGTTGCCGCTGAAGGATATCCGGAAGCGCCGATGAAAGACATCCCGTTGCCTGATCTGGATACGGAAAATGCGGACTGCATCGTCTATGCAGCAGGCGTGAAGGCTGGCGAACAAGGGCTATTGTCAAACGGCGGTCGCATCCTGTTGGTTGCTGGCCAAGGCGAAACGCTCCAAGCCGCGCAAGACAAAGCTTACCGTTACCTGAGTGCAAATCCAATCGCGCATACGTTCTATCGTTCCGACATCGGAGCAAAAGCGATCCGTTTTACCGAAAAATAGCAAGATGAGGGGGAGACTTCGGTCTCCCTCTTTGTATTTCCGTCCCGAAAAGTTATACTGAATCTAACAGAGATATCCATTTGAGGAGTGATCGATATGGTGAAAACATTGATTCACAGCGGAAAAGTCGGACTGGAAGGTTTGAAATGGGAAGACCGTGCGGAACAGCCGGCTGGACCTTCCGAGATCAAAATAAAGGTCAAAGCGGCGGGACTGAATCATCGCGACCTTTTTGCCTTAAGCCAAGTCCATGAGAAGCATCCGGTTGTCATCGGATCGGATGCTGCCGGTGTCGTTGTGGCTGTCGGAGCAGAGGTGACGCGTTTCAAAATCGGTGATGAAGTGATGCTTTATCCCGGCAGCGGGTGGCGCAAGAACAGCGACACGGCTCCGGAAACCTTCACGATCCTCGGGAGTTCGGAGCAGGGGGCGATGGCGGAGGAAATCGTTGTTTCCGAAGAGAATGCTGTCCATAAACCGGCCCATCTGTCTTGGGAAGAAGCAGGCGTTTTGTCCCTGTCCGCTTTGACAGCTTACCGCGCCCTATTCACAAAAGGCGGAGTATCGGAAGGCATGAAAGTCCTGATCCCAGGCATCGGCGGCGGAGTAGCCAACTATCTGCTGCAATTCGCCAAGGCAGCTGGAGCGATAGTGTACGTCACTTCCCGTTCCCAAGAAAAATTGGGAATGGCGCTGCAGCACGGAGCCGAAAAAGGCTTGCTGCACGATGAGGATTGGGTCGAAGGAATCGGCGGAAAAGTGGATGTCGTGATTGAGTCAGTCGGAGCAGCCACTTTCGATAAATCGCTGGATGCGGTCCGCAGAGGAGGCACAATCGTGACTTTCGGCTCATCGACGGGCGATCTGGTCACCTTCGATCTGCGGAAATTCTTTTACGGACAGTACACGCTTAAAGGTTCGACGATGGGCAGCTTCGAAGAGTATGAAGCGATGATCCGTTTTGTCGAGGACCATGATCTCCATCCGGTAGTGGATGCCGTTTATCCGGCAGAGGAGTTCATGGAGGCATTCCAACGGCTGGAAAATGCCGAACAGACGGGGAAAATCGCCTTGCAGATCGGCTGATCCGTAATAAAATGGACAAAATAAATCCGGCGGGTAAGCAGCACTTCCTCAAAACGCTATGCTATACTATTTTAGAAGTCGAGCGTACTATTTGAGGAGGATTTCCGTGAATATCAGTGAGTTGTTGTTCATCGCATCGATGATCACTTTAATCGTAGGATTTGTGGGTGTGGTGATGATCATTGTATTGGGTCTGATGGATTTGATGCATATCCAATTGCGTGTCCAGGTAGACAGGAAAAAATACATCCGTAACATCATCAGCCTGTTGGTGGTCGGAGGTTTGTTGAGTACGGCCTACCTCATGATGAAATAAACAGCCGTTGATTAAATGCTTGCATTGCGCCCGCATTGCTTGTATAATCGGCTAGAAATCTATTTAAAGTAAGCTGAAAAGAATATCCAAAGTGAACTGCAGTCAAAGTGCTTTTCCTCCCGCTTGAACGAAGGGGAGGAGTGGGCGCTTTTTTTGTACGCTGAAACAACCAAGAAAGGACGACAATGAATGATTACAAATGAATTTGATACCATCGCCGCCATTTCGACGCCGCCTGGAGAAGGGGCCATCGGAATCGTACGTTTGAGCGGAGATCAAGCAATCCAGATAGCCGATGCCTTATACCGATCCGGTACGAAGCACTTGGCCGATGTCGCCACACACACCATCAATTACGGTCACCTTTATGATCCGCGCACAGGCGACATGATCGACGAGGTCATGGTGTCCGTCATGCATGGACCGAAGACGTTCACCCGCGAAGATGTCGTGGAAATCAACTGCCATGGTGGTGTCGTGAGCGTCAACCGGATTCTGCAGACAATTCTCCAGAACGGCGCCCGCATGGCGGAGCCCGGGGAATTTACGAAGCGCGCCTTCCTGAACGGCCGGATCGATTTGTCGCAGGCCGAAGCGGTCATGGATTTGATCCGTGCCAAAACGGATCGTGCGATGAATGTGGCCCTGCATCAGTTGGACGGCAAATTGTCCGGTATGATCCGGGATATCCGTCAGATTATCCTGAACACATTGGCTGAAGTCGAAGTGAATATCGACTACCCGGAATACGATGACGTCGAGGAAGTGACGACGAAGCTGTTGAAGGAACGTACCATTGAAGTGCGCGGACACATCCAGCACTTGTTGGATACCGCCAAGCAAGGAAAGATCCTGCGTGAAGGGTTACAGACAGCCATCATCGGCCGCCCGAACGTAGGGAAATCCAGTTTGCTGAACCGCCTGTTGCGCGAAGAGAAAGCCATCGTGACCGACATCGCCGGCACAACCCGCGATACGATTGAGGAATACGTAAACGTTAGAGGCGTTCCCTTGAAGCTGATCGATACAGCCGGCATCCGCGAAACGGATGACGTCGTGGAAAAAATCGGCGTCGAACGCAGCCGGAAAGCTTTGGCTGAAGCCGATCTGATTCTGTTGCTGATCAACCAGAACGAAGGGCTGACGGAAGAGGACAAGCAGCTTCTGGAAGATACGAAGGACATGAACCGCATTATCCTGATGAACAAAATGGATCTGGAAGCGAACATGACGACAGCTGATTTGGAGCCTTGGAGCGATCCTGAAAGAGTCATCGAAACATCGATGCTGAGTGAAAGTGGATTGGATCAACTGGAAAAACAGATCACGAAGATGTTCTTCTCAGGGGAAACCGGCGAGAAGGATGCTACCTATGTATCTAATGTCCGCCACATCGCGCTCTTGAACGATGCGATGGATTCGCTGGATGAAGTGCTGAGCGGCATCGAATCGGGCATGCCGATCGACCTCGTCCAGATCGACTTTACTCGTTGCTGGGACCTGCTCGGAGAAATCACCGGTGACAGCGTCCAAGACGAACTACTCACCCAACTCTTCACACAGTTCTGCTTAGGGAAATAACAGGATACGATGAATCCCGGGTAGAAATCGAGCACTAAGAGGCTCACCACAAAGCGGACGCTTTTTGTCCGTGTGTGGTGAGCAACTTAGGCGGAGAGTTCTGGGATTCAGAGTTCAACTAAAAGGTTAGGAACAAATAGATAGCATAAATGAAAGGAATGGAAAAATGAACAGATTTGAAGCTGGAAGTTTTGATGTGATTGTTGTAGGAGCCGGACATGCCGGATCCGAAGCGGCGCTTGCCGCTGCGCGTATGGGATGCAGCACGATGCTGGTTACCATCGATTTGAACATGGTTGCCTTTATGCCCTGCAACCCATCCATCGGCGGACCTGCAAAAGGTGTCGTCGTGAGAGAAATCGATGCATTGGGCGGCGAGATGGGACGCAACATCGACAAGACGTATATCCAAATGCGCATGCTGAACACAGGGAAGGGTCCTGCAGTCCAAGCGTTGCGCGCACAAGCGGATAAGGATGACTATGCCCATCATATGAAGCACACCATCGAAAAACAAGAGAACTTGCTGCTGAAGCAAGCCATCGTTGAAGAATTGATCGTAGAAGACGGTGAAGTCAAGGGCGTAGTGACGCATACAGGCGCTGTTTACCGCGCTGGGGCCGTCGTCATCACAGCCGGAACTTCTTCCCGAGGAAAAATCATCATCGGGGACTTGGTTTACTCTTCCGGACCGAACAACTCGCAGCCGTCCATCAAATTATCCGAAAATCTGCTTGATCTGGGATTTGAATTGGCGCGCTTCAAGACCGGAACGCCGCCGCGGGTGATGGCTTCGACCATCGATTATTCCAAAACTGAGGAACAGCCCGGTGACGTCGAGCCGAATCATTTCAGCTTCCTTTCCAAAGATGAAGACTATCTGAAAGATCAATTATCCTGCTGGCTGACTTATACGAGTCCGGAAAGCCACGAGATAATCCGCGACAATCTCCACCGCGCGCCTATGTTCACGGGTATCGTGGAAGGCGTAGGGGCACGTTATTGCCCATCAATCGAAGATAAAATCGTCCGTTTCAGCGACAAACCGCGCCATCAGCTCTTCCTTGAGCCTGAAGGCCGCGAAAACGAAGAAGTCTATGTGCAGGGCTTGTCCACCTCATTGCCGGAAGATGTTCAGCTTGATTTGATCCGTTCCGTACCTGGGATGGAAAATGCCCAAATGATGCGGACAGGCTATGCCATCGAATACGATGTCGTAAAACCGCATCAGTTGCGTCTTTCCTTGGAGACAAAACTGGTGAAGAATCTGTTTACTGCCGGCCAAACGAACGGCACATCCGGTTATGAAGAAGCTGCCGGACAAGGCATCGTTGCCGGCATCAATGCCGCTTTGGCTGTACAAGGGAAAGAACCAATGATCCTGAAACGCAGCGATGGCTACATCGGCGTCATGATCGATGATCTGGTCACAAAAGGAACAATGGAGCCTTATCGCTTGCTGACTTCCCGCGCCGAGTACCGTCTGTTGCTTCGCCATGATAATGCTGACTTCCGTTTGACCGAAATGAGCCGCGAAATCGGTTTGGTGACGGAAGAACGCTATGAGACATTCTTGGAGAAAAAACAGGCTGTCGAAAAGGAAATCGCCCGCCTCGAAAGCACCCGCCTGAAACCGACTGAAGAACTGCAGGCTTTTCTTGCGGAACAAAAATCAGCTCCGCTGAAGGACGGCATTTTGTTTGCGGATATTTTGAAGCGTCCGGAACTGAAATATGAAGGTCTGATTGCTTTTGCACCGCTTGAAGAAGCCTTGCCGAAAGAGGTCATCAAACAAGTGGAAGTTCAGATCAAATATGCAGGCTACATCAAGAAAGCCGCCGAAAAAGTGGACAAACTGAAGAAAATGGAAGAAAAACGCATCCCTGCGAACATCGATTATGATGCGATCAACGGAATCGCGAACGAAGCCAAACAAAACCTGAAGAAGATCCAACCTGAAACGATCGCACAAGCAAGCCGGATCAGCGGCGTCAACCCAGCCGATATTTCCGTTTTGATGGTCTACGTGACCCAAGGAAAGATCGCAAAAATCTCGGAGTGATGATAAGGAAGCACTGCGAGGCATTTTAGATAGTCGGAGATAAGCTTATTAAGCGATTGAAATCGAAAGAGTCATGATAAAGCCGTTGCCTGCAATGAACAGGCAGCGGCTTTTTTCGATCACCGAGGGTTGCCCTTTTATGAAACGGCATCATCAAAAATCCTCCTTGAGTAACGATGGCGCATATGCTAAGATGAGGTCATAACTGCATACGAAAAAAGGGAGCTTGTGTCAGCAGGCTGAGAGGAAGTAATCAACTTCGACCTATTACCTGATTTGGATAATGCCAACGTAGGGAAATAACATTGAATGATTCTATTCAGCGGGAAATGCCTATTCGGACATTTCCCGCTTTTTTTGTCGCATCAAAAAAACTATTTGGAGGTAACCCATGTTCAAAACGCTATTCGAAAATGTCCAGCAACGGACCCCGCTGGTCCACTGCATCACCAATTATGTCACCGTCAATGATGTCGCCAATGTCCTCTTGGCTGCCGGATGCTCCCCGATCATGGCGGATGCTCCCGAGGAGGTCGCGGACATCACAAGCATCTGCACCGCTTTGAATCTGAACATCGGAACACTGAACAGCCGAGCCGTCGAGTCCATGTTGCTGGCGGGGCGCCAAGCCAATGTGCTCTCCCATCCCGTCGTTTTGGATCCGGTAGGCGCGGGGGCATCCCCTTTCAGGACCGAAGCGACATTCAGATTGCTGGAGGACATTGCCTTCACCGTGATCAAAGGGAACATTTCGGAAATGAAGACAATCCATTCCGGCAGCGGCACGACGAAAGGCGTCGATGCCGACATCAGCGATTCCGTGACCGAGGAGACGCTCGAAGCAACTGTCGCTTTCGCCAAACGTTTGGCCGACCGGAATGATGCGGTAGTCGCGATCACCGGCGCGATCGATATCGTCGCGGATCGGAACAAAGCCTACATCATCCGCAACGGGCATCCGCAGATGGCGAATGTTTCCGGAACCGGCTGCATGCTGTCGGGATTGATCGCCGCCTATTGCGGAGCGAACCCGGAGCAGTCACTGGATGCGACCGCGGCAGCGGTATGCCTGATGGGAGTCAGCGGCGAGCTGGCTTACGAAAGGATGATCCGCAATGCGGCTGGGACTTCATCCTACCGCAGCTACATCATCGATGAAATCAGCAACATGTCGGCCGAAATACTGGAAGGGGGCGCTAAAATTGAGAGTAGATAAGAATGATTTGCTGCTTTACGCGGTGACCGATCGCCAATGGCTGGGCAATGCGTCTTTGGCGGAACAGCTTGAAGAAGCCATCCAGGCGGGCGTTACCGTCGTGCAGTTGCGGGAGAAGGAACTGGATTTCGACGCCTTTGTCTCCCTGGGCAAGGAACTGCAGGCCGTGGCCAAACGCCACCGCGTTCCCTTCATCATCAATGATGCTGTCGATGTAGCCTTGGCGCTGGATGCGGATGGCGTCCACGTGGGGCAGAGCGATATGCAGGCGGGAGATGTCCGCAGCCGGATCGGCGAGGGGAAAATCCTTGGCGTTTCCGCCCATTCCGTCGAAGAGGCGTTGGCGGCGGAACGGAACGGGGCCGATTATCTGGGCGTCGGTGCCATCTACAGTACATCGACGAAGCTGGATGTCAATACGCTGTCGATCGAAACGCTGCAGCAGATCTGCAGGGCGGTGAGCATACCGGTTGTGGGAATCGGAGGCATCTCTGAAGGGAACATCCCCAATCTGAAGGGCAGCGGCATCGATGGGGTTGCCGTCGTATCCGCCATCTTTGCGCAGCCTGACATAACCGCGGCAGTGAAGAGACTGCGCCCGTTAGCCGAAGCGATGGTGCAGCCATGAAAATGGAAGCAGCCATCTTCGATCTGGACGGGACGCTGCTGGATTCCATGCCGATTTGGCAAGGATTGGGAGAAAATTACTTGCTTCAGAAAAAGCTGCAGCCGACTCCGGGCCTGCAGGATGCGTTGAAGACGATGAGCCTGCCCCAAGCCGCACAACATTTTCGAGGGGCCTACGGATTGCACGAAGATGAAGAGACGATCATTGGGGAAATCGAAACGCTGCTTGCGGATCTTTATCGTTATGAAGTCCCGCTTAAAGCCGGTGTAGCGGAATATCTGCAGACATTGCAGGAGCAGAATGTGAAGATGTGCATCGCCACCGCGACCGAAAGGGATTTGGCTGAGAGCGCTTTGGAACGATTGGATATCCGGAAATATTTCAGCACCATCCTGACAAGCAGTGAAATAAAGACGGGTAAAGACAATCCGCGCATTTACCAACGGGCGTTCGAACAGCTTGGGGCTCCAATCACGAAGACCGTCGTCTTTGAGGATGCCCTGCATGCCATCGAAACTGCAACAGCAGCCGGATTCCGGGTGGTCGGCGTCTATGATGAGAGTGCCGCACAAGATAGGGAGCGCATCGAAGTGTTGACGGAGCAGTATATCTATTCATTTTCGGATTGGAAAGGATGAGTAAAAATATGAAAACAGTATTGACGATTGCCGGTTCGGACAGCAGCGGCGGAGCTGGGATTCAAGCGGACCTGAAGACGATGATGGCGCATAAAGTCTATGGGATGAGCGTGATCACAGCGCTGACGGCACAGAACACGACAGGTGTGGCCGGAATCATGGAAGTGACGCCTGAATTTGTGGCGCAGCAGATGGATTGCGTCTTCAAGGATATCCGGCCGGATGCGGTGAAGATCGGCATGGTGTCGAATGCCGCAATCATCAAAGTCATCGCGGAGAAGCTGATCGAATACAAAGCGGAAAATATCGTCGTGGACCCGGTCATGGTGGCCACCAGCGGCAGCAGCCTGATGCAGGACGATGCCAGCCAAGCTTTGCGGACTCTGCTGTTGCCGTTGGCTGATGTGATCACCCCAAATGTTCCTGAAGGAGAGGTACTGAGCGGTGTCAAAATCGAGACGAAGGCGGATATGTTGGCTGCAGCGGACCGTATCGCCTCAGAAACAGGCACCAGCGTGCTCCTGAAAGGTGGCCATCTGAAGGACAGCGCCGACGATTTGCTCTTTAGGGATGGAAAAGTCAGCTGGTTCGAGTCGGAGCGGATCGAAAACCCGAATACGCACGGCACCGGCTGCACGCTTTCCTCAGCCATAGCTTCTAATCTGGCTTTAGGCCACGGAATGGAAGAGAGCATCCGCCAAGCCAAAGCCTACATCACCGGCGCGCTCCGCAACGGACTGGATCTGGGCAAAGGCAGCGGGCCGCTCAATCATGCTTACCGCATCAACTAAAAAAGAAAACAGGCGCGAGTGCGCTTGTTTTCTTTTTTAGGCTTTAGGCCTGCGGTTATAACCGTGTTCCCCGAAAGGTTGCTTGTCGCTCAGCCATTTTTCTTCCAATTGTTCCAAGGCCTTCTTCTCATTGAAGGAAAGGTCTTCGCTCTTCTCAAGCACTTCCAAAATCGTAAAGGTGAAGGCGTCCTGCCCGAAGTGTTTCCAATCGGCTTGGAGTTCTTTATTGTTGTTCGCCCCCATGTTCAAAATGTGTTTCATACCGTTCAAAGTCTTCAGGTTCGGGGTTTTGCCGATGAAACTCTTTTGGTTTTCCGTGTTCTTTACTTCGTAGACGCCAGCTTCGATCAGCACCTCTTCAAATTGTCGCCGCAGTTCTTTTTTGTGTGCCATGTCGCTTCCAACTCTCTTTCTAATTTTACTCAAAAGCATACGCAAATTTTGATGTTCCGTCAATTGCCCCTGTTCAAAGATGGAGACCGCAACGGGCAAGAGCTGGATGGCGAAATTCAGTACATTAACAAACCGCTCATCTCCTAACGTTCGGTAATTGGTGGTTTGAGATAGTGAAAACTAGGGAATTCTTTCCAAATTCTAAATAAAACCTCATTATTCTGTCGTTTTTGTTTGCTATAATTTTGAGTATAGTGAACATTCGGAATTTTGAGTCCTTGCGTAATAGCGGGTTGCACCGCTGTTGTCTGCATCCGGTTCATATTTGCGATCGAAGGGAAGATGGAAGATGGGATTACTATTATTCGATTTTGACGGTACCTTGGCGGAAACATGCAAAATTAGCGAAATGGCTACAATGGATACATTTGAACAATTCGGCTATCCCGCTCCAACCCTTGAGCAACTGCGTGAGGATAGAGGGAAGCCCCATTTTGTGAAGTTTACCGGCTATCTGAAGCAGTACGCACTCTCTCCGGTCGAGCTGGACAAGCTGATGGAAGTCTTTTGGGACAAATACGAAAAATATGAAAATATGCTGTTGGAACCATACGATTTATCGCGGGAGTCCTTAATGGAACTGAAAGGGAACGGGCATCATCTGGGTGTGATTTCCAACAAGGCAACCAAGGCGCTGTTGCGCAGTCTTGCTGCAGTGGATCTGTTGGACCTGATGGAAGTGGTCATCGGATTGGAAAACATGGACCAGCACAAACCGAATCCGGAAGGCATCTTCACCGCTTGGGAGAAAATCCCGATGGCGAAAGAAGAAACCGTGATGATCGGTGATACCATCTATGATATGCAGATGGGCAAAATGGCTGGCATAAAGACCGTCGGCATCACCTGGGGAGGGAGTTCCGCCCAAACCTTGCGCGCGGAAAATCCCGATCGCATCGCCAACTGTTTTGTGGGACTGGAAATCATCATCGCAAGTCTGCTTGATGCTTAAATAGATTTTAATAGATTTGAAAAACCGCTGTCCTTTATTCGGGACGGCGGCTTTAATGTTGATTTAGCCCTTGTACAGACCGCTCTTTCAGGATAAAGTAGAGAGGTAGAAAAACAGACGAAGCCAATGATGAAAGGAAACACCTATGAATCCAGAACAATTTGCCGAGGCCCTTGCCGAAAAAGGGATCCTTTTGAATGAAACGCAACTCGAACAATACGCAACCTATTTGCGCCTATTGCGCGAATGGAACGAAAAAATCAACCTGACGGCCATCACCGATCCGGACGAAGTCTATCTGAAGCATTTCTATGACTCCATTTCATTGGGATTCCATATGGATTTCACTGAAGAAGAAGTCACGCTTTGCGATGTCGGCGCCGGCGCCGGTTTCCCGAGCATTCCCCTCAAGATCGCCTTCCCGAGATTGCAGGTGACGATCGTGGACTCATTGAACAAACGGATCACCTTCCTGGAGACTTTGGTTGCCGAATTAGGTTTGACTGGTGTTTCCTGCTTCCATGATCGTGCGGAAACCTTTGGGCAGAACAAGAAATTCCGCGCCCAGTTCGATGTGGTGACGGCGCGCGCGGTCGCGCGTTTGAGCGTCCTGAGCGAACTGTGTCTGCCTTTGGCGAAAAAAGGCGGTACTTTTGTCGCGATGAAAGCAGCAAGCACGGAAGAAGAGCTCCGCGATGCAGAGCGCGCCATCGCAACTCTGGGCGGAAAACTCGAAGAGGATATCTTTTTTGAACTGCCGAATGGTGCAGGTGAACGCCATATCGTGAAGATCAAGAAAACGAAGGAAACACCGAAGACCTACCCGAGAAAAGCCGGGACACCAAACAAAAATCCATTGTAAATCGGAAAAGGAACGGCCCGACCGTCTGCTTCTTTGCAGGCAGGCCGGGCTTTTTGGGTTTGAGATGCAATCGTAAAGCGATTTTATGGCATCGGTTCTATCTATCCTATATTTTTCTAAATTTTTTTGTTACAATAGTCTGGTAAAGTTATAGCCTTTTTTATAAATAGACATACTGAGCGATAAATGATGATTCATTTTGAAGAAATGCGTAGGAGAAAAGGCGCAGGTATCGTTTTTTCTCTTTTTTTAGGCAAAAAAGTGGAATAGCGGTACAACCGCTTCAAATGAACGACAGAAAGTGGAGGAGAATAGATGGCACGGATTATTGCAGTCGCAAATCAGAAAGGCGGCGTCGGGAAAACGACGACCACCGTCAATTTAGCAGCTTCTTTGGCCTACTTAGGCAAAAAAGTGTTATTGATAGATAGTGATGCCCAAGGGAATGCCACAAGCGGACTCGGCATTTCAAAAGCAGATGTTGAAAAAGATATATATGATGTATTAGTGAACCAAGAGCCCATCGAGAACGTCATCAGAGAATCCTCGCGGGAAAATTTATGGGTCGTGCCTGCAACCATCCAATTGGCAGGGGCTGAAATCGAATTGACGAATCAGCCGCATCGTGAAGCGCGCCTTTACGACGCAGTGCAGTCGTTGCGTGACGAATACGACTTCATTTTCATCGATTGCCCGCCATCACTGGGGCATTTGACGATCAACGCTTTCACCGCCAGCGATTCGGTGTTGATTCCGGTCCAGTGCGAGTACTATGCCTTGGAAGGGCTGAGTCAACTGTTGAACACCTTCCGCTTGGTTCAGAAGCATTTCAATAAGGACCTGAAATTGGAAGGGGTCTTATTGACGATGCTGGACGCCCGAACGAATCTCGGCTTCGAGGTCGTTGACGAGGTCAAAAAATATTTCAAAGAAAAAGTATACAAGACAATCATTCCACGAAATGTCCGCTTATCCGAAGCGCCAAGCTATGGACAATCGATCGTTGACTATGATATCCGTTCAAAAGGAGCGGAAGTTTATCTTGAGTTGGCAAAGGAAGTGTTAGCAGATGGCGAATAAAAACAGCAAAGGGCTAGGACGCGGCATCGACGCGCTCTTCAGCAACTTTGAAGATATCGAGAAGATCGATGAAAAGACAGAGAAGGTACAGGAGATCCCTTTAGACGAAATACGTCCCAATCCTTATCAGCCACGAAAAACCTTTGATGACTCGACTTTGCGGGAACTGGCTGACTCGATTATGCTGAACGGCGTCATCCAACCGGTCATCCTGCGCCAATCCAGCGTGAAAGGCTATGAAATCATTGCAGGCGAACGCCGCGTCCGCGCTTCCCGTTTGGCCGGCAAAGCAACAATCCCGGCAATCGTCCGTGAATTTGACGAAACGGCAATGATAGAAGTCGCCATTTTGGAAAATCTGCAGCGTGAAGACCTGACCCCGCTGGAAGAGGCGGAAGGCTATCAAACCTTGATGAACAAGCTGAATCTCACGCAAGTGGATGTAGCTCAAAGATTAGGCAAGAGCCGTCCGTACATCGCCAATCATCTGCGCCTGTTGAACCTGCCGCAGGACGTCAAACGGATGCTGCAAGAGGGATTGGTCTCCATGGGGCAAGCCCGTACACTTTTGGGCTTGAACGATGAATCGTTGATCAGCGAATTGGCGAAACGTGCTGCCGAAGAGGGCATCACTGTCCGTCATCTGGAATTGCTGGTCCAACAACTGAACAATCCAGGTGATGTCGCCAAAAAGAAAAACAAGAAGAAAAAAGAAACGAAACCGGTATACATCAAAGAGAGTGAAGAACGTTTGATGGACAAATTCGGGACATCCGTACAGATATCCAGCAAGGGCGAAAAAGGCAAGATCGAGATCGAATACCTTTCTCCAGCCGACCTGACCCGGATTTTGGATATCCTGCAAATTTCCCTGGACGATTAAGAATAGACGAAGACATCAGAAAGAGGTGCATTTGGCCTTGGTACAACAAGATTATGGATTGCATGATGTGGTCGAAATGAAAAAACCGCATCCCTGCAAAAACAACTCATGGGAAATCATCCGAATGGGTATGGACATCCGGATCAAATGCCTGAAATGCGGGCAGATGGTCATGATGCCGCGCCGCGAATTCGAGAAAAAAATGAAAAAAGTACTGACTAAGGCAGAAGAAACTGTCGAATAGGTCTTTGAAGGAATAAATATTAGCAATATTAAGTGGAAAGAGTGTGAAGAAATGTCATTAACAGCAGGAATCGTAGGATTACCGAACGTCGGTAAATCCACTTTGTTCAACGCCATCACTAAAGCGGGAGTGGAAGCGGCAAACTATCCATTCGCGACGATCGACCCAAATGTCGGAGTGGTCGAAGTTCCCGATGAACGTTTGAATAAACTAACAGAATTAGTGAAACCAAAAAAAACCGTCCCAACAACTTTTGAATTCACCGATATCGCCGGAATCGTAAAAGGCGCCAGCAAAGGGGAAGGTCTGGGGAACAAATTCTTGGCCAACATCCGTCAAGTGGATGCCATCTGTCATGTTGTCCGTTGTTTCGAAGACGACAACATCACACACGTCAGCGGAAAAGTGGATCCATTGGATGATGTCGAAACCATCAACTTGGAACTGATCTTCGCGGATTTGGAATCCATCGAGAAACGCTATACACGCATCAGCAAAATTGCCCGCACGAAAGATAAGGATGCTGTCCGCGAACTGGAAATCCTGGAGAAAATCAAGACGACTTTGGAAGAAGGCAAATCCGCGCGCACAATCGAATTCACACCTGAAGAAGAACCGCTTGTGAAAAGCCTGTTCCTATTGACGACAAAACCTGTTCTCTATGTCGCAAACATCTCTGAAGAGGACGTAATAGCCGGCGGAGACAATGAAATGGTGCAAATTGTCCGTGATTTTGCAGCGACAGAAGGCGCAGAGGTTGTTACCGTCTGTGCCCGTATCGAAGAAGAAGTGGCTGAATTGGATGATGAAGAAAAAGCTGAATTCCTATCGGAGCTGGGCATCGAACAATCCGGGCTTGATCAGCTGATCCAAAAAGCTTATACGCTGCTTGGGCTGGGAACTTACTTCACGGCAGGCGAAAAAGAAGTCCGTGCCTGGACATTCAGACTAGGGATGAAAGCACCGCAGACAGCCGGTATCATCCATTCCGACTTCGAACGCGGCTTCATCCGCGCCGAAACAGTTTCCTACGCTGACCTGTTGGCTTACGGCAGCATGCAAGCAGCCAAAGAAGCAGGAAAAGTCAGACTTGAAGGAAAAGACTACGTAGTCCAAGACGGCGACGTAATGGAATTCAGATTCAACGTATAACAGGATGTGATGATTCGCGTTTAGATACCCGGACGTTGGAGCACCCAGCGAAGTGAACCTCTTTTGTTCACTACGCTGGGTGTGAAACGGGAGCGGTATCTGCGAATCAGAACTCAACTAAAGGATACGATGAAATGCGGGAGGGGATGAGCACTAAGCGGACATTACGAGAACGGCCGCAGTTTGGCCGTGACGTAATGTCAGCTTAGGCACTCAAACGTCACAGTGCGACGTTTGAGGTCTTTAGCTTTACTGGTACCTAAACTAGTGAAGCACAATCTATATGCATTTCAGAGTTCAACTATAAGGATTCACAACACGTTTGACAAGGATACCGCATGTAATCAAGGGAGGATTTACCATTGGAAGAAACGAAGAGCGTTGCACAAATGAAGGTCGAAAACAAAGCCTTATGGCAGAGTTTGACAAAAAGAAATGAACAATACATGCTGGGGCTGGACAGAACCTTGAGAGCTGCAAACCTGGAAGATGGACGCAGGGAGGAAATCTACAACAAAATGATGCGGGAATTGTTGGACGCCCAAAAAACCGGTAAAACTGCCCGCCAATTATACGGCACAGTGTCTGAGTGCGCATCAAACATCCTGGTCAATCCGACAGACAATGAAGTGAAAGTGCGTTCGACTGATTGGTTGATCGCTTTGGATGGCGGCTTATTGCTGGGGTCTCTTTTCGCGATGATTTCAGGCGTATCCTTGCTGACCAACAGTGGAGAAGACGTAATCGGAATGGGTCTGATCAGTTTGATCCTGAACTTTATCGTAGGCGGCATCGCCATGCTCATCATCTCCAAATACACACCAAATCCGGATGCACCAAAAGGTGAAAAAGGCTTCGGGAAATACATCTTTGCGACGACGGCCGCTATGCTGCTTTGGATGCTCATCATGACTGTTTCCATGATGCTTATTCCAGCCAGCATCAATATCGCTTTGCCTGCATGGGTGTACCTTGGAATCGCGGGTGTAGGTTTTGCTGCGAAAGTATACATGAAGAAAAAATATCATATCGTGGGCGGCATTTTGTAGGCCGTCAATTGGTTGGAGGCCGAGATGCAAATAAAACTTGTATCTCGGCTATTTTCGTATATTGACAGAAAAAAACTGTATATGAATCCCTGGATGCAAACGCAAGTGCTAATTCCGAATATTTCGGGGATTACATTTCGAAAGCATTCGATAAAAACGCTTGTATATGAGAATTGTATGATAAAGGGAGCTTTGCGCTTGACGTAGGTTGTTGGTGGTGGTATTTTAGATGATAAAAAATCAGCACAAATAAAAAGGAGTGTTCATCGAAAATGTCAAATTGGGAAACAAAATTCGCTAAAGAAGGTTTTACTTTTGATGATGTATTATTAGTCCCGGCTGAAAGCCATGTATTACCTAACGATGTGGATTTATCGATTGATTTAGCTAAAAATTTACACTTGAATATTCCTATAATGAGCGCAAGTATGGACACTGTAACCGATGCAGCAATGGCAATCGCAATGGCTCGCCAAGGCGGCTTGGGCGTCATCCACAAGAACATGACCATCGAAGCGCAGGCTGAAGAAGTGCACAAAGTAAAACGTTCCGAAAGTGGCGTTATCATCGACCCATTCTTCCTGACTCCTGATCACTTGGTTTCGGAAGCAGAGAATCTGATGAGCAAATACCGCATCAGCGGCGTGCCTATCGTTAATGATATGGAAGAGCGCAAATTGGTAGGGATTTTGACGAACCGCGATCTGCGCTTCATTGCAGATTACCAAGTTCCGATCGGCGATGTCATGACCAAAGAACATTTGGTTACCGCTCCTGTAGGGACTTCTTTGAAGGACGCTGAATCCATTCTGCAAAAATACAAAATCGAAAAACTGCCTTTAGTCGATGAAAGCGGCCGTCTGGCTGGCTTGATCACGATCAAGGATATCGAAAAAGTAATCGAGTTTCCCAACTCCGCAAAAGATGCACACGGCCGTTTGATCGTTGCGGCTGCAGTGGGCGTGACAAGTGATACATTCGAACGCGCCCAAGCCTTATTGGATGCAGGTGCAGATGCAATCGTCATCGATACAGCGCATGGCCACAGCGCCGGCGTTATCCGCAAAATTAAAGAAATCCGCGACCAGTTCCCTGATGCAACCCTGATTGCCGGAAACGTAGCGACTGCAGAAGGAACCCGCGCACTGTTTGATGTCGGGGTCGACGTAGTCAAAGTCGGAATTGGACCGGGATCCATCTGTACGACTCGTGTCGTAGCCGGTGTCGGTGTTCCTCAGATAACAGCCATCTATGATGCTGCAAGCGTGGCGAGAGAATACGGCAGAGCAATCATCGCAGACGGCGGGATCAAGTATTCAGGAGACATCGTCAAAGCGATGGCTGCCGGTGGACATGCAGTCATGTTGGGCAGCATGTTGGCGGGTACGGATGAGTCTCCGGGCGAATTCGAAATCTTCCAGGGCCGTCGTTTCAAGACTTACCGTGGTATGGGCAGTCTGGCAGCAATGGAAAAAGGCTCAAGCGACCGTTACTTCCAAGGCGGCGTGAACGAAGCGAAGAAAATGGTGCCGGAAGGTATCGAAGGTCGTGTAGCCTATAAAGGGGCAGCCAGCGACATCATCTTCCAACTGCTTGGCGGTGTCCGTTCCGGTATGGGTTATGTCGGTGCAGCTAATTTGCAAGAGCTTCGTGATAATGCGCAATTCATCAAGATGTCCGGTGCCGGATTGATCGAATCCCATCCGCATGACATCCAAATCACAAAAGAAGCACCAAACTACTCCATCCAAAGATAAAAATGCAAGAAACCAAAATGTCCGGGACACTGTTCCCGGGCATTTTTTCCTTATGTTCACGGTTTGCTGGAGCTTTCTGATATAATTAAAACGGAATTTCTTTATGCTTCCTTAAGCAAAAATTTAGAACAATTTGGTACGATGAGGGAAAATATATATTTTGGGGAAAGGGTTGTCCTATATGAATAAAGTTTTGATTGTCGATGACGACAGGGAAATCGTGGATTTATTAAGCATCTACTGCAAAAATGAAGGGTACGATCCGATAAAGGCCTATGACGGCGTGGATGCCTTCCGCAAGCTTGAGGAAAATGCGGATATCCAATTGATCATTTTGGATGTTATGATGCCTAAGAAGGACGGCATATCGGTAGTAAGGGAACTGCGGGAACAGAGCAATCCGATCCCGATTCTGATGCTGAGCGCAAAATCCACGGATATGGATAAGATCCAAGGATTGACGACAGGTGCGGACGACTATGTTTCTAAGCCGTTCAACCCACTGGAAGTGATGGCCCGCATCAAATCGCTTTTGCGCCGGACCAATATGCAGGTGGATGCTGCAGAGGTGGACTCGATCGAAATAGGTCCGCTGATCATCAAGAAAGATTCCCATGAAGTAAAGACGCTGAACGGAAAGAGCATCCAGTTGACCGCGCTGGAATTCGGCATCCTGCATTTATTGGCAAGTCATCCGAATCGCGTCTTCAGTGCCGATGAGATTTTTGAACGCGTTTGGCAACAGGAAAGCATCGTATCCGCCAAAACTGTTATGGTGCATGTGAGCCATCTTCGCGATAAAATTGAAGAGGCTACAGGCGGCGAGAAAGTCATCCAGACAGTATGGGGTGTAGGCTATAAGATTGGGGAATAGGCATGCCTGCATAAGGGCTAGTCTGAAAAAACCAGCTGAGTCGGGAGGGTGCAGCTTTGTTTAATAAGTTGAAGAAGAAAGAACTGAGTGAACTCATTTTTGAAGGGGCCTTGACGCTGGGCATCGTCTATCTGCTCTACATCGGGATGGAGTTGATGTTCAACCGACTGGTAGCGACCCCTCCCTCGATTTTGAGTGAAATCCCTTCCTTAAGGCGATTCGTGATGGTGGTTGACGCATTTTTGACCATTTACGATGATGCTTTCCAATGGATCGCGGCGATTTTTGCGGCCATCTTCACTGGCTGGCGTTTGGCCAGGAGATACAAGCAGATGCAGCTGACGCATATTCTGGACGAATTGCATTATATCGCAGCGGGGCACTTCGATCATCGGATCGATGCGAACAATGCCGGTAGCTATGTTGATGTTGTGGACAGCATCAATACGCTGGTGGAAAGTACGGTCCAAGCGATGGCAGAGGAACGGAAAATCGAACAATCGAAAGATGAATTAATCACGAACGTCAGTCACGATATCCGGACCCCCTTGACTTCCATCATCGGTTACCTGGGATTGATAGAGGATAAGCAATTCACGAGCGAAGAAGATGCTTTGCGTTATATCCATATCGCTTATACAAAGGCGCTGCAGATGAAGGTGCTTGTCGATGATCTTTTCGAATACACGAAAGTGCGTCAACCGACGACTCCGCTGCTGTTGAAGACGATCAACATCGGGAACTTTTTGGAGCAGATCGTCGCGGATTATGAACTGGAGTCACGCAAACGCCATATGGAGACTGAGGTTATCATGAAGACGGATCCGTTGATGATTGAAATGGATGTCGATAAAATGGCCCGTGTCTTCAACAATCTGATTTCCAATGCCCTGAAATATGCGCATGGCGGCACTTGGGTACATATCGAAGCCGAAAAGATAGGTTCTGAAGTGATCGTTGCCGTGAAAAATAACGGGGAGCGCATCCCTGAGGAATCGCTGCAGGAATTGTTCGGGCGCTTCTATCGGGTAGAAAATTCCCGTTCGAAAGAGACCGGCGGGACCGGTCTGGGGTTGGCGATCGCCCAAAGCATCGTAACGCTGCATGGCGGATATATCTATGCGGAATCGGATGAGGCAGAAACCAAATTCGTGCTGCATCTCCCTTTGAAACAGACGCCGGCTGTCAAGGAATAAGGAACGTACGCTTTCTGTGTACGTCCCTTTTTTTGGTTGTCTTTTTACAGTATTTCCGCTAACATAGAAGGGTATGTGAACCGAACGATATGACTGATTGGAGATAACTACAAACAATGATAACTATAAAAAACAGAAAAATGATTATGGGAACACTATCGGCTGCTTCTGTATTGGCGAACAGCTTGTTTGCTGCACCGGTTGCTTTGGCTGCTGAACAACCTTCTGTCGATGCGAAAGCCGCTTTCGTGATAGAAGACGAGACTGACAAAGTGCTTGTCAACCAAAACGGGGAAGAAGCTCTGGGCATAGCCTCAATGACAAAGATGCTGAGCATCTACTTGATACTGGAAGCCATCGAAGCAGGAAAATTGACTTGGGACAAGCAAATCACCGTCAGTGATTACGTCTATGAAGTCAGCCAGAACTACAATTTTTCGAATGTACCTTTGCGTCAGGACATCACTTATTCTGTGGAAGAGCTGTACCAATCCGCATTGATCTATTCCGCAAACGGATCGACGATCGCTTTGGCGGAAGCGTTGGCTGGTTCGGAAGCGAAATTCGTCGATCTGATGAAGGCTCAGTTGGATGAGTGGGGCGTAGAAAACTACGAGCTCTATAATGCAACCGGCTTGTCGAACAGCGATGTCGCGGAAGATAACCTATATCCCGGTGCACCAGCTGACGGCTACAATAAAATGACAGCGCGTGGCGTCGCGATGGTTGCGGATCATTTGATCGATGATTACCCTGAAGTTTTGGAAACGACTTCCATTTCGGAGTTGGCTTTCCAAGCGGGAACGTCCGACGAAATCATGATGCACAGCTATAATGTGATGTTGCCTGGTATGTTTTATTACCGTGAAGGGGTCGACGGTCTGAAGACCGGAACAACGCTGGAATCCGGCGCATCCTTTACTGGTACCGCAATGCAAGATGAAATGCGGATCATCACCGTGGTAATCGGCGCTGACGAGAGCACCAAACGTTTCACGGAAACCGATCGTTTGATGGACTATGCCTTCTCGACCTTCGAGAAGACGACAGTAGCGGCGAAAGGCGATGCCGTTTCTACGCAAGAGCCGATTACCGTAGCCAAAGGGAAGCAAACTGAGGTCGGGCTAGTCTACAACGAAGACCTTGTGACTGTTACCGAAAAAGGCGCTGAAGAGCTGGCGCTCACAACTGTTTTCACACCGGCTGAAAAAAGCCTGAATGAGGATGGCGAGATTGAAGCGCCTATCGAAAAAGGAACAGAAGTCGGGTCCGTCGCTGTGACTGTCGAAGGCGACGAGTTGGGCTATCTGGATGGAACGACTTCCGAGGATGTCAAAGTCGCAGTGGCAAGCAGCGTGGAGAAAGCCAATATTTTTGTACGCGGCGGTCGCGTTGTCGCAGACTTGTTCGGTAAAGCTTGGGAAACGGTATCCGATTTTGTCGGAGGATTCTTTGACTGATCAGGAATAACTGCAGGCTAATCTGGACCTGCCGCTTTATTGACAGCATAGGGTTTGTTCAGTAAAATGAGGGTATCGAAGCTTAGCCTAATTGAATAGAGAAAGCCATGCATGTGACCAGTAGATGATGTGAAGCGCCCCAGAGAGTCAGTGGTTCGGTGAGAACTGACCCTTCACCTGTTGAATCCCCACATGAAGCGAACAATGAAAACAAGAAATTGACTAAATTGTTCCGGATCCGTCCGTTAACGCAATGAAGCGCAGCCAGACCTATTTGGGATTGGCTGAAGTTGGGTGGTACCGCGAACGTTAAAGCCATTTCGTCCCAGATTGTTCTAGGGATGGAGTGGCTATTTTTGTACAGATAATGAGGAGGAAACGATATGTTGGATGTAAAATTTTTGAGGGATGGATTTGAAGACACTGCAGAGAAATTGGCTGCACGTGGGGTCAAAACAGAGGACTTGGCGACATTCAAGGAATTGGATGCGCAACGACGGGAGAAAATCGTTGAGACGGAAAACCTGAAGCAATACCGCAATGGCGTTTCCCAAGAAATTGCGCAATTGAAACGCAACAAAGAGAATGCCGATGATAAGATTGCCGAAATGAAAGAAGTCGGCGATAAAATCAAAGCGCTGGATGAAGAACTGAATGAAATCGAAGAGAAGACGACTTTCATCGCAACAAGATTGCCTAACTTGCCGCATGCATCCGTTCCTGTAGGTGCGGATGAAGATGATAACGTGGAAGTAAGAAGATGGGGGACACCGCGTGCGTTCGATTTCGAACCCAAAGCCCATTATGACATCGCCGAGGCATTGGATATCCTGGACTTTGAACGTGGCGCTAAAGTGACCGGAAGCCGTTTTGTCTTCTATAAAGGCTTGGGAGCACGCCTGGAACGCGCTTGCTACAACTATATGCTGGATCTGCATACCGAAGAACATGGCTACACGGAAATCATCCCTCCCTACATGGCGAATGAAGCTTCCATGTTCGGTACCGGACAATTCCCTAAATTCAAAGAGGATGTCTTCCAGTTGACGGATGAGCGCAATTTCACGCTGATCCCTACAGCGGAAGTTCCTTTGACGAACTATTACCGCGATGAAATCATGAATGAAGCTGAACTGCCTGTCTATTTCACGGCGATGAGTCCATCCTTCCGTTCTGAAGCCGGAAGTGCAGGGCGCGACACAAGAGGGCTGATTAGGATGCACCAATTCCATAAAGTGGAGATGGTGAAATTCAGCAAACCGGAAACTTCCTATGAAGAATTGGAAAAGATGACGGACGATGCTGAAGCTGTACTGAGAGGCTTGAACTTGCCGCACCGCACCATCACGTTATGCACGGGTGACATGGGCTTCTCCGCAGCCAAAACTTATGACATAGAAGTCTGGATCCCAGCTCAAGATACCTATCGGGAAATCAGTTCTTGTTCAAATACTGAAGCATTCCAAGCCCGCCGCGCGAAAATCCGTTACCGCAACGAAGAAACAGGGAAACTGGAATTTGTGCACACGTTGAATGGATCAGGGCTGGCTGTCGGCCGCACTGTAACTGCGATACTTGAGAATTACCAAAACGAAGACGGTTCCGTCACGATTCCTGATGCACTTGTTCCGTACATGGGCGGCATCACGAAAATAACCAAAGAAAACGCAAGCAACAAACGCTGAGCGCAAGCAAGATATGCGAGTAAGCTTTCGGTCATGTGATACAATCATTTCAGACGAAAATGCGTACGAAAGGAATGATAAAAGTGACAGAACCAAGATTGGAAAAAGCTACTTTTGCCGGAGGATGTTTTTGGTGTATGGTCAAGCCGTTCGATAGCCTTCCGGGCATCGAATCAGTTATTTCAGGCTATACCGGCGGACACAAAGAGAATCCGACCTATGAAGAAGTTTGCGCCGGAACAACCGGGCACACGGAAGCCGTACAAATCACATTCGATCCAGCTGTGTTCCCGTACAAAGATTTAGTGGAGGTGTACTGGCAGCAGACAGATCCTACTGATGCCATGGGTCAGTTCGTAGATCGCGGTGCTTCTTATCGTCCGGTTATTTTTTATCATTCACCGGAACAAAAAGAGATAGCGGAAGCTTCCAAACAAGCACTGCAGGACAGCGGGAAATTTACTAAACCAATCGTGACTTCCATCGAACCGGCACAACCGTTTTATGCTGCGGAAGAATATCATCAGGATTTCTACAAAAAAAGCAGTGCGCATTATCATGGGTATCGTTCCCATTCAGGCAGAGATTCGTATATCGAATCGCATTGGAAAGAGTAGAAAGCTTTCAAACTTTCCGAAGAAAACAATAGTAAAGAAGAGCCATTCCGAAGAAATCTCTTTGGAATGGCTCTTCTTTTTTTACTGCGAATGGCAGGATTAGCTTATTCCGAAGCCTTTTTATTTTCAGCATACGACAAAAAAATATAAATAATCAAAAAAGACTTGCCAAAAACCCCTAGCACAGGTATGATTGATATTCGTTGACAGGCCAAACGGATAACCGTAAAAAGTATCCACGGCTGTTGATGCCCGTATGAACTTTCAGACCAATTCATAAAAATAACATTTTTTGAAAAAGTTGTTGACAAGTTGGTTCCGCAAGTGTTATTATATAGAAGTTGTCACGTGAGAGCGCGCAACACATTAGACCTTTGAAAACTGAATGAAGAATGAACGAACCAAATGTGCAAGGAGCTTAGACTTCGGTCGAAGCAAACGAAGACGATACTTAGTATCGCAAACATAAAGTCAGCAAGAAATTAAGAGCTATCAGCTTTTACATGTAGGATTTCTGTACAAGAGTCCACATTTACATGAGAGTTTGATCCTGGCTCAGGACGAACGCTGGCGGCGTGCCTAATACATGCAAGTCGAACGGTCTTTTCTATGGAAGCTTGCTTCCACT
>MUZD01000004.1 GCA_002155105.1 Sedimentibacter sp. SX930 | reverse complement strand
TTCATTTTTTTGATTATTTAATTTTATCGAATTATTTTATTTTTATATTATTCATCGTGCAGCTTTATTTCAGGGGTTAAAAAGTCTAATTACTGCGAAAAGGCAGTAGACTCATCCATCGTAGGAGAGGCTGCTGCCTGGGATATTTTATGATCTTATTTTTTTCGATGTGGGTATTCTGACCATTCCATTGTTCATTCAACGGAAACATGGCTTCCCAGCCATTCTGTGTGTCCGTTATCTGGTTAACTTGTTCATATTAGAAAAGGATACTCAAAAAGCATAAAAGTGAAAATAAAAAAGAGGTGACTAATGTCACCCCTGATTTTATCAATTAAACAAAGTCATTTTAGTTTATATTTTACCAATTAGAGTTGAAAACCAACAAATCGGAAGCTACATATACCAACCAACCGTCTTTGTCCACTAGTTGAACAGATACTGCGTTTGCGTTTAATTCAGGATCTACCATATTAGCGTAATGACCGTTACTTGCTTTCCATTGGTTAAACATCAAGGTAGCCAATTCTTTCTCATCTACTGAGAATGTTTCACCACTTGCGGAAAGTGTGTTCAATAACAAGTTTTCAGCACTAGATTTTTCAGGATCTAATAGGCTGTAATAAGGAGAACCGTCAGGACGAGTGTGATCCATACCTAGATTTGGAGCGTAGAAATCTAATGCGGAAACTTCGTCAGCTACACGTTGGTCTGACTCATCTTGAATTGTCGCATCATAAGTGAACTCTGCTCGACCGATTGATGTGCGAAGTTCGTTAACTAGAGTTAAGAATTCATTGTTCAACAAGGTCATATCGATGGTTGCTTGTAGTTGTTCAGCAGTTTGTGGCGTTGTTGGTGCTTCTTCTACCACTTTTGTCCCTACTTCGACTACTTGACGAACCGCTTGAACTTTTGTTCTTGATACTTCAACCGTATCTACTTTAACACCATCAGATAACTTGTCTTTATATGTTACCAATTCATAACCTTTTGTTCCTGCTGAGATAATGTTTTCTACCCCTACTGCCAATTCTGCATTTTCAATATACAAGATTGGGAAGTCTACTTCATTCTCATTCGCAGTATATTCACCACTGTAAGTAATTACAGGTTGGTCGCCCTTAACAATGATTTCAGCTACCATTTCTTTTACTACATTAGTTGATGCTACTACTGATGTTGTTTTAACGCCATTTACATAAGTTACGTTGTAAACTGTTTCTGTTACCCCAGCTACACCCTCTTGTTTGACAGCTTCGTAAGTGTTAACTTTTGTGCTATCAATTTCAATAGTTGATGTGAAAGGAATTACGTCAGTAACTGTTTCTTGTCTTACTTCAATTACGTCTGTTCGTTTGTTCAGGCCCTCTTTCGCAATCCAGCCCAATTCCTTTCCATCAAGTGAAACCAATACCCACGTCACACCATAATCTGTAACCTGTTCTTTACTCACTTTTACGGTTTTGCCGAGATAATCCGCACTGGAAGCGACCGTTTTGAATCCCTTTATTCCCCATGGTGCTGTGTTGATGGCATCTGTTCCACGGCTTATAACTGCGTAGTAATCCACCGCTGTTTCTTTCACAATTTGCGCGTACGTTTGAACTTTCAAAGCGTCTTTCGCGATCCAACCCAATTCTTTCCCATCAAGCGTCACAAGAGCCCAGGTAACACCATAATCGGTCACTTGTTCTTTGCTTACCGCAACCGTTTTCCCGACATAACCAGCGCTGGAAGCGACCGTCGTGTATCCCTTCGTTCCCCAAGGAGCCGTATTGATTGCGTCCGTACCACGACTGATCACGGCATCATAAGCTACTGCCTTCTCGGATACCACTTTGGCATACGTTTTGATCGACAAGGCATCTTTTGCTACCCAACCTAATTCTTTGCCGTTGAGGGAAACAAGCGCCCAGGTCACGCCATAGTCAGTGACTTGTTCTTTGGTGACTTCTACCGTTTGTCCTACATAAGCAGCACTTGAAGACAATGTTTGATAGCCTTTGACTCCCCAGGGCGCTGTGTTAATGGCATCTGAATCACGGTTGACAATGGCGTCATAACTTACCGCGGTTTCTTTTGTGATTTGCGCATAGGTTTGAACTTTCAAGGCATCCTTGGCGATCCAGCCCAACACTTCACCGTTCAATGAGATTTGTGCCCAGGTCACGCCATAATCCGTTGTTTGTTCTTTGGTGACTTCCACTGTTTTGCCTACATAGGTTGCGCTCGAAGCGATGGTTTGAAAGCCTTTTGTCCCCCACGGTGCTTTGTTGATGGCATCCGTTGCACGATTGATGGTTGCGGAATACTCCACTGTTTTTTCGGATACGATCGCTGCATAAGTTTGTGCCTTCAAAGCATCTTTCGCAATCCAGCCCAATTCCTTGCCGTCAAGTGAGACCAATGCCCAGGTGACGCCGTAGTCCATTACTTTTTCTTGGCTGACGGTAACTGTTTTCCCATAATAAGTAGAGCTGGACGTGACGGTTTGGTACCCTTTCGCACCCCATGGTTGGGTGTTGATCGCATCCGTGTCACGCGTGATTGTGGCTGGATAGTCAACCGTATTAGTCGATACCGCCTTAGCGTAACTCCCCGGTGTGAGGGCCGTTTTTGCAATCCAACCGATTTCCTGTCCATCCATCGAAATCAGCGCCCAAGTGACGCCATTATCGGCTACTTGTTCCTGCGTAACCGTTACTTCTGTACCAAGATAGGTCTGGCTGGAGCTGATTGTTTGGAATCCTGCTGTTCCCCACGGCTTTGTATTGATGGCATCTGTGCCTCTTGTGACAATTGCCGTGTAGGAGACTTCCTGCGTCGAAAGGATCTGAACGTAGTTTTGCGTTCCGTTTTCCTCAGCGGCTACCGGTGGGGCTGTTGCCGTACCCAGCGCTACAGCGGTTGCCCCTAAAAGTGCCCAAGTGCAGCCTTGTGATTTTAGTTTACGTGCGAATGTGGTCATGTTTTCCTCCTGCTGACATTTAGATGGTGAGACAGTATTTAGCAGAATTTTAACATTTTATTGAATCGATTGATACTATTTTATTATCTATTTTTAATTTTCGGATAGTAAATTGAATCATTTCCGATTGGAGTCAACTTGTACGCAAATAGGCAGCCGCCTCATCCATCGTGGGAGAGGCGGCTGCCTGGTTTTTGTTTATTTGTAGAGCATATATGTTGTTCTAGGGTGTTTTGTGCTTTCATTTGGCGTCAGCCTGACATACATGGTTTATCTCGGCTGTTCGGTATCCTTCGCCCTTCGTTCAGTCAACATACCGCGCGGGCGTCGGCTCTTCGGTATCCTCCGATCTTCGTTCAGTCAACACATCACGCGGGCGTCGGTTCTTCGGTATCTTCCGCTCTTCGTTCAGTCGACACATCGCGCGGGCGTCGGCTATTCGGTATCCTTCGATATCCGATACTGGCAACCGATTCATCCATATTAAGAAGTTTCTTCGATGTGTTTAGTAATTTTTATCTATAGCTACTCAGCATTGATTCTATTTTCCGCTGTTTTATAAACCTCTTTTTTGTCACGTTTGCCGATTGCGACTATCTGGATAACCTCGATTTTGCCATTTGCCTCCCGAAATACAATTCGAAGCCCCATTTTTTTGTTCTTCAACTTCCTGCACTCGCTCAGTGAACCGTGCAATGCTTGTCCTGCTTGCATGCCAGATTCTTTGATTCTTACAATAGCTTTGTCCACGAAAATCTTCTGACTTCCGTCCAGAGAATCGTAATCCTGTTTTGATAACGCCGTCCACTCTATCTTATGCACAAACTACTCCCACCCGTCATTCTCATCTATGGTCAGAAACTGATCGGCATTGGCGCCCCGTACTTCTCTATCAGAATATATTTCTAAATCTTTGATAGCTAAACGCTTCTCTACTTCTAAGTCCAATACTCGCTCATGTAATAATTCGATTTCGTTTGTCAAAGATTCGTACTGTTCCTGCGTTAGCATAACGCCAGCAACATCTCCACGATTAAAAACGTAGACCGGAGTGTTTTCTCTCTCAGCTTTTTTAAATACGATGGACGGGGATTTTTTCACTTCAGATATGGAAGTGGTTGGGACGTCAAGAATTTTAAAGCCCATTTCTATCATCTCCTTAGTTTATCCCCAGTATACACTATCTAAAAATCTTTTAAAAGTCTTTTTATGATACCTTTAATATATAATAATGCTTATCACGCTGCGCGAACAGCCGGCCGGAGCCGGCGTCGACTCTTCGGTATTTTCCGCTTTCCGTTCAGTCAACACATCGTACAAGCGTCGACTTTTCGGTATCTTCCACTTTCCGTTCAGCCGACACATCGTACGGGCGTCGACTGTACTGTTCATTCACTGGGATATAATATCTTCCACTCTCACTTCCAGCAGCCTGATATTCTCGCTTCAAAACCTTATACACGCGATTTGTATCTTCTGTTCCACACCAATCTGCCAAACGCTTTGTTGTCAGCTTTTCATCTGGAAAAAGGATTTGGAAGTCTGAAATACTGTTGCTGATAGCTTTTTGAATTATCATTTTCTTGCCGCAACTTTCACACACATGGGAGCGTCTGCAGAAATTTTGCACGAGCAGCTCGCATTTTGGGCAATTAATGCCTTTATTCATTTTCTCATACTCATATTTTACCAACTTACTTGGATACTCAGGATCATGACATTAAACAAGTGCTTGCGCCAACTTTTTCAGTTCCGGATTTGTTACGTGTTTCATGTTCTGCAGTTCACGGAAATGCTCCGAAATCTGCCCAGGAAGAATGCTGTCACCCTCGCATGGGGCTCCCCAGATAGAAAATTCCGGATTTACGTATATAATGAATGCTTCAATTTCCATCGAATATCCCATGCTCTTCAGGAGTTTCCGCAGTCTTACTTTTGTTTTCGTTAATTGCAGGGAAGGATTTTCCAAAGTAGTTCCCGATTGCTTCGTAAATTCTTCCAGCCCCCAGTGATGTACCCCACCGTAATTTTTGATTTCATATAACACTATTTTACCTTCACAAATTAGCAACGCGTCTATCTGTAATGAAGAGCGTCTAATTTCCAACTGTAAATCATTCAGAACAATACATTTTGCCCCCAGTTTTTCTGTCAATCCGTCAAATCGGCACTCACCCTCATATCCCTTTTTCAAATTGAGATAGTAGTAAAAATCTTCTTTATCCAATCTCATACGACTAGCTAAAATTTCATAAATGCGTAAATGCATAGATTTCGTGCGTTCCTTAAATGCCAATACATCCGCCTCCAATATTTATTTTCAAAGGTAGTATACGCATAATTTGCTATATAGCTTCTATAATTTGAAGAAGTGGAGATTGTTTACGAAACCCAAAGTATGTTTCTACGCGAAACGAGGTGTGGTACCGCATCGTGCAGTGTGGTGTTACATACTGCGTCGGCTGCTCTGTGTTCTTCGCTATTCGTTCAGTCGACGATTTTTCTTCTTGTCGACTGTTCGGTATTCTTCACTCCTCGTTCAGTCGACACATCGGGTTTTCGTCGGCCCTTCAGTAACATTCATTCTTCGTTCAATTGACATTCTTCTCTTTCAGGTTTATCCAGACTAAAAAGGCAGACGCATCATCCAACGTTGGAGAGGCGGCTGCCTGGTTTTTGTGTATTTGTAGAGCATATATGTTGTTCTAGGGTGTTTTGTGCTTTCGATGGGCGTTAGCCTGACATACATAGTTTATCTCGGCTGTTCGGTATCCTTCGTCCTTCGTTCAGCCGACATATCACGCGGGCGTCGGCTATTCGGTGTTCTCCGACTTCCGTTCAGTCAACACATCGTGCGGGCGTCTGCTGTTCAATGTTCTTCGCGATTCGTTCAGTCAACACATCGCACGGGTGTCGGCTGTTCGGTAACATTTATTCTTCGTTCAGCCGACACCCTTAATCCATAGACGGTTATCCCCAGCCGTCAGCCACATCCATTGTTTCCATCGGCCCGCAGCTTGTACACAAGCCCCAACACTTGAACGGCGATGATTGGGGTCATCGCGACGAGGGCGATTATGCCGAAGCTTTCGGAGATGAGGTTGTCTTCGGCCATCGCGCTGGCGGCGCCTTGGACGAAGGAGAGGATGAAGGTCGCAGTCATCGGCCCGGATGCGACGCCGCCGGAATCGAAGGCGATGCCGATGAATATCTTGGGGACGAAAAAGGTCAGTGTCAGCGCAATGAGGTAGCCCGGCAGCAGATAGTGCCAAAGCTGGATTTGAGGGAATACAATCCGCAGCATCGCCAAGGCGACGGCCGTGCCGATGCCCAAGGACAGAACAGCTTTGACCGCATTCCTTTTGACAGCGCCGTTCGTGATGTCCTCGATTTGGTGCGTCAGGACATGGACGGCCGGTTCCGCCAAGACTGTGACCAAACCGAGCACAAAGCTGATCACAAGCAAATATAGTTTATTATCCAAAGAGGCGACGTTGAAACCGATCGTGCGTCCGACTTCCATGAAGCCGCCTTGCGCGCCGAGGAGGAACAGGAAGAGGCCGATGTAGGTCAGCAGCAGGCCGTAGATTATCCACGAGACGTTTTTGCGGGACAGCCGGAAGGAAACGCGCTGCAGCAGCATGAAAATCAGGAAGATGGGCAACAGCGCCAGCAGCACTTCTTCGGCTATGACAGGCACTTTGTCGAGAAATGGGCCCAACACTGTTTGCGAAACCGTTAAAGGCGTTCGGACCGGAGCCTCAGCGATTGGGGTTCCTTGCAAGGTTCCTCGAAAGCGGTCCATCACCAGAACCGACAGAATGGGACCGATCGAAACAACACCGATCAGCCCGAATCCGCAATCATTGGAAGCGAGGGTGCTCTTGCGCAGCAGCGTGACCCCCAGCGCCATCGACATGATGAAAGGCACCGTCATGGCGCCAGTCGTTGCGCCTGATGCATCGAAGGCGATGGCGAGGAATTCATCGGAGGCGGACAGCGCCAACAGGAACACGCCGGCGTAGAAACCTACGAGCAGTTTGTGGAGGGGGAAGGTTTTGACGATCCGGATCAATCCGA
Source organism: Sedimentibacter sp. SX930 (assembly GCA_002155105.1). Classification (GTDB taxonomy): domain Bacteria; phylum Bacillota; class Bacilli; order Lactobacillales; family Aerococcaceae; genus Trichococcus; species Trichococcus shcherbakoviae. The sequence goes on along the minus strand of MUZD01000004.1, from coordinate 240,047 downwards.
TCGCAAGCATGACGGCGATGCCGACCGAAACGACGAGGATGATCCCCCATTTCGATACCGTTCCCGCTGTCAGCCGTTCGACTTGCCCGGCCAGAATGTGCAGGTCGGGCTCCGCGATGGAAATGATGAAGCCCAAAGCAAGTCCCGCTCCTGCCAGCAGCAGGAGGCTATCCGTCTTGGCGAAAGTCCGCCCCATCGCCCGACCGATCAGGTTGACGCTCAAATCGATGGCGTAGAGAAAAATGGATAGCCCGGCTGTTATGCAGAGAGCGCCGAACAGAAAACGGGCAAGCTGCAGGTCGGTCAGCGGCGTCAAGGTGATATGCAGCAGCAGGACGATTCCGGCGACCGGAAGGACCGCTTGCAGCACTTCCCTGATTTTTGACAAGAACAGCTTCATCGTAGGCACCACCTTTCCTGGATTCGGGCTTGGACGAATCGCGCTTCTTTCTTTCTTTTTTTGATGGTGCCGTTTCAATTTTTTTCTGGCATTGATTTCCCGTCGTTTATGTAAGCAATAATATCCCGTGCAATCAGGGCGGGTTCTTCCCAATAGAGCATGTGGCCCGATCCGGGATACGCGATGAGCTTGGACCCCTTGATTGCTTCAGCCAGCGCGAGCTGGTCAGCCTTGGTGATGATGGGATCCTCTTCGCCCCAGACGATGAGCGTAGGCGCTTGGATTTTGGCGAGCTCGCCAGGAAAGGGTTCCTCAAACAGGCCGTTGCCGGTCTCCACCCATACGTGCGCGGGAGCCTTCAGGTTTTCGGCTATCATACTGGCCAAGCCTTCCGCAGGTGCCGCTCGGGAGAGGACACTCTCCGCGAAACTTTTCACGAAACCGGGATCAATCGGATCCTTCAGCTCCGCAAACAAGTTCGGCCGTGCTGCCAACGAGGCGGGTGATCCCAACAGGATCAGCCCCGCCGTCCGTTCCGGATGCATTGCGGCGAAGCTGCGGGCCGCGAAACCGCCGCTTGATGCCCCGACGATGATCGCCTTCTGGATTCGCAGTGCATCCATGAACAACCGAAAATCTTCCACGAAATCACGGGTGCGGTAGCCGGTAGCTGGCCGATCAGAATCTCCGTGTCCGCGTTGGCTCAAAGCGAAGGCGTGGACGCTCTCCGGAAGTTCGGCAAACAGCGGCTCGAAGATGCGCCAAGAATCCGCGATGCCATGCAACAAGATGATTGGTGTGCCGCTATTTGCTCCTTGTTCGGCGTAGCTCAGGTGCAAGCCGTTCGCCAGTTCGACCTGCTTTGCGATAGGTTTCATCGGGCACTTCCTTTCATAAAGATTGCTTTTTAAACATGCACCAAATTGCTGGGTAGGTACTCTTTTCTCATTCATTCTGGCTGACGATTATTTGTATGATTGCTTTCCGGTTGCCCAGGATTGCTTCCGGCATGCCGATGATTTCGCCTTCCATTTCGAACGTTCCGGGTTTGTCGAGTTTACTGAGGATGGCGGGCGTCAGCTCTTCCCATTTGACCCAGTGCTGCGTATCGGTGCCGTCGTTGTAGCGGAGTGTGACGTAGGACGGGAACCCGACGAGTTGGCCGTGTTCGATGGCGTATTGGCCGGCTGCCATCGTGAAAGTCGCTTCATCCTGGGAAACGATTTTCAGTTTGTCGACTTGTTCGAAGTCTTCCGGCACTTTTTTCCAGACTTTCATATAATCGATCTGGAACACCTTCGGGTACGGCGCAGCCGGGTCGAAAGGCCCCACCCACCAATTCTCGCGCCCTTCGTAGGCCGAAAGGATGGAGATCATCGGATAGGCGACCTCGGCCTGGAACGTCCCGATTTCTTCGTCATCGAAATAAAAAACAAAGCCTTCCGGAGTCCATTCGAAAGTGTAGAGATGGAATTCATTGCTCAAGTCGGCCTCGCCGACATCATAAATGAAATGCTGCTCCCTCGCCAGCGGATCCCGGTGCGCGTAAAGCGAAGCCGTGACGACATTACCGAAATTGAGGGCATTCTCAAAGACATCCACTTCCACATCCTGTTCCGGTGTGTCCTGGATCCCGACGAGCCACCAAGCGCACATATTGCCGAGGCTATTCATCATTTTTGCCCGGATTTCGAAGACGCCGTATTGCGAAATGAAGCCCATAAACGGCTCAATGTCGTTGCGGACCTCCAGGCCTTGCTTGAATTCATGCAACCCGATCCGGTTGCCGGTCATCACGCTGGATGTGCGAACGGTTCCATCGAACTCGGGATTCCATGGCTGCGTGTCCTCATTGATGATGAGATTCAGATTACCGTCCACCACTTCGTAGACGGCACGCGCGGACTCCATGTCCGGCGTCCAGGAAGCAAGATACTGGTCGTTCCAGATTGTGGGATCGAGCGGACTTTCGTCGAAATTCTCGTCGAATATCAAGCGATATTCGCCGTTGTATATAGGAATCGCCTCTGTTTCATCACCGTTCGCCTGCCACCCGCGCAGAAGCGCGTAATCCGACTGGTGGAGCCAGAAAAAGAATACGGCGAGCAAAACAACGGTGATGAGCGGTTTGATTTGTTTCTTCATCAGGATTCATCTTCTCTCGTGGGTCTGAGGAGGATTAAAGGATTGGAGGATTGGAGGATTGAGGGTTTGAGACTGGCCGGAGGTGAATGCGGTGTTGGATGGTTTTCCTCCGGTGAGGCTTTGCTCATCGGAGGTGGTGTCTGTTTTTGAAGGCTCAGCTCCGGCGAGGCAGGGTTCGTCGGAGTTGAGCCACTGTTACCTGGTTGTTCTCCGGTGAAGAGGTTTCTCGCCGGAGGACAGGTTCAGCTGGTTCGGCGGCAGCAGCCTTTCTTATGGCAGCCATTCGTAGTCTTCGGGCAGTTCGATAAGCTCCGGTGAGGCCGTGTCGCTTATTTCGATGACATCAAGATTGAACTCATTTTCCCCGGAGGTCGAGCGGATCCGTTTCAGGACTTCGCCCTCGAAATAATAAAACATCCGGTCCCCGTTTGCGGTGTAGTATTCCTCATAAATGAATCCTTGATCATCCCAGCTGCCCACATACGTGCTGCCGATGTCCTTGAATGGCGGCGCTTCGATGATGCCGTCGTCTGCCGTTTCCCCGGCAGGATCCTCACTTTCGTTACGCGCAATCGTCCGGTTCAGGTGATCAACCACATAAGCCTGCCCGCCCAAGGTGAGATAGGTCGTGTCCGTGTTCTCCCCGCTTATCCGGACTGCCTGATCCGCGCCGTCAACGGCTACAGTCATCAACCGGTCCTCCAGCTGATTCCCTGTGAACTCCTGGTAATGATACTGCGCCACATATTGTCTGCTCGCAAAAATCATGAAATACGGATCGGCCAAATGAATGCTGGCTATGCTGGTATCGGCTTCTGCAGCTGATTCGCTGTCGCTTCCTGCGGTTGACTCGATTGCTTCGCTTTGGCTACTTGCGATGACGCTGCTTGATTCATCTGATGCAGCCCCGTCCTGCCCGCAAGCGGCTGAAAATATGGCGATTGCCGTCAAAGTCCCTATTAAAGCTATTTTTCTTTTCATTTAAAAAAACCTCCTTACGCAAGGCACAAGGTTCTAACTATTGTTCTGGCTTTTGTTTCCTTGTGTCCATTATACGACGGAATGATTGTCGCCACTATAAAAAGCCCTCGACATTTAAGAAGGCTTGTGATTTCTGGTACCGATCTGTGGCCTATCATTTGCATCACCTACTCCATTGGGCGCACAATAGCAGTGAAGAAACAAATCGTCTTGCGGAAGTCCACATCACTTATGCTGTTGCTGTCCCTTCCAATTTTAGCTATCTTGGCTATTGCACTTGGCAACTGTCAGCACCGTGCTTCCGGTGGGTGAAGGAGGATTTGTTTCATGAATGACATCATAACCATCGCCTTGAAGGCCTTTCCCGTCATTGCGCTGATAACGACAGGGGTTGTTCTGGAAAAGACTGCATTCATCAGCGCCGATGCCGTCAGAGGCATGAAGAAGCTGATTTTGAATCTGGCATTGCCCTGTCTTTTGTTTCTTATTTTGTTGGATGCCGATCTGCAAACGGACTACCTATGGGGCTCCGTCGCAGTCTTCATCACTTGCCTGTTGGCTTTTTCGATGGGATTTTTATTCAAAAAAATCTGGAAATCGCCCAATGCGTTCTTCCCGTCGGTCTATTCGAGCTTCGTCACCGGCATCATCGGTTACCCGCTCTTCATCTCCACTTTCGGCGCCGAGCACCTTTACAGATTGGCCATCCTCGATATCGGCAATCTGTTGTTCATCTTCATCGTGCTCGCGACGTTTTTGGATAAAGTCGGCTGCAACCAAACCGGCAGAAAAAGGATGAGCCTGAAGGATCAGGTCAAACATATCGTCAAATCCCCTTTCCTGATAACGATGTTCTTGGGAATCCTCGCCTCTATGCTTGGCGGAAGGATGTTTTTCCACACGAATCCCGTGACCTCTGCCTTTGTGATTGCCGCCGGGATGCTCGCAGAAATCACCTTGCCGCTGATCCTGCTGGTGATCGGCTATGAGCTCCACTTCGATTTGAAACAGCTTTTGGTGCCGCTGCCGGCGGTATTGCTGAGGCTCGGTATGATGCTCCTATTCGCCTATCTGCTGAACACTTTCATCATCGACAGGCTGCTCGGATTGGACCGGCTGTTCCAGATGGCCGTCTACACGATGTTCATCTGTCCGCCCTCCTTCATCATTCCTGTGTTCATCGAGGGCGATTGCCCCGACAAGAGCTTCATCCTGAATTTCCTCTCGCTCAACGTCGTATTATCCATCGTGACGTTCATCATTCTGATGCCGGTGCTGCTTTGACAGTTCAAGCTGGGGTGGGAGTTTCCCCGCCAAACAGACTTTGGCGGTTTATTTCGGGCCGCCCGAAGTTGATTTAGCCCGCCAAATCAATTTTGGCGGGGAACTTTGAGCCCCACACGACGTTGTCTCCCCGCCAATCGGCCTTTGGCGGGGAAACTACGCCCGATGTGATATCCGAGATCCACATCTCCGCACATCCGCCACCAATCTTCGGAAACTGCTTGCTTGTTTCCGATTTACACCGTAAGATGGAACCAAAACTACAGTAAAGGAGCGGATAGAGTGGATTCGGTTTTTGAAATCTTTAAACACAAAATCCAGAACAACGAAAAACTGACGCCGAAGATGCAGGCCATTTTGAGCGCCAGTCTGGAGTTGTTCGCGGAAAAAGGCTATTCGAACACATCGACAAAGGACATCGCCCGCTTGGCGGATGTCGCGGAAGGCACCATCTTCAAGCATTTCGGTTCGAAGGAGAATCTGCTGTACGCCAGCATTTTGCCGATCCTCAGCAAGTCGCTCGAAGTGTTGATTCCTGCAGAACTGCAGAAAAATAAAGAGAATATGGCTGACTTATCCTTCCATAATTTTCTCCACCATGTCCTTCCCGACAGGATCGATTTCGCCGGCAACAACATGAAGATCTGGAAAATCTTTCTGACGGAATATCTGTACCAGGAAAACATGCGCGACAATCTGCTGACGCTGATTCCGGGAGCTCTGTTCCAGGAGATCAACCAACTTCTGAATCTGTTCAAACAAAAGCAAGAGATCGTCGACTGGCCGAATGAGGAAATCATCCGCCTGATCATCAGCACGGTTGCTGGCTTTGTCGTCGCGAAATCGATGGGTCTCTCCAGCACCGCCGATGCGAATGTCGAAACCGATCACCTGATTCTTTTTCTCGAAAAAGGCCTCCAGCCGTAATCAGTCCTTGACAGTATCCTCTGTTAAGGACTATACTGTACCCACAAGATAAAAGTGAGTGATTACTCACTTATTTATTTAAGAGGAGGAACAGTTATATGGCATTTTTGGAAGTAAACAACTTAAACAAATATTATCCCATCACCGACAGCGAACGTTTCCACGCATTGAAGGACGTCCAGTTGTCCTTCGAAAAAGGCGAATTGGTTTCGATCATCGGTGAATCAGGCAGCGGCAAGTCGACGCTGATGAACTTGTTGGGCGGCTTGGATTCGCAATTCGACGGTGAAATACTGGTGGACGGCGAGAATATCGGCCAGTTCAAGGAAAAGGAAATGGTCGCTTTCCACAAAGAGAAAATCGGCTTCATTTTCCAAAGTTTCAATCTCGTCCCTCACCTTTCCATTTTGGACAACGTCACATTGGCGATGACGCTTTCGAACATCGACAGCAAAACCCGAAAAGCGCGCGCCAAAGAGGTGCTGGAGCAACTGGGATTGAAGGACCATTACCAAAAGAAACCGAACCAATTATCCGGCGGGCAAAAGCAACGGGTGGCGATAGCGCGGGCCCTTGTCAACGACCCGGACATCATCATCGCCGACGAACCTACCGGGGCGCTCGATTCCCAGACGTCGGATCAAGTGCTGGACATCATCCAGGACATCGCGAAAACCGGCAAACTGGTCATCATGGTCACCCACTCGGAGCGTGTCGCTTCCCGTTCCACCCGCATCGTGACAATCGATGACGGCAAAATCATCAATGACGAAAAACGCCCGCCGCTGCAGTTCCACGACAACGCCTTCCAAATAAAGGCAAAGCAGGAAAATAAAAACCTGAGTTTCCTCGCGGCCATCCGCATGGCCTTGTTGAACATGAAAGAGAAATTGAGCCGCAACATCCTGATCGCGTTGGGCGGAAGCATCGGCATCATGAGCATCATCCTTATGCTGGCGCTCGGCAAAGGCGTGAACGACTACCTGACCGACACGATGAACGAAAACGTCAATCCGATCATCAGTGAAGCGCGGATGACCGAGGAGACGCAATACGACGCCGCTGCAAGCGTCGAAACCGTCGCGGAAACTGCCCCTGCGCAACCAGGTGGCATGGGAGGGGGTGGCGGAATCGGCGGCACACTGATCGCCGATAATCCGGCCGCGCAGCTTTCGAAGAACATCCCGTTTGAAGAAGCGAATATTGCCGAATTGGAAGCCATTCCGAATGTCGAAAAGTTGGAATTGTCCTACGCTTCCTTCTCGATGGGCAGCGACACGGTCGTTTATGAAGGCGAAAATTATCCGTTCATGAACTTCGGCACGACTTCGGAGTTTATGACCGACTCCAACATCTTGTACGGCGAATTCCCGGGGCAGGATGAAGTCCTGATCACCGAGGAAATGGCAGATGGGATGGCCGGCACCCCAGAGGATATGATCGGCAAGGAAATCGAAGTCAAGCTTTCCGTCAACGGCAATCCTTTGAACGGCACCTACACGGTCAGCGGGATCTACACAGCCGGAAACGCAATCGGTCCTTCCGGCGCTTTCGACTCGGTCTTCATGACTATGGACACGTTCTCGGACATGAACGCTGAAAACGGCTTGACCGTCGAACCGAATGTCGCGTATCTATTCGCGGATGAAACAAGCAATTCCCAAGACATCAAAGATGCGATCAACGGATTGGGTTATGCAGGCTCTTCCACCGACACGCTGGCAAAAACCTTCACGAAATTGCTGGATATCTTCACGTATATCCTAGCCGGTGTGGCTGGCATTTCCTTGTTCGTATCGGCAATCATGATCCTGACCGTCCTCTACATCAGCGTCGTTGAGCGGACACAAGAAATCGGCGTCATCAAAGCGATCGGCGGGCGCAACAAAGATATCCGCCGCATCTTCGTCTCTGAATCTTTCCTGATTGGCCTGTTCAGCGGCCTGTTGGGTGTCGGTATCGCGGCTCTCCTTTCCACAATCGGAAACGTGGCGGTCGAGCGCATCTTCGGGACGACCATCCTGCACATGACCCCGACCTATGCCTTGTTGGGCATCCTGGCCAGCGTCATCATCAGCGTCATCGCCGGTGTCTTCCCTGCCAACAAAGCAGCGAAACTCGATCCGATCGAAGCTTTGCGTCATGACTAAGTTTTAGGGCAACTAAGGAACAGCCATCCAGCCTCGTTTGAGGTTGGGCGGCTGTTTTTTTTGGAGTAAAGGAAAAAAGATTTAGAATGTTTCAAACCTCGGGGCGGGAGTTTCCCCGCCAAACAGACTTTGGCGGTTTATTTTAGGCCGCACGATGCTGATTTAGCCCGCCAAATCGGTTTTGGCGGGCTATTTTGAACTGCTCGCAATAGGAATACCCCGTCGAAACCGGTTTTGGCGGGGTATTCCTATTTCTGCGGAAAGAAAAAAGCAGCCGGTTACGGCTGCTCCACGTACATATCTTTCTTGCTCAACGTCCCGAACAGATCATAGAGGATATCATCCGTGATCTTGACTGGATTGTTGTCGAGGTTCAGGTGATGGGAAAGCTGGACCAACTCATCGATCTGGGCATCGGACAAATTCAAATCCGTCAGATCCGTCCGCAAGCCGATCTGTTTTTTCAGCGCTGTGATGGCTTCCGCCATAGCGGCTGCATCGGCGAAGCCGAGTGCTTTGGCGAAGCCGGTCACGCGACCATCCGTCTCCAGCTGGGCATTCACTTTTGTGAAGTAGTCGATCGTCAATCCGCAAGCTTCGCCGTGCGGGATGCCGTAAAGATTCGTCAACGGATAGGAAACGGCGTGCGAGGAGGTCGTTTTCGGCAGCGCGAAGGCCAAACCGGCAATGACCGAGGCTTCGGCCATCTTCTCGCGCGCCGTGGAATCATAGGGATTCGTATAGGCGAGCTGCAAGTATTCGAACACCAACTTTGCGGCATGGATCGCCAGCGCGTCGCAGATTGGCTGGTGGTTCACGCTCCAGTAGCCTTCGATTGCTTGGCAGAGGACATCGATCCCGGAGCAGGCGGTCACGGTCGGCGGACAAGTGTAAGTCAATTCCGGATCGACGACGGCATAAGCCGGGAAGAAGTTCGGCGAAAAGATCGGCGCTTTTTTAGCGGTTGCGTGGTCGGAAAGGACCGCGACGCTCGTGACTTCGCTGCCGGTTCCGGAAGTAGTCGGCACGGCGATCAAAGGCAGGAATGTTTCCGGCAAGGCTTCGCCGGTTCCGTGGTAGAGCCTGATCGACTCGTCCACCGTTGCGATTGTTGCGGCGGCCTTGGCGAGATCCATCACGCTTCCGCCGCCCAGCGCGACCACAAATTTTGAGCCATTCTCACGCATTAGTTCGGCACAGGCATCGACTTCGCTCAACTCAGGATTTGGCGAAACGTCGCTGTAGACAGCGGTCAGCAAGCCGTCCGCTTCTGCGATGACTTTGTCGGCGAGTCCGGATTTGCGGAAGGAACGCGAACAGATCAGGATGCCGTCCGTTTCCCCGAGCTGCGTGATGACCTCCTTCAAAGCGGACAGCTTGCCGTTTCCGAAGATGATTTTCACTGGTTGTTGATAATTCCAATCCATTCCATGCACCCTTTCTGCAGTAAGTTTTTCTCTATCAAGCAGTAATCCGAAAGGCGCGCCGTCTAGGCCTGCCCTTCGAATTATTTTTTATTTATTATATCACACAGCCAGCTCGTCTTTTTGGTTGATGACGTTCAGGATCGATTCGCGCATCGTCATGTATTGCTTGGAGTAACGGGCGCTTTCGCTGTTGGCGCCGTCCATGTCGTAGGTGAAGTCGGTGTCGAGCACCTTGACGATGCGGCCGGGGCGGCTGGACATGACGATGACTTTAGTCGCCAGCGACAGGGCTTCGTCCACGTCATGGGTGATGAAGAAGACGGTGCTTTGGTTCTTCATCCAGATGCGGCGGATCAGCGCCTGCATCTTGTCGCGGGTCAAAGCATCGAGCGCGCCGAACGGTTCGTCCATCAGGATCATGCCTGGTTCGTTGACCAGCACTTTGGCCAAGGAAGCGCGTTGCTTCATCCCGCCAGAAAGTTCATAAGGTTTGCGGTTGGCGAAGTCCGTAAGTCCGACGATTTCCAGGTATTCCGCCGTGATCGCCTCACGTTCCTTTTCCGGAATGTTGCGCATGCGCAGTCCGAAATTGACGTTCTCTTTGATCGTCAGCCACGGATAGAGCGGCGGCGACTGGAAGACAACCCCGCGCTGCCAATCCGGTCCTTCGATCGGCCTGCCGTTCATTAAGGCTTGCCCGTCAGTCGGCTGCATGAAGCCCGCGATGATGTTCAAGAGCGTGCTCTTGCCGCAGCCGGATGGTCCCATTACGCAGATGAACTCACCTTCTTGGATGTCGAGATTGACTTGCGCCAAGGCCGTCACTGTCCCGATTTCGCTGTTGTAGACCAGTTCGACATCCTCCAGTTTTACCACTGTCTTTCCGTTTATTCCGTCATAAGCTCTCTGCATAGCGGCTCCCCCTATTCTTTGGAATCCAAGTAAGCTTGGATGTATGTCGTGTTGATGCCTTCAGCGAAAGCTTCTTCGCTCGGCAAATCGGTGATGTTGCCTTGATCCAAATAGAACTGGCCCATGTCAAGCATCGTAGCGGCCATTGCGCCGACTGCCTCGGAAGTGCCCAGGTTGGCTGCATCCAATTGTTCCGCTGCGGAAATCCAGTTTTGCCCTTCCATTTGCAGCTTAGCGGACTCTTCAGTGATGTTCAGCGATTTAGCGATGATGGAGATGGCTTGGTCAGGGTCTTCTCGGTAAAGCGTTACGGCTTTATCGACTGAGGCGATGTACTTCTCGACGATTTCCGGATAGGCTTCACCGAATTCGCTGCGGACGATTTCCACGTTGGCTGTCATATAACCCATTTCCGCCACGTCTCCACTGTGCAGAACGATGTTGCCGTCAGCCAGCAATTCGCTGAGGGTAGGCTCCCAAACATATGCAGCATCGATGTCGCCACGTTGCCATGCCGCAAAGATATCGGAAGGCTGCAGATCGATCAGTGTGAAATCAGTCTCTTCAAAACCGCTGGCCGTAATGGCGCGCAACAGACTGTAGTGGGCCGTACTGGCGAAAGGAACGCCGATGTTCTTGCCTTTCAGGTCTTCCAAGGAGGTAGCGTTCAGCGCGCTTTTCGCTGCCAAAGCCTCTACCGAACCGAGTGTCTCGTGGATCCAGATCATTTCGATCGGGATGCCTGAAGCGATGCCCAATACGGCCGAGCCCGAACCGGTCAAGCCGAAGTCGACGGCACCGGAAACCATGGCCTGGTTGATGGCTTTTCCACTTTCGAATTGGACGACTTCGACTGGCACACCCAGTTCATCTTCAAAATAGCCTTCCGCTTTCGCGATGCCTTCATCATTCGGCATTTCCAGGGTCGCGATGACGACTTTCTCAGGCAGATCGCCATCAGCTGAAGCTGTGGAAGAGTCGGTCGCGCTGGACGCGCCTCCGCAAGCCGCGAACAAAAGAGCTGAGCAAGATAAGAACAGTAGTTTAGAGAACATGTGTTTTTTTTTCATAAAAGCCTCCGATTATTTTCCTGCCCAAGGGACAAATTTATTTTGTATGATGACGATGATTTTATCCAAAAGAATGCCGGTGATGCCCATGATGATGATGCCGACGAAGACGATGTCGCTGCGCAGATAGTTGCTGGCATCAAGCACCAGCCAGCCGATCCCGGTCATGGCGGCGACCATTTCCGCCGAAACGAGGGTCGTATAGGCGACGCTGAGTGCGGTGCGCAAGCTCGTCAGGATATCCGGCAAGCAGGAAGGCAGGATGACATGGAAGAACACTTGCGTCTGGCTAGCGCCGACCGTTTTCGCACTGTTGATGAAGTCTGTGTTGACTTTCGCGACTGCCGAGACACAGCTGACGTAGATCGGTGCGAAGGCTGCCAGGAACAATAAGGCGACTTTCGAAGCATCCGCGATCCCAAGCCCCATTACCAACAGAGTGTAGTAAGCCAATGGCGGCAGCGGGCGGTAGAAGTTGATGATCGGATCCAATGCGGCTTTGATCTTCGTGTTGTAGCCGCTGAGCAGGCCCAACGGAATCGCGGCGATGATCGCCAATCCGAAGGCACTGAGCAAGCGCCATAAGCTGGTGCCGATGTGCTGCAGCAAGGAGAAGCCTTTATAGCCGTTTAAGAGAATTTCCACGAAGGCCGTCCAAACCGCCAACGGGCTCGGCAGCAGCATCGGGCTGACCAGCCCCAGCGCGGTAACGACATACCAGAGCACCATGATCGTTGCGACGGTGCCGACGGTGATCATTTTTTCCGGCTGGATCCTCTTTCGTCTTTTCTTAACCGCGATCGCGGACGTGCTTTGCTCGGGAATCAGTGCATCGCTTGTGAGCGTATCTGCTTTCTTCATAAAATTGTCCTCCTTGGTCTCTTTTCGCCTAAACTGTTTCATGCGCGGCGTACCTGATATTCGCGGGCGATCGTTTGCACAAAAATCTTGCCGTCCCCCGCCTGGCCGGTGCTGTTGACCGCCAGCAGGATGCCGATCACATTTTCTACATGTTCATCCTCCGTCACGATCGTAAACATCCGTTTCGGCATCAGCACGCTGTGTCCGACTGTTTCGCGGAAGTCTCTCCCTATCAGCGGGTTCTTGCCGCGTCCGAAGACTTTTCGGCAGGTAAAGCCCGGAAAGCCGCCTGCAGCCAGTTTTTGTTTCGTTTCCGTCACCTTGTTCAGGCGAATGATCGCTGTCACTTCCTTCATACAATTCCCACCTTTACAGTCCTTCTATTACAGTCCTTCTGCGCCGCTACTGATCGTATAGGCATTTTCGATTGCGTGTACGAATATTCTGCCGTCGCCGTAATTCCCCAGGTCGCTTGTGCGCGCCTGAGTGGTGATGACTTCGACGATTTCCTTCTCATGGGCTGCCTCGGCCACCAGGAACAACAATTCCTTCGGCAGCTCGTCGTAGAAAACGTCGCCGATATGGATGCCAGCCTGTTTCCCCCTTCCGTACACATCCATCCGTGTCACGGCGGTGTGCCCTTTTTCAGCAAGTTTCGCCAAAATCTGTTCGGTCTTCTCCGGCCTCACGATGGCCTCAATTTTCACTAGCATGCGCTCCACCCCTTTTATACAGTAGATTTTTTGAAATGTGTTGCGGCCGGGACCCGGCGCATTTTACAAATAAGTCGCATCGACAAGAGTCAGCACTTCATCCAGGATCGGCAGCACTTCAGCCAACTCTGCTTCGGTGATCGTAAGCGGTGGGCAGACACTGATTGTCGTTTCGCGGCCGAAAGTCGAGAAGCCTCGGTCCTTCAGTTCCTTGTAGATCGCCGGCATGATCCGGTTTGGCGTGTTGAACGGCACAAGTGGTTCGCGCGTTTCCTTGTCGAGCACCAGTTCCACCCCGCAGAAGAGGCCGTAAGTGCGGACATCGCCGACGCAAGGGTGTTTGGCTTTCATCTCTTCCAAGTAGTCCTTCAATAGTGCGCCGATCTTTTCGACGTTGGCGGCGATGTTTTCGTCCTCATAGACTTCCAAAGTCGCCAAGCCAGCTGCACAAGCTAATGTGTGGCCGCTGTAGGTCAAGCCACATTGGAGTTGGTTTTCGGTGAAGTATTCGCTGATCCACTCGGAAACGATCACGCCTCCCAGCGGCACGTAGCCTGATGTCACCCCTTTGGCGAAGGTGATCATGTCTGGGGTGAATCCGTATTGTTGGAAAGCGAAGGCTGTTCCGGTACGGTAGAAACCGGCCATGACTTCATCGCAGATCATCACGATGCCGTAGCTGTTGCAGAGGTTGCGCACCCCTTCCAAATACCCTTTCGGATAAGCAATGATGCCGTTCGCGCCGATGACCGTTTCCAAGAGGATGGCCGCCACGTTGTACGGGCCTTCGTATTGGATCTGTTCAGCCAGATTCTTCAGGTAGAAGGCCGTCAATGCCTCTTCGGTTTCAAACGGAAGATTGTCGCGGTAAGGAGACGGATTGGAAAATTTCACGAAGCCGTTCGCACCGCCGATTTCAGCAGCGAACCTGCGGGAATCCCCGGAAGCATTCGAAGCTGCAAGCGTGGCGCCGTGGTAGCTGTGGTAGCCGCTGAAGACTTTCGTGCGCCCAGTAGCGATCCGCGCCATCTTGATCGCATTTTCGTTTGCGTCGGCTCCGGCATTCGTGAAGAACACGCGCGCCATATCCCCGCCGGCCAGCTCGACCAGTTTCTTCGCCAACAGAGACTTCACATCGGTCGCATAACTCGGTGCCATGAAGCACATCTTTGCAGCCTGATCCTGGATCGCCTTCACGACTTTCGGATGCTGATGGCCGATGTTCGCGTTCACCAATAAGGAGGACATATCCACTTGACGGTTGCCTTCATAGTCCCAGAAATAAATGCCTTCCGCCTTTTCGACTGCCATCGCCGCTTGGCCCTGCTTCGACCAGGCCCGCATCACGTACTGTTGATCCATCGCTATTACTTCTTCTCCGGTTAGAGTTGTTGCTGTCGTTGTATTCCATGTTGCGTTCACTGTCATGCTGTTACCTCCCGATAAAATTTATTTTAATCAATTTCTAATATGTCCCCATAATACGGGGATTCGGATTCATCGTAAATAAAAAGCTCTAATTTGATGATAGCATTTATGACATTTCTGCTTTCATCAGGAAAATATTCCGCTTACAACGGGGAATATTTCTTGCTGTTTGTCAGTGATGTAAGGTTTTCCTGAAAAGAAACTGACTTTCTCGGCTGGCTAATTGTGAGGGGTTTCAAGATTGCTATGAGTGAAATGAGGCGAAATAACTATCGATATATTTTAACGACGTTACAGAAAATGACGCCAGTTTTCAGTAATGTGCGTCAGGTTTACTGACATACATTGCTTGCTGAAGAGTTTTTTGGAGGTTATCCAGAGGAAGCGTGTGAGGTAATCTGCCGTTGATAGGGTCGAGTTTGGGAGAATGTTCGGAAGTTTACCTAATAAATAAAAAGACAAAATGTTCAAAAGAACGCAAAAAAGCGAAGACAGCCAGCCTCCTTCAGCTAGTTATCTTCGCTTCTTTTTATTGGGAATCAAACCCAATAATTGGATCCCATAATCATTTTCGGTTTTCAAACTTTTATCCTTCGACTCTGAAATTATCACATCAACGAAAAAAGGTATGTACTGCGTATATTCCTTTTGACATTTCATTTTAAAGTCTATTCAACAAGAGATAGCGACCCATTTGACACATACGTACTAAGTACGTACAATACTATTGAAGAGGAGTTCATTAAATTGAAAACCCGTGACCTTATTAAACTTTTCGAGCAAAATGGCTGGTGGTTTCTGAACCATGGCGGCAATCATGATATTTACACGAACGGAAATGTGAAAGAACAGATTGTTCGACACAGGGAAACAAATGAACGCTTGGCAAATGCTCTCATCAGAAAGCACGGACTTAAATAAAACCTAAATTTTACACTTATCATGAATCAACAGGAGGACTTATCATGATTGAAGACAAAGTATACATCTATCCCATCTACATAACCGTCGATTTGGCCGAGGAATACCCTTATTTCGTCGAGATACCGGATGTGGAAGGCTACACACAAGGGAAAGATTTGGCGGAGGCTATCACGATGGCCAGGGATTATATCGGTTTTGCAGTAATCGATAAACTGGAGCAAAACGAGCCTCTGCCCTTGCCAGATCAAATCGCCTATCAACAAAAAAATACTCAGATTAAGACGCTTGTGGATATTAATTTTAAAAAGTATAAAGCCCAGCGCGACAACAAGGTCGTGAAAAAGACACTGACGATTCCAAATTATCTGAATGAGCTCGGCATCGAAAGAGGCATCAACTTCTCGTTGACTTTGACAGAGGCTTTAAAGGAAAAATTGGGCGTCTGATGCAGCGGCATTATTGAATAAATAGTTGTATAATCATTAGGAAGCAAGTTACTTTTCCATTTGAAATGGGGTTTTAGTTATGGAATATTCAGAAGGCAAATTACCACCCAGCTATGATGTCGCGGAAAATGAGCTGCCTTACCAAATAAAATTGGCGTTATGGCAGACGGCATTCGGTCTGCAAAAAGTCGATGGCCTCAGCCCATCCGAGTACATGGTTGAGCTGGCCTACGAAAATATAGAAGGAAAAAAAGGATACGATGCCATTTATCGCGAAATTTCGGATTACCACCTGAAAGAACATGTAGATGCAAACACAGTCGAAGCGGATATCGTTTCGCTCCGGATTGCGGAATTATTGGCCGAAGATCATTTCCTGCTCTCCCCTTCCACGCTGTTGGGAATCCACAGGCATTTGTTCACTGATGTTTTCCCGGAGGAAATTCCTGTGGGCAAGTTCCGGACGGTGAATATCACAAAGAAAGAGCCTGTGCTCAATGGGAAGACGGTCCACTATAGTTCGCATTTCATGATTCAGGATTCTTTGGTGTACGATTTTGAAAAAGAACAGAATTTCTCTTACAGTAACCTGACCAACGAGCAAAAAGCGCTGCACGCGATGGCATTTTTGGCGGACATCTGGCAAGTCCATCCTTTCAGAGAAGGAAATACCCGGACGGTCGCTGTTTTCGGTATCCAATATTTGAGAAAATTAGGGCTACATATCGACTATTCGCTCTTCAGCGAACATGTTACCTTCTTCAGGAATGCCCTCGTGCTCTACTATTATCAGGGCGAGAAACAGGATAAACAGTACTTGAAAATGTTTTTCGAAAATCTGTTGTTGGGCAAACAGAACGTGCTGTCGGATGAAGCATTGCGCATGAAAGAATAGGACAAAATGTTCAAAAGAACGCAAAAAAGCGAAGACGATCAGCATGCGGATGCTGATGGCCTTCGCTTTTTTTCGTGAAGTAAACGAATTTCCTGTGGTTATCCGGTTTCCGCGTCTCACCATTGTGCCTTGAAACATTTAGATTGAAAGTTGTCCGATAACACCGATAAATCGGACAACCGGAGCTCGTTCGGTTCGAGCGTTGTCCGATAACACCAATGAATCGGACATCCGGAGCAGGTTCAGATCGATGGTTGTCCGATAACGTCGATGAATCGGACAATCGCTGCACGTTCGGTTCGATGGATGTCCGATAACGCTGATGAATCGGACATCCGGAGTATGTTCGGTTCATGGGTTGTCCGATAACACCAATGAATCGGACAACCGGAACTCGTTCGGATTGAAGGTTGTCCGATAACGCCGATGAATCGGACAACCCAGGCTACTTTTACCAAAAAAGCAGGAGCTGCTGCCTCGGAATGAGGCAGCAGCTCCTGCTAGTGTTCAACATTCAGTTATTTGGCTACGCCGGCAGTCCATTCGGCTACGAGATCCGGATTGGCTTCGACGAAGGCTTCGGCAGCGTCTTCAGCTGATTCGCCTTCATAGATTTGGAGCATCAATGCTTCGACATCTTCGATAGTCCAATGGAATTGATCCAATACTTGGTAAGCCTCAGGCATGTCGGTTTCGAGTCCTTCACGAGTCATTGTGTGGATCGTTTCTTCGCTGCCGAAAGTTCCGTTGGGATCATCCAGGTATTTCAGGTCATAGGCCGAGAACATCCAATGCGGGTTCCAAGCTGTTATGACGATATCTTCTTCATTTTCGATTGCTTGTTCGAGTGTGACGGTCATGGCGCCCGACGAGGACGTTTCGATTGACCAATCGCTCAAGTTCGGATACTCAGCCAACGCGCGTTCAGCGGCTGCTACGATACCGGCACCTGGCTCGATTCCGGTGATGGATTTGCCTGCTTGATCGGTCAAATCTGCGATCGAGTCGACATCCATATAGGTAGGAACGGCCAAACCGATTTTCGCGCCTTCAAGGTTTCCGCCCAGGTCGACCATCTTGTCACCGTATTCTTCCATTTGCGCGCCGTGCGTTCCTGGCAGCCAAGCGCTCAGCATGGCATCCGCTTCGCCAGTGGAAACGGCTTCCCACATGATTGCGTTGTCCAATGGGGTCAAGGTCACATCGTAACCGAGGTCTTCAAGAACTTTTGCGACAACGTGGTTTGTGGCCACTGCGTCATCCCATTCGACGTAAGCCAGTTCGATTTCCTGGCCTTTGCCGACTGTATCTTCCATTGAGGCTGTATCTTCTGTCGCACCGCACCCAGCGGCGATGAGTGTTACACCCAAGCCCAATCCGGCGGTAAGTCCAAGGCGTTTCCAGTTACGTTTTGTAGTTTTAAACATATGTATATTTCTCTCCTTTTTGTTTGGCAATTAGGAATAGTTGAGTCGTTATGCTGCGCTCTTTTTGCTGAATTTTTGGGTCAGACGGTCGATGATGATGGCAAGCACAACCAAAGCCAACCCGGATACGAAACCGGAACCGATTTTGGCGCGCTGCAAGGCGGAAAGTACATTACGGCCCAATCCAGGAGCACCGATCATCGAAGCGATGACGACCATCGACAAGGACAGCATAACGGTTTGGTTGATGCCGGCCATGATCGTGGATTTCGCCAACAGCAACTCGACTTTGAACAACCGCTGTGCGCCGGTGCTGCCGAATGATTCGGCTGCTTCAACCAGTTCGGTGGAAACTTGTCTGATTCCCAGATTCGTGAAGCGGACAGTCGGCGGGATCGCGAAAATAAGTGACGCAAGCACCCCGGGAACCATCCCGATTCCGAAGAAAGCTACGGCCGGAATCAGATAAACGAAGGCTGGCATTGTCTGCATGAAATCCAAGACCGGATTGATGATGCTGTTCGCAAGTTTGTTTTTCGCCATCAGGATACCGAAAGGCACGCCGATCAGGACGGACAGTAAGCTCGAGAACAAGACCAGCGTCAAGGTGAACATCAAGTCTTCCCATAGTCCTTGGTTATAAATGAACCAGAGACCGACGACAGAAAAGATGGACAGTCCGAATTTTTTCCCTGAGGCAAAGAATGCCAACAGAGCCACTAATGCGATCAGGATGACTGCCGGTATGGCCGTCAACGTTGAAGTCATCAGATCGATCAAAGTCTGCGAAGACGCTTTGATCGGATCGAACAGGAAACTGAACGTGTCAGCGGTCTTGTCCGTGACGTATTCAGTGAACTCGGCAACCGGCAATTCAGGAATGAAATTTAATAGATTATCCATTTACGGACACCTCGCTTTCTCCTGCCAAAGCGGCTATGACGGCGCCTCTGACAAGTACACCCACCAATCTGTCGTTTTCGATGACAGCGACCGGCGAGCTTGAATCATGGATGATCGGGAAAATATCGCTCAAGGTAGTATCTTTGGAGACTGTCGGGATATCTTCTCTGAGGATGCCATCCACTCTAGTAGTGTTGGCTTTCAACGCTTTCGAAGCGTCCTCGGCAGTGATGTACCCTTTCAGTCTGCGGTGATTGTCCACCACAAGGATTGTTGAAATCCCTTCTTGGCGCAATAATTCCAATGCGAACAGCGGGCCATGTTTTTCGATATTCATGACGATTGGACGCTTCATGATGTGTTCGGCAGTCAATACTTTAGAACGGTCGACGTCCTCCACGAATTTTTCGACATAGCGTGTTGCCGGATTGGTCAAAATTTCCTCCGGCGTACCTATTTGGACCAATTCCCCATCTTTCAGCAGCGCAATCCGGTCTCCGATGCGCAAAGCTTCGTTCAGATCATGGGTGATGAAGATGATGGTCTTTTTGACGTTTGCCTGTAGATCCAACAGTTCATCCTGCATCTCACGACGGATCAATGGATCCAAAGCCGAGAAGGCCTCGTCCATCAACAGGATTTCCGGGTCATTCGCCAAAGCACGGGCCAAACCGACCCTTTGCTGCATCCCGCCTGATAATTGGTTGGGATACTGATGACTGTAATCGCCAAGGCCGGAATTTTCCAAGGCCTGTTGCGCTCGTTCCTTGCGCTCGGCTTTTGCGACACCTTGAACTTCCAATCCGTATTCGGTGTTCTCCAAAATCGTGCGATGCGGGAATAAGCCGAAGTTCTGGAAAACCATACTCATTTTTTCCCGACGGACTTGGCGCAATTCCTTCTTGTCCATGATTGATAAGTTCTCTCCGTCGATCAGGATGTTCCCCTTTGTCGGTTCGATCAAACGGTTGAACATCCGCACAAGTGTGGACTTCCCGCTTCCGGAAAGACCCATGATGACGAAGATTTCCCCTTCTTCTATGGAAAGACTGACGTTGTTGACCCCTACTGTCGCCCCAGTGGCGCGCAGGATGTCTTGCTTGCTCTTCTTTTGTTCAAGAAGCTCCAGAGCCTTCTCTGCTTTTTTTCCAAAAATTTTCGTTACGTTCTCTATTTTTATTTTCGGCAAGTGCATTGCTCCTCTCAAATTTTTAATGCTATATGCGTGGATTCTGTTGGTAATGGGAATGAAAGCCCGAATCCGATTGTGCGTCTCCGTAATGTACAAATATAGTGTTACATTTTCATTTATTCCGAAAATATAAATTGAAGATAATTTCGTTACATCACAAAGCTATAACCACTATTATCCAGTTATGGCGCGGATATGCAAATCAAAAATGAAAAACTTGTGAATTTTTTGTGAAAAAGGATGCGGTTACACGCGCTTCCTAAAGGTAACCGTAGTGAATTTGGATTTTTTTTAAATAAGTTGTTTAATGGATAGACATATTGCAATTAACCATGCGCAACATATCGGCATTTAGTCATTATGATTTATAGATTGTCGAATAATCGGGAGTTATTCGACAATCTGATCCGCGGTGGATCAGAAATTGTCGAATGTCGGTATACATTCAACAATCTTGGTACTATTTTTGTTTTATTTACCGAATACTGACTGGATATTCGATTTTTTAGGTCAGCCCTTGTTTATATTCACACAGCCTATCGTTATAGCCGCACGCAAAAAGGATCCCTATCTCTTTAATGAGCAGGAATCCTTTTTCAATCAGTTATCTTTCAGGTGATACTTTTCGAATTACATACAATTCTGGCTCCATTTACGATCAGTGCAGTTCTGGCCAGTAATCTTTGTTTGCTTCAATCAAGTCATCCAGAATGTCCTTGGCAATTTTTGCGCTCGGGATCGTTTTCGATAACGTCAAGGCTTGCCATAGTTTTTGGTAGCTCTGTTCGACATAGGCTTCCACCACTAGTTTCTCGACCGTCACTTGCTGGAACATCAAAGCCTGCTCAAATGCAGGGATTTTCCCTTGTACCAATGGTTCCGGCCCGTCATTCCCCACAATGCAAGGCACTTCCACCATCGCATCATGAGGAAAATTGGCGATAGCGCCATTGTTTTCCACAATCATCAACATTCTTTCGTGCGTATTGAACGCAATCGCTCGGGCCAAGTCCACGATAAAGGAGGCATGGCTGTCGATATGGAATCCACCGTCAACTGCGGTTCCCTTCTCGATGATGTTGCGTGCAGCGGAAAAGACTTCTTTTTCCCGGCCGTGCATAACTTCATTGGCGCGCGTATAGTTGCGATCAGAATGGGCCACCTCATAATCCGGATACAAATAATATTTCAGATAGGTATTCGGCAGATAACGCGGATTGACCGCTAATAAATCTTTTGCTTTTTTATGCGTTTCTTGCCAACTCTGATCCATATGTTGCGTGTCGACTTCAACTTGGGTCAAGTACCCGTTCTCGGCCACATAGTCTCGAATTTGATCAAGATACTCGTGCCCTTCTTTGTCTTTCACGCTAGTCCACCAGCCAAAGTGGTTCAGACCAAAGTAACGAACTTCCAGGTCTTGCGGATCTTTTCCGATGATTTGGGACATTCTGCGTAACGTTCCTACCGGCATATCACAGATATTCAGCACTTTAGAATTTGGGCGCAGGACGCGGCAGGCTTCTGCCACAATCGCAGCTGGATTTGAATAGTTCAGCATCCAGCAATCAGGCGAGTAGGTTTCCATATGGTCGATGATTTCCAGCATCCCAGTGATGCTCCGCATGCCATAAGCTATCCCACCAGGTCCGCAGGTTTCTTGGCCGATCACGCCATGACGCAACGGAATCTTTTCGTCCTTTTCGCGCATTTCATATTTTCCGACCCGAATGTGCGCCATACAGAAGTCTTTATCTGTGAACGCTTCTTTTGGATCGGTTGTGTAGGAAAACTTCAAATCAGGGGCTTTTTCTTTCAATAAGATTTCCAGAGCTTCACCCAGTACGGCTTGACGTTCTCCATCGTTGTCGTAAAGCACCAATTCGCGCATCGGGAAACGATCTATATTATCCAGCATCATCATCACGATTCCTGGCGTAAACGTGCTGCCACCACCAGCAATGACTACAGAAAATTTTTTCATAAACAATTCATCCTCACTTTTTGAATTCAATTTATTCTTCTACAATTTCTCTATTTAATACTGTATCAACGGCTCTACGAATACTGTTCACCTGCAAACCATATACGACTTGAACATTTTGGCCTTTCTTGATGATGCCACTGGCCCCGGTCTCATTCTTTAAGATCCCCTCGTTCACTTTTTCAGGATCGGTTAAAGTAAGTCGTAAGCGCGAGTAGCAGTTCGTGACCGTCTCGATATTCGCTTCGCCACCGAGAGCAGCAACGATCGTATGTGCCACTCCCAACTCATTTGCGGGTGCTCCTGCTTTGGCGTTCTTCTCTTGAAAATCCTTTTTCGAATACAAACGTGTTTCTAATCCCAACTCTTCTCTACCGATTGTTTTGTAATTAAACATCGTGATCAAGAAGCGGAACAGGAAGTAATACACTACAAAGAAGAATAAGCCGACCACAATATACAGGGGCCACGCTGTTCGTTCTGTTCCCAGCGGCACATTATATAACAAGAAATCTATTAATCCGTTTGGCCCGATTGCCCGCACGTTCAGAACATTCAGCAAGACCATGCTCAACCCACTTAAACCAGCATGGACAACAAATAATAAGGGAGCGACAAACATAAAAGAAAATTCGATTGGTTCTGTTACTCCAGCAATCAAAGAAGTCGCCGCTGCAGGAATCAGAATGGCACGCGCTTTCGCTTTATTTTCCGGTTTGGCTGTATGGTACATCGCTAGGCAAGCACCAATCAGACCGAACATTTTAGAGATACCGCGTGCATCCCAGATGACACTCGGTGCCAATAATCCGCCATCCGGATTTGCAATTTCAGCAAAGTAGATGTTCCGTGCCCCTTCAAAAATTTTGCCTCCGACCTCAGCGACGCCGCCCAGTTCCGTGTATAAGAACGGTGTATACACTAAGTGATGCAGTCCGGTCGGGATAAGCAAACGTTCCAACGAACCATATAGGAAGATACCGAAGTTACCGCTTTGATTGATCAAGTTTCCTAAACTGCTGATGCCCCCTTGGAAGAACGGCCAGATGTAAGTGAACAAAATGCCCAAGGACACAAGGATAGGAATCAACACGATGAATACAAACCGCGTTCCGCCATAAATTTGGAAAGCATTGTTGAATTCTTTGTTGGCATAGCGATTATGAACAATCGCGGTAACCACTCCTAGGAAGATGCCCAGAAAAACACCCATGTCCAAGACTTGGACACCTAAGACCATCGTTTGTCCGGTCCCTTGTAAGTTGCCTTCCACCAGCATACCTTGCAGGCCCATGAAACGGTTCATGGCATTTATGAAGACAAGGTAGCCGAGCAAGGCAATGAATCCGGCCTCTGATTTTTTTTTGTTGGCCAATCCAACGGCCAGTCCGACACAGAAGATGACACCTAGGTTCACTAAAATGGAAACAAGTGATCCGGATAATATCGTTCCGAATCCAGTTGTGACAGGATTATCTAAAAAGGGTAAAACTTCCAACAGGCGTGCATTGGTAAATAAATTTCCTATGGCAATCAAGATACCGGCTATCGGTAAAATTAAAACGGGAATAAACATCGCTTTGGAAAATTTCTGCATCGTATCCATGACTCTCTCTTTCATTTGTTTCCCTCCAATATAATTTCTTTAAGATGTTTACAGTGTAGCGAGAATTGTCCGGAAATAAAAGGCTTTCATAACGTTAAAAAACGTGTTTCGCAAAGACGAAACACGTTTCACTGACTATTTTTTTACTTCCGCTTTCCAACTTTTTATGCTTTTTCTTCTGTTGGCTCTTCAACTTCATTGATTTCTTTCAGGTAACGGCTCAATAGATACTCCACAAGCAGCAATGTAAAGGGAAAGAAAGTATTGGGCAGCAGATTCCTGTCATCAAGTTTGTGTTGATCGGTAACCTTAAAATTCAGATTACTGCATTCACCTAGCCGATTAGGTGTTTCCTTGGTGAATGCTACTGTAAAAATGTCTGCATTTTTCGCTTTCAGCACCTTTTCGATGACGCTTTGCGTTTCCCCCGATTTGGAAATGGCTACAAAAGCCCCAATATTCTTCAGATTATTCTCTAACACACCAATAGAATCCAATGTGGTGGCAAGAATGACCTGTTTCCCCAACAGTAACAGTTTTTTGTAGAGATATTCCGCTGCAATCGCCGAAAAACCGGCAGCGTAGATGAAAATAAATTTTCCGTTCAAACACAATACTTTCTCGATGAACTCGTCCATATCCTCTATTGAATTATGTTGCAGTACGAGCGCATGATCCAGTTGGAAAAATTCATCTTCCGAAGTTCCTGCAGGCACTGTTTCGGCATTAACAAGCGGCAACAAGTGATAATAAAGATCGATGAAGCCCGTATAGCCTAGCTTTTTTGACAAGCGGATGACACTTGCTGGTGAGGTGTAATTTTCTTTGGCAATCTGACGGACGCCCATTTGTAAAACGGTATCCATATTATTGATGATGTAGGCCAACAGTTGCTGATCTGATTCACTTAATTCCTTACCTTGAAATAACTTCGCAATATCTACCACTTACGGATCCACCCCTAAAGTTTTTATCCTCTCTAGTATAACGAAAACCAGCTTATCTATGCATATTTATTCAAAATATTTGTTGAAATAAGAGAGCTGTTCCATTCGGGCAACGCGCCGGAAATGGTTCCTTCGTCCTACGCGCTAAACGAAAAAAACGCACCACTCCTTGCTCTGCTTCCAGAGCCAAGGAGTGTGGTGCGTTTAACTGTTATCTCTCGCTTCTTCAGGCCAATTCCCAAATTTCGAGGCTGTAATCGATTGTGCTGCCTGCCGCGAGCGACAGGCCAGTTTCTCCCGCTTCGGGGAATACGCGGGAAGTGAAGGTGCCTTCGCCGTCGTTGACGAATATTTCGATTGAACTGGTGTCTACGAAAATCTGCAGTTTCACTGCATCCATCTGTCCGACCGCTAGCGTGCGGGTCGTTCCAAATTCTTCGGCGAACGGGATGCCGCATTGGCTTCGGTCGATTGTGATTTTCTTCGTGGCTGGATCCAAGGTGATGCGGAAACGTTTGTCGTTGGCTGCATCTTCGCAGAGATCCAATGTCACCGGCGCGAGGTCGGCTAACGCCGGGAATGTCACATCCAGCTGGAGTTCGTAGCAGTTTGCGCCGTTGCGCTCGAAACGCTTAGCCTCAGACAACAATCCGGATTCAGACAAGGCCTGCTTTTTACGCAACGCAACCAGTTCGCGGACCGGTTGCTGGATCAATTTGCCATCCTTGATGGACAACTCGCGCGGCAAGGTCAGGCAGTGCGCCCAGTCTTCGCTGTCGGTCGGGTACGCAACATCCGGCAAGCCCATCCAGGCCGTCAGGATGCGGCGGCCGTCCGGGCTTTCGGCGGTCTGGGTGGCGTAGAAATCGAAACCGGCATCCAGTTCCTGGAAGCCTTCATGCTCCAATTTCAGCTCATCCATCCGGAAATCATCAGCGATGACATAACCGGTCTGAAAAATGTTGTGGTAACGGTCGCCTTCCGGCTCCAGTCCTTGCGGTGAAAACAGCAACACCGTTTTGCCATCGATTTCGAACAGATCCGGGCATTCCCACATGAAGCCGAAGTCCGGCAAGCCGGCATCGACTTCGCCCATCAATTCCCATTCCAAGGCATCCTTTGAGCGGTACATCAGGATCGTGCCGGTTTCGTCGGTGCGTTGGGCACCGATGACTGTGTAATAGATGCCGTGCTGCTCCCAGACTTTGGGATCGCGGACATGGTCGGTATAGCCTTCAGGATTGCCGGCGATAGCAGGCGGCAGGAACTTCGTGAAGCTGCCGTCCGCCTCCATGCGGGCAACGATTTGGTTCGGCACCCTTTCCCATTCTTCCGTGCGGACATTGCCGGTGTACATGATGTGCAGCTGGCCGTCCTTGACGAAGCCGCTGCCGGAATAGACGCCGTGGCTGTCGTACTCCGTGTCAGGCAACAGCGCGACGCCCTCCTCTTTCCATTGCACGAGATCTGTCGAAGTCAGATGGAACCAGTGCTTCAGGCCGTGGACCGCGCCCATCGGAAACCATTGATAGAAGAGATGCCATTTGCCGTCGAAATAGGTGAAGCCGTTCGGATCGTTCAAAAGGCCTGTGTTCGGTTGGATGTGGTAGTTTTGGCGGAAGGGCGACTGCGCCACCCTTTTCGCCAATTCTTCCATATAGTCGTCGGAATAATCCGAGAGTTTTTTATAGCGCTCCTCGCGCGTCCATTCTTTCATCGTGTTATTCCTTTCCGTATCAAATTAGTCGTATGTCCAGCAGTCCAAGCCTGCCTCTCGGAAATTAGACCGATTGGGTCACAGTGTTTCCTTATTCAAAGTTGAAGGAACTTGTTCTTCATTTCTTTTTTTCGCTTCGTCTTTTGTCCAGTCGCGTTTGCTTAAGACATAGGTCATGGATACTGTCGTGAGTGTCGCAATCAGCATGCCCAAGACGTAGATCCACAAGTCTTCTTGTTTGATCGAGATGACGCCCGGCAGGCCGGCTGCGCCCATTGCGATCGCTTTAACCTTGAAGAAGGAGATGAACGCGCTGCTGACACCAGAACCGATCATTGCTGCGTAGAACGGGTAGCGGTATTTCAAGTTGATACCGAACATGGCAGGCTCAGTGATTCCCAAGTAAGCAGAGATGGCGGAAGCGGAAGCCAAGCTTTTCGCTTTTTGTTCCTTGATAATGAAGAACATCGCCAATGCGGCAGCTCCTTGAGCCACGTTTGACATAGCGGCGATCGGGAAGATGAACGTACCGCCTGTTTTGGCGATATCAGCCAACAATTGCGTTTCGACAGCGATGAAGCTGTGGTGCATACCGGTAACGACCAGTGGAGCGTAGAAGAAACCGATGATGGCTCCGCCGATGGCACCTGTTGTGTCATACAACCATACAAGGCTGTTTGTCATCACGTCGCCGAGTGTGCGCGTCAGAGGTCCCACCAAAGTGAAAGTCAGGAAGCCAGTGCTGATTATAGCGAACAGCGGTGTGACCAGGTTATCCAATGATGTGTGCACGCGTTTGTGCAAGAAAGTTTCGATTTTTGCCAAGATGTAAGATGCGAACAAGATCGGCAGTACTGTTCCTTGGTAACCGACTTTCGCGATTTCGAAGCCGAAGATATTCCAGAAAGGCACTTCGCCTGCAGCCAAAACTGATGGATAGGCGTAGGCATTGACAAGATCCGGGTGGACCATCAACATCCCCAAAACAGCTCCCAAGTATGGATTTCCGCCGAATTTCTGCGTTGCGCTGAAACCGATCAGGACTGGAAGGAAGACATATGCCGCGTTGGAGAAAGTGTTGATCATCGCTGCAAAACCTTCGATGGCCGGATAAGCTTCAATCAGCGATTTTCCGGTAACAAACAAATCCGGTGCCGTGAATACGTTGTTCAATCCCATCATCAAACCACAAGCTACGATGGCCGGGATGATTGGTACGAAGATATCCGAAAGCAATTTGACGCCTTGTTGGATCGGATTCAATTTTTGCGTGCCGGCTGTTTTGACTTCTTCTTTGCTCATGGCGTCGATTCCGGCCATTTTGATGAATTCTTTGTAGACTTCATTGACGATCCCGGATCCCAGGATGATCTGGTATTGACCAGCCGTTGAGAAAGTCCCTTTTACTTCGTCGCGTTCATCCAAGCCCGCTTGATCGACTTTGCTTTCATCTTTCAAAACCAAGCGTAGTCGTGTCGCGCAGTGCGTCGCCGCCTGTACGTTGTCTTTTCCACCGATGTCCATCAACAATTCTTCTGCAATCTTTTTGTAATCCATTTTTTCTCCCTCTTCCCTTTAATCTGTTCTGCCTAAGAATAAGTGCAATAATAACAATACTTCGCTTCCATGCGGAACCGGTTCCTTTTCGGTTCAAAACGATAAGGAGCAGGTTTTCAGTGTTGGTGAAACCGGTTCCTCTTAATAAGAAGAGTAAACCCTTTCAAAGATAAAGTCAAGCGTTTTCTAAAAATTTATTTTGTATTTTTTATAGATCGGCTGACGATGGCCTTTCCGCTCGATTCGGCCTCCGCGTAATCCGCTGAGGCTGAAGATAGTCATGTGGAAGGAAAAAGAAGGAACTTCCGACAATTACAGGGAGCAGGTTTTATTGAGTGCTGCATAAAGTCTCTTTTTTTGAATGTCCTTGACATTGGGTCCACATTATCAGTACCACCCAACGATTTGTTGCTTTCTTCATTAAAGCCTGAGATGGACTTTCACCACAAAGTTATCACCCGTTCCGGGCGCACGTTAGAAGGGGGTGTCTCAATAGGAGGCAGCCTCTTATTTGCGGTTTGGCGGGGTAGGTCTGCCCATAAACCTAGAAAAGGGAGTGCCTCAGAACCAGAAAAGGATTTTCTGGTTCTGAGGCACTCCCCTCTTTCTTTATTTAATTAATCTAAATTAAGCTGCTCTGAAATTTTATTCGACTGTACTTTCACAGCAATGAACCCTGTCACAAATGCTCCTACAATGACAACTAGGTACTGGATCATAGATGCGAAACTACTGGTGTAAAGCAACAGTCCAGGAATAAAGGTGATTCCCATACCTGTAGCAGATAGGCCAAAGATATACGTAAGCAGACCACCCACAGCTCCTCCCAACATGCCGGAAACCAGTATTCTCAAACTTCTCAGATTCACACCGAAGAGAAGAGGTTCTGTAATTCCAAATAAGGTAGATGTGGAAGAAGAAATAGCGTTAGTTCTCTTTAGTTTAACATTCATTAGTAAAGCTGCACTGATTGCTGCCCCTAATTGTCCAGCCATACTGGCTGTCATAAGTGGATTCAGCACATTTTCACCCGTATCGGCAAGTAACTGAAGCTCAATGATTGATAAAGTGTGATGAAGGCCTGTAATAACCAAGAGTTGTTGAAGTGCGCCAAAAAGGATATATCCAATACCTAAAGGTGCATTGATCAGCATAACGATAAAGTCACTGACTGCAATCTCGAATGTATGAGTGATAGGACCTAAGATAAAGAGCATTAGAAAAATGGTTACTGTTAATGTTACAAACGGCGTTACAATCAGGTCGATGATTTGAGGAACAACTTTTCGTAGCTCTTTCTCAATTCTTGATATTAGATACCCTGCTACGATAGCGGGGATGATAGATCCTTGATAACCTACAATAGGAATATTAAGTCCTAAGAAAGAAACGTTGATTGCTTCAGCGCTTCCACCGGCTACAGCCCAAGCATTAGGCAAATTAGGAGATACCATCATAAGGCCAACTACGATACCGATGATGGGATTTCCACCAAATTTACGAGTGGCACTATAGGCAATAAGTACTGGTAGGAAAGCAAATGCGGTATCTGTCAGCATCTGGAACATGCTCAACATAAATGGACTAAATTCTACACCCAGCTCCACAAGAAGTCCTCTTAAACCCATTAATAGTCCCGTTGTAACCAGTGCAGGAATTAGAGGAATTAGAATATCCGCCAAAGTTCGAACGACTCTCTGAACGGGAGTCATGTTGGAGTAAACGTCTTCTTTAAACGCTGTATCCGCTGATTCATCCATCTTTGTATATTGCTTAAATTCAGAATAGACTTCATTTACCTTTCCAGTTCCGAAAATAAACTGGTGTTGTCCTGTATTAAAGAAGTAACCTTTGCTTCCAGTGACAGCTTCCGCTTTTTCCTTGCTCACCTTGCTGTTATCTCTTAAGATAATTCGAAGTCTTGTAGCACAGTGTTCAAAATTTTTGACATTATCCTGGCCTCCCACAGCGTCAAGAATGTCTTTGATGGTTTGTTCATTTTTCATTAATAATTCCTCCTTTTTTTTAGATCTACCCCTAGTAACAATCCAATTTTTTTCTTGTAGCGATTCTATAGAGCCTATGGTTATGTACCTGTTCCATTTCGGGTAAAAAATGTGCTCACGTCATGAGTTTCATTAAGCTTCCATCTTCGTTGAAGGTATAAATAGTAGCTAAATAATTTCATGTTCACTTCTAAGAAACAAAAGCTCTCTGATATCAAAACACACCGAACGGAACCGGTTCCTCTACAACTGAATAGTAAACCCTTTCAAAAATAATGTCAAGCGTTTTCTCAAAAATTTTTTTTAGTATTTTCTGGATCGGTAAATCAGAATCGCGCCAGTTTTTTCGGTGCATTGGACACCTATTGCGACGTGATAATTGCTCTGCTGCTCCTATGCTTTCGGATCGCGCACATGATCGGTGTAGCTTTCGGATTGCCAACTTTAGCAAGCGGCAGGAAGTTCCTAAAGCTCTTTTTTTCTTCCAAGCTGGCGACGCTTTTGCTCGGCACCCTATCCCATTTCCACACCGGTATCCGTCAACACTTCTCCTGCAATTTTTTGGTGATCTGTTTTTTTCTCCTTCCTTTTTTTGATCTGTTGTTCCTAAGAATAAGTGCAATAAAAGCTTTGTTTCACTTTATTTCGGAACCGGTTCCTTTCCGATTTAAAATGATAAGGAGCAGGTTTTTCATATTGTTGAAACCGGTTCCTCTTGATATGAATAGTAAACCCTTTCAAAGATAAAGTCAAGCGTTTTCTAAAAATTTATTTTATTTTTTTGTGGACCGTCTTGCGATGGTCTTTATTTGCCAAAAGCGTTAAAATGAAGGTAAAGAGCGACATGACATAGGTTTGGGAGGTTTTTTGACCATGACGATAAATGAGAAAATGTCCGAAAAATTTGATGGTTTGGCGGCTTTGATCGGCCACACCCCGATGCTGGAAATTTCCTTGCTCTACAAAGGCGAACCGCGGGTTGTATACGCAAAGGCGGAATACTACAATTATTCAGGCAGCATCAAGGACCGGGTCGCCTGCCACATCCTCCGCCAGGCCTATGAAACAAGCGCGATCACTGAAGGGATGCCCATCGCTGAGGCGACCAGTGGAAACACTGGCATCGCTTTTGCTGCAATCGGCGCTTATTTGGGCAATCCTGTCACGATTTTCATGCCCGACTGGATGAGCAAGGAGCGGATTAACTTGATCGAAAGTTTCGGTGCAACGATTCGGCTCGTTTCCAAAGCGGAAGGCGGCTTCACCGGTTCGATTGCCCTCGCTGACAGGATGGGTGAAAACGAAGGCGCCTTCCTGCCGCACCAATTCTCCAATCCTGAAAATTGTGCCGCCCACTACGCGACAACGGGAAAAGAGATTCTGGCTCAACTGGCGGCTTTCGGCAAAAGACCGCAAGGCTTCGTCGCCGGCGTCGGCACAGGCGGAACGCTGATGGGCGTCAAAGATGTTCTGCAGGAAACCTACCCGGACTGCCTGGCTTTCCCGCTCGATCCGGCTTCTTCCCCGACGATGGCGACTTGCGGAAAAGTCGTCGGCCCGCACCGGATTTTCGGCATTGGTGACGAGTTCGTGCCGGCTATCGTCAAACTGGATCAGCTGGACAACATCCTCCTTATCGATGATTGTGATGCCATCAATATGTCCCGCAAACTCGCGCGCGTGCTCGGACTCGGCGTCGGCATCTCATCCGGTGCCAACTTTTTGGGCGTCCTGAAAGCGCAGGATCTGCTGGGGAACAAGGATGCAGTCGTCGCGACCGTCTTTGCCGACGACAACAAAAAATACCTCTCCACCGATCTGATGTACGAACAAACCGTTTCTGCGGATCATTTGGCTTGCGACGTCGAGCTGATTAGTATGCGGGCTATCCGATAAATCTTACAGAGGCATGCAAAAAAACTTCCAGCTATTCTGAACGATTAGCTGGAAGTTTTTTTATTTGTAGTCGGGGGGCGGCTGGCGCCCGCTCCTCCGATGAACGCAGGCTTCGCCGGAGTTCAACCTGCATTTAAGTCTTGTCCTCCGAGGAGACGGTGCCCCCCGGAGTTGAAGCCCACGAGTTACCGGCGTCCTCCGGGGAGCACACCCCTCACCGGAGCAGGGAGCTGCGAATGAAGCTGCGCAGATTCTTTCATTCATCATTCAACCACTTTCCACTCGGCCGCGACCGGATCACTGGTGACGGCAAGCCATCCCCACACCAATTCTGGTACGTACAGTTTAGGACTTTGCCACGTAATATACCGTCTTCTGCCGTCGAACCAGCAAACTAGATCCCGAACTTTTGCTCTTTCTCGTATTTTAAGAAGTCTCCCTGTTTCCAGGCTATTCCAATTCCAATTCGATCTGCAGCAGGTCGCGGACGCGCGTCAGTTCGGCTTCATCCACGAAATTGTAGTAGATGTCGTTCATCATATCGCCTGTACCGCCGAGTTGCTGCTGTTCGATGTTGCCTACCGCGCCGAGGTAATCCTGATTTTGGAGCGTGTAGAAATCGGACAGTTGGAAGCTTGTCTGCATGTTGGCTGAAAGAGTTTCTAAGAACGCCTGGTAGTTCAGCAAGGTTTCCGGTGTCGCCAATTTGCGGATGACGCCTTCAATGACTTGGCGTTGTCTGCCTTGGCGACCGGTATCGCCGGCCGGATCTTCGTAGCGCATGCGTGCGAACGCCAACGCTGCCTCGCCATCCAATTGGTTCGTGCCTTGGACGAAATCGTAGCCGTTCTGGTTGAAGGCAAGCGGGCTCTCGACAGTGATGCCGCCGACCGCATCCACGATTTCCTGGATCCCCGCCATGTTGACCATCACGTAGAAATCGATCGGGATATCCAGCATCTGCTGCACTGTATTGATCGACATCGCGGTGCCTCCGAGTGCATAGGCGTGATTGATTTTGTCGGAAGTGCCGTACCCGATTATTTCGGTGTACGTATCGCGTGGGATACTCAACAGTGTCGTCTTTTGCGTATGCGGATTGATGGTGACGACCACCATTGAGTCGGAACGGCCCTGTTCCGTGCGGCCCAAATCACCGGTGTCTACGCCCAGCAATAGGATTGAAACCGGCTCGCCGGCTTCCAGGAGTTCAGATGGTGTTAATACTCGAACATCGGCTCCGCTTTCTTCATCAGCCGTTTCCGAAGCGTCGGCTTCCGTACCGGTGTTCGTTGTCCGGAAGGTCTCGACTTCGACAGGCGTATAAGCTGTGTCCATCGTGTCTTTCACATTTGCATAGATCGAGTAGACATACCCGAGGACACCGATCACCAGAATTGCCAGAATACTGATGAATATTTTCAAACCGTTCTTATTCCGTTTATTTGATTGCATTGTTCCCTCTCCTCTACCCAAAAAGCTCATTGTAAGATGATTGTTGATGTTTATTGCATTTCAGCTGGATCAGTCCGGATAGTAAAGCCGATGAGTTGGCTGCTTATTCGTACCAACTGATATCGCAGTCCGGCAGAACACTCTGCAGCATTGTTTGTTGTTCAGCATTGATGTCCGCCTTGCTGATATGCAGTTTCCCCAACTTAGCCAAACTCGACAAAGGTGCGATATCACTGATTGGATTTCCCTTCAAATCGAGGTACCACAGATCCGCCAAATCCGATAATGCTGTGATATCGCTTATCTGATTTCCAGACAGATTCAAGTGCCGTATTTTGGTGAGACTGGCCAAGCTGTCGATGGTGCTGATCCTATTCTGGGCCAGGTCTAGGTAGACCAATCCCGTCATATTTGCCAAGGCAGCGACGTCGCTCACTTGCGCTCCGCTGATTTCGAGATGCGTCAGCCCGGTCATTCCCGCCAAACTGCCGATGTCCTCGATTTTTGTGGCGTTCAAATCCAAGCGCGTCAGCTTCGTCAGTCCTGCCAGTGGCGAAATGTCGCTTATTTCTGTGCCACTAAGGTCCAACGTCAGCAGATTGCCGAGACCCGCCAAGGCGCTGACATCGGCTATTTCAGTCCCACTCATGTTCAACTCCATCAACTGCGTCAAATCCGCTAAGGCTACGGTGTCACGGATGAGTGTATTGTCCAGTTCCAGGATAGTCAGCTGCGTCAAGCCCGATAGCGCCGTGAGATCTTTGACTTTGGTGTTCCCTAGGCTCAGATAGCGTAACTGGGTCAAATCTGCTACAACTCCGACATCTTCAACTTCGGTGTTACGCAGCTTCAGCGACTGCAGGCCGGTCAAGTCGGCTAAGGGGCGGATATCAACGACTTGTGTGTCATTCAGATAGAGCACCTCAAGCTTCTTCAATCCGGCTAATGCTGTGATGTCCTCCAATTGGTTGTTGTTGAGGTAAAGGGTTTTGAGTTTCGCCAAATCCGTTAAAGCTGTGAGGTCCTGGATTTGGGTGCGGCTGATGTCGAGATATTCCAGCTGCGTCAAACCGGCCAGCGCGCTGATGTCGTTAATTTGCGTATCATTCAGATGCAGTATCCGCAGGTTCGTAAAATGTTCGATTCCGCTGATGCTGTTGATATCTTTATTGCCCAGATAGAGCGCATCGACCGACTCGATATCGCTCGCAGTCAGGTCGCCCTCTTCTTTGCCGATCAATTTACGCACATAATCTTCAATCGCTTCATCCGCGAAAGTCAGCGGCCGATTTTCTTTTGCGGTTTCTGCGTCTGTTTCCGGTTTGCTGTTGGCTTGAGACGTGCTCTCTTGGCTGCTTTTTGCTGAATCCAGGCCCGATTCCATTGTGTCGGAGCAGCTCGCCAAAAAAATCAAGCTGAATAGGGTCACCAGCATCGTTCTATTTTTCATATAAATCACTCCTCCTAAAAGTACACTGGAGCTAACGATGGAATCCATAATGGCTGGATTCTCTCAGGAGATGGTCGTGGGAACGGGTTAATTTATATCTTGATTATAAGCCTCCTCTGCTCGGATCGCTAACTTTACGGGCTTAATACTTGTAGACACTTATTCGCAAATTGTGTGCCACAACTCTTTTCATTCAGAAAAATAGCCCGCGTTGAGGAGAACTTCTCTCCTCAACGCGGGCTATTTTCAATGAAGTGTCTTTTAAACAGTTTCCGCTGCAAGCTTGGC
The DNA here is from genome assembly GCA_002155105.1 of Sedimentibacter sp. SX930. Classification (GTDB taxonomy): domain Bacteria; phylum Bacillota; class Bacilli; order Lactobacillales; family Aerococcaceae; genus Trichococcus; species Trichococcus shcherbakoviae. Next base: position 205,056 of record MUZD01000004.1, on the reverse strand, counting down.
CACAGTTTTTCTTTTTGCATAGACAAGGCTCAAGCCCAGTCCCAGCAGGACGACGGCAATCGCGACATAGAAGGCTTTCGTGAAGTCACCGTCGTTCGCGGCAGCCAATGACGCAGTCACTTTCGGAGCGACGAATGCGGCGCTCGAAAAGCCGATGAAGACGATGCCGTAATTGACGCCCTGATTCGCCGGACCAAAGTTATCCATGACCAATCCCGGGAAGACGCCCATCACGCCGCCGAAGCAAAGGCCCAAGGTGACGATCCCGATAGCGAAGGCCCACACTTGATTGACGCTGACGAGCAGGATGAAGGCAAAAATGATGGCACTGTAGATGATGATGACTGCGCGGATTTGGCCGATACGATCAGAAATCGCGCCCCAGAATACCCGGCCTGACGTGTTGCTCAAGGAATAGAGGCTGACATAAGCGGCAGCGGCCGATGCCGACAAACCGAACATCGATTGCCCGATCAATGATGCGTTCGAAGCAATCATCAGACCGGAAAAGGCGCCCATCGCGAACATCAGGATAAGCAGGTAGAATGCGGGACTCGCCAACATTTCCTTCCAGTTTTTGTTTGCGGTGATGGTTTTTGTTTGTGCTGGAGCCTTTTCGGAGGCCGCAGCCGTTTGTGGAACTGCCTGTTTCGGTGCCGAGCGGATGAAAAAACTGAAAAAGAATCCGATCAGCGCATACGCCAAGCCCATGCGCCAGAAGGCTTGGCTGACTCCGTAGCGTTCGATCAGCGTGTTCGCGATCGGTGCCGCGATGATCGCCGCTCCGCCCATTCCCCCCGTGATCAGACCGGAAGCCAAGCCTTTTTTATCCGGGAAAAAACGGATTGTGTTGCTGAGACAGGCGGAATAGGCAAAGTTCTGCGCAAAGCCGCCGAAGATGCCGTAGATCAGGTACAACTGAAAAATGCTCGTCGCTTGCCCGGTGAAAGCGAAGCTGATACCGAAAAGCACAACGCCGATGCGGGCGATCCATTTTGCCCAGCCACGGTCCGTAAAATAGCCGCCGAAGATCATCGGGATCGGCCCCACTGCGGAGTTGATTGCGAACGCCATCATGATATCCGGTACCGCCCATCCCCGCAATTCCGCCAAAGGTCCTGCGAAAACACTGAACGTGTAGACGATACCGGTGCACAACAAGATCCCCATCGAGCTGATCAGCACCACCCAACGATTTGTTTCTTTCTTCATTACTGTTCCTCCTTTTCCAAGTTCTTTATTATTTTCAAAGCTAGCGGTGCAAAAGTTGCGACGCTATCCCAATATTTGCTGATGCCTTTCATTGATGAAGGTTGTTCCAGTATGCCATGGAATCATGTTATAGGGTAACACTTAATTGATATAAACAGATATAGTTTGATGCTATATGTTTTTACTGTTGGTCGGGGTTGGCCGGAGCTGAACAGCGTGCGCGTGCGCGGCTCCCTGCTCCGGTGAGGAGGCTCTCACCGGAGAACGACAGTAACATCTTAGGGCCAACTTCGGCGAGCGCCCCCTCATCGGAGGAAAAGACGCATATGTTGGCCGAACTCCGGCGTAGCCTGCGTTCGCCGGAGGAAACAAATTCCGCCCAACAAAAAACCACCCGCTACACAAGAACGGATGGTTTTGGATGGTTTTGGATTATTTTCATTTGACATTTTTATCCCAAGACCGCCAATACGAGCGGCAGCGCGAAGATTCCGATCAGGATGGAAACGGAATTCATGAAGGCGGAGGTTTCGACGTCCCCGCCCGCTTCGTCGGTGAATCCGGTCGCCATGGATGCGATCGGCGAAAAGAACAGCATGCAGAGGATCGTCTTCACGACCATTGATACCGGCAGGAAGAGCACGGTCAGGATGGAGAAAATCAGCGAAAAGCCGTAGCGGATGGCCAAGTATTTGAAGGCCAGCTTGAAGCGGTGCGCATCCAAGCCCAATTCCAAACCGATCCCGATCATCAACATCGCCAGGAATGTGTTGGCGCCGCCCACCGTGGACGTAAAGATGATGACCGCATCCGGTAATTGCAGCCCGAGGAGGCGCATCAGCAACAGGATCAAGTATGTATCGAACAACGGCGAAAGGAACATGAGTTTGAGGAAGCCGCCTAAGGTTGTTTTTTGCTTCTCATCCGCAACAGAACGGGACCAGCCATAACCGATTCCGGCAGCTCCGAATGAATTGCCGACATCAAAAAGGGATGCGAAAATGATCGACTGCGGGCCCATCAATCCGGCGATATATGGCATCGCAAAGGCCCCTACGTTATAGCTGCCGAGGTTGATGATTCCGAAAGCCTGCGCTATACCGCCTTTCCGTTGGTTCACCAGATAGCCGGTGATTTGCAGGATCAAGTTAGCGAGGAGGCCGATTGCGGTCAAAAACAGCAGATTGTAGGTGATGTCGAACGTGTTGAAACTGGTGATCAGTGCGCAGGGCAACGTGATCCGCAGCACGATTTTCGAAAATTTCGGAAAATCAGCTGCGCTCACCCACCCGATCCGTTTGATGACGTAGCCGATCACGATGATCAAAATCAATGATGCGGCTTTTGCTGCTATTTCCCCCATTACGTTCCCCCTGCTCGCGTTTTTCCTTAATTATAACAAAAAAAAGCCTTCGCATATGTTCTTTCTGTATTTTCTAATCGCGTTACGGATTCCTTTGCATCCTCGATCAGAACATTCAAAAAAGTTCCGCCCGCACCAATACGAATCGGGGGGACGGAACTTTTTCAGCCAAGGCGCTCAAATCGCCAAAACAGGATCGTTATTCTTCATATTTCAGAACGGAACGCTCGCCCAATGGTTGGACCTCTCTGTTGTTGCCTTCATAGTATTCGTTGAAGGCTGCAATTTGTTCCGCGGAAACTTCCACAGGGTTCGCCATCACGTACCACTCGACATTTTCGGTCAGCGGCGGTGTCGTCAAGGAACCTAGGTAATGGTAGTAGCTTTTGTTGGCTGGAAGCAGTTCGGCAACGTTCAGGCTGAGGCCGCTCGCAACGTCTGATTCTTCGTTTGCCTGCACATCATCCAGGATCGCCTGAAAAGCTGCATTTTCTGTTCCTTCTTTAAAGAAGACCGCGATGACTGCTAAGCGGCCATCCTGTGCCTTGTGGACAAAATGCAGTTCGATCGGGAAACTCTCCCCATCCACCGTGTGCTCGCTCGGGGAATGCAAATGGAATTGCGCCAATTCAAAACCGCGTCCGGCAATCGTCGCTTGGCCGCCGTCTTCGATTTCGATGCTGTGCCCGTTATCGACCACATCGATGATCTCCTCCGCATAGTCCAATGTCAAGGAACCGTCCGTGGTCATCGCTTCGGTTGCATTCGTTTCGATATTGATCGGGGATTGCATCGCGCCGGATTCGAAGTCCCATTCATCCTGGTTTTCATAATCCAAATGTTCCTCAGCGGCTGCTTCGGTCGTTTCTTCAGTCGTCGTTTCGGAGGTCAGTTCCGTCGTTTCCTGTGCACTGCTGTCCGTTTCCACCGTTTCTTCTTGGCCGCAGCCACTCAGTCCCAATAAAGCGAACGCCCCCAGAACCGCCAAAACTTTTTTTAATCCTTTTGCATTATTCATTTTTCCAATCTTCCCCCTCAAAAACAATATCCATTTATTATATAATAATCCGCAATAAAATTATCAAAACAACCGCGATAAACAATAATTCAACAGATGGCTCCTTCTGTCAGCTGCATTCAAAAGGATATTGCGATGAGAGGTCTGGCGGGGCTATCCCGTCCCATGTGCGGTTCCGGAAATCCTCAACAGCTAGCTGCCGAGGATTTCCGCGATGGCCTCGGCGCAGAGGCCGACTGCTTCGTCCAGTTCGGTTTCGGTTATCGTCAGCGGCGGATTGAAATAGAGCACATTGCCGAGCGGACGCAGAATCAGCCCTTTCTCCAAAGCCTTTTTGTAGATCTGATAGCCGATCCGCAGCTCCGCATCAAACGCGGTCTTCGCCTGCTTGTCAGTCACCAGCTCGATGGCATGGATGAGGCCGATATGGCGGATTTCGCCCACGTTCGGGTGGTCCAGCAGCGTTTCGTTCAGACGCTTGGTCAGATGTTCGGCGCGGACGGCGGCTTTTTCAAGGATCCGCTCTTCGCGGAGCACCTTCTGGACCGCCAGCGCCGCGGAGCATCCCAGCGGATTGCCGCTGTAGGTGTGGCTGTGCATAAAGGCCTTGCCTTCGCTGTATTCGGCGTAGAAAGCATCGAAGATTTTGTCAGTCGTGATCGTGATCGCCATCGGCAAGTAGCCGCCGGTGAGCCCTTTGGAGATGCACATGATATCGGGGCTAATGCTGGCATGGTCGAAGGCGAACATTTTGCCGGTCCGGCCGAATCCGGTCGCGATTTCGTCGGCGATCAGCAGAACGCCATAGCGGTCGCAAAGTGCACGCAGTTTCTTCAGGTAAAGCGGCGGATAGATGCGCATGCCCGCGCTGCCTTGCACCAAAGGCTCGACGATCATGGCGCAGGTTTCGTCACCGTGGTCCGCAAAGGCTTTTTCGGCATAGACGAAACATTCGCAATTGCAGCTGTCCCGATTTTTCTGGAACGGGCACCTGTAGCAATCCGGCGCCTCGATCTGGTTTGTGTCCATCAGCATCGGCTGGTACATTTTGGCGTACAGATCCATGCTGCCGACAGCCAGCGCCCCCAAGGTTTCGCCGTGGTACCCTTCCGTCAGGCACATGAATTTCGTCTTCTCCTTGTGGCCGGTCTGGTATTGGTACTGGAAGCTCATCTTCAGCGCGCATTCCACAGCCGCAGATCCGTTGTCGGAAAAGTTGAACTTCGAGAGTCCGGTCGGGATGATCTCCATCAGTTGCTCGCATAAGGTTATTGCCGGCTCATGCGAAAAGTTCGCGAAAATCACATGCTCCAGCCGGCCGATCTGGTCGATGAGCGCTGCGTTGATCGTTGGATTGCAGTGCCCCAGCAGGTTGCACCACCACGAGCTGACGATGTCAAGGAACGTTTTTCCATCCTTGTCGTAGAGATACACTCCTTCGCCCCGGTCGATGATGATCGGTTTGAGTTCCTCATAATCCTTCATCTGCGAGCAAGGGTGCCAGATGTATTTCAGGTCCTTTTCGACTAAATCCATGCGACCGCCCCTATCCATACAATCCCGCCAGCGTTGCCGCATCGATAACGATGGCCGTTTCATCCTTTTTCACGCAGGCGATGACGGGCACGCGGGTGAGGATCTCAACCATCTTCTTGTTGTCGCGCATCATCGCATCGGCCGCATCGTAACGGTTCAGGATGATTCCCTTAACCGGGATACCGCGCCTTTTCATGTAGTCGACCGTAAGCACAGTCGCATTGATCGTGCCGAGTCCGGCATCAGCCACTACGAGGGCGTCCAACCCCAAAGCGGTGATGACATCCTCAAGCAACAGCTGCGCATCGTCGTCGTAGCGGAGCGGGCAGACGATACCGCCGCTGCCCTCCATCGTCACGTAGTCGTAGCGGGACAGCGCCTGCTTATAGGCGGCCATCACGACAGCCATTTTGACGGGATTGCCCTCCAGCTTCGCGGCCAAGTGCGGCGAAACCGCCTTTTCGTAGACGTAGGAAACGGAATTTCCCGTTTCCTCTTGTGCGATCCCCGCGACATCCGCAACGTAGCCCGCATCCCCGGTTCGGAAGCCTGCCGCTGTCTTTGCGACTCCGCTGAGCGCGGCCTTGTAATATCCGGCGGAATGACCGGCTTCGCGCAGTTTTTTGACGATCAGCGCCGTGACATAGGTCTTCCCGACATCCGTCCCGGTCGCAGTGACGAACAACCCTTTCCCATCAGTCATCGCGCAGGACCACCTCGTAACCCAATTCGCCCAGCATGCGCATATCCTGTTCGATCGTGATGCCGTCCGTCGTCAGCATATCGCCGGAAATGGCCGCATTGGCGCCGGAAAGGAAGCACTGTCTGCCCTTATCCGCAAGCAGCCCCCTTCCGCCGGCCAAGCGGATGTAGGCATCGGGAACCAGCATCCGGAAAATCGCGATGATGCGGCTCATCTCGGCGTCGCCGACGACTTCGTTTTCTTCGAATGGCGTGCCCGGAATGGGACTCAGCAGGTTGACCGGAATCGAGCGGATGCCCATTTCGCGCAGATCGATGGCCATATCGATACGGTCCTCCATCGTTTCGCCCAAGCCGATGATACCGCCGCTGCAGACTGTCAGACCAGCCTGTTGCGCGGCGCGGATGGCGGCGATTTTGTCGTCGTAAGTATGGGTCGTGCAGACATTCGGGAAGTTCCGCCGCGAAGTTTCCAGATTATTGTGGACGCGCGTCAATCCGGCCTGCTTCAGTTTGGCGAATTCCATTTCCTCCAAAAGCCCGAACGAGCCGCATAGCGCGATGTCCGATTCCTTTTGGACTGCTTCCAGGCTTTCGCAGACCCTGTCCACTTCCTTACTGGACAACTCCCTGCCCGAGGTCACGATGGAATAACGCAGTACGCCGCGCTCTTCGTTGTATTTCGCCTGCTCGACGATCGTTTCCGATCCGATGAGCGAGTAAGCATCCACTTTCGTGCGGTAATAGCGGGATTGGGCGCAGAACTTGCAGTTTTCCGAGCATTTTCCGCTCTTGCCATTGATGATTGTACAGACGTCGAACACATTTCCGCAGAAATGCGCGCGCACCTCATTGGCGGCTGCGCAAAGTTCTTCGAGCGGCACTTCCGTCAAAGTCATGGCTTCCTGCTTGGTGAGGCGTCCGCCGGCGTAAAGCTTGTTTTTGATTGCTTCCATTGTCGTCATTTTCGTAGTCCTTCCTTTCCTAGAGCCCTTTTCTGATGACCGGGATCAGCCGTTTGCCGAGTGATGCTCCCAGGAAGCAGAGCGCGATGTCGCCGGGCACTGACAAAATGAAGCCGTACAGGAACAACGGTCCCATCGCGATCGGGGCACCGATGACGTAATTACAGATGATGTAGTAATAGATCAACCCGAACACATACACGATGCCCAGACCGGTCAGGCTGGCCAGCAGCAGTCGCTTGAACGACGGTTGTGCCACCTTATGCGCGATCACGCCTGTCACATAAGTGCCGACGCAAAAGCCGATCAAGTAGCCGAAGCTCGGTTTCAGGATATAGCCGATGCCGCCGCCTTCAGCGAACACGGGCAAGCCGGCCAGACCCATAAGCAGATAAAGCGACACGCTCGTTGCCCCGAGCCTTCCGCCCAATAACACACCGGCCAGCATCGTGAACAGGAATTGCAGCGTGAACGGCACGACCGGAACCGGCACGCGGATAAAAGCGCCGACCGCGATCAGTGCGGCGAACAAGGCGCACAGGACCATCTCCTTCGTAGTCAGTTTGCTGCTGGCTCGCTCTTCATTTTTAACGGATAAAACAGTCTCTTTTTCGCTCATCATCATTCTCCATTCGTTCTGATATTGTACTTGCATCAATAATTACATAGGCGGAAAACTATGTCAACCACATAAATGTAATGGGTAACAATGAAAAGAGGTGAGAAAACGTACACCTCTGAAGATTTGGGTGTTTTTGGAGCGGTTGCATGGGTTTGCATTTTTTCTGTTTTTAGCGTACGAACCAAAAAAAGACCCGTAAGCAAAATTTGCTTACGGGCTTTTAATTGTTGAAATCTGTTGCTAGTCGTATAGGCTAGGGCTATTCTTTTCTCATTGTCGATTCCCTGATCAACAACTCGTTATCCAGCGTTTGGATCAGGTCGACTTCTTTTTCCAGAATCAATTCCATCAGAATTTTGGCCGCCAATTCGCCGGACTCCTGGAAAGGATAATGCACGGTTGTGATGCGCGGATAGACCGCCTCGGTGATTTCGTAGCCGCCGAACCCCGCCAAGGAAAGCTGATCCGGTATTTCGATCTGCAATTCGTGGGCCGCGCGCATGACCCCGATCGCGATATTGTCGGTCGCACCGATCACGAAAGTCGCTTTGGATTGCGGCAGGATTTCCAGTGCTTTTTCGTAGGCGTCCTTCATGGCAAAGCTCGTTTTGACGAAGCTATAGTCGATATCATGGCCTTCGAAAGCCTGCTCGATGCCTTTGCGCCGGGTCACCCCGACCGCCTTATCGGATTCGTCGACCCCGAAGACAAGAATGTTCCTGTGCCCATTCGCCACCGCGTAGGCTCCGACCGAACGGCCCGCCTTCTCGTCATCATGGATGATGCAGTGGAAATCGGGATGCGATTGCCCGACGATGACGACGGGAACATCAGCATCTTCGAACGCCTTGACATGGGCCGGTGTGATGGCAGCGGCGAAGAAGACAATGCCGTCGACGCGCTGCTTCGCCAAGGTGGAAATGGCTTCGATTTCGCGCTCGCGGCTCTGATCCGCATTCGTGATCAATAGTTGGTTTTTGGAAAGGCGCAGACTATTCTCCAAGCCCCTCAACGCTTCATTCGTCGCAAAGGAATTCAGACGCGGAATGATCGTCCCGACCATATGCGTGCGCTTCGCTTTCAGGCTTTGGGCAAATTTATTCGGTTTATAGTCGTTCTCGGCAACAATCTCATCCAGCTTCGCCTTTGTTTTTTCGCTGACCGCCCCGCCGTTCAGATAGCGAGAAACGGTGCTCTTAGCCACACCGGCCATTTTGGCGATGTCATTGATGGTGACCATAGTTAGCGCCCACCCCTTTCTTGTGCTGCATAGCGAACTTTGTTCCGTATCCGTATGCATATTCGTTCTCTGTCTTTGATTATACAGGTGCGAGGGGCTCGCCGCAACGGACCGGGGAAGGAATTCTGCCTATTGGGACTAGCGAACGCGCAACTGGCTGGAGTTCCGGCCCGCATCTCGCCGAACGCAAAAATCCGCACTTCGCCGCGGACAGCCTCCGCAAGCGCGGTTTGGGGCTGTCCTTCCGGCAGAATGCGGAAAGTTCTTCAGTTATTCAGTTGGCTTTTGTTCTGTTGGCTTGCGGCGCGCGCCTTTGTTTTTCTGATCTTTGGAGCGGATTTTTTTCTTTTTCGTTTTTTTGGCAACTGCTTCCTTCGCAGTCTCTTCCTCTTTCAAGGCAACTTTTTTCTGGATTTTGGCTGCTTTGGCTGCGGCCGGTTTCTGCGCATCGCGGATGGCGTCACGTGATTCGCGGCTCGGCAGTTCGTTGACGAGCTCACCGCCGTAGATGAAGAATTCTTTTACTTCATCCGGATGCGGCGCGAAGCGTTTGATATCGCGACTGTTGCGGTCATTCACAAGTGACAGCACAACCCCTTTTTTGCCCATCCGGCCCGTACGTCCGGAGCGGTGCAGATAGGTTTCCTTCGAAAGCGGCAGATCGTAATGGATGACATACGGCAGATCCAGGATGTCGATCCCACGGGCGGAAACATCCGTCGTCAGCAGGAACGTCGCGTTGCCTTTGCGGAATTCATCCATGGCGCTCTTACGCTGTGCCTTGCCGTAATCGCTGTGCAGCATGCGGACATTGATGCCCTCGAACTGCAGTTTTCCCGCCAAATAATCAAGTTCCTGCGTAGAATTCACGAAGACAAGCGCCTGCATGCCTTCCAGGTTGCCCAAACGGCGCAGCATTTCCGCACGTTTCCGCGTAGGTGCCTCGATGAAGCCATGGACAGTCTGGTCCATGAACTGGCCTTCCTTGGTAGTGTCGAACCAAAGCGGCTCCGTGTTGAACCATTTCTGGATGTCCTTCAGATTCTCGCTGTTCGTAGCCGAGAAGAAGCCCATCTGGCGGGATCCCGGCGTTTTTTTGATCAATTCGCGCAAGGCGCTCAGATGTTCTTCCTGCATCAAATAGTCCGCCTCATCCAGGATGACCGTCTTGATGTTGTGCAATTTCAGTTTTTTCTGGTTTGCCAATTCCAGCAATCGTCCCGGTGTTCCGACCACGATTTCCGGTTTTTCCTTCAGCTTATCGATCTGACGGCCAACGTTCGCGCCCCCGATGATCACTTGCGCGCTCAAATCCTTCAGGGAACCCCATTCAGCCAAAACGTGCCCTACTTGGTGCGCCAATTCCTGCGAAGGCACGAGCACCAACAATTGCAACTCCTTGTTGGCATCCGTTTTTTGCAGCAACGGGATAGCATAAGCCAAAGTCTTGCCGGTACCGGTCGGCGATAGGCCAACAACATCCTTGCCTTCCATCAATGGCTTGAAGACATTTTCTTGGATCGGCGTCGGCAGCTGAAAACTCATCTCGTTCCAGTATTTCTCGAATGGCATTGCCATTTCTTCCATCATCATCATTTATTTCCTCATTTCTCATAATGCAGCCTGTTTTTAGGCTGCGGTGCATACCTCGCGCGGAAGCATCCGTCTGACCTATGCCTCATCTAAATCCGCTGGGTAAACGATGCCCGCTTTTTTACGCAGAGCTTCCATTGTCCGGTTGACGTCTCGGCTGATCTGCGTCCAACGTTCATAGTCTTCTATAGTATCAGGATTTTCCGGATCATTCAAGACGCGCGCGAATGCTTGGACCTCATCATCCATAAAATGTCCGGATGCTTTTTCGGCCAATTGGTACCGTTCGTTGGTCTCGCCGAACACCAGTTCCACGGATTGGATCAAATTGACCCCATCGAGAATCAGTGTTTTTTTGGCGCTGTATATTTCTGAATCGGCGAAGGAATTATAGATTTTTGACGTGTGCAGGCTGGCTGTGAAATACGGATATTTCAGCAGCATCGTGCCGGCTCCGTCAACGCCCGTCTGGATTTTCTTGGCGGCATAATCGACTTCCTCTGGCACACCGAACCATGCGATGGCAGCATACAGCAAGTACACGCCCAAATCGGAGAGTGCCCCGCCGGAAAAATTCAGTGAGAAGATGTTCGGTTCCTCGCCGGCCAAAACCTGGTCGTAGCGGGAGGAATATTTGGCATAAGTGAAGCTGGCGCCGTCGATTTCGCCCAATTTGGCGATTTCATTCTTGACCAGCGCGAAGTTCGGTTCATGCAAGTGGCGGGCGGCTTCAAACAGGAAAACATTGTTGGCTTTCGCTGCGGAGAAGGCTGCCTCCCATTCCTTCGTGTTCGAGAAGATCGGCTTCTCCACGATGAGATGCTTGCCGTTTGCGATGGCCGACATGGCTTGTTCGAAATGGAGGCTGTTCGGCGATGCGATGTAGATGGCATCCACTTCCTCCAAGGCTGTGAATTTGTCCAATTCCGTGACGAACAGGTCCGCACCGTAGCCTTCCCCGAAACTTTGGGCGTTGAACTGGGTGCGGCTGTATACCGCTTTTATTTCGAATTGTCCGGATGCTTTTGCTGCTGTGGCGAATTCATGCGCAATGCTGCTCGTTCCGATGATGCCTAATCTGATCATGGCTTTATCCCCTCACTCGTTGTTTTCTTTTGAACATTCTATCCCTATTCTACACTAATCGGGGTCGGATTGCTTAGCGATACCACCTTTTTAGGGCACAAACCGCATCAGAAAAGAAAAAAGCATCCCGATGCAGCTGGGATGCTCTCCTCATATTTATAGCAGTTGCTTTTCCGCCCGTTTCAACTCTTGGCGCTGCTTCAGGCGTTTCTTCTTTTCGGCTTCCGACAGCGGCGCATAGTCCTTCAGATCCGGCAGGACGCCGACGGACACTTCCCACAGGTAGAGGCTCGCGATCGAACCGTACGGTGCATAACGCCGTTTGTATTTCTGGAACAGTTGCTTCGTGATTTTGCGGTGATGGTAAACCATCCGCAGTCCGCGATGGATGGCGAGGTCGTCCCAGCTCAGCACATCCTGACGCCCCATCGAAAAGATCAGCAACATCTCGGCTGTCCATTTGCCGATGCCGCGCAGGTGCGACAGTTCGGCGATGACCGCTTCATCTTTCATGTCCTTCAGCGCCTCCAGATCGCATTCGCCGGAAAGGACTTTTTCGGCCGCTTCACGGATGTAGGTCGCTTTGCGGGTCGATAAACCGCACTGCTGGATTTCTTCGACGCTCACTCGGCAAATATTCTCCGGCGTGATCGCTCCGATAGCGGCAAGCATCCTTTTCCAGACGGTCTCCTGGGCCTTCATCGAAATCTGCTGGCCGACGATATTGTTGATGAGCGCCGAAAAAAGATCCGCATCGATCGGCCTTTCGATCGGCCCGATCCGGTCGATGATATCCGCCAGAATCGGATCTTTGGCCTTCAGATAGCGGATCGCTTCTTCGTCATAATAAAAATTCATCTAACCCACCCTTGCTCTGCATATTTACAGTCATTATATCATTTTCCAGGCAGCCACATAGAATTAGGTCCACTAGTTTTCAGGGACAATCCGCAAAAGATACAGCGCGTAGCCAACTGAAAGAACCACCATCACGAGGCTGCTGACGAGCTGGACAAATCCATCACCTTCCACTGCAAAAAGGCTCGTCGCATTGATGACCGCATGCGCAAGGATGCCCGGCCACAAGCTTTTTGTCTTTATGAACAATACCGTAAAAAGAAAACCGATCGCGGTCGCGTAGCCGATCTGCAGCAACGTCGGAAAAAAATCCGCACCGTTCAGCAGGTTCACGATATGGCCCATCCCGAATGTGACGCTGGAGATGATCAGCGCCGAGCGGATGCTTTTCCTGGATAAGGCTTTGAACAGGAATCCCCTGAAGATGACTTCCTCAAGGAATCCGATGAACAGCATGCTGGTAATGAATAAGGCCGTTTCAAGGAAAGAATGTTCAAAGACGGCGCTGTTCCAAAAATTGGCTGTCGACAGGACCAGCAGCGGTAAAAAATACAGATACTTACGGAAATCGATAGATGTGATCCGCCGTAGCCCGTAGTACTGTTGCAGCTTGTTCTTCCGGATCCATCCGTAAAGAAAGAAACTCAACACTAACGCCACAGGCAAAGTGAAAACTTTCAGGATCCCGAACTCTTCGGACAGGCCATCGGCGGTGCTGATGCCGATGACATAGACAGCTATCCACATCAAGGCAAAAAACGATTCATTTTTCTTGTGTATATTTTGCATGAAGCACCCCCTTCTTCAAATACATGTTCAAAGCCAAAAAAAGCCGGAGACTTGATAGTCCCCAGCTCTATCATTTTCTTTAGACTGTCTTATGCGTATCGAACCCGATGCGTTTGCCCAAGTTGTGGTCTTGGTGGCCTTTTTCGAAATTAGTGGGTTTTTGGATACGCGTGATCATTTCCAATTCTTGATCGGTTAAGGTGAAATCGAAGATGTCGAGATTTTCTTTCATGCGATCGGCATCCTTTGTTTTCGGAATCGGAATGAGATCACGTTGCACGCACCACTTCAGTGCGATCTGAACCGGTGTCTTGCCATATTTTTCGCCGATCTTGATGACTTTGCTTTCCGAAATGATCCGGCCTTTTGCCAATGGGCTGTAAGCCATGGTCACGATATTGTTGTCGTAGCAGAAGTCATCGACGACTTCCATATTGTTATAAGGGTTGATTTCGAGTTGATTTACTGCTGGTTTGATCCGGCAATTTTCCAGTAACTGCGTCAAATCGCCGCGCATGAAGTTGGAAACACCGATACTGCGGACGATTCCGGAGTCTGTGGCATCTTCCAACGCTTTCCACGTTTCTGCGTTGACATCATCGCTTTCGCTAGGCGAATGGATCAGGAACAGGTCGATGTATTTCAGTCCGAGACGGTCATAGCTGGCTCGAATAGCGTCCGTTGCTTTCTCAAAACCCATGTCGTCTTTCCAGATTTTGGTGACGACGAAAATGTCATCTCTGGAAATGCCGCCATTGATCGCTTTTTGGATACCGCGGCCCACTCCAGCTTCATTTCCATACATGCTTGCTGTGTCGATCAAGCGGTACCCGCGCATGATGGCCATGAAGACCAATTCTTCCGCTTCATCATCGCTCACATTCCAAGTGCCGTATCCGATACCGGGGATTGTAAAACCATCATTCAAAGGCATTCTGTCCATTAAGCTCTTCACCATGATAACCCACACTCCTTCTACTTATTACCTTAAGTGTAACGCAATTCAGTCAGAAATACAAAAATTATTAATGCGCTTACATAACAAACTGGAGGGAATGCTCTTCCCTCGCCGTCTAAGCGTAATCAGAGCAGACGCCTACAGTGATTCGGAAACGGAGCCGTTCGTCAGAGTCACGACAATCAACTCCGGACGGTTGTTGATGCGGAACGGGAAGGATGACCCGCCTATGCCGCGGCTGACGATCAGTTTCTTTTCCTGATCTGTCGGCAAAAGATAAACGCCTTCGGTATGCTGCGGCATCCTTCCTTGTCCCGGTGCGTATAGTCCGCCCAGTCTAGGGATGCGGATCTGGCCGCCGTGCGCATGCCCGGCAAACGTGATGTCAGCTGATTTTTCCGGATCGATATGGTACTTCAGGAAATGTTCAGGTCGGTGTGCCAGCAGAAGGCGCGTTTGGCCTTGCCAATCTTTTCTCAGCCGGATCTTCTTCAGGAAGTCTTTCGTGATTTTTTGGATGGCCGAGCTTTTGTCGCTCAATCCCATGATCACGACAGGCTTTCGTCCCTTTGCAAGGACACTGATCGCTTCATCGTCCAGATAGCGGATCCCTGTTTTCTTGTACAGATCCAACGCAATCTGGAACATCGGCGAATGACGGTCATGGTTGCCGTTGATGGCGTAGGTCGGCGCGATCGCCGCCAATTTCCGGAACAGTTTTTCCACTACCGATGGGTCAAATGTATCATTTCCTTGGATCTGGTCGCCAGTCAGGAAAATGAAGTCCGGATCCGCTTCTTTGGTCATGTTGACCAGCTTGTTCAGGTCGATTTTCTCTTTCGGCAGATGGAGATCTGAGATCTGGACAATCTTCAGCCCTTCGTTTTCCGGCGCCAAGTTCTTGACCGGAATCGTATACTCAGTCTTTTGGATCCAAGTATTTTGGAGATGCAGGTAAGCCGCTGCGCCCGCCAAAACGGCAGTCTTCAGCAGGCTTTTGTTTTTTATGTTCATATTTATCATCCTTCATGAAACCCTATTGTTTCCTTTATTCTAATGCTTTAGAGCGCTTCCGTCAAAATAAAACGGCTGGCTCTTGCAGCCGGCTGAGCCAGCAGAATTTCCTGGAAGAATAACGATATTGCCTGATCCACTACAAAACTGTGCGTTTCACTTCCTATTTAATAGTCGGCATGTTATGTTTAATGTACGAATATTACTCTTCAACATTATGACATCATCATGAAAGGATTGAATCTATGCGTATATTTACTGAAAAATTAAGAGAAGTCATGCAGTCCGTGATGCCGATCACACTGCTGGTCGTCCTGCTCCACTTCACTTTGACGCCGCTCGAGACGATTGACCTACAGCGGTTCCTGTTCGGGGCGTTTTTGATCACCATCGGCCTATCCATCTTCCTTTTCGGAGTGGATCTCGGCATCACGCCGATCGGGAAATTTCTCGGGAAAGGTTTGGCCCGCAGCGGCAGCTTGAAATACGTGCTCGGGATGGGGCTTGTGCTCGGCTTCTTCATCTCGATTGCGGAACCGGACTTGCATATTTTGGCGGCGCAGGTTTCCGAGGTCACGAACGGCATGTATCCGAAAAATCTGCTCTTGCTTGTCGTTTCCGTCGGCATCGCCGTGATGCTGACGCTCGGCCTGTTCCGCATTGTTTACCGCTATCCGCTGAACAAAGCCTTCACGTTCCTCTACCTCGCCATCTTCGGCTTGGCTTACTTCAGCACGAACGACCTGTTCGCCATCGCTTTTGATGCATCGGGATCGACTACCGGCGCTTTGACCGTGCCCTTCATGTTGGCGCTGGCTGTCGGGGTCGCATCCCTGAACCGGCGGACGCAATCAGCGGAAGAGGACAGCTTCGGCCTAGTGGGAATCGCCTCAGCCGGCGCTATTCTGGCTGTATTAATCCTGGGTTTGTTCGTCCGTTCCGACGAACCGCTCGCGGGATCGATACCTGCAAGCTCAGCTACGGTGACCCACTGGCTTGCGCCATTCCTGCACGAACTGCCGAAAATCGCGGGCGAAATCCTGTTGGCCGTTTCGCCTATATTGATCATATTCGTGCTCAATCATGTTTTTTTCGCTGATGAGAAGCTTTCGAAACGCGCATTCCGCCGAATTTTCTTGGGGATGGCTTATCTGTTCGTCGGACTGGTCCTTTTCCTGACCGGCGTGAATGCCGGTTTCATGGAAGTCGGGCGCAAGCTCGGCATGCTGATCGCTGGGATGGACAGTTCCATTCCGGTCCTGATCGTCGGTTTTGTGCTGGGGGTATTGGTCATTTTGGCGGAACCTGCGGTATATGTATTGACGCATCAAATAGAAGATGTTACAACAGGGTATGTAAAGCGCGGTATTGTGCTGGGATTCCTGTCCATCGGAGTCGGGCTCGCCGTCCTCTTGTCGGTCGTGCGTGTGCTCATCCCTTGGCTGCAACTGTGGCACTATCTTGTCCCCGGCTATCTAATCATCCTCGCCCTCTCCTACAAAGTCCCGAAGTTGTTCGTCGGGATAGCCTTTGATGCGGGCGGCGTCGCTTCCGGGCCGATGACGGCCACTTTCATCCTGGCGTTCATCCAAGGTGTCGCGGAAATCACGCCGGATGCCAACGTGCTCTTGGAAGGCTTCGGGATGATCGCAATGGTGGCGATGATGCCGATCATCTCGCTGCAATTGCTAGGCGCCATCTACCAGCGCAATAGTGTAAAGGAGGGTCTTTAAATGACCAAACAAGTTGAAAACACAAAATTCTACGACGTCATTTTTGTCGTCGTCAACATCGGCAAAGCCAGCCGGGTGCTTGAGGAAGCGAAGAAATGCGGCATCACCGGAGGAACCATCATGCATGGTTCCGGCACGGTTTCCAGCACTTTATTGCGCACAATCGGTTTTCATGAAGTAAAAAAAGAGATCCTCTTTATGGTCTGCGCTCGTGAAAAAACGCAGCCTGCCATCGAACACATCAGCTCACTCTTCCATTTCGAGTTGCCGAATCGCGGCATCCTCTTCACGAGTCCGGTTTCGCATCTTCTGGGCACTCACGGCGAACGCCTGCACATGGATGAACAGGAAGCCCATCTGCTGGCCGATCACGAAGTTTTCTTCACGCTCGTCGCCGCAGGATTGGGAGACGAAGTCGTCGAAGCTGCAGCAGCGGCAGGCGCACGCGGCGGCACCCTCTTCCACGGTACCGGAGCCTTCGCAGAAAAATGCCGAAAAGTGTTCGGGATCGAAGTGGATGCCGGCAAAGACATCATCATGAACCTCGTCACCTCCGCTGTCGCTCCGGCGGTGGAAACCGCCATCGTCGAGCAGATGCAACTGGATGTGCCGGGTAATGGCATCCTGTTCAGTTTCGATGCCGAAAATGTGCGCGGGGTGCGTTAAGAAAAACACGATTTGATAGACAAACTTAATGGACCCGGATTGGTGTTTGATGCCGATCCGGGTTTTTGTTTTGCATGCGGTGCTGGATCATATTCTGGTTGTCCGATTCTTCCCGGTTATCGGACAACTACGCTATGATACTTGTTCCGGTTGTCCGATTCTTTGCGGTTATCGGACAACTACACTATGTAGCTTGTTCCGCTTGTCCGATTCTTTGCGGTTATCGGCCAACTATGCTATGTAGCTTGTTCCGCTTGTCCGATTCTTCCCGGTAATCGGACAACTACGCTATGATACTTGTTCCGCTTGTCCGATTCTTCCCGGTAATCGGACAATCCTAAACATTTTTTGTTTTCAGTAACTTTCGTTGCATATTGCGAAGGCTGTTCCCCACTTCACAATCTGTTTTGCGAACTGTACCAACATCCCAAGCGAATGTTCGGAACCACATAACAAGACATGTTCATTTTGTTCAATCTTTCCGATGAAAATGATTTATAACAGTTTTTAAAACTGTATTATTTTTATAGATAAAACGGTTGCTTTCATCCCTGATACGTGCTATCTTATGTCTAGTTCTTATTCGAGGAAAAAGGAGAGGTTTCACGGATGGTAAAGAAAAAGAGAGTTTTATTTGGCGGTTTGACAGCATTACTAGGTTTGACTTTGGCGGCCTGCGGGAGCGGCGAAACTGCCGACAGCAGCGCTACTGATACAGCAGTATTAACTGATTCAGAAACAGCATGGGACAAGATCGAGGAAGCCGGGGTTTTGAAGGCAGCCACTTCCGGAACGCTTTACCCTAATTCTTATCACGACAAAGAAACCGACGAATTGACCGGTTACGAGGTGGAAATCCTCCGTGAAATCGCTGAGCGCATCGGCGTGGAAGTGGAATTCACAGAAATGGGCGTGGACGGTATGCTTACTTCCGTCAACAGCGGCGCAGTGGATGTTGCAGCATTCGGGATCGACCGCAATGGCGAAAATGCCGACAAATACAATTACACAACTCCATACAAATATTCATTCGGTGCCATGGTTGTCCGTGAATCCGATAATTCCGGCATCGAAACGCTGGAAGATTTGAAAGGCAAAATCGCTGCCGGTGCGGCAACGACGACTTACATGAAAGTCGCGCGTTACTTCGGCGCGGAAGAAAAAATCTACGACAACGCGACAAACGATATGTACCTTTCGGACGTTGCGAACGGACGGACCGACGTTATCCTGAACGACTACTACGCACAAAAACTGGCGACTGCCGCTTTGCCGGATATCCCGGTAAAAGTGCATGACATTTTCTACAACCCATCCGAAACTAATTTCTCCATCAAAAAAGGCAACGACGAATTGACCGAAAAATTCAACGAAGCATTGGACGAAATGCGTGCTGACGGCACTTTGGCGGAATTGTCGAAACAGTTCTACGACGGCGCGGACGTAACCGTACAGATCGAATATGATTTCCCTGTGATTGATGTAAGCGACGTAGAATAGAAACATGAAGTAAATACGTAGAACAGAAAGGTGGGCAAGACATGTCAGGCATCCAATGGCAGTATATCTTCAATCCGGAGTTGGCTCTAGAAAGCCTTCCGTACGTCCTGAAAGGGATGGGCTATACACTTGGAATCGCGTTGACCAGCATGGTGAATGGCACGCTGCTTGGCTTTGTTCTTGCGATGCTGCAGTTGGCCAAGTTGAAACCACTACGCTGGCTAGCGCGGCTCTACATCTCCTTCATGAGGGGAACCCCTACTTTGGTCATTTTGTTCCTGCTTTACTTCGGCTTTCCGTTCATCGGCATCCAATTCACTGCAGTTACGGCGGCCATCATCGGCTTCAGCATGAGTTCAGCCGCCTACAGCGCGGAAATCATCCGCTCATCATTGAATTCCGTCAATCACGGTCAATGGGAAGCGGCTTATGCGCTGGGGCTGAAGTGGTCGTTCATCATGCGGAAAGTGATCGTGCCGCAAGCGCTGCGGATCGCCATCCCGCCGATGAGCAATGTGCTTTTGGACCTGATCAAAGGCTCGTCTTTGGCGGCGATGATTACCGTTCCGGAAATGTTCCAGAACGCCAAGATTGTCGGCGGCCGCGAGTTCGATTATATGACCATGTACATCCTGGTCGCGCTCATCTACTGGGCGGTCTGCAGCGTCTTCGCTGCTTTCCAGACACGTATCGAGAAGAAATTATCTATGTATGTGGAATGACAAAAGAGGCAACCTCATTTTTTTTGAGGTTGCCTCTTTTTCAGTTTAATACGCAAAAAGCAGGCTGTTACGGGCCTGCTTTTTGCGTATTCTGGAAGCCGGAGTCGGGGCCGGCTTCTTCTATTTATCGATAACTTGGAATAGCATGTTAAGAAAAGCTTATTTGATCTTGTTTCTGAGCACCATCGGCAAAATTCCTTTGTTGCGGTAGTAGTCGATTTCGATTTCAGAATCCAGCCTTGCGATTGCTTGGAATGTTTTTTCCGTTCCATCCGCAGCTTGCGCTGTCACAGTGATCACTTCATTCGGTTTTACCTCATCCGTGATTGCGATTGCGTACTCTTCCAAGCCGGTCAATCCCAGCGTGTCCGCATCTTCGCCTTTCAGGAATTCCAGCGGAAGCGCACCCACCATGATCAGGTTGGAGCGGTGGATCCGTTCGAAACTCTTGGCGATGACCGCATCGACGCCCAACAGTCTGGCGCCTTTTGCTGCCCAGTCGCGGGAAGATCCCATTCCATAGTCGTCTCCGGCCAAGATGACCAAGCCGGTGCCATCTTCTTTATATTTCACGCTGGCATCGAAAATCGGCATGATTTCGTTGGTCGGGATGTATTTGGTGAATCCACCCTCCAGTCCGTCAGCCAAAGCGTTTCTCAGGCGGATATTCGAGAAGGTACCGCGCACCATTACTTCATGGTGTCCTCTGCGGCTGCCATACGAATTGAAGTCCTTCGGTTTCACGCCATGCTCCATCAGATATTTTCCAGCCGGAGACTTCATTGCGATGGCTCCAACCGGTGAAATGTGGTCGGTTGTGATCGAGTCCTGGAATTTCCCTAAAACGCGCAATCCTTTCAGGGTCGTAATCGGCTCTGTTTCCAATTGGAAGTTTTCGAAGTATGGCGGATTTGCGATATAAGTCGAATCGGCATTCCAGTCGTAGACCGGTTTATCTGCTGATTCGATTTTGTTCCACAAGTCGTTCGAGTCGAATACGGAACGGTATTCTTCTTTGAACATATCCGCCAGAACCGATTCATTCACGACTTTCTGGACTTCTTCATTGCTAGGCAAAATGTCCTTGAAATAGACAGGCTGCCCTTCTTTGTCTGTCCCGATCGGATCGGTGGCCAGATTCACTTTGACGTTTCCAGCTAAGGCATAAGCGATGACCAAGTGCGGCGCTGCCAAGTAGCCGGCTTTCACTTCCGCATGGATGCGTCCTTCGAAGTTGCGGTTCCCGCTCAATACAGCCGAAAGCAGGATGTTGCCCTCTTTGGCCGCTTCGCTGACTTCCGGTCTCAGCGGTCCGGAGTTGCCTACGCAAGTCATGCAGCCGTAGCCGATGATATTGAAGCCCAATGCTTCCAGATAAGGCAATAAGCCCGATTTTTCATAATAGCGCGCCGTCACTTTCGATCCCGGCGACATGGATGTTTTGACGTAGCGTTTGACGGACAATCCCTTTTCAACCGCATTTTTTGCCAACAAAGCCGCGCTGAGCATCAGGTACGGGTTGCTTGTGTTCGTGCAGCTGGTGATGGCTGCGATCGATACGGCTCCGTTTTCCATTTCTTCTTGATAGCCGTCTTCATAAGTGATGGTAACTTTATGGTCGATATCGGCTGCATCCAACCCATAACCTTGATTTCCCATCGGCGCGGCGTATGCCTCTTTGAATTTCTGGCTGACATCGGACAGTTTCACTAAATCCTGCGGTCTTTTCGGACCGGCCAAGCTTGGTTCCACTGTTGAAAGGTCGATTTCGATCAGCTCTGAATACTCCGGTTCGATTTCATCATTGTAGAAAAGGTTGTTCGCTTTGACATAGGCTTCGATCCTATCGACTTTCGCATCTTCTCTGCCGGTGAAGCGCAGATAGCCCAATGTTTCGTCATCAACCGGGAAGAAACCACAAGTCGCACCATATTCCGGTGCCATGTTGGCGATGACCGATCTGTCGGCGATCGTCAGGTTTTTCAGACCTTCGCCGAAATATTCGACGAATTTCCCGACCACTTTTTGCTCCCGCAATACTTGCGTCATTTTCAAAGCCAAATCGGTCGCGGTTGCGCCATTTTGAAGCTTGCCTGTGAAGCGTACGCCAACGACATCCGGCATCTGCAGGTAGCACGGTTGACCCAACATACCTGCCTCCGCTTCGATACCGCCGACGCCCCAACCAAGCACGCCCAAAGCGTTGATCATTGTCGTATGCGAATCGGTTCCGACCAAAGTATCCGGGTAGAGGATAGTTTCCCCATCGGCTTCAGCTTCCTTCACGACGTCCGCCAGGTATTCCAAGTTCACCTGATGAACGATTCCTGTCGCTGGCGGCACCACACTGAAGGAATCAAACGATTTTTCCGCCCAGCTGAAGAATTCGTAACGCTCGCGGTTCCGATCGAACTCAATTTCCGCGTTCATTCTGAAGGCATCATTGAATCCGGAGTAATCGACTTGAACGGAATGGTCAATCACCAAATCCACTGGTATGTCCGGATTGATGATCGCGGAATCTTTACCCAATTTATCGGTCACATAACGCAGGGCCGCCAAATCCACAATCGCCGCTCCGCCTGTCAAATCCTGCAGAATGACACGGGATGGTTTGAAGGGGATCTCAGTTTTCACTTCGTTTACAGGTTTCCAGTTGGCTAAGGACAGGACGTGTTGTTCGGTGATGACTTTGCCGTCCTCTTGTCGCAACAAGTTTTCCAGCAAGACACGGATGGAATATGGCAATTTGGCGATCGCCACTTGTCCATTTTCCAGTGATTTCAGATCGTAGTACTTATACTCCTTCCCATTTGTATTGATGGTTTTGATTGATTTCTGCTTGCTGTTCATAGTATAGTACCTCTCCAATTTTAAATTCTTGTATTTACTTAGTGTGATTGTATCCCTATAATAAACATAAATGAAATATATATTTTTTATGTATATCATAACCAAAACTTATGATAAGGGGATGATTCTATGGAAATGAAAGATATCGAATACGTGAAGGCGATCAACGACTGCGGCAGTTTGACAAGGGCAGCTGAGTCTCTTTACATCTCACAGCCCTCATTGAGCATGTACATCAAAAACATGCAGGCCCGCTTGGGATTTCCAGTCTTCAATCAAATCGGAAAGAAATACGAACTGACTTTCCTTGGTGAACGTTTTTTGGCTGCCGGAATCGAGATTCTGCGCATGCGCGAAAACTTTTACGATGAAGCTGCCCATATATTGGACAACAAAATCGGCCGTCTGCGCGTTTCCATTCCATTCATGCGCGGCTCCTATCTGGCTCCGGATATCTTGCCGAAGTTCAATGAAATCTACCCAAATATCGAAGTCGAATTGCTCGAAGAATCTTCCAAAGTTGTAGAAGAAAAAATCAACAATGGTGAGGCGGATATCGCAATCATGAATATGCCGCATCACGCGTTGAATTTGGACTTTGAAATCATCAAATCGGAAGAGATCCTGTTGGCTGTGCCCTCAGGACATCCTTGCATCAATCAAGGGAAGCCTAATCCGAAGAGCAGCTACCCTTCCATTGATCTGCATTTGTTCAAAAAGGATCGGTTCATTCTGCATTTCCCCGATCAGCGTACCGGCCAGATCGCCGAAGCAATCTTCGCGGAACATCATTTCATCCCAAATAAAGTGACGCATACGCGGAATATCGAGACAGCAGTCAATCTGACGATGACGGGATATGGCATCTCCTTCTTGAATGAGACCCATATCCGTCACCTGAAATTCGGCAACGCTCCGCGCTTTTTCTCTTTCGAGGGTAAGCCACATTATGCCGATATGATTGTGGCTTACCGCAAAGGGCGTAAGCTGCCTCCTTATATCAGAACCTTGATTGACCTTTGCCGGGAAGTCGTTTGATGATTAATTAAACAAGAAAGGCAACGGAATCGCACCGATCAGAATGGCGATGACTGTTTGGATCACAAAGCTTGGAAGACCCCATTTCAGGTATTCTTTTGAGTAATCACCAAAGCTGACTTCTGTTCTGTCAACCAAAACATAAAGGAAGGCCACTAAGGGACTTGCAAAACGGATGGCTTGACCCATCATGGAAGCGACACCGATTTCAGTCGGTGTTGCACCGTATTGATAAGCGATTGGTGCCAATACCGGCAGGATACCGAAATAGAAAGCGTCATTTGGCAAGAAGAACAAACCAGGTAAAGAAATCAAAGCCAGAAAGAAAGGAATGTAGGCACCCATAGTTTCTGGAATCATGCCAGCCATTTGTTGTGCGATGGCTTCACTCATGCCGCTGCCGTTCAGAACACCCATGATGATACCTGCTCCATAAACCAAACTTACTGGACCTAATGCTTCTCCACCATTTGCAATCAAACGGGAAGATTGCAAATTCAACTGTCTGTAGTTGACCAGCAACGCGATGGCTGTACCAAGCACGAAGAGGATACCGCCATTGATGACGTCCATGATCAACATTGTCATGATTGCCGCTGTAAGGATAAAGTTGAACCAAATCAATTTAGGGCGTTTCAAATACGCATCTTTTTCGTTGATTTCTTTAATGATGTGTTCCAAGTCGCTGTCATGGATGATGCCGCCCTCCGCTGTATAGCCCAGACGAGCGCGCTCTTTTTTACCATAGTAGTAGCACATATACAATGCCAGGATTGTTGCACCGATCATACCTGGAATAACGGGTACGAAGAATTCTTTCGGTGTCAAGTTCAGCACCGGCATCGCACGCGCCATCGGGCCACTCCAAGGGACTAAGTTCATTACCGAGTTGCTGAATCCGATGATTACCGCCAAGTAAAGCTGGTTCATCTTCATTTTTTTGAAAAGCGTCAGAACTGCTGTCGTTACGATCAACACAGTCGTTGTCCCGTCACCATCCAGCGACACGATTAGAGAGATAACACCAGTTGCGACACAAATCTTCATTGGATCGCCTTTTGCCCATTTGATCATCTTCGTAGCCAAGGGATCGAATAGACCGACGTCCAACATAACCGAGAAGTAAAGAATAGCGAACAGCAATAACGTGATTGTTGGGGCCACACCTTTACTGATAAGTGTCTTGTTCTCATCCAGCGAGTAATACAAACCTCCAAAAATCCAATCAAATACTTCCAAAAGTGGTGTTCCACTTATAAATGCTGCGGCTAAACCAAAAACAACGGGAACTAAAATTAATGCTGCAAAAGGTGACATTTTTTTGGTCAATAACAAAACCATGAAGGTAACGATCATTCCATAGCCTAACAATGCTATCATTTCAACACTTCCTATTCTTTGTGTTATTTCTATCCTTTATAGAAGACTTTACCGACCATGATTTTTCGCGCGGTCCGGTGACTCGATACGGATTCGATTTTTATCGTTCCATCTTCATTTTTGTACTTCATGGCTACCGAAATGAGGCCGTCGCTGTGCCCAAGCACGAGCTCGTTCTTCACATTTTCGTTCCCCAAAACTTCATTCGGGATAGTGCCCGGGATTGCGCAGGCTGCGGCTGTGCACAAAGCACCCGTCAAAGCGATGGTTTTGTGGGCTTTCTGCATGCTCATCATCCGGATGGAAAGGTCATATTCGGATGCGTTTATTTCTTTCCCGCTGTCCGTAATGAAATCCTGCGCTGCTGACACGATAGTCATTTTCGGTACTCCTGGCGTCACCGTAGCGGCTTCTTCCCAATTATCGGCCAAGCCCATTTTGACTGCTGCTTCTCCCCTGATTTTTTCCAACAGCACCAGATTGGCCGGGTCTGCGTCAATCATGGCCGCCGTCTCTGTTCCTGCAAAACCGATAGCTTCTGCTTTGACATACACCAGCGGGTTTGCCGCATCGACGATCGATACTTCGACATCGCCGTAATCTTCGATTTTCAGCACGTCTTTGGTTTGTCCCGTCGGCAACAACTTGCCGGTGAAGGAACCTTCCGGATTCAAAAACTCCAATTCGATCTTCGAGCCAGTTCCTGGAACACCCGAAATGCTGAAGTCTCCTTCATAAGTGATTTCTCCGTTTGGAGTGGGGATATGCTCGTGAATGATTTTCTTTGTGTTTGTATTATATACTCTTACAGTCGTGATTGGGGAGGTAATATCCACCAGATTATTTTCAAGTGCGAAGACTCCTACTGCAGATGAAATGTTCCCGCAGTTCCCTGCATAGGAGACAAAAGGTTTATCGATCTGAACTTGCGCAAATGTATAATTGACATCCCAATCTTCGGTTGTTTCTTTTGAAATTATGGCGACTTTACTGGTTGTGGAGACTGCCCCACCCAAACCATCAATTTGGCGTTGATCAGGGCTGCCCATGATTTTTAATAGGATCTGATCACGTTCCTCTTTGTTTTCCGGTAAATCTTCTTCCATTACGAATGCACCTTTGCTTGTGCCACCGCGAAAGATGCTGCATTGTAGCTCTCTTAACATATCGTCCCTCCAAATGTTTGCGTTTTCATATATCCATGGATTTGTATTTATCCAGTTGAATCCTTTTAGTAACAAGTTCCTATAGACTGCAGTTCTATTGATTGCTCATTACTCAACTTGATATCTGAAGTATAGTTTCTGGCTAGCCAAATATCCAATCAATCATTTTTATCAGAATCATAGGTTTAACTTATGATGATAACGGATACAATTAACGATATTGGATATTTGTTTTTTTTCGCGCTTAACCGCCAACATTCTTTAGCTCCATTTAGACATCATATGCATTTCCACAAAGAAAAAAGAGCCGGGAACAATAGGTTCCTGGCTCTTTTCTGAATTTTCAGATTAGTTTCTGCTGGATTTCATTTCAATTTATTACTATATGGCGACGTTTTCCCTTTACCTTTACGACAGCATGGATGCCCATTTATCATCCTCTTATTGAGAATATGCATCATAATTGAGAATCCCTTCTCCCAATGATTCAGATATCCGCTTTGATCAAACCTTTCTCGATTGCAACTTTTGTCTCATGATTCAGCAAATATTCCTTCAGATGTAACCCACCAGCATAGCCCACGAGTTTTCCGTTCTTGCCGATGACGCGGTGGCAAGGGGTGATGATCGAAATCGGGTTGCGGTTGTTGGCCATGCCGATCGCGCGGACGCCTTTTGGATTTTCGACAGCGATGGCGATATCTTTGTAGCTGCGCGTCTCGCCGTAAGGGATTTTGCGCAACGCTTCCCACACTTTCAATTGGAAAGGCGTACCGGCTGCATCCAAAGGTAGATCGAATTCTTGACGTTCCCCGCGGAAGAACTCCTGCAGCTGTCGCTCCCCTTCAAGCAACAAAGGTGTGTCCGCCTCAACCATTTCTCCAGCCGCGATTCCCTTTTCGATCCGCGGATCCAATTCCAATGCAACATGCTCCAGAAACGTTATGCCCTTGCCGTTTTCAGCCAGCAAGTATTTCCCGAGCGGCGTTTGGATATATTTATATGCTTTCATACTGGTCATCAGTCCTTTTTTCGTAATCATAAAATCTCTCTGTTTCATTATACACAGCGGTGGCGGCAACAGGAAGCATTCGCACACTAGCCAAGCTATAAATGGTCTTTTGAAATGACTTTACAAACAGAAAAAGTAATATATAATTTACATATAAGGAACATATATATTACACAATAAGGAGAGCGCCAAGTGGAAAATCATGTGAAAAAATTCAGAACAGAGAAAAATCTTTCACAAAAGGAACTTGCAGACTATGCGGGGATTACAAGGCAAACCTTAAGTCTTATAGAAAAATCCGAGTATAACCCCTCGCTCAAACTCTGTCTTCAACTCTGCTATGCACTCAATAAAACATTGGATGACGTTTTCTGGATCGAACAATCGAAAGGAGAAACAGAAGATGAAAAAAATTAAAGATGAACGGCTTATCCTGAGGAATTTGATGAACATACGCATTGCTTGGATAGTTCAAAACTTAGCGATCCTGATTTTTCTGGTTTATCAAATTATCAAGTCACAAGATACAAGCGGCGTCTTTACTTATGGTAACCCGCTTTGGGCAGTCTTTACGATAGGCACATACACGCTAATTGTTCTATCTGTGAATGTCAGTGGCCCCATGGAGGACAAGGAAAAAATGACCCACAAAAAAATTATTTTCATTAGTTTGGGCGTTTTTCTTATCACGACTATTTTTTTCTATTTTGCTTTCCTGCAAGTCCATCCGCTATTGGCTTTGATGAGCGGTACGGTAGTCTCAATGATTATTTATGGACTGCTGACGTACGCTAATCGTTTCAGGGATCAATAAGCATTTATTTTGGACCAAATTAATATCCACCAGAATGTTTTGTCGCACGCAAGCGCGCGGGGGCTGTCCCGCTGTATCGTTTGCGTGCGTTTTTTTTGTTTCCTCCGGTGAACGCAGGCTTCGCCGGAGTTCGCCCCACATTCTGAATGCTCACCTCCGGGGAAGCGGTCCTCCCCGGAGGTGGGGCAAAATTTTTGAGTGCTCCTCCGACGAGCGGGCCCTCGCCGGAGCTGAAGCCCCGTCCGGCTGCTGTCTTCCGGGGAACGGCACGAGCGGCACATGCCGCAAACACATCTTATGAAATAATTTCAATCATCTTCACGCTTTCTTCACACACTAGCTCTATAGTAGGTTCACATCATTCCTGCTGGGGATGATTCTTTAGGATTTGCTTAAGAACAAGTTGAACCGCTTGCACAAAGAATAGTTTTGATTTAGAATAGTTTTACATCACAACTATTATCCGGCAAAGGAGCGGATTTCAAAATGAAAATTGATTTTTTAAAAAAAGAGATCTGGGATCTGATGCGGACCATCCAAGTTTCCAAGGATACCGTGACGTGCCCGGTCGCTAAAGACTATTGCATCACCCCGCTGCAATTGCGGATTTTGATGGAAATCAAGCTGAGCGAAGATCTGTCACTCAACCGTTTGGCGAAAGTGATGGATATGAACAACGGCAACGTCTCCACCATCTGCAAAAAACTGGAACAGCAAGGTTATCTCACGCGGGAGCGGCGCGCGGACGACGAGCGTTTCATCACGCTGAAACTCACTCCGAATGGCCAAGCGATCCTTCAGAAAATGGAGCAGGATATCGAAAGCAAATACTGCTCGCTGATGGAAGGCGTATCCGAAGAGCGGCTTGAAAAAATTTCTGCCGGCATCAAGGAACTGCAGCTTCTGATAGAGGAAATGAACGAACAACAACGAGAGGATTGAACAAACATAAATGGCAGATGATAAAAATAAAAACAATCGAAAATGGAATCTGAATTTGAATAACGAAAACCCCGATAAACGCAGAACGACAGCCTATTACTTGTTGATGGCATTGAGCGTCCTGATGTTTTTGAACTATTTCGTGTTGCCTAGCTACATGAACCGAAGCGTGGAGGAAGTGACCTACAGCACGTTCCTGAACCAGGTATCGGCGGGTGACGTATCCGAGGTCAAACTGGAGGATACCCAAATCACCTTCGTAGCGACCGATGACGCGGGCGACAAACAAGTCTACATGACCGGCCTGATCGATGATCCGACACTCGTCACCCGCTTGGAAGAAGCCGATGTGACCTTCAGCAAGGACATCCCGACTGAAGCCTCCCCGATCCTTTCCATCTTGGTTTCTTGGGTCTTACCGCTCCTGCTGTTCTGGGGATTGGGTAGCCTATTAGGCAAACAGATGGCGAAACGGATGGGCGGCGGAGCCAGTGGCGCCTTGTCATTCGGCAAGTCGAACGCCAAAGTCTACGTGAAGGCAGGCGATTCGAAAACATTCAAGGATGTCGCCGGACAGGACGAAGCCAAAGAAGCACTCAGCGAAGTCGTCGATTACCTGCATCAACCGAAAAAATACCAGGATATCGGTGCCAAGAATCCGAAAGGCATCCTGCTTGTCGGACCTCCAGGAACTGGTAAAACCCTTTTGGCCCGCGCTGTCGCAGGCGAAGCCGATGTGCCGTTCTTCAGCATATCCGGTTCCGAATTCGTCGAAATGTTCGTCGGACGCGGCGCCGCCAAAGTCCGCGACCTCTTCAAGGAAGCCAACGAAAAAGCCCCATGTATCGTCTTCATCGACGAGATCGACACGATCGGTAAGAAACGCGATAACGGCGGCTACGGCGGGGGTAACGATGAGCGTGAGCAGACCTTGAACCAACTGCTGGCGGAAATGGACGGTTTCGAAGCCAATAAAGGCATCATCCTCCTGGCCGCCACCAACCGGCCGGAATCGCTTGACGCTGCCCTACTGCGCCCGGGTCGTTTTGACCGTCGCGTACCGGTCGAACTGCCGGACTTGGCAGGACGCGAAGCCATCCTGAAAGTGCATGCAACGAACTACAAGATGGATCCTTCCATCAACTACAATACGATTGCCCGCGCCACATCCGGTGCTTCCGGTGCCGAATTGGCGAACATCATCAACGAGGGTGGCCTGCGAGCAGTCCGTGAAGGCCGCAACGCCGTCACCCAAAGTGATTTGGAAGAGTCGGTGGAAACCGTCATCGCCGGTTACCAACGCAAGAACGCGGTCATTTCACCGAAAGAAAAGGAAATCGTATCTTACCATGAAATCGGTCATGCGCTGGTCGCAGCCAAACAGACGGAATCCGCGCCGGTCCACAAGATCACCATCATTCCGCGCACTTCCGGTGCTTTGGGCTACACGATGCAGATCGAAGAAGGCGAAAAATCGCTGATGACGAAACAGGAACTGTTCAACAAAATCGTCACCTTGGCAGGTGGCCGCGCCGCCGAAGAGATCGTCTTCGGCAGCATCACGACCGGAGCCTCTAACGATATTGAGCAGATGACCCGGATGGCGCGCGCCATGATTACGCGCTATGGGATGAGCGACACGTTCGACATGATGCAGATCGAAACCCAGACGAACAAATACTTGGGCGGCGACACTTCTATGAATGTGTCCTCCGGGATGGCCGAGCAGGTCGACCGCGAAGTGCTGGACATCATCAAGCAGGCTCACGAAAAAGCCATTTCCATATTGAATGAAAACAGCGAGAAGCTGCATGAGCTGTCCCACTTCCTGCTGGTCGAAGAAACCATCACCGGTGCGGAGTTCATGAAGATACTAGGGGAATAATGTCTTCAACAGATCCCCAACCACAAGAAACCGGGCTGCCTTGAGGGCAGCCCGGTTTCTTGTGGTTTGATGATCTGAATGTCTAATTGTTTGTTTTTGGGTTCGAGTTCGTGTCGAGGTTCCCCGTTAAATTGATTTTGATGGAAAATATTGAGGTTACTGTGGACAAATTCTCCATCAAGTCAGTTTTGGCGGCTTTTCTGCCTGTGATTCGAACTGATTTCCCTGCTGACATTGTTATTGCAGGTTATTTATGAACCTAAATTCAGTGCTGCATTTATTATACTTCCAAGCTCAATACTTCCTGCAGGGTCGGGATGGATTGCATGCCGCCCGGTCGCGTCGTCACCAATGCGGCAACACGATTGGCGAACGTGCCCATCTCGCGTATTTCATCCAAACTGCATTCTTCCCAAGCATCCTTGCCAGCAATCTGATAGAGGAAGGCCCCGATGAACGAATCGCCTGCCCCTGTCGTATCAACCGCTTTGACGCTGATCCCTTCCACACTGGCCTTCTCGCCTTTGAAGTACAGGTCAGCTCCCTTGCTGCCTTTTGTAAAGATCAGCAATTTCGGCTCCGTCTTCAGCAATGCCGCAAGCCCATCAGCTTCCGAATCTTTGCCTGTAATGAAGGCCAATTCGTCGTCGCTGATTTTCAGGATGTCGGCATACGGCAGGAATTGCTGGATCGTCTGCTTCAGCATTTCCGGATCCGGCCAGAGATTCAAGCGGACATTCGGATCAAAAACGATTGTCCCACCTGCCTGCTGCATTTTTTCCAGCGCCGCAAGATGCGCATACTTTACGGGTGCTTCGATCAGATCGACCGAGCAAAAATGCAGGATGTCTGCAGCCGTGAAAACAAGCTCATTCAGTTCTTCCTTGTCCAATAGCATATCCGCGCTGGGATTGCGGTAGAAACTGAATTCGCGCTCCCCATTTTCCTGGAGCGACACAAAAGCCAGCGCCGTGTTTGCCTCAGCGGTCCGGAACAGGTGACGGGTATCCACCTGATTCTGTTTGAGCACATCGGTCAGATAATCCCCGAAGGCATCCTGGCCCACTTTGCCGATGAAGCACGCGTTCCCGCCCAGACGGCTGACAGTCACCGCGACATTCGCGGGCGCACCTCCCGGTTGTTTGGTGAAACCGTGGACCTCTTTCAAGGGCACCCCGATTTCACTCGGGAAAAAATCAATCAGTATTTCTCCAATAGTATAAACTCTCCGCATAACGTCTCCTTCATTCCTAAAATATTTGTCCGGCACAGCTAACTGCACACCCGATTAAATGAAGGGCGTAAAAGTTGCTTCCTCAAATACCGCTTTGCCGCTGCACTCAAAGGAGATGCCCGTCGCTGTCTCGGTTGGATATACGTTTGTGGTCATGACCGCTTCGCCGTTTTTCTCAAACACTTCAACCGACGAACTGTCCAGGTAAATGGCGAGTTCAAGATAATCGCTCTTTCCGGACAATGCTACTTTCCGGCTGACAGGAGGGTGTGCTTCCTCCCCCTTCAGTTCGATGCCGCTAGCGGATCGGTCGATACTCAATTCATTCTTTGCTTTGTCGAAGGACACTACTGTTCTTTCGTTCTCGTTCTCACGGAGATGGATGGACAGTTTTTCCAATTCGGACGTGTCCACTTTCAGCGTCAGCAATCCGCAATCCCCTGCGATACCAGGGATTGTTTCTTTGGCATCTGCCATCGTGAGCACCGGGCTGATTTCTCCCTGATTGTCACTGTTCGCTACGATGCCGATCGGATATTGCTTCAACTTGCCATCTTCCCATTTCAGCTCTCTCGGGATCGTCATCGATCCTGTCCAGCCGTGGCCCAGCTCATCTGTAGGGAAATTTCTTCCCCACATCTGCATCCAACCGATGCAGATCCTTCTGCCTTTGTCGTCCTCAAGGCTTTGGGGAGCATAGTAATCCAAACCGTGATCTAACTCTTGATAACTTTCCGGGTGGAACTGTTTCGTCGCCCAATCCACCTCGCCGACAGCCAATACTGACGCATTCAGATTCTGATAATCATCCCCATCCTGCGGCCATTGCATCGGCGAGAAGATCAGGCAATCTTTCCCATCCAAGCGGAAGAAATCCGGGCATTCCCACATGACCCCTTGTTGCTTGTTCCCCTTCAGGAAGACGGAGGCAAACTCCCATTCCACCAAGTCAGCAGATTGGTAAAGCAAAATCTGCCCTGTCTCGTCGCCAGCTTTGGAGGCGACTACCGTATAGTACATGCCTTCGTGTTCAAAAACTTTCGGATCCCGGAAATCAATCTGGGAAGCATCTGCCGGTAAAGCCGCAACCGGGATGACCGGATTTTGCTGCACTTTCTCGAAGTGCAGACCATCCTCCGACACCGCCAGGCACTGCACCTGGTGATGGACGCCTTCTTCATTGGCTTCGGTCACACCTGTATAAAGCAGATATAGTTTTCCGTCCCGCTCGATGGCGCTTCCTGAGAAACAACCGGACCGGTCATACGCTTGATCCGGCGCCAAGGCCACAGGCAAGTCTTCCCAATGGATCAAGTCCGTCGACTTCATGTGGCCCCAATGCATAGGGCCCCATTTCGCATCATACGGGTGGAATTGATAAAACAGGTGGTACGCCCCTTGGAACTGGACGAAGCCGTTCGGATCGTTCATCCAGCCCACTGGCGGTGATGCATGGTAGTGATTCCGGTAAAGAGGATTCACTGACCCTTTATTTTCTGCTATGTATCGGTTGGCCCTCTCTATTGAATAGGCTGTTTGACTTTGGATGCTCACGCTACCCCTCATTTCTTGGATTTGATTTTATTTTCTTTATGGTTATTTATTGTTTGATAGGTATGTATCATAAGCATCTTGTTTGATTTGCATCCATTCTTCCAGTCCCAAACGGTTCAGCTCTTCTACATAGGCATCCCATTCTTCGGCAATTTTGCCGTTAGCGATCCATTCTGCACGTTTTCTGTTGACGAACGGCATCAAATCCGCTTCGATTTGAGCGATCCGGTCTGCTTGTTCCAATGACAAGAATACGCGTGGATAATTGAATTGATTATGAACATCTGCTAAGTAAGTGTCTTTGAAGATATCCAAACGCCATTTTGCATCATCAGGCATTGTCGTCACAGTTCCGTAGTATTCATCCAAGATTGCCAAAGGTCCGCCAGCTTCTGTTTTTTGGCGCAATTCGCCTGGTGCAGTGCCTTCCAACGGCAGATGCTTCAACGAATTGGTAGCTTCTACATATTCAAAGATATTTTGCTGCGTCTCATCTCCGTATGTGCCCCAGTTGTTCTGCACAGATTGGATAGGCACGTACATTTGATCAGCCCATTTGGCAGTCAATTCCAGGTTTTTGTTGGCGCTTGTGATTACGAAACGGTCACGGCTGAATCCGAA
Organism: Sedimentibacter sp. SX930; assembly: GCA_002155105.1. Classification (GTDB taxonomy): domain Bacteria; phylum Bacillota; class Bacilli; order Lactobacillales; family Aerococcaceae; genus Trichococcus; species Trichococcus shcherbakoviae. The sequence continues at coordinate 170,980 of MUZD01000004.1, read as the reverse complement.
GCCGTTCGTACGCGTAACATGTTTTTCTCCGCTCGGACCAGCCAGTGCAGGAAGCGGCTCGTAGGAATCATTCGCTCCCGAAACGTTGGCTTTATCCCATGAGAAATACACGCCGAACAGTTGCTCTTTCCCTTTCGCTACGTAGGCATTCCAATCCTGTTCAAAAGCTTCCACATCAATCAGGTTTTTGTTGTACAGTTCGTTGAAATAAGTGACGCCATTTTTGAATTCTTCGTTGTCGGCAGTAAAGTCGATTGTGCCGTCATCATTGACTACCAAGTGATCATCGTTGTCACCGATGCCAAATGCGCCGAAGAGGAACTTCATGTCTTCATTTCCGCCATCGTTGATGAAGGACATAGGGATTTCATCCGCTTTGCCATTGCCGTTCGGGTCTTGGGTTTTGAATGCTTCCAATACAACCATCAATTCTTCCGTTGTTTGCGGCATCTCCAAGCCCAATGTTTCCAACCAATCCACATTGATCCACGGAATATCATTTACGGTATGGATGGACTCTTTATCCTGACCCAATTCTTCGATCCATGGCAGGGAGTAGATATGGCCGTCCGGCGCTGTGACCATGGCCAAATATTCCGGATTTTCGTCCAATACTTTTTTGAAGTTCGGCATATGTTCATTGATCAGGTCTTCCAAGGGAATGATGATGCCGTCTTCCGCCCAGGAAAGCAGATCATAGTCGCTGGCGCCAGCATTCCACATGGCATCAGGCAAGTCGCCGCTGGAAATGTCCAGATTCCGTTTTTCAATGTAGTCCGAAGAATAGTTTTTCCATTCGACTTGCACGCCCGATTGCTCCTGCAAACGCTGGAAGATCAACTTCTCATTCGGATCAGCCGGTGCCAATGGCGAACTGGAAGTGGACATCTTCAAGGTCACTTCTTCCTTCAAAGGGAACGATACATTGGTCAATTCGTAATCGGGGGAAGAGGCCCCGCCGGAAGAACCGCATGCTGCTAAAGTCAAAACTGTTGCTGTGGATAATAGTGCTGTGCCAAGGTATTTTACTCTCATTTTGTATTTCTCCTTTATAATGTATTTATTTTGTGTTGCGTATTGCCTAACCTTTGAGTGAACCTGCCATCATCCCTTTATCGAAGTACTTCTGGAAGAATGGATACATGATCAGAAGCGGTAAGCTGGAGATGACGATTGTTGAGTATTTGATCAGTTCAGCCAACTGAGCCATTTCCGCCATTTGAGTCGCCGATCCGATCATATCTTGTTGCGGTTGGTTTTGAATCAGTATTTTTCGTAGCACAATTTGGAGTGGCTGCAGGTCTGCATCATTCAGGTAAATCATGGCATCGAAGTAAGAATTCCACTGACCCACGAAAGCGTAGAGGAACAGCACGAAAATGATTGGTTTCGCCAATGGCAGCATGATCTTAAAGAATATCTGCAGTTCATTCGCGCCATCAATGATGGCTGCCTCCTCCAACTCGGCGGGCAATTGTTGAAAGTACGTCCGGGCCAAGATAATGTTCCAAACATTGATTGAGCCTGGAAGGATAATTGCCCAGACGGTGTTCAACATGCCCAGGTTTTTCACTAATAAATAAGTAGGAACCAACCCGCCACCTATGAACATCGTGATTATAAAAAAGATTGTTAGCGGTCGTTTGCCTACCAGTTTTTTTCTTGATAAAGGATAGGCAGTCAAGATCGATACCCCCACGGTCAATGCACTGTAAGTGAACGAATAGAAAATCGAATTCACAAAACCTCTTATGATTGCCGGATCCTTCAGCACCCGGTTATAGCCATCCAAACTCCAATTCGCAGGATTCAGACTCAGGCCTTGCGAGCGGAGAATGAAGGGATCCATGAAGGAAGCAATCAATACATACAGCAAAGGCGATAGAGTGATCAATACCAGAAGCCCTATCAGAATGCGGTTCAGCAGCAGGACACTGCGGTCAAATTTTGTCAACGTTATCATTTTGTTCTCCTCTCTCTATAAAGCCGCGTCATCAGTGCTTACTTTATTTGCTATCATGTTTACGGCCAACAGCAAGATGACATTGATGACTGTATTGAATAACCCGACTGCCGTTGAATATCCGTAATCCCCCATTTGCAACCCGACTTTGTAGACGTAGGTCGAGATGATCTCAGAAACAGGCAGGTTCATAGATGTTTGCATCAGGAAAGCTTTCTCATAACCAACGTTCATGATCCCCCCGACAGAAAGGATGAACTGGATGACCATGATCGGGCGCAGCGCCGGAAGATCGATGTACCAGATTCGGTACAAGATATTGGCGCCGTCCATGTGAGCTGCATCAATCAGATCTTGGCTGACGTTTGCCAGTGTGGCTGTGTAGAGGACCGATGCCCAGCCCATTCCTTGCCAAATGCCGGATAGGATGTACAAAGTCCGGAAATAATTCGGGTCGGTCATGAACGTGATGCGCGAACCGGTGATGGTTTCAATTAATCCGTTGATGGGGCCATCTGCCGCAAGGAACATGAACAGCATCCCCACAACGATGACCAAGGAAATGAAGTTCGGTGCATACAGGATCAGTTGGAATCGCTTCTTCCATTTTGTGCTGATCAGATGATTCAATGATAATGCCAAGAGGATCGGCGGGAAGAATCCCAAGATCAGTCCGTATATGCTTATTTTGAGTGTGTTCTCCAACAGTATGCCGAAGTTGGGAGAGTCGATGAACTGTACGAAGTTTTCCACTCCCACCCATTCGCTTCCCATGATCCCACGCAGCGGGTTGTAATCCTTGAAAGCCAAGAGAATGCCGTACATCGGGAAATACTTGAATACTAGCGTGAGTATCAGTCCCGGCAACAGCATATAGTAGAGCATTCGGTGCTGTTTGATGAATTCCCATTTTGTTTGTGTGCCCTTTGGTTTGAGGCTTGTCTGGCTTTTTTTCATGACTGATCTAACTCCTCCTTTTGAAAATTGAAACGTTTCCACTTTACTTCAAAAAAATGTGGAAAGATTCATGCTCGATAATTGAAACGTTTCCACTTTAGTTCAAAAAAATAAATTCTGAAGAATCGGCATGCTACTTTTGAAATCGGTGCGGTTGATCGATAACCAACCTGCCCGCGATTTCAGAAATAGGGAAACGTTTATTCGATAATTGAAACGTTTCCACTTTGCTTCAAAAAAATATGTTTTTGATTTAAACCTATAATAATTCAGTAACCGTTTTCTGTCAATACCAAAAACATATTATTTTAAAATTTCATTTTTTGTCGTCGGCCCTTCTATGTAATGGACAGGCAAAGTGATCTTCGTTTTGACGGGTTCGCCGTCGATCACTTGGATGATTTTTTCGACTGCGGCTTTGGCCATCAAATCCACAGGCTGACGGATTGTCGATACGATCTGTTTGCGCCCTGCTTCCATCTTGATGCCATCGCACCCGATGATCTGCACCTCTTCCGGCACTTTGCGTTTCATTTCATCCAAAACTTCCAGAATGTCCAAAGCAATAAAATCGGTGTGGGCAAATACGCCATCCACATCCGGATTTTCTTCGAGAAAGGTTCGTATCTCCTGCTTGAATTCCACAACAGGGTCTTCCCCATCGTAGATGGCATAAGGAATTTCCATAAGCTCAGCTTGCTCTACAAAGCCACTCCTTCTCTTTGTCGTCTCAGTAGGAAAGCGTGAATGGGTTCCGATATAGCCGAGTTTTTTGCACCCCTTCTCGACCAGCTTTTCTGCTGCTAACTCACCTGCATGAAAGTTGTCCGATGTGACGCAAACCGTTTCTTCCTTGAAATGACGGTCAATCGTGACGAAAGGCAAATGCGACGAGACAAAACTATCCAAATCCGAATAGGTGATGCCGATGATGCCGTCCACTTTGTTTTCTTGAACCATTTGAATATATTCCAGCTCCTTGTCATTGCTGACATCGGAGTTGCATAAGAGCATCTTGTATTTATGCTCGGATAGATTCCGCTCCACATAGTAGGCGAATTCCGAAAAAAATGGATGCCAAATCGTTGGAATGATCAATGCGATCGTGTGCGTCTTGTTCATCTTCAGGCCACGCGCATAGGCATTCGGAATATAATTCAACTCTTTCATCGCCGCTTCCACTTTTCTGCGCGTCGATTCTTTCACGGCTCCGGAATTGTTCAGCACACGCGATACGGTTCCGACGCCCACCTTCGCTAAAGCAGCTACGTCTTTCATTGTTCCCAATTGAAACACCTCCTTTCCTGTATACACTTACAATCTAATTATCATGATAGCAGAGTCAACAAAATAAGTATAGCTGTTCTTTGGGAGCATTCCTTTCTCAAGGATCGTACCATAATTGATTCGGTTCTATTGTTTTAGCGAATTTTTGGGAGAACAGGTTAACTTTATTCAATTACTGCCGACTATTATACAGGTATTTCTAATTTTGGTTTATAAGTTATTACATCGGCATTGTGCAAACAGTTTGTTTGCACTGTATAAATACATCACTACTCGAAGGAGGCTAATTATGAGGAAACGAACGCTTCTCAAAAGAGGCTTGCTGATAATTATTATCGTCGGTACTCTAGCCATCAGGCTGGCGCCCCCAGAAATTGCGTCTGTTCTGGAAGAACAGGCGATCGTAACGGAAGCGCCCACGCAAGTTTTATTGGATGTCCCTCTATTGAATCAAATGGATTATCCCATTTTATATAACGGCTGCGAGGTGACCTCGCTTACAATGATACTGCAGTACAACAACGTTGATGTATCGAAAAATGATGTCGCTGCTTGGCTCCCTTCTGTTCCGATCATTTATGAAAACGGCCTGCGCGGCAACCCAAACGATGCTTTCGTAGGAGACATTACCGGTTATAATTCGGGCTTCAGTGTCTACCATGGGCCGATAGCTGTCTTAGCTGCTAATTTCGTATCATCTGATCGCATAAAGGATATCACCGGCAGCCCATTTGAGGCTGTGATTGATGCCTTGAATCAGGGATACCCAGTCTGGACAATCACCAGCACAAGCTATGCCCCAGTAGCTGATATGGAAGTGTGGCAAACGCCTACCGGTGAGGTCAGCATCAGTTATAGTGAACACAGTGTCGTAGTCGTTGGCTATGATGATACCTTTTTTTACGTAAATGATCCTTACGGCAAAAAAAACCAACCTGTGGAAAAAAATGCATTCATTGCCACTTGGGAGCAATTCGGCAGTCAGGCTATCTATATTGAATAAGCGAATCCACAAAAAAAATCTCTCGAGTAAGCTCTTGCTGCTAGCTTACTCGAGAGATTTTTTGGCTTTCTGTTTTGGATTAAAATTTAAATTCTTTGACCAACAGATTCAGCAAATCTGCAAGGCCTGCGATTCTTTCGGAATTCATCGAAACTTCTTCCATGGAACTGCTGATTTCCTGGCTGGCAGCCGATGTCTCTTCGACTCCGGCAGCGGATTCTTCCGAGATTGAAGCAATCTCTTCGATGGACGTACTCATGTTATTTGTATTCTCAGCCAAAAGCGCCAAATTATTGGTTACGCCGGAAATATTCGTCACCATACTGTCCAATTGCATTTTCATCGTATTGAATGTATTGCTCGTCTTATCAATCTGGGCAGCACCCGACTTCACTTCGGTGTAGCCCGATTGTAAGGATGAACTTACGTTTTTGGATTCTTTTTGGATAGTGTCAACAAAACCTGTAATGTCCATGACTGAAGTGGCGACTTGTTCAGACAGCTTTCTGACTTCATCGGCAACGACAGCAAAGCCGCGGCCATGTTCTCCAGCTCGTGCAGCCTCTATGGCAGCATTCAAAGCCAGTAAATTCGTTTGATCCGCTACATTTTGGATTAGTCCGACCAATTTGTTGATTTCTTGGGTCTGATTTTCCAAAATATTCATCTTATCGACAGCCTCTTGCATGATGTCCTGAATTATGTTCATCTGCAGACTTGATTTTTGCATCAGTTCTTCGCCTTGATTTGTATTTGCAAGGATTTCTTTAGAACCTTCTGCAATTTGAATGGTGTTCCGATTAACAGCTTGGAACTCATCATTGAAGACATCGATGACAGTCGCCAAGTTGCTGGCGCTGCTTGCTTGGGTTTCAGAGCCTGTCGCCAATTCCTGCATTGTGATAGCCACTTGTTCAGTGCCTATCTTCACTTCTTTTGAAGCATGGTGGAGGTCCCGACTGTTCTCCTCAAGTGTATGTGATGCTTCTGAAATGCTTACAATAATGGCTTTCAACTGTTGCTGCATTTGATTGATTGCATCACCCAGTTTGCCTAATTCATCAAAATGTTTGATGTCTATAGGTTCTCCATTCAGTTTTCCTTTTGTCAGTTCGGTTGTTTTGTCCATCAATAGCTTGATCCGCTTCATCAAATCGGAAGAAATCAATAGTGCGATAGCGATACTCAGCAATAGTGCAAATATGGATATGATGAAGGTCACTCTCATTGCTTTATCTCCATGGGCAACAACATCTTCCCCCTCTTCATGAATAGAAGCGATCCTGGCATCAAGAGCTCCTTCCATGGCACCAATATTTTCAATCGCAAGTGGCTCGGCTTTCTCAAACATTGTATTTATCGCTTGTTCCTGATTGCCTGCTTGGTACACGTTGATGACTTCTTCTCGCGTGATTCGGGTCCATTCATCGATTCCTTCGAATAATTCCACAATCACCTGTTTGTTGCCGTTTGCCTCCAAAATACTGACTTGGATAGCTTCGCTTTGTTGGGTATAGTTTTCAAACAATTCCAAATACATCGGATCGCCTGATAAAAGATAGCTGTTTACAACTGACATACGGCTTGCAACTAAATAACTGACTTCAGCAGCCTGTTCCAAAATTGGAACACTGACATTCACGATATGGTTAGTATCCTCATTTATTTGTTTGGATGTATTGTAACTATTGTATCCAAGCAAAAAGATAGCCACGACAATGATTGAGAATCCTACAAGTAGATTTGTACGGATGCTTTTAAACTGCAATAATTGGATCTTAAATTTTCTTTTCGTTTTTGACTTTGCGCTTGTTGCTGCTGTGTTTGATGCTTGCACTTCTTTCACTTCCCTTTACTGTTTCTTACCTGTTTCATTCCAAAAAGAATGACTTAGGCCCTTAACATTAAATCGGCAATGTTTGTGAAAATTTAATAGTGCTTTGTTGGAAATCCCATAACAAAATTTGCTTATCAATATAAACAAAAAAACTGCTGCGCAAAGGAATGCACAACAGCTCTCACTTTTTTATGGATCAAAAAAAACCATTTATTATACGATGAAATACTCTTTTTGTTTGAAATCATACTGAAGCGTGTTTTGCTGTTTCTTCTCTTGATCTTTTATCAGCTGGCCATCCTTCATCTCGAGAATCCGGAAACGAAAATTTTCGATGATGCCTTGGTCATGCGTGGCCATCAGGATAGTTGTTCCGCTTTTGTTGATTCTGTAGAACAAACGGAAAATTTCCAGAGAAGTCCGCGGATCCAAGTTCCCTGTAGGCTCATCCGCAAGAATGATTTTCGGCGAATGTACGACAGCACGTGCAATCGCAACCCGTTGCTTTTCACCGCCGGACAGTTGGTCTGGGTAACTGTCTGCTTTATCCGCCAACCCTACCGTTTCCAGCGAGCGATGTACCTTTTCCGAAATAGCCTCAGTATCTTCTCCCATGACCTCCAGCGCAAAAGCGATATTCTCAAAAACTGTTTTGCCAGTCAACAATTTACAATCCTGAAACACAATGCCAATTTCCCGCCGCAGATGGTGTATGGCGTGATTTTTCAGTTTGCCGACATTGTGCCCACAAACTGTCACCGTTCCTTTTGTGGGTTTGATATCCCGATAAAGTAACTTAATGAAACTGGACTTACCTGATCCACTGGCGCCTAATACATACACAAACTCTCCTGCTTCGATGGTAACCGATACATCCTTCAGACTCGTGATGCCCCTGGGATATTCTTTTGTTACGCCAGCCACTTCGATTATTGCCATCTTCTCTCTCTTCCTCCATCTTTTGCTCCCGCAGGAGATCCCTTCACGTTACTGCATTATCTCTTGAATCCGTTTATGACACCCATAATCTCATCAGAAGTTTGCGCTGCTTTCAGGCTCATTGAATAAGCGCGTTGGGTCACGATCATATCGGTGAATGCGGCTGCCAAATCCACATTGGATGATTCCAAAAAGTTTTGCTGGATGCCTCCCAACGTAAAACCTTCTGCAGAGGAATACATTCGCGTCCCCTCAGCCACTGTATATTGATTTTCTCCGGCCGGGACTAGTGCATCAACAGATGCAGGATAAAACAGTGGAATCCTTCCCGCCAATGTCGCAGCGCCTTTGCTTCCTACCCAAATTTCGCCATTTTCCGAAATCGAAAGGGTCGCATCGGTAAGATCCAGCGTCGGCAACAGATTTTGCTCGATTGCGAGGGTATTCCCGGCTGAGTTGGTCACCATGCCATCCGGTCCCAATTGGAATGCGCCATCCCGCGTGTATAAGACATTTCCATTCTCATCATTGACTTTGAAGAAGCCCTCTCCGGAAATCGCCAGATGAAAATCGCCAGCACTTTCGACCAGACTTCCTTGGGAAAGATCCATTCCGGAAACTTTGCTCGATACCCCAGTGGAAATCGCTAAATCCCCAAACCCCTCAGAAAATAACAAGTTTTGATTTGCTGTTTGATTGTTGACTAGCAGTTCCTGGAAATTCACATTTTTTGCTTTATAGGAATTTGTATTTACATTCGCAATATTGTTCGCAATATTATCCATCCCAGTCTGGAATGCTTTCATGGCAGTTTTGGATATATTAATCGGTAGACTCATCGTTGTCTGACTCCTTCTTCCTACACTTTTCCGATTTCATTGACTGCCTTGCTTAACGTTTCATCTGAAGCGTGCAGTATTTTTTGATTCGCTTCGAACTCTCTTGTCAGCTGCATCATTTGGACCATATGATCTGTCATGTCAACATTGGAAGTTTCCAAATACTTCTGAAGGACAAGCGTGTCATCGTCCGTTGTCATCCCTGCCTGATAAGAAAATAACGTATCCCCAATCGATTGAAGGTTTTCTGCTTCCACATTATCCGTCAACAAAAAACGGACGCCGGTAGCGTTGACATTTCCTGTCTGGTCGACAGTAAACGGCACGCTGCCTGCTGGAATGGTAGCTATTTGTCCAGCTTGGTTTCTGCCGAGCACCAAGTAGCCTTCCTGAGTAGTCAGATTGCCCGTTGCATCAACCGCAAAATTGCCGTTTCTTGTAACAGCTTGTCCGCCGTTTGGCATCTGGACTGTAAAAAAAGCATCCCCCATCAGAGCAAAATCATTTCTTGAATTCGTGCCCTTCAGGCCGCCTTGGCTCAGATTGCGGTAGGCTGTATCTATCTGATTTCCGAAATTCAGTCCATCGATCGGATTCTGCTGATTCAGCATCGGACCGTTCAGGTTATTCCCAAATTGAAAAGTTTCAGTTGTACTTTGGACAAGCTCTTGATATTTGTACCCGCTGGTATTCACGTTGGCGATATTTGTGCTCAGGTTTTCTTGCTTTTTCTGCAATAAGTTGAACTGGTGGCCAACTGTATCCAAACTTCTAATCAAGTTCTTCCCTCCTCATTTCTTCTTTCAATTTCAATATCATTTTCCCATGAATCTGAGAAACTCTGGGGACGGAAACTTCCAGTATGAAGGCAATTTCCTTGAGCGGTAATTTTTCCACATAATACAGTTGCAGAATCAATTGTTCGCGTTCCTTCAAGCGACCGATTGCGCCCTTCAGCGCTCCCATCTGCTCGTTCTTCAGCAATTCTTCCTCAACGGAAACGGCATGCGTATCGACGAGCATATCCCCCAATTCCACGCCATTGCCTTCATCATTAAAGATCATTTTTTCCAATGACTGCGTAGCCAGATAAGACGCCGTATCATATACTTGGCCTAATTGTTTGGAAGTGATCTGAAGTTCTTGGCATATTTCCTCTTCGGTGGGTATTCTTTTTAAACTGTGCTGGAGCGACTCCACTGCCAGCCTGTAATCCTTTAATTTATTCATCCCTGTTCGGGAAACCGGACCATTACGACGAATCTCATCGATTATGGTCCCTTTGATCCGAATAAATGCATAATTTTCAAAAGGGACTTTCTTGTCTTCATCGTATTTATCGATGGCATCCATGAGTCCGATGACACCGATGTTCACCAAATCGCTCTTCTCGTAATCAGAATTACTCAATCCAATGTGTCGGACCACTTTTTCGACTAGAGGCACGTACTTCAATATGGTGGCTTCTCTGTCCTCTATATTTTGCATATCCCGCTCCCATCTTCAGGTGATTGAAAATTCATTTTGTATACTGACCCTCGAGTGAAATTAAATAGCAATATCATCAACCATACCGACTGATTCGATCGCGATTTCGTTCGGTACTTCATTCAAAGATAATACGGCTATTTCCGGAAAATTAAATGTCAACAGATTTTTTAAAGAGGGTCTTATTTTTGGAGACACCAGCAGGACATGCGGTCTTCCCTCAGCTTCAAGATGGTTATGGATTTTCTTTATGCTGTCGAATAATTTTGTGACATTATTTCCTTGAATCAGTGGAATCGATCCCGATGAAGATTTTTGGATATTTTTACCGAGCATTTCCTCAGTGTTTGGATGGATCGTAACGACATTCAGCACTGCATTTTCATCCAAATAATTTTTCACGATGGTTTGCTTCAATGCTTGACGGACGTATTCCGTCAGTAATTCAATGTCTTTTACCGTGGTGCCATAGTCAGCCAACGTCTCCAATACAGTAACCATGTCGGTGATCGGTATATTTTCCTTCAGCAAGTTCTGAAGCACTTTTTGCACTTCGCCCAATCTAAGGATATCCGGTATCAACTCATCGATGACAACGTTATGCGTTTCTTTCAGCGTTTCCAATAGTTGCTTCACTTCTTGCCTGCCGAGCAGTTCCTGACTATGCTGAAAAATGGTTTCTTTAAGGTGTGTAACGAACACAGTAAGTGGGTCTACCACCGTATACCCTTGCAAATCTGCCATTTCCCGATCATCCCCAGTTATCCACATGGCATCCAGCCCGAACGATGGCTCTTTTGTTGCGATACCATTAAAAGCAAACTCTGTATCTCCTGGAGACAAGATCAAGTAGCGATCCATATACAACTCACCCTGTGCGTAGACATTCCCTTTAATTTTGATTACATATTGGTTCATACTCAGTTGCAGATTATCTTTGATACGAATCGGCTTCAATAGAATGCCAATTTCCGTGGCACACTGTTTTCGGATGCTATGTATTTGGTTCATCAGATTATCGTCTTTTGTTTCATCAGCTATTGCGATCAGACCGTAGCCGATTTCAATGGATATAGGATCCACTTGATGGGCAGTGACCGTTTCCTCGTTTGACTGGTTTTGAAGCATCCGCTCTGCTGCCAGAATGCGTTGTTCTTCGGTTATTTTTTCAAATTGTGCTTTCGTCTCATTTTGCTGGATAAGATAGCTCGACCCGCCCAATAGTATCGCCATCATTGAAAAGGTGACTGTTGGAAACCCTGGCAATAGTGCGAACACGAGTAAAATAGCGGAAACCAGATAGAGTACCTTTGAACTGGACATCAATTCAGGTATCAGTGATGTACCGAATGTTTTTGCGTTTCCGGACCTTGTGACCAAAATACCTGAACCGATTGAAATCAATAAGGAAGGGATCTGACTCACCAGACCATCTCCGATTGTCAATCTCCCGAACTTATTCAACGCTTCCATGATGGGCATGCCTTGTTGCAGAGAATAAATAAGCGTTCCACCGATCAAGTTGATGAAGGTAATGATGATTCCGGCGGTAGCATCGCCCTTTACAAACTTACTTGCACCATCCATCGCCCCAAAAAATTGTGTTTCCCGCTCTAAATCGTTGCGTCGTTGCTTTGCTTGCTGTTCATTGATCAGGCCGGAATTCAAGTCCGAATCGATCGACATTTGCTTCCCAGGCATCGCATCCAACGTGAAACGTGCGGATACTTCTGATACCCGACCCGCACCATTCGTCACGACGATCATTTGGATGATGAAAATGATGATAAAAATGACGGCACCGACTATGATATTATTTCCGGCAACCAAATTCGCGAATGTATCGATAACCTTCCCGGCATCGCCCTCAGTCAGAACCAACCGCGTTGAAGAGATATTCAACCCCAACCTGAACATGGTCGTCAGTAAAAGGAGCGTCGGAAAAGTTGAAAATTCCAGGACATTTTTAGTGAATAACGTCAACAACAGTATCGTCATGGACAAGGCTAGATTCACAATCAACAGTAAATCAAGAAGTGGTGCAGGTAATGGAATAATGATCATTGCCAAAATGAGGACCACAAACGTTGCAATCCCTACATCCATAAACGCTGAAGCATTCCGATTTTTTTTGGTTAGTTGTGCAGCCATTACATCACTCTTTCTCTCACTTATATTTTCCTTTTGTTGCTTTCATCGATCTGATAGATCAACGCAATCATCTCAGCTATCGCTTCATAAAAGTCCAATGGTATCGGCTGGCCAATCTCAACTGATCGGTACATGGCGCGTGCCACTGGTTTGTTTTCCATAATCGGAATATTATTTTTTGAAGCTGCTTCCCTGATTTTTTCTGCTACATAGTCTGCACCTTTGGCGACGACTACAGGCACCTGGTCGCGTTTTTTATCATAACGCACGGCAATCGCCAAGTGCGTTGGGTTTGTGATGATGACAGTCGCAGACTCCACATCCTTCAGCATTTGTTTACTGAATTGTTTATATTTTTGACGTCTTAATGATTTTATGTAAGGATCGCCTTCTGATTCTTTGTATTCATCTTTTATTTCTTGTTTGGTCATATTCAAATTCTTTTTATAGTCATATTTTTGATAGATGAAATCCACCATCCCTAAAAGAAACAACAAGATGGCAAGATTCGTACTGATATCTTTGACAAGTTCCAGAATCAAAAAATAGAGTTTTTCGGTTCCAACTGCAGACGAGTTGATGATGTAGTAACCCGATTTTTCGAACGATATGTAACAGACGTAACCAATCAGAATCATCTTAAGAATATTTTTGACCAAAGTGAATAGCGCCTTTTTACTGAACATATTTTTAAGACCACTCACTGGGTTCAGTCGGCTCATTTTAAATTTTAGGGCTTCTGTTGAGAACAATAATCCTGTTTGGATGATATTTGCAATCAAAGCCCCTATAAAAGCAATACCTAAGAACGGTCCTGCTAAGATGAATATGTATAAGATAGCCTTCATCCCGATATCATTGAGATTATTTTCAAGGCCACCCACATCATAAACAACCGCAAATTCACTTTTCAGATAAACATACCCGTATTGAAGGGCGTGCGTGGATAGCGCGATCGCGAACATCATGAACATGATATAAGTAAAGGCGGAATTGAATTCTTGGCTCTTGGCTATCTCTCCACGTTTTCGGGCATCCTTCAGCTTTTTTGGGGTGGGTTTTTCAGTCTTTCCATCTTTCTCACTCACATGATCACCTCTTCATCAGCTTAGTGACTGGATAAATTCAGTCATGTATTTCACCATCAATGGCAGCATCTCTGTCATGCTGTCCATAAGACTAGGCAACAGAACCAGCATAAGTGACATACTGACCAGAATCTTTAAAGGCATACTAAGCATCAACACATTTATTTGAGGCACAGTCCGAGAGAGCACTCCCAAAACGACTTCCGTCAACAAAGCCACAATAACGATAGGGGCCGAGAGATTCAACGCTATCTCAAACATCATCGAGAACAGAGTGACAATCCCTTTCACTCCAAAATCCCCTACGGAAAACGCTTCGATGGGGAAAACCGTAAATCCGGATACCAATGCCCTCAAGACATGATGGTGCATATCCGTAAAAAAGAAGATGGACAGCGCCATCCAATAATATATTTTCCCGAAATAAGAAGCCTGGAACCCTAAAGCAGGATCAAAGACTGCCGACATCGAAAAACCGACCTGGAAATCGGCAAAATTCCCGGCTATCTCAACCGCATAAAAGAAGAGGTTTGTGATATAGCCTAGCGCCAGCCCGACCAAGGATTCCTTCAGCGCGAAAAGCGCCAGTTGCACCAAACCCAGCTCGGACTCCATGGCGGGTATCATGATGTAAACCGGAAAACTCAAGCCCAAGGAAATGGCGATCTTCACAACAGTTGGTACACCTTTGAATGAAAATCCCTTACTTATAAAAACGAAAGAACCTATCCGCATGAAGATCAATATGAGTTTCTGTAATGTAATCAGCATCCTTTAGCCATCACAATCCAGCGATCAACTCGAATATTTTTTCTGTGTAAGCGATCAATGCGTTCAGCATAAAATTGCCGAACACAACCAAGGCTCCGATTACGGCCAATATTTTTGGAACAAAACTCAATGTCTGTTCCTGCAGCTGTGTTGCTGCTTGAATAATACTGATGATCAAGCCTACCACCAAGGCGATGGCCAGCGTCGGTCCGGCAACTATCAGAATGGTCATGAAGCCTTCTCTCAAAACATCTAAAACTTTTTCTATCGACATTCATGCACCCCTATTGAAAACCTAATACCAGCGACTCAACGACCAAATACCAACCATCCACCAAGACGAACAGAAGTAACTTAAACGGCAACGAAATCATTACCGGCGACAACATGAACATCCCCATGGACATCAAAATACTTGCAACCACGATGTCTATCACCAGAAAGGGAATGAAGATCAAAAACCCGATCGTAAAGGCCGTCCGCAATTCGCTGATCGCAAAGGCCGGAATGAGACTGAGCAAACTTACATCTCCGGTATTGGTTGGCATGTCATCCCCCTGCAGATCCAGAAAGAGGGTAAGGTCCTTCTCCCTCGTCTGCTTCAGCATAAAGTCCCGGATCGGGTCCTCTGCTATATAAAAGAACTCTTCGATGCCGATCTGATCCTCCATCAACGGAACCGCCGCCTCATGGTAAACTTCCGTATAGGCTGGCCTCATGATAAAAAATGTCAAGAAGGCCGCCAAGCCTATCAAGACAGTATTGGGAGGATTTTGCTGTGTGCCTAACGAACTTCTCAAAAAAGAAAAGACAATGATGATCCGCGTAAAACACGTAGTCAATATCAAAAATGCCGGTATGACACTCAGAAGACCTATCAACACATACATTTTTACAGCATCCGATGTCCCGCCCAGAGCATTTTGAACCGTGTCTACGATTTCCGCCGCATGAACTTTTTGAGGAAATGTCAGAAATAACAATCCAACGCCGCTTGTGACAATCCCTTTTTTCACCATCCTATTTTCTCATCCCTCTTCGTGAAATTCTGCCACCCTCATCTACTTCATCCAAAACCACTGGGCTGGCCGGGCGGAATCTTTTATGCTGCGCGATGTCCAAAACAGTCTTTTCTTCCTTGATGTCTTCAATGTTCAATTCCTTCAAAATCTCATTCTTTGTATCTGTACAGCTCATCAAATAGTAGGATTCCGAGACTTTAACGATACAAAGCGACGATGTGCGGTTCAATGGAACACGCTCTATCATGGTGATGTATTTGCCGTTCTTGTTGACGAATCGATCCAATAATTTCAACAGATAATTTATCGCAAAAATCACAAAAATCAACACGATAAAACTTTTCCCGATGTATAACAGTTCATTTTCCATTTCCTTGACGCACACCTTCCACTTCGCTATTGCATGACGATATTTGTAATGTATAAATCACTCGCGATTTCCGAGCCCAAACTTTGATTGATTTTGGCGATGATCTCTTGCTTGATGACCAGGGCTCCATCTGCTTCATCCAAAATATTGGCTGTAGATTTACTCCTGAGAACGCTGATGATCGCATCGCGCACAATCGCCGCCTTTTCGGTCAGAATGGCTCCATTGTCCTCATCAGTTGTCTCTACGGACATTTCGATTTTCAAAAAATCATCGAGACTGCCATCATCGGATTTTAAATTCACCAGAAATTCCTCTTGCGGAACAAGGATGCTTTCCGCATCTTTTTTGTTGAAGTTAGCGATCCATTCCGTTGCTAGCCCGTTCGTCATCAAAGAACCGATCATTCCTCCGCCGACCATTAAAACCATCAAAATGACAGCTATCAGAACAAGCTTCGGAATGCTCTGCTTTTTGGGCAACTGTGCTTCTTTTTCCATTATTCTGCTCCCTCCGGTTCGTAGACCAACACAATATTGACTCTTCGATTTTCAGCACGCTGTTCGGCCGTATCATTAGGGACAAGCGGATTGTATTCTCCATAGCCGACAGCGGCTAGACGTGCGGGGTCAATATTTTGCTGCTCGGCCAAATGCCTGAGCACAGCAAGAGCTCTGCCTGCAGATAACTCCCAGTTGCTCTCAAATTTTTGATCATGATGGGGAACGTTGTCCGTATGCCCTTCTATCATGATCTTATTTTCAAAATTCCCGATCAATTCTGCCACTTTTTGTAAAGCCGCCGTGCCACTCTCGGTAATAACCGCACTGCCCGGCGTGAACAAGATTGCTGCCTTCACGTTCATGTAGACACCATCAGCATCCATACTCAAACTGATTTCTTCGGACAATCCATTTTTTTCGACAAAATCGATGACTTCCTGATACATTTTGACGACTTCCGGGTCCACCGCTATCATTGTTTGACCTTCTGCAGCCAAGGACTCTGCCCGAGCAGCTTCAGCTTTTACCGCTTGAACAGCAGCTTCTTCCGCTTCTGATAAGGATGCGGAATCTCCGCTTGCTGCATGATCATTTTTCTCAGGTATCCATTGCCCTCCAGTCAAAATACTCTTTTGACCGGATCCCACAAAAGAATTTTGCAAAGAATCTGCGGCTTGGGTGAACTTGTCATTGCTGACACTGGAGAATGAGTACAACAAAATGAAGAATGTCAGCAAAAGCGTCATCAAATCCGAGAATGTTGTCATCCATTCCGGGGCGCCCCCCCCTGATTCGGCACCTCGTTTCCGCCGTTTGCTCATAGGTTAATTTACCTCGCTTTGAACAGCAGCAGCGTTCGTATTCCTATTTTTGTTTTTGTTTTTCACAGGTTTGTTGTCCAAGTAGCCGTTCAATTTCTGTTCGATTGTCCGAGGATTTTGCCCGGCTTGAATCGACAGCACGCCTTCGATGATCATTTCGCAAACTTCCAGCTCCGCTTCGGTCTGCATCTTCAGATTCGTCGCGATCGGAATGAACAGCAGGTTGGCAAAAAAACTTCCGTAGAAAGTGGTGATCAAAGCGACAGCCATCCCGCTGCCGATTGTGCTGGGATCATTTAATTGGCTTAACATATTGATCAGCCCGATCAAGGTTCCGATCATACCGAACGCAGGAGCCAACTCTCCCCACTTCAGGAATATGGCTTGGCCGACGCCATGTCTGGCTTCCATATTATCGATTTTTATTTCCATGATGCTTTTTATGTCGGCAGGATCCATACCATCCACTGCCATCTGAAGTCCCTCTCGTAAGATCAAATTATCTATCTTGCTGATTTCTTGTTCCAAAGTCAAAATCCCTTTGCTTCGGGACAGACGAGAGAGTTCTGTGAATTTTTCAATCAGATCATTTTTGTTCTCACTGGGAGCGCCGATCACTTTTTTGATTATTGTTGGAATGTTTTTTATAGCAGCAAGCGGAAAGCTGATCAGCAAGGCACAGAACGAGCCGGCTAATGTAATGATTAAAGACGGTACATCAATAAACCCACCCATGCTTCCGCCCTGATTAATGGACCAGATGATTAAAGCTACTCCAATGACAAGGGCCAATGGTGGGATCGGATTTTTCTTCATTTTCCAACCTCCGGTAAAGCAAGATAAATCTTTCTTTTATAGTCCACAATTTTTTCTACGATTTTGGTTGCCGGTTCACTCACACGAATGTGCTGACCATCGGACAAGGTTATTATCGTATCGTACGCTTCGTCGATACGGTAAATCAGGTCACAATTTAGAAAAAACGCCTCGCCTGAAACACTGGTTAAAGCTATCATGGGCTTTCCTCATTTCTTTTTGAAGTTTAGCGTTTCAATGCCAATAACTCTTCCAACATCGAATCGGAGGTCGTTATGCTTCTGGAATTAGCTTGATAGGCTCTGTTGGCGATGATCATTTCAGTGAATTCATTCGCAAGATCGACATTTGACATTTCCAAAAAGCCTGATCTGATAACGCCATAACCATCGTCTGCTGGAAAACCTAGTTCGGGAGTTCCAGAGTTTGCTGATTCAACGTACAGATTGCCGCCTGCTTTTTCCAATCCGGAGGCATTAGCGAATTTAGCCATAGCCACTTGTCCGATCACATAAGATTCGCCATTTCCGTAATTACCTGTGATGACACCTTTACTGTCAACCGAATGACTCTTCAAACCGAACACGTTTGTTGCTCCATCCGGGATACTGTCGATTGCCGCAATCGTTCCGTCAGCATTGACCTGGATATAGGCAGGTACACTCAAGTTTTCCAGCGTCTCGGTTCCATCACCTTCAGTATTGTTGACCCCCATCACACTGTAACCAGCACTCGTCACCAAATTGTTCTCGGCATCAAGATAGAATCCCCCATCGCGGGTATAGTAATTGTTGACGCCACCATCCCCACTCACTACAAAGAATGAGCTGTCGCCATTTTCAATCCCGAAGTCCAGTTCTCTTCCTGTCGCCTGTAAAGATCCGCCGTTCATGATGGTGTCGATGGCGCCTGTCTGAACGCCTAATCCAACCTGCTTCGCATTTGTGCCTTCTTGGGCACTCGCCATTGATTGGCTGATCATATCTTCAAAACGTACCCTTCCGCTCTTGAATCCGGTTGTGTTTACGTTAGCTATATTATTCGAGATTACATCCATCTTTGTTTGTAAGTTTTTCATGCCTGTAACGCCAGAGTATAATGATTTTAACATTTGATTTCCTCCTAGTAGTTAACATCTTGATCCTATCTGTCATTCAAGGATCGCACGGCTTCCTTATCGGTCCGGCCGTTTTTTAATCTTTGATGAACTTGGTGCTGTCGATGTTCATCACTGTATCCAACTCATTTTGATTCAATGCGGTAATGATCGTGCGGTTGTCGATGCTTGCGATCAAGGCCATATCTTTATAAAATAATAAAGAATTTTTTGAACCTTTGTCGTCCAGTTCATCCATCGCTTGGCTCAGATTACTCATATCTTCACCCTCCAATGAGAATCCTCTTTGATCCAGTCGTTTTTGGGCATGGTTGGAAATCTTCAGTTCTTTGCCATCTGTAGTTTGGCTCAGCGCCTCTTGCATGATTGTTTGGAACTCTCTTGATACTTGTTGATTCTTACTGTTCTGTCGGAGTGGCTCAACCCTCTTGATATCGGTATTCGCTCTTATGTCCATCCGGTTACTCTCCAATCGACTGTACGTCATTCAAATAGTAGTCCTTTCCGCCGATCATCAGCGTTGCAAATCCATTTGAAAATTTCACCTTATCCACTACTCCTGTGACGATGCTTGCTTCCCCAGTCACCGTAACGGTTTTCCCGATCATTGCTAATGCCTGTTGTTGTTGCGTCATCAGCATGGTCGTGTTCAATGATTCAGTCAAATCCTTCAACTGTTCCATCGTACTGAATTGGATCATTTGAGCCATGTAATCTGTGGAACCGCCACTGCTTCCTCCGCCTTCTTCTGACATGGCAGGCATTTTAATGGCTGCAGCCATGATCTGTAAGAAATCGTCCATGGAAAGATCAGAATTGCTTTGGCTTTTATTGCTGACCAGCTGTTCCGTCGATCCGATCGTAAAATTTGATGTGATATCCACTTTCTGTTCACCTCCTCTTTATGCCAATACGCTCAGCCCTCTTGATGACTGTTTCGTCGTTGGATTTTTTTTTGTTTCTGTCTTTTCTTTTGATGTTCTTTTTCTGGATTCTTGCCGTTCCATTTTTCGATGGCCTGGATCAGCTCCTTCTGAAAATGAAAAAGCCAAACTCGGGTCTGCAACAACCGTAAGTGTTAGCGGACTTTCAGAAACGCTATGCTTGAACGGCTCCATCAACAGTGGCAATTGATCCTCCAATAGCCCCTTCGTTTCGGCATCCTGGACATGCAGAACAGCAGTGATGCTGTCTTTCGTTTTGATCAGCTGCACATGGATATCCCCGATATTATCGGGAGTAAGCAGTATTTTCACGACTGTGGTACCCAACACGGGCGTTTTTTCTATCTGCATTTCAATCGTCTTTTGGATGTCTTCGATATGAGATGCAGTCACTTTTGACGGTTTATACCCAAACACAGTCTCTGTGACCAGTTCACGGATAACTGGTCCCTGATTCATCAGTGCTTTGTTTTCATTTACATTTGGTGTTTTTCCCGCTGCTTCCGGTAGTTCTAGATTATGTTCTTCATCAGCAATCAAGTTGTTCTCTGCTTCCTGTTTGAAGAGGTTTTCAGGTTCTGCCGAATTAAAATCAACTTGTTGTTTCCGCATATCAACCGTGGTCGGATAGTGCTTTTTTTCTCCGTGTTCGCTTATCTCTATGCTTTCAGGAATGGATGCCTGCGCATCCTCTTGCAATCCGCTTGCGCTGGTGGTGATAGCGGTGTCCGAGAGAGGCAATTGTTCAATGCGAACCCTAGCTTCAAACGCTTCAGGTCGTGCAGGCGTTTCCGCTGTGGACACAGCATAGTTAAATTTATCTGTTGTCGCTGGCTGTTTCTCTGCCACGCTGACAAGCCCCGTTCCCGTCTGATCTGCTTTTCCAACTGTTGCTGATCCGTCCGGATAGTTTGTCAAGGATGCCTCAGGCGGGCTGCTTTCCTGTACGGAAGCAACAGGCAAGCTTTCCATGTGTGATCTAGCTTCAAACGCTTCAGGTCGTGCAGGCGTTTCTGTGGGCGCAGCGTAGCCAAGTTTCCCTGTTATCACTTGTTGCTTCTCTGCCACGCTGACGAGCCATGTTCCAGTCTGATCTGATTCTTCATCTGTCGGAACATTCCTGACTGATACCGCAGCTTTCCCATCCTGAAGGATTCTGTAGGGGTAGAGATTCAAATAGCCCTGGTCTGTTGCTTCCTGATCAGTGCTCTCTTGAGAATCCTCCGTTTCCGCAGGGACAGGTAGTTCTGCTTGTATGAGAATCGCTGGTTCCTTGCCTTTGATCATGCCGGATAAAACACTGTCAAAAATTAAACCGTCTGCTTTTGTGGCAGATGACGGAGCCGGATTGAGAAATTGCGCTGAAATTCCGGATGATGCACCAGTAATCAATTTTTCACCTCCTTTCGATACCTACCCTATACTATATCGACTTAAAAGTAGCTTTTTTTATACTGTAGGGTAGCGATTTCGTCAAGCTCCTTTTGTTCTTCACTTTTTACTTGCGCAAGCACTTGCACACTTTCGCGTTCTTTTAATTTTTCCATTATTTTACGGTCTTTGTGTGCTTGCAGCAAAGCTTCTTGAAGCTGATCCATGTCACTTTGGGCTTGATCGATAGCATTTTTTTGAATGACTATTTTTTCGTCGATCAGGCCTTTGAGATGATGGTTATATCTTAGAGTGTGTATCTCGGTCAACTTCATTTGTTCGTGTTTCAATTTCGTGTTTTCATTAACCAGATGCCTGAGCTGCTGTTGCTGCTGCTGCATCTGATTTTGGGCATGGAGAACGGATTTCCTTGCGTTCTCTTCTTCTGTGATTCGCCACTCCAGAATTTTTTCCATTGAGAACTTATGTTTTTTCACCTGATATCACCTTGATTTTCTGATCATTTGAACAAATTTTGTAAAGTAGCCACAATTTCATCATGAGAATGCGGTTCATCCACACGCTGTTTCAAGAAGTTTTTGATGATTGGCGCAAGCAAAATAGCCCGATCAATTTCAGGGCTGCTCCCTTTCCGATAGGCACCTACATCGATCAAGTCTTTCGCTTCTGCATAAATGGCCATATTCTCTTTCAGCATTCCGGCTGCACGGCTGTGGGATTCCGGAACGATATCTTTCATCAAACGACTCACACTATTTTGGACATCGATTGCCGGATATTGGTTCTCTGCGGCAATTTTCCTTGAAAGGATGATGTGTCCGTCCAAAATTCCTCGGACCGCATCTGCGATGGGCTCGTTCATGTCATCGCCTTCAACCAGGACGGTGTAGAAGGCAGTGATCGAACCGTGTTCGGACATGCCGCTTCGCTCCAATAATTTCGGAAGGACGGTGAACACTGAAGGCGTATACCCTTTCGAGGTGGGCGGTTCCCCTGTAGCCAATCCGATTTCCCTTTGTGCCATAGCGACACGCGTCACGGAATCCATCATCAAAATCACTTTTTTCCCTTGATCCCTGTAATATTCTGCTATCGCGGTGGCAACATACGCACCCTTTAGCCGGACCAACGGCGGAGAGTCTGAAGTAGCGCAGACGACTACCGATTTACGGTAGCCTTCTTCACCCAAATCCTTTTCGATGAATTCCAACACTTCACGTCCACGCTCTCCGATGAGACCGATCACAATGACGTCCGCTTCGCAGTACCGTGCGATCATGCCTAACAGGGTACTTTTCCCGACCCCACTACCCGCAAAAATACCCACACGCTGTCCTTCACCGATTGTAAGCAGACCATCGATCGCTTTGATCCCGGTAGGTATGACCTGTTCTATTTTGTTGCGTCTGAATGGATCTGGTGCGCTTCTGTTCACTTTGAATGGAACACCATTCAGTTGCTTAGATTGATCCATCGGTCTTCCCAGACCATCCAGTGTGGTGCCCAGAAGCTCATCACTGACCTCAATCTGCAACGTCTTTCCGGTCGGACGCACCAAACAGCCCGGTCCTATTCCATCGATTTCATCAAGCGGCATCAGCAACACGGTTGCATCCACAAAGCCGACTACTTCGCTTAGGACTGTGCTTCCGGTCGACCTGATCTGAATCTCGCAAACTTCACCAATAAAGGCGTCCAGACCCTCAACTCTGATGATGATTCCGGTGACTTGACTCACCTTACCCATTTTTAGGTAGAATTTTTTTTCTCTGATTTGTTTATGATAGGTTTCAAAAGGAATTTCAAACATGGCTATTGTCTCCCAGAACATTCAAATCTGCGACAATCGCATCCAATTGTTTCTTTATCTGCAAATCGATGATGGAGCGGCTGCACTCGATGATACAGCCATTCTTTTCCAACGTGTCATCGCTCAACACGATATAGCGCGCTGTAAATTCATCCGTTTCGTGTTCGTTTACTTTTGCTTTGACTACCCCAGTATCTTCCGGACGCACTGTGATTGTAATGAAAGGCTCGTTTTTTTCCATTCTTTTTAGGATTGGATTGAGCAGAAGCATGATTTTTTCATCAGCTCTGTCAATCGACTGGTGTACGATTTGTTCTGCCATCTGCGCAGCCAGCTCAATGATCGCCTCTTTATTGTCTTTATAATAGGCCGAAACAAGTGTATCGGTTTCTCTCAATTGATTCAGCAGGCTTACGCGGATTTTGGAAACTGTCTCCAATCCCTCTTGCCGACCTTTTTCATAGCCGGCCAGAAAACCTTCTTGCATGCCCATTTCTTTCCCTTGCAGCAATCCTTCTTCGTTTGCCTTCTGCTTGATGCGGTCTGCTTCTTCAACGGCTTGGGCAATGACACTTTGTCGTTCTTCCTGGGCCTCCAGCAAAAGCTGTCCGATCTGCTCGGCTTGAGAAGCGAAAGGGTTGGCGGTCTCGGCTTGTCGGTTTTCATTCATCCCTTTTTTGTTGGCGGACAGCAATGCCGCTTTTTGGCTCAAGGATAATTTTGTGTCGATACTTGAAGTCGTTTCATCCGACTTCCATTGATGCGACTTAATGATGTTATGAGATGACGGCATCTTGCTCACCTCTTCTTAAGTATATCTCGCCGACTTCATCCAGCCTTCTGATGACTGCCACGACTTTCTGCTGTGCTTCTTCCACAGCGGATAAGCGCGCCGGCCCCATAAACTGCAACTCTTCCTGCAGCGTTTCGACGGCACGACTGGACAGATTTTGGAAAATAAATTGCTTGATGTCTTCAGATACGCCTTTAAGCGCCAATGCCAATTGGTCATTGTCCACTTCACGCAGCACTTTTTGGACATCTCCACGTTCCAAGCCGACAATATCTTCGAACGTAAACAGATTGGCTTTGACTTCATCAGCCAATTCAGGTTGTTTCTCCTCCAGCATCGAGATGATGTTCTTCTCCGTGCTACGCCCTACCGAGTTGAGGATTTCAACCAGCGTATGGACTCCTCCCACTGACTCCGTTTCGTTATCCACAAAGCTCGAGAATTTTGTCTCGATCACTTTTTCGATTTTTTCTATTACTGCAGGCGTTGTGCGCGTGATTGTTCCGATTCTTTCCGCAATCTCAGCTTGTTTTTCTATAGAGAACTGGGACAGAATCATCGCCGCTTTATCCGGCTGCATGTAACAAAGGATCAACGCTACTGTCTGAGGCTGCTCGTGCAGGAGCAAATTCGTCAACTGCTGCGGATCGGCTTTTCTCGCTATATCAAAAGGACGTTCCCGTAATTGGATCTGGTTCAGCATGTCAATGACTTCTTTGGCTCGCTGCGCACCCAATGCCATATTCAACAAGTTGCGGGCATACTCTACCCCGCCATCCAGGACATATTCTCTCGCTTGCGCCATTTCCAAAAACTCTGTAGCGATTTCGTCTACTTCATCTGGATTGACATAATCAATGTTTGCTATTTCATAGCTTATTTTTTGAATATAGCTTTCAGGCAGTTGCCGCATTATTTCTGCAGAGGTTTCTGTCCCTAATGAGATAAGCAAAATTGCTGCCTTCTTGATTCCAGCCACATCGCTCACTTATATAACACCTACTTATCTTTCATCCATATTTTTATCATATCCGCGACCATCTCCGGATTTTCTTTCGCATAAACCTTCATTTTTGCATCCCTCTGGAATTTCGGATTTTGAGTAAAATCAAACTGATCTGTTTCCGGAATGCTCACAGAAGGGGGCTGAGGAACATTTTTCGCTTCGACAACGCGGGTTGCATTAGCCATTTCCTCATCAAAAGCGCGGTATTTCTTTTCCTTGCTGTTGCGGAAAAAGAAAGCGATCAGAGACAAAATAAACAGTCCGCCTATGCCCGCCGCAATATACAAACCATATTCTTTCAGGTAAAAGGCAATTCCCGCCTCAGATTCGGCGATTGTATCTGCAGCCTCTTCGGTCGCAATAAATGGAATCCCTTCGATTTCGACCCTGTCATTCCGTCCTGCATCAAAGCCGATTGTTGCTTTTGTGATGTTATCAAGTTGAATCTTTTGTTCATTGCTCAAAGTGCCATTGTAGATGACAGTAGCTGTTACCCTTTTTATCGTTCCAGGGGCACTTACCCGGACAGTAGTTGTCGAATCCAACTCATTATTGATCGTCTGTTCGTAGGATGACTGTCCCCCGTCTTCTTCCGAGATGACAGAGTTTATCGTGTTATCATTTGCGGTCTCACCTGCCGCTTCATTCACATCAACGGTTCCACCGGTTGCTGCAACATTCTGGCTTCGGATCGCCGCATCTCCATAATCGACAATTTCCTGTTCCAAGGAATCAAAATCCATCTCGGCAGTCAAAGCGATGGAGAGATTATCCATACCATAGATTGGCGCGAGTGCTGCCATCAATTTCTGTTGCAATTGCTGTTCGTAGCTGCTCACGATTGCGCTGTAGCGGCTCACCAGCTCAGGAGAATACTCATCCGCACCAGCTAATGCTGCATTTCCCAAGACATTCCCGCTTTTGTCAACGATTTTGATGTTGTTGGCCGGCAAATTTTCCACCGCACCAGACACCAAGGAAACTACCCCTTGAATCGTGGCGGAAGACAACTGTTGATTTCCCTTCGTCGCGATCACAACGGATGCACTGGCTTCCGGTTGTTCCGTTCCAAAGACGCTTCCTTCCGGAATGGATAAGATCACTTTGGCTGACTCAACGGATTGGATAGAGGTGATGGCACGTTCCAATTCCCCTGTCACAGCCCGTTGGTACATGATGTTGCGGTCTTCGTCCGTCGCCATCATGCTTGTCTCATCAAAAATTTCGAAACCTGTCGAGGTCTCCGGCATCATCCCATCGACAGCCAATTGAATCCGATATTTATCAAGTTGTGTGTCATCGATCAGAATCGTTCTCCCGTTATCCTCAAGCTTATAAGAGATCGCTTTTGCTTCCAGATCATTTACGATTATGCCTGCATCTGCCTCTTCCAAGCCGGAAAATAAAGTTGTGTATTCCACGCGTTGGGAATAATAAGAGAGTCCTGAAACAAGAAGAAAGATTGAAAGGAGTGCTGTGATCAGCCCTGCTTTCTTTGGAGTGCTGAGACCAAGCCATCCTTCTCGAATCGCCCCCATTGTGCTCTTCAATTGATTCATGTAGCTTATTCCCCTTGCTTATCATTAAAATTGCATATTTTTGATTTCATTGAAAGCTTCCAAACTTTTATTTCTGACCTGTACTGCCAAATCAAGAGCCAACTGCGCTTCAGTAGCCTTTATCATGACATCATGCAGGTTTTCACTGTCCCCCATGATCAGACTTTGCGTTGCAGCATCGGAGGCATTCTGTGTTTCATTCAGCAGTGTCATCGATTTTCCGAGAAGATTATCAAACGATGCTGGGTCACTCTGGTTCTGAATGCCCGTCGTTCCACTTAACGAGCTGATTTCAGATGTAAGATTGCTGATGGTGGGACTGCTGCCTAAATTATATATTGGTAAACTGATAGCCATGTGACACTCCATTCATTCATTTATTGATCAATCAGCTGAAATTTGCAGCGCGCGCTTCAGCATATCTTTACTTGCTTCCAATGCAGTAGCATTCGCTTCATAAGTACGCATCGTCAGCATCATGTCCACCATCTCGTCTGCCATATTCACATTCGGCTTGGTGACATATCCATTCTCATCTGCATCTATATGTGTCGGGTCGTACTCCCTGATGACTGCCGTTTCATCTGAATCGATCGCAGTCGGACGCACGCCGAAGCTCTTTTCTGTCGAACCGTTAAGTCCGGGAGTCGTTGTCCTTTTCATGCTCTCCTCGAAAGAAACCGTCTTCTTCAAATACGGACCGCCTTCCTCCGTTCGCGTCGTATTGACATTCGCTATGTTCGTGGATATGACATCCAACTTCAAGCGTTCCAAACTGAGGCCGCTTGAGTTGATGTGCAACGAATCAAAAATAGACATTCGTTCTTTTAACCCCTTTCATTTATCAACTGGATATAGCAGTATTGAGAAGGCCCAACTTTGCATTCATTTGCGTTACAAGCGCGTTGTAATACAAACTGTTTTGAGCTTGATTAGCCATCTCCATATCAATATCCACATTGTTTCCGTTCTCTTTGACAGCAGTATCCGTCCTTTTTGTCACAACCGGATCAATTTGGGTCAAATCGTCGAAGCCAATATGCAATTCGTTCGTTTGTTTCATTTTCAAACTATTGTTTGACTGGCTTAAAAGCGATTCAAATTGAACTTGCCCCACTTTATAATTGTCTGTGTTAACATTCGAGATGTTACTCGAAATAACCTCTTGCCGCATTGAGGATGCATTTAATGCATTTCTCAGCAAGTTATAATTTATGTCATTCATTCATTGTCCCCACTCTATTTACCGTTTTGTTCACAATTTCGTCACTTTTTTCTTCAGCAACCTTAAACATTATACACCAATTTCACCTTACAAGTAGGTAAAATTGTAATTTCTTTCAATCCCATAAGCCTTTATAACTTTTCCCTATCAAATAGGCATACTTTTCGGATTTGATTGCATAAATAATTCAAGAAATATATTCTTTGCTAGTCAAATTATAAAGAACAAAAATACAATGCTATCCAATTAGTCCTATAATACTATTAAGACAAGAAGGTGGCCTTTCTCCGCCAGGTTGTCCTCTCTTCCAGGAACACTAAAAAAATAGAGCATGCAAGAGGCATACTCTATTTCAATCATTTTTAATTAAACTTCAACCCACGATGCTCTCAAATCCTGCATGATACTGCAACATTTTTTCACTTGCTCCGCATCTTTGTCGATGTTCGCTTTTATCAACGCTGTATTCAGATGTCCATAAATCGTATCGAGTTCCTCAGCGATTGCTGCCCCATCTTCAAAATTCAAGGTCCCCTTGAGTTCCATAACGATGTTCTGGGCCTTGATCAGATTGATATGCGCATCTTCCATTTTCTTGTCCAGAATCGCCCGTTCCGCCAAATTCATGAACTTGATGCAGCCGTCATAAAGCAGGATGATCAATTTCTTTGGCGTTGCCGTCATGACTTGGTTCTGCAGATAAACGTTCTGCTTATTTCGGTTATACATTTTTCTCTCCCATTCACATGCCTCTATCAACAAAAACCGGCGTTTTCTTCATGTTTATGTAACTTTCGATGATACGGCCTTTTTGATTCACTTTTTTTGCTTTCTGAAGCAGTTCTTCTTTACTGTTCCTTAAAGTATACATCACTAATTTCTGTTTTTGAATAACCTTTATGAGTAATTCATTTTCCGTTTTGGAAAATGGACTTACGTCTTCAAAGCTATCAAATATTTGCAGAGAAGCAATATGTTCTTTATTTTTTTCGATCACTTTGATTCCGTGTGTCGCTGTGCCGTCCCATGAATCAAATAATTGTTTCATTTCCAGTAAAATATCCAATCTTTGCTTAGCGAAATCTGCGTCCTGCATCTTTCACGACACCTTCTTTCCTCCGTGATCATTAGTCATTGGAACTCGTCAACTGGCTAGACAGATAGGACATCTGCGACTCGGCTTGCATCATCGCCGTGTCCAACGCCGTAAAGGTCTTGACGTAGCGCGCACGCTGCGCTTCCATCCGTACATTGAATGCTTCAATTTTCTTGGCGATGTCATCCATCGCTTTATCGTAAGTCTTATTTTTGGCAGTGATCATGCCGTCTTTGGAATCCACGAAGCTGTTTACCACAGTCTGCAGTTTTTCCGCCAAACCTACTTTTTTCTTTTCGGTGGTCCCGTCGACCGTGATGCTTCGGCTGAAGAAGCCGGCGACCCGATCAGGTTCCTTAGTGATGACTTCCTTCAGTTTGGTCTCATCGATGCTGGCTTTGCCATAACGGTCGACAGATATGCCGAGCGAACCAATAAAATCGTATTTTTGTGTTTCGTTCGGATCGGTAGGATTTGTTTTTTGGATTGCCACCCCACCGGTCAGCATTTGTCTCAGGCTGGATTGCAGACGCATCAATGTGCTGTCACCGCTGAGTGCTCCCGACACGTTGGTTGTTGAAGTAGGATTTCCGACCGACAGCTTTTCGGTGATGAAGCTCACTGTCGAATTGTATTGCTCGACGAAATCCTTTACGACCTTCAGGGTATTGTCTGTGTCATCCGCAACGGATACGGATACTGGAGAGCCAGAAGTGGTCCCTTTCAGATTGAGCGTCATGCCTTCGATTGCATCGGTGATTGTGTTGGTATTCCGTTCCAACGTAATCGTATCATTGACGGTCACCTTGGCAGAAGTGCCGGCAGCCAGGGTGGCTTTGGCTGTCCCTGCTGCAGCAGGGTTCAGGGCCAGCTTATCAGCCAGATCGGTCGCACTTGTTACAGATATCGTGCGATCGCCCAACTGCGCATCCGTCAGGGATAAACGGCCGTCGATGATCGTAGCGGAAATACCGCTCTCCTTCGTTTGGGCGTTTATTTTGGTGATGACATCCTTCAAGCTATCCGTATTGGAAATGGTGATATCCACCTGCTTCAGTGTTTTCGGATCGCTTGAGCCGATTTCACTCGTATCCTGACTCGAAAGTTTGAATGTGCCTTCGAAACCCAGAGCAGTGGTGTTTGTTTGGCCGGTCGTCAGAATCTGTCCGGAGGTCAAGCGAGAAGCAGTCGCTAATCTATCGACTGTGATTTCATACTTGCCAGATACGGCATTGGTTCCTGCACTGACCGAAAGCTTAGATTCGTCGGAACTTGTTATTTTTTTTGAAAAGAAACTTTTTGGATCCATCAAAGTATCCATTTTTGTGTTGAGATTAGTCAAACGGGTCTGAATATCCGACCAAGCAGCTTTTTCTTTGGTCAGGGCTTCTTTCTGATTGCTGTATTGGGTCAATTTGCCGGATTGCGCGGCAATCAAGGAATCGATTGATTCGGAAGTGATCCCTGAATAGGATCCCAAAAAATTGATATTACTGGATACGCTCATTTTTTCACTCCGTTCTTTACTGAGAGTATGGTCTTATTAGTGAAGCTGGCTGGTGCCGCTTAACGACATGATAGTATTTTTGATCCTATAAAGCAATCAAAGGCCTGCCCTAAGGCCGGCCTTTGATCGAAAGCTATTATTGTAACAAAGAGAGAACAGATTGTGGCATTTGGTTCGCTTGCGCCAACATCGAAGTCGCAGCTTGCGCCAAAATGTTTGACTTCGTGAATGAAGTCATTTCTTCAGCCATATCTACGTCAACAATACGCGAGTTTGCATCTGCCAAGTTTTCTTTTGTTGTAGAAAGGTTATTGATTGTGTGATCCAAGCGGTTTTGTTGGGCACCGAATGTTGCACGCGCATCAGAAACTGATTGTATTGCACCATCAATAGCTGTTGTTGCTAACTTAGCATTAGCTGCAGAATCCACTTTTACGTCTTTCAGAAGCAAGGTATTTGCAGGTGTTACTGTATCAATATGTCCTAATGTGGCAGAATCAAATTTCCCAGTCAAATTTATAGTAAGAGCTGCATCGGTTTCGTTGGCACCAATTTGGATGTTAACCGAACCACCACCCCCGCTAAGGAGTGCCTTACCGTTGAACTTAGTATCTGTGGAAATACGGTTCATTTCTGTATTTAATGAATCAATTTCTGTTTTAATGGCTGTTCTATCTTCTGTAGAATTGGTATCATTCGCTGCTTGGACGGTCAGATCGCGCATGCGGTTTAGGATGCTGTGTGTTTCTGACAATCCACCTTCTGCTGTTTGGATCAACGAGATGCCGTCCTGCGCGTTGCGAGTTGCCTGCGTCAAGCCGCTGATTTGGTTTTTCATTTTTTCAGAGATTGCAAGCCCGGCTGCGTCGTCTCCGGCTTTGTTGATGCGCAAGCCTGAAGATAATTTAGCTAATGAGCCTGCTTTTGAAGAGTTTGCTGCTGATAAGTTTGAATAAGTATTCATTGCCGCTACGTTTGTTCCAATTCTCATGTGTGTTTCCTCCTAGTGTATGTTCGTTTTGTTAAGCCTTGCCTATACTTAATTAGTCGGTGGAACACTAAATTAGTTAAGTTTATTTAGAAGAAAATCTGTACAAATATAAAAAGAATTGAAAAAACTCTTCATTCGCAATTAAGAAACTGTGAACACTTAATCTTAGATTGTGTCATTTCTTTACTCATTTATGCAAATAAAGCTAATGGTCTGCACAAGACCATTGGCTTTATTAAACGGGAGTTCTTATTATTGTAATAATGATAGAACTGATTGCGGCATTTGGTTCGCTTGCGCCAACATGGAAGTCGCAGCTTGCGCCAAGATGTTTGACTTCGTGAATGAAGTCATTTCTTCAGCCATGTCAACGTCAACGATACGCGAGTTTGCATCAGCCAAGTTTTCCTTCGTTGTTGAAAGGTTATTGATTGTGTGATCCAAACGGTTTTGCTGAGCCCCGAATGTTGCACGCGCATCAGAAACCTTTTGGATAGCACCGTCAATTGCTGTTGTTGCTAACTTAGCATTTGCAGCAGTAGTTACAGTAATTCCCACGGTTGATAAATCAGTAGAAGAATATCCAGCGGTTATATCTATTTCAAGCGCTGCATCAGAAGCGTTAGCTCCGATTTGAATATTAACTTTTTCATCATCAACTCCATCAAGCAACGCTTTACCGTTGAATTTAGTGTCTGTGGAAATACGATTAATTTCTTGATTCAGCGAATCGATTTCTGTTTTAATGGCTGTTCTATCTTCTGTAGAATTGGTATCATTCGCTGCTTGGACGGTCAGATCGCGCATGCGGTTTAGGATGCTGTGTGTTTCTGACAATCCGCCTTCGGCTGTTTGGATTAAGGAGATGCCGTCCTGGGCATTGCGGGTTGCTTGCGTCAAACCGCTGATTTGGTTTTTCATTTTTTCCGAAATAGCCAATCCGGCTGCATCGTCCCCAGCTTTATTGATGCGCAAGCCTGAAGATAATTTTGCCAATGAGCTTGCTTTTGAAGAGTTTGCTGCTGATAAATTTGAATAAGTATTCATCGCTGCTACGTTTGTTCCAATTCTCATGTGTGTTTCCTCCTAGTGTATGTTCGTTTTGTTAAGCCTTGCCTATACTTGATTAGTCGGTGAAACAATAAAATAGTTAAGAATGTTTATGAATAAATCTGAACCGGTATCAGAAGAAATGAAAAAATTATTCATTCACAATTAAAGACTGCAAAAACGTACTATTAGTCTGTGTCGTTACTTTACTTTACTCATTTACGCAAATAAAGCCACTGGCATGCATAAGGCCAGTGGCTTTATTAATCGGTAGTTCTTATTATTGCAATAATGAAAGAACTGATTGTGGCATTTGGTTCGCTTGCGCCAACATCGAAGTCGCAGCTTGCGCCAAAATGTTTGACTTCGTGAATGAAGTCATTTCTTCAGCCATATCTACGTCAACAATACGCGAGTTTGCATCTGCCAAGTTTTCTTTTGTTGTAGAAAGGTTATTGATTGTGTGATCCAAGCGGTTTTGTTGGGCACCGAATGTTGCACGCGCATCAGACACCTTTTGGATAGCACCGTCAATGGCTGTTGTTGATGCTTTAGCTGTTGTCGCACTATCTACTATTACCTTTGTTGAATCAATACTTAAAGAGGTGGCATCAAAGCCTTTAGATAAATCCAAAGTAAGTGCCGCATCGCCAGCGTTAGCACCAATTTGTATATTAACCGCATTACTAGTTACGTCTGTTTTAAGAAGTGTTCTACCATTAAATTTTGTATCTGCAGAAATACGGTCAATTTCCGCAGTCAACGAAGTAATTTCCTTCTGGATTGCGCCTCTATCTTGTGTAGAATTGGTATCATTCGCTGCTTGAACGGTAAGGTCGCGCATACGGTTCAGGATGCTGTGTGTTTCTGAAAGCCCGCCTTCAGCCGTTTGGATCAAAGAGATGCCATCTTGGGCATTGCGGCTTGCTTGCGTCAAACCACTCACCTGGTTTTTCATTTTTTCTGAGATAGCCAGTCCTGCTGCGTCGTCCCCGGCTTTGTTGATGCGCAATCCTGATGACAGTTTTGCCAATGAACCAGCTTTTGAGCTATTCGCTGCTGATAAATTTGAATAAGTATTCATCGCTGCTACGTTTGTTCCGATTCTCATGTGTATTTCCTCCTAGTATATGTTCGTTTTGTTAAAGCCTTGCCTATATCTATATAATCGGAGCGGGTCTGGAATAGTTAAGCATTATTTTGCTGAATTTCAAAAAATGATAAAAAAATAGACTATCCTAAAGATAGTCTAAAATATTGGTCTGGAGAATCTTGGTGCCCATTGACAGAGCCGCTTGGAAGGCTTGCTGCTCCATCGTGAATTCCATATACTTCTCGGCTAGATCCACATCTTGCTTGTTGGAACGGATCGACTTGAGGTTGATGTTTTCGGAAGTGTTCCGCTCTTGTGCGGATTTCAGCCGGTTGGAGATGGCGCCGATTTCGGTCCGCATATTGACGACATTCTCGGTCTCCACGTTTGAACGTGCCAATAATTTTCCTGAGAGGGCTTCGGTATCATTGGCATCCAAAGCCTTCAGCGCATCCGTAAGGAAGGTGCCGAGATCGTCTTTTTCTGCTGGAGTGCCTTGCTCATTCATCAGCTGTCTGCCGTCCGTCTTCAGCGAGACATCCACGCCTGTCGCGATTGTGCGGGATAAGTCAGCTTTAACTGGGATGACATTTCCGTCTGCATCGGTTCCATCAACTGTCCCTTGGTACTGGATGCCGGTCATTGCCCCTGCAGTATCCCGACTGATTTCGAACGGCTTAGTCGTCGTGTTCATGCCGGAGAAGACATACTTGCCGCCAAAATTTGTGTTCAGCGAGTCGACTAATGTGCTGATTTCGGTTTCCATTTCGGCTTTTACGGCTTGACGGTCCGAATCCGACATCGTCCCGGTGGAAGCCGACTGGATCAGCGTCGTGACCCGTCTGAGTGAATTGGTGGCATTTTCCAACGCGGAATCCTGCATGTTGGTCCAATCGGTAGTGTCCGCAATCGTTACGGAAAACTCCTCGTTTTGGATCAGGCTGTTGTTCAGATTCATGATTTGCGATGCCCGCAGCGGATCATCGGATGGTTTGCTGATTTCCTTCATCGAAGACAATTGGTTGTTGTATTTTTCCAACTTGCCTTGGCTTCGGTTAATGCTTTGGATCATGTTCATTGAAGTTATTCTATCTGTAATGCGCATATTTATACCCCTGTCCGATTGATCAAAGTGTCCAGCATCTCGGAGGTGACGGCCAACACCTTAGCGTTTGCCTGAAACGCACTTTGGAATTTCATGATGTTCACAACCTCTTCATTGATGGATACCCCTGAAATGGAACTCTTTCTTTGCTCCAGGAAAGAAACCACTTCGTTTTGGTTCTCCATCATGAAGTCGGCCTGTTGCTTCGAAATCCCCACTCGGGTGATGATGTCATTGTATGCATCCGCCGTAGTCGTGCCGTTGGGCTGCGCTGTAATCTTCATCGAGTCCGCATCAAATGTGAGCGGCTCTTCCGAAGCGTAGCTGAGCGCGGCTGACTGAATGTCGGCAATGGCGCGCGCCCGGGTGCCGTCACCGGCTATCTGGCCCATTAGCGATTTGCCTGAAACAATCTTGCTTGGGTCTTCCGTGATGGCGGAATTCACTTTGAAGTTGGAAATGACCTTATCCGGATCATCGCCCAAATCAAAAAAGGGAATCCCGGTTCCATTGTCGCTATGAACTAAATTTACCGCTTTTGCCACAGTCGAGACCAGCTGGTTCAATTCCTGGATGCCTCGATCGATTTCGACCAGCGCTTCCTGGGAACCACTGATATGGCCGCTCTTGCTGGCTAGTTCCGTAAATTGCACCGAACCGTCTTCAGCAGTTTTCTGAAGCAACAGCGTTCCGGCTGGGAAAGCTTCGGATGATTCGACCGTTTTCGAGGTACTGCCGTTGGTCGAGATGCGTGTTCCGTCTCCGGAAGTGTCGCCGATTGCTACACTTAATTCTTGGCGCTTATTTGCTCCGAGAATTTCTTCACCCTCAATACTGATGAATGTCCGTTGGTAAGCATCCGTCTTCACTTCCACCGAAGTGATGCCTGAGAGTTCCCCCACCAATTGATCCCGCTGATCCAATAAGGTATTCGGCATTTCGCCTTTTGTGACCACGGAAAAAATTTGCGTGTTGATTGCTTCCAGTTGCTCGACTTTCGTGTTGAAGTCCAAGACTTTCTTTGAAATTGCCTGAACGGTGCCTTCCTGAAGGGTGTCCAATTGCGCGCCCATATGGGAGACCGTATCCGTCAATGTCTGCGCCTGCTGGCTGACCATCGTTTTGGATGTCGTCAGTTCCGGATTATTCCCCAGATATTTCCAGGATTCATAGAACTCGGTCAGTTTATTGTTCAAACCAGTTTCGGAAGGTTCGTTGAAAACGGACTCCAATTGGCCCAATACATCAGCTTTTTGAGTGAATTTTTCCAAAGAAGCATTTTCCGTGAAAGTTTGCTTCACCAAATAATCGTCGACGACACGTGTGACGGATTCCATGCGTACGCCTGTTCCGAGTTGGCCCACTCCAGAAAGCGTGTAAGGATTGTTCGTTACCAAATTCACCCGTTGTCGGGAATAACCATCCGTATTTGCATTTGAAATGTTGTTGCTTGTTGTCTGCATAGCCGCCTGCGCTGCGCTCATGCCGTTCGTTCCTGCATTTAGTACTCCAAATAATCCTGCCATGCTACCTCCACCTTACACTGATTGATTGAACAGACCTGCATTTTTGGCAGGGGACAGTTGCCCTTTCTTGGAGTACGTCCGGGATTTTTTTTCCATCCCTTCGCTTAAAGCATCCAAAACGCTGTCATGATAACTGATTGCTTGTCTTGTCAACAAAACGTTGCATTCCTGCAGTTCCTTTATTTCGCTTGCTTCTTTTTCGACAGTAAGACGGTCGCAGTCTTCAAAAGAAGCTTCTTTCAATAGGTTTAAAAATGCCTGTTTTTCGGTGACAATGTTATCGAATGTGGCACTGTCATTCGCCATCAGAGCTTGCTTTTCGCGCTGCAAGGTTTCTTTGAGTGCTAGCAACAAGGATAAGCCATTTTGTCTGGTTTCCATCATTCCGAGCCAGCTCCTTGTTCTTCCATTGCTTTCATCATGCCCGCTGCAATGTTTTCCGCACTCACTTTATAGGTGCCATTTTGGATGGCTGCTTTTATCTCTTGGGCTTTGGCGCTAGGGGCGCTAGCTATCGTTGTTTCAGCCAAGCGTTTCGCTTCTTCGGAAATCTCGACTTTTACCGCCGCCTCATTCACTCTCGGTTTAAGCGGTTCAGCCTTGATTGTTTCTTTAGGGGTTGTGTCCTTTTGGATCGCTTTAAGGTAACTGTTATAGCCGTTGCCGATTTTCATGCAACTCACTCCTTTTTTACTGGTTAGTATGTATCTATCTTATTGTATCCACATCACTATTGTCGACCACTTTGCTGAAAAGTTAAGTCAAAATCCAGAAAAAGCCCACGGAATGATTGATAAATAGAAAGAAAGCAGCGCCTCTTTCCAAAGGTGCTGCTTTCTATAGCGTTTCGATGCGTTTTTCTTTGCTCAGGATGTTTGTGATGCGGATACCGAAATTCTCGTTGATGACCACAACTTCGCCTTCAGCGATCCGCTTGCCGTTCACGTAGATGCTCAAAGGTTCTTCCGTCAGTTTGTTCAGTTCCACAACGGAGCCCGTCCCTAACGAAAGGATATCTTTGATAGTTTTCTTGCTTTCTCCCAGCATCACACTGAATTCCAATGGGACATCCAGTATCAGCTCCAAATTTTGCGGAAGATGTTGTCTATCGGATTTATGCAATTCCTGAAAAGCAGGTTTTTGAATCGGAACCACATCTACTGCTGGCTGCAGAGGTGGTTGCGCGGGCCGCTCTTCGTGCTTCCGTTCGACTGGAGCAAGCACTTCTCCTTGATCCGCCAACATGATCTCTGTGATCTCTTTGACGGCGTCCATTGTGAACACTTGCATGATTTCACTCTGGAGAATGCCTTCCACTTCCAGTTGGAATGCAATCAGACAGACATCTGCGTTCAAATTATCCACACCGATATCGACATTAAAATGTTCTTTATCATCTACCAAATGCACTTCCGGAGGCAAAATATCGATCATTTTCCCCAGCATGGTCGCCATGGCCGTTGCGGAAGATCCCATCATCTGATTCATGGCTTCACCGACCGCGCTCAGTTCCAATTCCGTTAATTCCGAACTGGTTACTTGGCCATCTCCACCCATCATCAAGTTGGCGATGATCACGGAGTCCTGCGCATCCATCAGCAAGAGATTATTCCCCGTCAAACCTTTTTTGAAGCCGATCGAGGTAATGATTTTAGGCTTAACCGCAGCATCTATCACCTCACGGATACTTTTGACGAATACTTGGGGCGTTGTGATGTGTACTTTATGACCTAAAATTTCGGACAATGTCGTAGCCGCTTGGGACATAGAGATATTACCGACTTCCCCGATGATGTCGCTCTCCATTTGGCTGATGGTTGTGGATGCGGCAACTGGCGCTTGGGTTAATTCACTCATCATGCGGTCGATTTCTTCTTGTGTTAGTTTTTCCGTGCTCATTTACTCCATGTCTCCTCCGATATAGTGTAATACCTCAACCGCCATTTTATTCCCCAGTACACCAGGCTTCACCAAATAACTTGGCAGATTCTCGATGGACATGACCAATGGCTCGTGTGTGGGTTTATCCAAGGTGATGATATCACCCAACTCTAATTGCAAAAAACTATCCATCGATACGATCGTTTTCCCAAGCAAAACCTCTACGCCCACAGGAACAGATTGCAGATTTTTAGTCAAATTATCTTTGTCTGAAGGATCCGTGGTGCGGCCTGAATGGAACCAATTACGAAAACTCAATTTCTCCAACATGCTCTCAAAAAAGACATACGGAATGCATAAATTGATGAATGTCTGGTCCTCCAGCAATTCAATTATGAACGTAGTCATGATGACAGGTTCATTGGGGGACATCGTCTGCAGCAGCTGTGCATTCGTTTCCATCGCTTCCATCTTCACGTTCAACTCTACGATATCCCTGAAGGCCAATTGCAGTGCATGCCCAAAATTGCCGACCACTTCTTCCAAAATGGCAATCTCGATATCCGTAAAGCTGTCTTTGCTGTTGCCTGTATCAGATAATCTTGTATCCGGTCCGCCGCATAACAGCTGCAATAACTGCAGACAAACCTGAGAATTGATTTCGACGATCTGCATACCCTCTTGTGGCTCTGAGCGGAATAGACCCATCAAAGTAAAGTAAGGAACAGAATGCAAAAACTCATCAAAGCTGATTTGTTCGATCGATGCAACCCGCAGCGTAACATTCGAACGCACTTGAGTTGTTATTAAATTACTTGCAATCTTAGCATATTCCTCGAGCAACATCGTTAAAGTCGTCATATATTCCTTCGATAGCCGTGCCGGCCTTCTGAAATCGTATGTCTTGATCTTAACGTGTTCCGCTTCCTCTACTAGTTCGGTGTCAATTTCTCCACTTTTCACACTTTCCATCAACAAATCTATTTCCTGTTGAGATAGAACTTTACTCACGCTTACCCCTCATTTATAGAAAATAATGCTTCCATACTTATTAGACTGATCATTTTGTTGTTTAATCTGATGATGCCTGCTACTTCCTTTGCATTCGCGTAGTCAGTCATTTGTATATCATTTGAATCAATTTCCGAAACAGATTCAACAGAGTCCACCGCAAAAGCAACTTTTTTATCGTTGTTCTTCAAAATGATGATACTATTGTAACACAGTTCTTCTGTTTCACTAGTGTTGCTTAGTAATTTATACAAATTAATCAGCGTGATGGCATTCCCACGGATATTGATCAATCCTTCCACCCAGGACGGGGCTTTCGGAACATGGGTATGAGGCATTTCCTTGACTATTTCTTCGACATCTTCAGTAGGTATAGCATAATACTTTTCTTTTAAAGTAAAGACGATTATTTGCATGTTGCCCTCCTGATCAAATGACTTTATCCAATGCTTTGATGACGCGATCTGTGTCAAAAGGCTTCACGATGAAGTCCGCCGCCCCTGCCCGAATGGCATCCATTACCATACCTTGTTGGCCCATGGCGCTGCACATAACCACTTTCGCATTTGCATCGATCCCCTTAATTCCTTTTAAGGCCTCAATCCCGTCCATTTCCGGCATCGTGATGTCCATCGTTACGATTTCCGGACGCACTTCTTTATATTTTTCGATCGCTTCGACGCCATTCTGTGCTTCGGCTACGACACTATACCCATTCTTTTCCAGAATGTCCTTCAGTTTCATCCTCATAAATGCTGCATCATCAACAATCATTACACTTTTCGCCATAATCAATTCTCCTTTTCAGTTGTGATTCCATTTAATAATTCATCTAAAACGCCTTGCTTCGGGATAAAGTACAAGGATGCATCCAGGCGTTCTCCCAAATAAGAAAATTCATTCTTTATGATGAACAGATTTTCTTCATAAACACCTTGCTCCATGTAGATACTGCTGATGATCGCGCCAAACATGTCTTCGATCATGAAGGGGATGCCTGTCGTCACGGTCACATCAAACACTTGCGAGATTGCATTCAAAAAGGTGTTGACGATGATATTGACCAGCTCGATAAAAGCGGACGCGGCCATTTCATGATCGCCCTGCGTCTCACCCAGCATCAAAGACACCAGTTTATCGGCTTCATCATCCCTGATCACAAACAAAAACGCGCCTTCCAGTTCTCCATGAATCATTGTAATTGCAGCATTCACGCTGCTCTCATCGGACATGATCCCTTCAAACAATTCGGAATAGTCCATTGTTTCCACCAAGGGCACTGTCATTACGACAGGGTGATTGATCAACTGCGATAGACTTGTCGCTGCATTCCCTCCGCCTATCGAAAAAAACTCGGTTATGATGTCCAGTTGCATCTCTGAATAATCTTTATACATAGACAGCCACATTTCTTTCGTTGCATATTGCGGTGATATCCAGGATCAAGATGATATTCCCGTTCCCCATGATGGTGGCTCCCAAGTACTTATTGATAGTCTTCAGCTCTTTGCCTAGTTCTTTAATGACAATTTCCTGTTGACGGATCAGATTATCCACTGCCAAAGCGTACAGGCGCTCATCAATTTTTACGATTATCAGATAAGGTTTCTCTTCCACTCCGGTATGGATATCCAAACTATCCTGCAGGCGAACGACCGGAATCGTCTCGTCTTCAAAATAGTATACCTCACCGGTGTGCGTCTGGACAATCTCTTCCGGTTCAGGGCGGATCACTTTTCTGACAACACCCAGCGGCAGCGCAAACTGCTCCGTTCCGACTGTAACAAGCAATGCTTGGATGATCGACAATGTCAGCGGCAAGCTCATCCGGAATGCGGTGCCTTTATCGACTTCACTGATGATCTCAATCGTACCGCCGAGTTCATTGATTTTTTGCTTCACAACGTCCATGCCAACTCCCCGTCCGGAAATGTTGGTCACGTTTACTGCAGTGGAGAAGCCTGGATGGAAAATCAATTGTTGGATTTCCTTATCGGATAAATGGTCGGTTTCGATCCCTTTTCGGCCAGCACTTTCTTTGATGACTGTCGGATTCACACCTTTGCCATCATCGGATACCGTCAGGAACACTCTGTTGCCTTCTTGGTAAGCTGTAATCCGGATCGTTCCTTTAGGGTTCTTTCCTTTTGCCGTTCTGGCTTCAGGCGTTTCTACTCCGTGGTCCACAGCATTCCTGAGAAGATGGATGAGCGGCTCGCCCAGTTCTGATACGACTGTCTTATCCAATTCCGTATCATCGCCTTCGATGACCAGATCAATATCTTTTTCCAACTCGTTGCTCAAGTCACGGATCATTCTGCCGAACCGATTCGTGACAACGCTGAGGGGCTGCATGCGGATCTTGAGCACCAATTCCTGGAGATCCGTCGCAATCCGGCTCACTTGTTCCAATGGCTCCCGTAGTTCGGACCTTTGCAGATCCTCATTGATCTCTTCCAAACGTGTCCGATAGATGACCAATTCCGACACAAGATTCATAAAAGAATCCAATTTCTCGATATCGACCCGTATCGACTGATTCATCGCGTTGTTATGATTCGTGGCTTGTTTCGGCTTAGCAATAATTGTTGGCTTTGTTTCCGTTTCTGCATTTTGTTCATCTGCTTCAGGATGAATAGCTGCGTCGACGACAGCAGTCTCTGCGTTGAGGTCCTCTGCCGTTATTTCGTGAATGACTACGCATTCTATTTCACTGGTTTCCAGAATCTGTTCTTCGACAGCCGTTTTTTCTGTCTTAGTCAGGTAGACAATGGTGAACTCATTCCCAAAATCTTCATTCTCCATCGTCACAACATCGGGATCGGAATAGAGAATATCTCCGCTCTTCTCCAGTTTATTGATGACCACATAGACTCTGGCATTCTTCATCATGCTGGTTTCATCGAGACTGACCTTGATAAAAAATGCATGGTAGTTTTTCTCGTGGGCATCGCGGATGACCGAAATATCCGAGGAATCAAGTTTTTCCAATGCAAAATTTGAATCATCAATCGTCGTCTCGTTTAAATTGGCTTCGCTGACTGTCTCATCCTTCGGTGCTGCTTTTGTGCTTGCCAAAAGATTGTCCAATTTGTTTTTGAGCGTTGTAGTATCCTGCTCCCCTTCATTCTCAGCTCTCAGATCTTCCACAATAGCGGAGAGCATATCCAGACAATCGAAGATCAACGTAACGATTCCTTCGTCTGCAGCTAACTTGCCCGTTTTGAGCAATTCAAAAACGTTTTCCATTTTGTGCGTCAATTCGGCCATGGTTGTGTAGCCCATAGTTGCCGCCATGCCTTTAAGCGTATGCGCGGAACGGAAAATCTCGTCCAAAATACTGACTCTTTCCGGATCATTTTCCAGCTCCATCACTTGGTCGTTCAAATTTTGCAGATGTTCATCGGTCTCTTCAAAGAAGAGTTCCCTGTATTTACTGTTATCGTCCATTGAATCCCAGCCTTCCTCTCGTAGTCCGCTGCTTTACTTATTTACACCTTTTCATACAGAAATGCAGCTACTTTTTTTAGCCCGTATTGTTCAGGTTTGTAGACAGACTCCGTAGCGCCTATAAAGAACAATCCCCCAGGCACTAGCGAATCCGCGATGTTTTGGTATATCTTTTCTTTTACTTCATTCTTGAAATAGATTGTGACGTTTCTGCAGACAATGGCATGGTAGCCCTTTTCGTAGGAATCCAGAATCAGATCATGTTTTTTGAAATGAACCGTTTTTTTGATGTCATCCGACAACACATAACGGTTGTTCTGCTCGGTAAAATAGAGCCTTTTTTCCATGGGGGGAACGTTCTGCACTTCCAACTTGGAGTACGTTCCAGCCTTAGCTTTTGACAAAATGGTTTCGTCTATATCTGTGGCGATTATTTTGCTGTTCGCAGTGAGCTTGTTTTTTTTCAGGATCATAGCGATCGAATAAGCCTCCGCTCCCGTCGAACAGGCCGCACTCCACACTTTCAAGGCTTTGAACTTCGAGGAAAGTCTATTGATGAATACTTCTTCAAATTCCTCAAATATTTCCTTGTTGCGATAGAATTCCGTCACGTTGATTGTGATATAATCCAAAAAACTCTTTTTTATGTTTTCATCGGTTTCAATCATTTTGGCAAATTGCTTCAAATCGGTTGCTCCGGATTTTTTCATGATGGTCTCAATCCGTCTTTGTAATTGCCCTTCTTTGTATGCTATCAAATTCAAGTGCAACGTTTTTTCTGACCAAGCATAAAACCAGTTAAAGTCCAACATTTATTTCCTCCCGCCTAGTACTTGGTTTAGCGCATCTGTCAATTCTTCCAGATTGACTACTTCGTCGATCACCTTATTCTGGATGGCATTGCCGGGCATGCCAAAAACCAAGGAAGATTCTTTGTCCTGAGCGAAGGTATATCCTCCATTAGTTTTTATTTTCTTTAGACCTTCCGTACCGTCTTTCCCCATACCGGTAAGCACAACCCCGATCAGGCGGCTACCGTAACTTTCGGCTGCTGAGCTGAAAAGATGGTCCACAGCTGGCCTCACCCCATGAATTTTATCGGCTTGAGACAGTTGGATGCGGCGATTTTTCACCGTCATATGATAGTCTCCCGGGGCTACATAGGCTTTTCCACCCTCAACCGGCATACCGTCGTAAGCCTCAATCACCTTTACTGGCGAAACCGCGTCCATACGTTGTGCAAAGGATGCAGTGAACCCCTTCGGCATATGCTGCACTATAAAAATGGGCACATTGATCCCTTCCGGCAAGTCCTTCATCACTTGCAAAAGCGCCCTTGGCCCGCCGGTTGATGCCCCTATCACTAAAGCCCGCACTGCATTTGGACGGGATTTAGCTGGAATCGAGCCCTCATCATTGATCCGGAGAGCGGTCATCTCTTGGGTTCGGTTGAAGAACTGCTTCATGACAAATTCAATTTGTTTTTTAAATGACTCCCCTTGATTTCTTATGTCTGCGGGCTTTTCGATAAAATCAATCGCTCCAGCTTCCAATGCTTCAATCGTAATTTCTTTGCCGCTCAGGGAGCTCATCATCATCACGGGTATGTCGCAACTCGCTTTGATGACCTTCAATGTCTCCAGGCCATTCATCCCAGGCATTTCGATGTCCAACGTGATCAGATCCGGATTGAACTGCTTAATTTTTTGAAAAGCTTCTTGGCTGTTCCTTGCTGTCGCGATAACATTCAGCCCATCGATTTCCGCTATTTTCTCTTTTAGTATCTGCCGCATGAACGCTGAGTCATCCACTAATAAGATATTTATTTCCATTACTGTTCCCCCCGTTGAAATTTATAGATCAAAAATTTCTCGATTCCCCATCCTAACTTTCACTTGAAGCGTGTGAAGATCGAAGAACATGGATCTTCCCATTGAACCTCCTGTATGATTTGCCAGAATAGGGATTCCTTGTTCTTTGAGAATAGTTTCAACAGCAGCTACATTGCGCAACCCGATATTCGCTTGAGGCGTATTCAAAGAGTTTTTGAACATGCTTGATCCACCAGCTATTTTCGCAACCAGCCTTCTTTTTGGTGTTTTTTTTGTAAGCTCCGAAATCATATGCGGAATGGCCAAATCGGCAAACTTTTCGATCTTTTTTTCCCCATTGAACATGCTGCTGTCGGGGAGCATAATATGGCTTAATCCACCTACACGGGTGGTTGGATCATAAATCGCTATGCCTACACATGACCCCAGCCCGATTGTAAACAAGGACTGTGGTGCTTCCCCGATTTTGTAATCAGAAATCCCGACCTTTAGTTCCTTTTCCAAAGTATGTAATCAACCCCTTTTGAACTTGACCCGCTATCCATTTAATGCAACTAACTCTTCCCTGCCAT
The DNA here is from genome assembly GCA_002155105.1 of Sedimentibacter sp. SX930. Classification (GTDB taxonomy): domain Bacteria; phylum Bacillota; class Bacilli; order Lactobacillales; family Aerococcaceae; genus Trichococcus; species Trichococcus shcherbakoviae. Next base: position 126,165 of record MUZD01000004.1, on the reverse strand, counting down.
CAGGATGGAACAAAGCATTGATGTCGATATGGATGATGATGTCTGTATCCGTCTTGAACAGGTGCTCGATATATTGGACTTTATTTTCGACATTGCCGTTTACTGTCGGAAGTTCTTCATCGAATTCACTGACTGAAACGACGCTGTCCACCGCAATTCCGAATCTCAATTCATTGTCGGACACGACGATGATTTTGGCGTTTTCCGTAATCTCCATATCGTTATCGAAGAGCCGCTTGCTCAGATCGACGATAGGCATTGTGGTTTCAGCGTATTGGATAACACCACTGACGTATGGTGAAGCTTCCGGAATCAAGGTTGCCTTTCCTAAAGGCAATATTTTCTCAATGATTTCAATTGGAATGGCGAATTGCTGCTGACTGCAGATAAACACGATAAATTTTTTCATGATGTGACTCCCATCAATTTTTTGGTATATGATTCATACTATTTATGATTCTGGTATTCTTATCTTAATCGGCATTCTTTTGAAATTATTTAGTCCTTCTGCATAATTACAGTTTTTCATACAACAGTCCCTTTGATTTTATTCGGAAAGTGAATTTATGCTCAAAAAAACCCGCCAAAATCACTTTTGGCGGGGAGAATCATTTTTTTATTACTGGAATTTAAAGTGGTTAACAATCGCATGCAGCATTTCTGCCAAACCGGAAATCTGTTCCGAATTGATGGATACTTCTTCCATGGAACTGTTGATTTGCTGCGTAGCTGCGGAAGTCTCTTCGACACCCGCTGCAGACTCTTGAGAAATGGAAGCTATTTCTTCAATCGCCACACTCATGCTTGCAGTATTTTCCGTCAGACTGGACATTTTTTCGGAAACAAGCAGAATATTCTGGATCATGTTGTTTAATGAGCTTTCCATTTCATTCAACACATCTGTTGTTCTTTGGATTTGTTCCGCTCCTGCTTTAACCTCCGTATATCCTTGCTCCAAGGATACACTCACATCTCTGGACTCAGTCTGAATCTTTCCGACAAATCCGGTAATGTCTTTTACAGAAACAGCGACTTGCTCCGATAATTTCCGGACTTCATCAGCTACGACTGCAAATCCTCTGCCATGTTCACCTGCTCGTGCCGCTTCTATTGCTGCATTAAGAGCAAGCAGGTTTGTTTGGTCTGCAATATTTTGGATCAATCTCACCAGCGCCGTGATTTCTTGCGTTTGGAATTCCAAAGATTGCATTTTTACCACAGCTTGTTTCATGATTGTTTCTATTTTATCCATTTGTTGACTTGATAAATCCATCAACTGTTCGCTCTCGTTTGATTGATCGATCACTTGACGAGACGCATCCGCAATGATCAATGAGTTTTCGTTAACAACTTTGAATTCTTCATTAAAAGTTTCCATGACATTTGCAAGTGCGCTGGCATTGCTCGCTTGAGCCTCGGATCCCGTTGCCAATTCTTGCATGGTTAAAGCAACCTGCTCCGACCCAATTTTCACTTCATTTGCAGATTGAGTCAATTCTTGACTATGACCTGCTAATTGTTCAGATGAATCCAGGATATTGACAACAATTGCAGTTAATTGTTCATGCATTGTATTGGTCGCGATTGCCAACTCAGCCAGTTCATCTCGGCCTGCTATTTCAATCGGCTCGACATTTAATCTGCCATCAGCGATTAAGCCCATACGCTCCTTGATAAGCTTGATTTTGCCGGAGATTTCATTTGAAAGTACGAACGCAATCACGATGCTCATAATTACAGCAGTCCCGGATAGTGCAACAACAAGCATCAGCGATTTTTGACCTCTCGCGATTATCTCGTGGCCATTTTTATCGATCGTCTGGACTTTACTTTCCAACATTCCGCTTACAGAATCAATCTGCTCGCGAACGACAGGATCCGCAACGTTCACCATGGTCAGCACTGCTGCTTCTGTATTGCCTGCTTGATACTGTGCGAGAACATCCGATTCCATCAATTCGGCCCACTGATCGTTCGCTTCAAATAATGCAGTAACATTTTTTGAATTGTCTATAGCCAATATTTCTGCTTTGGCAACATCGCTCTGTTCGGTAAATTGAGTAAACATGTCCTTGAAAGCCACATCTCCGGTCATCAAGTACGCACGCGCCACCGCAATCCGTTGGGAAATCAGAAATTTGTAGTCTTCTCCGCTTTCCAGGACAATAATATCCTTTTCGATGATGTCTTTTGTGTTATCATTGATCTCTTTCGTCGTCACGTAACTGTTGACTCCTAAGATTGCTATCAAAGCAATGATAGTGAAGTACCCAGCCAACAATTTTATGCGGATACTTTTAAAATTCAATAATTTTGGCAGATTTATTTTCTTACTGTTGCTCATGATATTGCTGATAAAAGTTTCTCTTACTTCCAAATTTCCCACTCCCATTTCTATGCTGCTTCCATTTCCCTTTGTTTGTAATCGGTATCTTTTTTGTTTTGTTTATATCTGAATGGTTTTTTTAATGCAAAAAAAGATCCATACCCCGCTAACGAGTATGGACCTAAGTAAATATTCTTAAATTGATCAATCAGCTTCGTCGTTCAATATCGCTTCCCTGCGCTGGAATTGGTGTTCGCTGAGTGTTCTGAAGTAGTGCTGCAGTTCGGGATCGTCGGTCTTATCGGCCATCTCCAAAAGCAGGTGGCCGTTGATGTCGAAGTCGCAGAGCGTACCGAGTGCGGTCTGGACTTTCTTCATCTCTTTGATGGTGTCCTTGTCCTTCTCGCCCATAATCGGAGCGAGGTAGGTCGCGGCATAACGCAGTTTCTTGGCGTTGATGCGCAGACTGTGGGTCTGTTCATGGTTGGAGAAGTCGACTTCTTCCCACTTGCGCATCAGTCGTTTCTTCATCTTTTCAATTTTCTTGATTGTCGCTTTTTTCTGCTGGTCATCATCCAAGTTGATGGATTTCAGGAAATGGGCAGTTGCGGCTTCCGCATCCAGGATGCGTTCGGTCAAGGCGCCACTTGTGATCAATTCATGGATGCTGTCCTGTTCGCCTTGACGCTCTTCCAGCAACCAATTCATGACCTGGCCGTCCTCGGCCAGCATATCCGGATACAACCCCCGCAGTTCGCGGCATTCTTCCATCAGCACATCCAGCTCGCGCAGGTATCCGAAGGTGGTTGCGATGTCACGCCAGTCTTCGCCCGCTTCCCGGTAATATTTCTCCTCGCCGTTCGCTTTGTTGAAGTTCAACAAAGCCCGCAGTTGGCGGATCGCGACACGAAGCGCATGCGCCGATTCCGGCTCGATCGGATCCTGTTGGTAAGCCGCATAGGCATGCTGAACGCCTGCCATCTGTTCGTTGATGATAGCAGCGTACAAAGTGTCTTCGCCCTCGCCCTGACAGCAATCCGCGGTCCCTTCATGCTTATCCGCCGCATGTTTTTTATCGGAGACGTCTGCGTGTTTGCATTTCGCTGATTCCCCCGGCGCCAAAAGCCACTCCAGATTTCCGATCGGTTCCGCGGTCAGATCGACCGTGAACAATGCAACCGCCCCTTTTTTGAACGGAATCGCGGCACCGATCAATTCTTTCGTCCAGCTGCTCATATACGGTTCGTGCCCGACAAGCGCCAAGGTGAAGCCATCGTCCTCCTGTTTCAATGCTTCCATGAAGGCAATGTAATCGCCGGTCGCCAAAAACTCCTGCGGTTGGATCACTTCGATGGAAGTGGCTTCAGCCACCAATTCAGCTGTTTGGCGCGCCCTTAGCAACGGGCTTGTCCATATCTTCAGGTTTCCGCCCTCGGTCAGTAAGGGTGCGATGTCGGGCAGAAACGCAGTCAACTCCTCCACTCCTGCTTCCGTCAGTTTTCTGTAGAAGTCATCCCCTTCAGGCGTACGCTCTTCCGCGTTTCCATGCCGAATCAGTATCAGTTGTCCTTCCATACTGCTCATCCTCCTTTGTATTGGCCTCTTTCTTACGGCTATCAGATGACGATTTGTAACCGCTCTCTCATTGAACAGTATACCATTTTTAAGCAAAGCATGTGAAAAAAATCCCCCGCTTTCTCAGAAAGAGGAGGACAAATTGTAGCTTATTGAATTATTGAAAATGCGCATTGGCAGCACTCTTTTTCTCGAGCGAATTTAGGCCAGCTTCATCCTTTTCCATTTGCCGGAGCGGAAACGCATTGCGATCAGGAACCAACGGATGATCTGATCCAGCATGACAGCCAGCCAGGCCCCGAGGATGCCCAGACCGAGCACCTGCACGAAGAAAGTGGCAGCCGCAACCCGGATGATCAATATCCCAAGGAAAGTCGAGATGAGCGGAAAAATCGTATCCCCTGCCCCGCGCAACGAACCCGCTACTATCAGTTGATGCGACTGGAAAGGCTGCGTGATGGCAGCAACCCGGATGGCGATAGCTGCATTCCGGATGATCTCCGGATCGCTGGAGTAGAAGCCGACGATGTACTCGGCTCCGAAGAAGAAAGCCACTCCAATGATTGCCCCCCACAGGCTGCCGATTTTAGCGGTCCGCGAGGCATATTTTTCGGCCAGATTCGCATCCCCGGCTCCCAAAGCCCTTCCGACCAAGGCTGACGCAGCAATCCCGAAGGCTTGTCCGAGCGTGAATGACAGGGATAGGATATTCATGCCGATGTTGTGGGCAGCAAAGACGACGGTCCCCAAGCCCGACACGATCTGGATGAACAGAATCATTCCGGAACGCAGCACTAGTTGCTCCAGCGCTGAAGGCAGTCCGATTTTCGCCAAGCTTTTCATCGTTTTCATCGAAAAATGGAAAGGATGTGCGAACGAAAAATTCAGCTTGCTCTTGCCGGATCGCAGGTAACGGATCAGCAGGAAGTTGGCCACTAGGTTGGCGATGACTGTCGAAATCGCCGCGCCCTCGATGCCAAAAGCCGGAATCCCGAAAAGTCCATAGATCAGCAAGGCATTTCCGACGACATTCAGGAAATTAGCGCGCAAATTCACGCCCATCGGAATCTGTGTTTCGCCGATTCCGCGCAAGGAACCGGAAATGCTGAAATTGAAGGATTGCAACAGGTAACTTATGCAGATGATCCGGAAATAGAGCCTTCCGACTTCGACTGTATCGGGCTGCGCGCCCATAAAGGTCATGATCTGATCTGAGTAGACAAAGGCGGCCAGGGCTAACGGGGCGGAAAGGATTATGCTGATGATCATGACATGCTTCATGACGTTTTCCATCCGGTCATGTTTTCCGGCTCCGAAATAGCGGGCAATCAAGGCAGTGCCTCCGATGTTCAAAGCCTGCACTACGGACAGCCCTAAGAACAGCGGCTGATTCGTCACCCCGACCGCCGAAACGGCAGCTGCCGCATAGGCATGGTCCGCGATATTCCCCAACATCATCATGTTGATCATCCCGAACAACGAACTCAGGACCAGTTCAATCAGAACCGGCCACGCGATGTTCATGATTTCCTTATTGATCGGACTTTTCAGCTGTTTTATGTCCGTTTGCTTCTCTTCCCCCATAATCAACCTCCTACGACTCGTTCTCCGATGCAAAATACCGAAAAATCGTTTTAACTATTCAACTCTCTTCCTCTCAGTATAGCATATTTTTGCGCAACTATTTTGCACATAAATTTCTTTTCAATAAACTGTCATAAACAGCTTATTCCCTTTCATCCATACAGAAATCACGCACCCTCTCATAATATAATTATATTATGCTCACGCATCTCCACTGCCTGCTGGAGGAACGAGCGGATGAGGCCACTACAAAATTAATCCAGTACTTTATCAATAATGGAACGCAATACCTTTTCCCGCAATTCGACCGTTTTAATTTTATTATTTATTTCATAACCCCGCACCAGCGTCTCCGAAATGTACAGTTGTGAAATTTTCCCGGCCAGTGATCCGCCATCAAAAAATTCCTCATTGGCGGTCTGTAGGACAATGTCACCCAATTCAGCAATGGGCGAGGATTTGAAATTGGTAATGGCAATGATGGGTGTATGGTTTTCTTTGGCTATTTTCAAAGAATCGTGGATATCCTTGGTACGACCGCTCAAAGAGAAACAGATCACGAGATCTTCTGGTCCCAGCAATGCTAAGGCATGGGCTTGAAAATGCGGATCAACGATATGGTTCGCATGCACACCTACCCGGAGCAACATCTTTTCCAATGAAGCTGCCGACAAGCCACTCGATCCAACACCGATGATGTAGATCCGTTTTGCTTTAGTAAGGGCTTCGATCGCATGCAGGACCACTTCCGAATCGAGCAACTGCCGGGTCGATTCCAAAACTTTGATCTGGTTCTCCAAAATCCGGTCATAAAATTGGCGATCGTTGTCCCCTTCATACTGGCTGGTGAATTCCTCCTTGGCAATAGCAATTTTCAAATCAGAAAAGCCATTGAAGCCGATCTTCTGGGAAAAGCGGATCAGCGTGGCATCGCCTACTTTTACCGCCTCGGTCACATCCTTCATTGTCTGATACACAGCCTGTTCTTGATTATTCAATAAGTAATCCGCAATCCGTTTCTCGGATTTCGTCAACGCGTGATATTTTTCTTGAATCAGTTGAGCTAGTCCCATAAAGTCAGTCCTTTTCATGTTTATGCCTCTCATTATACACGAACTTTTAGAAATGCAAATTAGCTGTTTACAAACATGAAAGCGTGTGCTATATTTCATTTACGGAGATAAACTCCGAAATAAAATAAATAACGGAGGAAATATCCATGAAGAAGGAAGATTTCATCAACAAAGTCCGTGGCGGCATCATTGTCTCATGTCAAGCGCAACCAGGAGAACCTTTATACACAGAAGAAGGCGGCATCATGCCTTTGGTGGCTCTTGCAGCTGAACAAGCTGGTGCAGTCGGAATTCGTGCCGAATCGGTAAGGGATATTCAACAGATTAAGGAAAAAGTTGATTTACCGATCATCGGGATCATCAAACGCGATTACCCTCCTCAAGCGCCATTCATTACGGCTACCATGAAGGAAATCGATGAATTGGTTGAAACGGGTGTAGAAGTCATTGCATTGGATTGCACCATGCGGGAACGCTATGACGGCAAAACAATCAACGCCTTCATCAAAGAAATAAAAGAAAAATATCCCGATCAATTGTTCATGGCGGATATCGCCACCTTCGAGGAAGGAATCAACGCTTTCCAGGAAGGAATCGATTTTGTCGGCACAACGCTAAGCGGTTACACAGAGGAAAGCACCCAACAGGATGGGCCGGATATCGCCTTGATGAAAAAACTGGTGGAAGCCGGTGTGGATGTCATCGCCGAAGGTAAAATCCATACGCCTGAACAAGCTAAAGCAATCCAGGAATTGGGTGTTGCAGGAATTGTCGTAGGAGGTGCAATCACACGGCCAAAAGAAATAGCGAAACGTTTCGTTGACAACTTAAAATAAGGAGTGAAAAACATGTTTAAAAAATTCTCTCAAATCGGAAGAGCCATGATGCTCCCAATCGCCATTTTACCCGCTGCCGGCCTCTTGCTTGGTTTCGGTGGTGCATTGACAAATCCAAGCACCTTGGCGGCCTATCCGTTCCTTGACATTGAATGGTTGCAGACGATCCTGAGCATCATGAGTTTTGCCGGAAATGCCGTCTTTGCCAATTTGGCGCTCATCTTCACCATCGGGGTCGCTGTCGGTCTCGCGAACGGAGATAAAGGGACTGCTGGTTTGGCCGGCGGTGTGGGTTACGTTGTTTTCGTCGCAACCATCAGTGGTTTTCTGCAATTATTTTCCGCGGAAGGCGCTTCGATCGACACTGGGGTTGTTGGTTCAATAGCTGTCGGAAGTACCGTTGCCTTCCTGCATAATCGTTATCGTAAAATCGAACTGCCGCAGTTTTTGGGTTTCTTCGGAGGCTCGCGTTTTATCCCGATTGTAGCATCATTTGCAGCTATCATTCTTGGGGCATTCTTTTACCTGATTTGGCCACCTATCCAAGGCGCACTGACATCCGCCGGCACAGCCATCGCAGCTATGAGCAGTTTCGGAACGTTCTTGTACGGATTTTTGCTTCGTTTGACAGGTGCGGTCGGTTTGCACCATACGATTTATCCGCTGTTCTGGTACAGCTCTTTGGGCGGAGTTGAAGTTGTAGCGGGCGAATCCATTGCGGGTGCCCAAAACATCTTCTTTGCGCAATTGGCCGATCCAAATCATACAGGTCTTTTCACTTATGGAACGCGCTTCTTCGCAGGTCGTTTCGCTACAATGATGTTCGGTTTGCCGGCTGCTTCTTTAGCCATGTACCACTCCATTCCGAAACAGAACCGCAAAGCCAATGGCGGTATATATTTCAGTAGTGCTCTGACTTCATTCTTGACCGGTATTACCGAACCACTTGAATATATGTTCTTGTTCGTCGCACCTTGGTTGTATGTGGTCCATGCCTTCCTTGATGGCGTTTCCTTCTACGTGGCTGACTTACTGAGCATCCGTATCGGAAATACATTCTCAGGCGGATTCATCGACTTCTTCCTGTTCGGTCCGCTGCAAGGTAATGCAAAAACAAACTGGGTATGGGTAATCCCCGTCGGTATTGTTTGGGCATTGATTTATTACTTCGTCTTCCGCTTCCTGATCACGAAATTCAAAGTGATGGTGCCTGGTATGGACGAGTCAGAATCTGACGCAAGCATTCCGGTCAGAGCCTCCGGAGAGGCTTCTACTTTGAATGATGAAGCGCATATCATCATCGAAGCATTAGGGAATGAAGCAAACATTGAATCCGTCAGCGCTTGTGCAACCCGTCTGCGTGTTTCCGTGAAGGACGGTTCGGTCGTTGATAAAAATGCCATCAAGAATCTCGGAGCAACTGCTGTTTTCGAAGTTCAAGGTGGCATCCAAGCTGTATTTGGCGGCAAGGCAGACTTGCTGTCACAAGAAATCAATCAAATATTAGGGACAGAAGACTGATTCAAATAGTTATTGACGATCAAAAGGGCTACCTCTTAAATGAGGTAGCCCTTTTGATCGGTTTGGCGGTGGAATTCCCCGCCAAATTGGCTTTTGGCGGGGAATCTCCGAGTATATACAAACAAAAAAAGCTGCATCAAAGCCAGAAAATTCTGTTCTGGTTCTGATACAGCCTGTTTCGTTGCTATTTGGTCTTCAATCAGGCTTTAATGCCTTGCTTGCGTCGCTCCGCGAATTCTGCAGTCGCAGTGAAAAGGACATCGGTCGATGAGTTGAGGGCTGTTTCGAATGAATCCTGCAGGACACCGATGATGAATCCGACACCGACTATTTGCATAGCCACATCGTTCGGGATACCGAACAGACTTGCTGCTAACGGGATAAGCAAAAGTGAACCACCGGCAACACCCGATGCCCCGCAAGCGCTGACTGCTGCCAGGATGCTAAGGATAAGGGCAGTACCGAAATCAACAGGGATACCCAACGTGTTGACAGCTGCCAAGGTAAGGACGGAAATCGTAACCGCCGCCCCAGCCATGTTGATGGTCGCTCCAAGCGGAATGGATACAGAGTAAGTATCCCTGTCCAGTCCAAGATCCTCGCACAGCGTCATGTTCACGGGGATGTTCGCAGCAGAGCTTCTTGTGAAGAAGGCTGTGATGCCACTCTCCCGTAAGCATCTGAAGACGAGCGGGAACGGATTGGAACGGATGTAGATGTAGACGATGATCGGGTTGACGACCAAAGCGACGAACAGCATACAGCCTATCAGGACCGCAAGCAGTTTCCCATAGCCCAATAGAACGCCTATTCCGCTTGTCGCGATGACATCGAACACAAGCCCCATGATCCCCAAAGGAGCGAAGGCAATGACGATTCTGACCATTTCCGTCAGCGCATCAGAAACATTAGCCAGCATCAGCTTGGTTGAAGCTGCGGCATTCTTCAGAGTGAAACCGAGCATAAGAGCCCATGACAAGATGCCGATATAATTGGCATTGTAGAGAGCCTTGACTGGATTGTCCACGACGTTCAAGAGCAGCGCCTTCAGGACTTCCACCACGCCCCCAGGAGCAGCGATATCCTCGACACCAGCACCCAAGGTCAAAGTAACCGGGAAGATGAAGCTCGCGACCACTGCTACGAGTGCCGCCGAGAAGGTACCTAAAAGGTAGAGCACGATGACAGATTTCATGTTCGTCTGTTGGCCTTTTTTGTGCTGCGAAATCGCGGAAGCAACCAAGAAAAAGACTAGCATAGGCGCAATCGCTTTTAAAGCGCCGACAAACAGGGCTCCAAAAATGGTAATCGGCTGCGCGACATCCGGAATCGTTACGCCAAGGATGATGCCTATGATCAGACCGGCGATGATACGTTTGACAAGGCTCAGCTTGTACCATTGGTTCAATAGTTTATACAATTCAAATTCCTCCTGATGTATGTAAAAAATTACAATAAAATGAGTACATAGGGTCCCATTTTACCATAATTTAATCTGTTCAGGAAGGACTCATTTTACTGGGAGACTCCCGATTTGTCATAAACAAGCGAGTATTCCGAAGTTTGTGGCTTTTTTTTGTTATTTTTTCAAAATCTTCTTTTCTGATTGTCCGAAAAGCGTTATAATATCGTTTATGGAGAATTACTCAAGTCCGGCTGAAGAGGACGCACTCGAAATGCGTTAGGTGTCGAAAGGCGCGCGGGGGTTCGAATCCCCCATTCTCCTTAAAAACTTTTAATATTGTCCGACAAAGGCCGGCACTCCCGAAATGGGGGTGCCGGCCTTTTGTTTATTGAAAAGATACACCAATCAGGATTATTTCGCCCCGTCGCCGAACTCCTTAGCGACATCAATGAAGATATCATCGCCAAAATAGAAGTCGTTTATAGTCCTATACGACTATAAACGTTGGGAATCATGCTGCCCATGGAATAATGTAATGACATTCGAAAGTAAACCGTCGTTTTCTGTTTCCTTGTATTTTTCAACAAAAAACAAATAGCGAGAAATCATTTAATGAATGGAGTGGAATGATGGAAAAAAAAATAAATCAAAAAAATCGGGCAAAGCGGCGGAGAATCGCTAAGCTGATCGGCATCCCGGTACTGCTATTCGTATCCGGCATTACACTGCTTTCCTTGGCTTTTTTTGATAATGTCTCCTACGCTTTTTACATATCACGGATGTTTTTCCCACAAGAAGTCGCCATCGCTCAGACGAATCTAAACGATAGCAGCACGGTTGTGGAGGAGACAGCCGCAACGACCCAACTCTCTTTTCCGAAATATGGGGAGGAATACGGGACGTTGAGCGTGGATGCGGCAGGCATCGTCTCCCCTGTTTTTGTCGGCGACGATGCAACCCAATTGTTAGATGGTGCCGGCCAATATTATGGTTCCGTCTTTCCGGGGGATATCGGAAACACCGTCATCACCGGGCACACCAATTCAGTTTTCAAGACGCTTGATGAAGCGCAGATCGGTGATGAGATCCGCCTGGAGTTGACTTATGGAACCTACGTGTATGAAATCAGCAACATCGAAATCAAGAGCAATACCGATGACAGTATTCTGGCACCTTCCGAAGAGCAAATTTTAACTTTGTACACTTATTATCCTTTCGACTACATCGGCAACACACCTGACAGATATGTCGTGACCGCAAAATTGGTCGAAGGTAAGCCACTGTCGGAAATCAATTTTCAAGGAGCCTCGTGATGCGAAACATAAAAAAAATCGGCAGAGTGATCCTCAGCTTTCTCCTGATGTTTGTGGTGGTTGCCTTGATCGGAATCATCTTCATGAAGCAAATCCTGATGAACGCAAGCGACCTCAATCAGCAGTTGGAAGACAGCTACTACTACACTCAGATAGAGGAAAGCCTGTCCGCTAAATTCAAGACGTTGAGCTTGGAAACATCCATACCTGAGGAAATCTTCGTGGAAGCCGCGATGGACCAACATGGCCTGCAACAGCTTGCCCGCACGAACAATGAACAAGCACTCAACTATCTGATCGACCCCGACGCAACTTACGCAACGACGACCGCTCGCAGCCTATTCGAGGAACCCGTGACGGCTTATGTTGAGAATTATGCCGCAGACCACAACCAGCCGTTCGATGATCGCTTGCAAGCGCAGACTGTTGCTGTCATTGATGAAGCCACAGCCATTGTCGGTAGCCACACAATGCTGTTCAATCTGGATAATGTCATTTCTTTCCCGCAATTCCAGACCTTCCGGAAAATACTGCAAACCGTTCTTGCTTATTTCTATCTCGTTCCGTTGACCTTCTTTTTGATCGCGGTGGCACTCGTCGGTTTGAGCAGGAAACTGCCTCACCGCTCCCTGATTTGGATCGGCAGCGGCTTAGTTTCCGGATCGGCCTTCGTCATCATCCCGGCAATCGTGGCATTGAGTCTTAAGATCCCGCAGCGCATCACTGTTTCAACGGATTATATCAACACCGCCCTGCGCACGTTGGCTATGCATTACACTACATTTTTGTTGGTCGCCGGGGCAATGGTCTTCTTTTTGGGGACAGCCTGCCTTGTTGGCTACAATCTAATCAGCAAAGCCAAGCGAGCGGCCTACTGGCAAAATCGCGACTACGCGACCGAAATGGAACAATACTGATTCATCATCGGGAGCCCGATGTATTGAAAGGAGGTGAAAATAGATGAAAAAAGTTATTGTATCTCTTTTGTTTGTATTCGTGTTGTTCTTCGGAGCGCAAGCGAATGTTGCTGCTGCAACTGAAAATGATATCATCAAAACTTTGGTAGCCACCAACTTACCATCCAATTATGTGCAGCAAGCAAAAAATTATTTAAGGTCCAATGAGGTGACTGCTGAAGAAGCGGATCAAATCATTGTCCACATAAATAATGCACAAGCTATCGTGAATGCACGTGGAGCGAAAAGCATGAATCAACTTACGAAAGCTGATAAACAAGCCATCCTGGCTGAGCTTACTGCAACTACTGCTGTATTGGATATTACAGTTACTGTTACTTCAAAAAAGGTCGTGTTCAGTGATGCAGAAGGCACTGTTGTCGCTGCTTTCCCGACAAAGGGAAATGGCGTAAAATAGACTGGCAGCTTAAACGCACTTCGCCGAGTTTGCATAAACGCTTGTGAAACACCCCCGCATAGAACGGAGGCTCCATCATGGACCGCCGCTATGCAGGGGTGTTTTTTTTCGCGGTATGGTCCAGTCCAGGGTCGCAGCTCCGCGCGGTCAGAATAGCCCACCGGAAAAATCCCGGTAAGCTGCCTTCACCTCCGCATAGAGATCCGGGTAGGTCTCACTCAATGAGGACAGTACTCCGATCGCAAGCTGCGAGCTGTGGATAGTCTGGATTTTATGGACACGGATGTAGGAAACTTCCGTATTCAGGCTCAGTTTGGGGTAGCGCTGCTTTTCGACTTTGATGTCGTGGACGGGATCGATGTTCTGGCTGGCGGAAACTTTCGAAATCGGAAAAGCAGTGAAATCGCACGGGACTTTATCGTATTCCGCACCGATGATCAGGAACGGGCGCGATTTGAAGGCGATTTTATCCGTTTCGAGATCATGATAGGCAAAACGGGTCTTCACGATGGCACCGATGTAGGCTTGCGTTTCGTTCATGGTCCCAGCACCTCCCCTTCGAATTCCTCCAGTTCATCCAGATAAACATCAAACAATGAATCATAGATCCGTACTTTTTTTGCATCCTCGCGGATATCCGCAAGTTCCAAAAGTTTGGGTTCAGTTGCTTCTGCTGCGACGCTAAGTCTGCTGTTGCGCCAGGATGCTTCGCGGCGCGCCAAATCCGCAAGATACCAGCCTTCGTACTGCCCGTAGTCAAAAACAATACGGTCCAGGATGAATTGTTCGCGCTCCGTCAACTTTTTCATCTCCAATGGTTCGAAGGGATCGTAGCCTTCCTCGAAGAAGAAATGCAGTTCCGGCAGCACCGGTCCCTCTTCCCAGCCTTCAAAGCTTTCCTCGAATAGCGGCTCCCCTACCATAGCCAGACATTCCCGCTGCGCGAAATAAAGCATCGCCTGCAGCTTCAGTTCATTATCGCCGAACCGGGCTGCCGTATGGTTTTCGTAGGAATAGACCAAATAATTCGCCAGCTGATTCAGTTTCGGCATAACGACTTCCCCTTTCCTGAATTCCCTTTTTGTTTCAGCACCTTTTTATTCATTTCTCAAAAAATTCTTGCCAGACTTCCGCCAAAAAGGCGCCCGCATCTGTCTGGACGGCCAATTGGAAGGTCAGCGACTGCGGCACGGGCGTCCGGTTCAGCAGCACGGCGTAAGGGCCTTTGAAATAATGGACGAAGCTCGCAGCCGGATAGACGGCCAACGATGTGCCGATGACGACAAGCATGTCAGCTGCGCCGATCGCCGCAGTTGCGCGCTCCATCGCCTCCTCGTTGAGCATTTCGCCGTAGAGCACGATATCGGGACGCACCATTCGGCCTTGGGGATCGCGCTTGATGCCATGCGCGTCCATGCTGATCGCTTTGGCATCAGCGGGTTCGGCCGTGTCGAACGTCCGCCATCTCGTCCCGTTGCCGTGCAGTTCGATGATTGCGCTGCTGCCGGCGGACTGATGCAGATTGTCGATGTTCTGCGTGACGACGGTGACTTCTTTGCCTGTCTGCTCGAGATCCGCAAAGAAGCGGTGCCCGGCGTTCGGGAGCGCCTGAGAAAAATCGAAATGCGCTGCGTAATTGCGGAAGAATAGTTCGGGATACGCCTCCAGAAAACCGATGCTGAGCGTCTCCTCGCCGGTGAAATGGCGACCGCTCAATCTGTCGAACAGCCCGCCCGCCGAACGGAAATCCGGGATCCCGCTCTCGGTGCTGATGCCCGCACCAGTGAAGGCGACGATGCGTTTTGATTTGCGGATCATGTCCGCGAAGCGTTCTTTATCGTTCATGCTCGGGCTCCTTTCTTTTGTGATTCTTTCTGCCTTTATTATAGCTTTCGCGAGGGCTTAGTGGGAACTGTTTCGCATTCTGGGTGGGGTCGGATTTGTTGGGGTGTTCGGCATTCAGTCTTTCCGCAACAGTCGACGACTCTATCCCGACGCACAACGCCCTATTCTTATTGGCCGATATATTATTACAAACGCATCCCCTTCCATCCGAATAACGTTTTCATCCGTTTGCACACTCCAACTTACCGACTGTTCCCCTTGATTTATCCGGCGAACAGAATTAATATATATGGTATGAGAAACAAATCGACAGCACAACATCTAGTGTTTTCGCCATAAATGAAGGAGTGATTATTGTGGATGCAACAAAGACCACATTTAAAGCAGGATTCGAAAAATTGAACAAGGACATCGAGCGGTTCCCGCATGTGTTTCCGATTACGGAGGATATGCACGTGACCTATGAGGGCGTGTCACGCCTCGTCATGTTGGATCGCTACTCCTATAAGGATTCCACCAAGGAGACCCTGTCCGAAGGCGATATCGTGATTCTGACTGTCAAGGAGGACCCGAAATATCCGGCCCGCGGAACAGGAACCGTCCTTTCCGTAAACCACAAGGAACAGACTGTCCGCATCAAAGTGTCCGAGGAATACCAACACAACATCGATGATTTCGAAGTCGAGGAAGGCGGCATCGTGACGCGCCGGATCCTGACGTTGGACAAACCGCTGGAGCTTTTCTACGAACAGATTGCGATGCGCAATGCGCATGGCCTGGCCGAGGTCGAAATCACGCCGGAACTTCGCCATGAAGCGTTCCTGAAATTCTACGAAGAACAGAAAGCCTTGAACTTCATCCCGGCCGGGCGCGTGCTCTACGGCGCCGGCTCCGGTACCGATGTCACCTATTTCAACTGTTACGTCATGCCTTTCGTGCCCGACTCGCGCGGCGGCATTTCCGATCACCGCAAAAAAGTCATGGAAATCATGAGCCGTGGCGGCGGCGTCGGCTCGAACGGTTCGACGCTGCGTCCGCGCCATACAATAGTGAAAGGCGTCAACGGCCGCTCTTCCGGCTCCGTTTCCTGGATGGACGACATCGCCAAGCTGACGCATCTGGTCGAACAAGGCGGATCCCGTCGCGGCGCCCAGATGATCATGCTGGCCGACTGGCATCCGGATATCTTCGAATTCATCATTTCGAAGATGCAGAATCCGCGCATCCTCCGCTACATCATCGAAAACTTCGAGGATGAACAGATCCGCATGCTGGCGAAGGAGAAGCTGCATTTCACGCCGTTCTCTTCAAAAGACATCAACATGTACACAGGCATCGTCAACTACAAGCACATCCCAGGTCACGGCGGTTTTGACGCTTCGGTCATCCATGAAGCCGAGAAAAAACTGCGCGATGGCGGCACTTATACCGTCAACAATCCTGAGTTCCTGACCGGCGCCAACATTTCCGTCTGCATCACCGATGACTTTATGGATGCCGTCATGAGGAATGAAGAGTATGCGCTGCGTTTCCCGGATGTCGAACACTACGACGCGGACGCGATGGCGCACTATGACGCTGAATGGACCAACTGCGGCGATGTCCGCGAATGGGAAGCTACCGGCAACGCTGTCCGCACCTACCGGACCGTCAAAGCCCGCGAATTGTGGAGGCTGATCAATGTCTGCGCGACTTACGCCGCCGAGCCTGGCATCTTCTTCATCGACAACGCCAACAAGATGACGAATGCGGTAGCCTACGGTCAAAAAGTAGTCGCCACCAATCCTTGCGGGGAGCAGCCATTGGCAGCCTATTCCGTCTGCAACTTGGCCGCAGTCAACTTGGCCGAAATGGTCAACAAGGACCTGCAGATGGTCGACTTCGCCAAATTGGAACAGACCGTCCGCACCGGCATCCATATGCAGGACAACGTCATCGACTCCACCCCTTACTTCCTGGAGGAGAACAAAAAACAAGCGCTCGGCGAACGCCGGATTGGCTTGGGGATCATGGGCTTGGCGGATATGCTGATCTATTGCGGCGTCCGCTACGGTTCACTGGAAAGCCTGCAGCTGATCGATCAAGTCTTCGAAACGATCGCAGTGGCGGCCTACGAGGAAAGCATCGAGTTGGCGAAGACGCGCGGCAGTTTCCCGTTCCTGGTCGGACAGACCGGAAAAGAGACGCAGATCCTTCGCGAGCGTTTCATCAACACTGGCTACATGAAAAAAATGCCTGAGCATGTCCGTGAAGGCGTCCTGAAATACGGCATCCGCAACTCACATCTGTTGACGGTGGCGCCTACCGGATCGACAGGCACGATGGCCGGCGTTTCAACCGGTTTGGAGCCCTACTTCTCGTTCACGTATTACCGCAGCGGCCGTCTCGGCAAATTCATCGAAGTGAAGGCGGATATCGTCCAAGAATATCTGGATCGTCATCCGGATGCCGATCCGAACCAGTTGCCTGATTATTTCGCGACAGCCATGACGCTTGCCCCTGAAGAACACGTCGATGTGCAGACGACAATACAGCGCTGGGTCGACAGCTCCATCTCGAAAACGGTGAATACGCCGAAGGGCTACACCGTCGATCAAGTCGAGAAAATCTACGAACGCCTTTACCTGGGCGGAGCCAAGGGCGGTACGGTCTACGTCGACGGCAGCCGCGATTCGCAGGTACTGACGCTGAAAGCTGAAGAAAACGTTTGGGATGACGAAGCCAAGCTTGAGGAAGAGAAAGAGCACGTCAAAATCAACAAGGACAAGACTTTCCTTGTCGATTCGATAGCCAATCTCACGTCCACCGATGTCACAATCGGCAACGAAATCGGCGACACCTGCCCGATCTGCCGACAAGGTACGGTCGAAGATCTGGGCGGCTGCAACACTTGCACCAATTGCGGCGCGCAGCTGAAATGCGGCTTGTAAACTACTACTAATAATGAAGAAGAACCCGTCTGATTTTTGGACGGGTTCTTCTTTGTGGTTTGCCGACAATCATGCTTTTCTGATTGGCTTGCGCTTCGGTTGTCAGATAAACGCATAGTATCGGACAAGCACAAAAAAGAGCTGCCAAATGCGGCAGCTCCAGTCTTAAGTATCATTCTTTTCCGGTGTTCGAAGGTTCCGGCTTGCCGGCTTCCAGCAGGACTCGGTCGCGGATGGCGAAGAAGGCCACGACCATCAGGAACAGGCCCGATACGGCCATCAGGATTTCGATCGCCATCCGGTCCGCCAGCGGTCCGAAAATCAGCATCCCCAGCGGCATCATCGAACTAGCAACCATGCTTTGGACGCCGAAGACGCGTCCGAGGAAATCTTCCTCGACCTTTTCCTGCAGCAGCGTCATGCTCGGGGCGTTCAGGAGTGGGATGACAAGACCGACGAGACCCATCAGGAAGAGGTAAATCCAGAAATTCGGGATGACACCCATCCCGAAGGTGCACAAGCCCATGGCACCGATCGCAAAAGCGATGGAATGGATCCGGTTCTTGAAGCCTCCCCATGATGCAATCCAGAGGCCGCCGCCTATCATCCCGATGGAAAAGGCGATTTCGATCGCCGTCAAGCGCCAGACGTCGTCGCCGAACGAGCGCGCCACCTGCAAAGGGGAAAGGAACGACACCGGAGCGGCCATGAAGAAGGCAAGCGAAAAATAGAGGAACAGCCTTTTGATGAAGGCGTGATTTTGGATGTAGCGGAAGCCGAGCTTCATGTCCTGCAGGTAATTGCTGACCTGTTCCTGGCTGGCTTTTTCATGCGTCGGGACTTTCAGCAGGAACACCATGATGGCGATCGCCAAAGCCGCTGTCACAATATCGATCATGAAAATGCCTTCCATCGGAGCAAATTGGTAAAGCGCGCCGCTGATCATCGGCGAAACCAGCATGACGACGGCCTGGATGCTGCCGTTGAGCCCGTTGATCCGGGTCAATTCCTTTTCCGGCACAATCTGCGGCAGGATGGCGCCGACCGCCGGCATCTGGATGCCCGCCCCGACTGCGCGGATGGCCGATGTCGCCAGCAGGATCCAGATCGAGCGCTGCCCGGCCAAAAACAGCAGGACCAGCACCAATGTCGAGAGCGCGGTGATGCCGTCGGAAAGGACGATCAGGCGCTTCCGGTTATAGCGGTCGGCCCACACCCCAGCGAATGGAGAGATGAAGAAAGTCGGCAGAAAACCGAAGATGGTCGACAAGGTCATGATGACGCCGGACTGCGTTTCCAAGGTCAGATACCAGAATATCGCGTATTGGACAAGCGACGAGCCGAACAGGGAAATCGTCTGACTGCCCAGAAAGAGAGCCGTTTGACGCTGCCACTTTTCATATTTCATATTCTTTATCACACTACTTTCACTTCCTTGCTGTGGGCACGGTGATGTGTCCCCAAAATGACTGCGTTCACCTTCATTTGGAATCAAACGGCTGAACGTATGTTTCCATTCATGTTATACTATTCTCAACTAAAAGTAAAAGGATTGAAACGGATGAGCAGAGAAGAAATCAACCAAAAATTGGCGTTGCTGCCCGACTTGCCCGGCTGCTACATCATGCGGGACAAGGATGACGAAATCATCTACATCGGCAAGGCCAAAAATCTGAAGAACCGCGTGAAATCGTACTTCCACAGCAAGCATGAAGGCAAGACGCAGCTGTTGGTCGCGGACATCGACCGGTTCGAAACGATCGTCACCAAAACGAACAAGGAATCGCTGCTGCTGGAGATCAACCTGATCAAGCGTTACCAACCCAAATACAACATTAAGCTGAAGCAAGGGACGATGTATCCCTATCTGAAGGTCACGAACGAAAAAGATCCGCAGCTTCTCATCACTTCTACTGTCGAGGATGACGGCGGCATCTACTTCGGTCCCTATCCGCACGTCTACGCGGCGACGGAGACGCAGGAATTCATCCAGAAAATCTATCCGCTGCGCAAGTGCGCCAAAAATTCCAAACGCGCCTGCCTTTATTACCATATGGGTCAATGCATCGGTTGCTGCGACCATGAGGTATCCAAAGAGGAATACGATGCCCAGATCAAACGCATCGCCGCTTTCCTGAACGGCGAAGTCAAGGAAATCAAAAAGGATCTGCGGGAAAAGATGCACCGCGCCGCAGACAGCCTGAACTTCGAACAGGCCGCCGATTACCGCGACCAGATCAGCTACATCGAGGCGACTGTCGAAAAACAGACGGTCATGTCCCGCGACTACACGAACCGCGACGTCTTCGCCTTCCATATGGACAAAGGCTGGTTGTCGATCCAGGTCTTCCTGCTGCGGCAATCCTCGATCATCAAACGCGAAGCCGCTCTTTTCCCTTGCTACGACACGCCGGAGGAAGAGCTGGCCTCCTTCATCATGCAGTTCTATCAGGATCCCAATCATATCCTGCCGCAGGAAGTGCTCGTACCAAAAGGCGTCGACACGGAGTTGCTGCAGGAAGCGTTGGGAACGAAAGTGCACACCCCTGTCCGCGGCAGCAAGCGCAGCATCCTTGAACTGGCGATCACGAACAGTGAGCTGGCGCTGACGGAAAAGTTCATGCTGATCGAGCGCGACACCCACAAGACGGTCGGCGCCATCCAGGAACTTTCCGAGGCGCTCGGCATCGAATATCTGGAGATTATCGAGTCGTTCGACCATTCGAACATCCAGGGAACCAACCCGGTCTCGGCGATGGTCGTCTACAAGGACGGCAAGCCGGAACGCAAAAACTACCGGAAATACAAAGTCAAAACTGTCGAAGGCAGCAATGAATTCGCGACGACGCAGGAAGTCATCCGCCGCCGCTACAGCCGTCTGCTGCGCGAAGGTCGCGCCATGCCGGACCTGATCCTGATGGACGGCGGCAAAGTGCAGGTGCATGCCGCCAAGGAAGTGCTTGAGGACGAGCTCGGACTGGACATACCGGTGGCTGGCATGGTCAAGGACACGAAGCACAAGACTTCTTCGCTCATCTTCGGCGAGAAGGATGAAATCGTGGAACTCAGTCCGAACAGCCAAGCCTTTCATCTTGTGCAGCGGATCCAAGAAGAGGTCCACCGCTTCGCAATCACCTTCCACCGCCAAGTGCGCGCCAAGAACAGCATCGCTTCGCAATTGGACCAGATCGAAGGCGTCGGGCCGAAAACCCGCACGAAGATCCTGAAGCATTTCAAGACGATGAAGAACATCCGCGAAGCCAGCTACGAAGACCTCAAAGCATTGGGCATCCCCGAGAAGACGGCGCTGCTGATCAAGGAGGAACTCGGCGAACTGAACGATTGAGCCTTTATTTTTGCATCCGCAACGACCCATTTAAAGGGGCCGTTGTGCCGAAATTTTCCAAACAGCCGAAACGTGCTATACTGTAGAGTAGACCACGGAATATCCCGTGATAGAACTCGCGCTAGAGGAGGCGTTTATGATGAAAATATTTACCGATAGTGCTTGTGATCTGGCCTATGCCTATCTGCAGGAGAATGATGTGGAAGTCTTCCCGTTGACCACTTTGCTGGATACCGGCGAATACGAAGATATGATTGAAATCCAAGCCGATAAAGTCTATGAAATGATCGCACGCGGCGGTCATCCGAAAACGAGCCAAGTGTCCTTGGAGAAATTCCTTTCCGGTTTCCGGAAAGCCGCGGAAGCCGGCGAATCGGGCATCTATATTTCCCTTTCCGCCAAACTTTCCGGCACTTACCAGGCCGCTTATCTGGCTTACCAACAACTGCAAGAGGAGTTCCCGGACTTTGATCTGCGGTTGGTCGACTCCATGAGTGCTTCCGTCGGTGAAGGCTTGTCTGTCGTCGAAGCAATCGAAATGCGCGAGGCCGGTTTTACTTTGGATGAGATTGAATCGCGTGTCCGTTTCACGTCTGCCAACGTCGTGTCTCTGTTTACGGTCAAGGATCTGAATTACCTTGCGGAAGGCGGCCGACTTTCGAAGTCCAGTGCTTTTCTTGGTGGATTGCTGAATATCCAACCGCTATTGGAAGTCCTCGATGGCGAACTGATCCCCGTCGAAAAACTACGCGGGCGCAAAAAAGTCATGAATCGGATGTACGAACGCTTGCGCGATGAAGCGGATATGATCCAGGAACAAAACGTCTTCCTTTGCCATAGCGACGATGCCGAAGCTATCGAGGAAATGCGCCAATACATCGAAGAGCATTTCCATCCGCGCCGCATCTATGTGAACACGATCGGTTCCACGATCAGTTCGCATACAGGACTTGGGACACTGGGATTGTTCTTCCTGAAGAAATACGAGTAACAATAGTTGCTTCAGTCAAAAAAAGCGGCCGTCTCTTGGAGACAGTCGCTTTTTTGTTGCGGTTGTCCGATTCTTCACGGTTATCGGACAAACAGCATCGCTTTTTGTTGCGCTTGTCCTATTCTTCGCGGTTATCGGACAAACGGCGTCGCTTTTTTTGTTGCGCTTGTCCGATTCTTCGCGGTTATCGGACAAACGGCATCGCTTTTTTGTTGCGCTTGTCCGATTCTTCGCGGTTATCGGACAAACAGTGCTCCAAACGCATTGCGGTTGTCCGATTCTTCGAAACGGCCATTTTTGCTTATTTATTTATGTACGTGCTGATGAATCGGACAAAGATCGGCATCAACAGGATGACAGAGAATAGCCGGACGAGATGGATGGAGGAGACGACGATCGTGTCCGCCTCAAAAGCCGCCGCCAGGATGGTCATATCCGTCAATCCGCCCGGTGAAGTCCCAAGCAAGGCCGTGATCAGATCGATTCCAGCCACTTTGTGTAGGATGTAGCCCGCAATCACTCCGACCGTCAACAAAATCAGTACGGAAGTAACGGCAGGGAAAAACACCTGTTTCATTTCGGCCAAGCTGCTTTTCGTGAAGTTCATGCCGATGGTCCCACCGATGATGATCTGACCGATGATCTTCAGATTGGCCGGCATGTAGCCCATCTGCGAAAAATAATTGTAGATGGCGACTGCGACCAGCGAACCGATCATCCCTCCGGCTGGCACGCGGAAGCGGATCCCTGCCCAGCCTCCGATGAATGCCACAATCAAAGTCCCCAACAATTTCCCAAAATTCATATATTACTCCCCCTTCTGTCAATTTAACGCTCTCTTCCCATTTTCGACTTTCCCGCGAAATAGTCAAGTTCATTTCCGCGCAAAAAGAGGAACACCCTGTTCTTTCGGTGTTCCTCTTCGTTCCGCTTTTCTTTTTCTTATTCGTATTTCTTTTTCTTTGGCGGTGGGAACGGCAGGATGATGCCTTGGCCCTGCTCATTCGGTTGCGCTTGGAAAAAGGTGCGTTTCAGGACAATCGTGATTTTCGGCCGTTCCATCTCGACTGTCGGCGATTCAAGGATCGCATAAAGACGCTCCTCGGCATCGAGCAGACTGGCCAGGACGGGATTCTCCGAGCGCGGCACATAACCCAGCATGTAGCCGGCTTGGGTCGCAACGGCGATGGCATTCGCGTCATAGGAATTATCGGCCTCGCGGACAAGCTGCAGCAAATCTCCCGGTTTCAGGAAATCGGCGACTCCACTCAGCTCATGAAACTGCGTGCCGGCGATATAGGTATGCAGCAATTCCTTGTCCGTGTGGGCATGGCTCAACGGCGGCTGCTTTGCCTTCAGATAACGACTTTCTTTTTGGTTCTTCAGATTTTCCGGCTGCAAGAGTCTGTCGATCTGCCGCTTCAGTTTGATGTTCGGCTCCTTCTCAAGCGCAATCCGGAGTTCATGTTCCACCTGGTCGGACCATTTTTTCCTGTGCTGTTGCAGCACCTGCGCCGCTTTTTTGCGCACGCCGGCATGACGGTAATGGATGCCGCGGATGCACCAGGCTTCGTTGTATTTGCGTTTCTCGCTCATCACTTCGAACAGGCGCAGCAACCATTCGTCGGCGCGCATCAGATCCGTGACGCTCGGATTTTCAGGCTCTTCGGTTTCCAGAGGGAGCGTGTAGAGCTCCGGGTTCAGGATCGCTTCCAGGTATTCGCAGACATCGTCGAAATAGAATTCGGGATTGATTTTCAGGAAGAAATCCAGCATGTTGAATCCCAACGGTTGCCTACTCAGCACTTCCATGAAAGCCGGAAAATCGGGATGCATGTTCAGATAGACGAGCACTTTCATAATCAGACTATCCGATTCCTTCGGGGCGGAAATTTCCTGATAGACGATGTGGCGCCATTTAGGCTGATGCAGGAAACTCTCGATTTTATGCACCAGCTTTTCGTAGCGAGCGATGCGGGTATCCCACATGGTTTTAGTGCGGCGGTATTTCGTTTCATTTTGACTGATGAAGTCGTAATCCTGTTGCCAATAGTCGACTGCCTGATACCAGATGCTGACGAGCGCGCCCAGATCGATGAAGCTTGCCGCATAATCGCGCTTGTCGATGAACTTATACAGGAAGTCCAGCTGGGCATCGAGGGTCAAGCTGTCATTGTTGTAGTCGGCGTAACAGATCAGATAAGCGAAATCCGTGAAATTGGCTGCAGTGATCTCGGTCTTTTTGAAATAGGCGCGCATATCCGTTTTCTGGATGCAGAGATTGGCGTAGATGTTGGCGAGGAAATCGCTCTTGATGCCTTCATGCATCATCCAGTGTTGCTGCTCCCAAGTGACCGGCTTCAGCAGGAACATGGCCGCCAGTTTTCCGTAACCGACAGTTTGCTTGGCCAATTCGAAGATGAAATTGTTCTGCAGCGGGAAAACATACTGGATGCTCTCGAGCACGTACAAAGTGTACTCGCTGTGGTAACCCAGTGTGCGCATGATCTGTTTGGTCGTATCATACGGAAAGAAGCCCAGAAGGATGATGCCCAGTTTCACCTGTTCCGGATCGGTGCCGCTGCGGGCGAGCCGCATGCCGAGATGGTACAACCGCTCCCGCGCTCCTGATTCCGCTTCCAAAGTAATCCTCACTCTTTCGCGCAATTCAAGGAAATAACTGCAGATCGGATAATGCTCCAGAAAATGGCGCAGAACAGGGTCTGTCAGGATCGCCTCTTCTTTGTGGACGAGGTCCTTGAGGATGCCGCAGCACTCCTTCGCCAAATCCTCTTTCCGCCAAAACGGGATCCCTTCGGATGCAAGGACATAAAGCACATCTTTTTGCCCAGCCGTCCGCTCATCCTGGAACCGATAAGGCAGACCAGGCTGTTCATCCCGCATCCGGCAAATTGTATCGAAAATGCTCTCGTTATTCTCCAATTGGCAACCCTTCTTTCCTGTTGACTCCGATGCTCTCTTTCTTCAATATTACCATAGATTATAGAGTGCCACTATGTTAGTTTTAAAAATTATTAAATTAACATGAGCAAAATGCACAAAAAAAGCGCTCGGTTTTATCCGCCGAACGCTTTCCTTCATTCACTATATTATTGTTGAATCTTAAAGCGGCATGACACCTGTGATGCCGTAGACGATGATGTAGATGAACAGGATCGGCCAAGCAAACTTGATGTAGCCTTTTTGGAAGTCGACGAAGTTGATCTCCGTGTATTCGCAAAGCATGTACAAGGCCGGGATGACCGGGCTTATCAATCGGAATGCTTGCCCTACCATCGAAGCGACGGCGGCCTGATCCGGCGTGATGCCGAACTGGCCCATTACGCCTGCCATTACACTGGCGATCCCGAAGTAGAAGGCATCCTGAGGCAGGAATGTGATCGCTGGTGCAGAGATGATGGCGTAGATCGGCGCCATATGCGTACCCAATGATTCAGGGATGATTTTAGTGATCCCTTCCGCCAAAGCAGTAGCCATTCCGCTTCCTGTCAAGATTCCGGAGAAGACGCCGGCTGCCAAAGTAGCCAAGGCTGGCGCCAAAGAATCGGCAGCAAGTGCATCCAAACGTTCCGTAACCAGTTTAGAGGAGCGGTAATTCGCAGTCAAAGCGATTGCGGCTCCCAGCATGAACAGGATACCACCGTGGGCAATATCCATGATCAGCATTGCCAAAAGGGCAAGCGTCATGATCAGATTGAACCACCACATTTTAGGTCTTTTCAATTCAGGTTCGTTATCGCGGATTGCGTTCAACATGTTCTGGATCGTTTCAGGTGAGACATCTTTGGCATCTTTCGGATCAAAATTCAGACGTTTTCTTTCCTTAAGTCCGATGATGTAGGCCATGATGACTGCGTAAACAGCTGCAACCAATAACCCTGGCAACAAAGCCGCGAACAAGGTACTGATTTCAACGCCCATTGCTGTGCTGGCCGCGATGGTCGGGCCTCCCCAAGGCAATTGGTTGAAGATACCGATTGGCGTAACAATGATGACTGCTAAGTAAAGCAGGTTCATCTTCATCTGTTTCCAAAGTTCGATGAAGGCTGCCACACAGATGATGATTGTAGTTGTCGTATCGCCGTTCATGGTTACGACCAGCGAAGTCAAAACAGTAGCCACCGTCACTTTCAACGGGTCACCTTTGGCTTTTTTGATGAAGAATTCGCACAACGGGTCGAACAGACCGACATTCAGCATGACGCCGAAGTACAGTACCGCAAATAGGATGACGATTGCGGGAGAGATTACACCCATCGATACTTTCCCTGTTTCAGCATTGACGCTGTAGAATAGCCCTGTCTTGATCCACTCGAACATGTCAGTCAAAGGCACCTTGTTCACGAAAGTAGCGGTAATACCGAAAATCAATGGGATTAAGGTCAAAGCCCCAAAAATGGAAAGTTTCTTTTTCGCCAGCACGACAATAAAGATGGTGATCATAGCGATCGCAAGGAATGTCAATATCATAAATAATTATGTCCCTTCTTCGTTTGAGTTGTTGACCCGATTCAAAATGAATGAGCCTTTCAAAAAGCGCTTACAAATTATAAGAACACGCTACTCCACTCAAAAACTGGGTGGATTTCCCATTTTATAAAATACTAGCATAATCTCGTCTCATAAAAAAGATTATGCCAGCATTTCCAGTAACTTTAAGGAAGGATGATCGTAACGTTTTGGATCGGTACATCGTAGAACGGATCTTTCTTTTTGCGCAGAAATGGTTCAGCCAGATTCGGGAACAGCGCATACGTCAAGACATCTTCCGTCGTGCCTGCGTAAGCTGCCGTATCCTTTTTGAAGCTCTCCATCCCCGGTTCAATCATGTCTGCCGGCCGTACCGTGCAGGTTTCCTCATCGCCGATGATTTTTTGTTTGATTTCTTCGGATAGCGGCGCCGGGGATTTCCCGTAGGAGCCTTTTACATAATCCTTGATCTCTTTCGGTACCATCTTGTAGCGTTCCCCACTCACAACGTTCATGACAGCTTGTGTGCCGACCATCTGCGATAACGGCGTCACAAGCGGCGGATAGCCCATGTCTTTCCTTACTGCAGGGATTTCCTTCAGTACCGCTTCGTATTTGTCCTCCTGGTGCGCCTCTTTCAGTTGCGAAAGCAGGTTGGAAAGCATGCCCCCGGGAACTTGGTACAACAAAGTATTCGGCTCGACATCCATCACTTTCGGATTCAGGAGACCCTTGCTGCGGAAGTCTTCTTTGATCGGTCGGAAATGATCCGCGATCTCCTTCAGGGCTTCCAGATCCAAGCCGGTATCATAGCCCATCTCCTCCAAGGCGATTGCCATCGATTCCGTCGCCGGTTGGCTGGTCCCGCCGGAGAACGGCGAGATGGCGCAATCGATGCCGTCCGCTCCCGCTTGCGCGGCCATCAGGTAGGTCATTTCGGCTATGCCGCTGGTGCAATGCGTGTGGACATGGATCGGCAGCACCGTGGATTTCTTCAGCGCGCTGACCAATTCGAAGACATTCTTCGGCGTCAGGATGCCCGCCATGTCCTTGATGCAGATCGAATCCGCACCCATTATCTCCATCTGCGCAACCAGTTTCAGGTAATAGTCATTGTTGTGCACTTCGCTGGTCGTATAGCTGATCGTCCCTTGGCAGTGTCCGCCATACTTTTTGATGGCCTTGAAGGACGTCTTCAGATTCCGCAGATCATTCAGAGCGTCGAACACCCGGATCACATCGATGCCGTTTTCGATCGCTTTCTGGATGAATGTTTCGACGACATCATCGGGATAGTGCTTATAGCCCAACAAATTCTGGCCTCTCAAAAGCATCTGCAACTTCGTGTGCTTCACTTCGTTGCGGATTGTGCGCAGTCTTTCCCATGGGTCCTCGTTCAAGTACCGCAGGCAAGCATCGAAAGTCGCGCCGCCCCAGACCTCAAGCGCATCATAGCCGGCTTCGTCCATTTTTTTCAGGATCGGCAGCATTTCCGGGGTCGACATGCGGGTCGCCACGAGACTTTGATGACCATCCCGCAGGACTGTTTCCATAAAACGAATCTTTTTCGTCATTTTCATCAACTCCATCATTTATCGGCCGGGAACCGTTTAATCAGTACAATACAAACTATATACAGGAGGAAAAGGACGAGAAAGATCCCTCCCATCCCGAACAGCATCAGTTCCAGGGCGATCTGTAAATTTTCAAAAGTGCTCATGTCAATCTCCTTTCAAAAGAATAATAGGTTAGCTGAAGAAGCCAAGCACCAATCCGCCGGCGATAACGGATGCGATCTGTCCGGAAACGTTCGATCCTACCGCATACATCAATACGAAGTTCTGCGGGTCTTCTTCCGTTGCCATCTTTTGGATGACCCGGCTGGACATCGGGAAGGCAGAAATACCGGCACCACCGATCATCGGATTGATTTTTTGGGTGCGGAACAGGTTCAGGAATTTGGCGAACAACACCCCGCCGATCGTATCCATGATGAAGGCAACCAAACCGAAGGCGATGATCATCAACGTCTGCAGATTCAGGAACAGTTCAGCCTGCATCTTGACGGAAATCGTGATCCCCAACAGGATGCTGATGATATTGACCAATTCGTTCTGGGCAGTCTGTGACAGTCGGTCCAATACGCCGCATTCGCGCAACAGGTTGCCGAACATCAGGAACCCGACCAGCGGCAAGGAGATCGGCGCGATGAAGCCCGAAATCAGCGTAATGATGATCGGGAACAGGATTTTCGTCATCTTCGAAACGCCTTCTGCTTTGTAGGTCATGCGGATCTGACGTTCTTTTTTGGTCGTGACGGCTTTGATGGCGATCGGTTGGATGATCGGCACCAAGGCCATGTAAGAATAAGCTGCGACGGTGATCGGTCCCAAGAGATTAGGCGCCAACTGATTAGAAACAAAGATGGCTGTCGGGCCATCGGCGGCGCCGATGATGCCGATCGAAGCGGCTTCTCTGATGTCGAATCCGAAAAATACAGCTACCGCAATCGTGAAGAAAATACCGAATTGGGCAGCAGCGCCGAATAATAGCATGAATGGGTTCTGTAGCAGCGGGCCGAAGTCGATCATGGCCCCGATGCCGATAAAGATCAATAACGGGAACAGCTCTGTGCTGATGCCGGCTTCGAAAAGGACATCGAGGACGCCTTCCGATTCGCTTCCGTTGACCATCTGCGTCAAGACGCCGGTCCCCGGGAAGTTGACGAGGATTGTTCCCAATCCCATCGGTACCAACAAGGTCGGTTCATATTCTTTCTTGATCCCCAGATACATCAACACACTGCCGATGACCATCATGATCAGTTGGCCGGGCGTGACGGATAAGATTCCTGCAACAATTTGTTCCAATTTTTATTTCCCTCCAAACGTTGTTTTTATTGAATGATTACGATTGTTTGTCCGACGTCGATCGGTGCCCCTTTTGTGGCAACGATAGCCGTGATGGTGCCTGCTCGTGGCGCAACAATTTCATTTTCCAGTTTCATGGCTTCCAACACGGCAAGCACTTGATTTTCTGTCACGACGTCGCCGACGTTCACTTTGATGTCCAGGATTTTCCCGGGCATCGGCGCCGTGATCGGGTCGCCTTCTCCACTTCCGACAACCGGCGTGGGTGCTGGCGCTGTTGGAGCAGCTGCGGCTACAGGTGCTGCGACCGGCGCTGCTTGGACCGCTACTGCTTGAGCGGGTGCCGCGGCTACAGCCGGTGCTCCGAACTCTTCCATTTCCACCATGTATTCTTTTTCGTTGATTTTGATGCGGAATTTCCTTAACATTCTTTTTCCCTCTTTCCGGCTAATCTATTCTTGCGATACTCTTCAACCTAAATTGCGAAGCAGGATGATCTCCTGAAGCAATTGCGCCAATTATGGCCGCAGCTATTTCCTTTTCCAGATCGATTTCTGTGATGTTCTTCACTTGGACAGTAACATCCGAATCGTCATGAACAAGTATCCCTGAGGCGATCGCTGCAACCAATTCTTTGTCCTCCTGTGAGACAGGCAAGGAAAAATCGACTGTTTCCAATGGTTTTGCTTGGGAAACGGGTGCATTTGCAGCTGTTGTCGGCTGCACAACCTCATTTTTACCCGCAAGAAGTCCGCGTAATTTTGATAGTAGGGTCATAACTCTTCCTTCCTACATCCTTCGATGTGCAGTTCTTCACTACAATTACAATAAGTAAGGGAGCCCGAAAATCTGGTTGCGATCAAGGACTCCCGCTCATTGCATTTGACTGTTACTTGATGAAGCTTACTTGTTTGCTGATTTCTTCGATTGCTTTGTCTTTTCTTTCATTGAAGATGATTTTGTTTTGTTCAAATAAATTTCCGCCATGTGCGTCGATTGAGATGATCAGCGGACCGAATTCCTTCACGCGGCACACCCAAAGTGTTTCCGGCATACCAAGGTCACGCCAATGCGCTGCTTCGATCTCTTCCACTTCCGTAGCCGCCAACACTGCGCAGCCGCCCGGGAAAACAGCGTGGACAGCGCCAAAGTCTTGGCAGCCTTCCATTGTTCTTTGTCCCATGCCGCCTTTGCCGACGATCAGTTTGACGCCTGTTTCTTCAATGAACTCTTTTTCGAATCTTTCCATACGCATGCTGGTTGTAGGACCAACCGCAACCATTTCGAATTTGTTGTCCCCCAGATCACGGACAATCGGGCCGGCATGGAAGATCGCTCCGCCGTTCAAGTCAACCGGCAACTCTCTTTTTTCTTCAATCAATCTGCGGTGGGCAACGTCACGGCACGTAACGATGTGTCCGTTCAAGTAGACGATGTCGCCGATATTGATGCTCTCCAAGTCTTCGTTAGTGATTGGTGTTGTCAGAATTTTTTTGCCGTTCATTTCGCTCACGCTCATAGTGTTACCCCCGTATGTGAAGTGATTTCATAGTTCAGATTTTTATCAAAGATGATATGTCCGCGTCTGTGTGACCAGCAACCTGTGTTGACTGCCACTCCGATAGTGGATGGGTGGCGAGCCGAATTTTCGATATGAACGCCCATGACGGACTTCTTACCGGATAAGCCTTGTGGTCCTAAGCCGATTGAGTTGATACCGTCTTCCAATAATTTTTCCATTGAAGCAGCGCGCTCATTCGGGTTGTGGCTGCCGATCGGTCTCATCAAGGCTTTCTTGGATAAAATCGCTGCTGTTTCGACGGATGTAGCGACGCCGACACCTACCAATAATGGCGGGCAAGCATTGATTCCGTATTCTGTCATGACATCCAACACAAATTTCGTGATGCCTTCGTATCCAGCAGATGGCATCAATACCATTGATTTGCCCGGCAATGTGCAACCGCCGCCCGCCATGTAGACATCCAATTCCAATTTGTCGCTGTTAGGAACGATATCCCAGAAGATGGATGGTGTGCCTTTTCCGATGTTTTTTCCTGTGTTGTATTCATCAAATGTTTCTACGCTGTTGTGACGCAATGGCGCATTTTTTGTAGCTTCAAGTACGGATTCGGTCAATGCCTCTTCCAAGTCTCCGATGAATGGGAAATTTGCTCCGCATTTGATGAAGAATTGAATAACACCTGTATCTTGACAAGATGGACGGTTCAGTTTCATCGCTTTGTCTTGGTTGTCCATCATCGATTGATATACAACTTTGGATAAAGGAGCAACTTCTTCTTTCTCCAACTCGACCAGTCTCTTACCCACGTCATCCGGTAATCTTTTGCCGATCAAACCTATAAATTTACCTACTGTTTCAGTGATTTTCTGTTGCGCTGTCACTTCATTGTTAAGCGTTTCCATTGTTCTTCCTCCTCGTAATCGGTAACTGAAGCAAAACCAAGTTTTCCTTCGTTCCACTGTGATGCGGTACTGCTGGATTAAAGTCGCACACTTCAGATATCATTTATATTTGATATCTGATAATGTATCCCTTTTACAAATAGAAATTTACCATATCCTTTTTTCGTTGTCAACAGCAATGTGAATTTTTTAGTTTATTTTTAGAAACGCTTACATCAAATTGTGCGCCTTTATTGGATTCTGCTCGATTATTTTTTGGGCAAAAAAATAAGTCCGCACTCCCTTGGCGGTTGGGAGTGCGGACTCGATCGATCATTGTTGTTTTATTGTGTGGGTTCTTCTATTTGAATCGCGTCAGGACATTCTCCATGCTGCGGTAGATATGCTTCAGCATGAATTTTCGGGACAATTCTTCATCTCCTGCGATGAGCGCATTCACGATATCTTCGTGCTCCTGGATGGAAATTTGGGCATACTGCTCCTCGGTCTGAAGGTCCCCCATCGATAAGCCATTCCAAAGATTGGAGGCCATTTCGATCAGACGCGCATTTTCGCTGGCGTTCCAGATAGCAAAGTGAAAGGCCTGATTCAGGTCGGAATAGGAGCTGACATCGCCCGACAGGATACTTTCTTTCGCATCTTCATGCACTTTGATGATTTCGCTGATATCCTTTTTCTTTCTGCAGATGATGGCGCAGGCTTCGCTTTCAAGGGAAGCTCGGATTTCATAGTGATCCTCAAGGAAAGTCGGGGTGATGCCCATTACGATGGCTCCCTTATTAGGGCGCAGCTGGATGAAGCCTTCACGGGACAAAATCTGAAAAGCCTCGCGGACCGGCGTAACGGAAACGCCCAGCATCTTCGCAACAGCATCCAGCATCAATTCATGGCCCGGCTCGAATTCCTTCAGGATGATCGCTTTTCTCAGGGAAGAAGCCACCCTTTCTCTGGCAGGCAATAGTTTGATCGGTTTAAGGATGCTCATTGTTCATACCCTCCAGTTCTTTCTTCAGGATCTCAACATAATATTGAAAATAGTCTTCAAATCCATCCATCAATTTCGATAGATCATTTTCTGCCAGGTGCTGGCTGATTTTTTCAATATGCTTGTAGTTTGCTTCAAGATCAAAGTCATAATTTCCGATCGCGAAAGTGAAGAAGCCGCTCAGCAGTTGTTCATGCGCCCGCTTGATTGTCGGAATGCCGGTCGCTTCCGACAGCAGTTGATGGAAATCCAGTTCAAGTTTGCGACAACCTTCACTATCTTTGGCGACCATTTTCCCTTTGTATGCGTCCGCAATTTTCCGGAATGGCTGTGCATCAACTTGCTTCTCGGAAAGGATCAGGCAAATTTCTTTTTCCAGCGCCTTTATCATCCTGAACTGGGCTTTGGCCGATTCGAAGGAGATGCCGTTGACTTTCATGTGTCTGTTTCCGAGCCTTTCCAACACGCCTTCCATTTCCAGCATCTGCAAGGCTTCCCTTACGGGCATTCTGGAAACGCCCATTGCGGCAGCGACTTCGGATTGTTTCAGCTTCTCGCCATCCTTGATGTTCCTTTTGAAGATTTCAGTGCGCAGGATATCCGCAATATAATCCTTTGTTTGTGTTCTCTCTAATGATTCCAAAGACTACAGTCCCTTTAATTTTTATAGGTCAGTGCAAGATTATGACAATAGTAGCCTTGAAGTTTACAGTTCCACTATTTAGCACCGATAAATCCTTGTCGTTTCTTGCTTCATTTATAGTTTACATGATTTCCTTCATTTTTCAACCTGTTTCTTTTAAGGATGGGCAGAATCCGTCCCCATCCTTTCAATTGATAATATCTAAAAAATCCTCCCCTGGCCGGGAAGGATCGTTATTACATCAAAGTGCGGCTGTATAAACGGCTCTTGCATCCTCTGTAGTGAAGTCACCGCGCTCGGAAATGTTCTCTTTCTTGTGGCGGACGAGTGCTTCCACAAGGCCCGGAATGTCGGTTTCATCCAGATCGACATCGGCGAAGCGGATCGGTGCCCCAAGGCCAGCGAAGAAGTCTTCGGTCTTTTTGATCGCCAAATCGATTTTTTCTTCATCGGTCAGATTGGAATCACCGCGGATATCCCACACGCGTTCCGCATACTGAAGCAGTTTGTCCCACTTCTGCTGCTTGCGGACTTTCATCATGGCCGGAAGGACGATCGATAACGTGCGCGCATGGTCGATCCCGAATGCCAACGTCATTTCATGGCCCAGTTGATGCGTCGCCCAGTCCTGGGGAACACCTGGTGAAATGAAGCGATTCAGCGCATTCGTTGCTGTCCACATAAAATTGGCGCGGGTCGCATAGTCATGGTTGTCCTCATCGACTACGTCCGGGCCGATTTCGATCAATGTCTGCAGCAGCCCTTCCGCCCAGCGATCCTGCACTTTTGCCTCGATCGGATAAGTCAGATAGGCCTCCATCACATGGATAAAGGAATCGATAACACCATTCGCCAGTTGGCGCTTCGGCAACGTGTAGGTAGCTTCCGGTTCCAGGATGGAGAATTGTGGATAAGTATGTGGACTGGCGAAACTGATTTTCGCTTGCTTTTCTACAAAGGTGACAACCGAATTGTTGTTCATTTCCGATGCAGTGGCCGGCAAAGTCAAGACCGTTCCGAAAGGCAATGCTTTTGTGACCGGCAAGCCCTTGCCGACACCGCTGCCGAACATATCGACAGGATCGCCATCGAACACCGCACCTGCCGCAACGAATTTCACGCCATCGATGACGCTGCCTCCGCCGACTGCCAACAAGTAGTCATAGCCTTCCGCTTTGATCTTGTCGACTGCCTGAATCAGCGTTTCGTAGGTCGGATTCGCTTCGATGCCGCCGAATTCAGCCCACTCGCGGTTGCCTAAGGCTTCGACGACGCGGTCGAATGTGCCGAATTTCTTGACGCTGCCGCCGCCGTACAAAATCAATACTTTCGCGTCCTGTGGAATCAAATCATTGATGCGCTTGATCTGATCTTTACCGAAAACTATTTTTGTCGGATTTTGAAACTCAAAATTGCGGATACCATTTTCCAATCTCATCACTCACTTTTCGTTTTTTATTCTTTTTTCATTGTAGCACAGCTGTGTGGATAAACCGCTTGAGACGCTTCGGCAGGCGCTGATGCGGACGCTGGCGGCGTCGGTTTGCCTGAACTCCGGGGAACGGGGTCCTCGCCGGAGTTCAGAAGCCCAGCTAAGACTCCAGCTCCGATGAGGGCAGTCTCCCCGGAGTTCAGCCAAATTTGCTTCGCACTACGTTCGGTGAGCCATGCGCTCCTCGGAGCTGACGCTCGTTTGCAACGCGGTGCTCCGGTATCCACCGGAGCAGACAAAAATAGGGGCCGCTGGCGGCCCCCACATACTAACGATTATTTTTTCAGGATACGGATACTGTTCAACACGGCCAACACGGTCACGCCGACATCGGCGAAGACGGCTTCCCACATTGTGGCGACGCCGAACGCGCCGAGAATAAGGAACACCCCTTTGACTGCCATGGCGAAAATGATGTTCTGCCAGACGATTTTGCGTGTTTCCTTCGCCACATCCATTGCGGTCAAAATCTTCGATGGCTGATCGTCCATGATGACGATATCCGCAGCTTCGATGGCGGCGTCGGAGCCCAATCCGCCCATCGCCATCCCGATATCGGAACGGGCCAACACTGGTGTATCGTTGATGCCGTCACCCACGAAAATGACTTTTTCGCCCTTGCGTTTGCTTGCCAACACTTCCTCCAGCTTCGTCACTTTGTCCTGCGGAAGCAATTCCGCATGGACTTCATCGATGCCGATTTCCTTGGCGACCGCTTCACCCACCGCGCGGGAATCCCCTGTCAGCATGATGGTGCGGATGCCTCTCGCCTTCAAGCCGGCGATTGTGGCCTTCGCATCAGCCTTGATGGCATCAGCAATCAAGATGTAGCCGGCATAATGTTTATCCACAGCGACATACACAACCGTCCCGGTTTCATGAGCCGGCGCATGTGCGATGCCGAATTTCTCCATCAGTTTGGCATTGCCGGCCAGGATCTCTTGCCCATCGACGACGACCTGCAGACCGTGACCCGGGATATCATTTGTGATGGCAATCCGGTCTTCGGCTATCGTTTTCCCGTAAGCCTCCTTGATGGAATCGGCAATCGGATGGCTGGAATGCAGTTCCGCATAAGCCGCCAGTTCCAATAAACGCTCCTCCGTCAGTTCGCCGGCGCTTTCGATCCGGGTTACCGCGAATTTGCCTTCAGTCAGCGTTCCGGTCTTGTCCATCACGACCGTTTTGACATCATTCAGGCCTTCGAGGAAGTTGCTGCCTTTGACGAGGATGCCTTTGCGCGAGGCCGAACCGATGCCGCCGAAGAAGCCGACCGGAATCGAAACGACCAAAGCGCACGGACAGGAGATGACCAGAAAGATGCTGGCACGGTATAGCCATTCATTGAAGCTTTCGCCAGGGATGACGAGCGGCGGCAAGACCGCCAGCAACACGGCTGCAATGACGACAACCGGTGTATAGTAGCGGGCGAATTTGGTGATGAAGTTTTCCGTAGGCGCTTTTCGGCCGCTGGCGTTCTGCACCAAATCCAAAATTTTGACGACGG
Organism: Sedimentibacter sp. SX930; assembly: GCA_002155105.1. Classification (GTDB taxonomy): domain Bacteria; phylum Bacillota; class Bacilli; order Lactobacillales; family Aerococcaceae; genus Trichococcus; species Trichococcus shcherbakoviae. The sequence continues at coordinate 89,631 of MUZD01000004.1, read as the reverse complement.
TGGACTCAGCGAAAAGTTTTTCTACTTCGACTTCGATGACGCCGTTTTTGTTGATGAACCCGCTCAGGATGTTGTCGCCGACTTTCACGCCACGCGGTACCGATTCGCCGGTCAAAGCTGAGGTGTCGACAGCGGAGGTCCCGCTCACGACTTTCCCGTCCAGCGGCACTTTTTCACCGGGCCGGATCAGGATGATGTCGCCGATTTTGACGGTTTCCGGTGCCACTTTTTCGATGCCGGTAGCTGTTTTCACGTTTGCGTAATCAGGCCGGATATCCATCAGTTCGGCGATGGAGCGGCGGGATTTGTCGACGGCGATGTCCTGGAACAGTTCACCCAGTTGGTAGAACAGCATAACCGCCACCGCTTCCGGATACTCCTGGATGTAGAAAGCGCTCAGCGTGGCGATCGTCATCAGGAAATTTTCGTCAAACAACTGGCCGTTTTTGATGTTCAAAATCGCACTCCAAACGACGTCATAGCCCGCAACCAGGTACGCGGTCACAAACAATGCCAGCGAAACCGTTCCGCTGACCGGAGCGAAGATCGCCGCCAGCAGGATCCCAAAGCCGACGATCAGGCGGATTACGGCTTTCCTGATTTCGTCCGTATCCCCTTCGCCGTGCGCATGCGTGTGTTCATGTGCAGCATCATGGTCGTGATGTTCGCCCACGCTTGTGGATAAATCATCTTTTGGCTGGCTCGATCCTATCGGAAACCCATCCACTCCAATCGGTGCACCGCTTTTTTTCAGAGTCGGATGGATATCCGGCTCAAGTACACTAAGTTTTTGTTTCACTTTCGGCAAAACTTCAGCCTCTTGGTTTTCTTCGATTTCGATCCGCAATGTCTTGGTCATGAAGTTCACATTGCTTTCGAGGATTCCTTCTATTTTCGCGATGCCGGTTTCGACTTTGCTTGCGCAATTGGCGCAGTCCAACTCGTCCAAATACCATTCAATCCGCTTCACTTTCTCAGACATCTGTACCCCTCCTTAGCCTTAAGCATTCCTATTATTTATTCGAAAACGGAATGATTCCGCATTACATATGAATAAGCATTCATGTGTTATTCACATTGTAATCCTATAGACTGCTTGTGTCAATCGGATAGAAATACCTTGAACGCGAAAAAAAGCTTGCCGCATTGCGGCAAGCTCAACTAAGTTCATCATAAATCACAGTTCAGCATAAGGGATAGCGAACGTATCTCCGCCGCTCAAGTTGCCGGTCTCGAAGCCTTTCGTGAACCAACGCATCCGTTGCTCGGAGGTACCGTGCGTAAAGCTGTCGGGTACGACATAGCCTTGGTACTGTTCCTGCAAGGTATCATCCCCTACAGCATTTGCTGCTTTTAAGGCTTCATCGAAGTCGCCTTCCTCCAGGACGCCCTGCTCCTGGACATAATTTGCCCAGACACCGGCCAGATAATCGGCCTGAAGCTCCAATCGCACATTCAGCTCGTTGTATTCCGTTTCGCTGACTTGTCCACGGTAGCCTTGCACCTGATCCATGATGCCCAGCAAGTTCTGGACATGGTGTCCGACTTCATGAGCGACGACGTAGGCCATCGCAAAGTCGCCTGACGCGCCGTACTCTTGCGAAAGCTGATCATAGAAACTCAAATCGATGTATAATTTTTGATCGGCCGGACAGTAGAACGGTCCGACTTGAGAACCGGCCACACCACAGGCTGATTGGACTTGACCGCTGAAGAGCACAAGCGTGGGTGCCACATATTCCATGTCATTGTTCGCAAATTCTTGTGTCCAAGCATCTTCTGTGTAGGCCAATACGACGGATACGAATTCAGCCATCTCGTCCTCAGTCTTATTGCTGGTTTCGGTGATACCGGTCTGTGGCGTTTCTGTCGGCGTGCTGCCACCACCCCCGCCAAACAGGTCGCCACCTCCGAAGAGGGCGATGATGATCATGATGATGATCCCGAAAATTCCGCCGCCTGCCATGCCGCTCATGCCCAGTCCCCCGCCACCCGTTGAAAACCCGCCACTGCCGCGTCGGTCCTCAACGTTGGAACTTCTCCTTCCACCCTTCCATTTCATACGAATACCTCCAATATTCTATTTTTCGCATCGCTGGCTCTGGTTCCGCCAACCCCACCCAGACTTTTACTGCAATCCGAAAATCGATTTCATCCATACACTTATTATATATTATTGGCTGATAATTTAAAAAAAATACACCTGAGAGCGGTCTGCCCTGATTCGCATCAATCGTTTGCTCGGCGTAAAAAACCCCAGACAAGTTCTTATGCCGCTTGTTCCGATTACGCACATATTGATAAAAACATTCCATTCTGATCCTTTGAAACGCTTGTTCATTTTCTGTTCAAAATTCCCGGAACCCCAAATACCGCATTAATATGGCATTGTTTATCGAAGTTCGAAGACTTAATCAAAACGGCCTCCTTGTGAATATATACATTTGATGAAATAATATTGATTCCGATTCATTATAGGAATAACATGGTTGTAAGCCTATACAAGTTATCCCAAGCAATTAGGGAGCGGCAAAAAAAGAATCCAAAGGAGCTATCTGCAATGGGAAAATTAGACAACAAAGTAGCCATCATCACAGGAGCAGCACAAGGGATGGGTGCCATGCACGCACGCAAATTCGCGGAGGAAGGCGCCAAAGTAGTCGTGACCGACATCAACGAAACCGCAGGAAAAGCTTTGGTTGAGGAAATCGGTGAAAATGCCGTATTCATGAAACTGGATGTGTCAAAATCAGCCAATTGGGAAGAAGTCATTGCATTGACCGAGGAAAAATTCGGTCCGGTTACGGTGCTCGTCAACAATGCGGGCGTCGGTATCTTCAAAACATTGGACCAATTGACGGAAGCGGATTTCCGTTTGACATTCGAAATCGATGAACTGGGCGTGTTCCTAGGCATGAAAACTGTTGTGTCTTCCATGAAAAAAGCAGGTATCGGCTCGATCGTCAACATTTCCTCAGTCGATGGCCTTGTGAGTGCTCCTACCGCCATCGCCTACAGCGCTTCGAAACACGCAGTAACCGGGATGACAAAGGGTGCTGCAGCAGAGCTTGGACAGTTCAACATCCGTGTGAATTCCGTCCATCCAGGCATCATCGAAACGCCGATGGCTGAACAAGGTGACGTTTATGAATACATCAAACAATTGGAAAAAGACATTCCTTTGAGAAGGACCGCGAAACCTGAGGAAGTCTCCAATCTGGTCATCTACCTTGCGTCCGATGATTCGAGCTATTCGACCGGCTCGCAATTCGTCGTCGACGGCGGCATGATTTCCGATCTGTAGTATCCTTAATAACAAAGAAGTATCACGATACCGAAAAAAACGCGTAAGCAGCTGCCAGACTGTCCTGGCAAACTGCTTGCGCGTTTTTTCGATAGGTTAATCTCTGTGATCTTCCAAGTCTTCGACTTCTTCGATCGTCATGCCTTGGTGCTCCTGCATGTAGCGCTCGCGCTCTTTGTTACGGTACTTGTCCATCTTGCGACGGAACAATTCACCGTTGGAAGGTGGCGTCCAGCTTATGGCGTTGGCACCGGCGTTGATCGCATCCAGAATCGTTTCATCCGTCGGGCCGCCAGTCGCGATGATCGGAACATCAGGGAAATTTTCACGGATGCGGCTCACAATGTAGGCCGTATCCTTCCCTCCGCTGACGTTGAGGATATCGACACCGGCATCCAGTCTTGCTTGGATATCCATGTATTCCGTGACGATCGTACAAACGATCGGAATATCAACAGTTTCTTCAATCTGTTTGATCGTTTCAATCGGTGTAGGCGCATTGACGACAACAGCCAAGGATCCCTGCGCCTCCGAAAACAAAGAAATGTTGGCGCTGCGTTTGCCTTGGGTCGTCCCCCCGCCGACACCGGAAAGAATCGGAATGGTTGAGACATTGGCTATGCTTTGGATGACCGCCGGATGCGGGGTAAATGGATAAACCGCGATGACGGCATCCGCATCGTTATTCAGGATAATGGCGATATCCGTCGTAAAAATCAGGGATTTGATTCGTTTTCCAAAAATACGGATTCCTGAACAGTTCCGGATCACACTAGGGACTTGCACTGTATCACTGCGCAAATCGGTTGTGATGCTTGGTGCTTCTCTTTTAATTCTTGGTTCCATTATTTCGCCCCTTTGCTGATGATTTTGATGAAATTGTATGGGCTGATTAGCCGAGGATAAGGTTTTCTTCCTTCAGAACTTCCGAATAGAAGACTGCGCGTGCTGCTTTTCTTCTTGGCTCAACGATGAAGGTCAGGATTCCGAAGATGGCGAATGCCGCCAACATCAACCCTACCAGCAACAACGCTTGATACAGTAACGCATCTGAGTCAGCCGTTGCCGCTCCGGCATACATGTTAAAAGCAGCTATTCCGACACCAAAGAACAATGCCACAGGGATCAGGTAAACGACAAAGTAAGTCAGATCCAGTTGGAAAAGTCTCATCTTCTTGCCTTTCATGAAGGATTCGCTTTGTCTCAGGATATCCGTCGTTTTCATGTCCGGATTATCGAAATAAATGAAGTTCGATAATGCCAAGGCGTACAGCTTCATGATGCCCGGGATGATCAGCAATACGGACCATAAAATGACATAGATGGTCTGCAGCGCCAGAACGCCAAGCGTTTTGAAAAACTGGTTTTCAAACGGTTTGAGCAGATGGCCCGACGAAAGTGGCGTACCGTCCAGCATATCCAGATAGCCCCATTCGTTCCCCATCTGCATGGAGCCGATGATCAGCGACACGATGATCGAAAGGACCACATTCAGGGTCGTTTGGAAAGGCGAGGATTGCATCGAGAAGACGGAATCCCAATTCGGCAAGGTTTCCCCTGTCATCTGCATGTTCAATGCGCTTTCGCCCGTCAGCGTTCTGACTACCGATTGCATGGTGCTGTTCGCGATCGTGATAAGAATCAGGTTGATGACCGCCATTTTATAATTGCCGCGTAAATATTCTCTGGCTGTGGATCTGATTTCCTTGTTCGTTAACATATAATTATGACCACCCCTTACAATTTTCGATAGTGCCATTATACCATAATTGAACAATTTGCAACGCTTTCAGATAATCGTCTTTCATTTATTTCATAGGCGTTCTGTCAGCGTTCCATTTCATCCACTTTCGTTCCGCAATTCGGGCAAAAATGTGCCCCTTGAGGATAGGAGGCACCGCAGTTGGGACATCTGCTTTCAAGCGGTTCGCCGGTCTGGTACATCTGCAGATCGCTGTCCCGGATCGATACCGGTTCTTTCCGCTCGATTGCTTTGCCCACATGCGGATCAAGGAGATACCAGGTATCACAACAGGTTGTGCGGACGAGATACTTTTTCCCGAAAGTGATGACCGGGATGAAAAACAGGCGGAAACGATTGCCAACAAGATAGACCTCATAGCGCCCAAAATGGCCGCAGCGGCTGCAGGTAATCGTCTGATTGTATTCAAGTTGCTTGCGGAACGGCAATACATCAAAAAATAAAAACATCAGTCAGTTCCCCTTTCCAATTCTTCGAATGCCTGCTCGTATGCGTGCACTGTCGCATCGTCAAAACAGACAAAAGTTATTTCTGTGATGCTTGTTTGCGGAAGATTTTCCAGATATTTCCGGACGGTTCCGACAGCGATTGCGGTTGCCTGTTCCAACGGGTAGCCGTAAATGCCTGTGCTGATCGCCGGGAAAGCAAGCGTACGGATTCCGTTGGCGTCGGCCAGTTCCAACGATTTTTGGTAGCAGGAAGCCAGCAATTCTGTTTCACCGTGCGTTCCGCCCCGCCAGACCGGACCGACTGTGTGGATGACATAAGCCGCTTTGAGGCGGAAGCCTGGTGTGAGCTTCGCCTCGCCTGTACGGCACCCGTTCAAAAGCCGGCAGGCGGCCAACAATTCCGGCCCGGCGGCACGGTGGATGGCGCCGTCGACTCCTCCTCCGCCGAGCAGGCTCTCATTGGCGGCATTGACGATGGCATCGACTTCGCATCGGGTGATGTCGCTTTTCACCAAGGACAATGTTGTTTGATTGATCTGCAATCTGTTCATTACGATTCCTCCCTCAAACCTGTTCAGCCTGGACATCTCAATAGGTACACTTTACCAAAAATCCGGTTGATTATCCATTTGGCCGAATCGCGCGGAATGGTTGTGTGGGCGCGGTCGCTCTGCTAGACTTTTTGCCGGAAAAGGAATTAAATGGAGATAAAGAAATGATTGGAAAGAAGGTTTTCGAGATGGCGGACAACCAACATAAAAAGAAGCGGATCCTCGGCGTCGAAAGCAATATTTTCTTTGTCGGCTTGACCAGTTTCCTGACGGATACGACGACAAAAATGGTCTACAGCATCCTGCCTTTATTTCTGACGACACTGGGCGCTTCAAAAACCGAAATTTCCCTGATCGAGGGGATCGCCGAAAGCACCGCTTCCGTCCTGAAATCCCTCTCCGGTTGGTGGAGCGATAAAATCGGACGCAACAAGCCTTTCATGATCATCGGTTACGGCATCACCGCGCTCCTTTCCCCGCTGTTCGCATTCGTGACGACACCCTTGCAGGTCCTGTCGATCCGTTTTGTCGAACGCGTCGGCAAAGGCATCCGCACCGCTCCCCGGGACAGTCTTGTTGCCGGTTCTTCTGAAGAAAACAACAACGCCGGTCTGAATTTCGGTTTCCATAAAGCGATGGACAACAGCGGGGCCATCGTCGGGCCGCTGATCGCCTTTGCCGTGTTGGCCGCTTTCCCCGGCGACTACCGGCGCGTCTTCTTGTTTGCGGCCATTCCGGGATTGCTGGGGCTTTTGTCGATCATCTTTTTTGTGAAGGAAGCCAAACGCGCCAAATCGGAACGGCTAGGAAAAATATCCTTCCGGGATTTCCCTAAGGACTTCTATCTTTTTCTGGCCATCGTTTTCCTTTTCACGTTAGGGAATTCAACGGATGCCCTGCTTTTGCTCAAAGCGAGCGACGTCGGCGTCAGCGATGCCTTCATCCCGATCATGTATCTGGTGTTCAATGCGGTTTCAGTCGCCTTCGCCGTCCCGCTCGGGAAACTGTCCGACAAGATCGGCCGCAAGCGGATCATCATCGGCGGCTATCTGATGTTCTCACTGATCTATCTCGGTTTCGGCAAGGCCTCGACCCCCTTCGCCATCGTCGGCCTGTTCGCCTTTTACGGATTGTACAGCGCCGCCACGGACGGCATCCAGAAAGCGTTGGTCTCCGACATCATCGGCAAGGAAAAGAAAGGGACCGGGTTGGGACTCTACAACATGATCCTTGGGATGACGCTGCTGCCGGCCAGTTTGATAGGCGGTTGGCTCTATGACACATTCAACAATCAGGTGCCCTTCTATTTTGGTTCCGCCACCGCCTTGCTTTCCGCTTTTTTGATGTTCCTTTTCTATCAACGCGGGAAACGTAATGGCACAACCCATTCTTAATGCAACGTTGAAATCGAAAAACCAACTGGAGCCGATTCGCTTCAGTTGGTTTTTTCGGTTATTTCAACAGTTTGGCTAGGGCTGCCATTTCTTCTTCGCTGAAGGTCAGTCCTTTGCCCATCTTTTCGTGTTCCGGACTCCATTCGCGGATGTCGTATTTTGGCGGTCTGCCGTTCCAGCTGACCAAGTTCAATTCTTTCGTCCAACCTTTTGCCGATGTGGAGAGGATGCCGAGTTCTTCAACGATTTCAAACGTGATGTCTGCCATAGGGATGATCCTTTCTTTTTTGGAGTTTTGAAATAGCTGCCTGGATGCCTTTCGGATCGGCAGCTTGCCTCTTTATTATAACGCAAATTTGGGTGCATTTAAAATATCCGCGGACTTTTGAAATATGTGTTTTCTCTTTCAGTTGCCGAATAAATGCTGTCAGGCTTCCCATCGGTCCAGCACCTTGATCGCCAAAGCCGAGAAGTAATCAGCGGCGACAGCCAAGGCTTCCTCCTTGAGATTGAACTCAGGATGGTGCCATTCGCGCGTGCCATCGACGCCCATGAAGACGAAGAAGCCGGGGATCAGCGTCTGGTAATGCGCGAAATCCTCCCCGCCGGCGACCGGTTTCGGCTCCACAAAACGGTAACCTTGTTCGGCAGCCGTTTCCTCCATGATTGCCTTGAATCGGGCATCATTATCCACGATGGAAACGTATGGGTGCCAACGGAAATCCGCTACTGCGCCGAAACCCGACGCAATCCCTTCCGCGGTCCGGCGCATCAAGGCTGGAATCTTCTCGCGATCTTCCTTTTGGAAAGCGCGGATGGTGCCCTCCAGATAGACTTTTTCGGGAATGACGTTCCAGGAGTTACCGCCATGGATTTGCGTGATGCTGATGACGGCGTTGTGGAATGGACTCGTGTTGCGGCTGATGATCGTCTGCAGGCCGGCGATGATCTGGCTTGCGATGACGATCGGATCGATTGTGGAATCGGGAATGCCGGCATGTCCGCCGACGCCGTGGATCTCCAGTTCGAAACGATCCGCGCTGGCCATCAATCCGCCTTCACGGATGCCGATCGTGCCTACCGGCAGATCCGGCTTGTTGTGCATCCCGAAAATAGCGGAAACGCCCTCCAAAGCGCCAACTTCTTCAATCCACTTCGCGCCTTGTGCGATCTCTTCGGCGGGTTGGAAGATGAAACGGACCGTTCCTCTCAGTAACGCTTTTTTACCCTGAAGCAGGATTGCCGCACCAATCATGGAGGCTGTATGATAATCGTGACCGCAGGCATGCATGAGCCCTTCCGTTTCGGAAAGGAACGGCAGACCGGTCGCTTCTTTGACCGGCAAAGCGTCAATATCCGCACGCAGCGCGATGGTCGGACCAGGCAGTGCACCCACGACTTCCGCAATCAAGCCTGTTTCCAGCGGGTAATCAAGAATGGTGATTCCTTCCTCCGTTAGCCAGTGGCGGATGCGCTCGGTCGTCGCGAATTCCTTTGCGGAAAGTTCCGGGTACGCATGCAGTTCACGCCGGTAAGCGACCATTTTTTGGTAGAGCTCCGTTTTGGTTTGTTTGTCCATTTGCGTTGCAGTCATGGTATCATTCTCCCTTTTTTCAGTGCTGTCCTGTTGCGAGCTGGCCACCGGAAAACGTCTCCGGAGACTTGCCCTTGTTCCACTACTATATCGATTCCGTCCAGTACGGTCAACTCACCGCATCCTACCTCCGAATCAAGAAAGTCCTAGGCAAGACCGAACACCCAGAATAATAAATTCTGTCGAAGTATTTACTCATGCTTGCCATGGTGCTTCCTGCTTGCTAGGGATCTGTTGCGATTACTCGGTGTGGCGGTCCTCACCGGGAATTCGGCCCTGGGTCCTCACAAAAAAGACCGAAAAACACCCCTTTTACAGTGTTTTCCGGTCTTTGTTCGGTATCATCTATTCTATTTTCCTACATTTTTCAAGTAAAGCACCGTTTCCTTGTCGGAGGCAGTCGGTAAGGCATAGGCGGTCTTATATTTCTCGTGGCCTTTGCCGGTCACCAAAATCCAATCGCCTGCCCGAGCCTCACCTACTGCTCTTTGGATAGCCAATGTCCGGTCCATCATGACGTCGATTTTATGCATCCCGGCAAATTTTTGCTGATACTCGGCATATTCCTGCCTCATCTCTTCTTCCGGAATGCTGTTCAGCTCGTCAGTCGTCAAGATCACATGCGCACTCTGACCAGTCGAAGCCGAAATCATTTCATCCCGCTTCGTCGCATCACGGTTGCCGCGGAATCCGAAGATATGCGTGATCCGCTCCGCGCCGTCCTTATGCATCGATGTCAGAATCGAACTGACCGCTTCCGGCGTATGCGCATAATCGATGATGCAGTGGACCCCATTCCTCAGATGGACGATTTCGTAACGGCCCGGCACACCCGCAAAAGAGCGCATCTGTTCCGTAACATCCGCCAACGGATAGCCGAGATCCTGAATGACAGCACCTGCCATCGCGATATCGTAAAGATTGTGTTCACCGGGCATATGCGGATCCAGCGTCACCACCATACCCGAAATGTCCAATGTGACCGCTTGGTTCGTCATTTTTTTGATGGACATAACGGCATCCTCCAGATGGCCCACGGTGATGACCGCAGTCCCCTTGGAGACCAAGCGCTGCGCCAGTTTCAAGCCCCAAGCGTCATCGGTATTGACGACCGCTTTCCCATCCGGCTTCAGCTTGTCGAACAACGTTGCTTTGGCTTCGAAATAAGCCTCCATCGTTTTGTGGTAATCCAAATGGTCGTGCTGCAGGTTCATGAACAGGGCGTAGTCAAAAACGACGCCCTCCAGACGGTATTGTACCAGCCCGTGCGAAGAGACTTCGATAACGATGAAGTCATCCTTTGATGCCGCAATCAACTCATGCACTTTTTCGGCATTCGGTGTCGTGTTGGGCGTCGGGTATTGGATCCCATTGATTTCATTGTAGATGGTACCGATCATGGAAACGCCATAACCTTGCTGCTCCAACAGATGCTTGAGGAAAAAAGCGGTCGTCGTCTTCCCGTTTGTGCCGGTTATGCCGATGACGCGTTTCCTGCCCGAAGGATGATCATAAAATTTATCCGCCAATTGTCCCAGCACTTGGCGACTGTTGGCGACTTTTAGATAAGGAATCGGTAATGCCTCTGGGCAATCGTGTTCGCCGACTATCAAAGCGGCACCTTTTGCGATTGCATGCGGGATATAATCATGCCCATCCTGTTCAAAGCCAGCGATGGCGACAAATATCATTCCTTCCATGATGTCCCTGGAACTATCGGTAATGCCGGTGATTATTTGTTCTCCATCCCAATTCGGCTGCTCTCCCAGCTGATAATCAGACAGCATTTCTTTCAGTTTCATGGAATTACTCCTTTAATGATGTTTCTAGCGGGTTTCAGTATACTTATCAAATGCGAAGTTTTTATGAATTTTTGTAAGAAACCCGCTTTGCTTTGTATAGGATAAACCATCAAGGCGTTTTTCGGTACTGTTATGTTGCAGAATTTTTTTGGCTGAGTACGGAAATATTATGATAGTCTTCGGTTTGCCAAGTATACCTACTCGATTTCGAAACACATGCCTTTAGGCCTTTTGTGGATTCAGGATTTCCCACACAACAGTCACGGTATCGCTGTTGCTGATGTCTTCAGGCTCCAGATCGATCATCGGGGCGCTGTCGTAGGCCATCTTCGATGAAGCCGCATAGACGCGGGAGCGCACTTCAATTTCGCCCCAATCGTAATCGATCGACAGGATTTTTCCGATCATGACACCGCCCGCAGCAGCCAATATCTGCGCCTTATCCTTGGCATCACGCACGGCATCCTCCAGCAAGGCGTGCTCGACCGCCTGGCGATCCTTCAGGAAAAAATAGACCGAGAATTCCGGATCCGCTTCGCAGAGCGACAGAGCCAAAAGAATTTCGCCAAGGCGCTTGCTGTCGTTTACGAAGGTGATCTTCAGGTCGTTCCGGTAGCGGTAGCCAAGGAAATAGCGCTTGTTTTCACCGCGGAAGTCGTTCCTGTGCTCATATGCGCTGTCAATCGAAAAGTGTGTGAATCGGATTTCCTTTTTCGGGAATCCGAGCGGCATCAACGTTTCCCGGACTTGCTCCAGTGCCAAAGCGGCATGCTGCATCGCCAATTCGTACGTGTCTTTGATGTCCTCCAACTGCAGTGAAATGGCGATTGCATCAGGTGGTGCGCTGGCGAATCCTTTACCCTTTACGGTCATTCTTGAAATTTCCATGTTGGTTATCCCCTTTTTGAATGGATCTGGTTCATTCTCCTTAAGCCTAGCACTCGGAAAGCGATTTCACAAAAATCAAGGATTGATTACAAAAAAAACAGCCGTTCAAGACGACTGTTCGGTTACTCACTCTGATGATGCGTTCGTCTGATTTCAAGCAAACATTTTTTCGAATCTACGCTTCCGCATAAGTTCTTACCAACACAGCCATCTCCTGCTCAAGCATGTCGATTTCGCAATAGGCCAGCGTCGGATTGTTCGCGGCGAAATAGCGGTAAACTTGGTTCACGCGCACGCGGAATTGTTCCGGGCTGATCGGCAACTGGTTCGCGCGCTTCACGCCGCCCTTTTCGCTCAAGAGGAACTGTTGGTTCAATGCATGGATGACCTGAACCCAGGAACAGGCAGCTTGGAAGAAGCTACCGCTGGCGTAATGGATGCCCCCCTGCATAGCTGCACTATGGCCATTTTCGAGCGCCAGTGTCGCCTCCTCCATGAAATAAGCAATCGTCGCTTGGCGCAGCCTTTCCGGATACTCTCCCTGCGCTGAAACCTTCCCCTTCAATGCCGTAACCAGCTGGTCCGGTGCTTCCCAGAGAATTCGGCCATAATGGATTTCAGCCGCGTAGCTGCTGTTCACAACGCCGAAAGGGTGGCCGCTCTCGTACTTGATCGTAATCTTACCGTCAAGGCAATCAGAAATGGCATGCACAACAGAATCGATTTCTCTTAGTTTGTAATGTATTGGCACCTCGATATCATCCAATCGGTGGACCACATGTTCCAGCTCTTGGTTGGACAATCCTCCGGCGACATGATACAGCAAGATGGCTGATTCCGTGATATTGTCTCCACCACCGTACGCCACGATGCCTTTCAATGCAGGAATGCTTTTCAGTTCGCTCACAATCTTCTCTCTGTTCACTTCGTTCACACACGTCACCTCATATTTTTCTGATGGAAAAACTTATCGGAAGGGCCGGACGGGAAATTCCACAAGCCCACAGTCACTGGTTCCCGGCCTTGAATCGTGCAATTTGATTACTTTTATCCTATCATTTTTAGAGAATTATCGCAATTTTGACAAGGTCCACCTTCTCGGAGTAATTCGCTGTGGCAATAGCGCCAAAATAAGGAAGCGATTTCTGATTCCCCTTGTCTGCCTCCTGAAAACATGCTATCATTCTATCTATAACAAGGGAATGAATGTCTCCCCTAGCAAATCGCTTAAACCGCTTATCAAAGCTGATGACTTCTGCGCAATAGGCGCAGTCTGTCATCGGCTTTTTTTAGTGGCAACAATTTGGAGGTGCAGCATTTGATTTACAGTATCGCGCTTATTCTCATCCTAGGTTTTCTTCTCAGTTCGCTCTTCACCCGGCTCCAACTGCCAGGATTGTTGGGCTTGATTTTGACCGGTATCCTGTTGGGTCCATATGCAATGGATCTGATGGCGCCGGAATTACTGGCCATTTCCGCGGATATCCGGAAGATTGCCTTGATCGTCATTCTGGTGCGCGCCGGTCTGACGGTGGACTTGGGCGATCTCAAAAAGATCGGCCGTCCTGCTGTCCTGATGACCTTTTTACCGGCGACCTTCGAGATTCTGGCGGTCATCCTGTTGGCGCCGAAATTGTTGGGCATCACTTTATTGGAGGCCGCTATCCTCGGGGCCGTCCTTGGGGCCGTTTCGCCTGCTGTCGTTGTTCCGCGCATGATCATGCTGATCGAGAGCGGCTACGGAAAGGCCAAAGGGATTCCGCAGATGATATTGGCTGGCGCATCCGTAGATGATGTCTATGTCATCGTCCTGTTCACCTCTTTCATGGGTATGTACACCGGCAGCGGGTTCAAGGCAATCACCCTTCTTTCCGTTCCAGTTTCGATTGCCTTGGGTCTGCTTGGCGGTCTGCTGATCGGCTTGGGTCTCGTTTTTCTCTTCAGGACGTTCCACATCCGCGACACGATGAAAGTCATGCTGGTGCTGAGCGCCAGTTTCCTGTTGGTGACGGCGGAGGATTCCTTGGCAAAATTCATTCCCTTTTCTGGGTTGCTCGGCGTCATGGCTGTCGGAGCCACTTTATTGAAAAGACGCCCGGAATTGGCCAAACGTCTGAATAACAAATTCTCCAAAATCTGGTCCGCGGCGGAAATCTTCCTATTTGTTTTGGTAGGATCGGCTGTCGACATCACAGCCTTGCGTGGCGCCGGTTTCGCGGCAGTTGCCCTGATCTTCGCAGCATTAGTTTTCCGGATGTTGGCGGTCTTTCTGGCGGTTTCAGGCACAAAACTGAATGCAAAAGAACGCATTTTCTCCGCGATGGCGTATACGCCGAAAGCCACTGTCCAAGCGGCTATCGGTTCGATCCCTTTGGCCGCCGAAGTCGAAGCCGGTAGCATCATTTTGAGCGTCGCCGTCTTGGCGATCATCCTGACCGCGCCGATCGGAGCTACCTTCATTGACCGCACCTATAAGACATTCCTGACGAAGTAGAATTTATTGTAAAATAGAATGTATCCTAAAAAAATAGAGGCGCCCTGTCCATCCTACGGACCGGGCGCCTCTATTTTCCAGTTTTTTCAACGTTTCTGCATGATGTAGAAAACATAGTTGTAGTACGCACTGTATTTTTCGAAATGTTTCATTTCCTGGCGGTTCTCCTCCACCAAGGCTTTCGCATCCTCGCTGTGGCTGTGCCGCTCCAGGAATGCCGCTTCATTGGCCTCGTAATAATGGTAGTAGTGGCTCGTCCAGTCCGATTCGGGCAGGACGAAATGCGCCACCGGGATGTAGCCGGCCTCCTCGATCTGAGCGGTCTTTTCAGCGATTGTCCCCATTTCCGGGTAAACTTCGGTCCAATATTTGTCCACGATCTGCGGACGTTCCGGTGTCAGCCAGGAAATTTCCGAAACAACCAAGTAACCGTCTTTTTTCAGCAATGATCTCCACTCACGGATGCCTCTTGAAAAGCCTATGTTGTAGATGGCGCCTTCCGCCCAGATGACGTCCAATGATTCCGGAGCGAAAGCCAGCTGCTCCATGTCCATTTCCTTGACAGTCAAGCGGTTCGTGATGCCTTTTTGCAGGACTTTGTGTTTGAGTATGCTCAAAAATTCTTTGCTGCTGTCGACTGCTGTGATATGGGCTGGCGTCTGTTCGCTCAGCACCATCGTCTGCGCGCCGGTTCCGCAGCCGACGTCCAGCAGTTGCGTTTGCGGGGTCAATTGCGGCAGAAACTGCAGCGCTTTGATGGTGCTTTGTTGGCTGCCGGGACCTTGGCGCGGGTTGCTTTTATGAAAATCGATGATCAAATCCAATGTTTCCATGAATTCCCCTCCTGATCTGCGTTGTCGTGCCTGTCAGCGTAAGGACCTACTGCCTTTCGCCGACGACTGTGTAGCGTTGTCTCAGATGTCGTTGTCTTTCGATCTCGTCCACCAGCGCGATCGCATAATCCGCGTAACTGATGTAACTTTCACCCTCGCTGTTCAGCAGCAGCGTTTCTGCACCTTCCGCGTATTTCCCGGTCCGGTTGCCGTTTGGGTCAAAATAAGCGGATGGCGAAAGATAAGTCCAATTGGCTTTGCTTTCCTTCAGTATGCTGAGGGCCTTGGCCATGTTCGTGGCAGTCGGTTTGAAAGCCTCGGGAAAATTGGCCGTTTCCATCACCCGGATCGTTTTTCCGGGATCCGCGTAAAGGCTGCCGGCTCCGCCTACAACGATCAAACGCGTTTCCGGCAGGTGCTCCAGTTCATCGATCAGGGACTGTAGTGAGGTCACATGCTCCTCCTCCATTCCCGCAGGTGCATTGAACGCATCCACAATCACATCGAATCCTTTCAGATCCTCCACCTGCACATCGAAAATATCCCGCTCCATGATGGCTACTTCTTTGTCTGCAAGCTTGGCGGGATTCCGGATGATGGCGGTCACCTCGTGTCCCCTAGCATGCGCTTCTTCCAAAATCAATCTGCCCTGTCTGCCTGTCGCTCCGATGATTCCGATCTTCACTGAAACCCCTCCATTCTGGTTATAAACGTCCTTCTGTCTCCTTCATTTTAGGATTCCGGGGATTAAAAGTAAAGCCGGACACTTTTCCGGAAGCGAAAACACACCTTCACGCGAACCCACTAAAAAAAGCCTTGCAGAACCATTATACGGCTCTGCAGGACTTCGTTTTTCTGATTATTCTGGAACAGCGTCCCCAATTGTATGCGGATAGATGTTCGCGATGACTTCTTTGTCGATTTTCTTATTGAAATAGATGCTCATGACCAAGGCGAAGGCTTCCGCGATCGGAAATGCCCACCAGACAAACGCAACGTTTCCCATCAAGGAAAGCAGATAAGCTGCCGGCAGCAAGACCACGACCTGGCGGATCATGGAAACCCAAAGGCTCAGACCACCTCTTCCGAAGGCCTGGAACACAGAACCGGAAACGATGTTGTAGCCTGCAGCAACATAGCAGAGACTGATGATCCGCAAAGCCGGGATACCGATCTCCAGCATTTCATCGGATGCGTTGAACAATTGTAGAAGTGTGCCGGGCATCAGCAAGAAAATGGCAGCGCCGATGAACATGATCGCCATCGCATATCTTTTTGACAATCTGATGGTCTCTTTGATCCGCTCTTTTTGATCGGCACCATAGTTGTAGGCGATGATAGGAACCATCCCGTTGTTCAAGCCGAAAACCGGCATGAAGATGAAACTTTGGAGCTTGAAGTAGACACCGAAGACAGCGGTCGCAGTCGGTGTGAAACGGATCAGGATATTGTTCAGGCTCAAGTTCAGGAAGGATCCGACAGCTTGCATCAGAATTGAAGGGCCGCCGATCGAATAGATTTTTTTGATCGTATGCATATCCGGGCGGAACCCTTTAAACGATAAGCTGATTTCCTTATTGAACCGAACATTGAAAAAGAACGCCAGCGAAGCCGCGACTATCTGTCCGATGACGGTTGCGATCGCAGCGCCTCTTGTGCCCATCGCCGGAACACCGAACCAGCCGAAGATGAAGATCGGATCGAGGATGATGTTCAGGATTGCGCCTGTCGCTTGGGTCGCCATCGTGAACAAGGTTCTGCCGGTGGATTGCAACAAGCGTTCCATGCTGACTTGCATAAATATTCCGATCGAAAAGACACAGATGACTTGCAGGTAATCGATCCCGTAGGCGATGATTTCTGCATCCTTCGTCTGAAAGGAGAAATAAAGCGGGATGAAGAACAGGCCTAACGCCAAAAACAGCAGAAAATGCATGGCATTCAGAAAAATCCCATTATCTGCAGTGCTGTTTGCGGCTGCGTAATTCTTTTCCCCGAGGCGTCTGGAAACCAACGCATTGATCCCGACCCCGGTCCCGACCGCCAGAGCAATCATCAAGTTCTGCACCGGGAAGGCTAAGGATACCGCAGTCAGGGCTTTTTCACTGATTTGGGCCACAAAGATGCTGTCCACTACATTGTATAAAGCCTGAACCACCATGGAGATCATCATTGGTACGGACATGGAAATCAGTAATTTGTTGACGGGCATGACACCCATCTTATTTTCCGCCATCGCTGGCTGTTTGTTTTTTTGCATATTTTTTCCTTTCCAAAAAAGTGGAGCCGTCTATTCGACGGCTCGCCTTTTTGTAGCTATAATTTTTTATGATTCATCTGCCTCTTGGATAGGCAATTCGATTTTGGTCAAATATTCCTGAGGCGTGAAGCCTTCGCCGTTGTAGTAGGTTTCATAGGAGATGCCGTTCGTTTCGAAATCATGGAATTCCAACCACTTATCCATTTCCTGGTAAAGTTTCGGGATTTCATTATAAGGGCCGATGTTCAGACAGGATACCCGTTTCCCCGCCGGAATGATGGACATGCGGATATCATCCTGCTCAGGCAACATTTTTACGATTGGATAGCCGACTTCAATTTCGACATTTTGCTTCGTGAATGAGTAATAGATCGTGAAACAGGGACCTGCAGGCAGTTCTTCCAACAAATTCAGGTAGGTCAGGATTTTTTCGCGGCATTCCTCTATCTTCGTCTGCATATTTTTTAGCGTCGTTTCCGTTTTGATGGAAATGATGCGCTGCTCCGGTTGATTGGTCAATGTGATGTCTGAAATTCTTCCCATTTTACAGTACCCCCTCTATCAAGGCTTGCGATGCACCGACTTTGAAAAATTCAATATAAGGATAGCATACTTTTCAGAAAAAATCCGTTTTGGTGCATCAAGTGTCGAAAAGTCGCCTCTTTTCCAATTGCTTCAGTTCTTCCTGAACGGTTTTGGCCAGGCCCAGATCGGTCAAAACATGCAACACATCTCCCGTCTGCATAATTGTTTTCCCGGTTGCCACAACATTCTGTTGGCCTCTTCTGATCGATGTCACCAACACATCCTCAGGCCATCGGACATCACGGATCTCTTTGCCGGAAAAATGGCTTTCGGCTCTGACCGGTAGATCAAACAAATATTTTTTCCCGTTGCGCTTGCTGTCATGCGAAGCGATAAGTCTTTCCAGAAGACTCTCATAGATGGGATCCACGCCCAACAGATCGGCCGTGACAAAGGCGCTGAATGAACAAATGGCAAGCGGCATCAACTGATTCATCCCGCCGACCATCTCCGTCACCAAAATGATGGCGGTCAAGGGTGCTTTTCCGATGGCTGTGAAATAACCCGCCATCGCAAAAATGATAAAATGCGGCAAATATTGCGGATCGAAAGAAAACAGAGACAACGTTGCTTTCCCATAGATGGCGCCCAATATTGCCCCCAAGGATAAGATCGGCAGAAAAATACCGCCGGGAACATTCGCCCCATAGGAAACCATCGAAAATACAAAGCGCAAAACCCATAAGCCGAGCAACATCCCCAAGGAGAGTTGCCAATTGCTCAAATGCAGGATCAGCTCGCTGCCTCCTCCGATGACCTGGGGAAGAAAATAGCCGATCGGGATGACCAGAATGAATGGCAATATTGCGTTATACCGAGCCGGGATGAACGGCAGCTTGCCGTACAATTTAGGCAAAGACAAGACCACCTTGGTGTAGAGCCAGCCATTCAAACCCAGAAAGACGCCCAAGCCAATAACCAATCCGTAGTAGGCGATCGGGATCGTGTTCATCATGCCGATGTCCAACGCAGGAGTCAAACCGAAGATGTTCAAGGACACGAAATTTGCCACAAGTGCGGAGGAAAAGGTAGTGATGGCAAGCAAGGGGGAAAAGTTGTGATGGACCTCCTCGAGGACAAACATCAAGCCTGCCAAGGGTGCGTTGAAAGCTGCCGCCAAACCGGCGCCGGCGCCGCTCGAAAGCAGGATTTTTTCTTCCACGTCATCCCCTTTTGTGAGACTGCTGATGCCTTGTCCCACTGCGGATCCCAATTGGATGGAGGGACCCTCTCTTCCTAAGAAAAGACCCGATCCGATCGCCAGCAGACCTCCGATGAATTTTTTCCAGAGCACGGGCCACCAGTTGAGGCTGATGATTCCTTGTACTTGGCCTTCCACTTGCGGAATGCCGCTGCCCTTGATGTTGGGTTCGCTTTTGACAAGTTTTCCTACGATGAGCGCGGCTGCCACTGAAAAAATTACCCAAGGGATGAGCCAGATTGGCTGTTCTTGCATATAATGATAGCTTGCAACTACGGTTTCCAGTATAAATTCAATGCCTAATCTGAAAAGGCTGACAATGAAGCCGGCTGATAATCCTACAAGTGTTCCTTTCGCAAGGTAAACGATGCGCTCATCAGCCATGAGCTTCCTGTAAATATCCACAGGTTATCCCTTCTTTCTGTTTTTATTGTTCAATGAAAATCAAAAAACCTAAAACTATATAAATAATTTTAGGCGGTTTTGTTTTTTGAAGAAGTATGAATCATCTCATGCTTCTTAGTCGAACTCTGAAATGCTAACAGAAAGTGCCTCATTAGGCTCAGCACAAATATTGCGAAAGACCTCCAACGTCGCACTGTGACGTTGGAGTGCCTAAGCTGACATTACGTCACGGCCAAACTGCGGCCGTTCTCGTAATGTCCTCTTAGTGCTCATCCCCTCCCGCATTTCATCGTATCCTACATTTTTTCTGGGGATTGGACTCCTAGGAGTCTTAGGCCTTCTTGCAGGACTGTAGCTACGGATTGGACTAATGCCAGACGGGCGTTGCGTTTGTCGTCTTCTACCAGCACTTTTGTGTTGCCGTAGTATTTATTGAATGCTTGGGACAAGTGGATCGTGTATTTCGCGATCACGGATGGCTCGAATTTTTCGTAAGCTTGCTGGATGATTTCAGGGAAGCTGTTCAACAGTTTTACGACTTCCCATGCGTAAGCGTCATCCAAACCAAGATCAGCCGCTTCGGTAGTATCCAGTTCGACTGCCGCTTTGCGCAGGATGCTCAAGCCGCGTGCATTTGTATATTGGACATAAGGGCCTGTTTCGCCTTCGAATTGCACGACTTCCTCCAAATCGAAGTCGAAATTGTTCAGACGGTCATTTTTCAGGTCATGGAATACGACAGCACCGACGCCGACTGCTTTGGCGACTGCTTCCTTGTCTTCCAATGTCGGATTCTTCTCGTTGATCTGTTTCAAGGAAAGTTCAGTCGCTTCGTTCAGGACTTCCTCAAGCAGGATGACTTTCCCTTGACGCGTCGACAGTTTCTTGCCGCCTTGCGTGATCAGACCGAACGGGATATGATGCATGTTTTCTGCCCAATCGTAGCCGAGCTCTTTCAAAACAGCTTTCAGTTGTTTGAAGTGGTTGCTTTGTTCATTACCGACTGCATACAGGGACATCGCAAAATCATAGTTGCGTTTGCGGTAGATCGCCGCAGCCAAGTCGCGGGTGATGTACAGCGTTGCGCCGTCCGATTTCTTGATCAAGGCCGGGTTCAAGTTGTATTTTTCCAAATCAACGATGGTTGCACCGCGATCTTGGGTCAGGATGCCGGCTTTGTCAAGCAGTTCAACGACTTCATCCATCTTGTCGTTGTAGAAAGCTTCACCGTTGAAGGAATCAAAAGTGATCCCCAACATATCGTAGATTTTCATGAATTCCTGCAGCGATTCGGAACGGAACCATTCCCAAAGATGCAAAGCTTCTGCATCGCCATCTTCCAATTTCTTGAACCAAGCGCGAGCTTCGTCGTTCATGGTATCGTCTGATTCTGCTTCCGTGTGGAAACGGACATACAGAGTCAACAATTCATTGATCGGTTCAGCTTTGACTTTTTCTTCGTTGCCCCACAATTTGTAGGCCACGATCAGCTTACCGAATTGCGTGCCCCAGTCGCCCAAGTGGTTGATTTTGATAGGGTTGTAGCCGACTTTCTTCATGATGTTAGCCAATGAATTTCCGATTACCGTAGAGCGCAAATGACCCATCGAGATCGGTTTCGCGATATTCGGCGAGGACATATCGATCGGCACGTTGCCGCCTTTTCCGATATCGGCTGTTCCGAACGCTTGCTTCTCGGCAGCAATTTCATGCAGGACCGCATTCGTTACCGCTGCTTTTTCAAGGAAAAGATTGACGTACGGGCCTACCGCTTCAACCTTTTCAATGTAAGGATGGTTCAGTTGTGCCGCCAGATCTCCAGCGATGGCTTGCGGTGCTTTGCGCAGTGCTTTCGCTAGTGCGAATGCCGGAAACGCGACGTCCCCGTGCTCAGTATATTTAGGTACTTCAAGCAATTGGTACACTTGGTCATAGGTTAAATGCTCCGGTACAAGCTTTTGAATCTCTTCAGCAACAATCTTTTTATAATCCATATTTTTCTGCTCCTTTATTATATGCCTCTGCCTATCCACATGATGAACGGATCATTTTCTTTCTCGTAGGTGTCGCAAATCTGCGATAACGATAAAAAAAGCCCCTATTCTGCCCTGGCAAAATAGAGACGAACATCCGTGGTACCACTCTAATTCGATAAAGCAATACAGATGGGCTCTGATTATTTTATCCTTTTGAACCGTTAACGGGGCTAAACCGAATGACGCTACTCACAAACGTCCTTTCCCAGATGTCCGATGAACAGGGGGATCACGTTTGTCTTCAAGTCATTTTCTCTGAAGTGCGTTTCCTTCTTCGCTCCATTACGGGCTTCCACCTTCCCCGCTCGCTGTGAACATTGCTCGAAGTACTTTCTTCATCAATGAATGTGTTTACTATCTGTAATACTATATCAAAGCCTGCACTGTTTGTCTAATTGATTTTTACTTTCCCATCATTCCGATGGATTCGGCAAATGCTTCGGACGGCTCATCCAAATGCTTTCCGAGTAGTCCATGAAAATTTTTCCGATCCAGGATTTTTTGCGGTGCACTTCGCGGAAACCAATCCGTTCATAAACGCTTTGTGCCCGTCCGTTGCTGTCGACGACATCCAAGGCGAAAGTTCGATAAGGTTCCGTTTCGATCAGTTTGAGCAGCATCTGGCCGGCAACACCCTGGCGACGATCGGCTTCATTGGTCGCCACGCATTCAAAATAGAGCGTCTCATCGTCGATGGCCAATGGCTCCCCGTATTCTTTGCGAAAACTGAAATAACCTACATGTCCCCAGACAAATCCAAAGTTGGCCAAGAAGTCCTCTTTGTTTACTTCCATGGCTCGGCGCTGGTTGGTCGAACAGCCCACCATCGCGACCGGACGATCCCCATCCATCGCAACCCGGATCAGGTCCTCCTGCAGCAGTCTGCGGAATCCGCCAAGTAAGCGCTCAGTATCCCGGTGCAACGTCTTCATGTCCTTATAGTAGCTGGTGACGAAAATTTTTCTGACTTCCTCTTTTTGGGCTTCCGTTAATTGGCTCATTTTCGCCATCGTTATTTCTGTCATATTTTCTTCCTTTCATACAAATCTCACTTATTATTTGATCCGCTGCGTTATTGCTGGCGATTGTTTTCGATGAATGATGTGATTGCTTCAACCGTCTGCTGTTGCTGCTGTACGGTTGAAATAGTTGCTGTTCCGTCGCCCTCCTGCAGTCCATAATCGCCGAATTGGCCATGATTGCCGCCATCCAGCACGATTTCCGTGTAGTCATCCGGAAGCTTCCCTTGCGCTTCGTCGTAGCTTTCACGGCTCAGCACTTCATCTTCTGAACCATAGATGGAAAGTACTGGAAACGGCGCGTCGGTCAAATCACCTGCTGGATAGGAAGCCAGGAAAATCAAGCCTACTACCTCATCAGATTGATCGGCAGCAAAACTGGAGGCCATGACTCCGCCCAAGGAATGCCCGGCGAGATACCAATCCTCAACCTCATCTTCCTGTTCCATGATTGCTTCTGCCGCGTCCGCATCAAAGACTGCCAAATGGAATGGCATCTTGGCGACGACCACCAACAAATCCGCTTCGGCCAAGCTGCGCAGCAATGGCGCATAGGCTTCACTCTCAACTTTTCCGCCCGGATAAAAGATGATCCCTTTCTCCGGATCTTCCCCATTCGGCGCAAAGGTGATTGCGTCATCGGTTTCGGTGATGGTGACCGATCCATCCGACTGCAGCGCCTCGATCGCATCCGCCGTCGCTTTGTAGTAGTCATTCGCGTACCAAAAGAATGCTCCTGCAGCGATCACTATAATTACAGCCAATCCGATCAGCACTTTTCGGATCCAGCTGGGTTTTCTATTTTGTTTTTGTTCCATAATATCCTCCTTGGAATCATGATTGCACTTTCCCCGAAACTGTTTTAAAGTGATCATGATGACTGACTTATGAGTCGCATCCACCTAAGAAAGGCGGTTTAAAACAATGTGGTATGATGGCATTTTTGAATCTCTGCTGGCATTGCGCGATGAAGAGCGCGCTCCCCAAATGTCGGCCTATATGCGGAATCAATTCCCGTTCCTGGGCATCCCGACTGGTCCGCGGAAAGCTGCCTATAAAAAATATCTTGCAATCGCAAAAAAAGAAAAAATCGTTGACTTCGATTTCGTCGACCAGTGCTTTAAGCGGGATGAACGTGAGTTCCAGTATGCTGGCGTCGATTATCTTCTGGCGATCCAGGACTGCCTTGGTCCGGAAGATTTGCCGAAGCTGAAGCAGTACATCCAGACAAAATCTTGGTGGGATACCGTCGATGGCCTGGATGGGGTTGTCGGATCGATCGTCCAACGTTTCCCGGAATGCAAATCTGTCCTGCTGGAATGGAGTGTAGCGGACGATATCTGGCTGCGTCGCGTAGCCATCGACCATCAACTCGGTTTCAAATCCAAGACGGACACTGCTTTACTGGCGGAAATCATCAGGAATAACCTCAACCAAAAGGAATTCTTCATCAACAAAGCCATCGGTTGGAGCCTGCGTGATTTCAGCAAAACGAATCCCGATTGGGTGCGCGCATTCATTTCCGCGCATAAGGATGACCTGTCCAACCTGAGCATCCGCGAAGGCAGCAAGTATGTCTGACCGAGAAAGCATCTATAGGTTGACGGGCTCGTAGCTGAGCTGCACCAAACCGGAATCAAAAGTGGTTACTTCAACCAATTTCAAAGGTTGTTCCTTCTTGCTTTCTTTGAACAACGGAATGCCTTCGCCGAGCAGAATCGGGATGATGGATACGGTATAGCTGTCGATCAACCCCTTTTCACGGAACAGGTCGATTGCCTCGGATCCGCCATCGATAAAGATGTCCTTGCCAGGCTGGCGCCGGATCTGATCCAACAGCTCGTCTGCCGGTCCGCTGTAAAAATGGACCTGCCCCTCAGGAGCTCGCTCCGTCCGGGTCAGAACGTAACAGTCCCGGCCTGCATGCGGGAATTCCCCACCGAAAGACATCACTTTTTCGTATGTCTTCCGGCCCATGATGACCGTGTCGATCGTTTCGATAAAAGCGGCGTAGCCATAATCTTCATCCGGTCTGGCAACACTGTCGAGCCAATCGATAGTTCCATCCGAATGTGCGATGTAGCCATCCAGACTGGCTGCTATATAGACTCTGACTTTTCTTTTTCCCATCTGATCACCTCATTGACTTGTCTACCCCATACAGTCAACTATACGCTTGGTTGACAATCAAAGAAAGAAGTTTTCGTTCGGAAATTGGCAAAACCGCAAAAAAAGACGATTCTGAGCGAATCGTCTTTTTTGCGTGCATCCTTATTTTTAGGTTGACAATCGGGGATTCCCAACTTGTTGATTCGGATCAACTTTGGAGCGGGTAGGCCAGGATCAAACGGATGGCGGAGTTGATTGCAGCAACTTCCTTGAACAAGCTCACCAAGGAGTATCCATAGTCACCGAGTTGGTTTTTAACGGTTTGCGGATCATGCAGGATAATCATTTTACCGGAAAAATCGGTCGTCAGACAATCCCACAAGGCATCCAGATTGTTGCCGTAATATTCGGGGAGATGCAGTTTTCTTTTCAGATAGGCATGTGTCGCTTTCCGGTCGGTCATCTTGCTGCCGTCCAAACGGATGATTTCCATGTTCAATCACTCCCCCTCCCCGTACAGCTGTTCGAACGATTCGTAATGATCATCCGTGTAAAAGATCAGGCCGTCATTCGAGAACACGATGCGCTCCGCCCCACGGAAGCCACCGTCATAATCGATGTCGGCTTCGTAATAGGTCCTGCCTAATTTCTTCGGAAGCAGTCCCTCGCGATTGCCGAAGAAATCACCGCCGATGGACATCCCATCCGTCACTTCCCACAAGTTCCCTTCAGCGTTGTCCCAGCCCAATGCTTCTGCTTCGTCCTTTGTCAGATAATTGGGCGGCAGCTCGTTGAACTGGTGGATGTAGGCCGCAACTTCGTCTTTCGTTGAATAGGACTGCCCTTGCGTGACACCGCTGCTGATTACCGTTTCGGTCGACTCCTGTATTTCACTTTCTTGGGTACCTTCTTCAATTGTTTGCGAGCTGCTGGCGGCTATGCTGATCGAAGAATCGGATGTTTGTTCCTCGAAAAGCGAGTCTACGCCGTTGAACCATACGGCCAGAATGATCGCCAATAAAGCGAACAAGCCTTTCAAGCCGCTTTTTAAGTTTTTCATGCACTAGTCCCCTTTTTGGTAAGTTTATTCTCGAATACGATACAAAAGGAACACCTGATTGTCCATTATTTACTCGGAATCCTGTTGATCCGTTCCGACCCGCACCATGATTTCGTTGTGCCGGAACATCGGCGGCACGAACGGCGCGTTGAAGGACGCCAGCATATAATTCGAAGCTGGCTGGTACTTTTTCTCCTGCAGCCACTGAGCTAGCTTCTCCAGCATGTCCCGTTCTTTGCGATCATTCGAATAACCACCGTATTGGATGACCGCAAAAAGGCCGCTGGCGAATTTTTTTACGGTCAGCGCAGGACTGTTGGGCTGCGGAATATCTTCCCATTCCGCCTTCGGGACAACGAACGCCATCTTCATGCGATCTTCCGATAGTTCCTGGATCACCGGTACGGTCATACTGATTTTCCGGTCCGCCTGATTGTCTTTTGAAATATAACGGAACAAGGTGCCGAACCCGCTGTCCACATCCGGATCATTGGCATTGTCATATTCCACGATGTAGAAATCGCGGTATTCCCGCAATTCAAACGGTTCCTCCGACAGCAGCACTGTGTATTCCGGGCGTTCATATTTGGCCATTATTTTCATCCTCCATTCTGTTCCTTATTCTGCATATATACGTGTTTGATTGGATAGCGGCAGCAAATACTGGTCTTTCTTTATACCTGAATTTTACCATATTTTTCATTTTTCCCGCAAAGTTAGGCTGCTCGACTGGTTTGGGCTTGTGCTATCCCTTAACAACTGTTATAAATAAATTATAAACAAATGAGAGCGATACCAATTTAGGTGATTGGAGGCGGAAGCCATGTTAAAAAGTTTTTCGCTGCAGGAAAAAAGTTGGATCATGTACGATTGGGCGAATTCCGCCTACTCCATCATCATCTCCTCGGTCATTCTGCCGCTTTTTTATAAATCGATCACGACCGGCGAAGGCATTGCCCCGAACTTGGCGGATTCCTATTGGGGCTATGCGACCTCTGCCGCGACTTTGGCTATAGCAGTATTCGCCCCGATCCTCGGTACGATAGGTGATTATCCGAAATGGAAAATGCGGCTATTCAAAAGTTTCTTCTTGATCGGTGTTGTCGCAACCGCCGCATTGAGCTTCACGGACGATTGGCGCCTGCTGCTTGCCTTCTATATGCTCACGACAATCGGCTTTTCGGGTGCTAATATTTTCTATGATGCCTTTTTGGTCGATGTCGCGACAGAGGATCGAATGGACCGGGTCTCCACTTACGGATTTGCGATGGGTTACATCGGTGGCAGTACCATCCCATTCGTGCTTTCGATCCTGCTGATCATGTTCGGCGAGAAAATCGGCATTTCCAGGACGACCGCCATCAAAGCCTCCTTCCTGTTCACAGCATTTTGGTGGATTGTCTTCACGATTCCGATGCTGCGTAATGTGAAACAGCGCTATTTTGTCCCGGCCAGCGAACACATCATCCATGACAGTTTCGCCCGCCTTAACAAAACGCTGCACCAAATCCGCAGCCACAAAAAAATGTTCCTGTTCCTGATTGCCTACTTCTTTTACATCGATGGGCTGAACACAATCATCCACATGGCAGCTGTCTTCGGCGACAGTATCGGTGTCGTGTCTGATATGCTGATGATTGCTGTGCTGGTGATTCCGATTCTGTCATTTCCTTTCACGATCCTCTACGGAGTACTGGCCAAGCGCTTCGGCAGCAAAAAGATGATTTTGGTGGGCATCGTCATTTATCTGTTTGCTTGTCTGCTGGCTTTCCGCATGACCACAGCCCTAGAATTTTGGATTCTGGCTGCTCTGGTCGCAACTTCGCAGGGCGGTATCCAGGCACTGTCGCGTTCCTATTTCGCCAAGCTTGTGCCGAAGGAGAACGCCAATGAATATTTCGGTTTCTACAACATCCTCGGCAAATTTGCCGCCATCATGGGCCCGGCGCTCTATGCGTTGACGAGCCAATTGACCGGTGACTCGCGCAACGGGCTCGCCAGCATTTCCCTCCTCTTCATCATCGGAGGCGTGCTGATGCTGCGCACAGAGGACAATTGATCCCGCGTTGCATCTGATCCATACCCAAAAGGCTGACTCCCACGCGGAATCAGCCTTTTTGATTTGTCATTTTGTTATTTCAGGATGATCTTTTCAGGGAAAGGCTGGAGTCTTGAAATATGCCACATCTTATCGATGTAGGCTGTCGTATATGCCTGTTCGACATCATGATAGAGATAAGCGGCCTTGTCGGTCAGCTCGTAGACACGTCCTTTTTTCCTGAGATAGCCCAACTTGGTCGCCAAGAACAGCTCCAGTCCGAACATCCGGTTCAAGGGGGTGCCGATGAGTTCCTCGAATCTGTCAGCATCAATCTGCATGGCATAGGCGCTCCAGAACAGATAATAGACCGCCCGCTGCCTTTTGGTGAAATGGAGCGTCAAGGAGGTAGGCAATGCGTCTCCCTCGATTCGCTTGATGTATTCGGGAATCGAAAACGTATTGATCTTGAAGGTATCCTTCAGCAGCGTGGTTGCGGAAACGCCGAATCCGAGAAAGGCATCCCGCGTGACGGAAGAATATTTTTCGGTTTGCCGCTGCGCGAACGTCCAGACCGATGTCCGCTCGATGCCATTTGCATGGCAATAATCCGTCAAATGCTCCAGCATCTCCCGCTTTACTTCTTCGCTCATCGGCTTGTAGGCATTGTCGGCGAAAGTGAAGTCGATGAAGGGATAAGTCGAGACTTGCGTCGCCCCGCTGGCGAAGGCCGTATGGATGTCATTCGCCAGAATCTCGTCGGTCTGACCCGGGATGGCAAATATCAGGTCCACGTCGACTACGTCAAAGCCGGAACTTCTCACCAAACTGATCTTTTCGACGAATGAGTCGTTTCTTCTCCCGATTTTCCGTAGGCAGTCTTCCTGGAAGGATTGGATACCGATGCTCAACATCGTCACCCCCGCATCCCTCAACTTCTGCAGATTCCCTTCGGTTATGTCGCTGGGGTGGAGTTCCACGCCGATTCCGCCCGTCAGAACGAAGTATTGTTTCAGCTTCGCGATGATGTCCTTCAGATCGTCCAACATCATGGCCGGCGTCCCTCCGCCGAAATAAAGACTCGTCGCCTGTTTTTTGCCGGACATCCCTTTGCAGACCAGGTCGATTTCCTTCAGCAGCGCAATCTTATAGGCATCCGCCTGCGGTTTATTGTGGACCACTTTGCAATAAGGGCAGAAACTGCACAACGAACGGCAGAACGGGATATGCACATACAGCCCCAGATCATCCAGTTTTTCAAAATCCAATGTATTCTCATGGGTCCCTTCAAATACGAAAGGCTTGAACGAGCGGGTAAGGTATATCCGCAACAATGATGTCCAACGCATAACTTCACCTCCTAGTGATGTTGCTGACGGCGCAGTGCTTGCAGGCCAAATTGCATTTGTCGGTCAGGATGATGGAACCCACCAGCGGCCGTTTCCTTTTGAATATAATCGTTGTAGCGCCAAAGTACGCCAATTGCAGCAACGAACGCAGTTCCATGATGCACCCCTTCCAGGCCAAAACTGTTCCTTATTGCCTCATTCCAGCAAATCGCTTTTCTTCTGTTTGAATTCCTCGGCATCGATTTCGCCGCGCGCATACCTTTCGCGAAGGATCTTCAGTGCCGAATCTTCCTCCGATTTTGGCGGAGTTGGCCTATCGGTGAAATATTTTTTGAAGAGCTTGACCGCAAAAAGGATGACGACAGCCCAGAAGATTAGGTACATGGCCATCGACAGCAATCCGACCCACCAATACCCTTCTGCAAAAAATTCGTTTACGGCCCCATAAAAAGGATGCATACCACTCACCTTCTCTTTCAAATTACTGGTCTATTCCTGCGTTGTCGAACAGCTCATTTCTTTTTGACGAAACCTGACAATGGACGTTTGACGAGTTCCGTAACAATAAGATAAGCGAAGGCAATCCCCAAGATGATCCCCAAATGCGCCATTGTCGGCGTTTGGAATTCAAAGAAGGCGGCAGTAGCGGGGATCATCGGCAATCCTACGGCAAGTACCATGGCGATCACCGATAGGACCACGATCGACGGCGCCGGCCAGCCAGCTTTGGTGATCGGCGCCAAGGAGCGGATGGAAAGCATCAACAATATCTCAGTCAGAACGCTGGCGATGAACCAGTTGGTCTGCAGCACCGCCGGGGAAATCCGATAGAACAGCCCGAAGCAAATGAAATCGAAAACCGTGCTGACGAGCCCCATCGTGACGAAAATGATGTAGAGGGAATGCAGATCATAGCGCTGCGGCCGTTCCACTTCCTGGGCCGATACGCGGTCAAAAGCGATGGCCATCATCGGAAAATCGGAAAGCAGATTCAGGAGCAGCAGCTGTTTCGGCAACATCGGCAAAAAGCTGATGAAGAGCGAGCCGATCGCGACCGCATAGAAATTCCCGAAGTTCGAGATCAAAGTGGCGCGGATGTATTTCATCGTGTTGGCGTGC
Source organism: Sedimentibacter sp. SX930 (assembly GCA_002155105.1). Lineage (GTDB taxonomy): Bacteria > Bacillota > Bacilli > Lactobacillales > Aerococcaceae > Trichococcus > Trichococcus shcherbakoviae. The sequence continues at coordinate 59,379 of MUZD01000004.1, read as the reverse complement.
GTTTCCCGTCCGAAGCGGATGCCTTCGATGATCACCCGCAGATCGTTCTGGAGCAATACGATATCGGCGGTCTCACGGGCGACATCGGCAGCCGATTGCACGACCATCGAGACATGTGCCGCCTTCAGGGCCGGTGCATCATTGATCCCTTCGCCCAAATAACCGACCGTGAACTGTTCTTTCAATAGTTGGATCACTTCCAGTTTCTGCTCCGGCGTGGTCCGGGCAAAGACGCGGATGGAGGGCAGACGTTTCTTCCTTTCGGCAAGCGGCAATGCCAAAAAGGCGGCAGCCTCCGTAACTTCAGCGCTCTCCGTCACCAGACCGGCTTCCCTGCCGACTGCCTCGGCCACCTTCAGGGCATCCCCGGTGATGACCGTGATGGCGACATTCATCTGTTTTGCGGCCGCTACGGTCGCAATAGTGGAATCCTTGATGCGGTCCACAAAAGAGACAAATCCGCCGAAGCGCGCGCCACTACCGTCGTCGTAGCTCACGCCCAGGACCCGGTGACCGTTCTCTTCCTCTGCCTGCAGCCAATCCGCAACTGCATCCCGGGGAATCAATCCTTCCCCGAAGAAATATTCCGGGCTCCCGCGGCGGATATGCAGCGTCGAACCGTCCGCCTGTTTCACGACTGCGCCGTTGCTGCGCAGCGCCGGATCGAAGGCCTCCTCCTGGACCAGAATGTAGCGCTCCACAATCTGGCGTTGCGTTTGTGTGAGGGCCTCATCGCTTGCGTGGTCGAAAGGTTCCGGTATACGCTCATGCAGATTGATGGCGGCCAACCGCGCCAAGACCAGTGGATCGTAGGGTGATTCCGCCATCGGATAAACATTGCTGAATACAAGATGATTTTCCGTGATTGTGCCGGTCTTGTCGGTGCACAACAGATTGACGGATCCCAAATCCTGGACCGCGGAAAGCCGCTTGACGATGACGTCGCGTTTGGCGAATTCCAAGGCTCCCCGTGAAAGAGAGAACGTCAGCACCAAAGGCAAAGCTTCCGGTATGGCTGAAACGGCCAACGCGATCGCAAAAATCAGGAGGCCCGTGACATCCGCCTGCCGGCCTTCGATCAGGATGTTCGCCACCACGACGAATCCGAGCGTCAGCAGCGTCACTTTCATGATGAAGTTGCTGATTTTATCCACGCTCTTGACGAGTTCGCTCTCCGCCTGGACGGTGGATGCCGTTGAAGCGATATGGGCCAACTTCGTTTCCTGACCGATTGCGGTGATTTCAGCCAATGCATTCCCCCGCACGATCACAATCCCTTGCAGCAGGCGCTCTTCATCGGCGGCAACCGTCGCTTTGTCGGCAACGGTTGCGCTTGACGCGGACGCACGTTTCGTAACCGGAATGGACTCTCCCGTAAAAGTCGTTTCATCCACCAGCAGATCGCGGTCTTCGCGGACAATGGCGTCTGCAGGGACGATATCACCCGACTCGAGCTTCAGGATGTCCCCGGGCACCAACATCTCGGTCGGCACTTCCGTTTCCACTCCGTCCCTCATCACCGTGATCGTGCTCAGCAGATAGGCTTTCAATTTATCGGCCGCCTGATTCGATTTGTGCTCCTGATAGACGTTGAGCGCTGTCCCGAGGAACACAAACAACAGGATAAAGGCGCCGTCGATCGGCTCACCCAAAGAAAAGGTCACTCCCGCCGCAATCAATAGCATAAGATTGAAGATGCCCCGGAATTGCCTTGCGATCAGCCTAAGGAGGCGATGCTTCGGTACCGGCAGCGCGTTTGGTCCATATCGGACTCTCCGCTCAGCCGCTTCCGCTTCCGTCAATCCTTTCCATTCATTCCAATCATTCTTGTTTGTCATAACTCATCATCGCAGCTTTCGCATCAAAGTAAGTGAAATCCCCTTCGTCATAGTGCCAGACCGCCTTCAGATCCGTCGGCTGACGAATGCCATTGATTTCCTTGTATCCACCGCAGATGGCTGACCATCTGACTTTTTCACTTTTTCCATCCATCGTCGTAGCTTCCCGGTCGTTGGTCGAAAAGGCAATCATTTCATCATCTTCATTGAAAGTGAAGACCCCTTCCGCAGTGGTGCCGTGCGCCGTGATCACTGCTTTGGCGTGGTGCGCATCGATTGCCTCCCAGCGGATGTAGTCCTGAAGAGCCGCATTCGGAACGAAGAGGCACTCGGACAGGAACGTCACCAGACTGGCCTTGTCCATCGCTTCTCCGTCAATGTCGAACAGTGTGATATTTTTTGCCAAAATCCCTTTCATCGAGCCCTTGCCGTCGACATAGGCATCAACCCCTTCGAAAGGTACGCCATAGAGTGAACTGTCGATGTAGGCGATCCGGTCGGGACCGTCCACAAAATTATATTGTGTATACGCAATATTGATGGCCTTTTTTCCCTTTCCGAGCGAAAAGGAGACATTCGGAAAAACTACCTTCATGTAGGCCATTTTCGGTTTCCCGAGATATCCGCAACGGCGTAGATGACGTCGGACAGGGCCGGGTAGCGTCGCAATATCTGTTTCTGTGAAGCGACCCTTTGCCGGCTCCGTTTCCTTCAATAAATCCTCCGCCAAATCGGCAAATTCCCCAGCGGCTTTGGAAGGCGCCGTGCGCAGATAGGCATGCACAACTCCGACAGTCCCGAGCAGAACCCCGCCGACCGCAATGATTTTCTTTATCGCTATCATTTCATCTTCCATCCTTTCGAATCCTCAAAATCGTTTTATTATTTTCTCTGCAGAATCACTTCTTCACAGCGCTCACATAGAAAGAACGCTTACATCCAGACGCACTTGCCGTAGCATCAAAAGTGAACTTTAAGTGTACTTTTTCCGAAACAGATTGACGGCATCAAGCAATATGGATATAATCACCCTGACATTATTTTCAGATTTGAAATCAAAGGAGAACGGACTACTAATGAAAAACGCATCAAATACACAGAACAACACGATCGTCAGCTTGAAAGAATTCACTGCTAATCCAGCGCCGCTTGGCTTATTGGGCTTCGGCATGACTACTGTATTGTTGAACATCCACAACGCAGGTTACTTCCCGATGAACACGATGATTTTGGCTATGGGCATTTTCTTCGGCGGCATGGCGCAAGTCATTGCCGGCATCATGGAATTCAAGAAAAACAACACTTTCGGCGCAACTGCCTTCACTTCTTACGGTTTCTTCTGGCTTTCCCTTGTCGGAACGATCGTTATGCCTGGACTTGGCATGGGCGAAGCGGCTTCGGCTCAAGCGATGGCTGCTTACCTGTTCATGTGGGGTCTGTTCACGTTGGGCATGTTCGTCGGAACATTGCGCATCAGCAAAAACCTGCAGATCGTCTTCGGTTCATTAACATTGCTTTTCTTCTTGCTTGCTTTGGGAGACTTCACAGGCAATGAAATGATTGCGACTATCGCGGGTTACGAAGGTATCTTCTGCGGATTCTCAGCAATCTACGGCGCATTGGCACAAGTTTTGAACGAAGTCTATGGCGAAGAAGTCCTGCCGTTGGGCAATGTGACGACTGTTAAGAAGGCAGCAAAAGTCGAAGTAGCAACAAGCAAATAAAATATGAAACAAGAACGGGGCCGTCTCATAAGAGATAGCCTCTTTTTTCTGCTTTGGTGGCAGGGATGCCGGGTAGCTCAACTTCAACTCCGGTGAGAGAATGCTGGCCGGAGCTGGAGTCGGAATTGGTGGCTGTTCTCCTGCGAAGCCGTGGTGGTCGGAGGTGATGCTCTTTTTTGTTGTTTAGCTCCGGCGGAAGATCTCCTGCCCGGAGCTAATCGTCAGCATAAATTCATTTTTCCATAGAAAAGGGCTGTGTCAAACCAGAAAATTATCTTCTGGTTTGATACAGCCCCGTTTTTTTGCCTTTTCGCTGGCGTTCCTCGCCCATCCGTCGAGGAGTGTCATTCGAAGTCAGCAGCAGCCTTTTTACGGGGCTGGCTTGTGCAACCTGACCTGAAAATTTGCCTACTGCTCTATCCTGAATAATGACTGGTTTGATTGATTGCTGCTTGCTGCGTCTTGGCGGATTATCTGCTGACGATCCGGCAGCAATGGATCCTGGCGGCTTTCTTTTTTCCCTCTTCGATTTCCTGATTGAAGGCTGCCCTTTCCTCCGGCGTCAAGTCGTTGATCGACAGGAAGCTCAAGTTGGACAATCTGTATGTTTCCTTCACATCGCTGTCGTTTCCGAAGGCGGTCGCTTCGATGTTGTTCAGCACCTTTTCCGGATTGCCGGCTCCCATCGCTTCCAAGCTCTCCTTATCCTGCTCGGAGAAACGCATCGCCAAATCGAGCGTCGTCGTCTTGTAGACGGTACTGCCCATGAAGGTGACACGCGTCAGATATTCGTTCGTGACTTCGTTAAGAAGGATGTATTCTTTTGCTTTTGACTGTTCCATGATTAATTGGTTCCCTCCAAAAATACCGGTCCACCGCTCAGCGGAATAACCGTTTTGTTTTGCATTCCCATTATAGAACATCCGCTCCGCTTTTCACATACCCGCAGCAATTGTTTGTCGGTTCAGACCGGCTTTTTGCTGTTTTTGTAGGCATCATGGAAACCCTCAAAGGAGTCCAGCAGGAAGATGAACAGGAATACAACTTTGATCGAGTTGAATGCAGTATTGAGCACCCTTTGCCCATCCGTGGCTTCGGCGATTTTCGTGACGAGCTCCGGATTCAGGATGGCTGTATCTTGAAGGATGAACCACAACAATACAAACGAAAGCACATTCAAAATCAGATTGGCGGTCGCGACCGGATAGGTCCACTTCCTGAAAACGAGTTTGCTGGCGGAGAACAGCAATTGCAGCACCAACATGGCGTTGATGTAAGGCAGGTAACTGCGGAACACTTCCTGATTCAACACCGGAATCATTTCCTGGATGCTGCCGTCCAGTGTATAGTAGAATCCCAGCAGCTGGCTGTATTGGTTGACGAGGACGAGGAAAAGCACCGTAAAGATGATGCCGATGATGACCCCAATCCTGCTGAACGGTTTCTGCGGAACTTCCTTCTCGGGCAGATCAGCCAGACTCCAGTCTTCCTGGATTTCTCTAAGGATCTTCTCTTTTGCCGTCCTTTCCATGATGGCGAACACGAGCGTCACCCACCCGAAGGCACCGATTGCCGCACTTATTGCCGTCGCGAAACTTATGGCGAAATAACGCAGCAATTCCACATCATTGACGATGAAATCGACGGTATTTCCGATCAGCGTGCCAATGACCGCCACCGTCATGACGATTTTTACGATCAACATGTAGGTGCCGTAGAGTTCCGGTCCGATCAGATGGGGCGGTTCACTCAGTTGCTTTTCAGCCAGAATCCTCGGACTCCCCAATCCCCTCAACACTTCGCGTTCCGTTTCTTCGGAAGCATCGCCGCGTTCCTGTAGCCGCTCCGCAATGATGCGGCGCATGGCCCTTTCCACTCCATCTTTTTCGGTCGGCGGTATATGTTTCAGGCCGGCCGCGATGTACCTTTCCTGCAGTTCCATTTTTGTCCCTCTTTTCTTTTCAGCCTTTTACAACTGCGACGGTCTTTAGGCGGCGTACCGGTTCAACGAGATCCAGTTCCTGGGAGAGCACAAAATCGATGGCTTTATAGGCAAATCGCGATTCTGTGCCGACGTCTGTCCGTTTGGCTTTCGCGAGAAAGACTCCTAATGCCCTCAAATCCAGGATGGTGTCCTGGACACTGAACTGCTCTCTAGCATCCAATCGGCTCATGCGCCTGCCAGCCCCGTGTGAACAGGACTGGAAACTTTCCGGATTGCCTTTGCCTTTGACCAGATAGGAATAGGTCCCCATCGCGCCCGGAATGATGCCCAGTTCGCCCACACCGGCGCGGATCGCCCCTTTGCGGTGGACCCAGACTTCTTTGCCGTAATGATCTTCCAGTGCGGCATAATTGTGGTGGCAGTGGACGGCATCCGACAAATTGACATGGTTGATGCCGGCGTATTTTTTCACCCAGAGTCGGACGATATCGAGCACTATCTCCATCATCTGGTTGCGGTTTTCTTCGGCGAAATCCATCGCCAATTTCATCCAGCGCAGATACTGTTTCCCGAGATCACTTTCGGTTGAAAAATAAGCCAGATCCCATTCGGGAGGGACCGGAGACTGGTCCTGCTTGTTCATTTCCTTGGCCAGATCGTTGAAATAATGGCAGATTTTGAAGCCCAGATTGCGCGATCCGGAATGCAGCATGATGCCAAGCTTTCCCTGATCGTCCGTCTGCAGTTCGATGAAATGGTTGCCGCTGCCGAGCGTGCCGACTTGATAGACGGCATCGTCCAGTTCCTTCATCAATTCCTGCGGCATTGTTTCCTTTTCCTCGGGTGTCATGCTCTCAAGGAAGCGGGTTACCGATTTGCATTGCTGTTTTTTCTTATGGTGCTCGAAGCCGGTCGGGATATTCCGCAGGATGTCGCCCGCGATCGCCTGGGCCAGTTTCCCGTTCGGCGTCTCGATTTCGATCAGCCGTTCAACCGGAATGTTCGTCTGGACAAAGCTCATCCCGCATCCGATATCCACCCCGACCGCATTCGGAATGATGACCTTTTCGGCAGCGATGACGCCTCCGATCGGCATCCCATAGCCGGAATGCGTATCCGGCATCAATACAACCCATTGATGCAGAAACGGCAGATTAGACAAGTTCTTCGCTTGCTGCAGACAATCCTCGCCTATCTGTTCCTCATTCTCCAGCCACACCTTGATTGGCCACTTCTGTTCCTTGGAATTGAAGATGGTAATCATCTCTTGATGCCCCTTTCCGGATATCTTGCGCAGCGCAGCTATTTGATTTTTTGATCCATCCGCGCGGCCAAATCACTGAACTGCTGAAGCAAATCCGTAATCTGCCTTTCGCGGTGAGGATTCTTCCAGTTGATGACGCCGCTGCCGATGACTTCGGCACCGTGTTCTGCGCAAAGTGCCGTCATCTGCTTCAAGGCATTTTTTCCGCCCATCCACGGGAAAGGGAAGAACTCGGTCACAAACAGGAGCGTGGGCTTGTTCTCAAATTGGCCGACCCGCGAAAAATAATGCTTCAGGACAGGGGAAGCGGAAGCGCCTCTCACCGGTCCGGCGATGATCAGAAGATCGTGTGCCTGCGGATCTGGATAGGACTTCAGTTTGATGCTCGCGCTGTTTGATTCGTTTGTATTTTCCTCGCCTATGGTCTTGAGTTGTTCGATCTCCACATCATGCCCGTCAGCCGTCAACCTTTCCTGCAGTCGCTCCGCTACCGACAAGGTATTGCCGGTCAGAGAATGGATGATGATCCCGATTTCCATAGCCTTTCCCACTTTCTGTTATTTAAATTTTCGCCATTAATGGATGTGTTTCGTCTGTCCGAATGGGGACCTTGCCGCAACCTCTACTTTGATCCGATCGGGGTCTTCGAAAAAGACGGCGTAATGTTCCTTACCACCTGCGAAGGGATGCCTTTCGGGATACAACAGAGGGATGCCGCGACTTTGCAGTTCCTTGTACAGTTCGTCCACCTGATGTTTTGTGTCTACAGCGAAGGCCAGGTGGTTCAATCCCGTCCGGCTGCGGTGATAGGCTCCATCCAGGAAGCGTTCGGCTGTCTGGACGAAGACGATGTAAGTATCATCTTCCTTGTAGCTGAAGCCTTGCTCCCATTCCTGGTATTTGCTGAAGCCCAGCTTTTCCAATAGCCACGACCAAAATTGCTTGCTGGCTGCCAGATTGCTGACATTGATTTCGATATGATGGATGATGCTCATTTAACCACTTCCTTTTCCGTTAAGATAATCGCTTGAATTTGGCGTACAGGATCGGCCCGACATTATCGTTGCCTACCGCGATGATCGTGTACAAAATAAGCAAACCCGTCAGTACATCTTTTATGATTACTTTTATTTTTGGCCATACTTTCTTTGTATTTGATTCCACTCTTTCTGCTTACATTTTAAAAGCTGATTCTTTGTCCCAAGCGACTGGGTTTGTTATAGTCATCTTATCAGCATTTCGCACAAAGCCTTCACAAATTATTCAGAATGAAAAATCGGAGGAAATTATGAAACTAAGCATCTTGGACCAAGTCCACATCACAGCAGGCGGTACAGCCGAGCAGTCCCTGCAGAACGCCAAAGAACTCGCCCGTTTAGGGGACAGCCTCGGGTACGAACGAATTTGGTTCGCCGAGCATCACGGCAGCAATTTGATGGCGAGCGCCGCACCCGAAATCATCGCCGCCTTCATAGCGGCCGCGACGGATCGGATCCGGGTCGGAACCGGAGGCGTCATGATGATGCATTACTCCCCTTTGAAAATCGCAGAAGTCTTCAAAACACTGTCCGGCTTTGCGCCCGGCCGGATTGATCTGGGTGTCGGCCGGGCACCCGGAGGCGATCGTCAGTCCATGTACGCATTGGCGCAAGGCAACCCGCCCCAATTGGAGAATCATTACGAAAAACTGCGGACGATATTGGATCTTTTGGAAGACCGAAAACCCCAGGACCCACTTTACCGGGACACTCCCGCGGCGCCTGTAGACGTGACCGTTCCGCAGACCTGGTTATTGGGTTCGAGCGGAAACAGTGCCGTGCAGGCCGGCAGAATGGGCGTCGGCTATTCATTCGCGCAGTTCTTCACCGGGACGCTTGATAAAAGTATTTTCGACCTCTACAAGAAGAATTTTGTTCCATCCGCAGCCATGCCCCAAAAACAGATCAGTGTCGCTTTCCATGCCATCGTCGCGGACACGCGCGAAGAAGCGCTCTATGAAGAGTTGCCGTATGCGATTTTCAAGATGCAGCTTTTCCGCGGAATGATGCGCAACCACCTGATGACCCCGGAACAAGCCGCCGCTTACCCGCTGACGGAAATCGAGAAGCAGCTTATCAACGACATCCGCGAGACGCATATTATCGGGACCGCAACAGAGACAGCCGAAACATTGCTGAATCTGCAGGAACAGTACGGTTTCGACGAAGCGATGATCATCAGCATGCCGCATTCCCAACAGGCGAGGCTCAAAACCTATTCCTTGTTGGCGCAGGAATTACTTTAGGCAGCCTTACGAATCAAGCTTAGTCATCCTCTTCAAGGGGATGGCTTTTTATAGCTATTTTTGGCTTTTGCCCGTTCTAACGTTTCGGCGATCCTTTTTTGGCGGGTATCCGCACGTTGGGCTTGGGCGATCCAGAAAAGATAGTGGGCTTTTTCGCCGGTCGGCCAGCCATCGAAACAAACGCGGGCAGCAGGGTCATCCCTGAATGCCTGCTCCAATTCCTCGGGTAGCTCCGGAACTTCCTTCGAGGAATAGGCCGCTTGCCATTTCCCGCTGTCCTTTGCTGCTTGGATCGCTGCCAAACCAGACTCAGTCATCCTCCCAGCCTCTATCAAAGCCTCCGCACGCCGCCGGTTTACCAACGACCAGACGCTTCCTGATCTGCGGGGCGTGACCCGAATGATGAAGCTATCTTCATCCAGACTGTACATTTTGCCGTCTATCCAGCCGAAGCAGAGCGCCTCTTCGACTGCCTCCGCGAGCAGGATGCCCTCGCCTGCAGCATGGGCTTTTTTTATTTCCAGCCAGATTTGATCCTTTTGATCATGGTTTTGCGCCAGCCATTCATGCCATTCCTGAGGCCCTTGCACTCTGAGCCAATCTTTTGGAAATCCGGTTGCATCCATCTGAGCGCTCCTTCTACGTTGATTTTTTTCTTTAAAACTCAAAAGTCCTGACTATAGTATTCCAGCACCCGCAGACATCTGAGCGTATTCCATCGGCTCGGTTTTCCGGCCTGTTCCATCATGAAATGCACTTCGCCGGGATGATGGGCCTGCGTTTTCCAGCGTCCGTCCGGCAAGCGTTTAGCGTTCAGAACGTCCAGAGCATCTTGCAGCCTTTCGTCATACGGATAACCGACACTTTGGAAATAATCGAGCGCGCGCAGAATGTCGTAGCGCCAACGCGGCGGATAGACCAATTTCAAAAAGCTCGGATGGATGATTGCGCCGGTGTGGTCGGATTTGTACAGCCGGTGCCGCAAAAGGAATTCCTGTCCTCCGCTTTCGATCCGTTTCAATTCATCCAAACGATAAACATAACCGGCTGCAGCGTACTCCCGGATGCCTTCAAGCACACTGAGCGTGGAATGCACCGAACTGTGCCGGGCACCGGAACGGTTCAGCCGGCAATTGAAGCCGCCGTCCGGCAACTGTTGGCTGATGACGAAATCCACTACCGTTCTGAGCTTGTCTTCTTCCGTCCCGAAATAGCAGGCATAGTTCAGGAACATGCCATTGACGCAGACATCGCTCTGCTCGATGCCTTTTGCCGGATTGATACCGCCATCAGTGGCGATGACGGTCGCAAGGATGAGATCCAGCGCCTTTTTTATTTCCCGGGTCGCCGGGATGCAGAGGTTCCGCAGATCCAGCAAGGTGTAATGGCTGCTTGTCCATTTCGGCTGATAAAACCAACGTCCCCAGTGCCCATCAGGCTGTTGCCGTTCCAGAAAAGCGCGGCCCCAACCTTCCTTTGCTATCCTGTTCCGCAGGTCAGCCAACACAGCCTGGTCTTCATGCAACAGATCGCGTCTTGTCTGATATTGGATGGCTGGATCGCCTTCCAGAAGCCACGCGATGATTTCCTCCCTATTCATTTCCATATGCCCTTCCTTTTTCGGCTCAATCGTAATAAATGCTGCCGCCGATGAATTCCCTCAGAATGGAATTGAACGGCACTTTGGAGACATCCAGCGGTTCGAAGAAACTCAGCAGGTTCAGGAGCCGTTCCCGCGTATCATAATAAGGGCTATCGGCCGGAATCTTCTGCAGCGCTGTTTCCGCGAAGGGGCGCAGGGCGTTCATCTCATAGATCATACTGGAATTGAACATGACGTCGGCTTCTTCCTGAAATTTGAAGATGTTCTGGTATTCGCCGCGGCGCACGCTGTCCCATTGATGGATCGTATTTTCCGGCGTGACGCCCCGGTATTTGTCATCCCTGACCAAACGGCGCAGCAGCCGGATTTCCGAAGTCGGAACCCGGCTCATCAGGTCGATGTTTAGGCCGCCGAGTGCACTGATGTAGATTTTGTAGATAAGGTTGCGGTTGATGCTGGTGACCAATTCCGGATTCAGCGCATGGATACCTTCAATGATAAGGATCTCCGATGGACCAACCTGCATCGGTTTATATTCGGCCTGGCGCTGGCCAGTGATGAAGTCGAATTGAGGGACGGATACACGCTCGCCGGCGATCAGCTGCGCGATTTGTTGCTTCAGCAAGGGCAGATCCAACGCCTCCATGCTGTCGAAGTCGTACTTTCCGTCTGAATCCCGGGGCGTATGCTCCCTGTCCACGAAATAATGGTCCAAAGACAGTGCGACCGGCTTCAGCCCGTTCACTTCCAGCTGCGTTGATAATCTTTGAGTGAAGGATGTTTTCCCTGAAGAGGAAGGCCCCGAAACCAACAGCAGGCGCAAGGCGCGCCGATGCTGCAGGATGGCGTCCGCAATGATGGAAATTTCCTTTTCGTGCAGAGCTTCGGCGATGCTGACCAATTTCATCGTGCGCCCGGATCGGATATAGTCATTCACGTCATTGACGAGCTCGATGTTGATATTGTCCATCCAGATCTGGTTCTTTTCGAATGCTTGGGATAACTGCACAGGCGGAATCAGCGGTCGATTGCTGCCCTTGTCGATATCCCCGAAATCCACGATGAACCCGTAGGAAAACGGCAGGATGGTGAACGGTTCGACAAGGTGGGGCTCCGTGAAAGCCGGATAGACAGCCTTCACGATGATGTCCCCCACCTGATAATGGTAATAGCCGCCCTCTTTATCCAGCAGCTCGATAGCGCAGTCCTTTTCGACCCATTCCCGCAGTTTCAATTCGATCTGCTTCACTTCCCTTGTCGACAAGATCGATCCGTACAGATTGCAGAAGACCCCTTCCAAAATGGAATAGGATGTCTTCAGCGTCTCTTCCGGAAAAAGATCATGCACTACCTTGATCAAACCCAATTTGACAGTCTGGCGACCTCTGTGCAGATGCGTTTCACTCATAATGTTCTCCCCCCTTACTCTCGTTTTGCGGTTGCTTATATCTTTGAAGCAGGCTGGCGTCCGCGCGTTTCCGAGAACCGGTAGGCTTCCAGCAGCCAAACATCAAGGATACCCGTCAGATCCGCTTCCTCCGCAATGATGACGTGGTGCGTCCATCTGCCGGGGTACGGTTCGACCGCTTCGACAATCTGTTCATGCACAATTTGGCGCCCGCATCCGAAGCTCAGCACCAGACTGTGCAGCGGTCGCTTTCTGTCTGTAGGCTGCGGCATCCAGATCCAGGCGAATTGCGTTCTTGTAGCGAAGGAAATCTGGGTCTTTGTCACCGTGATGATGGCGGGTCCGATTGCCCGGATTTTCCTTTCCACAGCCCTGAACAATGCTCTCGTTTCAGGTTTTCCGGTAAAAAATGCTTCCACTTCTTTGTTGATCATTACATCTGTCATAGGTATCGCCTCATTTTTTGAAATAGGGATTGGCGTATGCTCACTCCACCAGGAATACGATTTTCGTCAGCAGTTCGCTTTCGGGTACTTCCTCAGGCGAATTGTAATAATGTTCATAGACGGGACCAAGCAGTTTGTAGCCATTATCTTTGATCCATTTCTCAATTTCCTCATATGCAGGCGGCATCTCCATATAAGGACCTTTGTACATGCAGCTGACCTGTTTGCCGGCCGGGATACTGCTGGGTTGAATTTCACCTTTACCTGGTAATGATTTGGACACCGGAAAACCGATTTCCAATTCGAGCCTTTCCATATCCATATTGAAATAGCCGACGAAAGCCGGTCCAACCGGTTGTTCACCCAATTCAATGATGTGCGTGACGATGTCCATGAAGGCCTTCCCCAATATTTTCGGAAGTTCGCTCACCGGAGTAACCGTTCTCAAAATCAAAGTCGGTTGTTCCTGCGTCTCCACCATTTCGATCAAAAAGCTCATTTTCTCCACGTCTCCTTTTCTGAAGCCCATTGTCTCATGCTTATTTTATCACTTCCACAACCGCAGAACCATCAATACGATGATAGCGGAAAGGGGCTGAAACGGCGCAAAAACAGGTCCCGGCACCAATTCAGTTGAATCAGTGCTGAGACCTGTTTCTAATCCATCAAACTACCCCATTGTCGAAATTATAATCATTTTAGGATAGATGGAGTTTGTTTCTTCGCAAAGAGTACATAGCCGATCGCCACGCCCATCAGCACGATGCAGGCGATGACGGTCGTGATGATGCCCGAGTATTGGCCGTTGAATCCAGCCTCGGACATATGCTTGATCAGAATGCCCGCATAAGCCCAGATGATCACGAGTCCGTATGCGATATCGTGGTTGCGGATCATCGTGACGGCTCCGATCGCAAGCCCGATTACGATTATAAGTATTGTCCAGACTGATTCGGAGATTCCGAAGCCATTCCAGCCGATGTCGACCAGCCGCGTTGTGATGTTCGCGATCGTCGCCACCGTGATCCAGCCGAAATAGACGCTGAACGGCAGACGGATGAACAGTTTTTCCTTCTGATCGAGTTTTTCCTTCAGGATCAACTGGTTGATGTAGATCAGGCTCAGTAGAAGCACCAGCATCAGGATCACCGACAGACCAATCATGCGATAATGCCAACTGAAGATCCAAGCAGCGTTCACTACTGAACTGGCTGAAAAGACAATGCCGACTTTCCGCAACAACTCCGTCTTCACCTTGCCCTTATCCCCTTGGAAAATACCGAATTGGTAAAGCGTATAACCCAACAACAACAGATAGATGACACCCCAGATCGAAAACGTCAATCCTGCGGGCGCAAACAAGTTCGGATAGGCATCCGACACCGCACCCGTGTCGATGCCGTTGATCGGCAGGATGTTTGCCAATGCATTGACGAGGATCATGATCAGGTAAGTCACAGCCACCGTTATTTTGATGGGTGTTTCCAGTTGTTTCGTTTCCAATTTCGTTTCCATCTTATTTCCTCCTTATCCAATGAGCCCAATAAAAAAATAATTACCTTTAAGTAACCGGTCATACAGCGTATCACGAAATAAATACGTTATTCTCCTAACTCAATAGTACTCAAAACAGCGTGCCTATGCAAATATTGAGACAGCTCGGAACCTGAAATTTTTTTCTTCAGAATAGCCCCAATTTTTTGACATTTACCCAACTTAGGCGTACTTTTAAGGTGACAAAATCTTCGTTCTTCCTTACCGTTTATCCTCTGAGAGCGTTAGCTATCTTCCAAATCCCCCAACTCAGTTGCTCCTATCGCTTTGAAATGAAAGGACGAATAAAATGAACAGGAAGCAGAAACTCTACGCGTCGGCCACATTTTTGAGCCTATTGCTGTTGGTCGGTTGTACCGCGGACGATGATACCTCAACAAATGATTCTTCAGCAGTCGGCTCATCGGAAATGGTCGAAAGTAGTTCAGAAGCAGCCAACAGTTCCGAACAAGATGAATCCATGATGGAAGACAGCGAAGAAAGCGACATGGAAGAAGACGAATCGAATGACGCACCATACAGCTACGGTGCGGTCGGCGCCATGGCAGACGACGATCTGACGATGGAAGAGATGTTCACATATGCCATCCAGGATGAACAATTGGCCCATGGAGAATACGCCTACGTACTGGAAACATTCGGGGATCAAGCTCCGTTCAACAACATCGTATCCGCCGAAGCTCAGCACATCTCTGAAATGACCGTTCTGTTCGAAAAATACAATTTGGCGATTCCGACCGATGAGTCGGCAAATCACCTAAAACAGGCGACAGATATCAAGGAGGCCTTGGAGAACTGCGCCACGGGAGAAGTCGACAATATCGCGATGTACAATAAATTCCTCGAACAGGATATCCCTGATGACGTACGCGCAACCTTTACGGCTTTGCGGAACGCTTCGGAAGGACATCTGGATGCATTCAACAAGAGCCTCGAGAAATATTGATAAGTTAGTCTCCTACTTAGAGGGCGTCTCATTTCGGGACATCCTCTTTTTTTGCTGTGAACGACTACGATACTCATTGGATGGATGAAATCGCGATAATCAAAATTCAGTTCCGGTGAAGAGTGTGCTCACCGGTGGAAACCATCGAGGTTCGGCATCAACTTCGACGACGTTGCACTCATCGGAGTAAATCAGCGGAATTGTTGGCCTAACTCCGGTGTAGCCCCGTTCACCGGAGTTAGGCACCTTTCCACCCCCCGAAAGGTGTCTTGACACTTGTAAAGTTACGTGATATAGTCATTTTCATTAAACTATCATAAAAAGGGGTCGCAACAATGGATGAACTTACGGAAAGAATATTGCAACTGAAAGCAGAAAAAGATGCCGTCATTCTCGCACACTACTACGTTCCTGGAGCCGTTCAAGATATCGCAGACTTTATCGGGGATTCGTACTATTTGAGCAAAATTGCAGCACAGGTCACGGAAAAAGTGATCGTTTTCTGCGGCGTCGCCTTCATGGGCGAAAGCGCGAAGATGCTGAATCCGGAGAAAGTCGTCCTGATGCCCGACCTGAAAGCGGATTGTCCGATGGCACACATGGTCAAGATCCGCGACATCCAGAAAATCCGCGAAACTTACGAAGACGTGGCTGTCGTCTGCTACATCAACTCAACCGCCGAAATCAAGGGCCATGCCGATGTCTGCGTCACCTCTTCCAACGCGAAAAACGTCATCGCTGCCCTTCCCAACCGCTATATCTATTTCATTCCCGACGAGCACCTGGGCAGATACATTTCCCATCAGCTTCCCGAGAAAACGTTCCTCTTCAATGACGGCTACTGCCCGATCCATACCAGCATCCGCGTTGTCGATGTCCTGAAGATGAAACGCGACTTTCCGCAAGCCGAAATCTTGGCGCATCCGGAATGCAAGGAAGAGATCCTAGGTTTGGCGGACTTCGTCGGCAGCACGTCGGACCTCGTCGCCTATACCGAAAAGAGCCCATCCCAGGATTTCATCATCTGCACGGAAATCGGCGTCATCCATGACATGGAGAAACGTTCGCCGGACAAAAGATTCCATGCCCCTTCAATCGGGCAGGTCTGTCCCGACATGAAACTGAACACCGTTGAGAAGATCATCTATGCTCTGGAAACGTTCGAACCTGCTGTGGAAATGGATGTATCTTTGCGCATCAAAGGACTGCAGCCGCTAGAACGGATGATGGAATTAGCTGAGGTGAAGACCCATGCGCAACTATGATGTCCTTATCATCGGAACTGGTGTGGCCGGACTTTTTGCGGCCCTCAACCTCAACAACGACAAAAAAATCCTGATCGTCACCAAGGGGACTCTGGAAGAGAACGATTCCTTCCTGGCGCAAGGCGGCATCTGCGTCCAGCGCGACGAGACGGATTTCAAACCTTTCCTGGAGGACACGCTGCGTGCCGGCCACTACGAAAACGACGAGGCGGCGGTTTCAGCCATGATCCGGTCCTCGCGGGAAATCATCAAAGACCTGATCGGTTTGAGCGTAGCCTTCGACAAAAAGGGAGCCGGTTTCTCCTATACCAAAGAAGGCGCCCACTCCCGAGCCCGGATCCTACACTGCAAGGATATGACCGGTAAGGAAATCAACAGCAAACTGATCGCACGGGTGAAAGAGCTGAAAAATGTGAGCATCCTGGAAAACAGCACGCTTGTCGATCTTTTGGTTGCCGGCGACCGTTGCCACGGCGCGGTGCTCCGCGACCAGTCCGGAAAGTTATCCAACGTTTATGCACAGGCCACCCTACTCGCCACCGGCGGAATCGGCGGCCTGTTCAGCAAATCAACCAACTTTGCGCACTTGACCGGCGATGCTATCGCCATCGCCCTGAAGCACGGCATCCGCGTCAAGGACATGAATTATGTCCAGATTCACCCCACTTCGTTGTATACCGGACGTCCAGGAAGAGCTTTCCTGATGTCGGAATCACTGCGTGGGGAAGGCGCCATCCTTGTCGGCAAGGACGGCAATCGCTTCGCTGATGAATTGTTGCCGCGCGATCTGTTGACGAAAGCAATCTATGCCCAGATGGAAAAAGATCGATTGCCCTATGTCCGCATGTTCCTGAAAGGCCACGTGGAAGGATCGATTCCTGAAAGGTTCCCGGGCATCCATGCCCACTGCCTGCAAGAGGGCTATGATCTGGCCGAGGACTATATCCCGGTCGTGCCCGCCCAGCATTACTTCATGGGCGGCATCGAAGTCGATCTGCAGAGCAAAACTTCGCTGGCTAATCTGTATGCCGCAGGGGAAACGAGTTGCAACGGCGTGCACGGGAAAAACCGACTGGCGAGCAACTCGCTGTTGGAAAGCTTGGTGTTCAGCAAACGCGCTGCCCAAGCCATCGAAGCGGAATTCCGAAAAGAGCTGACATGCCCGTTTCCCGAACCTGATGCCCGTTCCATCGCGGATGGCTTGACGAAAGCTACAAGAAACCTACTAGAATTGATCGGAATCGAGGAGGAAATTCATGCAAAGTAATATGGATCGCCTGATTTTGGCGGCGCTGGAGGAAGATATCCCAACCGAGGATCTTTCGACCAATGCCATCATCACAGGCTACACAAAAGGCAAGGCCGAGCTGTTGTGCAAACAGGATGGCATCATTGCGGGGCTGGACGTCTTCGCCAGGACCTTTGCCCTCCTTGACGATGCGACCGAAGTGATTTTCCATTTTCAGGACGGAGATGCCGTCAAATCGGGAGATTTGTTGGCTGAAGTGATCGGCGATATCCGTGTCATCCTTTCCGGCGAACGCACCGCCCTGAATTATCTCCAGCGCATGAGCGGCATCGCCACGCATACCCGCAAGATCGTCGACTTGCTTGAAGGCAGCGGCATTACGCTGCTCGACACCCGCAAGACGACACCGAACAACCGGATTTTCGAAAAATACGCCGTGAAGGTCGGCGGCGGAAGCAACCACCGCTTCAGCCTGTCCGACGGCATCATGCTGAAGGACAACCACATCGCTGCGGCGGGCGGCATCAAGCAGGCTGTCGCTGCGGCGCAGGCATATGCTTCTTTTGTGCATAAGATCGAAGTCGAAGTGGAAAACCTGGATATGGTCAAAGAGGCGATCGAAGCGAAATCCGACATCATCATGCTGGACAATATGACCCCGGTTGAGATGAAGGAAGCCGTCATTCTGATAGACGGGCGCGCCTTGGTGGAATGTTCCGGCAACCTCACCGTTGAAAACATCGCCGCCTTGCGCGATACCGGAGTCGATTACCTTTCATCAGGTGCCCTGACCCACTCTTCGGAGATCCTCGATCTGTCGCTGAAGAACCTGGAACGGATCTGACGGAAAGTTATGCCCATTAAAACGCAGATAAGCTGTGGAAAAGCCATTTGAAATGGTTTTCCACAGCTTATTCTTTTTTCGTTATCCACAAACAGACTGATTTTAGTTCAGCTGCGTCCTCAGAATGTGATGATCGGTCTCTTGAACAGGCCGTCCATCATCGCTTGGATCAAGGTAAGCGGCAGATAGACGATGATGCTGAGCATCATCGTAAATTCATAAAGCAAACTGCTCATTTTGACTGGCTTGCCTTTCAATCGGCTGATAAAGGCACTGATTGCGATGCCGTGCGCATTGCCGACCATGATAGCCCGGACGGCACCCAAAATTCCTTTGGCCTTATCTTCTCCATAAAGCGAAACGATCCGATCCCAGGATTCTTCGGTCGGATACCCTCTCCTGTCGGCATAATGCTGGGCAAAAAGGAACGCTGGCATTTCATCCACAGGGATTTCGCCAGCGGATCCCGCCAACAATTGCTGAATTTCTTCTGCAGCCATCCCCTGCTCGAGAGCCATCTTCGTATGGGCATAGGAGCAAACTTCGCAGCCGTTGACTTCCGTAACGCCCAGCATGATCCTTTCGATGAACTCTGCACTCAATTCCTTTTTCTTTTTGGCCTTGATCATGTATTTCATTGTGCGGACTCCATCATACAAAATCGTATAAAATTCCCGAACCGAGTATATTTTCTTGTAGAATTCCTGTGCCATTGCTGTCTCCTTTACCCTATAAGCTTCGCCGGATTTGTTAAAAACCATTATACCCCTGCAGGTATGTATAGTAAAGGGGACATTTTAGCTGACCTAATTGTCTTTCCAGTTCCACCATTTCAGTTTTTCCGGATCCGGATGCGGTTCGGTAGCATAGTAGACGGCGCAGCGGAAAGTGTACAGCACGCAAGGATCTTGCCGCTGACCGGTTATCCTGTTCAGACGCTCATAGAGTTCTTGCGGATCCTTGTCGCGCAGGTCCGCGATTTTATTTATCCCCAAAGAAACAAGCGTAGCCGCCATCTTCGGCCCGATGCCGGGAATTTGCTCCAGTTCTTTCATCTTATTTCCCCCTCAATTCATTTTTACCAGACAAACAGTTTCAGGAGCGCATAGCCGATGCCACCGCAGACACCACCGCCGATCACTGAATAGCCGCATCCGATCAGAAAGCCCCGGAAATGGAAGTAGTAGTCCTTGTAGGCTGGATGCCCCTCGCTGCCCGGCAGAATCATGAATTTCGGCTGGATCGTACAAAAGATCAGCCAATCCATTACAAGCAGATCGACACTGTTCCAGACGATGCACATGATAAAAATATGCAGCACCGGCACCCAGAACGCAACTTCGGCAGCGCCGTATGTTCTGATGACGCTGAAAAACAGATACCCGATCAAAATGATGAGTGCCGGAACGATGATCCGTCTGTATATCTTCTTGTTCAAGGGAGGCAGGACCACGACAGCTTGGATTTCCTTGGGGTAGTCATGCACAAGTTGCTGAGGTGCCTTCCAGATCGTCAAGGTGATGACAGCCGCCCAAAGCAGCGACCAGATCAATCCATCCATGATGGCTTGAGACATAGCCATTGTTCTTCCCCGTCCTTTCTGACAATTTGGATCCCAACTGCATTCTTTTCTTCAAAACCATTGTATCCCTTCGCTCTCGCGATTGCCAATAATGGCATTCTCACTTAAAACCGCAAAAAAACGGACAGGTTGGGCATCCATCAGATTCCTTCTGGTGGACGCCCAACCTGTCCGGCTGAAGCATGTCATTCAAATATAAGTAAAGCAGAAACAAAATACATTTCCTCCACACACTCACTATACAACTCTTTTGTAAACTGTATCAAAAAACACTGTAATTTTTTTGTAAACGACAGTACCTTAAGCCTCCCTGAATTATGGCTGCATCGCACC
The DNA here is from genome assembly GCA_002155105.1 of Sedimentibacter sp. SX930. Lineage (GTDB taxonomy): Bacteria > Bacillota > Bacilli > Lactobacillales > Aerococcaceae > Trichococcus > Trichococcus shcherbakoviae. The sequence continues at coordinate 39,094 of MUZD01000004.1, read as the reverse complement.
GAAAAGCACGAGCCAGGCAAGAATCGATTTCGCAACCAAGCTCAGCACGATATAGACCCGCTCCCCATAGAGGTAGTCCGCCCATTTCCCGACTTTCTTGTACTGCAAAATCATATTGATCGGGAAAGTGTTGAAAGCAACGAAATAAGTGCCGACGATTGCCCAGACAAACCAAGGCACCTCACCGAAATTACCGGTCCCGAACATGTAGAGCAAAATGGCGATCCATGGCGCAATTCCGGCAATCGAGCCCCAGATGAACGGCCCCCATTGGATGTTGTCTTTTGAATGCCCCACATTCAGCTGTTCCATCACGAGCCCGAAGAGATTCATAGTGGCGTTCACGATAAAGATCAGAATGAGCGAAGCGATATCGTAGATGCCGAACAAGGTCGCAATCAGAACAATCATTATGGATGAGCTGAGCGCATACTCGAACCAGCGGAATTTATTGATGCCCTTTTCCAAATCGGCATTATAGATTGCATTCAGATTTTTCGGAATGGAAATCAAGGCATGCGCGATAGCGGAAATGAACAAGAACGAAGCGACAAGCATACCGAACGGCAATTCAAACAGGACACGCGAGGCCGTTTCCAGTGAGCGCGTTTCGGGATTGAAGGCCAGATAGAACTGGCTGATTTCCGGGCTGAACTCACCGATTTTCTGGATGACGTTCGTTGCCAAGAACAGCATCGCAATCCCTTGGACCAGGTGGAGTCCTCCCATGATCATATTGAAGCGACGGAGCTTTTCTGTCGTAATCTCTTTCATGATGATGCACCTTCCTTTCTCTTAAGAAAATGAACTGATTGTATAGCGGACCTGCTTTATCGTTCCGATCAGATTTTTCGGAATGGCACGAGGGAAAAAATGAGTCTTCCTTGGATAGCCTTTTCCGAGATGAACGGATCAAGAAAGGAACGACTGTCATATGAATGCGCCCGGTTGTCCCCCAACAAAAAATACTTGCCTGCCGGCACCCGATATTCCGACCTTTTCCCATCCGTTTGCTTGAGATAGGGTTCTTCCAATTTTTTGCCGTTGACGTAAACGGCACCATCCTGTTCACAGACAATCTGGTCATGCGGCAATCCGATGACCCTTTTCACCAACCTATCCTTAAGCTCAGCGGAATAAAAAACGAGGATGTCGCCTCTTTTGATTTCCCTTACGCAATGGATGCGAAGCGTGACTCCCAAATCCTTCGGCCGCAGCGCGGGATACATCGAATCAGACTGCACCACAGTAAGGAAAAATAGATGTTTTCGGACGAGTCCAGCGGCGGAAACGGCGGCAATAATCAACGAAATATACAGAATGCCCTGTTCCAGATCAGTGCGGGTGCGCAGCATGGCCATGATCGTGTTTATGTGCATGGTGTTCACCTTCCACCGTCTTGAAGAAATCGACATAAGCCTCTATGTAGGCTCTCCCGGCTTCAACGTCATCAACAGCGAATTCTTTCAGTGACAAAGCTTTTTTGAATTTCCCTTCCAGTTCATGGATTTCTTCATGGGGCAACAGCCCCTCCAATGGGGATAAGTTCCCTACTTCGATGCATTTATCGGCTGCCGCAACTTTTTCATCGATGGGGGTTCCCGAAGGTTTCAACCCTTCAAAGGAGGCGCCTTCCCCGGCCCGATGCATTCTGACAAGATTCTCAAGGAAATATCTGTCCGCCAATTCCTTTGCGTCCGGCCCGAGTGCCCTGACCTTACTGCTCAAAGCAAAGATTTCCTTTAGTTCTTCTTCGTGCTCCGGAAGGATCCATTTTAACGCATAATTAACGTTGCAGGTCTCCAGTGCTCGTTTCCCGTCAACAGCTGTCGGTCCATCCATGGTGTCACAATGTGCTTTTGCTTTCACAGGTACAAAAAGAACGCTGAAAAATACAACGGCTGCCATTACCAGCATCAGTTCCATTTCATTTTCCTCCTTCTCGCAAACAAAAAACAGCTACCACTCGAAACCTTAGCTTCATCTTAATTATAGGCCTACAGTTGAAATCTGGCTAACGGAGCGGTCCATCGGGATCCCTCATCTTTTCGATTTGGCTGTCGTGAAATGGCCCGAACACAAACACCGCCAGACTCGCACCGATCAATGCCCAAATCATATCCCAAAGGCTGTCGAAGGCATCGCCCTGCGTCCCCATGACAGCATCAGCGGGCACGTCCATAATTTTGACGATCGCAAATTCACTCAGTTCATAGGCTGCGCTGAAGCCGAGGCAGGACAGAATGACGATGAGAGTCAGCATCTTGCCTTTCTTGACATAGCCGCCACGCAGCAGAAACTCCTTGGCCAAAAAAGCCGGCACGAAACCTTGGGCGAAATGCCCCACCCGGTCAAAGTAATTGCGCTCCCAACCGAACTGTTCTTTCCATTGATTGAACAAAGGGTTCTGGGAATAAGTAAAGTGCGCGCCGTAAACCAACAACAAAGCATGCAGAAAAGCCATCACATAGACGAAAGTGCTGAAACGGAACTTCCAGTAAGTCACAACCAACAAGAAAACGAGCAGGAGCGCAGGCGTCATCTGACCCATCCAAGCCAGCCGATCCAACGGGCAGATGGCCGAAATAAGGTACGCTATGATGAAGAGCATCAAAAGGATTATATGCAAGGGTTCTGCCTTTTTGCCATTTCCGGCCATCCGTTCCGCCTCCTTTTATTTGCGCGACCGTTTCGCAACCTGATCCAGATACAGCTGCATGTCGAACTTGCGCTTCAGACCTTTGTCGTTCATGAAACGGACATTCCCGAAGATGGCCCGTTCCCCCCAAGGTCGGTCATGTTTGCCGAAGCACCAGCTCACCCCGGCGAAACCGTTCGGATCGCGGCCGTCCAACAGATACTTGTTGTTCAGGTAAATCGCTTTGCAATAGGCTTCTTCCGGTGTGCTGCTCCACTCCAGAATTTTTTTGGCCCAGTACATCCGCATGTACCCGTGCATTTTCCCGGTCAGGTTCATCTCCAGCTGCGCGGCATTCCAATAGTCGTCGTGGGTTTTGGCCGCTTCCAATTCCGCCAAGGAATACAGATATTCCCGTTCATCCGCCAAGTGCTTGGCCAGCGTCTTCTTGGCCCAATCCGGCACGGCATCGAAGGAATCGTACTTTTCATTGTAGTAAACGAAATTGACGGCCAACTCCCTTCTGACGACAAGTTCCTCGAGGAAACTCTGCTGACTTTCGCTGTCCATCCCCATCAGTCTGCGGTAGATATAGAGCGGCGAAATCTGGCCGAAATGGAGATAGGGGCTCAAGTTTGAGGTAACGGACTCACCAGGACGGTTCTTCCGTTCGCTGTATCCGGCCAATTTATTTTCGATGAAATCCTCAAGCCAGCGTTTTGCTTCCGCGGTTCCGCCGATATAATCGGAAACGCGCGGGACACTGCGATCGATAGCCAAGCCGGCTAAGGCTTGTTCGGTATTTGAAACGTCATACGCCTCGAAAGGTAGCTCCGCTGCGGTGGACGGAAGGCTGCAGACATTCTCCTCCAATGGTGCCAGACACTGCGGCAGGATTTTCTTCAGTTTGGAGCGCAAGGTCGCAGCGGAATACTCCTCTTTGGGAGAAGCCAGCTCGACCGGAACAACGACGTTGCTTTCAATCTGGACGACCGCGCATTCGGCACCCTCGGCCAAGGCAACACGCCATTGCCGCTCAATTCTGAGATAGCCGCGGTCCACAACCAGCAAGGCCGTCAATCTGGAAATTTCCAAAGCTCCTTGTTCCGGCGATATTTTCCGGATCAGCAGTTGGATGCCGCGCTGCTCCAATGCGTCCTTCGTTTCCTTCAGCCCTTCCAGCATGAATGCATAGTGGCGCTCATTGGCTTCCGGAAAGCCGTCAGTGACCCCGAAGTAGACGACCAGCGGCTTCTCGAGCCGGTTGGCCTGACGGATTGCATATTCCAATGCATGGTTGTACTCCGCCCGCTGCGAACTCTGCATCCAATAGACGACATACGGTCGCTCCGCCACTACGTTCTTATCGTTCAATTGCTTGATTCTTTCTTCCAGTATCATCCGTTTTCCCCCGTATATGATTGCGTTAATTGTCATACTTATTATAGAACATCGCATCCGATCCGCCTATTTTTGTGGACCGGGAAGCAACTAGGTTAGTCGTTATTTGCATCCACAGGTGGATTAAAAATCATGTATAATGGAGTCAAGAATTTCTCTTCCGTTCAAAAATATAAACGGGGCTAGTAACCTGAAAATTAGTCTCCTTATTTTTTGAACCTCGACCAACGCGAAAAGGATTGTTGCAAAAATGGATAACGAAATAGCCAAAAATATTAGAGAAAGTTTAAGGGCCGATTGTTCGCAGTGCTTTGGGCTCTGCTGTACAGCGCTCAACCTTATAGCGTCAAGCGATTTTCCAATCAACAAACCGGCAGGCAGTCCTTGCGTCAATTTGCAATCCGATTACGGGTGTCAAATTCACGCTAACTTACGGGAGAAAGGTTTTAAGGGCTGCACTGTGTTTGACTGTTTGGGTGCTGGACAAGTTGTTTCCCAAGTTACGTTTAAGGGTCAAAACTGGAGGGATGATCCTGAAATTGGAGCAAAAATGTTCCAAGTGTTTCCGATTATGGAACAAATCCATGAAATGATTGCCTACGCGGCAGAAGCCTTGTCATATGAATTACCCCAGGATTTGTCCGAGAAATTAAACGTGCAGCTAAAGGAGTTGCAGAGCCTGACAAAACGCGATGCTGATCACCTGCTGTCTTTGGATATAGTGATGTACAGATTCCCCTTAAATGGGTTGCTATCGGAAACCAGCAAGCATATTCGGGAAATGTTGGCTTCAAAACTATCCAACCCTAAAAAAGCCAAGGATTATAATCATGAAAGAGCCGACTGGATCGCGAAAAATTTAAGTGGACAAGATCTAAAGGCAATCAATTTGAGGGGAGCGTATCTGATTGCTGCCGATTTGAGCGACACAGATTTAAGAGGTGCGGATTTTATCGGGGCTGATTTGCGTGACGCTGATTTAAGGGGAGCAGACTTATCTACGAGTATGTTTTTGACTCAAATGCAAATGAATTCGGCTAAGGGTGATGAAAAGACTTTGCTACCCCCTCATATCCAAAGACCCTCTCATTGGACTGCCTGATTTATTGATAATTTTTACGTTGCATCAGTTACTGTTCTTCTCCTTTGAGTAAAGCAAAAAGCTGACTCCGCCTGGAGCCAGCTTTTTTAGTTCGGATTCATCACACGCTCTAAACGCGTTCGAAAAGTCAGCTCCCACTAACGTTTCACATCCCACGTAGTGAAGAAAAGAGGTTCACTTCGTGGGATGCTCCAACGCACGGGGAGCTAAACGACTTTTCTCACGCTCTCTTACATATTCGTGCGGATTTGTTCAGCCAATGCTTCGTACGCATCGTCCGTCAGGGTAACGCGGCCTGGGTTCATGTCGAAAGTCGAACCCCATTCGAATGCGTCATCTTTGTATTTTGGCACCAAATGGAAGTGCAGGTGTTTGCCGGTATCGCCGTAAGCACCGTAGTTGACCTTTTCAGGGCTGAAGGCTTTGTGCAGCGCATTCGCAACTGTGGCGATGTCCGCGAAGTAGCCGTTGCGCTCTTCATCCGTGATGTTCACCAATTCGCTCACGTGGTCTTTGTAGGCAACGATCACACGGCCTTTATGGCTTTGTTCTTTAAAAACGTAGACTTTGCTGTAAGGCAATTCACAACAAGGGTAACCGAATGCCAATACCATTTCGCCTTCCATGCAATAGGCGCAATTTTCATCTTTCATAAACACAGACCTCCTAGAAATATACTTCCGGTCCATTATATCATGATTAAGCGCCTACATTTTGTCCATAATCCAACAGTCTTGCGGACAAAATGTGAACACACTGAATCCGTACTCAGTCCAAGCGGTGCTTCTTATCATGAAGGCAATCAAATAGAACGTATTGCTGCCTGACATGACCATTTTATCGGAATACCGCCTCTTCAAAAGTACCTTCTCGTTTTCTTCTGGTAATCTGTATATTCTTTTCCAAACGCGCTGGAGAGGAACTTTTCCTCTTCCAATATTTGAAGGTGAAGGAGAAATAGCAGCATGCAGGAAAATATAATAGTGAACAGATTGGAAAACAACAACGCCATTCCGATAAAGAACAAATCAAATCCGACAAAGCCAGGATTTCTGCTGTACTTATATACACCAGTCGTTATCAACCCAGTCTTCTGATTGTAATCAATGCCGCCTCTCCAACTGTCGCCCAACGTTGCCATGGCAACAATCAATGTGATGATTCCCGCTACGGAAAGAATAGCCCCAAGGTATCTGACAGAATCATGCCGTAAGATGAGTGGGAATTTTTCAACGAACAAAATAGTCAGGAGTTGTGTTAATGCTGTCAGCACCAGCACAATTACCAGACTAACTTCAATGACAACTGTTTTTTGGGGTTTATCGCCTCTTCCGATTTGGATAGTCTTTATGCCGTGTCTGCTTTGCACAAACATTTTGATGTAGAAGCTTATATAAAAGGAAAAATACAGCATCAACCCAATAATTTTCACAGTCAGCACCTCAATATTTTCCGTGTTGCATCTAGAATACGATCAGTCTTGAATGAAAAGACTGTGTGTCAGCAAAAATAGGATGACCACAACGCCAAAGATCAATGCACAGTAAACCAAGATTGTTCGTTCCTTTCGGAGTGCCTTTATGCTGAGGACTATAGCAGCCAACTCCAGGAGAATGGCTGCTAATAATATGAATCCCATCGTTTCGAAAAGAAAAAATATCACTAGCGACACAATACTAGCCGACGTCAATCCTACCGCCCATTTCCCCGCGCTACTTTCTGGAACTACCTTCATCATAATTCTCCTCCCAACTTATGGTAAGTTTTGGCATAGTCTTCTGCTTTTCTCATTCCTCTTTCTTTGCCGTAATCCCAGTGAAGAATGCTTTCAGATTATCCGGCAACCTGTATTCCTCTTTGGATTTTTGGGATTCTGACTGCCCTCCATAGACTTCTTTCAGAATAGCATTCACGATCATTGCTTTTGGTGGTTCAGGATGTTCTGTACCTTCATAAATCCAGGACCTGCAATCTACAGAATCTCCGCAAATGTCCCCGCAATCCTTACATAAGGTTTCCGTAACATCCAAAGCAATGTCGTTACCGTTGATCCTTATCGTTGGCGAGCTGAGAAATTCATATTCGATTGCCAACTCGGGCGATGAGATGTTTACTTTATTTACACTCACATCATAGCCAGCGGATGTCAAAACCGCCGAAACTTCATTTATTGCCAGCTCCAAATTACTTTCAGCCCCCTGACACCTTTTGCATGTATTTAAATCCAGATACAAGAAATCGATGTCAATTTTCTTTTTTGCTTGCTTTTGTGGGCAGCACTCACCACTGCAAGAACAGCCATCTTTGTTATTACTCATAATTCCCTTCACCTTTCTTGAGGACAGCGCGTTGAGTTGATTTTTCCTATACTCAGAAATGGCCCGAATCGTGAAGACGGTCTTTATGCATCTGAATAGCCAAAATACGCCAGAATTTTCTCCAGCACTTGGTATTCGGGGACATAGCCATAACCGGCTGATTGATCTTCGCTGATGCTGAACGGCGCCGATCCGATCATTGTTTCCTCATGGATAATGGTGCCGGCTGCCCTGTCCAGGATGGTAATTTGGACATAGCGCGTGTAGGCGATCCCTTCATTGGAGTACGTTCCGGTCTCCATGTAATAGCTGCGCAGCTTCACCAGCACGTTCATCTCGGCATCCGACTTGGCCTGCAGTTCCTCCGGCAAATCGAGATAGTGCGGCGAATACACGTACTTTTCTCCGGCCCCTTCCTCAACGGATTCATCGTTTTCGATGATGAACACTTTGGCTGGAGTAGGCGCCGGCCCTTCCGCAAGAACGCCTTGGATAGCCGCATATGCATCCACATTCCCGATCAGATCGCTGCTTTCCAGTTCGCTGATTTGGCTCTCCCTGATCGCTTCCGGATCCGCAGATGAGGCTGCTTCATCGCTCGATGAACCGCAACCCGAAAAGATAAACAGCAACAGGGTCACAATGAAGAAAAACGTGCATCGGCGTTGGGTATTTTTGATCATCTGAAGGCCCTCCTCGGACTGACAAAAAACTATGGTAAAGGAAGAAAATCGACTATACAGCGCATTTGTAACCGCTCTTTTTCGCCCTCATTATAACATATCACCAGCCCAGGAATCGCGTGCGGCTCTACTTGATGCAACGCAAAAAAGACCATACAGATCACTCGCCCGACTAAAGCGTGATCCGTATGGTCTTCTATAATTTAACTATTTTGTAAATAATTGAGCATTAATTCATCATTTGAATAGCTTGATCGTTCCAGTATCATTTAGATGCTTCAGCAAGGATAATGTGATAGGGAATCCGAACAATCCAATAACGCCTATTAAGTTAACTCCTACAAACATACTCATTAGTGTCACAACAGGGTGAAGCCCCAATTGCCCGCCAACAATTTTCGGTTCCAGAACATTCCTTACAATCGTCACTATTATATAAACAACCATTATTCCGATTGAAACTTGATAATTTCCTTGGATAAAAGTGATGAGTGTCCATGGAATCATTATGCCACCCGTACCCAATACAGGCAATATATCGAATATCGCAATTATGAAGGCAATCAATATTGCATTTGGGATCCCAATGACAGAAAGTCCTATGGAAAGTTCGATAAAAGTAATACCCATAATTAACAGGTATGAACGGACCACCACAAAAAGCGTGTGGAATAGGTATTGTTTAATCTTATGAATAACTTCATTATTTCTGTTTGAGAACTGCCTTGATATGAATTTTTCTAAAGCGTCGAAATCCATTGCAATGAAGAAAGTCGAAATAATCATCAACACTATTTTCAGCAAAAATTCTGGTAATGATGACGCTATGCTTGATAAAGAACCAACAAGTGACAAAGAGATATTTTTGACATCCTCGCCTAGTGAATTGACAAATTGGTCAAATCCTTCGTTCAGAAAATCTACAAGGGCCGGGTCCAAGCGATAAATAGCTTGTTCTATGCCGTTAAAAGTGTTTATGAGATATGGCTCCAGTTGCGTGTCATATATCATCGGAAGCCCTGAAATGAGTGCTGTAACGACAGCTATTAATTTTACGCCAATCAACGAAAAGAGCAGTCCGATTGTACTGAAAAAAAGTAAGACGAGAACAACCGACACTATTTTCGGAGATATTTTTAACATTACCGCTATTGATTTGGTTGGCCTTTTAAGCAAGTATGCAATCAAAAATGCAAAGATAAAAGGACTTATCAAATTAATTGCATAGTTGAAAAAGACATACGCAATGAGGGCAATCAGAAAAAAATAAATGGTATTTATGATAAAGCGTTTCTTTTTATTGTACTGAGATTCCATGTTGTCTCCAATCTATCAGATTATATTCAAGTACGTTTTTGCTTAAAGTATTAGGTTCTTGACGACTAGTCCAGTATTTCCAGAAAAAAAAACAGACTACAAAAACAGCATAAATAGGCTGTATCATGGTCTACAATAGTTAAATGACGTATTAAATTTTATTTGATTACGTTTAGGCATTACAAATAAACTTGCAACATATTTGATACTCGGCGTTTCCCCAGGTTCATCTTCCATTTTTGTCAATCCCTTTCGATATTTATACTTATCTACATAACCTACATTAAACCACTTACCTTGTCAATATCCTCATTTCCAGTTTCTATAGCAAGTAGGTGTGGACAATACTTAAGTTTCCACTAAATATATACAGGAGCCAATTTATTCATAACAAAATAAAAAGACCGTACAGACTCACCTTTTCAGGTAGTGCATACGGTCTCCCTTATGCTGATTATAATCAGCCGTAAGTATAAACAAGACTGCCGATTAACATTCTTACGTTTATTTCCCCAAACGGTCAGGCATCATGAATTCCATGAAGCCCCACACTCCGTTCGCCAGGAACAGTTCTTCGCGGTCATATTTGGATATTGCTTGGCGGATCAGCTCATCCTTTTGATCGAGGGCTTTCGCGCCCCAATGCGGGTCAATCAGCAACGCACGCCCAACGGCAACAAGCTCCGAATGTTCCAATACATGCTCTGCATCTTCGCTTGTGCGGACGTCGCCGACGCCGACCAACGGCACGCGTCCGTTGATTTGCTCATGGATGTACGCCATCATGCTTTTCTCTTTATGTTCCTCAGAAACGGAAACAAGATTGTGGTCTCTCAAAGAGATATGCAGATAATCCAAGCCTTTATCGGCCAATTGGTCCACAAGGAACAGTGTATCTGTAAAGCGGATGCCAGGATTTTCGTATTCCTCTGGGGAAAAGCGGTAGCCGACGATAAAGTTTTCGGCGCCTGATTCATCCACGACTGCCGTCACTTCATCAACCAACTTGTCGATGAAACTGAACCGTTTTTCCAGCGTGCCGCCCCATTCGTCGTCTCTGCGATTGGAGTGCGGCGAGAAGAATTGTTGCAACAGATAAGTATTGGCGCCGTGTAGTTCCACACCGTCAAACCCGGCTTCGATTGCGCGACGGGTCGCGGCTTTGAAGTTTTCGATCAAGTCCAGAATTTCGTCGCCTGCCAATGCTCTAGGCGTCTCGGCATTCGGTCTTTCGGCAGCTACAGCACTCGGCGCCACTGGCTGAACGCCCCGCAAGACGCTTGAATCCGTCATGCGGCCACCGTGGAAAATCTGCAGGATCGCCTTGGTGCCGTTCTTTTTGATGGCTGCAGCCAATTTGCTCAAACCCGGTATGAACACATCGGAAGCGACGCTCAATTCGCCTTCCCAGCCTTTGCCGTCGTTCTGCACATTCGCTGCGCCCGTGATGACCGCTCCGATTTCACCGGAACGAAGCGCATAATAATTGATTTCGTCGGATGTCACGACACCGTCATAAAAACTCATCTTCGTCGTCATTGGCGCCATCATGATGCGGTTCTTTAGCTCAAGGCCGCGTTTGAAAGTCAGCTTACTGTTCATTGTTGACATATTTTTCTCTCCTCTTGGGTCGCTTTTTATCATTTTACCGAGCCTGCCGGAAATATCCAAACATAACGCTCGGCTCATTCGTAATGCATGCACATGCATATATTTTATTACAAGTTACTTTCTTTTGCAAGAGGCGCGATTTTTAATTGTATCATTCAGGAAGCGAGCTCCAATAGTGTGTAAGGGAAACCTCACCCTCAGCACTACCCGTCACGCAAAAAGACTGCGGAAAAGGCATCATGCCCGTCTCCGCAGTCTTCATCATTACTATGTTTTTACATTTCCAGAAACCAGATCAGTAGTCCGTCTGTTTGCTGACGTCGCTCCACGCTTCGATTTCCTGCAATCTTTCTTTCATCTCGGCGGATACGATGTTCACTGCATCCGAGCCCAGCAACAAGCGTTTCGGAATGGTCTCTTTTTGGATAGTTTCGTAGATGACTTCTCCCGCCTTATCCGGATCTCCGGGTTGGTCCTGGTTGTCTACGATGTTCTCTTTTCTGGTCTTCCAGGCAGTTTCCGCGTAATCTTCGATCTGCTTCTGCGTACCTTTCAGGGAAGTGTCGTAGAATTTGGTCCGGAAAGCGCCCGGTTCCACGATCATCACTTTGATCCCCAACGGTGCGACTTCTTTCATCAAGCCGTCCGTCATCAATTCCAAAGCGGCCTTGGATGCTGCATAATAGCCGGAGCCGACACCTGAGCGGGCGGCAGCGATCGAGGAAACATTGATGATGGCGCCGTTTTTCTGCTCTCGCATGTAGGGCAAAACCTGCTTGATCAATGCAATCGGTCCGAAGAAGTTGGTGTCGAACAACAGATTCACGCTGTCTTCCTCGCCTTCTTCGACGGAAGAACGGTAGCCGTAACCAGCGTTGTTCACGAGGATATCCACCCCGCCAAAGTTATCTTCTGCCGCTTTCACGGCGGCCGCGATACTCTCTTTATTCGTGATATCCAAAGGCACCGCGATAGCAGTGTCGGGATAATCTTCGACGATATCCGTCAATGTTGCAACGTTTCTCGCAGTCACGACCGCGTTGTCCCCATTTTTCAAGACTGCTTTTGCGATCCCTCTGCCGATGCCGCTTGAGCAGCCTGTAATCAACCATGTTGTCATATTATTTCCTTCCTTCCCGAAGCTGTTTATTTTGATCATCGCGCCTTTTAAAGAATCAAAATAGCGCCACTCGCATTACAAACAGAGTATACACCTTGGAGTGCACTCTAAGGGAAGCGTTTTATTTCAAATTTTCCATGATCGGATGGCGGACGACTGTCTTCATCTTTTCGGGAGCGACTTTGCGCGGATCGTTCAGGTAAATTTCGTGGTGCCTGCGGACAGTACCATCCGGACTTACTTCGGAAATGGCATTGACGTATCCATTGGCTGCGGCAAAATCGTCGATAGCCTTGACCGTTACTGCTTCCGTATCATAGGGCCCCATGTGCATCATCTGTACGCAAAGCCCTTCGGTGAACTCCGCCAACCTTGCCTTTACGAGGGCGAGATCCGGTTTCTTTTTCTTCAATTCCTCAACGGCCCAGCGGAATACTTCATCGGTGACAAATTCCGGCTGCCGAATCATCGCTGTAAAAATCAATTTGTCCTTTTGAACCGTGTCAAAAGGGCGATCAATTTCCGTCCACCACAGGCCTTCCAATGGCGGAACGACATATTCAAAGAAATCCGCCGGGGCATTCCCGCTTTTGTTGCTCATTTTGATGGTATAGGACAGCCCGTAAAGCATTTCGATCGCTTTCGCGTATTCCCCCGATTCCTCGTTTGGGTCTCCCTTGCCGTCGACCATGATGAATGTCATCTTCGGCACATCGACGATCACAGGGGCCGTCTTGGGCTGATAGAGGTTCTTGAATTCTTTTTTGAAATCTAATGGACCTGGCATTTTCTTTTTCCTCCCTTAGTTCGAATGGGTTATAAATAAAATAATGCGGCAATGATGGAAATTACAATAGCATAGTAGTGATACCATTTCTGTTTCATTTTATGAAGCAGAAATATACTTGTTGAAGCAACCAATAACAGGATCAACCCCACAATAATGGGACTTTCATATAATTGTACGCCAATTCCTACCATAAACGTGGTAAGTGAAGCAGCCAGCACGCTAGCTTTAAGCAAGTCGTTTATCGTCGTACGATACACGATCAAACATAGGCCAAGCCAAATAATCCCATACCCAACGCGCAATAGTGACACAAAACCATAGGAACCATCCTGATTTACAAAGGATTCAAAAATCATGAAGATCAGAAAATACAGCATAAATGCTACTGCCAAAGTAAGCAGGCTCGCGATTGTAACCAGTATTCCTTCCTTAATTACTCCAGACTTTTTATTCATAGTCCATTCAGCTCCGATCCTTATATCCGCTTATCAAACCCTTTTTGGTTCATCCAGAATAGAAATCATATCCTTTACGAATGCCATCGTCATTTTTTCAATCTCCTGCTTCAGTGCCTCAGGATGGTCAAAAGCCGGCTTCTCAACCAGAATCGATTCTATAATGGAATCAACTCCCGGAATAGCCTGCGATAATTTATATTTACCAATATTTTCATGGCTCATCAACGCGATGTACTCGGCCTGAATTTTTCTGTTATTTCCAGCTAACCAAACCTCAAACACGCCTTTTTCATGCAAATAGACTACGGCTATTTTCAGCTTCTTATTTTTTAAATCAGGGGGTGTAAAAGCAAAATACGTCATATCCATGTATCCAGAATATAAGCTGCCGGCAGTATAATCTGGGTACCCGCTTTCCAGGTAGGAGCGTAGTTCTGACATAAATGTCAGGATTCCTTTGTAAGCTTTCTGAATCTGCCCTTTTCTTAACTGCGCAGTATATTCCATTATACATTCATTTAATGATTCCATAATATTGCTCCTCATTCCCAAATTCAGCACCCTGCAAACAGACCTAAGCGACTGTCCTCTTTTTGTAACCGTTATTTTCGACCACATTATACCATACTGCCACCAGTGAATCCTGTATAGCTATCCATCGTAAAGGTATTACAAAGGGCAAATAAAGAAGACGCCCTGAACAAGGACGTCTTCACTCGATATGATTTTCGGATAACGATGCATCAGTGCGGGAAAGCAATCTCAGCAATTGTCCATGCGATGATGATTAACCCTACAGGAATGGACAGCAACGTCAACAAGGCTCTGTCCTTATATTTTATGACGGCTATCAATCCCATAATGAAACCAATCACTCCCATCAACGCAAGCGCAGGTGAAGGCAACGGGAGCCTGATTGCAGCACCAAGCCCAATCATTTTTAAAGACATCAGCACGATAAAGGCCAAAGTCAGACCCGCTGCCCATTTCCCGGTTGTCGTTTTGGACCAAAACTGCATTTTCATGATAGTTTCCTCCTTATTCTTCCGTCAGATAGAATGCTGCATCAGGTAGGCTTTCTACGGTTCCGTCGGCTTCCGCATCCAAAAATAGGCTCAGGTATTTTTCTACTGTTTGTTTGGAGTTTGCTGCATCCCAATAATCCAAATTGCTGCGGGAAATCACTCCCTCGGCCTGTTCTTTCGTGATCCCGACTTCATGATTATCAAGCAGTTCGGCCGTTTCAGCTGGATTGCTGTTTATCCACTCGATGGAATCCTTATAATCCTCGACAAACAAACCCCATTCTTCTGCTCTGGCAATAGGAATTTCCTTCTTAACGATCAAGCATGTCAAAGGCAATGGCATCCCATCCTCGTTGATCCTCATCCATTCTTCCTGGATATCCAAAGCAATGCTGAAGTCGCTGTTTTCATCCAACAAATCGGTCACCCCTGGCTCAGATAACAGGATGAGGTCACTATTTGCAACGTTTCCCATCGCTGTCTCTACACTTTCAGCATATGTTAGGGTCAAATCATTATCCGGATCGAGGCCAGCTTGAATCAACAACTGTCTAATAACAACGTCAGCAGTTGATCCCTCTCCTACAATCGTAATAGTTTTCCCTTTGAGGTCAGAAACAGCATTGATTGACTCATCAGTTGACAAAAGATAGAGGTACCCGCCTGTATTAACAGCCGCCAATTGGTATCCGGCACCCTCACGATAGAGCTTCGCGGCAGTTTCTGTGGGTACAACTGCCATATCAGCTTTACCTTCCAGCAGTTGCGCATAAATCGCTTCCTCATCCTCTTCGAAAGAGTACTGCACCGTGTCCCCTAGCCTCACTTGAGGATCGATGCTTGGTTCCATCGCCTTGACGAATCCCAGCGCAGCAGGCCCAGTAATCGACGCAACTGTAAAACTAGCTGATCCTGCTTCTTCGTATGCTTTATCCCATGCATTGCATCCACCCAATAATAAGATCGAAAACAATAATCCAATGATCAGTCTCTGTTTCATTGCTATTCCACCCTTTCGGCAACTGTTGCTTACTGCCACTGTCTATTAAACGATTGCTTTCAAAAAACGTTGCATTTCTTTGCAGAATTGCTCTGGATGAAGTAGGATTTCACCATGTCCAAAGTCTTCAAAGAGCGTGTCTTTGCCGTTCGGGAATGCTTTTCTGATTTTTTTCGCACCTCTCGCAGCCAACTTTTCCTTGCTGCCATACCAACAGGCTACCCGGACGGCTTGATAGGGCTCCATTTTATCGATCTGGTTGAACATCGAGGCCGCGTCATAGAAGGCGTTTTTCATGGTCATTCTGGAGATTCCGGGATACAGAAATGTTTGCAGCATCTCGGGCGTGATGCCTCCCAGTTTCAGAAACCAGTTCATCTTTCCTGTGATGATTTTTTTGCCAAACCATCCGGCAACTTTTGAGGCCGGTTTATTGAATAGACCAAGCGACATATCGGCTGTACCGTCCAGAATAATATTACTGACTGTCACGTTACGGTGGTAGGCCGTCAAGAGCGCGGGGATACAACCCAAAGATGAGGCATAAATCACATCTATTTTTCCACCAAGATTATTTTGAATATATTTTTCGACCTCCTCGGCTTCTTTTTCCCCATTGATATAATCCGATTTTTCTTCTGGATTATGCCCATCGAGCCCGACAGCAACGACAAAATAATGAGGCGTCAGCAAGGGAATCACTTTACCGAAGCTCTTCTCCCATGTAGTCCCAAGGCCATGGATAAGCATGACAGTAGCTTGGTTTTTGTTCCCGAACTCGTGGAATTTCATGACAAAGACTCTCCTCATATTCGTTTTGCGAAAGGAAGGTACCCTTCTTTGCACAGAAGCTATGGATTAAAAATCCAAAACAAGGCTCATTATTTACAAGATTATTATACCACTTTATGTATTCAGCTGTACTTCTGATACCTTGCTATGACCCAAACCAAAGAAAAGAAGCTATCTCATTTTAATTTGAGACGGCTCCATCTATTTATATGCGCTCGCATTCTGCGACATAATCTGGGCGGAAAAAGGGACTGCCTCACATTGAGACAGCACCCTTTTGGGAAAGCCTTCAGCTAAGTTCTATTAGTCGATCAGCGTGCGGATGACTTCGGAAATTTCCGTGTTATCCAAGTATGCGCCCCTAACAGTATCCGTTTCGTCGGCAACTTTCTTGAAGATTTCTGCCCCTGCACCCTTCGCAAAGAATGGAACCAGTTGGTTGGTATGGTTCCCGGAATTCCATGCCATCGTCGGCATCACGCCTGTTCCGTTGTTCACCACTTCATCATACACGCCTTTTGTTCCCGTCAGATAGCCGGTCTCATGGTCTCCGGTAACAATCAGCAGCGTTTCGCCCCAGTTGCTGTTTTCTTCTACCCATTCGTAGACAGCTTCTACAGAATCATTGAAGGCTGCTTGTTCTTCGATCAGGCGTCCGCTCTGGTTGGCATGCCCTGCCCAGTCGATCGCTCCGCCTTCGACCATCAGGAAGAATCCGTCTTCGTCATTGTCCAGGACGTTCAAAGCGCCTGTCGCCATCACGTCAAGTCCAGGCACGTTGCTGTTTTGCTCTACTGCATAAGCATTGGCTTGCACATCCCCACCTCTGGCTTGCTGCAAAGTCGTATAGACTTCCGGAACGCCGATGACGCGGCTTGCAGTTTCACCGGTTTGAAGCGCTTCGAACTCCGCTTTGCTTTGGATAAGTGTCCAGGCATCATCAATCCCGTCGCCGTCCGCATCGGAAACATCCAATGAACCGTCAACCAATCCGTTCCACGTAGCTACTCCACCTACATATCTGTAGTTCGGCGTAGCTGCAGCATCACCATTATCGGTATAAAGCGGATTTCCGGCACCCATGATGACGTCAGTAGCGCTATCCTTGATCATTTCATTCGCCAAAATGCTGTAATCATTGCGGCTCTCGTGATGCGCCACAAAACTTGCTGGCGTCGCATGGCTGAATTCCACAGAACTGACCACACCCGTAGCTTTGCCTTGCGCTTCGAAATTTTCTGTCATATGCGTCAAATCTACTGGTTGCTCATCGACACCGATTGCGGCATCATAGGTTTTCACTCCGGTTGACATCGCTGTACCCGCAGCGGCAGAGTCAGTTGGGTTGTTCATCAATGTGTTGAAATTTTCCCACGCAGTAGCAGGGTCATACACGCCGTCAGCATTGTCTTCCGTCGTTTGGTCTCCCAACGAATACGTGCTCAAAGCCAATTGTGTCGGGAAGTTTTCGTAGACTTGCGTGCCTGCCTTCCCTTCGGTATAGTAATCCGTCGCTAAAATTTGGTTATATCCCCAGCCATCGGAAATCATCAGAATGACATTCTTGACATCTTTGCCGTTGCCAGTCAAATTAGCATCGTTGTTTGAGGCAGCCATGACCGGAACAACCGCCGCTGTACTCATAACCCCTGCCATCAAAGCTGCCGTAATTGTTCTTCTGATTCTTCTGTTTACCATTTTCCAATTCCTCCTCATATCGCATACCCAAAAATAACTTGCTTGTTTCTTTCGCTTTCTATTTCAGTGTACTCCTCGAATGTAATTTTCTTGTTAACAGCATTTATGTTATTTGTAAATTTTGTGAAAAAATAGTTAATTCCAATATGCAACAAAGAGCTTTCTTACATTGAATTAGTGCCCTCATTGTTACATTTGTGGATAAGTCTCTTACGGAAACGGAGTGAGCACGCAAACCGGATGCACGACAAAGGAAAGCCTGCAGATCAACAATTGATCCACAGGCTTTCCTTTTGGTTACTCATTTTTGGTTTTAATAAACTGAATCCATTCCTCATACACTGAAAACTGTCGCTCGTCGAAATAGCTTAGGGCTCTCTTTTTGATGTCTTCGGGAATGCCGTAATGGGCTTCCGCGATCGCACCTGCAATGGCGGCCAGCGTATCGCTGTCCCCGCCTAGCGAAACCGCATTGCGGATGGCATCCTCAAACGAAGTGGATTCCGAGAAGGCTTTGATTGCTTGGGGAACCGTCGCTTGGCAATCCGTTGTGAAGCGGTAGGAGTCCCTGATTCCATCCAGTGTGAAATCCAGCGGGTAGTAATTTTCCGCAATCCTGTTTCTGAGTTCGTCTTTGGATGAACCTGATCGCGCCAAAAAGATTGCTGTAGCCGTAGCCTCTGCGCCCTTCAATCCCTCTGCGTGGTTGTGCGACACACCTGTTACGGTTTTTGATAGACTCTGAATCTCCTTTTCCGTTCTGCCGACATACGCAACCGGGCTGATCCGCATGGCCGCGCCGTTGCCGTAACTGTTGTATGGCTGAGGATCTTCGCTGACTATCCATTGGTAGAAAGCCCGGCTGAAGCCGCAATCGGGATAGCGGCGGCCGAACGCTTGCATATACTGGATGCTCATTTTCTCCAACAAGTCATAATAATCGTTGTTCCATTCCTGCCCATCGGCCACGGATTCCAGCGCCTTCTCGGTTTCCATAAGCGCCTTGGCGACCGCGAGTGTCATGATGCTGTCGTCCGTCATCCGGCAGTCCTCCGTAAACAGTTCAAAATGCTTGTCCTTGTGATTATCCCACTCAAAACGGGAGCCGACGATGTCCCCAATGATTGCACCCAACATAGGAATCCCTCCATTTCTCACTTGGTCCATCCAACATGATTGAAAAAAAATAGCATATCCATATCATCCACACATTGAAAGTGTATAACTATATTAATTAAAGTTAATAAGGAGATGAACCCTATGAATTGTTGCAAAAATAACGACTCAGAAGAAAAGAATCTATCGACTGACTCCACTGATCAACAAAATAACCCTGACCACAACGATGCAAAAGCATCGAAGCACAGCCACAAAAACCACTTTCTCCACTTGGCCTTGTGTTGTGGACTGCCGCTCTTGCTGCTGTTCGGCTTGCCGTTGATTGGCTATCAAGGAATCCTGCTGAGCATCGCACCGCTTATCTGTCCGATCATGATGTTCGTGATGATGCCGATGATGATGAAAGGGCACGACCGAAACGGAAAATGATCAATAAACCTTCAAGTCCTTGAAAAATCCTTCCGTCCACTCCTCGACCCATAGTGCGATGGCGCCTTCCGCATCCGGTCCGTGTTTCAGGTCATTGACCACCAATACGGGATACTTCGAATTGTTCACGTACAATTCCGCATGTTCGCCATCCACTTTAACTTTCAGGTCGATCCATTCATCAAGACCCATGTCGGCGTAGGACTCGTACTCCCCAGGGCTTTCGGCTCTGAATCGGTCGAATTTGTAGTCAGGGTAAGAGAAATATTGTGTGGAGCGGTTCCTTCTCAATTGATTTTCATTCCTGCCGTTCGTTGGGCGAATATACAGCGATTCAAAACGCTCATTATTTTCATCGATGCGGAATGCAATGCCGAGGAAGCCTCTGGCGAATTCAGGCGCGTCCGGCAAAAGACGGCTCAAAACCTTCACTTCGATCGTGCCGTTCTTGAAGTTAGTACCGATTACTCTTGCATATGTCGGTTCATCAAAAGCTTTGATTTTCGGATCTTTTATGACCCTAAGCACTTCGGTTCCGTCAAAATCGAGGTTGTTGATAAAGGAATTAACTGCGATAAAATTTTCAGCTTTCATAGCTATGTTCATACTTTATTCCCCTTTACATGAATGATTTGTGCTGTTCTTATCATCAGTCTAGCACGAATTTTGAAGTTGTAAATTATGCACAAAAAGGTAAGTATGGAACAGGACTCAGGGACATTCAGAAATTCAGCTTGCTCAGCTCATCCACAAAAGCTCGCTTTTTCTTGTAGAGGACAAGCAGTTCGTTCACTAATTCTGCAGCGTTGGCTTTTCCGGCGATGTTTTTGTATCGTCTGATGAGGCTACAGACATCTTGGTAGGCGCTTCTTTTTGAGGATGAATGGGCAGCGGATCTTATGTGATTCGAATAGAGCACATCCACTTCATCCGCATAATGGTCTTTCAAAAGCTCTGCATATCTCGCTATGTACTGAGGATTCTCCCTGACATACGCCATGACTTCATCCGTGTCTTCTTCCTGTTCAATGAGATTTATATACATGCTCTTCGCTTGCCAACGGGTATCCTTTTTCAATTTTGCCTTCAACTCATCATAGAATTCTTTTTCGTCCCCAGTGTTCAGATCCTTGAGTTCCTGATAATATTCAAAATGGCCGTCAAAGAGCATCTCCTTGGCTAATCGTGCCTGTTCATCCTTTAAGGATAATTTTTTGTAGGCATCATAGCGGATTTCTTTCCATTTAGGCTTTCTTCCTGCATAGTAATCATCTTGTTTTTCCCCGTCAATTGCCAATGAGATGACTTTTTCAAAGTTATTTTCCTTTTTGGCTCTCTCAATCAACATTTCCCGAAAGGATGCGTGGGCGCTGTTCTCCTCCTCGAACTGCAACGCTTCAGCATCCGTTCCATACACAACAATCAATCTGTGCAGGATTTGCAGCAAGGGCGCTGCATAATAGGTGCTGAAGCCATCAGTGTCAGATTTGTCCAGATAGGCCATTACCCTCGCTCTGAGCAGTACTCGCAACGCTTCTGTATCCGCGACTTCCGCGCACAATCGGAGAATATCGATTGTGTATTCCTGCCAATCATCATAGGCGTGGTCATCGCTGTCTTCCAACAGTCTGTTGAACAACTTCTGATTTGAGGAGCTATCGGAAATTTTTTCCACGAGGACAAGTTCTTCCATCACCTCAATGCAGTCCGAAGCCAATCCACCGATTTCGCCATCAGAATCATCCGTGTATTGGAAAGCTTCCATTGCTTCATGCAGGACCAGGATAATGATTTCCAATGCCAATAAGCTGTCCGCTGTGTTTCTAGCTTTTTCTAGGATACCAACCATCTCATCCACATAATCGCTGATTTCTCCGTAGGCTATAAATCCGCCTCTGCCGGCATACTTATTCACGATACGCCGGATAAGCTTGGTAACTTGTTTAAGCTCTTGCTCGTTGTTCCCATCAGAGTATCTTAGGATCAGGCTTTCTTCCAAGGTTTTATTTTTAGGGACGATTTCCATTATGATCCTGATCAGTTCCTCTTTAGGAAGTTTATTCAGAACCTCTTTGATTCCCGGCAGCTCAGTCGGAGATTGCCTGGCATCCCATTTGACGTCCCCGTTGTTGATGATTTCCGCGAGCTGAAAAAACACCGCTGCTTTGTGTTTGCAGATGGGACCAAGGTCATAAGGACAATCGCATTCGGCATGGATGATCTCTCCCGAGTCATCAAGCTCCACTGAAACTTCGTACGCTTCTCTTCCTTCCACCCGAAAAATGTAGGTATCGCCTTTGCGGACATACTCCTCATCCACTTGGCCGCCCACATAGTAATCATAGCCTCTACCCAAGATGGTATCATTGATGTATTTTTGGAAGTTGCTGATATTCATAGTATCTCCCTCCTCTTTCTGCCAAAAAGATTATGCTTCTGCACATTTAGAGGTACAAAATATGCAGAAGCACTTGGATTCTACTCATTTTTCAGAAAGTTACAACCTTGTCCGCCCACTCAACCATCTGCACGCAATCAATCATGGTGCTGATGGGGCAAACATCCGAACCTTCCATGTTGCGTGACTTCAGGCATGTGCCGCAAGCCAATATTTCGCCGTCAAGCTCATCGAAAGCTTGCACCTGTGCGGCCACATCGTATTTTTCATGGGTCATGTTTTCGATTTCGACGGCTTCGCCCATCAGGAACACTTTCACCTCATGGCCGGTCTTCTTCGCGGTCACGGCGAATCGCATGGCGTTCCATGATTTTTCGTATTCCTTTGTTTCGATGATGATGCCTAATTTCATTGTGATTCCTCCAATTTTCTATTTGCCCTTATCTTTTGATTTGATGTACCTCTTGGCGTTCTTAATGCCGCCGAAGTCGGAAAACATGGTGCTGATTTTCTCCTTTTCGATCTGTTTGGAATTCATGCCTTCATACTTGGCTTCCTTCTTGAGCTTCAGGTAGCTCTGCAGCCGTTCTTCAGTCAGTATACCCTCCTCTATGGCTTTCCTGACCATGCAGCCCGGTTCATTTTCGTGCTTGCAATCCTTGAATTTGCATTTTCCCGCCAAATCATCGATGTCGATGAACGTCCTCGCCAGGTTGGCGCTTTCCAAACCGAGTTCGCGCATGCCCGGCGTATCGATGATGCAGCCGCCCGTCGGAATGAGGAATAGTTCCCTGTTTGTGGTGGCGTGCCGGCCTTTGTCATCTCTTCTGATTTCCCGCGTCTCAATCAGCTCTTCCCCAAGTATCCGGTTGATCAAGGTTGACTTTCCGACACCGGATGAACCGATGAAAACGACGGTCTGGCCCGGGGTGATGTATTTCAGGACGGCCGTGTATCCGTCCTCGCTCAGGCTCGACGTGACCAGCACATCGACCCCGAAAGCGATCGTCTCGATTTCACGCAGCTTTTCCGGGACATCCGCGCACAGGTCCGCTTTCGTCAGCACAATCACCGGAGTTGCCCCGCTGTCCCACGCGATCGCCAAGTAGCGTTCCAGCCTCCGCAGATTGAAATCATTGTTGAGCGACATGCAGATGAATACAATGTCGATGTTCGCCGCCACAACCTGAATGTCATGCGCTTTTCCGGCTGCTTTCCGGATAAAGACGCTTTTCCTTGTCAGTGTCTGGTGGATGATGGCATGGTCCTGGCTTCCCTCATTCCGGTCGATCATCACAAAGTCGCCGACTGCAGGATAATCCGACATATCGACTGCAGCATGGCGCATTTTCCCGGATATTTCCGCCAGCATCTCCGATTCAGCGGTCGCAACCCGGTACAATTCCTTGTATTGCGCGATGACTCTGGCCGGATGAAGATCCGGATAAAGGATCGCCTCCTGCGCGAACCTGTCCGTGAATCCCAGATTTGTTAATTTGTCAGGCATTTTCTTCCCTTCCTTTCGAACAAAACCGCTATGTCATTCCAGAACAGTTAGCCACAACTTTTCCGACTCAATCACGAGTTCCGCTACCAATTTTATGAAAGGTCCGTAATCCATGGTCGTGTGGGCGTGATCAAGCACCTTATAGTAGTCAGCACGATTTTCGTTTTTGATGATGATTGGTGGATAGCCGGATTTCATAAGTTCAAAGTTCAACAACAACCGTGATGTCCTGCCGTTTCCGTCAATGAACGGGTGAATTTTCACGAATTCGCCATGCAGTAAAGTCGCCCGCACAACGGGGTGATAACCTAGCCATTCGTTCTGATATTCGGCAATCAATTTTTGCATATATTCGCTTATTTGATAATGTTTCGGCGGAATATGCTTTGCACCACTGATTACCACATTCTCGCTCCGATATTTCCCCGCATTTTGATTATCAATTTGCTTCAGAACCAGTGTATGGATGTTCTTGATGTTCCATTCGGAGAGCGGTTCTTTGTCGGAAACTAGTTGTTCGATGCACAGAATGGCGTCGCGGTGATTGATGATTTCCAGATGTTCGACTAGGCTTTTTCCGCCTATCGTTATCCCTTCGAGAACGACTTTCGTTTCTGACATGGTCAGTGTGTTCCCTTCGATCGCATTGCTGTTGTAAGTCCACTCAACGATCAGTTTTTCATGTAGGGAATCCGCCAATCCCTTTGAAAACGGTCTGTGTCTATTGATGGTATCCATCGCCGTATCGATTTGGCTGAAATCGTATCCCAAGCCGAGATACTTTTTTTGTTCACTTTGCCTTGCATCCACAGGTTTGTGCGCATCAACAGGGATCGCCCAGTTACGACCGATTTTGACTGCCCCTTCAATCCGACCTTCTTGGCAAAGTCCCCGAATCCTGCGTTCGCTTATGTCCCAATTGTTGCTTGCTTCTTTTGTGCTGATGTATGCCATATTCACTCACCTCAATTCCATTTTATGCTTCCTAGTGTTGAAAAGCAATATCATTCCGATATCGGAATAATAGGTAATGAACAGTTGGTGGAATTCCAGCTCAACAAAGTAAAAAGCGAGAAATGGTTCAACCCATCTCTCGCTTGATTCGGTTATCAGTTACTGAACGTGACCTCGACACTCCCTCGTCCCAGCGCTTGGGAAAATCACCAGATAATCGGAACCGTACAGCATCAAATCCCCGGCTTTGGTGCTGCAACTGATTACACAATATTTCTGTGTTAGAAAGTTAAATCATTTGACGCTTACTTGTGTTTTTTAATTATCCTGTCAGCAGCTAATTTACCTGTAATGATACATGTGGGTGTTCCGGCTGGATTATAGGCCCATTGCCCTACTTGATAAATATTCGGAATAGGCGTAAGCACTGATTTGTTCACTTGCTGCATTTTATAAACAACCGGAATCGGGGCTTCAAAAGACCATCCTACTATAGCCCCGCCAGTACTCCCGACTCGGTTTTCAACACTTAAAGGTGTAAAGGAAAATTGCTTCTCCACTTTGTCTTTTAACTCAGGGCATAAACTTTCAGAAAGCACACTGATTATCTTATTTTCGATTTCCCTTCTGAACTCCTCATACCAGCCGGATTCTTCAACTTTATAGAACAATTCCGCCTCCATAAGCAGGCTGACTATCAAACCCGTTTTGCCTTCCGGGGCCAAATCAGAATCTCTCATAGCCGGGATGGCTATTTCATAAGTGTTGTTTTCCAGGAAACGATCCAACCAGGAAAGAACTTCTTCTTTATCCGTCTCTCCCCATTTTTCCAGCATACCCTTAAGCTCACTTTTATTGATGTTGCCCAAACCTTTTCTGGAAGGTGTGTAAAACAGGTGCCCATTGAAGGACTTCTTAAAATAAGACACCGGCAAATCAACTTCCAAATAGAGCGAGAAGACAGATTCGCTAGGCCTGCCTTTTGCCATCAATGCCTTTGTTGTTTCAAACTTTTCCCTTATTTTTGGGGCCAGGTTATCCAGACTAACAATAGTGTAAAAAGTTTTTAGGTCTGCAGCCCAAACAAGGTCTTCATAATGGTATTCGTTGTTGTTCTCATCGACAATCACCTGTTGGTCGGCATGGATTTTCTTTATAACCGTATTCGGGAGTATGTCACCATTGAACGCTTGTATTTTTTCCACCAATGCTTCGGCAAGCTTGCCTGTGCCCCCTTTTGGGTACACATAGCTGCTGTACAACGTGAAATAACTCAATGCAAAAAATGTTGGTGTGCCTTTGAAAAAATGTTGTGAAATGATATCGATAAGGGACGGATCTTTAATAAGCTGCTTGAGATCCTCCTCGCAGGGTTTGGAAAGCCTTTCAATCCTGTTCATTGCGAACATGAACTTCGGCAGCCATGGCAAAAGTTCTTTTAAAAAATATGCTTTGTCTTTCTTGATATCTTTAAATAATGGATTATCGATGCCATAGATGATATCGATCAGCTTCATTATTCTGATCATGACTTCTATGAATTTATCGATATCCTCTACGCTATCGGGATATAGGCTCACCAACAAATCTCTGTATTCGCCAACAGAATTTGGGCCTTCGATGCCGATGATTTTATCCTCAACGCCCAGGGAAACCTTGCTTGAGACAACCTCAATATCAAGCTTCAAGTCTTTCAGCATCGCTAAAACGACTCCTAAAATGGCTCTGGCTCCAGCATCAAAAACAAAACCATCCCTTTCAAATGAGTTTACCAATCCACCAAATTCAGCATTTTTTTCTATAAGCAAAATTTTCTTGCCTGCTTGAGAAAGAAACACCGCAGACGTAAGCCCGGCGAGTCCTCCACCTACAATTATGGCATCATATCTTTTTTGATCAGCATTATTCATTCAAATTCCCCATTTTCAAACTTATTTCCCACAGAACTCTTGCATTTTCAACATCCAACGCTGGTGGAGCAGGTTCTTCAAGAGTTGTCAGATTGAAAAATTCACCACTGCATGTTTCCAGCTTTTCAGAAACCCCTATATAGTATATCGCCTCTGCTGCAACCGAAACAGGGTTTAACGTTTTGTCCAACACATTCTTCTTGAACCACTTGTATAATGGACCATTATCCTGTCCTGTGGCTGTTTTTACAGCTCCGGGATGCATCGCATTGATCGTTACGCCCGACCCTCGGAAATACTCATCAAATTTTATCATCGCTAAGAGTTCAGCGAGTTTGGCCGTACCGTAGCTTTTCAAACCGGAATAACGTCTTTTTGACCAATCCAAATCATCAAAACGCAGCCCCCAAGCCGCAAAGCGGTGCCCTTCTGAGTTTACCAAGATGATACGGCATTTCCTCTGGGATTTTAGTTTCTCTTTTAAGATGTAGTTCATGATGAAAGAGGAAAGGTAGTTGACCATAAAGACTTTCTCGATTCCAGTTGAAGTGATTTGTCGCTTAGTAAGATAAATGCCAGCATTATGAATGATGATATCAATTGGTCTCTCAAGCTCCAGCAAATCATGAGCAGCTTGATGTGTATCATCCATGCTGCTGAAATCAGCCAAAATATAATCACACTTTACTTTGTACGCGCTCTCAATTTCATGTTTCAAAGCTTCTGAGCGCTCTTTGTTTCTGTTGATGCAAATCAAATCAGCGCCTTTTGAGGCAAACTTTCTGGCAGTGGCATAGCCGATTCCGGAAGTAGCCCCAGTTATGACAACCAGCTTGCCCTTGCAATCATCCGCACAAATCAATGGACTTTTGGAGTTGTTTTTTATCATGGCCATCACATTCGACAGACGATATTCTTTAAAATATTTCCCGAATTTTATCCCATTATTTTTCATATTGTCACCCAAATTTTTTCTTCATGAATTTTCTGTATTTTTTACCGAATAACGGGATGTTATCAAATATATCTCCCCATAGATCATAATAATCTCGTTGCTCAATAATTTTACCCTGCTCATTTATGGTTAACCGTGAAAGACCGTATAAGATGGAACTAGGATATTTCTTGTAGCTGATTGTCATCTCCCATTCGATGAATATATCATTCCCCTGTTGCACAACTTTAACTAATTTCATATTCAAATCTTTTGAGCGTTCTGTCAGTCTATCCGTCATTTCCTTGAATTCCACAATACCTCTGATCTCCTGTATTGTATCTTTAAAGTAAATAGTATCGTCATAGTAAGGTAAGATGTGTGACCAATCAGGCTTCCCATCAGTATTGTAGGTTTTTGACCAGAGTTCTTTTACAAGTTCCAGCGTGAGTCTGTGCTCTTTTTCCGTTTTAAATTCTTCCATATACATCGTCTCTTTCAGCATATTTTGAATTCTCTATTTACTGTTATTTTAGCATATTGTTGCCAACATCCCTAGTGACGAAGTATCCCGACTTTGACAGTCCACAGTGGGATTGGCGATCAAAATTCAGAAGAGCTGCTCAGCGTGGCGCCCAAAATTGTCGAATACGTGAGGTAGATCCGACACTTTGACACCAGTTTGAGCCGAGATTGTCGAATGTCGAGAAACATTCGACAATTCGGCATCTTGCCGGATCGATATTGTCGAATAACTGAGGAACATTAAACAATTTGGCCCCGCCCGCAGTCAAAAAAAAGCAAGAATGCAATGAATGCATTCCCGCTTTTTTACAGTTATCAAGTTGCTTGTGTTAATGACCTTACCGCAAAGACAGTCTCTGTTTATTATTTTATTTAGAATGAACCGTGGATAACGCGTTCCAGCAAGTCGGAAATTTGTTCTTTCGTTGCTTTTGCTAACTCCAACGCATATCCGGATACACGGATGGTAGCTTGTGGATAGTTCTCTGGATTTCTCAACATTTCTTCTAGGCCTTCCTTAGAAAATACGTTAACGTTTAAGTGATGTCCGCCATCTTTTCCAAAGTATCCGTCCAATAGCATCGTTAAGTTCTCTACTTGAACGTCACGTTCTTTTCCTAATGCTTTCGGATGAACTGCCCATGTATAGGAAGAACCATCTTTAACGTCTTCAAAATCAATCGTACTTACTGATTTCAACGCTGCCAAAGCACCTTTGTAAGGGCTGCTGTAGCTTGGGTTAGCTCCTGGAGACAATGGCGTGAATGCTTCTCTGTAGCCTTTGTACTTCGCATCTTGTCCACTGAATAGAGCACCTGTTGCTTTTCCGTAAACGATATTTGAAGTAATTGTCAAAATAGAAGTTGTAATTTCAGCATTGCGGTAAGTAGGTTGAGCTTTCAACTTGCCGACAAATTTCTTGATCAGCATGTCGGCAATTTCATCAGCCTCTTTTTCGTTGTTACCGAATGTCGGGAACTGATCGCCTTCAACAACATAGTCGACCGGAAAGCCCTCTTCGTCACGAACGATACGGACTTTAGAATATTTAACAGCACTCATTGAGTCAGTTGCCAAGCCGATACCAGCAATACCTGTAGCCATCATTCTGTGAAGTTTAGTATCAAGCAAACCAAATTGAACAGCTTCGTATGCATATTTATCGTGCATGTAGTGGATGATGTTCAATGCTCTCACATAAGTTGTTGCTACCCAATCCATGACAGCATCGATTTTTTCCATCAGTGTGTCATAGTCGAGGTATTCATCTGCGATCGGTTCCAGGCCATCGATAACTTTACTTCTGTTTTTCTCATCGTAACCACCAGTAACGGCATAAGTCAGGATTTTAGGAAGGGAAGCTCTTGCACCGAAGAATTGGATAGAACTACCCGTATCTCCTGCTGTCGGGCTTACGCAGCAAGCGATTGAAACGTCATTGCTTCCATAATAGTGACGCATAACATCGTCATTTTCATATTGGATAGCACTTGTATCAATACTTACTTTTGCACAGAAATCCTTGAATCCTTTAGGAAGTTTTTCATTCCACATCAAAGTCATGTTAGGTTCTGGTGCGTTACCCATATTATAGAGTGTTTGCAAGAATCTGAAGGTATTTTTTGTCACCAATGAATTGTTGTCATCAAGCATACCAGCAAATGTCAATGTTGCCCAAGTTGGGTCTCCTGCAAACAAAGCTTCGTATTCTGGTGTTCTTAGTTGACGAACGATACGAACTTTCATTACCAAGTGGTCGATCAATTCTTGTGCTTCTTTCTCAGTCAAAGTGCCTTCTTGGAGATCACGCTCGATATAGATATCCAGGAATTCTGCAATACGCCCTAAACCTTGTGCAGCACCATTGTCTTCTTTAACCATAGCCAAGAATCCTAGGTAAACCCATTGCACTGCTTCTTGTGCATTTTCTGCCGGTCTGCTGATATCAAAGCCATAAATTTTGCCTAATTCAATCAGTTTGCCTAATGCACGATATTGCGTTGAAACTTCTTCGCGCAAACGAATGTCTTCTTCAGTATACGTTTTTGCTTGCAAGGCGTTCCAATCGTTTAGTTTTTGTTTCTTCAAGTAATCCACACCATACAATGCGATGCGTCTGAAGTCTGGAATGATTCGTCCGCGACCGTAAGCGTCAGGTAATCCCGTAACGATCTTATTGCGTCTAGCCATGCGAATGTCATCATCGTAAGCATCAAAGACACCTTGGTTATGCGTTTTACGGTGTTCTGTATAAAATTCATCTAATTCAGGATCAAGTTCATAACCATAAGATTTTAATGCTGTTTCTGCCATACGGATACCACCATAAACGTTCAAGCCACGTTTCAATGGTTTTTCTGTCTGTAGTCCAACGATTTTTTCTAAATCTTTATTGATATAACCAGCCGGATGAGAAGTTATTGTACTGACAACAGATGTATCTGCATCCAAAACTCCACCATTAGCGATTTCTTGCTTTTTAAGTTCTACGATTGCTTGCCACAATTCACTTGTCGCTTCCGTAGGACCTTCCAGGAAACTGTCATCGCCAACATATTCTGTGTAGTTATCTTTGATGAATTCTTGGACGTCAATACCGTTTTGCCATTGAGAACCTTTAAAACCACGCCACGCATTATTCATAAACTAATTCCTCCATATTTTAGAAGTTTGTTTTTATATTCACATTATACACCATCACGAATGATTTTATAACAGATATGCCTTTATATCATAAAAAAGATAAAAAAGCTTTTATAAAGGGATATCCCTGTTATAGTTACAACGGAAACTCTGTATCACTTGTTATACAACTGGTGACGTTTTCACGAGATTCACGCTTGTATTGTCGGTATTCCCATGAGGCATACGAGAACAATTGCACATTTCCCCTACTTTATCGTTAAGAGGTACATTTGATTTTCATCGGTACGTGCAGTTTTTTAGCTGGAGCGACTTACTATTTACATTCTACGAATTCACCTGAACATTAAGTCAAACGTTTTTCAAAAATAATTTGGAGGTTCGAAATAGAGCCTATGAAACTACAGAATGGCCTTACATAATTTTATAACTGACGTGCGTCCTGCCAGCAGGGAGTCCAATCAAATGAATTCTTTCCAGTTTGACATCATTATTATCAAGATTCTCAAATGGTCGAAATCCGGTCCGTAAAAACCAGGGCACGATATCCACTTGCAATTCATCGACCAAACCGTTTTTTAAACAGAGCGGTGTGGTCAGTGCGCTGCCTATGATGTTCACATCTTTTTCACCCGCTGCCGCTTTGGCTTGGAGGATTGCATCAGCGACGCCGGTCGTGACAAACGTAATGGTTACCTTATCTGATTCTTTCGGATGTTTTTCCGGAGCCTTATCGGTAAAGACAAATATCGGAACTTGATACTCATAATCCACATACCACTCAGGATCTTCCGCCATTCCATATTCCTTTTGGGACATCACAACCGAACCGGTCGTCAAAATCGACTCCTTCATGACTTCCGTTTCTTTGAGCAAATCCAAATCCGCATACAATGGATTGACACTGCCATTACTGTCCTCCGCAAATCCATCCAAAGAAATGGTCAGGCCTAAAATTACTTTCCCCATGTTCATTCTCCTGTCTGAATGTATTTTGTTAGATTTGATAAGCCTCATAAAAGAAATACGACCATCTGTTTTCAAGAAGATTAATCAGTTGAAAAATATATTTCGATATAGTGAGCCGAACCACAAGTGTTACATGCAAAATATCTTTAGTTTCACAAAGATTATCGCACGTATCTTTAGTTTTGCGAACTTTTACGACTAGCAAAAAAATCCCCGAACAGTCTAATGTGGACTTTCGAGGATTTTTTTATGAAAATTTTATTAGCTGAGATCTTTATCGGTACTATCATCCATTTCCTGAAGTGCCAGTTCCAGCGACTTGATCCTTCTTTCCAGAAGGGTTTTCTGCGGACTGCCTAGTTTGGATTTGGCACGGATGCCTTCAATTGAGGGCAGCAAAGCGGCAAGCAGGATGCGGGCTTCCGCCAAGTCCTCGTGGGTGTAAGGATGGGGCTTTCCATCCCAAACTTGTTCCAGCACAGCCAAGCCGATGCGGAGAGCTTTGAGCCGTTTCGCCACCAATGTCGTGTTGGCACCTTTAGCGGCCATACTGGTCAATGCATTTTCGGATTTTCGGATCGTTGATCGGAAGGATTTCAGTGATTCTGCTTTGACTGTTTCATTCAGGATTTCCATAAGCTATGGCCCCCTTCTCGGTCGCACCCGCTAAATAGAACGCAAATCCGGCAACGATCAGCTCGGAAAGCACAAACGCCGACCAGATGCCCGTCATACCCCAAAGGCTACCCAATACGATCGCCATCGGCACGATGACCGCCAGTCCCCTCAGAACCGAAAGAACGAAGGCGGCGCGTGCTTTTTCGGTTGCGCTGAGGATCATCGCCGTCACGATATTGATTCCGACAAAGAAAAATCCAAGAAAATAGATTTTCATTCCGCTGTCAGCCAACTTTAGTATCACCGGATCATTTTCGTTGTTGAACAGACCGATCAGCGCTTCCGAGTTGAAGAAGGTCCCCAGGTAGATCAAGGCGGCGATGAACCCCGCTGTCAGCAATGCATAGCGGTTCACGCGCCGGACCGTATTGCGATCCTTCAGACCATAATATTTGCTGATGAGCGGCTGCACGCCCTGACCCAGCCCAGTGAAGATCGCGACCGCCACGAAGGCAATGTTCGCGACAATCCCGTAGGCGGCAACACCTTTGTTTCCCTCGAGCCCCAAAATCAACAGATTGAAGGTCGTAAGCACGACCGCCGAGGACACTTCCATGACGAAAGTGGAAGATCCCAGATTGAGGATGTCCTTGATCGCCGGACGCGTCAGCTTGTGCTTCAAAATAGCGGGCCGGGATTTCTTTCTTGCGAAATGGATTGAGAGGATGCCCAAACTGATGATCGGGGCAAGGCTTGTCGCAAAGGCGGCACCGAACATCCCCATTTTGAACGGGAACAGGAAAATGTAATCCAGGATGACGTTCGAGACACTGCCCCCGAGCATCGCCAGCATGGCCAGTCTGGGGTTATTGTCGTTCCGGACGAAAGCCAGGACCGTATTGTTCAGGATGAAGAACGGCGCAAACACCATAATCGTGGCCATATAGGGATGTGTCAAAGGCAATGTGATCGCATCGGCACCCAAAACCGATGACAATGCCCTTGATCCGAACAACCCGAGCGCAGCGAACAGCAGGCCTGCCAGAATGCCTAGCTTGAGCGCCCCCACGAAAACCGCTTCGCCTTCTTTGTGTTTGTACCGGGATTTCAGGATGCCGAAACGGGCAGCCCCGCCGATGCCGATCATCAAACCGATACCGTGGATGATGCTGAAGACCGGGATGGCGAAATTCAGTGCCGCAATCCCGGTGGCCCCTAACGCTTTTGCAATATAGTAGGTGTCGGCCAAAATGTAGAACGACACACCGATCATACCTAAGATATTCAGGCTGACATACTTCGAAAAGTCCTTCAATAATGATTTTTCCATGCTACAGTCTCCTTCCAAAAATAAAAAAGGTATCCCGAAAACATTCCTTCAAAGACCTACGGAATGTTTCTGAACACCTTGAACTCTCTGCCCGGTGGCAAAAAGAGGATTATCTATTTGGTTAATATCATTTGATTATAATTTTTAGGGGACTAAATGTCAACGCATCGTTTTCTGAAACTACTCCCCAAGCGGTTGATACTCCGCTGCCAGACCTCTTTTAACACCAGGTCGTTCTGCAATACGCTTAGACCATTCCAAGAGATGAGAGTATTCATCCAGATTTAAAAATTCATAAGATCCTTCATATAGTTTCCCTAAAGCTAAACGACCGTACCAAGACCATATGGCAATATCCGCGATGGTATAGGTATCGCCTGCCACATAAGGACGCTCCGCTAAAGTTTTATCGAGCAAATCCAGCTGACGTTTCGTCTCCATCGTGAAGCGATCAATCGGGTATTGCATAGGCTCAGGAGCATAAGCGAAAAAGTGACCAAATCCTCCCCCAACATAGGGCCCTGCCCCTATTTGCCAGAATAACCAATTAAGGGTTTCGGTCCGGCCATGGATATCAGTCGGAATCAGTTGCTCAAATTTCTCGGCTAAGTATAGAAGAATGGAGCCTGATTCAAAAATTTCCAAACGCGGACTTAGACTTTGATCCACAAGCGCCGGAATTTTAGAGTTCGGATTAATCTCGACGAAATCCGAACCAAACTGGTCGCCTTTCGTAATATTAATAGTGTATAGGTCGTAGTCTGCGCCCTCTACTCCCAGTTCCTTCAGCTCTTCGAACATGATTGTTACTTTGATGCCATTCGGTGTCCCCAATGAATAGAGTTGGAACGGAGCCTTTCCTACTGGTAATTTTTGTTCGAAACGACTGCCGGCTGTTGGACGGTTACCCACTTTATTTGAATTCTCTTCTTCCCACTGCCACACTTTTGGTAGTTCATATACCGCCATCATACCACTCCTCTTAATATTTATTCGTAGCTTCATCATACTACTCATGCACCAATGTTCCCAAATTTTTAGCTTATCCATTTGTCTCAATCATTTTTCAACTTATGGCTTCTTTGGTTCACATGGCTGGATAACTTCATCATTGCACAAAAAATATAAAGCTTAGTTCCGATAGCGGATTTTGCATGAAGCCCTTGAGCGTTTGAAAATCCGGATATTCCCCTAAGGATAAACTTAGTGCGCCAGTCATGAGCAAAATAAATAAGGCTAAGTAAAATAATACGAACCAGGCTCCATGCCATGTCGGTATAAAACGCTCAAAATAATCCCTGCGTGCTTCTTTTGTATATGTTTTCAGAACCATAATGATTCCCACACATGAAGGTGCAATGCTGGCAGTGAAGACAAAGAGATAATCACCCATTGTTGTGTTGTTGATGCCAAGCATTACTGGTATCATACCGACTATCCAAGTCCACAGAATTGTTGCTGCAAAGAAAATCCACAAATGCTTTGTTTCCTTCTTGCTGAGTTCGTTTTTCATTGGTTTCCCTCAATTCCAGATCTATAAATTTGGATTTATTATTGCATTTCTCTGCGGTGCTGCAAATGGATACCAATATGACCTATCCCGAAAATAATGACGGAAACGATCAGCCAACTCACTCTTCCATATATTCCCAGAAAAAAGAAGGCGACAACCGGCAATATCGCACCTGCGACAGGTATTCCATAAAAGCTATTATAAAAGTCCTTCCACGTCCTGTTGCTTTTGAAATAGCGTATCCACCAGCATTCATAAAGAATCATGAGTACAAATGCCGCAATCAGCCAGAAACTCCAACCCGACCAACCGTGAATGTTAAAATCGGAAAACACAAGGGCTGCGCCAGTAACGCCAACTTGTCCTACCCTTTCAAAAACAAGCAATACTTTATTTTCATCCTTAAAGTCGTATTCTTCGGGCTGATACTTTGTCCATATCAGATTGGGAACTATCAGCATCAGCATAAAGACAAGTCCAACGTAAGAAAAGCCAAAATGCCCCATATATTTATCTCCCCTGTATTCCTATCGAAGAATTATCCCACTATGCTTCATGACGTGTAACAGCCTGATCGCTACAAATTACTCACTCATATTTTTTTATGGACCGTGCAATTTGTAAAATTTCTTCCTCACTTAACACCCCAGTGGAGATGGTCAGTTCTGTATCATTTTGATGCCAGGTTAAATAGGTTACATTCCCGTGTTTATATAAGTACCCAGTAGTGCCTGAAATATCGACTTCGACACTGTTTGGGTCTATTTTAAGTTTTGTAAACTTTGATTCAGTCAGTTCAAACACTGCTGTTTTTTTAGCATACCATAAATCTAAAGTTTCTTTGGCGCCTGCATCCGTCCACTCAACGAAACCCAAAACCACATTTTCAGGTAAATAAGCAGGTTCATAGATTGTAAAATCAGCTTCCGTCTGTGCCTGTTCAAGGCTTAATCGCTCATCCGGACTACGGCTGAGAAGAAATACCAATGATGTAATCGATAATATAAAGCTAATAACAAGAATTTTTCTGTATACACGAGGACTCTTATTGTCAGCCAGTTTAACCCCAAGCAATGCACCAAACAGTGCGCCAATTAAGGCCCCGATTATAAAACCTACATTACCGACAGCCTCAGGACCAATACTGCCAGCGAATTCGAACTCAGTCAGAAAGTTGCCCCCTATAGACATGCCGATGAACATACCAAGAAAAAGTCCGATTTCAAGTAGAATAACGCCTCCCATGAACCCATAGATTATTTTACGCATCATCTCAATCAGCTCCCTTTTTCCTCACATTATTCCAGATAATTGCGATGGCCAATTTCCCCACATGTTCAAATCTTCAAAGGTTCCTCTCAAGGACGGATCCGTTGCCGAAAGATCGAAATTGGATGTAACTACCATTCGTACTCCTTTGTTTATCAAAATATATAATCCGATATTAGCGAAATAAGAAACAGCGATGATCGCAAAATTCGATATAAATTTCTTCGTTTTATCCTTTTTCGGACTGTTCTTCTCGTCCAAATCCTGGGATATTCCGATAAAGATTTTGACAAGGCTGAAGGATGCATATGCCAGCAACGTTAAAGAGAATGACCGCAGTAGAGCCAACGGTTCTGATGCCAGCAAATTCGTTGAGATTGTCCCGGGGGCCGCGAATACATTCAGAATTCCAGACACAAAAAGCATCGTTGATACTGGATTCCCCAACATAAAATCAGTTGCTCTTTTTTTGAACCCCAATAGTATGCTGATAAGCAAAATGAGGAATATCTGGATTGGCAACGTATAAAAAGTTCCTGCCTGGTCTCCAAAGCTGATGAAGAATAGAATGGGTATGGAAATCAGCAAAGGACGCCACTTGAATTTTCGCTTTGTCATTCTAATTGCCCCTTTTGATCTACCAGTAAAAAGAGAAAAATCACTTTCAGGTCTATGCGATTTAAAATATACTCCCTTTGAAAATGTCGTACATAGGCTATCAAATTTCTGTTCCCAAATCTGTAATTTGCTTGATGGAAATCTGGAACGTATACTTTAGTTAGAGCGTCCACAAAACAGTTGTCCATCCCTCTGGTTATTATTATACGTCTTCATACAAATACATACCAAAGTTTAAGCCGATCCAAAGACCGTGCCGACTGATTCATGACTGTAATCAGGAGATTGCGGTGGCACTTATCCAATCTTGCAGATCACTAGCTATCCGGCTCTTCCGAATAAAGTATGATACATGGAGGTTATTTTATGTCTGAGCAAGTAAGCGTTGAAACATTGAAGGCCTTTCTGGAAGCATTCAATCGTCACGACCTGGATTCCATCATGAGCTATTTCGCAGATGATTGCATCTTCTATATGCCTCGAGGTGCCAAACCCCGTGGCGATCGATATGTCGGAAAAGCGGAGGTTAGAGCAGGTCTGGCAAGTCGATTCGAGGGTATCCCGGATGTGCATTATGGAGAGGATCAGCATTGGAGCTGCGGCGATTTGGGAGTGTCGGAGTGGACTCTCACTGGTACGACTAAATCAGGGCAGCAGCTTGAAGTGCGAGGTGTTGATCTGCTCGAGTTCGCTGGAGGAAAAATTATCCGCAAAGATTCTTTCTGGAAGATACTGGCGTGAGGGGCGAGGTTTGACCGGATAGCAAAGGCGATGGGACCGGATTTAATGTATACAGTAATCCGTCAGATGAATTGAGAGAAGTGTTGAAGGGCTTTAACGGTGAGTATATGACGCCTATCGGAGGGTTTTCACGCTAAACCTGAACGGTAAATCGAAAAGGAAGAGGCTCGGACTTTTGTCCTGGCCTCTTCTTTTTAGGTTTTTATTCTTTGTGTATCAAATTTCGCGAGACTTCCCGCATGGGTGGAGCGGATTTAATTCAATAAGAATGTCATCGACAGTTAAATAATTTTTTAATGCCCTACTTTTTCCCATCCATTATAAATATAGATGCATCTTGGTTCATGAATAGTTTGGTTCCACTGTAGATGGTTTTGCTTCGGATATCCTTGTAGCCTATTTTCAGCAGCGATTCTTTGAGCTGCTCTTGATCGAATCCGTTATGGACCAGTTCTGAAACGACCTTATCATTCTTATTGAAATCGACAATCAGCAAATGTCCTTCATCATTCAAAACGGCGTGGAGTTTGGCTAGTAGTGCTTCATAATCCTGAATATGCAACAGCACCTGAACCATGAAAATATAGTCAGCACGGAAATCGGGTTGGCTTGACGTTTCAAAATCAAAACACAAGGTACGTGCATTCAAAGCATCCGCATCAGTAATTTTCCGTTTTACGATATCAAGCATATTCTCTGACGTATCCATAAGCAGCAGCGATTCAAATTCGCTCACCAAATTCATTCCGACCAGACCGGTACCGCAGCCAAAGTCAATCGCACTTTTGCTTCTGGTGTCACCCAAATGCTCTTTGATGGCGTCTGAAGCAACCTTTGCGATGTGGGTTCGTTCTGGATTATCATAACTGTTCGCTATGCTATCAAACTTATCGGTGTTTCCCATAAATGTACCTCCTATATCAGCCGGTCTTTGCGGAAGCCTGCAGTCATAAAACGCCATGCCGCTTTTCGGTTTGTCAGCCAAGCAATTTGGGCGTCGTTTTTGGGGTTGCTCAGTATTCTCGGCACAAAATATTTTGCGACCGTTTCCGGTTTATCTGCCAATATATTGAATGTCTTTCTGAACTTCTCATCTGCGATGACCTCAGACGGCTCACCGTCAGGCGTTTTTTTGATAAAATCAGTCAGCACCATTCCCGGAGATAATCGCCCTGCGATTACATTGGTACCCTCCAGTTCCTTGGCAAGACCTCTCATAAAGTACGTTAAGGCGTGCTTGGTGGTACCGTACAATATTGTTTTTATCTGTACCATGTTGTTTGAGCCGAGGCCTTCCATGCTGTATATTGCGCCTTGTTCCTGCTTTAGCATTCCCGTTGCCGCAATCTGTGAACCGTATATCATACCAATAAGATTTGTCTTGATAATATTTTCGGTATCCGTTTCGCTCGTTTCCCACGAAAGCAGGTGCGGCGTATTTTCCCCCGCGTTATTGATCCATATATCTATCTCACCCCATTGTTCCAAAGAAGTGTCCCAAAGTTTTTGCAGATTTGCTTTTTCTTGAACATTGCATCCTGCATTCCCGAATTGTGTAACGATAATCACTCGAAAAACCGCTGTAACGATTGATATATAGCGGTTTTTTTGTAGACTTATAACTCGTTATATAATATAATGTATAACGAGGAGTGTTGATATGG
>MUZD01000035.1 GCA_002155105.1 Sedimentibacter sp. SX930 | reverse complement strand
GTGCGGTGACGATGGCAAGAAGGTCACACCTGTTCCCATCTCGAACACAGAAGTTAAGCTTCTTAGCGCCGATTGTAGTGAAGGGTTTCCCTTTGTGAGAGTAGGACGTTGCCGCGCTTTTTTTTGTATACAGAATTATTCCGCAATAGCTCAGTTGGTAGTAGCGCATGACTGTTAATCATGATGTCGTAGGTTCGAGTCCTACTTGCGGAGTTTTTTCTTAAGATGAGTTATTAGCTCAGTTGGTAGAGCATCTGACTTTTAATCAGAGGGTCGCAGGTTCGAGCCCTGCATAACTCATTTGCGGGTGTGGCGGAATTGGCAGACGCACTAGATTTAGGATCTAGCGCCGCA
>MUZD01000020.1 GCA_002155105.1 Sedimentibacter sp. SX930 | reverse complement strand
AAGCTGATAGCTCTTAATTTCTTGCTGACTTTATGTTTGCGATACTAAGTATCGTCTTCGTTTGCTTCGACCGAAGTCTAAGCTCCTTGCACATTTGGTTCGTTCATTCTTTATTCAGTTTTCAAAGGTCAATCGTGTATCACGTGTTACGTGATTGCTTATTTATAATATCACGGCTCCGGCTCTCCGTCAAGCCTTTTCTGAAAGTTTTTCAGAAGCAATATCGGCTTGCAGATGCGTGGATCAGCAACTTTTATATAATATCACGCTCTAAATCGTCTGTCAACAATTTTTTCAAATCATTTCAAAGCCGATTCTGGCGGACAACTTCTATATACTATCATCGCAGCCGAATGCTGTCAACGATTTTTTAATTTTTTTTAAACCTTTCGACACAGACCTAGGAAACGTTATAAACGTTCTCCATATGGCATGCGAGTCAGCGGTCCAAACCCTCTGTATTCCGACCAAAAACATCCTACTTCCGCAGTCAGATGCTCTGATGGATTTGTCCCGCTCACCCATACCTATTTAAATCAGTTTACTGGCAGGACTGCTTTTTTGGCGATGTTTTCCAAAAAGTTCCGAATAAGCGTCTGACCATCTTTGGTGAAAATGGACTCGGGATGGAACTGCAGGCCATAGACGGCATGCTCCTTGTGCTTCATCGCCATGATGACGCCATCATCGACACTTTTGGAGAGTATTTCAAGTTCAGCGGGAAGGCTCTTTTCTTCGACTATCAGCGAATGGTACCGCATGACCTCGAAAGGGGAAGCAATCCCTTGGAAAAGTGGACCGCCGTTATGCGTGACCATGGAAGTTTTGCCGTGCTTCAGCGTTTCTGCACGGATGACATTCCCTCCGTAGGCATACCCTATGGCCTGATGCCCAAGACAGATCCCAAGCAAAGGCACTTTACCGGCAAATTCCTTGACCACATCGACGCAAATCCCGGCATCTTCCGGAACTCCCGGTCCCGGGGAAAGGATGATGCAGTCCAGATCCATTGCCTTCATCTCCTCCAGCGTCAAGGCATCATTGCGCACGACCAGCACATCCGGATTGATTTCACCGATGTATTGGTAGAGGTTATACGTAAAGGAATCATAATTATCGATCAATAAAATCATTCAGATTACCTCCTTCAAGGCCATTGCTTTGTTGAGTGTCTCGGTATATTCCGATTGCGGAACGGAATCATGCACAATCCCTGCCCCGGCTTGGACATAGGCGAAGCCGTCCTTCAGAATGATGGTTCGGATCGCGATGCACGTATCCATGTTGCCATTATAGGAGAAATAGCCAACCGCACCGGCATAGATGCCCCGTTTCGTCTTTTCCAATTCATCGATGATGCCCATCGCCCGTATCTTCGGCGCACCGGAAACGGTCCCTA
Organism: Sedimentibacter sp. SX930; assembly: GCA_002155105.1. Classification (GTDB taxonomy): domain Bacteria; phylum Bacillota; class Bacilli; order Lactobacillales; family Aerococcaceae; genus Trichococcus; species Trichococcus shcherbakoviae. The sequence goes on along the minus strand of MUZD01000020.1, from coordinate 4,064 downwards.
CAGGCAGACAAGCACTCAAGGCTTCAAAGCAGGTCAGGCCCGGTTTCAACTTGCCCGTCACTTTCGAAACGATATGCATCACATGGGAGTAGATATCCACTTCCATGAATTTATCCAGCTTGACGCTGCCGAATTCGCTGATTCTGCCGATGTCGTTCCGTCCCAGATCCACCAGCATCACATGTTCTGCCCGCTCCTTCTCGTCTGCAAGTAACTCTTTCTTCAACTCATTGTCTTCCTCTTCGTTCTTCCCTCTTCTGCGCGTTCCGGCTATCGGATTCGTCATGACTTCGCCATCCTGAACGGTGACCAGACTTTCCGGAGAGGAACCGACCACCTGGAAATCGCCCAGATCGATATAGAAAAGATAAGGCGACGGATTCTTCGTACGCAATCTTCTGTAGATATCGAACGGTTCGGATTCGGATTTGATTTTCAGTCGTTGCGAGAGGACCACCTGAAAGATGTCGCCGGCTTTGATGTATTCTTTTGCCTTCTCGACGAGCGTACAAAATTCCGCTTCGCTGACGTTTGAGGAAAGCTCTTGATTCGGATTCACCTCTTGGAAAGGTCGGATGCCATTCGTCTGGTTCATCGTTTCGGCTAATTTTTCCAGATTGGCGGTGATTGTTTCATAATCCTCAGTGTCCTCCGGGAAAACATTATGGACGAGCGTCATTTTGTGCTGGTAGTGGTCGTAGCTGATGAATTGCTTGTAGAACATCAAGTAGGCTTCAGGCGCCTGCAGTTCATCCGCGTTCACATTCGGCAGCTTTTCGTATTGTCGGATGACATCATAGCCGACATAGCCGATCGCGCCGCCGACAAATGGCAACGGAATATCGGTCTTAAGATAGGGAATCGATACATGCTCTTTTACGAAATCGAGCACCTTGCCTTTTTTGTGCACGGCTTTCCCGTCAGTGATGATTGTCACGTCTTCGCCCATACTAGTGATGCTCTTGTAAGGGTTCGAACCCAGGAAGGAGTATCTCCCGATTTCCCGCTCCGAAAAGACGCTCTCAAACAAAAACTTATGCTCCCCTTGGAGATTGTAATACATACCGATGGGCGTCAATTGGTCCGCATTGACCGTCAAGTGTACCGGAAACACCTTATTGTGCTTTTTTGATTCTGCAAATTCTGTTGCTGTCAGATTAAACATTTCATTCACCCCTAATGAGATTTTTTCTCTATTTCTGCTTGTTTCAGGGGATTTTGGGTACAAAAAAAGCCACAACACCCCCTATAATGGGACGATGTAGCCGCGGTGCCACCCATATTAGTTCTCTACTGTTGACTCACGCTCGACTCTGTCGTTCTTTGCGCTCCGTGTCTCCCTTACGGAATCAAGGTCCCAATGAGTCACCAAAAAAAGGGCTATGCATTGTTTTCGCGCTAATACTACAGAATCAAAAAAACACTTCCTCCTCAAAAGGACGAAATGTTTCCATTCGTTTGCCACCTCAGTACAAAACTCGCTCTGCGGGTACGGATGTTACTCGATACCCCGTCCTTTTAACGGCGGACTCCCGGTTTTTGCTACTATAATTTTCGCATCACGTCTCAGAGATCCATTCACCAACAGCTACAGTGTTTGGCTTTCACTGCCCCAAACTCGCTTTGACTAAACGCCATTGGCTACTACTTCTCATCACAGATTTTATTAGTGTAATTTTAATCAATTATAATCTATTTCTCATTATTGTCAACTGGGAAATGCTTGTTTTTTAGCGCGATCGAATCACTTTGCGATAAGCGGGTCACGGCTGACCATAATCATTCACTCAACTCGGCCCGGAAAACAAAAAAATAGAGCAACAACACCATCGTGTCATTACTCTACTCCTCTTAATTCGCTTGGCAAATGATTGTTTTAACAACCGACTACCATCTATTCTCTAGGCTCTGATTTTATCCACCAATGATTTCAGTGTTTTGTCCGCCGTTTCGCCATCATCTTTTTGGATGGCCGATTCAGAAATGATAAACGAGCCGCCCACTGCTACTATATGGTCATTTTGGACATACTCCATAAAGTTCTCTTCATTGATTCCGCCAGTCGGCAAGAACTTAACATCGTAGAAAGGACCGCTCAAAGCGTTGATCGCTTTTAACCCACCGTAAATATCTGCGGGGAAAAATTTCACTACTTTGATGCCATATTCCGTAGCGCGTTGAATATCGCCAGGTGTCGCCGTCCCGGGAAACACAGGGATATCATGTTTGATGCAGTATTCGATGACGTCCGGAACGATTGCCGGCGAAACAATAAACTTCGCGCCATTTTCAACCGCATCTTTCGCTTCTTTCAATGCCCTTACCGTTCCTGCACCAACAATCAGCTCGCCTGAATGAGACAATTTCTTCATTGCATCCAAGGCTAAGTTGCTTCGGAACGTCACTTCAATGAACCGCACATCGTTCTTGACCAGAATCTCTTCCAATCGATCCAAACAGGAAAGATCCGTAGCGGTATAAAGAGGCAACAATTTTGTTTCTTCGATTTGTCGATAAATTTCGTGTTCCATGTTCGCTAGCATATTCCACTCTCACTTTCTTGCATTAAGAAATCTTATCCTTTTGCCTTCGTGATTGCTTCATGCAATCCTTGCAGATACGTAATGCCCATTGCGCGGTCATACAACCCATAACCAGGCATTGCGACCTCGTCAAAAACCGTACGCCCATGATCGGGACGAACAACTCCGTCAAACCCGACATCCACTAAAGCTTTCATGATGGCGTACATATCCAATGATCCATCCGTGCTCAAATGTGCTGATTCCCTGAATTTGCGCTCGCCCAAAAATTCGACATTACGGAAGTGAACAAAATTGATTCTGTGTCCGACTTCACGGATGATTTCAACCATATCATTATTTGGTTCAGCTCCAAGGGAACCTGTGCAGAGCGTAAGTCCGTTGTATGGAGAATCCACAATGCTGAGGATATTTTTAAGGTCCTGCAAATTCTTCGTGATGCGCGGGAAGCCGAATAGTTCAAATGGCGGATCATCTGGGTGAATCGCCATCTTGACATCCATTGCCTCACATACTGGAATGATTTTTTTCAAGAAATAGCTCAAGTTTTCAAATAAGATTTCTTCTGTAACGCCTTCGTACATTTCCACCAGTTTGCCGAATTTATTCAGGCGCTCTTCTTCCCAACCGGGTAGGCTGAAGCCTTTCGATTGGCTGTGGATCAGTTTGTACATATCGGCCGGTTCCATCTTGTCCACGACAGCTTGATCGTATACAAGCGAGAAGCTGCCATCTTTGTTTTCATAGAACAAGTCTGTTTTTGCCCAACCGAAAATCGGCTTGAAGCTGTAGCAAATCATGCGAACGTCGCAAGCGGACAGGTTCTTGATTGTCGTAATGTAATTCTCGATGTATTGATCGCGTTCAGGCGTTCCCGCTTTGATCGCGTCATGGATCGCCACACTTTCGATCCCCAATAATTCCAGACCGCCTTTTTCCACGGAGTCTTTCAATTCTTGAATTTCAGAAACTTCCCATACATCTCCAGGCAGCTTGGTCAATAACGTTCCCACAACACCGTTAATTCCCGGTATCTGTCTTACATGTTTCAACGGAATTGTATCTCCCTTTTCCCCATACCATCTAAATCCCCATTTCATTACGCTTCACCCTTCCTTTTCCTTAAGAAATATCGTCCTCTTGATTGTTTTCCAGCTTTGATGCGTGCCTAGCGCTTAAACCATCAGTTCTTTGGTCGATCGCAACTTCAGCAACATGATAGCGCATCCAACCTTTATACTCTTATTATACAAAAAAATATTTTTTTGTAAAGGGAAAACCAAAAGAAAATATTTTTTCTTTCTAAATGCTGTTTAGTAGAGGATCACCGTTTAAAAAAATTCAACAAAAAAACCCAGCAAGATGAAATCATCTTGCTGGGTTTTTCAGATGTGATACCGGCGGCCGGGGTCGAACCGGCACGCCCTTGCGGGCACTGGATTTTGAGTCCAGCGCGTCTGCCAATTCCGCCACGCCGGCATGATATGAAGAATGCAATTTTCCATCTTACTCATGGAAAGG
>MUZD01000003.1 GCA_002155105.1 Sedimentibacter sp. SX930 | reverse complement strand
GAAAACTCAAGCGGTGTTTTCGGGTTCCCTTTAATTTTGTAGATTCAGTTTTGAGAGAACAACGTTCTCTTGAAAAATGTGCGGTGACGATGGCAAGAAGGTCACACCTGTTCCCATCTCGAACACAGAAGTTAAGCTTCTTAGCGCCGATTGTAGTGAAGGGTTTCCCTTTGTGAGAGTAGGACGTTGCCGCGCTTTTTGTTTTTCCGCAATAGCTCAGTTGGTAGTAGCGCATGACTGTTAATCATGATGTCGTAGGTTCGAGTCCTACTTGCGGAGTTTTTCGGTTTAGTCTCATGCATTTGATATGAATAAGATTTTATCGGAACTTGGAGAGTTGTCCGAGCGGCCGAAGGAGCACGATTGGAAATCGTGTAGGCGGGTTAAACTGTCTCAAGGGTTCGAATCCCTTACTCTCCGTATTCCCAGTATAATAAATATCTTGGTCCGTTGGTCAAGCGGTTAAGACACCGCCCTTTCACGGCGGTAACACGGGTTCGATTCCCGTACGGATCATTTATTACCAGCATTATGGAGGTTTAGCTCAGCTGGGAGAGCGTCTGCCTTACAAGCAGAATGTCGGCGGTTCGATCCCGTCAACCTCCATTGGTTCCGTGGTGTAGGGGTCAACATGCCTGCCTGTCACGCAGGAGATCGCGGGTTCAAATCCCGTCGGAGCCGTTTTTTAAATTTTATTTTGGTCTGATAGCTCAGTTGGTAGAGCACTTGATTGAAGCTCAAGGTGTCGGCGGTTCGAATCCGTCTCGGACCATTTTTTATATGTTGGAGGGATAGCGAAGTGGCTAAACGCGGCGGACTGTAAATCCGCTCTTTCGGGTTCGGCAGTTCGAATCTGCCTCCCTCCATTTTTTTTGGATTAAATTTCAAATTTGTTCCATAGGGGTATAGTTTAAAGGTAGAACTACGGTCTCCAAAACCGTCAGTGTGGGTTCAAGTCCTACTACCCCTGTTTTTTAAATTAATATCATGGCGATCGTGGCGAAGTGGTTAACGCACCGGTTTGTGGATCCGGCACTCGTGGGTTCAATTCCCATCGGTCGCCCTCTTTATTGGGCTATCGCCAAGCGGTAAGGCAACAGACTTTGACTCTGTCATTCGTTGGTTCGAATCCAGCTAGCCCAGTTTTTTTCAAATAGCAACATCTCGGCGGTATAGCCAAGTGGTAAGGCACAGGTCTGCAAAACCTCTATCACCGGTTCAAATCCGGTTACCGCCTTTCCGATAGGTGATCTATCGTAATTAATTTATTATCATGCCGGCGTGGCGGAATTGGCAGACGCGCTGGACTCAAAATCCAGTGCCCGCAAGGGCGTGCCGGTTCGACCCCGGCCGCCGGTATCAGACAAATAAACCTGTAACGATGATTTCATCGTTGCAGGCTTATTTTTTTTGCATAGCGAATCGTAGTTTGGGTTATAATATAACCAGTGAATTTACATGCGAAAGTGGGTAGGGTGATGGATATCGTTGTCAGAAAATATAGCGAAAATGATTTGGGGGAAATGACCAAAATTTGGAATCATGTCGTCATGGAAGGTCAGTATTTTCCTCAAGAAAACGGCTTATCATTGGAGGAGGCGGCAGCCTTTTTCGCGGAACAGTCTTTTACCGGCGTGGCGGACGAAGATGGCGTAATAGTTGGTTTGTATATTCTTCATCCCAACAATATAGGACGTTGCGGTCACATTGCGAATGCCTCTTACGCTGTTAAAGCTGATCAAAGAGGGAAGCACATTGGCGAAAAACTTGTGGTGCATTCATTGGAGATGGCTAAAGCGGCCGGGTTCCGCATCATGCAGTTCAATGCTGTAGTCGCCAACAACAAAGAGGCAATCAGTCTTTATAAAAAGCTGGGTTTCAAAGAATTGGGGACCATTCCGGGTGGCTTTAAAATGAATGACGACACTTTTATGGACATCATTCCGTTTTATTTGGAATTGACCTGAGTGGAAATCGCGCAAGTGGATAGGGAATACCCAGACAGACTTCTGTTGGCGCTACTCTTTTCCATTTGTTGTATACTGTATTCGAGAGAAAGGGTGATAGCATATGAATATCTCTGAAGCTGCAAAAATTTCCGGGCTCACAGCTGCAACACTGCGTTATTATGAAAGCGAAGGGCTGATTCCTCCCGTGACCCGAAAAAATGGTGGGGTCCGGGATTACCAAAAAGACGATCTTGGTTGGGTAGATTTCATCAAATGCATGCGCAGTGCCGGGATGTCGGTCGAGTCGCTGATTGAATATACGACCTTGTTCAGAAATGGGGAGCAGTCCGATGAAGCGCGCAAAAATATTTTGATCAGGGAAAGAGATCAACTGATTGCTAAACAGAAGGAAATCAGTGAAACGATCGAGAGGCTGAACGGAAAAATCAAAAGCTTCGAAGGCACGCTGCGGGATTCCGAAGAGACCCTGGCCCATTGAGGTGATTGTTGTTCCGACTGAAGATCCGGTAACCGAACAGAATGATTTTCGATAAAACAAAAACCATCCAAGCGGACAGTTAAACGTCCGCTTGGATGGTTTTCTCATTATGCCAACAAAATCAGCCTAGGCCAATGTGTCCAAGATGTCTTTTACAATCAATTCAGGCGTCAGATGGAACTGCTCATAAAGCGTTTCGAGCGGAACATTGTCCGTAAATTCTTTTTTCGCGCCGAAGTTCAAAACTTTGACAGCAGAAGCACCATAGAAAGAAGCAATCTGCTCACCGAAGCCGCCAGCCAATGAACCGTCCTCGAGCGTGACGACCAAGTCATGGGTTGCTTCCAGTTCCTTCAGTGTATCTGCATCGACCTCGGTGATGGAGCGCGGATTGATCACGGTGATGTCCTCACCGGTTGCAGCCTTCATTTGCTCAGCGACTCGTTCGCCGAGAGAAAGGAAAGAACTGAGCGCCAAGACTGCAACTTTTTTGCCTTTGCGGATTATTTCATAAGTTGGCGATTGGAAGTCAGCCAGTGTATTTTCTCTGGAGACGACCGGTCCGTTCGGCAATCGGATGGCAATCGGCCCTTTTTCCTGTTGCAGCGCCCAATCCAGCATCGCAAGCAGTTCTTCCTTGCTTGTCGGCGCAAGATAGTTGAAATTAGGGATGCTCTTGATCAATGGAATATCGAACAGACCGAGATGCGTCACTGCGCCGCTGGAGATGCTTCCACCACTGATGATCAGGACTGCCGGCAATTCGTTGATGCCCAGATCATGCGACAATTGGTCATAGGCTCGCTGCAGGAAGGTGCTCGAGTGGAAGACAACCGGTTTGACGCCTTGGGAAGCCAAGCCTGCGGCGAATGTGATCGAGTGGCCTTCGGCGATGCCGACATCGAAATAATGCTCCGGATGAGCAGCTTTGAATGCATTCAGGCCGAACATTCCCGGAATGGCCGCATTGATGGCAGCCAGCTTCATTTCATCCTCATCGACCTTTTTGATCAGATGATCCATGATGATGGAATTGTACGATTCCCCGGCAGACTTTCTCAGGCTTTCGCCTGTTTCCAGGTTGAAAGGTGAACGCCAATGGTAGTTCGTTTTTTCCTGAGTGGCTTTTTCGTAGCCGTGGCCTTATTCGGTGTGGACATGGAGCACGATCGGATGATCGATGTCTTTGATAGACTGGAAGGTTTCGATCAATTTTGCCAAATCATTTCCTTCCTCGAGGTAGCGGTAATCAAAGCCCAGTGCTCTGAACGGATTGTTGGCTGCTTCCCCATTTGTCGCGCGCAGCTCGGCCAACGAACGGTAGAGGCCGCCGAAATTCTCATCGATTGACATTTCATTGTCGTTGACGATGATAATAAGATTGGACCCCAATTCTGCCGCGTTGTTCAGGCCTTCGAAGGCGAGCCCACCGCTCAGGGAACCGTCACCGATCAAGGCAACGACATTTCCCGTTTCCTTCTTCAGGTCCCGCGCTTTTGCCATGCCGACAGCGAGACTGATGGACGTGGAAGTATGCCCCACAGTGAAGAAGTCATGTTCGCTTTCATGCTGGGAAGTGTAGCCTGTGACGGAATCGAAGTTCTCTTTGTCAACGAAGCCGTGTTTGCGGCCAGTCAGAATTTTGTGAGGGTAGGACTGATGGGAAACATCCCAGACAATCTTGTCCTTTGGCGAATCGAAAACATGATGAAAAGCGATCGTCAATTCGGCGACACCCAAGTTGGGTCCGACATGGCCGCTGACCTGGCTGACTTTGTTCAGGACCAAGGTGCGGATTTCTCCAGCCAATTGTTCCATCTCAACGAGGTTCAGTGTCTTCACGTCAGCGGGGCTGTTCACTTTGTCTATGATTGTTGTTTGTAGTGTATGCAAATCAAAATCGCTCCTTTTGGTTGTGTGTGCAGTTCTCAAGAATGTTCCTGCTCGTAGTGTTCTATTTTCTTGTTCAGTATTTCCAGTGTTTTTCCTAGTTCGTTGTAACGTTCTTCCATTTTTTTCTGTTCTTCTATCAGGATTTCCTTCCTGGCAACGACGGTTTCCGTTCCCTTGTCGAATAGGGCTGTGTATTCGATCAAGGATTCGATCGACAGACCGGCATTGCGCATGCATTTGATGAAATTGATCCACCCGAGATCGGATTCTTGATATAACCGGACGCCGCCGTTTCCTCTTGTAACCGGCGGGATCAAGCCGATCCGTTCGTAATAACGCAAGGTCACCGCGGTCAGCCCTGATTTTTCTGCTGCTTCTGAAATATTCATTTTTTTCACCTCTGCTTGGCATAATTTGTTTTATAGGCAAAGCTTACAACTTAAAGTTAAGGTTAAGTCAAGCAAAATTTTCAAATGGATAAAATTTCCTGTTTCCTGTTGACTTAAAGTCAAGGTTAAGTGGTAGAGTTGAGTCAGTTGAACGAATGAAAAAAAGGGGGCAATTATGATGAGTTTCAAAAAGGATTTTCTTTGGGGCGGTGCGACTGCCGCAAATCAGTGTGAAGGAGCTTTCGATGCAGATGGGAAAGGGCCGTCCGTTGCGGATGCGATGCCGGGCGGGAAGCAGCGTTTCGCCATTTTGAATTCGCAGGAATTCGACTGGACGATCGACAAGGAAAAATATGGTTATCCGAACCATGTCGGAATCGATCACTACCATCGTTTCAAGGAAGATATAGCCTTATTCGCTGAAATGGGCTTCAAAGCCTACCGCTTTTCAATCGCTTGGAGCCGGATTTTCCCGTTAGGCGATGAGGAGACACCGAATGAAAAAGGCTTGGAATTCTACGGAGAACTGATTGATGAGTGCTTGAAATTCGGGATCGAACCAGTCATTACTCTATCCCACTACGAAATGCCGCTTTATTTGGCGAAGGAATATGGTGGCTGGAAAAACCGCAAGATTGTTGGCTTCTTCGAACGTTACGCTAAAGTCGTTCTGGAACGGTTTGCATCAAAAGTTAAATATTGGATGACATTCAATGAAATCAATTCGGCTTTGGAATTTCCGACATTGTCGCAAGGGCTGATCCCGAGCACGGGTTCGGATGACTTCACGAATCGTTTTCAGGCTTGGCACCATCAATTCGTCGCAAGCGCTCTTGCTGTGAAAATCGGCCATGAGCTGCGCGAAGACATCCAAATCGGCTGCATGCAGATCTATGCGCCATTCTATCCATTGAATGCGCATCCGCAAAACCAATTTTCTTCGCAATTCAAAGAGAGGGCTTTCGACTATTTCACAAGCGATGTGCAAGTAAGGGGGGCTTATCCGACTTACACGAACCGTCTGCTGCAGGAATATGATGCCAAAGCGCCGGTCATGGAGGAAGGCGATCTGGACCTGATCAAAAATTATACGGTTGATTACATCGGCTTCAGTTACTACATGAGTATGGCGACTGATGAAGTCGGAGAGCAGGGCGAAAGTGATGCGGCCTCAGGCAACCTGATGAACGGCGTCAGAAATCCGTTCCTGAAGGCGAGCGAATGGGGCTGGCAGATCGATCCGATGGGCTTGCGCGTTTCCATGAATGATCTTTGGGATCGTTATCAAGTGCCGTTGTTCATCGTCGAAAACGGTCTTGGTGCAAAGGACGTCAAAGAAGCGGACGGTTCCGTAAAGGATGATTACCGCATCGATTATCTGAAGGAACACATCAAAGCGATGCATGAAGCCGTGCTGGATGGGGTGGACCTGATCGGCTACACACCTTGGGGCTGCATCGACCTTGTGTCCGCATCCACCGGCGAGATGAGCAAGCGCTACGGATTCATCTATGTCGACCTGGATGACGAAGGAAATGGCACTTTGGAACGCTCAAGGAAAAAATCCTTCGACTGGTACAAAGAAGTGATTGACACTAACGGGGAAAACATATTGGCGGATTAAGTTTGGAAAACTGATCCGACTCTAGGCGCGTGACGCAATCTGGGCCTCAGCTCCGGTGAGGGGGCGCTCCCCGGAGTACGAAGGTAATTTTCGGCCGCAACTCCGGCGAAGGTCTCCTCATCGGAGATGGCAACTCAGAATATTAGCTGAACTTCGGCGAAGCCGCTGTCCACCGGAGCTGGCGCAACAGCAGCGTCAGCCGTGCTGTACGCACCCAGAAAAGAAAAAAAGAAAACACGCACAGCCTATATCGGTGTGCGTGTTTTGGCATTCATAGAGTTTTTAAGCGGTTTGGGTTTCCAGAGCTGCAGATTCTTCCTCGACCTCAAAGTCTTCCTTCCGCAACTGTTTCCGTTTGATCGCGTAGAAAAGGATGATCAGCAGATTGAAGACAATCAGGATCGCGGACAAGATGAACAGATCCGTGGAGATGCTGCCGCCGAGTCCGAACAGCTGACGATAGGCATCGATTGAATAAGTCATCGGCAGATAAGGATGGATCGCCTCAAAGAATGGATTCGATAATTGGATCGGGTAAGTGCCGCCGGATCCGGATAGCTGCAGAATGAGGAAAATCAGCATCAGGAAGGAGCCGACTTTATCAAAAAGCAGATTGAAGAACATGACGATCGATACCGAGACGACTGCGGTCAGAATGGACAGCAAGAGCAATTTTCCGATTGAGGACGGCTCCAAACCGTTTACGGTCACGAGAAGACTGACCATAATGAGGGATTGGCAGATGCCGACAGCGGAAAGGACTGAGATTTTGCTGGCCCACCAACTGCGGCCATTTTTCGGATAATTCCGAGGAGTGAAGATGTCGTACATTAAGTTCAGACTGATGGCGCCGACGAAGAGCGCAACGGACATCATGTAGGGTGCCATCGCGGTGCCATTGTTGGCGACCGGAGCCGTTTCGATCTGGTTCGTGATGACCGGTTCAGCCATCATGGCATAGGTGCTTTCCGTGGCATCGACTTCATTCAGAGCAGCGCTGCCATCCGACAGTTTGGCGCCGAGTTCATTCGTACCGCTGAGCAAACTGATCAGGCCGGCATTCAGCTGGCTTGATCCATCCGCCAATTGACCGGAGCCGGCACTGATTTTTTCAGCGCCGGCTGCAAGTTGACTGGTACCATCGGTCAGCAGACTGCCTTTTTCGACAAGCTGCGTTGTACCGTTGGCGAGTGCCTCTGTTCCGTCCTTGAGTTTTGCCGCGCCTGCTGCCAGGGGCCCGGTCTTCTCATTCAGAGTCTGTAAGCCGGCACTCACTTGGGTGTTGCCTTCGGTCAGGCTCTTTCCACCTTGAGCCAATTGTTCGGAACCGTTGCTGAGTTGGGACAGGCCGTCAGCAAGTTGTTGGGAGCCGCTTTGAGCGCTTCCGATGGCAGCCTGGAGCGATTTGCCACCGGTAAGCAGGGCTTGGGTGGTTGCACCAATCTGGCCGTATCCGGAAACGAGGGTTGTCGCGCCGCCGTAAACAGTGGCATAGCCTGCCGACAGGCCGCTGATGCTGTTTTGGAGTGCTGTCACTTGTTGCGTGATCGCTGAAGCATCAATACCGTTCAAACTGGAAAGTGCGGAGAGATCATTTGTGATCGTCTGTATGGAACTGGATTGTTCATTCGCAATGATCGCCATTTGCGCTGAGACAGCTTGGTTGACAGCCGCTTCCTGCTCGGCTGTCAATTCGGTTCCGCTTTGGGCGATTGCAGCCATGATGGCAGCTGTGTTGCTGGCGGGATCCGCGGCAGCGATGATGGTGTTCAATTCTGATTGGGACGACGAAAGGGTGGTGCTGAGACCGTTCAGCTGGGACAATACGGCAGTCAAGTCCGCTGACAGGGCGGATTGCTGAAGCTGGCTGTCGAGTGTTTCGATGCCGGTTTTTATTTGGTCGAGTCCGCCCTGCAGCGCAGCAAGTTTGGCTTGTTGTTCAGCACTCGTGAGATTCGAGTTCAGTGCGGTCAAGCCGTCGGTCAAGGCGGCGCTGCCAGCTGCCAATTGGTTCATGCCGTTGTTCAAATTGTTCATGCCTGTCGATAATGTGAGGCTGTTTGTGGCCAAGCTGGAAAGACCGTTGCTCAGTGATGTGCTGCCGGCAGCCGCAGCAGCCGCGCCGGCATTCAGTCGGCTGACGCCGGCTTCCAGATCCGGCATTGCGGCAGTCAAGGTACCCACGCCTTCGTTCAATGCCAAGGCGCCCGCATCCAGTTGGCCGACACCATCGAGATAGGTCTGTAGGCCGACAGCCAATGTATCGACACCATCCCTGAAAGTTAGGGAACTATCCGCAAGCACATGGAGATTTTCGCTCAAGCTTTCATTGCCTTGCTTAATCTGGGTGGTGCCGTCACTGAGCTGTGCGCTACCATCCGCTGCCGTTTGCATGCCGTCTGCGACCGTCTGAAGCTTATCAAAGATGGTCTCCGCGTAGATGGCCGTCACCTCATCGGAGATGGTATCCTTGATTTCTTTGGCGGCAGAAGCCGTCAGTTTTGAAGCGATATAGCTTCTGCCTGCACTAGTCCGGTAAGTCAATTCCATCGGCTTAGGCGTTGTATCCAACAAGGTGGTTGCATTTTCCGAGAAGTTCTCAGGGATGGTCAGAGCCATGTAATAGGTGCCATCAGCCAGTCCGGTTTCGGCTTCTTGCTCAGACACGAAATGAAAGTCCATACTGTCGGACTCTTCTAAGCCGGCGACAAGCGAGTCACCGATACCCAAAGTTTCCTCATTATAGGAAACGGCCTTGTCCTGATTCACGACAGCGACCGGCAGTTCGGCCAGTTTACCGTAGGGATCCCACATGGAACTGAGGAAGAGCACGGTGTAAAGGGAAGGGATCAGGCTGATCCCGAACAGGATGATTAATATTTTTTTCGATTTGAAAACAGACTTCCATTCTTGCTTCAACAAGGTAGTGCACTTCCTTTATTTAAATTTCTGTAGACAGGACGATGGATTCCCAATCTACGTTTTCGACCCTGTCTGAGCCTTCGACCAAGAGCGAATCGAGTGTGTATTTCTGTAAGCGGGCTTTGAATTGCTGCTCTGCATCAAAGAAAACCTCGAGTACTTCCTTTTTTTTGTACTTGATTTTTTCCGCGCGTAAAAAAACTTTTTCGGCCAGATTGGATGGCCGGACAAAGCTGTGCGTTCCTTCGATCGCTTCATAGATATGCAGCATCGTTATTTCTTCTGGAGTCAGGTTTAATTTGAATCCGCCGTCCTTGCCGGCTTCGGAATCGACCAGTCCTGAAACGACTAGGGAGCGCATCACCTTCTTCAGATAGGAATCGGAGACGGACAAACGCTTGCTCAGGATGGCGCTCTTGATCGGGCGCTGATCGATTTGGGTCGCCAGCATGATCAGGATGCAGATGGCTTGTTCCACGCCGCTTTTCATTTTCATCATTTCCGCCTTCTTTCATAGATGTATTTTATCCATGGATGTATTTTATCTCTTAATGTCCGATTGTTCAAGTAAAGCTTTTCGTTTTGAGGCAAAAAAAATAGCCGAGCAAGCCAAGAAGGCGGTTTGCTCGGTCTTTTCTATAAGTATCAGAATATTTCAATTTTGCGTTTAGTTGGAGGAGTAGGCTCTTTTTTAGGAAGCACCAAGTTCAAGACGCCTTCCGTCAAAGTAGCTGTAATATCTTCGTCGTTGATGCCTTTCAAATAAATTTCCCTGTGTACGGAACCCGAAGAACGTTCTTGGCGGATGATTTGCCCTTTATCGTCTTTTTCGACTTTTTCCGATTTGCGGACGGCTGAAATGGAGAGAATGTCGTTGTCATAATCCACAGTGATATCCTCTTTGGCGTAGCCCGGCAGATCGGCTGTCACTTGATAGTTGTCCTCGGTTTCATGTACGTCCAATTTTATTTCCTGGAAAAAACGATTTTGGAACATCGATCCGGTGTCCGACAGCAGGTCGAAGAAACTGTTGCTTTTGCGTAACTCATTTGACATTTGAAAAATCTCCTTTCTTTTAATTGAAGCTTTTGTTCACCCTCAGTATAAACCTACGTGCATCGGAATTCCACTAAAATGATTCCGGTTCCAAACAGCGGAAATGAAGCAAAAGCTGATTCCAAACGGGTTCTATGGTAAACTGTTAAAGGAGTTTTGAGACAGTGAACGCCTCACACCGCGTGAACGGGAGAGGCCGAGAAAGGGTAGTATTTATGAAAAAAATTGAAGCGGGCAGTCTTTATCTGAAACAGCATCGGAATCTTTTCCAGTGTCCTATCTGCAAAGGGAAATTTGAGACGGTGGAGGGGCATAGCCTCGTCTGCGCAAATGGACATCATTTTGATGTATCAAAAAAGGGAACACTGCATCTGTTGATGAAGGGCGGCCAGAATGAATACGGCAAAGAGATGCTGTCGAGCCGGAAAAATTTGGCGGACACCGGCTTTTTCCATCCGTTGCTGGATGCCGTCTATGCCCATATCGACAAGCCGGAGACGGCGGCGGTTCTGGATGTCGGTTGCGGGGAAGGATCGCATCTGCATTATTTGACCGAAAAAGGCTTGAAGGGGACAAAAATCGGCTTTGATATTTCGAAGGATGCGATCCAGTTGGCGGCCAGCAACTTTTTCCCGGATGCCTTCTGGTGCGTGGCCGATCTGGCGCATTCACCTTTTGCAGAAAGTGCCTTTGATGTCATCTTGAACATCTTCTCACCATCGCAGTACCAGGAATTCGACCGTGTTTTGAAACCAGACGGTAAGGTCATCAAAGTTGTGCCGAATGCACAGTATTTGATCGAGTTGCGGGAGCAGTTGTATGCCTTGGATACGACAAAAAGAGAGTACGACAATCAACAAGTGGTTGACCGATTCTACGATATTTATCCGGATGCTGTCAGTGAAGAAGTCATCTATACCGTGGATCTTGATGCTAAAAGCTATGGCTGGTTGATGGAGATGACGCCACTATCATGGGGCGCATCTGAAGAATCACTAGCAAATGCATCGGCAAATCCGTTGAATTCTGTCACTGTGGCAGTCACACTTTTGGTCGCCAGCAAAGCTGTCTGATTTTGGCGTAACCGGAACATAGCCCAAGTTTCCGAAAAATATTGACACAGCGGTGTGATATGCTATAATACGTATATCATTTTGTAGCCATTATTATCGTTTTGTTCCACAAAATGACCTTGACCAACGTATCGCATTCGCCGTGCCTGACACCGAAACGATACGTTTTTTTGTGCGTATTTTCGCAATCTTTTTCGGACCGAACGAAGGCGCCGAACGGTAAAAAAATACTGACTGTCAGGAGCATGAAAAAATGAATTTTGCCGCATTGAAGGCTGAGATAATAGAAGAAAGCAAAAAGTTGGGCATCGATAAACTGGGTTTCACGACTGCCGAACCTTTTGAATATATGTTGGAAAGTCTGAAGGAACAACATTCAAAGGGCCATACGGTCGGGTTTGAGCACCCGGTTCTGGACGAACGGATTTATCCGGACCGGATATTCGAAAAGCCGCAATCGATCCTTTCGATCGCGTTGGCTTACCCGAGCAGAATGACCGAAAAGGCGGAGCGGACGCGCGGCGAACGTCGTGGTAATTTTTCGCGCGCTTCCTGGGGGACCGATTACCATGTCATCCTCCGCGAAAGGATGGACCGCTTGATTGCCTTCATCCAGGAAAAAATTCCGGAAGCCCGCTTCAAGCCGATGGTGGACACGGGAGAGCTGATTGATACCGTGGTGGCGCAGCGGGCCGGATTGGGATTCATCGGCCGCAACGGGCTGTTGATTACGCGCGAGTTCGGGTCTTACGTCTATTTGGGGGAGATCATCACTGATATCCCTTTTCCTGCGGATGACCCGGGTGTCTTCGGCTGCGGGGAGTGCACGCGTTGCGTGGACTTCTGTCCGACCGGAGCGATCCTCGGAAACGGCCAATTGAACCCGAAAATCTGCCTGTCCTACCAGACGCAGACAAAAGGGTACATGCCGGAAGAGTACCGCAAAAAGATCAGCCACGTCATTTACGGATGTGATATTTGCCAGCAAGTCTGTCCATATAATCGGGGCATGGATCATCACTTGCATCCGGAAATGGAGCCGGAACCGGAAAGTGTCACGCCTGTTCTGCAGCCGATGCTGACGATCTCTAATCGGGAATTCAAGGAGCAATTCGGACATTTGGCTGGTTCGTGGCGCGGCAAAAAGCCGCTGCAACGCAACGCGGTCATTGCTTTGGCGAATTACCGCGACCGGACGGCGATTCCGGAACTGCTGCGGATGGTTGAGCAGGATCCCCGGCCGGTTCTGCGCGGGACGGCTGCTTGGGCCATCGCGGAAATTGTGCGCGAAGCCAATCCGGAATTGTTGGCTTTTTTCTCCGAACGACTTATAATCGAAACGGACGAAGAAACCAAAGCCGAAATGGAGAAGGCTTATCTGAAAATACTTGATATCAAAGAAGCAGATTAATCTAACAGAATAAAGGAGTCTCACTTATGACCAACCATATCGTACTATTTGAACCGCAGATCCCTGCGAATACAGGTAATATCGCGCGCACTTGTGCTGCAACCAATACAACTTTACATCTGATCGAACCTTTGGGCTTTTCAACCGATGATAAGCAGCTGAAACGTGCCGGACTCGATTATTGGCATGATGTCAACATCATCCATCATGCAGATCTGGCGGCATTCCTCGACTATCTGGGCGACCGCCAGCTGTATCTGATCACAAAGTTCGCCGACCGCATCTACAGCGAGGCCGACTTCACGAAGGATGAGGATGTCTTCTTCATCTTCGGCAAAGAGACGACCGGATTGCCTGAAACTTTCATGCAGGAAAACGCTGAAAAATGCCTGCGCATTCCGATGAATGATGAGCATGTGCGTTCCCTGAACCTTTCGAACACAGCCTGCATGATCGTCTATGAGGCATTGCGTCAGCAAGGTTTCCCCAATCTGGAATTGACCCACACCTATGAGAACGACAAGTTGAAGGGTTGAACGAACCCGTTCCGCTTTTAAACCGTTCGGCCGAAGCAAAAAAGCTTCGGCCGTTCTTTTTTTATTTCCGTCGAATAGGTATAATGGATGTAACGGAAAATCGAAAAGGGGATGGAATGATGGAAAAAGCTGCATTATTGGCCTTACAGAATGGATCGGATGTTCGCGGGATTGCGATTCCGACGGAAAAACATGAAGCGACGCTTACGGCGGATAAAGTGACGCGCATCGGATATGGTTTCGTGGACTGGCTCCAAAAAGGGAAAAACATCAGCTTGAGCGGCGAAAAGAAAGTCAAAATTGCGATCGGACAGGACAGCCGCTTATCCGGTGGTGACATCAAAAAGGCACTTATGGCAGGGATGGCGCCGTATGCCATCGAGATCATCGATGTCGGTCTTTGCACTACGCCGGCGATGTTCATGTCGACGCAGTACGAAGATTACGCGACGGATGCAGCAATCATGATCACCGCAAGCCATCTTCCTTTTGAATACAATGGGCTGAAATTCTTCACCAAAACGGGCGGAGCGGAACACGAAGATATCGAAGAAATTCTGGAATACGCATTCGAAATGCCTGAAGCATTCGTTGAAAAAGAACAAGCTGCAGTTGTGACCGAGATGGACCTGCTTTCAACTTACGCAGCCGATCTCCAGGACAAAATCCGCAAAGGGATCGCTTCAGCTGAAAACGCTGAGCAGCCTTTAACGGGACGCCATATCATTGTGGATGCCGGCAACGGAGCGGGTGGATTCTTTGTGGACCGGGTGCTGCAGCCTTTGGGAGCCGACACTTCAGGCAGCCAATTCCTGGATCCGGACGGCACTTTCCCGAATCATGTCCCGAACCCGGACAATAAAGCAGCGATGAAGAGCATCCAGGATGCGGTGATCGCAAACAAGGCCGATCTTGGGATCATCTTCGACACCGATGTGGACCGTTCCGCGATTGTCGACAGCGACGGAAAAGCGTTCAACCGCAATAATCTGATTGCGTTGATTTCGGCGGTGCTGTTGACTGAAGAGCCAGGCGCCACCATCGTCACGAATTCGGCGACATCCGCCCACTTGGAGACGTTCATCACGGAACTTGGCGGGGTCCAGGA
This sequence comes from Sedimentibacter sp. SX930, assembly GCA_002155105.1. GTDB lineage: Bacteria > Bacillota > Bacilli > Lactobacillales > Aerococcaceae > Trichococcus > Trichococcus shcherbakoviae. The sequence goes on along the minus strand of MUZD01000003.1, from coordinate 238,889 downwards.
CCGTTATCTGACCGGCTACCGGAATGTCATAAACCGCGGCATCGAATTGAATGAAGCGGGCACCAATGCGGTCTTGGCTATCGAAACGAGCGGACATGCGGCGCTGAAGGAAAATTATTTCCTGGATGACGGCGCCTACCTGATCGCAAAACTGCTGATTGCCGATGCGCAGCTGTCAACGGAAGGCAAGCATTTGGGCGATCTGATCGCGACGCTAGGCCAGCCTGCAGAAACGATGGAGTACCGCTTTACAATCATCGAAGAACCGATTTTTGAAGTGGGCAATGCCATCATCAAGGATTTTGCCGCTTTCATCGCTGCCACGGAGGATATGACATTGGTTGCGGACCATCTTGAAGGCGTGCGCGTGAATCTGGGCGGACAGTACGGAGAAGGCTGGTTCATCCTGCGTTTGAGCCTGCATGAGCCGTTGTTGGTATGGACGATCGAAAGCGATGCAGTCGGCAAACTTCCGTTGATCGCGAAAACGGTGCTGCCTTTCTTCAAAGGACGTCCGGAATTGGATACGGGGCATCTTCATTAATATAATTTGATGGACAAAAAAAGACTTTGCGGTAGGCTCAAGTGCCTGCCGCAAAGTCTTTTCAGTTTGCTTATTCGGTTGCTTCGGGTCCTTCTGTTTCTTCTGGTTCTCCTGAATCGGCAGAGTCGATATGGTTTTTCAGCTTCCTTGTCGTAAAGATATCGATGACTAGGATCGAATTTTTCTCTTTTTGGATGGCCTTGAAACGGTAGCCGTGGTATTCGACTTCTTCGCCTTCCTTGACGTCATACTTTTGGTCCAGCAGCCAGCCGCCCATCGTATCCACGTTTTCGTTGTCGATGTCCAAGCCGAACAAGTCGTTGACATCGTCGATCAACATGCGGGCACTGATGCGGTAATGATTCTCGCCAAGCATGATGAATTCAGGTTGATCTTTCGTCTCGAAATCATCGCTGATGTCGCCGACGATTTCCTCCACGATGTCCTCCATCGAAACGAGGCCGCTTGTGCCGCCGTATTCGTCAATCAAAATGGCGACTTGATTGTGTTCCTTCTGCATCTTGACCAGGAGTTCCTTGATCGGAATCGTTTCGATGACCGTGATGACCGGGCGAACGAAATCGGTGACGGTGAATTTGCTTTCGTCCTTGTTTTGGACAGCTTCGACAAATGCAGCGAAGACTTCCTTTGTGTTGATGACACCTACAATCGAGTCTTTATCCTCACGCATGACCGGATAGCGAGTATATTTTTCTTGCTGGACGACATTTGCGATATCGCTGAGCGACATGTTGAAGTCCACCGCTACGATTTCCGTACGCGGAACCATAATTTCGCGCGCCATCCGCTCATCGAAGTTAAAGACATTTTCCACGAATTGGTATTCTTCGCGGTTGATTTCGCCGCTCTTCAAGCTTTGGCTCATAATCAGGCGAAGTTCTTCTTCGGATACATTGTCATCCGATTCGCCGATTGTTTTCATCCCGATCGCTTTTGAAATGCCATTGGCGGTTTTGTTCAGCACAAAAATCAGTGGGAACATCACGCGGTACCAAATGTTCAACGGTTTCGCGATCCGCAATCCCATTTTCTCAGTGCGGCTCAAGGCGACGTTTTTGGGAACGAGTTCACCGATGATGACTTGGATGGAAGTCAAGACAGAGAATGAAACAACAAAGGACAGGATGGTCGCGATCGCATCGGGAATCGGCAGGTTGCCGAAAAGCGTATCGAACAGGCGTTTAAAGGTGGGATCCCCTAACCAACCAAGAGCGAGGGAAGTTATCGTAACCCCCAGTTGCGTCGCTGAAAGATAGCTGTCCAGTTTCACGGTCATATTTTTCAATAATTTTGCTTGTGGATTTCCTTCTTCAACAAGGAAATCCAGCCGGGAAGGACGTATCCTAACGAGCACATATTCGGACATGACGAAAAATGAAGCGATGAAAAGGATAAGGAAAAATAATAGTAAGCCTGTTGTGATTGACATAATTGATTGCCTGCTTCCGTTGAGGACAGCAGACTTCACCTCCTGTGAAATAATGATCCTGAATAGGAAATTTCTTCACGAGATCTCTGGTTTCACGCTGAAACAAATGAAAGCGACCAAAAGAATCCCTGAAAATACGCGTTTTCGAAAATTCTTTTGGTCTACAGATGATTGTCATCTGATGCGTTCTGTCCCACTGGTGCCACCTACCTTAATAATTATTTAAGCAAAATTCAGTTATTTCAAAACGATACTTATGCTAAAATTATAAATCAAAATAGAGAAATTGCAACACGAGCGCACTTCTGCGACTTAAGGCGGTTTCTTATTTGAGAGATTCCTGTTACTATGATACGGAATCCTGTTATCGCAATGTGCTTTCATGTGAAAAGCGTATGTTGTGTCTCCACTGCCACGCGCACCGCAAAGGCATTCAGCAAGCCGGGGGGATGTAGAAAATTAAGAAGGATGAAAAAATGCAAAATAAACCATTTAAGGAAATTCTGAAAGCAGCTTGGACCCGTTTCAACGAGAAACGCAAAAACCTCTGGCGGAAATATCGGATCAACAAATTTATCGTGTTGTTCTTGTTGATCGGTACATTGATCAGCAGCACCTATCTTGTTTTCTTGGCAAAGACCGCCAACGTCGAAAATTTGAAGGCCGGTCTGGAACAGACAACGGTCATCTACGACCGCTACGGCAATGAAGCCGGGGAACTCTATTCGCAGAAAGGGACGTTCGTGACGATCGACCAGATTTCTCCGAACATCCAGACTGCGGTCGTTTCGACGGAGGACAAACGTTTTTACACGCATACGGGGGTTGACCCGATAGGAATCGGCCGTGCCGCAGTCGGCTTCGTGCTGAATGGCGGGAATATCGTCGGTGGGGGTTCGACGCTTACCCAACAATTGGCCAAAAATGCCTACCTGACATTGGATCAGACGTTGATCCGCAAAGCCAAAGAGCTGTTTTTGGCGTTCGAAATCGAAAGCAAATACACGAAAGACGAAATCCTGGAGATGTACCTGAACAACGCCTACTTCGGGTCGGGGGTGTGGGGCGTCGAGGATGCTTCGCAGAAATACTTCGGAAAATCGGCGAGTGAAGTTAGCTTGTCGGAAGCGGCTGTACTGGCCGGAATCCTGAAGTCACCGAGCTACTACAACCCGATCGATAATTATGAAGCGAGCACTGACAGAAGAAATACGGTCCTGCAACTATTGGCGGACAATGCGTTTGTCGATCAAGCCACCGCAGATGCGGCGATCGCTGAAGATATCAATGTGGTGGATAACTATTATGCAGACAGCGGCTATAACTATCCCTACTATTTCGATGCGGTCATAAACGAGGCTATCAATACCTACGGCCTGGATGAAGAGGACCTGCTGAACCGAGGCTATAAAATCTACACCGGCTTGGATCAGGATTATCAGAACCAGATGGATGACACCTATGCGAATGCCTATCTGCCGGCTGCGGAAGATGGGACTTCGCTGCAGAGTGCTTCTGTGGCCCTGGAACCGGCAACCGGGGATGTGCTCGCGGTCGTCGGCGCTACGAATTATGAAGGTTTCCGGACCTATAACCGTGCAACCCAGATGACCATGGCACCGGGTTCAACCATCAAGCCACTGTCCGTCTATACGCCGGCTCTTGAGGCCGGATACGAAGTTGATGCGGAAGTGATGGATGATGATTCCTTGACTTACGGCGATGACGATTATTCCGTTTGGAACTATGACCAAAACAGTCTGTATGACACTTTGCCGATGTATCAAGCGCTTGCCGAGAGCAAGAACACTTCTGCTGTGTGGCTTCTAGACAAGCTGGGCATCCAAAAAGGGATCGCTAAGTTGGAGGATTTCGGTATCTCCATCGGTGAAGCGGATGAAAACCTGGGTGCCATCGCGCTGGGAGGGATGAGCACCGGCGTGTCGCCAGTTCAGTTGGCAAGTGCCTATACGACTTTCGTGAATGAAGGGGTGCGCACGGAAGCGCGTTTCATCACGAAGATTGTCGATGCGACCGGAGCGGTGATTGTGGACAATACGAATCCGGAAACGAACCGCGTCACGACAGCCGCAGTCGCTGAGGAAATGACGAGCATACTGATGGGCGTGTACGCAGATGGCGGAACCGGCGCATCGGCGCAACCATCGAACGGGATGGTGATTGCGGGCAAGACCGGAACGACGGAACTTGATAGGGAAACAGGCTACATCAAGTCGCAATGGATGGTGGGGTACACACCCGATCTTGTCGTCGCTACTTGGTTGGGGTATGACGAAACCAATGAAGCCCACAATCTGAACAACGCCGGCAAGACGATGGCGAATTTGTACAGTGCCGAGATGGGGGCGTTGTTGTCGATCAGCCCGCAAACTGAATTTGCTGTCGCTGCTGCCGAAGAAACCTATGATGCTGGCATCATGAATGGGCTGAAAAATGGTCTGGATGAGTTCATGAACGAAATGGGCTCGTTCGGACAGAGCATCGGCGAGGGTTCGCAAAAATTGTTCGATTGGGCCAACGAGGCTTTCGGACAATAAAAATTGATTTGAGGAAAGACAAGCTGTCACGGCTTGTCTTTTTTTTGACATGCTTGTTGAAAGGAATGTCCGATAATTGTGGGGAATCGGACAAGCGGAGAGCGAATGTCTTGCGGGTTGTCCGATAAGGTGGAAGAATCGGACAAACGGAGAGCGAATGTCTTGCGGGTTGTCCGATAAGGTGGAAGAATCGGACAAACGGAGAGCGAATGTCTTGCGGGTTGTCCGATAAGGTGGAAGAATCGGACAAGTGGAGAGCGAATGTCTTGCGGGTTGTCCGATAAGGCGGAAGAATCGGACAAGTGGAGAGCGAATGTCTTGCGGGTTGTCCGATAAGGCGGAAGAATCGGACAAACAGAGCATATTGTTGTAGGGAATCGTTCGGCTTATTAAACAGTTTGAGTGCCTAAGCTGATATTACGTCACGGCCAAAGAGCGGCCGTTCACGTAATATCCTCTTAGTGCGCGATTTCTACCCGGGATTCATCACGCTCTGCGTAGACGCGTTCGAAAAGTCAGCTCCCATTAACGTTTCACATCCCCCGAAGTGAACAAAAGAGGTTCACTTCGGGGGATGCTCCAACGTACGGGGAGCTAAACGACTTTTCTCACGCTCTGATAAGAACGTATTTTCGTGTTTTTTGATGGCTTTATTGTTCGGATAATGTTATAGTTTATGTAATATGCGAATGGAAGGAATGGGATAATGAGTAATATTTATGATACGGCTTATGAGTTGGAAAAAAATCTGCGTGAGGCTTCTGTTTTTACTGAGTTGTCTTCAGCTTATGCTGCAATGAGAGAAGATAAAGTGGCTTTTGATTTGTTTGAGGAGTTCCGTAATGTGCAAATCGGGCTGCAACAAAAACAAATGACAGGTGCGGCGATAACTGATGATGATGTGGCTTCTGCTCAAGCAATCGCTGAGAGAGCATCCGGCAACGAAGTCATCCAATCTTTGATGGCTAAAGAGCAACAGTTGAGCCAATTGATGGAAGAAGTCAATGCCATCATCACAAAACCGTTGCAAGAATTATACGCGCCTGCACAAGACTAAGACTTAATTTTTGACGATAAGCTGTGACCATTTCCGAAAGAATGGCCGGATGACAGATAGGGACAGGATTCAACGTATTGCCTATCAATGCCATCCAACGTTCTTCATCCGATATTTGGAGGAAATGGCGCAGTTTTTTTGATGCTTCTAGGAACATATAAAGATTTTTAGAATCAAAAGTGCATCACCGTAGGTGTTTTACAGGATTGCAAAATGTTTCATGCATCCAATATAGATGGCTAGCTTCACGGGTAAGCCCTTCGGAAATTAGATAAATCGTGCCTATTGCGCTCTACGATGCTCAGTTGCATGGGAGTCTTTGGGATTCATCCCTTAGACTCCCAGTACAAGGTGACCGTAGGGAACGTTGCATGGCTCGATTTCCTAAATTTCTTTCAGGGCTGAACGAACCCGTTCAGCTTTTCTTTTATTTGCCAAATTAAGCATAGCATGCGGAAAGAAGGACAGCTTGTGATTACATTTATCCATACAGCGGATCTCCATCTGGATAGCCCTTTTAAGGGGATAAAACAGCTGGAACCGCAACTTTTTGATGCCATTTACCAGTCCACTTTTGATTCCTTTCGGGAATTGGTGACGCAAGCCATCGCGGCCCAAGTGGATTTTTTTCTGATCAGCGGGGATATCTACGATGAGGAGAATCAGAGCGTAAAAGCGCAGGCCTTCCTGAGGGATGAATTGGGCCGACTGGATCGTTCAGGCATCCCGGTTTATTTGTCTCATGGGAACCATGATTTTCTCGGAAGGGAATCGCTCAAACTGCAGCTTCCAGGAAATGTCACAGTCTTCGAAAAAGCGGTCACGACAGAAATCCTGACCACTAAAGCAGGGGAACGGGTGGCCATTACCGGCTTCAGTTATCCTTCCAGATGGGTCGAGGAACGGATGATCGTTGAATACCCGAACCGGAATCATAGCGTGGATTACCATATCGGAATGCTGCATGGCTACCTCGAAGGCTTGAACTCTTCAGAAGGCGTCTATGCGCCGTTTTCGTTGGGCGAGTTGAACGCGAAAAATTATGATTATTGGGCTTTGGGGCATATCCACAAAAGGCAGCAGCTGCAGACGGCTCCGCCTGTCGTCTATTGCGGCAATACGCAAGGGCGCAATCCGAATGAAACCGAAGCGAAAGGCGCTTACCTGGTGACGCTCCGGAAAGGGATGGCTCCTGCATTGTCGTTCATCCCAACGGCGCCGATCGTCTGGGAGAAAGAGACAGTGTCGTTGCTTGGATGCAAAACCCTGAATGATGCATTCGCGCGCATCGAGGAACGCATGGACTACTATCGCTCCCAGAGTGAATCAAGTGTGCTGTTGTCGCTGCTGTTCACGGATATCCAGGAGCTGCATCCCGATGTCGTCAAAAAGATCGAGGATGAGGAGATATTGGAGGGTGTCAGACAACGGTTGGAGCGGCCTTTCATCTATCTGTATCAGTTGAAAATTGCGGTCGATACGGAAAAGGAACTATTTTCCTTTGATCAGGTCATGAAGGAAAGTTTTTCGAAAAGTTGGACGGAAATCAGCGCAGATGACGTATTCTATCAACGGCTGGACAACTTTTTCCAACATCCGCTCATGAGGACTACTTTCCCTGATTTAAAAAAAGACCGAAGCTTCAAAGAGGAAGTGCTGGCTGCAGCAAAGACCAGACTGGTGCAGGCGGTCGCGTTTGAGGAGGAAGACAGTGAAGATACGGAAGATTGAAATATACGGCTACGGGAAATGGGTGAACCGGACATTTGATGGTGTGCAGGATCTGCAGGTCTTCCACGGAAAAAATGAAGCCGGCAAAAGCACCTTGTCATCCTTCATCAACAGCATCCTCTTCGGGTTTCCCAGTGCCCGCAAGAAAGATCAGAATCTGTACGTCCCGAAACAAGCGCAAGCATACGGCGGTCGCTTATTTTTGGAGGACACGCGGTTCGGGGATGTCATCGTTGAGCGGGTGAAGGACCGCAATAAAGGGCAGGCCCTCGTCACGCTGCCGGATGGTGTGCAGCAGACGACAAAAAATCTCGGGCGTTTCCTGATGGGGATGGACAGGGAGACTTTTGAGTCGTTATACACATTCAAAATAGACAGTCTGCTTTCCTTGAAAAAAACCCAAAAAGACGACCTCAACCATTATCTGTTGAGCATCGGCACCAGCGGGAGCGAACGTTTGCTGCAATTAGCCAAAGAATACCGGGATGAAGCCGCGAAACGCTTCAAACCGACAGGCAGCGTTCCGCCATTGAACAAGAAGATACAGGCTGCTGAAAAACTGCAAAGGAAGCTTCAGCAAGCAAAAGCAAAAAATGCGACCTATGAAACTTCGCTGTTGCATTTATCGGACAGCCAAAAACAGCAGGCGGAGCTTTTGTCCCGTCAACAGGAACTGGAGCAGGAACAAACCGCAATTGCAGAAAGCTTGCGTTTGGCGGACAGCTATCAGGAGTGGAAACGGCTGAACAAGGAAATTACGGCTGTCGACTACAGTGAAGTGCCTGAAGATGCCCGTTACCAGTGGCAGAACCAGCAAGAAAAAATGGCCGCGTCGATCCAAGCGCAAACGCAACTCCAGGAAAGGTTAGCGCAGCTGCAGAAACAGTTGGGCGAATATGTCCATGTGGAATGGTACAAAGGGCATCAATCGGAGTTTGCGGCTTTGCAGCACAGTGCAGCCAAAACGCAAGCGGATCTGAATAAGATCACTTATCTGGAAAATGAGATCAGCAACAACAAGGCTGATTTGGCCAAACAAAAAATGGCCTTGGGTTTGAATCTGGCCCTGCCCGCTCCGGAGCCGCTCAAGGAAGAAGAACGCGGGCAGTTGCAGCAGCTTGCGCAGGACATCCGACAGATCGAAGAACAGCTGCTTCGCTTGGACCACAATATCGGTTTTCATGAGGAACAGCTGGAAACCCTCCAGCAAGAAGAGACTCGCCTCCAACACGAGAAGCTTACTGATGAAGCGTATGCTGCGCTGCAAAGCGATGTGCAACAGCCGAATCAAAGAATTGCTGCACCCGCCCCGGCGAAAAGAAATCCGCTCGGCATGCTGTTTTTGGCTGCGGCTGTATTTTTGGTTCTGTCTTTTGTTCTGGCAGACTTCCGGGTAATTGCATGGGCGTTGTCTGCTGTGCTTGCTGTCGGTGGGGCTATCCTGACCAGAAGGAAGCAACAGACACAAACGAAGGACGTTGCCTCCCAAGAAGGCTCCTCCGAAAATGCGATGGAGCAATTTCTGAAGCAGGCCGCTGTCAGGGAAAGAATCTCGGCTGTAACAAGAGAGCTCGAAGAGTTGCAGGATAAGTTTTTGGAACTTTTGAACAGCCGGGAAGAAATGGAAGAGCGCGGAAACATGCTCCAAACCGAATGGACGACTTTCCTGCAGCAGAAAGGCTATCCGGCCCGAATGACGGCAAGGGAACTCCTGCAATTGGACCCCGGTGCCGTGTTGGCGGAGAAGGCCGCACTGATCATCAATCAGGAAGCCGAAATGAGCGATCTTAATTTCGCCGTGGATAAATGGAACGAGCAGACTGCGTTCATCCGCAGCCGTTTCCATTTTGAACATCTGACAGTCGCTGAAATGGCCGCACGCTTCTCCGAGATACAGAATGCCGTCATTTTGGAAGAAAATATGGCTACGAATGTTCAGGATAAAATCTATGAACTGCAGCAAGAGTTGGAGCAGATCCAACGCGACCTTGCCGAGTCCCATCAACAGAGACAGCGGCTATTGGATCAGGCAAACGCAAAGACGGAAGCTGAATTTTACCAGTTGTTGGCTCTGAAGGAAAAGCAGGAGCAAAACCTCAAGCGCAAAGAATTGCTGGATGAGCAGGTCAATGGTCGCGAGCAACTCTTGGATCGTTATGGCGATGCCAAGAAAAGCGCGGATCTTTACGAAAAGAATGAACTGGAAATGCGGCGGTTGAAGTCCGAGCTGTCGATACTGCAGCGGACTGAGGTTGAACTGAAGCATCAGCTGGAACAATTGGAAGAAGGCGGTACTTACAGTGCCTTGCTGCAGGAGTTCGCTTTGGCCGAAACCGAGCTGAGGGACCTTGCCATCGAGTGGGCCGGCTTGGTTACAGCCGGAGAATGGATCGAAGGGGCATTGCGGTACGGGAAAGAGGATCGCCTGCCGCTGATACTCGATGATACGATAACCTTCTTCAGTCGGTTGACGGAAGGCGCATATACCGGGATTGCGTTCCAAAAGAACGGCATGAAGGTGCAGCGTAAGGACGGAACGACCTTCTTACCGAATGAATTGTCGCAGGGAACGGTGGAACAGTTGTACATTGCTCTGCGGCTTGCATTTGTGAAGAACACTGCCGATATCGTCAGCATGCCGGTCTTGATCGATGATGGTTTTGTGAACTTCGATGAGGACAGGAAAAATATCATGTTTACGTTGCTGGAAGAGCTGAGCGAAGACGTGCAGGTGCTCTTTTTCACGTTCGATGACGCTTGCGTTCAACGATTTTCACAGAAACAAGTATACATGTTAAAATAGGAGTGAAAGGGGCTGGTAGGGGTGGCCAAAAAAATATATGAACACGAAATAGATGATAATTTTGAAATTTATGTGCTGATCAAAAGTGCGGATATCCGTCTGGCAAAAAACGGCAAGAAATTCATCGCTTTTACTTTTCAGGACCGCAGCGGTCAGATTGACGGGAAGTATTGGGACGCAAAAGAGGAGGATATCCAGCAATTCCAGGCTGGCCAAGTCGTTGCCGTAACCGGCAAACGGGAAATGTATCAGAATAATCCTCAACTGCGCATCACAAAACTAAGGCTAGCCCGCGAAGGGGAACCAAGCCGACCGGAACTCTATATGGAGCGTGCTCCGTTGAAATCTGAAGAAATGGTGGAGGAAGTCAGCCAAATCCTTTTTGAGATCACGAGCGCACCAATCAATCGGATTGTCCGCCATATACTCAAAAAATATCAACGGGAATTTTTCGAGTATCCCGCTGCGAAACGTCACCATCACGCTATCGTTGGCGGACTCGGTTTCCATACGGTATCGATCTTGCGGATGGCAAAAACGGTCATTCAACATTACCCTTCAGTCAATAAGTCTTTGCTGTACGGGGGAGTGATTCTCCACGACATCGGAAAAACAATCGAGTTGAGCGGCAGCATGTCGACCGAGTACACCCTGAAAGGGAATCTGATCGGACACATCGTCCTGATTGATGAAGAAATCACCAAAGCCTGTCTGTCCCTGAGCATCGATGAGGACAGCGAAGAAGTCATCCTGTTGAAACACATTGTTCTGGCGCATCACGGCAAGCAAGAATTCGGATCACCGGTAACGCCGCATCTCCTGGAAGCCGAAATCATCCATCACCTTGATAATTTGGATGCTTCCATCAATATGATCGACACGGCTTTGTTGCGCACGACACCGGGAACGTTCAGCGAGCGTATTTTCGGGTTGGAGAACCGCAGTTTCTACAAGCCGCTCTTTACCCAACCTGCTGAAGAAGGGCAATAACAAAAAACACGCAAGTTACCAGCATCAAAAGGCTGGTAATTTGCGTGTTTTACGTTAAAGCTATTAGTTTGCAGATTCGGATGTAGCTGATTCCGCTTCTTCAGTTGCAGAAGTTGCTTCTGAACTAGCTTCTGAACTAGCTTCTTCTGAAGTTGTTGCTTCGGATGTTGCGTCTGATGAGGTTGTTTCTTCAGCAGGCAAGAATTGATCGATCGCTGCTGCCAAGTCTTCGTCCTTGATTTCAACATTCGCTGCTTGGACGATTGTGGACATGACGGCTGTCAGGTAATCATTGTCGGCAAGTTTTTCGTCCATCATCACTGTTTCGATGTTTTCGCGCTCTTCTTCCAATGTTCCTTTTTCAGTCTTCTCGATCATCTTGATGATGTGGTAGCCGTATTCGGTAGCGACTGGTGTTTGTGTCACTTCACCGACTTCAAGCGCATAAGCGGCTTCTTCGAATGCTGCGACCATCTCGCCTGCTCCGAACAATCCTGTTTCTCCGCCGTTTTCAGCAGTGGCTGTGTCGGTGGAGTTAGCTGCAGCCAATTCCGCGAAATCTGCACCTTCATTGATTTGGTTGATCAAATCTACAGCAGTTGCCTCATCCGCAACCAAGATATGCTGTACGTTGATTTGTGGTTGGTAAGCTTCGTAATAGGCTTCCACTTCTTCATCCGTGAAAGTCGTTTCAGCTCTTACGGCTGCTTCGATCAGTTTGTTCAGATACAATACATCTTGGTATTCATCTTTATTTGCAAAGCCTGATTGTGACAAGATGTAGTTGAAAGTTTCTTCTCCGCCGTATTGTTCGATGGTAGTCAACAGTTCAGCTTCTGTTTCAGCTTCTAATTCATTTTTGCCGATTGCGTCGTTCAATACGTCGATCAAGATCAGACGTTGCAAGACTGTTTCGCCGATTGAGGCTTTCATTGCGTCATATAATTCATCTTTTGTGATATCGCCTGCTGGAGTCGTTGCGACAGTTTCGCTAGTCGCGCAGCCTGCTAATGTGATGGCCGTCAAGAAAGCAACGGACGTCAATGCTAATTTCTTTTTCATGAATGTGGCACTTCCTATCTATTTCTATTTATCTATCTCATGAATAACCATCTATAAATATATCATAAACGCCGTGATTATGGAAAATATTCCTTAAAAACGCTAGCAAACTTCTTAGAAAATTCATATCTGCAGCCTGATTCGGGAGCAGGCAAAAAACGCAACATACAACAAAAAGAGGGGCCTCTGCCGCTTAAGGTGGCAAAGTGCTCCTCTTCTGGATTATTTTCCTCAATTCGGGCGGATTGAGGTTCTGGTCAGGAATTCCTGATCGTCGGGATTCCCGGAGTACCTTTCGCCGGTATTGAGGGTCGCGACCTTGTCCATATCCTCTTTTGATAGGCTGAAATCGAAGATGTCGCGGTTTTCTCGGATACGGCTCGGCGTGACCGATTTCGGTATGACGACGATGCCGCGTTCGATATGCCAGCGTAAAACGATTTGGGCAGGTGTCTTGCCATACTGCTCCGCAAGCTCAAGGAGCACAGCTTGCGTCAATAGGTCATTTTTGCCTTGCCCAAGCGGACCCCAAGCTTCATGGATGATTGCGTGCTGCGCCATGAAAGCCCGCAGTTCATCCTGTGGAAAGGCAGGGTGCGTTTCAATCTGATTGATCATTGGGATGATTTCCGTGTGCGACATCAGATCCTCGAGATGATGAATCTGAAAATTGGAGACACCGATGGCTTTGATTTTGCCTGCCTTGTACAATTCTTCCATCGCTTTCCAAGTCTCGATGTAGTTTGCGGAAGCCCAGTGGATCAGATAAAGATCAAGATAATCCGTGCCCAAACGGTCCAGACTGGCCTGGAAAGCCGCTTTGGTTTCCTCGTAGCCGTGGTCATAATTCCAAACTTTTGAGGTCAAGAAGATTTCTTCCCTTGGGATGCTGCTTTCTTTCAAAGCTTGTCCCACAATAGCTTCGTTCTCGTAAATCATCGCGGTGTCGAAATGGCGGTAGCCAGCCTCCAAAGCAACGCGGATCGCTTCACTCAGTTCCTTTTCGTCTTTCATCTTGAAGACGCCCAAGCCCAGTTGCGGGATGGTTACGCCGTTGCTGAAGGTGATATTCTTGATTTCTTTTTCCAAATCGAACACTCCCATCTGAAATATATATGCGTGTGCATGGTTTCAGGTTAACATAGCCGAATTCAGCAAGCAAATCATCTGCGTCCAGTCGTGGCAGATTGCTCATAATGCCAATATTTGGTATCATAAGCTGATAAAAAGAAAGGAATGGGGGAAACTTTGTGAATTGTGAAATGAGTTCTGCGTTTTGCCAATGGCTGGAAATCAACAATTTTCATCTGAAAGTCGAGAGCACGCTGGAAAAAAGTTTGCAGACGAACCATAACCTTTCTCTGAAAGAGTTCTATGTCCTTTATTTCCTGTCACAGGAAGCGGAGAAAAAGCTGAAACTCCAGGATCTGGAGGAAAAGGTCGGCTTAAGCCAAAGTGCTGTATCGAGATTGGTCAGCAAGTTTGAGGCGAAGGGCTGCGGAGCGTTGGAGCGGAATGTCTGCGAGCAGGATCGGCGGATCATCTATACGACCTTGACGAAAACTGGTGCGGCGAAACTTGCTGCAGCGGCTGCGACAGTGGAACAGGTGCTCAGGGAATCTTTCGCGGCGATGCCGATACAGACGCTTTTCAAACTATCCGATAATCAGAATAAATAGGGGTTCTTGACTGGACTCCTTATGACAGAAACACAGAAAAATACGACGCTCCAAATGACCGGTGATCCGGTTTGCATTTGGAACGTCGTATTTTTTATTTCGATTATTGATTTGGTGCATCTGTCGCTGCAGGCATTTGCGATTCCATGCTCGCAGCGACTTTTTCCATATCTTCAGTCAATACCGCAAGCTTATCGTTTATGCGGTTGATTCTGGGTTGAGCCTGTTGCGTAAAGCTCTCAATGGATTTTGTGACTTCCTCTGAAACTGCGTTGACGGAAGCCAACCCTTCGTTGGTCAATGAATTGATCGCGTTGCGCAGACCTTGGACGCTGACGTTGAGGTCTTCGACCGCAAGTGTGTTGTCTTCAAGGTAAGCTTTCGCTTTCGCGCGATTTTCTTTTCCGCTGCGGGGGGTGTTCAGCAAGCCAAGCAGACCGCCGACTACCGTACCGAATACTATTCCTTCCATAAATGAGCGCATTTCTATTCCTCCAGACTCTCTTTGATGGATGCAACTACTTTTGCCAATTCTGCCTGCGAATATTTTCCTTCGTGCGTCTTCCATTTCAAACCGAAACCGTCCGAATCCGAATCTTCGTAACGCGGCAAGAAGTGGATATGCGAATGGAAAACAGACTGATAAGCTATCGAACGGTTATTGTTCAGGATGTTCAGTCCGAGAATGTCATCGCTGGAACGTTCGATAGCGCGCGCGATTTTAGGGACGCGCGAAAAGACTTCCTTCGCCAATTCTTCATCGTATTCAAAAATATCAGCGACATGCTTCTTGGGTACCAGTAGCGTATGACCTTTTGTCACTTGGGATAAATCCAGGAACGCAATGACGACATCATCTTCATAGACAATGCTGCTCGGGATTTCGTGGTTCGCGATTTTGCAAAAAATACAATCTGTCATATGCTTGACCTCTTTCTGTTCATAATCTAGTTTATTCTATGCTCTAACTTTATCATATTTGGTTTTTTTTTGATATCCTGGGGTCGAATTGACGCTTCGCTCAGCAACATATTTGGGATGGGGCAAGGCTGTGCTATAATATAAGGCACAAACGCATGCGAAAGGGACGGTTAAATGTCACTATTATTGGAGAATGTCACGGGCGGCTATACGCAATTGCCTGTCATAAAAAATATAAATTTTGAGGTCAAAGCCGGGGAATTGACTGGATTGATCGGATTGAACGGAGCAGGCAAGAGCACGACCATCAAACACATCATTGGTCTGATGATGCCTTTCAGCGGTAAAATCGCGATCGATGGCCGGACGCTGCGCGAGGACACGGAACGTTATCGCCAGTCCTTCGCTTTTATTCCCGAGACTCCGGTGCTCTATGAAGAACTCACTTTAAGGGAACATTTGGAAATAACGGCGATGGCCTACGGAATCACGGAAGCGGTGGCCATGGAAAAGGCGATGCGCTACATCCGCGATTTCCGTCTGGAGGACAAGCTGGACTGGTTTCCGGCTTATTTTTCCAAAGGCATGAAACAAAAAGTGATGATTGTCTGCGCATTCATGTTGGATGTGCCGGTATATGTCATCGATGAACCATTCCTGGGGCTGGATCCGCTTGGCATCCACTCGTTCCTGGAGATGGTCAGGGAGAAAAAAGCGCAGGGTGCAGCCATTTTGATGTCCACACATGTGCTGGCTTCTGCCGAAAAAGAATGCGATAATTTCGTCCTGCTTCACCATGGCGAGGTCAAAGTGACAGGCACGATGGCTGACCTGCAGCGGGAGATGGGCATGCCGGGAGCAAGTCTCGATGAGCTTTACATCAGCTTGACGAAAGAAGTGGATCGATCATGAACCTGGAAACTATCTGGAAAAGAAGGCAGCAACTGCACCTGAAAAAATTCAGCCGCTACAGCAAATATATCTTCAATGATCATTTCGTCCTCGTGCTCCTCTTTCTGCTGGGAGCTTTGGCTTACCAATATTCCGAATTCGTGAAAACCGTGACGCCGGACTTCCTTTGGGGAAAGCTGCTGATCGTGTTTCTTTTTTCCGGCAGCATCTTTATCGGTAAGCTGGCGACCTTTTTGGAGCCGGCCGACCAAGTGTTCCTTTTGGCCAAGGAAAAGGAATGGGGGAGCTATTTCAGCAAAGCGAAAAAATACAGCCTGATCCTTCCGGCGATTCTGTTGTTATTTTTGGCAGCCGCAGCGATGCCGATGCTTTTTGCCGGGAGAACGATCGGGGCAAGTGATTTGCTGCCGATTTATGCAACCTTGCTGCTGTTGAAAGTTATCCATTTGGATCTGCTGGAACTGGGCTTGAAGATAGGCGATCGGAAAGTTCGCCAGAAAAATGATCTTTACTTGGCTTGCGCGGCGATTTTATCTTTCAGCGTCGCGATATTTTTTCATCCATGGGTTGCGCCGGTACTTGTAATTCTGTATACTATGTTTCTGCGTAAAAAAGTACAAGTAGCGTATGAGGCGCGCTATCCGCTCTATCAATGGGAGCAGATGATTGCCTCGGAAGAACAACGAAAAGCTCGCTTAAACCGGGTCATCAATCTGTTCACGGATGTTCCGCAAGTGAAGAGCAAAGCAAAAAGAAGAAAATATTTCGACGGCTTGCTTCGCCGTGTTGAAGGCAAAAGCAATTCCTACCAGTATTTATATGCACGGGCATTTTTGCGCGGGACGGATTACAGCGGCTTGTTTTTCCGGCTGTTGGCCATCGGGATGCTGTTGCTGCTTTTCACGCCGTCAGCCGGATTTTCTTTAGGGCTCAGTCTATTGTTCCTTTATTTGACAGGCTTCCAGCTGATGCCGCTGTATTTCCATTTCAATGAAAATATGCTGTACCGGCTTTATCCGACGCAGCGCGAAGATAAATTTGCTGGCTTCAAGCGTTTGCTCGGCTACCTTTTGGGAGTGGAAGGATTCCTTTTTGCGGGAATCATCTTCATCAATAACAGTTGGCAGACTGGCTTGGCTGCTGTCGCCTTAAACGCCGGGTTCATCTGGCTGTTCATCCAGTTCTATATAGGTGGGCGTACGGAAAAAAGGGAAGCGGCAAATTACTGATGCACGGGTTAAACTCGGTTCAGTTCCGAAATCACATGGAATATTCTTGACTGACTATGCAAAGAAATCTAAAATGATACTTGTATGCGAGTGATGGCCGTTGCCCTTTCAGAGCAAAACGAGCTGCGTCGCCGAATGAACACGTAGCGTATGAACAGAAGAGCAGACCGAGATAGCTGGGGCTTTCGTCCCGGCTCCTTCTTTTCATAGGCATAGAAAAACTAAAGATTAGAGTAAGGAATGAGCTCGATGGATTATAAAATGGACTCAGGGTGGCGGCTACATCCCATCGGAGGAGACACAGGACAAGCTTATATGGGCACCAGAGCCGAGGAAAGGGTTTTTTTGAAAAGAAACTCTTCACCTTTCTTAGCTGCGCTTTCCGTTGAGGGGATCACACCGCGATTGATCTGGACCAAACGGGTCGGCAATGGGGATGTCCTGACAGCTCAGGAATGGCTCAACGGCAGGGAATTGAATCCGGATGAGATGAAAGGGAATACCGTGCGGGACATCCTGCATCGCATCCATCATTCCGAAAATCTCCTGAAGATGCTTCAGAAGGTAAAGGGTGAAATCTTCAACCCAATCAATTTTTACAACCTTTACGTTGCAGAGCTGCCGGATGACTTGAAATCCAATTCGGTCCTGCAACAGGTGACTGAATATGTGAAGAACAGCATCGCCAGCATCGACGACTCGCAAAAGACGGTCTGCCACGGAGATGTGAATCGGAAAAATTTCCTGTTGGATGAGGAAGACCGGTTGTATCTGGTGGATTGGGAAATGGTCAAAATTGCCGATCCGTTTTCGGACATCAGTACCTTGCTTGTGCAATACGTTCCCCATGAAGAATGGGGAGTATGGTTGGAGCAGTATGGCTTGCAGATGAATGACAATATGGAGCGCCGGTTGGAGTGGTACAGCATGATGGTGTGCCTCTGCCTGATCAAAAAGAGCCATTCGCAGGAACGCAATGTGGAAATGAACCAACTGATTCTGTTGCTGAAACAGCTTTATCAGAATCGCCTAAACAGTTATTTATGAAATCCTCTTCGTTTTTACACGGACGGAAAGGATTTCTTTTTTCGAAAAAAAACAGTTAAGAAAGAGGAGAATTATGCGCGTAAGAAATAAACCATGGGCTGCCGAAAAATTGGCTGAAAGTACCCAATATGTAGTGATGGAACCAGCGGATTGGAAAGGGAAATGGCAGGAACGCTTCGGCAACGAGCAACCGATCCATGTGGAAATCGGCTCAGGCAAGGGCCAGTTCATCGTCGAGATGGCCCGCATGCATCCAGAAGTGAATTATATCGGTATCGAACGCCAGACGAGCGTAGCGGTCATGACGCTTGATAAGATGATCGAATCAGGTCTGAAAAATGTCCAGTTGCTGAATACGGACGGAGAGAATGTAGCAGATTTCTTTGCGGAGGGCGAAGTGGCTCGCGTTTACTTGAACTTTTCCGATCCGTGGCCAAAGTCCAAACACGATAAACGCCGCTTGACCTACAAAAACTTCCTGCGGAACTATGAGCAAATCCTGGTATCCGGCGGGGAAATCCATTTCAAGACGGATAACCAAGGCCTGTTCGAATATTCTTTGGCGAGCTTCTCGCAGTATGGCATGACTTTGAAGCAAGTCTGGTTGGATCTGCACAAGAGCGATTTTGAGGGTAACATCATGACGGAGTACGAAGCGAAGTTCTCTTCCCGAGGAGACCGCATCTATCGCGTCGAAGCAGCGTTCCCAAAAAAAGCAACGGCTGATTCAGAAAAATAAAAACAAAAAGGAAGGACCAAAGCTGTGATTGCTTTGGTCCTTCCTTTTTCTGTGTTTCTTTCGAGGCAGAGCGGGCTTGTATCGCATTTCTTTTCTTTATAGTTTGTATAAGTCCAAAATGGTTCCTGTGTAGGCGTCGGCTATGAATTCATATTGCACCAACACGCCTTCTTCTTTACGCGAGATTCCGCCGTAGTACACATCCGTTTTTGAAGAATAACGACTGAGCGGGACTGGATGCAATTCGATCCATGATCCTTCAATCGGAGCTTCGGCCAAGAACATTTTTTTGACGTTTTCCAGTATTTTGTCACCGTTTACGGTCCGTTTCTGTTCATAGCAAAGGGCTGTCACGACTGAACCAAGCACGAGTCCGGCTCCAAATAAAATACCGCCTAAGATTTCTTCTTTGTGTTTTTTGCACATGCATTTTTCCAAAAAGTTCATCATGTGTTCCTCCTCAAATTGATGCGCTTTCTTTTTTCTCCCCCAAGTATAGCAATAAAACGAAAAAAATAATAGGGAAACGTCGATTGCATAAGGCTTCGTAAAGGAAACGTTTCCTGGGCCGGACAATGCTTCGGACCGAATGGAATCGTTGCTATGACAACGATGCTGCGCTATAATGGGAAGAATAGTCAGACAATGAAGGGGGACAGGGAGCGGCATAAGGTTAAAGATATGTGCTGCTCCATTCAAATATGGAAGATAAAACATTTGCTATGATCAAAGAATTGACGGAATTGCAGGGCACAAGCGGAAATGAGCGCAATATCCGGAACTATATGCACGAAAGAATGGCCCCGTTGGTGGACCGCGTCGAAACGGACGGTTTGGGCGGTATTTTCGGAATCAGGGAGCATGCAGATAAAACGGCGCCGCGCATCATGGTGGCGGCGCACATGGATGAAGTCGGCTTTATGGTGGCAGGCATCACGGATCGCGGACTTTTCCGAGTCGTGCCGCTAGGAGGCTGGAATGCCTATGTCGTTTCGGCACAGCGTTATACGCTGCAGACGTCAAAAGGCGATATTCCTGTTATCTCTTCATCTGTTCCGCCGCACTTGTTGCGTGGGGCCGATGAAGGAAAAAAAGTCAAAGTGACGGATATCCTCTTCGACGCCGGTTTCGATACGAAAGAAGAAGCGTTGGCATTCGGAGTCCGCCCAGGAGATACGATTGTTCCCCAAGTCGAAACGATCTGGACCGCCAACAAGAAAAAAATCATTTCAAAAGCATGGGATAACCGCTACGGGAACACGGTCGTTCTGGAGACGCTGGAAGCATTGAAGGATGAAAAGTTGCCGAACACGTTGATTGCCGGAGCCAACGTCCAGGAAGAAGTCGGGCTGCGTGGGACAAAAGGGGCCGTTCATAAGTTCAAGCCGGATCTGTTCTTCGCGGTGGACTGCTCCGCTGCTGATGACCTTACGACGACAAAGGATACTTTCGGCCATCTGGGGGAAGGGTTCCTTTTGCGGATCCAGGATCCAGGCATGATCACCTTGAAAGGGATGCGCGAATTCCTGTTGGATACGGCGGAAACGCACGATATCCCTTATCAGTATTTTGTTTCCAAAGGCGGAACGGATGCGGGAGCCGCCCATGTCATGAACGACGGGGTACCGAGCGCGGTCATCGGCGTCTGCGCGCGCTACATCCATACGCATCAGACGATGTTCCACATCGATGATTATGCGGCGGCCAAGGAAATGGTCGCGCAAGTCATCAAAGCATTGGACAAGAGCACTTATGAAACCATCATGGACATGAACTGAGGGGGAGCTTGATTATGGATAAACTGAAAGATTTGGATCAATTCAAAGAACTGCGCGATTCGGGAAAAACAGTATTCGTCTTCATGACCAGCTGGTGCCCGGATTGCCATTACATCCGTCCGTTCATGCCCGAAGTTGAGAACAAATTCGCGGATTTTCGTTTCGTTGAAATAGACCGCGATGATTTCGGTACGTTGGGTGAAGCTCTGCAGATTTCCGGAATCCCGAGCTTCGTCGTCTATGCTGAGGGAGAGCTTTTGGGGCGTTTCGTTTCACGCAACCGGAAGACGCAAAAAGAGATAGAAGCCTTTTTGGAACAATTGTGATACTATTTCGTTTGGGCAATAATAAATGAAGAAACATAAAGGGGAAAATACAACATGTGGTTAAGTTTTTATAATCGTGAAGCGGTCGGGGATACATTAATGTTAACGAAAGGGGATATCGCTGTCCGCCAAGAACAATCCTGCGAATCAAAAGGGAATGTGACGCGCATTTTCAACAACCGTACAAATGAAACGATGGGCTACAATCTGTTTTCGATTTCAGAGACGCTTACGTTGGATGCAAACGGACAAGTTATCCTTTCAGATGAGGAAGTCGCAAAAGTGAATGCTTTGATCCAAGCGGCAGGTTTCAGTGATGCTGTCGTTGTCGATCGCTCACCTAAGTTTGTTGTGGGCTACGTCAAGGAATGCGTGCCACATGAAGACTCCGACCATCTGTCCGTTACGCAAACGGAAGTGGATAACGGAGAAGTACTGCAGATCGTCTGTGGTGCAGCCAACATCAAAAAAGGGCAACGCGTCGTCGTAGCCAAGCCGGGCGCTGTTATGCCCAGCGGTTTGATCATCTGGCCGGGTGAGTTGCGCGGCGTAGCCAGCCACGGCATGATCTGTTCAGCCAAAGAATTGCAACTCGAAAACGCAAGCCCTAAAAAAGGCATCCTTGTTTTGGATGACAGCTATGCAATAGGCGCAGCGTTTTCCAAATAACCCTATGGAATTTTGTCGGAAAAAGAAGTACTATTATAAAGGAATTCCATTGAAACCGGATGTAGAATTACCGGAAGCAAAACAAGAGAGGAGCTGACTGGATGAGTCGCTATGATGGACCAAGTTTTTTTCGGCATGACCATCGTTCAGGAATGGAAGGAAGTCATCCTGCAACAAATAAGTTTGATTTTCCGAATTACCTGAAAAAAGAGGATGAAGAGCATGGCATGCTGGATGAAAAAGGCGATTCTGCACAACCGTCCTCCTACATTTCGCAAGATTTACTGCACCCAATGGACACGGTCCCGTACATCCGCCACAACAAGGAGGCATTTGTATCCTTCAGGGATAAAGCTGTGAAGCCTGCTGAAGACGTTTTTGCGGTCGAGAAAAAAAGACTGAAGGACGAAAAGCAGAAGGAGCGCCGCACGGAATTGGGCATGCACCCTTTTGCTTCGTACAAGAGCAGAAGGCCTTTCCAACTGACCGAAGTACCGGAACCGTTGAAAGGCTGGGAAAACCTGAAAGAAAAGAAAATCGATTATCGCGCGATTGCGGCATTATTGAAGAAGAACAGCTCGGACTTGCTTATTTTCGAACTTGCGTCACCTGTTGAAGACGATGTGGCTCTGGAGGAAGACAGCGTGGAAACAAGTGAGTTGCAACCGTTGGAAGGCAAATCCAAACGGGCAATGAACCGCTCGCTGTTGGGCATCATGGAGCAGGAACGCTCTTATGATACAGCCGGAAAATTCATTCATGAGCCTGCCGATTCGGTAAGCCACTCTTATTTTTAGTCATCGGATTGAAACATTAGGCCGATTTGTGCGCTGGGTTGATGATGCAATGAAATTATTGACATGTTTGACCTCAAATTTTAAATAATTTTAAGTATTTTCTTAATCTGCACGTGCTATACTGACTGCGATTCAATAAATGGACAGCAAGTCATCAGGTCCTAAGCGATTGTTTTGAGACACAAACATCAGAAGGTAGCCGAAAGACTAACCTTCCATATTCATTTGGAGGTAATTATGGAAACGGAAACGATTTATCATTTTGTCGGCATCAAAGGTTCTGGGATGAGTGCGTTGGCATTGATCCTGCATGGGAAAGGCTATCGCGTCCAAGGATCGGATGTCGAAACTTATTTCTTTACGCAAAAAGGCTTGGATGATGCTGGCATCACAATCATGCCATTCAGCGAAGCGAACATCACACCCGGTTTGACGGTCATCGCAGGGAATGCTTTCCCTGATTCCCATGAAGAAATCGCGAAAGCGAAAGAAATCGGTTTGACGGTCATCCGCTACCATGATTTCATAGGCGACTTGATCAAAAACTATACGAGTGTCGCCATTACCGGTTCACACGGTAAAACGAGCACGACCGGTTTGTTGTCCCATGTGTTGGACGGGATTGCACCGACAAGCTATCTGATCGGCGATGGCACTGGTTTCGGTCGGGAAGATGCGGAGTATTTTGTGCTGGAAGCCTGTGAATACAGACGTCATTTCCTGGCTTATTCACCGGACTATGCCATCATCACGAACATCGATTTCGATCACCCGGATTACTATAAAGACATCAATGATGTTTACAGCGCATTTGATTCATTTGCATCCCAAGTGAAAAAAGGCGTCATCGCTTGCGGCGAAGATGCGTATGTCCGTGAATTGAAAGGCAAATATCCGGTCACATTTTATGGCTTTGCTGAAGACAATGATGTTGTCGCCAAAAATGTCACAAAAGACACAACCGGCAGTCAGTTCGATGTGGAAATAAATGGCGAAAGGTACGGTCATTTTGAAATCCCGTCATTCGGCACGCATAATATCCTTAACTCATTGGCCATCATCACATTCTGCTGGCTGGAAGGATTGGACAATGACAAGGTAGCTGCGCAACTGAAGACATTCACAGGCGTAAAACGTCGCTTCAGCGAGAAATACATTTCGGATATGGTCGTTATCGATGATTATGCCCATCATCCATCCGAAATCCGCGCTACACTCGATGCGGCCAGACAGAAATACCCTACAAAGGAAATCATTGCGATATTCCAACCGCATACCTTCACGCGTACGGTTGCTCTGCTTAGTGAGTTCGCTGAGTCGTTGGAATTGGCCGACAAGGTCTTCCTTTGCGATATCTTCGGCTCCGCTCGCGAAAAGGACGGACAGGTTTCGATCGGCGATTTGGCCGACAAAATCGAAAAAGGCGCAACGGTATTGAACGTCAACAACATGTCCCCATTGCTGCAGTTCCATGATGCTGTCGCCATTTTCATGGGCGCCGGGGATGTTCAGAAATTTGAACTGGCTTATGAAGAGCTGTTGAGCCACAGCGTACCAACAACAAATTAATACATAGAACGGTTCTGATTCGCAGATACCGCTCC
Source organism: Sedimentibacter sp. SX930 (assembly GCA_002155105.1). GTDB lineage: Bacteria > Bacillota > Bacilli > Lactobacillales > Aerococcaceae > Trichococcus > Trichococcus shcherbakoviae. The sequence goes on along the minus strand of MUZD01000003.1, from coordinate 214,993 downwards.
CGTTTTGTCATGGCTCTTGCGATTTTTAATCGCTTAGAGACATGATACACTTGACCGGTACGGTCACAGTGCTTCCTTACCCAACGTCCGGGTATCTAAACGCGAATCATTACACACTGTTTTAGAACGGTTCTGAATCCTAGAGTTCTCCGCCTAACGCTGTTCAGGCCCACTCAGCCAAAACCGGGCTGCTTGGTCCTGAACAGCGTTAGTGCTCAAACTCTGAGCTCAGGATTCATCACACACTATTAGTCCAGGGATCGCTTCCTGGGCTTTTTTGATGCAAGCAAGCGGGGGGCTTGTTGCGCTTTTTGGAATAAATGGTTTCAAACAGCTAAACGGCTTTTATCGGAACGGCGTTTTTGATATGATAGACATATATGTGTTCAAAGAAAGGAAAAGTGAAAATGGGTCTGAAAGATATAAAGCTTGGAAAATCGATTGATGAAATTCAAGAGGGGGATTCGCTGACCGTCACGGAAATCATCGAAGACAAAGATATTTTGCTGTATCTTGGATTGACGAATGACGGAAACCCGCTCTATATTCAACATGATTATTCGCAGACGACTCGGTTCCATAAACCGATCGTGCCAACTGTTTTGTTGGTGGGGATTTTGACGAGCAACGTTTCCAAACATTTACCGGGTCCGGGTTCACATATTGTGGACGTTTCTTTGAATGTGATTGAACCAATCTACCACAACAGCACGATCACGTTCAATTTCGAAGTCGAGCGCGTGGATGAGCGCCGCGAACAAGTGACGATCAGCGTTGTCGGAACGAATATGGAAAATGAACGAGTGTTGGATGCTGAATTGATCGTTGAGACGCCTCGCAAGTTGATCTTTGATGAGGAAGAGAACGTGGTCATGAGCGAGCAAACTGAAGTCGGGGAAGCCGTCGTTTCGGAAGTTGATTCCGCAACCAGCACAGCAGACGATTCAGAATAAGCAGAGTTAGGATGTACACAGATGACTGATAAAAAGAAAAAATTACTATTGGTGGATGGCAGCAGTGTGGCTTTCAGATCCTTTTTCGGATTGCCGAATCTGGATGGGTTCCGCAACAAGAACGGATTGCATACGAACGCTCTCTACGCCTTCAATAATATATTGGAACGCATCTTCCAGACAGAAGAGCCTTCGCATCTGTTGGTTGCATTCGATTCAGGTAAAACGACCTTCCGTAATGCCCTTTATGGCGATTACAAAGGCGGGCGTGCCAGCATGCCGTCGGAGTTGTCCGAACAGTGGCCTTATTTCGGCGTCTTGGTCCATGCTTTCGGAGGCAAGACCTATGAATTGGTAAATTATGAAGCCGATGACATCATCGGGACCTACTCGCGGATGGCCGATCAGGCCGGCTATGATGTCGTCATCATTTCAGGCGATAAGGATATGATCCAATTGACGACAGATAATATCCGGGTCGACATCACCGTCAAAGGCGTGTCGGAATTGAAATCCTACACCCCGGACGTCATCCGTGAAGAATACGGCATCGAACCGAAACAGATCATCGACATGAAAGGTCTGATGGGGGATTCCTCGGATAATTATCCGGGCGTCACCAAAGTCGGCGAGAAGACTGCTTTGAAGCTTCTTACCGAATATGGTTCCATCGAAAACCTTTACGAGCATGTCGATGAACTGAAGAAAAGCAAGATGAAAGAAAATCTCATCAATGACAAAGAAAATGCATTCATGAGCAAAACGCTGGCTACGATCGATCTGGATTCGCCGGTGACATTGAAGCTCGATGACCTTGCGGTTGAAGGCAAACAGATCGACAAACTGACCGACTTCTATCGCGAAATGGATTTCAACGGCTTCCTGGACAAGCTGGGCGTGGCTTCGGAAGACCGCTCGGAATCCTTCGAAGATATCCATTTCGAAGTCCTGACGGAAATCCGTCCCGAGCATTTTACGGACCGGATGGCTCTGTATGTGGAGATGCTTGAAGACAACTACCACGACGGGAAAATCCTCGCAGTCAGCTGGGGCACGGACGAAAAAATATACACAGCTTCATTGGAAACAGTGCAGGCTAGCCATGCTTTTAAGGAATGGGCTGAGAATGCCGAAGCCAATAAAATCGTGTACGATGGCAAACGGACGATGGTCATGCTGCATTATGCCGGCATCGCGCTGGCAGGCATCGACTTTGATATCCTATTGGCTTCCTATATCCTGAATGCGAAGGACAACAGCAAAGACCTGGCCCAAGTCGCCCAGGAATATGGCTACAACGATGTCTCCTTTGATGAGGCCATCTACGGAAAAGGGGCTAAAACTGCGGTTCCCGAAGACACTGTGTTGCATGATCATTTGGCGCGCAAAGTGAAAGCGATCCAAGCGCTGTTTGCCCAATTGAACGCGGAACTGGAAAGTAATGTACAAAAAGACCTGTATTACGAAATGGAGTTGCCATTGTCGTTTGTGTTGGCGCACATGGAAATCCAGGGGATCAAGGTGGAACCGCAGCGTCTTTTGACAATGAAAGAGGAATTTGCCGGCCGTTTGCTTGAAATTGAGAAAACCATCTATGCCGAAGCGGGGGAAGAGTTCAACATCAACTCACCGAAGCAGCTGGGTGTCATCCTGTTCGAGAAGATGGGCTTGCCCGCCATCAAAAAGACGAAAACGGGCTATTCGACAGCGGTCGATGTGCTGGAAAAACTGCAGGCGCAAGCGCCGATCGTTGAGCACATCCTGAATTACCGACAGTTGTCCAAGTTGCAATCGACCTACGTGGAAGGGCTCTTGAAATTCATCAAACCGGAAACCGGAAAGATCCATACGCGCTATCAACAGACATTGACGCAGACCGGCCGTTTGAGTTCCGTCGATCCGAACCTGCAGAACATCCCGATCCGGATGGAGGAAGGCCGGAAAATCAGACAAGCTTTCGTTCCGCAACAAGAAGGTTGGAAGCTGTTCGCCTCCGACTATTCACAGATTGAATTGCGCGTGCTGGCGCATATTTCCGGGGATGAGCATCTGCGCGAAGCTTTCCTGGAAGGCCAGGATATCCATACCTCGACCGCGATGCGTGTTTTTGGCATCGAGAAACCGGAAGACGTCACCGCCAATCTACGCCGACAAGCGAAAGCCGTCAATTTTGGGGTTGTTTACGGAATCAGCGATTATGGTTTGTCCCAAAACCTGAACATCACCCGAAAAGCCGCTCAGGAGTTCATTGACCGTTATTTCGAAAAATATCCAGGTGTGAAGCAATTTATGGAGGACATCGTCAAAGAAGCGAAAGAGAACGGTTATGTCGAAACGTTATTCCACAGACGCCGCTACCTGCCTGACATCCATAACCGCAACTTCAATCTGCGCTCCTTTGCGGAACGCACTGCCATCAATTCGCCGATTCAAGGCACTGCCGCTGATATCATCAAAGTGGCAATGGTCCGGATGGATAAAGTCCTCAAGGAAAAAGGTCTTCAAGCGAACATGCTTTTGCAGGTTCACGATGAACTGATCTTCGAATGCCCGGAAGAAGAAATTCCGGTATTGGAAAAATTGGTGCCGGAAATCATGGAGCATGCTGTCTCCTTGGCTGTGCCGCTTAAAGTGGACAGCAATTTCGGCGACAGCTGGTATGAAGCAAAATAAACAAGGAACAATCTGATAAAAAGAAAGGGGGCTGCTTATGCCGGAATTGCCAGAAGTAGAAACCATCCGCAAGGGGCTCGTTAACCTTGTCGGAGGAGCCGTCATCATAGATGTAGCCGTCTTTTGGGATCGTATGATCACGCCGCCTTTCTCCACGGAACGGTTCAAGACGGTCCTGCGGGGGGAACAGATCAACACCATCGAACGCCGCGGCAAGTATCTGATTTTCTTGTTGGACCACTGGGCGATGATTTCCCATCTGCGGATGGAAGGCAAATATGAGGTGAGCGAATCCGGTGAACCGATCAAGAAGCATACCCATGTCATTTTTTATCTCGCCGATGGCCGCCAATTGCGTTACCTTGACGTGCGCAAGTTCGGCAAATTCACGCTGTTGCCGATCGAAAAGCGGGATGATTATGAACCTTTCAAAAAGATGGGGCCGGAACCGACCGCGGATTTCTTCAAATTGAGCAAGTTCAAGAAAGATCTTGCCAAGTCGCATCGGGCGATCAAAGCGGTCATCCTTGACCAGAACATTGTTGCCGGCGTCGGAAATATCTATGCGGATGAGTCGCTTTTCCAAGCCAGGATCCATCCCCTTCAAGAAGCCGACACGATCGGGCCGGCTGCAGCCAAAAGACTGCAGGAAGCCATCATCGATGTGATCAGCAGATCGGTGGAAGCCGGAGGGTCGACTATCCGGACCTACAAAAACACGTTGGGTGAGGCAGGTAAATTCCAAGTCTCCCTTGCCGTCTACGGACAGACCGGACAACCTTGTCCAAACTGCGGCCATCCGATCGAAAAAATAAGGGTTGCACAGAGAGGGACGCATTATTGTCCGCATTGTCAACAACTGCCGAAGACGCGTTCGAAGGCAGCAGACATCACCGACGTTGCGTACAAAGGGGCGAGATAAACGAACATGAGTTATATATTGGGTCTTACAGGAAGCATCGCTACAGGGAAATCGACTGTAGCGAAGCTGTTTTTGTCTGCGGGCATTCCGGTTGTCGATGCAGACTTGGGAGCAAGGGCTGTCGTTCTTCCGGGTGCGCCGGGGTTAGCGGACATCATCGAACATTTTGGGGAAGCCTATCTGCTGCCTGATGGCACGCTGGATCGCAAACGTTTGGGAGCGCTGATCTTTTCGGATAGGGAGAAGCGTAAAGAACTGGATGCGTTGCTGAAAGAGCGCATCAATGATTGGATACAGGCGGAAAAAGAGCGTTATATTTCGGAAGGGCACAATTTGATTGTGCTGGATATCCCACTGCTGTACGAAGGCGGGTATGAGGGCAGCTGCGATGCCGTGATGGTCGTCTATGTTCCGGAAGAGCTGCAATTGCAAAGGCTGATGAGCCGCAATCATTTGGATGCGGAGGAAGCCACCCGGAGGATGCAAAGTCAGCTTTCGATCGAAAAGAAAAAAGAGCTGGCGGACTTTGTCATCGACAATTCCGGGACTATCGAAGAAACCGAAAAACAAGTCAACGAATGGCTGCACGGACATCTTTCCGCCTAACCTGATGGTCCCGGAAAGACCATCTTTTCAAGGTTTTTGAGCCACAAGTATGTTATAATGAAGCGATAATAAAGGAAAGAAAAGGGGGAAAGCCGATGCAATGCCCAAAATGTCACTATCACGGATCGCGTGTTGTCGATAGTCGTCCGGCTGATGACGGGAAAGCCATCCGCCGCCGTCGCGAATGCGAACAATGCCATTTCCGCTTCACTACATTCGAAAGGATCGAGCAAACGCCGTTGCTTGTCATCAAAAAAAATGGCGCGCGCGAAGAGTTCAGCCGTGAAAAGTTGTTGCGGGGATTGATCCGCTCCTGCGAAAAACGGCCGATCGCCCTCGAACAACTGGAGACTGTCGTCAATGAGGTGGAAGCCGAAATCCGAGCGCTTGGAGAAAATGAAGTATCCAGCATCGTCATCGGGGAATACGTCATGGATAAGTTATCCAAAATAGACGACGTCGCCTATATCCGTTTCGCAAGTGTTTACCGCCAATTTTCGGACCGGAAAACCTTCCTCGATGAATTGAAGAACATGGAGAAGAAAAAAGCCGAACAAGCGGCTGCTGAAGCTTCAGACATCCAACCATCCGATGCTCCTTCCAACGAGGCAGCCCCCGGAAAGGAAGACAATGAACAATGAGCTATCCATGGCAAAATATAAGTCCTAAGGATTCTTTCAGAGCAAGCCAGACGAACTTGATTTCCGATGTGGACCGCAAAATCCTGACCCAATTGTATCAGCCCATCATCGGACCGCAAGCATTCAGCCTCTATTTGACGCTGCTTGCGGAGATTCCGCAGGAGAGCTATTGGAGCAAGGAGTTGCTTCACACCGAATTATTGGCTTTATCGAACAGCGGAATCCAAGAGTTCTATCAAGCGCGCGTGAAATTGGAAGGGATCGGTTTGCTGAAGACATTTCTGGTGAACGAGCCTGAGAAGCAGTACCTATACGAATTGCAGCAGCCGCTGTCCAGTCATGCTTTTTTCAGTGATGACCTGATGGGGTTGCTGTTGTATGAAAAAGTCGGCGAAAGGAAATACCGCGAGTTGCAGCAGCGGTTCAGCCGGCAAGTCCGCGACGTAAAAAATGCGGAAAATATCACCAAGTCCTTTTTGGATGTTTTTTCTTTCTCGGAAAGTGCCTTTACGGAGCAAGCGCGGATGCGGCAGAATGATAATACGTTGTTGGGTGATAACGCGGCAAGCCTGCCCGTAATCGAGAACGAGGGGTTTGACTTCTCGTTTTTCCGGCAGCTGTTGAACAAGCAATTCGTCAAACGTGATTCCATCACAAAGGAATTGGAACACACGATCACTATCCTCTACACGCTGTATGGTTGCGACGAACTGCAGATGGCCCAGTTCATTCTGGAGGCCGCCGATATCGAATCGGGCAAAGTAGACGGAGAAGCGCTCAAAAAAATTGTATCCGATGCCTATGAACAGAGACACAGCACCCGTTTGGAAGTAAAGGACAAAGTCACCCAGAGCATCCAACTGGCTAAAGATACTGAAAAAGGCCGGGAACAAAAATTGATCCAGGCACGCTTTTCCAGTGAAGAGATCTCGTTCATCAAGGCGTGCGAACAATTGACGCCGCATCAATTTTTGACCAGCATCAAAAAGCAGAAAGGCGGCATCGTGACCGCCTCGGAGACGCAATTGCTGCGTACGCTGATGGAAAAGGCTGATTTCAAACCGAGTGTGCTCAACGTATTGACGCACTATGTGTTGGTCATCCTCAACAATCCGCATCTTTCCAAGGCCTATGTGGAAGCCATCGCAAACGATTGGCTGCAGGACGGCGTCGATTCGCCCGAAAAAGCGTTGGCGAAAGCGAAGCAATTCGCCGGCGAGATGAAAGCGAAAGCGGAGAAGCGGGCAGCCAGCCGAACGACCGCAAAGAATTACGGGAAAACGGTGGCGCGCAAGAAAGAAAACTTGCCGGATTGGGCTAAAGAGGAACATAAGTCGGTTGTGGAAACACCGCTGACGCCGGAAGCGCAACAAAAACTGAATGAACGCATCAAAAAATTAAAGAGTAGCGGAAAGGCAGGGGATGAGTGATGGATCATATCGGAAGAGCATTCTACAAATATATGAATAATCCCGAAATCAGCCAACGCTACAAAGGCATGATCGACACAATCATGAAGGATGCCGATGTCCAAGCGTTCTTCCAGAAACACGAAGAACGCCTGACGCGGGAAATCGTCGAGAGAAGTTATTCAAAATTGCACGAATATGTGCAGGAAAAAGAGAAGATCAAGCTGGGGAAAGAATCGCAGAATCCAGGCTATGAGCCGCACCTTGTATTGAATGCCGGTTACATAGATGTCGTCTATACACCGACGGACGAGACGATGGCGAGGGAAAAAGAAAAGGAATTGCGGAGCCGCGTCCATTCCATGTCGATGCCGAAGGATGTCCGCACGGCGACTTTGGATCGGTTTGTCCAATCGAACGAGCGGATGCCGGCCATTCTGGAATCGTTGAATTTCATTGATTCATTCAATGGGAATCCGAAAGTGCATCACCAAGCGCTTTATTTCTATGGTCCATTCGGAGTAGGGAAATCCTATCTGTTGGGTGCGATTGCGCATGAATTGGCGATGGGTGGCCATCTGACGACACTGATGCATTACCCGACCTTCACGATGGAGATGAAGCAGGCGATCCAGAGCAACACGGTCAACGAAAAGATCGATGCCGTGAAGAAGGCGGAGATCCTGATGTTGGACGACATCGGAGCTGAGGCCAATTCCACCTGGATCCGTGATGAAGTGCTCGGCGTCATCCTCCAGTACCGGATGCAGGAAAACTTGCCGACATTCTTCAGTTCCAACTTTACGATGCAGCAGTTGGAGGAGCATTTGCGCATGGGCAACCGGGGCGATGACGAGCCGATGAAGGCGAAACGTCTGATGGAGCGGATCCGCTTCTTATCGCGCGAGATTCCTATGACCGGGAAGAACCGCCGCTTCGAGCAGTAGGCACGATTTCCTAAATTGTCATGACTCTTGCGATTTCAATCGCTTAGAGGCATGATACACTTGACCGTTTAGGTCACAGTGTTTCCTTAATCAGGGCTAAGCGAACCCGTTCAGCTTTTCTTATTTTAAACTTGAAAACAATTGTTTTTTGTGTTTAAATGGACTACAGATGAAACGAAAGACAAATCGATGAGAAAGACACCGATGGATGAACTGATTTTTAGCGAGGGATGGCTTGGTGGAACATCCTAATCAATCATGTATCGACCCCTTTCGAGAGATTCCCTGAAACTGCAGTAGGGGGAAACGGTACGCTCGTTATCGCGTTCAAGTAAGGATGAGACAGAATCTTAAGCGGATGCCTGTCGCACTCTTTGAATTTGGGTGGAACCACGTAGACACGTCCCATTTCCGGCACAAGCTGGGGATGGGCTTTTTTTATTGCCTTTTTTGCCATCCGCAACGTACGTACAGAATTTAATTAATTGGAGGAATCAGCATGTCAGAAATCAAAATCACTTTTCCTGATGGCGCCGTAAAAGTATTCGAAGCCGGCGTAACAGTGGAAGAAGTAGCAAAAAGCATCAGCAACAGCCTGGCCAAAAAGGCTTTGGCAGGGAAATTCAACGGGGAATTGGTGGATTTCACCCGTTCATTGGAGACGAATGGTTCGCTTGAAATCGTGACACCGGATCACGCAGACGGATTGGGTATCCTGCGCCACTCGACTGCCCACTTGATGGCGCACGCCTTGACGCGCTTGTTCCCTGAAATCCATTTCGGTGTCGGTCCAGCGATTGAAACTGGTTTCTACTATGATACCGATATGGAAGTGCAGCTTGCCGAAGAGGACTTGCCGAAAGTCGAAGCGGAAATGATGAACATCGTGAAGGCGAACTATCCGATCGTCAGACGTGAAGTGAGCCGCGCGGAAGCATTGGAAATCTTCGCAAACGACCCTTACAAAGTCGAATTGATCACAGCGTTGCCTGAGGGTGACGTCATCACTGTCTACACGCAAGATGACTTCACTGACCTTTGCCGCGGCGTCCACGTGCCGGCAACAGGCAAAATCCAAGTCTTCAAGTTGTTGTCATTGGCGGGTGCCTACTGGAGAGGGAACTCGAACAACAAAATGATGCAACGTGTATACGGAACAGCCTTCTTCGATAAAAAAGCCTTGGCTGAATTCATCAAAATGCGCGAAGAAGCAAAAGAACGCGATCACCGCAAATTAGGCAAAGAGCTGGACTTGTTCATGATTTCCCCTGAAGTCGGTTCCGGCCTGCCTTTCTGGTTGCCTAAAGGCGCAACGATCCGTCGCACACTTGAGCGTTACATTGTCGATAAAGAAGTGAGCCTGGGTTACCAGCACGTCTACACACCAATCATGGCGAATGTGGAATTGTACAAGACTTCCGGCCACTGGGACCACTACCATGAGGACATGTTCCCACCGATGGATATGGGCGATGGCGAAATGTTGGTGTTGCGTCCGATGAACTGTCCGCACCACATGATGGTCTACAAGAACGACATCCACAGCTACCGCGAATTGCCGATCCGCATCGCCGAATTGGGCATGATGCACCGTTACGAAAAGAGCGGCGCTTTGTCCGGTCTGCAACGCGTACGCGAAATGACTCTGAATGATGCCCACGCATTTGTCCGTCCGGATCAAATCAAGGACGAGTTCAAACGTGTGCTGCAGTTGGTCATGGATGTTTATGCAGACTTCCAGATCAGCGATTACCGTTTCCGTCTGAGCTACCGCGATCCAGAAGACAAAGTGAAATACTTCGATGACGATGATATGTGGAACAAAGCGGAAGCGATGCTGAAGGAAGCGATGGACGAATTCGGTTTGGAATACTTCGAAGCTGTCGGCGAAGCTGCTTTCTACGGCCCTAAATTGGATGTACAGTTCAAGACAGCGATGGGCTTGGAGGAAACGATGTCCACTATCCAATTGGACTTCCTGTTGCCTGAGCGCTTTGACCTGACTTATGTCGGCGAAGACGGCGAAAACAACCACCGTCCGGTTGTCATCCACCGTGGCGTCATCTCCACAATGGAACGTTTTGTGGCGTATCTGATCGAAGAGTATAAAGGTGCATTCCCGGTATGGTTGGCTCCTGTCCAAGCAACAATCATCCCTGTCAACCTTGATCTGCATGCCGATCAAGCATATGAACTGAAAGCCGTAATGGAACAGTTGGGTATGCGCGTCGAAGTTGATGACCGCAACGAGAAGATGGGTTACAAAATCCGTGCTTCCCAGACTCAAAAAATACCTTACCAATTGGTCATCGGAGATCAGGAATTGCTGAACGGAACCGTAACTGTCCGCCGTTATGGCTCGAAAGAAATGGTTACTTTCAGCATGGATGATTTCTTGGCTGAGGTTCAATCTGAAATCAAAAACTTCAAATAATCTTATCAAATCCACATCTTTCTGAGCAAATCATGATACAATAAGTTTCAGTGATGTAGCTTTGATTCTGTTAGCTTGATGAAGGCCCGGAACATGGCAGTTTGTGTTCCGGGCCTTCATTTTCTTATATATTTTGCTTGATAGGGGATGAAGAGTTTATGTTAAGAGATGAATTGATGAATATGCTGGACGGCCGCGAAGATGACATGATCGCTCTGCGCCGTCATTTCCATGAGCATCCTGAACTGTCATTCGACGAGAAGGAGACGGCTGCGTTCATCGCCCGTTTCTATGAAAATAAATCGGTTGATGTGCAGACGAACGTCGGCAATGGCTATGGCATCGTCGTCACGATCAACGGGAAACAACCAGGCCGCACCATCGCGTTGCGGGCGGATTTCGATGCGCTGCAGATCGAAGAACAGACAGGTCTGCCGTTCGCATCCAAAAATTCAGGAGTCATGCATGCGTGCGGACATGACGGACACACTGCCTATCTGATGGTCTTGGCAGATTGTCTGATCCGCCTGCGGGACCAATGGGAAGGGACCGTCAAAATCGTGCACCAACATGCCGAAGAAATGGCCCCGGCCGGCGCCAAGAGCATCATGGACTCTGGTTTGCTTGATGATGTAGATGAAATCTACGGCATCCATTTCTACCCGGACTATGAAGTCGGCACCGTCTTTTACACCAGCGGCTACGCCTATGCTGGCTGCAGCGACATAAAAGTCACGATTCAAGGAAAAGGCGGACATGGTTCGCAACCGCACCGGTCCAATGATGCGATTGTGGCGGCTTCCAGCTTCGTGATGAACCTGCAGACCATCGTTTCCCGACGCATCAACCCTTATGACATGGCTGTCGTGACGATCGGCTCCTTCGAAGCGGTCGGCAGCAGCAATGTCATCAAGGACAGCCTGATTCTGCGTGGGGATGCCCGTTACATGGATCTTGAGGTCGGAAAGGTCATCGAGGAGCATTTCCACCGGATTGCCCGCGGTCTTGAGGAGATGTACGACGTGAAAGTGGAGATCGACTACAACTCCGATTACCCGCCTTTGTACAATCATCCGAAAGAGACCGAGCAAGCAGCCGCTGTTCTGGAAAAAAATGGTGTCGGCTCTTACTTGGAGCAGGTCATCGCAACTTCTGCCAACACTGGAGCGGAGGATTTCGGACAGTATCTGCTGAAGATTCCCGGTGCTTTCCTGAATGTCGGCGCCCGTCCGGACCAGGCAGAAGTTTTCAATAATCATCACCCGAAATTTGATATCAATGAAAAAGCTCTATTGGTCGCGGCCAAAGCAGTCGCAGACATCACCCTTGCGGCGTTAGCCGCGGAATGAGCGTTTAGGAGGATAAACATGGATTTAGAAAAGATAGAAACCGCCGTCCATATGATTTTGGAGGCGATCGGGGAAGATCCGAACCGCTCAGGGCTGCAGGATACACCGAAGCGGGTAGCGCGCATGTATGCGGAAATTTTTTCCGGAGTCGAGAAAGACCCTGCCGATCACGCTAAGGTGGTCTTCCATGAAGATACCGACGAAATCGTATTAGTGAAGGACATTCCTTTTTATTCCACTTGCGAACATCATCTGGTGCCGTTTTTCGGGGTAGGCCATATCGCTTATATGCCGAAGGATGGACAGGTGATTGGTTTGAGCAAGTTGGCGCGTATCCTGGATGAGGTCAGCAAAAAGCCGCAGATCCAGGAACGGATCACGACGACGGTTGCGGATATCCTGATGGAGCATTTGGAACCTCAGGGAGTCATGGTGGTTTTGGAAGCCGAGCATATGTGCATGACGATGCGGGGCGTTAAAAAACCTGGCAGCAAGACAGTGACATCCGCAGTCCGTGGCGCATTCAAACAATCATTCAAATCCAGAAGCGAAGTGTTGGAATTAATCAAACTGTAGAAAAATTACACGCTGATGAGGAGAATGCATCTTGAAATTAACGACGAAGACAAAAATATATGACCTGTCGCAGCGCAGTTGCATCATGGGGATCCTGAATGTGACGCCGGACTCGTTTTCCGACGGCGGGGAGTGGAACACGGTCGATAAAGCCGTTGCCCACGCGCTCGAAATGGTTGCGGATGGCGCCGACATCATCGACATCGGTGGAGAATCAACACGCCCGGGCCACATCCAGATCTCTGATGAAGAGGAGATTGCGCGCATTGTGCCGGTCATTGAAGCAGTCAAAAAGGCGGTCGATGTGCCGCTTTCGATCGACACCTACAAGTCGGCGGTCGCCCGTGCGGCTTGCGAAGCCGGCATCGATATCATCAACGACATCTGGGGCTGCAAGTACGATCCCGAGATCGCAGCAGTCGCAGCAGCATTTGATGTGCCGATCATTTTGATGCACAACCGGGAAAAGCCGGATTATGCCTTTTTGATTGAGGATATGCTGGCCGACTTGGCGGAGAGCGTGCGGATTGCAGTTTCGGCAGGCGTCAAACGAGAAAACATCATCCTGGATCCTGGCTGCGGATTCGGGAAAACCTATGAAGACAATCTGAATGTGGTCCATCATCTGAAGCGGTTTACGGAGCTAGGTTACCCAGTGCTCTTGGGAACGTCCCGCAAACGGTTCATCGGAACGGCGCTGGGGGATCTCCCTTTCAAGGAACGCGATCTGGGGACCGCCGCAACGATTGCGTTGGGCATCGTGAACGGCGCCCAGCTGTTCCGTGTGCACAATGTGAGGGCCAATGCGGAAATGGCAAGGATGATGGATATCATGTTGAAAAAAGGAGAGAGCCCGATTGGATAAAATCTATTTGAATAATCTGCAATTCTATGCCTTTCATGGATTGAATGCAGAAGAAAAGGTGTTGGGACAACGCTTCAACGTAGATGTTGTGCTGCACACCGATACAAAAAAAGCCGGCTACAGCGACAAAATGGAGGATTCGATCCATTACGGACATGCCTACAAGGCCGTCAAAGCGGTAGTGGAGGGCGAAAATTTCAACCTGATCGAAGCTTTGGCGGAGCATATCGCCATCGCTTTGTTTGCGCGCTTCGACGGGCTGCAGGCTTGCCAAGTGAAAGTGATCAAACCGGATCCGCCGATCGTCGGCCATTATGATTCCGTTGCGGTTGAAATCTACCGCGAAAGGGAAGGGAGCTAAGCCCATGCCCGTCGTGTACATCGCCTTAGGCACGAATCTGGAACCGCGCGCTGCCCATCTCGAAAAAGCTTTGGAGCTCTTCCGATCTTTGCCGGATGTGGAAGTGAAGCGCGTATCATCCATTTATGAATCGAAACCCGTCGGCTACCTCGACCAACCGGATTTCCTGAACCTTGTGTTCGAAGCGGAAACGGATCTGTTGCCATTGGACTTGTTGGACAGCTGCCAAAGCATCGAGCAGGAACTCGGCAGGGTGCGGACCATCCGCTTCGGCCCGCGCACCTTGGATGTCGATATTGTTTTGTACGGAGTGGAGAGTATCAAAGAAGAACGGCTGACCGTGCCGCATCCAAGGATGCAGGAGCGTTCCTTCGTGCTGTTGCCGCTGCAGGAACTGAATCCGGAGTATGTCGTTCCGGAATGGAACAAAACAGTCAATGAATTGGTGGCGGAATTGCCAGCGAATGATCTCAAAGAAATCTGGAAATACGCACCGGAATCCTGAATGTCTGAACTTATATTGAAAATGAATATTTTTGTTGAAATGTTCTTGACGTTTTCATCTAAACAAGGTATACTATAAAAGTTGAGAAATTAAGCAGAGGCACCCGCTTCTCGCCTAAGTGGACAATTGCGTCCCTGGGCCAGATATGTACAAGTAACTTGCAGCAATGCGAGTATTGTCGGCGGGGTAGTATGACCCGCCGACTTTTTTCTGCGTTCTTTCTCTCAAATATCATGGAGGTGAACGACCATAGCAAAAGATATGATGGTTAACGACGGCATCCGTGCCCGCGAGCTACGCATTATCGGTAGTGACGGCGAGCAACTAGGAGTCAAATCGAAAAGTGATGCATTGCAGATTGCAGAAGCAGCAAATTTAGATTTAGTTTTGGTATCGCCAAATGCAAACCCGCCCGTTGCCCGTATTATGGATTACGGCAAGTTCCGTTTCGATCAACAAAAACGTGAACGTGAAGCCCGTAAAAACCAAAAAGTGGTAAGCCTTAAAGAAGTGCGCTTGAGTCCTTCCATCGACGAAAATGATTTTCAAACGAAAATGCGGAATGCTCGCAAATTCTTGGAAAAAGGTGACAAAGTGAAAGCATCCATCCGATTCAAAGGACGTGCGATCACCCATAAAGAAATCGGACAAAGGGTCCTTGATCGCCTTGCATCTGAGCTTACTGACGTTTCGACGATTGAATCTCATCCTAAAATGGACGGAAGAAGCATGTTCTTGATGTTGGCACCAAAAGCCGATAAATAAATTTGTAACTTAATTTAGGAGGAAAGACAAATGCCAAAACAAAAAACTCACCGTGGTTCAGCTAAACGTTTCAAAAGAACTGGTAACGGCGGACTAAAACGTTGGAGCGCTTTTACAAGCCATAGATTCCACGGAAAAACGAAGAAACAAAGACGTCAATTGCGTCAAGCTTCAATGGTTAGCGCATCTGATATGAAACGCATCAGCCAACAATTATCACAAATGAAATAATTCTAAACAACAATACGAGATAGAACTTTGGTTCTAATAAGGAGGAAATCACTATGCCACGTGTAAAAGGTGGGACAGTAACCCGTAAACGCCGCAAAAAGATTATTAAATTATCTAAAGGTTATTACGGTTCAAAACATACATTATTCAAAACAGCTAAAGAACAAGTAATGAAATCTTATACTTATGCTTACAGAGACCGTCGTCAAAAGAAACGTGACTTCCGTAGATTATGGGTCACTCGTATCAACGCGGCTGCTCGCATCAACGGCATGAGCTACAGCACTTTGATCCACGGATTGAAACTTGCTGGTATCGAAATGAACCGTAAAATGTTGGCTGACTTGGCTGTTACAGACGCTGCAGCTTTCACTGCAGTAGCTGAACAAGCTAAAGCTGCTTTGGCTAAATAATTTTTGAATCGCTGCCTCCCCGGTCTTTGACTGGGAGTGCGGCGATTTTTTGTTTTTCTTGCAGTAAATGCTATACTTATTTTATGTCACTAAATCAATGGGGGTATCATTTTGGAAGAGAAAGAATTACAAATGCTGATCGATTTGACGGATGCGAGAGGCGTTCCGGGCAATGAAGGCGAGGTCCGCGAAGTCTTCAGACGTTATGCCGAACCTTTCGCCGAAAGCTTTTCGCAGGACGGATTGGGCGGTCTCTTTGCCAAACATACAGGAGCGGAAGAGGGGCCGACCATTTTGTTGGCGGGGCACTTGGATGAAGTGGGATTCATGGTAACGAGCATAACCGAGAAGGGTTTCATCAAATTCCAAACTTTGGGAGGTTGGTGGAATCAGGTCATGCTTGCCCAGCAAGTGGAAATCACCAACTCGAAAGGCGAGCGCTGCCACGGAGTCATCGGCTGCAAACCGCCGCATGTCCTTACGCCGGAAGCACGCAAAAAGCCATATGAAATCAAAGATATGTTCATCGATATCGGCGCTTCTTCAAAAGAACAAGTAGCGGAATGGGGCATCAAGCCCGGCGATATGATTACGCCGTACATTTCCTTCAAACGCATGAACGATTCCAAATTCCTGTTGGCGAAGGCTTGGGATAACCGCATCGGATTGGCTGTTGCGCTCAAAGTGTTGGAAAATGTCGCCAAATCTGGACACCCGAATGTGATTTTCAGCGGCGGAAATGTCCAGGAGGAAGTCGGCCTGCGCGGAGCGAAGACGGCCACCCACATGATCCGTCCGGACATCGCATTTGCCTTGGATACAGGGACGGCAGGGGATACCCCGGGAATGACGCCTCAAGAAGCGGATTCCGAATTAGGGAAAGGGCCGCAGTTATTGATTTATGATGCATCGATGATTCCGCATCGTGGCTTGCGCGACTTCATTGTCGGCGTTGCCGAAGAATGCGAAATTCCATTCCAGTACACAGTCATTACGGGTGGCGGAACGGATGCAGGCGCCCAACATCAGAGTTTGGATGGCATTCCTTCCTTCGCGATCACGGTGCCCGTGCGTTACCTGCATTCGCACACGTCCATGATCCATGAAGATGACTATCTGAATGCAGTCAAATTGGTCACGGAATTAGTCAAACGTTTGGATGCCGATACGGTCAAACAAATCCGCGAAAACGTATAAAAACAAGAGCAGCATGAATATCTGTCGAAAAGTATCCACATATTTTCGTTGATGGATAGAGTAAGATATAGATAATGATAAAGTAGGAATCAAGATAGCGAGAGGAGGGGATGGCAGGATGGAGAAGATGAAAAAACGTATCGCAATCATCGGCGGCGGGCTGAGAGGATTGACAGCCGCTTATGAAATCGATAAAGCCATCCGGGAACAAAACCTCCCATTTGAATATGTCATACTGGAAGAGCGAGCCGCTATCGGTGGCATGATCCACACGATTGATATGGATGGTTATGCGATTGATGTGGGAGCATCAGCTTTCGATTCGAGAAGGGCGGATATTTCCGGTTTTCTGCAGGAATTAGGCTTGGAAAAGGAAAAGCAATTCAGCAATGGGGGCAAACTGGTGTTGTTCGATGGAAATGCGGTAATTGATGACGTTATGCCAACCTACCACGGCATGCCGCTTTTCCTTAATGATATTTGGCAGGCAAATGGATTGACCTTGGATGCAAAGCTGCGAGCGTTCATGAACAGTATTTTCCTCTCCAAGAATCTGCATGAAAACCCGGAATATTCCACCGACAACTTTTTGGAATTCCGTTTGGGGCGGGAAGTGGTCGATTATATGGCTGAACCCTATTTCCCGGATAACGTCTATGGCTCCATGGAACTGATGCCAGTAAAATTATTCGATGAAAATTTGGTGACTATCTACGGGAAGGCGCACATAGGCAAGGACAAAAAAGAGCAACTGATGCGTTACGCCGATGGATCCGGCCAGGAGTATAACTTCAAGGAAGGTTTGGCAAGTTTAACCAAACGTCTGGCCCAACACCTGGAAGGCCATCTATACATGAATCAGAAAGTGAAGTCGTTGAGCACTGTGTCAGATGATCTGCTGTTGGTTGAACTGAACGGACGCGAATCCATGCGTGCGGGAAGTGTCATCGTCACAACAAACCCACAGGAATCTCTTGGGTTTTTGGATGGATTCTCTAATGAAATTGATTTCCCAAAAGCCCAAAGCACGAGCGTAGGCACAGTTTTTTTCAAAATAAATAAAAAATCAGTCAAAAACCTGCCTGAAGGGCAAGGGTTTGTGATTCCACGGAGAAGCTCTTTCCATAGCACCAAGCTTGTCGTTTTGAACAACAAATGGCCGCTGTTTGAACAAGCGGACTATTATTACGTGCTTGTGGAATTCGGCAGACGGCTGGAAGAAACCTTGATAGAATTAGCCGATGATCTTGTGATGGATATCATCAAAAATGAAGTAAAGGAAATTTTGACCTTGAGTGAGGAACCTTTGCAGTCCACATTTTATCGTTGGGAAAAGGCCGTACCTCATTTTAGTCTGCAACAAAGACAAGAGATGCTGGAGGCAGGCTATCCAGCCCGTCAAGAGTATGCAAAAAGAGGCATTTTTGTCGGGGGGAACGGGATCACTGGTTATGGAATGGAAAATGCCATCATTGAGGGGAAGCGCTTGGCTGATGAGGCGATCCGTTACATGAAAAAAATGGAAAATAATGACAGTCCGAATACATAATAAAACAGTCCGCCTATCTGTGTGTTTACAGATAATGGCGGACTGTTTTTAATTTCATATAGTGTTTGTTTTTGTTTGGTGCTATAATGAATCCACCGATATAAAACTGTTATCGTTTTTTAAAAAAACTGTTTCTTTTCGTTGCTATGAAAGAGTTTGCCGTTGAGGATGGCTTGAGGCATGATATAATCTGGATAGGATTCTTTGCTTATCAGATATTGGATTGGAGGACATTTAATGGAATTGACAATTTTGGGCTGCATGGGCGGTTATCCCACAAAAGATGTCGGTACGACAGCTTATCTGCTGACATCCGATGATTTCAGACTATTGATCGACGTCGGCAGCAACGCTTTGTTGTCGCTGGAGCATCATTTGGACCCTTTGGATTTGGATGCGCTCATCCTGACGCATTATCACGCAGATCATATTGCGGACTTGGGTGTCCTGCAATATACTTTTCAGCTGAAAGAGCCTGCAGAAGGCAAGGCAAAAAAAGTACTGCCGATATACGGGCATACTGAATCGGAATTTTTCCGCTTGTTGGAGATGACGGGAGTGAGCGAAGGGATTGCCTATGCTCCGGATGAGACGTTGGAATTGGGGCCATTCCGGATCCGTTTTTTGAAAACCATACATCCGGTTCCGTGCTATGCGTTGCGGATCGAGGAGATCGCCACCGGAAAGGTCTTCGTCTTCGGGGCGGATTCAGCCTATTTACCAGCATTCGTGCCTTTTGTGAAGGATGCTGACCTGTTCATGGCTGATGCGAACCTGTTCAACGGCAACGAGCGACACCATGCGCATATGACTGCAGGCGAAGTTGGGGCGATAGCCGAAGAAGCGGCAGTCAAACAGCTGATACTGACGCATTTGCCGCAAAAAGGCGAGCTATCTGTGCTGCTGGGTCAAGCGAAAGAAGCAGCACCGTCCGTATCCGTCACGCTTGCAGAAAAGGACCGGATCGTCACAATTTGATTGTGTTCATCAACCAGAACGAAGCGAAACAACAAATCGAATCAAGAATGGGAGAGGTATAAACATATGTATTTTGTGGATAATCAGGGACAGTTGGATCCCAGCGTAAATATTGCCTTAGAGACATTTTTATTGAAGGAAAAAATCTTAGATGAGCCGATACTGTTGTTCTATATCAATGAGCCGTCGATCATCATTGGCCGCAACCAGAATACGATCGAAGAAATCAATGCGAATTATGTCGAAGCGAATAAGATACACATCGTCCGCCGTATGTCCGGGGGCGGTGCAGTGTACCACGATTTGGGGAACTTCTCTTTCTGCTTCATCACGAAGGATGACGGTGATTCATTCCGTGATTTCGGAAAATTCACAAAACCGGTCATTTCTTTTTTGCACAGCGTAGGCGTCAAGGAAGCTGAATTAAAAGGCAGAAATGATCTGGTCATCGGAGAGAAAAAATTCTCGGGGAATGCCATGTATGCGACAAACGGAAGAATGACCGCCCATGGGACAATCCTTTTCGACTCCGATCTGGATGCCGTAACCGGCGCATTGAAGCCACGCAAAGAAAAAATCGAATCGAAAGGCATCAAATCGATCCGCAGCCGCGTGACCAACATCAAACCTTTTGTTGATGAGGCTTATCAAGACCTGACTACGGAAGAATTCCGAGACTTGATGCTGTTGTCGATTTTTGATGTAAAAACGCGTGAGGAAGTAAAAGAGTACCATTTGACCGAGGAAGATTGGAAACGCGTTTATGAAATCCGCGAAGAGTACTTCGGCAACTGGGATTGGAATTACGGCAAATCACCCAAATTCGAAATCCAAAAACATCATCGTTTTCCGATCGGGTCCATTGAAATCCGCATGAACGTTGAAGATGGGCATATCCAACAGCTGAAGGTTTTCGGAGATTTCTTTGGCTTGGGGGAAATCAAGGATGTTGAAGATGCTTTTATCGGAGTAAAATATGCCAAAGAGGATATGCTTGCCAAATTGAATGAACTTGACATCAAAAAATACTTCGGTAATGTGACAGCAGAAGAGTTGCTTGAAGAATTGTACTGATAAAGAAAGAGAAGCCCCGCAATTTGCGGAGCTTCTCTTTTACATCATTATTGCAGAGCGAACCCGTTCAGCATTTCTTGGCCAGCTTCACGGGTTAGCCCTTCGGAAATTAGATAAATCATACCTATTGCGCTCTACGATGCTCATACGGTATGATTTCCTAAATTTCTTTCAGGGCTGAACAACCCGTTCAGCATTTCTGTTATCTGTGGAGGCCGATTGCTGTTTCCATGCGTTTCAGTGTTTCGGAGGCAACAGTATTCGCTTGTTTTGCGCCTGCATCCAAAATATCATCCAGTTCTTTGGAACTCAATAATTCGTAATAACGATTCTGCATCGGTTCCAATTCAGCAATGATGGCATCCGCCAGTTTTTCTTTGAAATTACCGTAGCCTGAGCCCGCAAATTCTTTGACCAAGTCGTCGATCGAGCGATCGGTAAAGGCCGAGAAAATCGTCAATAAGTTCGAGATGCCAGGCTTATTTTCTTTATCGTATTCAATAATGCCGCTTGAATCGGTGACAGCACTCTTGATTTTTTTGCGGATGACTTTTGGTTCATCCAGCAAGGAAATGTAGCCTTTTGTGTTCTTGTCGGATTTGCTCATTTTGCTGGTAGGGTCTTGGATGCTCATGATCCGTCCGCCGTCTTCGGGAATCATTGGCTCCGGCATGGAAAGGATTTTTTTGCCTTTCCCATACTTATTGTTGAAACGCTGCACAAAATCCCTTGTCAATTCCATGTGCTGCTTCTGATCTTCGCCGACAGGGACGAAATCCGTATTGTAGAGGACGATATCCGCTACCATCAAAGGAGGGTAGGTCAGCAATCCGGCCGAAACTGTCTCTTGTTTGGATGATTTATCTTTGAATTGGGTCATTCGTTCCAATTCGCCCAAGTAAGTGTTGCATTGGACGATCCAAGCAGCTTGCGCATGGGCAGGGACTTCCGATTGGATGAAGATGGTCGACTTGTTCGGATCGATTCCCAGCGCCAAATAAAGTGCCGCCAATCCACGTGTTCTTTCGGTCAAAGTGGCTGGATCTTGTGGTACAGTGATCGCATGCTGGTTTACGATGCAATAGGTGCAGTCGTAATCTTCTTGGCGTTGGACGAATTGTTTCATCGCTCCGATGTAGTTCCCGATTGTCGGGATACCGCTGGGCTGAACGCCGGAAAATATTTTCTTTTTCATAGAAAGCCTCCTAGGTTAAGTACGTCACTATTTATTATAACGCAAATCGGGTTTGTATTCACGATTTAAATCGAATGCACAAAGTCGGATGACTGTGGAGGCAATGGAAGCGTTTTTAAAATATAGACTGAATTCGGAAAAAAATAATTATCAAACGATATTTATTATAAATTGTAAAATTTCGAATTTGAGATACGTTCGGTTAAAATGCTGTTAAATAAGGTTTTCACAAACTTCTTGCTGACTATTGAAAAGTGAAGATGTGTCGTAAATGTGACAGAATTTTGTAGAACCCTAAAAAAAAGGATAGCTATTGTGTGCGGATTGGTTTATAATAGTATATGTAAGTGATTCACAAACAAAACTTACAAAAAAAGGAGAGATCAGAGATGGTAACATTATATACTTCCCCAAGTTGTACCTCATGTCGCAAGGCACGTGCATGGCTAGAAGAAAATAACATCCCTTATACTGAAAGGAATATATTCTCCGAACCTTTGACAGAAATTGAAATCAAAAGCATCCTGAAAATGACTGAAGAAGGCACTGAAGAAATTATTTCCACTCGATCCAAAGCGTTCCAAGAACTGAACATCGACTTAGACGATTTACCTTTAAATACATTATTCACTTTGATCGAGGATAATCCCGGCCTGTTGCGTCGTCCGATCATTCTGGACGAGAAGCGTTTGCAAGTGGGATACAACGAAGACGAAATCCGTCGTTTCTTGCCGAGGGAAGTCCGCGCGTTGGAACTACAAAAAGCGCAAAGATTGGCAAACTTCTAGTCAACAGCAACTAAACAGGAATCAACAGACAAGTGCACCGGATCAACGGCTGTACTTGTCTTTTTTGACCGCAAAACGTTGGCATTTTGACAGGAAAGAAACGCTCAGATGAGAAAACAAATGAGAAGTTAAAAGATTTTGTGCTTTTGTCTTTACATTTTTGCGATTTGATTTACAATGGGTATAAGAAAAATAGGGAAAGAAAAGTGGGGTGAAGCATGATGGAAATGGAAAACATCAACGAAAACACAATTCGCGTTTTGATTGAGAATTCTGATTTAGAGGAAAGAGGCATCACCTTTCTGGATTTATTAGGAAATCAAAAGCAAATCGAGAGCTTTTTCTACAGCATCCTCGAGGAAGTCGATGTTGATAATCAATTTCATGAATCAGATGCAATTACTTTCCAAGTGCTGCCTAATGGGAATGGCTTAGAGTTATTCATCAGTAAAGGGATGAATAATGAAGACGACTTCGACATGGCGAATGGCTCCAATCAATTGGAGCATGTAGTGGATTACATCAAAAAACAGACAAAGAGTTTCAACGCACGGGATAAAACGGATGTTGAATCCGAAGAAGATGATATGGCACCGGTGGAAGTCGTATTTAAATTCCAGAGTTTTGATGATTTCTTGGAGCTGGCGAAACGGATGTTTTTGGAGAGCGGCGTATCTTCGCTTTACTATTATGATAATCAATATTATTTGACGGTTGTCTATTTCATAGATGAGATGACGGAAACGAATATCGATAACGAAATTCTGAAGGCTTTGGAATTTGCGGAGGAATCTGATATCGCTGTTGAAATATTGGGCGAATACGGTAAGTTGGTCATCCAGGACAACGCATTGGAATCAGCCAGACACTACTTTAAATAATCTGATCCGACCCCGAAAAGGGTCGGATTTTTTTATTTTAAAGGAGATGGTTATTTTAAGTGAATATGGCATCACCATAGGTGTTTTATAGATTTTCAAAAATATTCTGCATCCCCAACCGATGTCTAGCGTTCCAAGCCTGCCTCTCGGAAAAGGGATAAAGGAACCCCTTGTCTCTAAGAGCCAAGGATACTGTTAGACTAACCTGCTGACGCAGGAAGTCTCTCAGCAATTGCGCTCTGCGATGCTCATTTGCATGGGACTCTTAGGGATTCATCCCTTAGAGTCCCAGTATAAGGTGACCGTAGGGAACGTTGCGAGGCCAGATTTCCTAAATTTCTTTCGAGGCAGAGCGGGCTTGGAACGCTTTTCTAATTCTTTTGCGGATATTATGGGAAACGGAGAGAAAGGGCGGTTGCTTATGCTGATCGCTAGAAATGCAAGTGGAGAATTGATTCAGGCTTACCAGGCTTCAAAACAAAAAGGCAAGAATCTCGAAGAGTATTATTGTCCGGCCTGCAAAGGGAAGTTGGTGCTGAAAAATGGAAACATCATGGTTGCGCATTTTGCCCACCATCAACATTCGGATTGTGCCGTTTTTTCGGAAGGCGAAACGCTTTCCCACCTAAAAGGGAAGCAGTTGCTTTTTGAAAAATTCAAGAGTGAAGGTTTTGAAGTCACACTGGAGTGTTGGCTGCCGGAATTGCAGCAGCGCCCGGATCTGCTGCTAGTTCTTGGGGATGGAAAGAAAATTGCAGTGGAGTACCAATGCAGTCCAATCTCGCCTGCCGATTTGTTGGCGCGGACGAAGGGATACCAACGATTCGGCTACGAAGTATGGTGGATTTGTGGGATGAACTATCAGCCGGGCAGCACCAAAATGACGCAGTCCATCTATCAATTCTTGAAGCATTCCGTCGCACTTGGAAGTTGGATCGGTATTCTGGATACCCAAACGGAAGAAATGGCCATCTATCACCACCTCAAGTTGGGAAGCGATGATCGTTTTCATTTTGTGAAGACTGCGATTCCTTTGGATGGACTCAAACTTGCTTGCTTAGAGAATCTCTACAGGGAGGGGCATTTGCCAGGTGCTTCCAATTTGATGCCTAAAGCTTGCGAAAAAAATGTCCCACGAAAGCATATGCAGGCGAAGGATATCAATCTGTTGCGGTACCGCAACGACCCGGAGCACCGGAAATTTCTGTTGGCGGTCTATCTCGATCGGAAGGACCTTTATCATTTGCCGGCATTCCTGTTCGAATTACCTTGCCGAACATTAGGCATCCGCACACCGGCATATATTTGGCGGTACTATCTTCTCCGGGATTTCAGCGATCCGGAAACGACAACGCCTCTCACCAAAAAACAGCTGCTTGATTGGCTGTCAAAATGCATACGCATGAACATGATCCGGACAAGGACGTCGAAGGAAGCTGATGAGGCGAATTTATGGGAACCGTTGCTCCAATTCATGATGCGTCTGGTCGAGGATGGGCATGCCGCAGCCATCGGCAGGGAGGAATGGATCCTGCTTTCCGCGCCGTTGGAAGGGAAAACGGATATTCAGCATTCTTGCTTGGGGTAGAACCTGTATATTCTTGCCAGTATCCTTTCGGTCCCAAGGTATGATAAAATTATACTATTGAGAAATTAGAGGGGGAAACCGCATGACAAACACACAAAAACGACTGAAGAGAGCGGAGGTCCCGGAGACTTCCACATGGGATTTGACAACGATCTTTGCGACAGATGAAGCTTTCGAGAAAGCGTTGGACGAATTAGCGGGTGCAGTGCCGTTCGTGAAGGCCTTGCAAGGATCCATCGGCTCAAGCAGTCACTCCTTGCTGAAAGGGATTGAAGAAGTCCTCAAGATCAACCAGAAATTGGAACGGGTCTATGTTTACTCCCATCTGAAGAATGATCAGGATACTGCGGACAGCCTGTATCAGAATCTGCACGACAAAGCTTTGTCGATCTTGACGAGCGTCAGTGAAGCGACTTCTTGGTTCGAACCGGAAATACTGGAGATTCCGGAGGACGAGCTGGAGAAATACTTGGCAGAGAACGAAAAGTTGCAGCCGTATGCGCATCTTTTGGATAGCCTAACCTCTGCTCGTGAGCATGTCCTGTCCGCCAGAGAAGAAGAGTTGTTGGCGGGGGCTGGGGAAATCTTTGCTGCGCCAAGCAAAACCTTCTCGGTTCTCAATAACGCAGACATCACCTTCCCGACAGTCAAGAACGAGGAAGGCCAAGATGTCCAACTGACTCACGGTTTGTATGGGCAGCTGATGGAAAGTCCGGATCGGGAAGTGCGCGAAGGGGCCTTCAAAGCGCTCTATCAAACGTATGAGGGTCTGAAAAATACGTTTGCGACCACCTTATCCACGAACGTGAAGGCGCACAATTACAAAGCCAAAGTGCATAAATATGAATCTGCCCGTGCAGCGGCGCTGGCGAACAATCACATTCCAGAAGCGGTTTATGATACGTTGCTCCAGGTGGTCAATGAGCATCTGCCTTTGTTGCATCGCTATGTGGACTTGCGCAAGCAATTGTTGGGTGTCGAGGAGTTGCATATGTACGATATGTATACCCCGTTGACAGGGGAGGCACCGATCAAATACAGCATCGAGGCGGCGACTGAAGAAACCTTGCGCGGCCTTCAGCCGCTGGGAGAGGATTATCAGGCTATCCTCCAGGAGGCATTCGGCAACCGTTGGATCGACTGGCTTGAGAATGAGGGCAAACGCAGCGGAGCTTATTCTTCCGGCGCCTATGACACGAATCCGTATATCCTGATGAATTGGCAAGATTCATTGAATCAACTGTATACCTTGGTCCATGAACTGGGTCACAGTGTGCACAGCTATCTGACGAGAAAGAATCAGCCCTATGTGTACGGCGATTATTCGATTTTCCTGGCCGAAATCGCTTCGACAACAAACGAAAATATTTTGACTGATTATTTGCTGAAGACCCAGACCGATCCCAAGGTCCGCATCTATATCTTGAATCATTACCTTGACGGCTTCAAGGGAACGATCTTCCGTCAAACCCAATTTGCTGAATTTGAGCACTACATCCATCAGCAAGCCTTGGCAGGTGTTCCTTTGACACAAGATTTCATGACTTCTTATTATGCAGAACTGAACGCCAAATATTATGGTCCAAGTGTCGAAAAGGACCCTGAGATTGGAATCGAATGGACCCGCATCCCGCATTTCTACTATAATTACTACGTTTACCAATACGCAACCGGCTTTTCGGCTGCGACGGCATTGGCAAAACGGATCGTTGAGGGAGAGGAAGGCGCGTTGGAGCAGTACCTTGCCTATCTGAAAGCAGGAAACAGTGACTATCCGATTGAAGTGATGAAAAAAGCAGGCGTGGATATGACTCAGTCCGCTTACATTGAGGATGCCATGAAAGTGTTCGAGGAACGTCTGAACGAACTGGAACAATTGATTGCGGCGCAACAAGCTTAATCAAAAAGAATCCATGTCATAAAAGCGTCTCGTCAGTAAAATAAACAAAAAACTTCGCGGCCAATTGGGGCCGCGAAGTTTTTTAGCATCAGTGTGTGATGCGTAGGTAGTTTTTTCCGATTGTCGTGATATTTGTTTTTTTCATTTTGGCACTCTTCTGTTCGCATGCAACCGAGCAATCTTTGATCACTTCATGAAGTACCTCGGCAGTGATGTTGTCCTCCAACAAAAGGCCGTATTGATAATTCAGATTATCAAAGATGACAAGAGACGGATTCGTTTTGATGTTCATCTCTTGCGCGATGTGCTGGTCCGCTTCGTAGCTGCTTTTTACGAAAGGTGATTCCTTATCCTCGAAGAACATATCGACGTCCAGTTTGGCTTTGACGGCGACTTCAGCCAACAGTTCATTTGAATAGATGGTCTTGCCATCCGCAAGTGATTTCTGCAGATGGAGCAAAAAGTTGCGGCCGCGTTTTTTACCTTGCATCAAGGCAGCCTTGTATGCCAATGAGGCATCATAGATTGAACTATATATTTGATTACGTAAGGTAAGATCCTTTTCCGGTAAATTTAAGCGCTTCATGTACTGAGTGACGGTATTGAAATTATGGAACGTGATGAAACGGAAGTGGACTTTAGGTCCATCCAAAGAACTCATGAATTTCAGGACTTCTTGTTCCGTACGGTAGCATTTGTAGCCGATCGGATTCACGAATAGATAAAGCTCAAAAATCTGTTGAGGAGAAGAGATAGAATCAGTTGTATTCTGTTTTGACCTATACATTTTATCCCTCCCTCTTTCCTATTTTGCTTACTTTTAGTTTACCAAAAAAAAGCCTAAACAAGTAGCAATAAGGCTTTTCTAAGAACAGTCTTTTCAAGACAGGCTATTTTCCCGTGCACCCTTCATTTTTCTTGTTCAGTATCACTTGTTTTATTGTCAAGGTGTATTTTACGAGACAATTTACATTATTGCAACTAAATCGACTGATTTTTTTATCTTGTATGGCCTAGAATCCGATTCAAATAGAAGGATTTCATGTTTTTGTCTGTTTTCGCGCAAGGAAATAAGCAAAAAGACCCATTCTCCGCTTGGACTTCCGGAGGGTAGGTCTATCTGTATGAACCGTTGTCGGTTACCGATTATTGGTGCGTAGTCGAATTGGGATAGGCCAGCATGCGTTCGATTTTTTGTTTCGCTTTTCGGACTTTGATATCGTGAAGTTTCAGGAAACTTTGGAACGCGAGAGCCCCTTCTTCCAAAGACTCGGACTCGAATTCCAATTCGTAATCCATTTGATCTTGGTAGAAGCTTTTATCCAAGAAGTAGGTCCCTTTGTCCCCGGGGAAATCATAACGGATGGTAGAGAGCTGGCCGATGATCCTAAGGTCTTCTGTCGCAATGCCCAACTCCTTCAGTTTATCGGCCACATTTCCCGATGCTTTGATCCGGTGGGAATCGACCAATGCTTTTGCTTCATCAAGGGTCAGATCATCGTTCGTTTCCAATTTTTCATTCTCCTGAATAGGTGTTTTCAGTGTGATTTCACCTTTATCTTCATACATACGGATGCGCAGTCCGCTGTTCAGGCCCTTGAGTTTAAAGTCAGGTGTATCGAAATAGACGTTTGTTTGTTTGATGGGTTCTGTTGCTTCAAGGTTGAAGGCAGTAAGCAACGCTTCGTATTCTTCTTTATTCAATAGGTTTTTGAATTCTTTTTCAATATTTTGGCTCATGGTCATTACTTCCTTTCGGTTATGAGGTTCGTTTTGGTCGGGATCGCTGATCAAAAATTCGAGCCTTCGTTGCGGGCCGTTCATCAGCATATATACTGGCAGGCGATGCGAAATCTTATTCTTATTGTATCATAAGTTTTGCGCAGTTGATTATTTGGAGATGCTGGCGCGGATAACGCAGCCTAATAATATGAAGAAAAAATGAATTCGGTCCTTTTCGACAAGAATTGTATAGAATCATAAATAATTGTGATAAAATAAAGTAGCATATACTATATGATAGGGTGTCGTTCTATGGAAAATAAGGAAGTTGAAAACTGGGATTCATTTTTAGCGCCGTACGAACAAGCGGTAGAGGAATTAAAAGTTAAGCTGAAGGGAATCCGTAAGCAGTATCGCGATGAGAATGTGCATGCACCCATTGAATTCATCACTGGGCGGGTCAAAAAGAAGGAAAGCATATTGGAAAAGGCGGAAGTCCGGGATATTGACCTGACAAGACTGGAACAGGATGTGCAGGATATTGCCGGCTTGCGGATCATGTGCCAATTTGTAGAGGATATACATGAGGTTGTGCGCCTTCTGCGCGCAAGAAATGACTTTGAAATCATTATAGAACGGGATTATGTTACACATAAAAAAGAGAGCGGTTATCGCTCTTACCATATGGTGATTGAATATCCGGTCCAGCGTATTTACGAAGAAAAGAAAATACTGGTCGAAATTCAGATCAGGACTCTGGCCATGAATTTTTGGGCAACGATCGAACATTCATTGAACTACAAATATCGGGGCGAATATCCGGAAGAACTGCATGACCGTCTGATACGTGCGGCAGAAGCCGCTTTCCGTCTCGACGAAGAGATGTCGGAAATTCGCGAAGAAATCAAGGATGCTCAACGCTATTTCTCTGACAAAAGAGATGATAGCCGATGAGATCGGTCGAGAGGAGATCAGATATGAAAATTGCACTGGTCCATAACCAGACGCCAGAGACTTTATCGGTTGCGGCGAAATTCAAAGAGATGTGCCTCGCTGAAAAGATCGAGATTGTCACGGACCATCCGGATCTGGTGGTGTCGATCGGGGGAGACGGCACCTTGCTGTCAGCTTTCCATAAGTACGAAGACCAATTGAGCCAAGTGCGTTTTGTGGGGATCCATACCGGGCACCTGGGCTTTTATACAGATTGGCGGACCTACGAACTGCCGGAGCTTATCGAAAGCCTAAAGCATGATAAAGGGGAAAGCGTGAGCTATCCCTTGCTCGATGTCCGCGTCAAGTATGCGGATGAAGAGGAAGAGACCCGCTACATCGCTTTGAATGAGGCTAGTCTGAAGAAAATGGACGGAACGATGGTTTGCGATATCTACGTGAAGGATGAACTGTTCGAGACATTCCGTGGCGATGGTCTCTGTGTTTCCACACCAACAGGTTCGACGGGGTTCAGCAAGTCGCTGGGAGGAGCCGTTATCCATCCACGAACAGAAGCCATCCAGCTGACAGAGATGGCCTCGGTGAATAACCGCATCTATCGGACGCTGAGCTCGCCTATGATCATCGCGAAAGACGAGTGGATCGTCATCTATCCGCACAAGGAAGATCGTTTGATTTTGTCTGTAGATCACTTGACATTCAAGAAAAGAAGCATCGAAAGACTGGTTTATCGGATTGCCCGAGAGCGTGTACATTTCGCACGTTATCGTCATACGCATTTCTGGGATCGGGTCGAAGATGCATTCATCGGCGTAAAGAAAAACGACAGGAACGAACGGGCAAAGGAGCAGTGAATATGGCGACTAAAAAGTGGCTGCTGAAGACACGTTTGAAGGAACAGCACATCGAAAAGCTAAAAAAACTCTATCCCGATTACGAGATGGTTACCGATGACGCGGAAACAGAAGCGTTCAGTGAAGTCGAGTGGACTGTCGGCTGGAACGACAGATTGACCACGCTTTTGGAGGAAGGGCATTTGCCTGCATTAAGATGGGTCCAAGCGATTTCGGCCGGCGTGAACAGCCTTCCGTTGGCAACCTTTGAAAGACAGGGAATCTATTTGACGAATGCGAGCGGCATCCACAGCGAACCGATTGCTGAATACGTCATCGGCGTATTGCTTTCGCATATGCGCGGATTGCGGACTGCGATCTTGAATCAGCCGAAACGGAAATGGGAACAGACGACGGAGCTCCAGGAGCTGAAAGGCAAAACGATGATGATTGTCGGAGCGGGCCACATCGGCAATCGCTTGGGAGAATTGGCTAAAGCCTTCGGAATGAAGGTCATCGCTGTCAATCGCAGCGGCAAGGAGATACCCGGTTTGGATGTGACTGTCAAAATGGATAACATTGGCACGGTCATAGACTTTGCAGATGTTGTCGTGGACATTCTCCCCCAAACGGATGAAACCTACCGTGTTTTTGATGATGCTCTTTTTTCACGCATGAAAAAAGGCGTTCTCTTTGTTAACGTTGGGCGTGGCGTCACGGTGGACAGCGATAGCCTCATCAAGGCTTTGGACAACGGGACAGTGGCCTTTGCGGCGTTGGATGTGTTCGATGAGGAACCGTTGCCTGCCGGCAGTCCTTTGTGGAATCATGAAAAGATACTGATCACCCCGCATTTTTCGGGTGTGGTTGAGCATTTCCGCGACAATCTGTTTGAGGTTGTTTCAGAAAATGCAGAGAGTTATAAAAAAGACGGCAAACCAAGCCGCAACCTGATTGATTTTGAAAAAAAATACTAACAGTAAAGCAGGGCTGCACCAGCGATTCAGATGGTGCAGTCCTTTTTTGTTGACATTTTTTTTCGCGATGACGGGGCATGAGTTGTGGAATGCCCTTATTTTGGTTAGAATAGGAATGTATGTTGCCGAGCGGAATCCTGAAGGTTCCAAGACCATGGGGTTTGTTGGGTAACCTGTTCCAAGTTTGAAATAGCTCGGGACAAACTAAGGCGGCAGGCCCGCACACAGAGATTCGGTATAGAGTAGGGGTAGTGTAAAGTGATTTTTAGCTGGATATATGAAAAAGAAGAGACGACACTGATGAAGACTTTTTTACGTTCAAAGGGCGTATCAAAAAGTCTGTTGGCCACCATCAAATTCGATGGTGGCTGTATCTGGCTGAACGGCAAGGAAAAAACGGTATTGGCGACCTTGGAAAAAGGCGATAAAGTGATGATCCGCATACCGGATGAAGGGGAACATGAAACGACTGTCGGAGTGGACATGCCTTTGGACATTTTATTTGAGGACGACCACTTTTTGGTTGTGAACAAACCGTTTGGCGCTGCTTCCATCCCATCGAAGGTGCACCCGCGTCTTTCCATGGCGAATCGCGTGAAAGGCTACTATCAGCGTCAAGGCTACGTGGACCAAGTCATCCATATTGTCACGCGACTGGATCGAGATACGACAGGCGTCATGCTTTTTGCAAGGCATGGGTACGCGCATGCTCTGATGGATACGCTATTGCGCAACAAAGAAGTCGACAAAACATACCGTGCGGTTTTATCCGAGCCCGTGCTGACGGAAACGCATGGATTCATCGATGCCCCTATCGGCAGGACTGATGATTCGATTATAACGCGAATGGTGCGGGAAGACGGGAAACAAGCGCTGACGGAATACTGGTTGGATAAGTCCTATCCGGATGGACAGACTGTCAAAATCAAGTTGCATACGGGCAGGACCCATCAAATTCGCGTGCATTTCACCTCAATCGGTGCGCCTTTGCTTGGGGATGACCTTTATGGAGGGAAAGCTGACCCAGACATGTTGCGGCAAGCCCTGCATTGCGAGTCATTGGCATTTGTGCATCCGATCAGTGGAGAAGCTTTAAAGATAGAAGCACCAATGCCGGATGATTTCATCAAATGGGAAAGCAGACAGAGGGATAAGGAGGCTGATATCCATGTTGGAACCACAATATGAATTTGAACTGGACGAAGCGTTGGCAAAAATCCGCGAATCGTTCCAGAGAGAGAATATCGAAAGATTCCGTTCCGATTTTTTGGACTATCACCTCTATGATCAGGCCCAGATTTATCTGGCGTTGTCCCCTGAAGAACGCATAACGGTGTACAATTATCTCTCCGCGAACGAAATGGCGGACATGTTCGAAATCATCGAAGAAGATGTGGAATCGATTGAAGAGTATCTTTTGGAAATGAACAATCAATACGCGGCCGATATGTTGGCAAACATGTATGCCGATAATGCAGTGGACATGCTGAAGCAACTGAAGGATGAACGAATTTGGCTTTATCTGCGCTTGATGCCTACAGAGGCGGCGAAAGAGATCCGTGCCTTATTGAGTTATGAGGATGAGACTGCCGGGGCCATCATGACGCCGGAATTTGTCTCTATCGTAGCCAACCAGACGGTCCGATCCGCGATGGCTATCCTTAAAAGTAAAGCGCCTGACGCGGAAACGATCTACTATATCTACGTCGTCAATGTGGATAATGTGCTGGTCGGGGTCATTTCCTTGAGGGATCTGATCGTGAATGATGAAGATATGATGATCAGCGATATCATGAGTGAGCGGATCGTATCGGTGAATGTAAAAGAAGGGCAAGAAGATGTTGCCCATAAAATCAGGGACTATGACTTCCTGGCTGTGCCGGTAGTCGACGAAAACAATGTATTGCTGGGTATCATCACCGTCGATGACATCATCGACGTCATCGACGAGGAAGCCGTCAGCGACTTCTCCGGTTTGGCCGGGGTCGACGTTGAGGAGCAATCAGAAAACCCTTTTGTGGCAGCATCCAAACGTTTGCCGTGGTTAATTACGCTATTATTCTTGGGTATGGGTACTTCCACTTTGATCAGTCAGTATGAGGGGTTGATTTCGGATGCATCGATTCTTTCCGTATTTGTCACCTTGATCACTGGGACATCCGGTAATGCGGGGACACAATCACTTGCCGTCGCAGTCCGGAAAATCGGCATGCAGGATGATGAGGAGAAAAATTTGTTCCGTACCATTTTATCCGAGTTGGCGACCGGTTTGATCTCCGGGTTGGTTACTGGTATAACGATTGCGCTTGTCATCGGTGTTTGGAAACAGAACTTCATTTTGGGTGGGATCATCGGTATTTCCATGTTGGTTGCCATCACGGTGGCGAATCTGGCCGGTAGCTTGATTCCGGTATTGATGGATCGCCTTGGCTTTGATCCTGCCGTCGCAAGCGGTCCGTTCATCTCGACATTCAGCGATTTGACTTCAGTTTTGATCTATTTCAACATCGCAAAACATTTTATAACCACACTCATGTAGGTGCAAAAAAACAGGCAATGGAAAAGCAGCCGCTTTGGCTGTGTCCATTGCCTGTTTTATTTGGCTCAGTGTTCGATTTCTACCGGGATTTGTCACGCTCTACCAAACGCGAATCATCACGCTCTACGCAAACGCGTTCTGATTCGCAGGGGATTCCGCCTAAGCTGCTATTACATCACGGCCAAAAAGCGGCCGTTCTCGTAATAGCCTCTTAGTGCTCATCCCCTAAACGCGAATCATCACGCTCTAACATTTTATCCATATCATGGTGCTGGATGCCGGCTTCTTCGTATTCTTCGCCGCAGATTTTGTAGCCGACTTTTTCGTAAAAACCGATGGCATGGTTTTGGGCTCCGAGGAACAGGCGCTTGCCGCCGAGTTTGCGGACGTGCCTTTCGATTTCCTGCATCAGGATGCTGCCGTATTTCTTTTCCCTTACGGCTTTGCGGATGGCGACGCGCTGCACCTTGTATTTTCCGTTTTCCATCGGATAAATGCGGGCAGTAGCAACCGGAATGAATTCTTCATATCCGACGAGGTGCAAGGTTTTATCTTCCAAATCGTCGATTTCTATGGAGACCGGCACCTGCTGCTCCTCCACGAATACTTCTTTACGGATGTCCAAGGCATCCCTGTAGGTTTTGGATTTTAAGTCTTGTGTCCATTCAAAATGCAACAATGCGTATTCCTCGCTTCCAAAATTTGTTGGGTTCGCTGGAACCTCTTTTCTTATTTTACCTGAATCGCCATTTTTTGTCTGAATTAATTGCTTTTGCCTCATTTTGTTGGGTTCTTTTGCTATACTTATATAATCAGCAAGAGGAGGAAATAATTTATGCCAGACATAATTGAAACGATCCAACAATTGACAAACATCCCATCGCCGACTGGGTATACCGCGGAAATCATCGATTTTTTGGATGAAAACCTGAAACGGAAGGGGTACCAACCTGAAAGGAATCATAAGGGCAGTCTGATGGTGACGGTTAAAGGCGCTGAAGATCAAAGCAGACGATTCGTGACAGCGCATATCGATACGCTAGGAGCGATGGTGCGCGCAATCAAACCGGACGGAAGACTGAAAATCGACCTGATCGGCGGCTTTACCTACCATTCCATAGATGGGGAATATTGTACGGTCCATAGTGCGGCCACAGGGAAAGATTGGACGGGAACAATACTGTTGCACCAAACGAGCGTCCATGTCTATAAGGATGCACGTACGGCTGAGCGAAACCAGGACAATATGGAGATCCGGCTGGATGCAGAAGTGCACACAGCCAAAGATGTCTCTGCGCTTGGCATCAGAGTAGGGGATTTCATCAGCTTTGCGCCTCGGACAGAAATTACCCCGTCCGGTTACATCAAATCAAGGCATCTGGACGATAAAGCCAGCGCGGCTATCCTGCTGCAGTTCCTGCACCGCATCGCGGACGAAAAATTGACACTGCCTTACACGACTTGTTTCTTCTTTTCGAACAATGAGGAAATCGGCTACGGGGGCAACTCGAATATGCCGCCGCACACGGTGGAATATTTGGCCGTCGATATGGGCGCGATGGGCGACGACCAGCAGACTGACGAATACACCGTGTCCATCTGCGTGAAAGATGGATCGGGTCCTTATCACTTCGGACTTCGGCAGCAGTTGGTCGGATTATGCGAATCACAGGAGATTCCTTATAAGCTGGATATCTATCCGTTTTACGGCAGTGATGCTTCTGCAGCCATGAAAGCGGGTTGGGACGTCCGCCACGCGTTGATCGGACCGGGGATCGATGCAAGCCATGCTTATGAACGTACCCATCGGAAGTCCTTGGAAGCCTGCTCCAAACTGTTGGAAGCGTACCTGTCCGCCCCGATGATCGGCAAACTGCCTGAGAAACAAGGGGATATTGAATGGAACAATTAAGGAAAACAAATCTGCTCTACTGGAGCGTTTGGCTTTTAGTGATGGCGTGCCTGATATGGGTGTCAACCAAAATCGACTTTATTTTTTATCCGATCGGCACCTTCATCTCGACGATCTTCACGCCGGTGCTTGTGGCGGGGTTTCTGTATTATATTTTCACTCCGTTCATCGAAATGCTCGAGAACAGGCTGAACATCAAACGGCCGATAGGCATCCTCATTGTCATGGTTCTGCTGATCGGCATCGTCATCTTCTCTTTTTTGGGGCTCATTCCGAATCTCGTAAGCCAAATCGGAGAACTGTTGACTAATTTGCCTAGCGTGGTCCGTTCCTTGAATAAACTCTATCAACAAGTGATTGAACAGGAATGGGTTCAGCGACTGGATATCCCGACCCAATTGTCTCAGTTGAGCGGAAATGTCCAAAGCAGCATCAGCGCCTTCCTGAACGGCTTGACGGGCAGCATCGGTTCCGTGCTCTCAGCTGTAGCCAACATCGCGTTGCTTGTCATCATCATTCCGTTGATTTTTTTCTACATGCTGAAGGATGGACATAAGTTTCCTGAAGCGGTCGCTCAATTGCTGCCGCATGAATATTCCTCTGATGTATTAGCGTTGTTCAAGGAAATCAATAAAACCATCGCCAAATACATCAGCGGGCAGGCACTTGTATGTCTGTTCGTCGGGACATTCACCTTTATCGGGTATCTGCTGATCGGACTTCCGTACGCCTTCCTGCTGGGGGTCACGGCAGCCATCACGAACATCATTCCATACCTGGGGCCATACATCGGCTTGATTCCGGCAGCGATAATCGGATTGACAGTCTCCCCGACAAAAGCGCTGTTGGTCTGTGTCGTTGTGTTGGTGGTACAGCAAGTTGAATCGAACATCATTTCACCGAACGTCTTGGGGAAAACGTTGGATATGCATCCGCTGACGATTCTGTTTCTGCTGTTGGCTGTAGGCAAAATATCCGGCGTTCTGGGAATGATATTGGCGATTCCCGCGTATGCAGTCGTGAAAACCATCGTCCAATATGTCCACCGTTACGTCAAAAACAGAAAGAAAAAAGTGTTATATAAAGAATAATAAAAATTAATGTGGATTCCAAGGGTTATTGATTGCTTTTTACCTTTGGAATCCTTTATTATGTAAAAAGTGTTAAGGGCATAACGAGTCAATTTGTGCAGTTTTTATTATGAATTATGAGAACGGCGGCAATTGGTTTGTGCAAAATATATTAATACGGAAATTTTAGGAGGAAGTACAATGAAAGTAATCGTAGTGGGATGTACACATGCCGGAACGTCAGCAGTGAAGACAATTTTGAAGGAGAATCCAGGTACTGAATTAACAGTATACGAAAGAAACGACAACGTTTCATTCTTGTCATGCGGGATTGCGCTCTACGTCGGCGGTGTCGTGAAAGATCCACAAGGATTATTCTACTCTAACCCTGAGGAGCTTGCTTCACTAGGCGCAAACGTAAACATGCAACATGATGTAACAAACATTGATACAGCAGCTAAAACTGTTTCTGTGAAAAACTTAGTTACCGGCGAAGAATTTCAAGACACATATGACAAGTTAGTTTTAACGATCGGCTCATGGCCAATCATCCCGCCAATCGAAGGCATCCAGAGCAAAAATGTTTTGCTTTGCAAAAACTATAACCAAGCAAAAGAAATCATCGCACGCAAAGACGATAAAAAGAAAATCGTCGTTGTCGGCGGCGGCTACATCGGTATCGAGTTAGTTGAAGCTTTTGCTAACGACGGTAAAGAAGTGACGTTGGTCGATGGTTTGGATCGTATTTTAAATAAATATTTGGATTCTGAATTTACGGACATCCTTGAAGATGACTTGCGCGCACATGGTGTAAAAGTACAATTGAATGAAATGGTTAAAGGCTTCAAAGATAACGAAGCTGGAGACATCACAACTGTTGTAACGACAGGCGGAGAATACGAAGCTGAAATGGTCATCTTATGCGTAGGCTTCAGACCGAACACTGACCTTGTCAAAGGCCAAGTGGACATGATGAAGAACGGTGCCATCATCGTGAATGACTACATGCAAACAAGCTTGCCTGACGTTTATGCAGCAGGCGACAGCTGTGCGGTAAACTACAATCCGAACGGCGGACATGCATATATTCCATTGGCAACAAACGCTGTGCGCATGGGATTGTTGGTTGGTAAAAATATCAACGGACCTAAAATGAAATACCGCGGAACCCAATCCACTTCCGGATTGTACCTGAATGGCTTCACTATCGGTTCTACCGGTGTGAACGATGCAAGTGCTGAAGCTTTCGGACTTGAAACACGCTCCGTAGTTCTGGAAGACTTCTACCGTCCGGAATTCATGCCATCAAATGAAAAAGTGTTGATGAAACTTGTCTACGAAGTAGGTACGAACCGCATCGTCGGCGGACAGTTGATGTCCAAGTACGACATCACACAATCAGCCAATACCTTATCATTGGCTATCCAAAACAAAATGACGATTGAAGATTTGGCTCTTGTGGACTTCTTCTTCCAACCTCATTTTGACCGTCCTTGGAACTACTTGAACTTGTTGGCTCAAAAAGCATTGGAACAAGAAGCAGAATTAGCTGCTAAATAATTCAATTCCTTAAATTTGGAACCCCTCCGTTAATCGCTCAGGTGATTAACGGAGGGGTTCTTTATGGGATGGACGGTGTTTCCGGATAAAACACTTGTTTTTTTTGCCGGGTCATTAGATAATGAAAGGTAACAATGAACTTTCAAAGAGATATTAAAACGAAGGAGAAACAATCTATGACCACAGACCCCAGTAATCAGACCTTGCTTTGGCAACTGCTGCTGATTGCGGTATTGACATTGGTGAACGCATTTTTTGCGGCATCCGAAATCGCATTTGTTTCATTGAACAAAAATAGGGTGGCGAACCAGGCCATCAAAGGGGATGAAAAAGCGCGAAAAATTTTGGCGCTTTTGGACCATTCCGATGATTTTTTGGCGACTATCCAAGTTGCCATTACTTTCGCGGGATTCCTTTCCAGTGCTTCAGCTGCCAATACTTTCGCAGCCAGACTCGATCCCTATTTGAGTAATATACCCGGAGCTGAACAGGCTGCCATTCTGATTGTCACGCTAGTACTCTCCTATATTTCCTTGGTATTCGGTGAACTGTATCCGAAACAACTGGGGTTGCAGCGCCCGGAAGAAGTGGCGCGGGCAGGTGCAGGCTTCATCACTGTCGTTCAAAAGCTGATGAAACCCTTCGTTTGGTTCCTATCCTTTTCCACCAGTGTGTTGGAAAAAATGACGCCGATCACGTTCACGAGCGGCAACGATATGTTTTCGCGCGAAGAAGTGCGCGAGCTGCTGGAGAAGAGCAGTGATGAAGGGACCATCGAAAGGATGGAATTCAATATGCTGAAAGGGGTGCTTTCCATGGACAACAAAATGGCCCGGGAGGTTATGGTGCCGCGGACGGATACCTTCATGCTGAATGTGAACGATGATGTCGAGGAGAACATAGAAGCCGCATTGGATTCCCCGTATACCCGCATACCGATTTATGAAGATGACAAGGACAATATCATTGGTGTGTTGCATCTGAAGAATTTGTTGAAGGAATCCAAGGATACCCCTATAAATCAGATTGATCTGCGAAAAATCATGAATGAGCCTCTTTTTGTTCCGGAAACAATCCTTACGGATGAATTGATGTCCTATCTGAAGAAAAGCCATAACCAATTGGCGTTGCTACATGACGAATATGGCGGCATGGTGGGGATTGTGACCTTGGAGGACATTCTCGAAGAAATCGTTGGCGATATCGAGGATGAATACGATGAAAGTTATGTGCTGATCGCGCGGATCGGTGATAATGTATACGAAGCCGATGGGGCTACGCCTTTGCATCGTTTCAATGACTATTTTGGCACGCAATTTGAATCGGCGGATGTCGATACGATCGCCGGTTATTTGTTGACGGAGTTGGGTGAGTTTCCAGAAGAAAATGAGGAAGCATCCATCGAAGAGAACGGATTGGTCATCAAAACGTTGGAGTTCGACAATCGCCGCCTGTTGAAAGTCGGGGTGTCTTATATGAACGAAAATGATCGCCCCGCAAAAGAACGTTTCAAAGAGGACAAGGCAGCGGCAGAGGCTGAAGAAGCCGCTGATTTAACAGAAGAAACAAAATGAATACTGAGCAGTCTTGCCCGGATCGATAAAAGTCGGTCAGGGCGAGGCTGTTTTTTGCAATAGGGCTCCTTGGCATGCACACAGATAGCAACACGTAACTGCGGGCTGCATGCTGATGCAACGACAATCTTGTGGAATGCTCGGATTTCTTGTATAATAACAAAGGTATTATCGTGGGTTAGCGTGTGCATATTGCTCATGCTATCTTTTTGTGTAGATAGCGTTCACGATGGAGATATTTGGAAAAAGGGGAACAATATGACTCAAACATTAGCAGATAAAGTAAAAGCAAGAAGAACTTTTGCCATCATTTCCCATCCGGATGCCGGTAAAACGACCATCACGGAGCAGTTGTTGTTGTTCGGGGGCGCAATCCGCCAAGCAGGGACGGTAAAAGGGAAAAAATCAGGCAGATTTGCCAAATCGGATTGGATGGATATCGAAAAACAAAGGGGTATTTCGGTAACCAGTTCGGTCATGCAGGTTGATTATGACGGAAAACAGATCAATATTTTGGATACGCCCGGGCACGAGGATTTCTCGGAAGATACGTACCGTACGCTGATGGCTGTGGATAGCGCAGTGATGGTCATCGACAGCGGGAAGGGTATTGAGCCCCAGACAAAGAAATTATTCAAAGTCTGCAGCATGAGAGGGATTCCGATCTTTACCTTCATCAATAAAATGGACCGTGATGGCCGCGAGCCGATGGATCTGATTGCGGAATTGGAAGAAGTTTTGGGGATCGAGGCCTATCCGATGAACTGGCCGATGGGCATGGGGAAAAATTTGTTGGGTCTGTATGACATCTACAATAATCGCGTGGAATTGACTCATCCTGAAGAAAATGAAGACAACGATTTCCTGCCGCTGAATGAAGATGGCGAAATCGAAGGCGATTACCAAGTGACGCAATCAACCATCTATACCCAAGCAGTTGAAGATGTTCAATTGTTGAAAGAGGCGGGCAACGACTTTTCGGAAGAAGCGATCGCAGCCGGGAAATTGACGCCTGTCTTCTTTGGATCAGCTTTGACTGGATTCGGCGTCCAGACATTCTTAGATGCCTTTGTGGATTTTGCTCCAAGCCCAAGTGAGCATGTGACCGTAGCGGAAGAGATTGTGGAACCTACGGACGAAAACTTTACCGGCTTCATCTTCAAGATCCAAGCAAATATGAATCCCGCTCACCGAGACAGGATTGCCTTCGTGCGGGTCTGCTCCGGTGAATTCAAGCCCGGAATGGACGTTTTTGTTCACCGCACCGGCAAAAAGATCAAACTGGCGCATACGACGCAGTTCATGGCCGATTCCCGTGAGCAAGTCCAAACGGCTGTAGCGGGCGACATCATCGGACTGTACGACACCGGTAACTTCCAAATCGGCGATACAATCTATGAAGGCAAAAAAGGCCTTCAGTTCGAAGCGTTGCCGCAATTTACACCGGAATTGTTCATGAAAGTCACTCCGAAAAATGTCATGAAGCAGAAATCTTTCCATAAAGGTGTGCAACAGTTGGTTCAAGAAGGAGCCATCCAATTGTACAAAACCTACCATACAGAAGATTACATTCTGGGTGCGGTCGGCCAATTGCAGTTTGAAGTGTTCCAGTACCGTTTGCTGCATGAATACAACGCGGAGGTCGAAATGACACCGATGGGCTCCAAAATTGCCCGCTGGATCGATTCGGATGATCTGGATCCGAACATGTCCTCAAGCCGTAATTTATTGTGCCGCGACCGTTTCGGCAACCCCGTATTCCTTTTCGAAAACCAATTTGCTATGCGCTGGTTCGAGGATAAATATCCGGAAGTCAAATTGACAGCTTTGCTTTGATTTGAACAATAAAAAAACAAAACAAAAAACGCACATTGCCGAAAAAGCAGTGTGCATTTTGCGTTAAGAAGAGTTTTTTTCGAGTGCAGAAAATGTCAATCATTTCAGATGAGATAGCTCCACGAAGTTATGACCAGGCATAACTTCCACATCGTCAACGGTAAGGTGCAACAATTTCGTCAGCACAAAGTCGATTTCGCTTTGTTTTACGCGACGATTTTTGTTGAGGATGATGACATCCTCATGTGTTGCGGCACCGGTAAAGATGACTGTAGTTTGTCCCAAAGAATACACTTTGACAAATTGAGCATCGGTGTTGGCCAATTGCTCACGTACAAGATCAGCGTGGCTATTTGTAACATCGATCAATTTCATGGACGAACACCCCTAACTTAGGTTGGCTGTTTATAGAATAATTATATAACAACTGTTGATTTATTTAAAGGGTAAAGAAATAAATGAATAATTTTCATTGCCTTTCAAAAGAAAAAGGCAAGAGTTCATGAATGGACTCTTGCCTTTGCGAAAGCGTATCTTATTCAGATACCGTTGTTTCTGTGCGTTCGACTTTGCTGACGACCATCAGATTGCCTTCTTCATCTGCGTCGACAAATAAATCTTTGATTTTAGGATTATCCAAGTAGAATTCGGCTACCTGGTCCTCAATCTGATCCTGGATGACACGGCGCAGTGGACGTGCACCCATGCTTGGGTCATAGCCCAGATCGATGAGGCGGTCTTTTGCTTTCTGTGAGACAGTAACGCTGATTTCTTTATCCTTAAGCAATTCGTTGACGTCATCCAACATAAGCGTGACGATGCTGCTCAAATTCTCTTTGGACAATTGGTTGAACTCGACGATCGCATCGAAGCGGTTGATGAATTCAGGTTTGAAGTAATCGCTCAAGCGATTCAGGATGGAATGCGTCTTGCCTTTCATGGCTGCGCCGAAACCTACACTTGCTTCCTGGACGCCTGTGCCGGCGTTGCTGGTCATGATGATGATGGTGTCCTTGAAGCTGACGGTTCTGCCTTGGGAGTCCGTCAGGCGGCCGTCATCAAGGATCTGCAGGAAGAGATGCATCACGTCCGGGTGGGCTTTTTCGACTTCATCGAGAAGCAGAATGCTGTAGGGACTGCGGCGGACACGCTCGGTCAATTGGCCGGCTTCGTCGTAGCCGATGTACCCAGGAGGCGAACCGATCAATTTGGAGACGGCGTGTTTTTCCATGTATTCGCTCATATCGAAGCGGATAATCGCATCCTCGGTCCCGAACATTTCGATCGCCAACTGTTTGGCCAATTCGGTCTTGCCGACACCGGTAGGTCCCACAAACAAGAAGGAGCCGATCGGGCGGTTTTTGCGGCTTAATCCGATCCGGTTTCTGCGGATCGCTTTGGATACTTTGTCGATGGCTTCGTCCTGGCCGATGACATTTTTCTTCAGATCGCTATCAAGATTCCTCAATTGCGTTTGTTCTTTTTCAAGCAACTCACCGACCGGAATATTTGTTTTGATCTCAATAATCTTTTGGATATCCTGTTCCGTGACGACGGGATCGCCATCGGCCGGCGTCGGATTCTGTTTCATCTTGTTCAGATTGGTGATCTGATCGCGATAATAGGCAGCTTTTTCGTAATCTTCCGCATGCAGGGCTGCTTGTTTTTCCTGTTCCGCCGCTTCGATGCGTTCCTCGATCTGTTGCGGATCGATGGGCTTAATGGTCAGGTTCTTTTTGGATCCGGACTCATCGAGCAAGTCGATGGCTTTGTCCGGAAGGAAGCGATCCTGGATATAGCGGTGCGATAATTTGACAGCCGCTTCCAGTGCTTTATCCGAATATTTGACGTGATGATAATCTTCGTATTTCGGACGGATGCCTTGGAGAATGATCAAAGTCTGTTCAGGTGTCGGTTCATTCACCCGGACGGGCTGGAATCGGCGTTCCAAAGCAGCGTCTTTTTCGATTCTGCGGTACTCATTCAGCGTCGTGGCGCCGACCAATTGCAGTTCGCCTCTCGCAAGGGCGGGCTTCAGGATATTGCCTGCATCCATGCTTCCCTCAGCGTTTCCTGCCCCGACGATTTCATGGATTTCATCGATGAAGAGGATGATTTGTTTGTTTGCACGGATTTCATCCATCAATTTCTGCATCCGTTCCTCGAATTGGCCGCGGATGCCGGTTCCTTGGACGAGTGAGACGACATCCAAGCGGATCACTTCTTTGTCCAGCAATTTCTGAGGAACATCACCGTCCACGATTTTTTGGGCAAGGCCTTCCACCACAGCTGTTTTGCCGACTCCAGCCTCGCCTGTGAGTACCGGATTGTTTTTCGTGCGGCGATTCAGGATTTCGATGACGCGTGCGATTTCACTGTCTCTTCCTATGACAGGATCGATGCCGCCATCGCGGGCCAATTGCGTCAGGTTGATGCCGTATTCGTCCAGCAAGCCGCCTTTGCCGCCGCCTTTTCCTCCACGGGCAGATTCAGGGGCAGGAGGCTGTTGGAAATTCTGTTCTTGGTTTTGCTGCATTTTCTTGAAGAAGGAATCCAGATTACCGAAAGAAAAAGGGTCTACAGGGCCTTGGGATCTTGGATTCGGATTGTTTTGTTGCGATTGAGCGGCTTTGAATTCTTGATAGCAACTCTGGCATAAGTCGATTTGGCGTCTTTGTCCATTCACGCTGGCATACAGATGAATGGAA
Source organism: Sedimentibacter sp. SX930 (assembly GCA_002155105.1). Lineage (GTDB taxonomy): Bacteria > Bacillota > Bacilli > Lactobacillales > Aerococcaceae > Trichococcus > Trichococcus shcherbakoviae. The sequence continues at coordinate 170,508 of MUZD01000003.1, read as the reverse complement.
GCTTGGTTTTTTTCGCAATTTTGACAAAGCATGGCAATCTTCCTTTCTATGTGGATCATAGCTACATGTATATTATAGTAGTAACGGCTAAGGAATTCTCGTGAGAAGGTATCCTGACCAACTCTGACCTTATGATCCCATTATACATTGACCTATTTTGACTTTCAAGTAGTTTGCCTTGAAACGAAACGAAAATTTTATAGCGGGACGCCATTCAGCCTAACGGAATGGTTGTATTAAATTAGTGGCATTTCGGCAATTATGACAAAAATTTGAACGAATCTGGTTAAAACAGTTGTAGTATAAAGCGAAAGATGGTAATCTTATTCAATGAAAGGGTTATTTTTAGTCCGTGTTTCCATTTTTCTGTTATAATGGAAACGTATTAAAAATACCTTAAATAAATACATCTCAAAAGGGGTTTATGACATGGAAAGAAAAGAATATCACGTAATCGCAGAAACAGGGATTCACGCACGTCCAGCAACTTTATTGGTGCAAACTGCAAGCAAATTTAATTCAGATATCAATTTAGAATACAAAGGTAAATCAGTTAACTTAAAATCCATCATGGGTGTAATGTCATTAGGCGTAGGCCAAGGCGCTGATGTTGTCATCACTGCAGAAGGTCCGGACGAAGCAGACGCTATGGCTGGAATCACTGAAACAATGGTAAAAGAAGGGCTAGCAGAGTAATATGAAAAACCACTTACAAGGAATAGCAGCTAGTGACGGTATTGCAATCGCGAAAGCGTATTTGCTTACTGAACCGGATCTATCCTTTGAGAAGCGTAAAGTGGAAGATTCAGAAGGCGAAATTGCTCGCCTTTTGCAAAGCTTTGAAACCGCTAAATCAGAGGTAAGTGCAATCAGAGACAAAGCGGCAGTGTCACTTGGCGAAGAAGAAGCACAAGTTTTTGATGCACATTTAATGGTATTATCCGATCCAGAAATGATTGGATCAATGAACTCCAACATCCGCGACAACGGTGTGAATGCTGAATCAGCACTTTCTGATGTTGCCGGCATGTTCATCGGTATGTTCGAAGCGATGGAAGACAATCCATACATGCAAGAACGTGCTGCGGATATCCGCGACGTTACGGAGCGTGTATTGAGCCACTTGTTGGGCGTCAAAATCCCTAACCCATCGTCAATCACTGAAGAAGTGATCGTCGTTGCAAAAGATTTGACTCCTAGTGATACTGCTCAATTGAACCGTGATTATGTAAAAGGATTCGTTACCGACATCGGTGGACGCACATCCCACAGCGCAATCATGGCCCGTTCTTTGGAGATTCCTGCAATCGTAGGTTCAAAAGAAATCACACAAATCGTCAAAGATGGCGATATCATCATTTTGGATGGTTTGGACGGCGAAGTCTTCATCAATCCTGATGAAGAAACATTAGCTGCATACAAGAAGAAAGCTGAAGAGTTCTCTGCGATGCAAGCTGAATGGCACAAACTGAAGAATGCAGATACAGTGACAGCAGACGGTAAACACATCGAATTGGCAGCCAATATCGGAACGCCTAAAGATTTGGAAGGCGTTATCGCCAACGGCGCTGAAGCAGTAGGTCTATATCGTACTGAATTCCTGTACATGGATTCTTCGGACTTCCCGACAGAAGATGAGCAATTCGATGCTTATAAAACTGTTTTGGAAGGCATGGAAGGCAAACCTGTCGTAGTTCGTACAATGGACATCGGTGGGGACAAAGAATTGCCTTATTTGGAATTGCCGAAAGAAATGAATCCATTCTTGGGTTACCGTGCAATCCGTATTTGTTTGGCTGAGCCAGAAATGTTCCGTACACAATTGCGTGCATTGTTGCGTGCTTCCGTTTACGGTAAATTGCGCATCATGTTCCCGATGATTTCGACTCTGAACGAATTCAGAGCTGCAAAAGCGATGTTGGATGAAGAAAAAGCGAATCTATTAGCCGATGGCGTAGAAGTCGCTGATGATATCCAAGTAGGTATCATGATCGAAATCCCAGCAGCAGCTGTTTTAGCTCATCAATTCGCTAAAGAAGTAGATTTCTTCAGTATCGGAACAAATGACTTGATCCAATACACAATGGCGGCAGACCGCATGAACCAACAAGTTTCGTACTTGTATCAACCATACAACCCAGCTATCCTTACGCTGATCAAGCATGTTATCGATGCTTCTCATGCTGAAGGCAAATGGACTGGTATGTGTGGCGAGATGGCCGGCGATCAAACAGCGGTTCCGTTGTTGGTAGGTCTTGGTTTGGATGAGTTCTCCATGAGCGCATCCAGCGTCCTGAAAACACGCAGCTTGATGAAACGCTTGGATTCCAAAGAAATGGAAAAACTAGCGGACAAAGCGATCAATGAATGTACGACTGTTGAAGAAGTCATTGCATTGGTTGAAGAAATGAAAGCTAAATTAGTAGACTAAGCCGATTCAGGTTAAAAAGGCCGGGCATGCTTGCATGCCTGGCCTTTTTGTGTGCCTGCGATTTCAAACCGATCATGGATATACAGTCCGTTATATGCGCATCCCGTTTCGGGCGGATATATTTTGAAAAGTAGGTCTGCGGGATGAGTGACAAATATCAGAATGTTCTATATACTGAATATATTGAGCAATTATAAATTTGATGGGATTTTTTTCGAGGTGAAATCATGAGAATAGGCATGTTTACAGATTCGTATTTTCCTCAAGTGAGCGGGGTATCCACTTCAATCCGCACCTTGAAAGAGGAATTGGAGGCAGAAGGTCATGAGGTCATCATTTTTACCACAACCGACCCGAAAGCTGACGAAGCTGAAGAAAATATAATCCGTTTGACCAGTATCCCGTTCTTGTCTTTCAAAGATCGTCGGGTTGCGGTGAAAGGGATGAACAAAGCGTTGAAGGAAGCGAAGAAACAGAATATCGATATCGTGCATACGCATACGGAGTTCAGTTTGGGATTGACGGGCAAATTTGTTGGCTATATGCTGCAGATTCCGACAGTGCATACCTACCACACCATGTACGAAAAATATCTGCACTACATCGCTAAAGGGAAAGTTGTGAAGCCCCGGGCTGTTAAGATAGCCTCCCGTTATTTCTGCAACAGTACGATGGGCATCATTGCTCCAAGCGAGCAAATGAAGGAGAAATTGGCATCTTACAACATCTACAAGGAAATCCGCGTCATCCCAACGGGTGTCAAGATACCAGAACGGATTGCCGGCATCAAAACCAGCAAGCGCAAAGAGTTGGGCATTTCGGATTCCGAATTGGTGCTGCTCTCCCTCAGCAGGTTGTCCTCAGAAAAAAATCTGGACAAGCTTGTTCATGCCTTTCCTGAGGTTGTCGAAGCCTACCCGTCCGCGAAGCTTGTGTTTGTCGGGGATGGGCCGATGCGCCATGAATTGGAAGCGCTGGTGTCGGAAATGGATTTGACCCGAAACGTGATTTTCGTCGGCGAAGTGAGAAATGAAGATGTGAGCGAATATTACCAGATGGCGGATATTTATATCAATGCTTCAGAATCTGAGACGCAAGGCTTGACCTACTTGGAATCAATCGTGAACGGGTGTCCGGTCATCGCGAAACGGAATGACTATTTATCCGGTCTGATAACAGAGGATAGCTTAGGGATGTTGTTCGAAGAGGATGACAAAATCGGCAAGACAATCATCGCCTATGCGGACTTTTTTCATAGTTCCGATGTTGCGATCAACCAAGAAGTATGGGATGAACTGATGCAGGAAATTTCTTCAAAAGCATTTGCGGGTGCCGTATTGAGCTATTATCAAACAAGTATCGACATTTATGAATCGCAGCCGCGCGAAGAATTGAAATTGAGAGTGAATCTCCTGGAAAAAATCAAACGTTGAGCCTGAACGCCGGGAAGCAGATTGCTTGGATAATCTGTTTCCCGGCGCTTTTTTGTTTTTATCTGCGCTAGGCGTAAGGTATACTGTTAACATAGCGTTTAGAAGGGACGGTTGTACAAATGGAAAAAATTGGTTTTATAGGAACGGGTGTCATGGGCTCATCCATGATCAGACATCTTTTGAATGCGGACTATCCTGTCCATGTCTATAATCGAACGAAGAGCAGGGCTGATGCGGTCATCGCAGAGGGGGCAAAATGGTGCGATACGCCGGCCGATGTGACGGCGCAAGCAGATATCATCATCACGATAGTAGGCTATCCGACAGACGTTGAAGAGACCTATTTTGGTGATGCCGGAATCTTCTCGCAAGCGGATGACCACCATATTCTCATTGATATGACGACGAGTACGCCGACATTGGCGGAAAAAATATATGCTTTTGGGAAAGAAAAAGGGATTCGGACTCTGGATGCCCCGGTATCAGGCGGAGACAAGGGTGCGCAGAACGGAACGCTCACAACGATGGTAGGCGGAGATGAAGAAACATTTGATGCCGCAAAAGATGTCTTGTCGGTTTTTTCGAGCAAAGTAATGCTGCAAGGACCAGCCGGCAGTGGCCAACACACTAAAATGGCCAACCAGATCATGGTTGCAGGCACGATGACCGGTATGACCGAGTTGCTTGTTTATTCTAAAGCTGCCGGATTGGATCTGGAACGCGTAATCGAACAAGTCGGTTCCGGCAGCGCCGCGAACTGGTCTTTGACGAACTATGGTCCTCGAATCCTGAAGGAAGATTACACAGCAGGGTTCTTCGTCAAACATTTTGTCAAAGACCTTAAAATTGCGCTGGATGAAGCGGAGAAGATGGGCATCGATTTGCCGGCTACAAGACAGGCGTCGCTCCTTTACGAACAATTAGCGGACAAAGGTTTCGCTGATGATGGTACGCAAGCGTTGGTGAAGCTTTGGTGGGGCGAATAAGGCGCACTGCTCAAATATTGATTTTCTTGGGTAAATTACAGTAAATTGATGCGCACTCAGAAAAAAAATGCTAGAATAAATAAGAAGTTAGTCTTGAAAGGGGAAATATCATGAAACCTTCACAGCTCTCAGCGATCCTTCGTCGCCTAGAAGTAATGATGGAAGACAATGGTGATGTCGAAATCCGTCGTTTTGAAAAAGCAGGCGTAGAACGTTGCGTCGTTAAATACAACCGCGATACGGAAAGTTTTGAATTGGAAGAACACGATTCAAACCAAACTTATCAATTTGATGATCTTGATTTAGTTGCCATCGAAATTTACGAATTATTACAAGATTAATTCATCCATCCTTGCATGAACTAAGGCAGCGGGAAAATGAGTCGGCTCATTTTCCCGCTGCCTTTTTTTGTATTTTCCATTTTCATGGGAATAAAGTGGCAATCATTAAAATTTTTTAATTTTTATGTAGAGTAATTCCGCAACATTCAGTATACTGTGTAATAAGGAAATAATTGAAGAGGTGGAATAATGGCAAACAAGATTTACGTAGGTTTATTAGGACTAGGAACGATAGGGACTGGCGTTGCCCGCATCATCGGCGGCCACCAAAATAAAATCAATCAAGTCGTCGGACAGGAAGTAGTCATCAAAACGGTTCTGGACCGCGATATCGAAAAATGCAAAACGTTCTTTGGCGATGCTGTTCATTGCACAGATAATTTTGATGAGATTTTGAATGACGAAGAAATTTCGATCATAGTAGAATTGATCGGATATGTTCCGGCAGCAAAAGACTACATCTCCAAAGCTTTGGCTGCTGGAAAGCATGTCGTTTCAGCGAATAAAGATCTTGTGGCTTTGCATGGAAAAGAATTGGTCACTCTGGCGAAAGCGAACAAATGCGATTTCTTGTATGAAGCAGCTGTTGCTGGCGGTGTGCCGATCTTGCGTGCGATCACGGAAAGTTTCGCTTCCGACAACATCCAAAAAGTCATGGGAATCGTGAACGGTACGACCAACTTCATGATGACGAAAATGGACAAAGAAGGCTACTCTTACGATGAAGCCTTGGCATTGGCACAGGAATTGGGCTTCGCCGAAAAAAATCCGACAAGCGATGTCGATGGGTTGGATGCAGCGCGCAAAATGGTCATTTTGGCTCGTCTTGCCTTCGGAACGAATGATGTGACTTTGGATGATGTAGCAGTGACGGGTATCCGCAACGTTTCCATCAACGACATCAAATTGGCGAATCGTTTAGGCTACAAAATCAAGCTGATCGGTACTGCCGAAAAAATCGACGACAGCGTCAATGTGGAAGTCGGACCGGTATTTGTTCCGGAATCACATCCTTTGGCTAGCGTCAACAATGAAATGAATGCTGTCTTTGTGGCTGGGGAAGCCCTTGGGGAGACGATGTTCTACGGTGCTGGAGCTGGCGAGTTGCCTACCGCAACAGCCGTCGTCAGTGATGTGATGAATATCGCTAAAAATATCCTTATGGGAACCACCGGGAACATCTTTAACGAATATGAGGTAGAGACCCGAATCGCGAAGCCTGAGCAGGTTATCAATCCTGTATTCATGCGTTTGGAAGTTACCGATCGTGCTGGACAGTTTTTGGAATTGGCGAAAATCTTCGCCACTGCGGAAGTCAGCTTCGATAAAATCATCCAAGAGCCATTGGCAAACGGCAAAGCGATCATTGTCATCGTTACGCATCCGATGTCGAAAGCGCAAGAAAATGAAATCATCCAGGCGATGGAAGATAATGATGATATGAAATTGAAAGTCCATTTCAAAGTGTTGGAACACTGATCGGATTTCTTTCGTATTTCGAACACACTAAAGAGTAAGAAATGATGAACCATCGTTCTTTTGGAAAGGATTGATTAGTAGGATGTTTGATATCCGTGTACCGGCAACTTCCGCCAATTTGGGGCCAGGGTTCGATTCCCTTGGATTGGCTGTATCATTATATTTGACCTTGACTGTAAAAGAAGAGGCCGACGAGTGGGAAATCCTCCATGATTTGGGAGCGGGGATTCCGACTGATAAAACGAATCTGATTATTGAAACCGCATTGTCTTTGGCGCCGGACATGGCACCAAGGAAAATCACGATGACGAGTGAAGTGCCTGCTGCCAGAGGTTTGGGCAGCAGTTCGGCTGCCATCGTTGCAGGGATTGAGTTGGCCAATCAATGCGCAGATCTGCAATTGAGCATTGATGATAAAATTCAAATCGCAACACGCATTGAAGGCCATCCTGACAATGTGACGCCTGCCATCACGGGAGATTTTACGGTCGGAGCCGTTTTGGATTCCAAAGTATACTGGACGAAAGCGAGTTTCCCTGAAACTGCTTTGGTAGTGACGATTCCGGAAAAGGAATTGTTGACGAAAGAGAGCAGGGCTGTTTTGCCGGATGCGCTTCCGTTCAAGGAAGCTATCAAAGGCAGCAGCATCTCGAATATGCTGGTGGCGGCTGTTTTCTCGGGTGACATCGAAAAAGCGGGCGCATTGATGGAGCGGGATGTCTTCCATGAGCCTTATCGCGGCGCCTTGGTTCCGGAATTGAGTCAAGTCCGGGAATTGGGGCATGAGATGGGCGCGTACGGTACTTACCTGAGTGGTGCCGGCACGACGATACTCACGATGATCCATCCTGAAAAGGCAGCAGCATTCGTAGCTGCGGCAAAAGCAGCTGTCAAAGACAGTGAAGTCAAGTTGCTGCATGTTGAAAAAAATGGCGTGCAAGTAATCAAATAATAGTGGGCCCGAGGAGTAAAATCCTCGGGTTTTTTGTATTTTTGGGGGGGCGCCCGCAAGATTAGGGGCGAAAGCGAGCAGAAAAGATGAATAACAGAAAGTTATCCATGTATTTAGGCCGAATGCGGGAAGAAAAGATGGATATCGGAAAGTTATCCATGTCTTTGGGCCGGATGCGAGCAGAAAAGATGAATAACGGAAAGTTATCCATCTTTCCAGGCCCGAGCGCAAGCGTCCGGATGTATGAGCGCGAATCATCGCGCTCATCCTAGACGCGCTCGGGCCTGCAGGGGATTCCGCTTAATGCTCTTAAGTTGCCGAGGAGCCTAGCGCCATATCAAACGTGTTCTGAATCCCAGAAATCTGTGCCTAAGCTGACTACCACACACGGACAAAAAGCGCCCGTTTAGTGTTAGTCCTCTTAGTGCTCGATTTCTACCCGGGATCCATCACACTCTCCGCATAGCATCGCGCTCCTCTTAGACGCGCTCTGCTATGCAGGGGGTTCCGCCTAATCTGATTAGCCTACATGGGCAAAAAGCAGCCCATTGCGGCTAATCCGTTTAGTGCTCGCCCCCTACCGCATAGCATCGCGCTCTTGTATTTTTTGGTTTATGCTTTATAATGTTACTGGAATGGGGTTATAATATACAATTGGATAGTAGTGAGGCTGGGTCAAAACTTTTTTGTGGGGTACAGGATGTTTTTTTTCGGATTGTGTGCCGTGCAGTTTTTCGGTTTTGGGGCGCGACTTGGGGGAGTTCTCTCGGGTTCTGCTTGAAAAGTGACGTTGTTGCTTTTTCCCGTCCTCTTATTTTTTTGATGAGGAGACATTATGTTAAATAAATTCAAACCGACATGGATGGTGGAGTCCATCTATCACATCACTCCGGAACAACTTGAAAAGAACAACATCAAAGGTGTACTGACCGATCTGGACAATACCTTGATCGCCTGGAATAATCCGGAAGGGACACAGGAATTGAAGGATTGGATCGCTTTGATGAAAGAAAATGCGATACCTGTCGTCATCATCTCCAACAACAGTGATAAGCGCATCAAGATAATCGCGGATAAACTGCAATTGACTTATGTGCCAAGGTCCATGAAGCCTTCCCGCCGTGGGTACATCAAGGCAGCTGAACAGCTGCAGCTTCCGTTGGACCAGTGCCTGATGGTTGGGGACCAATTGCTTACGGATGTTTTTGGTGCAAATCGAGCGGGAGTCAAGAGTGTGTGGGTAATGCCGATCATCAATTCGGACGGATGGAATACGCGCATAAATCGATTCTTTGAAAGAAAACTGCTGAAACGTTTGTTGAAAAATGATCCAGGAATGATATGGAGGAAATCACTTGACTAAAGAAGAATTAACAGAAGATCTCTATTGCATCGGCTGTGGGGCGAAAATCCAGACCGATGATCCGACCGAACGAGGGTATACCCCGGCGGCCGCTCTGCAAAAGGGATTGGATTCCGGGCAATTATACTGCCAACGCTGTTTCAGATTGCGCCACTACAATCAGATGGAAAAAGTGTCCGTCACGGATGATGAGTTTTTGGCTATGCTGAATACCATCTCGATGGAAGATGCCTTGATCGTCAACGTCATCGATCTGTTTGATGTATACGGCAGCATGATCCCCGGCTTGCATCGCTTTGCGGGCAAAAACAAAGTGTTGGTTGTCGGAAATAAAGTGGATGTTTTGCCGAAGTCGGTCAAACTGTCCCGTGTGAAGCAATGGTTGACGGAACAGGTGCAGTCAGTAGGCTTGCGTCCGGTTGATGTCATGCTGGTAAGCGGCAAGAAAGCGACGTCCATCGATGATCTGTTGGAAACCATCGAAGAACACCGGGATGGCAGAGATGTTTATGTCGTGGGCGTTACGAACGTAGGTAAATCCACTGTCATGAACCAGATCATCCGTGCGGCGACAGGCAACAAGGAAGATGTCATCACGACTTCCCAATTCCCTGGCACAACGTTGGATCAGATCCGTATTCCTTTGGACGATGGGCATTTCCTCATCGATACGCCGGGGATCATCCATCATCATCAGATGGCGCATGTGCTGAGCCCGAAAGAATTGAAGCTCGTAGCGCCGCAACACGAAATCAAACCGATCACTTATCAATTGAACCCGGAACAGACACTGTTCTTGGGCGGCGCATCGCGCTTTGATTTCATCAGTGGAGAAAAATCATCCTTCACTTGCTATTTCTCGAATGACTTGAACATTCACCGCACCAAATTGGAAAAAGCGGATGAATTCTATGCAAAACATCTGGGGACCCTTCTTCAGCCGCCGTCTGCGGAAGACGCTGAAAATTTCCCGCCGTTGGTCAGACGTGAATTCAATGTCAAAGTACCGTCCGATATCGTATTTTCCGGATTGGGATGGATTACTGTCCGCAAACCGGGTAAAGTCGCAGCATGGGTCCCGCAAGGCGTGGACGCTGTCATGCGCAAACCGATTATTTAATAAAAAAGACTGAGGTGTCAAATGGAATTAAGAGGCAAACAAAAACAATATCTGAAAAAAGAAGCGCACCATATGAATCCGCTCTTCCAAGTGGGTAAAGGTGGATTGAACGAAGAGATGCTTTACCAAATCGGGGAAGCATTGGAGAAAAGGGAATTGCTGAAAATCGCTCTTCTGCAGAACACGGATGAAGAAACGGAAGATGTCGCTGCAGTGATCGAAGAAAAACTGCAAGCGAAAGTCGTCCAACAGATCGGACGCACGCTTGTGTTGTTCAAACCCTCAACCAAAGAAAAGAATCGTCGTTATTCGACTGTCGTTGAAAAAATCTAAAGGCAGGCCAATCCCTATTTTATTGAGGTGAGAAAAAATTGATCACAACTTTAAATTTGATCGGACAAACGGATTATATGATCATCGAAGAAACCGAGGTCGAGACACAGATCGCTTTCCAGGACCGGAAACGCATCGGCATCATGGGAGGGACCTTCAGTCCGCCCCATTTAGGCCATCTGATCGTCGCGCAGCAGGTTGGGGAACAACTCGGCTTGGATAAGATCTATTTCATGCCCGATGCCGAACCCCCTCATGTCGACGAAAAAGAATCGATCCCGGCGAAACATCGCGAGTCGATGGTGCGGTTGTCCATTGCGGGCAATCCGCTGTTCGATATCGAAACGATCGAGTTGGAGCGGGGCGGCAAGAGTTTCACGATCGAGACGATGAAATTATTGACTGCCATGCATCCGGACACCGATTATTATTTCATCATCGGCGGGGACATGGTGGAATACTTGCCGAAGTGGGAACGCATCGATGAATTGGTGCAACTTGTGCAGTTCGTCGGCGTCGCCAGGCCAGGATACGGAAGGGAAAGCATCTATCCGATCATTTGGGTTGATGCGCCGTTGATCGACATCAGTTCGACGGAAATCCGCAAGATGGTCAAAACCGGCCGCTCGATCCGTTATTTGGTGAAAGAGGACGTCAAAGATTACATTTTGAAAGAAGGACTCTATCTCGATGACGAAGACTGAGCTTGCATACACAGGGATCTATACGGATTGGACGCGGGAAGCCATTTTGGCGGAAGTGGAAAAACAGATGAAGCCATCGCGTTTTCAGCATGTGCTGCGGGTCGAAGCCTGTTCCATCCAATTGGCGGAAAAATACGGCGCAGCTGTGGAAGCCTGTTCTTTGGCCGCTCTCCTGCACGACTTTTCCAAAGAGCATGACCCGGAAAGCATGAAGGCAATCGTCCTGTCCGAAGGGATGGACAGCGAAATGACCGGTTACGGCAGCGAAATCATGCATGGCCCTGTCGGCGCTTATTATGCCAAAACGCTATTCGGAATCACGGACGAGGCTATCCTTGGCGCAATCCGCCAGCATACAATCGGTGGCGAGACGATGACCCTGATCGGGAAAGTCCTCTTCATCGCCGATTACATCGAATCAGGACGCGCCTTCAAGGGTGTGGACGAAGCCAGAAGACTGGCTGAGGACAGCCTGGATGAGGCAGCATATTTTAAAATAGAAAAAACAATCATCCATCTGGTGAAGAAAGAACTGCCGATTTATCCCGGCACAATCTATGTCTACAACAGTTGGATCCAAAGAAAAGTGGGGAAATCAGAATGAAATTAACAAGTGAAGAATTATTGGAAGTAGTGGTTAAAGCAGCAGATGACAAATTGGCTCAGGATATCATGGCATTGGATGTACGCGGTTTGACATCTATCGGTGATTACTTTGTCGTCATGAACGGCCGTAATGAAAAGCAAGTCGCTGCAATCGTGGAAGCGATCGTAGAGAACGTGCACAAAAACAAAGGCGAAGTCAAAAATGTTGAAGGCAAAGATTCAGGTAAATGGACATTGATCGATTTGAACGACGTCATCGTGCATGTATTCAACCATGAGGAACGTGGCTATTACAACATCGAAAAATTATGGAGTGATGCGCCAATGGTCGACATCTCGGGGATGGTCACTGAGCAATGAGTTACGACATCTTTGCCCATTACTATGATGAAATAATGGACCAGTCTGTCTACGACAGCTGGCTTCTTTATGTTGAAAAATATACAGCCGGGAAATCCGGTCTGGACATCATGGAATTGGCATGCGGAACAGGAAAGATTGCAGTGGAACTGGCGAAAAAAGGCCATCGGGTAACAGGGGTAGATCTCTCCGACGAAATGCTTTCACTTGCATACAATCGGATGCAGGAAGAAGGCGTTACGCTTTCGTTGGCTGTGGGGGACATGCGTTCTTTGGAGCCGATGGGGGATTTTGACGTCGTGACGTGCTTCTCTGATTCGCTTTGCTACATGACTGATGAAGCTGAAGTGGCGGAAGTCTTTCAAAGCGTCATGCGGAATCTCGCTCCTGATGGTGTTTTTTTGTTCGACGTCCATTCGATGCATCAAGTCAATGACGTTTTTCCGGGATATCAATACATCTATCAGGATGAAGCGGGAGCCTTCCTATGGGAAAGTTTTGCCGGCGATGCTCCGAACAGTGTCGAGCATGATTTGACTTTCTTCGTGGGATCCCAGAGTAATCCGGAATTGTTCGAACGCCATTCGGAATACCATCGCGAACGCACGTATCCGCTGGAAGTCTATAAACGGCTCCTTGAAGAAGCCGGCTTCACCGATGTGACGGCTACAGCCGAATTTGGTGAAGCTGACGTGCACGCTGACAGTCCGCGCTGGTTTTTTACCTGCAAAAAAGCTTAAGCAAACCAAGGCAAAAAACCGCGCAACCATACAATGAAACCAAAGGGGGCGCTTCGATGAAAGCTTGTGGTGTAATCGCAGAATACAATCCTTTCCATAACGGTCACCGCTATCAACTGTCGGAAGCCAGACGGATGACCAAAAGTGATGTCATGGTTGTCGCAATGAGCGGCAATTTTGTCCAAAGGGGCGCTCCAGCTTTATTGGATAAATGGACGCGTGCGGAAATCGCATTGCGGAATGGCGCGGATATTGTCGTGGAGATGCCCGTATTGGGAAGTGTGCAAGCCGCTGATCTGTTCGCAAAAGCAGGCATCCGCTTATTGCAGGCGATGCAGTGCGATGCCTTTGCATTCGGGGCTGAAGAAGGAACAGCAGAAGATTTCGTTTCTCACAGCCGCTTCTTGCGCGAACACGAAGCGGAAATCGATCGGATTTTTCAGACTTACCGAAATGATGGCAGAACCTATGCTGCGCAACTGGAAACGGCCATTGCCGACGTCTTGCGCCCACAAGGTTCTGCTATTTCCTTTTCAACGCCCAATAATCAGCTCGGATTGGCGTATGTCAAAGAAAATGAACAATTCCCCGAACCGATGGAAACGGCCATCGTGCTCAGGCGAGGTGCCGGGCACAACGACAGTGAAGCTTTTGGACAAGAATTTGCAAGTGGTACTGCCATTCGCGAATGGTCCCTCCACCACGGGAAAGAAACCGGAAGGGAGGACATGGGCAGGTTTGTGCCGCAAGAGACCTTAGAGGCGCTGGAGAGGCGCCCTCTGCTTGATTGGGCCTCTTACTGGGCGATGCTGCAATATCAGCTCATGCTGCTTTCACACACGGAACTCCGGAACATCTATCAGGTGGAAGAAGGCCTGGAGTACAGACTGAAAAAGGAGGCCGAGGATGCAGCTGATTTTATGGCCTTCATTCGGCGCATGAAGAACAAGCGTTGGACGTGGGCTCGGCTGCAGCGGGTTTGTTCCTATATTTTGTTGGGGATAACCAAGGACGAAGCGGATTCTTTCCAGAAAAAAGCGGACACAATCCGCTTGCTCGGGTTTACAGAGGCCGGAAGACGCTATCTGAACAGCTTGAAAAAAAACACGGATACTCCGATCGTCACGAAATTGCGTGAGCCCCATACAGCGGACTTGCAACTGGAAATCAGGAGCGACCGCATCTATCGTTTGGGGGGGCTTCCGGTTTTGGAGGAGCAGAATTTCACCCGGTCGCCCATTTACATCCGCAATGAGCCGAGGAATCCGTTCTAATTTTTTTGATAAAATTAATGAAAACTTTAATGAAAAATCGCAAGAAGCGTTTGACTGACTACAACCAAAGAAATATAATGGATAGGTTAATAGATGCTAGAACCGTTAATGTTCGGTTTTAGGCACTAAGGAGGACAATCAAATGAGCGAAGAAGCCAACTCCGTCAGTTTCGTTCCCGTAATCGTAGGGGGAAACAGAGGAGCCTATAGTTTGGCCAGAGCTTTCTATGAAGCGTACCAAGTTAAAACGAATCTCATCAGCCCGATGATCATAGGCCCTATCGGCAATTCCCGTATCATCAAGCATTACATCCAACCGGGAATCGATGACCTGGATCATTTTTTTGAGACCATTCAACAAATCGGCCGTGACTATCCGAATATGAAAAAAATCATCTTCGGGGCAGACGATCGCTATGCAGAACTGTTGATCCGAACGAAGGACCGCTTCAGTGATGATTGGATCATTCCGTATGTGGATGAAGATGTATTCCTGCGGGCGACCAATAAAGAAAGTTTCTACGCCATCTGTGAAAAAGCAGGTGTTCCTTATCCGAAGACTGTAGTCATGGATGAATTTTCACTGGAATTGCCGTTTGAATTTCCGATCATCATCAAGCCATCGAATGCCATCCTGTATCAGGGGCTGCATTTTGAAGGCAAAGAAAAAGTCTTCATCGGCCGCGATGAAAAAGATCTTGAACGCATCTATCATTTAGTGCGCGACAACGGCTATACAGACAACCTGATCCTGCAGGAGTACGTGCCCGGTGATGACACTTACCTTGGTGTCGTAACGGTCTACACATCTCCAAGGGACAAGGAAATCAAGCTGATTGCGTTCGGCCACATCCTTTTGGAAGACCATACACCATCCGCCATCGGAAACCATCTGACGATCTGGGCAAGGGAAGAGCAGAAAATCGTTGCTTCCGTCCAAAAACTGATTGCGGAAACCGAGTTTTATGGTTTCTCCAATTTTGACGTGAAGTACGATGAGCGCAAAGATGACTATGTTTTCTTTGAACTGAACGGGCGTCTGGGCGTCAGCAACTATTATGTCACCGCCAGCGGGAATAATGTAGCGAAATACTATATTGAAGATTACATAGCCAAGAAAAAACTTGGGGTCACGATCAACACGAATGAAGCCTTGTTCACTATGACACCAAAGAATCTTTTGCTGAAGTATGTCAAGTCCGATGTGTTGCGGAAAAAAGTAAAAGAGCTGTACAAAGATGGGAAAGTAGTGCACCCTTTGGATGCGCCTTTTGAAGTCAGCCCGAAAAGAAAATTCTATGTGCTGGCTTCTAAATTCAACTATTACAAAAAATTCAGAGAGCATCCGCCAGAGGAATGATCTGAATAAAGAAACAAACGGGAAACGAGGGATGCGAAAGTATGAAAAAATTTTTTGGTATTCTTGGAGGAATGGGAACGCTGGCGACGACCAATTTTCTCGTTGAAATGAACAAGCGTCATTTCCCTGAAAACGACCAAGATTATTTCAATTACATTCTGATGAATCACGCAGATATTCCCGATCGTACGGAATATATTTTGGATCCGACCAAGCCGAATCCGGTGGAAGCAGTGATAGAAGATGTTCATATGTTGAATATTCTTCAGCCAGAATTCATCATCATGCCCTGCAATACTATCCATTATTTCTTCGATGATATTCAAAAGGAGACGGATATTCCGATTCTGAATATGATCGATCTTACGGTCGACTATATTGCGGAACATTATGAGGGCGCAAAAAAAGTCGGATTATTTGCCACAGAGGGAACGCATCAGAGCCGCATTTACGAAAATCGGCTTGTTGAGAAAGGCTACCAAGTGGTATTGCCGGACAGAGAATTACAAGACAAGATCAATAAAATGATTTATTATTACATCAAAGAGAGATCTCATTTATTTTTTCCTTTGTATTACGAAATTTTGGAAGATTTCAAAAATTTCGGTGCGGACATTGTGCTGCTGGGTTGCACGGAAGTTTCCTTGATGAACAGTGAAGATGAAGAGCAACGCTATCCGATCGTCGACGCGGAAAAGGTGCTTTTGGACAAAACAATCGCGTTGGCCAAAGAATTAAAAGCATAAAAAAACGTTTTCCTTTTTTGATGTAAAGGAAAATACATTGACAAAGTTTTTTTTCACTAGTATAATTCAATTTGTTATTTTAGGGGTGATGGAAATGAAGTGGCCATTAAAAGAATTACAAGAACATCGTGGTGAACCGTACTATTTCTCTCGGATGATAGACCGGGAAAGTTCATTGATGCAAAGAAATAATGAAATCAAAGCAGTGTCGCCGATTAAGGCGGAAGGTTTCTTATTATACGAAAATCATTCTGTGCTTGCCAATTTCCGAATCGATTTAACGATTACCCTGCCTTCGTCAAGGTCGTTGGAATTAGTTGATGTACCCTTGCAATTAGCAATCGAAGAAGTGTACACTGAAAGTGAATCACTCTATCTCGAGCAGGACAATCCTGCGGAAGTCGTGTTGCCGCTTGAAGGTGATGAAGTGAATCTGGTCCCCGCTATCGAGGACAACATTCTGCTGAATCTGCCTCTACAAGTGTTCACGCCGGAAGAGATGGTGTCCGATGAAATGCCTAGTGGCGCTGAATGGGAAGTTGTTTCCGAAGAATCTTTCGCAAGAAAGAGACAAGAGGAAAAAACCGATCAGATCGATCCGCGATTAGCTGGTCTGAAGGCCCTGTTAGAAGACGAAGAAAAAACAGAGTGAAATTTTTGACGCTGATTTTTAACTAAATACAGCGATTAGTACAGGGAGGTGTAAGGAAATGGCAGTACCTAAAAGAAGAACATCTAAAGCAAGAAAAGCAAAAAGACGTACGCACTTCAAGTTATCAATTCCAGGCTTGAACGCATGCCCTAACTGTGGCGAATTGAAAAAGAGCCACCACGTTTGTGCATCATGCGGTCACTATGACGGAGAAGTAGTTATCGAAAAACAAAGCTAATCCTGAAATGCCATCCGCAATTCCAGTCAGCAGAATGAATTTTCTGCTGGCTTTTTTTGTTCTCATTTTTCAAGGAGGCATAATTTTCCGGAATGATGTAAAATGTATGTATGCGGGCATATACGCCATATTTTTGTTAAGGAGCGTTGGGATGCAAAACTTCCACTATTTTGAAATTCTGTTGTATGTTTTTCCGATTTTAGAAATCATTCTGATCAATAAATTTTTTAGGCCGTATCTCAGGTATAAACAAATTATCCAAGTGACGGTTGCGGACGTCGTGTTGCCGTTTTTGTTCGTAGGCATCCATCTGCTGAGTGTCTACAGTTTGACTTATTCACTCTTGCCGCACTTTCTGCTGGCGGCTTGCGTCGTCGGTCTGTTGCAGACGTTGTATTTTGACAAACGCAAAAAGATCCATCGGCCGAAGCGGTTCTATCGTTATTTCATAAAAATACTGTTTCTGCTGGCATTGCTTTTTTATTATCTGTTGGTGCTGTTGCGCATTTATTTCCTTGTAAGGGGATAGTCCGAAAATTGAAGAATGAGGTGGCACGAAAACATGAAAGTATTATTGTACTCTGAAGGCATGAAATACATCGGGAAATCCGGTTTAGGCAGAGCCATCGAGCACCAGAAAAAAGCTCTCACACTGGAAGGGATATCTTTTACGACAGATTACAGAGATGATTTTGATCTGATGCACATCAATACCTACTTCGGGCAATCTTATCGTCTGCTGCATAAAGTCAAAAAGCAGGGGAAACCGATCGTTTATCATGCCCACTCCACAAAGGAGGACTTCCAGAATTCTTTTATCTTCTCCAACGCGGCTGCGCCGCTTTTCAGCAAGTGGATTCTGCACTGCTACAGCCACGGGGATGTGGTCTTGACGCCGACCCCTTATTCCAAACAATTGCTGCAGCAGGCTGGGCTGCAACAACCGATCATACCGATTTCGAACGGAATCGATTTGTCGTTTTACCAAGCGACTGCGGAAATGGGTGCGTCCTTCCGGCAGAAATATGGATATAAAGCAACAGACAAGGTCGTCATGTCTGTCGGGCTTTACATCAAACGGAAAGGGATCCTTGATTTTGTCGCCTTAGCCAAAGCGATGCCCGCTTACCAGTTCATCTGGTTCGGGTACTTGAACCTCCATCAAGTTCCGCGGGAAATCCGTGAAGCGGTGGAGACAAAATTGCCCAATCTGCAATTTGCCGGTTATGTGGCTCCTGGTGAGCTACGGAATGCATACTGCGGTGCTGATTTGTTTTTCTTCCCAACCTACGAAGAAACGGAAGGAATCGTCCTTCTGGAGGCTCTTGCCATGGGACAGGAGATCCTGGTCCGGGATATACCGATCTATGAAGATGATCTGGTCGATGGCAAGCACGTCTACAAAGGCAAGACGAATGACGATTTCCGAAGGTTGATCAGCGGCATTCTGGAAGGTGACCTGCCTTCTTTGAAGGCTGCCGGCCAAGATCGCATACGCCAGAAGGACCTCAGCTACATCGGTTCGGAATTGAGGAGTGCTTACGAAACTGCCATCCAGTTGCATAAGTCCGACAAAAGCCAAATCTCGGTCCCACAAACAAAATGATTTTTTGTGGGAGAAATCCCCACTTTCGATAAATTTGTCGAAAACGGCTAGACCAAACCAAGCTTTATCTGCGTGACGCTTGTGATATCCCATCCTTGCGCCGGGCAAAAAGATAGATGATAACTGAAAACAAATTGATTTCGATTATTTATCGAAATCAATTTGTTTTTTTTATGAATTGTTCGGGAAAATGTGGTAGAAAGTGGGGGGATGTGGTAGACTGAAAACATATTTGAAGGTGGGGGCGAGTGTCTTTATGTTGATGGGCGAATTCAAACACAATATAGATGCTAAAGGCAGATTGATCATGCCCGCAAAATTCCGTGAGGAATTAGGCGAAACGTTCATCATCACCCGTGGATTGGACGGCTGTTTGTTCGGCTATCCGTTAAGCCAATGGGAGCTGCTCCAAGAAAAATTGAAACAGCTGCCCCTTGCCAAAAAAGATGCGCGTGCTTTTACCCGTTTCTTCTATTCAGCCGCTATGGAAGCCGAATTGGATAAACAAGGGCGCATCAACATCCCTCAAACATTATTGGATTATGCGAAAATTGAAAAAGAATGTCGTATTGTCGGAGTAGCCGACCGTATTGAAATATGGAGCAACGAGAAGTGGGAAGAATTTGCTGATGAGGCTGCCGAAAACTTCGAAGATATTGCCGAAACGATGATCGACTTTGGATTGTAGGTGTAAAAATGGAAAAATTTGAACATTATAGCGTGTTGTTAAAAGAGTCCATCGATGGTTTGAACATCAAACCAGATGGCATCTATGTCGATTGCACTTTAGGTGGTGCCGGACACAGCAGCGTGATTTTATCAAAATTAAATGAAAATGGGCATCTGTATGCCTTTGACCAAGACCGTATCGCTATCGAAAATGCTGAGGCAACGTTGGCGATTTATATCGAAAAAGGCATGGTGACACTCATCAAGGCTAATTTTCGGAATATCAAAGAAGAACTGGAAGACCGTGATGTATTTGGCGTAGACGGCATCCTGTACGATTTGGGAGTGTCTTCCCCACAATTGGACCAAGCAGAACGAGGGTTCAGTTACCGCTATGATGCACCACTCGACATGCGCATGGACCAAGAACAGGAATTGACGGCCCGAGTTATTGTGAATGAGTGGCCTTTTGGTGAATTAGTGAAGATTTTTTATCGTTATGGCGAGGAAAAATTCTCAAAACAGATTGCCCGCAAAATCGAAAAAATCAGGGAAACCCAACCGATCGAGACGACCGGCGAACTGGTCGAAATCATCAAGGACTGCATCCCTGCACCTGCCAGAAGAAAAGGCGGACACCCGGCTAAGCGCATTTTCCAAGCTTTGCGTATCGCCGTCAACGATGAATTATCCGCTATTGAAGATTCGATAGAAGATGGCTTGAAGATGCTGAACGTAGGAGGGCGGATGAGCGTCATTTCCTTCCAATCCTTGGAGGATCGGATCGTTAAAGTTCTTTTCAAAGAAGCCAGTTCGAAAGAGGACACCTTGCCGCTGTTGCCTATTCTTCCCGAGGAATATGAGGCGGACTACAAGTTGATCAGCCGAAAACCAATCATGCCCAACGAGGCGGAATTAAGTGAAAATTCGCGTTCTCAAAGTGCAAAATTGCGTGTCATCGAAAGAGTCAAGATATAACAGGAGCACAACAGCTCTGTAACTAAAGATCATCAGCCGGAAACGATAAATTGTGCCTGAGTTGCACAATTTATTGCGGGGGAGGAGAGGATTAAGTGGCATTACCTGAATACAGGGCGGCGATAGCAGAACCGACGCTGCCGAAAAAACTGGCAGAACCTAAAAAAGGCCAGCCTGAACCGATAGGCTACAAGGTCGTTAGAGATAAATATGTAAAACTTGAAAAATTTGCCATCACCATCACGCTGTTCAGCGCATTAGTCGTATTGCTGTTATCACTGGCTACACAAGTGACCCTCTCCAATCAGAACAGAGCGTTGCAGGACTTACAAAACGATAGCGTTGCGATCAGTTTAGAAAATCAAAACTTGGAGCAGGAAGTCCAAGAACTTTCAAGATACGACCGCATCATCGAGATAGCAAAAGAACTTGGTCTGGAAATGAATGAAGCAAACGTTAGGAATGTTACGCGATGAAAAAAACAGCTAATCCTCAAAAAAACCGAAAAAAAATGACTCGTATCATGGTTGGGTTGACAGGTTTACTATTTCTTGTATTTATTTTTCGTTTTTCTATGATCATGATCACCAAGAAGGTAAATGGCGAGAATCTAAGCGAGCATGTTAATAACTTATATACCAGAAGTAGTATCCTTGCCGCAAAAAGAGGTACCATCTATGACATAGGTGGTAGTCCCATTGCCTTGGATGCTACTTCTTATTCGTTGGTGGCCGTTTTGACCGATGAATGGAGTGAGGATACAGAAAATCCGAAACATATCGTCGACAAGGAAAAAACAGCCGAAGCACTGGCACAATACATCAGCATGAGCAAAGAAGAGATTCTGACCATCCTGAATCAAGAGGATTTGAAGCAGGTAGAATTCGGAAGCGCAGGAACGAACCTGAATTATGCGACCAAATCCAGCATTGAAGCGGAAGAACTTCCAGGGATCACATTCGAAGAAACGCCATCCAGGCTTTATCCGAACGGGATTTTTGCTTCCCATCTAGTTGGCTTTGCGCAAAGTTCAGCCAGCGAACAGGAAGCAGACACGAACGAAGAAAAGAAATTGGTCGGCATGATGGGGATAGAATCCCTGTACGATGATGAGTTGGATGGCAGCGATGGTGAAGTCACCTATCAAGAAGATTCCAATGGCTACCGGATTCCAGGAACGCAGATTCAGGAAAAGGAACCTGTCGAAGGGGACGATCTTTATCTGACGCTCGACAGTCGCCTTCAGATTTATATGGAAAGCCTGATGTCGCAAGTGTATGCGGAAGCCGAACCGGAATCGATGACCGCAATGTTGGTCGATCCGGAGACAGGCGCGATCCTGGCGGCTTCCCAACGGCCTACATTCAACGCCACGACCAAAGATGGCATTGATTCGCAATGGCAAAATCTGTTGGTTGAAGATACCTATGAACCGGGCTCCACTTTCAAGATTTTGACTTTGGCGGCAGCCGTGAACGAGGGAGTATTCAGCCCGTTTGCGACATACACTTCCGGCAGTGTGGAAGTGGAAGGCGGAACCATCCGTGACTACAATAAGGATGGTTGGGGCAATATAACCTATCTTGAGGGATTGGCCCGCTCAAGCAATGTGGCCTTCGTGAAACTGGTGCAATCGATGGGTTACGACGTTTGGGAGTCCTACATGAAAGCTTTCGGAATCGGCCAATCAACCGATTCGGGACTGGAAAATGAAGCAACTGGGAATTACAGCTATACGTATCCGCTGGAAAAGGCGAACACGGCATTCGGACAAGGGGTAACCGTTACGCCTTTCCAATTG
This sequence comes from Sedimentibacter sp. SX930, assembly GCA_002155105.1. Lineage (GTDB taxonomy): Bacteria > Bacillota > Bacilli > Lactobacillales > Aerococcaceae > Trichococcus > Trichococcus shcherbakoviae. The sequence goes on along the minus strand of MUZD01000003.1, from coordinate 148,336 downwards.
ATGCAAGCATTTACGGCAATCGCAAATGAAGGCACCATGATGAAGCTGAACTATCTGGATCGCACAGAAAATCCGAATACGGGCGAAATCACCGTTAGCGAGCCGAAAGAAGCAGGATCACCGATCACAGCGGAAACCGCACAGACGGTCCTGACCTACCTGAAGGAAGTCGTCTACAATGAGAATGGGTCCGGTAAGGCGTACCAGATCGAAGGGACAGAGATTGCTGCAAAAACGGGTACGGCGGAAGTGGTCAATTCCTCAACAGGCGGATATTACACTGGCTATTCCAATTATCTTTACTCGGTAGTCGGGTTCGCGCCAGCGGATGATCCAAGCTATATCCTGTATTTGACAATGAAACGGCCCGCAAACCTGGACAGTCTGAATGGTTCCAAGTATCTGTCGGAAATATTCAATCCATTCATGACAAGGGCAATCGAGTATGACAATCTGAACACGGAAGTGACCGGGGACGTCAACCAGGCCTCGATGCCTGAAGTGACAACTTTATCCAAGGATGAGGCATTGGCGGCACTGACTGCTGTCGGCTATAATGATACAGCAATCATCGGCAGCGGCAGCCGAATCGTCCAACAATACCCATATGCGGGAACACAGACGATCACGAATCAGAAGGCGATCCTCATGACGGAAGGTGCGATGACGATGCCTGATGTTTACGGTTGGTCAAAAGACGATGTCCTGAAAGTGTCAGAAATCGCAGGGATAAACTTCACTTTTGAAGGGGAAGGCTATGTGGTTTTCCAGAGTCTGGAGACAGGATCCATCCTGAACGCTGCTACGGAAGTCAAGATCATTTTGGAGTAAGCATCCAGCAGCACCCTTCATGCAATCTATCAATAAAAAAATGTAAAACACCTATTAGGAGGAAATCATATGCATTGGACAGAAATGCTGTTGCCTTTATCGATCAGCTTTGCCATTACAATCAGCATGATGCCAATTTTCATCGGCTATTTTAAAGTGAAACAATTCGGACAGATCACAAGGGAAGAAGGACCGAAATGGCATCAAGTCAAAAGCGGCACACCGACGATGGGCGGAGTCGTCTTCATCATCGCTGCGATCCTTACCGTTATCGGGACAGCGATCTGGAAGGATGTCCTCACCGTAAAACTGGCTATGTTGCTGTTCGTGCTGTTGTTTTTTGCTGCAATCGGCTTTTTGGATGATTTCCTGAAAATATTCAAAAAACAGAATGAAGGGCTGACTTCCAAGCAAAAGTTCCTTTCGCAATTGGTCGGGTCTTTCGTATTTGTCGCATTGTTCTTCTTGTCGGGTTCGGATCCTTTGATCACGATCCCCTTCTTTGGACAGATCCACAATTGGTTGCTGTTCGCTGTATTTACGATCATCTGGATCACAGGTTTTTCGAATGCTGTGAATCTGACCGATGGCTTGGACGGATTGGTTGCCGGCACGGCAGGCATCGCCTATACTGCTTACGGCATATTGGCGTACCGTCAAGGACAATTGGAAGTATTGCTGTTTTGTATCGCAATCGTCGGAGGCCTGATCGGTTTTTTCTTTTTCAACAAAAAGCCGGCTAAGATCTTTATGGGCGACGTCGGCTCGTTGGCATTGGGAGCAGGACTCGCCGTTGTTTCGTTGGCCTTGCATCTGGAATGGTCCTTGCTGCTGATCGGCCTTGTTTTCGTCATCGAAACGGCCAGCGTCATGCTGCAGGTAGGGTCCTTCAAATTGCGCGGCAAACGCATCTTCAAGATGTCTCCGATCCATCATCATTTTGAAATGAGTGGGTGGAGCGAATGGCGCGTCGTCCTGACTTTCTGGGCTGTCGGTCTGGTTTCTGCAATCTTAGCCTTGTGGCTGCTTGTCTAAGCGAAAGGAGAAAAAGACATGAAAACAAATAATCGATTCGAAAATAAAAAAGTATTGGTGCTGGGCTTGGCGCTCAGCGGTATGAATGCGGCCAAACTACTCCTGGAACTCGGCGCAATGGTCACGGTCAATGACGCAAAGGAATTGAAAGACAATCCGGATGCGAAGGAGTTGATTTCATCCGGCATCAAAGTGATCGCTGGATCCCATCCGATCGAACTGCTGGATGAATCTTTCTCGTTCATGGTGAAGAACCCGGGTATTCCTTACAACAATCCGATGGTCAAACGTGCCCTTGAATTGGGAATCCCAGTATTGACAGAGGTAGAGTTGGCGGCAGAGATTCTTGAAGGTCGCCTGATCGGTGTGACAGGCACGAACGGAAAGACCACGACCACGACGATGATCACTGACCTGTTGAATGCGGGCAGAAAAATAGGGAAAGCCTATAAAGCAGGCAACATTGGCGTGCCTGCATCGGCAGTGGCGCGTGTGGCGACAGAGGATGATGATGTCGTAATGGAGTTGTCCAGCTTTCAATTGATGGGTATCGAAGCGATGCGGCCTGCCATCGCTGTCATCACGAACATTACGGAAGCCCATCTGGATTATCATGGAGACCGCAAGGAATACGTCAAAGCAAAATGGCGCATAACCGAGAATCAAACCGCGGATGATTATCTTGTTTTGAATTGGGATCAAGCCGAATTGCGTGAAATGTCGCAGCTCTCAAAAGCACAAATCATTCCTTTTTCACGCACACAGGTTCTGGAAGATGGCGCCTATGCATCAGAAGGTTCACTGTATTTCAAGGGCGAAAAAGTGATGGCTATTTCCGATTTGAGGGTTCCTGGCGAACACAACATCGAAAATGCACTGGCTGCAATCGCTGTGGCGAAACTGTCCGGTGTAGCCAATGAGGCTATCGCATCAGCTTTCCATCTCTTTTATGGCGTTGAGCACCGGATCCAATTCGTAGCCGAACTCAACGGAAGAAAATTCTACAATGACTCGAAAGCAACGAATATTCTCGCAACCAAAACAGCCCTTAGCAGCTTCCGGACGCCGATCATCCTGTTGGCGGGAGGATTGGACCGTGGCAATACCTTCGAAGAGCTCGTTCCCTTTCTTGGAAATGTGAAGACGTTGATCGTCTTCGGGGAAACTGCCGAGAAACTGAAGGATGCAGGCGAGCAAGCCGGCATCAAAGAAATCGTCGTGACGGATGATGTTGCCAGTGCGGTTCCGATCGGTTACCAGTACAGCGATGAAGGCGATACGATCCTGTTGTCTCCGGCCTGCGCGAGCTGGGATCAGTACAAAAATTTTGAAGTGCGCGGCAAAACATTCACGGATGCTGTCCAGTCCTTGGTCAAAGCCACGAGTGAGGAGGATGGTTCTTTCTAAAGAACCTAATGTGCTTATGAAAATAGTATTATCCGGCGGGGGGACAGGCGGGCACATCTACCCGGCGTTAGCCCTGATGAACCGTATCAAAGAAAAATATCCGGACAGCGAATTCCTTTATGTGGGAACGGACCGTGGTTTGGAAAGCACAATCGTACCGAAAGCTGGTGTGGCCTTCAAATCCATCAAGATTCAGGGGCTGCGCCGGAGTTTATCGCTTCAGAATCTGAAGACGGTCTACCTGATGATCAAGAGCATTTCTGACTCTAAGAAAATCATCAAAGCGTTCCAGCCGGATGTCGTCATCGGGACGGGTGGCTATGTTTGTGCCCCCGTCCTGTATGCTGCATCCAAATTGGGCGTGCCGACCATCATCCACGAGCAAAATTCAGTCGCAGGCGTCACCAATAAATTTTTGAGCAGAGTTGTGGACCGCATCTGCATTTGTTTTGAGGATGCCCGTGATGATTTCTCCGCTTATCCAGAAAAGATTGTTTTCACCGGGAATCCCCGGGCGCAGGAAGTAGCTTCATTGAAGGAAAGTGCCGACCTGAAGGAATACGGATTGAAGGATGAAGTGCCGACCGTTTTGATTTTTGGCGGCAGCCGCGGAGCCAGAAAGTTGAATGAATCTTTTGTAGCCGCCTACCCGTTCTTCAAAGACAAACCGTATCAAGTTCTGTTGGCTACAGGAGACGTCCACTTCAATGCGGTGGAGCAAGAGATCAGTGCGCTTGCGGACCATTTGGACAACGTCCGTATTGTGCCGTACATCCATGATATGCCGAAATTGTTCAAGCGTACCGACTTGATTGTATCGCGCAGCGGTGCGACCACATTGACGGAAGTTATGGCTTTGGGCTTGCCGAGTATCCTGATCCCAAGTCCTTATGTCACAAACAACCATCAACAAAAAAATGCGGAAAGCCTAGTGAAAAACGGGGCAGCCGAAATGATCCTCGAGAAGGATCTGCAGGCACAATCTTTGTTTGACGCCATCAACAAGCTGATGACAGATGAAATGGGACGTAAAGAAATGGCTTTCCAAGCCAAACAGATGGGCATAACGGATGCATCAGACCGGATCATCGATGTCATCCTGGCTTTGAAAAAGTGAGAAAGGGAGGGAGACCAGATGGTTTTCGGAAAAATCCGGCAGAAACTGAACAGTAAGAGTTCGTCGGAAGGGACTCCCTGGCAGCGCGCGACTGCTGAATCGGAAAGGCAAAAGGCGCAGACAAAGCAGCAGACCACAAAAAATTCCAACCTGCAGCGTTTGGTGGATGAGAAAAAAGCGAAGTTGAAACCAAGAAAACACCTTTCCAAAGCCGCGAAAACCGGCAAACGACAAGGGTACTTTGGCTGGTACAGCATTTTCTTGGTTGGGGCCATCGGCAGCAGTTTTCTGATCTCTCCATACGGGAAAGTCAAGGACATCTATGTGGAAGGGGCCGAGGCTGTTCCGGAGCAAAGCATCATTGATGCCAGCCACATCACCGGGAAACTGACTGCTTTGGGCGCCGTCTGGAATGACGAAAAAATCGATGCTTACATCACTACTACTTTGCCCCAAGTCAAAACAGCGGAAGTGACGCTGCGCGGCATGAACGATGTCACAATTCATGTAACGGAACATGAAACCATTGCCTATGTTTATTCGGGAGGCAGCTATTATAATGTCCTGGAAAACGGAACTGTGGCAGACACGGAATTGAAGGTTCCGATCGGGAATAACCCGATCATCACAAGCTTTGAAATGAACCAGAATTTGGAGGACCTGCTCGAACAATACATGCAATTGACGGACAGTGTCCAGAACAGCATCTCTGAAATCAAATATACCGGAACCGAAGAAAATCCATATGCAATCACGGTGTACATGAATGATGGGAATGAAGTGAAGGCGATTTTGCCGTCACTAGCCGAGAAGATCTTATACTACCCTGACATCGTGAGCCAATTGGGCGAGACGAAAGGGACCATCGATCTTGAAGTGGGTGTCTACTTTACGCCCTTTGCGCAAACAACGGAAGAGGCAGCGGCCGCTTCGGCAGATTCCGCCACGCCAGCCGAATGAGCTGAAAGAGATTAGGATTGACTTGCAGTCAATCCTTGAACAATGATTCCAGTCATTGTTGAGGGATTGAAGAACTTTTGTCAGACTTCCTTCTGATAGAATTATTTGTAAAAATCTTCGTAAATGAAGAATTATTATGATAAAATGATAAGGTATAGCTTTCTGGCATCACGTATCAGTAACCGACAATTTTTTTCGGAACAATACGGATGTTTACACAAGCCATTATGTCAAACGGAGGTTTCAATAAAACCATGAAGAATTCAGGAATATACGTCAGTCTAGATATTGGAACCACTTCAATAAAAGTCGTAGTCGCAGAATATGTGAAAGATCAAATGAACATTATTGGAGTCGGTAATGAAATTTCCAAAGGTCTTAGCCGTGGCGTCATCGTTGATATCGATGAAACGGTCGAATCGATCCGCAGTGCAGTCAGTCAAGCTGAAAGAAAAGCGAATATTCAGATATCAAACGTCATCGTAGGCATACCAAGCAATCAAATCAGCATCGAACCTTGCCACGGGATGTATGCAGTCGCAAGCGAAAACAAAGAAATCACAGACAAGGATGTCCAGAACGTCTTTGCTGCCGCAAAAGTCCGTTCCGTTCCGCCAGAAAGAGAAATCATTTCCGTTATCCCTGAAGAGTTCATCGTAGATGGGTTCGACGGCATCAGAGACCCGAGAGGCATGATCGGCGTCCGTCTTGAATTGTACGCAAGCATGATCACTGGTCCGAAAACAATCATCCATAACATCAAACGTTGTGTAGAAAAAGCAGGTCTTCAAATCGAAGATATGGTTGTACAGCCATTGGCCATTTCAAGCGTAGCCATGAATAAGGGCGAGCGGGATTTCGGGACCATCCTTATCGACATGGGTGGCGGCCAAACAAGCGCCTCTGTCATGCACGACGATCAACTGAAATTTTCCTTTGTTGATCCCGAGGGCGGCGACCTTGTGACCAAGGACATTTCCATCATTTTGAATACGACATTGGAAAATGCAGAGCGCGTGAAACGCGAATATGGTTATGCCATTTCCGAAGACACGTCCGATGAAGAATTTTTCCCTGTCGAAACGATCGGAAAAGAAGAACCAGTGAAAGTGGATGAGAAATATCTGGCCGAAATCATCGAAGCGCGCTTTGTGCAGATCTTCGAAAACATCAAACGTGCCTTGGATAAAGTGGAGGCCCGCGACCTACCCGGCGGTATCGTTCTGACCGGAGGCGCAGCGGCATTGCCGGGCGTCGTCGATTTGGCAAAAGAAATCTTCGAAATCAACGTTAAGCTGTATATTCCGGAGCAGATGGGGATGCGCAATCCGATCTATGCAACGAGCATCGGCCTGATCAAGTATGCGGCGGGTCTGGATGATATTTACCGTGTTGCCAAAGGAAAAGTGCAGGCGACAGGCAAAGTGATCCCTTTGCAATCGAAAGTTGCGAAACAACCTGCGATCATCGAAGAACCTGTCTATGAAAATGAGACTTATGCCGATGAAGATCATTACGAAGAAAGCTTAGTCGGGAAATTAAAACGTTGGTTCAATAATCTGTTTGAATAATCACGCTGAACATAAAAAGAATGGTATGAAATAGGAGGAAATGAAATGGAATTGGAATTCGATTCAAGCATGAGTGATGGAGCAAAAATTAAAGTTATCGGTGTCGGTGGGGCAGGAAGCAATGCCGTTAACCGTATGATCGAAGAAGGCGTTAAAGGTGTTGAATTCATCGTGGCCAATACGGACACACAAGCCTTGAATGCATCAAGTGCGGAAACTAGAATCCAACTCGGGCCTAAATTGACGAAAGGATTGGGCGCAGGCTCAGTTCCTGAAGTTGGCCGAAAAGCTGCAGAAGAGAGCGAACAACAAATCTCTGAAGCCTTGGCTGGTGCAGACATGATCTTTGTCACATGCGGAATGGGTGGCGGCACAGGTACTGGTGCAGCTCCTATCGTAGCCAGAATCGCTAAAGATCTTGGTGCGTTGACTGTCGGTGTTGTGACGCGTCCGTTCACTTTTGAAGGGCCTAAAAGAGGCCGTTATGCTGCAGAAGGCATCGCTGATTTAAAAGCAAACGTCGATACATTGGTCATCATCTCAAATAACCGTCTTTTGGAAATCGTCGACAAAAAGACGCCTATGCTGGAAGCCTTCCGTGAAGCCGATAATGTATTGCGTCAAGGTGTTCAAGGGATCTCAGACTTGATCACTGCTCCAGGATATGTCAACTTGGACTTTGCTGATGTGAAGACTGTCATGAAAGACCAAGGTTCTGCTTTGATGGGGATCGGTATCGCTTCAGGTGAAAACCGTACAGCAGAAGCAACCAAAAAAGCTATTTCTTCCCCACTGTTGGAAGTTTCCATCGATGGCGCTGAGCAGATTTTGTTGAACATCACGGGTGGTTCAGATTTGACGTTGTTCGAAGCACAAGATGCAAGTGATATCGTAGCACAAGCTTCATCATCCGAAGTGAACATCATCTTCGGTACTTCAATCAACGAAAACTTGGGCGACGAAGTTATCGTTACAGTAATCGCTACAGGGATCGACGACAAAAAAAAAGATGAAAAAAAAACCGCTAATCGCGGAGGCAGTGCTTTTAAGGGGCGTAAAGAAGTAGGGAACGCACCTGTTTCGTACCCGGAGAAACAACTTCCGACTGAAAGAGCAGAAGAAAAACCAGCCAAAGACCTGTTCGGCGACTGGGATATCCGTAGAGACACAAACGTAAGGGAACAGGCGCCCCAATCGGTTCAACCTGAGCCAGAAGAGTACCCTGTCAAACAAACAGAAGATAATTATCCACGTTATCACGAAAATAAAGAGGATAGAAACGGTGGAGAGGATTCATTGGATACACCACCTTTCTTCCGCAAGAGACGCAGATAAGAATGAATATTGAGCAAAATTGCCGGAAAGTGGAGTCAACTGTGGAAGCAGCCTGCTTGGCAGCCGGACGCAAACGGGAAGATGTGACGGTCATCGCCGTCACGAAGACAAAACCTGCAGAGCAAGTGGAAGAATTGTACCGCTTGGGCTACCGCCACTTTGCAGAAAATCGCCTCGAAGGTCTGCTCGAAAAGCAAGAAGCTCTTCCGCAAGAAGATATCAGCTGGCATTACATCGGTACCTTACAGACAAGGAAAGTGAAGCAGGTGATCAATCGCATCGCCTACTTCCACGCATTGGATCGTCCCTCATTGGCAAAGGAAATCAATGAGCGGGCGGAGCAGCCTGTTTCTTGCTTCGTGCAGGTCAACGTTACAGGTGAAAGTTCAAAACATGGGCTTTCCGCATCCGAGGCAGTGCCTTTCATCCAGAGTCTGGAAAGTTTTCCGAATATCATCGTTGTCGGATTGATGACGATGGCACCCATTGATGCGACAGACGTGGAGTTGCGTCAATGCTTTAAAGATCTGAAAATAATGCAAGAGCAAGTAGCGGCGTTGAACTTGGCCTATGCCCCATGCACGGAGACGAGCATGGGCATGAGCCAAGATTATCCGGTAGCGATTGCCGAAGGTGCGACCTTCGTACGCGTCGGATCGGCGTTCTTTGCTGAAACTGAAGCATAGACGAAGAAGAAGCGAGGGGTCTTATGGGTCTGAAAGATTTATTCCGAAAGTACTTTGTCATTGAAGACGAGGAAGACGGATTTGAGGAAGTCGAGGAACCATCGACAGTCGTTCCAGTCCGCAGGTCCGAGCGCAATGAAGAAGGGGCTCCAACTCAACGGAGCACCCAAAAGAGATCGACGAAAGCAAAGGTAATTCCTATGAATCAACAAGCAATGACCGAAAAAGCCAGTATCCATGTCGTGGAGCCGAGAGTCTATTCCGAGGTGGAGAAGATTGCCGATAATCTGCTGAAGAATCAAGCAGTCCTCCTTAATTTCAAAAGGATAGATGCGGAACAAGCAAAACGGATCGTGGATTTTCTGACCGGAACGGTATATGCGATCGGGGGAGAAATCCAACGCGTTGGCGATGAAATCTTTTTATGCACCCCCGCTTCAGTCGGAGTCGAAGGCGCACTGGACGAAACACTGGAGGAAGAGCGTTCGTTCTACTAGAAAGGAAACAAAATGACACAAATATTGATTTGGCTTTTACAGATTATCCGTTGGGGCATATCGGCCTATTCAACCGTCCTGCTGGTATACGCATTGATGAGTTGGTTGCCTGGTGCAAGAAGTTCCAAATTCGGCTATTTTATCTCCAGCATTGTGGAGCCTTACCTGGACATTTTCAGAAGATTGATCCCATCTGTAGGCATGATGAGCTTCAGTGTAGTGGCGGGCATCCTGTTCCTGAATTTGGTGGAGTATGGAGCGCAGGTCGTTATCCTGTTCCTGATCAGATTGCTGAATTGACGGACATTTTTTCATCAAACGAAAAAGTGAGGGATTCGTATGCAAGAAGTTTATCAACATTTCCGCAAGGAAGAGCAGCCATTCATTGACAGCGCCCAATCCTGGATTACGCAAGCGGAGGAAACCTATTCACCGTATTTGACGGATTTCTTGGATCCGAGACAGCAATACATCCTTGAGATGATGGTCGGGAAAAAAGGTGAAATCCATGTCCAATTCTATGGGGGATACGAAGCGGCGGAACGCAAGCGGGCAATCATTTGCCCTGAATATTTCAGTCCGACGCAAAGCGATTTTGAAATGGAGCTTACCGAAGTAGTGTACCCATCGAAATTTGCCAGTCTGACCCATGGGAAAATACTGGGGACGTTGATCGGAACCGGCATGAAAAGGGAACTTTTCGGCGATATCCTGTCTGATGGCACACGCTGGCAGTTTCTGTTGGCGTCGAATATAGCAAGCTATGTGCATTCGCAGGTCACTAAGATAGGCAAGGTCAGTGTCCGCCTGGAAAAACGGACCTACACTGATCTGATCACACCTATCGATGATTGGACGATTGTTCATGACACTGTCAGCTCGCTGCGGTTGGACACTGTGATCGCTGCCATCTACAACATATCGAGACAACGCGCAAAAGAATTGGTGACCAGCGGAAAAGTGAAATTGAACTGGGCCGCATTTGAACGCCCCGATTTCGAATTGGGCTTGCTGGACATCGTTTCCATCCGCGGTTATGGACGGATCCAGATTAAGGCTATAGAAGGAAAGTCCAAGAAAGACAAATGGCGCGTCGAATTCGGCGTATTGTACAAATAAGAATGACAAGAACGAAAGGTGTGTATAAGATGAGCTTGACTCCATTAGATATTCAACACAAGGAATTCCCTGTCAAAATAAAAGGGTACGATAAAGAACAAGTCAATGACTTTTTGGATAATGTCACTAAAGAATTTGAAGAAGTCATCAAACAAAATAAAGACCTGCAAAAGCAACTGAAATTTGCCGAAGAAAAACTTCAGTATTTCAGCAACCTGCAGGATGCTTTGAATAAGTCGATCGTAGTGGCACAGGATGCTGCCGACAGACTGAAAGAAAATGCGCGCAAAGAAGCTGAAATCATTTTATTCGAGGCGGAAAAGAGTGCGGATCGCTTATTGCATGAAGCGGCTGGGAAAGCAACAAAAATCAATGAAGAGACTGACGGCGTCCGCAAGGAAAGCCGTAACTTCAAACAGAAGCTGCAACTTTTGGTTGAGTCACAGTTGAACCTCATCATGAATGATGAATGGAATAACTTGTTGAATGCTTCACCGGAAGGTCAAGTTTCGACTCCTACTTTGAATGAAGTGTTATCCAACCGTACACGCATCATCGACGAATTGGTCGCCAATTCTGAAGATGCTGCCGAATTCGAAGTCGGCGGAAGATTGGCTGAAGAAGCCAGAGCTGAAGAGAAACTTGCGCAAGCTGCTGTGGAAGCTATTGAAATTCCGGCAGAAAACAAGTAAAATCTAGATATTGAAGAATGGAACACCCGAAAAAAAGAAACTTCCAGCGAATTGGCGAATGGTGAAAGGCCAATAAGTCCCTCTATTTTAAGGATCCTCCATGAGAATCTTTTTGAACAAACATAAGTAAAAAAGGTCGCCTGAACAGCGTTAACGGTTTGAATGAGGAAGCATGACAGCCTGTTCCGGCCGTTGTCGCTTTAAATTTGGGTGGTACCACGAAGACTTCGTCCCTTTTGGAGACGGGTCTTTTTTTGTAGAAAAAATTAATGATAAGGGAGCTTCCGACAATGAAAATGAAAGAAACGCTGCACCTAGGGAAAACGGCTTTTCCTATGAAAGCCAACCTGCCTGTCCGTGAATTGGAATGGCAAAAGGATTGGGAAGAAAAAGATATCTATGCCAAACGACAAGAAAAAAATGCGGATAAACCGACATTTGTCCTTCATGATGGCCCTCCATATGCCAATGGTGCTGTCCACATGGGCCACGCCTTGAACAAGATCAGCAAGGACATCATCGTCCGCTCGAAATCCATGTCCGGTTTCCGATCCCCTTTTGTCCCGGGTTGGGATACGCATGGTCTGCCGATTGAACAAGCCTTAACGAATACAGGCGTGAACCGCAAAGCGATGAGCTTGGCCGATTTCCGCAAATTGTGTGAAGATTATGCTTGGAATCAGATCGACGGTCAAAGAACCGTCTTCAAACGTTTGGGTATCGCAGGCGACTGGGAAAATCCATACGTGACCTTGTTGCCGAAATATGAAGAAGCCGAAATCCGCGTTTTCGGAAAAATGGCGGAAAAAGGCTACATCTATAAGGGCCTGAAGCCGATCTATTGGTCGCCATCAAGTGAATCTTCGCTGGCGGAAGCCGAAATCGAATATAAAGATGTGAAGTCTGCTTCCATCTATGTGGCTTTCCAGATCAAAGACGGCAAAGGCTTATTGGATAACGATACTGCAATGGTCATTTGGACGACTACGCCTTGGACTTTGCCGGCAAACTTAGGCATTTCCGCTAACGCTGATTTCGAATATGTGGTTGTTTCCGCTGACGGCAGAAAATTTGTTGTCGCAAAAGAATTGCTGGACACGGTCAAGGAAGCCATCGGATGGGAATCTGTTGAAATCCTGAAGGAACTGAAAGGCTCTGAGTTGGAGTACATGACGGTTCAGCATCCGTTCTATGATCGCGAGTCTTTGGTCATGGTAGGGGAGCATGTAACGCTTGAAGCAGGTACCGGGTTGGTCCATACCGCTCCAGGACACGGTGAGGATGATTACCTTGTCAGCAAAAAATATGGTTTGGAAGTGTTATCACCGGTTGACAACAAAGGGTGCTATACGGCTGAAGCACCAGGTTTCGAGGGCGTGTTCTACGATAAAGCCAATAAACTGATCACCGAATTGTTGGCTGAAAAAGGCGCATTGCTGAAACTGGATTTCTTCGTCCACAGCTATCCGCATGACTGGCGCACAAAGAAACCGGTCATCTATCGCGCAACGCCGCAATGGTTCGCATCCATCGATAAATTCCGTCAGGACATCCTGGACGAAATCGAAAATGTTGAGTGGCTGCATCCATCCGGAAAAGTCCGCTTGTTCAACATGATCCGCGACCGCGGCGATTGGGTCATCTCCCGTCAACGCGTTTGGGGCGTTCCATTGCCGATCTTCTATGCGGAAAACGGAGAACCTGTCATCACGCCGGAAACGATCGACCACGCTGCGACATTGATCGGCGAGTTCGGATCGAATGTCTGGTTCGAAAGAGAAGCGAAAGACCTGCTTCCTGAAGGATTCACGCACCCAGGTAGCCCGAATGGTGAATTCACGAAGGAAATGGACATCATGGACGTGTGGTTCGATTCCGGCTCTTCGCATGAGGCTGTGCTGCGCGCAAGGGAAGATCTGACATTCCCTGCTGATATGTACTTGGAGGGTTCCGATCAATACCGTGGTTGGTTCAACTCAAGCATCACGACCAGCGTTGCGATCAATGGGGTTGCACCATACAAAACAGTCCTTTCCCAAGGTTTCGTTTTGGATGGGGAAGGCCGCAAAATGAGCAAATCATTGGGCAATACTGTCCTGCCGGAAAAAGTCGTCAAGAACATGGGCGCAGACATCGTCCGTCTATGGGTGTCCAGTGTCGACTACGAATCCGACGTCAGAATCAGCGATGACATCCTGAAACAAGTTTCCGAAACGTACCGCAAGATCCGCAATACTATGCGTTTCCTGATCGGGAATACGGAAGATTTCCAACCGAAAGAACATTCAGTGGCATACGAAGGGCTGCGCAGTGTCGATCAATACATGATGGCGCGCTTGGATCAGGTAGTTGAAACATGTGTGACAGCCTATAAGGAGTACGAGTTCTCGACCATCTACCAAACAATCATGAACTTCTGTACAGTTGATTTGTCGGCATTCTATCTTGATTTTGCGAAAGATGTTGTCTATATCGAAAAAGAGGATAATCTAGAGAGACGCGCTATGCAGACCGTATTTTACGAAGTATTGGTTAAATTGGCTAAACTTTTGACGCCAATCATCCCACATACAACAGAAGAAATCTGGAGTTTCCTGAAGGAAGAGGAACAATACGCCCAACTGGCTGAATTGCCGGAAAGCAGCGTCCGTGAAGACCAAGCAGAGATTTTAGGCCAATGGGAAAAATTCCTGGACATCCGCGATGCGGCCTTGAAAGCATTGGAAGTTGCGCGTAATGAAAAGACGATCGGAAAATCTTTCGAAGCGCATCTGACCTTGTTTGTTGATGAAGATACAAAAGCATTGTTCGCGGCCCTTGATGCAAACCTGGAACAATTATTCATCGTTTCACAGCTTGACATCAAAGAATTGGCGGCCGCTCCAGCTGAAGCGATGCAGTTCGATAATCTTGCGATCCTGGTGGAACACGCACATGGGGAAACTTGCGAAAGATGCCGTGCCATCAAAGAAGAGGTCGGAACAATCGAGGATGCAACATCCTTATGCGAACGTTGTGCGGATATTGTAAGATCTGAATATCCGGAAGCACTCGTACAGGAAGAAGCATAATTCGCACCACTTTAAAGAGAATTGTTAAAACCATGTAAATAATAAATATAGAGCACGCAAACGGATGGCTTCTGAAGTCATTCTTGCGTGCTTCTGTTTGTTTTAGGTTGAAATGGTAGGTTTTATCCGTTGCAGATAAAATTTCCAAAGAAAGCGCATAACTTCCTCTTGAAATCGTGTGAGATATTCGTTATAATTATATTAGTAACTTGTACTAATATATGATAGTAAATATTTGTATTAGCATTTTACCAATGAAAATTTTGGAGGTATTACACGATTATGGAACAAGGAAAAGTAAAATGGTTTAATGGCGAAAAAGGTTTTGGATTTATCGAAGTTGACGGAAAAGACGATGTATTCGTACATTTCTCAGCTATCCAAGGCGAAGGCTTCAAATCTTTAGAAGAAGGCCAAGAGGTTGAATTCGAAATCGTTGACGGCAACCGTGGTCCTCAAGCAGCTAACGTTGTAAAATTATAATCCTATTCTTTTTAACATTAGCGAATTCAAAGCGCACCGGGAGTAACTCCCAGTGCGCTTTTTACATGCAAAAAAAAGCGTTGTTTAGGCAATCCCTGTCAGGATCGCAAAACAACGCTTTTATCAGAAAGCAGACAATAGTCCGCTTATGTTCGGTATGGAGAGGTTACTTTTTCATGCTTCTCATAGCAAAGGATACGATGAAAATCAGGATGACTGCTCCCACTAGTGCAGGAACGATATAGAATCCTCCGATTTCAGGGCCCCATGCTCCGAATAAAGTTGTTCCTAACCACGAACCGACGAAACCAGCAATGATATTGCCGATAATGCCACCCGGAATATCTTTACCCATGAACGATCCTGCTAATGCGCCTAAGATACCACCGACAATTAAAGACCAAATAAAGCCCATTTCTTTTCCTCCTTTTTTTCAAATACAAATGCAGTAACAATATAGTTATTTCCTATTAACTATACTCTTATTATATATAAAATGAGTCACATTACAAATAATATGCCCTCGAGACGAGAGGCTTTCTGAAAATGTGGAGAAGAAATCCTCTTGCCGCTCCGCGGAGGGGGACTGTTTAGGGAACGAACAATAATCGGATAAGTGGGCAAAACCAAAGGCTGCCCCGAATGAGGCAGCCCTTTGATATTAGTGGATTTGTTGTTCCTGCTGATGGATATTCAACAGTTTGACCTTCAGGTCGTTCTCCATCAGAGACAGTTCCTTTTCGGCTTCTCTGCGTTTGATTCGGCCTTCTTGCTGAATCTTCAGCGTCTCTTCCAATGTTTCGATCAGATCCTGTTGTGTCTGTTTGAGCGTTTCGATATCGATCACACCCCGTTCATTTTCTTTAGCGGTTTCGATGGCTGATATTTTCAACATTTCCGAATTCTTGCGCATCAGATCATTCGTGGTCTGGGATACTTGCCTTTGCGCTGTCACTGCATCCTTTTGGCGCAGAAGCGTAAGGGCGATGGCCACTTGATTTTTCCATAAGGGAATGGCGGTGTGGATGGAGGATTGGATTTTTTCTGCCAATGCCTGGTTCGTGTTTTGGATCAAGCGAATCTGTGGCGCCTGTTGGATCGTCATCTGTCTTGTCAAGCGCAAATCATGGGTGCGTTTTTCGAGACGGTCAAGGAACTGTTTCAGATCGTTGACGATCTGCACATCCATTTGGCTTTGGGAAACTTCAGCGGTCTGGATCGCTTTCGGGATGGCATTTTTCTGAAGATCTTCCATTTTCACTTCACCGGCGGCGATGTAGATGTTCAAGGCCTCAAAATAATCCTTGTTTTTTTGGTAAAGCTGTTCCAGCGTTACGTTGTCGTTGAGCAGGCCATTCTTTTCTTTATCCAATTTGATCGCAATCTTGTCGATTTGGGCGCCGATCTTCTGATATTTTGCCGTCATCTCATAGGCGGATTGTTTTACCTTGCCGAAGATTTTGCGGAAGACATTGTTGTCTTCTGCCCGCAAGTCTTCCGGTTTGGCTTCGTTGAGGCGATACATCAGATCGTTCAGGGAATCGCCGATTTCGCCGGTGTCCTGGTTCTGGACATGGTCCAGCATCGAATGGGAGAATTCCCCCAATTGTTTTTGAGCTGCAGCGCCGTAGCTGATGATGGCTTGCATGTTGTTCTCATCGATTTGGCCGGCTAATGCCAGTGCTTGTTTTTGTCTTTCTTCCGGCAACCGGTCGATCAGCCGATCCGGGTTGATCACCTCGTTGGCGACTGTGGTATTATCAGCAATCACTGCTGGTTGAGCAAACGGATCTGAAAAAGGATTGGCCAGTAAATCGTCCAATTCTTGATTGACATCCTTGCTGTCTGTTTGTCCATTTTTTCCGGTAGCATCAAATTGGTCCATCAGTATTCCCCCTATAGCTCTTCGTCTAAAGCATTTTCGTTACTCTTTCCTTCATTATCCCTTTTCAAAACTTGCTTTGCAAGTTCCAACTCGATATCCATATCCTCGATATCATTGGACATGAAGCGCACGTAGTCTTCAGCGATCAGACGACACATATCATCGATTGTTTTGGAGCAGTTATCCAAGGCTGTGTAGGTTTCTTTCGTCTTGGAAACGTGGCCATCGATTGCGATGTATTTGTCTGTCAGCTCTTTCAGGTTGGGTAGATTGGTGTACAGGAATTTATCGACTTCGTGCAATCGGTTAGGCTGATTGACGATATTTTTGAAGAAATCCTTCAGTATGTCCACCGTATCATTGCGTGCCGCGATAGCTTTTAATTTTGATCGCTGCTGCAGATTCGATTCGATGTCTTGGATCGTATTCTTGGCTTGATCCATTGTGCTGCGGAAATAGGCGATCTGTTCCTTGGTCATCCCTTTAGAATGGTAGAAGGCTTCTTTGTCGGCGCTCACTTTTCCCAATGTGCCTCGTTGTTTTTTTGCCTTAAGCGACCATTGCATCCTTCCTCCGGCTTGGATGTAGTATAGGAAGGCGCCCAAGCCGATGGTCAGGCCGATTGAAGTCCAGAAATCGAAATCGAATATGAAAAAGAATACCACTAATGCAATCAGGCTGATGACGCTGGAAAACGTATATTTCAATATATCCTTGATGTTGCTCCACATAAATTTTTCCTCCTTTGATAACATGCTGTTCACTTTGTCTGTGCTTATGCTATTATTCTAGCATAAAAGCATTAGGGACACCTATCGGCCGAAAGGATGATTTTCATCGCCAACTCCCGTTTGGGCCGATTCTCACGCGGCTCTTGTAAATAGCCGAAAAGATAGGTTATGATAATACATGATCAGGACAGTAGATTGGGAGGAACATAAAATGGAATTTGAAGAAAAAACACTGAAAAGCGAAAAAATATTCGACGGCGTCTTGCTGCATTTGGTGAGGGAAGAAGTGCTGCTGCCGAACGGGAAAACTTCAGTCAGGGAGATGATCAGGCATCCTGGAGCTGTAGCGATGATACCTTTCACTTCCGACGGGAAAATGGTCATGGTCAGACAGTTCCGGAAACCTTTGGATCGGACAGTTGTCGAAATCCCGGCAGGCAAATTGGAGACATCCGATGCGGAACCTTTGCTGGCAGCAATCCGTGAGCTCGAGGAAGAGACGGATTACCGTGCGGAGCATTGGTCCGAATTGACGGTTTTTTATCCGACCCCGGCTTATTTGGATGAAAAGATTACAATCTATTTGGCGGAAGGTTTGACGAAAGTCGAAAATTCTTTACCGATGGATGAGGATGAATTCATCGAAATCTTGGAATTGACATACGACGAAGCGAAAGCTTTGCAGGAATCCGGAGAAATTTGCGATTCGAAAACAATCTATGCCATGCTGTATTGGGAGATGCGTCTTTTGCGGGAAAGAATAGAGGGATAGCATGTCAGAACCAAAAAAACCGCTGATCACCCGGGAACGTTACCGTCAGTATAAAAGGGACCAAACGACAAAACCGGGGACAGCAGAAAAGAAAGTCGCTCCGAAGGCAAAAGTTGCCGAGCGTTCTGCTCCGGAAACAGAAAAGAACAACAAGCAATCAACTGCTTCCGCGGGCGAGAAAAGCAGTATTCCGACCGAAAAGAAAAGGTCGGAGAACGGCAACAAAGCCAAAACTGCCAAGCCAAAAGCGAACCTGTTCCGGAAGGTTGACAAATCCGCAACTTCGGCAAAGGTGGAGCGTCTGACTGATAAAGAAAGAGGCAGAAAACTGGACAGCTACCTGAACAAAGCCATCCTGATCGTCATTTTGTTGATCATTTTGGTTTTTGCGATAGCTTTCGTCCTATGACCTAACAATGCAGCTACAAGGAAGGAAACACTCATGATCGGGATTATTGGAGCAATGGAAGAAGAAAACCGTATTTTGTTGGAAAATATGACAGAAAAGATAGAAGAAACACATTTCCACCTCGTTTTTACAAGAGGGAAAATCGAAAATCAGGATGTAGTATTGGTGCAGTCAGGCATCGGTAAAGTCAACTCGGCCATAGCCACCGCCTTCATCATCGATCGATACCGTCCCGATTTCGTCATCAATACCGGTTCGGCGGGGGGATTAAACGCAGCCTTGCATGTGGGGGACGTCGTCGT
The DNA here is from genome assembly GCA_002155105.1 of Sedimentibacter sp. SX930. Taxonomy (GTDB): domain Bacteria; phylum Bacillota; class Bacilli; order Lactobacillales; family Aerococcaceae; genus Trichococcus; species Trichococcus shcherbakoviae. Next base: position 129,433 of record MUZD01000003.1, on the reverse strand, counting down.
AGCCGATAAGGTTGCATACCATGATGTGGACGCTACGGCATTCGGTTATTCGGTGGGACAAGTGCCGCAGATGCCGCATTATTATACAGCCGACAAAAAAATCGTTGAACAAATAACGCGGGCAGCAGAAAAAGTCGGTTTGCATGCTGTCCAAGGGACGATTGTTTCAAGCGATTCTTTCATCGCTTCCGAAAGCGGCACAAGCCGCATCAAGGAACATTTCCCTGATGCCTATGCGACTGAAATGGAGGGCGCATCAATCGCCCAAGCTTGTTACGTATTGGGCACACCCTTCGCAATCATCCGCGCCATTTCGGACGGAGCAAGCGATGGCGCGGCGCTGACGTTCGACGAGTTCATCGTCGAAGCCGGAAAAAAATCCGCAGAAATGGTCATCGAATTATTGAAAACTAGCGAAGAATAGAAGCCTTGCGGCATTTTGCCGGTTCTTTGAAAGCTGAAATCAGCAATTAAGCAAGCCTGAACCACTCAACCGAAAATGGTTGAGTGGTTTTTGCTGTCTGCGGGACTTTCGGGCACTATTACTTTTCAAAAGAAAGTGCTTACTGTTGTAAGGGCTTTTCAAAATATTGTACAATAAGAATGAAATGTCAGGCTAAGGAGGGGTTTTGGATGCGCCAAGAACTGGTGATCGGGAAAGGGGACAAACCGGCAATCATCCATCTGGATAAGCTGAATCGCCACGGCTTAATCGCCGGAGCGACCGGTACGGGGAAAACGGTGACTTTGAAAGTGATTGCGGAACAGTTGAGCAAAGCGGGTATTCCGGTATTCCTTGCGGACGTCAAAGGGGACTTGGCGAGCATTGCGGAACCGGGTGAGTTGAGCGAAAAAATAATGGACAGGGTAACGAAGTTGCAGCCGGAGGATTTTGAGGCGCGCGCATACCCCGTTGAACTCTTGGATATTTTCGGATCGAACGGTGTGCCGGTGCGGACGACCATTTCCGATATGGGTCCGATCCTGTTGTCGCGGCTGTTGGGACTCAATGAAACCCAAGAAGGGATCATGAACATCGCGTTCAAAGTTGCGGATGAGAAACAACTCCTGCTCATCGACATCAAAGATTTGCGGGCGATCCTGAATTTCGTTGGAGACAACGCCACAGAGCTGCGCCGCGAATACGGGAATATCTCAAAGCAATCGATCGGTGCGATCTTAAGAGGTTTATTGGTTATTGAGGAACAGGGCGGCAATCTTTTCTTCGGGGAGCCGATGTTCGATATCCAGGATTTATTGAAAACAGATGCAGAGGGACGCGGCTATGTGAACATTCTGATGGCGAACCGCCTGTTCATGTCGCCAAAACTCTACTCGACTTTCCTGCTGTGGTTCCTTTCGGAGCTATATGAGCAATTGCCGGAAGTCGGTGACCTTGAAAAACCAAAGATAGTGTTCTTTTTTGATGAAGCGCATGTTCTTTTCCAGGACGTTCCGAATGTGCTTGAGGAAAAAATCGAACTGATTGTCCGGCTGATCCGTTCCAAGGGAGTCGGGGTTTATTTCGTGACGCAAAATCCCACCGACCTGCCGAATGCTATTCTGAGCCAATTGGGCAACAAAATTCAACATGCTTTGCGTGCCTTCACACCAAAGGAGCAGAAGACCGTCAAAGCGGTTGCCGAAACGTTCAGGCAGCTGGATGGGGAAGAATTGGATAGAAAGTTGACGGAACTGAAGGTCGGTGAAGCGCTGGTTTCCTTTCTCGATCCGGAAGGGATTCCCGGTTATGTTCAGCAAGTCATGATTTATCCTCCTGAGAGCAAAATGGGCATCCTGGATCCGCTAGTCAAAGAAGAAAAAATCAACCGTTCCTTGCTGTACTACAAATACAGCGAGGCAATCGACAGGGAATCCTCCTACGAGCAACTGCAGCGACTGTCGGAAATCAAGGCGATTGAGTTGGAGGAAAATGAAGAGCTTGCCGCAAGGGACAGGGAAAAAGCCGAACAGCTGAAGCAACTGGAAAAAGAAAGGCAAAAAGAACAAGTCCAGCAAAAACGTGCGAGCAGTTCCCGCGATTCGACGATGGACAGATTCACCAAAAATTTGATGTCGCAAGTAGGCCGGGAAGTCGGACGGGTCATCTCCCGCGGTATTTTGGGCATCCTGAAAAAATGAAGACAGACCGAAAAGACCAGTCCACAAGGGCTGGTCTTTTTGGTTTCTTTTTTTGGATGAAGCGAAAGTGCATCACCGTTGGTGTTTAACACGTTTGCAAAGTGTTCCATGTATCCAATAGCGATGGCTAGCTTCACGGGTTAGCCCTTCGGAAATTAGATAAATCTGACCCATTGCGCTCTACGATGCTCATTCAGGGCCAGATTTCCTAAATTTCTTTCAGGGCTGAGCGAACCCGTTCCGCTTTTCTTTTTTTGCTTACTTTTTTTCATGAAAATCTCATATTTGGTATTGTGTTTTATTTCCGCATCCAGTAGAATAGCACCTATACCATTAATTGAGAATGATTCTCAATTAGAATCGTTATCATTAAGGAGTTGCTTTTGGAAGATGGTGAATAGATGTTGAAGAAATTACTGCTTGTTCTGGCTTTGGCAGGAGTGATTATGCTTTCCCTGGGAGTAGGGACTGCTGCTTTTTCGGTGGAACAGTTTCTGGTCGGGAGCAACACGGATCGTCTGATACTGTTGTCGTCACGGCTGCCGAGGACGATTACGGTTCTCTTGGCTGGAGCGGGCTTGTCCTTATCCGGCCTGATCATGCAATCATTGACGCAGAACCGGTTTGCCGCTCCTGATACAGTCGGCACGGTGGATGCGGCAAGGGTGGGCATGCTGTGCGGGATGGTTTTCTTTCCGGGCTTATCGGTTGTGGGGAAGATGACTCTTTCCTTCCTCTTTGCGGCGGCGGGGACGTTCCTGTTTTTGGTGGTCGTGAATCGCTTGCCTTTCAAGAGCCAGATGACGATCCCTTTACTGGGCCTGATGTACGGAAATATTTTGGGAGGGATCGCCAATTTTTTTGCATTCCGCTTCAACGTCACACAAAATCTTTCCGCCTGGATGCAAGGCGATTTTTCATTGGTCATCAAAGGACAATATGAGGGGATGTACCTCATTTTCCTGTTATTTTTGGCACTTTTTTATTTTGCCGATCATTTCACGATTGCGCGCTTCGGGAAAGACGCGGCCAAAAACCTCGGCCTGCCTTTTGAAGCGGTCCTGTTCATCGGGACACTGTTCGTCTCCTTGGCTGTGGCGGTCATCCTGAGCACAGTAGGAAATCTGCCGTTTTTGGGAGTCATCATCCCGAACCTCGTCTCGTTGCGCTTTGGTGATAACATCCGCAATACCCACGGCAAGGTTGCACTGTTCGGAGCGATTTTCTTGTTGCTGTGCGACGTCTTTGCGCGTTCGGTCATCCCACCGTACGAAATTCCGGTGGAAACGGTGCTTGGTGTTTTCGGCGGCGGCCTGTTCTTGTGGCTGTTGATGAAGGGAGGGCGGACGGCATGAAAAACGTGTTGAAAAACCGCATCATCATGAAACGGTTGGCCGTGATTGCAGTGGCTGTGGCTTTCCTTTATTTTTTCTGGAACCAAGGCAACGGTAATTTGTTCATTATGAAGTTGCGGAGCACGAAGCTTTTGACATTTGCAGTCATCAGCATCAGCACTGCCTTTGCGACTGTCAGCTTTCAGACTGTCGTGCACAGCAATTTTTTGACCCCCAGCATTCTTGGGGTCGAATCCTTCTACAGGCTTCTGCAGACAGTGTTGATGTATTTCAGTTTCTCGCTGTTGGGCAGCCAACTGAATGCGGAATGGCAGTTCAGTTGGCTGCTGTTCCTGATGCTCGGCAGTTACTTTTTGCTGTACCGGCTTTCCTGGAACCGGAAAAATTACGAGATGCAGGTCATCCTGATGATCGGGCTCGTCATGGGGACCTTCTTCAACAGCATCAGTTCCTTCATGCAAGTGCTGATGGACCCGAATGAGTACGACAAACTGCAGACGAAGCTGTATGCCAGTTTTCAGAACATCAATGATTCCGTGCTTGTGTTGGCTGTTCCGATCGCCTTGTTTTCGATCATCAGTTTGTGGCGCAAGCGTAAGGTGTTGGAAGTTTTGGGGCTGGGTACACAAACGGCCAAAAATTTAGGGGTCGCCGTCGAAAAGGAGACGAAGCTCGCCTTCATGCATGTCATCCTGTTGATGACAGTCTCAGCAGCGCTCGTCGGACCGATGATGTTTCTGGGTTTTGTGGCGGCGAACATCGCTTATCGGCTATTCAGGACGTATTGCCTGAACTACCTGTTGCCTGGGGCGAGTCTGCTCAGTTTCGTGATGGTCGTGGCCGGACAATTCGTGGCAGAAGAAGTCTTCAAGCTGCAGACGAATTTGAGCATTCTGGTCGAACTGTTCGGGGGAATCTACTTCTTTTGGCTATTATGGAAGGAAAGGGGCAAACTATGAAAATCTCTAACGTCAGCAAAGCCTATGAGGATGAAAAAGTATTGGATGACATCTCTTTGGCAATCGAGAAAGGAAAAATCACAGCTTTCATCGGTCCGAATGGGGCAGGCAAAAGCACGCTACTTTCGGTCATCAGCCGTCTTTTGACAAAGGACGAGGGCATATTGACGATACACGGGAAAGAAATCGAGGCTTGGCAATCCGATGAACTGGCGAAGGAGCTTTCGATCCTGAAACAGCAGAATGCCTACCAAGTGCGCATGACGGTCCGTGAACTGGTCTCGTTCGGCAGGTTTCCCTATACGAAGGGCCGGCTGAATGAAGAGGATCTTGCAATGATCGACAAGGTTTTGGGCTATCTGAACCTGATGGAATTCTCCAACCGCTATTTGGATACTTTGTCTGGGGGGCAACTCCAGCGGGCGGCCATCGCGATGATCTTGGTGCAGGACACCGAGTACATCTTGTTGGATGAACCACTGAACAATCTCGACCTGAAACAAAGCATCGTGACGATGCAGACCATCCGGAATTTGGCTGACGAATTGGGTAAAACGATTCTGATCGTCATCCACGATGTCAACTTCGCATCCGTTTTTTCGGACAACATCATCGCCATGAAAAACGGAAAAGTGTTCCGGAGCGGCACGGTCGAGGAAGTCATCCGGACACAAGTTTTGCAGGAATTATATGAAGTGCCATTGGAAGTCATCATGACTGCGGATGGAAAAAAACATTGCACCTACCAAGCAATTTGACATAGAGGAGAATGGAAAATGAAAAAATGGCAAAAGACAATCTTAAGTTTGGCTTCGATTTTCACCCTGGCGGCTTGCGGCGCCCAAGAAGGGGCTGCCGATGCGGCAGATTCAACAACAGCGACTGCGGAATCCGAAGCAACGGTGACCATCGAGGATGCACGCGGCTCCATAGAAGTGCCCAAAAACCCGAAAAACGTGGCTGTTTTGGATTTTGGACATTTGGACACATTGATCGCATTGGGTAAAGAGGATGCAGTCACGGGTACAGCGACCGATAACATGCCGGCTTATTTAGCGGATACGGCAGATCAATTCGAGAACGTAGGAACGCTTAAGGAACCGAATGTGGAGGCGTTGGCGAATTTGGCGCCGGAGCTCATCATCATTTCGAACCGACTGCTGGACTTCGCGGAACAATTGGAGGAAATCGCACCAGTAATCGTACTCAGTGTCGACTACACGGATTATTGGGGATCGGTCCAAAAGAACATCACTAGCTTAGGGATCATCTTTGGCGAAGAAGCAGCAGCCGAGGAAGCCATCGCTACCTTGAATGAAGAGATCGAAGCTGTGCAAGTGAAGACAGCCGGAATCAGCGAGAAAACATTGACGTTGCTATTGAACGATGGCAGCATGTCCGCTTTCAGCACAGGCTCACGCTTTGGCTTCATTTACGATACATTGGGCTTCACGCCTGTCGATGCAGCGATCGAGGATTCCACGCATGGACAGTCCGTCGGCTATGAAGGGTTGCTGGAAATCAATCCACAGATTTTGTTTGTCGTCGACCGCACAGCGGCAATCGGTACGGCATCCGATGAGAACGCGGCGCTGTTGGAAAATGATTTTGTCTATCAGACGGATGCTTATAAAAATAATAAAATCATCAATCTGTCCTCCGACTTGTGGTACCTCTCAGGCGGCGGGATAGAATCGTTCCACCTGATGATCGAAGAGATCGCAGCGGATTTCCAGTAATCAAAAGCGGAATCAAATGATTGTCCATCTTCTGGTTTTTTCTCTATAATGATGGAAGGAAATCAGAAAGAGGTGCACGTTTTGGAAGGTTATCACTTCAATAAGGAAGACTTCAGCGTTTTTGACATTCAGGGACTCGATGAAAGGATGGCGGGCATCCGCGAACGGATCCAACCCAAGTTCCGGCATTTTGCGGCAGCGGGGGCCAAACTCATCGTTTCGGAAGAGGGTGCTGAGTCGGTGCCCGTGCATATCGCCAAACACCTGCGCCGCACGAAATATGCGCCCGAGAATACCTGGTGCGCCATCGGTGGGGATGCGAGAGGCTACAAAAAATATCCGCATTTCCAGATCGGGATTGCGAAAGAGGGGGTCAGTTTTTATCTTTGCCTGATCGATCAACCCGTGAAGGAAAAAGAAATGGCTGCTGCTTTAATGGAACGGATTCCGGAATTGGAGCAGTTGCCGCGTGATTACGTCGTTTCGATCGACCATACCGTGGCGGCTGTATTGCCGATAGAGGCTGTCGATTGGGAAACTGTCCTGGTCCGGCTGCGGGATGTAAAAAAAGCAGAGTTATTGCTCGGCCGAAAATTGGCGCCAGCCGATCCGCGCTTATCGACGGAAGCAGGCACGCTGGCAGTGTTGGAGGAAACGCTCCGCGAACTGCTGCCGATCTACCAGGCCTGCATGGAACAGTACCGCTAAACGCGTAACCCAATACAAAGCAAAAAGGACTGAACAGCGGGAATGATCGCTGTTCAGTCCTTTTTGGCTTGAAAAATATTTTGAGCATCCAAAACGTTGGCTAGCTTCACGGGTTAGCCCTTCGGAAATTAGATAAATCTGACCCATTGCGCTCTGCGATGCTCATTCAGGTCCAGATTTCCTAAATTTCTTTCAGGGCTGAACGAACCCGTTCCGCTTTTCCTGTACAAAAAAAACGGCAAATTGCTTTGCCGTTTCCTTGAAGCTGATCTCCGGGGAGATTAACCTAATTTGTTGTAGTATTCTACTACGAATGACTCATCGATTTCAGCTGGCAATTCTTCGCGAACTGGCAGACGGTTCAATGAACCTTCGAATGTTTCTGTGTCGAAGGTGATGAAGTCTGGACGTCCGAACAAAGCTTCAGCAGCAGCTTTAACAACTACTAAGTTTTTAGATTTTTCGCGCAAGCCGATTACTTGGCCGACAGACACTTCGTATGAAGGGATATCAACACGTTTGCCATCGACAGTTACGTGACCGTGGTTAACTAATTGACGTGCTTGACGACGAGTAGAAGCTAAACCTAAACGGTAAACTACGTTATCCAAACGTTGTTCCAATAAGATCATGAAGTTAACACCTTGTTTACCTTCTTTGATTTTACCAGCTTTTTTGAATAAAGTTGCGAATTGACGTTCGTTCATGCCGTACATATGACGCAATTTTTGTTTTTCTTGCAATTGCATAGCATATTCAGATAATTTTTTACGGTTGTTAGGGCCGTGTTGACCTGGAACGTATGGACGACGCTCCAATTCTTTACCTGTTCCCAATAGGGAGATGCCTAAACGACGAGCTTGTTTCCAACTTGGTCCTGTATAACGTGACATAATAAAATTCCTCCAATAAATGTTTGATTTTTGGAGTAAAATAAGAATGATAAGTCAGCAATGCGTGCAGTTGATCCTTCAATCTTCACCTTATGCAGCCGCAAGGGTACGCAATTGAACCATCTCACGATGGCGATGAACTGTTGACGCGGGTGCTTCTTTCTCGCTGCATTATTTTACACAAAGGTTATTGTACCAAACAACAGAAGTTAATGCAATGAAAAGGTGATATTTGACGGACTTTGCCCAGCAGCGGAACGCTTTCACTGTTCCTAATAAAGGAATTCAGTTCCCTTATTATTTTCTGGTTTCTGATTGGTTCTTTCTATGTTATACTAAAAAATGAGATATATTGGGCGTTTTCAATTTTAAGATCAAATAAACGAAATTGTCGGAATAGGTGGAGGATTTATTGATGGAGTTTATATACTGGTTAGTAGCGATAATATTGTTAGTGTTGATCGGGTACGGTGCGATCATGTATTTGACGAGGCAACAAGCGAATCGGATCAAGGCGATCGATGAGAAGAAACAAAAAGCGATGGCCATACCTGTGGCCGATAACCTGTTCACATTGAAAAATATGAATTTGACAGGCCAAACGAAGCGCACGTATGAAAGTTGGCAAGCTACATGGCAGACCATCACGCGTTTTCAGTATCCTGAAATCGAGGCGGCGCTGGTCAGTGCCGAACAATACATCCAACGCATGAATTTCATCAAGGCGAAACAAGCCATTTCGCAAGCGGATCAATTGATCGACGAAACGAAAAACAGCGTTGAAAAAGTGAACAAGGCACTCGAAAAATTATTGGAAAGTGCACAGGAAAACCGCAAAGAGTTGGAAGAAATCCAGGAACGCTACAATAAAATCCGCAAACAGCTATTGGCACACAGCTTTACATTCGGTCCAGCCATCGAAACGTTGGAGAAGAACCTGAATTACATGGAGTTGGATTTCACGAAATTCAATTCATTGACGAACGAGGGCGACCATATGGAAGCCAAAGAAATCTTGTCGCGTATCGAGCAGGATCTGCTTATTATGGAAGAAGTGGTCGAAAAGATCCCTCAACTGAACGAAAAAATCAAAACAGAGTATGAAGAACAAGTGAATGATCTGAAAGACGGCTTCCAACGCCTGTTGGATGAGAAGTACATTTTCGAAGGCGTGGATGTCTCCGTTGAGATAGCTGCTGTCGAAAAAGAAATCCAGGAAGCAAAAGATTCCATCGGCCTTGCCGATATCAATGAAGCAGGCAAGAAGATGGATAAAGTCGAACGCGATATCGAAGCGGTTTATGCCATCATGGAAAAAGAAATGGAAGCCAAGGATTTTGTGGGCCGTCATACGGCGAATCTGCAGAAGAAAATGGATCATGTCCTGCAGAGTAACCGCTATGTGTTGCTTGAAATCGACCGCGTTTCCCAGAATTATTTCTTGAACAAGAACGAGTTGGGCCGTGCGCAAGAGTTCGAAGAACAGTTGTTGAAGGAAAATGAAGCCTTGCGTTACTACGATAAGATGATGAAGGAACATGAAATTTCCTATTCGGTTGTCCGCGAATATTACGAAAAAATCAGCCAACGCCTTTCCGAAATCGACAAGGAACAGTCTGAATTAGTAAGCAACCTCAGTGATCTGCGCAACCGCGAAAAAGAAATCAAAGACAGCATCGATCTGTACGAGCTGGATATGCGCAACATGAAACGGACCATCGAGAAATACCATCTGCCAGGTTTGCCGAAAATCTATTTGGACCTATTTTTCTCAGTCACGGATCGCATCGAGGATTTGGCTTCCAAGCTGAACCGCGTGAAGATCGACATGGACGAAATCGATGCCATTTCCAAGATGTGCGAAGAGGACATCGAAATGCTGGATAACCAAACGCAAGCGATTGTGGACAATGCGATGCTGACGGAATATATGATCCAATACGCAAACCGTTTCCGCCATTCGCATGTGGAAATCGAAAATGCCATCAACAAAGCTTTGGTGCTTTTCCATCGCGAATATGACTACGAAGGTGCGCTGGAAGCCATCAAAATTCCGCTGAACCGCGTCGAAGCAGGGGCTGCCCGCAAAGTGGAAGAATCCTACCAGGAAGAAAAAAATCGTAACTACTATTAAATGCAGAACAAACAAAATGCAAGGGTCGGGACATTGTCTCGGCCCTTTTTTTGACCCTCTTTTTATGAGAAGGGAATAAAATTCAGCCGTAAGCTTTTAATGGTCAGGCATTTTCTATATAATGGATAGGATGTCTCGATGAGAATGCAAAGTTATTAAGGAAGTGTAGATAAAGATGATTTATTTTGACAACAGTGCAACAACAAAAATGTATCCGGAAGCTTTGGATACTTACCGGAAGGTCAATGAACAATTTTTTGGCAATCCTTCCAGTCTGCACAGATTAGGCAACGAAGCCGATGCTTTGCTTCAGCAATCGCGCAAACAGATTGCACATTTGCTGGGCGCCCAGCCGGATGAAATTTTCTTCACGAGCGGCGGTACGGAGAGCGACAACTGGGCGATCAAAGGAACAGCGATGGAGAAGTTCGCTGCAGGGAAGCACATGATCGCTTCTTCGGTTGAACATCCGGCGGTCACCAAATCGTTGGAGCAACTGGAAAAATTAGGCTTTGAAATCAGCTACTTGCCTGTCGACGCGAACGGCATCGTATCCCTCGATGAGCTTGAGAAAGCGATAAGGAAAGATACGATCCTGCTGAGCGTCATGGCCATCAATAATGAAGTCGGCAGCATCCAGCCGATCGAGGCTATCGGCGAGCTGCTGGAAAATTATCCTTGGGTCCATTTCCATGTGGATGCCGTGCAGGCTGTCGGTGAATGCGAGCCGCTGATCCGGCATCCCCGTGTGGATCTCCTGTCGCTGTCAGCGCATAAATTCAACGGCCCCAAAGGCGTCGGCATCCTCTACAAGAAACATGGCAAACGGATCGCGCCGTTATTGACGGGAGGCGGGCAAGAATCGGGCATGCGCAGCACGACGGAGAACGTCGGGGGAATCGCGGCGATGGCGAAAGCCCTGCGCATAACGCTTGAAGGAAGCGAATCAAGCCGAAAACAAGAAAGGCTGGTCCGGAGTAAGTTGGCTGCGGCCCTTTCGGAATATGAGGATGTCCGAATCTTTTCACCTGAAGATGGCGCCGGCCATATCCTCTGTTTTGCCATGAAAGGCGTCAGGGGAGAAGTGATGGTCCATGCTTTCGAAAGCATGGATATCTTCATTTCAACAACCAGCGCCTGCTCGAGCAGAAAGAAAGGCACGCCCTATACGTTGGGGTCGATGGGTGTGCCTGTTTCTTGGAGCCAGTGTGCTGTCAGGATAAGCCTTTCCGGCGAAAATACCGAGTCGGAAGCTGAAGCTTTCATTGAACATTTCCGGACGCTGCATGAACAGTTCCAAAAAATACAGTAGAATAACTGACAGATAGGAAGAGAACATAAATGGAAACGCACATTCAAATCCGCTTTGGCGAACTGTCGACCAAAGGGAAAAACAAAAAACGTTTTGTCCAGCAGTTGGCGCAAAATGTCAGGATGGTCACAAAGGATCATCCGCAGATCAAAATAAAACCCGAGCACGATTTTATGTTGTTGGATCTGAACGGAGCTGATGAGGCCGTCATTATCGAACGCCTGCAGCATGTTTTCGGCATCCAAAACTATTCACCGGTATATCTGGTTTCGCATGATCTCGATGAAGTGAAACGGGTTTTGGTGGAGTTGCTTGCCAAAATGGAGACTGCCGGAAAGACATTCAAGATAGCTACGCGTCGTTCGGATCATTCCTACGAGCATGACACGACCTTCATGAATGCCGAGCTGGGGGCAACTGTACTGGATGCTTTCCCTGGTATTTCGGTCAAGATGAAGCAGCCGGACATCCTTGTGCGCGTAGACATCAAGACCAGCGGCATCATGCTCAGTACGCAAACCTATCAAGGGACTGGCGGATTGCCTGTCGGTTCCAGCGGCAGAGGCATGCTTATGCTTTCCGGAGGCATCGATTCGCCGGTGGCCGGTTATCTCGCCATGAAACGCGGCGTTAAGATTGAGGCAGTGCACTTCCACAGTCCGCCTTACACAAGTCCGCAAGCGTTGCAGAAAGCCAAAGATTTGACTGCCAAATTGACTAAATTCGGCGGTGAAATCCAGTTCATCGAAGTGCCGTTCACGGAAATCCAGGAAGAAATCAAAGAGAAAGTGCCGGCGGATTATCTGATGACGATCACGCGCCGGATGATGCTGCGGATCACCGATGCCATCAGAGCCGAACGCAAAGGGCTGGCCATCTTTAATGGGGAATCTTTGGCCCAAGTCGCTTCCCAGACGCTGGAGAGCATGATTGCCATCAATGATGTCACAACGACGCCGATCATTCGGCCTGTCGCAACGATGGACAAATTGGAAATCATCGATTTGGCGCAGAAAATCGATACATTTGATTTGTCGGTACAACCGTTCGAGGACTGCTGCACGATTTTTGCGCCACCCTCACCCAAAACAAAACCGCATTTGGACAAGGCCAGACGTTTTGAAGCGATCCTTGATGTGGAACCGCTCGTGGCACGCGCAGTCGCAGGCATTGTCATATCAAGCATAACCGGCCGAGAGGATACCGCCAGCCAAGACGAGGCGCTCTTTTCGGATCTGCTGTAACTCTCCCTGCGAGAGCGTATCCTTACCATAAATCACCGCTTATCTGTATAATGAGAGTATTATCGGATAAGGGGGAATGTTTTCATGCAAGTGACATTAAAAGGTGAAATTATTGAGGTTTTAGGGACTCAGCCTGTTGTTGGGGAGAAGGCACCGGCATTTTCGTTGTACAACACAAAAGACGAAAAGGTATCTTTGGATGATTTGCGCGGTTCGGTTGTTCTGATCAGCGTATTCCCGGACATCAACACGAGCGTCTGCGACAAACAAACACGCAAATTCAACGAGACGGCAGCGAATGTCGAAGGATTGACGTTGTTATCGGTTTCGAAAAATACAAAAGAAGAATTGATCAACTGGTGCTCGGCAAGCGGCATCGATATGCAGATGCTGCATGACGACAACGGCGAATTTGGCGAAGCCTACGGACTGAAGGTGCCTCATATGGGCAACAAGTTGGCCCGCAGCGTATTCGTCATCGACAAAGAGGGCGTCCTGTCCTACATGGAGATCGTCCCTGAAATCGCGACGGAACCAGATGAAGCAGCAGCCTTGGCAGCTGCAAAAAAATTACTTTAATCGCATTGAGATTTTAATCAAAAGGTGCTAAACTAGTGAAGTATAAATAAGCGTCGATCAAGAAGAGTAGCTTACCCGGAACCACACAAGAGAGAAAAGCGTTTGGTGAAAGCTTTTTTGGGGAAGGGAAGTGAAGTAGCTTGTGAGCAAGTTGCGTGAAGGTCCGCGGACTGGGTAGCGCAGCTCGGAGTATTCTCCGTTATCAAAAAGAGAGACAGGGATCCGATTCCTGTAATTTAGGTGGTACCGCGATTCATATCGTCCTGCATATTCGTATGCAGGGCGTTTTTTTTTTCGCAACAAATCAATGTAAAAGAGAGAGGAAGTGGCTGAATGTCTAAAGCAGACGCAATGCCGACAAAGTATCAACCCCAACAAGTAGAAGCTGGGAAATATCAAAAATGGGTGGAAGCGGGGCTGTTCAAGCCCAGCGGCGACAAGAGCAAAAAACCGTATTCGATTGTGATTCCGCCTCCGAACGTAACCGGCAGATTGCACTTGGGCCATGCCTGGGATGTGACGCTGCAGGATATGTTGATCCGCCAAAAACGCATGCAAGGATTCGATACGCTGTGGTTGCCTGGGATGGACCACGCCGGCATCGCCACCCAAGCCAAGGTTGAAGCGAAATTAGCCGAGGATGGCCTTACCCGCTATGACCTGGGCCGTGAAGCCTTTGTCGACAAAGTTTGGGAATGGAAAGAGGATTACGCTAGCGTTATCCGAGAACAGTGGGGAAAAATGGGCATTTCCGTTGATTATGACCGTGAGCGATTCACGCTGGATGAAGGACTGTCGGATGCGGTCCGCAAAGTCTTCGTCGGCTTGTACGAAAAAGACTTGATCTACCGCGGCGCCTACATCATCAACTGGGATCCCAAAGCGAAGACCGCATTATCCGACATTGAAGTCATCCATAAAGACGTTCAGGGAGCCTTCTATCATTTCCGCTATCCGATGACGGATGGTTCAGGCTACCTGGAGTTGGCGACTACCCGTCCCGAAACCATGTTGGGCGATACTGCCATCGCGGTTCATCCGGAAGATGCAAGATATCAGCAGTTCATCGGCAAGACTGTGACGTTGCCGCTGGTGAATCGGGAAATCCCGGTCATCGCTGATGATTATGTTGAGATGGACTTCGGGACCGGCGTCGTCAAGATCACGCCGGCGCATGACCCGAACGACTTTGAAGTCGGTTTGCGCCATGATTTGCCGCAAGTGAACGTCATGAACGATGATGCGACGATGAACGAAGCGGCCGGAAAATATGCAGGAATGGACCGTTTTGCAGCGCGCAAAGCGATCATAAAAGATATGGAAGAACTGGGCTATTTGGTCAAAGTTGAGGAAATGACCCACAGCGTCGGACATTCGGAACGGACAAACGTTATTGTGGAACCGCGCATCTCGACGCAATGGTTCGTCAAAATGCAACCATTGGCTGAGCGTGCGGTCGAAAATCAATCCGCAGAAGAAAAAGTTTCCTTCTATCCTGAACGATTTGAGAATACTTTCCTGACTTGGATGGGCAACGTCCATGACTGGGTCATTTCTCGCCAATTATGGTGGGGACATCAAATCCCGGCTTGGTATCATAAAGAAACCGGCGAAATGTACGTAGGCATGGAAGCCCCGAGCGACAGCGAAAACTGGACGCAGGATGAGGATGTTCTGGATACATGGTTCAGTTCAGCACTTTGGCCGTTCTCGACGATGGGCTGGCCGGATGAAGATGCGGAAGATTTCAAACGTTATTTCCCTACAAGCACTTTGGTGACAGGGTATGACATCATCTTCTTCTGGGTAAGCCGGATGATTTTCCAGAGTCTGGAGTTCACCGAAAAACGTCCGTTTGAGAATGTACTGATCCATGGTCTGATCCGTGACGAGCAAGGCCGCAAGATGAGCAAATCGCTCGGAAACGGGATCGACCCGATGGATGTGGTCGAAAAATACGGGGCTGATGCTTTGCGTTGGTTCTTGGCGAACGGTTCCGCACCTGGTCAGGATGTCCGCTTCAGCTATGAGAAGATGGATGCCTCCTGGAACTTCATCAACAAAATCTGGAATGCCAGCCGTTACGTGCTGCTTAACTTGGAAGACCTGACATTCGACGACATCGATATTTCAGGGGAAAAGACGATAGCCGATAAATGGATCCTTTCCAGCCTGAACAAGACCATCACAAAAGTGACGGACCTGTTCGAGAAATTTGAATTCGGTGAAGCTGGCCGCTTGTTGTACCGTTTCATCTGGGATGATTACTGCGACTGGTATATCGAAATGTCCAAGGAAGTTCTGCAAGGGGAAAATGAAGAGGCCAAACAGACAACCCGCAGTATCTTGGCGTATGTTTTGGATAATGTATTGCGCTTATTGCATCCGGTCATGCCGTTCGTCACCGAAGAAATTTGGCAGAATGTACCGCATCAAGGCGATTCCATCGTGACGGCAGCCTATCCGGAAGCAAGTGACAGCTACATCGATGAAGCAGCAGAAGAAGCGATGGAAAAACTGATCGAATTGATCCGTGGCGTCCGCAATGTCCGCGCTGAAATGAACACACCGTTGTCCAAGAAAGTTCCGATGCAGTTGAAAGTGAATGACGATGAGACCGAAGCGATTTTCCGCGCCAATGAATCGTACATCTTCCGCTTCTGCAACCCGGATACACTGGAAATCGGCCAACACATCCAGGCAGCCAGCGACGCTGTCACCGCAGTTTTCTCAGGCGGAGAGGTGTATATGCCGTTGGCCGGCCTGATCAAATTGGAAGATGAGATTTCCCGTCTCGAGAAGGAAGCGGAGAAATTGACCAAAGAAGTCGACCGTGTGGAAAGCAAATTGAATAACGAAAAATTCGTCAGCAAAGCCCCGCAGGCTGTAATCGATGGGGAGAAACAAAAAGGAACGGAATACCGCGAAAAATTGGCGGCCGTTGAAGAACGCATCGCTGCCCTGAAAGAACAGTTGGCTTAATAAGAGAATCGAATTGAACAGGAAGAACCCTATTAGCAAGTTCCTTTGTGGATAGGGTTCTTCTTAAATGGAAATGGAGTGAAGAGGTAGATGTTTGCAACTTATGAAGAAGCGATGGAATGGATCCATACCCGCAAAGGCATGGGCCCTAAACCGGGAATAGTCCGGATGAAATGGTTGATGGAAAAACTGGATCACCCGGAACGTAAATTCAGATCCATCCATATTGCCGGAACAAACGGAAAAGGGTCGAATGTTGCTTACTTAAGAAGCCTGTTCATGGCGGCTGGCTATACGGTTGGAACCTTCACCTCGCCGCATATCGTCAGTTTCAATGAAAGGATCGGCGTGAATGGAGCGAACATCCCGGATGAAGACGTATTGGAACAAGCGAACATTCTGCATGCACTCTATGAGGAAATCAGCCTGACGGATATGGGGCCGCTGACTGAATTCGAAGTTGTGACCGCCATGATGTTCTCGTATTTTGGCTCCCATCCGTGCGATGTCGTATTGTTGGAAGTCGGTCTGGGCGGTCTTTACGACAGCACGAATGTTGCCGAACCGGATTTGTCGCTCATCACGACGATAGGCAAAGACCACAGCAATATCCTCGGGGATACACTGGCGGAGATCGCCTATCAGAAAGCCGGAATCATCAAGCAAGGGACACCTGTCGTCATCGGAAGATTGCCTGAAGAGGCTTTGTCGGTAATGCGGGACACTGCGGAAAAAAAGGCAGCGCCCTTGTATGCATACGGACCGGACTTCAGCGTCACCAATTGGCATGAGGGTTCTGATTACCATGAAGTCTTTGACTTTGCCTCTCCCTTGGGCACTTTTGAGAACCTCGAAATTGCCTTGATGGGTGGCCATCAAGTCGATAACGCAGCCACTGCGCTGCAGACATTCTTGCTGTTCTGCAAAAAACACGCTTTAAGCTACTCGGAGAAGACAATCAAAGCAGGCCTTCTGGGGACGGCTTGGCCGGTCCGGATGGAGATCGTTTCGCAAGAACCGTTTGTCATGCTGGATGGTGCCCATAATATCCCGGCTATGGAAGTGCTGACTGAAGCGATCAAGAAGAAGTTTTCGGATAAAGATATCACCATTCTGTTGGCGGCGTTGGCTGATAAGGACCTGGAGGAAATGGGCCAGTTGATCAAGTCGATCCCGGACAGCAAGCTGTACGTGACCAGTTTCGATTTCCCAAGGGCTGCATCAGTCGAGGAACTGTGCGAACGGATGGGCGTATCGGAAGCTGCAGCCTACGAAGATTGGCGCTTTGCGATCGATGAACTGAAGGCGAAACAATCCGAAGAGGGCATGTTGTTGATTACAGGCTCGCTGTATTTTCTTTCCGAAGTAAGGCATTATTTATTAAAGAATAAGGAGTTATGAGATGCGTAAAAAAGCAGTCATTTTTGATATGGATGGATTGATGTTCGATACGGAAACGTTGGGCTATCAGGCGCAAGGCGAATTGGCTGAAGAGTTGGCTTTGCCGATAGCGTTCGACTTCGATTATTACCTGAAACAAGTAGGGCGATCCGATAAAGATGTGATGCCTGAATTGGCATCCGACTTCGGCGACGCTGAATTGGCGGAGCGATTCCTGAGAAAAATGAAGAAGAGGCAGACGGACATCGCCTCCGAGCAGGGGCTTCCGATCAAAAAAGGCCTTTATGATCTGCTGGCCTTTCTGAAGGAGGAGGGCGTGGTGTGCGTCGTTGCTTCCAGTAGCCGGAGGAGAGAAGTCAGCTTTTACCTTGAGTTGGCTGATATTTCGCAGTACTTCCGCTACCAAGTCTGCGGGGATGAAGTGTCCTTCGCAAAACCGGATCCGGAAATTTTCCTGAGCGCCTGGAAACCCCTCGACATTCCGAAAGAAGACTGTCTGATCCTGGAAGATTCGCTTAATGGCATCCGCGCGGCCTATGACGCGGGCATTGAAGTGATCATGATCCCGGATCTGATCGTTCCCGATGACGAAGCGAAAGCAAAAACGATTGCCATTTTGCCGGACCTGCACGCGGTCATGGATTGGCTGAAAGAGAAATAACCTGTTCCGCCTCTTTCTGCGTATCTAATGAGTAGACGGAAGGAAAGGGGTAAAACAGGATGGTGCAAGAAACAAATCTGCTGATGGAGGTTCCTAAAGCCTCGCGCCCGCGTGAAAGATTGGATCAATTCGGAGAAAAAGCCCTGGCGACGCATGAATTATTGGCAATCATTCTGCGGACGGGGCCCAGGGACAGCAATGTCATGCAGCTGGCGTTACGGGTGCTGAATGAGTTCGAAGATCTGCATTCCTTGAAGCTGGCCTCACTGGAAGAGCTGACTTCGATCCACGGAATCGGCCGAACAAAAGCGATCGAAATCAAGGCCTGTGTCGAACTGGGAGTCCGCATCGCCAATGCCACGCAATTGAAGAGCGGAACGATCACCTCGACGCAAAGTGCCGGAACGCTGCTGCAGAAAGAGATGCGCGATCTCCAACAGGAGCACGTGGTGGCTGTCTATCTGAACACAAAGAACGAAATCATCAAGAAGAAGACGATATTCATCGGCAGTCTGAACAGTTCGGTTGCGCATCCGCGCGAGATTTTCCGGGAGGCGGTAAGGTTTGCGGCAGCGAGGATCATCCTCGCGCACAATCATCCTTCCGGGAATCCCGATCCCTCGGAGGCTGATTTGGTCTTTACCCGCAGGATGGTGGAATGCGGAGAAATGATGGGGATCGAGATTCTTGATCACTTCATCATTGGGGTCGATGACTATCTCAGTCTGCGGGAATACGGTATCATTTAGTCCGATTCAGTAAATGTTGACGCAGATGGAAATGATAATTTGATGGCAAAAAACTTGCAATATCGGAAAACCTGATATATCATTATATTAGTGTTTTTGTTTGGTAAAGAATAGATTGTCTTGAACATTCCTATCGTACCAAAAGCAAAAATCACATTTTTAGTGCTTTGCACGAGGAGGAATTTTTCATGGAAAAAGGAACAGTAAAATGGTTTAATGCAGAAAAAGGTTTTGGATTTATCGAACGCGAAAGCGGAGACGACGTATTCGTACATTTCTCAGCTATCTTAGGTGACGGATTCAAATCATTAGAAGAAGGACAAGCAGTTTCATTCGAAATCGTTGATGGAAACCGTGGACCGCAAGCTTCTAACGTAGAAAAAATCTAATTTTCCTTAAATAAAACGATCAAGGGGTCCGGGACACTGTCTCGGGCCCTTTTTAAATGCTGACCAACTGTATGACTCACTTTGGTTAGTGTAGATATATTGTGTCAATTAGGGTGAGTTGTTTACGTCGGCATTACCGATCCACGGCATTCCTGTCAAATAGATTAATTCTTTCTTTTGTTTGTTACATTGGTGTTTTTCTTGTTCCGGTTTGTGGTAAAATAGAAAAGAATTTGTTTGTGGGAGAGTTTGTAGTCAATCAGACGGAAGGATGAGAAGTACTTGGTAAGTTTGAATTTTAAGGGTAAAAACATCGGAATTGATTTAGGTACGGCCAATACGATCGTCTTCATAGCCGGCAAGGGCATCGTGATCAGAGAACCTTCTGTCGTCGCCAAAAATATCCATACGGGGGAGATTCTGTCCGTTGGGGAAGAGGCTTTCCAGATGCTTGGCAGGACACCCGGAACCATTGTGGCATCACGCCCCATGAAGGAAGGCGTCATTGCGGATTATGATACAACTGTCGCAATGATGAAATATTTCATCAAAAAAGCGACTGGAAATGCATTCATCAAACCATACGTGATGGTCTGTGTCCCGAGTGGTGTGACGGAGGTCGAGAAGCGGGCAGTTCTTGATGCCACCCGGACAGCCGGTGCCAAAGAAGCTTTCATCATAGAAGAGCCTTTTGCAGCCGCGGTGGGTGCTGGGCTTCCGGTGCATGCGCCTACAGGCAATATGGTGGTGGACATCGGTGGCGGGACGACGGATGTCGCGACAATTTCGCTCGGAGGAATCGTCACGAGCCGTTCCAGCACAGCCGCTGGCGATCGTATGGATGAGGCAATCATTCAGTTCATACGCAAAAAGTATGGTCTGTTGATCGGCGAGCGGACTGCCGAGAATATCAAAATAACGATCGGTTGTGCCGACATCGAAAAGGCAGCTTCCTACGGCTCCATGGAAATAAGGGGCCGCGATATGGTCAACGGCCTGCCCAAGACTTTGGAGATCTATGCCGAGGACGTAGCGGTTGCGATCCATGATGTGGTCGAAAACATCATCCTTTCCGTGAGGGAAGTGCTGGAAGAGACGCCTCCCGAAATATCTGCTGACGTCATCGATCATGGCATCGTTTTGACAGGCGGTGGGGCTTTGTTGAAGAACATTGCTGAAGTCATTTCGGCAGAAGCGGAAGTTCCTGTATTTATCGCCAACGATCCATTGGATTGCGTTTCCATCGGGACAGGCGAAACTTTGAAGAATATCAACGTGTACAAGCGTAAAAATTTAAGGCATTAAGATAATGAATGTAATTGAAAGTGATGTACGAAATGAGGTGTCAATGTGAATCAGTTTTTTAACAACAAAAAATTGATTATCCTATTGATCAGTGTGATCACCTTTATCAGCTTGATAGCATATTCTCTCACCAACAACAGAGAAGATACATCGATACCGCAACAAGTAGGGAACGATGTGACGGGCTCCATTGCGAGAATATTTTCTAAGCCAGCGGAAGTAGTGGCGAATTTTGTTGATTCAGTCGATAACCTGATGAATACGTATGAAGAAAACCAATCTTTAAAAAGTAAAATTGATACCGTTTATGAACTGCAAGTGAAAGTCTATAATCTGGAGCAAGAAAATGCGCGGATGCAGGAAGAACTTGAACTAAAAAGCACTTTATCAGAATATGAACAAATCAATGCGTCTGTGGTATCCCGCAACCCGGACAGTTGGTTGAACCAAATCGTCATCGATAAAGGATCCCAGGACGGGGTGGAGGTCGATATGTCGGTGATGGCCGGAAACGGTCTGATTGGTCGTGTATCCGAAGTCAGCTCGACAAGCGCGAAAGTACTTTTGTTGACCACTTCAAATGATACGACTAACCGTGTGTCAGCTGAAATCCAGACTGAATCTGGACCTGTTCATGGTATCGTCAATGGCTATGATGAGAACACGAAGATGCTTTCCATGTCCCAGATTGCTCCGGATGCTGTGATCAATCCTGGCGACAGTGTGATCACATCAGGCTTGGGCGGCGTATCGCCAAGCGCCTTGCTGATCGGCACTGTTAAAGAGGTATCCATGGACAGCTACGGCCTGTTCAAACAGGTGACGATCGAGCCTGCCGGAGAGGTTTATAATATCCGCTTCGTAACGGTCATCAAACGGCTGAGTGGGAGTGGTGAGTGATGGTGCAGAACAGATCTTTGCATCACACTTATTTCATCCCCGTGATGCTTTACTTGCTTTTGATTTTGGATGGCTTTTTGATCAATGCCTTTCCGGGCCAGTTCGTCAGTGAAGAGTATATCCTTGTGCCGCATTTGGCTCTGTTCGGATTCGTGCTTTTTTCCTACTATTTCCCCAAGCAGCCGATGCAGTTGTACGCAGTTTTGTTCGGGCTGTTGTTCGACAGTTATTACAGCGGCATTTTGGGCGTTTACGCAGTCGCTTTTGCGGTGATCGTGTACTTCGTGAAGAAAATGCAGAAATATTTGACGGAAAATGTTTTCGTGTTGGCTCTGTTGTTCATCTTAGCGATCGTTTTGGTTGATTCATTCGTATTTGGCTTTTATAGCTTGATTGACATTACGCAGCTTGATTTCAGTGCATTCGCTTCTGAGCGTTTGGGACCGACCATCGTGTTGAACATTGTGCTGTTCATTGTAATTTATTACCCATTGTTTAAACTTGTGGGCTGGATGTACGACTGACCATGATGAGAAATGAATGAGATCTTTTTTAATGAAATGCTTGCATTTAACGAACGCTGTGGTATTATTGTCTTAAATTCTAAATGCAATGAAGAGAAAAAGTAACTTTTGGCTATTTCCAGAGAGTTTGCGGGTGGTGTGAGCAGACAATAGAAACCAGTGAAATCACGTCTCTGAGCAAGAATTCCGAAAAGACAGCATCCGCTGCCCTTAGTAGGTTGACTCGGTTGTGCCCGTTACAGCACTGACGTTTCGAATGGAACGTTATGAGGCGGTTTCTGTGAAGATGCCGCAAAAAAAGGTGGAACCACGACTTCAATCGTCCTTTAACTTTCAGCAGGAAGTTAGAGGGCTTTTTTTATTGGAAACGGCTTGAGGAGTGACCATCACAAAATTCGGTAATAAAAAAGTACACATATATGGAGGAGAAGAATATGAAAAAATTAGCATTAATGTTGTTGGCGTCTACAAGTTTATTGGCTGCATGCGGTGGAGGAACTGCTGAGGATTCTTCTGCAACCGGATCGGAAGATTCAGGAATCAAAGAAACATTGGTGATGGGGCTGGACGATACTTTTGCACCTATGGGTTTCAAAGATGAGAGCGGTGAAATCGTCGGCTTTGATGTCGACTTGGCAAAAGAAGTCGCTGAACGCTTGGATGTGGAAATCACTTTCCAGCCCATCGATTGGGCAATGAAGGAAACCGAATTGGCTTCCGGTAACATCGACATGATTTGGAATGGTTACACCATCACGGAAGAGCGCAAAGAGAAAGTGCTTTTCACAGAACCGTATCTGAATAACAGCCAAATCATCGTCACAATGGCGGACAGTGATATCGAGACAAAAGCCGATTTGGCTGGGAAAGTAGTTGCGACGCAACAAGGATCTGCGGCATTTGATGCCATCAATGCCGACGAAACAGGAATTGCTGCTGAGTTTGATGGGGGCACTGCTATTTTGTACCCTACTTTCAATGACGTGTTCAACGACCTGGAAAGCGGCCGCAGTGATGCAATCGTCGTTGATGAAGTGTTGGGCCGTTACACCATGAAACAAAAAGGCGAGGAAAAGTATGCCGTTCTTACCGATAATTTTGGCGATGAAGAATATGGTGTGGGTCTCCGCAAAGACGATGTCGCACTGAAAGAAGCGATTGACGAAGCGTTGAATGATATGCGTGAAGACGGAACGTACGATGAAATCTATACAACTTGGTTCGCTGAATAGCATTACCGTTTGTTGAAGGAGGAAAACTGCATGTTGGATAAGCTAAAAAAAGCTGTTTTGATCGGAACGGGTTTATTGTTGCTGGCTGGATGTAACGCTGGGACTGCTGATGATGCTTCCGACAGTTCGGAGATTGATGCCGAGGAAACGCTGGTCGTGGGTTTGGATGACACATTTGCGCCGATGGGATTCCGTGATGACAGCAATGAAATCATCGGATTCGATGTCGATCTGGCGAAAGCTGTCGGTGAACGGATCGGGGCCGAAATGGTTTTCCAACCGATTGATTGGGCAATGAAGGAAACCGAATTGGATTCCGGAAACATCGATATGATCTGGAACGGCTATGCGATCACGCCGGAACGCGCCGAAAAAGTCCTCTTGAGCGAACCGTACATCGTGGATGCGCAAGCCATCATCGTTTTGAAGGACAGCGTTATCCAAACGAAAGCGGATCTGGAAGGGAAGTTGGTTTCGACACAACAATCTTCCAGTTCTGTGGACAAGATCATGGAAGATGCATCAGGGATATTTGAAAAGTTGGGCGGGGATTTGGTGCTTTATCCTTCCAATAATAATGCCTTCAGCGACCTGGAATCAGGCCGCGTGGATGCCATCGTCGTCGGTGAAGTCTACGGTCGTTACTACATGAAACAGTCAGGAAAAGACATCTACCGTGTCCTGAATGATAATTTCGGGGAAGACGAGATGGCGGTTGCCTTCAAAAAGGACAATGCTGACTTGCAGGAGCGCGTCAATGCAGCTTTGGCCGACATTAAGGAAGACGGAACCTTTGATGAAATATACGACAAATGGTTTTATAGTGAATAACGAAAATAAAGGGTAAGAAAGAGGTTTATGAAATGGACTTGATACAGACGATACTGCCATCATTGCTTGACGGCTTGAAGATGACGCTTAAGTTGTTCTTCATCATAGGGATCTCCAGCATTCCGTTAGGGTTTCTGATTGCCGTCATCCGGGTTTACGGCCCGAAATGGCTGGGTTTTCTGATCCAGTTATATGTCTTCATCATGAGAGGGACGCCATTGCTGCTGCAATTGATGTTTGTTTTCTTCGGTTTGCCGCTGATAGGCATTACGTTGGATCGTTTTTCGGCAGCAATTCTGGCATATATGATCAACTATGCCGCCTATTATGCGGAAATCTTCCGTGGAGGCATCACAGCCGTCCCGAAAGGGCAGTTCGAGGCCATTTCGGTGTTGGGTATCGGTAAGGTCAGAGGGTTTTTCAAAATCATCATTCCACAGGTCACCAAGATCGTATTGCCATCTGTAGGGAATGAAGTGATTGCGCTAGTAAAAGATACATCTTTGGTTTATGTCATCGGTCTCGGGGAACTGTTGCGGGCAGGGCAGATTGCCGCGAACACGTATGCTTCGTTAGTGCCGTTCCTGGCAGTGGGTATCGTCTATTTATCCGTCACGGCTGTCATTACGGTGCTGCTGAATAAACTTGAATCCAAAGGGAACTTTTAGGGGGGAGCGGCAATCATGTTATTAAATGCGATGAATTTAACAAAGTCTTATCATGACATAACCGTAATCGATGATTTTTCATTCCACATCGATTCCAATGAAATTGTTGTGCTTGTGGGGCGTTCCGGTACTGGGAAAACGACCTTGATGCGCTTGCTCAATAATCTTGAAAGAACAGACCAAGGCACCATTTCGATTGAGGATGCTGTCTTGTGTAAACAAGGGTTGAAGGGCGCAGAATATGCAGACCGCAAAAAAAGACGCCTTTACCAAAACAAAATCGGCATGGTGTTCCAGGATTACGCTTTGTTCCCGAACCTTACTGTGCTGGACAATCTGCTGGAGGCGCCACTTGCCCAAAAATTGGGCAGCCGCGAAGAACTGGCGGGAAAAGCTGCCGGATTGTTGAAACAAATGGGATTAGAAGACAAATTGAATGCGATGCCGTCGACTTTATCCGGGGGCCAGAAGCAAAGGGTTGCGATCGCCCGGGCGATGATGCTGAATCCGCGCGTGCTTTGTTTTGACGAACCGACTTCTGCGCTTGATCGTGAATCTTCCGACAGCATCGGAAAGCTGATCCAGGAAATTGCAGCAGGAGGAACCGGCATTCTGATCGTTACGCATGATACCGAGTTCGGGCAACAATATGGTACCCGGATCGTATCCTCAAGTGAATTCGTCAAGAACCGTTAAGGATATTGTGAAGGCTAGGGCATGTCCGCAGAAAATTGGACAGTCCAAACAAAAAACAGGGCAGCTGCCCTGTTTTTTGTTTAACCATTTTTGGTCCGCAGTGAAGTAAATGGCGCCTTATTTGACGAATGTTTTGATTTAGGTTGACTTGAAGCCGGATTTTTGATAAGCTATTAATGTTGTAAATGTGCGCACCACGGCTACAACCGCACGAATGGGAGTCATAAGACCTTAAAGGGCACTTCGTTTGGCGAGTCTAAGTAAAATAAGGAGGTGCAGAGAATATGTACGCAATTATCGTAACAGGTGGTAAACAATTAAAAGTTGAAGTTGGACAAGCGATCTACATTGAAAAATTAGATGCTGAAGCTGGTGATAAAGTAACTTTTGATGAAATCGTATTTGTAGGTGGAGAAGAAACTAAAATTGGCGCTCCATTCGTAACAGGTGCTTCTGTAGAAGGCACTGTTGAAAAACAGGGCAAAGAAAAGAAAGTAACTACTTTCAAATACAAGAGAAGAAAAGATACACACCGCAAGCAAGGTCATCGTCAACCTTATACTAAAGTAATCATTGACGCAATCAAAGCATAAGAGTGTGAATAACCATGATTGAAGTGAAATTTAAAGAAGATGACCATGGCAACCTGCTCTCTTTCGAGATTACGGGACATGCCGGGTATGGGGTAGCAGGCGAAGATATTATCTGTGCCGCTGTTTCTGTACTGGCCATCGAAACTGTGAATAGCGTTGAACGTTTAGCCGGTTACCAGATGCTTGTTGATGAAGCTGATGATGAAGGCGGGTATCTCTATGCAGAAATACTTTCCGAAAGGGAAGCGGAACAGCAATACATTACGCAGATTTTACTGAAGCATCTATTCTATTCGCTGGAAGATGTCGCTCAGACATATCCGGATTATGTGACCATAAAAATGCAATAAAAACTGTACTACTTAATAAGGAGGTGCAAACCACATGTTGAAATTGAATCTACAATTGTTCGCCCACAAAAAAGGGGGCGGATCTACTACCAACGGACGTGAGTCCCAATCTAAACGTTTAGGCGCTAAACGTGCAGACGGACAAACAGTAACTGGCGGATCGATTTTGTACCGTCAACGCGGAACAAAAATCCATCCAGGTACTAACGTCGGTATCGGTGGAGATGACACTCTATTTGCAAAAGTTGACGGTGTCGTTCGTTTCGAACGTTTAGGCCGTGACAAAAAACAAGTTTCTGTATACCCTACAGCTAAATAATACTTGTACTTTTGCCGATCAACCAATTACATACACACAAAAAACCTTGCGGGGGCAAATGATTAGTCACTTCCTTCGCAGGTTTTTTTGTATTTTACAGAACAACAAAAAGTAAGGGACGGTGAACGACTTGAAAGCAACAAATGTTGAGAGTCTTTTCGGTTTAATGGATGAAGCGATCAAATTACTTCAAACGGAAGCTGAACTTTCATATGTAGAAGCGTTGTCCGAAACGCTGGAAAATCTTTCCTTTGAAGGGAAAGCACAACAAGTGGAAGGCTTGCCTTCAAACGAGGCAGTCGAACGATTGAATAGACTCTACAAAAAGATGAACATGGATGCATTGGATAAGGAAATCATCCGCAAGAGCATCCAATTGACTTTCATCAAAGCAACGAAAGAAGACAAGCTCCAGATGAATCATCAAATGACACCGGACACGATTGCGTATCTGATCGCTTATTTCATCGGAGAAATAAAAAAAGATAAGACAGAAAAACTGCATGTTTCAGACTTGGCAGCAGGGACAGGGAATCTTCTCAATATCGTTCTGGCGCATTTGGCAAGCAGAGGCAATGAAGTGACTGCGGAAGCAGTTGACAACGATGACCTGTTGATCAGTGTAGCGGCGAACAGCGGATCCTTGATGGGATTGTCCGAAAAAATCCATTACACCCATTCGGACAGCCTGCAGGAACTGTTGATTGCGCCATCCGATATCATGGTATCAGATTTTCCAATCGGATATTATCCTGTAAACGAGCGCGCAAAAAACTACAAAACAGCTTTTTCGGAAGGAAATTCTTTTGCGCATTTCTTAATGTTTGAACAAAATGTGAACTATTTGAAAGAATCTGGTTGGGGGATCTTTATCGTTCCTTCTGACATTTTTGAAACAGATAAAACATCTGTGTTAATGGGGTGGTTGAAGGAAACCGTTCATATACAGGCATTTTTGAGCCTTCCGGAAGATCTGTTCCACAAAAATGGAATGAAAAAATCAATCATTATTGTTCAAAAAAATGGTGAAAAATCGATTCAAGCTGAACAAGTGCTTTTGGGGGAAATTCCAGATCTTAAAAACGCACAAAAGATGCAATCTTTCCTGGATATTTTCCACAATTGGAGCGCAAAGATGATATAATATTTATTAGAGATATAAGAAAAATCAGTCAATTTAAAGGAGAGAAAAAAATGTCAAAAATCATCGCTATCAATGCTGGTAGCTCAAGCTTGAAATTTACATTATACGCTATGCCTGATCAGGAAGTTCTTGCAACCGGAATTATCGAAAGAATCGGTTTGAACGATTCCGTCTTCACAATCAAACACGGAGAAGGCGAAAAATTCCAAGTAACGGAAGATATTGCGAACC
This sequence comes from Sedimentibacter sp. SX930, assembly GCA_002155105.1. Classification (GTDB taxonomy): domain Bacteria; phylum Bacillota; class Bacilli; order Lactobacillales; family Aerococcaceae; genus Trichococcus; species Trichococcus shcherbakoviae. The sequence goes on along the minus strand of MUZD01000003.1, from coordinate 101,393 downwards.
ATGAGATCGCGGTACATAACTTACTGGATCAATTATTAGCACTAAACATCATTTCAAGCTACGATGAGATCACAGGTGTCGGCCACCGTGTCGTTGCCGGCGGCGAAATCTTCAAAGATTCCGCGCTTGTGGATGATCTTGTCCTGGAACAAATCGAAGAACTGGCTGAATTGGCGCCGTTGCATAACCCAGCGAACGCTACTGGAATCCGTGCATTCAAGAAATTGTTGCCTGAAATTACAAGTGTTGCTGTATTCGACACATCTTTCCATACAACAATGCCGAAAGTAAACTATCTTTACAGCATCCCGATGGATTACTATGAAAAATATGCTGCCAGAAAATACGGCGCACACGGAACAAGCCACAAATACGTTGCTGAACGCGCTGCTGAAATGTTGGGCAGACCGATTGAAGAGTTGAAGATCGTTACATGCCATATCGGTAACGGCGGTTCCATCACTGCTGTCGAAGGTGGAAAATCTATCGACACATCTATGGGCTTCACGCCATTGGCTGGTATCACAATGGGAACTCGCTCAGGTGACATTGATGCATCTTTGATCGCCTATTTGATGGGCAAACTTGGCATCACGGATATCAATGAATTCGTTGACATCCTGAACAAAAAATCAGGCCTGTTGGGACTATCCGGCGTATCAAGCGATATGCGCGATGTCGAAACAGAAGCTGAAAAAGGCAACGAGCAAGCTCAAATTGCTTTGGATATCTTCCACAATCGCATCCAAAAATACATCGGACAATACGTTGCAATCATGAACGGTGTGGATGCGATCGTCTTCACTGCTGGCGTCGGAGAAAATTCTGCGCCTACCCGCAAAATCATCATCGATGGCATGTCTTGGTTCGGTTGCAAAATCGACGATGAAAAGAACAATGTCCGCGGCGTTGAAAGAATCATTTCAACTGACGATTCAAAAGTCAAAGTATTGTTGATCCCTACAGATGAAGAGTTGATGATCGCTCGCGACGTCGTACGCTTCAGCGAAAAACATTAATTCAAAAAAATTCCGGTACACCATTGAATGGTGCGCCGGAATTTTTTTGAATTGTTATTGAGGCAGAAGGGCTAGGCCGCTGCCTATCATTTTTTTGGTTTTGGTTTATTCTCGAGGTCGGTCCGGACTACCAGCACATCGCATGGTGCATTCCGGATGACGTACTCGGATACGGAGCCGATGAACAGTCTTTCGACGGCATTAAGGCCGGTCGCACCGATCATGATCAGATCCACGCCATATTCGGCAGGCAAATCTTTCGCGATGATGGCTTTCGGTGAGCCATATTCGATGACGGTATGAACATCCGTTATGCCTTCGTTAGTGGCATAGGTTTTGTATTCTTCCATCAATGTTTTGGATTGGCGGACGATTTCATCCGTAAAACTGCCTTCAAAACCTGTAGGCGTCTGTATCGCTCTTGTATCGATAATATGAGTGATGATGATGGCTGCTTTATTCCGTTTGGCCACTTCCACTGCTTTACGGAAGGATAATTCTGATTCTCTGGATCCGTCAACCGGTATCAAAATCTTCTTATACTCTTGAAACATATTAACCACTCCTCTAAACTAGTATCGCTTACAAGTTTATTTTACTTCACTTTCCATAAAAATGAAAGCGTATGCGATTTTTTCCGGGAATTTAATGGTCAGCGGCTCTGATTTTTCATCATGCCGGCCAGGCGGATGCTGAAGAGTGCTGTATACCCTGAGGCAACCAGTACAGCAAATGCATAGAGTAGGGTGCTCCTGAAGAAAATCGTCAGCAAGCAGAGAAACCCGATCAACATGTATAGGGCTCCGCCATTGCGGAAAAAAAGCCAAATCTGTTGGCGTTGTTGTTCGGTGATCCGATCCGGAGCCAACACAAAGACAGTGGGGCCTTTCAAAGTCATGAAAAGTCCGGTCGAAACCAGCAATAATGAAAAAACGGCAATCAACATTTCTACCAAAGTGTGTCCTCCTCAAGGAAATAGCGGGATAATGGCTCAAGAAACGTTTTCCCGTATATTCCAGTCTGCAAAAAAAGCTGCTCAAAGAGCAGCTCCAAAAGTATAAAACTTTATTAGAAATCCGATGGTGCCGGTGAGTATATTCTACTAGTTTTGAACCCGCATATAAGCAGGTGGGCTCCAATATCCAGTCTCTAACTACCAAATGATAAGGCGTGTTATCCACTGAGATAAACAGGATCCCAAGGTAGTAATAAATTGTTCGGTCAACACATTGAGAATATGTCGAACACCTCAGAAATCTATATACGTATAGTAGCATACTAATCAATAGTTGGCAAGCAAAACACAAGCATTTTAATCGGTAAACGTCACAGCAGCAACAGGTTAAACGCTACCAAATGGTACTCATGAATCTTTGTTGAAGCGGTGCTGCAATTGGTTGGCCAGGGCCTGCTCGTATTTGCCCGTTGCAGCCGGCTCGTAGTAGCGGCGATTCTTCAGCGAATCCGGCAAATATTGTTGTTTGATCCAGTGATCCGGGAAATCGTGCGGGTATTGATAACCGATGCCGCGGCCCAGTTTATTTGCACCGCTGTAATGGGCATCGCGCAGGCTATCCGGTATGTCGCCGGACTTTCCGGCGCGCACGTCCGCCAGCGCGCTGTCCAAGGCAAGGTAAGCCGAATTGGATTTCGGCGAAAGGGCCAGATCGACGACAGCGTTGGCCAAGGGGATGCGGGCTTCCGGCAAGCCCAACTTTTCCGCCGCCTGAACGGCCAAAACGGTACGGGCAACTGCTTGCGGATTGCCTAAGCCGATGTCTTCGTAAGCACAGACCATCAACCTTCTGCAGGCGATCAGCAATTCACCGGCTTCCAGCAACCTGGCCAGATAATGCATGGCCGCATCGACGTCGCTGCCGCGGATCGATTTTTGGAATGCCGATATAACATCGTAATGGGCATCGCCGTTCTTATCGTGGACCAAAGCTTTCTTTTGGACACATTCCTCAGCGATATCCAAGGTGATGTGGATGGTGCCGTCTGCATCCGGTTTGGTGGATAGGGCAGCCAATTCCAAGGCGTTGAGAGAACCGCGCACGTCACCCATCGTGCTCCTGGCGAAATGGAGCAAGGCATCTTCATCGATCACGATCTTTTCTTTCCCCAAACCGCGTTTTTCGTCAGCGATGGCCCGTTCCAGCGCCAATATGACGTCCTGTGTTGTCAGGGACTTCAATTCGAAAATCTGGGTTCGGCTCCGGATGGCGGGACTGATGCTGATGTATGGATTTTCGGTGGTGGCGCCGATCAGGATGACCTGGCCGCTTTCAAGGTGCGGCAAGAGAAAATCCTGCTTGGGTTTGTCCAACCGATGCACTTCATCCAACAAGAGGATGACCTGTCCGGAAAATTTGGCTTCCTCCACGACGATCTGAAGATCTTTTTTTGTGTCGGTGGCGGCGTTCAACTGCCGAAAAGCCGAATGGGTCGATCCGGCGATGGCGCTCGCAATGCTGGTCTTGCCGATTCCCGGTGGGCCGTACAGTATCATGGAAGAAAGCATCTTGGCATCGACCATGCGGCGGATGATTTTATTTTCGCCGACCAGGTGGCTTTGGCCGATGACTTCGTCGATGTGGACGGGGCGCATACGGTATGCTAAAGGTTGTTTCATTATTCTCCGCTCCTTTTTACTCTCCCCATTATATGCCATCTCATAAAAAAGAACAAACATTCGCCCGGTTATTTTTTGCTGATTCGTGAAAATTGATTGAAAAGAATGGCAGGCAACATCTTTACTATTTACAAGCAGAACAGCTATAATGAATACATTGAAAATTGGAAGCAGAAAGCGAGCGCATATAATGACAGATTTCAAAGAGATTATTTTAACACATAAATTATCGGCACTATTTTCGAAAGCCTCTTTTGGAATCGAAAAAGAAAGCCAACGGATAACAAGTGAGGGTACGATTGCCAAGACAAACCACCCGACAATATTCGGGAATCGCAGTTTCCATCCTTACATACAGACTGACTTTGCGGAAAGCCAACCGGAATTGATCACGCCGCCGATGCAGTCAATCGAGGAAACACATGAATGGCTGATGGCTATCCATGATGTCGTCTTGAGGTCCTTGCCGGAAGATGAATATCTGTTGCCCTGCAGCATCCCGCCGACCATGCCGAAGGGCGATGAAATCAAAGTAGCCAAGTTGGACAGTTCGGTTGATGTGGCGTATCGGGAGTACTTGGTCTCTGTTTACGGGAACAAGAAGCAGATGGTCAGCGGCATCCACTTCAACTTCGAATTGAATCCTGCCCTCATCAAAGAGCTTCATCAGCTTTCCGGGTCTGCCGGGACGCTTAAGGCGTTCCAATCGGATGTCTACTTGAAGATGGCGCATAACTTCATCCGTCACCAATGGATCATGACCTACCTTATGGGGGGATCCGTTTCAGCCGACAGCTCCTACTTCGAAAAAGAAACACAGCACGATTTGCCTCTGGACAGGTACACAAGAAGCATCCGCAGCAGCAAATACGGATACGTCAATAAAGCGGACGTCCATGTTTCTTTTGAATCGATTGATGCCTATGTGCAGGATATCGAAGAAATGGTGGCAAACGGCAAGCTCATTGCCGAAAAAGAATTTTATTCCACTGTCCGTTTCAGGGGGGCCAACAAAGCGCGTGATTTGCTCACGAACGGAATCGCCTATCTTGAATTCAGGTTGTTCGATCTGAACCCATTTGCTGAGTTCGGCATGCATAAAGAGGATATGTACTTCATCCATTATTTCCTGCTCTATTTATTGTGGATCGAGCAAGATGCCAACGACGAAGAGATGAAAATCGGGAAAGAAATGAATTACACCACTGCTTTGGAGAATCCTCTGCAACCATCCGCATTCCAAGCGGAAGGGCTGTCCGTCCTCGAAGGTATGCTGGATATGCTGGAAGCGATCGGCGCAGAAGAGAAAATCAGCGCAATCGTCAAAGAAAAAATCGAAGCATTCCACAATCCGGAGAAAACAGTGGCGGGCCAGATGGTCAACGCATTGGAAGCGGGAGAGGACAAAACGGCTTGGGCCGCATCTTTGGCCAAAAAGTACAAAGAGGCTGCCTGGAAACGTCCGTATGCGTTGAGAGGCTTTGAGGACATGGAACTCTCCACGCAGATCCTGATGTTCGATGCCATCCAAAAAGGTTTGAAAATCAACATGCTCGACCGTTATGACCAATTCATCTCGCTGACCTACAAGAACCATCGCGAATACGTGAAGAACGGCAATATGACGGCAAAGGACAGCTACATCGGCCCGCTGATCATGGAAAACAAGGTCGTCACCAAAAAAATACTGGCGGAGAACGGATTCGCGGTTCCTGAAAGTGGGGAGTACCACTCTGTCGAAGCAGCCTTGCGCGACTATCCTATCTTTGCCGGGAAAGGCATCGTCGTCAAGCCAAAGTCCACGAACTATGGTCTAGGGATTTCCATTTTCAAGGAAGGTGCTTCCTTTGAGAATTATGAGAAAGCCATCCATATGGCGTTTGAAGAAGATGAAGATGTGCTTGTGGAAGATTACTTGTCCGGCACCGAGTACCGTTTCTTTGTCATCGGCAATGAGACGAAGGCCGTATTGCTGCGTGTACCTGCCAATATTGTAGGAGATGGCAGCCGGACTATCCGTCAATTGGTCGAGGAAAAGAATAAAGACAGTTTGCGCGGCAAAAATCATCGTACACCGTTGGCATTGATCGGAACCGGGGAACTCGAGAAGTTGACGATCCAAGGCCAAGGGTATACTTTCGACAGTATCCCGCCGGCAGGAGAAACTGTACGATTAAGGGATAATTCCAATATCAGCACCGGTGGCGATTCGATTGATGTTACGGATCAGATGCACGACAGCTACAAAAAGCTGGCTGTGCAAATGGCAGCCGCACTGGGTGTTGCAGTCTGCGGAGTAGATATCATCATCCCGGATCATTTGGTCCCGGCCTCGCAAATGGAGCCAAATTATGGGGTGATAGAGGCAAACTTCAACCCTGCCATGCTGATCCACATTTATCCATACCAAGGGAAAAGTCGACGTTTGACGATGGAAATACTGCGCTTATTGTTCCCGGAAATGCATCTGGAGGAAGAGTAGGGGGAATTTTATGAAAAAGTCATTTCTGAGAATTGCCATCTACATTTCAATAACCATCATCATGCTGTACGGATATCTGATCGCGAAGGGATTCAGCGATTGGGGGAAGCTGTTGTCTTTTGATCCCCTGCTCATTCCCGTTCTGTCGGTTAGCCTGTTTTTATCCATCTATGTACACATTTTTCTTCATGAAGGGGGACATTTCCTCTTCGGAAAATTGAGCGGTTATCGGCTGGTCAGTTTTCAAGTCAGACGTTATAAATATAGCCAAGCGGATCATAGCTTGCATCATATGCAGGCTGCCTCCCCTGTGCTGGCGGGCCAATGCTTGATGGCGCCGCCGAAAGGGGACTATGCGGAATTGCCTTATCGTGGCTACCTTCTGGGAGGTGTTTTGGCTAACGCTTTGACGGGGGCAACCCTGTACGGGACGGCTTTTTCGATGGAACTGAAGCTAGGCTCCCTGATGGTTTTGTTCAGTCTTGTGCCAGTCTTGATGGCTTTAGCGAACCTGCTGCCGAAAGCGCAGAATGATGGAGCTTTGCTGAGGGAAGCAAGCCGATCTTTGCACGCGCGCAAGCTCTTGTTCCAGCAATTGGAAATGGCGCAGCTTATCGAAGAAAAAGTCCCTTTTGCGGATTTGCCGGACGTCTATTTCGAAAACGTAAAAGATGCTCAGTATCAAAAAACCTTCCTGGTTGACTACTTCTACATGGTCGCTTATGTCCGCGCTTTGGGGGAACTGGATTTTGAAGAAGCCGATAGCTTGCTGCAGACTTTTTCGGCCAATCGCCCAGTCAAAGAGTCGGTCTATTGGCCGATTTATTTGATGGAATCGTTGTTTTGCGATGCGTTGTTCGGAAGGATCGTCACTGCAGAGGAAAAACACAGCCAAATACTAGTCCATCCCTTGTTGAAAAGGTACTGGTATGCAAACAACAGAATTAGGGCGGCCTATGCGTTTTTCTGTCGTGTTGATATTGAAGAGGCGAAGAAATTGCTGGGACAGGGACCAGCAACTGCCCGGGATTCCTCTCCGGAAACAGATGCCAGCATCGAAATTCGCCTGTACCGTTGGCTGAGCAGTTATTTTGAACACTAGAAAGACTAGCGAAAGAAAGAAGGTAACAAATTGATTTATTTCGACCATGCCGCTACCACTCCGGTGCGACCTGAAGTTGTGGCTGTCATTCAGGAATCGCTTATCGAAGATTACGGGAATCCTTCCAGCACCTACGCGCTGGGAAGACGAACAAGACAGCATATCGACCAGTCGCGCAGAATTTTTGCGGCATCCATCCAAGCAGATCCGGCTGATATCATCATCACGAGCTGCGGTTCCGAATCCAACAATACAGCCATCATACCGACTGCATTGGCTCTGAAGGGAAAGGGCAAACACCTCATCACTTCAGCAGCGGAGCACCACGCGGTATTGCATCCGATGAATTATCTGGAAACGTTAGGCTTCGAGGTGACGTATCTGCCTGTGGACGCTGCCGGAAAAGTGACCCTGCAATCCGTGAAGAATGCGGTTCGCGAGGATACGATCCTTGTCTCATTGATGTATGTGAACAACGAGGTGGGCAGCATCAATCCGATAGCCGAAATCGGTGCATTTTTGGCGGAGAAGCAGATCCTTTTCCATACAGATGCCGTTCAAGCATACGGCAGCGAGCAGATTGATGTCGGGCAACAACATATCGACCTCTTGTCCGTTTCCGCGCATAAAATCAATGGTCCCAAAGGCATCGGATTTTTATACCGCAAAAATAGCCTGCATCTGCCTAATTTCATCCATGGCGGCAGCCAGGAGAACGATCACCGCGGCGGTACGGAAAATACGCCATACATCAGGGGGTTTGCCGAGGCAGTCACTCTGATGGAAGCAGAACGCAAAGAAAGCAACCGCAAAAAGCGGGAACTGGGGGATTATTTCCTGAGCGGACTTGAAAAGAGCGGTCTCCCATTTGAGTGCAACGGTGTCTATCCTGAAGGGGTACCGCACATCTTGAACATCTGGCTGCCCGGCATGCGTTCTGATAAAATGTTGATCCAGTGCGATCTCAAAGGGATCATGCTGGCTGCAGGATCCGCCTGTACAGCCGGCAGTCTTGAACCGAGTCACGTATTGGCAGCGATGTACGGAAAGGGGAATCCACGAGCAACGGAATCCCTGCGCATTTCTTTCGGACCGGATAACACTGCCGAAGAGGCGGACACACTGATCGCATTGCTGCAAAGCATCCACAACAAGCAATACAAGAACGGCTGAACGAAAGAAAAAAATGTGTTATGATAGAGAAAACGTTATCTTGGAGGACTGCATATGGCATTCGAAAAAAATGTATCTTTAAAGGGATCCGGAAAAACCTTTCGATTGAATGAACAAGTGAAGCGCTACACTTTGCGCGACAATGGTTTTGAAGAAACCAAAAACGGCAATTTCCAAATGGTACGCGATTTGGACAACAGCGTGCTGAATAAACAAGGGATCAAAGTGAAAATTGTCGTCGCTGCCGATCTGAAAACATTGAAAGTTTCCACAACGACGAGCAACGGATTGCAGACAGTGGATGTCTACGGCAAGGAAACCATGTCGGCTGCGAAAGAACAGTTGGAATATATTTTGGACAGTTTGGTCGAAAACGGTGTCCTGGCTGAAGCGGCGGAGTGATCCAAAAATAGTAGGGACAGATGAAAACTAGGGACCGATTCTGTAGGAGTAATTCTTACGGACGGTCTTTTTGTTTGAAAAAAATATAAAACATAACCCACTTGGATGCATGTGCACCAAAAAAACACGATGCACACTATAAGTGCATTAATATAATTATATAAAACGCTATTTTTTTCATTCCAATTCTTATGAAATATGATATACTTATTCAGAATCGCACAAACAATTCGGGAGATGAAGAAAGTGGAACAAAAATATCAAGGCGCAGCCATGACTACAGTTGATAAAAGCGCCCTAAAGAAGTCGCATTTATTTGAGACTTCACAAGTAAAATATTTCATCAGATGTATGCTTGCTGGTATGTTTTTGACGTTGGGTACATCAATAGCAGTTATGGTCGCTGAAAAAGCAGAACATATGCTGCCCGGTAGCGGAAAATTTTTCTACTCATTCATGTTTGCATGGTCTTTGGTCATGATCAATTACATGAACACAGAATTGGGTACATCCAATATGATGTATATGACAGCAGCCATATACCGCAAGGTGTTGGCACCAAAAAGAGCTTTAGCAATTTTATTCGCTTGTATTCTATTCAACCTTATCGGTGGCACAATCGCTTCATTCGTCATGTCATTCACGAACATTTTCCAAGATTTGCCGGCTGAGCACTTCCTTTTCCATGCAGTTGAAGGCAAGTTGCTCAAAACGCCTATACAGATGGTAGCCGAAGGTATTTTCGCGAACGTCATCGTAAATACGACTGTATTTGTGAGCGCGCATATGAAGGATGACGCCGGCAAGCTTTTCTCGACCATTTTCATCATCTTCATTTTTGCATTTTTAGGCTTTGAACACGTTATCGCCAACTTCTCTTCCTTCAGCCTTGCGTTTTTCGCATTCGGCGGCGCTTTGCCAGGGATGACGGTCGGCAGCGTGTTGACGAACTGGTTCTTCGCGATGATCGGAAATTACATCGGCGGCGGATTGATCATCGGTTTGCTGTACGCATGGATGAACAAAGATTCCGAAGTATACGTAGACTAAGCTGTACAACCAAAAACGAGAAGGATCCGATATGCGGATCCTTCTTGTTTTTTCTTCTGCGGATAAAAAAACTGTTCAAATGCAGATTTGTTCGTCTTTCCGGGTTGATGCTTGCCCCAATCGGCGATAATGCTTACGGATGGTTGACAAAAGCGAAGATTATCTGTATTGTTTTACTGTTATTTGTAAACCTAAATATGTCATGCTAGCAGACTCATGCAAGCGGCTGATAGATAGAACGAAATGTGATTAGGGAGGATTTTTTTATGAAATTGTTGGAAGAACGCATATTGAAGGACGGCATCGTGTTGGGGGACAACGTGCTGAAGGTGGACAATTTCTTGAACCATCAGATCGACCCCGTATTGATGCAACAATTGGGGGATGAATTTGCACGATATTTCGCTGACAAAAAAATCACCAAGATTCTGACGGTTGAGACATCCGGCATCGTGCCTGCGGTATTCACTGGTTTGGCATTGGGAGTGAAAGTTGTTTTTGCAAGAAAACAAAAGAGTCTGACGATGAGAGACAATCTTTATTCGGCCACCGTCTACTCCTTCACAAAAGATGTCACAAACGAAATTACAATCTCCAAACAATATCTTGACGAGAACGATACTGTCCTTATCATCGACGACTTTTTGGCGAACGGACAAGCCACAAACGGCTTGATGGAGATCTGCAATCAGGCAGGAGCGGAGATTGCCGGTGTCGGTATCGTCATCGAGAAATCCTTCCAAAAAGGCAGAAAAATTCTGGAAGAGCAAGGCATGGATGTCTATTCATTGGCGCGCATTAGGGCTTTTGAAAACGGTACGGTACAGTTCATCGAAGAATAGCAAGTCCGGAAGACAGACACGTTCTGTCTTTTTTTGTTCCTCGGGATCTTTCGATTTCGCCTCAATATCTCCACAAAGCCTTTTGGAATTGTGGTAAAATGTTAAATATATATGAGATTATGAGCGTTATCTTAATGAGGAGGGTCAATGATGAGAATTGAAACACAATGTTTACACGAAGGGTATCACCCAGGGAACGGGGAGCCGAGCGCGCTCCCGATTTACCAAAGCACTACGTACAGATATGACTCGACAGAACATATCGGTAAATTATTCGATTTGACGGCTGCCGGACACATGTATTCGCGCATCTCCAATCCTACGGTTGCGGCCGTGGAAGAGAAAATTGCGGCGATGGAGGGTGGCGTAGGGGCTTTGTGCACAACATCAGGACAGGCAGCGACCATGATCAGCTTGATGAACATCCTGAAGGAGGGCGATCATTTCATCAGCACCGCCTCCATTTATGGCGGAACCATCAATCTGTTTGCCGTAACTTTGAAGCGATTCGGAATCGAATGCACCTTTGTCGACCAAGAACTGCCTGAAGAAGAAATCCAAAAAATGTTCAAACCGAATACGAAGGCTGTATTCGGTGAAACCATCGCAAATCCTGCTTTATCCGTTTTGGACATCGAAAAATGGGCAGCGATCGCTCACAACAACAACGTGCCTTTGATCGTGGACAACACGTTCCCGACGCCATACCTTTGCAGACCGTTCGAGTTTGGAGCGGACATTGTGGTCCATTCCACCTCTAAATACATGGATGGCCATGCTGTACAGATGGGCGGGGTCATTGTCGACAGCGGCAATTTTGACTGGAAAAACGGCAATTTCCCGGAATTCACCGAACCGGATGAATCCTACCATGGCATCGTCTATACGGAAAGCTTCGAGAAAGCTGCGTATATCACAAAAGCACGGGTACAGATGATGAGGGACATGGGGGCATACCCAACCGCCAATGCTGCCTTCTTATTGAATCTTGGGCTTGAAACACTCCCTGTGAGGATGGATAGACATTGCAGCAATGCCTTGAAAGTCGCTAAATATTTCAAAAAATCCGAAAAAGTTGAATTTGTGAATTATCCTGGCTTAGAAGGAGACAAGTATCACGAATTGGCGAATAAATATTTGCCGCTCGGAACGTGCGGCGTCATTTCGCTCTCGATCGAAGGAAGCAGAGAAAATGCCATCAAATTCATGGACAGCCTGAAGCTGGCGTCCAATGAAGTCCATGTGGCCGACATCCGGACTTGTGTGCTCCATCCGGCAAGTTCGACCCACAGACAGCTGACCGACGAGCAATTGGCGGCAGCAGGCATCACACCAGGCCTGATCCGCTTTTCGGTAGGGCTTGAAAACGTGGAAGATATCATCGAAGACATCGAGCAAGCTTTGGCAACTCTGAACCTGGATGCGAAGCCTTATACAGTCTGATCGAAAGTTTACCTGAAGATGAAGCAGAAATCCTCCCAAGGTTTTCTGCTTTGTTTTCTTTATTGCGAAAGTATTTTTGCAGCTTGGTGAATATGAATAGAAAGGAAGTGAAGGAATGGCGTACAACAACAAAACGGCACTCATCAAATGGATTGCGATCCTCACAATGACGATCGACCATATCGGCTACTATCTGTTCCCCTCATTGCTTTTTCTGCGAGTTGTCGGACGCATCGCTTTCCCTTGTTTTTTGTACACAACCGTGCAAGGGGTAAGGGAAACGCGTGATTTCCGCAAGTATCTGCTGCGGCTGGTCCTTACCGGGCTCATCAGTATGCCGATAACCGCCCAAACAGGGAATGTCTTTAATATCCTTTTCACCTTGGCACTTTTTGCCTTATCGATCAAAGACTACCGGTTCATCTTGCCGGCAATCTTTTTGGTCCAATTTACGGAATACGGCTTGTATGGCTTTTTGATGGGGTGGACAATCTATGTGCTTTCGGAAAAACATGTCGGAGCGGGAATTGTTTTGTTTTTATTGGTGAATGCTATGCAATTCCCCTCGTTGCAGGCACTCGCTGCAGTGTCGCTCATTCCCATGCTTCTGCCGGTTGATTTTCAGATCAGACCGCTGCCGAAATGGGCCGGATATGCCTATTACCCTATCCATCAAGTTATCCTGATGCTTATCGCCAGGCTGATGTGACTGTCGGGTTGGATGCGGACAGGCGAGAAAGCTTGAAATATGCGCCGGGATGGTGTAAACTGTTTTTTTGTATCGGGTTTAACTTATATATTGTAAGAAGTGATAAAATACACAAATAAAGTAAGGGTGTGATAGGCATGCAAGACAATTCAAAAATACGCGTGGTGGTCGGAATGAGCGGTGGCGTTGACTCTTCTGTCACAGCATTGCTTTTGAAGGAACAAGGCTACGACGTCATCGGCATTTTCATGAAGAATTGGGATGATACGGATGAATTCGGATTCTGCACGGCAACCGAAGATTACAAGGATGTTCAGGCTGTGGCACAACAGATCGGGATTCCTTATTATTCCGTCAATTTCGAAAAGGAATACTGGGACAAGGTCTTCCAATATTTCCTGGACGAATACAAGAAAGGACGGACACCGAATCCGGATGTCATGTGCAATAAGGAAATCAAATTCAAGGCTTTTCTGGATTATGCGATGGAACTGGGCGCGGATTATGTCGCAACCGGGCATTATGCACAAGTCGTCCGTGACGAAGACGGCACCGCTCATCTGCTCAGAGGAGTGGACGACAACAAGGACCAAACCTATTTCCTGAATCAGCTTTCCCAAGAGCAACTTTCCAAAACGATGTTTCCGCTGGGCGGGATCAAAAAGCCGGAAGTGCGCCGCATCGCTGAAGAAGCGGGTTTGGCGACTGCCAAGAAAAAAGATTCGACAGGCATCTGTTTCATCGGCGAGAAGAACTTCAAAGAATTCTTGACGAACTTCCTGCCGGCGATCCCGGGCAAAATGGTCACTTTAAGCGGAGATGTGATGGGTGAGCATGCCGGATTGATGTACTATACGATCGGGCAAAGAAAAGGTTTGGGAATCGGCGGCGGCGGGGAATCCGATGATCCTTGGTTCGTCATCGGCAAGGACTTGGCGACCAACACGCTTTACGTGGGCCAAGGCTATCACCATGAGAACCTATATGCCGACAGTCTGGATGCGACTGATATCCATTTCACATCCGAAGTGAAAAAACCATCCGTCTTCACCTGCACGGCTAAATTCCGTTACCGTCAACAGGACACTGCAGTCACTGTCTACCTGAACGAAGACCAAACGACTGCCCGTGTGGAATTTGCGGAGCCGGTCCGCGCCATCACACCAGGCCAAGCAGTCGTATTTTATGACGGCATGGAGTGTCTGGGTGGGGGCACAATCGATAAGGCATATCAAGCCGAACGCACCCTGCAGTACATCTAAATAATGAGTGAGAGGTCGGTTTTTTCTCCGGCCTCTCTTTAATTTGGGCGCGAATTGTGGTATCGTTCTTAAGGAATCTTATAACAAGTCTGAATAGTCAAAAAAGGGAGGGGATCATCCGGATGGATACAGAACAAGGCTATATCGTCGGAGAAATCAAAGCGATTTTCTTTGAAAACGCGAGTAATTTCTACAAAGTCATGCTGATTTCAGTCAATGAATCGAATCTCCCGCAAAAGCATGATGAAATTGTTGTGACGGGAAGCTTCGGGCAGATAACCGAAGATACAGCTTATCGCTTTTTCGGTGAGGTCGTGGAGCACCCAAGATACGGCGTCCAATTCCAAGCCAATTCCTATCAACAGGAAAAACCCACCTCCAAGAACGGGTTGATTGCATTCTTGTCGGGGGAACGTTTCCCGGGAATCGGGAAACGGACTGCGGAAAAAATCGTGGAAACTTTTGGCGAGGAAGCGGTCGACGTCATCCTTGATGACCCGGAAGCTCTGAAAAGCATCAGCGGTATGACGCCCAAAAAAAGGGAAATGATGCGCGATGTGCTGATGCAGACGCAAGGAACCGAGAAGATCCTGATCGCATTGGGTAACTATGGCTTCTCCAATAACCAGGCAGCGAATATCTTTCATTTTTACCGCACCGAAACGCTGACTGTCCTAAATGAAAATCCTTACCGACTGCTCGAGGATATCGAAGGCATCGGCTTCAAGAAGGCCGATCAATTGGCGGAGGAGTTGAATTTCGCTCCGGATCACAGCAGCCGACTGAAGGGCGGTTTATTTGCGACGTTGCAGGAACTCTGCCTCTCGAACGGGGACACCTATGTCGACGGGACCGTCTTGCTTGAGCGGACGATCCACTTGCTTGAACAAAGCCGGCGCTTCATCATCGAGGATGCGCCCGTCATCGAGGCGCTGATGGAGATGGTGATGGAGATGAAAGTGGTCGAGGATCACAGCCGTTTTGCCATCCCATCCCTTTATTTCGCAGAAGAGGGCATCGCATCATCGATCGACAGGCTACTGAAACGAAAAACGAAAATTGCTTATCCGGGAGTGGATTTGGATCTGGAAATCGAGCATCTGCAATCAAATCTGCAGATCCGCTACGGAGCCTCCCAAATCGAAGCGATAAAAGCAGCTTTGCTTTCACCGTTCTTCATCCTGACCGGTGGACCCGGTACCGGCAAAACGACCGTTCTCAAAGGAATCGTGCGCATGTTCTCCGAATTGAACGATCTGCCGGAAGACCCTAAGGATTACAAAGACGGACTTTTCCCGATTTTGCTTGCCGCTCCGACCGGACGTGCAGCAAAACGGATGCAGGAAACGACAGGCCTGCCCGGCAGCACGATTCACCGCTTGCTGGGTTTGACGGGCCAGGAAAAGGAATCCGAAGAACTTTATACGCAAGAACTGGAAGGCAAGCTGTTGATCATCGACGAAGTTTCGATGGTGGATACTTGGTTGATGCACAGGCTCCTGAAATCGGTGCCGCAGGGCATGCAGGTGCTGTTTGTGGGGGATAAGGACCAATTGCCGTCTGTCGGGCCTGGCCAGGTGCTGTTCGATCTTCTGAACTGCAAAGCGTTGCCGCAGGTCGAGCTGAACGAGATATTCAGACAATCAGGCGATTCGTCGATCATCCCGTTGGCTCACGAAATCAAAAACGGCATCCTCCCGCGCGATTTCCGCAACAATCAAGCTGACCGGTCGTTTCTTCCTTGCCAAACGCATCAGATCGAGCCGGTGATCCGGCAAGTCGTCGAAAAGGCGAAGTCAAAAGGTTTCACCGCGAAGGATATCCAGATTCTGGCGCCGATGTACAAAGGTGCTGCCGGCATTGATGCCATCAATACGATGATGCAGGAGATCTTCAATCCGAAAGGGAACAAGAAAAGACGGGAAGTCGCTTTTTTTGATGTCGTCTATCGGGTAGGCGACAAGGTGCTTCAGTTGGTGAACCAACCGGAAAACAACGTCTTCAACGGAGACATGGGTGAAATCACTGCCATCCAATTCGCCAAGGAGACGGAAGAGAAAGTCGACCAGATCACGATCCTGTTTGATACCGTGGAAGTCACCTACAATCGGAACAATTGGAACAAGTTCGTTTTGGCTTACTGTTGTTCCATCCATAAATCGCAGGGCAGCGAATTTACGATGGTCATTCTGCCGATGGTGAAACAGTACGGGCGGATGCTGCGCCGCAATCTGCTTTACACCGCCATCACCAGGAGCAAAAGCAAATTGATTTTGTGCGGGGATTACGAAGCTTTCGAAACGGCAGTCGTAAGCACCGGCGATATCCGGAAAACGATGCTGCATGAAAAACTGGAACGCAACCTGAACAATGACAAGGTCTTCACTGCGGAAGAGCCGGCCGAAAGCAAGGAAACGAAGGCGCTCGGCGCCGGGAATGAAGTTGCTGTATCGATCACCGAAACAACTACAGTATCCGCAACCCAAAAGCCAGAAAATAAAGAGTCGCCAAAAATAATACCCGTCTACCATTTGACCATCGGGCAGATTTCCGATGGGAGCATCGATCCGATGATCGGCATGGAAAATATAACGCCGGAAACTTTCATGAATGAAAAATAATCCGGGAGAAGTCCGCAGACAATGAAGAATTTGTCTGCGGACTTTTCTGCTGTCAGAAAATCAATCAGCGCAGAATACTACAATTAAAGTCGATCGCTTCAGCAAAAGAAATAAGCTACTCGCCGCCCCAATATTCTGCTATACTGACAGTAAAGCAAGTTACTGGTTTTCCAATACAGCTACAAGAAGAGAGTGGTATAATGGAACTATTTGATCAATTGATGAATCCGAACTGGAAGAACATCCCGATGGAGCACAAGCTTGTTCTGGCCAGCAGCGTTGTCCGTTATTTTGTGAATCCCCTGTTGGCTGTCGCGGATATCCGTCCGGCTTATTATCAGATGGGTGGCATCAAGACCGAGACGTTTACGGTGAACATCAACGGCGCACCGTTTGTTTTTGTGCCCGGCCATAAGGAGGCAGTCCTCGGTTGGGACAGCGGAATCAACGGCCTGGACCCATTGGACATCAGTTCCGACAGGAAAGAGATGTACCTCGCCATCGAAAATTGCCTGAAACTATCTGTTCAAGGCGCCGAGTTTTTGCATGACGATCATTGGATGAAGAAGAAAATCGAACCGATCCATTCGTTGGAGGAATTGGACGAATTGGTCAACAGCCAAATGTCGCAGCTCCGGACGACAGAGATCCCGCCGTTATTGGTGGAAGTCAGCCCGACTTATGTGGGAATGACGAAAGTCGGGAATTATGCAGTCATAAACGGGAAATTTGAAGGCCAGACCGATTGGTTCAGCATACACGAGAAGGACATTCATCAGGCCTTGATGCCGAGCGCAAACGGATCCTCGGTATTTGCGGATTTTCCGGCGCATCTGGTCCAAAATGATGCCTTCTTCCTGCAACAGAATGAAGATTTGGATACGTACACCGTATACGCTCCTTACCAGACAACGTATGCAGAGATGCGCAAGCAATTGGAGAAAGATGGCATGGGGCTGTTGTCCAGCGATGAATGGGAATATTGCTGCGGCGCATCCACCCGCAGGCTTTTCCGTTGGGGCAATCAGTTGCATCGCAACCTGTTCGAACCGGATGAAAGCTACCTCTACAAAAAAAACATGTTCGGTCTGGAAATCGCGAACATGGGCTGGGGACCGGAACTCGTCGAAGACGGGCTGTTGGCCAAAGGCGGCTGGATTTTCATTCAAGCCGAGAATATACTGGAGAAGCTTCTCCCTTACGCTACCTATTATGAAAACCATGCGGATGCTTTGAAAGCGAAGCAGCAAGAGCCCTTGTCACCCGGTTATTACTGCGCAAGACGTTCCATTCGCATAGAAATGTAACCCGGCTTTTCTTAAGAACTGCTTGCATGCGGACGTAATTTTGGTTATACTTATTCCTGATTGAAGCAGAGGATATAGGAATGGATAACAAAAGAGAGTTTCCGTTTGGTGAAAGGAAACGCATCCGTTTATGCTCCCTTTGCGTGAATATAGTAGAAATACTATCGCTTCCAGCGTTAACGGATCCGAGAGGTAATGAATGCTCAAAACATTTCATTGCAAACAAGGTGGTACCGCGTGATTCGTCCTTGTATGCAGTGGGGTGTTTTTTATTTTTTCCACTCCAAAAATAAATGAAGAGAAAAGGAAGGTAATAATGAAGAATCTGAAAAGCAGTGACATCCGTCAAATGTATCTTGATTTTTGGGCAACGAAAGGGTCAAAAGTGGAGCCGAGCGCTTCGCTCATACCAGTCAACGACCCTACCTTATTATGGATCAACTCAGGCGTAGCGACACTGAAAAAATATTTTGATGGCACGTTGATTCCTGAAAATCCGCGCATCACCAATGCCCAAAAAAGCATCCGCACAAACGATATCGAAAATGTTGGTGTGACTGCAAGACATCATACTTTATTCGAAATGTTGGGGAATTTTTCGATCGGGGACTATTTCAAAGAAGAAGCGATCCCTTGGGCTTGGGAATTCCTGACTGATGAAAAATGGTTGGCGTTCGATCCAGAGCTGCTTTACGTCACTTATTATCCGGAAGACACGGACACAAAACGCATTTGGCAGGAAAAAGTAGGTTTGCCGGAAGATCATATCGTTCCGATCGCAGACAACTTCTGGGATATCGGAGCAGGGCCATGCGGACCGGATACGGAAATCTTCTACGATCGCGGACCAGCCTTCCAGGATTTGCCTGACGGAGACCCTGAAATGTATCCGGGCGGTGAAAATGAACGCTACCTTGAAATCTGGAACCTAGTATTCTCTGAATTCAACCACAAGCCGGATGGCACCTATGAGCCGCTGCCGCATAAGAACGTCGATACGGGGATGGGTCTGGAACGTGTCACAAGCGTAGTCCAAAACACACCGACCAACTTCGAAACGGATCTGTTCATGCCGATCATCGAAAAAATCGAGACGTTGAGCAACGGCAAGAAATATGGCGAAAACAAAACATTGGATATTTCCTTCAAAGTCATCGCTGATCACGTCCGCGCCGTCAGTTTTGCGATAGGGGACCGTGCCTTGCCATCAAATGAAGGCCGCGGCTACATTTTGCGTCGTTTGATCCGCCGCTCCGTCATGCATGGCCAAAAATTGGGCATCGAAAAAATGTTCCTGAACGAATTGGTTCCGGTTGTGGCAGCCATCATGGAATCTTATTATCCTGAAGTCAAAGCAGATCAAGATTTCATCATCAAAGTCATCACAAATGAAGAGCAACGTTTCCAGGAAACGATCCATGAAGGGATGGAAATCCTGAACAGCGTCTTTGAAGAGATGAACGAAAAGGGTGAAACTGCAGTAAACGGCACGAATGCCTTCAAACTGTATGATACATACGGATTCCCATTGGAATTGACAAGCGAATATGCCGAAGAAAAAGGCTTCACAGTCGATACAGAAGGGTTCAACCAAGAGATGCAGGAACAACGTAACCGCGCCCGTGCAGCAAGGCAAGTGGAAGACTCCTTCTCCGTGCAATCACCGGTCTGGGCTGAAGTACTGGTTCCGAGCACGTTTTCCGGGTATGCACAAACAAAAATTTCGTCCGAGCTTTCAGTGATGGTTGCGAATGACGAAATCGTCGAAAAAGCAGCTGCAGATGATCGCGTTCAGATCATTTTCCGCGAAACACCGTTCTATGCAGAAATGGGTGGACAAGTTGCGGACAAAGGAACGATCGAAACCGAAGCTGGTG
This sequence comes from Sedimentibacter sp. SX930, assembly GCA_002155105.1. GTDB lineage: Bacteria > Bacillota > Bacilli > Lactobacillales > Aerococcaceae > Trichococcus > Trichococcus shcherbakoviae. The sequence continues at coordinate 81,469 of MUZD01000003.1, read as the reverse complement.
AAGTGATCGCAGAAATCGAAGATGTCAAACGCGCCCCTAATGGCCAAACGATGCACATTGCGCGTGTCCTGACGGAAATCCATTCGAATGAAACTTATATCCTGCACGTGGATGAAGCGCGCAGAAGAAGCATAACCAAGAACCATACAGCTACGCATCTATTGCACCAAGCGCTGAAGGATGTTTTAGGGAATCATGCCAATCAAGCCGGTTCGCTTGTGAATCCGAATCAACTTCGTTTTGACTTCACCCATTTCGGGCAAGTCACAGCAGAAGAGTTGGTGCGGATGGAAGAAATCGTGAATGAAAAGATTTGGGAAGCATTGCCTGTCGTAACTGTCGAAACAACTGTTGATAAGGCGAAAGAAATGGGCGCCATGGCTTTGTTCGGTGAAAAATACGGCAAAGAAGTCCGAGTGGTTGACGTCGGTGGCTACTCTGTCGAACTATGCGGCGGGGTTCATGTACAAAATTCGCAGGACATCGGCGTCTTCAAGATTTTGTCTGAATCCGGCATCGGTGCAGGCGTTCGACGCATCGAAGCAGTTACCGGTCAGGCAGCTTACCAGTATTTCCGTACAAAAGAAGCTGAGTTGAGCGAGGCGGCACAACTTGTGAAAGCCCAACAAACAAAAGAAGTTGCCGGTAAAATCAATCAGCTCAAGCAAGAAATGAAGGAAATGCAAGGCGAAAATGAGTCCTTGAAAGCCAAAATCATGAACGCAGAAGCCAAAGATCTCTTTGAAAATGTCGAAACCGTCAACGGTGTAACGTACATCACCTATGAAACGAAGAATCAGGATATGAATGCTTTGCGTCAATTGGCTGACCAATGGCGTCAAAAGGCAGTCTCTGATCTTTTCGTGGCAGCTTCGGCCAAAGACGGCAAAGTCAATATGCTGGCTGCCGTTTCCAAAGATAAATTGGAACAAGGCCTGAAAGCCGGCGATCTGATCAAGACGCTCGCTCCGTTTGCTGGAGGCAAAGGCGGCGGACGTCCGGATATGGCTCAAGCAGGCGGCAATAACCCAGCAGGCATCCCAGATGCTCTGAAACACGTTGCGGCCTGGATCGCTGAAAATACAAAATAAGCATCCTTTCCCAGGGGTAGGCATCCAAAAAAGATGCCTGCCCCTGTTTTTTTAACTCGATCGGCAAAAGGGCAGTGGCATTTCTTTGTTGTAGTTTTTAGTCATTTCTTGTAAAATGGTAAATATACTAAAGAAAACTGGGGTGTCGCTATGAGTTCGAAAGATGAAACGATGTTATTCAATTTTGATGATAATCTGAAAAAGAATATCCAAGAGACATTAGCCCTTGTTTATGACGCATTGGAAGAAAAAGGATACAACCCTATCAATCAGATTGTAGGCTACCTGCTTTCTGGCGATCCAGCTTATATCCCGCGTCATAACGATGCCAGAAACCTGATCCGCCGTCACGAACGTGATGAAATAATGGAGGAATTAGTGAAAAGCTATCTTTCTGGAACAGGCAGAATCATCCAATGAGGCTCATGGGCTTGGATGTCGGATCAAAAACGGTAGGCGTGGCCATCAGCGATCCGATGGGTTGGACGGCGCAGGGGATCGAAATCGTCAAAATCGACGAAGCCAACGGAATATTTGGCCTTGAACGGATTGCCGAATTGGTCAAGGAGTATGAAGTTGAGAAGTTTGTACTCGGATTGCCCAAAAATATGGACAACAGCATTGGTTTCCGGGCGGAGGCTTCCATCGCTTATGGGAATTTGCTTGAAAAAGAGTTGGGATTGCCGGTCGATTATGTTGATGAAAGACTCACCACTGTTCAAGCAGAAAAAATGTTGATCAATGAAGGAAATGTTTCCCGTAAAAAACGGAAAAAAGTAATCGATAAACTTGCTGCTGTCATACTTCTTCAGAATTATTTGGACAGCCAGTAAAGAAAGTGGTTTTTTTGTCCTATTTGCGTTACAATATCCTTTGTTTGAACGATAAAAACAATAATTAGATAAAGAGGTGCATACCATGACTGAACATAATCACGATCACGATCATGACCATAATCACGACCATGACCACGAAGATAACCACGAGCACATCACAATCGTGGATGAGAACGGAAATGAAGAGTTATTCGAAATCTTATTCACTTTCGAATCAGAAGATTTCGGAAAGTCTTACGTGCTGGTTTATCCAGCAGGAGCTCCTGAAGGAGAAGAAATCGAATTGCAGGCTTATTCCTATGTTGAAACTGAAGATGGCGGAGAAGGCGATTTAGAGCCGATCGAATCGGATGAAGAATGGGATATGATCGAAGAAGTTCTGAACACATTTATGGAAGACGAAGACCTTCAATAAATTTGTCAGTGACTTGTAAGGAAAATAAGGGAGGATCGGGACAATTATTGTCTGGGTCCTCTTTTTTTTTGCGGTTGCTGCGTTGCTTTTTTGAGCTTTTGGCATGCAACCGGGGCCGGCCTGATAAAATGATGAGAAAACTGTCCAATATGCTCCATATGTCTATGCAAATAACAAAAAAGATTCAATTTATATAGGTTTTCGTGTATAATTACGGAAGTCGAATGGCTAATAGTCCACAAATAGCCATATACTCAAGTAAGGAGGGACTCGTCTTTGTCTCAAAATGATCAGCAAGAACCTCAAGAGCAGCAAAAACTCATTCGTCCTACGTTGGAGAAAGAAGCCGTAGACAAAATGAAAATACGCAAAAAAGAACGGTCGCTAGTGCGGAAAATTGTTTTTGCAATCGTAACGATAGGGATCCTGTTAGGAGTCATCGTTGGCTTTGCCGGCTACAAATATATAACAGACGCACTTCAGCCATTGGAGCCAGAAAGCACGGAAGTCGTCGAAGTGGAAATTCCGATAGGGACGTCCACAAAAGGGATCACCCAACTGTTGGAAGAAGGCAACGTCATCAAAAACGCGACCATCTTCAACTACTACATCAAGACGCAAAATGTTTCTGATTTCCAAGCAGGCTTTTATGAATTATCGCCTTCCATGAGCCTGGACGATATCATTGCGACGCTTCAAGCGGGCGGAAGTCCTGTGCCGCAATCGAGCGATCACAAAATCATCGTAAGAGAAGGCAATACGATCGAGGAAATCGCAGCGGAAGTCGAAGCGAAGACGGATTTCACAGCTGATGAATTTTTGGCGAAAGTGAATGAACCGGAATTCTTGACTAATGCGGCTGCACAGTACCCTGATATTTTGACTGAAGCATCCCAACGTACCGATACGCGTTATCGTTTGGAAGGATACCTCTATCCGGCGACTTATGATTATATGACCGGAAATAGTTTGGATGAAGTGGTTTTACAGATGTTGCAGAAGACGAATGAAGTGCTAACGCCCTATGCAGAGCAGATTGCTTCTTCAGGCCATACCCTTCATGAAATTCTGACGATTGCTTCACTAGTCGAAAAAGAAGGCGTTACACCGGAAGATCGTGCGAACATTGCCGGCGTATTCTTTAATCGTCTGGAAATCGATATGCCGATCCAATCGGACATCAGTATTTTGTATGCGCTGAATGAGCACAAGGAATTAGTGACTTTCGAGGATCTTGAAATAGATTCGCCGTACAACCTGTACAGAAACACAGGAATGGGGCCTGGGCCATTCAATAGCCCAAGCGAAGGATCCATTCAAGCGACTCTATCACCAGCTGATACGAACTATCTGTATTTCGTTGCGGACACAAAAACAGGCATCGTTTATTTTTCAGAAACATATGAAGAACATTTGCAATTGCAAAGCCAATACGTAGACAGCGAATAAGACGAATAAAGTGAGCTGCATGAAGAGAGGAAGAATACACCAGTGAAAAAACCTATCGTTATTGGGGTGACAGGGGGATCGGGAAGCGGGAAAACCAGTGTCAGCCGGGCCATCTTAGACAAGTTTACTGATGTTTCCATTTTGCTGTTGGAACAGGATTTTTATTACAAAGATCAAAGCAATCTGCCATTTGAGGAACGCCTGAAAACAAACTATGATCATCCGTTTGCGTTTGATACGGACTTGTTCATCGAAGATCTTAAAAAATTAATAAAATACGAGAGCGTCGAGCAACCTGTTTACGACTACTCCAAGCACACACGCAGCGATAAAGTGATCCATCGCGAGCCGAAAGAAGTCATAATCGTTGAGGGAATCCTGATTTTAGAGGATCAACGACTGCGTGATCTGATGGACATCAAAGTCTATGTGGATACGGATGATGATATCCGTATCATCCGCAGAATCAAACGCGATATGGAATCAAGAGGCCGGACGCTTGACTCTGTCATCCACCAATATCTGTCAGTGGTCAAACCGATGCATCAGCAATTCATCGAGCCAACCAAAAAATTTGCGGATATCATCATTCCTGAGGGTGGACAAAATCAAGTCGCAATCGATCTGATGACCACAAAAATTGCTTCAATTTTGTCTGAAAATGCAGAATAATAATAGATGCCTGTAATATTTTCAAAATATAATTGCTTTTACTGGAATTAAATGGTATTTTAAATTCACTATTAATTAGGCAGCCAATAAACGATATAGAGCCACAGGAAATGATTATTTCTCTTTGGATGACATGCTACCTGTCCCGGATCCTTTTGGCTTTCGGGGACAGCTATCAATAAAAAAAGGGAACTGCGGTCCTGTGCTGCATATTGAATATTGAATCATTACTTAAAAGGGGCATATTTCTTATGATCGAAAAAGCATATCCGATGACAGCTGAAGGTAAAGCCAAATTAGAAGCTGAACTTGAAGACTTAAAAGTGAATAAAAGAAGAGAAATCGTTGAACGCATCAAGATTGCCAGAAGCTATGGAGATTTATCCGAAAATTCGGAATATGAATCTGCAAAAGACGAACAAGCTTTCGTCGAAGGCCGCATCACAACATTGGAAAAAATGATCCGTTTTGCGGAAATCATTGAAGTACAAAACGTCGACAGCAACGTGGTTTCGATTGGACTGAAAGTGACATTCGTAGAATTACCGGATGGTGATGAAGAAACGTACACCATTGTCGGCAGTGCAGAAGCAGATCCGCTTGAAGGCAAGATTTCAAACGATTCCCCGATCGCTAAAGCCTTATTGGGCAAGCAAATCGGCGCAGAAGTCGCCATCGGCACACCGGGCGGCGATATGAACGTGAAAATCGTCAGAATCGAACAAGCTTAAAAAAGCATCCAAGAAGAGGGTAGGACAAAAATCATTCCAAATGATTTTTGTCCTACCCTCTATTTGTTTATGTTTCTTTGGGGTTCATCGGGTATAATGACAGAGTAGATGCAATCATTTGGGCCCTACGACTTTAGTCTTAGCATACTATCAACCCTTAGCGCCCTGTCAAAACGGTGCAGGTAATCTATAATGGAAGCAGATGCTTAAGCTAAGGTTCAGCGGGAAATTTATAGAGCATTGTAGAGGAAGGAGGGGCTTGGGATGAAAAAGAGTGCCTTGAAATTATTTTTGCTCATTGAAGGGCTATTAGGGTTGGCTGTCCTGTTTCAATTGGTGCAGGACACCGATTTACTGCTGGTCTTTGTGTTCGGACTGATATTCATTAAATTCGGAACCGGAAAAGGCGAGCGTCGTCAGATTCTAGGCTTGATCGGATGGTTTATGGTAGTCATGAGCATACTCTCCACTTTCTCAGTGTGGCTGATGTTGATTCTTTTCATACTGGTTGTTGTCATCAATGGAAAGGGAATCTGGTCTGAACTGAAGCTGGATACTTTTGTGGACGTTCCATGGGAAGAAAAAGCATTTCGCACAGTCAAAACGAAAGAGCCGGAACAGCGGAACGGTTCCAGAAAGCGTCAGAAATGGATCGGAAACACCAGTATCGGGTCGGATGTCTATGAATGGGATGATGTCAATCTGACAGTATTCATGGGCGATACGATCATCGATTTGGGGAATACATTGCTGCCGAAAGAGGAAAATATCATTCTGATCCGCAAAGGATTCGGAAAGACCAGGGTAATCGTACCTTTGGGAATCGGAGTGGCTGTCCACCATTCCGCCATCAAAGGCCAGCTTTTGTTCAATGAAGATGAAATAGACTTGACCAACGAAACGGTCAAATTATACAGCCGGGACTACGATGAGACAAACAGAAAAATAAAAATCGTGTCCAATAGCCTGCTGGGTGATCTGGAGGTGATCTACCTATGAGGAGAAGCGCGGTTTTGATTCTGTTCAGCACGATACTCGGCGTCTTTGTTTTTATCGTGGCCGGCGTTTTATTTGCCCTCAGACCTTATTTAAGTTATCAGGAACTGCTTGAGGTGGATCGTTTTTATGTGCCGGCATTCCTTTACATCATCGTATTGCTGCTTTTTGCTGCGATCGTTGTAACTTGGATCGCCCACTTTTACTTGAAAAATCAAGAAAACCGCATCAAGGACAAGTTGCATTGGCTTTATCTTGGCAATTATGAGCATACGGCATTCAACAAAAAGCGGGATAAATCACTGTTTTTGGATCAGTACTGTCAGGCTATCCATATTGAAATTGAAATGCTCAGGAAAAAGATGCTCAGCCTGTCCCGGGAAGTGCAGCATCTGAGTGCAAATCCGCAGCAGGTCGGCAACGAAACGAAAGAAGAAATACTCGAGCAGGAGAGGCACCGCATCGCGAGGGAACTGCATGACTCCGTCAGCCAACAACTCTTTGCCGCAATGATGATGTTGTCGGCGGTCAATGAGCGGTCGGGTGATTTTCCGGAAAAAATACAGAAACAGATGCGTCTCATAGAAGGCATCATCAACGAGTCCCAGTCGGAGATGCGAGCATTGCTCCTTCATCTTCGTCCAACCAAACTCGAAGGCAAATCCCTGAAAAAAGGGATCGAACAGTTGTTGGTGGAATTGAAGTCGAAAGTCCAAATCGCGATCAAATGGGAAATCGACGATGTGCACACGATGAGCGGCATCGAGGATCATTTTTTCCGTATTGTGCAGGAGCTGCTTTCGAACACGCTGAGGCATGCAAAGGCAACCCATCTGGAAGTGTATCTGAAACAAACCTTGCAGGAAATCAGTCTCCGCGTTTACGATGATGGTGTCGGCTTCGATACCTCAATCGAAAAATCCGGCAGCTATGGTCTGATGAACATCAAAGAACGCGTGCAGGGGATGGGCGGGAGCTGCAAAATCATCAGTTTTCCCAAAAAAGGGACCGTGATCGAAATACGCATCCCGAATACCAATGTGAAGACCAACGACGCAAGCGCTGAATAGAATGACGGAATTTTTGAAAAATTTTCATTAGGAGGGTTCAGGTTGATACGTGTATTGATTATCGACGATCACGAGATGGTGAGGCTGGGTTACTCGGCCTATTTATCCATCCAAGATGACATTGAAGTAATAGGGGAAGCGGAAAACGGCTTGATCGGCTATGAAATGGCCCTGGATCTGCGTCCGGACATCATTTTGATGGATCTGGTCATGGAAGTAATGGACGGCATTGCCTCGACAAAAGCGATATTGAATGAATGGCCCAAAGCAAAAATTATCATCGTCACCAGTTTCATCGATGATGAGAAGGTCTATCCGGCTTTGGAGGCGGGGGCTTCCAGTTACATGCTGAAAACCTCTTCAGCGCATGAAATTGCCGATGCGATCCGTTCCACTTACCACGGCGAGTCTGTCCTGGAGCCAGAAGTGACCGATAAAATGCTGGAGCGCTTCTCGAAAAGAAATATCCGGCCGCTGCATGAAGAGCTGACCGCCAGAGAGCGGGAAGTGTTGCTGCTCATCGCGCAGGGCTACTCCAATCAGGACATTGCCGATCAACTGTTCATCACACTGAAGACAGTCAAAACACATGTGTCCAATATTCTGACAAAGTTGGAAGTGGATGACAGGACCCAAGCGACAATCTATGCTTTCAAGCATCATCTGATTCGATGACTGTGAGCAAAGTGTTATAAAATGATGCTTCCTTATGATAAGATGAATATGATAGATAGCAGTGAGGGGGGCAGGCTGATCATCCGATCAGCGACTAGATGAAAATAGAAATCAGTGAACGCGCACAAAAATGGTTTGAACAGGAAATGGGCATTTCAGGCAAAAAAGGGGTTCGTTTCCTTGGGAAGGTATACGGCAGCAGCCAAATACATGAAGGGTTCTCCGTTGGCCTTGATGTGGATGAGCCAGTATCTCCGATTGCAAAAGCTGAATACAATGGCATTTTATATTATGTAGAGGATGCTGATGATTGGTTCTTTAATGGCTATGATCTGCATGTCGGATTCGATGAAAAACAACGCGAACCGGAGTATAACTTCATCGCACAAAATAAAGAGGACAAATAGAAAAAGAGGGCGCTGGATTTTTGATCCAGGCCCTCTTTTTCTATTCTGTTTAGGTTTTTAGTTTCAGACGCTCATGATGACGGGTACAATCATAGGGCGGCGTTCCGTTTTTTCATACAGGTAAGGTTGAATGGCATTCGTAACGGTGTCCTTCAGTTTCTTCTCGGTGACAGCATCGGTTCCCTTCAATAAGGAAAGAACATCCTGGCGGACGATTGCTTGCGCTTCATTGATCAGGTCGCCTGATTCGCGCATATAGATGAATCCTCGCGAAAGGATATCCGGTCCTGCCAATAAATCTTTGTTGCGGAAATCAACGGTCAATACTACGACCACAAGGCCATCTTCAGAAAGGACACGACGATCGCGCAAGACGATGTTCCCGATATCGCCGATGCCTTTTCCGTCTACGTAGACGTCCGTTGCCGTAAAGCTGCCGGCACGTCTCGCGGAATCCGCAGTCAGGGCGAGGATTTCTCCGTTATCGGAGATGAAGCAATTCTCGGGTGGAATGCCGACTGCTTTTGCCAATTCTGTATGAATCTTCAGCATCCGGTACTCGCCGTGGACAGGCATGAAGTATTTTGGTTTCATCAGAGTCAACATCAGTTTCTGCTCTTGTTGGCCACCATGTCCGGAAGTGTGGACGTTGTTTACTTTACCGTGAACAACGTTTGCCCCAGCTTCCAAAAGCAGGTTGATGACGCGGTTGACGCTGGTTGTGTTCCCAGGAATCGGTGAACTTGAGAAAATGACAGTGTCGCCGGGATGAATGGAAATCTGTCTGTGTGTACCGTTGGCGATCCGGCTTAATGCAGCCATCGGTTCACCTTGGGACCCCGTACACATGATCAGCACTTTATCAGCGGGAAGGCTGTTCAGCTCACGTGTTTCAATGAACAGATCATCAGGAGCCACGATGAAACCCAATTCTCTGGCCGTACGGAAGTTCGTCTCCATGCTGCGGCCGAATATAGCGATCTTCCGGCCCGTTTCGAGTGCGACTTCAGTGACTTGTTGCAGTCTGTAGATGTTGGACGAGAAGGAAGCAAAAATGATTCTTCCCGAAACTTTTTGAATGATGTTTTTTAGGGACTCGCCAACAATTTGCTCTGATTGCGTAAATGCTGGTGTTTCCGCATTTGTGCTGTCGCTCAGAAGTAAAAGCACGCCTTCTTCTCCGATTTTCGCCATCTTATGGATATTGGCCGGTTTGCCGTTTGCAGGCGTGAAATCGAACTTGAAATCACCGGTAAACACTATGTTGCCTGGAGGAGTCTTGACCACGATCCCCAAGGTTTCCGGTATGCTGTGCGTTGTTCCGAAGAAGCTGATGCTGGTTTTACGGAATTTGATGATAGAATCTTCATTGATTTCATGCAGGATAGCATCCCTTAGCAAGCCGTGCTCATCCAGTTTGTTGCGGATCATGGCGAGCGCCAATTTGCCTGCATAGATAGGGACATTCAATTCTTTCAAAAGAAAAGGGACACCACCGATGTGATCTTCGTGCCCGTGAGAAATGAACAATCCTTTGATTTTGGTTTGGTTTTGCACCAAATAACTGTAGTCGGGTATCACATAATCAATGCCAAGCAAGTCATCTTCCGGAAACATGATCCCGGAATCAAGAATGATGATCTCATCCTGGAATTGTATGCCATACATATTTTTGCCGATTTCCCCTAAACCCCCGAGGGCAAATACACCGACCTCATTGTTTTTTATGTTAGGTTTCATACATTGAACTCCGTGATTTTAAAATTAGGATCTTTTTGTTCGTATTCTAAATGGCTGCCTTCCAAAGGTTGGATGAATTCAATGTTGTAGGGGGTATTTTGTTCAACTAATCTTCTGGCTATGACGATATCGGATGCCTCCACGTAAAGAGATTCCGTGTTCTCTCTGGTAGGTGCATCAAATTTTGCTGGTTGGTATGTTACTTTAAATATCATATAGTTCACTCCATTTTTCTTATTGTTTTTGATAGTACTGTACTTAAAAATTACAATCTTAGTTTGTTAACTTGGTCAATAGTTGTATTTTTTCATACAATCGGTACTGTAAGTTTACCACAATTAAGGCAGTTAGTATAGAAATGACTGGCAAAATCATTTTTGAAGGGTGCAAGCCTTTCCAATAGTAAAGCAATTCTCTTTTGTTTTTTTAACGAAAGCAATCAATATTTTTGTAGACTTAAACACAGTAATTGGCTAGACTGGATACAGAGGGTTTGGAAGGCTGGACAGAAAAACGAGCGTGCTCTTTTTTTTTGCCCTGAAGAACCCCGGAGAATCTTTTCCATTAAGGTAGGTGTATCGAAATGTCTTTAATTTGGCGTTATATCAGTCGATATAACAAATTATTTTTATTAAATGTGCTGGGAGCTTTCGGCTTTGTGCTTGTGGAGTTGGGGTTGCCCACGATGCTTGCAGGCTTGATCAACGAAACGGTTGCAGGCGGCGGAAAAGAGAATATACTGCGCACGACTGCAGTCATGGTCGGCTTGGCCTTAATCGGGTTTGTGGGAAGAATCATTGTCGCCTATGCAACCGGCAGAATCACTACCAACATGGTAGCGGATATGCGCAATGACATGTACCAAAATATCCAGACCTTTTCCCACGAAGAGTATGACCGCATCGGCGTTTCATCATTGGTGACGCGGGTCACCAATGACGCCTTCATTCTGATGCAATTCGCCCAGATGCTGCTGCGGATGGGGTTGATGACCTTCATCATGATGTTCGCCAGCGCATTCATGATAGCGCGCACGAGTCCGGACTTATCGATCATCCTGTTGCCGGCTTTTCCGGCGTTGCTTGTGATGATCATTGTGATCGGCAAAAAATCACAGCCGCTATCCGAGGCTCAACAGCAAAATCTTGATGACATCAACGGGAATTTAAGGGAGTCACTTTCCGGCATGCGTGTCATCCGGGCGTTTGTCCAGGAGGCTTTTCAAGCTCAACGGTTTGAGGGAGTCAACAACGCCTATAGCGTGGTTTCAAAAAAACTGTTCCGCCTGATGGCCTGGAACCAGCCAGTATTTTCACATGTCATCAATCTGATCATCATCGCCATCATGTGGTTTGGTTCCGAGCAGATCGAGGGAGGCAGCCTTCAACTGGGGGACATGACGGCTTTCATCGAATACAGTTTCCATGCCTTGTTCTCGTTTCTGAATTTTGCGGTCGTCTTCATGATGTACCCGCGGGCATCGGTTTCCGCGAAGCGGATCCAGGAAGTGTTGTCCACAACCAGCAGCATTTCCCCGAACGAAGAAGGGATTACGGAAACCACGACGCATGGTTATCTGAGTTTTGAAGCGGTCAGTTTTGCGTATCCTGGGAACACCGACACCCCGGTGATCAAGGATATTTCCTTTTCGGCTGAACCAGGGCAAACAATCGCCTTCATCGGCAGCACAGGGAGCGGCAAATCGACGCTGATCCAATTGATTCCGCGTTTTTATGATGTCACGAAAGGGCGCATCCTGATCGATGGGCATGATGTGCGCGATTATAATCTGAAAGCTTTGCGCAAGAAAATCGGCTTTATTCCGCAGAAAGCCTTGCTTTTCACCGGAACGATCTCCGAAAATCTTCGGTACGGGAAATGGGATGCCTCGAAAAAAGAAATCGAGGAAGCCTCCGATATTTCCCAAGCCAAGGAATTCATAGCGCGCAAACCGAAGCGTTTCGATGAACATTTGTCGGAGGGCGGAAGCAATCTTTCCGGCGGGCAAAAGCAACGGTTATCGATTGCCCGGGCAATCGTCCGTAAACCGGATATCTATATTTTCGATGACAGTTTCTCGGCCTTGGATTACAAGACGGATGCGACTTTGCGCGCGCGGCTCAAAAAAGAGACCGGAAAAGCGACAGTCATCATTGTGGCCCAACGCGTCAGCACGATCATGCATGCAGATAAGATCATTGTAATGAATGAAGGTGAGGTCGTCGGTCAGGGGACCCACAAAGACCTATTGCAGAATTGTGAAATCTATTATGATATAGCATCCTCGCAAATGAGCAAGGAGGAACTCGCATGAAAAAAGTGGACAAAAAAACGTTGCTCCGGGTATGGGATTACCTCAAATTTTACAAACTGAAGTTCTTCGGCTCCATCCTCTTGACCGTAGCGATGACGATACTGAATGTACTTGAGCCTTTCATAATCGGATTTGCCATCACGGAAATCGGCAGAAATGTTTCGGATATGTTGAAAGGCGTGGAAGGTGCCGGCATCAATTACGATTATTTATCGAAAGTGCTGATCATCTATTTTGTTCGGGCATTGCTTTTCCAGGCTACGAATCTCTATTCGCAATTGTTCATGACGGATGTCGTCCAGGATGCCATGCGTGATTTGCGCAAGGATCTGAGCGACAAATTGAACAGGCTGCCGATTGCCTACTTTGACCGCAACCAATTCGGCGATATTCTGAGCAAAGTGACGAACGATGTCGATTCCATCGGCAATGCGTTGCAGCAATCGTTGCTTCAGGTGCTGAATGCCGTTTTGGGGATCACATTTGCGCTCATCATGATGTTCGCGATCAGTTGGAAGCTGGCTCTCACCATGGTCGTGCTGATTCCGTTGGCCACCATCCTTTCCAAAAAGATCACGCTGCTGTCGCAACCGTATTTCCGTGGGCAAGCGAAATATCTCGGACAGCTGAACGGGTTTGTCCAGGAATCGCTGACCGGCTTCTCCATCATCAAGCTTTACGGCAAAGAAGAGGATGCTTTCGATGAATTCCATTCCATCAATGAATCATTGAAAAAGAATGGTTTCAAGGCGGCCTTCATTTCCGGGCTGATGTCTCCGGCTGTGGCACTCATCACCAATGCTTCCTATATCATCATCGCTGTGCTCGGGATCCTGCAAGCGATGGCCGGAGCGATGACGATCGGTAATGTGCAGGCTATGGTGCAGTATGTCTGGCAAGTGAATCAGCCAATCTCGACAATCACACAATTATCGGCCATCATCCAATCGGCCACTTCTTCCATCCAGCGTGTCTTCGATCTCCTTGATCAAGAGGAGGAAGTGCAAGGAGAAGTGAAAATGAGTTTGCCGAAGGAAATCCGCGGCGATGTCACTTTTGAGAATGTCTCCTTCAGTTATGACAAAGAAAACCCGCTGATCAAGAATTTCAACATCAATGTAAAAAGCGGGGAAACAGTGGCGATCGTCGGTCCGACAGGCGCCGGCAAGACCACGATGATCAATCTCCTGATGCGCTTCTATGAGGTGGATTCGGGCGCCATCAAAATAGATGGCTACGACACAAAAGAACTGACCCGCGCTGACTTGCGCTCCCAGTTCGGGATGGTACTGCAGGACGCTTGGCTCTATAAGGACACGATCACAGGGAATATCCGCTTCGGAAAACTGGATGCGACCTTCGAAGAGGTGGTGGATGCCGCGACCACAGCCAATGTCCACCATTTCATCCAGACTTTGGGTGCAGGCTACGAGACGGTCATAAACCAGGAGGCCTCCAATATCTCCTTGGGTCAAAAGCAATTGCTGACGATTGCCCGCGCTTTTATAGCGGATCCTAAAATCTTAATACTTGACGAAGCGACAAGTTCCGTAGATACTAGACTGGAAGCTTTGATCCAAAAAGCGATGAAACGCATTATGCAAGGCAGGACCAGTTTTGTGATTGCGCACCGGCTTTCCACCATACGCGATGCCGATTTGATCCTCGTCATGGATCAAGGCGAAATAATCGAACATGGCAAGCACGCAGAGCTGTTGGAAAGAAAAGGATTTTATTACGATTTGTACACCAGTCAATTCAAAAATGAGTCAGAATAAGGGGAGCAAAAATTTGAAGAACAAAAAATTCATTTTCTTTGATATCGACGGAACATTGCTTAATGATGAAAAGATGCCGCTTGAGAGCACTGTCCAAGCTTTGCGCCAACTGCAGAAGAACGGGCACGAAATTGCGATTGCGACAGGGCGGAATCTGTTTCTGGCCCAAGAGGTCATCGATACGTTCCAATTGGACAATTACATCGTCTGCAACGGCGCAGCAGGTTACTTCAAGCATGAACTAAAGTATGAAAACAAATTGGATTTGAATGCATTCGAAAAATTGCTGCAGATTTCCGATGAGAGCGGCCATCAGGTTGTCTACGAATCAGCGCATGCTCTGGCTCGTCGCCATGAATCGATAGAGAACAACGCAAGCGAAGCGATGCGCAGCATCGAGTTCGAAGTCCCTGACCACGATGTGTCTTTCTATCAAAACAATCCGCTTTATCAAGCACTTTTGTTCTATAAAGAGGAAGAGAAAGCAATCTATGAAGACGGTGCTTTTCCGGAATTCCGCTTTGTGCGATGGCACGATGCTGGAGTGGACGTGTTGCCGAATCCTGGTTCAAAAGCACAAACTGCTCTGTGGATGGCGAAGCATCTGGGCTTTGCGCATGAAGATACAATAGCTTTCGGTGACGGAAACAACGATTATGAACTCATTTCCAGCGTCGGCTATGGCGTCGCAATGGGCAATGCGGTCGATCCCGTCAAGGATGTCGCCAAATTTGTCACGAAAGACTGTAATTCAGGCGGAATTGCCTACGCACTTGAAAAATTAGGCTTGATATAGAATCGAAAATAGGGTATCATATCATTCATAAGGCGTTTTTGCCGAACGTCGTTGATACCCTGTTATTTCGGGGGCGTAGCTCAGTTGGGAGAGTGCTTGACTGGCAGTCAAGAGGTCGTGGGTTCGAGCCCCATCGTCTCCATCACAATTACATAAATAACCTTTAGAAACGTTGATAGGACGGTGTTCCTTCGACGCTCTAGGGGTTATTTTTTTGTCGATACTACCCGAATATTACCCGAGGGCTGAATTGGACAAATAATCGGCATAATTCTGGGTTGCTTTCGCTTTTTCATTTTTTGCGACATGGGTGTATATTTCTAGCATTTTCGTATCGCTGTGGCCGAGAATTGATTTTATTTGGTGCGGACTAGCACCGCTTTCTGCCATTAGAGAACAGCAAGTATGTCGAAGACCATGAACAGTTATTCTTTTTAAGCCATCGCATCTGCCGATAATTCGATTCATAGTTTGGCCGACTTTTGAAAGGGCCATTACTGAATTTTTAGTGTTGGGAAAAACGAGCTGTTTTTCGTCATTTGGATTATAGCCCAACTGCAACAACATTTCGGATTGAGTAGCTTTCCATTCCTTAAGAATAGCAATCGTATCATTATCAAGCTGTATCTTCCGCGAACTGCTTGACGTTTTGGGTGTCTGGATAATCAGCTTGTTGTCCAGACCAATCGTAGCCGTTTGCGTGATGCTAATAGTCTTGTTTTCCAAGTCAACGCAATTCCAACACAATGAGAGCGCCTCGCCCCGGCGGATTCCGGACATTATCATCAGTTTATACAAGGGCAGCAGCATGGGATTTTTCTCTTTTTTCAACTGTTCTAAAAATATGTCGACCTCTTCTTTCGTCCAAAAATTCTCTTCTGCATCCAGCTCAATTTTTTTTGGCTTAGGTTTCGGCACTGAAACCTTCTTGCAGGGGTTCTCGGAAATGGCCTCAATCGACACCATATGGTCAAACACGGCCGAAGTATAGTTAAAAATTCGTTTGTAATGAATAAGTGAATCTCGCCAGTCGACAACGGCTTTTTGGCAGAATTGCACATGTACTTTGTTAATGAAGCACTCCCCGAAGACGGGGAGGATATGCAGTCTGAAGTGCTCCATCGTTTTATTTAAAGTGCTCTGTTTTACGTCTAATCGATAATTTTCCAACCACATTTCATAAGCTTCATTAAAACGGATTTTTTGGGTTTTTCGTTGTTTATTTTGTTTGAATTTCGCTTTTTCGGCTAGGATACCTCGTTCTGCTTTTTTCAAAGTGTCATAACACTTTGATGTGCGCTTCTTTTTACCGGTCAGCTCATCCACGCCAAGGTAGATGTTGGCTTTATAACTGATGGTTCCGTTTTTATTCTGTACGACTTCTATTTTTGGCATTATGTTTCCTCCTAAATTGTCTGGGCAAGGCTTTTTAAGAGGTGGTTCTTTGCTGAGTGGTTACAGCTCGAACCAGATTAATATTGTTGATTTTTAATATAGAACAGCTAGCAGACGAGAAATGAATCGGTGGTTAGAAATGTCGATGACCGTGCCGTCAACTGATAGGTGTGTTTCGTCAATTAGCTTTCCACAATAGCACTGATAACCAATGACAACAAAGCAGTCTTTGTTATTTTCAAATAAACGTGTAATATCCTCCGGCTCGCTAATTTTTGGAACAACATACACGCAATCCCGTCTTTCATCGAAGATTGAGAGAGTTTCCGAAATATTATCCGCTTGAGAAGTTTTAACCGTTACATGACTGATGAATTTTCCATCCATAGGCAATTCGTAAATGTTCATCGTATCTAAAAAAAGAGGTAAAGAAAGTGAAATAGTTGGCATTTCGGTGAACTGAAACTCGTTTCTCTGATAGTTCTCCAACTCTTTAGCAACATTATTTAAAAGCGGTAACGCTTGGATTAATTCGACATCTGTCGCATTGGAACTCCCCATTTGATGCATGTGGTTGATAAAGCTACCCTCATTGCTAAATTTCTGATGGAAATAACCAGTGCGGTCCGAAAAATAAACATTGGGTAGCAAATGCATATTCCGAATTATGCGAGATATCGACTGGCGAGCTTGAATGAGTAGGTCATCCTCAACTTCTGGCGCGACAATTCCTACAAACCTTTTTATCGATTGAGAATCGTCGAGTGAAATTTGTTTTCTATCAATCCAGTTTGCAACAATGACAAGATGTTCCGAAGTAAATAACCCATCGAGAAAAACATATTCATTCGGTAAGTAGGCTCCGATTCTATCAGTAACAAAACTGAGCGTACTGCCGTACAGTAATCTATTTACCGATGTGTTTGCTATTCGGGCTATGATTTCCAAACGTTCGTCATTAGGAACAGCTAGTCCTTTCTCCCATTTGGAAACATTACTTTTTCCGGCATTGCCGATAACTCGTCCAAACTCTTCCAACGTCATATCCTGATTTTTTCGAATCGCTTTGATTCTGTCTCCGAGTTCTATTTTATTGATATTCATTGCTTCGCCACCTTTCATGAATTCATTGTAACACAAAAGTGTCACGAGTAGAAAGTTTTTAATCGTGAAAAGTTGACTTTTGAATGAAGCGGGATGTAATATGGGTGTAGAACAAGTGGAACGGTTTTAATCTGATGTAACCTGATTAAATGAAAGAGGTGAAATGAAAGGGGAAATTTAAAAAGGATTCGGAAGAAACGGAAACCCAAAAACGAAAGGATGAATACAATGGAATTGAGATTGGACATGACGGAAGAATTTAAACAACATTTGCGCTTGATGGTTGAGAACTTAGTGGCTGAAACTTTTGACAACGCGAAACAAAATCAAATGAAAGCTTGCCAGTATATGACCGGAAAGGAGGCAGCAGCCTACTTGAACTTGTCATATCCGACACTCAAACGCCTTGAGGAAGAATATGGGCTAAAAACTATAACAGTGGCCGGAACGAATAAAAAGCTTTTCAATAAATCAACCGTAGATGAATTTATGAAGTCGTTCGAATATTAAAAAAATCATGTCTGGGCAAGGCAGAATATCATTCGAAAGGCATCAACGACGAAAGCGGCTATGGATTGGATGCTATGAGTAAGCGTTGAAAAGAGACGCTGTTACAAATGGCAATTCAATATCCCAAAGAATGTAGATGGAAGTATTTCTATTTGCGGTAACGAACCAAACTGCCAGTTGCAGCGTTTCCCACCCATAATAGACCGAGCAATAATTGAATTTATACAGTAGTGAACTTGAACAAAGCATATCTGAAACATTTCAAGGCATTTCCTTTTAGGGAAGTGCCTTTTTGTGTTTGTGTCAGCAACAAAAAGTCTCTGGCATGCGTCACATCGCCATTAGCTATGAAATGAACGGTGTGCAATGAAACGCCGTTGGAAGACCAATCTCAAACAGCCCATATCAGGTGAGAACGGCTGTTGCCCTAGGGGTATGTCATCTGTTCTAAAGGGCCTACATTTTTCCGAATTGAGCGGATGAGTCAAATCCATTTGGCCTTTCATCTGTAAAGCTATAGGCTCCTTTGGATTTTACGGTGATAGCATATGTACATGAAGTAACACCTTAATGGAACGCAATTGCCAAAAAGCGGCAGTCATACTGTGTAAAAAGGGAGATACCCATAAAGCAATCAAGCAAATGTAGACGGACAACTAGTGTATATAAAATCAAGAAAATCCATGAAGTGAATTTTCCCTATTCATTTACTGTTTTTCAAGTTGAATATGCCTTTGCAAAATTGCAAAACGTTCATTGAACAACTTGAATGAAGCGTCGTAGTTCACTTTATGTGTAGCCTCAAACTCCGCCATACAAGAACCAAAAGGCATATATAACGCATGAGGTTTTTGTATGCCTTTTGAGGAAGAGTATATTTTTAGGCCCATTGGATACATAGGAAGACGCGTATTCTTCAAAATGTTCTTCGTTGTCAGTGTTCCAGGGTCTATCTCTAAAGAATCCTCGCCATTCTCATCAATTACGATATTTGATAAATGTGCTGTCAAATAAGACGCTAATTGATTGGCGCTAACGATGTCCTCCACATGCGCTATTCCTAGGTTCCATTTGTCTTTCAAGATAGGTTCGATTTCACCCTTTGAAATAATTGAATTACCTTCGACTTGTTGGTATTTCAAAAGAATATGCATGTGCCAAGAATCTGACAGATGCGGTTCACGCACCAATATGTATGCGAAAGACAGCATATTGTGAAAATGGCTGTTCAAACGCTTTAGAAAGTTTCGGAAATCAGAACTTAATTTCTTTGGATTTTCCATTTTATTTTTGTAGGTTAGCGTCAAGAAGAATTCATTTTCGGCCCCTTGAAAATTATTCAGGATTAACCAATTTAGTTCACGCCTTGTGCGAAAGAAGGTGGACTCGTTGGCTGTCCGCTCTTCTTTGTGAGCATACTCTTTTGGTTCGTTCGTCTTTGGGTCCTGGTAGGTATCTTTGTCAATTCTTTTTGCTTTCTTTTCCTCATTATGTCGAAGCAGTATATCAAGACTTTGGTTCTCGTGTCCCGGCTTCTTTGTGTAGCGAATATCCACATTCCTCAAAGTTGGTGTTACCTTTACGAAATCGGTTTCGAGTATGGTTAAGGGCTTGATGGTTTCCTTGTTTATCATTTGATGGCTCATCCTTTTCTAGTTGATAGAGCAATATAGACAAACAATCAAAAGAATATTCCATAAAATTTTTTTGAGCACGTCTAAGAACCTTTTGTCCTGTATGACAGAATTCTTTTTATTTGGGGAGCTGAGAGCCACCATTTATTTTTTTGCTTATCGGACAATTCATTTTGAGAATTTTTTGTACTCGTAGGCTGGACAAAATGCTGGGAGTTCGTTGCCATCCATAGTTTGGAACGATATAATGAAGGTATGTATTCAGCAGAAATAATGACTATTGTTCATAATTCTATGTGAGGTGATTTTGGTGAATGATGAAGCTCT
Source organism: Sedimentibacter sp. SX930 (assembly GCA_002155105.1). Lineage (GTDB taxonomy): Bacteria > Bacillota > Bacilli > Lactobacillales > Aerococcaceae > Trichococcus > Trichococcus shcherbakoviae. Next base: position 61,529 of record MUZD01000003.1, on the reverse strand, counting down.
GTTATTGGCATACGCACGAGACTTGTTCCAGCTGAAAGGAATCCAGCAATCTTTTGCAGCCGTTCTGATTGAAATGATGAAAAAGGCCAATAATGACCAACAAATTGTCCTGAACTCAACAATAAAAAAACAAATTGCTGAAAGAACAAAATTGACAAAAGGGTACATTGATAATGCGATTACAAAATTGGTGGCCGAGGGAGTTCTGCTCCGAGAAGACCGAGGTGTCTACCGCGTTGATGAATCGTATTTCCCGGTAAAAATAATGAGTACGACTGAAACAATAGTGCTGAACGTATCTTACAGACATCACTCAAAAAAAATCACAACAAAATTTATTCAGTGAAACCAAGAGGGAGAAAACAAATATGAATGAACATGCTAGAACAGTACTAACCAATGAGAATATACAAGAAAAATCCCAATTATTATGGAAAATAGCAGAAACTATACGAGGGCTCTACAAGCCCCATGAATACGGAGAGATAGTCCTTCCGTTCACCGTTATAAAACGATTCCATGACACTTTATTGCCGACCAGACAGGCAGTGTTGAAGGAATTGGAGAAACGGAAAAACATTTCGATGAAGGACAGCTTTTTGCGTCGAGCGTCAGGATATGTCTTCTACAATACTAGTCCGTATACATTTGACATGCTGTTGGCTGACTCCGAAAACATTGAGGTGAATTTCCGGGACTATTTGAGTGGGTTCTCCGAAAACGTGCAAGATGTGTTGTCCAATTTTGATGTGGACGTACATGTCGCAAAACTATCCAAAAATGGGAAACTATACCAAGTAATTCAAGAATTCAACACCGAAAAAGGGTACTTAGGTGCCGATAAAATCAGCAGCACTGATATGGGTTACGTCTTCGAGGATTTGGTTAAACGCTTCTCTGAAAGTTACAATGAAGATGCCGGAGCGCATTTCACTAGCCGAGATATCATCTATTTGATGACGGATATCTTAATTGCGGAAGACAAGGAGATTCTGGAAGCGGAAGGTGTCTCGAAAACAGTCTATGACCAAACAATGGGAACTTCGCAGATGCTCTCCGCGATGCAAGAACGCTTGACACTATTGGATGCGGATGCCGAAGTTATAACGTTCGGTCAGGAAATAAATCCAAAAACCTATGCGATTGCAAAAGCGGACACCATCATCAAAGGTGGCAACCCGGACAATATGCGCTTAGGAAACACATTGACCAATGACTTTTTTAGTGGATACGAATTCGACTATGCGATATCAAACCCGCCGTTTGGTGTCGATTGGAAATCGGATTACAAAACAGTGGCAGAGGAACATAAAAAAGGAGCGAAGGGCCGTTTCGGAGTTGGTTTACCAAAGAAGAGTGACGGGCAACTGCTGTTCATGCTTAACGGCATCAGTAAACTTAAGGATACTGGGCGAATGGGCATTATCCACAATGGTTCTGCCTTGTTCAGCGGAGCAGCAGGGAGCGGTGAGAGCGAAATACGTCGTTACGTCATCGAGAACGACTGGTTGGATGCAATTATCCAGCTGCCGAATGATGTTTTCTATAACACGGGTATTTCCACCTACGTTTGGATTATTGACAAGAGCAAACAACCGCACCGTCAAGGACAGGTGCAGCTGATTGATGCCTCCAATATGTATGAGAAGCGCCGCAAGTCCATAGGTAGCAAACGAGTGGATATCACGGAAGAATGTCGAGAACTGATTGTAATTGCTTACGGCGAATTTCTAAATAGAGAATACAAGCTAGATGATAAATCCGTAGAATCTAAAATTTTCGAAAACTTGGACTTCGGATTCAACAAAGTGACCATAGAAAGTCCCTTGAAAGATGAACAGGGTAAACTTGTGCTGAAAAATAGGAAAGTTCAACCCGATTCATCCCTTCGCGACAGCGAAGATATTCCCTTGAAGGAAGATATTGATGCGTACTTCGCACGTGAAATCAAACCGTTCAACCCGGATGCTTGGATTGACAAGAGCAAGACGAAGATGGCTTACGAAATCCCTTTCACGCGCCTGTTCTATAAATACGTTGCGCCAGAAAGAACGGAGGATATTGCCTTAAAAATAAAAGTGTTAGAGGAAAGTATTGTAAGGAGCTTCGAACAACTTTCAGGACAGGATGTGAAAGTTGATGACTAGACCAATGAAAAACAGCGGCGTGGAGTGGCTCGGTGAGGTTCCGGAAAGTTGGAACAACAAAAAAATTAATAATATGTTCAAAATTATAGGGAGCGGAACAACTCCTAAAACATCTCATTCTGAATTTTACGATAACGGGACGATTGATTGGTTGAATACCGGTGACTTGAATAATGGATACATCATTGAAACAAAAAACAAAATTACCGAGATGGCTTTAAATAGTGTTTCCGCATTGAAGATGTATCCGAAGGACTCCTTAGTTATTGCAATGTACGGAGCAACCATTGGGAAGTTAGGTATAACAAAAATTGCTGTTGCAACCAACCAAGCATGTTGTGTTTTAGCAGAACCGAAGGACAATGATTTGAAATTTGTTTTTTATTGGCTAATGGGCAATCAAAAAGAAATAGTTGCATTGGGATATGGCGGTGGGCAACCAAATATTAGTCAACAACTGATAAAAAACTTACGTATACCATGTCCTGATGTAGTCCAACAACAAAAAATTGCTTCTTTCCTTGACGAAAAAACCTCTCAAATAGATTCCATTCTTGCAGCCACGAAGCAATCCATTGTTGAACTGAAAAAATACAAGCAGGCACTCATCACGGAAATAGTCACAACGGGCTTAAATTCAGACGTCAAGATGAAGAACAGTGGGATTGAATGGGTTGGGGAGATTCCCGAGCATTGGGGAGTGGACAAGCTGAAAGAGGTGGGGAGTTTTTTCAGTGCGGGTGTTGATAAAAAAATCAGAGAAAATGAAAGTCTCTATAAATCTGTCCACTACACCGATGTTTACTATAATTCTTTAAAGCAAATAAAAAATAGTGAAAATTATCTTGTCATAAGCGCAACAGAAGATAAGGCGAAAAAAAGTAATTTGTTGAAGGGAGATGTATTATTTACAACTTCATCTGAAACGCCTGAAGACATCGGGCATTCTACTGTTATTGAGGAAGACTTACAGGGTACTTTGATGGGTTACCACTTAATTAGATTTAGAGCTGAAAATGACATGCTTTTATCATACAGGAAGTATGCTTTTGGAAGCTCTCATTTAAGAAGCTGGTTCGCATACCGTGCAAACGGCATGACGAGATACGGGTTGAAAGTAGTCGATTTTTTAGACGCTCCTTTTATAATCACTCCCCAAGAGGAGCAACAAAAAATTGCTGACTTCCTTGATGAAAAGTGCGCACACATCGATAATCTAATAGCAGACAAAGAAACCTTAATTCGCGAATTCGAAACCTACAAAAAAGCCCTCATCTACGAATACGTGACTGGGAAAAAGGAGGTGGAATAGATGTCTATTGAAAGAGACGATGAAAGACGCTTCGAGGAAGATATCGAAAGCTATCTGCTGACGCAAGGAGGCTATGTCAAAGGAACTCAGGGAATCTACGATAGAGAGAAAGCTGTTTCGGTTTCAACACTGATTGCGTATTTAGAGGAAACGCAAAGGAATGAGTGGCTGAAATATCAACGCGTCTATCCAGTTAAAACAGAAGAGCAGTTAGTCAAACGATTAAATGACCAAATCAATACGAACGGGCTGTTGCATGTGTTGCGTCACGGCATCGTGGATAGAGGCGTGCGCCTGAAGGTAGCTTCTTTCCGTCCGGAAACTTCATTGAACGCAACTGTCATTCGCGACTACAACGCGAACAAAGTGGAAGTGATTCGCCAATTCCACTACTCAACGGAGAACAACAATTCGATTGATATGGTCCTTTCCTTGAACGGCATTCCGATTGTCGCTTTGGAGCTGAAGAACCAAATAAAGGGACAGACTGTCGATAACGCGAAGAAGCAGTTTATGTATGACCGTGACAAGCGGGAAACTTGCTTCCAGTTCAATAAACGTTTCTTGGTGTACTTCGCCGTTGACCTGTATGAAGCGTGGATGACCACCAAACTGGATGGGAAAAATACCTTTTTCTTGCCGTTCAACATGGGTTCGAATGGAGCCGGGGAAGTCGGCGGCAAAGGGAATCCGGTAAATCCAGAGGGATATGCCACAGCTTATTTGTGGGAACAAGTGCTGCAAAAAGACAACTTGATGGATATCCTCCAACGCTTCATGAACGTCGATGGCACAGGAAAGAAAGCCAAGCTGATTTTTCCGCGCTACCACCAATGGGACGCCGTGACGAAAATGATTGCTGACGTCAAACGGGCCGGCAGCGGGAAAAATTATCTTATCCAACATAGCGCTGGTTCCGGAAAGAGCAATTCGATAGCGTGGCTCGCATATCGACTCTCTAGTTTGCACGACGCGCTGAATCAGTCTGTATTCACTTCGGTTATTGTTGTAACGGACAGAAAAGTGTTGGACCAGCAACTACAAGAAACCATATCCAGTTTCGACCACACGCTTGGTGTTGTTGAGACTATCGGGAATGATAAAACCTCCAAGGACTTGCGGGATGCCATCAATGATGGGAAGAAAATCATCATCACAACCCTTCAAAAATTTCCGGTAATCTATAAAGAAGTGGAAAGAACGGCTGGCCGACGCTTTGCGGTCATTGTGGATGAGGCCCACACTTCCCAGACGGGCAACAGCGCCCAGAAACTCAAGACAGCTTTGGCGGATACAACGGATGCTTTGCAGGAGTATGCAGAACGCGAAGCCCTTGCGGAAGACGCGGTGCTGGATGGCGAAGATTTGTTGGTCAACGAACTGATGAATCACGGCAAGCATAAGAACTTGAGCTTTTTCGCTTTTACTGCCACACCAAAAGAAAAGACTCTGGAAATGTTCGGAGAGGAACAGCCCGACCACACCTATCGAGCTTTCCATGTGTACAGCATGCGCCAAGCGATTGAAGAAGGCTTCATCCTGGATGTTCTGAAGAACTATATGACCTACGAAACATCTTATCGGATTGCAAAGTCATCAGAAGATAATCCTGAGATTCCGACGTCAAAAGCCGTAAAAGCGATTCGCCGCTATGAATCCCTGCATCCTCATAATCTGCAGCAAAAGACGATTATCATGGTGGAGCAATTCAGGGATATCACACGAAATAAAATCGGAGGCAAAGCAAAAGCGATGGTCGTGACGGCCTCCCGGTTACATGCGGTCCGGTATTATCATGAATTCAAACGGTATATCGAAACCAAAGGGTATGATGACTTGGAGATTTTGGTTGCTTTCTCGGGAGTTGTCAAAGATGGAGAAGTTGATTATCGAGAAACCTCCATGAACCTAACTAAGGATGGCCGTTCCATTAAAGAAAACCAATTGAAGGAAAATTTCCACACTGATGACTTCAATATGCTGATTGTTGCCGAGAAATACCAAACTGGATTCGACGAACCACTGTTGCACACGATGTTTATCGACAAGAAACTGCAAGGGGTCAAAGCTGTCCAAACGCTTTCGCGGGTCAACCGAATGCACCCAGGCAAAGACGATACTTTCATCTTGGATTTCGTCAACAAAGCAGAAGACATTCAAGCCTCTTTCGAGCCGTATTTTGAAGTGACGGAGCTGGACGAAGCTATCGATGTTAACATGATTTACGATACGCAACAACGCATCCGAAATTTCAAACTGTATAATGATGACGACGTGGAACGCTTCATTCAAATCTATTACAAAAACGGAAAACAAACGAATGCGGATATGGGCAGAATGACCAGTTTGTTGAAGCCGGTATTAGAGCGGTACAACGATTTAACCGATGAAGAAAAATATCAATTCCGTGTGAGTGTCCGAAATTTCAATAAGTGGTATGCCTACATCATTCAAATTACGCGCTTATTCGACAAGGAACTGCACAAGGAATATGTCTTTACATCGTATATGAGCAAGTTCATCCCGAGCGATGACCGCACGGATATCGACATAGAAGACAAGTTGAAGTTGGAGTATTATCGACTAGAGCAGACTTTCAAGGGGGATATCACTTTGAACCCCAACGCAGTCGATACGATTTTGGTGAATCCGAAAACAACAGAAGTCGCGGTCAAACGAGACGAAGAAACGGAATTATTGGAGTCTATCATCCGAAATATCAACGAGCAGTTCCAAGGAAAGTTGAGTGACGAAGATAAGGTGCTGGTCGGCGTCTTAACTAAAGCGGCAACTATTGGAGACAAAAAATTGGAGTTATCAGCGAAAAACAACAACTATAACATTTTCTCCCGGAACATTTTCCCGGTATTCTTTGAAGAAACGGCGATGAAGAAATACGACGAATCTGTTGAAACATTTGATAAATCGATGAAAGCTTACCAAAAACTTTGGGATGAACCGGAGCTGTACCATGTTGTGATGGAGGCGGTAGCAAAAGAGGCTTACAAGACCTTGAGAAGCCGCTGAGGTTTTGTTCATTATGAAAGAGTAATAGTTAGAATGGCGCTTTGATTCCCGCGTTAGAAAAATGCTTGTGGGCTCTAGCGCTGTTCCGACATCAGCAAAGAGATGGTCTAAGACGTCTACTTGTTGGGGAAAGTTTTTCGTGACTTGAGAATAGGAGGTTGAGATTGAATTTACTCACAAGGCTTTACAATTATACGAAGAAAAGAATAACCCGAAATAGGGTATTGTCAAACCCAAAATTCAACAGCTTGGCCCCCAGCATATTAAAGGGGGAGGAACTAGAAAAGAACAGGGTCTATATCGAAGCACTGCAAGAGGCACTTTATGTCCCTGAAAATAAAAACATCGCCATAGTTGGGAACTACGGCTCTGGGAAGACGAGCATAATAAACACTTTTATGGACATGCATAAAGAATTCATTTACTTGAAGCTGTCACTAGCGGCCTTTGTGGATGAAGATTATGAGGTTACTGCCCAGCCTGATGTTAAGGAAAAGCCTCGGGATTGGGAACTATTAGAAAACAGCTTGGTAAAACAAATGGTTTATCAGCAAAAGAAAAGCAAAATGCCGTATTCGAGTTTTAAGCGAATTAATAACGTATCAAATGTAGTTTTTTTCTGGCACACATTTTTCTTAGGCCTGTTCATTCTAGCTTGGCTAATTCTGAATCAAGTTGCTAATTTCAGTAATGTATTACCGGAAAACGTTTTGGAATACGGCTTTCTCAAGGAAGGTTTACTCAAGCTCGATTTTTTCAAGAACTCTTTGCCGGAAGTGATTTCTTTAACTAGTGCGATAAAAGGGATATTATGGGCAATTTTAATAATGATTGGTGGATATTATTTGAACTTCATGTTACGACTTTTTGCAACGACGTTCAAATTATCCAAGTTAAGTTTCAGCGCGTTCACGGTTGAATCGAGTTCAAATGATAATTCCTACTTCAGCAAGTTTTTGGACGAAATACTGTATTTCTTTGAAACGAGTGAGGCAAATGTTGTCTTCATTGAGGATATTGACCGCTTTAATAATTTGGAAGTGTTTGAACATCTGCGAGAGTTGAATTATTTGATAAACAACTCAAAGCAGATTCATGGACCCGTTAAGTTCGTTTATGCAATCAAAGACAGTATTTTTCAAATTGAAAGTTCAGATAAAGCGATGAAAGAAAGCTCAGAATATGTTCGAACGAAATTTTTTGACTTCATCTTGCCAATCATCCCGGTTGTAGATTCAAATAATTCGAGCGAGTTTCTCGTGCCGAAAATGAGGGAAATTTTGGGAGTAAATCTTGACGGCAGCAAAAAATCAGCAGCCCTAGATATCAAAATGGAACGGTTCTTACTGGATATTTCCATTTATGTAGATGATTTGCGGCTCATTTACAACATTTGCAATGAATTCCGTATCTATAAAGACAACCTCAAGAAGCGTCTCAAGAACCTCGAATACATTGATGATAAAAAATTAATGTCGATTATTGTGTATAAGAATATCATGCCGAAAGATTTTGCTCAGTTGCAGTCAAAAAAAGGAAATCTATATCGAATCTTTCACGAAGAAAAGGAGCAACTTCTTTCGGATTTAAGGAGGGAATCAGAACAGAGAAAAACGGAATTGGAGAAGAAATTAGTCAATTCTGATAAGGATACATTCCGTAGAGCTGAGGCGGCAATTGGCGGTTTAATTTCACAAAAAGTGCATCCCAATTATCTCAAACACGGGTATTTGAAGAGAAATGAACGTGGACAAACAGGAAATTCATTTCCTTATTTCGCAATAAATGAGGTTATGGTGGGGGATTTTTTGGATTCAAGTCAGGACATCCTTTACTACACGGGAAATGCGTGGAATGCTTTCCCGCGTGATGAAATTCGAAATCAATTCTATCTTGTGGGATTAAAAGACGAGTTCACCTATGAAGAATTCTCAGAAAACGAAAGAACAAAAATCATAACAGAAATACAGGCGGTAAAAAAAGAACTGGCATTTTTACAAACAAAGAGGATGAGAGACCTTGTTAATTTAAACGAAGCGTTCAAAGTCAAATTGATGGATATGGTCCCCGAATATTCCCTTTTACTGCTTTACTTAATCGGTGAAGGATACATTGATGAACAATACGAAAACTATATTTCCAATATCTATGAGAACACATTGAGTCATCATGATTCGGCGATTATCCGAAAATTAAAAGCAAATGTGCGTTTGATTGATGATGAGCAATTTGAAAATTTTGAATTAGCAGTACATAAATTGTACGACAATGACCTTCAAAAGCCAGCTATTCTTCATAAAAGCATCATATTAGGTATTTTCAAGGCCGGTTCCTATTCGGAAAAGAGAAACCCCATAATTGAAACATTTCAGGATAGATTTGAAGACGCAGACAAAGCGCTTCTCTTGGAGAAGTTATTCTCTGAGTCGAACAGAGATTCTGAACAATTCGTTCGAATGATATTGGAGAAAAATAAAAAGCTATTTCGAGATTTAATTCCATACATTTCTGATGAAGCAATGAAGGATGAATTTATTTACAGAATTTTCTATTCTTGCAGAATTGAATTGGTGAAATCTTGTTTAGAAAATGACGAAAAAATTCAACACCAAATAGAAAAAATTCCAGCTTTTGTCCCTGAACTGAGGAAGAAAGAGATTGGGTCTGTTGAAGACTTCAAAGATGTTTTTCAAACCTATCCTTTTAAATTCAAAGATGCTGGAATGTTCGAAATGGAAGCTGAGGAATTCGACTGCACGCTAAAAAACAACATGTATGAAATCAACAAAAAAAATCTCTTTTCAATATTTGTCATTCTCACAAATTTAGACGAAGACATGTTTTCACTTTCCGCTTTGTTGGGAATGAACATGCCCGAGTTAGAAGCCAATATTAACGAGAATTTTAAACTGTTTGTTACGGTCCTGGATGAGATGGATGCATTGCATGAAAATGGCGAAATGCTGATACAAATATTGAACAATACTGACTTGGCAGAGAGTCGGAAATTATCCATCCTTGGAAAAAATTCAAATCCTGTAAACGATGTTTCTGACATAGCCGATGCAACCTTGAGGAAGGCTGCATTTGAAAATGACAAGTTTGATACGTCTTTGAAAAATTTTGTCATGAGTGTTCAGTATGGTGTTGAACATACCTTTAAATATTTATCTGATGAAAATGTAATCGAGCGTTTAGTGACCGAACTAAGGGATGATGACAATACCGAAGAAACCATTAAATTGGCACATTCATTCATGGAGAAGGTTATAAATGAAAATGGATATGATGTTCTCGCGGTGAACATCCCCTTCTTTTCAGAGTTCAAAGCGTATTCTGCTGAAGGCATGAGTCCAGCAACATTTGATGAATTATTGAATAGAGACTGTATTCCGCTATCTGTTGAAAACATCAATGTATTGCATGGCGAGATGAAAATGAAACTGATTCAGAAAGATGAAGCGGCATCATACCAAATTCCGGGTAAAACACCGTTTACCAATGACGAAATCATCCTTGGATTGGAAATGCTAGAGGCCGAAATGCTATCGGAAATGATTGAAGCTTCATTCTTACAGGATAAATTAACTATTGAGAAGGCTCTCGAAATTAAGTGGATTGAACAAATCATTAAGAATGGTATTCATTTATCAGCTGCGCGAATAAATAATATCATCTCAATGGAGACATTGAGGGAGCAAGGGATTCTTTTAGAGTTTTTGGTATATTTGATAACGGAGAAATTGTTGTCTCTTGATGAAATTCAGATGTATCTGCCTTTTGTTTCCAAGTCGCTGTCATCCGTGAAGATGGGTGAGCGAGGGAAGAAAACGGTAGATAAGAAATTCTACCCATTATTGAAAGAAATTGAGAAGCTGCAGATGATATCGAGGGTGAGTCTAGTAGGGAAGAATGTTATTTTCTATAACAAAGGATAGCTTGATTGGCAGCTGGTTTTGTTTGAGACAGCTTCAAAAAATGGAATTCTGTAAAGATTGAGTGGTATCTGGTCGATACAAAAGTGGTGTACAAGTCGTAGGAAAGACGCTAATGAACAACTCTCCTCCGGCAGGATAGGAAGAACATATCTGTCGCAGCTATAGGTGCAAGACAGTAGCATACAGAAAGGGATGCAACGACGCTTGAGCAATAGAACTAAATGGAGAGCATTTTCAGAAGACGAGCTGATGAGGATGCTCAAAAATGAGATTGAACGTATTGACTGTCAAGAGAATCCGGGAAGAGCACTGGTGCAGTCGTTGTATGATAACGAGAATATGCCGAACCCAACTTATTACGAGCAGTATTTTGGATTGTCTTGGCCTGAGTTGATGGCAACATTGGGATTCACTGTGACAAATCTCCCCACAACAGCGAATCGCAAACAAAAGTCTAAATGGTCGGAATATACAAACGAAGACTTGTTACGTCTCTTAAAGGATGAGTTGAAGAACTTAGACCTGCCGGGTTATCCAAGTACAAACAAATTTGAAGCGCAGTATGACAAAAGTAAAATACCGCCGCCAATTGTTTATCTGAAACGATTTGGAAAGCCATGGAGAGCCATTTTAGAGTCTCTTGATACAGGATATGATAGCAAGGTTAGTCACCATCCAAACAGATGGCAGGACAAATCCGAGAAAGAACTGTTGGATTTGTTGAAGGCGGAGTTAGTGCGCACAGGCATACTGGATGACCCGAGCTTGATTCGGTATCAAAAAGTGTACAACAATGCCTGCACACCAAGTTCATCATTCTATGTCAAGCACTTCGACTGCGGGTGGGCGGATGTTTTGCTGAAAATCGGCATTCGGTACGGAAAACATAACCGTCTTAAACAAAAGAAATAATGTGGGGTGGATGAGGATGGGGCTTTGGCTCTATCCTCTTTCTTATGCCCAAAAACCAGAATCAGTTCACCCTCTGTACCACGTCCAGTTATTCCTTCTACCAAAAAGAACATATGTTTGGTATAATTTAGCAAAAGAATATTCATGCGAAGGGAGGTATCAGGATGTTGTTCGAGAAAGTTATCTCCTCACAAAAGAGGATTCAGGTACCGTTGTTGCTGGAGAAGCGCAAAGCGCAAGAGTCGGCTATTTTAGCTCCTGACATCCGAATTCTGAATCAAAGGGCGGACGTATGGTGGTTTATGGCTGCAAACGGAGATTGCTTCTTCATGGCTAATATCTGTTCCCCGCCGTATCGCCTGTATTTGTTCCGGGTGGAATTGGGTGATTTGTTGACAGTATCCGACATCATTCGTGCGGTCGAAACCGGACAGCTAAAGAATTCAGTATGGAAACCACCTAGTGTCTGAAGGGCCATGAAAAGCCGTAAGGTAACATATGTCGGAGATGGAGCAGGTGGGAATATTAGATGACCCGAGCAAGATTCGGTATCAAAATGAGTACGACAACCACCGATAGTGCGCAGGCGCAGATGCGAATTCAGGAGGCCCATCAATAGAAAAAACACATATTCTTCTTTTCGCGGAGGAAAGGTGCTATTTTCGCTTCCGCACATTTTTGTACGGATTGGATGTTTTGTCCGATATCAAAAAATGCGAGAGAAGAGGAGTAAAAACGGTAGGCGTTTTCACGCCAGAGCATAAAGTATAGTCGTCTTTCTCCGAATGCGACGAAACGCCAGCAAAGCTTTTCTCCGTTGAAAGCTGAAATGGATATATTTCTACCTCAACCAAGCCAGCATATGAGTTGCATTGGGCCAGGAGGAGTTGCTATAATGGAGCCAGGTTAAAGAATAATCGTATTTGCCAAAGTTGACGGTTATTTTTTTGTGTTATTTTTTGAGATGATGGGGCCTTGCTTGAACAGGGTCCTATTTTTTATGCCGTTGGTAGACCTCCGGAGAAGAGGGGCATTCTACTCATCAAACTGGTCCAAAAATACTGCTTCCATAACGAGAACAAACGAACAGCCTACATGGGGCTGAATGTCTATTTGCGTCTAAACGGCTACGACTTCCACTTGGAAACGGAAGATGCGGTAGCATTCGTTTTGATGGTCGCAAACTGGCGCGCTGATTTTGATGCACTGAAAGAAGCGACGGTTGCCGTCATTCAAGAAAACATGCAGGAGCGAAAAGAATAAGCAATGCCTATTGTCCGGCCACCTCATTAGGAGAGTGGCCTTTTTTTACGAATGGGGTACCTTTGGGACGGAAGTCGTGAAATCACTATATGAAAATAAAAAACTGACCATCCTCATAGGTTAAGCGTTTTCTTCATGAATGCGGATATGCTAAAATATGTGGATAGGGGGAATGTTCACGTGTCATACTGGTTTGGGAGTTTTTCACACGGGTTCGGGTTTTCAAGAGAAGAAAGTAGAAAATGAAATGGCGAAACAGAAAGCACTTTAAATTTAGAGGAGCGTGCACATCATGAAGCTTTTCGTTTGGAACATCAACCAAATAGGCGGGTATAGGATTCCGAGACTTATCGCCACGGAAATATTAGAATCTAATCCTGACATTGTTGTTTTAACAGAGTGCTTGAATGTCTCTGATGAGAAAAAAATGAATATTATTCAGGAATTCATAGCGGGCCCCTTGAACGATAAATATAAGATTCATTACAATTTGGAAAGTAGAGTATGCTCTGGAGACCATGGTGTTTTGATTGCCGTTAAGAAATCAGCTGATGGTCAATTTGTTTCAAACAGTATGAGTGAAGCGACAATAATTAGTAAAATCGAAAAAATGAATACAGTCAGAAAAGAACAACCGGATTTCCTTCAAATCGACATGTTTGTTAACGGGGAATTGCTTTCCGTTATTGGAACAAAAATTCGAGCGACTGATTATGTGAAAAGACATGAACAGTTGCTATCTTTGATAGACCATATAAAGACACTTGGGAACAAAAATATTCTCGTCGCTGGAAATTTTAGCAATGGTTACATCCACGGCGAGGAGCATGAGTTCTATATAGGGGAAAACAACGCCAGAGAAAACTATCGGCTTAAAGAGAAAGCCTTACATGATACGTTCAATTATCATATGATGAAAGATGATTTCTATGACATTGGGATGAAATTGTCTACGCCCTATGGAGAGCAATATTCATCTGGTTTTGAAATCAACGAAGATGGATATCCTAATGATGGATATCTCAAAGAAGACCATGTTCTGACGACGAGAACCCTATCAGCAGGGAATCTCAGGTATTCTCATCAGTTCATGAAAAAAGGCAATGGCGAATGGTCCATTAAGCCGCCGTTCCCAAATCATTCCATCTTGACCGCCACCATTTTTTTGAAGGGGATTGAACGAATTATTCACGCCGAAACTCGTTAGAAATTAAGTGGCGGGAGTGTTCATTTGCTGAAAACTTGCAGGAGCGAAAAGCATAACCGATACAACAGATTCGGTCACCTCATCAAAAGAGTGGCCTTTTTTGAGAATTAAGCTGTATTTCGAATTGGCTCGCATACAATAATCGAACACAAATAAAAAAGGCTGACAATCGTCATAGACTAAACGCTTGTTTCTTGAAAGCGGTGTATATGTTAGTGCATCTGAATAGGGGGCTCAGAAAGAAAGGATACCTGAAAGGCAAGAGGTTCGTAATGGAAACAGCAGGAACAGAGATGCAGAGGCAGAAAAATTGATAATAAGGAGCGAATCAGATGAAAGATATGAAATTTGCAAATTGGAACATAAATCAAAGAAGCGGTAAAAAGGAAATACCAGAAGTTGTTAGCGCTGAGATGGTAAGGCTTAAACCAGATGCTTTTGTTTTTACAGAGTTCTTGAATAGCTCGAGCGAGAAAAGCAGAGGGCTGATTCAGAAATTTGTAACGGGCCCTTTAGGCAATGAATATCATTTTTTTTACAATGTAGAGCGTGTGGGGGAAAACGGTATTCTGATTGCGGTGAAGAAAAAAATCGAGGGGAAATATGACACAGTAATCATTCGTGAAGTTGAGGAAATGGACACTTCTAATACTGAGCAGCCGAACTTTCTCCAGATTGATATGGAAGCAAACGGAAAACCACTCACTATTATTGGCACACGACTTCGAGGGGGTGAAGAAATAGAAAATTACCGAGAGGGTTGTTTAGACAGACGCAAAGAACTCGCGGCTTTGATAGACCACATAGATTCGCTCGATAGCGAAAATATAATCGTCGCAGGAGACTTCAACCATGGCGTCATTCGCGGAGACGAAAGCAAATTTTATCATGGGGCAGATGGCGTTAGAGAGGGCTATCATTTCACTAGATATGGGGAGTTCAACGATTTATATGACACACATAACTATCATTTAATGAAAGAAGACTTCCGGACCATGGGAATGGCGGTTCATACACCATCGGGAAAACAGTTTTCTTATGGATTTAAACCGGTCAACGATAAAGATTGGACTCCTGATAACGGCTTTTTTAAATTAGACCACTTTGTAACGACAAATAGCCTAAAGGTGCAGAATCTTAAATATTGTCATCAGTTCATGGAAATGCACAGAGAGGACCTAAAATGGAAAAAGGATAAAAAGGGTAGATGGTTCATCAATCCGCCTTTCCCCGACCACGCCATTCTGACCGCTGACATTTCTTTCCTTGATTAAAGCATTCAGGAGCGAAAAGCATAACCGATACAACAGATTCGGCCACCATCCTAATGAGGTGGTCTTTTTTTGTTTCAGCGTCTATATTTCAGGGGAAACGGCAAAAAACAACCGAATGAAAATAAAAAAGGATACGGTGAAAGACTTTATAAAAGATGAGTATCGGAAAGAAAAGAGACTCGAAGAGGTGTTGTATTCGGACAACGAGACCTTCATCTTGCGTTACAATCAAGTGTTTGGCCGCTTTTAGCTGGTGGTGGGTAAAATAAAAAATCGGATAAGTTTGACCTGTCATTCAACAGAGACGTGGATAGGAAACCCCTATACAAACCGTGTTTTTCGTCTAATAACGTATTGGACATACTCAGTCTTGCGATTATTCATGGCTCGTGTCCGGAAAAATGGAGTTATGGGGAAGGACGGATGAAAATCGGAATTCAGTGCGGGAAAAAGCAGTAAAAATGCGAATGAAGAATTGAATGGGCCGTCTGCGGCAGCGCATTTCACTGGCGGATGAAGTGAAGATATATGATTGAACACATCTTCTTCTCAGATAGAAGGAGGGTGCTTTTTTTGAATTAAGCTGGCATCAACCAAATTGAGCATTTTGTCCGATATCTGAAAATATGAGAAAAGGCAATCGGTGGTATTGCTGTTGATGCGTATGCGGAGAGGGTTTCGTAATCAACTGCCGATGCGCATATGGCCTGTTTCCCACTTAGCGATACTTTAATAGCGCAGATTGTGCAGTCAGTGGGAAGGAGTATGCTTTGCAAAGCGCTGGATGCGTTGTTATAATGGTTGCGTGAGAGATAATCTTGCGTGAACAAGAACCTCTCTGTACCGCGCATGCGGTAGGAAGAAACCGTTTTTTGCTAAAGTTCAACGGTTATTTTTTTGTGTTATTTTTTGTGATGGGGTGGGTCCTGCGTCAACAGGGCCCTCTTTGTGTAAGATATTGAAACTTTTGGCTTGAATTGGGAAGAAACCGTGACTCTGTAAACTTCAGCGGTTTTTCCAGCTTTCGAAATTGAGAGAAAGATATCATAGAAAAGTATGGGAGGGGAAAAAAACATGGATAAAAGTGTGGAAGTCCCTTCTTTTGCAACCTCTTCAGTCCGGAAACGCCCCCGCAACAGGGCGGAATGGGAAGTGCTGCGGAAGTGGGAAATGGAACAGGGTTACCCTACTGGTAATGTCGGGAATAGGGTATGGGTGGACGCTGCAGACCACTCGAAGGGCTTCTATGAATTGGATGGAAATGGGAACGAGAGTGCCTGGTTCCCCACGCCTGGAATTGGAAATCAGGAATGATACAAAAAAGGCACCAAATATTGAAATGATACATAGATTTTCCTCTGCATTCTTCAATAATTGATTGAACTCTGTGTTCGAAATTTCCAAATGGGTTACTCGACTGGACGAGTAGTTAGGCAGTACAGCTTCAAAATGCGATAGGGCGCATTTCAAAACACGTAAGCAAGTGGATTTCAATATGCCTCTGACAACTACAATGGGAGTTGCGAAGTATAGATGGAGTTGGTACAATGAGCGTAGATGAACAAAAAATAACCGTTATCTGGCCAATAGTAAGAATGAATAGGCGATTATTTTTTTGTGTCTTTTGATGGGTAAAGGGGGAGTTCTGCGCTAACAGGACTCTTTTTTGCTTTTCGCAGTAATGACTGCTTGAAAGTCTCAAGGTTGCTGAAGGACGGCCTACTGTTCACTCTTTTCCGAAGTCGCAATTGAACGGTATACGATATGGGACTTTGATAGAAATGACAAGTCCGAGAAATCACACTTGTCTTCAAAGGTAATAAAACAGTATGATGTGGTGTAGACCCAAGGAGGCCAAGGCAGTGGGAAATTCGCGAACAAGAAGACAAGGAAATTTCATTATTGTCAAAATCCCAGAAATATTAGCGGTCAGTGGGAGAAAGAGATATTACTTGCACCGAAACGCCGATGGAGCAATTTTACTCGTGCCCAGGATTCGTGATTATTTTGCAGATGCAAAAGACGGGGAATATGTTCAGCAATTGGAGTGGGAAGACATCTATGTTCCATTGGGAAGAGAGAAAATCGAATGAAGTCGGGATTTTCAAAGGCGATATCTTTCAGAATGAAAGGCATCGTATTTGAACATGAAGAAGGGGGGAGTTCTCGTGAAACCAACGGATGAGGAGAATTTATTCGGGCTTGAAGCACTCATTGAAACGATTAATGCGGAACAGACAGATGAAGCCACAGATTCCTTCATGAAATTGGTAGGCATGATTTGCGATGAACCTGAAACTGATAGAACTTTGAAAGAACTGGTTAATTTTTAGGGAAGGCTCGTCTGACTATGAATCAAGGCAGGTTGGATGAGATTGTGTACGGTTGCGCATCTGAGTATTTGATACTATTCTGAGAACTCTTGCTGATTATGCCGGAGATTTTGAGACGACGATGGTTATTGAGAGTATGAAGATTCAAATTGATAGAATGAGGTTCCGACCGGTGGCGAGCACCAAAACGAAACCTGTAACAAGGCTGCTCTTCAATGGAGTAGTCTTTTTCTTTGGGTAGGGGGATTCATTTTCTTGGTTATCGGACAAGCTCTTGTTTTTTTCTCCCTTGAGAAAAAATTCGCGCATTGGGTTAGGGTGAATGATAGGGAACTGTTCAATATGAAAAAGTGCCTGTTCATTATGCGGGTACGCATAATTGTTTCAAGAGGTTCTAGAAAATAACAGTAAGCACCTGCTTTCCGTAGCAAGGGGAATAGGTGCTTTTTCATGCCTGTCTCCTGCTTTGACGAGTCAAAGCCTTTTGGTTCGATATCCAAAGCAGTAGGCACGAGAGACCGTGCTATTTTTTTGACGATTCCGCATGCCCTTGAACTGAGCTTACGAAGCCAATTTGGGTGCACATCACGGGTGAGGCGGAGCTTGTTCAACAGTAGGTTAGGCGCTTAGCACTAAGTATTGTTGATTACTGGAGAAGCGCTTCCCCTCAGCTTAGCGACAGTACTTGAGAACACTCATGAAGCCTAAATTTAGATTTATTGGAAAGTCTGGAAATTTCAAAATTTCCCGGTATGAAAGGAATGGAAAAGAGAATAGCTAGGTATTTACAAAATTATTCTGACCTACCTCTGGCTTAAGCATAATACTATTCAATAGGTTGAATTTTTATTTGGAAAAAGTTCAAAAATGGCTTGTGTTTTGCTTCTGAATAGCTTTACATTAGTTATGGCCTTGATTGGACAAATAAACGAAAAGAAGTGAAAAAATGGAAAACAGCATCATAAACACCGGAAACCCGGGTACGCCAAAGTTTGACATTTGTTTGGAAGGAGCACGGTGGATTTCCGAGGCTGATAAAACCGCTGAGGTGCTGGTCACCATCAATGGTAAGACGGAATTGAGCATCATAAAATTTAGTCTGAGCCTCGGTCATCCATTCACTATCTTCGAACGGGAAGACGAACTGAAAGTTTTTCATCCGCACTATGTTCGTTGCAGAAGAGGAGAGCTAGATTCTTTGCTAAGGCAGTACTTGGGCCTGAACACTTTGGACTGGATGGGAAAATTCCAGGGGTAAGAAGCCTGACAGATTTGTAGGACGTATCCTTAAAGTGCTGCTGTATTGAGTTTCGTAGACCATAATGTAAGCGAGCACTTACGAGATAACCGCTTGGCGAGCTCCGACAGTAGAGCGATTACTCAAGGTTCTTGAGACATTCAACTGGTATAAAATTTACAAGGAAGCACTTTCCATCTTTTGGAGAGTGTTTTTTTGTGAGTACTGACTACAGATGCGTCGCACCGAGTATAGAATATTCGCTTATCGGAACGACGATATGAAAGGAATATGGGATATCTTTAAGGGATATTAAGAACTGATTGGGAAACAGTGCTAGTTTATTTTTCAGACCGCCGGTATGATGATTTGGATGAAAGGAAAAAACAGCTCTGTTCGATTTCAGAATGACTCGCAAATGCGATAACAGAATTCAAAGTTTTATCCTACGAGAGCAATCCAAGTGCATAGCATGACTGAACGTTATCCGGAAGGATACTGCGAACAAGTCGCATTTGACTTCATCTCAACATGACGCCACTGATAATGCTCGCCCTCATCTCAATCCGCTACGCGGAGAGGAAGCCTATAATTACTTAGTCAGCTTTACCGATGTCAACCAGCCGGCTCCCGAAGGATGCGGATGGCTTGTTGTAGATATCACGGGGACATTGGTAGAGGGAGATGAAAATGTGCCGCTTGTTCATACTGCGGACCTTTCGTCCGTCAGTGCAAGTGGTTTCGAAACGCCTGAAGTTTCTTACTACCTCCGCTCGTATTATGGAGGTAGTGACCTCTATGAAGGCGGCACGACCATGGGGCAAAAAGCCACTCTGGTACCCACAGGAGAACCATACACCATCCAGGTGACAGTCCAATACTCCGTGAGAGTATTCTTTACTTTTGAATAATCAAAAAAAAGCGCCCACAAACTGCAGCGCTTCTTCTTCTGTTGTAGATGAGAATAGGGGAGAGCGATAATAGCTTTCTCACTTTTTTTGTGGATTATGCGTCCTTTGTTAACCCGCGACTGATTAGCTCGATGAAGGCTTTGTTGATTTGGTCCTGAATATAATCTGAATCATTGATTTCCAGAAGGAGGTCGCTGTCTAATTGGTAGGTGAAGTACTCATACATCGTTTTGTATCTTATGAATTCATCCGAGTCCATGGAGCCGGATTCTGAGTCCCGAGCTTCATTTAAGATAGTCTGAAAATCGATTAGGTAGGTCAGGAATAAGTCCTCCATTTCAGTCAGTTTGCCACTCGACAACTGTCCAAAATGCCCCTTCAAAATCGTTTTTTCACCTGTCCCAAAATCATAAACGGCAGCATTAATCGGCATCTCTGGGTTCGCCTCTTTAACTGCATTGAGATACAGTCCGCCAATAATTGCAGTGGTTAGTTCGTCAACTACAAGTTCTGTGCGAATCATCACCGTATCCGTATAGTGTTTGTTCTCGTAAATGCTCAGAGTTCCATCAATCTCGTAAGAATGTCCGGTTATAGTTCCCCATTGCCCAAGGGTTAGTCCAAGCAGCGTTTCCTCGGTCCAGTTGACCTCATAAACGATATCTACCAACCTGTCAATATACGCCGGTTCCGAATCTGGTTCCGAATTTGCTTTTCCATCGAAAGACGCCCCACATCCAGCAAGCACAAAAATCAATCCAGTTTGTAGCACGGCCAATGCTTTTTTCCCAATCACACTTCATTCCTCATTTCTTTACTCGTTAAATTTTATTATAGCAAATAATCTCTGGTCTGTGTGATGCATCTCAGAGTAAGAAAAATACTCTATGTTTCGACAAAAATAGTCCGGATAAGCCAAGGAGAATAGAAGGAGGATGATTCAGAATGGAGGAAGATGAACCCATCGAATTGGAAGTTATATCGTTCACTTTCCTTGAAGGTGAACAGGAGTATAGGACTGGCGCAGCAGTCATCGCAGCCATAATCAAAAAGGTTTAGCGGAACAAGCCTAACGGGTTATTCTTTTTTACGATAAGTATTTTGAATAACACAATGTTATGCAAGAAAAATATGTCAATAAATGTTGAATCTGCCCACGAGAAGCGCTAAAATAAGTAACGTAAACAAAAAATAACAGGAATGGGGCGCGAAAGCCTATGCGACAAAAATCAATCAATTGCATTTACCCAGACAGAGAAAAAGCGGCATATTTGAAAGAATTTCAGGACCACACCAGTCCCATTCGAGCATTTTTCTTCACCCGTCAATACATCAAAGAAGTGGAGAAGTTGGATTGTTCCGGATACCCCTGCATTTACTTCTTGTTCGATGACAGCAATACCGACGAGCGTAAGGTGTATGTAGGCCAATCGGAAAACGGCATTCAGCGCATCAAAAACCACAAAGCCAAAGAATTTTGGTCGAACGCGCTGATGTTCGTGACGGACAACAACAAGTTCGATAAGGGCGCCATTGATTATTTGGAGCAAACCTTCATCCAGAAAGTCGTCAAGAGCAGCTTTACTTGTGAGAATTCTGACGAACGAAACAAGCAGCCAAATGCGAAGAAGGGCGAAGAAATTGTCTACAAGGGCTACATCGAGCAACTTGAGTTCCTTTTGGGTTCAGAAGGCATTATCTTCAAGGAAATCTTGCAGGATTTTGACGGGGAAACTTATTATGTGCCTGTCAGCGGTACGTACCGTGACAAAGCGAAAATCTTTTTGCAAAATGATGCATTCGTTTTGGTTGCAGGCAGTGAAATCAGGCGTCCAAAGAGTCAAACTCTAGAATGGAGAAGTTCGGAATTTTTCAGCAAACTCAATGAACAAATCAACAACTACATTGATGATGGAAAAGTTAGAGAAGAAAACGGCGTTATCACAACATTGCAAAACATCAACTTCAAATCACCAAGCATCGTGGCGAAATTGATTTCCGGAGGCTCTGAAAATGGTTGGACATTCTTTGAAGGGTTGAATGACCTCCGAAAAGAAAAGAAAGACCAAGTGGTATCCATCCTCTAAATAACCTGTTCACAAAAAAAGAACCCACCGTGGTTCTTTTTTTGGCTCTTAGGGGGTATACATGGCAATCTTTCTCCCGCCAACTGCAACAAATAGTTACCGCAAAGACCTCGGGCCATGCTCGGGGATTTTTTTGTTTCCCTGCATGCCAGCTTCTCCAGCGATAGACCTATTTACGAACGGACGCTTTCGGTAAAGAGGAGCGTCTGCTGGTTGAGGCTGGCTTTTTTGCGTCCTCCCGGCGCACTCCTACCTGCTCGGACAGGCAATGGGAGTAAATTCAAACCTAATCACATAAGTTGAGACAAATCGATATACTGTGCCGAAAGATTCAGCACCAACAAAAGAATCGGACAAAATAGGGTTCTTCCAGAGGTGGTTCAGAGGTGGTAGAAGCAAATCGGAGTAAAAAAGAGCAAGCTGACCTGATTGGGAAGCTTGCTTTTCTTTGGGATATTTTGTGTGAACAGGGTGAAGCGATAAGTGTTAAGCGTTCGCTCTCCCAAGAGATATATTTACAATAAAAGCTAATAAAATTATAGTTACTTGTTCAGTTGTAATGGTTCTAAAAAGTGACAAATGTCTACATACAAACGTTTGCAAATTTGTTTTTTTGCTACTTTGTCAACAAATGATAATGTTGTTGATTTTTATTGATATATACATTATAGTGGCAGAGACGTCGGGATTGAAAGGAGCAATTGTAACAATGAAATCCATCGGAAATGAAAACGGTGATGAACATGACAATGAACTTTTTCATGAACAGTTTGATGAATTGGTTCTTTATGGAATAAATAAACTCAGCCATCAAGAGCTATTACTGTTCCGTGCTGCATGTCAAAGAGTGGATACAGCCAGCGAGGGAGTGGCCTTGTTTAGCTTCGAAGAAGTACAGTATTTCTTAGATGTGAAAAATATTGAAGTTTATGATGTCGTAGAAGAATTGTGTAAGAGGTGTGGGAAACTATTAAATCCAATTTTCAAGTTCTCTAAACATTCAGAACACTTTTTTCTTTTCCATATATTTCAATCAGTACATATTGATGGGATAGAACGTTCCGTGCGCATTCAAGCAACTGAATATTTTGTGAATATGCTGATTACATTTGAGAAGGAAAGTGGGAAAAACGAGAGTCCAAGGATATTTCTGGGAACAACACTGCCTAGAGGGAAACGTGGAAAGAGCGAGTACAGTTTTGGGTTGGACGTATTGATAGGTCAAACAAACAATCCACGTTTATTTTGATTTTTGCTGGAGAAATGTTCTAATAGGACCTGAATTAATAAGGAGGCAAGTAAATGGACAAAAATAGAATGAGTGAAATAATGAGAATCGATGACGAAAAATGCATGAGAAACGCGCAGGTTTTTTTCATAGACAAGTTAAACCCAAGAGAATTGGGGGTATTTTACGTATTGTGCAACAAACTTTACACCGCAGAAAAGGATACAATATACTTGAGCTTCAAAACGTTGCGACGTTTGTTGCACTTAGAAGAGTTGGAATATAGCGACCTTATGGATGAAATTGTGAAATTGTCTTTGAAACTTCGAAGTATCTCTGTGAAGGGAGAAAGTGAATCTAGTAAGATGTCCTTTAATCTATTTGGAACGACAACCGTTCAGGACGATTTGATGATAGTGGATGCGACGTTAAAGTTTCAGTCAATGATAAAGGATTTGAAAATTGAGCTTATTGATGACGAATTAGAAGAGCAATTAAACGAAGAGGAACTAGACGAAGATACTTATGAGGACTAACAAGCAAAGTGCGGATTGTTGGTAATCCATCTCGAATAGCGAGATTTTGCAGTGCCTTAGGTGGCAGGTAACCAATTATTCAGGGCTTTGTACTGTTCCATCCAAGAGGATTATCTGCAGTATGCGTTTCGTCCATCCGTATTAACCTGGAAGGGTCATATTTCGTGGCGAAACTTTCCAATGGGAATCAAAAGCCGCTTTGGTAGTTGTTTTTGGTTTGAACGACCTCTGCCTTATTGGATATCGGACAATCTCTTTACGTCGTTCTAGGCCATTGTACGCTGAAGTTGTTGACGAAGTGAATCCAAAAACGATAAACTTCAGATGTGAACACAGTTTTGCCAATGAAAATGAGGTGCCTTATGGACTTGTCCTTGCAGCAGAAATACATAGAAGCATATGTTGAAAGAAAGAAGAAAGAATTTTTTGATAGTGAAAGTAAGCCGCTGCTTTCTGAGAAATGGCAGCTGGCAGACAGTTATAAAGTTTCTAAATCACTAAGTGTCAAATGCGAATACCCGCATCTGAACGGCAAGGTTTGTGGTAAGCCCATCCAAAACATTTTCGTCATCAAGAGCGACACTGGCAAATTATTGAAGATAGGTGGCACTTGCTTAGAAAACATTGTAGATGTCAAAAACCTGCTACGTATTGAAAAAGAAAAAGATAAACTGAAAGAATCATTGGTGAAGGTTGCTCGAAATGCCGAAAGGTACGAGTGGAAAGCGTACACATCGGAAGAAAAAGAGATTATTTTGAAAGATGCCAGGGCGGTGAACTTGATTCCGAACGAACATTTGCAATTGCTGGACATAGGTATCCCGTTGCCGAACCAATTGTATCGGCAACTTGAGCGAGCGGTCGAGGTATTCCGCAGAGAGAAGTTAATCGCAGTTGAGATGGAAAAACAGCGCATTCAACATCGGTATAACCAACCATCAAACCATATCTTTGAACAGTATCAACAGTCGGTTGGACCGCCACGGCGTTCCATTCAGAAACCACAATCCTACGCCGGAGTAATCGATTGGATTGGCCGTACGCAAGTAGAACACTTGGACAGTCATCAAAATGCAGTGCGGGTAATCAAATCCGTTTTTTTCTATTATTTGAAGCAGCAGAATATACCGCATGGGTTGTTTTCCGAGTTGCTGCGTCCGATTGCGGAACACTTTGCCCTGTCGGATGAGGAAGCATTCAAACTTCAGTCATCTTATTGTGAAGAATGCAAAAAACTCGCGAATAGTTATCAGTACAGCACGACACCGAAAGGTGCGTCCGATTTTTATTTGGTTCGCTAAAAATCAAAAAAGACAGCAAGAAACAAGGGTAGTGCGTTAATAACATAATACAACAAAAAATCCGCCTCAAAAGAGGCGGACCTTGCCCAGTCAAATTTTTTCGATACTTCCCCTACACTACCCCTTCGGTCAACTTAGTTCAATTTGGCAAAAGTCAGTTTTTTGATTTTCGTTTATACGACGGCATTTTCCAAACCGGCTAGCCCTCTCGTCGTAAACTCGTACTCCCTCGGAACGATAACCACTCAGGAGGGGTTAATGATAACGGAAGCAACTGATAAGTTCCGCTCTATGATGAAACATTTGAATATAGAATTGTACAATGATGAGATGGACGACGAGTAAGAAGATAGGAATATGATTTTCTGAGAAAGAAAGTGAGTGTAGTTAAAATGAGTGAACGGATTAACGAATTAACTGCTGCTTTAAAAAGCGTATATGCAAAAAGAGGTCTGAGCAGAACTCAGACTCAAATCGTCGAAGAAGCATTGTCCGATTTGCTATTGAAGGAAGACCAAGATGAATGGAGAAAATGCCAGCCTGAAGGAACCGCCTTGGAGTGCACCTTGACAAGTCTTAGGGGAAGAAATATGAAGAAAATGATGATAGATGAAGTTTTCTGGGAGAATGTTGAATATTTACAATTCCAATCAGAATTTTTGTACGTTCGTCTGAAGAGAGGACGCCCTGTTTTTTATCTGCACCATTGGGTTCTTGAAGGGATGATGGATGAAGAAGAATTGAATTTTGACTGGGAACAGATGGAAACTCTGGATTGGTTCCGTGCTTGCCGATACGTTTTCCCAAAAGAAAACAAGGCTTTTCTGCATTATCTGGGGGATGAGTCCCAGAAACGAAACAAATGGAAAGAAGCATGGTAGACAAACGGGGACTCATCATACATACTGGCATACCGAATCCTGACCACGAAGGCGGGAAACGCTTGGATTCAGAAGGTATTACAAACGAAGCGTAGGTCAGAGATGAGAATAGGTTTGATAACGCGTTAAAAAAATGGAGAGTAAAAAAAGACCTCACCAATATAGGTGCGGCCTCATAAACGTCTATTCGGAATCATCTTTGAGGACTTGCTCCAGAAAATTGGCGAAACAAGTCCAAAAGAAAAATAGTTTGACCACGTCTATCTTGTCCAAATCGCGGCTGGCTCCATGGTCCATTCTGTTGCGATTGAGGGCATCAGGAGCAGATATCCTATTTCCATTTTTTGGGGGACGGTCAAAAGATGCATACAGGTCATCGAATATATTGGTCAAGCTTTCAGTCAGTTGAAAATATGCATTCTCTTCATCCAGCGTCATTTTCTTTACGAAATTTCTCAGAAAAGCAGAGCCAGTATTTAATCCAGCGTGCTTATAAGACTGCATTTCCCGCTCAATTCCACTAAAGATGGATAAGCCTGCAGCGTAGTATAATTTATGTTCGTAACAGCCGAGAGCATTTCTGCAGATATAATCTTCATCTGCAAAGGTCTTCTGCATCTCTTCAATTAGTAAGTCTGTGTGGCTTTCGACAAGCTTCATAATTTGTTCGTCGGCTTCTTCCTGCGTGTTAGGAACAAAAAGACGAGACTGGAATATTGTCATAAGTCCTTCAGTGGGGGCCCATCCAAATTGTGACCATTGG
This sequence comes from Sedimentibacter sp. SX930, assembly GCA_002155105.1. GTDB lineage: Bacteria > Bacillota > Bacilli > Lactobacillales > Aerococcaceae > Trichococcus > Trichococcus shcherbakoviae. The sequence continues at coordinate 35,172 of MUZD01000003.1, read as the reverse complement.
TGTAAGCGTGATTTTCCGTATTCTTCCCGGTCTTTTGTTTCCTCCATGATTCCTTCAGCCATCTTGGTAGCAATTTCCTGAAGGAGTTCAAAAGAATGTTCAATCGCGTTGGTGTCAATCATATTAGCGGATTTGACGCGGATTTTTTCCAAAGAGCTGGAGATAGCAACTACTGTCTGGCCCACCTGATAGAAAAAATCTTCATACTGTTTGGAAAACTTGGCAAATCCTCTTACGAATGATTCCAGGGATTTGTTCCTGATATCTATTTGTTCACTGAGAGGTTCACCTCCAAGGGGTATAATCAAATTTTGGGTAATGGCTCGGTGCTCTTCAATTTCTTCGGGTAATACCTCGAGTTTTTCGGTTGCTTCATCGAAAAGTTCAGATTGCTCTGCTATTGTTTTCTGTGCAACGCCAGTTCCTTCTGGTTGCTCTTTTTCGTTTCTGTCCATTGTATGCTCCTTTGCCAAAAAGTCATCATTCCTTTCAATCGGGCATTTGATTCTTACATTATAGCTGATTAAACACAAAAGTCTCAAACAGCTGAAATTTTTTTGAATGTATATAAGAGCGTCGCGGAATTGATGCAAGGGTGGAGAACAACTTTTAGTTTCAAGCTCGTGAGGTTCGATTCTTGAGCGTAGATTGCCCAATAGGCAAAAAAATCCGCCTCAAAGAGGCGGACGCCTTGCCCAGTCAAATTTGTTCGATACTACCCCTGGTACTACCCCTTCGTTCGATTGAGTTCAAGTTGACAAAAGTCAATTTTTTGTTTTTCCTCTACACGACGGCTTTTTCCCAACGGGTTAGAACCCATTTTCTTTCGGTCTCGTACCCCATCGTCTCCATCATAATTACATGAATAACCTTTAGAAACGTTGTCAGGACGGTGTTCCTTCGACGCTCTAAAGGTTATTTTTTTGGATTGAATACCATTTTGAATGCGTTTCAGACTATTTTTAAACCGGAATACCCAACTGTCAAGACAGTAAATGTTTTTGGTAGGGCTTACAGTTTCAAAAAGTAGTTGACATTATTCCCCGCAGAACGTAATGTGTGAATAATATATTATATAGGGATGAAGAGAGGATGAGAATTCGGGTGAAGAAATCGGTTTTGACTTTCCGCAATGCCAAGCAGAAGAATGAACGTCTGACGATGCTGACTGCTTATGACTATTCCACTGCCAAACTGATCGATGCTTCAGGGATCGACTCGGTGCTGGTGGGCGATTCGCTGGGGATGGTGATGCTTGGGTATGAAGACACCTTATCGGTAACGATGGAGGACATGATCCACCATACAAAAGCTGTCGCCAGAGGAGTAAAGGATGCGTTGGTCGTAAGCGATCTGCCGTTCATGTCCTATCAGACCTCCGTCTATGATGCGGTCTCAAATGCAGGCAGGCTGATCAAGGAAGGCCGGGCGCAGGCAGTCAAACTGGAAGGCGGCATTGAAGTCTGCCCGCAGATAAAGGCAATCGTGGAAGCTTCCATTCCGGTCATGGCGCATCTCGGACTGACGCCCCAATCCGTCAATGCTTTCGGCGGATTCAAGGTCCAAGGGAAAGATGAAGAAGCGGCGCGCAGCCTGATTGAGCAAGCGAAAGCTGTGGAAGCGGCAGGAGCATTTGCGGTGGTGCTGGAATGCATTCCGGCCAAGTTGGCTGAGTTGATCACCAATAGCATCTCGATTCCAACGATCGGCATCGGTGCCGGTAATGGCTGCGACGGCCAAGTGTTGGTCTACCAGGACATGCTGGGGCTCTATTCCGATTTCACGCCGAAATTCGTCAAGCGCTATGCAGAAATAGGACCGCAGATGCAGACAGCAATCGAAGACTACATAACCGAAGTGAAAAGCGGCGCGTTTCCGGCAGCGGAGCATACGTTTGCGCTATCCGATGCGGTCATCGAAAAATTATATTAGAGGGGTAATCACTGATGAAGATTGCAGCAACGGTTGAAGAAATCCGCAGTGCCGTGAAGGCCTGGAAAAAGGAAGGTTTGTCGGTTGGCTTTGTTCCGACGATGGGCTATCTCCATGAAGGCCATCAAAGCTTGATGCAGAAAGCCGCCAGCGAAAATGATCGGGTGGTCGTCAGCATTTTTGTGAATCCGATGCAGTTCGGCCCGTCCGAAGATTTGGAAAGCTATCCAAGGGATCTGGAAAAGGATGCCGCTTTGTGCGAATCCAGCGGAGTGGACCTGATTTTCCATCCCAATCCGAAAGAAATGTACCATCCCGATTTCAGCAGCTTTGTGGACATGCATGGTCTGACGGAGAGCTTGTGCGGAAAGAGCAGACCGGCCCATTTCCGGGGCGTCTGCACAGTCGTGACAAAGCTGTTCAACATCGTGCAGCCGGACCGTGCCTATTTCGGACAGAAGGACGCCCAACAATTGGCGGTCATCCAGCAGATGGTCCGTGACCTCAATATGAATGTCACAGTCATCGGCTGCCCAATCATCCGTGAAGAGGACGGATTGGCCAAAAGTTCGCGCAACAGTTACCTGTCAGCAGATGAGCGCAAGGCCGCACTGGTGCTGAGCCAAGCGCTCGAAGTCGCCAAGCAGTTGCTTGCGAACGGAGAACAGAATGCTGCCAAAATCCTGAAGGCCATTTCGGAAATGATCCAAGCCGAACCAATGGCGAAGATCGACTATGTGGAGTTGGTGGACGCACGTACGCTGCAGCAAGTGGACAGCGTCGAGCGACCTGTATTGGTGGCTTTGGCAGTCTATATCGGAAAAACGCGTCTGATCGATAATTTTATCACGGAATAAGTGGGGGGAAAAACAATGCAACTAAATATGCTAAAAAGTAAAATACACCGCGCCGTCGTTGTCCAAGCGGAGCTTTCCTATGTGGGTAGCATCACTGTCGACAAGGATCTGCTTGACGCCGCAGGGCTGATCGAATATGAGAAGGTCCAAATCGTCGACATCGACAACGGTGCCCGGTTCGAAACTTACGTCATCGCAGGGGAACGCGGCTCGGGCATGATATGCTTGAATGGTGCCGCTGCCCGTTGCGTTCAGGTGTCCGATAAAATCATCATCATGGCTTACTGCATGATGGATGAACAGGAAGCGAAGGAACACAAACCGCTGGTGGTGTTTGTGGATGAGCAGAATGCCATCACAACAGTAACAAGATATGAAGAACACGGCAGACTCAGCATGTAGGCAGTCCATATAGTTACAAAAAAAGAAGCGCAACCGCATCATGGCCGATTGGCTCGATGCGGTTGCGCTTTTCCTATCTCACGGATTGCAGCGTAAATTGAATATCTTTGATGGAGAGTTGCAGTTTTTCGTATTCTTCATCATCCAGCGGCAAGGGGATCTGTTTTTCCAAGCCGTTCCTGCCGATGATGCAAGGCATACTGAAGGCCGCTTCGCCATGGCAGTTGTAAAAGCCGTCGACGGTTGCGGTCACAGGGAAGATGCTTTTCTCGTCCAGCATGACTGCGCGGGCCAAGACTGCCGCCACTTCCCCGATGCCTGAATTGGTCCAGCCTTTCCAGTTGAAGACATCGGAAGCTGTGTGCACCACTTCTTGGGTCACGAATTCCCAGTCCAATGGTGCCGCAAGGTCCAATAAGGCATCGCTTTGGGTAAGGGTGAGTGCACCCACAGTCGTGCTGCTGAAAGCCGGGAAGGCGGTGCTGCCGTGTTCGCCCATGATGTAGCCGCTGACGCTCTTTGGATCGACCTGATAGTGGGCAGCAACAATCTGACGGTAGCGGAAAGTATCCAAAGTCGTTCCGGTGCCGAAAATCTTGCCTTTCGGATAGTCGAACTCATTTTCGGCGATGTAGGTGATTGTATCGACCGGATTCGTTATCAGGATGATGATGGCGTCTTTTGTGTGCTGGGTGATGCCGGCCATGATTTTGCGTATTTCATCGGCATTCTCCTTGCCCATCAACGCTCTTGGCGGCATATCCTCACCGGGGCGAGGCTTCTCGCTGACGCCTGCGGAAATGATGATGACGTCGGCATCCGCGCAGTCCGCATAATCGCCGGCGTAGATTTTGCTGTGTGTCCGGTAGCTAGCGGCCAGCGCATGGCGGTGGTCCAGGGCTTCGCCTCTTGCCGTGTCCTCGTTGCTGTCGATCAGGACGATGTCAGAAAATAAGTTGAGGTGGCTGCAGTCGGTCAATACTTGGGAACCGACATGTCCGACCCCGATGATGGCTAATTTTGTCTGGATCATAAGTCATATTTCCTTTCGTTTTGAGATGTTGTCATTTATGGCTTGGTGCATTTCCGCTACAGAATAGAAGGTTGGCTCCAGCACCACTTTTTCATCTTCCGGCTTGCGGCGATGGTTATACCACAAAGTAGTCCAACCCGCAGCCAGACCGCCGATGATGTCCGTTTCGTAGGTGTCACCGATGAATAGCAGCTCATCAGGACTGGCGTTCAAAGCCTCCTGCACATGCGCGAAGGCTTCGGCATAGGGTTTTGGGCAACCGATTTTTTCGGAAATGAAGGTGCGTGCGGGCGGCACCCATCTCTCCAAACCCAGCGCATTGAATTTTTTCATCTGGTGCTTTTCAGGACCGTTTGTGAAGACCGCAATCGGAATGTTCCGACTTTCCAGCTCATTCAAAAGTTGCTCGATGCCTGGGCTTAACGTGATTTCTGCTTGCCTTTTTTGGTAGGTTTCCTGGAAGAGCATCGCCTCTTCGTTGGTGAGCGCAAGGCCCAGGTCGGCGAACGTATGCTGTGTGCGCATGATATGGGACTCGGTCAGCGACAGATCCCCATTGGAGAACAGATCGAAAGCCGCATCGCAATGTTCGCGGAAAAGTGCGAAGGTTTCTTCGTCGTTATGGCTGTTCTCCAAGCGGTAATTTTCCAGCACCTGGAAGAACGGACTTGCTGTGTCGTATAAAGTATCGTCCAAATCGAATAGTATAGTAAGCATTATTGAGGTAGTTCCTCCCTTTTGTCGTTGCAGTCAGTATAGCATCCGAAACCGATTTTTTGAAACGGAAAAAATAGGGACGATCCGTGATAGTGCCCGTCGATGAGTGTAGTGCTTCGGATGGCGGGGCAAAGCGCTTTTTGTTGCAAATTAAAAATCCGTACAGTATAATAACATACAATAATGTCATACGATCATACAATAATGAAAGAGGCTGCGAACATCAAGAGTAAAATGCCCGTTTGAAAGGGGTGTTCGCCGAAATACAGCGTTTGCTGTGTTGGGGTCAGGGTTAAGAATCCTGACACTGTCAGAACGATTTGCCCAAAATCGTTTGTGGAGTACTTTCGGTATTGCGGGCAGAAGGAAGCTGGATTATAGGGCCTTTTGCTTTATAGTCTATTTTTTTGCACAAAAACGGACTGAATTATCGTTGTTATGACGCTCTATGGGAAGAAAGGTGGACAAAAGCGGCCGTATAAGAAGGGTTATTTTTTATTATTTTTGAGCAGTTAAAAAAGACTATATACATTAGGAGGAAATAGAGATGACAGTAAAAACATGGAAAAAAACAATGGCAGCATTGACAGGGTTGTTTATTTTGGCGGGTTGCGGTAACGGAACCACTGATGATTCATCCGCAGCCAACGGTTCAGCGGATTCTGAAACATTCGTGGTCGGAATGGAAGCTGGTTACCCTCCTTTCAACTGGACCCAAAATGATGACAGCAACGGCGCAGTGAAAATCGACGGCGCTGATGGGTACGCTAATGGCTATGATGTTCAGATGGCCCAAAAAGTGGCGGACGGTTTAGGTAAGGAACTGGTCATCGTTAAGACGGAATGGGATGGCCTGGTGCCGGCGTTGATTTCATCTAAAATCGATGCTATCGTTGCAGGCATGTCGCCGACAGAGGAACGCAAAGAAGCGATTGATTTCTCGGATTCCTATTATACGACTGAACTAGTGCTTGTCGTCAAAGCGGATGGCGCTTATGCAGATGCGACAACTTTGGCTGATTTCGCGGACGCAAAAGTTACCGCACAGTTGAATACGTTGCACTATGGTGTCATCGATCAGATTGAAGGCGTGCAAAAGCAACCGGCAATGGACAGTTTCACTTCCATGCGCGTAGCTTTGGAATCAGGCACAATTGATGCTTACGTATCGGAACGTCCGGAAGCCATCAGCGCTTCAGCAGCCAATTCCGCTTTCAAAATGATCGAATTGGATGAAACGGCTACTTTCGAATTGTCCGCGGCTGATTCAGAAATCGCAATCGGTTTGATCAAAGAAAGTGAATTGAAAGACCAGATCAATGAGATCCTGAGCGGCATCACAGAAGAAGAACGCATCCAAATGATGGATGAAGCAATCCAAAACCAACCATCAGCTGAATAATCAAGACTGACGGAACATCAAAAAGGGGCATACATTAAATGGAGTTTAGTTGGGTTATCCGCATCATCGAAGAAAACTGGAGACAGTTTTTATCAGGTGCATGGACAACATTATATATAGCTTTAATCGGAACCATCATCGGACTGGGGATCGGTCTGATGATCGGCGTCATCCGTACGATCCCGGTTGCGGAATCGGGTTGGAAAAAACACGTGTACAACGTGGTGAATTTTTTGCTGTCATGCTACATCGAAATTTTCCGCGGCACGCCTATGATCGTGCAAGCCATGGTCATCTATTATGGTGCCGCATTGGCGTTTGACATCGACATGAACCGCATCTTTGCAGCGCTATTGATCGTATCGGTCAATACGGGCGCTTATATGTCGGAGATCGTCCGCGGCGGGATCATTTCCATCGACAAAGGGCAATTCGAAGCCGCTCAAGCAATCGGGATGAATCACTTGCAGACGATGCGGAATGTCGTCATGCCGCAAGTGATCCGGAATATCCTGCCGGCGACAGGGAACGAATTCGTCATCAACATAAAAGATACGTCCGTATTGAACGTCATCTCCGTTTCGGAATTGTTCTTTACGACCAAATCGATTTCCGGGAATAACTTCCGTTATTTCGAATCATTCTTCGTGGCTTCAATCATTTACTTCGTCATGACCTTCACGGTGACGCGCATTCTGCGTGCTATCGAAAGAAAAATGCAAGGCCCTGATAATTATCAGATGATGGGTGCAGGTCAAGACCAATTGACTACACCAGAATTAATGGCTCGCAAAAAACAAGCAGAAAGAGACAGAGCAAATTAATTGCCACAGGAGGAATCATTTGATGGAAAAAGTAATTGACGTACAGCATCTGAAGAAGAACTTCGGTCAACATGAAGTGCTGAAGGACATCGATTTCAGCGTGAATAAAGGGGAAGTTGTGTGCATCATCGGTTCATCGGGATCCGGTAAATCGACTCTGTTGCGCTGCATCAATCTGCTTGAAAAGCCGACAGCCGGAGAGATCATCTATGACGGCGAAAACGTTCTGGACTCGAAGCATGATATCTTCAAGTACCGCAGCAAATTGGGAATGGTATTCCAGCAGTTCAATCTGTTCAACAACTTGGATGTATTGCATAATTGCACGGTAGGACCTGTGAAAATCCTTAAAAAGTCTCAGCAAGAAGCCGAAAAGATCGCCATGGGCTATCTGGAACAGGTCGGGATGGGGAATTTCATCAACGCCAAACCGGATCAATTGTCAGGCGGCCAAAAACAACGCGTCGCTATCGCTCGCGCTTTGACGATGGAGCCGGATGCGCTGTTGTTCGATGAGCCGACGTCGGCTTTGGACCCGGAGATGGTAGGAGAAGTATTGAAGGTCATGAAGGATCTTGCCAACAGTGGCTTGACGATGATCGTCGTGACGCATGAAATGGAGTTCGCGAAGGAAGTTTCCGATCGCGTTATCTTCATGGATCAAGGCGTCATCCTGGAGCAGGGAGCCCCTGATGATATCTTCAATCATCCAACCGAGGCACGAACGAAGCAATTTCTGGAGAGATATCTTACAAAATAAAAACAAAGAAGGGGCAGTACCAAAATCAGAAAAGTACTTTCTGATTTTGGTACTGCCCCTTCTATTTGGGAAATGAATGAATGCTCAAAAATAACCCGCCAAAAGCGGTTAGGCGGGGAAAAACAGTTCAAATCACGGTCAGAAAACCCGCCAAAACTACCTTGGCGGGGAAAAACGTCCACGGACAACACTCGATTCCCCTTCAAAACCATTTTGGCGGGGAATCGCGCTCACAATCACAATCATAAATGCGAACTCCGGACTAGACAATCATACCTGCAAACCAAAAAGAAGGTGCTGACTCATTTTGAGACAGCACCTTCTTTTTCATTCTCATTCAATAATGATGACGTCGTCTGCGACTGCAAAGGGCGCTTGTTCATTGATGTGGTCGTAGAACATGACACCGTTGAGATGGTCGATTTCGTGTTGAACCACAATGGCTGTGTAGCCTTTGTAGCGGGCTTTGTGTGTCACTCCTTCGGCATCTTGGTAAGCTACCGTAATCCGGCTATGTCTGACGACAAACCCCGGTACTTCGCGATCCACGGAAAGGCAACCTTCGCCACCTTTAAGGCAGGCGCTTTCGATGGAGTGGCTTACGATTTTAGGGTTGAACATCACTTTAGCCAATTCCGGAGGATCATCTTCATACTCCCCTGGTATCAGTAGCGCAACGATGCGCTTGGATACGTCAATTTGCGGAGCTGCCAAACCGACACCTGCGCGCAAGTTGAGTTGCTCGGCGATTTCTTCGTCCTGACTGTTCGAAAGGAACTCCATCATTTCTGCGGCGATTTTTCGGTCCTCCGCAGATAAAGGGAAAGTGACCAAGTCAGCCGACCTCCGCAATGTAGGATGACCTTCCCGGATGATGTTATCCATAGTGATCATGCATGCATTCCTCCTTTTGTTGGTTTTTATATTGAAATGATTGGGCTAGCAAACTACAAAACACTTCACGTTACATAGTACACGTTTCGAAAAAAAAAAGCTAGACTCATCTTTTTCTTGTAATAAAGAAGGGGTATGTGTAAAATAAGAAAATGAAAAAATGATTACACGACGGTGTGAGGTTTTTCTTACTTTATAGCGAAAGAGAGATGATTTTTATGACAGTTGCTAAAGATTATATTGAAGGAGTCTATAAAAAGGTTGAAGACAGAGGCCCGCATCAAAAAGAATTTTTACAAGCGGTTAGGGAGTTGTTCGACACGATCGAACCAGCTTTGGAAAAGAATCCGCACTACATAAAATGGAACATTCTTGAAAGAATGGTAGAACCTGAACGCATCGTTTCCTTCCGTGTTCCTTGGATGGATGACAAAGGGGACGTTCAAGTCAGCAAAGGTTTCCGTGTCCAATTCAATTCAGCGATCGGACCATACAAAGGCGGGTTGCGTTTCCACCCGACAGTCAATGAAAGCATCCTGAAATTCTTAGGTTTCGAACAGATCTTCAAAAACAGCCTGACCGGATTACCGATCGGCGGCGGTAAAGGCGGATCTGATTTCGATCCTAAGGGCAAAACCGACGCTGAAGTGATGAGATTCTGCCAATCATTCATGACTGAGCTGCAAAGACACATCGGGCCTACTTTGGACGTCCCTGCTGGCGATATCGGTGTCGGCGGACGCGAAATCGGCTACATGTATGGCCAATACAAACGCTTGAATGGCGCTGAGACAGGTGTTCTGACGGGCAAACCGGTCGTCATGAACGGAAGTTTGGCTCGTACAGAAGCGACAGGATACGGGTTGGTTTACTATACACAAGAAATGCTGAAAGCGAACGGGAAATCGTTTGCCGGCCAAAAAGTGATAGTATCCGGAAGTGGAAATGTTGCCATCTATGCTATCCAAAAAGTTCATGAATTTGGTGGTACGGTTGTGGCTTGTTCCGATTCAAATGGATTTATCTACGATGAAACGGGCATCGATGTCGCTTTGCTTCAGGACATCAAAGAAGTTCGTCGTGAAAGATTGACTGCCTACGCTGCCGAAAAAGCGACGGCGGTATATAAAGATGGCAGCGTTTGGGACTTCGATCTGAACTATGATATTGCCTTGCCTAGCGCAACACAAAACGAAATCGACAAAGAACAAGCTGAAAGATTAGTCAAAGCTGGCGTCTATTGTGTCAGCGAGGGCGCAAACATGCCTAGCACTTTGGAAGCTGTGGAAATCTATGCAGACAATAACATTTTTTATGGTCCGGCTAAAGCAGCCAATGCAGGTGGAGTAGCTACTTCCGCGCTGGAAATGGCTCAGAACAGTGCCCATAGTCATTGGACATTCGAAGAAGTCGACGGCAAGCTGCAGGAGATCATGACAAACATTTTTAAGACAGCAGAAAAAACAGCTGAAGAATACGGCATACCGGGCAACTATTTGGCAGGTGCCAACATCGCAGCGTTTGTGCAAGTTGCCGATGCTATGATTTATCAAGGTTTGGTTTAAAATAAGTTTCTGCATAAATTTTTCTAAAAAAGGTTATTTCTTAATTGAAATAACCTTTTTTCTTTGTTTTTGAGGGGAATGCGAATGGACTCTAATCATATTTTCATAGTAGTGAGTTTGTGATTTCGTGAATGAATGGAATGGCGGGCTGGAAGCCGAGAGAAAATTGTAAAGTGGTTATGAAAAAATGCAGAAAATGATTATCGAAAAAGGGGTAGTTATAATATTAAGGCTGTTATACTTTTGAAAGCCTATTCCATCAAGGGTTCATATTTTTTATAGAAACAGTTTTATTTTAAATTTAGTACAGTCTCCTTGCGTCTGATTGCGACAATCTGTAAACATACATAATAATAAAGCATCAATTTAAGTTAAAATAGCGAGGGGCAGCACTCGTTAACAAATGAACAAAACTGATTTGTTAAACGCTTACAATTAAGTAGCGATAGATATTCTGTGCACAAAAATCGAAAACTTTCCTTTTGCCTTGCATATATCTCGGATGCGTGGTAAATTATTCATGTACCAACTGTGAATTGATACAGTTGAAATCATCTGTATAAACCTCATCGACAGAGATGAAATATCAAGGGAATAGAGAGGAAAGTGTTAGCATGGCTACAAAACAAACAAAAATCGACATTGACGCATTATTAAGCAGCACGAACACAGATTTTCGCATGGTCCAAATCATGGACGAAGAAGGGAATATTGTGAACCCTGACCTTATGCCAGATCTTTCTGATGAACAATTGGTTCAATTCATGACAGATATGGTATGGTCCAGAATTTTGCATGAACGTTCAACTGCGTTGAATCGTCAAGGTAGATTAGGTTTCTATGCGCCGACAGCCGGTCAGGAAGCGAGCCAATTAGGAAGTATCGCAGCAATCGACAAGGAAGATGTCTTGTTGCCTGGTTACCGCGATGTTCCTCAATTGGTCAAACACGGTTTGCCGTTGACCCAAGCTTTCCTTTGGTCAAGAGGCCATGTGGATGGCAATAAATATGCTGACGACATCAAAGCTTTACCACCGCAAATCATCATCGGCGCACAATACGTGCAAGCTGCCGGTGTCGCGTTGGGCTTGAAGAAACGCAACAAGAAAAATGTTGCCATCACTTACACTGGTGACGGCGGAAGCTCGCAAGGGGATTTCTATGAAGGAATCAACTTTGCTGGATCTTACAAAGCACCTGCCATCTTCTTCATCCAAAATAACGGATGGGCGATTTCAACACCTCGCCACGTGCAGACAGCTGCTCAAACGTTGGCGCAGAAAGCTATGGCTGCCGGAATCCCTGGTATCCAAGTCGATGGAATGGACATCTTGGCTGTATATGCCATAACCAAAAAAGCAAGAGAATACGCTGTTGCCGGAAATGGCCCTGTATTGATCGAAACAATCTGCTACCGCTTTGGTCCACACACTTTGTCAGGTGATGATCCAACACGTTACCGTGACACTGCTGAATTGGAAGGCTGGCAAGCAAAAGACCCATTGATCCGCATGCGCAAATTCTTGACGGCAAAAGGTTTGTGGTCTGAAGAAAAAGAAAATGAAGTCATCGAATCAGTCAAAGAAGAGATCAAAGATGCTATCAAGGAAGCTGACCAAGCTCCTAAACAAAAAGTATCTGACTTCTTGAAGAGCATGTTCGAAGAACCTAACCAAACTATAGCAGAACAAATCGCGTACTACGAAGCAAAGGAGACTAAATAATCATGGCACAATTAACTATGATCCAAGCCATCACTGATGCGCTTGCAATTGAACTTGCAAACGATCCAAACGTTTTGATCTTCGGAGAAGACGTTGGTAAAAACGGCGGTGTATTCCGTGCAACACAAGGACTTCAAGAAAAATTCGGAGAAGACCGCGTGTTTGATACTCCTTTAGCTGAATCCGGTATCGGTGGTTTGGCATTCGGTTTGGCGTTGGAAGGTTTCCGTCCCGTTGCGGAAATCCAATTCTTCGGTTTTGTATTTGAAGTAATGGATACAGTTGTAGCACAAGCTGCACGTACACGTTACCGCATGGCAGGCACGCGTAATCTGCCTATCGTTTTCCGCTCTCCTTTCGGTGGCGGTGTGCATACACCTGAATTGCACTCGGATAACTTGGAAGGCTTGATGGCTCAATCACCAGGTTTGAAAGTGGTTATCCCTTCGAACCCATATGATGCAAAAGGTTTGTTGATTTCAGCTATCCGTGATAACGATCCTGTTGTCTTCTTGGAGCACATGAAATTGTACCGTTCATTCCGTGATGAAGTTCCTGAAGAAGCGTACACTGTTCCTATCGGCAAAGCTGCCATCACAAAAGAAGGATCTGACGTGTCCGTCATCACTTACGGCGCAATGGTCCGCGAAGCTATCAAAGCTGCAGAAACACTAGAAAAAGAAGGCATTTCGGTTGAAGTAATCGATTTGCGTACGGTTGCTCCTCTTGATGTCGAAACGATCATTGCCTCTGTACAAAAAACAGGCCGTGTCGTAGTAGTCCAAGAAGCACAGCGTCAAGCTGGTGTGGGCGCAATGGTCATGTCCGAAATTTCTGAACGTGCAGTGTTATCGTTAGAAGCTCCTATCGGACGTGTAGCTGCTCCGGATACTGTCTTCCCGTTCGGTCAAGCAGAAAACATTTGGTTACCGAATGCTACTGATATCGAGAATAAAGTAAGAGAAACTTATCATTTCTAAGAGCTGAAAGCTTGAACAAATACAATTCCATATCCCAGAGAATTGTATTTGTTCGCTTTTGTGCGTCGGAAATCCAAAAATAGACAAATGAAGGGAAGTTAAGAAAATGTCTTTTAAATTCAAGTTGCCTGCTCTAGGCGAAGGTATCATGGAAGGTGAAATCGTTTCTTGGTCAATCAAAGAAGGCGACACCATCAATGAAGATGATACATTATTAGAAGTACAAAATGATAAATCAGTCGAAGAAATCCCATCCCCAGTAACCGGGAAAGTCTTGAAGATTGTTGCGCCAGTAGGTACGGTTGCAGTCATCGGAGATGTATTGGTGGAAATCGATGCTCCAGGTCATGAAGATGAAGGTTCTGAAGCTCCTGCACCAGCAACAGCTTCAGCGGCATCAACTCCAGCAGCACCTGTAGCTTCAACAGGAGGACTCTTCCAATTCAAATTGCCTGCTCTAGGCGAAGGTATCATGGAAGGTGAAATCGTTTCTTGGCCTATCAAAGAAGGCGATATGATCAATGAAGATGATACATTGGTTGAAGTGCAGAACGACAAATCTGTTGAAGAGATTCCATCTCCTGTTACAGGCAGAGTAGTCCGCATCGTAGCGCCAGTAGGCACGGTTGCAGTCATCGGCGATGTATTGGTGGAAATCGATGCACCAGGCCAAAATGGCCCGGCCGCAGCAGCGCCAGCACCAAAAGCAGCCGCAGCACCTGCAGCAGCTTCAACTGCACCAGCGTCATCAGGCGTGGTTGCAGCAGCAAATCCTAATAAGCAAGTTTTGGCTATGCCATCCGTCCGTCAATACGCACGCGAAAAAGGCATCGACATCACTGCAGTTGCACCGACTGGAAAAGGTGGTCGTGTACTGAAGGAAGATATCGATAACTTCAGCGGAGTGGCTCCAGTGGCAGCTAAAGCTGTGACTCCAGCAGTCCAAGGTCAAGCTTCGGCACAAGCAGCAGTCCAAGCGGCTCCTGTAGCAGCAGCTCAAGCAACACAAGCTGCAGCGCCAGCTCAACCATTCACATCCACTATGGGCGAAGCGGAAACACGTCAAAAAATGTCTCCGATGAGAAAAGCGATTGCGAAAGCGATGGTCAACAGCAAGCATACAGCGCCTCACGTAACTTTGTTTGATGAAGTTGAAGTGTCCAAATTATGGGATCACCGCAAGAAATTCAAAGATGTTGCTGCAGCGCAAGGAACAAAACTTACTTTCTTGCCTTATGTTGTTAAGGCTTTGGCAGCGACTGTACGTGACTTCCCTATCCTGAACGCTTCAATCGACGATGCCGCTCAAGAAATCGTATTGAAGAACTACATCAACATCGGTATCGCTACAGATACAGACAACGGTCTGTTCGTACCGAACGTTAAAGATGCAAATACAAAAGGCATGTTCAAAATTGCCGATGAAATCAACAACATGGCTGCGCAAGCCCATGACGGCAAACTGGCAGCTGCGGATATGAGAAACGGTTCTGTAACTATCAGCAACATCGGTTCTGTTGGCGGCGGATTCTTCACGCCAGTCATCAACTACCCTGAAGTGGCCATCCTTGGTGTTGGAACGATCGCGCAACAAGCTATCGTCAATGCAGAAGGCGAATTGGCAGTCGGCCGCGTTATGAAACTTTCATTGAGTTTCGATCACCGTATCGTTGACGGCGCAACTGCTCAAAAAGCAATGAACAACATTAAGAGATTATTGGCTGATCCAGAATTATTATTGATGGAAGGGTGAAAATAGACAATGGTAGTAGGCGATTTCGCAGTTGAATTAGATACAGTTGTTGTTGGAGCGGGACCTGGTGGCTATGTAGCTGCCATCCGCGCTGCACAATTAGGACAAAAAGTAGCAATCATCGAAAGAGAATGGATCGGAGGCGTTTGTTTGAACGTCGGTTGTATCCCTTCAAAAGCATTGATTTCTGCAGGACATCATTATCAAGAAGCTTTGGATTCCTCCGTTTTCGGTATCACAACTGAAAATGTGAAACTGGACTTCTCGAAAACTCAAGAATGGAAAGACAACAAAGTCGTCAAAACATTGACTTCCGGTGTTGAGTACTTATTGAAGAAAAACAAGGTTGAAATCATCCGTGGTAATGCATTCTTCAATGACGGAGAAACATTGCGTGTCTTCACTGAAGATGCAGCACAAACGTACACTTTCAAAAATGCGATCATCGCTACTGGTAGCCGTCCGATCGAAATCAAAGGTTTCAAATTTGGCGGACGCGTCATCGATTCCACTGGCGGATTGAATTTGACTGAAGTTCCTAAGAAATTAGTCATCGTCGGTGGCGGTGTCATCGGTACTGAACTAGGCGGAGCATACGCTAACCTAGGCTCTGAAGTGACTATTCTTGAAGGATCTCCACAAATTTTGCCGACATTCGAAAAAGATATGGTCAAGTTCGTTGAAAAATCATTCCAAGAAAAAGGCGTTACAGTCGTCACGAAAGCAATGGCTAAAGAAGCCATCGACAACGGAGACAGCGTAACCGTCAAATATGAAGCAAACGGTAAAGAAGAAGTTATCGAAGCTGACTACGTAATGGTTACTGTCGGTCGCCGTCCAAATACGGATGACTTGGGTCTTGAAGTAGTCGGAGTTGAAATGACTGACCGTGGTTTGGTTAAGGTCGATAATCAAGGCCGCACAAATGTAAAACACATTTTTGCGATCGGCGATATCGTTCCTGGTGCTGCTTTGGCTCATAAAGCCAGCTACGAAGCTAAAATTGCGGCAGAAGCTATTGCAGGACATCCTTCTGCAGTTGATTACCGTGCTATGCCAGGGGTTGCCTTTACGGATCCTGAATTAGCTACCATCGGCTTCACTGCTGCCGAAGCAAAAGATAAAGGGTTGGATGTCAAAGCATCCAAATTCCCGTTGTCAGGTAACGGACGCGCATTGTCTTTGAACCAGACAGAAGGCTTTGTCCGTTTGGTTACGACAAAAGAAGACAACGTTCTTGTCGGCGCGCAAGTTGCCGGTGTGAATGCCAGCGAAATCATCGCTGAGCTTGGATTGGCGATTGAAGCTGGAATGAACGCAGAAGATATTGCGTTGACGATCCACGGTCACCCATCATTATCCGAAACAATCATGGACGCTGCCGAATTGGCTTTGGGCATGCCTATCCACATCTAATTCAAAAATAGTAACAGGTAGAGAGAATCCGGATCCGGATTCTCTTTATTTTTTTTGTCATGTATAATATAGTAGAAACAGGAATCAGATGGAGGGAATAAGATGCAACATTATGACTATCCGTTCGAAGTAGAATGGTCCAAAGAGGAGATCGTTAAAGTCATCTCTTTATGGAATGCTGTCGAGCGTGCTTATGAAAGTGGGATCAGCAAAGAAGACTTTATGAAGGCTTACCGGGAATTTAAAACGGTGCTGCCTTCAGTCGGTCAGGAAAAGAAATACGGCAATCAGTTCGAAAAAGAATCTGGTTACTCCTTGTACAAGGTGCTGCAGGAAATAAAGAAGAGCGAAAAAAACAAGATCTTCCTTGGGGAGCGTTAAATGACTGGTTAAGGCGCAGATATAGAAGCAGGAGAAGGGAGGGGCCGGATGAATCAGATCGATAAAAGACACAGCCTGATCATGTCTTGGTTGCATGAAGCTGCAGATTTGCTGCGGGAATCGTTCAATAAAGAACTTGAAATTAAAGAAAAAACGTCGCGAACGGATTTGGTGACAAATATGGATCGGGAAATCGAGTTGTTCCTGTATGAGAAAATCACTGCGCATTTCCCTGATGAGCGTATTTTGGGAGAAGAAAGCATAGGACATGATATACAGGACCTGGAAGGGATTGTCTGGATCATCGATCCGATTGATGGTACCCTCAATTTCATCAAGCAGAGAGCAAATTTCGCCATCATGATAGGGATCTATGAAGATGGTGTCGGCCATCTGGGATATATTTATGATGTCGTCAGGGATGAGCTCTACTTTGCGATCCGGCATAATGGGGCTTACTGCAACGATCGAAG
Organism: Sedimentibacter sp. SX930; assembly: GCA_002155105.1. Taxonomy (GTDB): domain Bacteria; phylum Bacillota; class Bacilli; order Lactobacillales; family Aerococcaceae; genus Trichococcus; species Trichococcus shcherbakoviae. Next base: position 18,059 of record MUZD01000003.1, on the reverse strand, counting down.
ACTGCCGACCGTGGAGGAACTGCCTCTTTCTGAGGGTTTGGTCGCAATCAGCAACAGGTTGGTGGTATCGGATGCGGGGGAAGCGCGCAGAATCGCAAAAAACAGCAGTGGGTTGCGCGTGAATGGCTCCGCCGGGTTGGAAACAGCTTGGGTTGCTTCCGGTAAATTGGTGGCTTATATCGCTCCTTCCTTGGCCCCATGGGATATCGCTGCCGGATTGGTCATAGCCGAAGAGGTGGGCTTGGTCTATAGACAAGTTACGGGAGAAAAAATAAACCTGCTCCAGAATAATGCAGTGATTGTCGCCAACAGATGTGCTTTCCAGGAGATCAAGAACGAATGGCAATGAATGTCGGAGCCTCATTAAGATTAAAATTAAGTGGACAAGATACAGAATAATGTATTTTGTTCACTTTTTTTTGGTTAACGAAAGATGTCAGGAATCATGACATGGGAAGGTATGGTATAAACGATTTTATTCACTTGTGTTGAAAAAAGAAATTACTTTTCTCAGAAAGAGGATTAGATTAAAAATCGTAAATGTGAGAAAAAACCTGAAAATGATAAATAAATGAGTATTTAAGAGCCTTTCTAATGATGCTTCATGAGGGGGAATCTCATTTTTGGTGTGATTGGAGGCAGGTCTCTCGTTTTTTCTAATGAAAAACCTTACAAATCCATGTAAGGTTTTTCCGATTGATCGCGCATCCTGACGGTGTTTTTTTTATTTAAAACATTTACATTTGATTAAATTATGGTTATAATCTTCGTATTAAGTGAGTTGAATGTGAAAAAGATGATAAACGGGGGTTATACAATGTCAGATTTTAATCAAAATGCCATAGCTTCTTTTAGTTTAAATGGTCATCAGTATGAATACTATAAATTAAAAAAATTAGAAAACAATGAAAAAATCAAAATCGCTAAACTGCCTTACTCGATCAGAGTTTTGCTTGAATCATTGTTACGTCAGGTGGGAGAAAGCGGCATCAAGGAAGAACATGTTGTCACTTTATCTAACTGGAGCGCAACTGAAACGAACGAGGGCGAAATACCATTCAAACCTTCTCGCGTTATCCTGCAGGATTTCACAGGGGTGCCGGCAGTTGTTGACTTGGCTTCCTTAAGAAAAACGGTCCATGATTTAGGCGGAGATCCAGCTATCATCAATCCGGAAGTGCCAGTTGATCTGGTCATCGATCACTCCGTACAAGTTGATAACTTCGGATCCCCGCAAGCCTTGATCGCGAACATGAAGATGGAATTCCTGCGCAACCAGGAGCGTTATCAATTTTTAAGTTGGGCGCAAAAAGCGTTCGACAACTATCGCGCTGTACCGCCTGCTACTGGTATCGTACACCAAGTCAATATTGAATACTTGGCATCAGTCGTCACAGAAAAAGCAATCGATGAGAACAGAAGCTTAGTTTTCCCTGACACTTTGGTTGGAACGGATTCGCATACGACGATGGCAAATGCGCTTGGCGTATTGGGCTGGGGAGTAGGCGGAATCGAAGCGGAAGCAAGCATGCTTGGTGAGCCTTCTTTCTTCCCGGTTCCTGAAGTCGTAGGTGTGCGCTTCATCAATTCGCTGCAGGAAGCAGCTACCGCAACCGACCTGGCATTGAAAGTTACGCAGAAATTGCGTGAAATGAAAGTAGTCGGAAAATTTGTCGAATTCTTCGGTCCTGGATTATCTTCCATGACCTTGGCGGATCGTGCGACCATCGCCAACATGGCGCCCGAATATGGTGCGACCTGCGGCTTCTTCCCGGTTGACGATGAAGTGCTTAACTACTTGACGTTGACAGGCAGGGATGAAAAACATGTTTCTATAGTAGAGGAATACGTTAAGGCAAACGATCTTTACTACCGTGTTGAAGATCCGGAACCAGAATATACCACAGTCGTTGAAATCGACTTGAGCACAATCGAGGCCAATGTTGCAGGACCTAAACGCCCTCAAGACTTGGTGCCGGTATCGAAATTGAAAGAAGATTTCCAAAGATCCTTGGTTGCGCCGAAAGGCAATGCCGGATTTGGATTATCCGAAGATGAAACAGAAAAAGAAGTGTCGCTGATCCTCGATGGAGAAGAAGTGAAGATGAAAACAGGAGACATTGCAATCGCGGCCATCACAAGCTGCACGAACACATCGAATCCATACGTAATGTTGAGTGCCGGATTATTGGCGAAACGAGCTGTTGAATTGGGACTGAACGTTCCGAAATACGTCAAGACTTCGTTGGCACCCGGATCAAAAGTAGTCACTGCTTATTTGGATAATGCCGGATTACTGCCTTACCTGGAAGAACTGGGCTTCAATACTGTCGGCTACGGCTGTACGACCTGCATCGGAAATTCAGGACCGCTTTTGCCTGAAGTGGAAGAAGCAATCAAAAACAACGACTTATTGGTTTCAAGCGCATTGAGCGGAAACCGTAACTTTGAAGGACGGATCCACGCATTGGTCAAAGCCAACTACTTGGCGTCGCCGCCATTGGTAGTCGCTTATGCGTTGGCAGGTACGATGAACATCGATCTGAAAACCGAGCCTATCGGCAACGGCAAAGATGGTCAACCCGTCTACTTAGCTGATCTGTGGCCGGAAAGACACGCTGTCGAAGCGATGATCCGTGATTTTGTGACACCTGAGATATTCAAAGAGGAATATTTGCATGTGTTTGATGACAATGCTGAATGGAATGCGATCGAAACGAATGATGACGCTTTGTACCAGTGGGAAGAGGGATCTACCTACATCGCAAATCCGCCATTCTTCGAGAATTTATCGCCTGAACCGAAGCCAATCGTATCTTTGAATGGGCTATCGGTATTGGGTAAATTCGGTGACTCGGTTACGACAGACCACATTTCCCCTGCAGGAAGCATCGACATCAGCACACCAGCTGGACAATATTTGTCTTCTAAAGGCGTGGGCGTCCGTGATTTCAACTCATACGGCGCAAGACGCGGAAATCATGAAGTGATGATGCGCGGTACGTTGGCGAATATGCGTATCCGCAATCAACTGGTAACTGGCAAAGACGGCGGCTTCACGATTTACTGGCCGACCGGCGAAGAGATGAGTATCTTTGATGCATCAGAAAAATACCGTCAAAACGGAACCGGATTAGTGATTTTTGCAGGTGATGATTATGGGATGGGTTCATCCCGCGATTGGGCTGCCAAAGGTGTCAAACTGCTTGGGGTCGAAGCAGTCATCGCCAAGAGCTATGAAAGAATCCACCGTTCGAATCTTGTGATGATGGGCGTATTGCCTTTGCAATACCAAACAGGTCAAGATGCAGAAAGTCTGGGACTGGACGGATCGGAAAAAATCACGATCGATTTGAACGATAGTGTCGGCATCCATGCGGAAATTCCGGTGACGGCAGTCAAATCAGATGGCCAAGAAATCAAATTTACGACCATTGCCCGTTTTGATTCTGAAGTGGATATGACTTACTACCGTAACGGAGGAATCCTGCCGATGGTGATCCGTAAAAAAATGGGGCTTGCTTATTAAGCAGCAAGCCATCCAATTTGCTGAAGAGAGGTTTTTGAGAGGAGAGAAAAATCATGGAAGTACATAAAGGATTAGCAGACGTTGTCGTATCAGAAACCTCCCTAAGCGCAATTGTTGAGGGACAATTATCCTACTCAGGATATAATATCGACGAATTAGTGGAAAAAGATGCATCGTTTGAGGAAATCATCTTTTTGTTGTGGAATTCAAGAATGCCTAGCCGGGAAGAATTTGCGCAGTTGAAGCAAGATCTTCACACGCATATGGCCTTATCTGAAAGTGTCATTGCTTGCCTGAAAATACAGTGCCGCCAAAATCTGCACCCGATGAGTGTCTTACGCACGACAGTCTCACTATTGGGCGTATTCGATCCGTATGCGGAAGATATGGACGAACGTTCTGTCTACATTCAAGCAATCTCGATACAAGCAAAAATTCCGACGATCGTTGCCGCATTTGCCCGATTACGCAAAGGTTTGGATCCGATCGCGCCACGCGAGGACCTATCGTTCGGAGCCAATTTCCTGTATATGTTGACAGGCGAAGAAGCGAATCCGGATTTGGTCAGAGCGTATAATCATTGTTTGGTACTCCATGCCGATCACGATCTTAACGCCTCGACCTTCACTGCACGCGTTGCAGCTTCTACACTGACGGATGTCTATTCTTGTATCACAGGTGCTATCGGAGCTCTAAAGGGCCCCTTGCACGGTGGCGCAAATGAGCGCGTATTCGATATGCTCTCCGAAATCGCTGAATCAGACACCAGAGATGTTCCAGGTTACTTGAAATCAAAGTTGGACAATAAAGAAAAAATCATGGGATTCGGTCACCGTGTCTACAAAACGGAAGATCCCCGCAAGAAACATTTGAAACGCATGGCTAAGGAATTGACCCAGGAATTCGGAAAAGAAGATTTATATGATCTTTCCTGCGAAGTGGAAGACTATCTATTGAAGGAAAAAGGTTTGATTCCGAATGTGGATTTCTACTCAGCAACTGTTTATCACTGCTTCGGGATCGAACATGACCTCTTCACGCTATTGTTTTCAATGAGCCGTGTTTCCGGGTGGTTAGGGCATGTCTTTGAGCAAAAGCGTGAAGCTACCTTGATCCGTCCGCGTTCTAAATATGTGGGAGCCGTAAATCTTACTTACATCCCTTTGACTGAAAAAGAAACTATTGGAGGTACAGCACAATGACAGTTGGCGAAAAAATTGTTATGAATGAAACAGGGTTGCACACACCTGATTTTCCGATCATCCCTTTCATCGAAGGGGATGGCATCGGTCCGGAAATTTGGCAAGCATCCAAAAAAGTATTTGAAGCCGCAGTTGAGAAAGCCTACGGCGATTCCCGTAAAATCGTCTGGAAAGAAGTGCTTGCAGGAGGGAAAGCATTCGATTTGACTGGTTCCTGGTTGCCTGACGAGACTATGGATGTCATCCGTGAACATTTGGTGGCCATCAAAGGACCACTGACAACACCAATCGGCGGGGGAATCCGTTCTTTGAATGTTGCTTTGCGCCAGACATTGGACCTTTTCGTATGCTTGCGCCCTGTCCGTTATTTCGAAGGCGTGCCGACACCATTGAAAGAACCTGAGAAAACCGATATGGTCATCTTCCGGGAAAATACCGAAGACTGCTACGCAGGGATCGAGTTCGAAGCGCAAAGCGAAGAGGCAAAACGAATCATCGAGATTCTGCAGACCCAATTCGGCGTGGACAAAATCCGCTTCCCTGAGACATCAGCAATCGGCGTCAAGCCGGTTTCAATCGAAGGATCGGAACGCTTGATCCGCAGCGCCATCAAATATGCCTTGGAAAATGGGCGCACTTCAGTGACCTTGGTCCACAAAGGCAACATCATGAAATTCACAGAGGGCGGTTTCAAAAAATGGGGCTACGCTTTAGCTGAACGCGAATTTGGCGATAAAGTCTTCACTTGGGCCCAATACGATGCCGTAAAAGCTGCGGATGGCAGGGCGGCAGCGGATAAAGCTTATGAAGACGCTGTAGCGGAAGGCAAGTTGATCATCAAGGACCGGATCGCCGACATCTTCCTACAGGAGATTTTGATGAACCCTGAGAACTATGACGTCATCGCTACATTGAACCTGAACGGTGACTATATTTCTGATGCGTTGGCTGCTCAAGTGGGCGGAATCGGGATTGCACCCGGGGCTAACATCAATGAGGACACTGGGCATGCTATTTTCGAAGCAACACACGGCACTGCACCGGAATATGCCGGCTTGGATGAATTGAATCCTTCATCGGTGCTGTTGTCAGGTGCTATGTTGTTCGATTATATCGGCTGGAATGAAGTCAGCGACTTGATCACCCGTGGCATCGAAAAGACGATTGCCAACAAAACAGTCACACGCGATTTCTATTATCTGATGAAGGATGAGGCTGCCCAAAAAGTCAGCTGCTCTGGATTTGCGGAACTGGTCATCAAAAACATGTAGGACCCAATCAAAAAAACAGAGGCATAATCTTTTTGGATTATGTCTCTTTTTGCGGATTAAGCCAAAAAGAGGCTGGCCCTGAATACTTGCTGGTCAGGGCCAGTTGAGCCTGAGTGACAACTGAAAGAAAAACTTTTTCAAGAAAGCCGTTACATTGAACTTTTTTCTTTCCAAATGGTTCCGGAGGTGATAGACTGGACAAGTTGATAGTTGTCTTCATGAGTTTTCAACGGGTTTTCACCTATTCCGTAAACGAAAACTGATGGGAAGTTCAAATTCAGAATTGTGATCGACTATATAATGGCAGTAGCAGTTGGCATATCAAACAGCAGTGAAAAACAAGTAAACATTTTGGAGGAAAACAACAAATGGAATTTAGAAAAGATATTCGTAATGTTGCAATCATCGCCCACGTCGACCATGGTAAAACAACATTAGTAGATGAATTGTTGAAACAATCGGATACATTGAACGCTAGAACTGAACTTATGGAACGCGCAATGGACTCCAACGATCTTGAAAAAGAACGCGGAATTACGATCTTGGCGAAGAATACAGCTGTACAATACAAAGGTACGCGCATCAACATCATGGATACGCCAGGACACGCGGATTTCGGTGGAGAAGTAGAACGTATCATGCGTATGGTTGATGGTGTAGTACTTGTTGTCGATGCTTACGAAGGTACGATGCCGCAAACGCGTTTCGTATTGAAAAAAGCCTTGGAGCAAAAACTGATTCCTATCGTCGTTGTAAACAAAATCGACAAACCGACTGCCAGACCTGCTGAAGTCGTGGATGAAGTTCTGGAATTATTCATCGAATTGGGCGCTGATGACGAACAATTGGAATTCCCGGTTGTCTATGCTTCTGCAATGCACGGTACTTCAAGCATGTCAGATGATCCAACTGAACAAGAAGATACAATGGATAACGTTTTTGATGCAATCATCGAACACATTCCAGCTCCAATCGACAACTCTGCTGAACCATTGCAATTCCAAGTAGCTTTACTTGACTACAGTGACTTTGTTGGCCGTATCGGTATCGGACGCGTATTCCGTGGCACAATCAAAGTTGGGGATCAAGTATCTTTACTTAAATTGGACGGTTCATTCAAGAATTTCCGTGTATCAAAACTGTTCGGCTACTTTGGTTTGGACCGTATCGAAATCGAAGAAGCAAAAGCGGGCGATTTGATTGCCATTTCCGGTATGGAAGATATCTTTGTTGGTGAAACAGTGACTCCTGTCGACCACCGTGATGCCTTGCCGGTTCTGCATATCGACGAGCCTACACTGCAAATGACTTTCCTTACAAACAACTCTCCTTTCGCAGGTCGTGAAGGTAAATGGGTCACTTCCCGCAAAATCGAAGAGCGTTTGATGAAACAATTGCACACTGACGTATCTTTGCGTGTTGATCCTACCGACTCTCCTGATGCTTGGATCGTTTCTGGACGTGGCGAATTGCATTTGTCCATCCTGATTGAAAACATGCGTCGTGAAGGCTACGAATTACAAGTATCCCGTCCAGAAGTTATCATCAGAGAAGTTGATGGCGTAAGATGCGAGCCGTTTGAACGTGTTCAGATCGACACCCCTGAGGAATACATGGGTTCCGTAATCGAAACAATCAGCCAACGCAAAGCTGAAATGCAGGATATGCAAAACAGCGGAAATGGCCAAGTCCGTATCATCTTCCTTGTTCCATCACGTGGACTGATCGGTTACTCTACTGAGTTCTTATCCATTACACGCGGTTATGGCATCATGGCTCATACGTTTGAAGCGTACTTACCAGAGTTGCCAGGCAAAATCGGCGGACGCAGCAAAGGCGCGCTTGTCTCTACTGAAACAGGCAAAACAACAACTTACGGCATCATGGGCGTAGAGGATCGTGGTACGATCTTCATCGAACCTGGTGTGGAAATCTACGAAGGTATGGTTGTCGGCGAAAATGCCCGCGACACAGATATCGCTGTCAACATCACAAGAGCGAAACAAATGACGAATATCCGTTCTGCAAACAAAGATTCTACAAACGTGATCAAACGTCCACGCACATTGACGCTGGAAGAATCTCTTGAATTCATGGGAGAAGATGAGTATTGCGAAGTGACACCTGTAAGTGTTCGTCTGCGTAAACAAATCCTGGATAAAAATGAGCGCGAAAAAGCTGCTAAACGCAAGAAAAAAGCAGAATAATCCGAAAGCAAGTTCTGGAAAAGGGTCCTTGGCAATCATTGCCTCGGGCCTTTTTCTCTTCATTAGGCTGGAATCCGCTTGGGGAAGAATGGCGGTATGCGCCGGCCTGATTGTTTGGTATAATAGACTGGAAAGATCGTACAATTTTTGTATCAACCGCAAGGAATGCGGAGTAATTCAAGATAGAATGAAGTAACTTTTGAGGGGAGGAATTAATATGGATAGCATCAACAAAACGACTGCCTTGGAAATCTTGATGCAGGATGCTGAAAAGATCTACAAATTAATCAATAGCCAAAAAGAACACCTCTGCTTTGCGAACTGTCCAGCCTTTGAGGATGTGGTGGATACGCAAATGTACGGATTCTCCCGTGAAGTCGAGTATGCCGTAAAATTGGGAATCATCTCGAAAGAAGAGGGACACAAAATATTGAGTGATTTGGAAGCTTCCTTGAACGCCATGTACACGAACTATTTTGATCAATCGAAAAACGATTCCGCCGACAAAGGGGTTTAGTTGTCTACATGATTAAAAATGCAATCAAGAAAAAATTCTCCTATATGGATTGGCGTCTTTTGATTCCATACATCATCCTGTCGGGTTTCGGCATACTGATGGTCTACAGTTCCAGCAGTTACCGCGCCATGACGGATTACAATAATTCAGAACACTTCTTTTACAGGCAAATGTTATTCGCTGTCCTGGGTCTGTTCGGTGCGCTGTTCGTTTCATTTCTCTCAAAACGTCTGTTCAAAAATGAAAAGCTGCTGATGTTTGTTTTGTATATTCTTTTCGGTATCTTGGCTTATCTTTTGCTTTGGCCGGGTACGGCAACGAAAGGGGCGCGCGGCTGGATCTACTTCGGATCTTTCGGATTACAACCCGCCGAGTTCATGAAATTGAACCTGATCCTTTACTTGTCCTTGATCATTTCCAAACACCAGTCCCACATCAATGATGGTTTTTACGATACGATGAAGAAACCGCTCCTGTTAACGGCAGCAGCAGTTGCGATGGTATTCGTGCAGCCCGATCTCGGCGGGGCTGCCATCATTGCTTTCATCTGCCTCGTGCTGTTCCTTCACAGTGGTGTCAAGGTCAAGTATGGAGTAATGATTTTTGGGGCAATCGGTGTGAGCTATGGTCTGATTATCGTCATGGTGAAAACATTCGGGAGCAGCATCCCTTTCTTCCATTCCTATCAGATGGAACGGATCACATCATTCATCGATCCGTTCGCCGACATACAGGATTCCGGTTACCAAGTGGTGAATTCGTACTACGCTTTAAGCAGGGGGGGCCTTTTCGGTGTAGGCATCGGTGAAAGCATCCAAAAGTCCGGCTATCTGCCGGAACCCCACACCGATTTCATCTTGTCCATCATCGGGGAAGAGTTGGGTCTAGTGGGTGTCGCATTCGTTTTGGTGCTGTTTTTCTATATGGTCTATCGTATTTTTAAGGATGCAATCAAAATCAAAGATCCGTTTGCCCAACTGGTCTGTATCGGAATCGGCACTATGTTCCTGGTCCAGGGAGTAATCAATGTTGGTGGTGCAACCGGTCTGATGCCATTGACCGGGGTCACTTTCCCGTTCGTGAGCTACGGAGGATCGAGCCTGTTGGTATCCGCTGTTTCGATCGGCATAGTCAACAATATGTACATCAACGATCAGATTTCCAAACAACCAAAATAAACAGGAAAAAGAGCCGGGAATCCGGCTCTTTTTTTGAATGGTGGCTTCGATTCCGCAACCAGCGGATGCCTCGGAGCAGCAGTTGCCGGAAAGCTTTTCGTATCGAACAAAAATAGAGTATAATAAGATTTATCGTGGTAATCGTGCCATCTTGAACGTTCAGAAATCACAAGGAGGGATAGGGATGAAATTTTCCATCAAAGTAGTATCACTTTTCATTTTGTTCACTTTCATAGCCTATACACTCCCTCTCTATGTGGATAACGGGGATCAAACCAGACCGCCTGCAAGCGTTGTGAGGAACGAGCAAGCATCCATTGATGAAAATGAAGGGTATCCTTTGCCTGTGACGGGTTATGAATCCTACATCGGTCAGCCCATTGCTGCCTACACGGCCAAACACGGGGATCCGATACGCGTAGGCAAAGCCTATGGAGACAGCGAATGGTGGATATTCGGAACAAATGCAACTGACTACATCCAAATAGGCGTCAAGGATGATATCATCCGCTCCCTGTATATTTTGGGAAACAAAATCGAAACGGGCATGTACACAATCGGCATGACGCAGGAAAATGTACTCGATGAGGGTTACCTGGCAAGGGATTTTCAACTTACTGTCGGTGATACGCCGTATGAACTGGCATTGTCCAAAAAACAAAAAAAATTAGCGCCATTGATTCAGTTCGAGAATGACAGCTTTGTGATTTTGCTGTTTGACGACGTGACAGAAACGGTTTATGGGATGTACTTCCTTTCGAATGAGGCGCTGCTGGATTTGGAATATTATTCCATCGTTTCAGACGAATCCTATGAAGTCGGACGTGATGACTGGGAACGAAGCGTTGCTGCGGATGAAGAAAATGTACTGCAAATCAAAAGCATTTTAGCTTTACTGCGCGAACGCAGAGGCTTGACTATGTTCCAGGAATCCGAAGAGTTGCTTACGGCTGCAGGCGAGCTTATGCCGAGTGAAGCAGGAATCAATGATTTTACCGCGGCCTTCACTTTATCGGATCAACGCATCGAGAAAAAATTAGCGGAAGTTGCCCCGGATACGCGGACGGCCTTTGTTTTTGATGACGATGTCTACAGTGTTCCTGCGCTCTTCCTGAAGGTGCTGCAAGAGGATAACGTGATATTTGATGACTATCTGACGCGCTACGCCGTCGCGGGCAATGAGCATTACCAATTGATCCTTTTGAGCGAGCAGCCGATAGAACCATAAAAAACGGTTGAGTCGCCCGTCGTTTCAAGCTATACTAAAAAGTAGACATCATCAACACATACGAGGCAGGGGAATAAGATGATCATCAATGAAGCGTACTTTGCGTTGGAAGACCAAACATTCCGGCTTGTGGAAGCAATCTGCGGCGGAGAAACTATGTCATCTTATAAGGAAGCAAAGCGTCTTCTGGCAAACAATGAAGAGGCCAACGCTAAGATAAGGGCATTCCATGATGCGAAAGAGGCATACGAACGGGTCGAAGCCTATCCTGACTTTGCACCGGATTACGCAGAAATCAAACAACGCGTTTACCAGGCGAAGCGGATCATGGACTTGGATGAATCCGTCTATCGCTTTCGGACAGCGGAACGTGAATTACAAGTGCTTTTGGACAAGGTTTCCGAGCGATTGGCGCATGCCATTTCACCGAATATATTGGTTTCGGCAGGGGACCCATTTTTTCAATCAGGGGATTCAAACATGCCTGCAGCTTGTCAGATACATATTTCCAGTAGGGGGTAAACATATGAGTTTAGAAGTGACCAAAAGGCAGGGCATCGTCGTCTGGGTCTATACCTTGAGACAGATCAAAAATTTGAAAAGATACGGTTATATCCATTATGTTTCCAACAGAATGAAGTATGTTTTATTGTACGTCGACCTAGAAGAGGCACAAGCCACGGCAGAAAAATTGAACAGCCTGCATTTTGTCAGGAAAGTGGAATTGTCGCATCGTCCTGAAATCGACATGACCCTGAAGAATGCTCTTCCAGGCAGGAAAGATCGCAGTAATCCTGAAGCGGAATACAACGTGTCCGCTTTTGAAACGAAAACTTATTCTTTTTAGAATACATACCGAAATAAAAAATATTTGTTTGTAGGTGAGGACAGATGCGAGTTATCGCAGGAGAATACAAAGGACGCAGATTGAAAAGCGTTCCTGGCAGCAATACACGCCCAACGACGGACAAGGTCAAAGAGTCCTTGTTCAACATCATCGGTCCGTTCTTTGATGGGGGAATCAGCCTGGATATGTTTGCAGGCAGCGGCGGCTTGTCGATCGAAGCGGTTTCCCGTGGGATCGACAGAGCGGTGTTGTTCGAAAAGAACCGAAAAGCGCTTGATACGATCAAGGAAAACATCGATATCACGAAGGAAACGGAGAAATTCACTGTTTATGCAGGGGATGCGCGGAAAAATCTGCGCGTCTTCGCCTCGGAAAATCCGAACACGCAATTTTCGTTGGTTTTTCTTGATCCGCCGTATGCTGAAGAAAAGACGGTGGCTGACATCACTGAAATGATCGCTTTGCAGTTGGTCAACGAAGAAACTATATTTGTCTGCGAAATGGCAAAGGAGAATACGCTGCCTGAACAGATCGGCCCTTACGGAAAATGGAAGCGTGCCGTTTATGGAACCATCGCTATCGAAATGTTCGACTACTATCAGGAAGGGTGATTCCATGGGGAAAACAGCACTATTTGCAGGGAGTTTTGACCCTTTGACAAACGGGCACATCGATACGATCTCCCGTGCAGCCATTGTTTTCGACGAAATCGTCGTTGCGGTGTCGACCAATACATCCAAGCAATCATTATTTGACGGTGAGCAACGGATTCAGTTGGTTGCCGAAGCTTTGCGTGACTTTCCGAAGGTCCGGGTCATCCGCCATACCGGTGGGCTTACAATCGAAATGGCAAGGGATGTCGGTGCCTGTGCGCTTTTGCGCGGGGTGCGAAACGTAAAGGACTTCGAGTATGAACACAGCATTGCCTCGATGAATAAGCTGCAGGCTCCCGATCTTGAGACGGTGATTCTCTTGTCTTCGGAAAACTATCGTTACCTCAGTTCCAGCCTGATCAAGGAAGTCGCGATGTTCGGCGGGGATGTATCCACCTTGGTGCCGGCCAACATCAACGCCGCTATCCTTCAGAAATTCAAGGATAGCGCGTTCAAGGGGAAAAAAATATCGGAATGAATCGAGCATGTGCATAAGGTTGGGAGAGGAGCCGCTGGTTCTTGTCCCAACCTTTTTATTTTGATGACCAGGTGGATAATTTTTTCGGATGGCTGAATGTTTCTGTGCCTTTTTGCGTATGTTTTCAGTGGATGCGAAAGGAGGGATAGTTTGGATGCTATTCGGGAATGGCTTGCTGGCCATAAACGGGAAGTGATCAGATTTGCCGTTTTGTTTATGTTTCTCGCGGTATGTCTCTTTGGTTTGGGCAGATTGATATCCGGCAATACGGCAGAAACCGACACCGAGTCACTGCAGTTGGATGAAACTTATCTGGCGGCAAGCTCTGTTGAGTCTGATCAGACGCCAGTGCAGCCGCAAGAGTCGGGGCCGGCCCAGGAAATCATCATTGTCGACATCAAGGGGGCCGTAAAAAATCCGGGTGTATACCAAGCTGAGGCTGATATGCGCGTCATTGACATAATTGATTTGGCGGGTGGCTTGAGTGAAACGGCTGATGCCGACACAGTGAATCTGTCCCAGCGCGTGACGGATCAGATGGTGATCTATATTCCTGCAGTCGGGGAAGCAGCCGAGCGGCCGATTGCGGTGCCGGAAAACAACCTGACCGAACAAGAAATCGGAAACGAGGAGGCCGGAACCGAGAAAGTGGACATCAATACGGCAGACGCGGTATTGCTGCAGACATTGAATGGGATAGGTGGAAAAAAAGCTGCGCTCATCATCGCGTACCGTGAGGAGAACGGCTCTTTCCAGACGATCGAGGAAATAATGGAAGTTTCAGGAATCGGTGAAAAAACCTTCGAGGGGTTTAAAAATCTAATCACGGTCGGAGCAAAATAAAATTGAATCAAGGGAGCGGCTCTTGTATACTTAATTTTATATATGGATGGAGGTTACTGCATGGAAAGAATTCCTTGGAATCAATATTTTATGGCACAAAGCGTGCTGCTCTCGCTGAGGAGCACTTGTAAACGCTTGGAGGTAGGGGCAACAATCGTCAGAGACAAACGCATCATAGCCGGAGGATACAACGGAAGTGTTTCCGGCGATGTCCACTGCATCGATGAGGGCTGCTATGTCGTGAACGGGCACTGTGTCCGCACTATCCACGCGGAAATGAATGCGATCCTGCAGTGCGCCAAATTCGGCGCTCAGACACAGGATGCGGAAATATATGTGACACATTTCCCTTGCCTGCAATGCACAAAAATGATTCTGCAGGCCGGCATCAAGAAAATCTACTATTTGGAAGACTACCATAATGACTCCTACGCCGTCCATCTTTTGGATACAATGGACATTCCGTATGAACAAGTTCCCCTCGATCCGGATTATTTTTCTCAATTACTGAAACGAAAAGAACAACCAGATGATGACTCTGCTGCTTGTTGCGGTCATCATGACGACTGACCATTAAAGGTTATCTGCTTTTGCCTGCCTTGCTCGTCTTCCCGTTGACCATTCTTGGTTTTGACGGAACCAACGTTTTCGCATGGGTACTGCTGTTTGCCATTTTTGCGCGCCTTTTCTTTATGCAATCTAAGCTTCTGAACGTCATTGCTGCTGCGGTAGTGACCGCAAGCCTTTTGAGCTTGCTGGTCCACCAGTGGTCAAGTGCATCTGCGTTCTCTGCTCAGGAAGCGGAAGGAATCAGAACAGCTGCGCTGCAGTTGGATCCGAACGACATGCGGATCAACGGCAATCTGTTGACAGGGGAAGCCCTGCTGCAATCGGAAGGCAAGGAAGAAACCGTTTATTTCTACTACACGATCGGAACGGAAGAAGAAAAGTTCAACTGGGAACAACAGCGATTTCCCCAACGGGTCGTGGCCACAGTCCAGTTGGAGAAGCCGGAAGCTGAGAGGAATCTGCATCAATTTGATTTTGAAGATTATCTGAATGCGAAAAGCGTCCATTGGGTCGTTACTGTCGAAGCGATACAGTCCCTAAGCGAGGATCGTTCTTTCTGGTCCTGGCCAAGCAGCATCAGGAGATCCATCATTTTGATGCTGGAAAAATTGCCTGCTGTCCAGACGACCGACTATATTCAAACCATGTTATTCAATCAGTCGCATACTATTGCGGGTGATACCTTGGATGCCTATCGCGGGATCGGTTTATTGCATCTTTTTTCGATTTCCGGCATGCATATCCAGTTGCTGCTGTCTCAGATGCGCTATATCCTTTTGCGGATGAAAGTCAGCCATGAGACCACAAATAAGCTGCTGGTCGTTTTTTTGATCGCTTATGGTGTGTTGACCGGGTGGGGAATCGGTGTCTTCCGAGCTATCTGCACGCATTTTATCCTTTTGATGGGAAAAATCACCGGCCATCGGATTGAAGCGAAAGATGCCTTCGCGCTTACGGTGATGGTTGCTGTTTTTTATAATCCGCTGCTGATCTATTCGGCAAGTTTTCAATTGAGCTATCTTTTGGCGGGAGTATTGTATTTCGTTGCTCCGGTGAGTGCGGAATGGAAACTGAATGGGCTGTTGAAGGATATCTGTTTGACGGCGCTGATGACGATGGTTTCTTTTCCTGTTGTCGCCTATCATTTTTTTGAGGTTTCCTGGCTCGGAATCTTTGTGAATGTGATCTTTTCCTTCTTCTTTTCCTGGCTGCTTTTTCCGCTGTTTTGGTTGTTGTTCTTCGCGGTGCTTTTTTTTCCGGAAGCCCCGTTTCTGGGGGTGCTTTGCGCCGTTTCCGACAACTTGCTCACCCTGTTGGAAACCTTCGCTGGAGAAGCTGCGGATTTGGATTTTGCGTCACTCGTCACAGGGAGACCGCCTGCCTTTTATTTTGCGCTGGTCTGGATCGCCTTGGTGTTGCTCTTGCTGAGCGTTGAAAAGGCACAAAGGGATATCCGTGTGCTCTGTTTCCTGATGGCTGCTGTCGGACTGTTTTCCTTCGCCCACCAGCTGACGGCTTCCGGAAAAGTCGTCATGCTTGATGTGGGGCAGGGGGATGCCATTCTGATCATAACGCCCTTTCATCGTAGGGCCGTGCTGATTGACACGGGAGGCGTGATAACTTTTGAAAGGGAAGCTTGGCAAGTCCGGGAAACAGCGACCACCGCCGGCGAAAAGCTTGTGTCGATCATAAAAGCGGAAGGCGTGAAAAAATTGGACAGGGTCTTTCTGACGCATGCCGATCAGGATCATGTCGGTTCGTTGCGGGAACTAGCCGAAGGGTTGCCGATCGATGCGGTTTATTTCCCTAAAGGAGCGGAGGGGAATGCGGCTTTCGCCGCAGTGCTCCTTGAACTGCAAAGCCAGCATCAAGTGGGTCTCTTCCCTTTATTGGGCAAGGTCGATCTAGAGATTGATGCCGATTTTGTTTTTCACATCCTGGCACCTTTAGCGCCGGGTGAAGGCGGAAATGAGGATTCATTGGTCATCCAAACCAGCATAGGCGGTTTGGATTGGTTGTTCACAGGCGATCTCGGAGAAGAAGGTGAAGAGGTGCTGATGCGGACTTATCCTGATCTGAAGACCGATGTCCTGAAAATAGGTCATCACGGTAGCGCAACATCCAGTTCGGAAGGTTTCTTGGATCATGTCCAACCTGAATTGGCCTTGATATCGGCTGGAAAACAGAACCGGTATGGACATCCGGATGCGCAAATACTGGAACGTCTGGAATTGCGGAATATCCCTATATTTCGTACGGATCGACAGGGCGCTATCCACTTTTTGTATGGGTCAGAAGAAACAGAATGGCGAACCATTTTGGAGAACAAAAAATAAAAATGATGAATGGTGGTCCAAACGTGAATTATACAACGGAGATGTCCAAAATAAAAAAAGGTCAGCTTCAGCCGGTCTATTTATTTTTGGGCAAAGAAGATTTTTTTATAGAAGAAGCGAAGCAGCTGTTGCTGCGTACGGTGGTTGACGAAGCCGACAAGGATTTGAATGTCGGCATATTCAATATGGATGGGACGTTGGTGGATCGGGCTCTTGAAGATGCGGAGTCGCTGCCTTTTTTTGGGGAAAGACGTTTGGTCATCATCGAAAACCCGCTGTTTTTGACGGCCGAAAAACCCAAAAATGGGCTGGAGCATGATCTTGGTTGGCTGGAGAGTTATCTCGAGAACCCTTCGCCCTCAACAATTCTGGCTATTTTTGCGCCTTACGAAAAATTGGACAGCAGAAAAAAAATATCGAAACTCTTGGCTAAGAAGGCCGTCACTGTGGATGTTTCTCCTTTAGCGGAAAAAGAAGCCCGCAAATTTTTGGGGGATATGATAAAAAATGAAGGCTATCAGATGGACCGCGACGCACTCGAGTTATTTTACGAGCGGATCGAAAATCAGCTGTCCCGGGGAATGAGAGAGTTGCCTAAGCTGTTTCTCGCCGGATCTGAAGACAAGAAACTCACAAAACAGATGGTGATCGACTTGATCCCGCGAAATCTGGAACAAAATATTTTTGAATTGGTGACGCAGGTTCTGAACAAGAACACGTATCTGGCCATCCAGATTTACCGGGATCTGTTGCTCCAAAAAGAGGAACCGATCAAAATCAACGCCATCCTTTTAGGGCAATTCCGGCTCTTGCTGCAAGTGAAGCTACTCTCAAAAAATGGGTATCAACAAACCGACATCACCAAAGTATTGAAGATCCATCCTTATCGTGTCAAACTTGCTTTCCAACAAGTGAGGAACCTTTCCGAAAAGGTCTTGGCGGATGCTTTTCAGGGATTGGTCGAGACGGAATACAACATGAAGACAGGGCAGGGGCTGAAGGACATACAATTTGAGCTGTTTCTGATCCGCTACGCAAACGCAATGCCCAAACAGTGATTCAATCATACGAAAAAGAGGCTGGGACAAAACCCAACTCAAAAGTAAAAATAGGCGCGAGCTTACCTAAGTTGGGTAAGCTCGCGCCTATTTTTTTATCCTCCTACGGAGGTTTCTGATAAACAAAAAGGATACCTTTTGA
>MUZD01000034.1 GCA_002155105.1 Sedimentibacter sp. SX930 | reverse complement strand
CGGAAATATCACCGATGTTAAAACGGTTCGGCAACTCATGAAGGAATTTGATGTAATGGGCTACAAAAAGGTCAACGTGATATTTGATCGAGGTTTTTACAGCAAGGATAATATCAACGCCTTGTATAAACACCACCAGAAATTCGTGATAGGAGTGCAACTCAAACTCAAATATGTCAAGGGTGTGTTGGAAGCGGAACGTGAGAACTTGAAACTTTGGTCAAACTTCGAAACACAGTTCAACACCTACTGTGTATGTCGCACAATAAACTGGGAATACGAACAGGAACGTCCGTATAAAGGTGATGTGATAAAATTGGAAAAGCGCGCGTATCTGCATCTGTTCTACAATCCTGAAAAAGCGATTAAAGATCAGGT
>MUZD01000033.1 GCA_002155105.1 Sedimentibacter sp. SX930 | reverse complement strand
CCTTGCTTCGGACCTTTAGCTCAGTTGGTTAGAGCAGACGGCTCATAACCGTCCGGTCGCAGGTTCGAGTCCTGCAAGGTCCATGAAAAAAATTATCAGCTTATGGAGGATTACCCAAGTCCGGCTGAAGGGAACGGTCTTGAAAACCGTCAGGCGTGTAAAAGCGCGCAAGGGTTCGAATCCCTTATCCTCCTTTAGTGGCCTCAGGCCATTGTATTATTATCGCGGGGTGGAGCAGTTGGCAGCTCGCCGGGCTCATAACCCGGAGGTCACAGGTTCAAGTCCTGTCCCCGCAATTGTTTTCTTTTTAACGCATGGTTCCGTGGTGTAGGGGTCAACATGCCTGCCTGTCACGCAGGAGATCGCGGGTTCAAATCCCGTCGGAGCCGCCATGCGGGTGTAGTTTAGTGGTAAAACCCTAGCCTTCCAAG
>MUZD01000002.1 GCA_002155105.1 Sedimentibacter sp. SX930 | reverse complement strand
ACTGCCCGTGAAGCCCTCCTTGGGAGGGCAACCGCACCAAAATCCTCAAAAAAAGGTTCCAACCACCACAATCTGGTGATTGGAACCTTTTTTTCATTTAATTCAGCTAGTTATGTCCCAGCCTCTTACGTTTTGAAGTCTCTTAAATCAAAAAATTATTTTGCTAATTTTTTAGTTAAACGAGAAATGTCGCGAGACGCTTTGTTTTGATGAATTAAGTTTTTAGAAGCTGCTGAATCGATAGATTTAACTGCTGCCTTTAATAATTCTTCGCTATTTTCAGCGCCTTCTGCTACTGCAGCTTCAAATTTCTTGATAGCTGAACGCATAGCACTCTTTTGAGCGTTGTTTTTTAGGTTAGCTTTTTCGCTAGTGCGAACACGTTTGATTGCTGAATCGATATTTGGCATTGGGTTCACCCCTCTTTCCTTATTTCTATAACTATTAGGCTGTTTTGCCAACATGCCATATTATACATAATTTTCGAGGGTTGTGCAATAAAAAATGAAAGAGATTCCCTTTTTAATCACTGCTGCCCGGAATTCCGGGATGCTTTATTTGAAATTGTTGGGTCAAAATCGTGTAAGGCCATGCCAAAAGCTCCAAAGTGTACGAAAGTATGTTTGGGTGGTAAAATAGTTTTAAAAGTAAGTGAAGAGGTGAATCATCCAGATGAAAGATCAATTTGAATTAGTTTCCCCATACCAGCCAAGTGGTGATCAGCCGGAAGCCATCAAAGAGCTCGTCGACGGCTTGAATCTGGGAAGACGGGCGCAGACCTTGTTGGGCGCGACCGGGACCGGCAAGACTTTCACGGTAGCAAACGTCATCCAGCAAGTAAACAAGCCGACGCTTGTCATTGCACACAACAAAACGTTGGCTGGGCAATTGTATGGCGAATTGAAGGAATTTTTCCCGAACAATGCCGTCGAATATTTTGTGAGTTACTATGACTATTATCAACCCGAAGCGTATGTTCCCTCCAGCGACACTTATATAGAGAAAGAATCCAGCGTAAATGATGAAATCGACAAACTGCGTCATTCCGCAACCAGTTCCTTGCTGGAAAGGCGTGACGTTATTGTTGTGGCTTCCGTATCCTGCATCTATGGTCTGGTGAATCCCTTGGACTATAAAGAGCATACCTTATCTTTGCGGCAAGGGATGGAGATGGAGCGGAATGAACTACTGCGCAGGTTGGTGGAAATGCAGTTTGAACGCAATGATATCGATTTTAGGCGCGGTTCTTTCCGTGTGCGCGGGGATGTGGTCGAAATTTTTCTGGCATCCCGCGACAACGAGGCCATCCGTGTCGAATTTTTTGGGGATGAAATCGATCGGATCAGGGAAGTCGATGTGCTGACCGGAGAAATCAAGAACGACGTCGAACATTTCCCCATTTTTCCTGCCACTCACTTCGTGGCTAATGAAGAAAAGACTTTGCATGCAGTCGATATGATCCGGGCAGAATTGAAGGATCGCCTCAAAGTGCTGCGTGAAGAAAACAAACTGCTGGAAGCCCAACGCTTGGAACAGCGCACCAACTACGACATGGAAATGTTGATGGAAATGGGATACTGCAACGGAATCGAAAACTATTCCAGGCATATGGATGGACGCGCTCCTGGAGAGCCACCATACACGCTGCTTGATTTTTTCCCGGATGATTATTTGACAGTCATCGACGAGTCGCACATCACGATGTCGCAAATACGCGGCATGTACAACGGAGACCGTTCACGGAAAGAACAGCTGGTGGCATACGGCTTCCGTCTGCCGAGCACCTTGGATAATCGCCCGTTGATGTTGAAGGAATTCGAGGAACGGGTTAACCAGATCCTTTATATTTCAGCGACACCGGGACCATACGAATATGAACAAAGCCCTTATGTTTCCCAACAGATCATCCGTCCGACCGGCTTGTTGGATCCGATTGTGGAAGTGCGTCCGATCAAAGGCCAGATCGATGATCTGATCAGTGAAATCAATTTGCGCGTCGAACGCAATGAACGGGTATTCATCACTACGCTGACGAAGAAGATGTCGGAAGATTTGACCGATTATCTGAAGGAAGTCGGCATCAAAGTCAATTATCTGCACAGTGAAATCAAAACGATGGAGCGCGCGGAAATCATCCGCAAGCTCAGATTGGGAGAATTTGATGTATTGATCGGCATCAATCTTTTGCGGGAAGGGTTGGATGTTCCCGAGGTTTCCCTTGTTGCCATCTTGGATGCCGACAAAGAAGGCTTCCTGAGGAGCGAACGCTCGCTTGTCCAGACGATCGGCCGGGCTGCCCGCAATGAGAACGGGAAAGTCATCATGTATGCAGACCGCATAACAGATTCCATGGAGCGGGCCATAAATGAAACGAACAGGCGACGTGCGACGCAGGAAGCCTACAACATTAAGCATGACATCACGCCGAAAACGATCATCAAAGAAGTCCGTGACCGCATCAGCATTTCGCACACGCCAGAAGATGCAGAAGGGGATGTCAGCATTTTGAGCGTCTATAAGGCGATGACGATGGAACAACGCCGCGAAGCGCTCGATCAACTGGATAGGGAAATGAGGGAAGCCGCCAAAGCCCTCAATTTTGAAAAAGCGGCAGAAATCCGTGACATGGTATTGGAGCTGAAAGCCGAATACAAAGGTTTATAAAAAAGTGATTTTCACTTGCAATCGGTAAGGAATTACGTTAAACTGTTCCATGTATTATATATACGACCTTCAACTTGGTTAAACGAATCACCAACGTTTTACTCAGTTAAAGGTAACTTTATGAAAGAGGTGAAAAAAATGGCAATTTCAAAAGAACTTAAAAATGAAATCATCAAAGAATACGCTATTCACGAAGGAGATACTGGATCCCCTGAAGTGCAAATCGCAGTTCTTACATATGAAATCAACCACTTGAACGAGCACGCACGCGTTCATAAAAAAGACCACCATTCTTACCGTGGCTTAATGAAAAAAGTTGGACACCGTCGTAATTTGTTGGCTTACTTGCGTAACAAAGACGTTCCCCGCTACCGTGAACTAATCCAAAAATTAGGCTTACGTCGTTAATTTCGTGGCTAAGATATATGAAGCGAGATTCCACTGTGAATCTCGCTTATTTTTTGGGATTTTTCGGACAATGAGTGCAAAAATGCTGAGCAATCAGCTATAATGGAATGAGGCTCCCGCTCTACAGACCGCTACTATACAAATGTGAGCTTATAGTCATCAGTAGGTTGACATTTGTTTAGTAGTTGGTAGATGGGAAGCATCGCAAAAGGAGAATGATAACATGTCAGAAAAAAAAGTGTTCCAAATGGACTGGGCAGGTCGTTTGCTGCAAGTCGAAATCGGCCAATTGGCTAAGCAAGCCAATGGTGCGGTATTGGTGAGATACGGAGATACCGTTGTGTTGACGGCTGCTGTAGGTTCAAGAGAACCAAAAGATACCGATTTCTTCCCATTGACTGTGAACTATGAAGAAAAAATGTATTCAGTCGGTAAAATACCTGGAGGATTCATCAAGCGTGAAGGCCGCCCAAGTGAAAATGCAACGTTGACGGCGCGTTTGATCGACCGTCCGATCCGCCCGATGTTCCCTGAAGGATTCCGTAACGAAGTACAGATCACAAACGTTGTCATGTCAGTTGAACAGGATTGCGCGCCTGAAATGGCTGCTATGTTCGGTTCCTCGTTGGCGTTGGCGATTTCCGACATTCCGTTCTACGGACCGATCGCTGGAGTCAATGTAGGCCGCGTGGATGGCGAATATGTATTGAATCCTACCGCTCCACAGAATGAAGCATCCGATATCGAATTGACCGTTGCTGGTTCAAGAATTGCCATCAACATGGTTGAGAGCAGTGCTGCAATGGTTAATGAAGAAGATATGCTTGGAGCATTGATGTTCGGCCACAAAGCGATCCAGGAATTATGCGATTTCCAAGATAAAATTGTAGCTGAAGTCGGCAAGGAAAAAATGACAGTCAAACTTTTATCTTTGAATCCTGAACTTGTAGCCGAAGTTACCGCTGCTTATGGCGAAAAAATGACGGCAGCGATCATGACAGAAGAGAAATTGGCTCGTGAAGCCGCTATTGAAGATGTGAAAGCTGAAGCAATCGTGTTCTTCAACGAAAAGTATCTGGATGACGCCAACTTTGCAAAAATCTCCAAAGAAGTCCGCCAAATCGTGGAAGACATGGAAAAAGACGAAGTGCGCCGTTTGATCACAGTCGATAAAATCCGTCCTGATGGCCGTAAAATCGACGAGATTCGTTCGTTGGCTTCAGAAGTCGGTTTATTGCCGCGCGTGCACGGTTCCGGCTTGTTCACGCGTGGACAGACGCAAGCGTTGTCCACTTGTACATTGGCTCCGCTGGGCGAACATCAGATCATCGATGGCCTGGGTCTGGTAGACAGCAAACGATTCATCCACCATTACAATTTCCCGCAATTCTCGGTCGGCAGCACCGGCAGAGCAGGAAGCCCTGGACGCCGCGAAATCGGCCATGGTGCTTTGGGTGAACGCGCATTGAAACAAGTCATCCCGACTGAAGCCGAGTTCCCATACACAATCCGTTTGGTTTCGGAAGTATTGGAATCCAATGGGTCCTCTTCACAAGCAAGCATCTGCGCCAGCACGTTGGCAATGATGGATGCCGGTGTACCGATCAAAGCGCCAGTAGCGGGTATCGCGATGGGCTTAGTGATGGAAGGCGAAAACTACACAGTCTTGACTGACATCCAAGGACTTGAAGACCACCTGGGCGACATGGACTTCAAAGTTGCCGGAACAAGCGAAGGCATCACTGCCTTGCAGATGGACATCAAAATCCAAGGAATCACAGAACAAATCCTGACTGAAGCCTTGATGCAAGCGAAAAAAGCGCGGATGGAAATCCTTGCTGAGCTGACAAGCACAATTGCAGCACCTCGCGAAGAGTTGTCTCAATATGCTCCGAAGATCGAAATGATGCAAATCAAACCTGATAAGATCAAAGTCGTCATCGGTAAGGGCGGAGATACGATCAACAGCATCATCGAAGAAACCGGCGTGAAGATCGACATCGACCAAGACGGTAACGTGAGCATCGCTTCAGCTGATACTGCGATGATTGCCCGCGCTAAACAAATCATCGAAGAGTTGACGCATGAAGTGAAGGTCGGCGAAATCTACGAGGGCACTGTAAAACGCATCGAAAAATTCGGCGCGTTCGTCGGAATCACAAAAGGCAAAGACGGCATGGTCCATATCTCCGAATTGGCCAACGAGCGTGTCAAAGAAGTCGAAGACGTCCTAGCCATCGGCGACAAAGTCAAAGTCAAGGTCATCGAAGTCGATAGACAAGGCAGAATCAATCTTTCCCGTAAAGCACTATTGACTAAGGAAGAAAAATAATCTGCTTATAACAGAATAATACTTTCCGCAAAGAACAGACATAACCTTCACAAAAAGGCGATGCCTGTTCTTTTTGCTGACGGTAGTTAAGGTCAGTGCCCGTAAGAAAGCTTGTCAAAATTATTCTAAGAATCCTGACAAATAGAGTAATATTGATTAATAATAGATTTTAATATTAAATCAATGAATTTTTTCCATAAAAGCGTTATTATAGTGTAAAGAGAAACAAATTTTTACGGCTACATTTTCTGGATATATTCTCTGATTATATCGTCTGTGTTAATGTAAGCGCTTTAAATGTTCTTGCGGCCTCATCATTCCCTTGTGTGCAATCTCCAGTAAAGTCAAATAATGGCTCCAATTTCGCCTCCAGGACTCTTTTATATTAAAATTGTGGATATCGCGAAGCTTCCATGTAAGCTTTTATTACAAATAATGGTATTATCAGAGAACAAAATAAAACAGTAAAGGATGAGTGCAATGGCGTCAGAATCTATTTTCTCACAAGGTCAAATGCCGACGCTCAAGGAAGTGTTGGCCTCAAGGGAACAACGTGCCTTTTTTGAAGAAGAAATCAGCAAGACGAACGCAAACCAGACGTTGATTTCCCTTAAATGCAATATTCCTGGACCCGTCAAGTATAATGCCATCGTAAGGCAGATTTCTGAAATCGGCATCCAAGAAGTCAAAAATGCGATCCAAACAAATAAATGGAAAGTCACCTATGAAAAATTGATGGATTTGGATACAGGCCCGGAATACTTTGTTGTCGTCGATACCTATCCGACCGCCGTGAAGCAAGCAGCCATCATGATAGAAGACGGCAGTTTGCTCGGCCAGCTATTCACGATCAGCGTGTTTTATCTGGAAGAAGGCAAAATGATCGAGGTGCAGCGAATGGAAATAGGCTATGAACCGAGAACGTGCATGATTTGTGGGGACGAAGCATTCGAATGCGAAAACGCGAATGTGCACAGCAGGGAAGAAATCCAGAAAAAAATCGAATCGATTCTGCAGGAAGATGGAAGAGTCCATTTGGATTAAGAAACCTAGTTGATTTATTGCATCCAGAAAATCCGCGAAATCATCGGAAACAACAAAATAGTCAACATTCAGCATTCCAAACAGAGAGCCCAGGCGGGGTTTCTGCGTGGAATGTTTTTTTGGGTAATTAAAAAATAGATTAAAAAATTCTAATAAAGTATGGTAAAATGCTTAAGTGAAGGATATTCAAATCCTAAAAAATAGATAGTACAGAAAATGAATGAGTGAGGGATCAATGATGAAAGAGTATAATGTTGCCATTGTAGGTGCTACGGGTGCTGTTGGAGAAAAAATGCTGGGCTTGTTGGAGAAGGCTTCTTTTCCGATAAAAAGTTTGAAGCTGTTGGCTTCTAAACGGTCTGTAGGCAAAGTGAAGACTTTCCGAGGACAGGAACTGCAGATTGAAGAAACGACTGATGACTCATTTGAAGGCATCGATATTGCCTTATTCAGCGCTGGGGGCGGCATCACGAAACAATTCTCTCCTGCAGCGATCAAAGCTGGAGCCATCGTCATCGACAATACGAGTGCTTTTCGTATGGATCCGGAAACGCCATTGGTTGTTCCTGAAGTGAATCCGGAAGACTTGCGCAAACACAAAGGGCTGATCGCTAATCCAAACTGCTCCACTATTCAGATGGTTGTGGCTTTGCAACCGATCCGCGAAAAATTTGGTTTGGATCGCGTCATCGTTTCAACGTACCAAGCGGTAAGCGGAGCTGGCCTGCATGCTTTGGAAGAATTGAAAGCTCAAACCCAAGCTGTCCTGAACGGTGAAGAGCCGGTTGCGAAGATCTTGCCTTGTGGTGGCGATAAGAAGCATTTCCCGATCGCATTCAATGCTTTACCGCAAATCGATGTGTTCAGCGAAGGCGGCTACACGTATGAAGAGTGGAAAATGATCAATGAAACCAAAAAAATCATGGGCGACAAGGACATCAAAGTCTCTGCAACCTGTGTGCGCATCCCTGTAATGTCCGGACACTCGGAATCCGTCTATTTTGAAGTGGACGATAAAAACGTTTCTGTCGCAGATATCTGGGAAGTGCTGAAAGATGCTCCAGGAGTTGTGCTTCAGGATGACACAGCTAATCAAGTCTATCCTACCGCCCGCGAATCAGTCGGAAAGAATGAAACATTTGTCGGACGTATCCGTAAGGATGTGGATGTCGACAATGGGTTCCATATGTGGGTTGTTTCGGATAACCTGTTGAAGGGCGCTGCTTGGAACTCTGTGCAGATCGCTGAAAAAATGATCGAAATGGGCCTACTGTAAAATTTTTGAGTGCGGATGTGCAAGTCCGCGTCAACTGAAGAATCGGATATGATAGGACCTGTCAAGGGATGGATCGGGAAGGGTGTTTGGTGAAAACATCGTTCCCGGTCTGTTCCTTTTGGCAGGTCTTTTTTGCACTTTCAGAAAACCGGAACAGAAACTGAAGCAAATGCTACAATTTTGCCGATAATCATGTATAATATAACAGAGAGGATATCGGTCACGTTTAGCCGGATGCGAAGAAAACGCATTCGCTTGTAGACCCTGAAGGCAGTTCGGCAAAGCAGCAGCGCTGATTTTCAGGGACGAAAATACGGAGAAAGGCATTCAAACGATCAAAATAGATAACAGCATAGAAAGCTGAAAAATAAGAGGTGGTACAATGAGTAAAGTAAGAATAATTTCTCTTGGAGGTGTGAGAGAAAGCGGTAAAAACATGTATTTGGTGGAAGTGGACGATTTAATTTTTGTATTGGATTGCGGTCTGCTCTATCCGGAAAACGAATTGTTGGGAATTGATGTTGTCATCCCAGATTTCACGTACCTGGAGGAAAACAAAAATAAGATAGCAGGTATTTTCCTGACGCATGGTCATGCGGATGCTGTAGGAGCATTGCCTTATTTACTGCAGAATATCGATGCACCTGTGTTCGGTACAGGTTTGACGATTGCGCTGGCTAAACTGGCGGTTGAGTCAACCGGATTGGCTACAGGCTTTGAGGATTACCATGTCATCGATGAGAACACTGAAATTGAATTTGAAAACACAAGCGTCCGGTTCTTCAGAACCACGCATACCATCCCTGATTCTGTAGGGATTTGTGTGAAGACGGAAGAAGGCAGTGTCGTCTATACAGGTGACTTCAAGTTTGATCAAAGCGCATCCCCGATGTATCGGACTGATTACGGCAAAATTACGGATATCGGCGAAGGCAAGGTATTGGCGCTATTGAGCGATTCCGGAGATGCCGAATCAACTACGGAAAATGTCAGCGACCGCAAGATTGAGGAAGAAATGCTTGATACCTTCATCAATGCTGAGGGACGCATCATCGTGTCCTGTGTCGCAAGCAACATTTTGCGCATTCAGCAAGTTTTTGATGTCGCTCTCCGAGCTAATCGCAAGATCTTTTTGACAGGACCGACTTTGGTTGAAACAGTCGATGTCGCCATGAAACTAGGGAAACTAGTCTTGCCGACTCCCGATCTGCTTGTGAACGTGAAAAACATCAATGATTACCGTGATGGTCAAGTCTTGGTTCTGGAAACCGGCAACAGCGGTGAACCATTGGAAGCATTGCAACGGATGTCCAAAGGCAGACATAAGCAAGTGAACCTTAAAGAAGGCGATTTGGTTTACATCACGACTACGCCTTCCACAGCGATGGAAACAACAGTCGCGAAAACCAAGAATCTGATTTACCGCGCCGGTGCCTCAGTGCGGGAAATATCGGGAACATACAAAGCATCCGGACATGCTTCGCCGAACGATCTGAAATTGATGATCAACCTGCTAAGACCTACGTATTTCGTGCCTGTCCAAGGCGAGTACCGGATGCAGGCTGCACATGCCCAGTTGGCGAATGAAGTCGGCATTCCGTTCAAAAACATATTCATCCCCGGAAAAGGCGACGTCATCGAATATGCGAAAGGCCGTATGAGTATGACAGGGCAGGTCCCAGCCGGGAATGTACTGATCGATGGAATCGGCGTCGGCGATATCGGCAATATTGTCCTGCGCGACCGCAAACTGTTGTCGGAAGATGGCATCTTCGTTGTCGTTGTGACGATCTCCAGAAGATTGAACAAAATTTTGTCAGGTCCGGAAATTGTTTCGCGCGGTTTCGTCTACATGAAGGCGAGCGAAGAGCTCGTCAAGGAAAGTTCGAATATCGTCCGGGAAGTAGTGGAAGACAATCTGCATACGAAAGACTTTGATTGGGCCAAGTTGAAACAAGAGATACGAGATTCGTTGAGCCGTTATCTTTTTGAGAAGACGAAGCGCAAACCGGTCATTTTACCGATCATCATGGAAGCATCCAATTATCAGAAGAAGAGCTGATGCCCGTTTGCCGGATAGGCAATGAAACGGATCGTTGTTGAAAAGGAGAGATTCATCTTTATGGGTTCTAATAGTACGAAGGCTTGGGTCGAGGCAGCTCTGTTTGCTGTCCTCGCGATCGCCTTGGCATATGTGGTCATGCCATTTGGAGAATACACTATTGTTTTTGCTTTGTTGCCGTTGCTTTTCGTTTCCCTCCGCAGAGGAATATTGCTTGGACTGGTTTCAGGAACACTGACCGGCCTCGCTCTGATTATGCTCAAAGGAGAGGGAATGGATGTTGCCGCAGATATCCTGACCCAAGCGGCGCCATTCGTTTTCGTGGGCATCGCCGGTTTTTTCGCGAAGTTCACGCAACGCACGTTGAACAATAAACGTTTCCCGAATGCAGCCTTGAATATAGTGACGGCATCCTTTTTCGGAACGCTTGTCTATTTTGTTTGGGCGCTGATTTCGGACATATTCCTCAGCGAGGAAGCAGTTCCTGCTGGCGTTTCTGCCTTTGCGCATTTCCTTCCGGGACAGGCGTTATCGTTTGCGGCAACTTTTGGCGTCAGCGCAGTCGTTCTGGTGTTGATCGCAAAATTCGCTCCTAAAGCGTACATTCCAAAAGGCAGCCGTTTCTTGAGCAGAAAAGAAAAATCGAAACTATTAAATGATTAAAAAATAGAAGGCGAAGGACGGATTTTAATTATCCGGACTTCGCCTTTCTGTTTTTGTGTGCTCGTGTGCTATCATGAGAGAGTAACATGTTTTGTCATTATGTTGATTTGGAGTGGTCATATGAGTATTTGGTCAATGATATTTACGGCAATCATCATTTTAAATACAATCGGTGCAATCATCACCGTCTTCAAAGAAAAAAGAGACGTTGCTGCCACTTGGGCATGGTTGTTGACGTTAAACCTGCTTCCGGTGGCGGGTTTCATCATCTATCTCTTTATA
Source organism: Sedimentibacter sp. SX930 (assembly GCA_002155105.1). Classification (GTDB taxonomy): domain Bacteria; phylum Bacillota; class Bacilli; order Lactobacillales; family Aerococcaceae; genus Trichococcus; species Trichococcus shcherbakoviae. The sequence goes on along the minus strand of MUZD01000002.1, from coordinate 551,063 downwards.
GGGAAAAAGATGTCAAAAGAAAACATCTATGATATGCGCACGCAAAAAAGCTTGGGTATGTCCCAGTTGGCGAAGGTCCAGATTGAGATGCTGGAGGATGAAGATCTGGCGCAAGGTTTGGTCGAAACCGACTATGCACAAAAAACAGCCATCCTGTTCCTGGAAAGTGATGAATCCATTTTGACTAAGGGGAACAAACTTGAAATATTCAAGACCGGTGAAGGTGTGTTTGATGCGCTCGTTCAGGACATCTACAAAGCTGAAGATCATGTGCATATGCTTTATTACACTTTTCGCTCAGACGAGTTGGGGAAACGCATTCTGGCGGCTTTGGAAGACAGGGCAGCAGCCGGTGTGGAAGTTCTGGTCGTTTACGACGCGATGGGTTGCAGAGGGAACGACCCAAGATTTTTCAAAAACCTTGAAAAATTAGGCGGAAGGACGGAAGTATTTTTTGGGTCAAAAATACCTTTCGTCAACTTGCGGATGAATTATCGTAATCACCGCAAAATAATGGTGGTGGACGCCAAAGTTGCTTATCTTGGCGGTTTCAATATCGGCGATGAGTATTTGGGGAAAGGCGAACTCGGTGAATGGCGGGATACGCATATGAAGATAGAAGGCAATGCGGTCCTGACGCTTCAAAGCCGATTCTTCATGGATTGGAATGCGGTTGCCAAGCCCAAGAATCGGAAAGATTATGCAGAGGCCTATTTCCCGATTGCCGATAAAAAAGGCGATACAGCCATGCAGATTGTGGCAAGCGGGCCGGATGACGAAGATCAGACCATCAAAATGGGTTTCTTGAAGATGATCAGCCAAGCCAAAGAATCGATCTACATACAGACACCTTATTTTATACCTGATGAGAGTCTGCACGAAATGCTCAAAATTGCGGCCTTATCCGGTGTAAGCGTCAAAATCATGATCCCTTCGAAGCCGGATCATCCTTTCGTCTACCGGGCAACGGAATATTTTTCCAAAGACATCATAGAGTACGGTGCTGAAGTCTATATGTACCAGAACGGTTTCCTGCATTCAAAGGTGATGGTGGTCGACGATGAAATTGTATCGTTAGGCACGGCGAATATGGATGTACGCAGCTTCAAACTGAATTTTGAGATCAATGCCTTTATTTACGATCGTGAAGTGGCCGCGGAACTGATTGCGAATTTTGAAGAAGACCAGGAAAAGTGCATACGCGCAACCCATGATTACTTCGCGAAACAATCGAAAGGCCGGAAATTCAAGCAGGCTTTTTCCAGATTGCTTTCGCCGATACTTTAGGCAGTGTGCGTGATTGAAATGAACAAACGAGGACAAGGCCATCCCATCTGCAACGGGAGGCCTTGTCCTCTATTTATTTTATGAATACTCCATAGTTCGAAGTGAATTAACCAAGTTGGATGGCCAAGATTTGACTGATGTTGAGTAGGTAAGTCACTTTTTTATCGGCGGTTGTGAACATGACCTGCCTTTTCGGGGTTACGCGGGAATTGAACTTGCCCCAGACCAGTGTTCTTGTATATGATTTCGGTCCCTGCTTTTCTTCGATCACAACATACACAGGGGTGTGATTTTCAAAGGCTTGATTAGCGAAACGGACAACCTGATGGATCGGCATCACTTTATCCAGGATGGCTTCATTGATGGATTGGACGGATGATAGTGGGCGCAGGTATGCTTTCTTGGAAGGAGTTTCATTATTATTGGATACCGGATAGATGTAGTTTTGCATATTGGTTCCTCCGAACATGTGTTTGTCTTGTAACTCTATTATAAGAACATCTGTTCTTTTTTGCAAGCTATTTATTTTGCGCTCAAGAAAATTTCAGGACAGCAGTCATGCAACTCAACCTGCAGTTTTGTCGTTTCGGCTGCAAATGGCCCAAAAATCCCTCGTTATCAAGTAAAGTAGAGTCATGAAAAAAACGTGTTGGCCAAAAATTAACTTTGAAGGAGGAAAAAAAAGATAGTTTCATTGCTTGGAGGAATCACCGTAAAAATAAGCCGCAAAAGAGATTCCCCGAGGAAGGCTTGCATTGATGCCTGCTTTTTGGGGATTTTTGTTCACAAAATGTTCATTTAACTTTTTTAAAGAAATTTCAGAAAGTTTCTTCCTATTAATGAAACCGCATTGATTGTTGAAACCGCTGGAAATGGCGTTCAAATAGATTTGAACGGCCGTTACAATAACTGTATAATGAAAATACTGATTGGAAAAAAACTTTTTTCCTAAGGATAATCAAATGAGGGACGGAGGTGGAATGAAAGATGCAAATATTTGATGAAGTTAAAAAGATTGAGCAGGAAGCAACGGATCTGGAATTGGATTACCAGAACAAGCTGCGCAAACTGGAACAGAACACGCAAGATAAAATAGGCGAGATGAAAAGGAATATCGAAAAGGAATTAGCCACTTTTCAATCCGAAGAACTTGCGAAAAAATCAGAGCAACTGGCAATTCTCAAGAACGCTTCCGCAGAAAGCGAAAAATCGGAAATCGAGAAGTTGCAGACTCGGTTTAAAGCGAAAGAAGAAGAACTTGTGAATGCCGTAATTGGGGAGGTGATGAGGAAATATGGCAATCGCTAAAATGAAAAAAGTTACTCTCATTTCTTTTCACGAAAAAAAAGAGCAGCTATTGACGGCTATCCAGACATTGCAAAGCTTAGAAGTCATCGATTTGCCTGCTGCAAAAGAAAATTTGCAATCCTTATCGCCTAAAGAACGAGAGTCAATTGAGCAAAACATCAAGAAGACCGAAAGTTATCTGGAAAATGTCACGGAAGCCTTATCTTTTTTGAAGTCGTATCTGAAGAAAGAGTCTTTGATCAAACAGTATACAATCCCTAGACAATCCTTGTCTTTGGAAGAACTGGAAAAGGCTGTGGGCGAGTTTTCATCCGACAATGTTCTGGATAAAGTGTTGGGTCTGAAAGCCGAACAGAAGAAACTCGAAGATGCTAAAAAACATCTTTATGAACAAGAGGATTTCCTGCTTTTATGGAAAAAATTATCATTCAATCCGAGAGATACAGCAGCATTTGAACATATCGCGGTCAAAGTGGGCACGATTCCTCAGACGCTCTCCAACGATTACATCACAAACGTGACTTCCAACCCCTTGGTCTATACGGAAGAAATCTTCCAGAACAAAGAATCATTTGGAGCGGTGATTTTCTATGATCCGTCAAAAGTTACTGATGTAAACGCTTTGTTGGACAGCAATCATTTCCAAGCTTTAACGTATGAGTATGATTTGCCGCCTGCAGAGGCATTGGCGGATGTTCAAAGCCGTATTCAGGATAACCGTGAAGCAAACAAACAGTTGTTGGCGGATCTTTCCGACATGAAAGCAGAAGAGTGGCAGTTAATGCTACTGTCCGAGTTTTATTATGCAAAACTGCAGCGGATCAAAAGCCAACAATTTTTGGTCAATGAGAAACATCTCTTCGTTATCCAAGGATGGCTTGAGGAAGATAAAGTCAAAGAAATCAAGCTGGCGTTGACTGATACTGTTGCTGAGAATGAGTACGCACTGACGGTTGATGATGCTGATGATTCGGATATTTCGGCCATTCCAACCGTTTTGAAGAACAATAAGCTGGTCACTCCTTTTGAGAGTATCACGGCCATGTACAGTTTACCGAAATATGACGAAATAGACCCCACACCACTATTGACGCCTTTCTATCTCTTGTTCTTCGGAATGATGATTGCGGATGTCGGGTACGGTCTGTTGCTCCTTATCGGAACATTACTGGCATTGAAGTTCCTGAACTTCAATAAAGGCATGCGCACCAATCTTCTGTTCTTTCACATCCTGTCCTATCCAGCCATCTTGTGGGGATTGGTCTACGGCTCTTTCTTCGGTCTTGAATTGCCGTTTGTGCTCCTGTCGACGAGCAATGACGCCAATACGATCCTCCTGATATCGGTAGTGTTCGGTATCGTTCAGATTATGTTCGGCTTGGGCATCAAAGCCTATCTATCCTTGCGCGACAAAAATCCGTTGGGTGCGATTTCCGACAGCATCGGATGGTTGGGGATTTTTGTTGGTCTCATCTTCGTCCTGTTCGGAAAGATGCTTTTCCCGAGCCAGGTGCTTGTGACCGTGGGTGCTGCAGTTGCCATCACAAGTGCGGTCGCGATCGTGCTTGCTACAGCTATGGCATCCGATAACAAAGCGTTGGGTGCAGGTGCCGGTTTGTACAATCTCTATGGGATTACCGGTTACATCGGCGACATGGTCAGCTATACCCGTCTGATGGCCTTAGGGGTATCCGGGGGCAGTATTGCGGTTGCCTTCAACATGATCATCGACTTCTTGCCTGTTTGGGCGAGATTCACCATTGGTGCGGTTCTATTCGTCCTGCTCCATAGCATCAACTTCGGCTTGTCCATGCTGAGTGCTTACGTGCATGGCGCACGACTTGTGTTCGTCGAATTTTTCGGAAAATTTTATGAAGGCGGCGGAAAAGCTTTGGAGCCGTTGAAGACAGAAGAAAAATACATTTACTTAAAAAATAAAAAAGAAGCTTAGCTACTGGAGGAATTATAAAATGGAAAATATGACATGGTTACAATATTTCATCGACAACAATGGTGGTATGATGTTCGCGGCTTTGGGAGTCGCATTGGCGGTTGGATTGGCTGGTACGGGTTCTGCTAAAGGGGTTGGTATGACCGGTGAAGCGGCTGCTGCATTGATCAAGGAACAACCTGAGAAATTCGGTAAATCATTGATTCTGCAACTGTTGCCGGGTACGCAAGGGTTGTACGGTTTCGTTATCGGATTCCTGATTTATCTGCAAATGGCTCCTGAAATGACCGTTGCACAAGGATTGTATTATCTGATGGCCGGTCTGCCTATCGCAATCACTGGTTTGACTTCAGGTATCGCGCAAGGCCGTGTATCTACAGCGGGTCTGCAGATCTTGGCTAAGAGAGAAGAGCACAACACAAAAGGGATCATCTATGCTGCCATGGTTGAAACGTATGCGATCTTAGGATTCGTTACATCATTCTTGTTGGTATTGAACGCTTAAATCTCAAAAGCTCCAGAAGAATTTAAGAAAAAGTAAGGAGATGAGAAAGCGTGAAAGATCTACAATCCTTGTCTGAACAGATCCTGAACAAGACAAAAGCAAAAGGACAAAGCAAGCTGGAGGATGCTGAAAAAATTTCTGTCGCAAAGATAGAAGAGAGCAGATTGACTCTGGTTGAACAACAAAAGGCGCGCAAAGCCGCCATTTTGAAAAAAGTTGGCAACGATTTTGATCGTGAGCAACAAACGTTGAAAAATAAAGAGCGCAATGCTGTTTTGAAAGAGAAACAGGTCATCCTGAAATCGGTCTTCCAGCAGGCTTTAGAAAAAATGAACACGTGGGATGAAATCCATTTTGCGCAATTCCTGAACGGTGTGCTTGCTCAAGCTGGCGATTCGAAAGCCTACAGCATTGTTCCGGGCGCAAAATCGATCGCCCACTTTAAGGGAAAAGAGTTGCAGCAGCTGTTGGTCAAATATCCGGCTGTCAAGATTTCTGAAGAGTCCATTCCGAATAAAGCCGGATTCATCCTTCAGGAAGGCGGAGTCGACTACAACTATTGCTTCGATGATCTGATCGAAGATGTAAAGAACGACTTTGCAGCAGAGCTGGCGACTTTAGCATTCCAAGACGAAAAGTAAAGGAGGGGCACTATGCAAGAGATTGATTACAAAGGCGTCAATACGATACTTCGCACCTATGAATTGAAACTATTGGCGGAAGCGGATTACGATCGGATGCTGAAAGCCTCTTCTTTAAAAGATGCCTTGGATGTTCTGAAAGGTACCGGTTATGAGTTTGACGAGAAGGAAACGCTGGTGAACAAAAATTTCGAAGTTTTTCTCATGAAACATCTGGCGGAAGTCTATCAGGACTTGTTCAGCATCACGCCTGTTTCTGAGATTGTGGAATTATTCGCGCTGCGCTATACCTATCACAACCTGAAAGTGTTGTTGAAACAACGTTTTTCGGGCGAAAATCTGGAACAGCTGTTGATTCCCATCGGCAAATATTCCATAGGCAGTCTGAAGAAATTGGTAGAAACCGGCGACGGCAACGACGAACATCCGATTCTGATAGAAGGGGTTCAAGAAGCGCTCCGCGATTTCGATGAAGGTCATCGCATCGAAGCGGCCACTATCTTTATGGACACGTACTATTTCAGGCATCTGCGCTCCATCAGCGACAAGATTCAACATCCGAGCATCACGAAAATGGTGGATGGCATGATCGACCTCTATAATCTTTCAACTTTGATCCGAAGCCTGAAACAAAGTAAGCCCCGAGGGTTTCTCTATACGGTCCTATCCAGTTCAGGTTCGATTTCGAAACGCGATTTGATTGAAGAATCGATCAACGGACCAAGCGCGGTCATGCGCAAGCATTATTTCAGCAAAGAATACGGCACGCGCTTATCCAATATGATTTCCGATACAACAAATGAAGTGGACACACAGAAGCTGGATAAACTCGTGGATGAACTGACCTATGAATTGATTGCGGAAGGCTTGTACCAACCATTTGGTCCGATTCCCTTGTTGGGTTATCTGTTTGCCAAAGAGAAGGAAGTCACCAATATCCGCTTGATTTTGGTGGGCAAAGACAATCAGATAGATGAACAAATATTGAGAGAGAGGATGCGACCTGTATATGGCTCATAATATTGCAGTTGTGGGAGATAAAGATTCCATCCTTCCTTTTAAGATTTTGGGCTTCGCAGTATTTGCATGCCATAATGCCCAGACTGCCCGTGAAACGGTAGATCGCCTGGCGGTTGAGAATTATGGGATCATTTATCTGACGGAAGAAATGGCAAAAGAAATACCTGATACAGTGAGCAGGTATGACAGCAGTGTTCAACCAGCCATCATCCTGATTCCGAACCATAAAGGTACGTTGAATATCGGGAAAAGCCGCATTCAGGAGAATGTGGAAAAAGCAGTTGGACAGAATATCTTATAATTTGGAGGGGACTTTTTTGAAAAATGGAAATATAATAAAAGTTTCCGGACCTTTAGTTATGGCGGAAGGAATGGAAGAAGCGAACATCCAAGATATTTGTCGCGTCGGCGAATTAGGATTGATCGGCGAAATCATCGAGATGCGTAATGATGTCGCATCCATTCAAGTTTACGAGGAGACTTCCGGTATTGGTCCTGGAGAACCGGTAATCACAACAGGGGAAGCTTTGTCGGTCGAATTGGGACCAGGCATCCTGTCGCAGATGTTTGACGGGATCCAGCGTCCTTTGCATACGTTCCGTGAAATCACCGAAAGTAACTATTTGGTGCGTGGGACGGATATCCCACCATTGAAGAGAGAAAACGTTTGGGAATTCAAAGCCACGAAGAAAGTCGGCGATCACGTCATCGCCGGTGATATTGTCGGTACCGTGCAGGAGACGAAAGTCATCGAGCACCGGATCATGGTTCCTTACGGCATCTCCGGTAAGCTGACTGCCATCCAGGATGGCAGCTACACTTTGGATGACACGGCATATGTCATCGAAACCGAAAATGGCCCGAAAGAAATGACTATGCTGCAAACATGGCCAGTCCGTCGCGGACGTCCATTCAAGCAAAAAATGAACCCGCACACACCGATGGTTACCGGCCAACGGGTCATCGATACGTTCTTCCCGATCACAAAAGGTGGAGCAGCCGCTGTTCCAGGACCTTTTGGAGCAGGGAAAACTGTCGTACAGCACCAAATCGCAAAATACAGTGATGTGGACATCGTAATTTATGTCGGTTGCGGCGAACGCGGGAATGAAATGACTGACGTATTGAATGAATTTCCGGAATTGATCGATCCGAATACGGGCGAATCATTGATGGAGCGTACAATCCTTATCGCCAACACCTCCAACATGCCGGTTGCGGCGCGTGAAGCATCCATCTATACAGGCATCACGATTGCGGAATATTTCCGTGACATGGGTTACAGTGTAGCGATCATGGCTGACTCGACATCCCGTTGGGCAGAGGCTTTGCGCGAAATGTCGGGCCGTCTGGAAGAGATGCCTGGTGATGAAGGCTATCCAGCCTACCTAGGAAGCCGTGTAGCAGAGTATTATGAACGGGCAGGACGAGTGTTGGCTTTGGGGTCGGAAGATCGTGAAGGGAGCATTACAGCCATTGGAGCGGTATCGCCTCCTGGTGGTGACACTTCTGAACCGGTAACCCAAAATACATTGCGCGTCGTTAAAGTTTTCTGGGCGCTGGATGCCAATTTGGCACAAAAAAGACATTTCCCATCCATGAACTGGCTGACTTCCTATTCCCTTTACAATACCGAAGTCGGGGAATATCTGAACAATGCCTTACAGACAAAATGGTCAGAAATGGTTCAGCATGCGATGAACCTTCTGCAGGAAGAATCGGAATTGGAAGAAATCGTCCGTTTGGTCGGTATCGAATCCTTGTCCGAAAAAGACCGCATGACAATGGCGGTCGCGGAATCGCTGCGTGAGGACTATCTGCAACAGAACGCTTTCGATGATGTCGATACGTACACTTCCCGCAACAAGCAATTGGCGATGCTGGATATGATCCTGGACTTCGAAACAGAAGCACGTGAAGCGATGCGTTTAGGCGCTTACTTCAACGAAATCATTGAGGGCACAGTTGAATTGCGCGACCGGATCGCAAGAAGTAAATACATCAGGGAAGAAGACCTTGAAGAAATGAAAAACATCAAGGCAGACATGAAGAAAAGATTGCATGAAATCGTTGCGGAAGGAGGGATGACACGCCATGCTTAAGGAATATAAAACAGTAACCGAAGTTGTAGGCCCGTTGATGGTTGTAGAGCAGATCGAGGGAGTCAAATTCGACGAATTGGTTGAAATACAAATGCAAAACGGCGAAATCCGCCATGGTCAAGTTTTGGAAGTCAGCAAAGATAAAGCGATGGTGCAGATCTTTGAAGGCCCAAGCGGGATCAACATCAAAGACACCAAAGTCCGCTTCCGAGGAAAACCTCTTTCCATAGCTGTTTCTGAGGATATGGTAGGCCGTGTGTTCGATGGGATGGGCAATCCGATTGACGGCGGCCCGGAAATCATCCCGGAAATGAACTTGGATGTGAACGGACAGGCAATCAACCCTGTAGCGCGTGACTATCCGGATGAGTTCATACAAACGGGAATTTCCGCCATCGACCACCTGAACACACTTGTAAGAGGGCAAAAACTTCCTGTTTTCTCCGGTTCAGGTTTGCCGCATAAAGAATTGGCTGCACAGATTGCCCGTCAAGCAACGGTTTTGAACAGCGATGAAAAATTTGCGGTTGTATTTGCAGCCATGGGGATCACTTTTGAAGAAAAAGAATATTTCATGGAAGATTTCCGCAAGACAGGGGCGATCGATCGCTCAGTCATGTTCATCAACTTGGCGAACGACCCAGCCATCGAACGTATTGCCACACCAAAAATGGCTTTGACGGTCGCGGAATATCTGGCCTACGAAAAAGACATGCACGTCCTGGTAATCATGACTGACATGACCAACTATTGTGAGGCTTTGCGTGAAATTTCGGCAGCCCGTCGTGAAGTGCCGGGTCGCCGTGGTTATCCAGGGTACCTGTACACGAACCTTTCCACCTTGTATGAGCGTGCAGGCCGTATCATCGGCAAAAAAGGCTCAGTGACTCAAATCCCGATCCTTTCTATGCCGGAGGATGACATTACGCATCCGATCCCGGATTTGACCGGTTACATCACGGAAGGCCAGATTATCCTTTCGCGTGAGTTGAACAACTCAGGCATCAAGCCGCCGATCAATGTGTTGCCTTCGCTTTCCCGTCTGAAAGACAAAGGTACCGGTGAGGGCAAGACAAGAAAAGACCATGCTCCAACCATGAACCAGTTGTTTGCGGCTTACGCAAAAGGAAAACAGGCAAAAGAATTGGCTGTCATCCTAGGGGAGTCAGCCTTGTCCAAGACAGACAAACTGTATGTGCAGTTCACGAAACGTTTCGAAGAAGAGTACATCAATCAAGGATTCTATACGAACCGAACGATCGAAGAGACTTTGGCTTTGGGTTGGGAACTGTTGTCCATCCTGCCGGTAACGGAACTTAAGAGAATCAAGAGCGATATGATCGATGAGTTTATGCCGAAGGGAGAGTGATCGTCCATGGCTAGATTGAATGTAAAGCCAACCCGGATGGAACTGTCCAACTTGAAATCGCGTCTGGTGCTATCCACCCGCGGGCATAAACTGCTGAAGGATAAGCAAGATGAACTGATGCGTCAATTCATCTTGCTCATCCGCGAAAACAACATCCTGAGGGATGAAGTCGAAACAGAACTGACCGCCTCCATGCGTTCTTTCGTGGTAGCGAAGTCGCTTCTGAATGAGGCTTTCATTGAAGAATTGTTCGCTGCACCGGCTACGGCGGTTGAATTGGACATCCAAGAAAAAAATATCATGAGTGTCGTCGTTCCCCAAATGAACTTTTCGATAGCCGACAAAGACGATAAATCCACAGATTTACAGTACGGCTACGTAAACTCAAACGGTGAACTGGATGATGCAATCAAAAAGATCGAAGATATCCTTCCGAAATTGCTTAAATTATCGGAAATCGAAAAAACATGCCAACTTCTTGCCGATGAGATCGAAAAGACAAGAAGGCGCGTAAATGCATTGGAATACAAAATGATTCCGCAGTTGCAGGAGACGATCCGTTACATCCAAATGAAACTCGAGGAGAACGAGCGCTCCAGCATCGTCCGAATGATGAAAGTCAAAGACATGGGCGCTTCATGATGCCCCAAGAACAAGACAGGGATATCCTTGTCTTGTTCTTTTTTGTCTTTCCGACCATCCAGAGCGGTAACTGTATCCGATTCAGCAGTGCAGTTGCTGAAAACGGGAAATGATAAAATGTTGGCGGAAGACCCCAGTAAAGGTTTTAACCTTGACGAAATTGTGTTAAACTATGAAATAATAAACAGAACGCCGCATTAGGCTGTACGATGCTGTAAAAATATAATTGGATGGTGGGCATTAAATGACAGAAAAAGGATTGTTGATTGTCTTATCCGGACCTTCGGGAGTAGGCAAAGGGACTGTGAGACAAGCAATTTTTTCTCGTGGTGAACGGGAGTTCATATATTCAATTTCCGCTACGACCCGCAAAGCGCGCGAAGGGGAAGTGGATGGCAAAGATTATTTCTTCAAGGAAAGAGTAGAATTCGAGAGAATGATCGCCGATAATGAACTGTTGGAATATACCGAGTATGTTGGCAATTACTATGGTACGCCAATCGACTATGTAAGAAGAACGTTGGATACGGGAAAAGATATTTTTCTGGAGATCGAAGTTCAAGGTGCCATGCAAGTGAAGGAACGGATGCCTGAAGGGATATTCATCTTCTTGACGCCTCCTGATATGACTGAACTGGAATCACGTATCGTAAATCGCGGTACGGACGAATCCCCGATCATCAAGCAAAGAATGGAAAAGGCTATTGAAGAGCTTAGTTTGATGCGTTATTATGATTATGCGGTAGAAAACGACACAGTAGAGAATGCGGTACAGAAAGTGCTTGGCATCATCCAAAGCGAACACTTGAAAGTTTCACGGATTCTGGATACCATCTGTGCGGATGAAAGGGAGTAAATTATTATGATGTTATATCCTTCGATCGATAAATTGTTGGAGCAAGTGGATTCAAAATATTCAATGGTCATTCTTTCAAGCAAAAGAGCGCACCAATTGCACGATCGCTCAGAGCCTTTATTGGACACTTACCAGTCATTCAAGAATGTTGGACGTGCGCTGGAAGAAGTAGTTGCCGGCGAATTGGAAATCGATCCGAAATCCATCATCCCTGAAAGATAACAGAATAGGAATGAAAAAAGACTACTGTTTTTGAACTTCAAAATCAGTAGTTTTATTTTTTTGATGCCGAAAATCTCAGGGAAGACTTTATCGGCATAATTTAGTAATATAATGGTTAGAAAAAGAAGGGGGAGGGCTTTATTTGCAAATTGCAAAAGTGATTGTCGATATACCTGCAATGCAGACCAATCGTCCCTTTGACTATGCGATCCCTCCTGCTATGGAGCATAAATTAGGCAAGGGCATGCGGGTTGAGGTGCCTTTCAACAAACGCATCATCCAAGGGTTCATAACGGAAATTTCTGATCATACCGATTTTGAAGGGGAACTGAAAGAAATCATCCAACCTTTGGATATCGAGCCAGCTTTGACCGAAGAACTGCTTCTGTTGGGCGAGGAAATGGCGGAAACTGTTTATGCCTATCGGATCCATTGTTATCAGACGATGTTGCCGCCTTTGATGAAGGCAAAGTACGAAAAAGAAATTGAGATTGTCGATGAATTGGATGAGGAGTCTTTCTACGGACTTTTTCAAGGGAAAAGCAAAATGAGTTGGGAAGATGCCGTCGACCGCGGCATTTTGCCGCAACTGATCGAATTGAAACGAGCCGGGAAGATTGAAGTCAATTACATCCTGAAAAATCAGGCAAAGGCAAAAACGGTGCAGGTCTATTATTCCGATCTGGAAATGGACAGTTTGGAAGACGCATACCGCAGCCTGAAAAAGTCGGCCAAACAACAGCAAGCCTTGTTGGCGGCAATCATGTCCATGAACGGAACCCCGCTGACGTCCAAAGAATACAAGGATCAATTCGATATCGGTTCAAGCACAATCAGGACCGGCGTAGAGAAGGGCTGGCTAAAAGCGGCGGACCGGGAAATCCTCCGGGATCCCTTTAAGGATAGGCTGTTCAAAAAAACCGAAGCGCTGCCCCTTTCGGACGAACAAACGGCAGCTTTCCGGACGATGGGTGCCAGCATCAAGGAAGAACGCCATGCGGTTTTTCTGTTGCAAGGTGTAACGGGAAGCGGCAAGACCGAAGTATACCTTCAATTGATCGCTGAAGTGATCAATCAAGGCAAGACTGCCTTGATGCTCGTACCCGAAATCGCTTTGACCCCGCAGATGGTCAACCACTTCAAGAGCCGCTTCGGTAACCGCGTGGCAGTGATGCACAGTGCGTTGTCATCGGGTGAGAAATACGACGAGTGGCGCAAAATCCACCGCGGCGATGCTGATGTCGTAGTTGGGGCCCGTTCTTCCATTTTTGCTCCGGTTGAGAATCTCGGGATCATCATTATGGATGAAGAACACGAGAGCACGTATAAACAGGACGAAAATCCGAAGTATCATGCCCGGAATGTAGCGATCTGGCGCGGGCAGCATAACCATTGTCCGGTAGTTCTGGGAAGCGCGACGCCTTCGCTGGAGTCGCGGGCCAGGGCGCAAAAAAAGGTTTACACATTGGTAGAATTGAAGGGACGCTTCAATCAACGCGCGCTGCCCCAAGTCGAAATTGTCGATATGCGTGAGGAGTTCAAAGCGAACAACCGCAGCAGCTTTTCTGTGATGCTTCAGGAAAAGATCACGGATCGTCTGCATAAGAAACAGCAGATTGTGCTGATGCTGAACAAAAGAGGCTATTCCTCTTTCATCATGTGCCGGGATTGCGGTTTCGTCCTCGAGTGCCCGAACTGTGACATCAGTCTGACTTTGCATATGGACAGCAAAACGATGAAGTGCCATTACTGCGGCCATGAGGAAGCAATCCCCAACACCTGTCCGAAATGCAAGGGCCACAATTTCCGTTACTACGGTACGGGAACCCAAAAAATAGAGGAAGAACTGCAGGCACTCTTCCCGGAGGCGCGCATTTTGCGCATGGATGTGGATACCACCCGCAAGAAAGGCGGCCATGAGGCTATCCTGTCGGCATTCGGAAGAGGAGAGGCAGACATCTTGCTGGGCACGCAGATGATCGCAAAAGGATTGGACTTTCCGAACATCACGTTGGTCGGTGTCATCAATGCGGATACTTCATTGGGGCTGCCGGATTTCCGGTCTTCGGAGAGGACGTTCCAGCTGCTGACCCAAGTCAGCGGCCGTGCAGGTCGCGCTGAGTTGTCCGGGGAGGTGGTGGTGCAATCCTATAATCCGGATCATTATGCCATCCTTTTTGCCCAACAGCACAATTACGAAGGCTTTTACCGTACCGAGATGTCGCTCCGGCATAAAGCGGGTTATCCGCCTTATTTTTATACCGCGTTGATCACCGTGAGCAACCCGGATGAAAAGAAAGCGCAGAAGAAAATTTATGAAATCCATGAGATCCTTCAAAAAAAGCTTGAACCTGACACGATCATGCTCGGGCCATCAAAGGGATCCATCGCGAGAGTGAACAACCGCTATTATTTTCAGATATTAGTGAAATACAAACAGGAAACCAAACTACATCCGGCATTGAAACAGATTTTGGATGAGTCACAAAAAGAAAATGCACGCGGGCTCTATATTTCAATCGATTCAGAGCCGGTCAATTTCTTCTAGGAGGTATACAAATGAAAAAAATCATTTTTATGGGCACCCCGGAATTTTCAGTGCCCATTTTAGAGGCTTTATTGCAGCATGGGTATGATGTGATCGCAGTTGTCACGCAACCGGACCGTCCGGTAGGCAGAAAGAAAATATTGACGCCTTCTCCGGTGAAGGAAGCCGCACTGAGACATGGTCTGCCGGTCTATCAGCCGGAAAAAATTTCCGGTTCGCCGGAAATGGATGAACTGATTGCCTTGAAGCCGGACCTGATCGTGACAGCGGCCTATGGGCAATTTCTGCCGGTTAAGCTGCTGAACACTCCACGTTTCCGCTCCATCAATGTGCATGCTTCTTTGTTGCCGAAATATCGCGGAGGCGCTCCTGTCCATTACGCCATCATCAATGGGGAAAAAGAAACAGGAGTCTCCATCATGTACATGGAGAAAAAAATGGATGCCGGGGCTGTGTTGGCGCAAAAAGCCATACCCATCACAGAGGCAGATGATGTCGGGACGATGTTTCTGAAGTTGAGCGACCTGGGGAAAAATCTTTTGATCGAAACATTGCCTGATTTTTTCCAAGACAAACTCGTGCCGCAAGAACAGGATGAATCCGCAGCCACCTTTTCGCCAAACATCAAGCGCGAAGAGGAACGCATCGATTGGTCCAAAACGGCCGCACAAGTGGCCTGCCAAGTCCGAGGCATGCGTCCATGGCCAGTGGCGCATACGCTTTTGGGCGGGCAACGGATCAAAGTATGGGCGGGACAGGCTGTCGAAACGAGTACGACCGATGAACCCGGAACTGTTTTTGCAACAGACAAGGAAGCCCTTTATGTAGCCTGCGGAGCGGGCACCGTCTTCAAAATGACGGAACTCCAACCTGCAGGGAAAAAACGCATGTCAGCAGCGGATTACTTGCGGGGCAGCGCCTGCGAAATCCAAGAAGGTACAAGGTTTGATACAGATGGACAATAAACTTAAAAACAAAATCAAGCATACGGTCCGTTATCTGGCTGTCGATATATTGGAGAGCGTAGAGAAGGAAGGCGCGTATTCCAATCTGTTGCTGAACAAAGTCATCCAATCCGAAAAGTTATCCCCTAAGGATGCCGGCCTGTTGACGGAGATTGTCTATGGCGTCATCCAGCGGAAAATGACTTTGGATTATGGCCTCTCGGGATACATCAAAGATCCCAAAAAACAACTTTCTTGGGTGACTAACTTATTGCGTGTCTCCGCATATCAGATGGTCTATTTGACGAAGGTTCCGGATCATGCCGTCCTTTTCGATGCGGTTGAGATAGCGAAAGCTAAGGGCCATGCGGGCGTCGCCAGTTATGTGAACGGTGTGCTGCGTAATGTGCAACGCAATGGGCTGCGCGACTGGAAAACCATCAGCAACGCCAAGAAACGCATCAGCGTGGGGGCCAGCATGCCGAAGTGGCTCGTCGCCTATTTCATTGGAAAAATTGGAATTGAGGAGACCGAAAAAATGGCTTTTTCCTTATTGGAAGATCCCTTTGTATCGGTCAGACTGCAGTCACAGGCAATGTCCCGGGAAGCGGCGCTCGAACAGTTGCAAGCAGAGGGTTACGATGTGGTCCCAAGTCCAGTTTCGCCTTCCGGCATCCGGATCCGCGGCGGGAAAATCGTTGACTCCCCGCTATTCAAAGAGGGCATCCTTACGATTCAGGACGAATCGAGTCAATTGGTCGCACCGGTCGGAGAACTGGAAAAGGACTTTCTCGTATTGGACAGCTGTGCCGCACCGGGCGGGAAGACGACGCACATGGCCAGTTATCTCTCGGCTTCGGAAAACGGCAAAGTCATCGCCTTGGATATGTATGAGCACAAGATAGGCTTGATCAATCAAAATGCCGAGCGTCTGCACGTATCCGATCGCATCGAAACCCGCGTGCTGGATGCGAAAGAAGCAGGCAAAGCATTTGCACCGGAATCCTTTGATGTCATCTTCGTCGATGCACCCTGTTCGGGGTTGGGGTTGATGCGCAGAAAGCCGGATATCAAATATGTGAAAAATGCGCAGGACTTTCTGGACCTGCATCAAGAACAACTTCGGATCCTCGACTCCGTCAGTTCATTGTTAAAAAAAGGTGGACGTTTGGTGTACAGTACATGTACACTTACTGAAGAAGAGAATCAAATGACTGTCCAGACATTCATTGAAAATCATGCCGAATTTGCGATCGTTCCGGTACGCTCCGATTATTTGGATAAAAAATCTTTCACTCCTGAAGGGTTTGTGCAGATTTATCCGCATGATTACGGAACTGATGGTTTCTTCATCAGTTGTATGGTAAAGAGGTAAATGATAAGAAAGAATTGAGGGGAAAGAATGCAGATAGCCTTCAAAAGTGATAGAGGCAAAAATAGAGCAATCAATCAAGATTATGTGAGTTATTTCGTCAATGAAGCCCAGCAGCCGCTCATGATCGTATGCGATGGCATGGGTGGCCATAAGGCTGGCGACGTCGCCAGTGAGATGGGGGTATCCCATCTGGGGGCAGCCTGGAAAGGATCCCGTTTCACGAGCAGCGAAGAATTGTCCCGCTGGCTGATCGCCAACATCCAGCGCGTCAATGATCTGGTTTTTCAAAAATCATTGGATTACAGCGACTTGGATGGAATGGGTACGACTTTGGTGGCTGCTGCCGTCGTTGGCAAGGAAGTCATTATTGCCAATATCGGCGACAGTCGGGCTTATGTCTACAGAAATTATAAACTCCGTCAAATCACGGAGGATCATTCCTTGGTGAATGAATTCATCAAATCAGGGGAAATAACCCCGGAGGAAGCGCAACATCATCCAAGAAAGAACATTTTGACGCGCTCCTTGGGCGTTTCCCGGAAACTGGATATCGATATCTTGGCTATGCCGCTTGTGCAGGGCGATCTGTTGTTGCTTTGCTCCGATGGTTTGACCAACATGATGGATGATGAAGAGATCGCCCAGATGCTGAAGGAATGGCTTCCTCTGGAAGAAAAAGTCCTTTCTTTGGTCGATAAAGCGAATGTAGCTGGCGGCCTGGATAATATCACAGTCCTTTTGGCTGATTTTACGGATAGAGAGGGGGAATCTCTGTGGAGGCAGGAAAGAAATTAGGCGGCCGCTATAAAATCGTCCGACATATCGGAAGCGGCGGGATGGCGAACGTTTACCTGGGCCATGATCTAATTTTGGATCGCCCAGTCGCCATCAAAGTATTGCGCTTTGACTTCCGCGACAACAAGGATGCCCTGCGCCGTTTCCAGCGTGAAGCTCTCTCAGCCACGCAATTGATCCATCCCAACATCGTAGGTGTATATGATGTGGATGAAGAAGATGGCTTGCAATATATCGTAATGGAATTCATCGATGGCACGGATCTGAAAAAATATATCGACATTCAAGGCAGGGTTTCGCCGGAGAAGTCAATCCATATCATGCACCAAGTTTTGTCGGCTGTGGCATTGGCCCACAAAAACCGGATCATCCATAGGGACATCAAGCCACAGAATATTCTGATCGATAATCAGGATCGCATCAAAATTACCGACTTCGGCATTGCGGTTGCGCTGTCGGAAACTTCGATCACCCAGACGAATACGCTGTTGGGCTCCGTTCATTACCTGTCTCCGGAGCAAGCCAGAGGCAGCATGGCCACTTCAAAATCAGACATCTACGCTTTAGGGGTTGTCCTGTATGAATTGCTGAGTGGTAAGGTTCCTTTCGATGGGGAGTCGGCTGTCAGCGTCGCCCTGAAGCATTTTCAGGAACCGATGCCTTTCATCCGGGAAAGCCATCCGGAGATTCCTCAAAGTTTGGAAAATGTCATTCTGAAAGCCACGGCGAAAGAACCTTTAGACCGTTACGCCACCTGTGAAGAAATGATGGCGGATCTCGATACCTGCCTGTATGAGGAACGCTTGCACGAAGCACCTTTCATGCCGGTATCGCTGTTGCAGGAAACCAAAGTACTCACCCCCTTGTCCGCTGAAGTAGTTGCCAAAGCGGACAGCGGTAACACGATTGTATCTCCGCCACCAAGCTTGAAAGCTGAACCAATCCAGGAATACGAGTCAGGGCGAGAGGCCGCTGGAGGCAAGCAAAAACGAAAGAAGTGGACATTCGTTCTCTTCGGGGTGTTGCTGCTGGGTCTGATCGCCAGCTTTTTCCTCTTCTTTTACAATAACCAGGAAGCAGATGCGCTGACAGTGCCGGATGTGTCCAATATGGATCAAGCCAGCGCACGCCTCGCATTGGAGGATGCAGGTTTGACTTTGGGGGATATAACGGAAGAACACAGTGATGAAGTCGAAGAAGATGCTGTCATTGAAACGTCACCAAAAATCGGTGCAGCCGTTGAAGCCGGTGATGAAATCGACCTGATCATCAGTCTGGGCGAGGAATTGTTCACGCTTCTCGACTATGAGGGCCAAGAATATGAAAGTGTTCTGGAAGACCTGCGTAAAGAAGGGTTTACGATCGAAAGGACACATGAATTCAGCAGCGAAGTCGCTGCAGGTAACATCATCAGCCAAAGTTTAGAGCCTGGCTCAGAAGTGAAACCAAACGAAACTACGCTGTCGTTTCTGGTGAGCGACGGAAATGAATCCTATACGATGCGCGACCTTTCGGGATATACGCGAAAAAGCGTCGAGGATTATGCAGGGCAATACGGGCTCGCATTGACGGTCACTGAAGCTTATTCCGATACGATAGCAGCAGGTCTGGTCGTAAGCCAAAGTCTTGCAGATGGATCCGCTTTTGTATCCGGTGATGCCCTGAGTGTGGTGATTTCGCTTGGACCTGAAGAGCCGCAAGTGATTTCCTTCAGCCGTACCATCACGATTCCCTATCTCGCTGCAGCCGTTTCGGAACCCAGTTCTGAGAGCAGCAACAGTCAAGGCAATGAAAATGCCAACAGCAATGGAACTGCCAGCAGTTCTTCCAACAAGCCGAACCATATCGTCATTTATGTGCAGGACGAAGATCATGCGCTCAGTGACGTATTCCGTGAGTTCGATATAGCAGCGGATGAGCTCGTGACATTGAATTTCCGTATTCTGGAAGGCAGCTCCGCTTCCTACCGGATCGAAAGAGATGGCGAAGTCATCAACGAAGCTTCTGAACTAACACAATAGAAACAAATAGGCTGCAAAAAATGACAAACATCAAAATGGTTTGTCATTTTTTTGTAGAACAGTGTAGAATAGAGAGAAAGAACTAAACTAGGAGGCGTTGTCGATTTGCAAAAAGGACAAGTCAGGAAAGCAATAAGCGGATTTTATTATGTGTATGTGGATGGTCAAACGTATCAGACGAGAGGAAGAGGAAACTTCCGCGTGAAAAACATGGCTCCGCTTATTGGGGATTTTGTCGATTTCGAAAGTGACAACTTAACGGAGGGCGTTCTGCTGGACATCTACCCAAGGAAAAATGAATTGATTCGCCCGACTGTGGCGAATGTCGATTTTGGCGTCATTGTGATGTCGGCGATCGAACCCGATTTTTCTTCTTATCTGGTGGATCGTTTCTTGGTTTATCTGGAAGCAAACAACATCAGTCCCATCATCTACGTTACGAAAATTGATCTGTTGGATGAAAAAGCCAAGATGGAGATGCTACAGTACAAAACCTATTATGAATCGATCGGATACACGATGATTCTGTCTGATTATCCTGAGGGAGCTTCTTCCTTGGGAGAATTGGTCACGAGCATGGGCAAAGGGATGGCGGTTTTTATGGGCCAATCCGGCGCCGGAAAATCCACTTTGTTGAACCAACTGATGCCCGAACTGGATTTGCTGACAGGCGAAATCTCGACCGCCTTGGGCAGAGGCCGCCATACGACGAGACATGTCGAGTTGCATCCTGTAGGGGAGGCTTTGATTGCTGATACACCTGGTTTCAGTACAATCGACTTGATCGACATTGAAGCGGTCGACCTGCCTTCCTTTTTTCCGGATTTTGAAGCGCTTCGCGATCAATGCCGATTCGGCGGCTGCATGCACATCAACGAGCCCAATTGCAGGGTGAAAGAGGCAGTTGCCTCCGGAGAGGTTGCTCCATACAGATACGAACACTATCTGCAGTTCCATGAGGAAATCGTCGGACGCAAACCGATGTACACAAAAAAAAATAAGAGATAAGGTGTGTGTGAAAATGAAAATTGCTCCATCCATATTAAGTGCTGATTTCGCGAATTTAGAGCGTGATGTCAAGTTGGTCGAACGAGCTGGTGCCGATTATATCCATATCGATGCCATGGACGGCCAATTTGTTGCCAATTTGACTTTGGGCCCAAATGTTGTGCAGGCAATCCGTCCACACACAAAATTACCGTTGGATTGCCATTTGATGGTAAATACACCTGAAAATTTGATCCCGGCTTTCGCCAGGGCCGGTGCGGATATCATCACGATTCACGCGGAAGCAACTGCCCACATCCATGGCGCGATCCAGATGATCAAAAATGAAAACATTGCAGCCGGCGTCGTCATCAATCCAGGCACAAGCGTAGACGTCATCAAACCCGTTTTGGGCGATGTCGACATGGTGCTCGTCATGACTGTCAACCCGGGCTTCGGGGGGCAAGGCTTCATCGAAAGCACCCTGAAAAAAATCCAAGAACTGGCTTTCTTGCGCGAAAAGCATGGTTATCATTACGAAATCGAAGTCGATGGCGGCATTACCCATGAGACGATCGTCAAGTGCATTCAGGCAGGTGCGGATGTATTCGTAGCAGGGTCCTATATTTATGACGATGAAAATCCAGCAGCGGCAATCAGCCGACTGAAGGATGCTTGCCATAATGCAGTCTGAGAAAGTGGTGATTGTGGTCGGCGGCGACCAGACGGATGTCGATGCTTTGGTCCTGCGTTATTCGGAAAGCCATCGGTTGGTCGGTGCAGACCGGGGAGCGTTGACGCTTGCCGAGCTGCGCACACATTTCGATGCGGCCATCGGTGATTTTGATTCTGTCACCCCGAATGAAATGGAAGAAATCAAAAAGAAAAGCCGTGTCTGCCGCATCCTTCCTGCGCAAAAAGACGAAACGGACACTGAGGCGGCCATTGCCTATGCGATCGAAACGTTCAATCCGGAAGAAATCATTCTTTTGGGTGCTTTCGGAGGGCGTTTGGACCATCTGATGAGTAATTTGTGGTTGGCATTCCATCCGCTCGTGAAAGAGATGGCAGGTAAAATCAGCCTGATGGATTTGCATAATACCTTGCGGTTTTATCCGCCCGGCAGTTACGCTCTTGAAAAAGAAAGTGATAAAAAATATTTGTCATTCATAGGCATGACCCCCATCGAAAAGTTGACGCTGACCGGGGTTGTCTATCCTTTGAACGGAAAAGATTACGATTACCCGATAGCTTTGGTCAGCAATGAGTTTGAAGAGTCTAAGGCTGAGATGCATTTTTCTTTTGAATCCGGTCTTTTGGCCGTCATCCAAAGTGCTGACAAACGCAAATAAAGGAAAGCGGCCGCGGCCGCTTTCCTTTATTTTTTAACGATAAATAAAAAAAAGATGAGCTGGAATCATGGCATGGTCCCGGGGCTCATCTATATTTTTATACTCTTTCAACTTTACCAGATTTCAAAGCTCGAGCTGAAACCCATACTTTTTTAGGTTTTCCATCGACTAAGATACGAACTTTTTGTAAGTTTGGTTTGAAAGTACGTTTTGTGTAGTTCATAGCGTGGGAACGGTTATTACCTGAACGGCTTTTACGTCCTGTTACGAAACATTCTTTTGACATTTTCTTTCCTCCTTTGCTGTTACAGAAGCAAAGCTTCTTTCCAATTCATACACTTGATTAATTTATCATAATTCAAAAGTGAATGCAACTGTTTTAAAGGAAAAATACTTGACAGCTGTTTTTTTTATCCTGTCCTCATCAAATATCCGCATTTGACCATCCTCAAAAAGAGAGGAAGGGGAGATGAGAAAACGCTGAAAATATATCGGAAAATAGTCAGAATTGCCGTAAATCGAGCGGAAATGAGAAATTTAATCGCAAAAAGTTATTTCTTTTGTATAAAATATGCTATCATAATTTGTAATTAACGATTGTGTGCACACATAAAGGAGGCTATTAAAAATGGCAGTTAAAATCCAAACACAATATGGGCTGGTTGACTTATCGAACGACGTGATCGCTACGGTAGTGGGCGGCGCCGCCACGGATAATTATGGAGTTGTCGGCATGGCCAGCAAAAATCAAATCAGAGACAATATCAGTGAAATATTGAAAAAAGAGAACTATTCACGTGGTGCCGTGATTCGCCAAGAAGAAAATGGAGTAGCTGTTGATGTCTATATCATTGTACTCTACGGAACAAAAATTTCTGAAATTTGCCGGAATGTTCAAACACAAGTCAAATATAATCTTGAAATGATGTTGGGCTTTTCCGCAAATACAGTGAATGTGTTCGTCCAAGGCGTTAGAGTATTAAAGGACTAAAGATTACAGATCACCATGCTTTATGGTGAAGGAGGATTATAAGGTGAAGAAAACTGAATTAACAGCGGAAGACTTTAAGGCGATGGTCGCAATCGGCGCCGAACGCCTTAGCGAGAATGCAGAATATGTGAATTCTTTGAATGTGTTCCCTGTTCCGGATGGAGACACGGGCACAAACATGAATCTATCATTCACATCCGGAGCTGAACGCGTAAGGCTGTCGAACGCTACAAAAATAGATCAATTAGGATCGGACTTGGCTAAAGGTTTATTGATGGGGGCGAGAGGGAACTCAGGCGTCATTTTATCCCAGCTGTTCCGCGGCTTTTCAAAGGCGATCGAAGGCAAAGCAACTTTGAATACAGCTGACTTTGCTGAGGCTTTTTCCCACGGCGTCGAGACAGCCTATAAAGCGGTCATGAAACCTGTGGAAGGCACCATACTTACGGTTGCGCGCGAATCCGCAAAAGCCGGTGTTAAAAAAGCCGAACATACGGATGACATCATTGAATTGATGGGAACAGTCCTTAAAGTCGCGCAGATTGCGTTGGATAAGACGCCGGATCTGTTGCCGGTATTGAAAGAGGTAGGCGTCGTCGACAGCGGCGGACAAGGCCTTGTGTACATTTATGAAGGGTTCATGGAATCCTTGACCGGTGAAAAAGTGCCGTCCGCGGAAAAAGTCATCTCACAAGCGGATGTAACCGAAATCGCTCACCAGGAAAATTATCATAACGTTTCGCATTCCATTGCGACAGAAGACATTGAATTCGGTTATTGTACAGAAATCATGGTCAAATTAGGCGAAGGCGAAACCGTGACGGACACATTTGACTACGATACATTCCGTAATCATCTGAACGAAATCGGGGATTCCCTATTGGTCGTCGCTGATGACGAAATCGTGAAAGTCCATGTGCATACCGAGTACCCAGGGGAAGTCATGAACTACGGCCAAAAATTCGGCTCACTGATGAAAATCAAAGTGGACAACATGCGCATGCAACATGATGCAGTCCTTGAAAAAGCCGATGCACCCGCCAAGAAACTTGAAAAAATTCCTTATGGCGTGATAGCTGTTGCTGCCGGTGAAGGTGTGCATGCCCTGTTCAAGAGTATGGGCGTCTCCACGATCATCAATGGCGGACAAACGATGAATCCAAGCACGGAAGATATCCTTAAGGCTATCGAAAGCACAAATGCCGAAAAAACAATCATTTTGCCGAACAACAAAAATATTTTCATGGCTGCAGATCAGGCTGCCGAAGTTTCTGATGCGGATGTGGTTGTAGTGGCTTCAAAGACGATCTCACAAGGTCTGACAGCCATGCTTGCCTTCAATGAATCGGTCGACCTGGAAACGAATAAAGCCAACATGACTGCTGAACTGGAAAATGTTGTCAGCGGACAGATCACGAATGCGGTGCGCGACACAGTCATCGACGGATTGGCGATCACCAAAGACGACTTCATGGGAATCGTCGACGGGAAAATCCTGACGGCCGACAAGGACAGAAAAGCCGCAACGATAGAAACCCTGAAAAAAATGATCACGGATGATAGCGAAATCGTCACCATCATCTTCGGGGAAGACAGCGATGAGAAAGAAAGCAAAGAGATTGCAGCGGTCATCGAAGCGGAATATGACTTTTTGGAAGTGGAAGTGCAAGAAGGCAATCAACCGGTATACAGTTATCTTCTTTCTGTAGAATAATCTGAAAAAGCTGAACGAGTTTCTCTGTTCGGCTTTTCTTTTTCAAAAACGGTTGGTCAAAGAAACTGTCCTGCTCCCGGAAGAAAGGAGGCGAACGGATGGAAGCGGAAGACAACAAGCAATTGGATATTTATGATCCAGTCGGGGAATTGCCCCATGTAGGACCGAAGAGGGTTGAGGCGCTGCATTCGTTGGGCATCGATACGATCTATGATCTGATCACACATTTTCCTTTCCGGTATGAGGACATAAAAGTCAAAACATTGGACGAAATCGAGGATTCGGACAAAGTGACGCTGAAAGGACAAGTCGTGACGGCTCCGGTCGTACACCATTACGGTTTTAAAAAAAGCAGGTTATCATTCAAATTAGCCATCGAAGATGCCATCATTTCGGTAACCTTCTTCAATCAGCCTTACCTGAAACAAAAAATCCAGCTTGAGGATGAGGTTGCGATCTTCGGTAAATGGGAACGCGCACGCCAATCTTTGGCTGGGATGAAGATCCTCGGCAGTTCGAACGGACAGGATGATTATGCCGCCATTTATCACGTCAATAAGACGATCAAGCAGCAGACCGTCCTGAATCTGATCAAACAGGCGATCGAACTTTATGCCCCGGTCATTCCTGAGATTCTTCCGCAGCATCTGCTGCAGACGTATCATCTGATGAGCCATAGGGAAGCCATCCGAGCGATGCACTTTCCCAAAAATGATGAAGAATCGGAGCAAGCGAGACGGCAAATCATCTATCAGGAATTCTTCCTTTACCAGGTGCGCCTGCAATTGCTGCAGTTGAGCCGCAAAACCAACAATCGAGGCATTCCGATTCTGTATGATGTGGACAAGCTGAAGGGATTCATAGCGACTTTGCCGTTTGAATTGACGGATGGGCAAAAGAAGGTCGTCAACGAGATCTGTCGAGATCTGCGCAAACCTTATGAAATGAATCGTTTGTTGCAAGGTGACGTCGGCAGCGGCAAAACGATCGTAGCGGTGGTCGCCCTGATGGCTACCGTCCTAGGCGGGTACCAAGGAGCTTTCATGGTACCCACTGAAATTTTGGCGGAACAGCATTATCGCACCCTGCAGAGCCTGTTCGAATATACCGATGTCTCCGTTGCCCTGCTTACCGGCAGCACGAAGGCAAAGGACCGAAAAGAATTGTTGCACCGCCTTGCTGAAGGGGACTTGCATATCCTCATCGGAACGCATGCACTGATCCAAGAGGATGTCGTTTTTGCCGACCTTGGCTTGGTCATCACCGATGAGCAGCACCGCTTTGGTGTTCAACAAAGGCACAAGCTGAACGAAAAAGGGAATAACCCGAATGTATTGTATATGACCGCCACGCCGATCCCGAGGACATTGGCGATAACCACGATGGGCGAAATGGACGTTTCGGTGCTCAATCAGATGCCCGACGGCAGAAAACCGATCAAAACCATCTGGAACAAATCGGACAAGATCGAAAATGTACTTGAGTTCATCCGGAAACAGATGGATAATGGACAGCAGGCGTACATCATCACACCTCTGATCGAGAAATCCGAATCACTGGACGTCAAGAACGCGGAAGATGTGCATCAAGCAGTGACGGCCTATTACAAAGGGAAATATCAGATCGGTCTGTTGCATGGCCGTCTGAAGTCGGAAGAAAAGGATCAGATCATGCGCCGTTTCCAAAACAACGAGCTGCAGGTTCTGGTATCGACGACAGTCATCGAGGTAGGGCTGAATGTGCCGAATGCAACAGTGATGGTCATCCAAGATGCCGACCGATTCGGATTATCACAGCTCCACCAATTGCGGGGGCGAGTGGGCCGGGGAGACAAAGAATCCTATTGTGTGCTGGTTGCCGATCCGAAAACCGATAACGGCAAGGAACGCATGCGCATCATGGTGGAGTCGACTGACGGTTTCTACCTGAGCCAACGGGATTTGGAACTGCGCGGACCGGGTGATCTTTTCGGCAACAAACAATCCGGCTTGCCCGATTTCAAATCCGGAGATATCGTGCGGGATGCCGTCATTTTGGATATTGCACACAATGACGCTATCCAAATCACACGCGAACAAGACTTTGAAAGTAACCCAGCCTACGAAAGTTTGCGGGAAGCAGTCGAACGCGAAAAAGAGAAGTTAAAGAGATTGCAGTGAAACTAATAAAAGTGAGGTATATGATCTATGAAAATCGCTGTCGATGCGATGGGCGGGGATTTTGCGCCCCAAGCTATAGTAGAGGGCATTTTAATGGCTGCCAAAGAATTTAGTGATTTAGAATTTTTGCTTTTTGGTGACGAAGCCAAAATACGCAAAGCTTTAGGGAATCAATATGCCGAAGATGGGAAAATCACGATCGTTCATACGACCGAAAAGATCGAGAGCGACGATGAACCCGTCAAGGCAATCCGCAGAAAAAAACAAGCTTCCATGGTGCTTGCTGCTCAAGCAGTCAAGAACAAAGAAGCCGACGCTTTATTTTCGGCAGGGAATACCGGAGCGCTTCTGGCAGCCGGATTATTGATCATCGGCCGGATCAAAGGGATCGACAGACCCGGCTTGATGCCGATTCTGCCAGTCATCGGAAAAGAGAATGAACAGTTCCTGTTGATGGATGCAGGCGCAAATGCTGACTGCAAACCGGAAAACATCTACCAGTTCGGGCTTTTGGGCTCGTATTATGCCAAGTTTGTGCAAGGCATAGACAACCCAAGGGTCGCTTTGTTGAACAATGGTTCCGAAGCAACGAAGGGAAGTGAACTTTCCAAAAAAGCTTATGTGTTATTGGAAGAAGATTCCGAACTCAATTTCACGGGCAATGTTGAAGCGCGGGAAATTTTACTTGGAGCTGCGGATGTCGTCGTGACGGATGGCTTCACCGGGAACGCTGTCCTGAAGACGATGGAAGGTACGGCAATGTCCTTGCTGAAGTTGATCAAAACCCAATTGCTTTCAGGCGGCCTGAAGACAAAAATCGGTGGAATGCTGATCAAGGATTCCTTTTCGGAAATCAAGGATACGATGGATTATTCGAAGCATGGAGGAGCAGTGTTGTTCGGATTGCGTGCGCCGGTCGTCAAGACGCATGGATCTGCGGATAAAGTCGCTGTCTATCACACAGTGAAACAGATCCGCAAAATCATCAGTTCCCACGTCATCGATGATGTCGTGAAGCACTTTGATGAAATGAATGCCCAGCCCGTAAGTAAAACCGAGTAGGAATAAAAAAATATAGACAAAAGATTAGTGTATGGGTAAAATAGATGTGAGCCTTTACAAAATATTTCCAGTAAATGTGATGTAATTGGTTATGGAACGATAATGGAGGTGTAACGCTTGGCAGATACAATTACTTTTGAGCGAGTAGCCAAGATGGTTATTGAACGATTCGGTGTCGATGAAGCAAAGGTTACGAGAGAGTTGACTTTCCAAAACGACCTTGGGGCGGATTCATTGGATATTGTTGAACTCGTTATGGAACTGGAAGATGTCTTCGCTGTACAGATTTCCGATGAAGATGCTGAGAGGATAATCACAGTAGGAGATGCAGTCGACTACATCGATTCTCAAAAATAAGAATCGCAATAATTTAACGACAGAAGCAACGTTGACGGTTTTCAAAAGCCAATGTTGCTTTTTTTTCAGGCCAAGAGGACGGATTATGGCATAAATATGAAATGCATTAAAAATGAATGAAATAGCGGTTGTTTTTGCATGTGCTTAAACGTATAATGTTAGGAGATATTTCATCAAGTTTGTTATATATACATGGGAGGAGGCGCACGATGGGACTTGGAAGACCTTTGCTGGAGATAAACGCATTGCACACCGCATTCCGAATGCAGGATAACTATTACGATGCAGTGGATGATGTTTCCTTCAGTCTGGAAAAAAAAGAAATTTTGGCGATTGTAGGAGAGTCCGGCTGCGGGAAAAGTACCCTGGCCACAACAATCGTCGGACTCCATAATAAGGTGAATACCCGAATTTCGGGAGAGATCATCTATCAGAACCTGAATCTAATCGATCTGAATGAAACGCTCTATAACCGCATTAGAGGAAACGATATCGGAATGATTTTTCAAGATCCTCTTTCGGCCCTCAATCCTTTGATGACGGTAAATGAACAGATAGAAGAAGTGTTGCTTTACCATTCCAGGATGACCAAAGAGGAACGTTCGCTGCGTGTGAGTGAATTGTTGGTCCAAGTTAAATTGGAGGATCCGGAAGGGACAGCCACACGCTACCCGCATGAGCTATCAGGTGAAGCGCGTCAGCGGGTCGGCATTGCCATTGCTGTCGCCTGTGAGCCGCCGATCATCATCGCGGATGAACCGACGACCTCTTTGGATGTCACTGTTCAAGCTCAAATATTGGATCTGTTGAGCGAAGTGAGGGACGACACGGGTGCCGGAATCATCCTGATCACCCATGATTTGGGTGTTGTAGCCGAGATTGCGGACAGAGTAGCCGTCATGTATGCGGGCCAAATTGTCGAAACAGCCGATGTCGTTGATCTGTTCACGGATCCGAAGCATCCATATACCCGTTCTTTGTTGCGTTCGATGCCGCAAGCGAATGGCACCCTCGAATCGGATTCCGGGGACCTCTATGTGATTCAAGGCGATGTCCCTTCCCTGCAGCAGTTGCCTAAGCAGGGCTGTCGTTTTGCCGAACGGATTCCATGGATTCCATTTTCCGCGCATGAACCATCACCCAAAATGCATGAGGTTTCTAAAGGGCATTTTGTCAGGTGCACGTGCCATGAGTCCTTCCGTTTTGAAGGGGAGAGTGAGTAAGATGGGACTTTTGGAAATCAAGGATTTGAAGGTTCACTACCCGCTCAAGAGCGGCTTCTTATCCAGCAAAAAGAGCCTTGCAGCCGTCGACGGCATCAGTCTTTCCTTGGAAGCAGGGAAAAATTACGGTCTGGTGGGCGAATCAGGGTCCGGAAAATCAACTGTCGGAAGGGCGATCGTCGGATTGGAGCGGATAACTGCCGGCCAAATCATTTATGAAGGCACTGACGTAACCGCTGCGATAGCCAGGCGGAAATCAGACCACAAACGCAATGTCCAGATGATTTTTCAAGATTCGGGTGCGAGTCTGAATCCGAAAAAACAAATCGGCCAAATCATTTCCGAACCTTTGCATAATTTTGAGCAGCTTTCCCAGCAGGAAGAGAAAAAACGCGTGCTGGAACTGCTTGAAATGGTAGGGTTGCCGGAAGATGCGCTGCGGAAGTATCCTCACGAATTCACCGGTGGACAGAGGCAACGCATTGCATTGGCACGGGCGGTTGCACTGCGGCCAAAGTTTGTCATAGCTGATGAACCCGTTTCGGTATTGGACCTTTCCGTTCAGGCGCAGGTGCTGAATTACATGAAACGCATCCAAGAACAATATAAACTCAGCTATCTGTTCATTTCTCATGACCTAGGCGTCGTGAAGCAGATGTGCGATGAATTGGCCATCATGTACCGAGGAAGGTTCGTGGAATACGGAGACAGGCAGGACATCTATCTCAATCCACAGCACATCTACACGAAAAGGCTCCTTTCCGCAATTCCGAACTTGGATCCGGGCAACCGGGAGTTGCACAAGCGTTTGCGGCGGGAAATAGAATCAGAATATAAACAAAGCATGGAGAGTTATCTGGCAAAGGACGGTCGTGTTGGGGATTTGATCCCGTTGTCGAAAACACACCGGATTGCCGGAAAACCATCGAAAGGAGAGCGTTAAAGATGTGGAACAGAATTCTGAGACGCTTCTTCTTTATCATTCCGCAACTGTTGGCGTTCAGTTTATTGGTGTTTGCGCTGGCACAATGGATGCCCGGAGATCCTCTGACTGGGCTGATTGTTCCGGGGATGGACCAGGGCAGCGTTGACGCGATCCAAGCGAGCGCGGTTCTGGATAACCCTTGGTACATTCGGTATCTGCAATGGATAACAAATATGCTCAGAGGGGATTTCGGCCTCAGTTACACTTACCGGATGCCTGTGGCTGTTCTGGTTGGGGCAAGGCTTGGCAACACGCTCTGGTTGGCAGCGGCCTCGCTCTTGTTTTCGTATCTGATCGCTGTTCCGCTTGGCATTTATGCAGGGCGTTTTAATGGCTCTTTGGGAGATAAAATCATTCGGTTTTTGAACAGCATCAGTTTTGCCTTGCCGATATTTGTTGTTGCCTTGCTGCTGGTTTGGCTTTTTGGCTTTCAACTGGAATTGTTTCCTACGCGGGGGATGCCCTTGTTGCCGGAAACGCAAAGTATATTTGCCTCTCTTTGGAATAGGCTCCACCACTTAGCGTTGCCGGCACTGGCTTTTGCCCTCTCGGCATCCGCTGGCAACATCCAACGTTTAAGGTCGGGCATCATCGAGGCAAAGCAAGAAGATTATGTACTGACAGCCCGCTCAAAAGGCGTTCCGGAGAGCATGGTGTATCGGAGACACATCTTCAGGAACGCGAGTATGCCGGTAACTTCTTTGTTGGGCTATGACATTACCGGTTTCATAGGGAGCAGCATCTTTATCGAATACATCTTTTCCTATCCGGGAATCGGCCGCTTGTTCATCAGTTCTTTAGAATCACGCGATTTCAGTGTCATCGTTGCCTTGTTGCTGATTTATGGGCTGGCTGCTTTGATTGGCACAGTAGTATCTGACATCATTTTGACCGTTGCGGATCCGCGCGTCAGGATGAGATAGCAAGAGGAAAGGGGGGATATGTTGAATACGGAGGAAGAAAAGAAAGCAGGACGAATGGAAGAGTTGAAGACGGAGCTTGCCTCCGTTGCGGCAAGTGAGAACCGTTTGAGCCATGAAGTGAATGAGGAAACAAAAACTGTAGTCGATTTCCGCGGCATGCTTGGAGAATTCCGAAAAGACAAGTTGGCGGTCATAGCTTTGGGTACGCTCGTTTTGCTCTTGTTGCTGGTCTTTGTTGGCTCCCTTTTTTTTGATGTGAGCCAAGTGATGAAGGTGGATCTGTTGAACAGGTATGCTTCGCCTGGGAAAAACCATCTGTTGGGGACGGATGAAGCGGGACGGGATGTGTTGGGCCAGCTGTTGCTGGGAGCGCGCACCTCGCTGCTGGCCGGGACCGCCGTGACAGTCTTGACCGGATTCATCGGAATCGGCTTGGGTCTGCTGTCCGGCTATTACGGTGGCTTCCTGGATGGCCTGCTTATGCGCTCCGTTGAATCCATCATGGTTCTTCCGGCAAGCGTGTTTGTTCTCGTGCTCGTATCCATCGTATCGGAATACAATCTCTTTACGTTCATATTGCTTATGAGCGCATTCAACTGGGCAGGGAAATCAAAGGTTTTTCGTAACCGGACGCGTGCGGAGGCCAAACGTGACTATGTGCGGGCATCCAAAACTGCAGGGTCAAACGATTTGCTGATCATGGTCCGTGAAATCCTGCCTAATTTAAGTTCACTGGTCATCATCAATACGACTATGTCTTTGGCAAGGAATATCGGGATGGAGACAGGCTTGAGTTTTCTCGGCTTAGGCTTGCCGCCCAACGTGCCGAGTATAGGCAATTTGCTGCGTTATGCAATTGCCCCTGAAGTTTTTGAAAACTATACATGGGTATGGTTACCAGCATCCACACTCATCTTCGCGGTGTTGTGGTGCATCATTTATGTCGGACAGGCATTGCGGCGTGCGGCAGATGCTAAACAAATGCAAGCATGATAAGGAGACTGAGCTATGCTGAATAAAATGATCGTTCCCTTTTTGTTTGCTGCGATGCTGGCTGGCTGTGGAAACAAGGAGGTTCTATTGGAAACGGACGGGGACTTGCCTGCTTCATCAGCTGTCATACAGGAATTCGATACTGTCATGAACAGCGATGCCCCCGCCATCGCCGGCGGAGTGTTGAAATATGCTCTGGTTGCCGAATCATCCTTCCAGGGTGTATTCAACCCTGTTTTTTCAGAGGATGCGTATGATGAAGAACTCATGGGTTTTTCACATGAATCCATTTTTTCGTATGATGAAGAGTTTCAGCTTACGCAAGATGGCATGGCCACTTTTGTACGCAATGAAAATTTAAAAACGGTGTCGATCACTTTACAGGATAACCTGAAGTGGTCGGATGGAGCGGCGCTTACTGTCGACGATATCCTGTATGCCTATGAGGTGATCGGGCATCCGGACTATGCCGGTCCCCTTTATGGAGACTCTTTCGCGAATGTCGTGGGCATGACCGAATACCATGAAGGCACTGCGGATTCGATTATCGGTATCGAAGTTTTGGATGATACGCACCTCACCATCGCTTTCGAAGAATTGAATCCATCCCTTTTGCAGGCGGGGGGTGCCTTATGGAGCCAGCCGCTGCCAAGGCACCAACTGGAAAGTATCCCTGTATCGGAAATGATGAGTTCGTCCCAACTGCGTGAGCAACCTGTCGGGTCGGGTCCGTTCCGGATCAAGGCGATCGTTCCGGGCGAGTCGGTCCTTTTTGAAGCCAATGAATATTATTGGAAAGGGAAACCGAAGTTGGATAATATCCTTGTTGAAGTAGTCGGTTCAACAACGATCGTATCCGAAATGGAAGCGGGAAATTACGACGTCGCTGTCATGCCGGCAAGTTCTTACGAAAGCTACAAAGATTTCGACAATATAACCTTGTTGGGCAGAGAAGAATTGGCGACAACTTACATCGGGTTCAAACTGGGATCCCAAGACGTTGAATCAGGCGCCAACAACCTTAATCTGAGTTCAAAAATGGCGGATGCGGCATTGCGGCAAGCGATGGCATATGCGCTCGACAACGAATTTGTAGCTGCGGTCCTTTTCGATGGGCTGCGGCAACCGGCAAACACTATGATTCCGCCAGCGTTTGAAGGAATCAGTGATGAGGAGGCAGTTGGCTTCAGTTACGATCCTGTGAAGGCATCAAGTCTGCTGGATGAGGCCGGCTATCTGGACAGTGACGGAGACGGTTTTCGGGAAACGCCTGACGGAGAGCCGCTCAAAATCAACTTTGCGGCCGTAGCAGGCGGAGACGCGACGGAGGCGGTTGTTGCCTACTATATCCAGCAATGGGAAGAAATCGGTTTGGATGTTTCGCTCGCCACAGGAAGATTGATTGAATATCAGAAATTCCATGACATGCTTGCATCCGACAGTCCGGCAATTGATGTCTATCAGGCAACTTGGGGGACAGGCATGGATCCCAATCCGACCGAAATGTTCGGTCGTACCAGTGCTCTCAACTATACCCGTTGGACAAACGAAAAGAATGATGCTTTGTTGGATCAGATCAATGCGGCGGCTGCCTCGGACGAAAATACGCGGACGGGAATCTATCAGGAATGGCAAGCGTTGCTGTTCGAGGAAGCACCAGTCATCCCCACTTTCTGGCGTACGCAGATTTTTGCCGTCAACAACCGCGTCAAGAACTTCAATATCCGCTATGGCGCAACCAGAGGGTGGGAAACCATCGAACTGACATCTGAAGAACCGGTCAGGTAATGCGCGTTCCGTTTGGTTATCAGAAATGAAGTAGAGGCCCGGATTTTGTCCGGGCCTCTTTTCGCGTGGGCAGGGACAGACTGTTTGGAAACTAAATTTGCGTGCTTATGGAACGCATTTGTCGTATAATGAAAAAGGACTAAATTTTCAAAAGTAGCTTGACAGTAAGGAGTCCATACAAGGAAAGGAGGGAACGAATTGGAAAAAATAGTCAAACAAATAGCAACTGACTTCTCGATTGTTTTTAGGAACGAGAAACTTTTGCATGAAGCTTTTACCCATTCATCTTATGTGAATGAGCATCGTCATCTGGCATTGCAGGACAATGAACGATTAGAATTTTTGGGCGACGCGGTCTTGGAGGTCGTCATCTCCGATTATTTGTTTCATACTTATGATACGTGGCATGAAGGCAAAATGACCCGTCTGCGTGCGCAGATTGTCTGCGAACCAAGCTTATCCGCTTTCGCGAAGGACTGTCATTTCGACTCTTATATCCGTTTGGGTAAAGGGGAAGAGAATATGGGCGGAAGGCAACGTCCGGCTTTGTTGTGTGATGTATTTGAAGCGTTCATCGGGGCCGTTTACCTTGACCAAGGAATCGAAGCCGCCAGAAAATTCATCAACCAAGTCATGGTCACGAAGTTAAACGAGGATGCTTTTTCACATGTGATGGATTATAAGACCAGTCTCCAGGAGGAACTGCAAAAAAATGGGGACGTGGATATCCAATATATCCTTCTGAACGAAGACGGGCCTGCGCATGCAAAACAGTTTGATGTGGAAGTGCGTGCATTCGGAAAAGTGCTGGGTCAAGGGCAAGGCCCAAGCAAAAAAGCTGCTGAACAGAAAGCGGCACAAAACGCTTTGGAATCTTTAAAAAAATGAATAGCAAGTTTCACCGGAAAGGATGTTATCTTTGCATCTTGAGAGAATAGAAATGTCGGGTTTCAAATCATTCGCCGACAAAACCGTAATCGAATTTGATGAAGGTGTGACAGCGGTAGTAGGGCCGAACGGAAGCGGCAAGAGCAACCTTTCGGAAGCTGTCCGCTGGGTATTGGGGGAACAATCCGCAAAAAATCTGCGCGGGAAAAAAATGGACGATATCGTTTTTGCCGGATCGCAGACACGCAAGCCTGTCAACATTGCGGAAGTTACCCTCATCCTGAACAACGAGGACGGATTCCTGCCGCTGGAATTCAGCGAAGTGAGCATCACCAGGAGATACAACCGCAATGGCGACAGTGATTGTTTCATCAACAAAAAGCCATGCCGATTGAAAGACATAACGGAATTATTGATGGATTCGGGCATCGGAAAAGACTCTTTTTCCATGATTTCGCAAGGGAAAGTGGAACAGATTTTTCAGAATAAACCCGAGGACAGAAGGATCATCCTTGAAGAGGCAGCCGGGGTAGCCAGATACAAAAACCGCAAAACGAGCGCCGAACGGAAGCTTTCCCAAACGGAAGAGCATCTGAATCGGATTGAGGACATCCTGCACGAAATCAACAGCCAACTCGCGCCTCTGGAACTCCAAAGGAAAACGGCTTTGGCATACAAGGAGAAAAAAGCGTCATTAAGCGAGATCGAAATCGCTTTGACCGCTTCCGAAATTGAACGGCTCAATGTGCAGTGGCAAACGAGCAAACGAGAACTGGCCGATTATGACCGGAAAATCAGCACGGAAGAACGCTCTCTTGCGAGCACCCAGACTGCTTTGCGGGAACTGAAACAAAAGTTGGATGGGTGCGACGAACAATTGGAAGCCCTGCAGACCGGCTACGTCACTGTCATCCAGAAATTGGAACAGCTGGAAGGGCAAAAGCAGGTTTTCCAGCAAAGGGCGCAGTACTCGTCAAAGAATCAAGAAGAGCAAGCCCAGATCATCGCTGAAAAAGAGGCGCTGATAAAGACTGAAAAAGCCAATCTGGCGGCCTTGCGGACTGAGCTTGCAGCGAAAGTGGAAGCGAGGAAGGAACTTTCGGAAAAAAGAGCGAGCCTTTCCGAAAAAGAAGGGCAACTGACGCAAAACAAAGCAGAACTTGTCCAGCAACTCCGGAACGATTACATCAACAGGCTGCAGGAACAATCCAGCAACCGGAACACAACCGTCCATCTCGAAAAAGAAATGACGCTTGCAACCGAACAGGAGCACCGTTTCCTTTCGAAAGGTGACGAACTCAGGAAGAATCTGCGCCAACTAAAGGCGAAACAGCAATCTTTGAATGAGGAATACGTCCAGTTTGTTGAAGAGAATGCCAATCTGGAATCGGAACTGCAGGACTGCAAACAAAATAGCTTCCAGCTTGTTTCCAAACTCCAACAACTGAATGCTGAGCTGGATACCGTAACCCGGAATCTGCAGCAGGCGGAAGCCCGCCGTGAGAGCCAGCAGGAGTTGGACGACAGCTATGCCAGTTATTATCAAGGCGTAAAGGAAATGCTGAGGAGAAGAGACAGCGTTCCGGGTATCCGTGGTCCCGTTGCTGAATTGATCCAAGTTCCCGAAAAATATACCTTAGCCATCGAAATCGCTCTGGGAGCCACGATGCAACATATTGTGGTGGCCGATGAACGCACTGCATCCCAATGCATCGGCATTCTGAAAGCCCAACACTTGGGGCGCGCCACGTTTCTGCCGATGACAGTCATCCAAGGCAAGATTTTGCCAGCGGCTGTGCGAACGACATTGGCAAACAGTCCCGGCTATATCGGCATCGCGAATGAGCTGATCGGTCATGAGGAAATGTACAACGCAATCGTCAGCAGTTTGTTAGGGACAACGATCGTAGCGTCAAATATCCAGGACGGTTTGCAGATTTCCAAGAAATTGCAGAGCCGTTATCGGATCGTAACACTTGAAGGGGATGTCATCCATGCTGGCGGATCGATGACGGGTGGCGCGACAAGGCGTCAACAAGAAGCATCCTTATTGGCCCGCAAAAACAATCTGAACAAGCTTACCGACTATGTGCAACAGTTGTCCGTCCAATACAATCAGCTGAAACGAGAGCAAGAGAAATGGTCGCTGCAGCAACAAACTCTGCAGGAGGAACTGGATGATAAACGCCAAAAAGCGACCATCAAACAGTTCGAACTGCAGCAAAGAGAAACTTCCCTGCAGCAAGTGACAGCTGAAATCGCAACGAAAGAAAAAGAATCGGCAGCACATGAATATGAAAAGCGCATGTTCTATGAAGAGAAAGAGGACAGACAAACGCGATTGGCCCAAGCCCAACAAAATTTGCTCGTCCTCAACAGCGAAATCGACCAGCTTCAGAAGGATATAGCGGAATCCAGCCTGGATGAAGAGGAGCGCTTGAAACTGCTGCAGGACGTCCAGTCGAACCGGCAGCAAGCAGACCAAGAACTTGCGGTCCTGCAGGAACAGGAAAAGCAATTGCGGCGTGACGTGAAACTGTCGACTGAGCGCATCCAAACGGAGCAGGAGGCCATCAGCTCGCTGAAAGGCAAACAAGATCAAGTCGCCAAGCTGGCCGATACGGAGACGCTGACCATCCAAGAAATCACAACGCAGCTGAAGTCCACTACTGCAGAAAAAGCTGGATTCGATGCAGATTTGAGACAGTTGCGGGAGCATAAAAAGCAAACCGAACAGAATCGTGCCGTTCAGGAAACCGAACAGAACGAAAAAAATAAAAATCTCCAAAAATTATGGAGTGAGCACGCCAAGCTGGAAACGAATGCCGGGCGCTATGAAATCGCCATCGACCATCACCTTGCGCATTTGAGCGAGGAGTACGGTCTCAGTTTTGAAGCCGCGAAACAAGAGCATCAGTTGACCCAAGAACCCGAAGAGGCAGCCCGCCAAGTGAAAAAGCTGAAAAAAGACATTGAAGAGCTGGGTCCGATCAATATGGGTGCGATCGAGGAATATGATCGTATTTCCGAAAGGTTCACTTTCCTTTCGGAACAGCAGACGGACTTGCTGTCTGCCCGAGGTAACCTGCTCAATACGATGAACGAAATGGATGATGAAGTCCGCTTGCGTTTCAAGGAGACTTTCATCCAGATCAAAAAGCAATTCGAAAAAACCTTCCCGAAATTATTCGGTGGCGGCAAAGCGACGTTGGAGCTGACGGATCCGAATGATCTGTTGGAGACCGGCATTGAAATTGTGGCGCAGCCGCCAGGCAAGAAACTCCAGCAGCTCAGCCTGCTCTCCGGAGGGGAAAAAGCTTTCACTGCGATTGCGCTCTTGTTCGCCATCATCGAGGTCAAACCGGTGCCGTTCTGCATTTTGGATGAAGTGGAGGCTGCCTTGGACGAAGCGAATGTATCCCGTTTCGGGAAATACTTGGCGGCATCAACCGAATTGACCCAGTTCATCGTGATCACCCACCGCAAAGGCACGATGGAAGAAGCGGATGCATTGTACGGTGTGACCATGCAGGATTCCGGCGTATCCCGCCTGGCATCAGTCAAATTTGAAGATTACGAAGACATAGGTTAAGGGGATGAAGATTAATGATTAAATTGATAGCACTCGACTTGGATGGCACGTTGCTGAATCCTGATAAAAAAATCAGCGATGCGAATAAACAGGCAATCCACCGCGCCCGGGAAGCCGGCGTGAAGATTGTCCTTTGTACGGGACGCCCGCTCATGGGCATCAAAGCTTATGTTGATGAACTGGACCTGCTTCAAGCAGAAGATTACTCGATCACCTATAACGGCGGATTGGTCCAAAAGAATAAAACATCGGAAATCATTTCCCAAAAGGTGCTGAACTACGGGCAGATCGTGGAACTCTATGATCTGAGCAAAGAACTGAACATCCCGATGAACATGTTGGATCTGGAGTCAGTATACGAACCGGAGTATCCGCAAGGCCGGGAGTCCTTGTACAAGAGCCTGCAGAGTTCGAGTTTGCCGTTCGTTGAAAAAAAGATCGAAGACTTTCAAGCACAGCATGCGTTCAATAAAGTTGTTTTTTGTATCGCGCCTGCTGTCTTGGATGAAGCGATCGCCAAAATACCGGCGGACTTCTACAGCAAATATTCGATGATGAAATCACGTCCGCTTCTGTTCGAAGTCATGCATCCCGAAGTCGACAAAGGCAACGGCATCGCGGCTTTATGCAAGCATTTGGGCATCACTGCCGATGAGGTCATGGCTTGCGGAGATGAAGAGAACGATTTGGCGATGCTGGATTTTGCGGGCGTAAGCGTCGCGATGGGCAACGCTCCCGATAAGATCAAGGAACGGGCAAGCTTCGTCACGAAGACAAACGGGGAAGATGGCGTCGCACACGCAATCGAAACGTTCGTCTTCGCGTAAAAAAGACTGCCATAAGAAAGGAAGTGTTCAGATGGGATTATTTGATCGAATAAAACGCGCATTTACAGGTGAAGATGTCGTTCAGACACCGGTAACCGAAGAAACTAAGATCGTCATCGACAAATTCGACAAAGGCATGGAGAAGACGCGCAAAAGCTTTTCGGAGAAGATGAATGAACTTTTCGCCGGCTTCAGAGAGGTGGATGAAGAGTTTTTTGACGACTTGGAGGAAACGCTGATATCCGCAGACGTCGGGTTTGATATGACATTGGCACTTTCGGATGTGCTGCGTGATGAAGTCAAGATGAAGAACGTGCGCACCGGAGAACAGGTGAAGAATGTCATCATCGAAAAAATGGTCGAAATCTATGAAAAAGGCCAGACGGAATTGCCTACCATCAAAAAAAATGAAAACGGGCCGACCGTCATCCTGTTTGTGGGCGTAAACGGCGTAGGGAAAACGACGACCATCGGTAAGTATGCTTATCAGTTGAAGAACCAAGGGAACAGCGTCTTGTTGGCGGCCGGAGATACTTTCCGGGCCGGCGCTATCGAACAGCTGGAGGTTTGGGGACAGCGTGTCGGTGTGCCGGTCGTGACGAGCGATGCTAAAAGCGATCCCGCTTCCGTCGTTTATGATGCGTTGAAGCAAGCCAAAGAAGAAAACTACGATTATCTGCTGATCGATACAGCAGGACGATTGCAGAACAAAGTGAACCTGATGAAGGAATTGGAGAAGATCAATCGGATCATCGCAAGGGAAATCCCCGGCGGCGCAACCGAAACGTTGTTGGTGCTGGATGCCACTACGGGTCAGAACGCTTTGATACAGGCTAAGCAATTCAAGGAGACGACTGATGTCACCGGCTTGATCCTGACGAAGTTGGATGGCACAGCGAAAGGCGGCGTCATCCTCGCGATCCGCCAGGAAATGGACATACCCGTCAAATTCGTCGGTTTGGGTGAAGGCTTGGATGACCTGCAGGTGTTCGATCCGGAACAGTACATCTACGGACTGGTAAAAGACCTGCTTGAGAAAAAATAACGAAGCGGTTTGTCCTTACAGATGAGGCACGCTTCATAAGAAAAACGAAAGCAGCATGGTCAGGCCGGCAATCCCGATGCGATTGCCGGCCTGACCTTACTTTTTGTTGCGGCAACACTGCTTCAGTGCAATTTATGGTTGACTAAGCTAGGCAAAATCGTTAATCTAATGAAGTGTAAAGATTTTTTCTTGACAATCCGTACGAGAAGGAAGGTATTCTGATGGAACTGGAAAAAACCAATAATATGAATACTCTTTATGAATTCTATAATGTCCTGTTGACCAACAAACAGAAAGGCTATCTTTCTTTGTATTATGGCGATGACTACTCGTTGGGCGAGATTGCTGAAGAATTCGCGATCAGCCGGCAGGCAGTGTACGATAATATCAAGCGCACCGAAAAAATTCTGATGGATTACGAACAGAAATTGAAATTGGCGCAAAACTATAGCCTCCGAAACAAAAAATTGGACGAATTGGCGAACTATGCCGAAGAAAAATATCCCGCAGACAGAACTTTGCAGAGCTTGATCAACAATCTGGAAGAACTGGATGACAAAGACGAATAAACAGTAAGGAAGTGGCAAATATGGCATTTGAAGGGTTATCCGAGCGTCTCCAGGGCGCTATGACCAAAATCGGCAAAAAAGGTAAAATTACGGAAGCCGATCTGAAGGAAATGATGCGTGAAGTACGTCTGGCTTTGCTTGAAGCTGACGTGAATTTTAAAGTCGTGAAAGAATTCGTTAAAAAAGTGAACGAACGAGCGTTAGGTTCGGATGTGCTTGAGTCGCTTTCGCCAACACAGCAAGTCATCAAAATCGTCAACGAAGAACTGACTGAATTGATGGGCGGGCAGCAGGAACCATTCCAATTTTCTGCCAAGCCACCGACTGTCGTAATGATGGTCGGCCTGCAGGGTGCCGGTAAGACTACAACTGCCGGAAAGCTTGCCAATTACATGAAGAAAAAAGAAAACAAACGCCCAATGCTGGTTGCCGCCGACGTCTATCGTCCGGCAGCAATCAATCAATTGCAGACTTTGGGCAAACAGTTGGATTTCCCTGTCTATGCATTGGGTACCGAAGCAAATCCGGTCGATATAGCGAAGCAGGCCGTTGAACAAGCAAAACTCGATGGACGCGATCTGGTCATCATCGATACGGCGGGACGACTGCACGTGGATGAAGTGTTGATGACAGAATTGAAGAACATCAAAGCTGCCGTCAATCCTACAGAAATCCTCTTCACGGTGGATGCCATGACCGGTCAGGACGCTGTCAATGTTGCGCAATCCTTCAATGAACAGCTCGGCATAACCGGTGTCATCCTTACCAAACTGGACGGGGACACACGCGGCGGGGCGGCGCTTTCCATCCGTTCCGTAACCGGGAAACCGATCAAATTTACGGGTCAAGGCGAAAAATTGGAAGATTTCGAACCATTCTATCCTGAACGCATGGCTTCCAGAATCTTGGGCATGGGCGATCTGATGACGTTGATCGAACGCGCGCAACAGGATTTTGATGAGACAAAAGCGGCAGAAATGGCCGAGAAAATCCGCGAGAACACCTTCAACTTCAATGATTTCATCGAGCAGATGGATCAAGTCACCAACATGGGGCCACTTGAAGACCTCCTGAAGATGATTCCGGGTATGAGCAACGTTCCGGGACTGGACAAAATGAAGATCGATCCCAAAGATGTGGCCCATATGAAGGCAATCGTGCTTTCGATGACGCCCGCAGAACGCGAAAATCCCGAACTCCTGTCCCAGAGCAGACGCAGACGGATCTCGAAAGGTTCCGCAAGATCGTTGGCGGAAGTCAACCGTCTGATCAAGCAGTTCAACGAATCCAGGGATATGATGAACAAGATGTCCAAAGGCAATTTTGCAGGGATGGAAGGCCTCCTCGGTCAAGGCCCGAAAGGCAAAATGGGCAAGATGGCCATGCAACAAATGGCCAGACGGATGAACAAAAAGAAGAAAAAGAAAAAATAATTCCAAGTGTAAAGAGAAAACACTTTACAAGCAAATGGAAAACTGGTAATATATAAAAATGTGAGATACAGATATATGGAGGTGTTATATAAATGGCAGTTAAAATTCGTTTAAAACGTATGGGTTCTAAAAGAAACCCGTTTTACCGCGTCGTTGTAGCTGATTCACGTTCTCCACGTGATGGACGTTTCATCGAAAAAGTAGGTACATACAATCCAGTTGTTGAACCGGCTGAAGTTAAATTTGACGAAGAGTTGGTTTTGAAATGGTTAGCTGAAGGTGCACAACCTTCTGATACAGTTCGTAACTTACTTTCTCAACAAGGTATTATGAAAAAATTCCACGACTCTAAGTTAGCTAAATAAAAGGGTGGTTTAAATGCCTGAAATTTCAGATTTAATCCTGGCAATTGTCAAACCTTTAATCGTCCACGATGATAAGATGTCCATCGAAATCAAAGAGACAAGTGAGTTCATGGAATATCACTTGCATCTTGATGCCGAGGATGTCGGCCGTGTGATCGGGAAACAGGGACGTGTCGCTAGGGCGATTCGTACAATTGTATACAGTGTCAGAACCAAAGGCACAAAACGTGTCCGCCTTGTGATCGAAGGGGCCGAATAATCCGCTCCAATTGCGGGTCCGGTCTTTTCCACTCGGTGGATGCCTAACTTAATAGCGAATAGATAGAAGCGGATGATGATACAATTGTAGCACTTATCCCTTCTATTTTATTATGTACAGAAACGTTGACAGCACGATTTATGTAAGGAGAGGTGAAAAATGGAAAAATTTTATGATGTCGGAAAAGTTGTGAATACGCAAGGGCTTAAAGGTGAAGTGCGTGTCATTTCCAGCACTGATTTTGCGGATGAACGCTATAAAAAAGGGGCTACGCTCTACTTGTTCCGCGAAAACAGTGAGCCAATCACTCTGAAGGTAGCCAGCCACCGTGTGCACAAGAATTTCAATATGCTGACATTCGAGGGCTATAACCGCATCGAAGAGGTCGAACCGTTCAGAGGGGGAATCCTGCGAGTTTCGGAAACGCAGTTGGAGGATCTTTCGGATCATGAGTTCTATTATCATGAGATCATCGGATTGTCCGTCGTCAGTGATGCCGGCGAAGAATTGGGTATCATCAAAGAAATTTTGCCGCTTGGGGCGAATGATGTGTGGGTTGTATCCAAACCAGGCCGAAAGGATTTATTGGTTCCGTATATCGCTTCCGTAGTGGAAAAGGTATCTTTGGAAGATAAACAGGTCACAATCCACCTTCTAGAAGGAATGATGGACTGATGAAGATAGATGTATTGACGTTGTTTCCGGCGATGTTCGAAGGCCCTTTGTCCGAGTCGATCATCGGAAAAGCGATCGAAAGCGGTCGTGTTTCGATCACTTGCACGAACTTCCGCGATTATTCCGAAAATAAACACAATTCCGTCGATGATTATCCTTTCGGCGGCGGGGCAGGCATGCTGCTGCGCGCGCAGCCGATTGTGGATGCGCTGACGGACATCGAGGTCCAATCTCCCGAAACCAAAAAAAGGATTGTCCTTTTGGATCCATCCGGAAAAACCTTCAATCAGGAACTGGCGGAAGAGTTTGCCGAGGAAGAGCACATTGTCTTCATCTGCGGCCATTACGAAGGCTTCGATGAACGCATCAAACAACATGTGACGGATGAAGTTTCAATCGGTGATTACGTTCTGACGGGCGGCGAA
The DNA here is from genome assembly GCA_002155105.1 of Sedimentibacter sp. SX930. Lineage (GTDB taxonomy): Bacteria > Bacillota > Bacilli > Lactobacillales > Aerococcaceae > Trichococcus > Trichococcus shcherbakoviae. The sequence continues at coordinate 506,865 of MUZD01000002.1, read as the reverse complement.
TTGGGCGCGATGGTCATGATCGATGCGACGGTCCGGCTGTTGCCGGCAGTATTGGGCAATGAGCAATCGAACAAGACCGATTCATTCTCGACCGGGCTTCTCGAGCATCCCCAATATACGCGACCGCGCGATTTTCGGGGGGATGTCGTCCCTGAAGTGCTTTTCAGCGGCAACCACCAAAAAATCGCTGATTGGCAAGAAAAAGAATCTTTGCGCAAAACCTGGCTGAGACGTCCGGAAATGTTGGAAAAGATCTCTTTGTCGAAAAAACAGCAAGCCTGGTTGGCGGAGATACTGCTTGAAGAAAAGGCAGATAATGAAGCGCAATAGTGCGCCTTGAAATTCAAACAATGTAAACGAAAAATACTTTACACGTCAAAATTATTGTGGTAGAATTCTACAGGTGAGCAGAGAGACTGCTCCATATAATACGATATTCCGCTGTGCTGAAAGATTGTGTATGAATGTCGGTTGGAAGGAGAAAAAAACATGAGTCAATTACCATTGATTGAAGCAATTACACAAGGACAATTACGTAGTGATATTCCTACATTCCGTCCTGGAGACACTGTTCGCGTCCACGCTCGCGTAGTCGAAGGAACAAGAGAACGTATCCAATTATTCGAGGGCGTAGTCATCAAACGTCGCGGATTCGGAATCAGCGAAACTTATACAGTACGTAAAATTTCCAACGGTATCGGTGTGGAACGTACATTCCCATTGCACACACCTCGTGTAGCTCAAATCGAAGTTGTTCGCTTCGGTAAAGTGCGTCGTGCAAAACTTTATTACTTGCGCGCATTACACGGAAAAGCTGCTCGTATCAGAGAAAAACGTCGTTAATATTCCGCATGACATATGGAAAGGTCTGGACTTCGGTTCCGGACCTTTTTTGTATATCGTGATAAGCGTAATTCTTGGGGGAAATGTGCTATACTAGTAGCACCATATATGAAAAGAGTGATAGTTTTGACGATATTAGCAGCGCTTGACCAAAAGTTCCAAGAAAAAGGCATGCCACTGAAAAGTCATCCCATCCAAAATGGTCAGTATTTGTATCAGGGCAAATTCAATCTCGATAAAGAACATTCCTTGCCGTTCGGTGTAGTCATCGCGAAAGATGAGGCCGAAAGTGATTTTCAGATCAGCTACAGAAAATTGGCTTACCTGAATAATTACGCTGATAAAGTGAACCTGTTGGAACTGATCAATGAATTGAACCAAACCAAGACTTTTTATTATACACTTTGCCTGGCGGGGGATGGCGAGATTTTCCTTCGGCTTTTGGGCCGCTCGACAACCGATGTCAAACCACTATATGAAATGCTCGTGATCGGATCGAATATCGCAAAGGTCATGACAGCAGAATTAAAAAGCAAATTTCCGTCGCTTGGGATCGAATGAGTATTCGTCTCTGACGCGGAAAACGCAGGAGGAACTATGAAACAAAAACTAATCGCTTTAGATTTGGATGGCACCACACTCAACAATCAGTCGTTGTTGAGCGATCGGACCAAAAATGTGCTGGCAAGGTTGCAAAAGGATAACCATCTGGTCATGATCGCAACCGGCCGTCCTTACAGAAACAGCAAAGAATTTTATGAGACGCTCAAGATGACCACTCCATTGGTGAACTTCAACGGTGCCTTATGCCATAATCCCACTGACAGCAATTGGAGTAATTATTACCACAAGACGCTGAACAAAGAATTTGCGATGGATCTGATCGAACAACGTGAAGAAATGGGAATCGATTTTATCTGCATAGAAGGCAAGAACAAGCTTTTCGCATCCACCGCAACGCTGCCGTCAAACGAATATTTCCCGAAAAATTTGTTGGCGACGCAAATCACTTCGAAGGATACGCTGTCGGAAAATCCTACTTCCATGAATGTGTTTTCGGACGAACGGAATTTGGAAGCCATCCGGGATCGGATTTTGGCGCGTTATGGGAATTCCATCGAAATCCGGACGTGGGGTGGCACGATGCCCTGCCTTGAAATCGTCTCCGCCGGCGTCCAAAAAGCACTTGGCGTTGAAGTGGTCGCGAATAACTACGGCATCAAGCGGGAAGATATTCTTGCCTTCGGTGACGAGGACAATGATATGGAAATGATCCGCTATGCTGGTCATGGTGTCGTCATGCAGAATGGGATCACGGCATTAAAGAAGATTGCCGACGATGTAACGACACATACGAATCATGACGACGGCTTGGCAATCTATCTGGAAAAATATTTTTGCCTATAGCAGCAGATCAGAGCTGAAAAAGAGGGATCCAATTGATCGTAATCGAAAGAAAAATCATTCATAATATACCGATTCTGGAAATCGTTGAAGAAGCTAAGAAAAATGAGGCCATTCCGCTCGCATTCTTTTATCATGGCATCACGAACCAAAAAGAGCGAGGCCTGGAGCCTGGTTATGCGTTAGCCAGCAACGGTATGCGGGTGGTCATCCCCGATGCCTATCGCCATGGTGAACGCAAAGATGAAGCCTATGCTGGCGAACCGGCGGCAGAATTCTGGTCGGTTGTCCTGCAAAGCATCAAAGAACTTCCCGATATTGTAGCGGTCTACGTTGAAGCGGGGTTGGCAAAAAAAGACAAGATCTCGGTCACGGGTCTTTCGATGGGAGGCATCACCACCTGCATCGCCTTGACGCAATACCCTTGGATCCATTCGGCAGCCTGTCTGATGGGCAGCCCGGATCCGATCGGTTTGTCCCATTGGGCATTGAAGTCCCGTTGGGTGGAGGGCCTACCGCCGATTGATGATGAGAAAGTCAATGCCTTGATGGCGCCATTTGAAAGCCTGAGCCTCAAAGAACATCCGGAAGCGCTCGTGGACACGCCGTTTTATATCTGGCATGGCACAGCCGATGAAAGTGTTCCATACCAACAGATGGCTCAGTTCGTCAGCTCGATCAGCGGGGAAGCTTTTGCGGATAATATTTGCTTCCGGTCAACAGAGGGCGCCGGGCATAAGGTTCCTTACGCTATTTTTGAGGAAATGGCTGCATTTTTGGGGAACGTATATTAGCATTGAATTTCTATGCACAAACTGTTATCATCAAATTAATCCAGAAAGGGTAGAGGTGTATGCAATGACTGAAGAGATAAATCCCCAATTTTCGCAAGAAGAATTGGAAAGCATAAAAGAACGCGTCTTGGCGGCGCTTGAGCAAGTGATAGATCCGGAATTAGGGATAGATATCGTCAATTTGGGTTTGATCTATGAAGTGGAATTGGAACAGGATGGCTTCTGCCTGATCAAAATGACGCTCACAACGATGGGCTGCCCATTGGCGGATGTCATCACCGATGAAATCCATCGTGCGTTGAAAGCTGTTCCTGAAGTAACCGAAACGCAAGTGAAATTGGTATGGTATCCTGCCTGGACGACAGATAGAATGTCCCGCTATGCACGCATCGCGTTAGGAATCCGATGATGAAAAGAACAACAAAGGAAATCACCTTTGTTGTTCTTTTTTTTCGCGTTATCATTTGACCAATTCTGACCATAGTCGTATACTTGTCCTATAAAGCATGAATGCAGTAGAATTTCGAGGAGGTCCTAGCATGGAAATGGAAAAAATGACGACAGCCCTGCAGCAGGCAATCGCAGAAGCGCAACGTATCGCCATGGTGCGCAAGCACCAGACCATCGATGTCGCCCATCTGTGGAAAATATTTCTGCAGCCGGATAGTTTTGCGCGCAATTTTTATATCGATTCAGGGGTGGCGGTCGAGGCATTTGAATCGGCAGTTGACAAAGAACTGGATAAATCAGTGGTGATTGAGGGCACTTCCGTCCAGTATGGGCAAACATTCAGCCAAAATCTGTACAATCTCTTTCTGGAAGCAGACCGCAAGCGGTCGGAGTTGAAGGATGATTTCATCTCCACGGATACGGTGCTTTTGAGCTTGATGACACTGAAAAATCATCCTTTGACCAAATTTCTGGGAAATCAAGGCCTTACGGAAAAAATGATCGCCGAAAAAATCAAGGATATGAGAGGGGGAGAACGCGTGACTTCGCAAAATCAGGAAGATCAATATGAAGCGTTGGAAAAGTATGGCATAGACCTTGTGCAGGCAGTCAGGAGCGGAAAACAAGATCCGGTCATCGGCCGGGACGAAGAAATCAGGGATGTCATCCGCATTTTGTCGCGAAAAACAAAAAATAACCCGATCCTGATCGGTGAACCGGGCGTCGGCAAAACCGCCATCGTGGAAGGTTTGGCCCAGCGGATCGTGAAAAAAGACGTGCCGGATAACCTGAAGGACAAAACGATCTTTTCATTGGATATGGGCTCTTTGATTGCGGGAGCCAAATACCGCGGAGAATTCGAGGAACGCCTGAAAGCAGTATTGAAAGAAGTGAAGAAAAGCGACGGCCGCATCATCCTGTTCATTGATGAGATCCATACGATCGTCGGGGCTGGGAAAACCGAGGGGAGTATGGATGCCGGCAATCTGCTGAAACCTATGCTGGCCAGAGGTGAATTGCATTGTATCGGAGCGACCACTCTGGATGAATACCGCCAAAATCTGGAGAAGGACAAGGCCTTGGAGCGGAGATTCCAGAAGGTATTGGTGAAAGAACCGACAGTTGCCGACACAATCAGCATCTTGAGGGGATTGAAGGAACGGTATGAAATCCACCACAGCGTCAATATCCATGATAATGCCCTCGTTGCGGCCGCGACCTTATCCGATCGCTACATCACTGACCGGTTTCTGCCGGATAAGGCAATCGATCTTGTCGATGAGGCATGCGCAAACATAAAAGTGGAAATGAATTCGATGCCCACCGAATTGGATCAAGTGAGCCGCAAACTGATGCAACTCGAGATCGAAGAGGCAGCCCTGAAGAAGGAATCCGACGATCAGAGCAAGAAAAGATTGGCGACTCTGCAAGTCGAGTTGGCCGATCTGCGCGAAGAATCAAATGAATTGCGCATGAAATGGGGCAATGAAAAGGAAGAGGTCGAAAAGCTGCGTGCCAAACGGGAGGACCTGGAGGACGCGCGTAGACAGTTGGAGGATGCGGAAGCCGACTATGACCTGGAACGGGCGGCAGTTTTGCGCCACGGCAGTATCCCGCAGATGGAAAAGGAATTGGCGGCTCTCGAAAAGGAGAATGCAGCCCGGAGAGGTAAAGAAGGCAACCTTGTCCAGGAATCGGTCACCGAAAACGAAATCGCAACAGTGGTGGGACGGATGACCGGCATCCCGGTTACGAAGCTGGTTGAGGGTGAAAGGGACAAACTCCTGAAATTGGAGGAAACGTTGCATAAGCGGGTCATCGGGCAAGAGGAAGCAGTGGAGAGCGTCACGAATGCCGTTCTGCGCTCGCGTGCCGGCTTGCAGTCGCCTAACCGTCCAATCGGGTCTTTCCTGTTCCTGGGGCCTACTGGAGTCGGGAAAACGGAATTGGCGAAAGCCTTGGCGGAAAATCTGTTCGACTCAGATGAACATATGGTCCGACTCGATATGAGCGAATACATGGAAAAATTTTCAGTTTCCCGGCTCATCGGGGCACCCCCTGGCTATGTCGGTTACGAAGAAGGCGGTCAGTTGACGGAAGCGGTCCGCCGAAGCCCTTATACGATCATTCTCTTGGATGAAATCGAGAAGGCGCACCCGGATGTCTTCAACATTCTGTTGCAAGTATTGGATGATGGCCGTTTGACCGATTCGAAAGGGCGCGTGGTCGATTTCAAAAACACTGTCTTGATCATGACCAGCAACATCGGGTCTCAGCTCCTGCTGGAAGGTGTCCAATCCGATGGAACCATCCCGGAAGAGGTGGCCAATGAGGTCATGAAGGTATTGAAAGGGTCGTTCAAGCCTGAATTTTTGAACAGGATCGACGATACCATCCTCTTTACGCCATTAAGCAAAGCGGATGTCAAAAAGATCATCGTCAAAATGGTCAAGGAACTATCCAATCGGCTGGCGGACAAACAGATCCAGCTCGCCGTTTCTGATGAGGTTGCAGCCTGGATAGCGGATAATGCTTACGATCCGATTTACGGCGCTCGGCCGCTCAGAAGATTCATCTCAGCTGAGATCGAGAATCCATTGGCACGCGCCATCATAAAGGGCGATATCCATGAGAATCAGTCGGTGACGGTGACTTTGGTTGGGAATCAAGTTGGATTCCAGACCGTCGATCTTGCTGAATTTCAACAATAATTTGACAAGTCATTTAGCAAAGAGGAAGTCCTGAAAGGGATTTCCTTTTGTTATTTTTGTATTTGCGGTAAAATGATAATATAAATTTTCTTATCTTTATCTTCAAGGATATGACTGTTTATTGTTGCTATCGGAACGAAGCCGAAGGAGGCGTTCATCTTGCTGTTTTTGGTTATCGGATTTCTGTGTCTGGTTTTTATGTTGTTCACTTCGAAGTATTATCTCTTCGGAGCTGCGGCCGTCCTGAGTTTTTTGTTGTATTTCCTGTATTTCGGGAGCGGGAACTGGCTGACTTTGCTACTGTTCCTGTTCGGAATAATGTTGTTGATTGTTGAATTGTTCATACCTGATTTCGGGCTGGTGGGGATCGCGGGTTTCCTGATGGTCGCAGCCGGCCTGTTTTTGAACAATGAACGCATTTTGGAAAGTGTGCTGGATGTCAGTTTAGCAATCATCATTTCCGGTGTGGCGACGTCAGTGCTGTTGAAAAAAGGTTATAAATTCTTGCCGGACCGCAGCAAATTGATTTTGGACACTTCCCTGAATCGGGAGCGCGGGTATTCGTCCAGCAAAGACTATTCCGAATTCTTGGGAATGATAGGCACAGCCACGACGACGCTGCGGCCAGCCGGCAAAGTCGCTATCGGAGGTGTGGTGCTCGACGTAGTCAGTGATGGGAAGATCATATTTGAAGGAAAGCAGATTCAGGTTATCCAGGTTGAAGGGGTCAAAATTACAGTCAAGGAGTTGGATGGAGAATGACAGAAGGATTGATAGGACTTATCTTTATTGCATTGTTTGTCGTACTGTTTTTATCTTTATTTTTCCGTTTTGTGCCGGTTGGTCTATGGATCACGGCTTACTTTTCGGGAGTGAAAGTCAAAATTTCAAATCTGGTCGGCATGCGCTTGCGCCGGGTAATACCTTCTATGATCGTGCAACCGATGATAAAAGCCACAAAAGCGGGACTGATAATTGATATAAATGAATTGGAGGCACATCATCTTGCTGGCGGAGATGTCAATATGGTCATCGATGCGCTGATTGCAGCGCAGCGTGCCGATATCGATTTAGGTTTTGAAAAAGCGGCTGCCATCGATTTGGCCGGTCGTAATGTATTGGAAGCAGTGAAAATGAGCGTTAACCCAAAAGTCATCGAAACACCGATCATCGCGGGTGTCGCCATGAACGGGATAGAAGTGAAAGCCAAAGCAAAAGTAACGGTACGTGCCAACATTGAACGATTGGTCGGTGGTGCTGGCGAAGAAACGATCATCGCCCGTGTCGGCGAGGGGATCGTCACTACCGTCGGCTCTGCAAAGATGCACACTTCCGTACTGGAGAATCCGGACTCCATTTCCCAAACGATCCTGAAAAAAGGTCTGGACTCGGGTACCGCCTTTGAGATACTGTCCATCGATATCGCCGATGTTGACGTCGGCCGTAACGTGGGCGCAAAACTGCAGGCGGAGCAAGCGGAGGCAGACAAGCGTGTAGCCCAAGCAAAAGCGGAAGAACGCCGTGCTTTTGCGGTCGCAGAAGAACAGGAAATGATTGCTGAAGTGCAAAGGATGCGGGCGAAAGTGGTCGAAGCCGAAGCTGAGGTGCCGTTGGCGTTGGCTGAAGCACTGCGCAACGGAAACATAGGCGTGATGGATTATTATAAAATGAAAAATATTATAGCGGATACTGAAATGAGGAGCAGCATTTCAGAGTTTCCGGCAGATAGAAGCGAACCGGAATGACTAGCCTAACCTTTCTTTTACCGATCCTGTTGCCGATCCTTTTCCTAGTGTTCTTTCTCTCTGTGCTCATCTCGATAGTCAAACGGATAAACCGGCTAGCTGAGAACGCCAGACTTCGAGCGGGTACATCCCAAGCAGCTGCCATGCAGCAGACAGTTCGCCAGTCGTTTGATGGTGCCGGAAATGAGAATGCGAAGCAACTGATCAAAAAACTGGCTACATTGAAGCCTGAGCAGGTCTATGGCTTTTTCCAGGAGCGTCTGCCCGAAAAATATCTGCGGGAAGTCAGCCGGATTTTGGCCAACCGAAATTGGCGAAGGGAAATCCTGATTTTCGTTAACCGCGAAAATCTGTGGCAGCTGCTGTTGCGGGCGAATACGCCAAAAACAGGCAGCGACCAAAATGACACGGAAACTGCGTATGAAACCGCTGAAGTACAAGAGTTTACGGATTATAATATGGACCCTGCCGTGGGGTTGGCTGATGACTTCACCGTCTTTTCTGAAGACAAGAAGGAATTGAAGACCGCTAAAAGAATGGAGAAATCCACCATTCAGAACAAGAAAAAATATTCCGGCAATCAAAAAGCATTGATGCGAGCCGTCATTGCCAAAGAAATACTCGATAGGCCGGACTTTGACCGCAAATAGGACATTGAAGGAGACAGATGGATGGCAAGAGAGATTGGATTGAACACTTTAGCGTACATGCATAGATTTGCGGACAGTAAAGTGGAACAAAAAGAAATATTGCAGGAAATCAAGGGAATGGGTTTCCCGATTGTGGAAGTCAGAAGAGAGTACATCCTGTTCGGCAAAACGGAAATGAAGGAAATAGCTCAGCGAGCCTCGGAGTCTGGCTTGAAGGTGTTCTATTCCGTCCCGGCGGAACTCTTTACAGCAGGCGTGTTGAATGCACAAATGGGCAACTATTTTGAGGAGGCCTCGCTACTGGGCGCGGTCCAGCTGAAAGTGACGTTAGGGGAATTCCGAGGATTCACAGCCAAGCTGACTGAAGAAGTACAGCAATTGTTGACTGCCTATCCCATCCGTTTGACGATAGAGAATGATCAGAGCGCAGAGAAGGGCAGCCCGGCTGTCCTGATGGGTTTTATTGCTGAAGCCCGTAAAGCCTCATTGGACATCGGACTGACTTTTGACACGGGCAATTTCATTTACATCGACAGCGATCCTTTCGTTGCAGCTAAGGAAATGCGCGATGCCGTAAGCTACATCCATATCAAAAACGTTGCCGTTACGGAGAACGGAATTACGTTATCCGGCCTGGAATCCGGGTTGGTGGATATGCGCCGTCTTTTGTCGTTGTTCCCGGACTCAGTGCCGGCCAGCATCGAATATCCATGCGGAGTCGGCGATGAAGCGACAAAAACCATCATCGCTGATTACAAAAAGATCCGATCCTGGTGATCGGTCCTTTGCCGATATCATTACGAATCAGGAATGCAATCCTTATTATCGGGATTGCATTTTTTTAATAGCGAATACAAGAAAATAGTGTGCGACTGTGGTATACTGATTGCCGGATATCTATAAGAAAGAAGTGAATACATTGACTGAACCAGCGATTCGTTATCGCCTTATCAAAAAAGAAAAACACACAGGTGCTCGCTTGGGCGAGATTATCACCCCCCACGGCACTTTTCAGACACCCATGTTCATGCCGGTAGGGACTTTGGCAACCGTTAAGACCATGTCTCCTGAAGAATTGAAGACGATGGGCTCACAGATCATTCTGAGCAACACTTATCACTTGTGGCTTAGACCGGGCTCCGACTTGGTTGAAGAGGCAGGAGGCCTACATAAATTCATGAATTGGGACAGAGGGATTTTGACCGATTCAGGCGGCTTCCAGGTCTTCTCATTAAGCCAGAACAGACAGATCACCGAGGCTGGCGTACATTTCCGGAATCATCTGAACGGTTCGAAAATGTTCCTGTCACCGGAAAAAGCGATCCATATCGAAAATCAATTGGGTGCGGACATCATCATGAGTTTTGATGAATGCCCTCCTTATAGCGAAAGCTATGATTACATCAAAGCATCGGTCGAAAGAACGACAAGATGGGCAGAGCGTGGCCTTGAAGCCCACAAAAAGCCCAATCAACAAGGCTTGTTCGGTATCATCCAAGGAGCAGGCTACAAGGATTTAAGGCTGCAGAGCGCCAAAGAATTGATTTCCTTGGATTTTCCAGGCTATTCGATCGGTGGACTTTCGGTCGGTGAAACGAAAGAAGAGATGAATGGTGTGCTTGATTATCTGACGCCAGTCATGCCCGAGAACAAACCAAGGTATCTGATGGGCGTAGGGGCACCGGATTCCTTGATCGACGGAGTCATCCGCGGAATCGATATGTTCGACTGCGTCTTGCCTACCCGTATAGCGCGGAACGGCACTTGTATGACAAGCAGCGGTCGTTTGGTCATCAAAAATGCGAAATATGAACGGGATTTCCGTCCGTTGGATGAAAAATGCGATTGCTACACATGCAAAAATTATACACGTGCGTACATTCGTCATTTAATCAAAGCTGATGAAACATTTGGCTTGCGCTTGACTTCGTATCATAATCTCCATTTCTTGATAAATCTGATGAAAAATGTGCGCCAAGCCATCATGGATGACAATCTGTTGGAATTCAGGGAAGCATTTGTGGAAGAGTATGGCTTCAATGTTGAAAATCCGAAGAAGTTTTAGGTTTTGGGTAGTAGTCTATCTTAAAGTTTGGTAAAGTGGATTATAGATAAAAATAATACACAGATGGAGGAAAATGTATGGATACAGTAATCATGATTGCCTTTTATGGGGTGTTGTTCGGCGTAATGTATTTCATCCTGATCAGACCACAAAAGAAACAAGCGAAAAAAACGCAAGATATGCTGAGTCAAATCAAGCCAGGGGATAAAGTGGTGACCATCGGCGGCCTGCACGGAATTGTCGAAGAAGTCAATTCCGCTGATAACACAGTTGTATTGGATTGCGAAGGGATCTTCCTGACTTTTGAAAAACGCTCTATTTCACGTATTTCAAAGGTTGCCACAATCACAACTGATGATGCGATTGTCGAAGATTATTCAGCAACCGAATCAGAGCAAGAACAAGAGAACAAAAGCGAAGAGTAAAGCGATTTGATTCATCGGAAAGGAGGGACGGCGATTGTCGAATATATCAGAGAAACAATATGATCAATTGAAGCCTTGGTTCAAACTAAAAGCAACTGAGTTCAATCAACTGGGCTACGATAACATCCAAGTCGACGATATCTATCGCTATTTCAAGGAATTTTCTTGGAAGCATACTGTCCCTCCGCATTATTACCAACAGATCCGGGATATCATGAAGACGACGGTAAACCACTATTTCGACTTTGTTGCTTTGGAAGCGCAAGTCTACAAGGTCTCTTCATTGGATGAAATCAATTTTGATGACTTCCTGTAAATAGTTACACGCAAAAAGCGCAATACTTCAGAGTATTGCGCTTTTTTTGCAGCTGACTTTATGACATTCATTATTGATCTTGATTCATTGATAGAAGTTAAATACTAACGTACGATTTGGAAAAGCAAACCTATTTTCGTATAATATCCTTGTGAGTCGATCGCTTTTTTGATGACTCCACCGAAGCGGGACGATTTTAGCCCTGAAAATCAAGCGGAATTATTTTATCGCTTGAATATGAATCGCTAAATACAAAAAAAGGGGGGTTCTACTATTAGTAAGCGGATTTATTCGGGTTGGTTGCCTCGAGATTGCAGATATCGATAGGACAGGGACGTTAAACGTCCATGTATTTTTCCGTAATAAAAATAATTCCAAAAAAACTTTTTTCAGCATATATTCCGAACAATGATAATAATTTCACAATCAAAAGGTTGGGAAATAGAATGTTTCCATTAACTATTTGTGAAAACAAGTAGAGATAAAAACCTATACTGAACACGCTTACAGGGCCTGTGTGGAAAATAAGTGAAGAATATCACATTTATCCGCTTTACAAACGAAATCCCATGAAATATAATAAGCATGTGAAAAGGATAACATACATTTTTAGGAGGATCTCACATGAGTAAAGAAAAAGTAGTTTTAGAGGAGAAAAAACCCATGATGACTGCAAAAGAAGAAATCAGCAACTACACTGGAAAAGCCCAAAAAGCTTTGACTCTATTTGAAGATTATACCCAAGAACAAGTCGACCACATCGTCCACGAAATGGCATTAGCTGCAATGGAGCAACATATGCCACTTGCAAAAATGGCAGTTGAAGAAACAGGTCGAGGCGTTTATGAAGATAAATGTATCAAAAACATGTATGCCGCTGAAAACATTTGGCATTCAATCAGAAAAAATAAAACAGTCGGAATCATCGAAGACAATAAAGTTGATCAAATCATGAAGGTTGCCGCTCCTGTAGGCGTTGTTGCCGGTATCATCCCAACAACCAACCCAACTTCGACAACAATCTTCAAAGCAATGATCTGTATGAAAACAAGAAACCCGATCATCTTCTCTTTCCACCCAAGCGCAGAAAAATGTTCGGCTGCAACTGCAAAAGTTGTTTACGATGCTGCCATCAAAGCAGGCGCACCTGCTGACTGTATCCAATGGGTAGAAGGCGTATCAATGGAAAAAACAGCTGAATTGATCAACCATCCAGAAGTTGCTGTCGTATTGGCTACTGGTGGAGCTGCAATGGTAAAAGCTGCTTATTCTACAGGTAAACCAGCATTGGGTGTTGGACCTGGTAACGTTCCAGCTTACATCGAAAAAACAGCAAACATCAAACGTGCTGTAAACGACATCATCGTTTCAAAAACTTTCGACAACGGTATGATCTGTGCTTCAGAACAAGCTGCAATCGTCGACAGCGAAATCTATGATGAAGTCAAAAAAGAATTCCAATTGCACAATGTATACTTCGCTAAACCTGAAGAAATTCAACAATTGGAAGACGTCGTGATGAACGATGCCAAAACTGGCGTGAGACCGAATGTTGTCGGCATGCACGCTCGTAAAATCGCTGAATTGGCTGGATTGAACGTTCCTACAAACACTAAAATGTTGATCGCTGAATTACCGGGCGTCGGAGCAGAATACCCAATGTCAAGAGAAAAATTATCTCCTGTATTGGCTATGATGAAATCAGACAGCACTGAGCACGGAATCCAACTATGCAAACAAATGCTTGATTTGGGTGGCTTAGGTCACTCGGCTTCACTTCATACTCGCCGCAATGATTTGATTGAGCAATTCGGAAAAGAAATGAAAGCTTGCCGCGTTCTTATCAACTCTCCATCTTCTCAAGCTGGTATCGGTGACTTGTACAACAATAATATCGCTTCATTAACTTTGGGTTGCGGATCTTACGGCAGAAACTCAGTTTCTCATAACGTTTCTGCATTAGATTTATTGAACGTGAAAACTGTTGCTAAAAGGAGAAATAACATGCAGTGGATTAAATTGCCAGAGAAGGTTTACTTCGAAGAAAATTCAGTTAGATACTTACGTGACATGAAAGATGTCGAAAGAGTCTTCATCGTCTGCGACGACGGCATGGTCAAATTCGGCTATGTGGATGTAGTCATCGAACAATTGAAACAACGCAATAACAAAGTATCTTACGCAATCTTCTCAGATGTTGAACCTAACCCGACAACAAACACTGTAAACCGTGGTACTGAAAAAATGCGCGACTTCAAACCGGATACAATCATCGCAATCGGCGGAGGTTCTCCAATGGATGCTGCCAAAGCAATGTGGTTGTTCTATGAGCACCCAGAAAGCGACTTCTTCGGCGCTAAACAAAAATTCTTGGATATCCGCAAACGTACTTACAAGATCAAGGACATGGAAAAAGCGAAACTTGTCTGCATCCCTACTACATCAGGTACTGGTTCGGAAGTAACGCCATTCGCGGTTATCACAGACAGCGAAACACACATCAAGTACCCATTGGCTGATTACGCATTGACTCCGGATATTGCCATCGTGGATCCACAATTCGTATACAGTGTTCCTAAATCTGTAACTGCAGATACTGGTATGGACGTATTGACGCATGCCATCGAATCTTTTGTTTCCGTATTGGCAAACGACTACACTAAAGGTTTGAGCTTACAAGCCATCAAACTGGTATTCGAAAACCTTAGAAACTCATACAATTACGGCGACCAAGAGTCACGCGAAAAAATGCACAATGCTTCTACTATGGCTGGTATGGCATTCGCTAATGCGTTCCTGGGTATTTCCCACTCGATCGCACACAAAATCGGCGGACAATGGGATCTGATCCACGGCCGTACGAACGCTATCCTGTTACCGCATATCATCCGCTACAATGCAATCGATCCGCAAAAACATGCGTTGTGGGCTAAATACGAGTACTTCCGTGCAGACGAAGACTACGCTGAAATCGCTCGCTACCTAGGATTCAAAGGCAACACGACTGCTGAATTGGTCGAAGCTTTGGCTACTGAAATCACTAAATTAGGACAAGACATCGGCATCAAGATGAACTTCCGTGATCAAGGCATCACTGATGAAATGCTTGAACGCGATGCAGACCGCTTGGCTGAATTGGCATTCGAAGATCAATGTACAACAGCTAACCCTAAACAACCATTAATCTCAGAATTGAAAGAAATCATCTACGCAGCCTACAAAGGTTAATAGTAGATAAGGAAAAGCCGGGACATGTTCTCGGCTTTTTTTGTTGTTCAAAAATCATTTTATGTTTATGCCAATTTGTCGCCAACCCTCTTTTCCCATTGCAGAAGTGGGTTATATAGTTACAGTGAACGGAATATTGTGGTTTTTAGGCTTGTAATCAAGTAGATTTGTCGTATAATATAAAATATAGTTTAGGTTAACCTAAAAGAGGAGGGAGCGCATGACACCGCACAAAGAAGATTATCTGAAAGTAATCATGGAATTGGGTGGAGACAAACAGCTTGTCAACAATAAGCAGATAGGGCAGGCTTTATCCGTATCTGCCGCTTCTGTCACCGAAATGTCCGTCAAATTGCTCAAGGATGGCCTGATCAGTCACATCCCGTACCAAGGGGTGCAGATCACCGACAAAGGCCAATTGATCGCAAATAAGCTGATCCGGAAACACCGACTTTGGGAAGTGTTTCTCTCGGAAAAATTGGATTTCAACTGGGACGAAGTGCATGACGAGGCGGAACTGTTGGAGCACGTCTCATCGGATCGCTTGATCGATAGCTTGGATGCCTATCTAGGTTTTCCTAAATATGATCCGCATGGGGGCGTGATCCCCGACAAAGAGGGCCGGATCGAAGTTTATGAAAGCAAACCACTGATCGAGCTGGAAGTCGGCAGCCGCTTCATCATCAGGGAAGTTGATGACGATCAGGAATTTCTGGCGTATTTGCTCAACAAGGACGTAAAGTTAAGCGTCCCTTATCTGTTGACAAACGTGGAGCCGTACGAAGGTCCGTATACTTTTGAGGCGCAGAATCACCAGTCTTACCAAATCAGCTTCAAAGCGGCAAGTAAAATTCACGTTCAATAAAGCTGGTTAGAACAAGGAGAACAGTATGCAGATTGGGATCTTGACATTTAAGGAACCCGAAAATGATAAAAGCAGAAAGATCATCCATGTGGATATGGATGCCTTCTACGCCTCGATCGAGGAGAGGGATCATCCGGAACATCGCGGCAAACCGATCGTCATTGCGAATCATCCGAGAGATACCGGTCGCAAAGGGGTCGTGACTACAGCCAATTATGCCGCCAGGAAATTCGGGATCCATTCGGCGATGAGTGCGCAAAAAGCATTTGAACTCTGCCCGGAAGCCATCTTCATTCCTCCGCGGATGAGCCATTACAAGATTGTTTCCCAACAGATCAGGGGAATATTCGCGCGCTACACCGATTTGATAGAACCTTTGTCTCTGGATGAAGCCTATCTGGATGTCACAAAGAACAAGCGGAATCTGTCCAGTGCGACAGTGATTGCCAGGAACATCCAAAGGGAAGTCTGGCAGGAAACGGGTCTGACTTGCTCGGCAGGTGTTTCCTACAATAAATTCATCGCAAAAATTGCTTCCGACTTCCGGAAACCGGCTGGCATGACTGTGATCACGCCAAATGATGCAGCCCGCTTTCTGCGCGAACTGCCTATCGAAAAGTTTTATGGCGTCGGCAAGAAGACAGTCGAAAAGATGAAACTGTTGGGCATCCATTCCGGAGACGATCTCTATCTTTTTGATCAATCTGAATTGCTTTCACAATTCGGGAAGCACGGATATATCCTCTATCAACGGGTCAGAGGCATCGATAACCGACCTGTGGAGCCTGAACGGGAAAGGAAATCGATCGGGAAAGAACACACCTTTACCCTGTTTTTGACTGATGAGGAACAGGTCAGGTTGGAACTGAAACAAATCGCTCTGGCTGTCCAAGTAGCGCTGCATAACAACAAATTGCACGGGCGGTCGATTGTGTTGAAGATCCGCTACGCTGATTTCGATACGATAACCAGAAGGAAAACCCGTATCGATCATTTTTCCCAAGCAGAGGATATTTTCCGTCATGCCTGGGAACTGTGGTTGGACCACGGTACGATAGAACGGCACGTGCGTTTATTGGGGATAACCGTAACCCAGCTCGACCCGATCCACTACGAGAACATTCAATTGCCATTATGGGACACGACGCATCTGTAACAGAAATCATTCATCATTTCATCACAAAGGGGAGATAAAAATCATGTTAGAGTCATTCGGTCAATTAAATCCAATTATGCAAGCGTTCATAGCGGGATTATTCACTTGGGGTTGTACCATCGTAGGTGCCTCATTTGTGTTTTTCTTCAAATCGGTCAACCGCAAAGTCCTTGACGTCATGAGCGGCTTTGCTGCCGGGGTCATGATAGCAGCATCGTTCTGGTCATTGTTGGCTCCATCCATTTCCCATGCCGAAGAGAGCGGCTACGGTGGCTTGTCATGGGTTCCGGCGGCGATCGGTTTTTTGCTGGGTGGCGTGTTCCTGCGCATGACGGATAGAATCGTCCCCCATCTGCACTTGGGTGAACCGATGGAACACCGGGAAGGTCCGCAGACCCAAGCTTCCCGCAATCTGTTGTTGTTCCTTGCGATCACGATCCATAACATTCCTGAAGGCTTGGCAGTCGGAGTCGGTTTTGGAGCGGTCGCAGCCGGCATATCCGAGGATAATACACTATTGAGTGCCATTGGTTTGGCAATCGGTATCGGCATCCAGAACATACCTGAAGGATCGGCCTTGTCAATGCCGATCCGGGCTGATGGAAACAGCAGGATGAAGGCCTTCAATTACGGCCAGCTTTCTGCCATCGTTGAGCCGATTGCGGCAGTCATCGGGGCAGCCGCCGTCATATCGATGAGCGCGATTTTGCCATACGCACTCGCGTTCGCTGCCGGTGCGATGATCTTTGTTGTTGTCGAGGAACTGATACCGGAGTCGCAAACGAACGGAAACAGCGATATTGCCACGATGGGACTTATGGTCGGCTTCACAGTCATGATGATCCTTGACGTCGCTTTAGGATGATGAATAATCCGTAAAAAGGCCTTCCGCACAGAAGGCCTTTTTATGTGTGCATAACAAAATAATATCGTTCATTTCAGTTGTACTAATAATCTGTTTCATGATACGATGAACACTGAATAACACAGTTTTTTGTCACAGAGAAAGGTGAGGAACCGCATGAGGATATCTTTTCACGGGCAATACTGCTTATGCATTGGAGCAGCGGGACCGTACTGCAGTTCCAATCCACTACAACACGTTTCCGTTGATCAACCAGGATCCGAATGATTTTCTGTACCCACTGGATGATGGCATCTGACTCATCACGCAACCTGGAGATTTCATTTCATTACAATAGAGAAAGTAAGGGAGTACACTATGGCAACGAAACACGAGCAAATCATTCAATATATCGAAACGCTGCCGGTCGGGGAAAAGCTTTCCGTCCGTACGATAGCCAAGAATTTGAACATGTCTGAAGGGACGGCTTACCGCGCCATCAAGGATGCCGAAAATATCGGATTGGTTTCGACCATCGAGCGTGTAGGCACCATTCGGATCGAACGCAAGTCGAAAGAGAACATCGAAACGCTGACTTTTGGCCAGATCTGCAAAATCATCGATGGGGATATTTTGGGCGGCAAGAAAGGCTTGGACAAGACCTTGAGCAAATTCATCATCGGCGCGATGCAACGCGAAGCGATGGAGCGATACATATCACCCGGGTCACTTATGATCGTCGGTAACCGGAATGATATCCAAGAATTCGCATTGGAGAAAGGTGCAGCGGTCCTGATTACGGGGGGATTCGATACGGATGAGAGCATTGTCCATTTGGCTGATCAGGTCGAAATGCCGATACTACGAACGACCTATGACACGTTTACCGTAGCGACAATGATCAACCGTGCCATGACGGACCAACTGATAAAAAAGGAAATTATGCTGGTGGAGGACATCTACACCCCGATTGATGAGACGAAATTCCTCTCATTGGACGACACCGTGTTCCAATACCGCAATCTCAATACCGAAAGCACCCACTCGCGTTTCCCGATCGTCAATCATAATATGCGTCTTGTGGGCATCATCACGGCGAAGGACATCCTTGGAAAAGCAGATACGCTTTCGCTTGAGCGGGTAATGACCCGGGATCCGATAGTCGCAAAAACGCACATGAGTGTGGCGAGCGTGGCGCACCGGATGATCTGGGATGGCTTGGAGGTGATGCCAGTGGTGAAAGATAATCTGCAGCTGCTCGGCATCATTTCGCGTCAGGATGTCATGAAGGCCATGCAGCTGGCGCAGCGTCAGCCGCAAGTCGGCAACACGATCGAGGACCAAGTTGTAGAAAACCTATCGTTGACCAACGCGGAAGAAGGAGACAGTCTGCCCGCTTATCGCTTCAGGATCACACCCCAAATGACGAACAGTCTGGGGACTGTATCGTTCGGAGTGCTGAGCGAGGTGTTGGCGAGCACAACCAAAAAAATCTTGTATACGTTGCAGAAACGGAATGCTGTCATTGAACAAATGGACATCTATCAATTGAAGATGATCCAAATAGACAGTGTCATTGAGATACGTTCAAAAATATTGGAATTGGGCAGAAGATCATCCAAATTGGATGTCGAAGTCTATTTAGAAAATTCACTGGTCAGCAAAGCAATCGTCATTTGCCAACTGATGGAAAAATCCTAGGAGGTCAGCAAGTGGGAAATCCGATTTATGCAGAAATAGTCAATAAAATTCAAGTGTATTCCACCATCATCATCCACCGGCACCTACGACCGGATCCGGATGCATTGGGTTCGCAGAACGGTCTTGCCAGCTTGATCAGGCAAGCTTATCCTGAGAAAAAAGTATACGTTGTAGGCGAAAATGAAGACAGCCTTTCCTACCTCGGCAGCATGGACAGCATTCCGGATGAGGCCTATGAAGGTGCCTTGGTGATTGTCACGGACACTGCGAATCAGCCAAGAGTCAGCGACAAACGTTTTTTCAAAGGTGATTATCTGATCAAAATCGATCACCATCCGAATGAAGACCCCTACGGAGATATCTGCCTTGTGGAGACGCACTCCAGCAGCAGCAGCGAAATCATCGCCAAAATTTCCTTTTCAACTGAAGGTACGCTGCCGATGAACGCTGCAGCAGCGCGTCTGTTGTATGCCGGCATCGTCGGCGATACAGGCAGATTCCTCTATCCGGCGACTACGGCAGTGACAATGGCAGTAGCCTCGAAACTGATGCAGTTTGATTTTTCCGCGTCGGATATCAGTCAAATGATGAACACAAATTCTTTGAAAACGGCCAATTTATCAGGGTTCGTCCTGCAGAGTTTGACGATCAATGACGTCGGGGTTGCCAGCATCATCCTCTCCCAAGAAATCCTTGGGAAATTTGGTGCCGTCGACAGCGACACCGCACCGGTTGTCCCTTTGCCGGGTACAGTAGAGGGCGTTTTATGCTGGGGAATTTTTGTGGAGCAACCGAATGGTACCTATCGTTGCCGATTGCGCTCAAAAGGCCCGATCATCAATGAAGTCGCCAAACGGCATGGCGGAGGCGGCCACCCGCTTGCGAGCGGAGCGAACGCTAAGGATGAGTCGGAAATAAACGACATCATTTTGGAATTGGAAGAATTGGCGATCGAATGGCAGAATACGCATTGATGTAGCAGACTTGAACCGAAAAAGGCCGGACAAAAGCGAATCGACGCTTGTGTCCGGCCTTTAGTTTATTCGTTTTCCTGTTTTTCTTTATAACTTTGACTCCAGTTGAATTCAGTCCAGCTGAATTCGTCCTGCTCAAGCAAAGCGTCACTTTCTCTTGGTCCCATCGAGTGGCTCTCGTACGCGAAAAGGGTATCCGTGCAATCTTCTTGGGCATCCCAAACTTTGCGGATCTCATCAACGAAGTGCCAAGACTGTGCGACTTCATCCCAGTGGGAAAAGTTTGTCGGATCGCCGTTCAGGCAATCCAATAAGAGTCGTTCATAAGCTTCAGGGCTGTTTGCCTGCGTCTCCTCATCGTAGATGTGGTGCATACGGATGTTCTTCATCTCGGTACCTTGACCGACGCGTTTGGCGTTCAGACGTAAGGAGAAGCCTTCCAGCGGCGAAACATGGATGGTCAGGACATTCGGTTCAGCGATTTCGTCGACACCTTCTGTAGGGAAGATATTCATCGATACATGTTTGAACTGGATATGGATGTATGTCTCTTTTGAAGCCATTTGTTTACCGGTCCGGATGTAGAAGGGAACGCCTTTCCAACGGAAATTATCGACTAGTATTTTGCCGGCAACAAAGGTTTCTGTTGATGAAGCAGGATTGACGTTAGGTTCCTCCCGATATGCTTGCAAAGCTTTTGCAGGATTTCCGGCATACTGGGCCCGGATAAAGTTGCGGTTGACCTCTTCCGGCGTGTTGTACAGACGCAGGGAACGAAGCGCCTTAATTTTCTCGGAACGGACATCCTCGCCTTGCAAGGACAGAGGTGGTTCCATAACCAACAAGGCAACAATCTGAAGGATATGATTTTGCACCATATCGCGCAAAGCACCATTGTTGTCGTAATAAGCGCCGCGTTCTTCCACGCCCACAGTTTCGGAGAGGGTGATCTGAACATTGTCGATGTACTTGTTGTTCCACAGCGACTCGAAAATCATATTGGAAAAACGGACGGCTGAGATGTTCTGCACCATTTCTTTGCCCAAATAATGATCGATACGGAAGATTTGGTTCTCATCAAACGATTTGCGCAGCTTAGTGTTCAGTGCATCCGCGGATTCGAAATCGCGTCCGAATGGCTTCTCAATAATCAAACGGTTGAATCCGTCTGCTGTGATCAATTTTTGTTCTTTCAGTTTTTCAGCAATGATGCCGAAAAACTCCGGAGACATCGCCAGATAGAAAATGCGGTTCCCTGACAGCGAATACTTGGCATCCAAGGATTCGGACAAGACCTTCAATTTGATGTAGTGTTCCGAGTCGTTGACATTGTGGGCGATGTAATAGAAATGGGCTGCAAAAGAGAGAGCATCTTCCTTATCCTCAGTCAAATCTTTGATGGAATCCAAGACCACTTCACGGAAATATTCATCAGTCCAGTCTCGTCTCGCTGTTCCAATGACGGCAAAATTATCTTTGATGAATCCTTTTTTGTATAAGCGAAATAATGATGGATACAGTTTGCGGTGAGCCAAATCACCAGTTGCTCCGAAAATAGTGAACAGAGCAGTATTTTGGGTAATCATTACATGCCCTCCTTTTTATTATTATTAGATTCTATTCATTATATCATTATACTATTATCATTTACGGTTAGCAATGAAAGAAAGCGTCTGTTTTCACGATGACGCTTTCTTTGACGGGGTACTTTCGGTTGCGTATGTAAATATATTGCGAATAAATTTACGTGCTCAATTTTCAAATTCTTATCTGAAATTAAGGTTTAAACCTTGCGCGTGTGTTATAATGGTAAGGCATAAAATACGCAGAAGAAAAACAAGAGGTGTAAACGTGGAATTTAAAGACTTTCAATTGAAGCCATTTTTGCTGGAGGCAATCAGCAAATTGAATTTCAAAGAACCGACCGATATCCAAAAACAAATTATCCCGATCATTAGAACCGGAAAGAGCGTGATTGGCCAATCTCAGACAGGAACAGGGAAAAGCCATAGCTTCTTGCTGCCCTTGATTGATGCAATCGACCCATCAAAAAATGAAGTCCAAGTTGTCATCACTTCACCTAGCCGTGAGCTAGCAGAACAACTGTATCAGACAGCCAGCCAACTGGTCTCAAACGCGCCCGAAGAAATCCGTATCGTCAGCTACGTAGGCGGTACAGACAAAAAACGACAAATGTCGAAACTAGTCAACAACCAACCGCATATCGTAATCGGAACTCCCGGCAGGATCCTTGACTTGATCAATGAGCAAGCTCTGAAGATCCATACCGCATCCAAAATGGTCATTGACGAAGCGGATATGACACTGGATCTAGGCTTCCTGCATGATGTCGATCAGATTGCCGGCCGTTTGCCGGAGAAACTCCAGATGCTGGTATTCTCCGCTACGATCCCAGAGAAACTGAAGGGTTTCTTGAAGAAATACGTCGAAAACCCTGTCGTTGTCCAGTTGAAACCGGAACATATCATTGCACCGGCAATCGATAATCTGTTGCTGTCCACTAAAGGACAAGCAAAAATTGATGTTCTGTATCAAGTGTTGACAATGGGAGAACCGTATCTGGCATTGATTTTTGCCAATACAAAACAAAATGCCGAGGAAATCGCTGATGGACTGAGACAACGTGGCATTCAGCCGGCGGTCTTGCATGGCGATGTGCCTGCTCGTGAACGCAAACGCATCATGAGAAGAGTCCATAATCTGGAGTACCAATTCATGGTGGCTACCGATTTGGCTGCACGCGGCATCGATATCGAAGGTGTTTCACACGTCATCAACTATGAACTGCCGAAGGACATGGAATTCTTCGTACACCGTACGGGCAGAACGGGACGCAGCAACTTAAAAGGAACTGCGATCACTTTGTACGCACCAGGTGAGGAAAAGGCAATCGACGATCTGGAGAAGTACGGTGTTGTTTTCAAACCGGTAGCTATCGAAAAAGATCAACTTGTCGAAACTTACGAAAGAAAACGCCGTGAGATGAGAAACGCTCCGAGTCAATTGGAACCCGATCACCGCATCCGCGGAATGGTAAACAAGGCTAAGAAACAAGTGAAGCCTGGCTACAAACGCAAACTGAAAGAAAATATCGCCAGCCAACAGAAACGCAAAAGAAGAGCAAGCAAAACCCGCAACCACGGATAAATAAAAAGAAAAGCTGAACGGGTTCGCTTAGCCCTTATTAAGGAAACACTGTGACCTAAACGGTCAAGTGTATCATGCCTCTAAGCGATTGAAATCGCAAGAGTCATGACAATTTAGGAAATCAGTCCGACTGAGCATCGTAGAGCGCAATAGGTACGATTTATCTAATTTCCGAAGGGCTTACCCGTGAAGCTAGCCAACAATATAAAAAAAGAGGCCGCAGCAAGATGATCCTTCGATCATATGCTGCGGCCTCTTTTTGGGCAGGAAGCGGACGTTTACGAAAAGGGTGCGGCTTTTCTGCTATTCTTTGAGGGCTTTGTAGAAATAGAATATACCGATGAAGGCAATCGCTTCATCCTGGATCATCGGGTAGAGGCCGAATCCGTTCAATAGACTGAAGAAAACCACTGGGACGACGGAGGCTATCAGCGCCATCCTAAGTATTTCGCGGAAAGGGAGTTTTTTCCGCATGAATCCTGTCAATACATTCGCGAACAGCGCGATTATCAAGAGCGTAAGAAGGACACTGAACGATGAAATGAAAAGACTGAACAAGAGCATGATCACACTGGAAAAAAGCTGATCGCTGGAAAAATTACGCAATAACTTTTTGAACGTCTGGTCCGTAATGTCATCAGCCTGTTCGTAAGGCAACCGGAATGGGACGTCTTGAGCGTAGAGGGTGAAGGCATCCTTTGAAAATACGAGGCTCAAAATCAAAACAGGGGATGACATTTCTTTTTCGATTTCTCTCTGCGTGTAAATTTCCTGACTATCGAAAGCCAATAGGACTGTGTCGGTTTTATAAATGAAACCTTTTTCCGTGGGATCCTCCAACCGCAATGCGCTGTTCGAAATGGTGAATGCAGGTATATTATCCGCTATCACGCCCGCATCTGCCGAAAATTTTTGAAGCGTAGCATATCCATCCAAAAACAGGGGGATGCTGACGGTCAGTGAGAGCAAGATGAAGAGCAAAAAGGCAGGGCCTTTTTTTAATGTCTTGGCACCCAACAATTGCTTTGGATCCATAAAACTGTCTTTGACTAAACTAACGATTGAGATTTTGATCACCGCTTTCTGCATCATACTTGTCCAGTCTATCGAAAATGGATTCATTTAGCAATCAAAAATTGCTACGGCTTCGAGGCTTTATTTTTGATAAAGTGAGCGATTGATGATACAGTGAAATCAGTCAGGAATCACTAAACTATTTTAGGAGGAATTTAACATGGCTTTTACATTACCAGCATTACCTTACGCGTACGACGCTTTGACACCATACATCGATGAGGAAACGATGCATTTGCATCATGAGAAACATCATAATACTTACATTACGAATGTGAACGCAGCATTGGAGAAACACCCTGAGCTGGCTGGAAAAACGATCGAGGAATTATTGGCTGACTTGAACAGCGTTCCGGAGGACATCCGTACGGCTGTCCGCAACAACGGCGGCGGACATGCAAACCACAGCTTATTCTGGACAGTTTTGGCGCCTAATGCGGGCGGAGAACCTACAGGAGCTGTCAAAGACGGAATCGAAGAGGCTTTCGGCAGCTTTGATGCCATGAAAGAAAAATTCACAGCAGCAGCAGTAGGTCGTTTCGGATCCGGATGGGCTTGGCTGGTAGTTTCCGATGGTAAATTGGAAATCACCTCCACACCAAACCAAGATTCGCCTATCAGCGAAGGCAAAACGCCGATTTTGGGTCTTGATGTATGGGAACATGCTTATTACCTGAACTACAAGAACGTGCGTCCGGAGTACATCAAAGCATTCTGGAACCTTGTGAACTGGGATGAAGTCAACAGTCGTTTAGCTGCAGCAAAATAAGCAAAAAGTTATTGCAATCCACTTAAAGGATTCAGGGCACCCGCTCTGAGTCCTTTTTTTGCTATCGTAATATTGCTGTTCTAGTTTTTTCGGTTTGCGGCACTTCCAAGTGCGATTGTTTTACTTTCCAGATTTTATCGATTAATATATATCTTGTAAGATGTATATTGGTCGTTGAGGTGAATTTGGAAAGGAGGCGGTATCAGGATGGATGAATCTATTTTTGAAAGGCCGCTTGAGGATCAGCTTTGTTTCGAGGTCTATCGGGCTGCAAATGGTTTCGGCAAAATGTATAACCGTGCATTGAAAGATTTCCATTTGACATTCCCGCAGTATTTGGTCTTGCTGGCCTTATGGGATGAGGACAATATATTGATCAAACACATCGGGGAGCGGTTAGGGATGGGTATCGGAACGTTGAACCCCATTTTGAACCGCCTCGAGAAACAGGGGTGGATCACGAAGGAACCGTCCCTTTTGGACAAGCGCGCTACGATCGTTACCTTGAGTGAAAAAGGCATCACTTCAAAGAAAGCAATCAATTTTGCTATTTTGTCGGAAGTGAACGCCTGTAGCCTGGAAGGCATCGATGGACTGCTGTTGATGAAACAGTTGAAAATATTGAACAAATCAATGGGCGGCATAGACCAGAACAGTCTGTAAAACAAAAATAAAGGGGTGGAGTAATGTTTTTAGCTTGGAAAGAAATTAAACATTCAAAAACAAGATTTTCTTTGATAATTGGAGTAATGGTGCTGGTATCGTATTTGGTGTTCTTCTTGGTTGGCCTTGCCTATGGGTTGGCACAGGATAATCGGACTAGCATTGATAAATGGGATGCGGACGGCATCATTCTGACTGACGAGTCGAACACGAATATCAATATGTCCATGATGCCAAGAGGAGCCATTGATGAAGTGGATGCTGACGAAGCGGCTGTAATCGGAATAGCTCCTAATGTCATCAGGAAAAAAGGGACGTCAGGCGATGATGCAAAAATAAATACAACTTTTTTTGGTATCGAATCGGATCAATTCCTGATGCCTGAAGTGATCGAGGGAAGAGCTTTCCAAAATGATGATGAAGTCGTTGCAGACATCAGTCTGAAGGAAGAAGAGGGCGTAGTCATTGGCGACACGCTCCAGTTGGCGGGATCGGACAAGGAAGTAGAAGTAGTCGGGTTCACTGAAGACGCTAAGTTCAGTGTCGCTCCGGTTTTGTACACGACTGTATCTTCCTATCAGGATGTGCGTTTTGAACAGATTGATGAGTCTGAGGAAGGGCGCATCAGTGCAATCGTAGTGCGGGGAATCGATGACACGATTGAAGCGGTGGACACTGGAAACGAAGATCTGAACGTATATCCGATTGCGGATTACATCAATGAAATTCCAGGATACACTGCTCAGGTGTTGACATTCGGTTTGATGATCGGATTTTTGGTCGTCATTGCGTCAGTAGTGATCGGTATTTTCATCTATGTCCTTACCATGCAGAAATCGAGCATGTTTGGGGTCATGAAAGCACAAGGGATTTCAAGCGGTTATATCGCAAAATCAGTCGTCATCCAAACGTTCCTGTTGGCGGCTATCGGAGTCGGCATCGGGTTGATATTGACCGGTGTGACAGCGTTAGTCTTGCCGGCCGCTGTTCCTTACCGCACAAACTTATATTTTTTGAGTGGCATAGCCGGCTTGCTGGTCATCATGGCCATGATCGGTGGAGTATTTTCCGTAAGGGCAGTTGTAAAAATAGACCCATTAAAGGCAATCGGATAGGAGAGTCAGCAGATGAAATTAATTGAAATGATAGATGTTTCCCGGTCATTCGGGGAAGGGGAACTTAAGATAGAAGCGCTTAAAACAACGAATATTTCCATAAAGGCCGGTGAGTTTGTAGCCGTCATCGGCCCGAGCGGATCAGGCAAGAGCACTTTCTTGACCATCACCGGAGGTCTTCAGACACCGTCTTCCGGAAAGGTCTTGATCAATGGGAAACCATTCAGTGAGGTGACCGAGAAAAAACGCGCCAAACTAAGATTTGAAGAGATCGGGTTTATTCTGCAAGCCTCGAATCTGGTCCCGTTTCTGACGGTTCAGGATCAACTGCATTTGGCCAATAAAGTCGAGCGAAGCAAAGTGGACAAACAAAAACGGGATGAATTGTTGAAAGAATTGGGCATCTTCGAATTGAAGGACAAATTCCCGAGCGATCTCTCCGGCGGGCAGAGGCAGCGTGTTGCCATCGCCCGTGCCCTTTACCATGACCCATCAGTCATACTTGCTGACGAACCGACCGCCAGTCTGGACACACAGAAGGCATTCGAAGTGGTGGAAATTCTTGCCCGAGAAACAAAATTAAAGAAAAAGGCGACCATCATGGTGACCCACGATGAGCGTTTGATTGAATATTGTGATAAAGTATATGTGATGGAAGACGGCATTTTATCCGAAAGAACAAGCGACTAAATTCAGCAACGGATCATGGAAAGGGAGGAAGAAAAGATGGACAGCATAAAATTGTATTTACTGACATTTTTTGTGTTTTTTTTGGTGGATATTGTCTGGTTGGGTGTGGTATCCAAAAATATTTACAGCAAGTATTTGGGTCATCTCATGTCCCCGAATGTCAACTGGGTTGCGGCAATCGTATTTTATCTACTATTCATAGGGGGCCTCGTATTTTTTGTGATCCAACCGGCCCTTTTGAAGGAAAGTCTGCAATATGCCATTTTGGTTGGCGGGTTTTTCGGTTTGATCGCATATGGGACATATGACTTGACCAATCTGGCGACTTTGAAGGATTGGCCGATCATGATCACAGTGATCGATTTGGTTTGGGGGACTTTCTTGAATGCGGCAACTGCCGGCATAACGTATATCGCGGCCCAAAGATTTCTTTGAGCTACCAAAATAGCCTACGAGCGGATTGGGGAAGACCAATGGACATTTCAAAATTGGACAGCGAAAAGCTTTACTATTCTTTTGTGTCAGGTGCGCAGGAGGTCATCAAGAACAAAAACAACCTGAATGAAATCAACGTATTTCCGGTCGCTGACGGGGATACCGGGAGTAACCTTTCTTCAACCATGCATGCGATCATCCTGGAGGCGAAAATTTCCGGATCCGTCAAGGAAACGATGAGCAGCATAGCCGATGCTGCTTTGACTGGGGCCAGGGGGAATTCCGGCATCATCATTGCCCAGTACATCAATGGGATATTCCTGAGCCTGATGGATGAGGAGATGATAACAATCCCTTCATTTGCAGAAACAGTCAAAAAGGCGGTCCCTTATGCCTATCAGGCTATTTCCGATCCGGTGGAAGGGACAATCATCACCGTCATCCGGGAATGGGCGGATGCGGTATACAGCCATAGAGATCTTTCAGCTACATTTTCCGAATTGTTTTCAAAATCGCTGGTTACGGCCAACAAATCTTTGGAAGCGACGACATCGAGACTGAAAGTGCTCCAGGATTCCAGAGTCGTCGATTCCGGCGCGAAGGGTTTTGTCTACTTTCTGCAAGGATTTGCGACGTTTTTGCGCACCGGAAAGGTGGATTTGGAGGTCAGCGATGAACCGGTAGACCTTGCCTTCAATGAGGAATTGATCCATAGCCAAGGGGAGATACACCACCGTTATTGCACCGAAGCGCTGTTGTCAGGGGATGCGATTGATCTGGAAGCATTGAAAGCGGAACTGGCACTCTACGGGGATTCCTTGATTGTGGCAGGCAACGACCACAAAGCCAGGATCCATATCCATGCCAATGCGCCGGAGCAGGTATTCCAAGTTTTGCGAAAAAAAGGCGTCATTCTGCAGCAGAAGGCGGATGATATGGTCAGACAGAACGAATCAGCTTTTGATCGAAAATACGCCACCGCACTGATCACGGACTCGATTGCGGATATTCCGCAGACAATGCTTGATCGCTATCAAGTGCATATGTTGCCGCTCAATCTGAATTTTGACAACACTTCCTATCTCGACAAAGTGACGATGACGCCAGAACTTTTCTATCCTTTGTTGGAAGAAGCCATTGAATACCCGAAAAGTTCACAGCCGAATCCGAGCGTTGTCGAGAAATATCTGGAAACGGTGCTCTCCCATTACGATGAGGTCATCATTTTGACTGTCGCGAAAGAGCAGAGCGGAACCAACAGCGTGTTCCAGAATGCCGTTTCAAAAAAACTGCATGAAGGCAAAAAAATCGCCGTGATCGATTCGAAACGGAATTCTGGTGCGGAGGGGTTGCTTGTCATGAAAGCTGCGGAAATGATCGCGGCGGAAACGCCTTTTGATGACGTTGTTTCAACGATTGAGCGCTTGAGGGACCGGACAAACATCTTCGTCAGCGTCAACAACCTGAAATACATGGTGAGATCCGGACGTTTAAGCAAAGTTTCGGGGATGGCCGCAATGTCGATCAATCTGAAGCCTGTCGTATCCATCGACGCAAAAGGCAAAGGTTCGATAGCCGAGAAGGCCTTCAGCGAAAAGGGCAATGAAAAGAAACTATTCAGACTGCTGGAAAAAGTAAATGAACAGCAGAAGGTTTCAAGGTATGCGATTGTGCATGCCAATAATCCCGAAAAAGCAGAAGCGTACCGTAAGCGCAGCGTCGCCTTATTCGGCAAGGAACCGGAATATATCATGAATATTTCTACGATTGTTGGAATGAGCGCGGGGGTAGGGACTGTGGCAATTTCCTACATGTGTGAGGAGGAATCATAAAATGAGTGCTTTTCTGTTAAGTGCTCTGGCGCTTTGGATATTTTTTTCGATTGTGTTCATCGGTGCGCAGTACATGAATAATAATTCGATAGTGGACAGTTTTTGGGGACCGGCTTTCCTGCTGGTCGCAATCGTGACCTTCCTGACATCGGATGTCATCGGTCTGCGGGCGATCGTGTTGTTTACGATGGTTGCGGTATGGGCTTTGCGTCTCTTTTTGTACATCACGGTCCGCAATTGGAACAAACCTGAAGATTACCGATACATCAACATGCGGAAACAATGGGGAACATCTTTTGTGCGTCTGAAAGCTTACGTGAATGTCTTTATTTTGCAAGGGGTTTTGGCTTTTGCCGTATCTTTGCCGATCATCGTTACGAACACTTCGGCAAATCAGGAGTTGGCGCCGTTCCATTTTGTGGGCATCGGGTTATGGATTGTCGGTTTTCTCTTCGAGACGATCGGGGACGCGCAACTCAAACGGTTCAAAGCCAATCCAAGCAACAAGGGCAAGCTGATGATGGAGGGTCTGTGGCAGTACACGCGCCATCCGAATTACTTTGGAGAGGCCGCGATGTGGTGGGGCATTTTCATCGTAGCTTTGGATGGATGGGGCAACCTGTACATGATCATCAGTCCGATCGTCATGACGTTACTGCTGTTGTTCGTATCAGGTGTCCCGCTGCTTGAGAAGAAGTATGCAGACCGCGATGATTTCGCAGCTTATTCCAAACGGACAAATAAATTTTTCCCTTGGTTCCCTAAATAACGGACAAATGAGAAAAGCGGTTGGGATCAAAATCCCAACCGCTTTTCTTATTTATTTTTACGATATTTTCTGAATAGCAAGGCACCCGCGATTGAACCCCCGCTGATGGACAAGCCGGACATCAGATAGGGGGTGCGGTACGTAAACGCGATTGTATGCTTACCTGAGCTGATCGGCACCGCCAGCAGGCCGTTCAGAGCGGTGGTTGTTTCTGCAGTTGCCCCATCAATCGTCACTTCCCAGCCTTCGCTGTAGGGAATCGTCGTCAACAATATTTCATCTTCATCCGTGATCGTGACCGAACCCGTGATGTGCGTCTGGTTGAAAGAAGTGATTGTCATGCCTTCAGCCTGACGATCTGAAATGGTTTCCTCGAACAGAGCTTTGTTCAATTCATAAAGTTTCAGGTCCTGAACCCGAATCGAGTCCTCGCGCAGTTCGATCGTAAAGGTGATGTTTTCACCCTGCTGGTTGCTTGCGATGTTGACGACCTGATCGTTCCGGAAGGTCGTATAATAATCCAACTTCACATTATTCACATAAAGGGTTGCGTCATCGTCGTCGATGCCCGCATCCAGAATCAGATAATAAGGATTGTCGCTGGTAGGGGTAAACTGGAATTCGATCCTCGAGATTGCCCCATCCACAGACCGATAGTAGGTTGTGTTCTGTGCATCCCCGGCAGCGGATGTAACATTCTGGAAGACGTTGGAATCGAACGGACGCAACGAGAAATAAGGTTCGATGCTTTCTTGATTGTTGAAGGCATCCAACAACTGTTCCTGCATCAATATGGGCTGATCCTCGATCAATTCGAGATCCAAAACGCTTTCCGAAACCCCGAATGCCAATGACAACGCGTAGGGATTTTCAAAGGTGGTGGATCTATCCGTTTCTGAATAGAAACTGTACTGGGTCAAATCCGGGCGGGTGGAGTTGCGGTTCAAACGGTATATGCCGTCATTGAGGTCATAAAAGGTTTCCGGCAACTTCTTGTCCTGAATGAAATACTTCACACCGAACAGAGCATCCGTGAATAATGTCCCGGTTGAGTATACGATGAAGCCGTTTCCGTCAGGAAAGCCCAGTGAGCCGAACAAGGCGGGAATCTCCTTTTCAAAAGTGGAACTGAAATGATTGATTCCTGCATAATTGGCTTGGAAACTGTCGTTTTTGGAGCGTTGGAACGTTTTTTCGATCCGGTAGAATGTATCCTTGGATGGCCGCACATCCGCCAGCATCGTATTCAGATTCGTTTGGTAATCGGCGAATTCGTCCTGCTTGACGTAGCCCAACCGAAACAGGTCGATGGCTGCATTTGCCGTCATCTCTGCGGTGGCCACGAAAAGCAAAGCGTAGGTCAGCCATTTTCGGGGCTGGTCCCTAAGCATCAGCAATACCAGCACGAGGACAGAAACGACTGCACTGATCAATACTTGGACAGGCTCCAGAAATTCAAAATCCTTTTTCAGGACATAGATGGCAGTGGCCGCATTCGTGATCAAAAGACAGCAGGCCAGCGAAAACGGAAAAGGACGATAGGAACGCAACGCCCGAAAACCGTTCAACAGGAAAAAGAAACAAACGGTGAATGAAAAACGGTAAGGGTACCAGATCGGATATTGTGCGGCATGCCAAATTTTATTCAGAAACTGGACGTTCATCGCCAGAAAAAAGAGGGCGGTCAACGCAAGCGAGGTGAACCGTTCTTTTTTTGAGAAGGCGGGATGAAAAAAATAATAGATGTAGGCTGTCAGCGCGACAGTTCCGATATAGAGATTGGGGTGTCCGCTGGGCATCTGGTCAAAATTGAACGCTCCGATATAAAACTTCGAAACGACTTCGAAGGGATCATAGGCGAAACTCCAATCGATCAGCTTGTTGGCATAGCTTGCCTTGCTTCCCAAGAGCGAATAAAAGGTGGGCAGCATCAGGACGGCGGCAAAGCCAGCTCCCAACAAGGAATAACCGATGAATCGGGCTGATTGGGTGAAGAAGTGCTTCAGATGCGCCTTCAGGTTGTTCATACCTACAACTTCTTGTCTGGAAAATGCGAACACATAATAGAAGACCAAGAAAACACAGATCATGAATCCGATGTAATAGTTGGAAATCAGCATCACTCCGAGAAACAGGCTGTAAGACAGACCACTTTCACCCGACACCAGTTTCTCCAAACCAAGAATGATCAGAGGCAGGAAAACGAGCCCGTCCAGCCACATGACATTCAATTGATTGACGATGACGTAACCCATCAAGGCATAACTCAAGGCGAAGGACGGAACCAACAAGCCTTTGCCTTCGAACCGGGAAATCAACAGATGAGCAAAAGTCAGTCCTGACGCCGAAATCTTCATCAGGATCAAGATGGTCACCGCCAAGGGCAACTGAGACTGCGGGAAAAGCAGAAAAATGAGATTGAACGGACTCATCAGATAGTAAGCCCACAGCCCCAACATCTCGCCGCCGAATGATTTTGTGAAAGAAAAGAAAAGGGCGGAAGGATCGGACAATAAGGTAGTGCGGTAATAACTGAAAAAATCCACATATTGCTGGCCGAGATCCACAGTCAGCAAGGTGCTGTTGCCGAAAGGATAAACGCCCATGGTGGCATAAATGGTCATCATCACAAACAAGGGCAGTAAGAACGAAAGGAAAAGCATATTTTTTTGTGGGGATAGGGTTGTGAAACGCTTCAGCATGCTGCACATTCCTCCTTAAAATGAAATTTTTTTGGCGTTGCTGCAGAGTCACCTGACCATGAATGAACGCTCGGGATAGTTGAAGCGAAAATTTCACAAGTGCTTCTGCTATTTTAGCATATCCAGCTGGTTTTATGAAGAATCCGAGGTTGTCTGGGCACAGCCAGCGAAGGCACATCTTTAAAAATTTGTTGCGTCGTTTGTAATGCCTGCTTTTTTTGCTATAATAGGTTGTCGAAATATGGTTTTAGGAAGGTGTAAAATTGGAAGATAATACCCAAAGTAAAAGAAAGAGAAAGTCGCATATCCCGTTTCGCCTGAACCTGCTCTTTTTTATCGTGTTTTCGCTGTTTTCCGCAGTGATATTCCGGTTGGGATACCTGCAGATCGTTCGTGGAGATGAATTCGAAGCCATCGTGAAACGTACAGAAACGACACTTGTGACGGAATCCGTACCGCGCGGTTTGATATATGACAGAGACGGCAACATCCTTGTAGGCAATGAACCGCAGCATTCCATAACCTACACCCGAGGAGCAAACACAACGGCCGAGGAAATGGCGAAGGTCGCCTCGTCATTGGCGGGTCTGATAAACGTCAGCATTGAAGAACTGACGGAACGTGATTTGAAGGATTATTGGATGGCCATAAACAACGATGTCATGTTGGAACGCCTATCGGATGACGAAAAACTGTTGCCGGGTTCCGAATTGTACGAAGTGGAGCTGGAAAAAATAACGGCAGAGGACGTCGCTTATTCGGATGAAGAGAAAGAAATCGCCGCCATTTTCAAGCGGATGAACAGCGCGTATGCCTTGTCGACCACCAGCATCAAAAACAAGGATGTCTCGGATGAAGAATTGGCACAGGTGAGCGAAAATCTGTCCGGCTTGTCCGGCGTGGATGTCGCGACAGATTGGGTCAGGATCTATCCAGAATCCGACTTGCTGAAGAGTATTTTGGGTGGGGTGACCAGCGAAAAGATCGGTTTGCCGAGCGATCAAGTGTCCACCTATTTGGCAAAAGGCTACGCCAGGAATGACCGCGTCGGAAACTCCTATTTGGAGCAAGAATACGAATCGGTGCTCTCAGGCACGAAATCACAGTGGGAAACGATCACGGATCAATCAGGTGAAGTAGTGACGCGGGAGGAATCCTATGAAGGAAAAGCCGGGGATAATCTGGTCTTGACCATCGATATCGATTTTCAAAAGGAAATCGAACAGATCGCTACCGATTTCCTGAACAGCAATGTCGATTCTTACAACGACCGGGTGTATATAGTGGCATCGGATCCGAATACAGGCGAGATTCTGGGCATGACCGGCAAACAGCGCTCGACCTCAAACGAAATTGTGGATGATGCATTGGGTGTCATTAATGCCAGTTACGGAATGGGGTCGGCCATTAAGGGCGCGATGGTGCTGACCGGATACATGAGCGGTGTCATCAGTACGGATAACAATGTCATCGTCGACGAACCGCTGCAATTCCCAGGTTCGAAATTGAAAAAATCTGTTTTCAACCCGAACGTCGGCAGCCAAGTGGCCATAAACGATATCGAGGCATTGGCCCGCTCGTCGAATATTTACATGGTCAAATTGGCGATGATGATGGGGGGACAAGTAAACTATGAATCAGGAGACACCTTGAATATTTCCGCAGACCTGATCGATGAGCTGCGCAGCTACTTCGCCCAGTTCGGTTTGGGTGTGAAGACGGGGATTGACCTTCCGAATGAAGGCAGCGGATTGGTGGGGTTCGATCAAACAGCAGTTAACGTTGTCGACCAAGCATTCGGACAGTACGATCTCTACACGACCCTGCAATTGTCGCAATACATCAATACCATCGCCAACGGCGGTACCCGATACGCTCCTCAATTGGTTTCAGAAATCCGCAGTACGGATGCGAACGGAGCGCTGGGGGCTTTGGAAACGACTCTGGAGACAAAAGTGATGAATCTGGTTGATGTCGATGCGCAAGCGATGGAGCGTGTCCAGCAAGGGTTTTACCAAGTAACCCACAGCGCGAACGGGACGGCTTATTCGACATTCGGGAAAGATCCGAACGACGTCGCCGCCAAAACAGGGACCGCGGAGGCCATCTATGGTGGCACCAATGATAATCTGAAGGGTGAGAGTGTCTTCAACTCAACTTTCGTCGGATATGCGCCATTCGACAATCCGGAAATCACCGTAACCGTAGTTGTTCCTTATCTCAGCACGGATACGGGCCGGGCTACACCGATAGCCAAGAAAGTTTTTGATGCTTATTTCAATACTGGGGATTACGCAATAAAAGCCGAATAACCTGTCAACTGGGAAGTGACTAACGGCTGATTATCGCCAAACATACACAAAAAAGGTGCCTGAACAAGGATTTTAATATCCTTGTTCAGGCACCTTCTTTTTTTGTAGGCTGGGTTATTATTCCAGTGTGATCATATCGGCGATGACTTCATAGCCCATGTCTTGGGACAATTGGTACTCTCCGATATTGATTTTCATGACAAGATTCCGGTCATTCAGGTACTGTTCAAATACAGCCCGATCGGTAATGAGTCCCGCGCTGACCAGATTGTCGATGACGACTGACGTCGGTTGTCCGGAAGTGATGACAAACGTGACTGGTGTATTTGGTGCAGGGGCAGCTGAACTTTCGGCAATGCTCGCTGTTTCAGCTGGAGCACTGGAGGCCACTGCAGTTCCTTCGGCAGGGGCGCTGCTTATTGAAGCTTCATTAATTTGCTTCTGCAATTCCAATTCCGCCAAAGTACTTTCATATTTCTCTTGATAATCCGTTGAATCGGCAGTTGCTTCTCCGTTGAATGTGCTGCCGGGGAGTGCTTCCGGATAGAAGAGCTGGAAGCCGGCCAACAGTACGGCAGACAACAAAAAACCGATGGATAAAAAACGCAGTTTTTGTTTATTCACTTTATTTTCTCCTCTATACGATTGATTGCTCTATGTAGTTATCGACAACGAGTTGCACGGTGGTGATAGGGACGGACAGTTGCTCTGCAATCTCATCAAACGTTCTTCCGCTTGTATACAAAGTGATGATGTGTTGCTTAGTCAGGTTGTGTACTTTTTTGACGGTCTGCGAATCTTCGGAAACGGGTACTTCTTTTCCCAATTCTTCCTCCACAGCGATGAGTCTTTGCTTCAATTCATGGATTTCTTCCGTTAATTGTAAAGTGTATTCACTCATCTCATCGGCGAATTTGCGATCATTATCCTTGACGAAAAATGATGCAAACAGCAATATGATTGCGATTGTCAGTAAGACAATCACGATGGTCCATTGTTCCATCTTTGTCACCTCGATTCTTCTTTTTGACGCCTGATAACATTCTAATGAAATTCGCTTGTTTCTGCAACCTTATCTGGGATTTAATTGGCTCAATGCTCAAAAAAAATGGACTTGCGCAGAAGTTGTTCAAAAAATAGTGGCATAATTTTTCCATAAGTGATACAATGAGAAACGCAGAAGATGATTCGATCTTCAATTTTTTTATGTTTGGAGGGAAGAATATGCGGTTAAATATTACATTGGAATGTACGGAGTGTAAAGAACGTAATTACTTATCAAAGAAAAACAAACGTAACAACCCGGACCGTCTTGAAGTGAAAAAATATTGTCCACGTGAAAGACGCGTGACTTTGCATCGTGAAACAAAATAATTAAAACGACAACAGGATATCCTGTTGTTTTTTTATTTTATCCGGAAGGATGTTTTGCAGAGTAGAAATGGTGAGAGAGACCGCTTAAGGAGGGATTCTGATGAAAGAACAAATAAGAAAAGAGATGCTGGGGAGATTGAGGGATTTGCCGTCCCAAAATCGGATCCGGATGGAGCAAGAGCTGACGACAGCAGTCTGCAGCAGCGAGGCGTGGCATGATGCAAAGACAATAGGCGTCACATGGTCGAATTTTCCGGAAATCGATACGCATAAAATCATCCAAAAGGGGCTTGAAGAAGGCAAGCGGATGGTCGTTCCTTATTCCGGTAAGAACCGCATCATGACTTTTCATGAATACTTGCCGGATACCGCCATGGCGAGGAGCCGATTCGGCATCATGGAACCTGTCGATAAGCGAAACCCGGTACCGTCCGAAGAAATCGATCTGCTGCTTGTTCCCGGATTGGCATTTTCGGAAACGGGTTACCGCATCGGGTTCGGCGGCGGCTACTACGACCGCTATCTGGCTGCATACAACGGGCGCACCTTGTCTGTGCTGTTCCCATTCCAATTGTTCAAGGATCCTCATTGGGAAATCGAGGCATTTGATGTGCCGGTCCAAAAGTTGTTGACGACAGCATTCTAGTATAAAATAGGATAATAATGGAAGGGAGTGTCACGATGCGGGCATATAATACCAAAAGATCCTATTTACCGGATCAATTCTCTGTAACACACTTGTTCTTGGCCATTCAGATCGTCATTTTCCTGCTGATGACCGTGAACGGGGGAAGCACCAACGTACTGACGCTTATCCTGTTCGGCGCCAAATTCAACCCAGCCATCGCGCAAGGGGAATGGTGGCGTTTGATTGCGCCCATGTTCATCCATATAGGCTTCACGCACATTCTGGTGAACAGCATCACCCTGTATTATTTGGGCACGCAGATGGAAAGTCTCTATGGCTCTTTGCGTTTTGCGCTCATCTATCTCCTGAGCGGATTGATGGGGAATCTCATGAGTTTTGCCTTCAATGACTCGATTTCAGCCGGCGCAAGCACCTCACTGTTCGGGTTGTTTGCTGCAGCCATCGTTCTGGGCCGTCAGTTTCCGCACAACTCCGGGATCCAACTTATGGCCCGGAATTTTACGATGTTGATTTTCCTGAATTTCTTCTTCGGATTTTTTTCATCAGCAGTCGATAATTTCGGGCATCTTGGCGGGGCACTGGGCGGGGCGCTTTCGGCCGTGTTCATCGCGATGCCGCGCACTGCCAAAAGCCAAAATGGATTGAGGCTTCTTTTTCTGGGCCTTTATTTTGTGAGCGCTATATTCTTTGCTTATTCGGGTTTAATGCGGACCGGTTTTGCGTTATACTAGATACAAATTGAACAATTGGAGGAAATGACGTGTATAAAAAATTTATCGGTATTGATTTAGGCGGCACTTCAGTGAAATTGGCTATCTTAACAGCAGAAGGGGATATCCAGCAAAAATGG
This sequence comes from Sedimentibacter sp. SX930, assembly GCA_002155105.1. Lineage (GTDB taxonomy): Bacteria > Bacillota > Bacilli > Lactobacillales > Aerococcaceae > Trichococcus > Trichococcus shcherbakoviae. Next base: position 468,292 of record MUZD01000002.1, on the reverse strand, counting down.
AGCATCCCTACGAACATAAATGATGAGGGGACGCACATCGTAACTGATATCATAGCTTCAATCAAACACCATCTGGATCTCTACCAAATGACTGCTGAGGATTTTCAGGGCATCGGCATGGGATCTCCGGGAGCAGTGGACCGTGAAGCGGGTACTGTCGAGGGCGCCTTCAACCTGAACTGGAAAACGCCTCAGCCTGTACGTGAAGCGATCGAGCGTGAAATCGGCATCCCTATTTTTATTGACAATGATGCAAACGTTGCCGCGCTTGGGGAAAAATGGCGAGGCGCCGGTGCTGATGATCGTGACGTCGTTTTTGTGACACTTGGCACAGGTGTCGGCGGGGGAATCATAGCGGAAGGCAATCTGATCCATGGTACTGCAGGTTCCGGCGGCGAAATCGGCCACATGACTGTAGAACCAGGCGGATTTGACTGTACGTGCGGAAAGAAAGGCTGTTTGGAGACCGTCGCCAGCGCAACAGGCGTCGTCAAATTGGCCCGCAAGCATGCTGAAGAATATGCCGGCAACGCGCAGCTGAAATTCATCATCGACGATGGCCAGGAGATTACTTCCAAAATGATTTTTGATTTGGCAAAAGAGGGAGACGAGTTGGCTGTACTAGTAGTCGATCGCGCTGCCTATTATCTGGGTTTGGCCTGCAGCCATATCGGCAATCTTTTGAATCCGGCTTATATCGTCATCGGTGGCGGTGTATCAGCAGCCGGGGAATACCTTTTGGAGCAAGTAAGAACTTATTTTGCTGAATTCTCATTCCCGAACGTCAAGAAGACTACGCATATAAAATTAGCCGCACTTGGAAACGATGCCGGAATAGTTGGCGCAGCTTATCTTGCACTGACGGAGATCAGCAAATAGGGCCTGAACATTTTCGGGAAAAGGAAATGCAGGAGGATGGAGGATGGCATGGGAAAAAGGCGATTAGCATGGCTCATTCTCTCACTCTCAAGTGTTCTGATTCTGGCGGCCTGTGCACAACGATTGACGTATCCTGATCAGCCTGACGCAAGTGAGCCGGACCTTTCCTCCGGCAGTAGCTTTTCAACGATTTCCAAGGATGAATTCCTTTATGCTGTGGGTTGGCTGGACGAAAGGACTATTCTTGTCGCGTTGGAATCAAATGGAGAATACGGTTTGTACAGCCATGACCTGCTCACGGGGGAAGAACAGCTGATCCGGGCTTTTTCAGATCGGCTTGTTTTTGCTGCGCTTTCCGCAAACGGTCAGCGGATGCTGGTCCAGGTCGCAACGCAACAAGGAAATAACATCATGATGATCGACAAGTCAGGGAAATCACTGGCTGAGTTTCATTTTTCTGAAGGGATTTTGAAGGGTGTTTCCTGGAATCAGACAAACGAAGGGCAGTTGTTCGTTTCCGTCCAAAAAACAGTAGACAGGCCCATCAATTACCTGTGGGATATATCAAATGGCGAATGGATTGAAATGCAGGATACAGAAGAAATGCCGGTTTGGTATTCAGAAAATATGTACCTCCACAAAAAAACTGGGACTGATGGCATTTCTGCGTTGGTATTGAGTGACATCCGGCTTCCTGGCAAAGATACGGTCATCGATCGGGAAATCCTCGCTTATGGACTGGAAGGCGAATCAGTATGGGTAGTGACCCCTTCAGATTTCAATGAGAAAGAGTTGCTTGTCATTTCCTACTATCCGCTTTTGATTACCCAGGGTTATATTAGCCTTCCGCACATCATCGATGGAAGCGGACTTGTCATCCCGGAATTTACAAAAGGAAATGACTCGGATGAAACGTTTGCGGTTATCCCAAAACAGGAGCCGGAGAGCGTTGCTGGCATCAGCTTCGAACTTGCGAAGGTCGATTTTTCCGGCAACGTTTCAGAGATGCTGACTGAGGTCGAGCGAATGGATCCGATTTTGGCATCGCCGGATGGGAGCTACTTGCTTTACGGGAAGCGTTATGAGCATCTGTACGATGTGGAACGCAATGGCTGGATACAATTGACGGAACAGAAAAAAGTCGTTAAAACTGTAGCAATGCGCCTTCCACAAGTGTAAAATATGAGAGTAAGAGTATGGAAAGGGTGGATTTATTTGAACTTAACAGGAATTGATATTTTTAATATCGCATTATGGATATTCATCATCGGATATGCCATTTATCAAGCTTATTTTTATTTCCAAAGAAAGAATGCAGCGACGACGCTGACTGCAGAGGATTTCAAAAAAGATCTGCGGAAAGCGCAATTGATCGATGTCCGCGAAAAAACCGAGTTCGATGCAGGCCACATATTAGGAGCGAGAAATATCGCTTATTCTGCTTTCAAACAACGCTACCAAGAAATCCGCAAAGATCAACCGATTTATCTGTATGATCAAAATTCCATGTTGAGCGGACGCTGTGCAGCTATTCTGAAAAAAAATGGCTACAAAAACATTTTCATCCTGAAGGGCGGCTATGCCGGCTGGGACGGAAAAGTCAAAAAAGGCATCTGAGTCAATAAAAAAGGTTCCCGGAATCAGCTAGTGGATTCCGGGAACCTTTTTGAATGTTGTTTCTCACATATTTATGAACAAAGAGTACAGGACTGAAAGGATCGATCCGCCGACCATGGCCAAAAGCATGATCCAAATGATGAATTTGCTGAATTTATTGATTTTTGATGAGGTAGTACCAGTTTTCTTAGTCAATATTATTCCCACCTTTTGTAATTTACATGGCATAGTTTACAACAATAACATCTAAAAGTAAACGTTGGGGAATCCGGTAAAAGAAAAGAAAGCCATTATTTTCAATTGTTTGCTTTCCATTTAGGCGGATTTTTGTTAGGATTAAGATTATAGAATGATGTGTTTATCATGAAGGGAGAATTTATTTATGTCAAAACAGCAAATCGGCGTTGTCGGGATGGCCGTAATGGGCAAAAATCTAGCATTGAACATTGAAAGCAGAGGTTATTCCGTGTCTGTATTCAACCGTTCAGGTTCAAAGACTGAGCAAGTTATCGCGGAAAATCCAGAAAAGAAACTGGTTCCTACTTATACGATTGAAGAATTTGTCGAGTCTTTGGAGAAGCCAAGAAAAATCATGATGATGGTAAAAGCTGGGGAGGCAACCGACAAAACGATCCAATCGTTGCTGCCTCATTTGGATAAAGGTGATATCCTGATCGACGGAGGGAATACTTTCTACAAAGATACGATCCGCCGCAGCAAAGAATTGGAAAACTCAGGCATCAATTTCATCGGAACAGGCGTTTCCGGTGGTGAAGAAGGCGCATTGAAAGGTCCATCAATCATGCCGGGCGGACAACGCGACGCATACGATCTGGTTGCACCGATTTTGGAACAGATTTCCGCTAAAGCTCCGGATGGCGAACCTTGTGTAGCTTACATCGGCAAAGGTGGCGCCGGACATTTCGTTAAGATGGTCCACAACGGAATCGAGTACGGGGATATGCAACTGATTGCAGAAGCCTATGACATCATGCACAAGTACCTTGGCATGTCAGTGGAAGAAATTGCTGCTGTCTTCATCGAATGGAACAAAGGCGAGTTGGACAGCTTCCTTATCGACATCACTGCTGACATCTTGACTAAATACGATCCTGAAACAGGCAAACCAATGGTCGAGATCATCTTGGACCGCGCCGGCAATAAAGGCACGGGTAAATGGACTTCCCAAAGTGCGTTGGACTTGGGTGTTCCGTTGCCGTTGATCACCGAATCCGTTTTTGCCCGCTACATTTCCGCTTTGAAGACAGAACGTGTCGCTGCCAGCGAAATTCTGAGTGCCCCTGCTGTTACAGCTAAAGAGGGTCTTGATAAAGCTGCATTTGTGGAGAGTATCCGCAAGGCATTGTATTTCAGCAAAATCATGAGCTACGCACAAGGATTCGCTCAAATGCGTGTTGCCAGCGAAGAAAATGATTGGGATCTTAATTATGGCGAAATCGCTAAAATTTGGCGTGCCGGCTGTATCATCCGTGCGCAATTCCTGCAGAACATCACTGATGCTTACGAGAAGAATGCTGACCTGCAGAACCTGTTGTTGGATGATTACTTCGTGGAAATCACGAAACAATATCAAGGTGCTGTACGTGAAGTGGTTGCAACAGCTGTGGTTGCAGGCGTGCCTGTACCGACATTCTCATCTGCAGTAGCTTATTTCGATTCTTACCGTTCAGCTGTATTGCCTGCAAACATCATTCAAGCGCAACGCGATTACTTTGGAGCGCATACGTATGAACGCACAGACAAAGCTGGTTCTTATCACTTCGAGTGGGATAAAGAAGTGGAAGTCCCACAAGACTAAAGGGATACAGCGCCATTCTGGCCTACACTTATGTCATCCGAAGCCGTGCTTCGGATGACATTTTACTATCAGGATCATTTAATTAAGACTAATTCCCGACAGTATGTTAAAATAAAATGAAATTGTAATGGCATGTTGTTATCATTCAAATGAGACATTAGGGGAGAATTCTATGGAAAATAGAGACAAACAAAGAATATTGATTATCGAAGATGAAAAAAATCTGGCGCGTTTCATCGAGCTTGAGTTAAAACACGAAGGCTACGAAACGGAAATTTGCTACAACGGCAGAACTGGCCTTGAAGCTGCCATGAACCAGGACTGGGATGTCATCCTTTTGGATCTGATGCTTCCTGAATTGAACGGCATCGAAGTTTGCCGTCGTCTGCGTCCGGTCAAAGATACGCCGATCATCATCATGACCGCCCGCGACTCCGTCATCGATCGTGTATCCGGCTTGGACCACGGTGCCGATGACTATATCGTGAAACCATTTGCCATCGAAGAACTTTTGGCAAGGGTCCGTGCTTTATTGCGCCGCATCGACATCGAAGAAGAGCAACGCAAGGTGAAGCAAACGACCGTCACTTATCGTGATTTGACAATCGAAAAAGAAAACCGTGTCGTGCGCCGTGGCGACGAGCACATCGAATTGACCAAACGCGAATACGAATTATTGTTGATCCTGATGGAAAACATCAACGTTGTCCTTTCAAGGGATGTATTGCTGAATAAAGTATGGGGATACAAAACGGAAGTGGAAACAAATGTAGTGGATGTATATATCCGATATCTGCGCAATAAAATCGATGTAGCCGGCCAAGAAAGTTATATCCAAACGGTACGTGGCACCGGATACGTCATGCGCTCATAATACTATGCGCAGAATCAATTATATGCCAACCAAAAAAAGAGGAAATCCCAAGTCCATTCGGTGGAAATGGGGTTTTCTTTTAAGTATAGCTTTCTTCCTGCTGTACTTTCTGTCCGCCTTGCTGATGCTGAATGTCTACAAAGGCTATCAGTACGACGAACAAAAAGATGACGCCGAGAAGCTGCTTTCTTCGGTCCAATCCGCGCTGTCTGAGATCGATACGAAGCTTTCAGTCAACAGCGTCGAAAGCATGTTCGAGAAAATTTCTGTTTCCACTGTGACGAAGGGGCTCCAATCTGTAGGAAACTACCCGTTTTTGGAGGATCTCAAGAACAGAGGGGCGAACATACGCGTATTTGATACAGATGGACAGTTGCTCTATGAGACGCAGAAGAGCTATACGACATTCATCAAAAATCCCGATACTTATTTGCGCGAGACAAAACTGAATGATCTTGAAGCGTTTGTGGCAGGCAGTCCGATCCTCAGCCAAGAGGACTCCTTCCTGTTGGGCTATGTCCAAATCGTTTTCCGACTGAATGATTATCATAAGGTCGTCTCACAGATGACGCAGTATTTCTGGTTAGTCACGGCAATCGTGTTCGTTTTGTCGGCGGCAGCCGGCTACGGCATCGCCATTTATTTCTTCAGGCCAATCAAACAGATGGTCGATACGATGGATGCGATAGAAGAGGATACGTTATCCGAGACCCGCATCAAAATATCCAAAAGCAAGGACGAATTTACCGATCTTTCCGTCCACATCAACGGCTTGCTGGATAAGATGGCACTGTACGTCACCCAACAAAAGCAGTTCGTGGAGGATGTCTCGCACGAGCTCAGGACTCCTACCGCCATTGTTGAGGGCCACCTGAAATTGCTGAACCGTTGGGGTAAGGAAGATCCACAAATACTCGATGAATCCCTTGCCGCTTCATTGACCGAAATCCAGCGAATGAAGACTTTGGTTCAGGAGATGTTGGATCTCTCCCGTGCGGAACAAGTAGAAATGCACTATAAAAATGAAGTGACCCCGATCCGGAATGTCGTGCTGCATACGTTCCATAATTTCAAGATGCTGTATCCGGATTTCGTATTCAATTTGGATGATGATTTGAATCGTGAGATTTACGTGAACATTTATCGCAACCATTTTGAGCAAATATTGGTGATCTTGATGGACAACGCCGTCAAATATTCGACAGACCGGCATGAAATCCATCTTTCGATTTCCGAATCCATGTCCTATGTCCAGATCGCCATCCAAGATTTTGGCGAGGGGATGTCCCAGGAAGATCAGCAGAAGATTTTTTCGCGTTTTTACCGCGTCGATAAAGCCAGATCGCGGAATAAGGGCGGGAACGGCTTGGGTCTCTCGATCGCGAAAGAATTATTGGAAGGCTATAAAGGCGATATCACCGTCGAAAGCGTATTGGGCCACGGATCTGTTTTCCGCATCCAGTTGCCGATTCTGAAAAATTATGTGCCGGATGAGGAATTGTAGGAAATCGACAGGAGAACGCGCCTTACCAAAAAAATGAACTACAAAAAAAGCAGGAAGCGGCTCACACATGAGTTTGCTTCCTGCTTTTTTGTAGTTTCAATTAGGATTTTGATTGTTTGCCTGCGTTGCGGCCTTTTTTGCCATCCGTTTGTTGATTCGTGGCGGACAAAGCTTTAACCGCTTGTGCAGGTGCTGAAGAGGAAGACGGCTTAGCCATTTTCACGTTCTTCTTGACCGGACGATCCTTCATTTCTTCTTCAACCAGCTTCTGGATTTTAGGTTTGATCATATGATTTTGAAGCGCAGTCTGGGCTGCTGCGAAAATACCGCCGGCCAGCCAGTACAGCGCCAAACCTGCTGGTGAAGACCACGAGAACATCAGAATCATGATCGGGTTCATCAGCATCATCGATTTCATCTGTGATTTGGTTTCCTGAGGCATGCCGATTGTTGAAACGTAGCCTTGGATTACATAAGCCACACCTGCCAGGATCGCCAGCAACGGACTGCTGACACCAAGGTTGATGCCAAGGAAGGTGCTTGCAGAAATTTCCGGCGTCAAATTGACGGCTTGATACATAGCGGTAAAGATCGGCATCTGGATCAGAATCGGTAAGCAACCGACGCCGCCTGTCATGCTGATGTTGTTGTCTTTGTACAGTGCCATCATTTCTTGCGAAACCGCGGCTTTTTCTTCAGGAGTTTGGGCATTTTTTTGACGGAATTGGATATCTTCCAATTCTGGTTTGATATACTTCATCTTTTCTTGCTGCACCATCGTTTTTTTGATCTGGCTAAAGTTCAAGGGCATGATGGCCAAGCGGACAATGATTGTGATGGCGATGATGGCCAGACCGTAATTGCCGTTGAGCATTTCCGCCAACATAACGATCAATTTGCCTGTAGGCACCACCAAATAGTCATATATGAAGCCGGTTGGGTTTTTATTCTCATCATATTGCATGCAGCCTGTCAGAACCACTAACAAGGACATCATTTCCGCGGAAAGCAATACCTTCTTTTTAAGTTTCATTATTCACATTCCTTTACAATTTTTCGATAACATTACTACTATACATGAAGGGAAAAATATATTCAATTGGTTACACGAAAACTTATGTAATTCTCAACGTTGGCGTCCTCTTCGAGCGTGCAGGTGTCGACTCTTCCGCTTGGCGAAGGACTGCGTTTGACCGCCGCGATGAAGGCATCGATCTTATCGCTGGGTCCGACGGCTTCGATATAGACACTCCCATCATCCTCGTTCCTGACGATTCCCGAAACGCCTATCTGGTCAGCCACCATTTTTGTCATGTAACGGAACCCAACGCCCTGTACCCTGCCACTTACTGTCATCTTGATTTTTTTCATGATAAATCCCCTCCAGATTTTAGGCTGAGCATGCGCTTTAGCTTTTTAATTCAGTTTACAGTCTTGGTCGAGAAGGGTCAATCCCGATACCTTGTGCGGGAATAATTTTCCAGGCTGTGCTATACTTTTTGCAACAAAGAAGGTGATAGCATGTACCAGGTGATACGGACCGAGGGAGAATATGAACCCTGGTGGTTTTTTGAAGATTGGATGGATTTCATTGTGGAATCGACGGAGTATGCCGATTTCCAGGAGGCAGTCGCTGCCTATGAACGGGCAGCGGAAAAACTATCGGCAGTCTACCCATTCCAAAAATCAAAGGAACCCTACCTGACTGCCTACTGGTCAGACGGAGAAATCCGGTTTTGTGAGAATTGCGATGACGATGTGCAATTATATCATGGACTGATGCTTCTGCAGGACAGGAAAAAACTTATTCAAGAATGACGGACCAAATTCCAAAAAGCTTCTGTTGCCTGCGTTGACGGGAAACAGAAGCTTTTTGTCCGCGCGGATTGATTGAAAAATAGCCTCGTAAAGGGTTCGTTTTGTAGTATAATGAACCGATACGGGTAATCAAACGAACAATCTATGGACCGCTGTTTTATGCAGACGGGCAGTGGTTTTGAGTAAATGATAAAAAGGAGTTGGCATGTTTGGCGAAACGAACGACGACGACAAGAAAGAAAAAGAAGGCGACCGGGCAGAAGATATCCTATGAGCTTATCGGCGTGCTGTTTCTTTTCAGTGCAGCCTTAGGGATCGGGCAACTCGGTTTTGCCGGTATAGCGCTGGCAAATTTTTTCCGTTTTTTTGTCGGCGAAACCTATCCGGTCAGCCTGGCGCTGTTTGGCGCCTATGGTCTGTACCTGATTTTGAGAGGGAAAGAACCAAAAATAAGAAAGAACTGGTTGATCAGCGGCATCCTGCTTTATTCGGCAGCACTGCTTTATCTCCATTCACAGGCTTTTGAGGCAGTCGTCACGGAGGGGACGTCGGTCGTGTCCGTTACGCTTGCACGTTTTTTGACCGATGTCAGGCAAGCAGATACAGCTTCTGAGATGGGTGGGGGCTTGATAGGAGCAGCCTTTTATACTGGAACCCATTTTTTGGTTTCACAATGGGGCACTTATATCATCATCGGCCTGCTTGTATTTTTTGGTGTGGCGGTCATCTTCGGATTCACGACGCATGATGTCATGGAAGTCGTGCGCAAAGTTGCCTTGATTTTCGGGCACAACAGTAAACGAGCGGTGCTTTACACGAAAGATAAAGTGGCCAGCTCGATCATTGATTCGAAAACAGTGAAGAAACCGACCAGGTCAAACAGCGTTCCGACAGACAAGAAACCTTCAATAGTCGAAAAAGCCAAAAATCAAATAAAAAGCGAATCGGCAGCGAAGAAATTGATGAAGGAAGAAGCGGAAGCTTTGAAAGCAGCAGAAAAAGAGACACTTGCCGAAAAAGAGCGCGAACCCGTTCAGCTGAAAATCGACAGCTTCCAGAAACAACTTGAAAAAGCAGCCGAACACAAATATGCGGACAATGAAAAGAGCGCTTCAGCCCAACAGTCCAGCCTTGCAAAAACAACGGTCGGAGGCAACGAGGAAGACAATACGGGCGAGCTGGAATTCGAAATCACTGCCGAGCAGGAAAACAGGGATTACCACTTGCCACCAGTCACTTTATTGAACGAAATCAAAGCGATCGATCAATCCAATGAATATGCGACAATAGAAAAAAATGTCAAAAAGCTGGAAGAGACGTTCGCAAGCTTCGGTGTGGAGGCCAAAGTCACGAAAGCGAACCTCGGACCTGCCGTGACAAAATACGAAATCCAGCCAGCCGTCGGGGTGAAGGTCAGCAAAATTGTGAGCCTCAGTGATGATTTGGCTCTGGCCTTGGCGGCAAAGGATATCCGCATCGAAGCTCCGATACCCGGGAAATCCTTCATCGGCATAGAAGTGCCAAACAGTGAAGTCAGCGTTGTTTCCTTCCGTGATGTCATGGAAGGGCAAAAGCACACCGACAAGCTGTTGGAGGTGCCGTTAGGACGGGACATCTCTGGCGTTGTGCAAAGCGCGAATCTGACGAAAATGCCCCATTTGCTGATTGCAGGTGCGACCGGCAGCGGGAAATCTGTCTGCATCAACGGCATCATCACGAGCATCTTGATGAAAGCCAAACCGAACGAAGTGAAGATGATGATGATCGATCCGAAAATGGTGGAATTGAACGTCTATAACGGGATTCCCCACTTGCTTACGCCGGTTGTCACGAATCCACGCAAGGCGGCGCAAGCGCTCCATAAAGTCGTTACGGAAATGGAAAGAAGATATGAATTGTTTGCCGGTACCGGCATGCGCAACATCGACGGTTACAACAATCTGATTGTTGAATACAATCTGGAGAACGGGGAAAACAATCCTACGTTGCCATACATAGTGGTTATCGTTGACGAGTTGGCCGACTTGATGATGGTGGCCAGCAACGAAGTCGAGGACGCGATCACTAGATTGGCGCAGATGGCGCGGGCTGCGGGAATCCATATGATTTTGGCTACACAACGACCGAGTGTCGATGTCATCACCGGCATCATCAAAGCAAACGTCCCTTCCAGGATCGCGTTCGCTGTGTCCAGTTCAATCGATTCCAGAACGATAATCGATGGCTCCGGGGCAGAGAAGCTGCTGGGCAGAGGCGATATGCTCTTCCGTCCGATGGGGGAGAATAAACCAATCCGTGTGCAAGGAGCGTTCATTTCCGACGAGGAAGTCGAGCACATTGTCACTTTCGTCAAAAATCAGCAAGAAGCGAACTATGTCGAGGAAATGATGCCGACCGAAACTGTCGCGGCTGCAAGCGAAGAGCCGGAAGATGATCTTTTCGGGGAAGCTGTGGAATTCATCAGATCGGATGAAACGGCGAGCATTTCCAAATTGCAGAGGAGATTCCGGATCGGCTATAATCGGGCAGCGCGGCTGATCGACGAGATGGAAGCAAGAGGGATCGTCGGGCCCGCTGATGGAAGCAAGCCCAGAAAAGTGAACATTAGCGAGGGGATATATGAGAATGATGCGGATATGCCCTATGATTCTGAGGTTTAACTAGAACCATTCCTGCAAATATATGGATATTAAATGAAAAAACGATTACAAAAAAATCAATATCGTTTATTTTTTCGGGAATACATGATATGATATTTTTTGTAAGAAGCTTGTACTTACAAGTTCAAAAAATTGAAGTTTATTGGAGGGGTCATGGTGAAGAAGCAAAAATATGTTAGTTTATTGGCATTAGGTTTAGGTGTCAGCACAATCTTGGCAGCTTGCGGCGGCAACGGCGACACGGCTGACAGCAGTGCAACAGGTTCCAGCACAGCAGAGGGAACGGAAGACAACTTTACTATCGCGATGGTTACCGACGTCGGCGGCGTGGATGATAAATCATTCAACCAAAGCGCATGGGAAGGCCTTGTTGCATGGGGCGAAGAGAACGGCAAAGAAAAAGGGATCGATGGATATGATTATATCCAATCAAATGCCGATTCGGAATTTGTGACGAACTTGAACACTGCCGTAAACAGTAATTTTGACCTTGTGTTCGGTATCGGATATAAATTGAAGTCAGCGATGCAGGATGTGGCAACACAAAATCCGGATACGATGTTCGCCATCATCGATGATGTCATCGAAGGCGAGAACACAGTTTCAGTATCATTCAAAGACAACGAAGCTGCTTTCTTGGCTGGTGTCGCTGCTGCTAAAACAACCAAAACCAACCAATTAGGCTTCATCGGCGGACAAGAGAGCGTCGTAATCGATCGCTTTGAAGCTGGATTCATAGCTGGTGCCCAATCAGTAAATCCTGAAATAGATGTAAAAGTTGAATATGTCGGTTCGTTCGGCGATGCTGCAGGCGGGAAATCTAAAGCTGCCGCAATGTACGCAAGCGGAATTGATGTCATTTATCAAGCTGCTGGAGATTCCGGAAATGGCGTATTCTCAGAAGCTAAGGATATCGTAAAAGCTGATCCTTCAAAAGAAATCTGGGTAATCGGTGTTGACCGTGACCAAACAGAAGAAGGCTTGTTGACTCTTGATGACGGCACTGAAAGAAACCTTACTTTGACTTCAACATTGAAGGGTGTAGGCACTGCAGCTAAGGATATCGCTACATTAACAATGAACGGCGAATTCCCGGCAGGAGAAGTCTTGAATTTCGGGTTGGCTGAAGAAGGCGTCGATTTGACTGAAGGTCAATTGAACGCAGATGCTTTGGAAGCTGTTACTAAAGCGAAAACAGAAATTTTGGACGGAACACTTGCTGTTCCTGAAGCTCCAGAAAATTAATCACTTTTAAAATCTTTAAAGAAGCAACTTGATTCCGGTTAAGGATATTGAGTTGCTTCTCTTTTTTTTCGCGCATAGTCCCCTAACAAAGATTGTTCCGAAAAAGGAACAAATGTTTATCTTTCGTGATAAACAAAAGTGGATAGGATTTTGGAAATACTTTATAATAGGTGTGAAATGGTGTTTTACGGTATTATATTTTATAAGCGTGTCTCACTGCTGCATGAGGGATTGCATGCATTCAATATTAGTAAGGGGTGGAATCAGCATGACAGAAGAAAATTATGTCATTGAGATGATTGGCGTAACAAAAGCTTTCGGCAATTATAAAGCGAATGATGATATTTTTCTAAGCTTGAAAAAAGGTGAAATTCACGCTTTGTTGGGTGAAAATGGCGCGGGCAAGTCAACTTTGATGAATATTCTTTCCGGTCTTTTGGAGCCTACAAGCGGAACCATTAAGGTCAAAGGGCAAGAAGTCAAAATCAGTTCCCCGGGTGTTGCCGATAAATTGGGTATCGGAATGGTGCACCAGCATTTTATGTTGGTCAAGGACTTCACGGTTACGGAGAACATCATTTTAGGCAGCGAGCCGAGCAGACTTGGTGTTTTAAATAAAACGGCAGCCGCTGATGTGATTACGGATCTGTCCAACAAATACCGCTTGGCAGTCAATCCTTCAGCCAAAATCGAAGATACCACTGTCGGTATGCAACAAAGGGTCGAAATCTTGAAAACATTGTACCGTGGGGCGGACGTCCTCATTTTTGACGAACCAACGGCAGTGCTGACACCGCAAGAAATCGACGAATTGATGGCGATCATGAGGGAATTGACGAAAGAAGGCAAGTCAATCATCCTGATCACGCATAAACTGGATGAAATCAAAGCCGTTGCTGACCGTTGCACGGTAATCCGCAAGGGCAAGAGCATCGGCACTGTCGACGTGAAGCAGACATCCCAGCAAGAACTTGCGGATATGATGGTGGGACGTTCCGTTCTGTTCCGCACAGTAAAAAAACCATCCCAGCCAAAGCAGGCTGTTTTGGAAATCGAAGGATTGACGGTCAAAGAGAGCCGCGGACTGGAAGCCGTGCGCAATTTGAGTCTGACGGTACGGGCGGGTGAAATCGTCGGCATCGCCGGGATCGACGGGAACGGACAAAGCGAATTGATCCAAGCCGTCACTGGCTTGCGGAAGGCTGAGAGCGGAACCGTCAAGCTGAACGGCGAAATCATCACGAACTTGGCTCCACGCAAAATCACTGAATCAGGATTGGGACATATCCCTGAGGACCGACAAAAGTTCGGTCTGATCCTCCCGATGCGTTTGGACGAGAACATCGCCTTGCAGACTTATTATCAGGAACCTTACAGCAAAAACAGCTTCCTGAACGACAAAGCCATCGAAAACCATGCCATCGAACTGATCAAAGAGTTTGATGTACGTACGCAAAGCGAGAAGTCGACAGCAGGTTCGTTGTCCGGCGGGAACCAACAAAAAGCGATCATCGCCAGGGAAGTCGATCGGAATCCTTCGTTGTTGATAGCAGCTCAACCGACCCGAGGATTGGATGTGGGTGCGATCGAATTTATCCACAAACGCTTGATCGAGCAAAGGGATAAGGACAAAGCCATCCTCCTGATGAGCTTCGAATTGGACGAAATCCTGAATCTCTCCGACATCATCGCTGTGATGTTCGAAGGTGAAATCGTGGCCTACGTCAAGCCGGAGGAAACCTCCGAACAAGAACTGGGCTTACTGATGGCCGGGTCTTCATTGGAAAAGGCCAGGGAAGAATTGGAAAAAAACAAGGAAGAGGAGGGAAGCCTTCATGAGTAATCAACAAGGAGCCACTCGCATCCAGGGGATTATCGTACCTTTACTTTCAGTCATATTAGGTCTGTTGATCGGCGCAATCGTCATGTGGTCTTTCGGTTACGATGCCATCGCGGGTTATTCGGCAATGTTGAAGGGAGCGTTCGGATCGCCGTTTTACGTAGGTGAGTTATTGCGTGAAGCTACCCCTTTGATTCTGGTCGCATTGGGCTTTGCGGTAGCCAACACAGCTGGGTTCTTCAACATCGGTGTTGCGGGTCAAACCTTGTTTGGCTGGTTGGCATCCGTCAGCGTCGCCCAGATGCTGCCTGAATTGCCGAAAATCGCATTGTTGCCATTATGCATTTTGGCTGGTGTAGCCGCCGGAGCTCTGTGGGCGGGCATCGCCGGAGTCTTGCGTGCCTATTTCAATACAAGTGAAGTGATCGTCACCATCATGCTGAATCATACGGCCTTATACATCAACAACCACATCGTCAGGAATGTTTTGACGGATTCCGGCGACTCCACGGCCAGGATCACAGAAAATGCCAGTCTAAGGGTGCCGTTCTTATCGGAAGTAACGCGCAATTCGACATTGCATGCCGGCATCTTCATTGCCCTCATCATGATTGCGGTGGTTTGGGTGCTGATGAAGAAAACAACATATGGCTTCGAATTCCGTTCAGTCGGTTTGAATCCTGATGCAGCCGATTACGCAGGTATGAACGCCAAGAAGAACATCATTTTGGCCATGTTGATCAGCGGCGGCTTGGCCGGTTTGGGTGGCGCGATGGAAGGTCTGGGGAATTTCCAAAACATGTTTGTTCAAGGTGCGATGCCGGCAGTCGGATTCGATGGCATGGCCGTAGCCTTGTTGGGCATCGGTAGCCCAATCGGCATCCTCTTTGCTGCACTTCTGTTCAGCACGCTGAAAATCGGCGGAACGAGCATGCCACTTATGTCAGGCGTGCCCGTAGAAATTGTGGACATCGTAATTGCATCTATCATCTTCTTCGTCGGAGCGAGCTATATCATCCGACTTTTGCTGAACAAGCTGTCCAAAGTCAATAAAAAGGAGGTGGCGTGAGATGGACATGCTAGCGATTCTGTCGATCATCGTATCTTCGGCTTTGATTTATTCAGCACCTTTGATCTTCACCGGTCTTGGCGGAACTTTCTCGGAACGGAGCGGTATCGTCAATGTAGGCTTGGAAGGCACGATGGTCATGGGAGCATTCTCAGCCATAGTCTTTAATCTGAACTACGCCGACAATCTTGGCAAAATGACGCCATGGGTTGCGTTGTTGGTGGCGGGGGCAGTCGGCATCTTCTTTTCGATCCTCCATGCAGTGGCCACAATCAATTTAAGAGCGAACCACATCGTTTCCGGAACCGTACTAAATATGCTTGCCCCTGCGTTGGCGGTATTTTTGACTAAGGTTCTTTATGAAGGGAAAGGCCAAACCGCCTTCATCATCCAGAACTTCGGGAAGACCAGTTTTCCCATATTGAAGGATATTCCGATCATCGGTCAGATATTTTTCACGAACACATCAGCTCCAGCTTATGCAGCGATCGCAACGGCGCTTGTCTGCTACTTCATCATCTTCAAGACGACTTTCGGCTTGCGTCTGCGTTCGGTCGGGGAACACCCGCAAGCTGCGGATACATTGGGGATCAATGTTTACGTGATGCGCTACGCGGGCGTATTGATTTCCGGCTTTTTGGGCGGTGTGGGCGGCGCCATCGTCTCTCAGTCGATCAGCCTGAATTTTTCCGGATCAACGATTGCCGGTCAAGGTTTCATCGCCATGGCTGCCATGATTTTCGGCAAGTGGAATCCGATCGGAGTGATGGGAGCGGCGATTTTCTTCGGGTTCGCCCAGAGTTTGGGGGTCATCGGCAGCTATATTCCGGTCATCCAGAATATCCCTTCCGTCTATCTCCAGATTGCACCTTACGTCATTACGATCATTGTGCTTGTAGGTTTTATCGGTAAATCCAGAGGCCCAGCCGCTAACGGTACAACTTACATCAAATCAAAGTAATCTCTGACGACAAGAAGGGTTGGCTCAACACGAGTCAGCCTTTTCTTTTTGGTTCAGGCAAGGGATCAGAGTGGACAAGGAATGGCTTAATTGAAAAAACACCCGAACTAGAGTATAGTTTTCCCTATCGACATATAAAATAGCTTACAGGACGTGAAATGGATGGAATATAAATTAAAGCAAGGTGTTACGGCTTATATCGAGCCTTCCGACAAATACAAAACCGTATTGATCCAGTACAAATTCAGGACGAGTTTCGGCGGAAAAACTGCAACCGAACGTTCTTTAGTGAAGAACATGCTTGAAACGAACAGCAAGCAGTATCCTAGCCAAAACGAGATGGATCTGAAAATGGCCAGCCTTTACGGTGCGACGCTGCATACGCAATCCCAGCGCTTCGGCAAGCAGCATGTCGTGACGTTGAGTCTATCCGTCGTCAATGATAAATTCATCGGAGGAGACGATACACTTTTGGAAGAGGCGTTCGCTTTCCTGGAAGAAATCATCTTCAGGCCCAATGCCGAGGACGGCAAGTTCCACGAGAAGACTTTTATGAGGGAAAAGGAAAATCTGAATAATTATTTCGAGTCTCTGATCGAAGACAAATCGGCTTATGCGCGTACGCGCTTGAACCAAGTGCTGTTCGAGGGGACAGATCAAGCGTATCAAGGCATCGGTGATGCCGGCTTCCTTGAGGATATCACCTCAAGCAGCCTGTTCGAATGCTATGAGGAGATGATCGGGTCGAATCAGCTGGATATACTCGTTTCGGGTGATGTAGCGCCTAAAAGGATATTGAACATATTGGCTGCCCAGAAGCTTTCGGACAGGAAAGAAATCGAAAAAGAGGTATTCTATTTACGCGCAAAGAACACGGAACCCGTCACTTCAAGCGAAGCTCAAGACATCAATCAGGGCAAGTTGTTTTTCGGCTTTTCCTCACCCGTCTATTACATGAATGACCATTATTTTGCCGGCTTGGTTTTTGATGGACTGTTTGGGGGCTTCCCTCATTCGAAACTGTTCCAGAATGTCCGTGAAAAAGAGAGCTTGGCTTACTCGGCTTCAAGCGGCTTGGACTTTCTGCGCGGTGTCATGACTGTCGGTACCGGCATCGAATTCGATAAACGCGAGCAGGTCGAGAAAATCGTTCTGGCGCAACTCCAGGACATGCAAGCAGGGGATTTCTCGGACGCCTTGATCGCTCAAACAAAAAGCATGCTGATCAACCACTACAAACAAAATGATGATTATCAGGGCAGAAGTTTGGCGAAACAGTACCAGGATATCCTGATCATAGAAAATCCTCTTTCGCAGGAGCAATGGATCGCCGGTTTGAACGCGGTGACGAAGGAACAGATCGTTGCTGTTGCGGAAAAAATGACTTTGCAGGCGATATTTTTCTTGAAAGGCGAGGCTACAGATGAATAAAGTACATTATGAGGCACTTAACGAAACCGTCTATACGGAAGTATTGGACAACGGCTTGCAGGTAGTATTGATTCCGAAAAATAAGTATTCAAAAACCTATGGCATCTTCACCACCGATTTCGGCTCGATCGACAACCAGTTTGTGCCGATAAACGGAGACAAGGAAATCAAAATTCCGGACGGCATCGCACATTTCCTTGAACATAAATTATTTGAAGGCGAAGACCATGATGCTTTTGAGGACTTCGCGAAATACGGTGCTTCAGCGAATGCTTTCACTTCCTTCACGCGGACAAGCTATCTCTTTTCGGCAACGGACAACATTTCAGAAAATACGAACAGCCTGCTTGACTTCGTTCAAGACCCGCATTTAACGGAGGAAGGCACTGAAAAGGAAAAAGGCATCATCGCTCAAGAAATCCGCATGTATGAAGATAACCCGGGCTGGCAACTTTTTTATGGGTTGCTCCGTAACCTTTATCCCGAACATCCGCTTTCCGTCGATATAGCTGGAACGGTGGAAAGCATCCAAGCAATCTCGCCGGAATTGCTGCAAACCTGTTATGATACGTTCTACCATCCGTCCAACATGAACCTATTGATGATCGGCAATTTCGTTCCCGAAGAAATGATGGAAACGATCAGACAAAACCAAGCAGGCAAGACGTTTCTTCCTGCTAAACCGATCCAGCGCACTTTGCCGCAGGCTTCGATCCAGGACATCATTCGATACAAAGAGATCGAAATGGATGTGCAACGCCCGAAAGTGATGCTTGGTGTGAAAGGTTTGGATGCGGATGTGACCGGAAACCAAGCCGAAAAATACAAAATCTATGGTTCGCTGTTGCTGGAATTGCTTTTCGGCCGGAGCTCCACGCATTTCATTGATCTCTACGACAACGGTTTGATCGATGACAGCTTTGGCTACTCCTTCAATTTGGATCGTTCCTTCAACTTTATGGCGATCGAATCGGACACGGAAGAACCGAAACTGCTGGAAGATAAGCTGAAACGGATTCTCTTGGATTGGGAAACCGATGCTAATCTGACGAATGAGAAATTTGATTTGCTGAAGAAGAGCATGATCGGAGAACAATTGCAGGCTTTCAATTCCCTGGAATACATCGCAAATCACTACAGCACGCTGCTGTTTTCCGGAGCGGAACTTTTTGAAGTTGTTCCGTTGATCGAAGAAACTAGCCTGGAGGACATCCGCAGCTTCGCCAAGGGCTATCTCAAAGAACAAAATATGAGCACCTACGTAATCCTCCAGAAGGGAGCAAAACAGCAATGAAAGCCGCTTTGGTGACGGGGGCTTCCGGTGACATCGGGACTTCCATCGCAAGGGATTTGGCCGGTTCAGGCTGGTCGCTTTACCTGCATTATCATTCCAATCAAGAAAAAATCAATCTGCTGCTGGCAGAACTGCAATCGGCCTATCCCGAACAGGAATTTTATCCGCTTTGCCTGGATTTTACCGATGAAGCAGGCGTTTCGACACTTGCTGACCATATTTTCTCGCTCCAAGCGATTGTTTTTGCGCACGGCACGACGGAATATGGGTTGCTTCAGGATATGACTTCCGAGCAAATGGATGCCTTGTGGGAAATGCACGTCAAAATGCCGATCCTGATCATCCAAGCGCTACAGGACAAAATCGCCCGCTCGCGCAACGGCCGCATCGTCTTCATCAGCTCTGTCTATGGAGAAGTCGGCAGCGGGCTCGAAGTGCTGTACAGTACCGTCAAAGGGGCGCAGATTGCCTTCGTGAAAGCCTACAGCAAGGAAGTGGCCTCACTGGGAGTAACAGTCAATGCCATTTGTCCGGGAGCAATCGATACGCAAATGAACGCCCATCTTGAAAACGATGAAAAAGAGGCTCTTCTTGAGGAAATCCCTCTGGGGAGGATGGGAAAACCGAATGAAATCAGCTTCTGGGTATCCCAACTTCTGAAGGAAGACAGTCGCTACATGACGGGGCAGGCCATTTACGTATCCGGTGGATGGCTCAGGTAAAACAGCATTGGAACTCCTGGTGAGGGAATTTTATGGTATAATATCCATGGTAACTTCGGGATTTGCAAGTGAAGGCAGGTGAAGAAATGGTTCAAATTGGGGAAATCCTAAAAAGTGCTAGACTTTCCAAGGGATACACATTGGATGATCTACAGCAGATGACTAAAATACAGAAGCGGTATCTGATTGCGATAGAAGAAGGCGATTTTGAGATTATGCCGGGCAATTTCTATGTGCGTGCCTTCATCAAGCAATATGCAGATACTGTGGGCTTGGATGGCGACCGCTTATTGGGGGACCATGCAAGTGTGATTCCGGAAATACATGGGAGCAACCAAGCGGAAGATTCCGGTTCTTTTTCTCCCAGTCGCTCCGAAACTAAAAGAGCTTCAAAAAAGACGAATTTTAATTATGGCGGCTCCGTCCAGAGCCAGTTGCCGACTTTTCTGTTGGTTGTGGCGGTAGTTGCCATCGTACTTGTGGTCTGGCAGGCTACATTGAACGATGACGATGAGCAGGTTCAGATCGAAGTGGCTTCGAACATCAGCCAAACAACTATGGCATCGCAAGCGACGGTTTCAAGCGACATAGAGCAGGCAGACAGTGCCGTTGTCGCAGAACAAACAGCGCAGGTGAATTTGGTCTCGTCTGCCGATGGTTATGCGGAATATGACATCACCAGCTTGTCGCTGCCCTCAGAGTTGAAAATCTCGGCGGTGGCAGGAGGCAGTTCCTGGATCAGCGTAAGCGTGAACGGGATCGTCCAAGAGCCTTCCGGCATCGTGGACAGTGAAAACCCACTGACGGTCGCTTTGCCGTTGAACACAAGCGAGATCGAAGTGATAGTCGGCGTAATGCCGGCAACGATCATCGAACTGGCTGGCACAGTAGTCACAATGCCAGCCGATCATCAAGAGATTCAGACCCAAACCTTATCCTTTACCGTCAAAGGTGCAGAATAAGTCAGGGTACATTAAAGGAGTTGCAGAAGTTGAATTTACCTAATAAATTGACAGCGTTGCGGATCTTTATGATTCCGTTGTTCATGATCATCACCTTGGTTCCTTTCGATTGGGGCACGCTTGAAATTGCCCAATCACAGATTGCTGTCAATCAACTGGTCGGAGCCGCTATCTTTGCCATCGCCAGTTTTACGGATTGGCTGGATGGATATATCGCCAGAAGGGACGGCTTGGTGACCAACTTCGGGAAATTTGCTGATCCCTTGGCGGATAAGATGCTTGTCGCCACTGCCTTGATCGTGCTTGTCGGCCAAGGTTTGGCTCCATCGTGGGTCGTCAGCATCATCATCAGCCGGGAGTTGGCGGTCACAGGCTTGCGCCTCTTGCTTGTGAAGGAAGGCGAAGTCATGGCAGCGGCGTGGCCGGGGAAAATCAAAACGGCGACACAAATGGTAGCCATCATTTTGTTGTTCGTGGATAACTTTCCTTTTCAGGCAACCGGCATTCCGGTTGCGGACATCATGTTGTATGTTTGCTTAGTTTTCACCATCTACTCAGGGGTGGATTATTTCGTCAAAAATAAACACGTTTTTGTCGGATCCATGTAGTTTTTATAAATAAGAAGGGCTGGGTTGCATCAGGGTGCAATCCGAACAAAAGGAAACGCGATTCTTTTGTGCCCTTCTTTTTTCTTTATCTTTTTTATGTGATTGAAGCTTTTGTATTATTTGAGCGAATACTATGGATGTGAGGGATTAAATATGAATGCAGAAATCATTTCAGTCGGAACGGAATTGTTGATGGGGCAAATAGTGAATTCGGATGCGGCATTCATCGCCAAGGAACTGACCGGTCTGGGCATAGACTCCTATTATCAGACGGTTGTCGGCGATAATCCGGGAAAAATAAAAGACGTGATCAAAATAGCTGAATCACGAAGCGACCTGTTGATTTTCACAGGAGGGCTCGGACCCACCCGGGATGACTTGACCAAACAAACTGTGGCGAATCACCTCGAGGAAGAACTCGCCATGGATGAAGCGGGTTTGGCGCATATCCGGCAATGGTTCGAACGTTCGGGAAGGAGCATGACTGAAAACAATGAGCTTCAAGCTCTAGTGTTCAGGAGCGGTATTGTCTTCCCGAACCCGATTGGGCAAGCGCTGGGCACCTATACCGAAAAGGATGGGAAAGGTTATTTGCTGCTGCCGGGCCCGCCAAGAGAACTTGAGCAGATGTTCCTGCGATTTGTGAAGCCGTTCCTTTCCAGCAAGTATGAAGATCAGCAAGTCATCTCATCGCAGACGCTCCGCTTTTTCGGAATCGGCGAGTCTAGCTTGACAACGCTTTTGGATGACTTGATCCGCAATCAGACCAATCCAACGATAGCCCCGTATGCCGGGAAATACGAAGTGACTTTGAGACTCACCGCAAACGCTGCAACAGAGGCGATCTGCAGTGAACTATTGGATGAAAAAAAAGCGGAAATATTGGCGCTTGTAGGGGAATATCATTACGGCGACGGTGACGAATCCAGCCTTGCCGAAGTGGTGGGGAAGAAATTATTGAACGGCAAACAGTCAATCAGTGCGGCTGAGAGCTTGACCGGAGGGCTTTTTCAAGCCGAACTCGTCAAGGTTCCCGGCATAAGCGAAGTTTTCGCGGGCGGCATCGTTTCTTACCAAGAAAACGCTAAGCAAAAGGTCCTTGGCGTTCCGGAACACATTCTCGAGACATACGGGATGGTCAGCGCGGAATGCGCGATGGCGATGGCAGAACGTGCGCGCGAGTTGTTTGATACTCAGTTGGCCATTTCTTTCACGGGCGTTGCCGGGCCTGATCAACTGGAGAACAAGCCAGCCGGGACGGTATGGATTGCTTTAAGCCAAAAAAATGGACCGACTGCTGTCCAAGGCTTCCAATTTTCCCGCGATCGCCTTGGGAACAGGGAACAGGCAGTCATGCAGGGGTTTGATATGATTCGACGGTATTTGATGGATTCTGATTTCGAAAAATAAAAAACGAACATCTGTTCACTTTATTCTTGCTTTTTTGTCCGGAAAAGGATAGTATTACGTTGTGGTGTTAATGCATGCAAATGAAAGCTTGGAGGAAACAATTGATGGCTAATTTAAATGAAAATAGACAAAAAGCCTTGGATGAGGCTCTGAAAAAGATAGAAAGAAATTATGGCAAAGGGTCCGTCATGAAGCTTGGCGAAAAAGTGGACACACAAATATCCACTGTACCCAGTGGTTCGTTGGCTCTTGATGTTGCGTTGGGCGTAGGCGGCTATCCAAGAGGCCGTATCATCGAAGTGTATGGTCCTGAATCATCAGGTAAAACAACCGTTGCGCTGCATGCGATTGCCGAAGTGCAAAAAAAGGGTGGCGTTGCTGCATTCATCGATGCTGAGCATGCTTTGGATCCAAAATATGCTGCAGCTTTGGGTGTGGATATCGACGAATTGTTGCTTTCCCAACCGGATACAGGTGAACAAGGCCTGGAAATCGCGGATGCTTTGGTTTCATCAGGGGCTGTCGACATCGTGGTCATCGACTCGGTTGCCGCATTGGTACCGCGTGCTGAAATAGAAGGCGAAATGGGAGACTCCCATATGGGTCTGCAGGCACGTCTGATGTCCCAAGCTTTACGGAAACTATCCGGATCGATCAACAAAACAAAAACGATCGCAATCTTCATCAACCAAGTCCGTGAAAAAATCGGCATCATGTTCGGGAATCCAGAAACGACGCCAGGAGGAAGAGCGCTTAAATTTTACGCTACTATCCGTCTGGAAGTCAGAAGAGCGGAACAGATCAAGAGCGGAACAGAAATCATGGGTAACCGCACAAAAATCAAAGTAGTAAAAAACAAAGTTGCGCCGCCATTCAGGACAGCTGAAGTGGACATCATGTACGGGGAAGGCATTTCCCAAGTCGGCGAAATCATCGATATGGCCTCAGAGAAGGATATCGTCAACAAGAGTGGCGCTTGGTATGCCTACAAAGGGGAACGCATCGGCCAAGGCCGCGAAAATGCAAAAAAATTCCTGACAGAGCATCCAGAGATGAGAGCTGAAATCGAGAAGCTTGTCCGTGACGAATACGGCATAGGCGATAAAAAAGCGGTAGAGGCAAAAGAAAAAGAAAAAAACGAGCCGGTTGAATCGGTCGATCTGTTGGACGAGTAAAAAATATTTTTCAAGAGGCCGGGACCAAAATCCGGGCCTCTTTCTTTTTTCAAAATCGGAAAAAAGGGCAATATCGAAACAGGTTTGAATGTATTTTGGTTATGTTACCGTTTTATCGTTGACATGTCAGTATTCTACGTTTAGAATGAATTTATGTGTATCGCTTCATTCTGCACATTGTAAAACTAATTTTTATTCATTTTTTTTGACAACAAAATTAAATAGATACGGAGGTGAAACTATGGATATATGGACTTTAGCCTTCGCTATCATAGCTTTAATTTTTGGTGTCGTTGTCGGATATTTATATCGAAAATCGAATCACGAAAAAGAAATAGCTGGTGCCAAAAACACCGCTTCCCAAATTCTTGAAGATGCTCGTAAAGAAGCAGAAACAACAAAAAGAGAAGCTATGTTAGAGGCGAAGGATGAGAACCACAAATACCGCTCAGAAATAGAAGATGAATTGCGCGAACGACGCGGTGAGGTTCAAAAACAAGAAAATCGATTGATCCAAAGGGAAGAAAATTTGGATAGAAAAGATACCAGTCTTTCGAAACGTGAACAATCTATCGAGTCAAAAGAGGATAATCTTGTCAAAAGACAAAACGCTTTAGTTTCTGAGGAAAATCGCATTCAAGCATTGGTGGAAGAGCAACAACATGAACTGGAAAGAATCGCTACCTTATCACGTGAAGATGCAAGAAACATCATCATGGATGAAACGGAAAATCAACTTTCGCATGAAATTGCGGTCATGATCAGAGAATCCGACCAAAAAGCGAAAGATGAAGCAGATCGTAATGCGAAAAACATTATCCTGCAGGCGATCCAAAGAAGTGCAGCCGATTTAGTTTCGGAAGCAACAGTTTCAGTTGTTACACTGCCTAACGATGACATGAAAGGCCGCATCATTGGCCGCGAGGGAAGAAACATTCGGACTTTGGAGACCTTGACAGGTATTGACCTGATCATCGATGATACGCCAGAAGCTGTCGTGTTAAGCGGATTTGATCCTATCCGAAGAGAAATTGCGAAAATGGCTTTGGAGAAATTAATTCAAGATGGACGTATCCATCCTGCGAGAATTGAGGAAGCAGTTGAGAAAGCCCGTAAGGATATGGATGAACGCATAAGAGAAATCGGCGAACAAGCAACTTTTGAAGTTGGCATCCATTCTTTGCATCCTGATCTGATTAAAATTTTGGGACGTCTGCATTTCCGCACTAGTTATGGACAAAATGTCCTGAACCACAGCATCGAAGTCGCAAAACTTTGCGGCGTAATGGCTGGGGAACTAGGCGAAGACATCAATCTGGCCAAACGTGCAGGTCTGCTGCATGACATCGGAAAAGCTCTCGATCATGAAATAGAGGGTTCGCACGTTGAAATCGGCGCAGAAATCGCCCAGAAATACAAAGAAAATCCGGTTGTCATCAATGCAATTGCCTCACATCATGGCGATGTTGAAGCAAACTCAATCATATCAGTATTGGTCGCATCTGCTGACGCTTTATCTGCTGCTCGTCCGGGCGCAAGAAGTGAATCTCTGGAAAACTACATCCGCCGCTTGGAGAAACTGGAAGCAATTTCGAACAGTTTTGAAGGCGTAGCAAGCAGTTTTGCTATCCAAGCAGGAAGAGAGATCCGCGTCATGGTCAAGCCAGACCAACTTGACGATTCTCAAGCTATTCGTGTAGCTCGTGAGATTAGAAAGAAAATCGAAGAAGAACTAGATTATCCGGGACACATCAAGGTTACGGTTATACGCGAAACAAGAGTAATTGAATATGCCAAATAATGAAATACCAAACGGGACATGCTATTGTCCCGTTTTTTGCTTTTTATGGATATCCCGATTGATGGGCAAGGGTCCAACGGCTTATCTAAACAGACAAAATATGTTACTATAAAAAGACTAGAATTTAGAGAAGAGGCTGAAGATGAAAGTATTATTTATTGGGGATGTCGTAGGTTCAATCGGCAGACAGATGCTGCAGGACACACTCCCACAACTGAAGAAACATTACCGTCCGCAAGTGACCATCGTGAACGGGGAGAATGCGGCTGGCGGCAGAGGCATAACGGAAAAAATTTACAAAGAATTCTTACAGACTGGTGTCGATGTCATCACCATGGGAAACCATACGTGGGATAACCGTGACATATTCGAATTCATCGGATCAGCCAACAAGATGATCCGTCCGGCTAATTTCCCGGAAGGAACTCCTGGCATCGGTTGGACGATCATAAAAGTGAACCAACTGAAATTGGCTGTGGTGAACCTGCACGGACGTGTCTTCATGAACAGTCTGGATGACCCTTTCCGCAAAGCGGATGAAATACTGGAACAGGTACGGAAAGAAACGAATTGCATCTTTGTCGATTTCCATGCCGAAACGACCAGCGAAAAACAAGCGATGGGCTGGTATTTGGATGGGCGCGTTTCTGCTGTGGTCGGTACGCATACGCATGTACAGACAAATGATGCGCGTATTTTGCCGGACGGGACAGGCTATCTGACGGATGCCGGAATGACCGGGGCCTACGACAGCATTTTGGGCGTCGAAAAAGAGATCATCATCCAGAAATTTCTGACGCAAATGCCGATTCGGCATGAAGTGCCTGAAAAAGGCAGGAAATTGCTTTCCGGTTGCTATATTGAAATCAATGATCAGACCGGCAAGTGCGTAAAAATCGAGAACATCGTGATCAATGAAGATCGCCCATTTGGAGGGGAATTCTATTGACCCAAGAACTGCCTATCGAAGGCCCGGCAGAAGCAGAATTGAACAGACTGATCGAAATGTTGGGAAAAAATGAAGTGATCGTCCGCTATCAAGAGGCCGAAGAAAACACAAAAGACAATCGGGCGCTGGAACAATTGGTCGAAACAATCAAAAGTAAGCAAAAAGAAACCGCGGCTTTTGAACATTATGCCAAGCCGGCAGCGGCAGCAAAAACAGCCGCTGAATTAGCGGAGCTGAACAAGCAGTTGAAGGACAGCATAGCGGTCCAACAATACCGCGAAGCTTTATGGGATGCCAACGAACTATTGGAAAATGTCATCAGCATCATCCAACGCGGCGTCGATGACGCTATCGAAAAAGATGAAGCATGAAGACTGAAGAGATATATTGATAGAGGTGAAAGAATGCCACAGAAGACTAAAAATACGCCCATGATGGAGCAATACTTATCCATAAAAGAACAGTATCCGGATGCGTTTTTGTTTTATCGCTTGGGCGATTTCTATGAATTATTCCATGATGATGCCATGAAGGCCGCCAAATTACTGGAAATCACGCTGACGAGCCGCAACAAAAATGCCGATGAGCCGATTCCCATGTGCGGGGTCCCTTATCATGCTGCAGCAGAATACATCCGGAGACTCGTAGAAATGGGGCACAAGGTCGCCGTTTGCGAACAGATGGAGGATGCCAAGCTAACGAAAGGCATGGTGCGGCGGGAAGTCGTGCGGGTCATTACGCCCGGTACATTTCTGAATGAGAACGGCAGCGAAAGCAAAACAAATAATTACTTGGCCAGTGTCATCCAAAACGAAGCAGGCGGGTATGGGCTGGGATATGTCGATATCGGAACGGGGGAGCTGAAAGTCACGCTCCTGACCAACGAAGACGCCGTATTCAACGAGCTCCAGACTTTGCCTTTCAAAGAGATCGTCCTGGACACAAAAACGGCTGACGGCCTGACGGAAAAGTTGGAAAAACATTTCGGTATCCTTGTTTCCATTCAGGCGAAGCTGATTCCGGAAACGGACTTCCACGATCTGGTTGCGGAATTGCCGCAACAGTCGGAAAAAGATGTGCTTGTTTTGTTGTTGAGCTATCTTTCGGATACCCAAAAGCGCAGCCTGTCCCATCTTCAGAAGGCCGTCGCCTATCAAACGGACGCTTTCCTGAAGATGGATACCTACGCGCGGCGCAACCTCGAGTTGTCCGCATCCATCCGGACGCAGCAGAAAAAAGGCAGCCTGCTGTGGACGCTGGATGAAACAAAAACGGCTATGGGCGGGCGCATGCTGAAACAATGGCTTGAAAAGCCGTTGATCAACCTGAGCGACATACTCGAAAGGCAACGGAAAGTGGAGTCATTGGTCAACCACTACTTTGAACGAATGGACATCAATGACGCCTTGACATCGGTTTATGATCTGGAACGTTTGGTCGCCCGAGTGTCACTAGGCAATATCAACGGCCGCGATCTGATCCAGCTGAAAACCTCTCTGCAGCAGATCCCAGGATTGGTCCAAGCCATCGCTGCAATCGATGAACCGGATGTTTGGCAGGCTGTCATCGACAAATTGGAAGCTTACCCAGAAGTCATCGAACTGATCGAGCGGGCGATCACGGATAATCCGCCAATCCAGATCACGGAAGGCAACATTATCCGTGACGGCTACCATGAGCAATTGGATCGCTACCGCGATGCGATGAACAACGGGAAGCTTTGGATAGCGATGCTGCAAAAAGAGGAAAGAGAAAAGACCGGCATCAAAACGCTGAAAATCGGCTACAACCGCATTTTTGGCTATTACATAGAGGTGACGAAGGCGAACCTTGCGGCGCTGCCTGAGGGCACGTATGAGCGCAAACAGACGCTTGCCAATGCGGAACGTTTCGTCACGCCTGCATTGAAGGAAAAAGAGACGCTTATTCTGGAAGCTGAGGAAAAGTCTGTCGAATTGGAGCATGAGCTGTTTGTCGCTTTGCGGGAAGAGATAAAAGGATACAGCAAACAGTTGCAGGCACTTGCCAAACTGGTGGCGGAGATCGATGTCCTTCAGTCGTTCGCCCATGTCAGCGAAGCCTATCATTTTTCCAAGCCCGAATTGAGCAACAGCGACCGCAATCTGTCCATCAAAGAAGGGCGCCATCCGGTTGTGGAACGCGTCATCGGCAAAGATAAATTTGTGCCCAACAGCATTTCCATGGACAAGGACAACCATATTCTGCTGATCACCGGGCCGAATATGTCAGGCAAGAGCACTTACATGCGTCAGGTTGCGCTGATCGTCATCCTGGCCCAGATGGGTTGCTTTGTGCCTGCGGAGAAAGCCCATTTGCCTATCTTTGACCAAATCTTTACCCGCATAGGCGCGGCTGATGACCTCTATTCCGGGCAGAGCACTTTCATGGTCGAAATGGTCGAAACGAACCAAGCACTGCGATTCGCCACCGATAAGAGTCTGATCTTGTTCGACGAAATCGGCAGGGGAACGGCGACGTATGACGGCATGGCCTTGGCGGAAGCGATCCTGCGTTACATCGATCGCACAATCAAAGGCAAGACGCTGTTTTCGACCCATTACCATGAGTTGACCCAACTCGAAGCCGATTTGGCGGGGACAAAAAACGTCCATGTAGGGGCAATCGAAAAGGACGGAGAATTGGTGTTTCTGCATAAACTGATGCAGGGGCCTGCAGACAAAAGCTATGGCCTGCATGTAGCCAAATTGGCCGGAATGCCGCATGAATTGATCGCCGAGGCGCAGGTCATCCTCAATTCATTGAATGAACAACACGTGCTGCACTCCGGAACAGGCGCACCTGTTCCGGATGATACGGTCGAACAATTGGCGCTGTTCCAGGAAAACGCGATGCTTCCGAACGAGAAGCACGTCCTGGACGAGTTGTCGGACCTGGCGCTGGAGGACTGCACACCGATGCAAGCCATGCTGATGATAGACAGTTGGAAAAAGTTGCTGAAATCGCAAAAAAGTAGGTGAAAACGATGGCCAAAATCAGGGAGCTTTCCCAAATATTGACGAACCAAATCGCTGCCGGTGAAGTGATCGAACGGCCGGCATCGGTCGTTAAGGAATTGGTGGAGAATGCGATCGATGCGAACAGTACGCAGATCGATGTCTTCATCGAGGAAGCGGGATTAAAAAAGGTGCAGGTCACAGACAACGGCGACGGCATCGCGGCGGACGAGGTGAAGCTTGCCTTTACGCGGCACGCGACCAGCAAAATATACACGCAGGATGATCTTTTCCGCATCCACTCGCTAGGGTTTAGGGGTGAAGCTTTGCCCAGTATCGCTTCTGTCGCCAAAGTATCGATCGAAACGGCTGTCGCTGATCAAAACGGCACCTACTTGTCCATAAAGGGCGGCGTCATCGGCGAGGAAAGGCCGAACAAATCCCGTAAAGGGACTACGATCATCGTTGAAGACCTTTTTTACAATACGCCAGCCCGTCTGAAATACATCCGTTCCCTGCAGACCGAATTGTCGAACATCACAGACATCATGAACCGGATCGCATTGAGCCATCCGGAGATTGCTTTCCGTTTGCATCATGAAGGCAACCAACTTCTGCATACAGCAGGCAATGGCGATCTGCGTCAGACCATCGCTGGAGTCTACGGCACATTGACCGCCAAGAAGATGAAACTGATCGAAAACGAAAATTTGGACTTCAAAGTGAATGGCTACATCAGTTTGCCGGACACGACGCGGGCAAGCCGCAACTATATCACCTTGATACTGAACGGGCGTTTCATAAAAAATTACGCCTTGAACAAAGCCATCATCGATGGCTATGGCTCCAAGCTGATGGTCGGAAGGTATCCGCTCGCCGTCATCGTGATCGATGCGGATTCCCTGCTTTTGGATGTGAATGTGCATCCTTCGAAAAAGGAAGTCAGGATCAGCAAAGAAAAAGAGCTCGGCGAATTGATCGAAAGCGCAGTCGCTGCTGTTTTGCGGACGGAAGAACGCATCCCGAGCGGCATCGAAAATCTGAAATTCAAACGCCCGAGTCCGGCTGAACCGGTCCGGACCGAGCAATTGAGCGTCTCTTTCCGGTCATTCGATCAAGAGCTCGTGCAAGAAACGGAAACGAAGCTGCCGGCGATCAGCGAAAATGAGGATTTCCGATCTTTGGAGACGTCGTGGGACAACGGGCCGGCCCACAATGAAAACGACGAACACGTAAAGCCCTTTACCGATTCCGCAGATACCGAACCTCGTGAAGACCTTCCCCTTCCAAGTGAAGAACAAGAAGCGTACGTTGTTCCGTTCAGTGACCAACCAAAACAGGACCGCAATGAACCAAGCGCGCCTTACCTGTCTGTTGAACCAATTAATCCGGCTGCCCATGAAGAACCGATCATGAAAACCGTCCAGAAAGTCGAAGCGGAGGCAGAGAAGGCACAGGCGAGCAAGCGGCCTTTCCCGGAGCTGCATTTTTTTGGCCAGATGCACGGCACTTACCTGTTCGCGCAGAATGAAAATGGCCTCTACATCATCGATCAGCACGCTGCCCAGGAACGCATCAAATATGAATATTACCGTGAGGAAATCGGCAAAGTTTCCACCGATCTCCAAGGCTTGCTGATACCGATCATGCTGGATTATCCGGCGAATGAATTCCAGTTGATCCAGGAAAATCGGGATGTGTTGGAATCGATGGGCCTGTTCCTCGAACCATTTGGCCAGAACAGTTTCATCGTCGAAAAGCATCCTGCCTGGTTCACTCCGGGTGAAGAGGAAGACATTCTGAAGGAACTGGTGGAGATGTTTTTGGCTGAAGGCGATATCTCCATCAAAAAGCTTCGTGAAGCAACGGCCATCATGATGAGCTGCAAGCGCTCCATCAAGGCGAATCATTTCCTGAGCGATAAAGAAGCGCGCCAACTGTTGGCCGATCTTGCCAAAACGGATAATCCCTACAATTGCCCGCACGGCAGACCGGTGCTGATCCAATTCTCCAACCAGGATATGGAGAAGATGTTCAAACGGATCCAGGACCCGCACTGAAAGCGTATCATTTCTTATTTCTGCTTATCTATTGTAAAATCAGGATAGTTAAATAACAGATAGGAGTGGAAAAAATGGTGCAAATCAATGACATTTCCGAAATGATGGGCGAGCTGAACAAAGAAAGTTCGATCCAGGCTTTAGGCAGCAAAACGGGCGTTGATGCAAGCATTTTGCCGAAATTGGCTGTCGTTGCAATTCCCTTGATCCTTCGGGCATTAAGCAAAAACGCAGAGTCAAAAGCAGGGAAAGATTCCTTATCAAATGCATTGGAAAAACACAAAGGTCAGACCAAAGACGTATCCTCGATCGAAGATGTGGTCAAGAAAGCCGATACGGACGATGGCGATAAAATATTGGATCATGCCTTCGGGGACAAGGACAAGGTTGTGGATCAGATTGCTGCCCAAACAGGCATCAGCAAATCCGAGGTTGCCAAGGTTTTGGCTTCCATGGCGCCGATGATTCTGGGCATGTTGGCGGACAAAAAGGATGCTGATGGCTTGGATGCCGACGGTGTGGCCAAACAGACCGACATCTTCTCGAAACAAGCTGAAGAAGCAGCCACGAAAAATTTCGACATCACCGATCTCTTCCCTAAGCAGTCCGGAACGACGACGCCAGCTGCAACGGGCGGATTGGGCGGTATTCTGGGTAGCATTTTGGGGAATCTATTCTGATCCAAACCTGGAATAGCGCGTGCGAAGCAGAACAAGACTTTTTTGTTCTGCTTTTTTGCATTTTTTGATATACTGGAGCAATGAAAAGAAAGGGGTCTGATCTCACTATGGACAATAAAGAGGAACAATTGAAGCGCTTGACGCCTTTACAATATGAAGTGACACAGAACGAAGCTACGGAGAGACCTTTTTCCGGCGAGTACGATGATTTTTATGAAAAAGGCATCTATGTTGATGTCGTGAGCGGAGAGCCGTTGTTCAGTTCTGCAGACAAGTACGATGCAGGCTGCGGTTGGCCTTCTTTTGCAAAACCGATTTCCACTCTGAAGGAGCTGGAGGACCGCAAACTGATGCGCAAACGCACGGAAGTCCGGAGCCCTCAAGGTGACTCCCACTTGGGGCATGTTTTTGAGGACGGCCCAGCAGAGTTGGGCGGTCTGCGCTATTGCATCAATTCGGCAGCCATGCGCTTCGTCCCTTACGATCAATTGGATGCGGAAGGCTACTCTGAATACAAACAATTATTCGAATAAGCAGCAAAGAAAAGTCCCAAGGCTACCGGTCCTGGGATTTTTCTTTGCTTGCACCTACCAAACAAATGTTCCCGCACAGAAGATGACGCAGCGGCTGTCATTTCCGTTCGGTTTTATGTTATGATAGAAAATGAATGACAATCAGGAAATGAAGAGTAGGAGCGAAATGATGTACGAATATATAAAAGGTAAATTAGTCTATGTGGGGCCGCTTTATGTGGTGCTGGAGAACGGTGGCATCGGCTACCAGTTGCTGGTCGCGAATCCTTTCCGCTTTTCCGGAAGCCTGAACCAGGAGATGACGTTTTACATCTATCAGGCAGTCCGCGAGGATGCAATCACACTCTTCGGTTTCAAGGACTACACGGAAAAGCAGTTGTATTTGAAACTGATCAGCGTCTCCGGAATCGGACCGAAGAGTGGCTTGTCGATATTGGCGAGCGATGATCATCTGGGTCTGATCCAAGCGATCGAAACGGATAATGTGGGGTATTTGGTGAAATTCCCGGGGGTAGGCAAAAAGACGGCCTCGCAGATCATCTTGGACTTGAAAGGCAAACTCGGCGAATTGCTGCCCGATACGTATTGGATGGAAGAACATCCGGTCCACGAAACAGCTGGCGGACAGTCCGCTGTATTGACGGAAGCTTTGGAAGCTTTGGCCGGTTTGGGATATTCGGACCGTGAAGTGAAGAAAATACTGCCGCTATTGGAAAAAGAAAACTATTCCAGCGCCGAAGAAGTGCTTCGTACGGCATTCAAGCTACTTTTAAAAGGGTGATATAGATGACAGCTGAAAACAGAATCGTTTCCGGAAATACGGAAGATCTAACAGAAGATTTGATTGAAAAAACATTGCGGCCTCAAATGATGGCGCAATATATCGGGCAAGACAAAGTGAAAAATGAACTGAAAGTGTATATCCAGGCCGCGAAAGCGCGTAGTGAAGCCTTGGATCACGTCCTGTTATACGGACCGCCCGGGTTGGGGAAAACGACACTGGCGATGGTCATCGCCAACGAATTGGATGT
The DNA here is from genome assembly GCA_002155105.1 of Sedimentibacter sp. SX930. Lineage (GTDB taxonomy): Bacteria > Bacillota > Bacilli > Lactobacillales > Aerococcaceae > Trichococcus > Trichococcus shcherbakoviae. The sequence continues at coordinate 434,375 of MUZD01000002.1, read as the reverse complement.
CCGCATCCACAGCACGAGCGGACCCGCAATTGAGCGGCCAGGCGATCTGATGGTATTGCTCAACGAACTGGAAGCGGGGGATGTCCTCTTCATCGATGAGATCCATCGCTTGCCGCGGATCGTGGAAGAAGTGTTGTACTCTGCAATGGAGGATTATTATGTGGACATCATCATCGGGCAAGGTCCGACAGCCCATCCGGTCCACTTTACCTTGCCGCCGTTCACGCTGGTCGGTGCCACGACCAAAGCCGGCAGTCTCTCGGCCCCCTTGCGTGACAGGTTCGGGATCGTTTCGAGGATGGAATATTACAGTCTCGAGGATCTCCGGCAGATCGTCCATCGCTCTTCGGATGTTTTGTCCACGAAAATCGATGAGTCAGGCGCTGTCGAAATCGCCTTGAGATCCAGAGGCACCCCGCGTGTTGCCAACAGGCTGCTCCGCCGGGTGCGCGATTTCGCCCAAGTCTATCGCGATGGCCTGATCACGAAGGAAATCGCCGACAAAGCTTTGTCCATTTTGAGCGTGGACAACAAAGGGCTTGATGATTTGGATCGGCAAATATTGACGACAATGATCCGATTCTATAATGGGGGCCCCGTCGGTCTTTCAACGATAGCCGCCAACATCGGCGAAGAAATGGAAACGATAGAAGATATGTACGAACCCTATCTGCTCCAATTGGGCTTCCTGCAGCGCACCCCGCGCGGCAGGGTAGCGACCCCTATGGCATACGACCATTTGGGGATCAAGTATGATACAGAAAAATAAGCGAGGTATTTTATCAATGAGGACAAGTGATTTTGATTTTTATTTGCCGGAAGAGCTGATTGCGCAGACACCGCTGCTGGATCGTTCATCATCCCGGCTTCTTTCCCTGGACTCCAAGACTGGGGAAATCACGGACAAACATTTCACCGACATGGTGGAGGAGCTTCAGGAAGGCGACGCGCTGGTGCTGAACAATACACGTGTGCTGCCTGCGCGACTGCATGGCGTCAAACCGGATACCGGCGGGCATATCGAAGTCCTGCTTTTGAACAATATCCAAGGGGATGAGTGGGAAACGCTCGTCAAACCAGGAAAACGGGTCAAAGTCGGGACAGTCATCTCTTTCGGGGATGGACGCTTGACTGCGGAAGTGACGCAATCGTTGGACCACGGCGGCCGCATTTTGAATTTCAAATATGACGGCGTATTTTTGGAAATACTGGAATCGCTGGGCGAAATGCCTTTGCCCCCATACATCAAGGAGACGCTGGATGATCAGGAACGTTATCAGACCGTTTACGCAAAAGAAGTCGGCTCCGCAGCTGCCCCGACAGCAGGACTCCATTTCACGGCTGAACTGCTTGAGGAAGTAGCCAATAAAGGCGTCAAGATCGTCTATCTGACCTTGCATGTGGGCTTGGGGACTTTCCGTCCGGTATCGGTCGATGATATCGCCAGCCACGAAATGCATTCGGAATTCTACCAACTGACCGAAGAAGCAGCGCAAGCGCTGAATGAGGTCAGATCCAATGGAGGCAAAATAGTGGCTGTGGGCACGACTTCCGTACGGACGCTGGAAACGATCGGCACGAAATTTGATGGGGAAATCAAAGCGGACAGCGGATGGACCAAAATTTTCATTTCGCCAGGCTATTCATTCAAGGTTGTCCAAGGCATCATCACCAATTTCCATCTGCCGAAATCGACCTTGGTCATGCTGGTCAGTGCTTTTGCCGGCAGAGATAGCGTCCTGTCCGCCTACGAGCACGCAGTCAAAGAAAAGTACCGATTCTTCAGCTTCGGCGATGCGATGTTTATCAAATAGAGAAAAGCGGAACGGGTTCGTTCAGCCCTGAAAGAATTTTAGGAAATCGTGCCATGCAACGTTCCCTACGGTCACCTTGTACTGGGACTCTAAGGGATGAATCCCTAAGACTCCCATGCAACTGAGCATCGCAGAGCGCAATAGGTACGATTTATCTAAATTCCGAAGGGCTTACCCGTGAAGCTAGCCATCAATTTTATAATTTCCAATTAAAAAAACCTTCAGGAAATTGATCCCTGAAGGTTTTTTCGTTTTTGATGCCGTCTTTAGAACGAACTATCGGTTATTTATGGGAGGCCGTCTTCGGCATCAACGCAGAAACAAGAACTACGATCAGCGCGGTAAAGATACCCGTCATGGTTGCGATCATAAAGTCATAGCTGCCGCCGGATAAGGCGCTGCCCAGATAAACAGATACTTGCCCTAAGATAAATCCCCAAAAAATGATTGCAATATATTTCATGTCGTTTACACCTCTTCTCGAAATTCATTTTATCACTTTTTTTGGAGATGACAAGCATTACTTGCCCAACGACTTTTTCGCTTCTTGGATTAGGACGGGTACGCTATAATGATAATATTGATTAGAAAAAGGAGGTCTCAGACATGTCTTTTGTGCATTTGCAGGTCATCAGCGCCTATTCTCTTTTGCAGACGACTACCCGAATAGAGGATTTGGTGCGCAGCGCCAAGGCAAAAGGCTATCAGGCCATCGCATTGACGGATCAAAATGTCCTTTATGGCCAAGTCGACTTCTTCAAACTTTGCAAAAAGTACGCTATCCAACCTATTCTGGGGATCCAACTGGATTTTCCCGGAGTCATCAGTAAAGATCGCACTTTTCCGTTGGTTTTGTTGGCAAAGGATTTTGAGGGCTACAAAAAGTTGATGGCTTTGTCGACGGTCAGGAATCAGGACGCTTCGGATAGGGAGTTGCTTTCCCTTTTGGAGGATGATTCAAGCCGCATCATCGCGATCACCCCAGGAGAAAAGGGCGAAATCGAAAGCTTTTTGAACGGAAATGACCAGGAGAACGCCAAAGCAGCCAGTTTGGCCTGGAAAAAAATCTTCACCCACGGCAATTTTTATTTGGGCGTTCAGCTCCACGAGAAAATGAAACCGATCATTCCGGGACTGAAGCGTTTATCGCAGGAGACAAATATTCCGACTACAGCTATGCATGACGTCAGATATCTGGAGCCGAGCGACAATTTCAGTTGCCGTGTCTTGAAGGCAATCGAAGCGAACGAAAAGGTTGATCTGCAGTCGGAAGCTTTGGATGGTACGTATTACTTGCCCTCCTGCGGAGAAATCGAGCGGAAATTCCAGGAAGCTGATTTGATCAAGTCAGCTGAAACGACCCAGAAAATTGCCGACGAAATCGAAATCGAGCTGCCGCTGCATCAGTCACTGTTGCCGCGCTACCCGCTGCCTGCCGGGACGACACCCCAAGCATACCTCAGGAGGCTCTGCGAAGAAGGGCTGCATCAGCGGATCGCTGCCCCGGATGCAGCATATGAAAAACGCTTGGCATACGAATTGGAAGTCATCCATGAAATGGGCTTCGATGATTACTTCCTTATCGTTTGGGATGTGATGGCGTATGCCCGAAAAGCGAAGATCATGCCAGGAGCCGGCCGGGGATCTGCGGCCGGTTCGCTCGTATCATACGTCCTGCGCATCACACATGTCGATCCCATCGAATACAACCTGTTGTTTGAGCGGTTTTTGAACAAAGAACGCTACAACCTGCCGGATATCGATTTGGATTTCCCGGATAACCGAAGGGACGACATTCTGCATTATGTCAGGGACAAATATGGTTCGGACCACGTCGCCCAGATAGCCACATTTGGGACGCTTGCGGCTAAAATGTCCTTGCGTGATACTGCACGGGTATTCGGACTCACGGTGGCGGAGGCTCAAGCCTGGTCGAATGCGATCCCGAATCAATTGGGCATCAGTCTGGCGGAGGCAAGACAGAAATCGAAAGAACTGCAGAATCTGATCAGCACGAACGATGTGAATCGCCTCCTGTATGAGACTGCCGAAAAAATCGAAGGCGTTCCGCGGCATGTTTCCACTCATGCGGCAGGCGTCGTCATCAGCGACAATCCGTTAAGGGAGATTGTGCCTTTGCAGAAGAAAAACAGCGAGCTGTATCTGACGCAATACACGATGGGCAACATCGAAGAAATCGGCCTGCTCAAAATGGACTTCCTGGGGCTGAAAAATCTGACGATACTGAACGATGCTGTGCAGTTGGCCAGCGCTGCGCTCAAAGAGAGCATCAACATTTTGGAAATACCCATGGATGATGATCGGACCCTCGATATATTCCGAAGAGCGGATACGAACGGGGTGTTCCAGTTTGAATCCCCCGGCATAAAAAATGTGTTGCGCAAGCTCGGACCGGAATCGATCGAAGATATTGCCGCAGTCAATGCGCTTTACCGACCGGGTCCGATGGAACAAATCGACCTCTTCATTTCGCGGAAAAAAGGGTTGGCCGCAATCGATTATCTCCATCCTGATCTGAAGTCGATCCTCGAGGTAACATACGGGGTAATGGTCTATCAGGAACAGGTCATGCAAGTGGCTTCCCGGATGGCTGGCTTCAGTTTGGGGGAGGCGGATATCCTCAGAAGAGCGATAGGCAAAAAACAAAAATCGGCCATTGATGAAGAAAGAAGGCACTTTATTGAAGGTTCGCTGCAGCAAGGCTATTCCGAGCAGACTGCCGAGCAAGTGTACGACTACATCGAGCGATTCGCCAATTACGGGTTCAACCGTTCGCATTCGGTCGCCTATTCTTTCATAGCCTACCAACTTGCCTACATGAAGGCGCATTTCCCGGAAGCATTTTTTGCCGCTTTGCTGAATTCCGTCAACCAACACTCGGATAAGATGAGGGAGTATTTCATCGAACTGAAAAGGCGCAACATCAGCATTTCCTATCCGGACATCAACACAAGCAACTGGAAATTTACACTGCAGCAGGAGACAATCCAATTCGGCTTGGGCGGGATCAAAGGCCTCAGACGCGATTTTATCCAAGAAATCATCAAAGAACGCCAAGGTCATGGGCACTACAAGGATTTCGTTCAATTTTTGAGAAGGATCCATCCAAAGTGGCTGAAGAACGAAAACATCACGCCGCTCATCTATAGTGGGGCGTTCGACAATTTCGGACATTCGCGCGCGACGCTGTTGGAGTCGCTGCCGGGTATGCTGAACAGCATCGATTACAGCGGAAACAACATCGATCTCTTTTCGATACTGGAACCGAAATATGTCGAAAAGGAAGAACTGCCCCTGTTGGAATTGCTCGATTTGGAGGAAGCGGCACTGGGCCATTCTTTGAAGGGCCATCCGATCGACCAGTTCGGCAAATTGTACAACAAAGGTGCAGTTGTGTACGTCACCGAGTTGGCATACGAAAAAAAAATGCGCACGATGGGATTGATCAAAGACATCCGCAGAATCCAGACAAAAAAAGGCGATCCAATGGCATTCGCAAACATGACAGACAGCACCGGCGAAATCAGCGTCACGATTTTCCCGGAGTACTATATACGGTTCATGAAACTGCTGAAGGCAAACCAGTTGCTCGTCATCGAAGGCAAGCTGGAGCGGTCGAAACAAGCCGACAAAACGAATTTTTTGGTCACGCACATCTGGGATGCCGAAGCCTACCAGGAAATGATGGGTCAAAAAAAGGAGAATGTCTTCATCCGGCTGACGGCAGAAAACAACACGCCTGAATTGTTCGGAAAAATGTATCGGATCCTGAACAAACAACCAGGGGATCATCCTGTCATCCTCTACAATGAAGCCACAAAACAAACGATGCGGTTGACGGCTGAAAACTGGGTCGACATTTCGGCCGATCTGCTTGATGCACTGCAGGCTATTTTTGGGAGCGGGAATGTTGCTGTCAAATGAAAGCAACAAGTTGATATCCATATACTGTTTTCATAAAAGCCAAAGCTGCCCAGACTAGTTCAGCCGTTTTGGTTGAGCCTGTCTGTATCGGATTAGTTGAATACGGGCGGTAGTAATAACAATTTGCCCGAATGTGGCTATATTCCGGACAAGAAGCCATTATTTTTCATTGTTTCTTTTTTAACAATCAAAAAAACGTGAAATTAAAAGACATTTTCATAAAAAGATGATAAGATAGTGAAGGACAAATTCAAAAAATATTTAATGCATGGATTTTTTTGGAAATTGAGAGTTTTTAACTTTATTGATGAGGTGAAGTCTAATGAAACGTATTGCAGTATTAACAAGTGGTGGAGATGCACCAGGAATGAATGCCGCCATTCGCGCCGTTGTGCGCAAAGGCATTTATGACGGTTTAGAAGTATATGGCATCAATTATGGCTATGCAGGTATGGTAGCAGGAGATTTCCGTCGTTTGACGATCGACGACGTCGGAGACACAATCAGCCGTGGGGGCACAATTTTATATTCTGCCCGCTATCCGGAGTTCGCAAAACGCGAAGGACAGCTTAAAGGGATCGAGCAGTTGAAGAAATTCGGCATCGATGGCCTGATAGTAATCGGGGGAGATGGATCCTACCGTGGAGGAGCAGCGCTTACTAAGTTAGGCTTCCCGACAATCGGTATTCCAGGAACAATCGATAACGATATTCCAGGAACGGATTACACGCTTGGTTTTGATACTGCGATCAATACAGTATTGGACTCTGTGGACAAAATCAGAGATACGGCAACAAGCCATATCCGTACATTCGTTGTTGAAGTAATGGGCAGAAATGCCGGCGACATCGCTTTATGGACTGGTATCGGCAGTGGCGCTGAATCCATCGTCATTCCCGAGAAAGAATTTACAATGGAAGAAGTAGTTGCTGAAATCCAGGAAGGCAGAGCGCGCGGCAAAAAACATACGATCATCATGTTGGCTGAAGGCGTAATGTCAGGAAATGAATTTGCGGAGAAACTTTCCAAATTCGAAGAATTCCACACACGCGTCACTGTTTTGGGCCACGTGCAACGAGGCGGATCCCCATCAGCGAAGGACCGCGTATTGGGAAGCATCTTCGGTTACAATGCCGTTAAAATGTTGGAAGAAGGCAAAGGCGGACTCTGTGTAGGCGTCAAGGGCGATGAAGTTGTTTTCAACGATATCATCGACACACTTGAGAACCAAAAACACTTGCCATTATTGTCGCTTTACCAAATCAACAAAGAAATTTCTTTCTAACCAAAAGTTGATCACGTTTTACAAAATATAAAATGAGGTGCTTATTTTCTATGAAAAAGACAAAAATTGTATGTACGATCGGGCCTGCCAGTGAATCTGTAGAAACACTCGTTAAATTGATGAACGCAGGCATGAACGTTGCCCGCTTGAACTTCTCGCACGGAGACTTTGAAGAACATGGCGCTCGTATCGTCAACATCCGCGAAGCATCAAAAATCACAGGTAAAATGTGCGCTATCCTTTTGGATACAAAAGGGCCTGAAATCCGTACAAACAACATGAAGGACGGCATCGTGTCGTTGATCACCGGCGAAACAGTAAGAATCTCCATGACAGAAGTTGAGGGTACGAAAGATAAATTCTCTATCACTTACCCAGAATTGATCAACGATGTTGTTGTCGGAAACCACATCTTATTGGATGATGGCTTGATTGACCTTGAAGTGATTGAGCTTGACAAAGAGAACAATGAAATTGTTACTTTGATCAAAAACTCAGGCATCCTGAAAAACAAAAAAGGTGTCAATCTACCTGGTATCAAAACAAACTTCCCTGGTCTTACACAAAAAGATGCTGACGATATCATCTTCGGTATCGAAAATGACGTTGATTTCATCGCAGCAAGCTTCGTGCGTCGCGCAAGTGATGTATTGGCTATCACTGAAATTTTGGAAAAACATAACGCAACCCACATCCAAATCATCCCTAAAATCGAAAACCAAGAAGGTCTTGATAACATCGATGAAATCTTGACAGTTTCTCAAGGTTTGATGGTTGCCCGTGGTGACTTAGGAGTAGAAATCCCTACTGAAGAAGTTCCTATCGCACAAAAAATGTTGATCAAAAAATGTAACGCTTTAGGCAAACCAGTCATTACAGCAACACAAATGCTTGATTCTATGCAACGCAACCCACGTCCTACACGTGCTGAAGCAGGAGACGTTGCCAACGCTATCTTCGACGGAACTGATGCAGTTATGCTATCCGGAGAAACTGCTGCTGGTGATTACCCAGTTGAAGCTGTTACGACAATGGCTACAATCGCTATCCGTACGGAAGAAGCGATCGTTGGACAAGACGCATTTGCTTTGAAAGCATACAGCAACACGGATATGGCTGAAGCAATCGGTCAATCGGTTGGACATACTGCACGCAATCTTAACATTCAAACAATCGTTGCCGCTACTGAGTCTGGACATACAGCGCGCATGATTTCCAAATACCGTCCAAAAGCACATATCGTGGCGGTTACTTTCTCGGAACGTCAAAGACGTGGATTGGCTCTTTCATGGGGTGTTTATCCATTCGTTACTGAAAAACCGGATTCAACTGATGAAATGATGGAATTGGCAACTAAAGTAGCTAAAGAGCAAAACTTTGCTAAAGAAGGCGACTTGATCATCATCACTGCCGGCGTACCAGTAGGCGAACGCGGCACTACAAACTTGATGAAGATTCAATTGATCGGAACGAAATTGACTTCCGGCCAAGGTATCGGCGACAAATCTGTCATCGGTAAAGCTGTCGTGGCTCTTTCAGCTGAAGAAGCAATCGCTAAAGTGACAGAGGACTGCATCTTAGTGTTGAAGAATTCTGATAAAGACTACACGCCTGCATTTGCAAAAGCTGCAGCGGTAATCGTTGAAGCTGGCGGCTTGACAAGTCATGCTGCTGTAGTCGGTATCGCAAGCGGCATTCCGGTAATCGTAGGAGCAGAAAATGTGACTACATTAGTGCAAGACAACGAATTAATCACGATCGATTCTCGTCGCGGCATCATCTACCGTGGTGCAACTACTACTATCTAAGCTTAACTAAATTAGAGAGCATCTTTGGGTCTGGGACGAGAGTCTCGGACCCATTTGCTTTGCTTAAGCATAATCTGCCCTCTGATTCCGCAAGCCGATGGGATAAAATGCATATATATCATAAATATCACAAATATAACAAGCTCACAACAACGACGCTTTGGAAATCATTTTGTGATATGATAAAATGGAAGAAATACAGCGACGGAAAGACCGTCTGGAGGAGAAATATGAGTAAAGTACTGGGTACAATCATCACAGGTGTGATCGTGGACGAGAACGAAAAAAGTGTCTTCGTTCAGAAAGACGGCATCACCTACAGATTGGATAAAGAAGAGTCAGAAACGGCATTGCAATTAGGTGACACTGTCAAAGGATTTGTGTACGAAGGGATGAACAAGCAGCTTCGCATGACCCTAAAAGAGCCAGCGAGCCAAGTGGGCCAATATGGTTGGGGAACAGTTGTCGCTGTCCGGAAAGACTTGGGCGTGTTTGTTGACATCGGCCTGGACGACAAAGAAATTGTTGTTTCATTGGATAACTTGCCCGACATCAAATCGCTCTGGCCGAAAAAGGGAGACCGACTACTGATCGCCCTGGAGCAGGACAGCAAAGATCGTCTGTGGGGCATCATCGCCGACGAACCGGTATTCCGTTCCATTTCCCGTACTCCGGGTGAGGAATTGAAAAACAAAGACATTACCGGAACCGTCTTCCGTTTGAAATTAATAGGGACCTTCATCTTGACGGACGATGATTACATCGGGTTCATCCACCCATCCGAGCGGGAGATTGAACCGCGCTTGGGTGAAGTGGTCAGTGGGCGAGTCGTCGGCATCAGTCAACACGGTATGCTGAACCTTTCCTTGAAACCGCGCGCTCATGAAGCAATCAGTGAGGATGCAGCCATGATTTTGGTGCTGTTGGAGCAGAGCCCTACAAACAGCTTGCCTTATTGGGACAAGAGTGATCCGGAAGCAATCAAAGAATACTTCGGCATCAGCAAAGCGCAGTTCAAAAGAGCTTTGGGCCATTTGTTGAAGGCCAGACTGATCATCCAAGAAGATGGACACACAAAATTAATCAAAAAGGATTAGGTTCTTCAGCCTGTCCTCAAAGGAGCCGACAGCAGTGACGGAATTGTCATTAAACACCATCAAAAAACAATTGCAAGAGGCAGGATTCAAGCTCACTCCACAACGGGAAGCGACTGTCAGCGTGCTGCTGGAAAAGGAAAAGGAGCATCTGAGTGCGGAAGAGATTTTCCTGCTGTTGCGGCTTAAACACCCTGATATCGGGCTTGCGACGGTCTACCGCACTTTGGAGATTTTGACTGAACTGAACATCACGTACAAAGTAGTGTTTGAGGATGGCTTATCCCGCTACGATTTAAGAAGGACAAGCAATGAACATTTCCATCATCACCTTTTGTGCATCGAATGCGGAAACATCGAGGAAATACACGAGGATCTGCTGGGTGAAGTCGAAAAAGATGTCGAATCCCGCTATCAATTCGTGGTAAAAGACCACCGTTTGACTTTCCATGGCATCTGCCGGGACTGCCAACAAAAACTGAGGAATAAATAGCCTCAAAGGATGAAATGGGTTAAAGGATTATGGAAGAAGAAATCAGTGCATATGGGCGTTATTTGAGGATAGAGCGCGGGTTGTCCGATAATACAATCATCAGTTATCAGCGGGACCTCAGAAAATACAGCCATTTTTTGGAAAAGAATGCGATTCAAGCATTCGGGGATGTGACCAAACCGGATGTGCTTTTGTATCTTCAATTTTTGAATGAAGAAAAATTGGCGACAGCCTCGATCGGCAGGATGATCACGAGTCTCCGGAGATTCCATCAATATTTGAAGCAAGAAGGATTGATCGCCAACGATCCGATGGTGACCATCCAGCTGCCGAAAAAGCAGCAAAAGTTGCCGAAAGTGCTCTCGATGGATGAAATTGAACGCTTGATGGCTGCTCCGGATGTCAAAACTGTTCTGGGATTGCGGGATCGCGCCATATTGGAACTATTGTATGCCACCGGTCTTCGCGTCAGCGAACTCATCCACATCACGATGAGCGAAATCCATTTGGATATCGGGTTTATCCAAACGATCGGGAAAGGCGATAAAGAAAGAATCGTGCCTTTGGGAGAGGAAGCCGCCTTCTGGATTGCGGAATACTTGTCGGACAGTCGTCCGGCTTTGGCGCACGGGAGGAAAGAGACTGCCTTCCTGTTCCTGAATTTCCATGGCAATGGCTTCACCCGCCAAGGGATCTGGAAAAACCTGAAGCAAACCGTGCGGGATGCCGGCATCAAAAAAAATGTATCGCCGCATATGCTGCGCCATTCCTTTGCGACGCATATTCTCGAAAACGGAGCGGATCTGCGGATTGTGCAGGAGCTGTTGGGGCATGCAGATATTTCCACAACCCAGATCTATACGCACATCACGACAGAAAGAATGGCAGAAATCTATCAAAAGTATCATCCTCGTGCTTGAAGCATAGCCTATCAAGTCCGCTGAGGATAAGGGAGGAACAGAATCATGAAATTTAATCGCATCCATTTGATTGTGATGGATTCAGTCGGAATCGGCGAAGCTGCTGATGCAGACAAGTTCGGCGATGTCGGCTCGGATACGCTTGGGCATATCGCTGAAGTTGCCGGGCTGAAAATTCCTAATTTGGAAAAGTTGGGTTTGGGCAACATCCGCGATCTGAACGGCGTCAAGCCGGACAGCGCATCCATCGGCTACTACACAAAACTCGAGGAGCAATCCGTCGGTAAAGATACGATGACAGGCCATTGGGAAATCATGGGGCTGAACATCCAGTCTCCATTCCGCGTTTTCCCTGAAGGGTTCCCGCAGGAATTGATCGAGAAAATCGAAAATCATACAGGCCGGAAAATTGTCGGGAACAAGCCGGCAAGCGGGACCGAAATACTGGATGAGTTCGGGGAACACCAAATGAAGACCGGTGATCTGATCGTCTACACCTCGGCGGATCCGGTGCTACAGATTGCCGCACACGAAGACATCATTCCGCTTGAAGAGTTGTACGCAATCTGTGAATATGTCAGAGAAATCACTTTGAAAGACCCCTATATGATTGGGCGGATCATCGCCAGACCGTACATCGGGACTCCAGGCCATTTTACCCGCACAAGCAATCGGCACGATTACGCCTTGGACCCGTTCGGGCAAACGACGTTGGATCATCTGAAGGAAGCCGGCTACGATGTCATCGCAATCGGCAAAATCAATGATATCTACAACGGCCAAGGCATCACGGAATATGTGCGCACGAAAAGCAACATGGACGGCGTCGACCAGCTGCTTACGGTCATGGAAAAAGATTTCCGGGGCTTAAGCTTCTTGAACTTGGTCGATTTCGATGCTCTGTTCGGACACCGCCGGGATGTGAAAGGCTATGCTGAGGCAATCGAAGACTTCGATGCGCGCATTCCGGAAATCTTGGCTGCTTTAGCGGATGATGATTTGCTCTTGATCACCGCAGATCACGGGAATGATCCAACGTTCCCGGGAACAGATCATACGCGCGAATATGTCCCATTATTGGCTTATTCGAAAAAAATGGCAGGCCGGGGCAAGATGGATCAAGGCAAGTTTGCGGATATCGGCGCGACCGTATCCGATAATTTTCGGGTGGCCGCCACTCAAAACGGCCGCAGCTTTTTGGATGAATTGGACTAGTGAGGTGTGGGAATATGACAAATGATCAAAACAATGTGCGGATAGCCGCCGAATTTTTGGAAGAAAAAGGTTTATTGGAACCTGAATTCGGGTTGATTTTGGGTTCAGGCTTGGGCGAATTGGCTGATGAGATAACGGACGCTATTGCAATCCCTTATGAGGAAATCCCTTATTTTCCTGTATCGACGGTTGAAGGCCACAAAGGCCAACTTGTATACGGGAACCTAAGCGGGAAGAAAGTCATCGCCATGCAAGGGCGTTTTCATTTCTATGAAGGCTACGGGCTTGAAGCGGTCACTTTTCCGATCAGGGTAATGAAGCATCTGGGCATCCATTCCTTGGCGCTCACAAATGCGGCTGGAGGCATCAGTTATGCCTTCACGCCTGGGGATTTGATGCTGATCACGGACCACATCAATCTGACTGGACAAAACCCCTTGATCGGCCCGAATGATCCCGAGCAGGGGCCTCGTTTCACGGATATGAGCCAAGCCTACGATGCCGAATATCAAGTGAAAATAAAACAAGTCGCTGCTGAGATGGGATTGGATCTGAAGGAAGGCGTTTATCTTGGCCTGACAGGTCCGACTTATGAAACGCCAGCAGAAATCCGTATGTGCCGGGTGCTGGGCGCTGACGCTGTCGGCATGTCCACAGTGCCGGAAGCCATAGTAGCGCGTCATGCAGGTTTGCGCATTTTCGGTGTTTCCTGTATAACTAATTTAGCTTCAGGCATGCAAGCGACCCTAAATCATGAAGAAGTCGTCGAAACGACAACCCGAGTCAAAGAAACATTCAAAGCCTTGCTGAAGAATGTCTTGGCTGCACTTTAGGACGGGTCATGAAAACAACTCTCTCGCACAACATTGCTGAGAAGAGTCGCAGCCGTTCAGAATGATGCATCGCAGAACGGCTGTAGGGGTAAATAAAAAGTGAGAAGGAGATCGAAGTGTTCATTTCTTATAATCAATCATGTGAAAAAATAGCTATGGGACTGCTTTCTTATGTGACAGATCTAAAAAATGTAGCAAGGCTGAAGCCGGAAATGGAAAGCTACATTGAAAATGTCGACAGAAAACTATTCTTGTGGAAAGATGAAGAGACAGATAATATCGTTGCTTTGATAGGTGTGCAAATACATGAAGCAATGGTGTTGGTTCGTCATATCGCTGTCTCGCCTTCTTTTCGGAAGGAAGGCATCGTGCATCGGTTGTTGGATGGCTTGCAGCAAAACTATCCAACAAGCGCGATCAACGGGACACTGGAAACCGCGCCGTTCATCGCCAAATGGAACCAGAAGCAGCAGAACCGAAACGATGAGGAAACGAGTGGATCATTGTGAGCGAACAAAATGAACTCACCCTCATATTGCCGGATTTTGAGGGACCATTGGATCTTCTCCTGCACTTGATCAAAGAGCTGAAAGTCGATATTTTCGATATTCCGATTGCAGAAGTGACTTTTCAATATCTGCGTTATTTGGACACGATGCAAGAGATGAAATTGGATATCGCCGGCGATTATCTGCTGATGGCTGCGACGCTGTTGGAGATAAAGAGCCGGATGCTGCTTCCGAAAAAAGAAGTGGCCTTCGAAGAGGAGTTTTATGAAGAGGGCGAGGATCCAAGGGAAAGCTTGATTCAACAATTGGTTGAATACAAGCAATTCCAGGAAGCCGCCAAAGCACTGAAAACCATGGAACAAGAACGCGGCTTATATTTCACAAAGCCGGCAACGGATCTGGAGGACCTCCAACAAGCAGTACCGCTTGCTCCAGGCGAAGTTTCTGCGGCGGATCTGATTGCCGCGCTCCAGAAAATGTATCAGAAACTGCAGAAGAAAAAGCCGCTTCAGGCCAGAATGGAACAGGACCAATATACCGTGGATCAGACGATGAGTTGGATCATGGAGAAGCTGGAGAACCTGCCGCATGATTCTGACCAGAGGCTTCCCTTTACGGCTTTCTTTGAAGTGCAGACCAAGTCGCAGATCGTGAATACATTTTTGGCGATGCTGGAATTGGTCAAAGAAAGAAAAATCAATTTTTCGCAAGAGAACATATACGGAGACATTTATATATTACGCAATATGGGAGTTTTAGCAAATGAATAAAAAAGGGGCACTGGAGAGTCTGCTGTTTGTGGCAGGGGATGATGGCTTGAGCATGGACGAGATCACCTCTCTATTGGAGACCACTCCATTGGAAGCGCAAAATTTGTTGACCGAAATGCGGGCGAGCCATAACGACAACATCCACTCTGGTTTGACGCTTATCGAAACCCGCAAAAGATACCAACTCGCAACGAAACGGGAGTACGCGGAACTCATCAAAATGTACGCTGTTTCGCCTTTCGCGACCCATTTGTCACAAGCTGCCCTGGAGACGCTGGCGATCATCGCTTACAAGCAACCCTTGACGCGGATGGAAATCGATCAGATCCGCGGTGTGCAGTCGGCAGGCTTGGTCCAAAGGCTGTTGCTGAGAGGGCTGATAAAGGAAATCGGACGTTCCGAAACACCAGGAAGACCGATCATATACGGCACAACTGATTATTTCATGAATTATTTCGGATTGACCACAATTGATGATCTGCCGAATGTGGACGAATTATTCCAGATGCAGGATAATGAATCCTTCGATCTTTTTGATTTTCCTGCGGATGAAGATGCAGATAACCATCTTGCTTTTTTTAAGAAAGATTCTATCATATCGGAACAAGAATGACAGACAAAAACAAATAAGAATAATAGGTGAATAAATGGAAAGATTACAGAAAGTCATTGCACATGCAGGAATAGCGTCAAGGCGGAAAGCCGAAGAACTGATCACTTCCGGTGCAGTCAGCGTAAACGGAAACAAGGTAACTGAATTAGGGGTCAAAGTATCAAAAAGCGACAGAGTGGAAGTGAATGGCTTACCCATCTATCGTGAACAGCCGGTTTACTACTTGTTCTACAAACCAAAGAATACCCTCTCATCCGTTAAAGATGATAAAGATCGGACTGTCGTCACTGATTTCTTCAATGTGAAAGAGCGGATCTATCCAATCGGCAGATTGGACTATGATACGACCGGCTTGCTTCTTTTGACCAATGATGGTGAGTTTGCAAACTTATTGACCCATCCGAAATATCACATCGACAAAACCTATGTCGCCAAGGTAGGTTGCATCCCTACGCGCTCCGACCTGAATAAATTGGAGAACGGAATCGTAATCGACGGCAAAAAAACATCGAAAGCGCGGGCTAAGTTGATTTCTGCCAATTCCCAAAAAAATACAGCAATCGTTGAATTGACCATCCATGAAGGCTGGAACCATCAAGTCAAAATAATGTTCGAAAAAATTGGTTGCCCTGTCGAAAAACTGAAAAGGGAATCGTTTGGATTCCTTACGCTCGGCGATCTGAAACCGGGGCAACACCGAGAGCTGAAGGCGTTTGAAATCGAGAAGCTGAAGAACCTGGCTCTTGCGAACGAAAAGGCATCAAAAAGGCAGTAATTTTATCGAATCGGAAAGGATGATCAGGATGACAAATTCCAGCGGGAAAATATTGATTGTGGATGACGAGGAACGTATCCGGAGATTGCTGAAACTCTATCTGGAAAAGGATGGCTATGAAACAGCCGAGGCAGAGGATGGAACCACAGCGGTAGAAATGATTTTGAACAACCATTACGATTTGGTATTGTTGGATATCATGCTTCCTGGAATGACCGGCATTGAAGTGGCCAAAATTATCCGCAAGGAAAAAGAAATACCGATCATGATGATTACTGCCCGCGGTGAAGAGAACAATCGCGTGGAGGGATTCCTATCAGGGGCGGACGACTACATCGTAAAGCCATTCAGTCCAAGGGAAGTCATGTTGCGGGTCGCTGCCATTTTGAAGCGGACGAAGCCTTCAGAATCGGAATCGAGCACAATCGAATATCCACTGCTGAAGATTTTTCCGGATGCCAGAAAAGTACTGGTTGACGAGGTTGCCATCAATTTGACGCCCAAAGAATTTGAATTGCTTCTTTATCTTTCAAAGTCCCCCGAGAAAATTTTCACCAGGGAGGTCCTTTTGAAGGAAGTCTGGAAATATGAGTTCTTCGGTGATCTCCGTACGGTCGACACGCATGTCAAGCGCTTGCGTGAAAAGCTGTTGAAGCAATCGAAAGCTGTTTCAAAAATGATAGTGACCGTTTGGGGGATGGGTTATAAATTTTCTCCGAATGATGACCGAGCAGCAGACGATAAACAATGAAAAGGACGAGCATATTCCTCAAATCATGGCTACTAGTGACTTTTTTGACTGTAACCATCATGACTTTGATGTATATCGGCCACGCAATCATTAGTGTGAACTCCATCGAAGATACCTATACTAAACTGCTGCAGGAGAAAATAACAGCGTACAAAGATACGGTTATGACCAATCCTGAGGTTTATCTCACCCAAGCTGAGACTGCGCAATCGTTGGATCCGGAATTGTCCTATT
This sequence comes from Sedimentibacter sp. SX930, assembly GCA_002155105.1. GTDB lineage: Bacteria > Bacillota > Bacilli > Lactobacillales > Aerococcaceae > Trichococcus > Trichococcus shcherbakoviae. Next base: position 417,316 of record MUZD01000002.1, on the reverse strand, counting down.
TCATCAAAATAGGGGATCAGAGCCGTTTTGTCGTACAAAACCCGGATCTGCAAGGTCAGTCCGAGCCGATTCTCGAGAACATCCTGGCGAATGATGAAATTCTGGATGCGATCGACAGTAACGTGGATGATTTCAGCAGGATCACCATAGAGGACGAGGGAAATAATCCCTTGCTTTTGATGGTTTTTGTGCATACTTTTGAATTGCAAGGGCAAGCCGGAATGCTCGTCATCAATTATGAACTGGATGAATTCCAGGCTTATGAACTGAACGCAAAAAGCATCACATTGTTGCTGCTGACTGTCTATCTCATGGGGACAATCGTTTACTACCAGTACCTTATCAGGAATGTTGCCGAACCATTGGAAGTCATGACGGACATCGCCTTCAAATACTCGCGGAATGATTTTTCCAAGCGGATCACGTTCGAATCCTATGATGAGATATCCGGATTGGGCACCGCCATGAACAAGCTAGGAAAGACCCTCCAAGCCACGACGCTGATGAACCGGGAGGAGCGGGAACTGTTGAATCATCTATTTGATTCTTTGCCGGCCGGCATCCTTTACTTTGACCAAAATTTCCATCTGAAATTAGTGAACGGGCCTGGACAAGAGTTTTTGGATTTTTGGCGAAGGGTGGATCCGGATGCGGAAGCTAAAGCGATACCGCATCAGTTCAAGGAAATGGTCCAGCACGCTTTCACGACAACAGCCGGATCGGAAGCGGATCTCAGTTGGTCCCAGCGGCATTATAACGTAAAAGTGACTCCGGTCATCCAAACCGATCTGCAAAAAACAGCTGGCGTCCTGATTGTGTTGCAGGATGTGACGAACGAAAGGCAGTTGGATATTATCCGCGGTGATTTCATCACGAATGTATCCCATGACTTGCGGACGCCGTTGCAGATGATCAAAGGTTACAGCGAAGCCATTATCGACAACATCGCCGAAAGCAATGCCGAGAAAATTGAAATGGCCCAAATCATTTTGGACGAAACGACCGAAATGAACAAAATGGTCAACAACCTTTTGGATCTGTCGCGCATGCAAGCGGGGTATATTGAACTGAACCGGCAAACTGTCGATCTCGCAACTTTCTTCAACCACTTGGCGGGCAGGTTCGAGAACAGTTTCAAAGAAGCTGCCATCCAATTCTCTTATGAATTGGATGATGGCATCAAAACCTATCCATTTGATGAAGAGAAAATGAATCAGGTATTTTACAATCTGATCGACAATGCGGTACGCTATTCAGCCGAAATCGGCACGCGCAGGCAAAAATTCATCCATATCACTGTCCGTTTGGAGGACATGTTGGATAAAGTTGTCTTTGAAATCAGCGATAACGGCATCGGTATCCAAGCGGAAAGTTTGCCTTTCATTTTCGAGCGTTTTTACAAAAATGACAAATCGCGGACCTACTCGAAACAAAAAGGAACCGGCATCGGGCTTTCGATCGTAAAGACAATCGTGGAAGCGCATGACGGGGAAATAGAAGTCCATAGCGAACCGGGTGTTGGGACGACTTTCTTGGCCCGTTTTCCATTTCACGCAAGTTGAGGAAAGCGATCGAGAGATAGTCTGAAAATATTTATCTCGAAACTGTGATATTATTCTTGACAATCGTTTGTGTATCGCTTATAGTTTGTGTATAACAAAATATAATAAGATTCGTCTTCAGGGCAGGGTGAAATTCCCGACCGGTGGTAAAAGTCCACGACCTCGCAATGGTTCATTGCGGGCTGAACTGGTGTAATTCCAGTACCGACAGTACAGTCTGGATGGAAGAAGATGGGGTTTCTTTGGATTGCAATTTCAAAGGCTCTATTTTTATGTGTCCATTAGCGGATGATAAGAATAGGGTCTTTTTGGATTTGGAGAAACCCATCTCTGAGACAGTCAACAGGGAGGATTCATTAACATGCAACAAAACAAAACAAAAAGATTGGTCGGTATTTCACTATTTGGGGCATTGGCATTTGTGCTGATGTTCATCGCATTCCCGGTAATTCCAGCATTTTCGTATCTGAAGATCGACTTCAGCGATTTACCGATCCTGCTTTCATTTTTCCTTTACGGTCCAGCCGGCGGAATCATCTCCGCTGTCATCCGATCCGTTTTGCACTACCTTCAAACAGGCGGGGATATGGGCTATCCAATCGGAGACTTCGCAAGTCTGTTGGCGACGCTCTCTTACACTTTACCTGTCTACTACCTATTGAACAAAGCTAAAACAAAAACAGCCGTCATTTTGGCGCTGTTGACGGGTACTTTGGTTCTGACGGTTGTCTTATCGGTAGCCAACTGGTTCATCATCACCCCGTTATATATGTACCTGTTGAATTTTGAAATGGGTTCTGTCAAAGAGCTGGTATTGGCTGGCATAGTGCCTTTCAATATCATCAAAGGACTTGTCGTCAGTGCAGTCATCCTATTGGTGATGCCAAAGTTGAAACCATGGCTGGCGCATAACAAAGTTCCGTTTGCTCAGTAATAATTTGCGATTTATGATCTGAATATTTCAAATTCAAGAGGCTGCACCCGAATCAGTGATGATTCCGGGTGCAGCCTCTTTTGGATTGAACTGAAGCAAGGAGCGTTCAGAAGTTCAGGATTTCCGTTCCGTTGGAGGGAACGGTGATTCTGAGCGCAAGATGGCACCTGTTGGGCATTTGCGGTAGGCATCCAAAAACGCTTCGAATCGTTCGGGGGGTATCGGTGCGTTTCCCTCATTCGAATCCATTTTGGTGAAAGCTATCCCTTCGGAAGTGTAGTCGAAGAGATCCGGTGAAATTATTTGGCAAAGTCCACAAGCGATGCAGTTATCCTGATTTACTTTGGTATAATACATACAGTAACCTTCTTTACAAAAATTTGGTGGTGATGATATGAAAGATTTGACATACATAGAGTATCTTTTTTTGGATTGCATTTCAACCGAGCGCCCCATCAAGGAAGCGACTCTTTTCTATAACCTGATCGGCAAACGGACAGTGTCCACCATGCTCCAGTGCCGCCAATATGATCTGGAAGCCTATTTCACCGTCATGCCGGGCATGAAACCGCCAGTGTTGAAAAAAGGCCTCGAGCGTTTACTTTCGGATGGTTTGATCAGCGGCAACGATGGCGAGGGCTTTCTTCTCACCGAAGCAGGAAGCGCGAAAAAAGCTGATTTTTTAAGCGGTCACGCGCACTTTTCTCTCGGGAACCAGATGGAATTTGCGCTCATTCAAGGCGTTTTACGTCGCCGGATTCTGTTTCTGATCCAAATCCTTTCCGAAATGCTGCATAAAAATAAACAGTATTATCCGATTGAGAGGGAAGCGAAGGAACAACTTTGGATGAAGCGCTTGTTGACGCAGCATTCCGGAGATAACGCCACTTTTGCGCGCGCTTATGGAGAGGAATGGGGTATCTACTTGTCACGGCTGCCTGAGAGGGATGCGGGGCTCTTTGCGCTTCAGTTTGAAGGCGCTGGCCATTTGAGGAAAACAACCGGTCAAATGGCCGGACTGTTCTCGTTGGAGGAAGCCGAAGTGAAAATACTGCTGCACCAAAATTGGCTGAGATTGTATGCTGCATTGGAAAAAGAACCGGAAAAATTCCCCGTCCTTTCTTCGGTCAGGCAGATGACGATAAAGGAAAACGGCTTGGCTTCGGCCAGTGCTGAAACGACTATGCGTTATTTCATGAACGGACATGGCATGGAGGAAATCATTTCGATGCGGGGATTGAAACAGAGCACGATCCAAGATCATTTCGCCGAAATCGCCCTGATCTATCCGGGATTTCCGACGCAAGAATTTTTGGATAAGGAAAAAATGCAGTATCTGCAACAACTCGTGGAACACAAAGTTCGTGTCGATTACCGGGAAATCCAAAAAGTATTTCCCGGAATCAACTTTTTCGAGTCCCGCTTGATACAAATAAGAAGTGAGGTTGCTGCTAAACATGGATGAAGCACAATTGAAATCGGAACTTCAGAAATATTTCGGCTACACGGCATTCAAGGAAGGGCAATTGGAGCCCGTCCAATCCGTTTTGGCAGGCAAGCACACATTGGCGACTCTGCCGACGGGAACAGGGAAATCCTTGATATACCAGTTGAGCGGCTACCTTTTGGAGGGGATTGTCGTTATCGTTTCGCCGCTGTTGTCTTTGATGGAAGATCAAGTCGCCCAACTGAAATTCATGGGTGAAAAAAGGACGGCGTCATTGAACAGCATGCTGCAGTTCGAAGAAAGGCAAAGATTATTGAGCAACCTGGATCAGATCAAGTTTTTGTTCCTTTCCCCCGAGATGCTGCAGAACCAAGTTGTATTGAACAAACTCAAACAGATCCCGCTCGCTTTGTTTGTGGTTGATGAGGCGCATTGCATTTCCCAGTGGGGTTTGGATTTCCGTTCCGATTATTTATTTTTGGGCGCAGCAAGGCGAGCATTGGGCAATCCTCTGACATTGGCGCTCACCGCGACAGCGACGCCGGCCGTGATGGACGATATCATCGGGTCCCTGCATATCGACGGGAATGACTTGAACGTATTCGAGGGACCGGTCGACCGTGCCAATATATACTACAAAGTCACTGCAGTGCCTCCAGAAGGGAAAAATGAGTACCTCCTGGGCCTTTTGGGGAAATATCCATCTCCGGGCATCATTTACTTCTCCAGTAAGGCACAAGCTGACGCTGTAGCATTCATGATCCGCAAAAAAACAAATTTGCGCGCGGAAGCCTATCATGCCGACCGGACAAATGAAGATCGGATCACCATCCAGCATCAATTCCTTCAGGATGAATTGGACGTCATCTGCGCCACCAGCGCATTCGGAATGGGGATCAATAAGCCGAACATCCGCTACGTGATCCATTACCATATGCCTAATTCGCTTGAGGAATATGTGCAGGAAATCGGGAGAGCCGGGCGGGACGGGCAACAGAGCACGGCGGTACTGTTTTATTCGGAAACGGACTTCAATTTTAAAGTGAAGATGCTGCAAAGCGATTTTCCGAACGATTATGCGATTGAAAGTGTCCTCAAAAATAAGGCGATCAACCCAGATCATGGGAGTCCGACCGAGCACACCTTGTTGTTGCATATCCTGCGTCAAAATTTCACAAAAGCGGAAGCGAAGCATTTTATCGCGGGCCGCCACGATCTGAAGAAAAATTTGCTGAAGAGCATGAAGGGATTTGCCGAAACCGACACATGCAAACGTGACTATATCTCCGCTTATTTCGGGAAAAACAGTCTCGGGAAACCGGAACATTGCTGTGATAGCTGCGGGGACGATGATCCGCCGCTAGCAGGGGACTTCAGGTCGAGGAATACGGTTCCAACAATAGAAGCGCCGCATTGGCGAAAAATCCTTTCAGACCTTTTTCTTTTATAAAATTTAACCCAAAATTTGCGAAAATGTGCTACAATTAGCATGAATCACTTATAGGAGGAACCCGAATGGATAAAAAGAATCGCAATCGCAATAATGGAGAGCCATGGTCACGTAAATTCGGCGAAGATGAAAATCTGAAGAGCCGGCAGTATTCACGTTCGGCCAGAAATACAAAAAATAAAGAAGTAGCACCTCTATTAAAAGTATTGCTGTTTCTCTTTTTGGCTATTCTGATTATTCCTTTTGCAACCATCTATTTTAACAAACAGAATCAAAATACTCCAGCACCCAAGAGTGCTGAACAAGTGATGATCAACAAGCGAGTGGCCAGCTCCAGCGTTGAAAGCAGTGAAGAAGCTTCTTCAGAAGAAAATTCAGAAGAAGTTTCGAGCGAAGTTGTGGAGAGCACAGTGGAGCCCGAATCTTCGGTTGCGGAAACACCAAGTTCGAGCGCCGCGCCTGCAGTGGTCGAAACACCGGTTGAAACAGTTAAAGAACCGGAAACGACTACCGGGGTATACAACAATTCATACACCATCCAAGCGGGCGACAACCTTTACCGGATCGCTGTGAACCATGGGATGACATTGGATGAATTGATGCAGGCCAACGGGTTGAGCAGCACAGAAGCACAAATCGGTATGGCATTGAAAGTTAAATAACGAAAGCCGTCTGACAAGGCGGCTTTTTCGATGAAATCGTACAGAACAAAGTTGGAGGTTTATTGTGAAAAAAATGAATATTGCCATTGATGGTCCAGCATCGGCCGGAAAAAGCACCATCGCAAAGAAAGTTGCGGAAAAGTTGGGCTACATTTATCTGGACACAGGTGCGATGTACCGCGCATTGACTTATGCGGCTTTATCCACCGGAGGCGATCTCCATGATGAAGAGGCATTGCATAAGTTGCTGCAAGGAATCAGGATAACCTTTTCGACTGCCGAAAACGAAATGCAGCGTGTTTACCTGAATGAGGAGGACGTGACCGAAGCGATCAGATCGGAGCAGGTGACCCAAAACGTCTCCTTGATTTCATCGTACGCGAAAGTGCGTGAAGAGATGGTTGCCCGCCAGAAAAGTATCGCGTGGTCCGGCGGCGTCGTTATGGACGGCAGGGACATCGGTACTGTCGTATTGCCTGATGCTGAGGTTAAGATATTCATGACAGCGACAGCCGAAGAAAGAGCGCTGCGCCGCTACAAAGAGAACACAGCGAAGGGTATGATCACTTCTTTGGAAGAGCTGACGGAGGACATGAAGCGCCGCGACCATTTGGACAGCACGCGGACGATTTCACCGTTGAAAAAAGCGGATGATGCCATCGTTTTGGACTCAACACACCTGGAAATCGACGAAGTGGTGAAGAGGATTCTCGGCATTATCGAAGCGAACCTAAAACCCTTACAAACATTGGATTAACAATACTAGACGATTTTAAGCAAAAATGTTAGAATGATTGTATGCAGTATTACGCTTTCAAAAATATAGAGTCAAGGATTAATTTCTTAACCGCAAGGTGAGGGAGTTAAGGGAACTAGCCAATCGGTTGCCGCAGACTTTTAGGAGGAATAGTTACATGTCAGATTACATTGAAAACCCAGAATTAAATGAAGAAGAGTCCAATAATGTTGAGCAGACTATGCAAGATGTGTTGGATGAAGCATTATCCATTGAGGTGGGCGATACTGTCAAGGGGGAAGTTTTAAGCATCCAAGATAGACAAGCCATCGTAGGAATCATTGGGGGCGGGGTTGAAGGGGTTATTCCTTACAACGAATTATCTGCAAAACCATTCGACGAAGTTACAGAAATCCTAAACGTAGGTGACGTTGTGGATCTGGTTGTCATAAAACAAATCAAAGATAAAGAAAATGGAAGCTTTTTACTTTCGAAGCGTCGCGTTGATGCTAAAATCGTTTGGAAAGATATCCAAGATAAATTCGAAAACAACGAAATCATCGAAGCGCCAGTCAAAGACGTCGTTAAAGGCGGATTGGTCGTTGATGTCGGCGTGAGAGGTTTTGTTCCGGCTTCAATGGTAGAAGACCATTTTGTTGAAGACTTCAGTTCTTATAAAGGCAAAGTAATGACCTTCAAGATTGTTGAACTTGAACCTAGCGAAAACCGCCTGATTTTATCGCATAAAGCGGTTGTGGAAACAGAAAAAGAAGCCAATAAAGGCAAATTGATGGACGAATTGGTAGCCGGAGACATTGTCGAAGGAACTGTCGCTCGTCTGACCAACTTCGGTGCGTTCGTCGATTTAGGCGGCGTGGATGGTTTGGTCCACATCTCTCAAATTGCCCATGAGCACGTGAAGAATCCTGGTGACGTTTTGGCGATCGGCCAAGCCGTCAAAGTCAAAATTTTATCCATCGACAAAGAAAATGGCCGTGTATCGTTAAGCATCAAAGACACATTGGCTGGTCCTTGGAATGCGATCGCTGAAAAAGCACCTATCGGAGCTGTATTGACTGGTGTTGTCAAACGTTTGACAAGCTTTGGTGCATTCGTGGAAGTTTTCCCTGGCGTTGAAGGTTTGGTGCACATTTCCCAAATTTCCCATCAACACATTGCGACTCCGCATGAAGTACTGCAAGAAGGCCAAGAAATTCAAGTCAAAGTGTTGGATGCAAAAGAAGATGAGCAACGCCTATCTTTAAGCATCAAGGCTTTGGAAGAAAAAGCTGTGAATGAAGCACCTGCAGCTGAAGAGAAAAGAGAGAAAAAAGAGAAAAAAACTGAAGAATATGTTGCTGACGATTCAGACGGAAACTTCACATTAGCAGATTTATTAGGCGACAAGCTTTCAGGTTTGAAAGACGATTCTGAAGCCTAATCAGCAAGGAAAATGAACATGTGAGGGCATGGAATTCCATCCATGCCCTTTTTTTGTTGTTATTATTGACGGATGTGTGTTATAACTGACATGGACGAAAACATTGAGAAAACCATACACAGTGAGCAAATACCCAAAAAGTTTTGTGTTGTAGAGGAAAAGAAAGGCGGAGGTTAGATGCCAAATCCAGTAGTGGCCATAGTAGGCAGACCAAACGTAGGGAAATCAACAATATTCAATAGACTGGCAGGAGAGAGAATTTCCATAGTCGATGATGTATCAGGTGTCACACGCGACAGAATTTATGCAAAAGGAGAATGGTTGGGCAAAACATTCAATATCATCGATACAGGCGGGATCGATATCACGGATGAGCCTTTTATGAGCCAAATCAAATTGCAGGCGCAGGTGGCGATCGAAGAGGCCGACGTCATCATCTTTTTGACATGCGTCAGAGAAGGCGTGACGGATGCAGATGAAAACGTCGCAAGAATCCTGTATCAATCAGATAAACCTGTCATATTGGCGGTAAACAAAGTGGATAATCCGGAAATGCGCGCCGAAATATTCGATTTTTACAGTCTGGGATTAGGCGAACCCTATCCTGTATCAGGTAGCCACGGCTTAGGTCTTGGAGATCTGCTGGATGCGGTTGTAGCGAATTTCCCATCAGAAGAAGAGAATGCGGAAGAAGAAGGCATCATCAACTTCAGCTTTATAGGCCGTCCGAATGTAGGCAAATCTTCCTTGGTGAACGCCATTTTGGGAGAAGAGCGCGTAATCGTATCGAATATTGCAGGCACAACACGTGACGCTATCGATACGATGTTCGTTGATGATGAAGGTGCAAAATTCCGAATGATCGATACAGCCGGAATCCGCAAAAAAGGTAAAGTCTACGAGTCCACGGAAAAATATAGCGTCATGCGTGCCATCCGTGCCATTGAGCGTTCGGATATCGTTATGGTCGTACTGAATGCAGAAGAGGGCATCCAGGAGCAGGACAAAAAAGTTGCCGGATATGCGCATGAAGCAGGCAAAGGAATCATCATCCTCGTGAACAAATGGGATACATTGGAAAAAGACAATCATACAATGAAGGAATTCGAGGAAAAAATCCGCAAAGAGTTCCAGTATCTTTCCTATGCACCGATTATGTATGTTTCCGCTGTAACGAAACAGCGATTGTCCAATATTCCTGCTAAAATCAAGGAAATCAGCGAAAATCAAAACCGCCGTATTTCTTCATCCTTGTTGAATGATGTCCTGATGGACGCTGTCGCGCACAATCCGACGCCATCCGACAAAGGCCGTCGTTTGAAGATTTACTATATGACGCAAGTGGCCGTAAAACCGCCGACATTTGTTGTTTTTGTCAACGACCCGGAATTACTGCATTTCTCTTATGAGCGTTTCCTTGAAAACAGAATTCGGGATTCGTTTGATTTCGAAGGGACACCATTCCATTTGATTGCCCGACAAAAAAAATAAATTACCTTCCCGAAGGCATTAAATCCACTATAATCGTTGCAGTAGCACGGTTTGTGTGATATTCTTTATTAGAAATATCTTTTCAATTGGACTGCGGTATTTCAGAACTGTTTTTGGACCACTCAAAAATAGTTATTCCATGTTTTGTTGTGTTATCAAAGAAAGCATGTATTCTTCTTCTTTAAAGGAGGTGAAAGGACAACATGGCAAACAAAGCTGAATTAATCGAAAGAGTTGCTGGAAAAACAAACTTGACTAAAAAGGATGTTACAGCAAGCGTTGATGCATTATTTGAAGTGATTCAAGAAGCATTAAAAGACGGTGAAAAAGTTCAAGTCATCGGTTTTGGTAATTTTGAAGTTCGTGATCGTGCAGCTCGTAAAGGACGCAATCCTCAAACTGGGGAAGAAATCCAAATCGAAGCAAGCAAAATCCCTGCATTCAAACCAGGTAAAGCATTGAAAGATGCAGTTAAATAATCAGTAAAAATGAAGTTGAGGCCTTACGGGGCTTCAACTTTATTTTTTTGGACATTGATGAGCGAGTCTTTCAGGTACGTTTGCTGTGGCCTTGAGGGAGAAAAGCCTGAGGAACAAATAGATACAGATGCTGAACTTTATGATAAAATGTAAAGGAAGAGCACCAGCAAAAAGAGTGCATTTGAAGGAGCAGTAGACGAATGAATAATGACGCACATGCAATGATAGAAGCCATTCAAAAGAATGATTTGGATGCGGCTGTCCAACTGTTCAAACAATCAGTTGAGCAATCCGTCCTGGAGAACAACAGCGCTGATTTGGCGGAATTGGCGGAAACGATGCATGCCTTGGGCTTCTTGAGTGAAGCAAAAGAGGCATATGGAGCATTGAACTACCTGGCCCCGCAGATACAGGAGTGGAATATCGCCTTGGCAGAAATCGCCATCGACGAAGACGATTACGATCAAGCTTTGGATATCCTCCTAACAATCGATAAAGAAAGCGACGTATACCCGCAAGCTTTGTTGACGATGGCTGATGCTTATCAAGTGCAGGGACTCTACGAAGTCAGCGAAAAGAAAATTTTTGAAGCAATGGCGCTGTTGCCGGATGAACCCATATTGGATTATGCCTTGGCGCAACTTTACCATTCGATCGGGGAGTACAAGAAGGCGATCCCAATCTATGAGGAACTTTCATACGGAAACGGAGAAATCGCATCCGAAACGCAACTGAATTTTTTCCTGGGCGACTGCCACAATGCCATCGGCGAATTCGAGAAAGCTTTGGAGTATCTGGAAAAAATCCCGGCTGATGAACATTTCCCGGACAGTTATTTCCAACTCGGCTTCACCTATTTCCAACTCAAGGAATATGCGCGCGCCATCACCATTTTTAATAAATTGCTCGAAGTAGACAATGCTTACCTGAGCGCTTACCTGTACTTGGCGAATGCGCTTGAGGCGGAATTGGAGTTGGAAGAAGCGCTTGCTGTTTTGGAACAGGCCATCCTGCGGAATCCTTATCAACATGAATTTTACACGACAGCAGCCAGCTTGCAATTGAAGCTGAACCGGGAGCAGGATGCGGAACGTAATTTGCGCGAAGCGGCAGCACTTGAACCGGACCTTTCCAGTATCCATTTGGCCTTGGGGAATCTGTTGCTGAAACAAGGGAGATTTGAGGAATTGGTAGCTTATATTGCAGACCGGGCAGAGCAGGAAGACAACGATCCGCAATACAATTGGTTGCTGGCAGCCAGTCATAATGCCTTGGAGGAATACGATTCGGCAAACAAAGAATACATGGCGGCTTATCCGCATTTTGCCGATAATGAGTCCTTTTTACTGGAGTATGCAGCATTCTTGAGAGAAGAAGGCAATTGGGAAAAATTGAGTGAGGTCATCCACCAAGGTTTGGCTCTTTATCCGGCCAACATTGAGTTGCTTCAACTCCATGATGATCTGCACGATTCAGATCAATAAGTCATCATCCCATCGGATAGGAGGTTTTAAAATGATGAATCCTACTTTGGAGGAGAAAAAAAATTTTATTTCTTGGTTTATTCAGAATTATCAATTGAAGCGCAGAGAGTCTCTTTGGATACTCAATTATCTGCTCAATCATGAGATTTTGTTGAAGAATATCCATCTGATTGAGGAAGTCCATACAACGAACAGAGGAATGGGGTTTGCTGTAGTCGGAAATCCGAAAGATGCCTTCATGTACTATAAAGACGGAAAGACATTCGAAGATCCCGAACAGGCATTCCACGATCTGCGCTTGAATTGGAAAGAGGATTTTTATTTGGAGTTGTTCTTTGATCAATCCTACCAAGTCCTTTCATTTTTTGGTGTTCTGGAGGACAATCCTTACATCCAAGACTCCGAAATTTTCGATAAGGATCTGGAAGAAATTGTAGAAAAATCATTGGAAAAGTTGGCGGTGAAGGATCGCATCCATTATCTGAAAAAACAGATCGATATCGCGCTGATCCAATACGATGAAACCAGCTTCAGGAAGTTCACGAAAGAATTAAAAGAGTTGGAAGAAAAAAATATGATCTGATACAACGCGGATACGGCGCGGAAAAAACGTGCCGGCAGCGTTAAACGGAAGGGAACGTGCAGAATGAAAATTGTAGTTTCGGGTTTTAAAGGCAAAATGGGGACCGCGTGCACAAATATGGTCTTGCGTCAGGAAGACTTTATTTTGGCGGCTGTATACGATCCTTTCGCAGCAGAAAAGCAACTGGATGAATTGCCGCAATATGCCGGACATCCTGTGAAAGTGTTCAGTGACAAAGCGACCCTCGTCAAGGAAGTCGATGCTGATGTTTGGATCGATTTTTCAAGACCGGATGCAGCCTATGACAACACACGTTTCGCCCTTGAAAACGGCATGCGCCCCGTAATCGGCACTACCGGCTTTTCCAGCGAACAACTTGAGGAATTGACCAACTACTCAAAAGAGTTGGGGCTGGGCGGCTTGATTGCGCCAAATTTTGCGATCGGGGCCGTGTTGATGATGGAATTCGCAGCAAAAGCAGCAAAATATTTCCCGGATGTGGAAATCATGGAATTGCATCATGAGAACAAATTGGATGCACCGAGCGGAACAGCCATCAAAACAGCCGAATTGATCTACGAAGTGAGAGGCGATCATCCACAAGGGCATCCGGAAGAGAAAGAATTGATTGAAGGCGCAAGAGGGGCAGATTACCATGGCATGAAAATCCACAGTGTCAGATTACCGGGCTTGGTCGCGCATCAACAAGTACAATTCGGCAGTGCGGGGGAAGGTTTGATCATCCGCCATGATTCATATGACCGCGACTCTTTCATGAACGGTGTAGCCCTTTCCTGCAGAAAAGTAATGGAAATCGATCGACTGATCTATGGATTGGAAAACTTCCTATGATCATAAACGCACCGGAATTTCAAAAAGCGATACCAATCATCGAAGCCATCGAACGGGCTGGATATGAAGCCTACTTTGTTGGGGGAAGTGTGCGCGATACGCTGCTGCATCTGGATATTTCGGATGTCGACATCGCATCGAGCGCTATGCCTGAAGAAATTCAGCGGATTTTCCCGATCACTTTTGATGTAGGCATCCAACATGGAACGGTGATGGTTTTACATGAGCGCGAGACATACGAAATAACAACTTTCCGGACAGAATCAAAGTATGAGAAGTTCCGCAGACCAGAGAAAGTCCAGTATGTGCGCAGTCTGCAGGACGACCTGAAAAGGCGCGACTTTACGATCAATGCGATTGCAATCGACCGCCACGGGAACATCAAAGACTACTTCAACGGGCAGGAGGACTTGGCGAACAAATTGATTCGGGCAGTCGGCAATCCGGAAGAGCGCTTCAGGGAAGATGCCTTGCGCATGATGCGCGCAGCCAGATTTGTGAGCCAGTTGGATTTTGAAATCGAGCAAGCGACGAAGGAAGCCATCATCGAGTACCATCCGCTTCTTTCAAAAATCGCGGTGGAGCGCGTTCGTGAAGAGTGGAATAAGCTTCTGATCGGAAGGAACCGCAAGGGCGGAATCAAGTTTTTTGTCGAAACACGGTTATTCCAGATGTGTCCCGGCTTCCAGAATCGGGAGAAGGCATTGATCGATTTGGCCCTTTTCCCGCTGCAATTCAAAGGGACGACCATCGCTTGGACCGTATTGATCCATTTCCTTGATCTGAAGGACGAAGCGATCGAACCGTTTTTGCGCCAATGGAAGTGTTCCCGCAAGGAAATCATGGATATACGCATAGGCGTGCAGGCACTCAACAAACGCCTGCAACAATTCTGGGACTATCCGCTCCTGTTCGAAACAGGAATCGAAATCGCCATGCAGATAGAAGCCATCATCGAAGGGTTCGGTTTGCCGAACCAGAGCGAAAATTTGATCGAATTGAATGAATCCATGCCGATCCATACACTGAAAGATTTGGCCTTGGACGGAAAAGAACTGCTTTCCTTGCTGGGCATCCAACGTGGCGGTCCTTTCGTGGGTGAGATATTCGAAGAGTTGAAAAGACTTGTCCTGGCAAACAAACTGGAGAATAGTCACCCCGCAATCAGGGATTTCATTATGAAAAGAAGGATGATTTATTTGGATGAGACATTCGCAGCCGTTTATACCGTCGGGCAAAAGGATTTGGCTTCCGAAATCGGTTCAGGGACGTTGCCGGTCCTGGCAACGCCGGCATTGCTGGCCATGATCGAAAATGCCTGCATGGGAATCGTTAAGGAACATCTTTCCGAAGGCGATACGACAGTCGGGATACACTGCGATCTGCATCATAAAAAAGCATCTCCCATCCACGCAGAAATCACGGTGACTGTCAGGGTGACGGAGCACAGAGGAAACAAATATTTCTTCGAATGCGCAGCCCATTCGCAAGGTCATGAAATCGCATCGGCGAAGCACACAAGGGCTGTCGTCAACGCAAATGAATTCATGGCTAGTCTGCAGTAGCTTAACTTACTTTTTTTCTCATCATCGGAAGTGTATTGGTACCTACTTTTAAAAAAATATGATAAAATAGTTACATATTCAAAAAGTAAATATATCAGGAGTGATTTCGATGAAAAAAGTAATGACAGGTTTGAGATTTATTTTTAGAAACGGCGAAACATGGACGATCAAGCGTGAATATATCGGAGATCTATGGATCAAACAAGTAACAACGAGCTACGGCCGAATCGGAAACAGTGATTTCCAAGAAATCCACCCTTGCGAATCTTTGCGTATCGAAATTAACCAAGAAGCGGATCACGTCAATACGAGCGATATCAACTTGGGCGGACTTGAACAAGGCATGTTCGAGCGCGTTGCGAGCCATCAAGACATCGAAAAAATGGATATTCTGTACCAAGATGAGGATCACCCAAAATCCGACGTCATTGTGGAAGTTGACCGCATCTACTTCCCATATAAAGCTACGGACACCGACGGATTCGACAATGAACACCAATCTTCATCCGTTTCATCCGAAAACAAATTATATATCGTAATCGATCCTGAAAAAAATGTGAAAGATATCTATCCTGACATCGTTTAATGGATCTTAAAAAAATGGGCCCTTGCTGATAAAGCGAGGGCCCATTTTTGTGATGTCGGTTGGGCAACCTACCCCTGCAAGCGATCAAAAAAAACCGATAATTATCGATTTTACGGTAACAATAGCCACGACTTAGGATATAATGAGTTCAGCTGCATACAATGCACAGTTTGATCGGAGAGGCTCCTGTTTTTATGAGATATTTTCAGGTAAAGCCTTGCAGAAAGAAATACCGGAACAGGAGAAGCTTCTGTTTATTTAGGAGATTGTTTTTATGAAGAAAACCTATGCCATTGTCGATCTAGAGACAACGGGATCCAGCTTCAAGCGAGGGGATCGGATCATTCAATTCGGGTGTACCTTGCTTCAGGCCGGCAAAATAGTTCAGGAAATCAATATAACCATCAATCCAGGCAGAAAAATCCCGGATGTCATCGAGAAGTTAACGGGAATCAGGAATAAAGACGTCAAAGAAGCGCCCTATTTTGAAGACGTCTGTGATTTCATCTATAACACGTTGGAAGGTTGCATTTTTGTAGCGCATAACGTGCATTTCGACTACCATTTTTTGGAAAACTCCTTCCATGAAGTAGGCATGCCGCCGTTTTCGCTGCGCGCGATGGACACTGTGGAGTTGACGAAAATCCTGTATCCGACCTTATCCAGTTATCGGTTGGGTGATTTATCGAATCATTTTTTGCTCACGCATGACAGTGCCCATGATGCCGCGAGCGATGCGCATGCAACTGCGGAACTTTTCCTCCAATTGAAGGAGAAGGCCAACAACTTGCCGTTGGTCACGCTTGAAAAGTTGAATTTCTTATCGGCGCATTGTCAGGTGGACAACGATTCCTTTTTCTATGAAAGCTATGAAATCGCCAAAGAGATGCGCTCGCCCCTGCCTCAGAAAATCTACGTCAAAAATGGGTTGGCGCTGAAAGAAAAGGACATACTCTTGGAACAGACCGCTTACAGGGAAAAAGAAATTTCAGATTTCTCGGAAGTGGCCAAAAGCCTGATGGAAAATCACGGGTTGGAAATCCGTTCAGAGCAGATTGAGATGATGCAATCGCTTTTTGACTTCCACCAAGCCGAAACTTCCCAAAATCTGGCAATCGAGGCTGCGCCTGGCATCGGGAAGACTTTGGCCTATCTGTTGCCTGCAGCTTATCAGGCGACTCCCGCAAATAAAGTCCTAATCAGCACCTCTACACTCCTTTTGCAGGAACAGATCATGGATAACGAGATGACCCGGTTGCGCAAAATGCTGCCGTTCGAGTTGCAGGTAAGCTCATTGAAAGGGAAGACGAACATCGTCCATCTGGAGAAATTGGCCGCATTGACCTTGGAAGCCCTCACCAAAAAAGAATCCTTGATCATGATGAGCATCTATGTCTGGTTGACTGAGACGGAAACCGGGGATATCAGCGAACTGAGCCAAGCCCAGAACTTTGATTTTCTCTGGGAAAAGCTGACCTTCGAAAGTCACGAGGCCCCTTTGAAGGGGAAATGGGCAGATGATGATTTTTTTGCCTTCAACAACAAGAAAGCGGAACAATCCAGCCTGATCGTCACGAACCATTCATTTTTGAGTCATCACATCGATGATCTGGCTATTTTTGACCATTGTGCATCAATAAACCTGATCCTTGATGAGGCGCATCAGTTCCCGCGCATCTATCAGGATGCGCACAAGAAAAGCGTGGCCCTGTCCATCCTGAAACGGCGATTGAAACGCTTCGGCTACTTCCTGCGGGATTATCGCGAGGCAATAGAGAAGTCTCCGAATGGAGATTCCCTGGACTATGATTTGTTCAACCTCGAATTTGCGATTGATCAACTGCAGCAGGAATGTGCTCATTCAGAAGAAGTATTGATGCGTTCCCTGATCCATGAGGTGGGGGAAAAGGGTGAAGTTTATCTCGATGAGAATTTCCAGATTGAAAATGGAATGAAGAAAAACTTCAAGAAAATGCACAAGTACATACAGGAGACAAGACTTGCCGCCATGCGTTGCCTGGACAAAGCCGGCTTGAGGAATGATCCGGTTATGGGTCCGCGCGCTAAGGCATTGGTGGATGACTTGGATGCGGTCCAAATCAATCTGCAGTATTTTTCTGAAGAGCGCTTAGGCACCTATCATGTCCTGCACTATTCCTGGAATAATGACCTGCTTTCGTTGGTGATCGAAATCAACCAGATCGATTTGTCGGATGAAATCCATTCCAAAATAAAAGAGCGATTCAGCAGAACCGTTTATTTGAGTTCGACGCTCAAAGTGGATGACTCGCTTGACTATTTCAAAAACAAAATCGGCGAAGTGGAATTGCAGGAAGCGTATTTTGCTTCACCCTACAAGTTGAG
The DNA here is from genome assembly GCA_002155105.1 of Sedimentibacter sp. SX930. GTDB lineage: Bacteria > Bacillota > Bacilli > Lactobacillales > Aerococcaceae > Trichococcus > Trichococcus shcherbakoviae. The sequence continues at coordinate 399,680 of MUZD01000002.1, read as the reverse complement.
CGAACGCTTGCGGATTTTCCTTCCGACGGACATCGCTGCCATCACCTCATTGGACGACAAACAAGCGGCCAAACAGATTGTTGCTACGATGCAGGAAATCGTACTCCCGCAACAAGGCAAAGCTTTGGTTTTATTCACATCCAATCGCTTGCTGGAGGAAGTCCATAACCAACTCAAAAATGCTGCCTCTTCCGGATTCCCGGGAACGGAAGTACTCGCTCAAGGCTTCTCCGGCAGCCGGAGAAGGATGCACAATCGCTTCATGTCGGCCGATGCTGCCATTTTGCTGGGTTCTGCTTCTTACTGGGAAGGCATCGACTTTTCCGATCAAGCTGTTGAGATCCTAGTGATCACCAGACTGCCGTTCGATCCGCCGCATCGTCCGGAAAATGCTGCCTTGCAAGTGTATCACCAGGATAAAGGAAAGAAGGCATTCTATGAAGAGTTTCTTCCGCGAGCGATGATCCGTCTGAAACAGGGGATAGGCAGGCTCGTCCGCTCCAGAAATACGAAAGGCGTCGTCATTTGCCTGGACGACAGGTTGATCAAAAGCAACTATTCCAAACGGATGCTACAGATGCTTCCGGAGGGTGTAGGGATAAAAGTAGCCAATCAAACGGAAATAAATGCAGAAATTCAAGAATTTCTGAAAAAATAATGCGGTGGGATATTCCATCAGCATGCAGTTTAAGGTATCATTAACAATTAGGTGAGATTGCGATTAAAATTTCAACCAAGGATAAGGAAGTGGAAGATGTGAAGAAGAATGTCATTGTTGGGACGATTGTGCTTCTTTTCCTGATGATCGTCAGCTCCTACACGATATTTTACCGAAGCCAGCAGCCGATACTGCAAGCGGAGAAAGAAGCAACCGCCATTGCGGAAGCGAACGCCAATATCCAGAAAGTACAGGATTTTTATTGGTACAATGGATCGGAGACGTATTTCACACTGGCCGGCATCGATGACAACAATGAAGAATTGTATGTCATCATCAAGAAAGACGGCGGTGAAACCACTATTCTGAACACAGCGGAAGTCATCACCGAAAGCGAAGCCAAGTCAATCACTCAGGCGGACAAGAACCCTGAGCGGATTCTGGAGGCAAGACTGGGGATGGAGAACGAAGAACCGGTTTGGGAAGTCACCTACAAAAATGCAAATGATACGATTGGTTACTATTTGATATCCGCTATTTCTGGTAAATGGCTCAAAGATATAGAAAACATATAAATTGGAGTGATTGAGATGGTAAAAATTTCTGAAAGAATGAAAAAAATAAGCGAATCCCCGACATTGGCAACGTCAGCTAAAGTCAACGTCATGAAAGCGCAAGGGAAGGATATCCTGAACTTGACCGTAGGGGAGCCGGACTTCGATACGCACGTTTCAATTCTGAATGCTGCAGTAGAGGCGATCCAATCAAACAAAGCAAACCACTACACCCCGACTGCCGGTATCCTGCCATTGCGTCAAGCGATTGTGGATTATCATCAGAAGTATGACGGAGTCACTTTCGCCGTCAATCAGGTCATCGTGACTGAAGGTGCCAAAAATGCCTTGTTTGCGCTATTCCAAGTCATTCTTAATCCCGGAGATGAAGTCATCGTCCCTGCGCCGTACTGGGTAAGCTATACGGAACAGATCAAACTGGCTGGCGGCGTCAACGTTCTTGTCGAAACAGCACCTGAAAAAGGCTTTAAACTGACTGTTGAAGATCTGGAAAACCACCGCACCGAAAAAACGGTTGCTTTGCTTTTGAATTCGCCGTCGAATCCTACAGGCATGATCTATACGCCTGAAGAGCTGAAGGCGATCGGCGAGTGGGCGGTTGAACACGATGTCTTGATCATCGCAGATGAGATTTACTACCGACTGACTTATAACGGAAATGAAGCCATCTCAATCGCTTCCCTATCAGAAGAAATCAAGAACCAAACGATCATCATCAACGGAATCTCCAAAACCTACGCAATGACAGGCTGGAGAATCGGATATGCCATCGGGAATGCGGAAATCATCAGTAAAATGATCGAATTGTCCAGCCATTCGACAAGCAACCCTGCCGGACCGAGCCAATATGGCGCGCTTGCTGCATTGACCGGACCGCAAGATTTTGTAGAGGAAATGCGTGCAGCATTCGAGGCACGCTTGAACTTCTTCTATCCGCTTGTTGCGAGCATTCCTGGTTTCAAAGTCACAAAACCTCAAGGAGCCTTTTATCTGTTCCCTAACGTGAAGGAAGCTGCCGAAATGTGCGGTTTTGAGGAAGTGAAAGACTTTACGCTGGCTCTGATTGAAGAGGCAAATGTCGCTTTGGTTTCAGGCGATGGTTTTGGGTACCCTGATTACGCCAGAATAAGTTATACTGTTAGAGAAGAACTACTTGCAGAAGCAGTAGATCGCATCAAAAAATTTATCGAAACTCATAAAAAATAAGCTGTTTTTTATGGGAAAAGGGGCAAACTAGATTGACACTTATCACAATGGATCAAGCGAAAGAATACCTAGGGCAAGAGATTTCCATAGGCGCTTGGGTAACCAACAAAAGAAGCAGCGGAAAAATCGCCTTTCTGCAATTGCGTGACGGCGCCCATTATTTCCAAGGCATCGTTATGAAAAATAATGTAGGCGAAGAATTGTTCGACGTCGCAAAATCGCTGACGCAAGAAACTTCTTTGATCATCAAAGGGATCATCCAAGAAGATACCCGGTCGAAGCTTGGCTACGAATTGCTCGTCACCGGCATCGAAGTGTTGGGTGAAAGCCAAGATTATCCGATTACACCTAAAGAACACGGAACGGATTTCCTGATGGATCATCGTCATCTCTGGCTGCGTTCATCCAGACAGCACGCCATCATGAAAATCCGGAACGAAATCATCCGCGCTACTTATGAATTCTTCAATCAAGAAGGCTTCATCAAGGTCGATCCGCCGATCCTGACCGGCAGCGCACCGGAAGGGACGACAGAGCTGTTCCACACCAAGTATTTCGATGAGGAAGCCTACTTGTCCCAGAGTGGACAGTTGTACATGGAAGCGGCAGCGATGGCTTTCGGAAAAGTATTCTCATTCGGGCCGACTTTCCGTGCCGAAAAATCGAAGACACGCCGCCATCTGATCGAATTTTGGATGATGGAGCCGGAAATGGCCTTCATGCATCAGGACCAAAGTCTGGAAGTCCAAGAAAAATATGTCGCTTATCTGGTCCAATCGGTGCTGGACAACTGTGATATCTACTTGGATACGCTGGAGCGCGACAAAGAATTGCTGAAAAAATACACGCAATTGCCGTATGATCGCATCAGCTACGATGATGCCGTGGCCTTATTGAACGCAAACGGATTCGACGATATCGTCTGGGGCGATGATTTCGGTTCGCCGCATGAAACCTTTATCGCAAACCAATCGGAAAGACCGGTATTCATCCTTAATTACCCGAAAGCGATCAAGCCTTTCTACATGAAAGAGCATCCAGATCGTCCGGAAGTCGTTCTGTGCGCGGATATGATTGCTCCGGAAGGATATGGAGAAATAATCGGCGGCAGCGAACGTGAAGTGGACTACCAACGCTTAAGCGAACAGATCGAGAAATTCGGGCTGAGCAAGGATGACTATGCATGGTATTTGGATCTGCGCAAATATGGTTCAGTGCCGCATTCCGGATTCGGATTGGGACTTGAAAGAATGGTGACATGGATCTCCGGAACCGAACATATCCGCGAGTCGATTCCGTTCCCGCGTCTTCTGAACAGAATCTACCCTTAACCAGGGCGTTTCGCGAATCTCAATTTAATCACAACAGAATGGGAGTGGGGCAAATAGCAGCTATTTGTTCCACTTTCTGTTTTCCTAAAGGAGTTAGCTAATATAATGTCATACAATGAATTAACCAAATGGATCGAATCAGGGCAGACACTGATCCCGAATTTTTTGCTTCAGAATTACAAAAGGATTGGGCTTGCGGATACGGAATTCATCTTTGTGCTGCAGCTGAAAGCTTACATCGATAAGAACGTACCGTTTCCGAATCTGGCACTGATCGCCGAAAATATGGGCCTTGCCGAAAAGGATGTCTTTTCCTTACTGCATAATCTGATGCAGCAGCAAATGATTTTGATGGAGACAAAGAATGATCTCGCCGGCAAAGTGGAGGATTCCTATTCTTTGGATCCGATCTATCAACGGCTATTCCAATTGATGGAACGTTCCGATAAAAAGCAGCCCATCCAACAACAGGGAAAAAATATCATGACCATGTTCGAGCAGGAATTCGGGCGGAATTTATCGCCCATCGAGATGCAGACTATTGCGAGCTGGATCGATATGGACCATTACCCGCTCGAATTGATCGAATCAGCCTTGAAAGAAGCGGTATTGAATCGCGTCTATAGCCTTAAATACATCGACCGCATCCTTTTGGCCTGGGAGAAGAAAAACATCAAAAGTGTAAAAGATCTGATCCAGCAGCAATCGACGCGGCCCCAAAGCAATCAGAGCAAGTTCGATGAAAAAGCAGGAACGGATGCGCCGATGGAAGTGCCTCTTTACAATTGGCTGGACACTGACGCGGACGCATAGGTGGGGTGAAATATGTTATCGAAAAGAAAGACTGTAGAAGCGCTTGATGAAATGGCGGCGCTGTTCCCGAACGCGCAATGCGAACTGCTGCACCAGAATGTGTTTCAGCTGTTGATCGCTACGCTCCTCAGTGCTCAGGCAACAGATGTTTCCGTCAACAAAGTTACGCCAAGCCTGTTCGCCCGATTCTCCACACCCGAGGCTTTCATTGCGGCCCCGCTCGAGTCGGTCATGCAGGAAATCAGGACGATCGGCTTATACAGGAATAAAGCCGCCAACATCCAAAAATGCTGCAAAATGCTGCTGGAGGACTTCGGCGGCGAAGTGCCGCGCACCTTGGATGAACTGACCAAGTTGCCCGGAGTAGGACGCAAAACAGCAAATGTCGTCATGAGTGTCGGGTTCCATATACCGGCCATCGCGGTGGATACGCACGTGGAACGAATATCCAAACGACTGCGCATCGCTCCCCAGAAAGCATCAGTTCTGGAAGTGGAAGAGTTGCTGATGAAAAAAATCCCGCGGGAGCGATGGTCCGATGCGCATCACCAGATGATTTTCTTCGGCCGGTATCATTGCACAGCCAGAAACCCCAAGTGCGACGTTTGCCCGTTGCTTTCAATGTGCCAGGAAGGTCAAAAACGCTTAGGTTTGAAGTGAAACGGAAGAGCGTAGCTTGCGGCATCCGGAACAAAAAAACAGCCAGCCCCGTTATTAAATCGGGAGCTGGCTGTTTTTTATGGATTCTGGTTTGTTTCTTCATCATCCTGTGCGGCGGATGACGCTTGATCGCTTTCAGCAGAAGAGCTGGATGATGAAGAGGAGTCGTTTGCTGAGTCATCTTCGGAATCCGCCTCGGAGGATTCTTGAGCCGGATTGGAGATTGTCAACTGGATGGTTGAAGCAGGGGAGGTGCTTGAGCCGACTTTGACGAGCAACGAAATCGTGATTGTGCCCTTATCAGGCTTGTCAATGACGACTTTGGTAGCTGTTGTCGTTTCGGATGCGCCGCCTGCTGTCACCGTGTATTGCGCTTGCGCGTTTGAATCGGTGCCGCTGGCTGAATATTTATCCCATTCAACGGTCAATTCGTCCTTATCTTTGTTGTAGCTGGCCTTCAAGCCGGAAGGCGCCAACAGCGTCACGCCGTATTTCTTGGATGTGGAAGTAGGTTCCGTTCCTTTGACGAAAAGTTCAGTGGCGATCAGGCTGCTCGGCGTATTCGGACCAGGCTTCAGGATCGGATCTGTGTACTTTTCGATCGAGACTTGGCTTACCGATGAAGGAAGCGTCCAATCGGAATAATCGGTATCCTCGGAGACATAGGACATCAATTCACGATAGATATCGCGCGTCAGACTTTGTGTCTGGTAATCCAAAAAGTTTCCGTAATCTTGGGGCCTATCATAACCGACCCATACCGAAATGGAATAGCTTGTCGAATAACCTGCGAACCAAGCGTCTGGCGCTGCATAAGGCACGTTCGTACCCCCGACTGCCGCCAACTGTTCATCCGTGTAGTTGGTTGTGCCGGTTTTGCCGGCTTGCGGCAAACCGGATATCTGGGCATTCGTTGCCGTTCCTTCGGTGATGACGTCCTTCAGCATATCGGTAATCATGTAGGCCGTGGATTCCTTCATCGCTTCTGTTCCGTTCGGTTCGAAGGTGAATTCTTCGCCTTCAGCAGTCGTCACGGATTGGACCGTATAAGGTTCGTAGTAAGTGCCTCCGTTGGCGAAGGCTGCATAGGCAGCGGAGAGTTGGATCGGAGTCGCAACACCGCCGATGGCATTGGATTCGACCAAATATTCCTGGTCATCGTTCGTGATCGTGATGCCCAATTTTTGCAGGAACGAAAAGGCGTTATCCGCGCCGACTTCCTGGAAAGTCTTCAAAGCCGGAATGTTGCGCGAATCGACCAACGCTTCGCGGATGGTCTGGTCGCCATTGTACTCGTTGTCATAGTTGTTGATTTCGCTGCCGTCGGAGTAACTGTATTCCTCGTCCACTACCAATGTGCCTGTCGAGTAATCCAAGTATTCGATGGCCGGTCCGTATACAGACATCGGCTTCATCGTCGAACCGATGCTGCGTTCAAGTGTGGAGGCACGGTTATAACCCAATTGGACATTCTGGTTGCGGCCGCCACTGACAGCCTGGATGGCGCCGGTGTTGACATCGACCATGGAAACACCGGTCTGCAGCAGATCGTCCGGGAATTCGATATAGTCGTAAGTATTCACGATATCGTAGAGACGTTGCTGTGCATCCATATCGATATTGGTCGTGATCGTCAATCCGCCTTCATAGACGTCCAAACCGGTTTTTTCAGCGACTTCATCAATGACGAGCTGGATATACGGGTCGATCACAAGTGATGTGTTGACATCGCCGGAGTGATCGATGATGCTGCCTTCTATTTGGACCGTTTTAGCCTCTGCGCTTTCTTCGGCAGTGATTTTTTCGTTTTCGACCATCATATCCAGAACAAGGTCGCGTCTGGCTTGCGTGTCCAGCGCGTTATTGATCGGGTCATACAGGGAAGGGGCTTGCGGCATGCCCGCCAAAGTGGCTGCCTCAGCAAGCGTCACATCGGTGATGGGTTTGCCGAAAAAGTACTCAGCGGCTGTGCCCATACCGTAGACATTGTTGGACATGTAGACTTTGTTGATGTAGAATGCCAAAATCTCGTCTTTCGTGTATTCCCGTTCCAGCTGCATGGACATCCAAGCTTCCTGCGCCTTACGTTCCAAGGTCTGGTCTTCGGAACTTGTCGAAAAATAGGATAATTTTATCAATTGCTGGGTGATGGTGCTGCCGCCTTGCGAGATGCCGCCTTGCTGGAGGTTCGCGAACAAGGCACCGATGATCCGGATCGGATCGACGCCGTTATGATCGTAAAAACGCTGATCCTCTATCGATACGATGGCGTCCTTCAAGACTTGCGGGATTTCTTCAGCGGTGATCAATGTCCGGTTCTGATCGTTGCCTCCGATTTCCTTGATCTCGTTTCCTTCAGCATCCAAAATGGTCGATGCCACCGTTCCGACCAACTTCTCTTCGGTCAGTTCGGGAGCGGAAGAAACATAGTAGAAGAAGAGACCTGCTCCGGAAGCGAGTCCGATAATCCCCAAGGCTAAAACACCGAAGAAAATTTTCTTCCAGAGCGGCATCCCGGTTTTCTTAGCCTTCGTTTTCTTTTTCGCTTTCACGGCCGTTTTGCGTGGGCCTTGCGTTGTTCCGTTCTTCTTCCTGTTGTTTGCGCGTGATCGTGTATTATTGCCTTCATTCGGCATGTGGTTCACCTCTTAATTATTTGATTGTGCGTTCAAGCATTTTATCCACTGCATCCAGATAATCCAGTCGGGGATTGAATCCGTATGCCACTTCAATCCCGTTGTCTTCAATAAAAGCCAATGGAATCGATTTACGGCCATTATTCAATGTATTCTCCCAAAAGTCAATCAGATAGGAACTGTCCAGTAAGAAAACGCGGTTAAAGCAGGAAAACCGAATCAGTACGAACGTGATCCCCTGCTGTTGGATACACCTTTTCATGTGGACGATCTGGTGCTCGTGGAAGTTGCTCAAAGGTATGGCTGTCTTATTTTTTGTTTCTTTGGCCTCAAAGTCCAGGTATAGCCCTTTATAGACGCCATTGTAGTCGGTAGTGGAGGACTGCCGATAATAGGCTTCTTTTATGACGGCTGCGCTTCTTTTGGGGTAATCCACTTTGACGACTTGGATAGGCGTCGGCTTTTTGTGGATGACGGCTTTCCCTGATGAAAGGTAATGCTCATTGCTGCTGTTGATTTCTTCTTCAAGCGTCATTCCCCGGTTGCTGTATACGAAGTCTTTCCTCTTTGCAGTTTTCGGTATATGCGACTCGGCATGGAACTTTTTGCCGTTCGGATAATTTACGGCCACTGACGATCACCCCCATTGAATGATTATACCAAAAACACATGGTGAAAGAAATCTAAGAAAGCATTAAAATCGAGGGCCAAAGCTTTGATAGCGGGCACATTTTTTGCACGAATACGTAATAATTAAGCACTTTTTGTTTACAACGCCGATTTTCTAGTGTAGTATTGGAGAGTGTGCAATATCAAATTAATTGCAATAAAATCAAGATTTTTGGAGGAAAGTAAATGACTGCAAACTGGGAAAAAACAGGCACTAACGATGGTGTCTTAACATTTGAAATTTCAGAAGAAATCATCAAACAAGAAATGGATAAGGTCTTCAACAAAGTGAAAAAGAACGTTTCCGTTCCTGGATTCCGTAAGGGTAAAGTTCCTCGTCACGTCTTCAACAATATCTATGGTGAAGAGTCTTTATTCGAAGATGCATTGAATGGCGCTTTGCCTGATGCTTATTCACAAGCAATCGAAGAAGCTGGATTGGATCCTGTTTCTCAACCAAAAATTGACATCAAGAGCATGGAAAAAGGCCAACCTTGGGTAATCGCTGCTGAAGTTACAGTGAAACCTGAAGTGAAGCTTGGAGAATACAAAAATCTTACAGTTGAAAAACAAGACCGCATCGTTACAGATGAGGATGTAGAAAACAACTTGAAGGAAAAACAAGAGCGTCAAGCTGAATTGGTCCTTAAAGAAGAAGGCGCAGAACTTGGCGACACAGCTGTAATCGACTACGAAGGATTCGTTGACGGTGTGGCTTTTGAAGGCGGCAAAGATCAAAACCATTCTTTAGAATTGGGATCTAATCAATTCATCCCAGGTTTCGAAGAACAATTGGTCGGCGTTAAAGCTGGAGAAGAAAAAGACGTTGTCGTGACTTTCCCTGAAGATTATCAAGCTGAAGATCTTAAAGGTAAAGAAGCTACGTTTAAAGTGATTGTACACGAAATCAAAACAAAACAATTACCTGCTTTGGATGACGAATTCGCAAAAGACGTCGACGAAGAAGTAGCGTCATTGGACGAATTGAAAGCTAAAATCCGCAAGGAATTGGAAGAAAGCAAAACGGCTGCAGCTGACGAAGCTGTTCAGGACCTAGCTTTGAGACAAGCAGTTGCCAATGCTGAAATCGTTGAATTGCCGCACGTAATGGTTCACGATGAAGTGCACCGTCAAATGGATCTTTTCCTGAATGATATGCAACGTCAAGGAATCTCTCCTGAATTGTACTACCAAATCACAGGTACTACAGAAAAAGACTTGCACGTCCAAATGGAAGCTGATGCTGATGAACGCACGAAAACATCACTAGTATTGGAACAAATCATCAAAGATGAAAACATCGTCGTTTCTGAAGAAGAAGTTGCTGCAGAAATCGAAGAACTAGCAAAACAATACAACATGGATGCGGACCGTGTCCGTGGATTGGTCAGCCCTGATATGTTGACTAACGATATCCAAATGAAAAAAGCGATGAGCATCATCACTGATTCAGCAATCGAAGCATAAGAAAACTTGAAACAGAATACAGAGATCGGGACATTGTCTTCCATAGTCAGTGTCCCATCTGTTTATACTCAGGGATATATTCGGACTGTAACCCCACTAGTTAAACGGATCATATTCTTTTTCAATTTTTCCTTTCTGTGTTAAGATGTAAACCGTTCGTAAGCGGTCAGGGGCACCGCGACAAAGCAGTCGACGGATCCTGGCAAGTGCTGCTGGATCGGAAAGTAAGTATATAGGGAGGAGAATGATTGTGTTCCATGATGAAAGTATCGGGACAATACATTGTTCATTCTGCGGAAAATCTCAGGACCAAGTGAAAAAGATCATTGCGGGGCCGGATGTATATATTTGTAATGAGTGTGTAGATTTATGCAAAGAGATTATCGAAGAAGAAATCTATGCACCAAGCGAAGCGGTATTCACCGAGGTACCAAAACCGCAGGAAATCCAAAAGATTTTGAGTGAATATGTGATTGGTCAAGAAAAAGCCAAACGGACGCTGTCTGTAGCGGTCTATAATCACTACAAGCGTATCGGCCAAATGAGCATGATGTCAGAAGACGATAATGTAGAGTTACAAAAAAGTAATATTTGTTTGATAGGCCCGACTGGTTCGGGTAAAACCTTCCTTGGCCAAACATTGGCGCGTATCCTGGATGTCCCATTTGCGATTGCTGATGCGACAAGTTTGACGGAGGCCGGCTATGTTGGTGAGGATGTCGAAAATATCCTCTTGAAGTTGCTTCAGGCTGCCGAGTTTGATGTCGAGCGGGCTGAACGCGGAATCATCTACATCGACGAGATTGATAAAATTGCCCGTAAAGGTGAAAATGTATCGATCACGAGAGACGTGAGTGGTGAAGGGGTTCAACAAGCGCTGCTTAAAATTTTGGAAGGCACTGTTGCGAACGTTCCACCGCAAGGCGGCAGAAAACATCCGCAGCAAGAGTTCATCCAAATCGACACGACGAACATTTTGTTCATCGTTGGCGGTGCCTTTGACGGCATCGAAACGATCGTGAAAGAGCGTCTTGGCGAAAAAGTCATCGGCTTCGGCTCTCCGCAAGCCAAACATTTGGAAGACAAGAGCATCATGCAGCAGATCATACCGGAAGATTTGTTGAAATTCGGGTTGATCCCGGAATTCATCGGTCGTTTGCCGATAATGGCTGCGTTGGAAAAGCTGACAGAAGACGATTTGGTTCATATTCTGACACAACCAAAAAATGCCTTGGTAAAACAATACAAAAAATTACTTGAGTTGGATGGCGTCGAATTGGTATTCGAAGATGACGCATTGCGTTCCATCGCCAAAAAGGCACTGGAAAGAAACACAGGTGCCCGTGGATTGCGCTCCATCATCGAAAACATCATGCTGGACATCATGTTTGATATCCCAAGCAGAGATGAAATCGTGAAGTGCGTCATTACGGACAATACAGTCAATGGCATCGGTTCGCCGTTGCTGTTCGATGAAGACGACAAACAGATCAACTAAACATGAGCTTGCGTTTGAAGTCCGGCGAATCAGACAATTTCCAATCTGATTTCCGGATTTTTTCGCATAATCATGGCGGTCGGTTGCAGAAATAGTTTTAAGCGTCGTTTCAATTACGGACGGCTTTGAAAAGGAGTGGAAATAAATGCACGTAAAAGATGCGGAAATCGTAATGAGCGCGGTCGATCCCAAACAATATCCAACCACCGGCTTTGCTGAAATCGCCTTGGCGGGACGGTCCAATGTGGGCAAGTCATCGTTCATCAATAAACTGATCAATCGCAAAGCGTTGGCACGGACATCAAGCAAACCGGGGAAGACCCAGACTTTGAACTTCTACTTGATCAATAATTCATTTTATTTTGTGGATGTTCCGGGTTACGGCTATGCAAAAGTTTCGAAAACGGAACGGGCGAAATGGGGCCAAATGTTGGAGACGTACTTCACACAAAGGGATACGTTGCGACATGTCTTTTTGATTGTCGATTTTCGTCACGAGCCTACCGAAGATGATATTCAAATGAAGGATTTCATTGAATATTACAATCTTCCTTATTCGGTCATCGCGACCAAATGCGATAAAATACCGCGGGGGAAATGGAATCAACATTTCTACCGCATCAAGAAAGCTTTGAATCTTCCAAGTGATGAGTCCCTGATCATGTTCTCAAAGGAGACCGGTGAGGGATTTGAAAAAGCCTGGACCTTTATTGAGGGAATATTGGCTGAGTATGATGAAGCGGCACAGGAATAGAGATAAACAAGAGAAAAACAATGGGCAATATCCTACTATTGGATGTTGCCCATTCTTTGTTCATTCGTTATGATGGGTTAGACAAGGTGCTTGTCGTCAAACATAACAGGACAGGGGAGGGTAATATGGGAACTGAAAAAAAACTAAACCGTTACACGACTGAAGAGAAAAGTTGGATCATGCAGGATTGGGCGAATTCGGCATACTCCATCATGATCACAACGGCGGTATTCCCTTTGTATTTCAAGTCGATCGCGGAAAGTGGCGGATTGGCGGACGCTGATTCGACTGCGTATTGGGGTTATGCGAATGCTGCAGCTACGCTAGTTGTGTCGCTGCTTTCGCCTGTGCTGGGAGCCGTCGCGGATTACAAAGGTTTCCGCAACCCGCTGTTTACGGGCTTTACATTGGCCGGTATTTTCGCAACGATTGGGTTCGTCTTTGTGCCTGCTGCAAATTGGCTGTTTCTGTTGGGACTGTACATGTTGTCAGTAGTCGGTTTTTCCGGAGCGAATATCTTCTATGACGGCTCCTTGATGGATGTGACGACCGATGAACGGATGGACCGCATTTCCTCGGCGGGATTCGGCTGGGGGTATATCGGCAGTTCCATCCCGTTCGTCATCTTTATTTTTTTCCAGCTGACCGGCATTTTACCAGTGAGCACGAGCGGCGTTGTGAAAGGCGGCTTCATCCTTACTGCGATTTGGTGGTTCGTATTCACCATCCCTTATTGGAAGAATGTCAAACAGAACTATTACATCGAAAAAGAACCGCGCGTGATGCGCAAGAGCTTCATCAGATTATGGGAAACGCTGAAGAACATCAAGGAATACAGACAAGCCTTTTTGTTTTTGTTGGCTTATTTCTTCTACATCGACGGAGTTGGAACCATCTTCAAAATGGCGACTGCTATCGGGTCGGATATCGGTCTCTCCTCGAATGACCTGATTGTCGTCATGCTGATTGTCCAATTCGTGGCATTCCCGTTCTCCATCGTGTACGGCCGTGCGTCCAAACGCTTAGGCAACAAGAACATGATATTTGTGGGAATTGTAACGTATATTTTTATCTGCATCTATGCTTTGCAGTTGGACTCATTGCTGACATTCATCATTTTGGCATTGCTGGTCGGTACAGCCCAAGGAGGCGTGCAGGCGTTGAGCAGATCTTTATTCGGCCAGCTGATTCCGAAAGAGCAAGCGAACGAATTCTTCGGATTCTACAACATCTTCGGGAAATTTGCGGCTGTGGTCGGTCCGCTGCTTGTCGGACTCATCTCGCAGCTGACCGGAAACTCGTTGGATGGGGTTTTTGCCCTGATCATCCTGTTCGTGATTGGCGGGATACTGCTGTTCTTTGTGAAAGTACCGAATCTGAAAGGAGAACAGCAGAACTGACTGTTTTGATGACCGTCTGAAAAAATATTTGCATGTGTTGAGCAGATGTGGTAAAATCTAATTTGCATCTTTATGCGCGTTTTTATAAAATGAAAATATTTCTTCAAGGTGGGAGACATTTGGCAGAACGTATTTCAGAAGAAAAATTAGCGCAGATCAGAACCGAAACTAATATTGTTGATGTCGTCAGCCAATATGTACAACTAAAAAAAAGAGGCAAGAATCATTTTGGATTTTGCCCGTTTCATGACGAGAAGACCCCCTCTTTTTCTGTAGCAGAAGAAAAACAGATTTTCCACTGTTTCAGCTGCGGAAGAGGAGGGAATGTTTTTACTTTTTTGATGGATGTCGAGGGTATTTCGTTCGTTGAGGCAGTCATTAAGACAGCCGAATTGAGCAACATTGAGTTGGATTTCTCTTACGAAAACCATGCGCAGGAAAATCCGCTGCAGTCAAAGAAAGAAAAACTGATCCAAATCCATGAGGAAGCAGCGGCTTTTTACCATCAGGTCCTCATGAATACCGTTACGGGGCAAGCTGCGCTGGATTACATGATCCAACGCGGCTTCACGCCGGAGACACTAAAAGAATATCAAATAGGTTTTTCTCCATCCAATCGGACGGCGCTCTTTCAAATGCTGAAAGCGAAGGCATTCGATGAAGGACTCCTTCAGGAAAGTGGTATTTTCACGGATAGGCAAGGTCAAAACGAACTTTTCGATCGGTTCTCCGCCCGGATCATTTTCCCTTTGCGGAACGCTAAAGGAAAGACTGTGGCTTTTTCCGGCCGAATTCTGCAGGCTACCCCAGCAGATGACACGGGTTACCATGAAGCGAAATACCTGAACAGCCCCGAAACGCTATTGTTCAACAAGCGTGATTTCCTTTTCAACTTCGATAAAGCCCGCAGTGAAATCCGGAGACATTCAGAAGTGATCCTTTTCGAAGGCTACATGGATGTCATTTCCGCTTGGCAAGCGGGGGTGAAAAATGGCGTCGCCTCGATGGGGACCAGCCTGACGGATGAACAGAACCGGATATTGACGAAGACGGCCGATAAAATAGTCATAGCCTATGACGGCGATCGTCCCGGGGTCGAAGCGACTAAGCGCGCCATAGAAATATTGGAACGCAACAAGCACTTCGACATATCAATTTTCCCGCTGGAAGCAGGTATGGATCCGGATGAGTACATCCAGCAGAAGGGTCCGGAGGCATTCGTCAAGGCCCTGAAAAACAACCGAGAAACGGTCATTCAGTTCTATTCCCGCTATCTCAAGATGAATCTGAACCTGGATTCCGAAAAAAATCGCATCACTTATATCGAAACCATGCTTAAGGCATTGGCTCCCTTGGATTCATTGATCGAAAGAGAGCTTTACATGAAGGACATCGCGGATGAATTCAGTATTCCGGTAGATATCCTGCAGAGGCAATTGAAGGGGTATCAGCAAGAGGTATTGCAGCAGAGACCTGAACGTGAGCCAGTCAGGAGAACCGCGCCGCATGAGGCCGCCCCTCATGCAGTGTATCCAAACATGAACAAACGCAAAGTGACCCAAGCTGAGCAAAGTGAAAAGCAACTGCTTTACCGTCTGTTTCATTTCGAGGAAGTCTGGTCGTATCTGAATGAGATTGACGCAGACTTCAATTTCATCCACGATGACTATCAAACAATCTACATTTTGTATGAAGAGTTTTTCAGGCAGACTGGGTTGGTCGGGAATATCGACCAATTTTTGGACCGCATCAACAATCAAGCTCTTCAAAATGTGATTACGGAGATTGAATGGTTTCAATTGGATTCGGAAGTCACCTATCAGGAAATTCAGGATCTCGTCCATATCATCCGGGACAAGTCCTCCCTTCAGGACCAACTGACCAAGAAACAGGCAGAAATGAAGGAAGCCCGCAAGAAAAATGACAATGAGCGTCTGAAGACAATCATGTTGGAAATCGTTTCGCTCTCAAAAGAATTAAAAGCAACAAAGAAATAGCCCGCATCGAATGGAGGAATCATTTTATGGCAATCGAAAAAAATGATCAAGGTTTCACGTTAGAACAGGTAACCAAAAAGCTGATCGCAGAACACAAATTATTGGGGTCCGTCTTCTACGACGAATTGGCCGATAAGATAGCTACACCTTTCCAATTGGACGCGGATGCAATGGATAAGCTGATACAAAAAATGGAAGACGGCGGTGTCAGTGTGGTAGACGCAGACGGCGGTCCGACTGCCCGTCAACTTGCCAAAGAAACAGTGAAGCCTGAAAAACCAGCAGCAGCCAAAAAGGATGAAGAAGAAGACCCAATGGCTGTGCCTCCCGGAGTGAAAATCAATGACCCGGTCCGCATGTACCTGAAGGAAATCGGCCGTGTGCCTTTGTTGAACGCAGAGGAAGAAGTCAATTTGGCTCTCCGCATCAAAGAAGGCGATCAGGAAGCGAAACAACAATTGGCTGAAGCCAACTTGCGTCTGGTCGTTTCCATCGCAAAACGTTATGTGGGACGTGGGATGCAATTCTTGGATCTGATCCAGGAAGGGAACATGGGTCTGATGAAAGCTGTCGAAAAATTCGACCACACCAAAGGGTTCAAATTTTCCACCTACGCAACTTGGTGGATCCGTCAAGCCATCACCCGTGCCATCGCCGACCAAGCCAGAACAATCCGTATCCCTGTGCATATGGTTGAAACAATCAATAAATTGGTCCGTATCCAACGGCAATTGCTGCAGGATCTAGGACGCGAACCGACACCGGAAGAAATCGGTGCCGAAATGGACCTTCCGACTGAAAAAGTCAGAGAAATCCTGAAAATCGCCCAAGAGCCCGTTTCCTTGGAAACCCCTATCGGAGAAGAAGATGATTCCCATTTAGGCGATTTCATCGAAGATCAGGAAGTCCTGAGTCCGGCTGACCATACTGCCCAAACGCTTCTGAAGGAACAACTTGAGGAAGTGTTGGACACTTTGACAGACCGTGAGGAAAACGTCCTGCGTCTGCGTTTCGGCCTTGATGACGGCAATGTGCGGACTTTGGAGCAAGTGGGGAAAGTATTCGGCGTCACCCGCGAGCGGATCCGTCAAATCGAAGCGAAAGCGTTGCGCAAACTGCGTCACCCGAGCCGCTCGAAACAATTGAAAGATTTTCTTGAGTAATAAGCGCCCTAACCCGAGGTATTGCACTCGGGTTTTTCTTATGCCATTTTCTGAATGATATACGGATTAATGGGATATATGAATTGGAATTATGCTAAAATAGTACTATCAGCAAAAATGGAAATGGAGGGATGATGTTGAATAATCAACAATTATCCGTAAGACTCGAGACGGTTGCAGGTTTTGTGCCTGAAAATGCCAGACTGGCCGATATCGGCTCGGATCACGCTTACCTGCCTTGTGTTTTGGCAGCGCGTGAAGTTGTCAGTTTCGCATTGGCAGGGGAAGTTGTGAAAGGCCCCTTCGAATCGGCAGCGGAACAGATCAGAACATCAGGAGTAGGCGATCGCGTCAGCGCCAGACTTGGTGATGGCATGGATGTGATAGAGCCGACGGATCATATAGACGTCGTCACCATCTGCGGGATGGGTGGGGACTTGATTTCCAAAATTCTGGAAAAAGGCAGATTGAAAGATAAATTGGTCGGTGTGGAACGGTTGATCCTTCAGCCCAATAATGGAGAAAAGAAACTGCGTGAATGGCTGATTGCCCACCAATACAAAATCATCGACGAAACGATATTGGAGGAAAACGGAAAGATTTATGAAATCATCGTTGCCGAAAATGCAGAGACGCCAGAAAACTATTCTGATCTGGAATACACCTTCGGCCGTTTCTTGCTTCAGAATAAAAATGAAACGTTCCGCAAAAAATGGTTGTCCGAAATCGACAAATGCCAATACATATTGGACAGCATGCAAAAAGCAAGCAATGACCTGAACGACAAAGAACAGCAAGTGATCAATAAAGTCAATGAAATTAAAGAGGTGCTGAAATCATGAAAAGCATAACTGGTTATGAATTCATCGAGTTATTCGAATCGCATGTTCCGACTTGGCTGGCAGAGGAGGGGGATCCGGTGGGGCTCCATTTGGGGGACTTGAGCCGTCCGGTCCGCCGTATTATGGTGACGCTTGATGTCCGTCCGGAAGTCGTTCAGGAGGCCATCGAGAAGCAAGTCGACTTCATCTTCTCCCATCATCCGCCGATCTACAGACCGTTAAAAAATCTGGACGTTTCAGACAAGCAAACAAAGATGTACGTCGATCTGCTGAAACATGACATCAGCGTCTATGCGGCCCATACGAATCTGGACAATGCAAACAACGGGATGAACGATTGGCTTTCTGAGGCATTGGGGCTGTTGGATGTCGAAATCATGGACGTAACGAAGCGCGTGCCCGTGAAAAAAATATCCGTCTGCGTGCCGAATGCGGAATGCAATCGTGTCCGTGTGGCTATGACCGATGCTGGCGCCGGGAACATTTCCGATGAATATAGCCACTGTTCCTACGAAGCGCAAGGAGTAGGACGCTTCACGCCGCTCGAAGGCGCGAAACCCGCTATCGGCCACATCAATGAACCCGAAGCGGTGCAAGAGAAGAAAATTGAAATGATTGTGGAAGACAAATATTTGGCGGAAGTATTGGAGGCGCTGTATGAATCGCACCCATACGAAGAACCCATCTACGAAATCTACACGATCAATAATTTCCAGCGCGAATATGGTCTGGGAAGGGTCGGCAATTTAGCGTTGCCGATGTCGTTGCGTTCCTTTATCCAGTACGTGAAGGATGTTTTCCAGGTCGAAGGCATGCGCTTTATCGCGGCCGATTTGGATCAGACGATCACCCGCGTTGCCATCTGCGGCGGAGATGCCGGTAAGTATTATCGGAAAGCCATCAAAAAAGGTGCGGATGTCTACATCACTGGCGATGTTTACTATCACACAGCACACGATATGCAGGCTGATGGACTGACCGTCATCGATCCGGGCCATCACATCGAACAGATCTGCAAACCGAAATTGTTGGGATTATTCAATGAATGGAAAAAAGAAAATGCTTGGGATCTGGAAGTCATCGCTTCCGAAATCAACACGGACCCCTTCATTTTCGACAGTCAATTGTGAGAGGATGTCAATACATGCAAGATAAATTAGTGGACCGTTTTTTGAAATATATTAAATTCGAGACAAGATCGGATGAAAAAAGTCTGACTGTGCCATCTACCCAAAATCAGGTGGATTTCGCCAAAACTGTTTTGATGCCGGAACTGGAAGCCATCGGACTTTCGGATATCCAATACAATGCAGCTAATGGTTTCGTGACGGCACTTTTGCCGCGCAACTCCCAAAAGGAGTTCCCTGCAATCGGGTTCATCGCCCACATGGATACAGCAGATTTTGAGGCGGCACATGTAAATCCGCTTATTTGGGGCGACTATGCGGGCAACGATCTGATTTTGGATGCGGAAGCACAGCTGATCCTATCACCGAAGGATTTCCCTTCTCTGAAGAACTACATCGGTCAGACGTTGATCACTACCGACGGAAAAACGTTGTTGGGTGCGGACGACAAAGCCGGCATCGCCGAAATCATCACAGCATTGGAAACGATAAAAGCAGCTGACGACATCGAACACGGGGACATCAAAGTCGCTTTCGGACCGGATGAAGAAATCGGACGTGGTGCGGATCTTTTTGATGTGGCCGGTTTCGGCTGCGACTTTGCCTATACGATGGATGGCGGCCCCTTGGGAGAACTTGAATTTGAAAGCTTCAATGCCGCGCAAGCTATCGTAACGATCCACGGCAAAAATGTGCATCCAGGCACTGCCAAAGACACGATGGTGAATGCGATCAAATTGGCCATCGCTTACGACAGCGCTTTGCCGCAAAATGAAGTCCCTGAACAAACCGAAAAACGCGAAGGCTTTTATCATCTTTTGGGAATCGAAGGAAATGTAGAAGAAAGCAAGATGACCTACATCATCAGGGACCATGACAAGGACCTTTTTGAGAACAGGAAAATGACCATGCTTGCCCTTGCGGAGCGCATGAACAAGGAATTGTCTGAAGAACGCATCGCTATCGAAATGCACGATCAATACTACAACATGGGGGAAGTGCTGAAGGCGGATATGCGTCCAGTCGATCTGGCTGAAGCAGCGATGAAGTCTTTGGGGATCACCCCGATCATCGAACCGATCCGCGGCGGGACGGACGGCTCCAAGTTGTCCTTCATGGGTCTTCCCACTCCGAATATCTTTGCCGGGGGAGAAAATTTCCACGGGCGCTATGAATTTGTGTCCGTCCAATCAATGGAAAAGGCCGTTGCTGTCATCGTGGAAATCATCAGACAAAGCCAAGGATACGGAAAGCAATGAGAAATCCAGTGCTCGTATATTTCATCCTGGCGAACCTCGTGCTTTTCATCTTGATGGGCATCGATAAAAAGAAAGCGCGGCAAAAAGCTTGGCGCATACCGGAACGCAATCTGCTCCTGCTCGGCTTTTTCGGTGGCGGCCTGGGTGGACTGCTTGGGATGCATCACTTCCGCCATAAAACGAAACACCTGAGTTTCAAGGTAGTTTTCACTTTAGGAACTGTTTTAACAGGAATAACATCCTACTTCTTATATCTATGAAAATAAAAAATGCCGCTATTCCCATTCGGGAGATAGCGGCATTTTTTGCGTAGCTGAACGAACCCGTTCCGCTTTTAATTACTTTTCATCAGGAATTGGAAGGATACGGCTTCGGGGCCGGCGTGGGTCATGACACTGGCGCTGGCGTAGGATGTGTGCATCCGGGCGTTGGGGAAGGCAGCCTTCAGCATGCCGATGATTTGATTCGAATATTCCGACAAACCGTCATGCGTGATGCCTATCGCTTCAACATCCAAGTATTTCTGCTTCAGCTCTTCGATAATCTCTTCGTAGCGCTTGACGATCGCTTTCGTGCCGCGGCCTTTGATATCGGTAGTCAATGCGCCGTCGATCATTTTCAGGTTCGCTTTGATGTTCAGCAGCGTTGTGATGCGGCCCATCGTTTTTCCGATGCGTCCGCCCTTGACCATGTTTTCCAGGTTGACGATGGAGATGTAAAGCAGGGTGCGGTCTTTAACTGCGGTGACCCGAGGCAATGCTTCCGCCACTGTCAATCCTTCAGCGGCACATTTGGCTGCTTCCAACACTTGGAAGGCGGTAGCTCTTGCGCAAAATTTCGAATCGATGACGGTGACTTTACCATGGGCTAGTTTAGCCGCCTGGTGAGCAGAATTCACGGTTCCGCTCAGCGTTTCGGTTACATGGATGGACAAAATCTCGCTGCCATCTGCTGTCAATTCGTTGTATTTATCCAAAAATGTGCCCATGGCTGGTTGGGATGATTTTGGCAACTCCTTGCTGTTCATCATTTTTTCAAGAAACTCGGGTTTGGTTATGGTGACGCCGTCGTAATACAGCACGTTATCGATCATGGATGAAAGCGGGATTACGGTGATTCCATATCTGTCAATTTCTTCTGCGGACAATTCCGTTGTGGAATCGGTCACAATTTTGAAGTTTGGCATGATGATTCTCCTTAAGTACAGTCGTATTTCCTTAAGCATAGCAGATTTCACAAAAAAAGTAACGCAATTATCGTTATCATTGTAAGCATATTCTTCCATTGTGGATGTTTTTATGTGTACAATAGATTATGCTATAATAGGTTAGTTGTAGAAGAAAGTAGGTTACAGACATATGGACGGAATATTACCTTTATGGAAAGAGCGCGGCATGACAAGTCACGACTGCGTATTCAAACTGAGAAAAATACTGAAAACTAAAAAAGTCGGACATACCGGTACTTTGGATCCGGAAGTTGATGGCGTTTTGCCGATCTGCATCGGGAAAGCCACAAAAGTCGTCGAGTTTTTGACGGACACGGATAAAGCTTATGAAGGGGAAATCACTATCGGAGTCGCCACGACGACTGAGGACAGCCAAGGCGAAACGATCGCAAAGAAACCGGTCGATCAAGCTCTGTCTTTGGCTGAAATTGATGCAGCGATGGAAGCCATGGTTGGCGAAAGCATCCAAGTTCCGCCGATGTATTCCGCGGTCAAGGTGAACGGAAAAAGGCTGTACGAATACGCCCGCAAAGGGTTGACCGTCGAAAGGCCGCAAAGAAACATCCAGGTCATGAGTTTTGATCGGATTTCAGAACTTGTCTATCATGCCGAAGACCAAACGATGTCTTGGCGCTTCCGGGTCACTTGCGGAAAAGGGACCTATGTGCGGACTTTGGCCGTCGATCTGGGCGCATCCTTGGGCTACCCGGCGTACATGTCAAGCCTGACCCGCACGATGAGCGGGTCCTTCACGAAGGATGATTGCCTGACGCTGCAGCAAGTTGCTGAAGCAATGGCGAACGACGAAATTGACGCGCATCTGAAACCGATCGACTCGGTATTCGAAACGTATCGGCAGATTGCGCTTGATGATGAGCTGTGGGATAAGGTGAAAAATGGTGCGGTTTTTCCGAAAGAGGGACCTTTCGCAACAATTGACGCACCTGTCTTATTCACCTATCAGGGCAAAATCGTGGCGATGTACGAACCGCATCCGACCAAAGCCGATTTCATCAAACCCAGAAAAATGTTCCTATCTTAAATAGCAAGGAGTTGCTTACGCAATGGAAATAATGCATATACATCATCCCTATGACCAAAAAATGATACCGGACGAGCAAGTCGTGTTGGCGTTGGGATACTTTGATGGCGTCCATCGAGGACATCAAGAAGTGATCAAAAGGGCAAAGGAAGTTGCCGAAAAGAAGAACCTCAAACTTGCCGTCATGAGCTTTAATCATCACCCTAGCATCGTGTTCCAGAAGATGAACCCGGAAACGATGCAGTATTTGTCGACCGTCAACCGCAAAGCTGAAATATTGGAGAGCCTGGGCGTTGATTATTTTTTCGTCATCTCTTTTACATCTGCCTTTGCTTCATTAAGACCGCAGGAATTTGTCGACCAATACATTTGCGGCTTGCATGCTGCCGCAGTCGTCGCCGGTTTCGATTACACCTATGGGCCAAGAGAAATTGCTGATATGAAGCAATTGGTGAACTATGCAAAAGACCGCTTCGAAGTCGTCGAAGTTGCCGAATTGAAGAACGAAGCCGAAAAAATCAGCTCCACGCATATCCGGGAAGCGTTAGCCGAAGGGGATATGGAGAAAGCGAATGCGTATTTAGGTTATGTCTATCAGATCGACGGCACCGTCATCCATGGCGATGCGCGCGGCAGGTTATTGGGTTTCCCGACTGCCAATATCCAGACCGAAAAACACACACGCTTGCCAAGGAATGGCGTTTATATCGTGAGCATCAGAGTGAGCGGAACTTGGTACCGCGGCACGGCTTCGATCGGGCACAATATCACGTTTGAAGCTGACCGCGACAAAACCGTGGAAGTGTACATATTGGACTTCGATAAAATGATCTACGGCGAGGATGTAACCGTCAGATGGCACCATTTTATCCGCAGCGAAATCAAATTTTCGGGCGTCGACCAACTGATCGCGCAGCTTAAAAGTGATGAAGCGGATACGATCGCCTATTTTAAGGATCACCCCTTGGATGAGGTGACCCTCTAAATGGCAGCGGCTTATTTGCATATCCCTTTCTGCGAACACATCTGTTTCTATTGCGACTTCAATAAAGTGTTCCTGGAAGGCCAGCCGGTCGATGAATACGTTGATGCTTTGGTAAAGGAAATGCAGTTGTCGAAGCAGTTGCACCCTCAAGAAGAGATCAGCACTTTCTATATCGGCGGCGGCACACCGACGACGCTGAATGAGCGCCAGTTGGAGAAGTTGTTGAACGGCATCCGTAGCACCTACTCCTTGCCGAAGGGAGCCGAGTTCACGATGGAAGCCAATCCGGAAAGTATTTCGTTCGAGAAGCTGAAGATCATGCGTGATTATGGGGTCAACCGTTTGAGCATGGGGGTGCAATCCTTTAATAACGACATCCTGAAAAAAATCGGCCGCATCCACACAGCCGAGCAGGTATACACTTCCGTGGCTGATGCCCGCAGAGCCGGATTCGAAAACATGACCATCGATCTGATCTTCCGCCTTCCGAACCAAACGATGGCTGATTTTGAAGACAGTCTGAAAAAAGCTCTGGAATTGGATTTGCCGCATTACTCGATCTATGCCTTGATCCTTGAGAACAAGACGGTGTTTTATAACTTGATGCGTCAAGGGAAATTGCCGTTGCCTTCAGAGGACACGGAAGCCGATATGTATGCACTGGCTATCGAGACGATGTCAAAAAACGGCAGGAATCAATACGAAATCTCCAACTTTGCGTTGCCGGGCTACGAATCCCAGCACAATCTCACCTATTGGAAAAATGAGTCCTATTTTGGTTTCGGAGCCGGAGCGCACGGCTATATCGATGGGATCCGCTACCACAATCATGGACCGATCCAGCAGTATCTGGCGCCATTGCGCGAGAACAGTCTGCCGATCATCCGTGAGCAGAGGTTATCAAAAAATGAACAGATGGAAGAAGAAATGATTCTGGGTCTGCGCACGATGGTGGGCGTCAGCCAAAAACATTTTGCCGAGAAATTCCAGACTCCGCTGTTGGACCAGTATGCTGCCGTCATCGCGGATTTGGTCGCGGACGGCCTGCTGCTGGTCGATGGCGACAGGATCCGTTTGACCCAAAGAGGCGTTTTCCTAGGCAACGAAGTATTCCGTTCTTTCTTGATGTGAATCCGTTAATTGCCTGTAGCGTGCCCATAATCTTATGAAAAATGATTGTATTCCGTTGACAAAGCCTGTTACCCATGATAAATTTATTTATGGTTAGCACTCATTAAGGTCAAGTGCTAAAGTGAGGTGAAAATCTTGTTAACAGAAAGACAGTTGCTAATTTTGGATTTAATTGTCAGGCATTACATCGAATTCGAGGAGCCTATCGGATCGAAGACGCTTCTGAAGGAATCTGCTTTGTCTCTAAGTTCCGCCACGATCCGCAACGAAATGATGCGGATCGAAGAACTGGGGTTCCTGGAAAAGATGCATTCTTCATCCGGCAGGATACCTTCCATCCAAGGCTACCGTTACTATGTCGACCAACTAATGGGCAAAGAAAGCGAAGAAGTCGCTGACGATGTCAAACAGACGATCAAGCATGGTTTTCAGAATCCTTACCGGGAAGTCCAGCAGGTCGTCGAAAAATCAGCTGAAATGTTGTCGTTTTTGACGAATTATACCGCTTTGGCGATCGGTCCTGAAACAAAGGACAGCCGATTGACGGGATTCCGATTGGTCGCGCTCAATGAAGGCCATGTGATGGCCATCTTGGTGACTGATAAAGGACATGTGGAAAATCAGATTTTTTCTGTTTCGCCAGGCTTCTCGGCCACTGAGATAGAAAAAATCGTCAACATCTTCAATCAGGAACTTGTAGGCCGCACGCTGCAGGAAGTATTCATCAAACTGCAAACGGACATTCCGGTGATTATCCGGAAGTACGTCGATGCAAAAATCGATTTCACAGCGATCTTCAATGACATCGTGGCGAAGTTAGAGCATGACCGCTTCCATGTAGGCGGCAGCATGAACCTTCTGAACCATTTGGATGCGACGATGGACAAGAACAAAGTCAAGGCCATTTTAAGCATGCTGAATGGGTCACCGGACATCCATGCGCTTTTTTCAAACCCAAACGACGGCGTCGGCGTCAAGATCGGAACGGAATTGGACAATGAGCTGTTGCATAATTTTAGCCTGATCACGGCTACCTATGACACGGCCGGCAACGGTAAGGGCCTGATCGCATTACTGGGGCCAACCAATATGCCTTATCAAAAAATGATCAGTATCATGAAATTTATGCGTTACGAACTTTCTGATAGCTTGAATGATCTGAACAAATAAGCACGACAAAGGAGATTTTGAAGTGGACAATAACGAAGAATTAGTGGACCAGGAACAAGCGACCGTTGATACAACGGTTGTTGAAGGTCAAGAGACGGTTGCGGAAGCAAGTGAGGTTGAAACCTTGAAAGCAACCTTGTCCGAAACGGAAGACCGTTTGTTGCGCCTGCAGGCTGAACTTGCCAATATCCAGAAGCGCAACGCGAAAGAAAGACAGGATGCGGCGAAATACCGTTCCCAGTCATTGGCGCAGGAATTGTTGCCGGTGATGGACAGTTTGGAAAGAGCTTTGGAAATTGAAGTGGAAGATGAAAAATCATTGAACCTGAAAAAAGGTTTGGAAATGGTCATGAATCTGTTCACTGATGCTTTCGCCAAAGAAGGCATCACTTCGATCGATCCGATCGGTCAGCCTTTCGATCCGAATTTCCATCAATCGATCCAAGTACTGCCGGCTGCCGAAGGGCAAGCGCCTGATACAGTCGTAGCGGTATTTCAAAAAGGCTACGCTTTGAAGGAACGTGTGTTAAGACCAGCAATGGTCGTTGTGTCACAATAATTGTATTGATAAACATAAAAATTTCATATAGAGGGGAATAACATCATGAGCAAAATTATCGGTATTGACTTAGGTACAACAAACTCAGCTGTTGCAGTATTAGAAGGCGGAGAAGCTAAAATCATCCCAAATCCAGAGGGAAATCGCACGACACCATCTGTCGTTTCCTTCAAGAATGGTGAAATCCAAGTGGGCGAAGTTGCAAAACGCCAAGCAGTAACAAACCCTAACACAATCAGTTCGATCAAACGTCACATGGGCGTTGCGGGCTACAAAGTGGAAGTGGAGGGCAAGAGCTACACACCACAAGAAGTTTCAGCGATGATCCTTCAATACCTGAAAGGCTACGCAGAAGACTACTTAGGCGAAAAAGTCGATAAAGCCGTTATCACAGTCCCAGCTTACTTCAACGACGCACAGCGTCAAGCGACTAAAGATGCTGGTAAAATTGCCGGACTGGAAGTTGAGCGTATCGTCAACGAGCCGACTGCTGCAGCTTTGGCATACGGTTTGGACAAAACGGACAAAGAAGAAAAAATCCTTGTATTCGACTTGGGCGGCGGTACATTCGACGTTTCCATCCTTGAATTGGGCGATGGCGTATTCGATGTATTGAGTACAGCCGGCGACAACAAATTAGGCGGAGATGACTTCGACAACAAAATCATCGACTACTTGGTTGCGGAATTCAAGAAAGAAAACGGAATCGACCTTTCAAACGACAAAATGGCGAAACAACGTCTTAAAGACGCTGCTGAAAAAGCCAAAAAAGATCTTTCTGGCGTGACTTCAACACAAATCAGCTTGCCGTTCATCACTGCCGGCGATGCAGGTCCGTTGCACCTGGAATTGACGCTTACCCGCGCTAAATTTGACGAAATCACTTATGACTTGGTTGAACGTACAAAAGGTCCTGTACGCCAAGCATTGAAGGATGCAGGTCTATCAACTTCCGAAATCGATGAAATCATCCTTGTCGGCGGTTCAACACGTATCCCTGCAGTCATCGAAGCAGTCCGCAAAGAAGCAGGCAAAGAGCCAAACAAATCCGTTAATCCGGATGAAGTTGTCGCAATGGGCGCTGCTATCCAAGGCGGAGTCATCTCCGGTGACGTTAAAGACATCGTGTTGTTGGACGTAACACCTTTATCATTGGGTATCGAAACAATGGGTGGCGTGTTCACTAAATTGATCGACCGCAATACAACAATCCCTACAAGCAAGTCACAAGTCTTCTCGACTGCAGCCGACAACCAGCCAGCTGTTGATGTGCATGTCCTGCAAGGTGAGCGTCCGATGGCAGCAGACAACAAAACATTGGGTCGTTTCCAATTGACGGATATTCCATCAGCTCCTCGTGGTGTTCCTCAGATTGAAGTATCATTCGATATCGACAAAAACGGTATCGTCAATGTTCGCGCGAAAGACTTGGGAACTCAAAAGGAACAAACAATCACCATCAAATCCTCTTCCGGTCTGACCGACGAAGAGATCGAAAAAATGGTGAAAGATGCAGAAGCTAACGCTGAAGCAGACAAATTGCGCAAAGAAGAAGTTGAATTGCGCAACGAAGTGGATCAATTGATCTTCCAAACCGACAAAACATTGAAAGAGCTTGACGGAAAAGTCGACGCTGATGAAGTGAAGAAAGCTGAAGAAGCGAGAGACGAACTGAAAGCAGCAGTCGAAGCAAATGATTTGGAACAAATGAAAACGAAGCGTGATGCTTTGAATGAGCTTGTCCAAAACCTGACTGTCAAACTTTATGAGCAAGCTGCTCAAGCGCAACAAGAAGGTGCGCATGACTCAGCAACTGACGACGGTGTCGTTGATGCCGATTTTGAAGAAGTAGACGACAAATAGTCAACTCTAACGAGAGGAAGCCAACGCTTAACTGCATTGGCTTCTCTCACTGTATAGAGATAAAATGTTCAGATGAAGCCAATCAATGGAGGCGAAACAATGGCGAAGAGAGATTATTACGATGTCTTGGGTGTGTCGAAGGATGCCACAGACGATGAGATAAAAAAAGCTTACCGGAAACTTTCCAAGAAGTTCCACCCGGATGTCAACAAAGAAGCGGGCGCAGAAGACAAATTCAAGGAGCTTGCTGAAGCTTACGAAGTATTGAGCGACGGCAATAAACGCGCAGCCTATGACCAATACGGCCATGCCAGCACCGATCCAAACTTTGGCGCAGGCGGAGGCTATGGTGGCGGCGGCTTCGGCGGTTTCTCGGGCGGTTTTGAAGATATCTTTGATTCCTTTTTCGGAGGCGGCGGCGGTCGCGGCAGAAATCCGAATGCTCCCCGTCAAGGGTCTGATTTACAATACCGTATCCATCTTACATTTGAAGAAGCGATATTCGGGAAGAAAGAAACCATCCGTTACAAACGTGATGAAGAATGTAAAACATGTAGTGGTTCAGGCGCAAAACCGGGCACGCAGCCGAAAACATGTTCGAAATGTCATGGTTCCGGAGCGGTCGGTGTCGAAAGAAATACGCCTTTCGGCCGTGTGATGACGCAAGCAGTCTGTGATGTCTGTTCCGGAACGGGTAAGGAAATCACGGATAAATGTACAACGTGCCACGGACGCGGGCATGTCGAAGCCGATCACTCTGTGGTTGTCACCATCCCTCCAGGCGTCGACGATGGACAACAGATGCGCTTGAATGGACAGGGCGAAGTCGGCAGCAATGGCGGCCCGTATGGTGATCTTTATGTCGTTTTCCAAGTGGAACCAAGCGATATTTTCGATCGCGAAGGGACAGAAATCCATTACACGCTTCCGATCAGCTTCGCTCAAGCAGCTTTGGGTGATGAGATTGAAGTGCCGACCGTGCATGGCAAGGTCAAGCTGAAGATTCCTGCCGGGACACAAACGGGCACGAATTTCCGCCTGAAAGGCAAAGGGGCGCCACGCTTGCGTGGAACCGGAAATGGTGATCAGCACGTCAAAGTGACTGTCGTCACACCGAAGAACCTTAGCGAGAAGCAAAGAGAGGCAATCCGCGCATTCGCAGCAGCAGGCGGCGATACGTTGGTGGAAGATGACGCCAATTTTTTTGATAAAGTTAAGGACGCCTTCAAAAATAAAAAATAAATAAGCCAAAAGAATCGGTGCGTTGGAAACAGCAAAGCACCGGTTCTTTTTTTGTCCCTAGACTATTCTGTTAGAGTTTTTGTAACTAACATGAGGACCAATAACACTTTTTTTATAGAAAAAGAATAAATATTCTCTAATTTCTTGATGTAAGGGGTTACATTTTGCGGAAATAGGATTATAATGGAACTATCAAATAAAAGAGGTGACTTAAATGGCTACTATAGAATCGTTCAATAGATCCGAATTAAAGAAGTCCAACCCTTTACTTACGAAATTCCGGACAACGGTCGAAACAGCTTTTTATGGCAAAAACATGCAGGAAGTCACGGACATGACGGAAGCCTATCAACTCGCACTGAACGCTGCAGGCGTGGTCGTGACCGACCTGCCTGTGCTGCATGCAAAAGAATTGGGCTTGCCTGAGGATGCCAAGGTCCTTGTCGAAAACGGCGGCAGAATCATTGGCCGGACTGCCCGCGCCAAACGGATCATCGGCGAGAACAAGGAAGAGGACGAAATACTTCAAGCCATCATCATGGATGTCATTTATCAAAACAGACTGCGCCATTATTATAAAGCGACAGGCTATGTAGGCTTGGATAAAGATTTCATCATAAAGGCGCACATCGCCTTTCCCGAAGGAAACGAAAACAATCTCTACTCCTGGTTATTGAACTTCCAGTGGGAAAGCCCGGAATATAAGGAAATGTATGCCCATTCGAAAGCTTACAACGAAGGCGATATCTACATCTACACGGATCCAGACTGGCGCCATCCGGATTATCCGCTCGGTGTGGCTATCTTCGAGCCAGATAAAAATGTGGCCTGTATCCTCGGAATGCAGTATTTCGGTGAGTTCAAAAAAGGCACATTGACGCTGGCTTGGGGAACCGGTCATCGCAATGGCTACGTTGCTTGCCATGGTGGCCAAAAACACTTCCGTCTGACTAATGGCGGTTCGTATGTCGCTTCCTTCTTCGGGCTTTCGGGTTCTGGAAAATCGACATTGACCCATTCGAAGCACGACAACAAATATGAAGTGAAAGTGCTGCATGACGATGCCTTCCTGATCGATTTGACGGATGGATCCTCCATCGCGTTGGAACCTTCCTATTTCGATAAAACCCAGGATTATCCCGCCGATCATCCTGAACAGAACTATTTCGTTACTGTCCAGAATGTGGGAGTGACAAAGGATCATGAAGGCAAAATTGTGCTGGTCACCGAAGATATCCGCAACGGCAACGGACGTACAGTCAAATCACGCTATTCCACTCCGAACCGCGTGGATAAGTTCGAAGAACCGATCAATGCTGTCTACTGGATCATGAAGGACGATGCTTTGCCGCCGTTGGTGAAGGTGGACGATGCTGTCTTGGCGGCAACTTTCGGCACGACGCTGGCTACGAAACGTACGACTGCTGAAACGTTGAAGAAAGGTGAGTCGACCGATACACTGGTCATCGAACCATTCGCAAATCCGTTCCGCGTCTATCCATTGGTTGAGGATTATGACGGCTTCAAAGAATTGTTGTCTCACGAACAGGTTGACTGCTACATCATCAATACCGGATTTTTCATGGGTAAAAAAATACCGAAGGAAGTGTCTCTAGGCGTCATCGAAAGTGTCGTTGAAGGGACAGCATCATTCGTGCCATTCGGTGCTGCACCGCATCTCAGCTATCTGCCGGTAGAAGGCTTCAATCCCGATTTTGAAGACAAAGACTATACGAAGTTGGTGAGAAGACGCATGCAGCTGCGGGAGGATTTCTTGGAAGAATTCAATGCTGCCCATCCGAGTATGCCGCTGCCTGATGAATCCATCCAAGCATTGCAAAATATCATTGATGCTTTCTAAGTTTAAGTGGGAAAAGCGGAACGGGTTCGTTCAGCCCTGAAAGAAATTTAGGAAATCGTGCCGACTGAGCATCGTAGAGCGCAATAGGCACGATTTATCTAATTTCCGAAGGGCTAACCCGTGTAGCTAGACATCAATGTTGAATGCATGGAATATATTGAAAATTCGTGGAGCACCTACAGTGATGCGCTTTTAGTTTAATAAAATTGACTTATTGCTTTATGTGTTCAGGAAAGAATCCGGTGGGGAGCCTCCGGATTCTTTTTTCACTTATTAGCCAAACAAAAGTGAGAAAGACTTGCCAATCTGAGGCGGCGTCTTGTCATAAATGCTTTAGATTGGTATAATTTTCAAGTGAACGAATGGACGTCAGAGAAAGTGAGCAACGATAATGAACTTAGAAGAGATGAAGCAACGACAAAAAAAGATAAGAAATTTTTCCATCATTGCCCATATTGACCATGGGAAATCCACATTGGCGGATAGAATTCTCCAAATGACTGATACAGTCGCCGATCGTGATATGCAAGCACAATTATTGGATTCCATGGACCTCGAAAGAGAACGAGGCATCACCATAAAACTAAACGCCGTCGAATTGACCTACAGAGCCGACGACGGAGAAGATTACATCTTCCATCTGATCGACACACCGGGACACGTCGACTTTACGTATGAAGTATCCCGCAGTTTGGCAGCCTGCGAAGGGGCTATTCTGGTAGTGGATGCAGCGCAAGGGGTCGAAGCACAAACCCTCGCCAACGTTTATTTGGCTTTGGACAACAACTTGGAAATCGTACCTGTCATCAACAAAATCGATTTGCCTGCCGCAGATCCTGAACGTGTCAGGGCTGAGGTAGAGGATGTCATCGGAATCGATGCCAGCGATGCGGTTTTGGCGAGCGCGAAAATCGGCTTGGGCATCCCTGAATTGCTTGAACAGATCGTCGCAAAAGTACCGGCTCCGGAAGGTGATCTGGAAGCGCCATTGCAAGCTTTGGTATTTGACTCGGTCTATGACCCATACCGGGGAGTCGTACTGAATATCCGGATCAAAAATGGTGTGGTCCGCCCAGGCGACATGATCAGATTCATGGCTAACGGTAAAGAGTACGAAGTCATCGAAGTAGGGATTTTCTCTCCGAAACCGATCAAGCGCGACTTTTTGATGGTCGGGGACGTCGGCTATTTGACTGCCGGCATAAAAACGATCCAAGATACGCAGGTCGGTGACACAATCACTTTGGCGAACAATCCCGCCAGCGAAGCCCTGGCCGGCTACCGTAAAATGAATCCGATGGTGTACTGCGGTATTTACCCTGTTGATGCGTCGGACTTCAATGACTTGCGTGAAGCTTTGGAAAAACTGCAACTGAACGATGCTTCCTTGCAGTTCGAGGCGGAATCTTCGCAAGCACTCGGCTTCGGTTTCCGTACCGGATTTTTGGGCATGCTGCACATGGACGTCATCCAGGAACGGATCGAGCGCGAATTCGATCTGGATATCATCACGACAGCACCATCTGTTATTTATCGCGTCAACAAAACCGATGGCGAGTTTTTGGAAATCGATAACCCTTCGGAAATGCCCGATGCGACAACCATCGAAAGCATCGAAGAACCGTATGTCAAAGCAAGCATGATGGTGCCGAATGATTATGTCGGTGCCGTCATGGATATCGCCCAGAAGAAACGCGGCAATTTCATTACGATGGATTATTTGGATGATTTCCGCGTCAATGTCGTCTATGAAATGCCCTTGTCAGAAATCATCTTTGATTTCTTCGACAGATTGAAATCAAGCACGAAGGGTTACGCTTCACTTGATTATGAATTGATCGGCTACCGCCCAAGCAAACTGGTCAAGATGGATATCCTCTTGAACGGGGAAGCTGTCGATGCCTTGAGTTTGATTGTGCATCGCGATTTCGCCTATGCCCGCGGGAAAATAATCACAGAAAAACTGCGCGGCTTGATTCCACGCCAACAGTTCGAAGTTCCGATCCAGGCGACGATCGGCAACAAGATCCTGGCACGGACTACCATCAAAGCTTTGCGCAAAAACGTTCTGGCTAAATGTTACGGTGGGGATATTTCCCGTAAACGCAAATTGCTTGATAAACAAAAAGAAGGTAAGAAGCGCATGAAGCAAGTCGGATCCGTCGAGGTCCCTCAAGAAGCCTTCATGGCCGTTCTGAAGATGGACGAGGACTAACCCGAAAGGGAGTCTGTAGATTCTTTGGAACAAATACAATTAGAGAACGTACCTGGATAAGCATACAATCCAGGTACGTTCTTTTTCAATTGAGAATGTGCATGCCTAATTGAGAATAGCGTTTGTTTTTTTCAGCGGACTGCCGGGGCTTTTAAAGCAATAATTCGTCTAGCATTACATT
Organism: Sedimentibacter sp. SX930; assembly: GCA_002155105.1. Lineage (GTDB taxonomy): Bacteria > Bacillota > Bacilli > Lactobacillales > Aerococcaceae > Trichococcus > Trichococcus shcherbakoviae. Next base: position 366,148 of record MUZD01000002.1, on the reverse strand, counting down.
TCCACTGAAATCCCCCTGAATGGCAGGCAACTTTTCGAATCAGGAATCCCTATGTATTTAAAGGTTTTTGGATGGGGAAAGCCATTCTTTCCAAAAATGAAAAAATAATTATAGTTCTCAAGTGTTAAAACTTGACCGATAATGACGGATTCTATATAGTTATTGATAGGGATTATTCTAAAATAATTATTCTAATTGGAGGAATTGAAATGTCATTAATCGGAAAAGAAATAGTGGAATTTAAAGCGAATGCTTATCACAAAGGTGAATTTATTGAAGTTTCATCGGAAGACCTAAAAGGAAAATGGAGCATCGTCTGTTTTTACCCTGCGGACTTCACTTTCGTTTGCCCGACTGAACTGGAAGATCTTCAAGACCAATATGCAACCTTGCAAGGGTTGGGTGTAGAGGTCTATTCCGTATCAACCGACACACACTTCACGCATAAAGCATGGCACGATCATTCACCAGCCATCGGAAAAATCGAATACACTATGATCGGAGATCCATCGCATGCGATTTCAATCGGATTTGATGTCTTGGACGAAGAAGGCTTGGCACAACGCGGGACATTCATCATCGATCCGGACGGCATCGTGCAGGCAGTGGAAATCAATGCTGACGGCATCGGCCGTGACGCAAGCGGTTTGATCGACAAAATCCGTGCAGGCCAATATGTCCGCACCCATCCAGGCGAAGTTTGCCCTGCGAAATGGAAAGAAGGCGCGGAAACATTGAAACCTAGCTTGGACTTGGTAGGTAAAATTTAAGGAGGCTTCCCATGGCATTAGATACAGAAATCAAAGGGCAACTCGGCCAATATCTGGAACTGTTGGAATCGGATGTGGTTTTCAAAGCCAGTCTGGGCGAGGATGAAAATTCCGGCAAAGTCAGTGAGTTTTTGCAGGAAATCGCCGCTATGTCGGAGAAGATCACCTTCGAAAAAGCAACCTTGACCCGTACGCCCAGTTTTACGATCACACGACCAGGAACGGAAAGCGGCATCACATTCGCCGGTCTTCCGTTGGGTCATGAGTTCACTTCATTTATCCTGGCTTTGCTGCAGGTAGGCGGAAGAGCTCCTAAAGTGGATGACAGCATCATCAAGCGCATCAAAGCGATTGACAAAGAACTCCATTTCGAAACCTATGTCAGCTTGACATGCCATAACTGTCCGGATGTTGTCCAAGCATTGAACATCATGTCCGTGCTGAACCCGAAAATCTCCCACGTTATGATCGAGGGCGGTATGTTCAAGGATGAAATCGAAGCGAAGAAAATAATGGCTGTACCGACTGTTTTCCTTAACGGGGAAGAGTTTGCCAGCGGGCGCATGACGATCGAGCAATTGATCGATAAAGCTGCCGGTCCGACAAGTGCGGATGAGTTCGCCGATAAGGACATCTTCGACGTTCTGGTCATAGGCGGAGGACCCGCAGGCAACAGTGCTGCCATCTACGCTGCCCGTAAAGGCATCAATACTGGCATGGTCGTTGAGACCTACGGTGGACAAGTGATGGACACTGTCGGCATCGAAAACATGATCGGGACGCCTTACACAGAAGGCCCGAAACTGATGGCGCAAGTGGAAGCGCATGTGAATCAGTACAAGGTCGACATCATGAAAGGCCAACGCGCTAAAAGTATCCGTAAAAATGACCTGATCGAAGTCGAACTTGAAAACGGTGCAGTGCTGAAAGCCAAGACGGCTATTCTTACAGTCGGCGCGCATTGGCGCAATGTCAACGTGCCCGGTGAAGAAGAGTTCCGCACGAAAGGCGTCACAAACTGTCCGCATTGTGATGGTCCGTTGTTTGCAGGCAAAGACGTTGCTGTCATCGGCGGCGGCAATTCCGGTATAGAAGCGGCGATTGATCTTGCCGGTTTGGCGAAACACGTATATGTGCTTGAGTTCTTGCCGGAATTGAAAGCTGATCAAGTGCTGCAGGATCGTGTCCATGCTTTGAAGAACGTCACAGTCATTACGAATGTGGCGACGAAAGCGATCACCGGTACCGATCAAGTGGAAGCCATTTCCTACGTGGACCGCACTACGAATGAGGAGCACACCATCGCACTCGAAGGTGTCTTCGTTCAGATCGGTTTGGTCCCGAACACGGCTTGGTTGAAGGATTCCGGTGTTGCCTTGAACGAACGCGGCGAAGTCATCGTCGACAACCACGGTTCAACCAATCTGGAAGGCGTATTCGCTGCCGGAGATTGCACAAACAGTGCTTACAAACAAATCATCATCTCGATGGGTGCCGGAGCGACTGCCGCTTTGGGCGCATTCGATCACCTGATCCGTCAATAAGCTCAAATCCAGAAAGGGATTTCATTTTGAATTCCTTTCTGGATTTTTTGATTTGATGTAAATGCAAGCGGTTTTATCAATGGGATGGCCATAAAACACGTTCTTTCTCTGGGTCTATGTGCTAAAATGTATGTAAACATGAAGAATTTGGAGTGATGGTTTTGAAGACGGATATCGAGATAGCTCAAGCAAATGAGATGCTTCCGATCAAAGAAGTAGCGGCAACCCTTTCCCTGACAGAAGATGATCTGAAACTGTACGGCAAATACAAGGCAAAAGTGGACATCAAGAAAATCAATTCCTTGAGTGAAGAGGCAGACGGCAAGTTGATCCTTGTCACTGCCATCAATCCTACCCCGGCTGGCGAAGGCAAATCGACCGTAACAGTCGGCCTAGGCGATGCGCTGACACGCATCGGCAAGAAAGCGATGATCGCGATGCGCGAACCTTCTTTAGGGCCAACGATGGGCGTTAAAGGCGGAGCGGCAGGCGGCGGCTATGCGCAAGTGCAGCCGATGCAGGACATCAATCTGCATTTCACTGGCGACATGCATGCCATCACGGCGACGAACAATACCTTATCAGCCTTGATCGATAACCATATCCAACAAGGCAATGCCTTGAACATCGATCAACGCCGGATCACTTGGAAGCGCGTATTGGATATCAACGACCGCGCTTTGCGCAACATCGTCATCGGGCTGGGTGGACCGATCCAAGGCGTTCCCCGCCAAGACGGCTTCGATATTACTGTAGCGAGCGAAATCATGGCGATCCTTTGCTTATCGACTTCACTGACGGATCTGAAGAACCGGATCGGGAACATTGTCATCGGTTATACGTTTGACCGCGTACCCGTCACTGTCAGAGACTTGAAAGTGGAAGGCGCATTGACCTTGCTGATGAAGGATGCGTTGGAGCCGAATCTGGTCCAAACGTTGTATCATACACCGGCATTTGTGCATGGTGGACCGTTCGCGAATATCGCGCACGGCTGCAACAGCGTATTGGCAACCAAAACAGCCTTGAAATTGGCCGATTACGTCATTACGGAAGCCGGTTTTGGAGCCGACTTGGGCGCTGAGAAGTTCATGGACATCAAAGTACCGCAACTAGGCAAGAGCCCGGATGCAGTCGTTATCGTGGCTACCGTACGCTCGCTGAAGATGCACGGGGGGGTGTCGGTGAAAGACCTCAACAGCGGCGAAAATGTCGAGGCGGTCAAAGCCGGCTTCACAAATCTGCAGAAGCATATCGAAAACATGCAACAGTATGGTGTGCCTGTCGTCGTGGCGCTCAATGAATTCACGAACGACACTGCGGCGGAAATTGAAGCAGTCGTCAGCTTGTGTGCGGCGCAGGAAGTCGAATGCATCCAGACAGCGGTTTGGGCAAAAGGCGCTGAAGGTGGAGAAGCGTTGGCGAACGCTGTCGTTAAAGCAATCGATGAAAACACAAAAGCTTTCGTTCCCCTATATGTGGCGGAAGACAGCAGTATCGAAGAAAAAATCGAAACGATCGTCACCAAAATTTATGGCGGCAAAAGTGTCATCTATTCCAAAGAAGCCAAAAACCAACTGCGCCAGTACAAGAAGAATGGCTGGGACCGTTTGCCGGTATGTATGGCAAAAACACAGTATTCCTTGTCAGATGACCAGAAAGCAATCGGCCGTCCGGAAAACTTCGACATCACCATCCGTTCCTTTGTTCCTAAAATCGGAGCCGGGTTCGTCGTTGCGTTGACGGGGGATATCCTGACCATGCCGGGTCTGCCGAAAGAACCGGCTGCTTTGCGCATGGACGTCACCGAAGACGGAGTCGTTACCGGATTGTTCTAATTTCATAAAAATCGTAAAAATAGAGAGGGTAACCTCTCTATTTTTTTGACGAAAAGCGCTTCTGAAATACGGCTTGATTTTTGGGCCTTCAATGTCCCGCAGCCCAGCCGGATATGTTACAATGTCAAGAGACTATCAAGATCCCTGAACATAAAACGACATGGATTGAAAACAAAGGATGAATGCCACATATGAAAGACTTTAACGCCATCGAGTTAGAAAAATCCTACGGGATGAAGAAACTCTTCAATAAAATATCCTTCACGATCCGTGAAGGCGAACATATCGGCCTGATCGGTCAGAACGGAACCGGCAAAAGTTCCTTGCTGGAGATCATCGCGGGAATCGAAACCCCGGATGCCGGCAACCTGGACGTGCCCAGTGATTATCGTGTCGGTTACTTGGCGCAAGAACCCCAACTGAACAAAGAATCGACTGTTTTTGAAGCGGTCTATGAAGGCGAAGCGCCCATCATCAAGACGGTCCGTGCCTACGAGGAAGCTTTGGAATTGCTGGTGAACGACAGTCTGAATCCGGATTATCAGAACCGATACAGCAAAGCTGAGGCCGACATGAATGCGCAAAATGCTTGGCAAACGGAGGTTCAGATCAAATCCATCCTGAACAGGTTGGGTTTGGATGACATCACGAAAAAAGTAGGCGAGCTATCCGGTGGACAACGGAAACGTGTCGGCTTGGCGCAGGTGTTGATCCAAGCACCGGACTTGTTGTTGTTGGATGAACCGACCAACCATCTTGACATGGATTCGATCACTTGGCTGGAAAACTATCTTGCCCAATACAAAGGCTCTGTCCTTTTGGTGACCCATGACCGCTACTTCCTTGAGAATGCTGTGACAAAAATCATCGAACTGAAGAACGGCGGAGTGGAAGTCTACACAGGAAACTACGAAGACTATTTGTTCCAAAAGAGCGAACGCGAAGCCATCCAGCAAAAAATGGACGAGAAACAGCTGAAATTGTACAAGAGCGAACTGCAATGGATGCGCAAAGGCGCCAAAGCCAGGACGACTAAGCAACAGGCACGGATCCACCGTTTTGAGGACTTGGAAAAGGTCACGCAACAAAGCACGACCGATGCCAAACTCGAAATCCAGTTGGATGGTTCCCGTTTGGGCAAACGCGTCTTCAATCTGGAACATATCTCGCTTTTTGCCGGAGACAAACAAGTCCTCAACGATTTTTCCTATATATTCCAGTCGAACGATCGCATCGGCATCGTAGGCAAGAATGGGGCAGGCAAGACAACCTTGCTGAATATGCTGGCAGGCGAAATAGAAATTGCCAGCGGGAATCTTATCGTCGGAGAGACCGTCAAAATAGCCTATTACAAACAACTTTCCGAAGTGCTCCCTGACGATAAGCGCGTCATCAATTACCTGCAGGAAATCGCCGAAGAGGTGAAATTAAGCGACGGCATCGTCGTCAGCGTCAAGGAGATGCTGGAAACATTCCTCTTCCCGCGCGAAACACACGGCAGCCTGATCAGTTCGTTATCCGGAGGAGAAAAGCGTCGCCTTTACTTATTGAAGTTGCTGATGACAAAACCGAATGTGCTGCTGATGGATGAGCCGACGAACGACTTGGATATCGATACGCTGACGGTATTGGAGGATTACTTGAACAGCTTCGGCGGAGCCGTCATCACTGTTTCGCATGACCGCTATTTCTTGGATAAAGTGGCCGACAAGCTGTTGATCCTGAACGATGAAGGCAAACCGGGCGTATTCTTTGGGGATATGAGCGAATATTTGCTGGTATCCAGTCAAAAGGAAAGCGAAACCGCTAAACAGCAAAACAAAAAAGCGGCAACACCTGTCCCGACTCAGGATGCGGTAGCGGAAAAGACCAAATGGACCTACTTGGAGCAGAAGGAATGGGAAACAATCGAGGACGACATTGCCGCGCTTGAGGAAAAAGGGCAGACATTGCAAAGTGCAATGGCCGAAAATACTTCGGACTTCGCACAGTTGACCCAATTGCAACAGGAACTGGACAACGCAGAAGCTGCGCTTGCCGAAAAATGGGAACGCTGGGAATACCTCAGTCAGTTCGCCAAAGATTAATGTACATAGGAGAACAAAGATGACAAAACAATATTTGGATTTAGCAAGAACCGTCCTGGAAACAGGCGCCACGAAACACGACCGTACCGGAACCGGCACGAAAAGCATCTTCGGGCATCAAATGCGTTTCGACCTCGCTGAGGGCTTCCCGATCCTGACGACAAAGAAAGTCGCTTTCGGGCTCATCAAGAGCGAACTGCTGTGGTTCCTTAAGGGCGACACGAACATAAAATATTTGTTGGAAAACAACAACCACATCTGGGATGAGTGGGCATTCGAGCGCTATGTGAAATCAGCGGATTACGCTGGGCCGAATATGGATGACTTTGGTCACCGCGTCCTGAAGGAAGAAGGTTTCAAGGAAATCTATGCTGCCGAAATGGCCAAATTCCGGGAAGCGATTTTGACGGATGCAGCCTTCGCAGCCAAACAAGGCGAATTGGGCAACATTTATGGTTCCCAATGGCGTCGTTGGAGAACGACTCAAGGGGAATTCATCGATCAGATCAGTGATGTCATCGAAATGATCAAAACGAACCCTGATTCAAGAAGGCTGATGGTTTCGGCCTGGAATCCGGAAGACGTCCCTTCAATGGCCTTGCCGCCTTGCCACACCCTGTTCCAATTTTATGTCACTGATGGGAAACTCAGCTGCCAACTGTACCAAAGAAGCGCGGATATCTTTTTGGGTGTGCCCTTCAATATAGCCAGCTACGCCTTATTGACACATTTGATCGCAAACGAAACAGGGCTTGAAGTCGGGGAATTCATCCACACATTCGGGGATGCCCATCTTTACCTGAATCATATCGAACAGATCGAGCTGCAGCTTTCCAGGGAGCCTTTCGCTTTGCCGAAGCTGGTACTGAAGCATCCGGAGAAATCCATTTTTGAAATGGAAAAAGAAGATATCGTCCTGGAGGGCTACAAGAGCCATCCAGGCATCAAAGCGCCGATCGCTGTATAAAATTATTTCATCCTATCGAGGAAAAGGAGGCTGCCGCCATCAGGATCCATATAGGCTTCTGATCGATCCGGGCGTTGGCTCGGCTGCGCGGCAAAACATAAGATGATCGCATTATTATGGGCTGAAGACGACAACGGAATCATCGGAAAAGGCGGCACGTTGCCTTGGCACCTGCCGAATGATCTGAAGTATTTCAAAGAGAAAACATTGAACCACAAAATCGTGATGGGCAGAAAAACGTTCGAGGGGATGGGGTCACGCCCGCTGCCGAAAAGGGAAAGCATCATCCTGACGAGGCAAACCGACTACACTCATCCGGGTGTTACTGTCCTGCATGACGTCAAAGAAGTATTGGCGCTGGATAACGAAGAGGAGACGCTGTTCATCATCGGCGGCAGCGAGATCTTTGAGCTGTTCCTGCCTTTTGCGGATACCCTCTACCAGACCGTCATCCATGCCGACTTTGACGGGGACACTTATTTTCCGACAACCGACTGGAACGAGTGGGAATTAGCCTCGTCAACCGGAGGCGTTGTCGACGACAAAAACCGCTATGAACATGAATTCAAAGTGTTCAAACGGGTGAAATAAGTAAAAAAGGGCTGACCCCAATGTTTTGGAGTCAGCCCACTTTTTGCATTTTCTGATTTTTTAGACATACAATAAGATGCCAAAGTACATGAAAGCGGCGCCTGCCAAAACGAAGAGGTGCCAAATGACATGCATAAAGCCATATTTTTTGTTCGAGTAAAAAATAGTCCCCAAACTGTAACTCAAACCGCCCAAACCGATGAGCACAATGCCATTCAGGCCGAGTGTCTGGTACATCGGTTGAATGATGAACAGCGCCATCCATCCCATACCCAAGTATAGGATAGTGGAAATCCCGTTGAATTTTCCGACGAAAAAGATCTTCAGGATAATCCCGATGATTGCGATTGCCCAAACGGCAATGAACAAGGCTCTGCTTTGGCCGTTGCGGACCGCAATCAAACAAAACGGCGTATACGTCCCTGCAATCAACAAGTAGATGGCCGCGTGATCGATGTAGCGGAAAATCTTTTGAAACCGGGTCATACTGAAACTGTGGTAGAGCGTCGACGACAGAAATAGTAAAATCATCGAAGCACCATAAATGGCATAAGCAACGACTTCTGTAACATCACCTGATTGGGACCCCTTCAAAATGAGTAAGACGCATCCAGCGATGCTTAGCAAGGTTCCGATTCCATGTGTTACGGCATTCAACACTTCATTTACGATGATTTTGCGTCTGCCTTCTGTTTGCGGAAAAGTAGTCACATTCATTCCTCCTTGTTGCCTGTCAGCAATTGTTTTTTGGCCAAATAAAAAAACAGTCTCCAACAACGTCCTTCTGAATGCATTATAGCACATTAAATGGTAAGCTTTAAGCAAATAAGAGTATCTCTCCCACCTGGAAATGACAGAAAGTTTCACGGGAATATTTTGAAAGGGGCGAATAGAATGGAAACCAATCAACAAAGAAGTGTGAAAAGCAGCCCGAATCCATGGAAAATTGCTTTCATCAGCTTGGCGCTCGTGCTGGTCATCGCTGTGGTTTGGCTATTCTCAAAAATCACGATGGAACAACCCGCTCAAACTGCAACTGACGCACAAGTCACGACGCAATCAAAGGATCAGCTTTCGGTAGGAGTGTCCCTGAGCAATGCCGAATTGGCTGTCATCGCCAACGAATATATGAAATCAAAGGAGAGTCTGACCGGGTATTCGGTGGAAATCACGGATGTGGTGGCTTTAAAAGGTGAAACAGTGCTGCTGGGGCTTTCGGTTCCGTTTAGTTTATCAGGGGAGCCGCATGCGACAACGGACGGCAATCTGCAGATGAAGGTGACGGGCATTTCCCTGGGCGGGTTGTCTTTGCCCGAAAAAGAAGCCTTGAGTCTGTTGGCTCAATTTTTGACATTGCCCGAATTCGTCAGTTTGGATGCGGACTCGGAAACGGTGCTGATGAACTTGGCCGGTATGGATCTTCCTAAAGAAAGTGCCATCCGTTTGCTTTCCATCGATAAAAAGACAAAAGAATATTCATTTGAAGTAAGCATACCTACAGAAAATTTGATAGAATAGAAAGAGGCCTAATTTATGAAACAATCTTTTTACCTTTTCATTCTCACGTATAGAGACCCATACAAAAAAGACGACAAAACAGCATTCGCGAATCGGGTTTCCGAGGATATCGGTTTTCCGAAGCAAATGACCGACTACCACGAACTTGCCGATTACCTGGAGTTGAGCGGAGAGTACACAGAGTTCATGTCCGTCTTTGATGAGTTGTTTGACGTATACGTCGAAAGGAACAGAAATTAGATAAAGAAAGAAGGAAATGAAATGAGTACACACATCGCAGCAAAACCTGGGCAAATCGCGGAAACAGTCTTGTTGCCGGGCGACCCATTAAGAGCGAAGTACATCGCGGAGACCTACCTGGAGAACGTCGAGCAGTACAATTCGGTCCGGAATATGTTCGGTTACACAGGGACATACAAAGGCAAACGCGTCTCTGTCCAAGGCACCGGCATGGGCTTGCCTTCCATCATGATCTACGCCAATGAGCTGATCACCGAGTACAACGTGCAGAATTTGATCCGGGTTGGTTCGGCTGGCGCAATCCAAAAAGATATCCATGTCCGCGATATCGTCATTGCTCAAGGCGCGACAACAGATTCCAGCGTCGTCAGCAATACTTTCAACGGCCAAGTCAACTTTGCGCCGATCTGCAACTTTGAACTGATGCACAATGCTTATATGGTCGCGAAGGAACGGAAATTATCCGTCCACGTCGGCAATGTCCTGTCCTCGGACCGCTTCTACAACGAAGAATTGGATAAACAAAAATTGGCTGACTACGGCGTTCTGGCTGTGGAAATGGAAGCTGCAGGACTGTACCTGCTGGCAGCCAAATACAACCGGAAAGCGTTGGCTTTATTGACGATCAGCGATCATATCCTGACCGGGGAAGAAACGACTGCCGAAGAGCGTGAAACAACGTTCGACGACATGATGCTTGTTGCTTTGGAATCTATCTTATAATCTAAAGAGGTGTAGTATGAATGGGCAACAACGGGCATAAACTTAAAAATGGCAAAAAACGCGGAGTCAAACTCTCCTTCTATTTCCTTTCCTTGCTCATCGTCGCTGCTGCGGCAATCGGCGGAACGTATGCGTGGATCGGAAGAAGCGTCACGCTTCCCTCCACGGAGGAAATCATCCAAGGGACAAACAGTTCAACATTGGATGCGGCTGCGGCGGACCGCATCGGAGCCGTCTATCAAACGCTGCTCAACAACTATGTCGAAGGTGTTGATGAAGAAGAACTGATTGAGGGCGCCTTGAGCGGCATGGTGGAAGCAGTCGGCGATCCCTACAGTCAATATTTGAACACAGAAGCGAGCGATAACTTGGATGAGACGATCTCTGCCTCATTCGAAGGCATCGGAGCTGAAATCATGTCCTTGAACCAGCAGATCGTCATTGTATCGCCGATCAAAGGCTCGCCTGCCGAAAAAGCGGGGCTTTTGCCGAATGACATCATCCTCAGTGCGGATGGCGAAGCCTTGCAAGGATTGACAGCAAGTGAGGCAGTCGCTCTGATTAGGGGCGAAAAGGGCAGCGAAGTGGTTCTGGAAATCGTGCGCGGCGATCAGACTTTCAAAGTGAACATCATCAGAGACACTATTCCGATCGAAACGGTGACCTTTGAGCTCGATGAAGAACATCCGGAAATCGGCATCGTCCATGTCTCTAGTTTCTCCACACCGACCTATGACGATATCGTCAGTGCTGTAACGGATCTGCGCACACAGGGAGTCACATCCTTTGTGTTTGATTTCAGGCAGAATCCAGGAGGCTTATTGGACCAAGCTTTGAAAATCAGCAATATGTTCCTTAACGACGGAGACGTCATCATGCAGACGCAAGAAAAAGATGCCGATCCGAATAAAATCGTGGCCAGTGCTAGCGAGTTCGGAGATTTCAAGATAACCGAACCAACCGTGCTGCTTGTCGATGAAGGAAGCGCCAGCGCTTCGGAAATCGTTGCGGGGGCACTGCAGGAATCTTCCGAGATACCATTGGTCGGGACAACGACCTTCGGCAAAGGGACTGTGCAAACAGTGTATCCGTTGACCGAAAACAGCGAATTGAAATTGACTGTAGCGAAGTGGTTGACTCCGAACGGCAACTGGATCCATGAAAAAGGGATCGCAGTCGATTACGAAGTCGCCCTTCCTGAATACGCCACATTGACGATCATCGATTCCACAGCGACCTATGAAGAAGGAACCGTCTCGGAAGAGGTCAAGAATGTCGAAGCGATGCTGAATGCCATCGGCTACACAGTCGAGGCGGACGGTTATTACGATGAAGACACTGCCGACCAGGTAGCGTCATTCCAAGCTGCAAACGAGCTGGAAACAACCGGTATCGTGACGGGTGACACGGCATTGGCGATAGTCGAACAATTGCGGGAAGTCCTTACGGAGAACGACACACAGTACGATAAGGCTGTGGAAATATTGATGGGTAACGAATAATCCGATAGGTTTGGCAGCTCTTACGAAGTGCCAAACCTTTTTGGTGTTGCTTGGAATATTCGCCTTTGGACCGGTTGCGATTCTTTTTATGCGTAAAATGTGCTAAACTATGAGTGTTGTTTTAGCACATACTATAACCAAAAAGGTTGATACCGATGAAAGTAGATAAAAAGATGCAGGATGGTCTCTGGGATTGGATGAAGGCAATCACCTTTGCTTTGCTGTTGGTGATCATCATCCGTTTTTTTGTATTCATTCCGCTGAAAGTGGAAGGCGACTCCATGAGCCCTACGCTGGCACAGGGCAACTATCTCTTATATGAGACGTTTTCCGACATAGATCGCTTTGATATCATCATCTTCGGCAATGAAGAAGGGCAAACGCTCATTAAGCGAGTCATCGGATTGCCGGGCGATTCCATCGCTTACAGCGAGGATCAACTGTACCTGAATGGCGAGCCTGTTGAAGAGTCTTTTCTGGGGACGGAGAAGCAGCAAGGGATGGATGTTTTCACTTCGGATTTTGATTTGCTGACTTTGACAGGAATGGAGACAGTACCGGAAGGCAGCTATTTTGTGTTGGGGGACAATAGAGTGCGCAGCAGGGACAGCCGGATCTTCGGCTTTGTCGCGCAGGCTGATATAGCCGGCAAAGCGGCTATGGTGTACTATCCGCTTGAGGATTTGGGCTTTATTCAAAATTAACTACCAGCTGGATTTATAAGAAAGGGTGATTCGATGTCATTTGGCAATAAAAATCATGACGACCAAGACTCTGGTTTTGTTTCAAGAAACGAAAGATTCGGGGTCGATCAAAAGAAAGAAATCCAACCAGAAAACCGAGGCAGTTTTTTGCGGGAAGCACTGAACCTGATCCTTTCGGTGGCAATCGCATTTGTGCTGTTCATTGTCATCCGGACTTATTTGTTTTATCCGTTCCAGGTAGTCGGAGATTCGATGGTGCCGACTTTGGAGACCGGAGACCGGCTGATCCTGAATAAATTGGCTGATATCGATCGTTTTGATATCGTGGTGTTCCCTGCTCCTGACGGTACCGATGAAGAATATGTGAAGCGCATCATCGGGCTGCCTGGGGACGAAATCACTTATTTCCAAGATGAATTGTACATCAACAACGAAAAAGTCGAGGAGCACTATCTGGAGGCGCTGAGAGAAGCTTCTGATCAGGCTTTGACCGGGGATTTCACGCTCTTCAGCCTGACAGGGGAAGCAACCGTCCCAGAAGATATGTATTTCGTTCTGGGGGATAACCGCAACGTGTCCAAAGACAGTCGTGTTTTCGGGTTCATCCCGGCAGCACAGATCGAGGGAACAGCTGATTTAAGGTTGTGGCCGCTGAACAAAATAGGCATCATCGATGACAATGGTGCAGAAGAATAAAGGGACAACCGCACACAAGTGTATTTGCACTTGTGTTTTGTCTTGAATGGAAGCAAAAGGATTCACTAAGAAAAGGAAGTGTCAATATGTTAATACAATGGTTTCCAGGCCACATGGCAAAAGCGAAACGTGAAGCGTTGGAAAAATTAAAAATGGTCGATCTGGTGATTGAGTTGCTGGATGCGCGCTTGCCGGTTTCGAGCCGTAACCCTTTGATCGATGACATCATCGGAAACAAACCAAGACTGATTGTCCTTAACAAGGCCGATCTTGCAGATAAGACAGCCACAAAAGAATGGGTCGAATACTTCAAACAGGATAAGAAAGCGCAGCGCGCCGTTTCGATGTCGACGCTGAACAATAAAGATGTAGAGAACATCAAAAAAGAACTGAAAGAGATGATGGCCCACAAAACGCAGGCGATGATCAATAAAGGCGTCAAACCCCGCGCCATCCGCTTGATGATCCTTGGTATCCCGAACGTCGGGAAATCAACCTTGATCAACAAGCTGATGCAGAAGAACCGCGCGCAGACAGGCAATCGTCCCGGAGTAACCAAAGGGCAACAATGGTTGAAAATCGGCGGCGATTTCGAGTTGCTGGACACGCCAGGGATACTCTGGCCTAAGTTCGAGGATCAGCTGATCGGGCAAAAACTCGCCCTGACCGGAGCGATCAAGGATACCGTCTTCCATAAGGATGACGTCGCTTTGTTTGCGTTGCGTCATTTTATGCAGCATTATCCGGGCAGATTGCAGGCTTTCTATAAGGTGGATGAAAAAGACTTTGAAGGTGCCGTTCCGGACCTGTTGATGGAATTGACCACAAAACTGCGCTTTGGTGAGGACTACAGCCGAGCCAGCGAAAAAATCATTTTTGACATCCGCGGCGGCAAACTGGGCCCATATACATTGGACCAGGTTCCCGTAAAGGCAGCGGAGACTGGAGAGGGCTTAGCGGAATGAACAAACCAGTGAGCATCGCTGCCATCAAGGAGCAGTTGCAGGGAATCGAATCATTGGAAGATCAACGTTGGGAAACGATCCGAGCCGACTCCCGCAAAGGCGTCCAAGCTGCAGTCAAATCGTGGGAGCGAAATTATCAACAAAATCTTGCCCTAAAAGAGCGGCAAGTCCAGATGATGGTCTTTGAAGAAGAGTTGAAGGCGAAAGGCCGTCTCGCCATCGCAGGGATCGATGAAGTCGGCAGAGGCCCTTTAGCCGGCCCTGTGGTCGCTGCAGCCGTGATTCTGCCGACGGACATCCCGTTCCTTCCGGTCAACGATTCGAAACAACTCTCGGCAAAAAAAAGGGAGGAACTTTACGATCAGATCATGGCCATTGCCGACGTCGGGATCGGATTGATTTCACCAGAGACGATCGATTCCGTGAATATTTATCAAGCCACGAAACTGGCGATGATGCAGGCGATCGCCAATCTGAACCAAGAGCCGGACAGCCTGCTGATCGACGCCATGAAGCTGCCGTTGCCGGTGGAACAGCAATCCATCATCAAGGGCGATGCCAAATCCGTCTCGATCGCTGCCGCCAGCATTGTCGCAAAAGTATACCGTGATCGTCTGATGTCCGAGTATGCCTTGCAATATCCGCACTACGGGTTTGAGAAGAATGCCGGCTATGGCACCCAATTGCATTTATCCGGCCTGGAAACACATGGCATCACGCCCATCCATCGAAAGACGTTCGATCCGATCAAAAGCATGTTGAGAGAGCAATGAAGATTCTCGGGTGGCATGCGCCATGCCAACAAAATTAAGCAACATAAAAAGCTGAATCCGACTCCTTGCGTATTATCTTAACAGATGGTACGCAAAGGAGTTTTTTTATGGAAATGAACCGCGAGGATCTGACGGTCCGGGATAAATTGATTTATCATGCAATGACCGGCGTTTGCACACCAAATTTTATGAAGCATCTATACCTGTCCTGGACGAAGGATCCTTTCTATTCAATAGAAGAAATCGTAAACAGTTATGTGCCGATGAGCAATGAAACCAAACAGCAGAAGTTGAAGATGGCGTTGGAGACGGCATACAGCAAAATGTCTTTTGAAGAGTTGAATGAGTTGTACCGGATCAAGGATATCCAAATTTTGACGATCCTGGACAACAGCTATCCGGAAGGTTGGCTGAACAGCTATCTTCCGCCTGTCGTGGTATTCTGTGCGGGGAATATCCGTTTATTGGAGCAGCCTTGTTTGAGCGTCGTCGGCAGCCGCAGTCCGACCCCCTACGGAAAGGCGGTCATGGACGAAATGATACCGCCGTTGGTTGCGGAAGGCATCACGTTGGTAAGCGGGCTCGCCAAAGGAATCGATCAAATGGTTCATTCTAGTTCGATCGCAAACGGCGGAGCAACAATCGGCATCATCGGGTCAGGTCTGGACGTTACTTACCCAAGGGAAAATGCTGCCCTTCAGCGGCAAATGATGGCAGAGCAGCTCGTCATGAGCGAATATCCTTTGGGATCAAAACCGGAACGTTTCCATTTCCCGATGCGCAATCGCTTGATCGCCAACCTTTCGCTGGCCACTTTGGTGATCGAGGCAACGGAAAGTAGCGGCAGCCTCATAACCGCGAATTTGGCGCTGCAGGAAAACAGGGATGTTTATGCGGTTCCCGGAAATATTACCAGCCGGCTCAGTGTCGGCACCAATCAACTGATAAAGGCCGGCGCAGCTTGCGTTTTGAGTGCGACTGACGTGCTGGAAGAAATGAAAACGCAGTGGAACTGATGCCCCCGCGAAATAACTTCCATTTGACAAACACCTAGTTTATGGCATAAGATGGGAAACGATTTAAATGACAGAAATATACATACAAAATATTTCGTTGAGAGGAGTCGTTTCTTTGGCTTATAAATATTTAGTCATCGTGGAATCACCTACCAAAGCCAAGACGATAGAAAAGTATCTTGGCAGAAACTATAAAGTGGTAGCAAGTAAAGGCCACTTGCGCGATTTACCAAAGAGTCGCATGGCAATCAATATCGAAAATGACTATCAGCCGGATTATATTTCCATTCGTGGTAAAGGCGATCTGATTAAAGAATTGAAAAAATATGGCCATAAGGCAGAAAAAATTTACCTGGCTTCCGACCCGGATAGAGAAGGGGAAGCCATCTCGTGGCACCTCGCTCACTTGTTGGGCTTGGACCCAGCAGACAATATCCGCGTCGTTTATAATGAAGTAACCAAAGATGCAGTCAGAGAAGCACTGAAAAATCCAAGACCAATCAACATGGATCTTGTTTCGGCCCAGCAAGCCCGAAGGATACTGGATCGCTTGGTCGGATACTCCATTTCACCAATACTATGGAAGAAAGTCAAAAAAGGTTTGAGTGCCGGACGGGTCCAATCCGTTGCCCTGAAACTGATCGTCAACCGCGAAGAGGAAATTGCCGGGTTCGAGCCTGTGGAGTCCTGGACGATTGATGGTACTTTCCTGAAGGACAAGCATGTTTTTCAGGCAGCCTTTTATGGCTTGGGCGGGAAAAAACTGAAGCTGAAGACTAAAGCGGAAGCGGATGCCGTATTCGAGAAGATCACTTCCAATGTTTTTGAGATTTCTGATGTAACGAAGAAACAGCAAAAACGCAACCCGGCTCAGCCGTTCACGACTTCCAGTCTTCAACAGGAAGCCGCCAACAAATTGAATTTCCGTACACGGAAAACGATGATGATTGCGCAGGAACTCTATGAAGGGATTCCACTCGGCAAAGAAGGATCAGTGGGATTGATCACCTATATGCGAACGGATTCGACACGTGTGTCGGCCGGTTCGATAGAGGAAGCGCACGAATACATCACGGGCACATACGGTCCGGAATATGCTATCGAAAAACAGCGTGAGAACAAAAAGGCCCCATCGGCACAGGATGCGCATGAAGCCATCCGTCCTTCCAGCGTTTTAAGAGTGCCAAGCGAAATCGAAGCCTTTCTGACGAAGGACCAGTTCAAACTGTACCAATTGATCTGGGCGCGCTTTTTGGCGAGTCAGATGACACCGGCGATTTTTGATACGATGAAGGTCGATCTCAAGCACGAGGACGTCATGTTCCGGGCGACGGGTTCCAAAGAAAACTTTGCCGGTTACCGTAAAGTCTACGTAGAAGGCACCGCCAAAGAAAAAGACAATCTTCTGCCGGAAATGGCTGTCGGCGATACTGTGTTCTCGAAGGACATCGAACCGAATCAGCATTTCTCGCAACCGCCGGCCCGTTATTCGGAAGCGACGCTCATCAAGGCTCTGGAGGAGAACGGTGTCGGAAGACCTTCGACCTACGCTCCTACGATCGAAACGATCCAGAAACGCTATTACGTAAAAGTGACGGCAAAACGCTTCGAACCAACCGAACTGGGTACGATCGTCAATGGCTTGATCTCCACTTATTTCCCGGATATCGTGAACATTTCCTTCACCGCCGGGATGGAGCAGGACCTGGACAGTGTCGAAGAGGGTAATATGGAATGGGTCAAAGTAGTCGATCGTTTTTACAAACCATTCGCCGAAGAGCTGTCGAAAGCAGAAGTCGAGATCGAAAAGATTGAGATCAAGGATGAGCCTGCCGGATTCGATTGCGAATTATGCGGACATCCGATGGTCATCAAAATCGGCAGATTCGGCAAGTTCTATGCGTGCAGCAATTTCCCGGAATGCCGGAACACGAAACCGATCGTTAAGAAAATCAACGTGACGTGCCCTGTATGCCACAAAGGCGAGGTCATCGAACGGAAATCCAAGAAGAACCGGATATTCTATGGCTGCGATCAGTATCCAGAGTGCGAATTCATCTCGTGGGACAAACCGATCGGCCGCGATTGCCCGAAATGTCAACATTATCTTGTTGAGAAGAAGGTCAAAGGCGGCATCCAAGTGAAATGCAGTCATTGTGAATACGAGGAAGATGTACAGAAATAACGTTATGGAGGCATACTATGACAGATAAAACAGTTACCGTAATCGGAGCCGGCTTGGCCGGAAGCGAGGCAGCTTTTCAAATAGCGGAGCAGGGCATCCACGTCGATCTCTATGAGATGAGACCCAAAAAGATGACGCCTGCCCACCATACCTCAGGTTTTGCGGAATTGGTCTGCACCAATTCGCTAAGGGGTAACCAAGTCACGAATGCTGCGGGATTGATAAAGGAAGAAATGCGTCATCTGAATTCCCTGATCATCAAAGCGGCAGATGCGACCGCTCTGCCTGCGGGTGGCGCACTGGCTGTCGATCGCGAAAATTTTTCAGCCTATGTGACGAAAACATTAGGAGACCATCCCAATATCACGATCCATCTGGATGAACTGACGGAATTGCCGGAGGGGATCATGGTTGTAGCGACAGGCCCTTTGACTTCGGAACCATTAAGTCAATCGATCCAAAACTTTATCGAGATGGAAGGACTGTACTTCTATGATGCAGCCGCACCGGTGCTGGAAAAAGACAGCATCAATATGGAAAAGGTATACTTAAAGTCGCGTTACGACAACGGCGAAGCTGCCTACCTGAACTGTCCGATGACTAAAACGGAATTCGAATCGTTCTATCGCGAACTGATCGCTGCTGAAGTGGCCCCTCTGAAGGAGTTCGAGGAGGAAAAATACTTCGATGGCTGCATGCCTTTCGAAGTGATGGCCTCAAAAGGCGAAAAAACGTTGCTGTTCGGTCCGATGAAGCCTGTCGGTCTTGAGGATCCGAAGACCGGAAAGATCCCTTACGCAGTTGTGCAGCTACGTCAGGACAATGCTGCCGGCTCCTTATACAACATCGTCGGTTTCCAGACTCACCTGAAGTGGGGAGAGCAGAAGCGGATCCTGCAGATGATCCCGGGATTGGAAAATGCTGAAATCGTGCGTTACGGTGTTATGCACCGGAATACGTTCCTTAACTCTCCAAAAATACTGCGCTCCACCTATCAGAGCCAAAAACGCGATGATCTGTTCTTCGCTGGCCAAATGACCGGTGTTGAAGGCTATGTCGAGAGTGCCGCCAGCGGCCTGTTGGCTGGCCTCAATGCCGCCAGAATGGCGAACGGACAGGAATGTGTCGTCTTCCCGAAAGAAACGATGATCGGTGCCATGTCGCACTACATAACGAACACGGACAGCAAACATTTCCAACCGATGAACGCCAACTTTGGCATCATCGAACCGTTGGGCGGCAAGAAAATCCGTGATAAACAGCTCAAAAACCAAATGATAGCCGATAAAGCGTTGGCTGCCTTGGACGAATTCGTGCAAACGATTTAAGTTCGTCAGCTTACATTGAAATCTCTCCAACATTGTGATAAATTTAGTCATAAGATGTTGGAGGGATTTTTTTGTCTAATCAAGAATTAATCGATCGATTCATAAACTATTTGGCAATTGAACGGCGCTATTCCGACGAAACGGTCAAAGCCTATCTGTTTGACCTGAAAAAATTCGAATCCTTTCTCGAAGAAAGTGGAACCAGCGACTTGATGGCGGTACAATTGTACGATGTCCGCCTGTATCTGAGTTTTTTGGATGAACAAAAACTGAGCCGAAACACCATTTCGCGCACGTTGTCGAGTTTGAGGGGGTTCTATCATTTCCTGATCCGCAACGACCTTCTTGATGAAAACCCTTTATCCTATATCTCTTTCAAGAAAAAGCAGCTGCGCCTGCCGCAGTACCTGTACGAAGAAGAATTGGAAAAACTCTTGCGCGCAGCCGAGGGGACCGAAATACTGGACTATCGGAACCGGGCGTTGGTGGAATTGTTGTATGCGACCGGAATCCGCGTCAGCGAATGCAAGAACATCAAGCTGCAGGATATTTCCTTCGATCTGGGCGTCATTCTGATTTTCGGCAAAGGCAATAAAGAGCGCTATGTGCCGTTTGGGCATTATGCTGCCGCAGCCATCCAGGAGTATCTGGAAATGACCCGGTCGGAATTGATGACAAAGCATCAACGCAACCATGACCATCTCTTTGTGAATCGCTTGGGCGATCCGCTTACGGCAGGCGGCATTGAATACATACTGAAACAGATCATGAAAAAAACGGGTTTGACCGGGACATTGCATCCGCATATGCTGCGGCATACCTTTGCGACCGATATGTTGAACAACGGAGCGGATATGCGGACAGTTCAGGAGCTTCTGGGACATGCCAGCCTGTCATCCACTCAAATCTATACACACGTAACGAAAGACGCCCTGCAACGGAATTACAACCAATTCCATCCGCGGGCGAAACGGGACAGCAAGAAACAGGGGGAATAACATATGACAACAATCTGTGCAGTGCAGCACAACGGACGTTCAGCCATGGCGGGGGACGGCCAGGTGACGATGGGCGAATCCGTCATCATGAAAGGGACCGCAAAAAAAATCAGACGCATCTATCATGATGAAGTCATCGTCGGCTTCGCTGGCGGCGTAGCTGACGCTTTCACCCTTGAGGACAAATTCGAAGAGAAACTGAATCAATACAAAGGCAACCTGATGCGCGCCTCAATCGAGGTGGCCAAGGAATGGCGCGGTGACCGTGCCCTTCAAAAGCTGGAGGCGTTGCTGATCGTCATGAACAAGGAACAGATGCTACTTGTTTCCGGGAGCGGGGAAGTCATCGAACCGGATGACGGGATCCTTACGATCGGTTCAGGCGGGAATTATGCCTTGGCTGCGGCAAGGGCCCTAAAAAGAAGAGGCTCCGATCTTTCCGCTAAGGAAATCGCCTACGAAAGCCTCAAAATCGCCTCAGAAATCTGCGTATTTACTAACGACAACATTATTGTTGAAGAATTTTAGATAGGTGGCTACTATAATGAAGGAACAGCACAACAGAACACCCAGAGAAATCGTCAAAGAGCTCGACCGCTATATCATCGGCCAGGACGCAGCCAAAAAAGCGATCGCTGTCGCTTTGCGGAATCGCTACCGGAGACAACAACTGGACGCTGACATGCAAAAAGAAGTGACGCCGAAAAATATCCTGATGATCGGGCCGACCGGAGTAGGCAAGACTGAGCTGGCGAGACGTTTGGCGCTGTTGGTCGAAGCACCCTTCGTCAAGGTCGAGGCGACCAAATTCACGGAAGTCGGCTATGTCGGCCGCGACGTCGAATCGATGGTCCGCGACCTGGTGGAGAACGCCATCCAGATCGTCGAAAAGCAAAAACGCGGCGACGTGTATGCCAAAGCCTATGAAGCGGCATTGCAACGCCTTGCTAAAGTCATGAAGCCGGGCATCAAAAAAGCCAAGCCCAAACAGGAAGGCATGAATGACTGGCAAAATATGTTCAAAAACCTGGGGATGCCTCTGCCGGAAAATCAGGAAGAGGAAACCGAAGAAGTGACTGCCGAAATCGCCCAGAGCAGAGCGGAAATCATCGAGCAGTTGCGCAAAGGTTTGCTGAATAAACGTGAAGTCTCCATAAAAGTGGAGGAAAAACAAGCCAATCCATTAGGTGGCGGCGGAAACAACGAACAAATGATGATGCTGCAGTCTGCATTTGAATCCATGACGCCCAAAAAGAAGATCCAGCGGACACTTTTGGTCGAAGATGCCATTGAGGTGCTTGTACAGGAAGAAACCGACAAATTGGTCAACAAAGATGATATTTCGCAGGAAGCTTTGAAGCTGGCCGAAATCAACGGCATCATCTTCATCGATGAAATCGACAAAATCACTTCCAAATCACAAAACACAGGCGAAGTTTCGCGTGAAGGTGTGCAACGGGATATTCTTCCGATCGTCGAAGGCAGCCAAGTTTCCACCAAGTATGGAGCCATCCAAACGGACCATATCCTTTTCATAGCGTCAGGTGCGTTCCACGTTTCCAAGCCAAGCGATCTGATCCCGGAACTGCAAGGACGTTTCCCGATCCGGGTGGAATTGAACGACCTCACGGAAGATGATTTCGTCCGCATCCTTACCGAGCCTAATAATGCGATGTTGAAGCAATACATCGCGCTGTTGGCAACGGAGGATGTCAACATCACCTTCACCCAGGAAGCCATCCGGAAAATGGCCGTCATCGCGACGGAAGTCAACCAGGAAACCGATAATATCGGTGCCAGAAGGTTGCACACGATCATGGAGAAATTGCTGGAGGATCTGTTGTTTGAAGCCTCCGAAATTCCTGGGACAGATATCACGATAACGGAACATTATGTTGATGAAAAACTTGAGAAAATTGTAGAAAACAAAGATTTAAGAAGATATATCCTTTAAGCAAAAAAATCCCCTTCAGGTTGGATGAACCTTGCGGATATTTTCTGATGGATGATCGTAGGGGGGAAACATGGACGAATTATTAGAAAAGTTGAGAAGAATCAACTACATGCTGCAAAAAGAAGGGGGCTTCGTTGCAGTCAGCGATGAAGCAACGGTCTTGCCCTTTACGGAAATGGCGAGCGTGCTCGGCGACATACTTCGCGCCAACACGTATCTGATCGATCTATCCGGAAATCTGTTGGGTTACAGCGAGGCTACAGATATCAACAATGCCCGCATTAAACAAATGCTGGAGGATAAGAAATTTCCTGAGCAGTATGCCCACAATCTGTCTGCGTTGTTTCAGACGACCGCGAACATCGGTATCGAATCCGATTTTACGGCCTTTCCGATCGAGAGTCGGGACCTGTTCATTACGGGTGTCACAACGATCGTTCCGATTTTTGCTTCCGGCAAGCGGCTTGGCAGCTTGGTATTGGCGCGTTTGTTTCCGGTTTTTGACAGCAGCGATCTGATCCTTGCTGAACATGGTGCCACGGTTATCGGCATCGAGTTGCTGCATGCCATCAATTTGCGCATGCAAGAGGCAACGCGCGTGACCACACTGATCCAGATCGCCATAAAATCGCTGTCTTTCAGCGAAATGGAGGCGGTCAAAGCGATTTTTGAGACTTTTCCATCCTTGGAGGAACGCATCACCGCATCAAAAATTGCGGCAGAAAAAAATATAACGCGTTCCGTCATTGTGAATGCCTTAAGAAAACTTGAATCAGCCGGTATTCTCGAGACGAGATCGCTCGGTATGAAGGGAACCTTCATCAGAGTCGGCTCTGCAGAATTGCTTGATGCTTTAAAAAGGGCTTTGTATCCAAAAAATGATCAGTAAGCAAAATGGTGTAAAGCCATAATAGGGGGAAATGTCATGGAGTTTGTAATCGAAAATCAGCACCTTGCGGTAACCGTAAAAGATAAAGGTGCAGAAATCACCAGTGTAATCGCGAAGAATACCGGCATCGAATATATTTGGCAGGCTGATGAAAAAGTTTGGAACAGGCATGCGCCGATCCTGTTTCCCTTCGTTGGACGCCTGAAGGACGATACCTTCCGCCATAACGATAAAACTTACACAATGGGACAACACGGATTTGCGCGCGATTCGAAATTTTCGGTGCATGAGCGCTTGTCAGACAGCATTACCTTTATCCTTGCTCCGAATGGTGATTTCAAGGATGTTTATCCATTTTTGTTTGAATTGCAGCTGACTTATCAATTATTCGAGAGTCAATTGTCGGTCAGCTACAAAGTGAAGAACCTGGATACAAAAAAGATGTATTTCTCGATCGGCGGTCATCCGGGGTTTAACGTGCCTTTGACGGCAGGGGAAACATTCGAGGATTACTACATCAAAATGACTCCGGAAACTTCCCGCCAGCGCTTGCTCCTGGATGGGCCTTATCTTGCACCAGACAAAACGGTTGAAGTGGAACAAAACAGATTCCCATTGCAAAGGGATCTCTTTTTGAATGATGCCATCATTTTCAAAACACCGGAACCGACAACCGTGACGCTGGCTTCCGATATAAGCGAGCATGGAGTCACGATGTCCTATGAGGATTTCGAATACTTGGGAATCTGGACGAAGCCTCAGGAAGACGCCACTTATGTTTGTTTGGAACCTTGGTGCGGACTTGCTGACCGGTCGGATTCGGACGGGGAGCTGGAACGGAAGACAGCCATCCAATCGCTTGAACCCGGGAATAAACGTTATTATGTCCATCGGATCGATTTCTTTTAATTCAGTCGTCAACTAGGCTAGGCAAAATTTTTCATTGGGCCTGATAAAAGGCGGGGCCGTAAATCAACGATGATTTACGGCCCCGCCTTATTCTGTTATTTTTCTTTAGCGCTCTTCGATTTGTAGCCGAAAGGCACTTTGCTTTCCGTTCCGTTTCTGATCCGGGAAATATTGGAACGATGGCGATAGATGATGAAGATCGTCAAAAGGATCGTAACGAGCGTCAATGGCCAATCGTTAAAGAAGAAGGAAAGAGCGACCGCTGTAAAACTGACCAGGATGCTGGATAGGCTGACCATTCTGGAGAAGTACAGGTAGATAACGAAAGCGATGATTGCTTCCCCAAAAAAAAGCGGATTGTAGGCCAACATGATACCCGCGCTGGTGGCAACTGCTTTGCCGCCTTTGAATCCAGCGAAAAGGGGGTACGTATGCCCTAAGGCTGCAACAACCCCGGCCAATAAGGGATGGATTTCGACTCCCAGCCAGATCGGCAATAAGGTTGCCGCTGAGCCTTTCAGCATGTCCATGATCAGGACGATGATGCCGGCTTTTTTTCCTAATACGCGGAAGGTATTGGTAGTTCCGCTGTTTCCGCTGCCGTATTTGCGGATGTCTGTTTGATAAAAATATTTTCCGATCCAAATGCCTGACGGGATGGAACCCAAAAGATAGGCCAGGACGATGACGATTGCTGTCATTCTCACTTCACTCCTAAGTTGATGCTCAGTTAATATACAATTGCAGTTCATTTTACCATTTTATCCGCAGTTTTCCTATAGGAGGCAGAATTCCGTCTCATTTTTTATACTTTCCAAAGTGAAAGTTATACAGTATGATAGAATAGATGTTCGCTTAGAACAGATACGAAGGAGTTTTTTTATGGCACAAAATAAAGAGAATAAATACAATGATGATTCCATCCAGGTGTTGGAAGGACTTGAAGCAGTCAGAAAACGGCCCGGGATGTATATCGGTTCGACTGATGCTCGCGGATTGCATCATTTAGTATATGAGATAGTCGATAATGCGGTGGATGAGGCCTTGTCGGGTTATGCTGATAAGATCGACATCACGATTCATGAAGACCAGAGCATCAGCGTCAAAGACAACGGACGTGGCATGCCGACTGGTTTGCACGCTTCAGGAGTGCCCACCATCCAAGTCATTTTTACCGTGCTGCACGCTGGAGGGAAATTCGGCCAAGGCGGCTACAAAACTTCTGGAGGTCTTCACGGAGTAGGCGCGAGTGTCGTTAATGCCCTTTCCAAATGGCTGGAAGTCTCGGTCATCCGCGAGAGCACACTCTATACAATGAAATTTAAGGACGGCGGAAAACCCGCCAGCAAATTGACCAAAGCAAAAAGCACCACAAAAGGATCCGGCTCGTTGATTCATTTTTTACCTGACAAAGAAGTTTTCGGAACAGCGCAGCTTTCCTATGATGTTTTGGCGGAACGGTTCCGGGAATCAGCCTTTTTGTTGAAAGGCTTAACCATCACGCTGAATGATGAGCGGACTGAACAAAGCGATACTTTTTTCTTCGAAGAAGGGATCAAGGAATTCGTTGCTTACTTAAATGAAGAAAAGGATACGTTGCATGATATCGTGTATTTCAGCGGGGAGGCCGATGGGATCGAAATCGAATTCTCCTTCCAGTACAACGACGGCTATTCGGAGACGATCCTGTCCTTCGTCAACAACGTTCGGACGAAAGATGGCGGGACACATGAAACCGGTGCGAAGACCGCCATCACTAAAGCCTTCAATGAATACGCGAGAAAAATGAACCTGATCAAAGAGAAAGAAAAGAATCTCGAAGGCAGCGATGTCCGCGAGGGCCTTTCGGCAGTATTGTCCCTGCGTGTACCGGAGAACCTACTCCAATTTGAAGGCCAGACGAAAGAAAAATTGGGCACACCGCAAGCGCGGGCAGCCGTTGATAGTCTTATCAGCGAAAAGTTGAGCATTTACTTGACAGAAAATGGCGAAACAGCCCAAATGCTCGCCAGAAAATCCTTGAAAGCCAGAGAGGCCAGGAATGCAGCGCGTAAAGCCCGTGAAGAGACGCGTAATGGCAAAAAACGCCAAAAAAACGAATCGCTTTTGTCCGGCAAACTGACGCCTGCGCAAAGCAAAAACCCGAAAAAGAATGAACTGTATCTGGTCGAGGGTGATTCCGCCGGCGGATCCGCCAAACAAGGGCGCGACCGCAAGTTCCAGGCGATACTCCCGTTGCGTGGGAAAGTCATCAATACAGAACGGGCGAGTATGCAGGATATTTTGAAGAACGAGGAAATCAACACGATCATCTACACAGTCGGGGCAGGGGTCGGGGCGGATTTCGACATTAAGGATTGCAATTATGACAAAATCATCATCATGACCGATGCGGACACGGATGGTGCGCATATTCAGATCTTGTTGCTGACTTTCTTTTACCGTTACATGAAGCCATTGTTGGAAGCCGGAAAAATCTATCTGGCGCAGCCTCCCCTTTACAAAGTATCCAAGGGTTTCGGCAAGAACGAAAAAATCCAGTACGCATGGACCGAAAAGGAACTGCAGGAAAAAATCGACATCATCGGCAAGGGCTATATCCTGCAACGCTATAAAGGACTCGGGGAAATGAACGCGGATCAGCTGTGGGATACCACGATGGATCCTGAAACCAGGACGTTGATCCGGGTACTGATCGATGACAAGGCCCAAGCGGAGCGCCGGGTCACGACACTGATGGGGAACAAAGTCGAACCGCGAAGGAAATGGATAGAGAAGCATGTCGAGTTTTCGATGTCCGACAATAAGAGCATTCTTGAGGAAGACATCGCACCGGCGTCCGATAGCGGGGAGACGCATCTGCAGGAGAAAGTGAAGAAGGAATTTTCGGATCAGCAGACCGCTCATGACATGGAGCAAATTTCGTTAGATTTTGAAAGTGGTGAACTATAGTGGATAATCTGGAAATTAAAGAGCTGATGCTTGAAAACGTAATGGGAGACCGCTTCGGGCGATACTCGAAGTACATCATCCAGGAGCGTGCTTTGCCTGATATCCGCGACGGACTGAAGCCTGTCCAAAGGCGGATCCTGTACGCGATGGATGTTGCCGGGAACACTTCGGACAAAGGCTTCCGCAAATCGGCAAAAACCGTCGGGAATGTAATCGGTAATTACCATCCGCATGGCGATTCCAGTGTCTATGAAGCGATGGTCCGGTTGAGCCAGGATTGGAAGATGCGGGAAGTATTGGTCGAAATGCACGGCAATAACGGGAGCATGGATGGGGACTCAGCCGCAGCGATGCGGTATACCGAGGCCCGATTGTCAAAAATTTCCGCTGAACTGTTGCGCGACATCGACAAGGAAACAGTTGACTTTGTGCTTAACTTCGATGACACAGACCAGGAACCGACCGTGTTGCCGGCTCGCTACCCGAATCTTCTGGTGAACGGCGCCACCGGCATTTCCGCCGGTTACGCGACCGATATCCCGCCGCATAATCTGGGTGAAGTCATCGATGCGACCTTGCATCTGATCGATCACCCTGAGGCGGAGCTCAAAGCACTCATGAAATATGTGAAAGGACCCGATTTCCCTACCGGCGCGATCATACAGGGCTTGGATGGCCTGAAAGACGCTTACCGGACCGGCAAAGGTAAAGTTGTCGTTCGCTCGCGCACTTCCATAGAGAGCATCCGCGGAGGCAAACAGCAGATCGTCATTTCGGAAATACCTTATGACGTCAACAAAGCGACGCTTGTGAAGCGGATGGACGAAATCCGCATCAATCGCAAAATCGAAGGGATCGCCGAAGTGCGGGATGAATCGGACCGTACAGGGCTGCAGATCGTCGTCGAATTGAAAAAAGAAGCGAATGCAGAGGGGATCCTCAACTATCTGCTTAAAAATACGGATCTACAAGTGAACTATAACTTCAATATGGTCGCGATCGACGAGCGCCGTCCGATGCAGGTCGGCTTGCACCAAATATTGAAAGCATATATCCGACACCAGAAAATCGTCATCACCCGCCGGACGAATTACAGCCTGAAGAAGGCCGAAACGCGGCTGCATATCGTGGATGCATTGATCCGAGTCATTTCGATTCTCGATGAAGTCATCCAGTTGATCCGTGAAAGTAAAGACAAAAAGGACTCAAAACATAATCTGATGAAGCAGTATGCTTTTTCGGAAGCGCAGGCGGAAGCCATTGTTTCTCTGCAGCTTTACCGGCTATCCAATACGGACATCACCGCCCTGCAGAATGAAAAGTTGGAGCTGAATGAGCAGATTGCAACCTACCACGAAATTCTGAAGCAGGAAAAAACGTTGTACGCTGTGATGAAGACGGAACTTGCCTCAGTCAAAAAACAATACGCGAATCCTCGCCGGACTACGATCCAGCATGAAATCGAAGAAATCAAAATCGATACAGAAGTTCTCGTGCCTGTAGAGGAAGTCGTTGTCGTGATCACGAAAGAGGGCTACTACAAGCGCACAAGCCTGCGTTCTTTTGGGGCCTCGACAATCGCAGAAATCGGCTTGCGCGATGGGGATAAGCCACTTTTTGTCGGCAAAGCATCGACTCTGGATGCGATTGTGATGTTCACCAGCAAGGGTGACTACCTGCATTTCCCGGTACATGAGTTGCCGGAATTGAAATGGAAAGATACGGGGCATCATATTTCGCAGAACATTCCTTTCGCTCCGGAGGAAAAGATCATCAGCGTAGAGATTCTCCCGAACAACAGTGAACCGACCGGGACAATCCTTTTCGTGTCAAAAGAAGGCTACATCAAACAGACGTTGATGAGCGACTTCCGGACTTTCCGGGGCTACAGAAACAAGAAAGCAGTCGCCATGAAGCTGAAGAGCGAAACGGATCTGATTGTTTCCATCCAACGCTTGGAGGATCAACAAAACTATGATGTGCTCCTTGTGACGCATTTCGGATTCAGCCTGCGTTACGCCGTGAATGAGGTAGGCATCATCGGAACCCGTGCCAGCGGAGTCAAGTCCATTAACCTGAAGGACGGAGACGTTGTGGTCGGGGGTGCTGCCTTTAAAGAAGGGGATGAGGAATTCCCGGTCCTGGTGGTCACGCAAAGAGGGAACATCAAAAAATTCAAATCCGGAGAAGTCCCGATTTTGGGCCGCGCGAAACGGGGATTGATGCTTCTGAAGGAATTGAAGGCCAAGCCGCACCGCATCATCTTCATGGATTGCGATCTATCGTTTCCTAATCGTTATGCAATCCGCACCACAGCTGGTACCAGTATTGTGGCGGAAAGCAAAGAAATACCATTCAGTCCAAGGTATTCCAACGGCAGCTTCGCAATCAACGAGAAGACGGATGGTGAAGTATCGGACATCGAGAAAGAGTTTGATTTTTCACAAATTAGAATTTTCTAATTAACTGTTATAAACAAAAAGCCAAAACGGAAACTGTGTAATAATACAGTTTCCGTTTTTATTTGAAACAGTTTTTTTGACAAAATAAAGGTTTCACTAACTAATCAGAAGCGGTATTCGATAATTTGATTTTATAAACGTTGTCGTATCAACGTTTATAAAATGTTTTCGAAAAGTTTACAAAAAGTTCAAAAAAAAGATTGATAGTTGTTGCACTTTCTCCTGTACGTGTTATAATATTCATGTAGAAACCTGTTACACATATCACAATGTGAAAGCACCTTATAGGAGGAATATATAATGGAACAATGGCAAGGGTTTAAAGGAAAGACTTGGAAAGAAGAAGTCGACGTAAGAGACTTCATCATCAACAACTTCTCTGAATACACAGGCGACGAAAGCTTCTTGGCTGGTCCTACTGAAACTACTACTCAATTATGGGATCAAGTTATGGATCTTACTAAGCAAGAAAGAGAAGCTGGCGGCGTATTGGACATGGATACAAAAGTTGTATCTTCCATCACATCCCATGCAGCAGGCTACCTGAACAAAGAAAAAGAGCAAATCGTTGGTTTCCAAACTGAAAAACCACTTAAACGCAGCTTGATGCCTTTCGGCGGTATCCGCATGAGCGAACAGGCTTGTGAAGAAGCAGGCTACAAAGTTGATCCAGAAGTTTCAATGATTTTCCGCGATTACAGAAAAACACATAACCAAGGCGTATTTGACGCTTACACTCCAGAAATGCGTGCAGCAAGAACAACCGGCGTCATCACTGGCTTACCTGATGCATACGGCCGCGGCCGCATCATCGGCGACTACCGTCGTGTAGCTTTATACGGTGTGGACTTCTTGATGCAAGACAAATTAAATGAATTCGCTAAAATCGGCGACGGCACGATGACTGAAGAAATCATCCGTTTGAGAGAAGAATTCAGCGAACAATACCGCGCTTTGAAAGAATTGAAAGAATTAGGAAACATCTACGGTTTCGATATTTCAAAACCAGCTACAAACGCTCAAGAAGCTTTCCAATGGTTATACTTCGGTTACTTGGCTGCTGTTAAACAACAAAATGGTGCAGCAATGTCATTAGGCCGTACTTCAACTTTCTTGGATATCTATATCCAACGCGATCTTGAAAACGGAACATTGACTGAAGAAACAGCACAAGAAATCGTTGACCACTTCGTAATGAAATTGCGTATGATCAAATTTGCACGTACGCCAGAATACCAAGAATTGTACTCAGGAGATCCACAATGGGTTACTGAATCAATCGCTGGTATGGCACATGATGGCCGCTCAATGGTCACAAAATCAAGCTTCCGTTTCTTGAACACATTGACAAACTTAGGAGCAGCTCCAGAACCTAACTTGACAGTTCTGTGGTCAACTAGATTGCCTGAAGGATTCAAGAAATACTGTGCTAAAATGTCCATCGAAACAAGCGCTATCCAATACGAAAATGATGACATGATGAGCCTTGAGTGGGGCGATGACTACGGAATCGCTTGCTGCGTATCCGCGATGAGAATCGGGAAACAAATGCAATTCTTCGGAGCTCGTGCTAACTTGGCTAAAACATTGCTTTATGCAATCAACGGCGGGATTGACGAAACGAAGAAAAAACAAGTAGGACCTAAATTGCAACCAATCACTTCAGAATACCTTGATTACGCTGAAGTTTCTGAAAAATTCGATGTAATGATGGACTGGATCGTAGCTTTGTATGTGAATACATTGAACGTTATCCACTACATGCATGACAAATATTCATACGAATCATTGGAAATGGCTTTGCATGATACAAACGTTGTCCGCACATTGGCAACTGGTGTGGCTGGATTCTCAGTTACAATCGATTCACTTTCAGCTATCAAATACGCTAAAGTTAAACCGATCCGCGACGAAAACGGCATTGCTGTTGACTTCGAAATCGAAGGCGACTTCCCTAAATATGGTAACAATGATGATCGTGCTGACCAAATCGGTATCGACTTGTTGAAACAATACATGGGCAAAGTTAAGAAACACCAAACATACCGCAACTCTATCCCTACAACTTCTGTCCTTACAATCACTTCAAACGTGGTTTACGGCAAGAAAACTGGTAGCACGCCAGACGGACGTAAAGCCGGCGAACCATTCGCACCTGGTGCTAACCCAATGCACGGAAGAGATACTCATGGCGCTTTGGCAAGTTTGTCTTCAGTAGCTAAGATCCCTTACAAATATTCATTGGATGGTATCTCAAATACATTCTCAATCATCCCTAAAGCTTTGGGACGTGAAGAAGAAGTTCAAAAAGATAACCTTTCATCAATGTTGGACGGATACATCGCTAAAGGCGGCCACCACTTGAACGTCAACGTATTCAACCGTGAAACATTGCTTGACGCTATGGATCACCCAGAAAACTACCCACAATTGACAATCCGTGTTTCCGGATACGCTGTTAACTTCATCAAGTTGACTCGCGAACAACAAATGGACGTTATCAACCGTACAATGCACGAAATGATGTAATTTGCTTCAACCTGCATACTAATCGTATAAATTTAAACGGATGGATCATTTGATTCATCCGTTTTCTATCAAAGGGAGCGAAAGTTCGCTCTTTTTGATAGGAAATATTCCTTACGCGATATACAATGAAGTTAAGAAATAAACGACAGAGGAGTTTTTGAAATGACTGAACCTTTAAAAGGATTTGTGCATTCAACAGAGAGTTTTGGTTCCGTTGATGGACCAGGAATCCGTTTTATTATATTTATGCAAGGCTGCCGCATGCGTTGCCAATTCTGCCATAACCCGGACACTTGGAACATCGGTGGTGGCAATGAGATGACAAGCGATGAATTGCTGAACATGGCCTTGCAATACAAGCCCTTCTGGGGGCAAAAAGGCGGCATCACCGTCAGTGGCGGCGAACCGTTGCTGCAGATCGACTTTTTGATCGAATTGTTCACGAAAGCCAAAGCCCAGGGCGTGCATACGACTTTGGACACCTGTGGCTTGCCGTTCACTTATGACGAGCCTTTCTTCAGCCAATTCAACAAACTGTTGGCTGTGACAGACCTGATCCTGCTGGACATCAAGCACATCGACAGCCAGAAGCACAAAGAATTGACGATGTGGCCGAACGAAAGCATCATCGAATTGGCGAAATATTTGTCGGAAATCAATAAACCGATTTGGGTCCGTCATGTGCTGATCCCTGAGCGGACAGACTATGACGATTTCTTGATCCGTCTGGATGCTTTCCTGAAAACATTGAAAAACATTGTCAAAGTGGAAATTCTGCCTTACCATAAAATGGGCGTCTACAAGTGGCAAACGTTAGGAATCCCTTATCAATTGGAGGGGATCGATCCTCCTACAGCCGAGCGCGTCGAAAATGCCAGAAAGCTGCTGCATACGGAAGACTACAAAGGTTATTTGGATCTATAAAATAATACTATTTTTCAAGGAAGAAAAGAGAATTGCCATTGCTCTTTTCTTCCTTTTTTATTATGATAAAATTAGAAAATGGAAGAGAGAGTGAATTGTATGAACAAACTGTTAGTTTTTGGGCACCAAAATCCGGATACGGATGCGATCACATCTGCAATCGCATACGCCTACTATTTGAATCAAAACGGAATCGAAGCGGAAGCTGTGGCGCTTGGCCTGCCGAGTGAAGAAACAGCTTATGCTCTGAATCAATTCAAAACAGAGGCTCCGCGCGTCATCGAGACTGCGGCAAACGAAACAAATACGGTTGCATTGGTCGACCATAATGAAGCCCAACAAAGCGTCAGCGACATCAAAGATGTTGAGGTATATGCCGTCGTGGATCACCACCGCATCGCGAACTTCGAAACGGCCAACCCGTTGTATTATCGTGCAGAGCCTGTTGGTTGCACAAACACGATCCTTTATAAAATGTACAAAGAAAAGAACATCGCGATTCCAGCCGATATCGCTGGCTTGATGCTTTCTGCAATCATTTCCGATACGTTATTGTTCAAATCTCCGACTTGCACGCCGGAAGATGAAGCAGCAGCAACAGCCTTGACTGAGATCGCCGGTGTTTCTTTGCAGGAATATGGCCTGGCGATGCTGAAAGCCGGAACGAATTTGGACGACAAGTCGATCGCGGAATTGTTGACTTTAGATGCAAAATCATTCCCGATGGGCGATAAAAACGTGCGCATCGCACAAGTGAACACTGTAGACGTTCAGGATGTCCTGAACAGACAGGTTGAGCTTGTTGCCGCTATGGAAGCTGAAAACGACACTCAAAGGTATGATGTCTTCCTGTTGGTCATCACAAACATCATCGAAAGCGATTCAGCTTTGTTGGCTGTAGGTTCGCATTTGGACACTGTAGAGGCCGCATTCGGCATCTCATTGACGGACAACGTTGCCCTGCTGCCTGGCGTTGTTTCACGCAAAAAACAAGTAGTTCCGCCATTGACGGAAGCATTCTCTAAATAATCACTTCAAAAGGGCGGGGCTGCAACTCAGTTAATCTGATATGCAGCCCCGCTTTTTTCAAACAGTAAGCAAAGAAAGGGGTTGAGGACGTGAAAATTGGGGTGTTGTCGGACCTGCATATCGACTCGAATGCGAAAAGGCTGGCGCCTGGACAAACGTATGACCATCTCTTGGCGGAGTTGCTCTACAACCAAGAAATCGACTTGCTATTGTTGGCGGGGGACGTCTCTTCCGATTACCACGATACCTTTGCTTTCTTGGATCGCATGCGAGACCATAATGTTTCGAAAATCCAATTCGTACCCGGAAACCATGACTTTTGGTCCATACGCAACCATGAAGAGGATACCGACCGAATCTATCAGTTGTTCAAGGAGCGGGATGAGAATCTTGTCGGAAATCCATTTCTGATCGGGGATAAATGGGCAGTGGTGGGGAATCCGGGGTGGTATGATTATGGATTCGCCAGTGACCGCTATACTATAGAAGAGTTTTCCAAGAAAAAGCTGAAAGTCGGCGGTTGGAATGACCGCCGGTATGTGCATTGGCAGAAAGATGATCGCGCGGTTGCAGCAGCCATGCAGGAGGACCTGGAAAGCGATCTGAAGGAAGTCAGCGACCGGAAAATCATCATGATGACACATGTTGTGACGCATCCGCAATTCGTAATCCCACTCCCGCACAAGGTATACGATTACTACAATGCTTTCCTCGGCAGCAAAAGCTATATGCAATTGTATGACCGCTACAAGATTACGCACAGCATCATGGGCCATGTTCACTTCCGGAAAATACTGCAGGAGAATGATACAACTTTCTATTGTGCCTGCCTCGGCAGTGCACGGCATTGGTATACGGAGGACCCGTACATCGAAATGGCCTATACTATGGAAGAAATCATGGTTGACGTGTAATTGGTAGCTTTCTCCTGCCTTTCTGGAGAGGGTTATTGCTTTCCTTTTGGCAAAAATAAGTTATGCTTATCTTGAAGGCAAGTACATTCAGATAAAGCAGCTTGGAGGTGGATTTCAATGAGAGCATTCGACTTGTCGGATAAAGGGATATACACGCAGACGAAGGATTGGAAAGCGGCGGATTGGATTCATGTGGAGAATCCGAGCAACGAAGACGTTGAGGATATGGTAGCTCTTTTCGGCATCCCGAAGGACTATATTTTGGATTCGCTGGACGAATATGAGATTCCTCGGCAAGAGAAAGTTCAGAATGGTGCAGGGGAGGATATTAATCTTCTGATCGTCCTCTTCCCCAAAATGCGATCGGTACAGGAAAAATACACGGAGTACCATACGTATCCCTTGTCGATCATAAGAGTCAATGATACATTGATAACAGTCTGCAAAGAGACGCCTTCTTTTTTGACGCATATCATGAATAATGAGTCTTTCAAAAACGAGCCAGCAACAACCCAGCATCACATCATCTTATACATATTATGGGAATTGACAAGGAGTTTTATTCGTCATCTGAGAGAAATCGATGGCATCATCGAAGACCTGCAGATTCAGATAACCAGTGCAACCCATAACGAATACTTTTATAAGCTGATTGCCTTACACAAGAGCTTGGTTTATTTTGAGACATCCATCAACAAAAATCATCCTTTGATAACAGAGTCCATCCATGAAGCTGTATTAGGGGATGATGTGCAGAGTCAAGAGTTGCTGCGTGATATCACGGATATCTCAAATCAAGCCGAAGTGATGGTCACTGAATCAAGCAAGATGATCGATCAATTGAGCGAAGTATTTTCTAGCGTGATTACAAATAACTTGAACAATATCATGAAAGTTTTGACTTCTATCACCATCGTCCTGACTATCCCGACCATCATGGCAGGGTTCTGGGGCATGAATGTCGATCTGCCCTTCGAAAATCATCCGTGGGCGTTCGGCATCACCAGTCTGATCACAATCTTCATCTGCTTTTTGACGGTTTACTGGTTGAAAAAGAAAGATTACTTCTGACAGGGTGTTTGAATAGATGTAGGCGACATCACAATGAAGCGTAATCGGCAATTATTTCTGCCGATTACGCTTTTTGGCATCCCTTTTGAGTATGGGAACCCATTCATGGTTGGTATACTATAGGAGGGAGGTGAAACAAGATGGTGGAGGATTTCCAGAGTTGGTTGGAGAGCTATGATTTGGAAAAACTCTTCAGCGATAAAAGGGACAAGGAAACAATCGACAAGGAAATGTTTCTGTTCGTCCGGTCGAATGATTTTGACAACTACTTTTCTTTTGATGGCGAACTGGGAGCGCTATACGAAAAAGTAGGCACGCTATTGAGGGTGTGGACCCCGACAGCAAAATCCGTGGAAGTTTGGACGTACACAGATGAGTTCATCAAAAAGCCTTCCCAAAAAGTAGCCATGGTGCAGAAACCCAAGGGTATTTTTGAAGCTTACCTACCGGGGGATCATCATGGAACCATCTATGTCTACAAAATTCTTTTCCTGAATAACCGTGAAACGGTCACAGTTGATCCCTATGCCCGAGCAACGACGGTAAATGGCACAAAATCGGTTATTACGGATTTGACCAGAACGAATCCTGATGGATGGGGGGACCGTCTGCCTGCTTTCGGCCTCCCTGAAGAAGCAATCATCTATGAACTGCACATCCGGGATTTCTCAATATCCGGAACGAGCGGGATATCGAATAAAGGGAAATACCTTGGTTTGACAGAAAAAAATACGAAAAACGCCAGTGGGATAAGTACGGGTCTGGATTACCTGATCGATTTGGGCATCACCCATGTCCAGATTTTACCGATGTTCGATTATGCCACAGTCGATGAGGCGAATCTGACGGAACCGCAATACAATTGGGGCTACGATCCGCTGAACTATAATGTGCCTGAAGGTTCCTATTCCAGCAATCCCTTTGACCCATTCAATAGGATCAAGGAATTGAAGGAAATGATTCGAACCCTGCATGCGAACGGGTTGAGGGTGATAATGGATGTGGTCTATAACCATGTCTACGACCCGAAAGATCAAGCGCTGGAAAGGACAGTACCGGGCTATTTTTACCGCTACAATGCGGACGGATCGCTTGCGAACGGCACAGGTGTGGGCAACGACACGGCTTCAGAAAGACATATGATGCGCAAATACATCATCGATAGCATCAAATATTGGGCAAAAGAATACCAACTCGATGGTTTCCGCTTCGATCTGATGGGCATCCATGACTCAGTCACGATGAACAAGATCCGGGAAGCGCTGGATAAGGTCGATCCATCCATTATCATCATCGGAGAAGGATGGGAAATGACCACGCCGCTCCCCGAGGAATTGAAAGCTTCACAGAGAAATGCGCAAGCAATGCCAAGGATTGCCCATTTTAATGATTCGATGAGGATAGTGCTGAAGGGAAGCGATTTCGGCGATGAAACAGACAGGGGCTTCATCAGCGGTAAAAATTATCAGGAAAATCTGCTGCTTCGGAACATAAAAGGCGGCATGCATCTCTCAAGCCACAGCAGTTATGTCGATCCGGAACAAGTCGTCCAGTATGTGGAAGCACACGATAATTTGACGCTCTACGATAAACTGTTGCGTTCCAATCCGAATGACAGCGAGGAGGTGCGCGTCAAAAGGCATACACTTGCAACGAGCATTGTGTTGTTGTCGCAAGGCGTGCCATTCATCCATGGCGGCCAGGAATTTTTGCGCACGAAGGAAGGGGTGGCCAACAGCTACCAGTCCCCCGACGAAATCAATCAGTTTGAATGGGAACGGCTCACGACATTCCAACAATCGGTAGCCTACGTCAGAGGTTTGATTGCGCTGCGCAAGAGCGAGTATCTGTTCCGGTTGCATACCCATGAAGAAATTGACGCCCATTTTACAACGCTTAGCGAAAATTTTAACATCGTAGCCTTTGTTTTGGAGAACGAAGAAAAAAAGTACATCATCGTTTTTAATGCGAACCGAAGCGATACGATCTTCCGGATCGAGAAAGGGAAGTATGCCATCCTTGTTGAAGACAACCAAGTCTTCCTTGAAAGGAAAGCCGAAGCGATTTTAATGGACGAAATTCTGGTCAAAGCCCATACAACGACTGTGTTATACATTGGAAAACACCAATAAAAAATGAATTTTTTAAGAATTGCGTATATATTTTCCGTGAAAATGATTGAATATCTCTTTATCATGCAAATATATCAATATTAATATATTAATTCAATGTTTATTAATAAACAAATGTTTATCACCTGTTTTTGCCGCTTTGACAACATTTGGATTCGCTTTCATCCTTATTCCAATGTTCTGACATGTTGTGTGAGATTCTCAATATATATCTAATATCGATATATAAACTCAAAAAAAATGAAAATATGAGTATGTTAATCTAATTTTAATCAATTTATTAAATTCCCAAACTTGATTTTAATATCAGTCAGAACTATAATTAACCTTACTATAGAAATTATAGAAACAGAGGGAATGGGGGAAAAGAAATATGGGCAACAAGAAACTATCATCTTTAGTGTTATTATCTTTAAGCTCCGCACTTGTATTGGCTGCATGCGGCGGAGAGGGAAGCACGGCTGATTCATCCGGGTCTGCAGGTGCAACAGACAGCGATCAGGTGTTAAATCTGGTTGAAAGCGCTGAAATCCCTACAATGGATTCTGTACAAGCTACAGATACAGTTGCGTTTACTGCTTTAAGCAACGTAAATGAAGGTCTGTATCGTCAAGGCTTGGATGGAACGGTTGAATTAGGTATCGCAGCAGAAGATCCTACAGTCAGCGAAGATGGTTTGGTCTACACTTTCACTATCCGTGATGAAGCGAACTGGTCAAACGGCGAGCCTGTAACGGCAGAAGATTTTGTTTATTCATGGCGTAAATTGGTGGATCCTGCAGAGGCTGCTTCATATTCTTACATGATGGCAGGTGTCATCGCCAACGCAACTGAAATTATTGATGGTGCCGTTGCGCCTGAAGAATTGGGCGTCAAAGCGATCGACGAAAAAACGCTGGAAATCACATTGACATCTCCAGTGCCATACTTCAAAGATCTTCTGACATTGGCTATGTTCTTCCCTCAAAATCAAGCATTTGTTGAAGAACAAGGCGACCAATACGCATTAAGCAGCGATGCTTTATTGTATAACGGACCATTCGTGTTAGCTAACTGGGATGCAGCGAGCTTATCATGGACGTACGAACCAAATGCAGAGTACTGGGATAAAGATGCTGTAAAATTACAAGCAATCAACGTAGAAGTCATCAAAGAGACTTCCACTGCCTTGAATCTGTATGATACAGACGCAATCGACCGCATGATCTTGACTGGTGAGTACGTAGCACAAAGAGCCGGCGATGCTGAAGTCCACACAATGCCTACTTCTTCTGTATTCTACTTGAAGTTCAACCAACAAAGAGAAGGCACACCATTGCAAAATGCCAACATCCGTAAAGCTTTAGCTATGGCTTTCGACAAACAAGCGTACGCTGATGTGGTATTGCAGAACGGTTCCATCCCTGCAAACGGATTGGTTCCTGAAAAACTTGCTTTGGATCCTTCAACTGGCGAAGACTACCGTAAACAAAATGGCGATCTTCTGACATTCAATGCTGAAGAAGCTAAAACATACTTCGAAAAAGGCTTGGCTGAGTTGGGTGTTGAATCCATCACTTTGGAATTGTTGAGCGATGACACAGAAAATGCGAAACGTTCTTCTGAGTTCCTGCAAAGCCAACTACAGACAAACCTTCCTGGGTTGACTGTTACCTTGCGTAATGTACCTTTCAAAGTCCGTCTTGAAGCTGATACATCCGGCGAATACGATATCGAATTAGCTGGATGGGGAGCTGACTATGCTGACCCGATCAACTTCCTGGAATTGTTCCAGACAGAAAACGGCAACAACAAATCCGGTTACTCCAACGCTGAATACGATGCTTTGATCGATGAAGCACGCACAAACGTGACTGACCTTGATGCAAGATGGGCTAGCCTGCTTGCAGCTGAAAAGATCTTGATGGAAGATGCGGGTATCGCTCCTCTGTATCAACGTTCTTATGCAGTTCTACAAAAACCGTATGTCACAGATTTGGGTGAGCACTTAGTCGGTGCTGACTACTCATACAAATGGGCTTCAAATTCTGGCACTCAGAACGTGGATTAATTAAGGCAATAAAAAATCCATCTGGCAGACATTTATGCCAGATGGATGTTTTATTTATAAAATATAATCCCAGAGACAGATGATGCTGATCGCCAACAACAACAGACCGATAGTCAGGATATTTTGATAACTTTTCCCGACGGAAGATGAAAGAGCATGCGGATTCAATGGTTCCTTGAAGCCATCCTCCTTTGGTTCTCTTCTGAGCGTTTTTCTGACGCTGAAGTGAAAGAAGTCGAAACTCCCGGAAGCCAACACGAGTCCGGACAAACCGATGATCAATAAAAGACCCGCTATCATAAACAGGATGTTGGATGTTTCGGTCCAACTTAAGGATCCAAATTTAATCAGTTGATAAACCAGTGCACATATGAAAATGAATAATGAAACAAGCACGTTTTTTTTTGTGATATTCACTTATTTTGGCTCCTTTTTGTTTTCTCAATTTTAAATGTACAAAAAAAAGAAAGAAAACTCAATTAAAATATGATTTGATTTTGTATTCATTTTCTTTTTTGTATATTTAAATATGATATACTATCAGGTGCTATTTACAAAATAATTAAATAATGGAGGATGACAAACGATGAAAAGTTATGCAAAGTACATCGGCAAGCGTATTTTATATATGGCAATTACGTTGTTTTTGATTGCATCGATAACTTTTTTTCTGATGAAAGCTTTGCCGGGTACACCATACAGTAACCAAGACAAGTTATCTGA
This sequence comes from Sedimentibacter sp. SX930, assembly GCA_002155105.1. GTDB lineage: Bacteria > Bacillota > Bacilli > Lactobacillales > Aerococcaceae > Trichococcus > Trichococcus shcherbakoviae. The sequence goes on along the minus strand of MUZD01000002.1, from coordinate 325,165 downwards.
AGAACAAATTTTTATCATGAATGAGAAGTATGGATTGAATAAACCGATTATGGTCCAATACGCAGTCTACATTTTTGGACTATTACGTGGGGACATGGGTGTTTCGTTCCAGTTCAACAATACTCCGGTTACGGATTTGCTGAGCAGCAGAATAGGACCTTCTATGCAATTAGGACTTCAAGCAGTTATCATAGGAACAATCCTCGGCATTGTGCTGGGTGTGATCGCAGCGATGAGACAAGGGACTTGGGTGGATACTGTTGCCACTTTGACAGCCATTGTCGGCCGCTCGATTCCTAACTTTGTTTTTGCGGTTATTCTTCAATTGGTATTCGGCGTATGGCTGAAAGTCTTGCCGATCGCCTTGTGGAATGATGGGTTCCGTTCTTCGATTCTGCCTACGATCGCGTTAAGTATTTCCCCGCTGGCCGATTCGGCCCGGTTCATGCGAACCGAAATGGTCGACGTATTGGGCAGCGACTATGTCGAACTCGCTAGAGCGAAAGGTCTGAGCCGTTGGGAAGTCGCGTTCAAACACGGCATCCGTAATGCGCTGATTCCTTTAGTCACCATCATCGGCCCGATGACAGTCGGTTTGATGACAGGTTCGATGGTTGTTGAAAATATTTTTGCCATCCCTGGTATCGGCGAACAATTCGTAAAATCGATCCTGACGAATGATTATCCGACAATCATGGGCGTCACGATGATGTATTCAACTATGTTGGTAATCGTCATTTTGTTGGTTGACATCCTTTATGGAATCATCGACCCTCGTATCAGAGTCGCTACAGAAGGAGGGGAATAAGCATGAGTGAAAATGAATTACGCAATACAACAGCAATGCCGACAATCACGAAAGACCTTTTCGAAACGGCGTCCGAGTCAAGCATGCAGGATAAAGAAAAAATCTCTGCGCCTTCCCTGAGCTTCATGGCAGATTCTTGGCGCCGTCTGAAGAAAAATAAAGTAGCCATGGTCAGTTTGGTCATCTTGATCATCATCACTATGTCGAGTCTGTTGGCTCCTGTAATCGCACCGCATGACCCGAATGCGCAAACTGTCCAGTATGCAAATATGCCGCCGAAAATTCCCGGCATCGACATCAACGGTTTGAACGGAACAGTGAAGCAGAATGGCGTAGTCATCGATAAGTACGAAGCATCCAACGTTCCAGAGGATGTTTACTACTATCTCGGTACGGACAGCCTGGGACGCGATTTATTGTCGCGAATCCTTTACGGTACCCGCGTTTCCTTATTCATTGCTTTTATGGCAGCCTTATTCAACCTGACACTCGGCGTTGTCTATGGTCTGACATCCGGCTGGTTGGGCGGAAAAGTCGACAATATCATGCAACGTATCCTGGAAATCCTTTCCGGTGTGCCAAACTTGGTAGTCGTTATCCTGATGTTGCTTGTTCTGAAACCCGGCATCAGTTCCATCATCATTGCTCTGGCTTTGACTGAATGGCTTTCGATGGCGCGTGTCGTCAGAGCGCAAACCCTGAAATTGAAAAATCAGGAGTACATCCTGGCTGCCCGCACGTTGGGTCAATCACCGATGAAAATTGCCTTCGGACACATTCTACCTAACTTGGCCGGTGTCATCATCATTCAAGTTATGTTTTCCATTCCATCGGCAATCTTCTTCGAAGCATTCCTGAGCTTTATCGGTATCGGTATACCTGCTCCCAATGCATCGCTTGGTACATTGATCAACGATGGTTATAAGACATTCCGTTTCTTGCCGCATCTGATGTGGTATCCAGCCGGAATCATGAGCGTCATCATGATTTGCTTCAACTTATTGGCTGATGGACTTCGTGACGCGTTCGATCCAAAAATGAGAGATTAGGAGGTAACCAGATGGAAAATATATTGGAAGTAAAAGACCTACAAATTACTTTTGATACCTATGCAGGTAAAGTAAAAGCTATCCGTGGCGTCAGTTTTGACCTGAAGCCAGGTGAAACATTAGCCATCGTTGGTGAATCCGGCTCTGGTAAATCAGTGACTAGCCGCAGCATCATGCGTCTATTGGCAAACAACGCCAACATTGAACACGGTGAAATCTTGTTCAAGGGCGAAGATCTAGTGCACAAAACCGAAAAACAAATGCAGAAAATCCGTGGTTCGGAAATCGCAATGATTTTCCAAGATCCGATGACTTCTTTGAACCCGACTCAAAAAATCGGCAAGCAAATCGCTGAACCGATCATCAAACACCAAAACATCAGCAAGGACGAAGCCTACAAAAAAGCTGAAGAATTATTGCAGCTTGTTGGTATACCGAACCCTGCCAAAAGAATGAAACAGTACCCGCACCAATTCTCGGGCGGTCAACGCCAACGTATCGTCATTGCGATCGCATTGGGCTGCAACCCGGATATTCTGATTGCGGATGAACCGACAACCGCTCTGGATGTTACGATCCAAGCGCAAATCCTGGAGCTGATGAAGGATCTGCAACAGAAAATCAAGACATCGATCATTTTCATCACCCATGATTTGGGTGTAGTGGCGAACGTCGCAGACCGCGTAGCCGTCATGTATGCCGGCAAAATTGTCGAAGTAGGGACTGTCGATGAAATTTTCTACAACCCACAACACCCTTATACATGGGGACTGTTAAGCTCGATGCCTACATTGGACACTGCAGGCTCGCTTTATGCGATTCCAGGAACACCTCCGGATTTATTAGATCCTCCGACTGGTGACGCTTTTGCGCCCCGGAGCGAATATGCAATGAAAATCGACACCTTGTACGATCCGCCGTTCTTTAAGGTATCTGATACCCATTCGGCTGCAACTTGGTTATTGCATCCCGACGCACCGTCCGTCAATCCTCCAGAAGGCATCATGAACCGACAAGCGACTTTCTCAGAAATGAAACTTGCGCCTTCGGATGAGCTGAAAGTGATGGACACTGCAGAAAAGGAACCGGCTGTTTTGCCTCATGGTAAAGGACCGGACATCGATTCAAAACTCACTGAGAAAGGAGGACTGCTGTAATGTATGACACAACAGGACAGAAAAAGATTCTGGAAGTAAAAAACCTGAAACAGTATTTCAACGTTGGCACAAAGAATGAAGTCCGCGCAGTTGATGATGTTTCCTTTGACATCTATGAAGGTGAAACACTTGGCTTAGTCGGGGAATCCGGTTGCGGAAAAACGACTACCGGTCGCGCAATCATCCGATTGTACAACCCGACTTCAGGCGAAATCTTTTTTGATGGCACTGAAATCCATACGCTGCATGACAGAAAAGAACAACTGGCTTTCCGTAAGGATATGCAGATGATTTTCCAGGATCCCTATGCATCATTGAACCCTCGCATGAAAGTGCGCGACATCGTTGCTGAAGGATTGAAGATCCATGGGCTAGCGACTACCGAGAAGGAAATCGATGAACAGGTTGCGGAATTGCTGGATCTGGTCGGATTGAACAAAGACCATTCTTCCCGTTATCCGCATGAGTTCTCCGGCGGTCAAAGACAGCGTATCGGAATCGCCAGAGCCTTGGCAGTGAATCCAAAACTGATCATTGCCGATGAGCCGATTTCCGCCTTGGACGTATCCATTCAGGCGCAAGTGGTCAACTTGCTGATGGAATTGCAGAAAAAACAAAAACTGACTTTCTTGTTCATCGCGCATGATCTGTCGATGGTCAAGTACATCAGCAATCGAATCGGTGTTATGTACTTCGGCAAATTGGTCGAATTAGCGCCCGCAGACGACGTTTACAACAAACCTTTACATCCTTATACGGAAAGCCTGTTATCGGCCATACCGCTGCCGGATCCGGTTTATGAACGCAACCGCACCCGCTTCACTTATGTTCCCCGTGAAGAGAATGGTGAGCCGGAAGCAATGAGAGAAATCGTTCCAGGGCACTTTGTTTACTGCCGTGAGTCCGACGTTCCCGTATTGAAAGCAAAATACGAAAATTACTGATAAAAAAAGCCCGGAACTTGTTCCGGGCTTTTTTTGCCATAGAAAATTAATGAAATGAAAAAATGGTGAATTTTATATGATAATAAACCCCTTATTTTATGGAATATCCTGATTACTTGTAGTATAATATTAAAATACGAAAAGAAAAAGGGGAGATTTACATGAGGAGATTGAAAAATTCTTTCATTTTAGCTACAGCAGCTGTCATCTTAGCAGCTTGCGGAGGAGACGGCGCAACGGACGACAGCGCAGTAGACACAGCAAGTGAAAGCGCAGGCGGACAAGTTGTCAACTATACAGCACCTACCGAATTAGCAACATTGGATACAACACTGATGACGGACATCAATAGTTCGAACTACATCAGCCATGCGATCGAAGGCTTATTGAAAATCAATGCAGATGGGAAGCCTGTTCCCGCAATCGCTGCGGAAGCAGGTACTGTATCGGAAGATGGCTTGACTTATACTTATAAACTCCGTGATGATGCAGTTTGGTCAAACGGAGAGCCTGTTACAGCGAACGATTTCGTATTCGCTTGGCAAAGATTGGTGGATCCAGAAGCGGGCGCATCCTACGCTTACTTGGCTGAGACCATCAAGAACGCCAATGAAATCATGGCTGGAGAAATGGACCCTGAAAAATTGGGGGTAACGGCAGTAAGCGACACTGAAATCACAATCGAGTTGACGCAGCCGACACCTTACTTTGAATCATTATTGGCGTTCAGCGCATTCTTCCCGCAAAATGAAGAATTTGTCACTGAAAAAGGCGACAAGTACGGAACAAGCAGCGAAAACATTTTGGCTAACGGACCTTTCACCATCGAGAACTGGGACGGCACTGGCCTGACTTGGGATCTTGTGAAGAACGAAGATTACTATGCAGCTGACGAAGTGAAGTTGGACGAAGTCAACGTTCAAGTAATCAAAGAAACAAGCACTGTCGTGAATCTGTTCGATCAAGGATCAGTCGATAACGCACAAGTGACCGGCGAATTGGTTAAACAATTGGCGACTGATCCTAACGTAGTCGTTCAGAAAAAAGCCCGCACGGCGTACATCGAATTCAACCACGATAACGTCTACCTGCAGAATGCGAAGCTGAGAGCAGCCATCGGACTTGTCATCAACCGCGATGAATTGGTCGATAGCGTCATCGGTGACGGTTCGACAGCTATCGGCGGCTTCCTGCCGGCTGATTTTGTCAGCAACCCGACGACCGGCGAAGACTTTGCCGCTGAAGCAGGCTCTTATCTGGAATATGATGTGGAACGAGCGCAAACACTTTGGGCTGAAGCGAAGGCTGAATTAGGCGTTGAAGAAATCACTTTCTCCTTGGTCGGGGACGATGATGAAAAGAACAAAAAAATCAGCCAATATATCCAAGGCCAAATCCAAAACAATTTGGAAGGCATCTCTGTAGAATTGCGCAATGTACCGAAGAAAAATCGTTTGGAATTGGCGAATCAAGATGAATTCGACTTGTTGCAAACCGGTTGGGGAGCGGATTTCGCTGACGCAATCAACTACATGGACTTGTTGTACAGCACATCTGCCTACAACGAAGGACAATATGCGAATGAGGAATTTGATGCTTTGATCGATTCTTCAAAAACAACAAACGCAAACAATCCTGAAGCGCGCTGGGCTGACCTGATGGCTGCCCACAAGCTGGTCATGGAAGATGCGGCTATCATTCCTCTTTATCAAGAAGCAGAAACACAACTCAGAAACCCTAACCTTAAGGGCATCATCTTCAATTCAGTGGGCAATGAATTTGACCTGAGCAGAGCGTATATCGAAGAATAAGAATGTTTAGAACCCAAAGAAGGGCCGACTCGGTTGAGTCGGCCCTTCTTTGGGTTTCCCGTTAACATTTCTATGCAACGAAAAAAAACTGACGCAAGCCGCTTGAGTGGCTCACGTCAGTTTTTAAGTTACTTAATAGAATTGGTCCGGATCAGATCAGGAAGGAATACAGTTTGGAATTCTCATTCACTGAAATGTAATGCGGATCGAATTTTTCGAGCCTGCTGAGCAGGCCTTCGAGGTCGTCCTTATTTTTCAACAAGATTCCGATCAGTACCGGTCCTTCGCTGCGATGGACTTTTTTCGTATATTCGAACTTGGTGATGTCATCGTTGCCGCCCAATATGTCATTCACGAACTCTTTCAGCGCGCCGGCCCTCTGCGGGAAGTTCACGATGAAGTAGTGCTTCAGACCTTGATAGAGTAGGGAGCGTTCATCAATTTCAGCCATCCGATTGATATCGTTGTTACCGCCGCTGACGATGCAAACGACCGTTTTGTCTCTGATTTCATCTTTGTATTGTTCCAAGGCAGAAACCGAGAGTGCGCCGGATGGTTCCGCTACGATAGCTTGTTTAGTGTATAAATCGATGATGGTTCCGCAAACTTGTCCTTCAGGCACGACCAGGATGTCATCGACATTTTGTTGGCAGTGTCTGAAAGTCAAATCACCGACAGTCGCTACGGCTGTCCCATCACAGAATTTATCAATATCAGTCAAAGTCGTCACTTTATTCGCATCAAGCGAAACTTTCATGCCAGGGGCGCCCAAGGACTCCACGCCGATGATCTTCGTTTCGGGCATGGATTCCTTCATGTAGCTGCTGACACCTGAAATCAAGCCGCCGCCGCCGATTGCCGCGAATACCATGTCGGCCGTTTCGCCTTCAGCAACGAGATCCTGGTGGATTTCCACTGCCAAAGTTCCTTGCCCAGCGATCACATTGCGATCATTGAAAGGTTCAATGAAAGTCAGGTTGTGTTCGTCCGCATAGGCATGGGCGGCTTCGTTCGATTCGTCGAAAGTATCGCCGATCAGTTTGATCTCAACATACTCTTTCCCGAAATAACGGACTTGGTCTATTTTTTGGGAAGGGGTAGTCGACGGCATGAAGATGGTAGCGTTGATGGCCAAATGGTTACAGGTATAAGCTACCCCTTGCGCATGATTGCCGGCTGAGGCGCAGATTACTCCAGTCTCAGTTTCGGCTTCGCTCAGCTGCGAAATGGCATAATAAGCGCCCCTCAATTTGAAGGAGCGGACGATTTGAAGGTCCTCCCGCTTCAAAAAGATGTTGGCATGATACTTCTGCGATAAATACGCATCATGCTGCAATGGTGTCTGCTTGACCACGTTGCGCAGTACTTTATATGCTTTAAGCACGTCTTCTTTGTTCACTAACTCATCCGTCATTCTATCTGCTCCTAATCTATTGAATACAATGATGAAGAGAGAAGGCTTAAAAATAAGGATGCTCTCAACCTACATCTGATTCATTATTGTTGTTCATTCACGAAAGGCATCATTTTACGCAATTCAGCACCGACTGCTTCGATCTGGTGGCCTTGTTGCTCAGCGCGCATTGCGTGGAAGTCAGGGAAGCCAGCTTTGTAATCGTCAGTGAAGCGTTTAGCGAATGCACCTGTTTGGATGTCAGTCAAGACGTCCTTCATGCGGTCTTTCACATCCGAAGTGATGACGCGAGGTCCGGAAACGTAGTCGCCGTATTCAGCTGTGTTAGAGATAGAGTGGCGCATTTTTTCCATGCCGCCTTCGTACATCAAGTCAACGATCAATTTCAATTCGTGCAATACTTCGAAGTAGGCGATTTCTGGTTGGTAGCCAGCTTCAACCAATGTTTCGAAACCAGCTTGAACCAAGTGAGTTGTTCCGCCGCACAATACAGCTTGCTCGCCGAATAGGTCAGTTTCAGTTTCTTCCTTGAATGTTGTTTCCAAAACGCCTACGCGTGTAGCGCCGACTCCTTGTGCCCAAGCAAGAGCGATATCTTTTGCGTTGCCTGTTGCATCTTGGAAGACTGCGAACAAAGCAGGTACTGCAGATCCTTTAGCGAATTGACGGCGAACCATGTGGCCTGGGCCTTTTGGAGCGACCATGAATACATCGATATCAGCAGCAGGTGTGATCGTACCGAAATGGATGTTGAATCCGTGACCGAATGCGATGGCATTTCCAGCTTCCAAGTTAGGAGCGATTTCAGCTGCATAAACTTCAGCTTGTTGCTCATCAGGGATAAGGATCATTACTACGTCAGCTTGTTTTGTTGCTTCAGCAACAGGGAACACTTCAAATCCGTCTTCTTTTGCTTTGTCTGCAGACTTACCTGCACGGATTCCGATGATGACATCATTACCGTTGTCGCGTAGGTTTTGTGAATGTGCATGTCCTTGAGAACCATATCCGATAACGGCGATTTTTTTGCCCTCTAGTGCTTTTACTGTTACGTCTTGATCGTAGTATACTTTAGTCATATTGAAATGACCTCCTTATTTTTTTTATATTCTCAATGCTTTTTAAGCAATTTGATTCGGTAAGTAGGGTAGTGCGGTTGGTTGGATTTAAGCTCTCAGGCCTAAACGTTTTTCGGTGATGTCGGTTGCGCTGATGACGTCGACTTGTTTTTCCAACTGTTTCGTCAATAATTCAGCTGCATCCAACGTATCGAAGTTGATGCCGACTGTGATCAAAGATACGTCATAATCTTCCGTCCCTGTCAGCGTCAAGGTATCGATATTGTATTGCGGCTTCAGGATAACTTGCGTGATACGGTTCAATACGCCGGGTTTATTCACGACTTTGGCTTGGATTAATCTTAGCATCATCCTACACACCTTCCATTTCATTATTTGGCCTGCCTGAAGCAACCATAGGGTATACCAATTCATCTTTGGAAATCAGGATATCCAAGACATAAGGACCAGGATAATTCAAGGCTGTCTGGATCGCTTCATCCACTTTATCGGGATCGGATACCCTCGCAGCTGTGATGCCGTAAGCATCAGCAAGTTTAACAAAATCAGGTGAATCCGGAATCTCGGAATGAGAGTAGCGGCCTTTGTAAAATTTGTTCTGCCATTGATGAACCATGCCTAGTACTTCATTATTCAGAATAAAGTACTTCACATTCAACCTGTTGGCATTCAGGATCGCCAATTCTTGGTTGGTCATCTGGAATCCGCCGTCTCCGACAAAGCAGACAACCGTTTTGTCAGGATAGGCCATTTGAGCGCCGATCGCTGCCGGAATGCCGAAGCCCATCGTTCCCAAGCCACCGCTTGTCAGCAATTGCTTGCCGTACTTGAACGGGTAATATTGAGCCGCCCACATCTGATGTTGGCCAACGTCGGTAACAACAATGGCTTCACCTTGAGTCAATTCACCGACTTGCTCGATTACATGTTGTGGCTTGATGAAAGTATCGGATTTTTCATAACCGAAAGGGTGCTGCTTTTTGTTGTCCATCACATGGCTGAACCAAACGGAGTGGTCAGGCACTTCAGCCAATTTCGTATCATTCAGCATGATCAGAGCCAATCTGGCATCAGACAATACCGGGATATCGGTGTGCATGATTTTGCCGATTTCGGCATTATCGATGTCAACATGGACAATGACGGCTTCTGGAGCAAAATTGGTAGGGTCGCTTGCTACACGGTCATCGAAGCGTGCCCCGAAGTTTAGAAGCAAGTCACATTCCATCAAAGCCATATTCGAAGCATAAGAGCCGTGCATGCCGCCCATGCCCAATGCCAGGTCATGTTTGATGGGGAAGCTGCCCAGACCCAACAGCGTGTTTACAACGGGAATTTGGTAGTATTCCGCGAAAGCCAGCAGTTCTTTTTCAGCCTGGGCATGGATGACGCCTTGACCGGCCAAAATGATCGGTTTTTTGCTTGCAGCGATCGCTTCGTTCACTTTTGCGATCTGTTCAGGGACAGGCAGACATTCCGGTTTGTAGCCCGGCAGATTTTTGTCGGGTTGGTTGTACTCTTCATAAGAGACTTCCTGGATACCGATGTTTTTTGGGATATCGATGACGACCGGTCCTTTTCTGCCTGTATTCGCAAGGTAGAAAGCTTCGTGGATGATGCGCGGGATATCCTTGGCATTGCGCACTTGGTAATTGTATTTCGTAACAGGTGTCGTCATGCCGATCATGTCCGTTTCCTGGAAAGCATCCTTGCCGATGCCTGCTTCATGCACTTGTCCAGTGATCACGACCAATGGAATGGAATCCATTTGAGCGGTTGCGATACCGGTCAAAGCATTTGTTGCTCCCGGACCGCTTGTAACGATACAGACGCCCGGCTTGCCGGTTGCGCGGGCATACCCGTCTGCTGCGTGGACAGCGCCTTGTTCGTGTCTTGTCAAAACATGGTTCGATTCGGATTTGTAGAATTCATCGTAGATGTGCAGGACCGCTCCGCCTGGATAGCCGAACAGAACTTCAACACCTTCATTTTTCAACGCTTCAACAAGAAGGGTTACGCCAGTTTTTGTTTTAGTTTTCATTTCAGATTCCATTTTAATCTCCCCGTTTCTCGTTTTTCCTTAGTCCGTTTGCAATATGGATAAAAAAAAGCATCCTCATCAATCAATGATGGGATGCTTCATCCCATTTGATTACCACAAATAGGACTTAAACAATCTGCAAAAAATTTCTACAGTGTTTAACTCCTAGATCATTAAGACGATAATAATGTTTAGTGGATTCATCGTTTTCATATGGGATACCTGATTTCTATATGGATTTGTTATTGCTTAAGTGATTGATATAATCATATAAGATTTACATGAGAGTGTCAACGGTAATTTTCATATTATTTTCACTTATTTCTAATAATTGTCCAAAATGAACATGCCGGAAGATTCTTTTGTGCGGATCAGCGTCTTGACAAAAAGTCCTGCAACTCAGGGAGCTGCCTTTCTGCGGCCCGTTCGGCATACTGATAATAGGCATCCAGGCGCTGCACATTCCGCTCCATCCTGCCAATGGAAAGCTGATCTGGGGCAATGACGAAGGCTTTGTTTTCCCGTTCCAGGTGCTCGATCAATTCCATCGATCGATTATAGGTAACATGGCGCTGTTCGATGGCTGCTATGACTTCGGGATATGCCCGCAGATGCCGCCGGATAATGGCGTTGAAGCGTTGCTTTTCTTTGATGTAACCACGCGGACGCGTCAAAATGATCACGTGCTTTTGGTTGCCGTCTGCGATCGCTTTTTCGATCGGCAGCGAGTCGACGATGCCGCCGTCAAGATAGAATTTGCCGTTGATTTGGGTAGGGGGCATCAGCAACGGCACAGTGGAAGACGCCCTGATTTTGAGACCCAATTCTGCACTGGTTGCGATGTCATCCTTATCGAAATAAACAGGTTTTGCGGTTTCCATATCGGTCGCAACAATCTTCATGGAAGCTGGATTTTGCTTGAATGTCTCGAAATGAAAGGGGATATCGGTCGTGATTGCATCCTCATAAATATATTTTGTGTTGAAATATCCTTGCCCATTGAGCAGATATTTCATTCCCGAAAAAGCCGGATTGGCGGCGATATCAACAAATGAAGCTTTTGTTCGGGTCAGGTCCCGGCTGACATAATTGATGCCATTGGCCGACCCGGAAGAGACACCGATGACATAATCCAAGTAGATTTCTTGACGCAGCAGGGTGCTGATGACTCCTGCGCAAAAGACGCCCCGCATGGCTCCCCCTTCTATGATCAAGGATACTTTTTCTTTGTTTTGTTCCATACATTTTTCACCTCATTCTATAGTATAGATGACATTGCGGTGTGATGCGATGCTTTTCTCATTTTTTGGTGTGTAAGGTCTGTGGTGGAGACAGCCTTTTCCGGATGGAGCAAATGTGGTATATTCGCAGTAAAGATACCCAAGAACCACAAAAATCTAGATGGGGTGATGGAATGATCAGATTCGACCACGTGAACGTCATTCGCGGTAACCGGAAAATTTTGAACGACATCAATTGGCACGCAAAAAAAGACGATCATTGGGCCATACTCGGCTTGAACGGCTCCGGAAAGACAACTTTACTGCAATTGTTGAACGGCTATCTGTGGCCTAGTAGCGGCAAGCTGGTCGTTTTGAGCGAGACTTTCGGGCAGACCGCCATCCCCGAGTTGCGCAAACGGATAGGCTGGGTCAGCTCGGCGCTGCAGCAACAGCTGAATCCCAACGATATCGCCGAACACATCGTCTTGAGCGGCAAATTCGCTTCGATAGGCGTCTGGACAGTCCCGACGGAAGCCGAAAAAAAACAGGCGCTGGATCTTTTGATCAAATGCGGCGGTAAAGATCTGATCGGGTTTCGATATGGCATCCTGTCCCAAGGGCAACAACAGATCATTTTAATCGCGCGCGCTTTGATGGCCGAACCGGAAATACTGATATTGGACGAGCCCTGCAATGGCCTTGATCTGTTCGCAAAAGAAAAGCTTTTGGAGGATATTCAGCAGATTGCCGATGAACCTGAAGGGCCGACGATGATTTATGTCAGCCACCATACTGAGGAAATACTGCCGTGTTTCAAAAAATTGATGCTGCTGAAGGACGGTTCCATCCATAAGACAGGCAAAACTGTTGACCTGCTGAAAGAGGAAGTCCTGAATGATTTCTACGAAAAACCGGTGCAGATGATTCACATGTCCAAGAACAGACTTGCGGTCTTTCCGAAATGAAGCCTCATAATCAAAAAAACAGCAGCGAAACCAATATACAGATACTTGGTTTCGCTGCTGTTTTTATTTGCAAATCTATCATGGCGCGAAACATTGTGCAAAATATATAAATGTTTCTGGTGAATCGGATTTTAATAAATAAGAATATTATAATAAAGCCTTATTTATATAATTATACCTGTACAAATCATGATAAAAAAAATACAATGTAAAAGTAAGTAGAAGAAATGGGGGAGTAAAAAATGAAGAAGAGAATTGGCTTATTTTCTGCTTTAAGTATGTTTATATTGTTATCCGGATGTGGGGCGAACACGGACAACGCAGCCGACTCAAGCGCTGCTGTTGAAAGTGAGGAATCGGTTGCTGCAAGTTCTGAATCAGTGGAGGCTGTGACAGGCGCATCAGAGGTTACCTATTCTGACCCGGAAGAACTGAAAGAAAGCTATGATGTCATCATCATCGGTTCCGGTGGTTCCGGCATGTCGGCTGCAATTTCAGCGAAAGATGCTGGCTTGAATCCGGTCATCTTCGAAAAAATGCCGGTCCACGGAGGAAACACAATCAAATCATCCGCTGGTATGAATGCATCCGCAACGAAATTCCAAGCGGAACAAGGCATCGCAGATTCAAATGAATTATTCTATAACGAAACATTAGCAGGTGGAAAAAATACAAACGATCCAGAATTACTGCACTACCTTGTCGACAATTCAGGTCCTGCAATCGACTGGTTGGACACAATGGGAATTACTTTGGACAACATCACCGTTACGGGCGGCATGAGCGTGAACCGTACCCACCGTCCATCTGACGGCTCTGCTGTTGGTCAATATTTGGTCGAAGGCTTATACGCGAACATCATGGAACGTGAGATTCCTGTGTTCGTGAATTCCGAAGTGACTGAAATCGTCATGACGGATGATAAAGCAAGCGGCGTCAAAGTCGACTTCAACAACGAAGGTGAAATCACGGTTTCATCTGATGCAGTCATCATCGCAACCGGCGGATTCGGTGCTGATTTTGATATGGTCACAGAACTTGCACCGCAACTTGAAGGCTATGTCACAACTAACCAACCGGGATCGACAGGCGACGGCATCAAAATGGCGGAAGCAATCGGAGCCGCTGTCGTTGATATGGATCAAATCCAGATCCACCCGACCGTACATCAGGAATCCTCTTACCTGATCACTGAAGCGATCCGTGGTGAAGGGGCCATCCTTGTGAATCAGCAAGGCGAACGTTTCGTCAATGAAATGGAAACCCGCGACACTGTTTCGGCAGCGATCAATGCTCTAGAAGAAGGCTACGCATACCTGATTTTTGATGCAGGCGTGAAGGACCGCGTGAAAGCAGTCAACACGTACATCGAAAAAGGCTTTGTCCAGTCGGATGAAACAATCGAAGCTTTGGCTGGCCAATTGGAAATGGACAGCGCAACATTGGCGCAAACGTTGACTTCATGGAACGAAACGGTCGCTTCCCAAGTGGATGGCGTATTCAACCGTACAACAGGTATGGTTAACCCATTAGCAGCCGCACCATACTACGCAATCCAAATCGCACCTGGAATCCACCATACAATGGGCGGATTGAAGATCAATTCCAATGCACAAGTCATCAGCACGGAAGGCACTGTCATCGAAGGCCTGTACGCTGCCGGCGAAGTTACCGGAGGCGTACACGGCAGCAACCGTATCGGCGGCAACGCTGTAGCGGACATCATCGTATTCGGACGCCAAGCAGGGGTACAATCCGCCAGCTACGTTCAATCAATGGAATAAATGAATCACTGAAAGTAAACAAGAACGGTAACCCAATCGCTGGGTTGCCGTTCTTGTTTGTTTTTGGTCGTGTGACTGTCTGATTTTGGGTTCGAGTTCGTGATTATTAGCGTAATTCCCCGCCAAAGAGGTTTTTGCGGGTTTTATGACTGGGATTTTGACTGATTTTCCCCGCCAAAGAGGTTTTGACGGGTTATTTCTGGGTATAAATTCAATTCCCAAGTAGAAGGAGTTGTACCACTACTGGTCGATCCCCAAGAACTGGGCTTCATAGAGGCGACGGTAGGTTCCGTCCTGAGCCAACAATTCCTTGTGCGAGCCTTGTTCGGAAATCCCTTGTTCATCGACGACGATGATCCGATCGGCATGTTTGATAGTCGTCAAACGGTGCGCGATGATCAGAGTCGTCCGACCTTTCGACAAGTTATCCAATGATTCCTGGATGACTTGTTCGGTTTCGGTATCCAGCGCGGAAGTCGCCTCATCCAAGATTAGGATCGGCGGATTTTTCAGGAACATGCGCGCAATCGAAAGCCGCTGCTTTTGCCCGCCGGACAATTTCACACCGCGTTCCCCGATCAGCGTATCGAATCCAAGAGGCATCTCGGCGATGACCTTGTCGAGATTGGCCATCTGGGCTGCTTGGGCGATTTCGCCATCTGTAGCATCCAATTTCCCGTAGGCGATGTTTTCCCTTACGGTTCCCGGAAAGAGGAAGACATCCTGCTGCACGACGCCGATTTGGTTGCGCAAGGAACGGAGCGTCAGATCTTGGATGTTGATGCCGTCGACAGTGATTGTCCCTTCCGTTGCTTCATAAAAACGGGGAAGGAGGTTGCACAAGGTCGTTTTCCCGGCGCCGCTGGGACCGACGAAAGCGACCGTCTCACCAGCGCGGATCTTCAGATCGATTCCGTCCAACACTTTTTTGGAACCGTCATAGCCGAACGACACCTTATCGTAGACAATGTCGCCATTCAAGTGGGCCACCTCGATGGCATCCGGTTTATCCAGGATTTCCGGTGTCCGATCCAACTCTTCAGTGAAGCGTCTGAATCCGGCGATCCCTTTCGGATAACTTTCGATCATTGTGTTCACCTTTTCGATCGGCCGGACAAAAATGTTGGACAAGAGGATGAAACCGACGAACTCGCCGTAGGAAAGCTGACCCTGGATCGTGTAGTAGGCGCCGAAGAACAGCGCGAACAAGTTAATCAACCGGATCAGCAGATAGTTATAGGAAGAACTGATGCCCATCATTTTGTAGAAAGCCATTTTGGAACGGCGGTAAGCTTGGTTCAATCCTTCAAACCGTTTCGCTTCATAGGCTTCGTTTGCGAATGCCTGCACGACGCGGATACCGCTGACCGAAGCTTCAATCCCCGCGCTGAATTCCCCCAGATCTTCAAAAATGCGGGTGTTGATTTTGGTCATTTTCTTGTTGAAAAAGACGAGCGCAATCGTAATGAAGGGAATCATGACGAAAGTGGCGATCGCCAACGGCACATGGATCTGCAACATCAACAGAAACGATCCCAACAAAGTGATGATGGTGATGAAGATATCCTCAGGGCCGTGATGCGCCACTTCGGAGATCTCGAACAGATCCGTCGTCAGCCGCGCCATCAGTTTGCCGGTTTGCTTGTCATCGTAATAGCTGAAAGGCTGCTTCTGCATATGACCGTAAAGTTCCCGGCGCATATCGGTCTCGATGTTGACTCCGAGTACGTGCCCGAAATAGACGACGATATACTGCATCGCGGTGTTGACGATGTACAACACCAACAGCCCCAGCGAAACCAAGAGGATCAGATTCCACTGCCCGGAAGGCAAAATGGAATCAATGACGCTGTTGACGACGACCGGGAAAGAAAGTTCCAGGACAGCAGCCAAAATAGCGCAACAAAAGTCAAGCAAAAACAGCTGCTTGTAGGGTTTATAATAGCCGAAAAAACGTTTAAGCATACGTACCTCCTCTAAAATCATTCAAATATAGTTATAACATAGATTGATGGAATGAGGTATTGATACGCTCCTTTAAATTCCTGCGGACTTCTGGAAAAAGTTTGTTTGAATAATGTTGCTTAACATCCGCATAGTGGTACAATTATATTAAAATAAATATCCCACTATTGGCATGGGCCAGAACGCTGAGCTCTTGAGTATCCGGACATCTGAAGGTGGCCTCACTCAGTATGTGATACTGTACTTGCAGAAGCTGTTTCTTTATCAATGGGGTAATCCGTAGGTATTTATTATAGATTAAAGCTAAGGATCACAATTCGAAAATTGGAGGAGTAAGAGAATGATAAAATGGAGAACAATCGCAGTATCAATTCTGTCACTAGCTTTATTGGCCGGCTGTAGTGGCGCAAAACCTGAATCAACAGTCGAGGCGTTTTTTACGGCAGGGCAACAACTTGATACCGAAGCTATGGCAGCAACTATCCTTTCTTCGAATCAGGAAGAGGTAACGGAGACGGAAGAACTGCTGACCGATGATTCGAATGACTATCTAGTGGAATATTTCAAAGCTAATGCTGAGAAAATTACTTATGAAGTGACAGGTAGCGAAGTTGATGGTAACAAGGCCGTCGTTACGATGAACGCGAAGTACGTGGATGGTGCACCATTGATGACTGCTACAGTCAGTTCCGTTTTCTCGAAAATTTTACCATTGGGATTCAGTGGTTCAGAATTGAGTGAAGAAGAAATGGATCAGATCTATGAAGCTACGATGAAAGAACAGGCAGAAATCGTTCCGGAAACCTTTACAGAAGCCACTTTGAAAATCGATTTAGTTAAAGAGAACAACCAGTGGTATATTACGGAGATTACTGATGAAATGGTGGATGTGGTGATGTCAGGTTTTATGTTACTCAGTTCCGAAATAGAGGGTGGTTCTGAGGACACCGAGCCACAGGATGAAACAATCACAGAGGAATCTGCTGCTGAAGCTTCTGTAATCGGAAAAAGGAGCAATCCAGTGCCTCTAGGACAAGCCATTGAAATTCCGGTTGAGTATTCCAATGACGATTGGACGGAGAACTATGAAGGGACCATTTCACTTCAGATCAGTGGCATCACAAAAGGTCAAGCTGCCTTAGACATCCTGATGGCTGAAAACCAATTCAACGAAGCACCTCCTGAAGGCATGGAATGGGTCATTTTTGATGTAACGATGAAATTGTTGGATGGGAATCAAGACACACCTTTCACGATACTGCCAAATTTTGAAATCGTGTCCTCATCCGGTAGCGAAATTGCCCAAGATGCATACGCTAGCCTCGATGGTAACGAATTCGGTTATACTGATATTTTTCCTGGAGCAGAAGCATCTGGACGTGTAGTTAAATATGCTCCAATAGGAGACAACTTCTTGATTTCTTATGATGAAAATTTTTCGGCATCCTTCTATTTTAGTGCACAATAAAGGAAATGCTTATGAAGGAATATGAAAAAATTAAAAAGATTGAAGCATCTGTCGGTGGCTACTTTGGTGGTTATTACCAAGTGGAGATTGATTTGGAGAATAATCTGGTCAGCTGGACTCATGGCGGCGAAGGCGAATTCGAACTCGAAGAAACAGTTCATAGAAACATCAGACGAGCCACCACAAACAAATTCATTGAGCAGCTGGAAACATTAGATTTGATGAATTGGGAAGCCGAATATATCGACCCAGGTGTCCTCGATGGAACACAATGGCATGTTGAAATAGTGATGGACGGCCATACAGTTACAAAGCATGGAAGTAATGATTACCCTGAGCAATGGGGGGATTCCGACAGGCCAACTCTAAAATCGCGAGAAAGCCATTCAGGTAAGCTTGTGGTATTAAGAAAACATTTACTATTTCCAGATCGATTCTCTGATAGGGCATAATAAAAATGAAGGGGTCGTCTCAAAATTAATATGTGAGGAGTATTTCATTATGAAAAAACTAAAGGAAAGGCTAGTGTCAATACTTGCTATAGGGTTTGTTTTGACAGCCGGATTGTTTATACTAAATAAAACTGAAATAATTTCCATCCAAACTAATAAAACCTCAGAAACAGCTTTAACGCAGGAAAAATTAGTGGAACTGTCAGAATTGGCAACATTAAAGTATGAATACAGTAATGTAATAATAAGCCGCACAGATAGGAGTATTCCAGTGCCTGGATTTCCTGATTTTAATTTTGCAGAGGCAATCAAACTAATCGAATATTCTGGATATCTAAAGGCAGGAACAGATTTTTCTAAGGTTAAACAATCGTATGATGAAGTTTCCAAACGATTATTAGTCAAAGTCCCAAAATCCTATATACTCGATAATGTTGTTGAGACCGAAAAAACGAAAGTGGAAGATGTCAAAGGAAATATATTTTCGGATTATCCCACTCAGACCATCATTGACGAAATAAATGCTCATAAAAAACAACTTGAAGAAGAAAAAATTAGCAATGGCTTTTTGGAAGAGGCAGACAAAAGAGCAGAGTTATTGTTGATTTCTCATTATAGCTCCAATGGTTACGATGATGTTGTAATTGAGTTCTATTAAAATTATAACTGGTGAGAATCACCGCCGAGCGGGTCATTTTTTACTGCTGTAATCAGCTATGTCAACTTATGCTGAAAAACCACAAAAAGAGGGACTGCCTCAAAGTCGATTTCAAATGACCTTGAGACAGCCCCTCCTTTTTTGTTATCGGATTTAGTTATCTTCCGAATGGCGTTCGCTGACCTGGAACTCGTCAGCATTCTCGAACATGTATTTCACCGTGATGGCTTCCTCACCAGTCCGTTGTTTGAAGTCATTTGTGAAGTTGTCCATCTTGCCCAAGCGAATCGCTTTTCCGAAAGTGACCATGCCTTCAGAAGAGAAGGGTGCTTCGGAGTCTTTTTTGAATGCGTCTTCTGTTGTTCTCGGAACGCCCATCGCATCAAATATGGCATAGTTTTCTTCATCGGAGATGGCTTGATAGCTGACGTTGTTGCCGGTCGCTTCGTTTCCGTAATTCACGAAGTCCGTGATGGTCATCAATTCAGGCCCGTTGGTGTTCAGAACCGCATCATGGTATTTATCGGTAACCAATGCATGCGCAACAGCTTTGGCGGTGTCCACCACATTATACTCTACTAGCGCGAAGACACAGCCAACCGATAAGGTCTGACGTCTAAGGATGGCTTTCAGTTGTCGGGATTGTCCGAGTCTGCATCATACGGTTCGTCATAGGTTTTATCATCGTCGAAGTGGAGGCCATGCTGGAATTCTTCATAGTCGGAATCGTAGCTGTCATCCAGCCTTATTCCCCTCCAGTATAACGCTTAGAATCGACGCTCTTAAATATATAAGGATGCGCTGCCCTAAGCTAATTAACGGTTTTTGAGTAACGGATTCGTAAAGCGGAGAATGTCGGGCGCTGCAGTAACGGTTGACTCTTTCGGTGTGATACAATTTTAGCAAAGAGGAAAAGTGAAAAGGTGTTGAAATCCATCAGATCGTCCAAACTATGCCAAGAAGAAAATAATATGGAATGGCCGCAACAGTACTTGATGTCGTTTGTGTGGCTGTGATTTAAAATGAAAGCGCTTATTTGTTTTCGGGTTTCTTTCGGAAAAGGAGAGGATTATTCGTGATTACTTTAAACGAGCTCGGTTTTATCCGGGCAGGAGTAGCCGTTCCAAAAATTCAGGTTGCGGATCCAACGTTCAATTGTCGGCAAATATTGGATTTAAGCTTTAAAGCCGCTTCTCAAAAGGTCAACGTGCTTCTGTTCCCTGAACTCAGTATCACGGGCTACAGCAGCGGGGATTTGTTCCATCAGCGTCCGTTGCTGGAGGCGGCCGAGAAAGAGTTGACGGAATTGCTGCAGGGGACAAAATCTCTTGAAATGGTGATTGCGGCAGGGATGCCTGTGCGGGCAGACAATCAACTGTTCAATTGCGCTGTCGTTTTCTTCAAAGGCAGAATATTAGGCATCGTCCCCAAAACCTTTATCCCTAACTACAATGAATTTTATGAGAAACGTTGGTTTTCTTCATCCGTTCACCGCATTTCCGACAAAATCAGGCTCTGCGGGCAGGAAGTCCCGTTTTGCGAGAATCTGTTGTTCAAAGATGCCGGTTCGGAGTTGGTGATCGGTGTGGAAATTTGCGAAGATCTATGGGTTCCGATTCCGCCCAGTTCCAACCATGCGCTGTACGGGGCCAACCTGCTCCTCAACCTATCGGCCAGCAATGAAGTGGTGGGCAAGGCAGCCTACCGAAAAAGTCTGGTGGCGGGGCAGTCCGCGAAATGTATCGCAGCCTATCTGTACGCTTCGTCCGGCTCCAGCGAGTCTACCACCGATCTGGTTTTTGGCGGGCATGCCATCATCGCAGAAAACGGAACCTTGCTGCAAGAAGACAGGATGAATCTCCAGGAAACCCTGCTCATCCAGGATATCGATATCGAGCGTCTTATGAATGACCGCAGAAAAATCAATTCCTTCATGGGCAATGTGGAACGCCATGACTATCAAACCGTCATTTTCCAGCTGCATCACGCGGCAACAGCTCCGGAAGCGGAAAATGAAACGACTGACTTTCGCCGCAAGGTTGACCCTAAACCTTTTGTCCCGGCAGAAAAACAGACTCGTGAGCAGTCGTGTTCCGACATATTCACCATTCAAGCAACCGGATTGGCCCAACGTTTGAATAAGACTGGCATCAAGAAGGCGGTGTTGGGGATTTCCGGTGGCCTCGATTCCACCTTAGCCCTTCTGGTGACCTATCATGCGTATAAACAGCTTCAGCGCCCAGCAAAAGATATCATCGGGGTCACCATGCCGGGATTCGGGACATCCAATCGCACCTACGCTAATGCCACATCACTGATGCAGGCGTTGGGGATCACGACTAAAGACATATCTATCCGGGACGCCTGCATCCAGCACATGGAGGATATCGGCCATGATCCAAATGAAAAGGATATCACCTACGAGAATCTCCAAGCGAGGGAGCGGACCCAAATTTTAATGGATATCGCCAACCAGGAGGCAGGACTGGTGGTCGGTACGGGCGATTTATCGGAGTTGGCATTGGGTTGGTGCACGTATAATGGCGATCATATGAGCATGTACGGCGTCAACGCCAGCATACCAAAGACCTTGGTTAAATATTTAGTAGCATGGTTTGCGGAATCGGCTGAGCCCAATATCAAAAAGGTACTGGAAGATATCCTTAATACGCCGATCAGTCCCGAATTGCTTCCACTGGATGAGACCGGGAATATCCAGCAGATGACGGAAAAGGTTATAGGCTCCTATGATCTGCACGACTTTTTCCTTTACTATGTCCTGCGGTTCGGCTTCAGCCCCGCCAAGATCATTTTCCTGGCTGAGCGCGCCTTTGAGGACAGCAATAGGCAAACGATCATCAATCAACTCCGGGTGTTCTACAAACGTTTCTTCACCCAACAATTCAAACGCTCCTGCATGCCGGACGGCGTGAAAGTAGGTTCGGTCAGTCTTTCCCCCCGAGGTGATTGGCGCATGCCGAGTGATGCCAGCTATGAACTTTGGCTTAGTGAATTGGAGCGGATGGTGTAACATAGTAGGACTATGCTGGCCGACTCTGGATCCGGAGATACAAAGAAGACGCGAAAGGCTGAAACCTATTCTATAAGCAGAATTATTGGAAAGGAAATCTGTGAATCCGATGAAAAATAATAATGTCAACGTTCTGCATATCCTCTCATTCTTGATCATCATTTTAAGTGTGGTGGCTACTGCAACGGGGCTTTTCTATACAACAGGTGGAGCGCCTTTCGACATCATCAACCAGTATGGCGATAGCGTCAAAATGTACGGGGATGGCATCTATGCCCACGATTCCTTTTTCAGGGTACCCATCTTCAAAGGGACCGACTTAACCATTCTTGTGGTGGGGGTCCCGATGCTGGCTGCAGCAACGCTGTTGGACTTGAAAAAGAAGACTGTGAAGCGACGAATCCTACTGGCCTCCGTGATAGCTCTATTCCTCTACTATGCTTCAAACATTGCGTTTGGCGTGGCCTATAATTCTCTCCACTTGGTGTATATCGCCCTTTTTTCATCATCGCTCTTTGCCTTGATCATTGCGATGAGCGGCATGGATTATTCAGAGTTGGAAAAGTCCATCACGAACGTACTTCCATATAAGGGGATTTATGCTTTCCTGGCCGTTACGGGTATCGCACTTTTCATTGCCTGGCTGCCCGATATCATCAGCGCCTTGCTGGCCGGCCGTGCCTTGGCGATGATCGAGGTCTATACGACGGAACCAACCTATGTTTTGGACATGGGCATCATCAGCCCACTGGCATTCAGCTGTTTATTTCTCCTGCGCAAGAGGGAGGGACTGGGCTATATGCTTCTTTCGATTTTGCTGATCATATGCGTGGTCATGGGGATAATGTTGCCTGTCCAGACGGTGTTCCAAGTTGCGGCAGGAATAGCGATTCCTTTGCCGGTCCTGACCACAAAAATCGGCATTTTTGTGGTTTTAGCAATGTTCGCCGCCTATTTCGAAATCCGGTTCATGAGGATATTGCAGCAACGATAAGGCTGCCAGAGATGTCACTTTTGAATTTAGGCCAAGATCCTGCAACAGGGATTTTGGCCTTTTCCGAATGTTTCATTTAGGAGCCAATCAGTGATTTTGAGAGGATTGTTTCATTCATTTGATTCGGGGCCGAATAGTCTAGACAAATTTATTTCAACCTAAGCGTTTCGCCTGTCATTTTTGGATGAATGGCATATACTTACTTTAGTTATCAAGGAGGTTATTAAATGAAAATAGAACATATCGGTCTTTGGACTGCGGATTTGGAAAAAATGAAAGAATTTTACTGTGATTTCTTCAAAGCAACGGCGGGTGAAAAGTACCACAATCAGAAATCAGGATTCCAATCCTATTTCCTGTCCTTCGCGGATGGTGCCAGACTGGAGATCATGCATCGCGAAGATGTGATCAAAGGTGCCCAAACCAATGAAATACTTGGCTTTGCGCATCTGGCCATTTCTGTCGGCAGCAAAGAAATAGTGGACGCCTTGACTGAAAAACTGGTGGATGCAGGCTATCCTTTGCTGAGCCCGTGCAGAGTGACCGGCGATGGCTACTACGAATCCGTCATCGGCGATCCGGAAGGAAACAGAATCGAAATCACGATTTGACAATAAAATATGAGGTGAACTGAATGGATCTGAAAGCAATCGTTTTGGACATCGACGGCACGCTATTGAATGACCAGAAAGAAATCAGCCCGAGAACAAGAGATTCGTTATTGAAAGCGCAAGAAGCCGGGGTCAAAGTCGTGTTGGCATCCGGGAGGCCGATCTCCGCGATGGAACGGTTCTCCAAGGAACTCAAACTGGATCAGCATAACGGCTTGCTCTTGTCCTACAACGGGGCTTGCGTGACGGATTGCGCAACAAACGAGACGTTGTTCAGCCAAAGCATGTCAGAGGAAGTGGGCAAGGAAATTCTGGCGCACCTCGCCAAATTTGAAGTCAAGCCGATGGTCGCGCATAAGGATTATATGTTCGTGAACAACGTCTATGACTGCATGATCACCGCACCGCCGCATGGATTGAGGAACATCATCGAGTACGAATCGCGCAGCGGCAATTTCAAATTGTGCGAAGTGGACAATCTCGCCGAGTTCGTCGATTTTCCGCTGCACAAGATCTTGGTCGCAGGGGAACCGGAATATCTGGAAGAAAATTGGAAGGAAATAATGCTGCCGTTCGAAGGCCGCGTGAGCGGGTATTTCTCCGCACCGTTTTACTTCGAATTCACCGACAAGGGCATCGATAAAGCTTTTGCCTTGGATAAATCCCTGCAGCCGCTGGGAATCAACAGCGAAAATGTCATTTCCTTCGGTGACGGAGAAAACGACACCTCGATCATCGCCTATGCCGGTGTCGGCGTGGCGATGGGCAATGCGATCGATGCCCTGAAAGCGAGCGCAAACGAAATCACGCTGTCCAACAATGAAGACGGCATTGCACATATGCTGGAAAAATACTTGTGAGACCAGAATAAACCGAAAAGCCAGACGCCATCCTTAACTTTGGATGGCGTCTGGCTTTTTTTGCTACAGGTATAATACCCGGTGAGGAGCGCTTCGCCGGGTATTATCCGCCAAATGAGGATCTGTTTCCCGTCGAAGGCGGCTTCACCGGGAATTATCAGCCAAATGAAGTCGAAATTACCGGCGAGGAAGTCCTCACCGGTAATTAGCGTCTGTAGCAGTGGAGCGTGTTAGTTAAGAATTGCTTAAAAGAATATATAATTAGTGTAAAACGATAAATTAAAGACTAAACTAAAAGTAACAAATCCAAACGAGGTGTTGTACACATGAAACGAGAAACATTCTTTTTGAAGGCGGTCGTAGTTCTGATGGGACTTCCGGTGGTGGCACTATGCATTTTTATTATCCCGGAAATTGCGGCTTTCTTGGTCGAACTGATCCCAAGTCTTACTTATTTGCAATATCCATTCATGATCGGACTGTACGCATCTGCCGGCATTTATTTCGTCGCTCTGTACCAAGTCTTTAAGCTGCTGGGTTACATCGATCAGGGCTTGGCATTTTCCGATCTGACGGTGCAAGTACTGAAGAACATCAAACGCTGTGCGGCTGCAATCGGCGGGTTGTTCATCCTGTTTATGCCGCTCATTTTTATGATGGGTGACCTGGATGACGCTCCCGGCCTCGTCCTGATCGGCTTGATCATCATTTTCGCCTGCATGGTGATTGCTGTCTTTGCTACTGTCCTTCAGAAACTCCTGCAAAACGTGATCGTGATTAAACAAGAGAACGACTTTACCGAAATAGCGTCGTAAAGCCTCTTGCTTTAGCTATGGGGATGTAGGATGTGCGCTAAGTCGTATTATGTGAATACACGCTGTATAATGTGTGTATGGAAAATAAAAAATATAAAACAAATAATAACATCACTTATTCTTGTACCTACCATGTTGTCTGGTGTCCAAAATATCGGCGAAAGGTCCTTGTCGGACCAGTAGCGGCACGCTTAAAGGAGCTGATTGTAGAAACGTGCACCGCTCTTCCGTCGAAATTCAGGAAATGGAGATCATGCCAGACCACGTTTACCTACTATTGGACATAGACCCACAATTCGGGGTTCACAAAGCAGTCAAACGCATCAAGGGAGTTTCTTCCCGCGTGCTGAGGCAGGAGTTTAAGGGACTGACGACGAAGCTACCCACTCTTTGGACGAATAGCTATTTCGTTTCCACGGTGGGTGGGGGCACCGCTTGAAATGATTAAGCAATACATTCAAAGCCAAAAGACCTCACAACGCCAGTAAATGCAAAGCGATCATCAAGAAAGGAGGAACACGTATGGCTAAAAGCAAAACAGCTTCATTCGTCGTAGAACTGGGACTTGTTACACATCAAAATGAACAAGCCGTGCTGGATAAGCGTTTCAAAATCGCTGAAAAATTGTATAACAAAGTCTTATACCATGCGCGGACGCAGCTAACAGAATTGTATAAGAACCGTCGGTACCAAGATGTGTTGGTAGAACGCCGCTTGGCTATCAAAGCAAAGGATAAGAAACGTGAGACCGCGTGCAACAAGGAATTACAAGTTATCCAAAAGACCTTCGGTATGACGGAATACGCTTTGCATGCTTACATCGGACGGATGCGCGAGGCGTACAAGAAGCATATCGACAGCTCCACAGCACAGAAAATCGCTTCTACGGTCTGGATAAGTGTGTCCTCCCTTCTGTATGGCAAAGGCAAAAAGGTACGTTTCAAAAAGTTCGGACAGCTGGAATCGTTGGAGGGCAAGTCGAACGCTTCGGGCATGCGCTTCAAAGGCGACCGTTTGGAGTGGAACGGGCTGGTTCTACCTGTCAATATCCGAGCCAACGACCTGTTTGTTCAGGAATCCCTTTCCTTGCACCGGGTGAAATACTGCCGCATCGTGCGTAAGGCGTTCAAGGGCGGCAATCAGTACTTCCTGCAACTGGTGTTGGAAGGTATCCCGCCGGTGAAACGCAACAATAATACAGGTATGCCCCGCCGAAAACCCGCTCCGAATGCGGAAGTGGGCATAGACATCGGCACCTCTACGGTGGCGGTGGCAGGTGATGACGGCGTCATCTTGAAGGAATTGTTTCCAGAAGGGAAGTCCTATGACCGCGCGATTCATCTGTTGCAACGAAAACTGGACCGGAGTCGCCGTGCAACAAACCCCGCCAACTTTAATGTCGACGGCACCGTCAAGCAGGGTGTCAAGTTGACCTGGGTACGGAGCAGGAACTACATGGAAATAATGTTTCGCTTGAAGGACCTCTACCGCCATCGGGCGGTGGCCTTAAAGGAAGCTCACAACAAAACCGCCAATGCCATCCTGGCACTGGGTAATCAAGTTTATGTGGAGGACATGGATTTCCGTGCATTGATGAAGCGGGCCAAAGAGACCACTGTCAATAAAGGCGGGCGATTCAATCGTAAGAAACGCTATGGTAAGTCCATCGGCTATCACGCGCCGGCTATGTTGGTCGGCATCGTGAAGCAAAAAGCACCCCAAGAAGGGGGTGCGCTGTACGAGGTGGATAACTTTAAATTCCGTGCCAGCCAGTATAACCACGTAAACGATACCTACATTAAGAAGACACGTGATGAACGTACGACCCTTGTTGGCGGGCAGTTTGTCCAACGGGATCTGTACAGTGCGTTCCTCCTGAAAAATAGCCAACCGACACGCAACGAAACTGACCGCACAAAATGTAGCACGACGTTCGCCACTTTCATGGCACACCACGACTCCTGCATCCAGACGCTCTGCCAATCAACCGAACGCCAGTCCCGCAATTTCGGACTGCGAGACTTTCAATTTGCTTAACAAATGTATATAACAACCAAAAGGTTCAGCTGTGAGCCTTCAACGTTAATGGTGCCGTTGGGCGCTTTGTTGAGAAAGTTTAAGGGCTATTGGGAATAGAACGGAAATAGAAAAACGACATCTTCACTTCTGTGGAAATGTCGCCAGTACGGTCTGTGACGTCCCAACCGCCCTTGGAACCCATGGATTTATCCATAGGGAGCAGTCAGGATATGAGGTGTGCAAAATGGCAATAATCATCAATATAGACGTCATGTTGGCAAAACGAAAAATGAGCGTCACCGAGCTGTCGCAGCACGTCGGCATCACGATGGCCAATCTCTCCATCCTGAAAACCGGAAAAGCGAAGGCGATCCGCTTCTCGACCTTGGAAGCCATCTGCAAGGCATTGGACTGCCAACCCGGCGACATTCTGGAATACCGAGCTGATGAAGACGAAGATTAGCGGTTCTGCGCCAGCATGACCTAAAATAGAGGGGAAACCCTTAGTTCGACATAGTGCGAACATTCACAATCCGTGGTAAAATAGTAGAAAAAAATGGAGGTTTACCATGGCTAGATATGAAGAACAACGCAATTTTCTGAAGTCGGATTTCAAAACATTCAGCGCAATCGAAACGGATAAACAGAAGGGGATTCCGCAACCGCCCAATGTCAAAGCTTACGATGCGGATGCAGAAATCGTGGATCTGCCTGAAGTCGATGGCGGGGTTGTGAAGAAGGAAAACATCTACGAAATCATCAAGGAAAGAAGAAGCGTCCGCCATTATGCGAAAGATGCGCTCACGATAGATGAACTTTCCTACCTGTTGTGGAGCACGCAGGCCATCACGGGCACCAACCGATCGGGCATTACCTTCCGCACGGTTCCATGCAGCGGCGGGACGCATTCGTTTGAGACCTATCTGTTCATCCTCAATGTGGATGGGTTGAAGAAGGGCGTGTACCGCTATTTGGCGGATTGCCACAAATTGCTTTATCTTAGCGAAGTCAACGACATCGATGAACAGGTCGATAAAATGACGCTCGATCAACCATTCGTGCCGAACTTCGCCAAACGCGCATCGGTCATCTTCTCATGGAGCTGCATCCCGTACCGCTCCGAGTGGAAATACGACATCACCGCCCACAAAAAAATCCTGATCGATATTGGCGCAGTCATGGAAAACTTGTATCTGACGAGCGAATCGATCGATGCCGGCACTTGTGCATTGGGCATCTACGACCAGGACATGGTCGACGAACTGCTGCATTTGGACGGCGATGATGAATTCACGATTTTCCTGGCGGCTGTCGGAAAGAAAGTCGAGAAGAAAGAACGCAGATAAAGCAAACAGATAGATACAATAGCGTCACAGAAGAAACTCTATAGATTGGGGTTTCTTTTTTTGTGGTGAGCGAAGGAAGTAGCACTGGAATTGAATCTATGATCAGAAATAGCCCGCCAAAAACACTTTGACGGGCTATTTCCTTTCAAATCACAGTCAGAAAAACCGCCAAAATAACCTTGGCGGGGAATTCCGCCACGAAATTAAAGTCTAGAAGTCTGAGCAAAAAGCGGAACGACTGTTTCGATACACAGTCGTTCCGCTTTTTGATTCTATTCTATTACATCAGCATAAAGTGAGCTGTTTTTTTCGAGCATGCCTTTGGCGAAAGGGCAACGAGGTACGATTTTTTTGTTTTCCTCTCTGGCCATTTCCACCACGCGATCAACCAATTGCGCGGCAATTCCCTGGCCACGGTAATCATCATTCACAAAGGTACGGTCGATGACGATCATGCTGCTGTCTATAATGGAATAGGTGATTTCACAGATTAAGTTTTCGTTTTCGTCTTTTTTGTAGAAACGTGATTCGCCGCTATCAAAGTTCATAGTGTAATCTCCTTTTTATTTTTTGATGTATTTCCAACATTAAATATCCATTTTCCATTTCATATTATTCCTGCGGCTGATACCAGTCAAGCGATTCGTCTTGAAAAGATAGTTACGACGAAAGGGAAATTCTACTTGTAAACCATCAATGAAAAGGTATACAATGAAAAAATATTGTACTGGGAATTAAATGTTATAATTACTGAGACCTAATCTCAGCATAGCTCTATTTACAATTTCTTTATTTGTAGTGTAACCGACCATCCATGGTCGATTTTTTTATCAAGAAAGGGGAAATAATATGTTTTCGAAAAGATTTTATGCAGTCGCATTAACATCTTTGTTCATTTTTAGCTATACATCAATAACTACTGAGGCAATGGCATCCCAATCATCATCCGAGGTAACCACAACCCCGAATAACTCGGCCGATATTCAGGATGTAATTGTAAGATTTAAAGACAAACCGGGTCAGGCGGAATTGCATGCATTCAAGGGCCTGGGTGGCGATGTCAGCAATGTTTTCACCATTATTCCTGCGATTTCCGGAAAACTTCCGGCGAAAGCCATCGAAGCCCTTAAAAATAATCCTCAAGTGGAAGTAGTCGAATTGGATTATACCGTGCAGGCACTTGAATATTCGTCAGAAAACGAGCTTGGGAACAGTTGGGGTGCCGATCATATCAACGCCGATGCAGCTCTTGCAGCTGGTTATTCCGGCGAAGGGGTCAAGGTTGCCGTTTTGGACTCCGGAGTGAATTTCAATCACTTTGACCTGAACGATAACTTTGACTTTTCCGCAAATGAATTAGGCTACGATTTTGTTTCGGATGACTTCTTCCCCGAAGATGTTTATGGGCATGGCACTCATGTAGCAGGAATACTTGCCGCAGCGAGCAACGGATTTGGGGTTGTCGGCGTTGCGCCAAACGCACAGATAGTGGCACTCAGAGTTCTGGATGACAATGGGGAAGGCACCGCGAGCAGTATCATAGAAGCGCTGCAGTGGATACAGAATTATAATGCCTTGCATCCTGATTCTCCGATACGCATCACAAATAACAGTTATGGAACAGGATCCAATTCGTCACAGCTTGAGGCAGCCTTTGATGTGTTGGCCAGCTCCGGGGTTCTGCACATAGGCTCAGCAGGCAACGAGGGGAGTGCTGCGGGCAATGGAAATAATGTCAATTATCCAGCCAAATATGCATCGGTAGTAGCAGTTGCAGCTCTCGACAAAAACAATCAGAGGGCCAGTTTTTCCAGCACGGGTTCGGACGTTGAAATAGCTGCGCCAGGTGTGGCCGTTCTGTCGACATGGAAAGACAGCACCAACTTTGCGGGCCCGCAGCCGTTTTCGTTCGCAGGTTACGCAGGCGAGTACTTCATTGAAGCGAACGGAACATCAATGGCTTCGCCCCATGTCGCAGGTGTTGCAGCTTTGCTGATGGCATCCGATCCTAGCTATACTGCGGAGGAGGTCCGCAATAAAATGAATGAGACAGCTTTGGATTTAGGGGAAACTGGTCGGGATAAATTATACGGTTACGGATTGGTGGATGCTTCCTCAGCGCTGGGGATGGGGCCTGTTACCAATAAGCCCCCTGTCGCGTATAACCAGACCGTTGGCACAACGCAAAACACTTCTGTAGCTATCACGCTCATCGCTTCGGATCCAGACCATGATCCGCTGACCTATACGATTGCTTCAGGTCCGGCAAACGGAACAGTGAGTGGGACAGGAGAAGATATCACCTATACACCGAACACTGACTTCACAGGCGCGGATAGCTTTACGTATGAAGTAACAGACAGCATAGGTTCAACTGCCAGCGCAACAGTGACAATTAATGTTGCTCCTTCAGGTGCGCCTGCAAGGACTGTGGCCTTAGACGTCCAAATGAGCGCGACAGCCAGAAAGATAAACAAAATAAATCAGGTTTGGGCCACAGCCAAAGTGAAGGTCATGGAATCAGGTACCCAAGTAGCTGATGCGACTGTCACCGGCCACTGGGAAGAAACAACAACAAGTCCAGATTCTGGGACCACCGGAAAAAACGGGACGGTATCATTCACTTCCGAAAAATTGATCCAGTCGACTGAACAACAAACTTTCACTTTTGTTGTCGACAGTGTGGTCATAGGAGGAGTAAACTGCACTATCAGTAATCAGATGACATATTCGATCATTAAATGACAGGCCACCAAGCTATACTCTTTACATTGAGAAAGGTCGGGACTTCGGTTCCGGCCTTTTTGTATTTCTCCAATATCGTGAAAATAAGCCCGTAAACCTATTAATAACAAATGTAATATAATGAATTAACAATCAAGATGTTGAGATTTCAAGAAAAAGTTGAAATTTGGACAATATTTCAGAAAAACCCTATTGTATCAGTACGGAAAGCGGATTCTGTGGAATTTTTGCCGTTTGACTTGGCAGGTGGATTATCTATAATTAGTGATGTTGGTTTGGGTGCATTCTGATACTGAATATATACAAACAACGTTAATCAGTCTGAGTCCGTTTGCTGGCCACCCCAAAAATTGCATTCAGATGAAACCATATGTTAATAATGTTTCATAAATGAAAGCGGTATTTCTGGTGTGGATAAATATTACTATATTTCAGGGTAAAACAATTCCTGGTAATAGAGTCCTAGGCAGTTGCAGATGATGGCTTAGTTTTGAATAATTAAAAAATATCATTGTGAGGAGCGTTTTATTTTGTCGAAAAAATATATACGGATTATCATTGCCGGTATGCTGTTGATGCTTGGTGTAGGCATTCCAATGAATGGATTGGCATCCTTTTTCAAACCGGTAACGGAAGCGACCGGATTTTCAGTTTCTCAATTCAGTTTGGTGGGCAGCTTCCTTAATCTGACCGGGATTGTAGCGGTGCCTTTAGTCACAAAGTTTTTGCTGCCTAAAATTGGCTTGCGGAAAACATCCATCCTGGGAGGCATTTTCGGAGCGCTAGGATTCATCCTGTTGGCCAATGGTAAATCCTTGTTTGCATTCTACTTGGCGGCAATCGTCATCGGGTCATTCATGATGTCGTCAACCGCTATCGTTGCCGTAACGCTGGTGAACAATTGGTTCCGCAAAAGCCATGGCTTGGTTATGGGACTCGTTGCTGCATCGATCGGCTTAAGCACCGCAATCACGAGCGCAATTGTCCCTTCCTTCATCCAAAATTACGGTTGGGAAAAAGGCTTCTTATTATTGGGCGGCATGTACGCCGTTGCTTTGTTCCTGGGAGCGTTCCTGTTGATCGAGAAGCCCGCTGACATCGGCATGCTGCCTTATGGCGTGACGGAAGATTCGCTTGCAGCAGAAGCAGAGCAAACAACAAATGATTTTTCGACAACTGTCATCAAGCATAAAGATACGGATATGACCTATGCGCAAGCATTGCGTTCGCCGGTATTCTACTTATTGGCCTTGTCATTCGTATGTTTCGCAATGATTTCCACATTCACGCAACAAATTCCGATCTTCTTTACGACAAAAGGCGCGACTGATGTGCAAGCAGGCATGGTTTTGTCGATCGCGGCCATCGTCATGATCGCTTCCAAAATCGTCATGGGCATCGCCAGCGACAAGCTGGGTGCAACAAAAGCTTTCTACATCTTCACGATTATCTACATCCTAGCATTTTGCATCTTCGCCGCAACGGATAACATCACTGTCTTAACCGGAGCAGCGATGATTTATGCTGTGAGCACAGGTGTTCCTGCCGTAATGAACCAATTAGTGACGTTTGAGGTTTTAGGCAAAAAAGAATTCACTGCCATTTGGGGCATCTTATCGACAGCAAGCAGCCTAGGTTTAGCACTGGGCGGCCCGCTGCTGGGCTACTTCTATGATGCAAGCGGCAGCTACAACACGACAATCATCGTCAGCATCGCCTTCATGGCTGTATGCTTAACATCGTTCTTCTTCGCTGTAACGTTAAGAAAACGCGAGCTGAAAAAGGCTTAATAGCGAATTAATAATCAACAATCGTTGTCTGAACTAGAATTTAAAAGGGTGCTCTCTTAATCGAGAGCATCTTTTTTGTTTAGGTGTTATTTTTGAAAAAGAAAATAATTGACAAAGCATAAATCGTTTTGTAGAATGTGGGAGTAGATGAGAGCGGTTGCGATATCGTATTCGCAATAACTAGGAGTGTTACTGGGAACAGGCAGACCTAAGATAAAATTTTGATACCTTTATTTGGTGTCGAAAATTTATCTTAGGTCTTTTTGTGGTGAAAATTAAAGGTGGTGAAGAATATGAAGATAAAGCAGATCCTTAATAACAATGCAGTGTTGGTAAAAAAGGGGACAAATGAGCTCATTGTTCTGGCTAACGGCATTGGATTTAAGAGGAAGATAGGCCAATTTGTCAACGAGGAAGAAGTCGATAAAATATTTGTTCTGGATACGCATGAAATGGTCGAGCATTTTAGCTACTTGCTTGGCACTATACCACCCGAACATATATACATGATCGATGAAATTGTAGAATACGCAACGAGAAATCATCAGATGATCATCAATGATTACATCTATCTGACACTGATAGATCATATCGAATTCGCCCTCAAAAGAAGCAAGGATGGATATTTTTTGAAGAGTCCGCTTGCTTGGGAAATAAAAAAATTCTACAAAAAAGAATACAACATTGGCCTGAACGCTTTAAAAATCATCCAAAGCAAAACCGGAATAACTTTGAATGATGACGAGGCTGTCTCGATCGCCTTGCATTTCGTTAATATTCAAACCAATAAACAAGATATGGAAACCACATTAGCTATTACAGAAATGGTTCAGGATATTTTAAATATTATTAAGTATCAATACAAAATAACTTTGGACGAAACCTCCATGAATTACGCTCGTTTCATTACTCATCTACAGTATTTTGCGCAACGCATCGTCTCACATGATCTTCATGACCAGCAAGAGAATGAACTTTATATGCAAGTAAAGACGCTCTATCCAGAAGCGTTCCAATGCGTACAAAAAATCAAAGTGTACATCTACAATAAGCATCAAGTTTTGATGTCCAATGACGAAGATGTCTATCTTACGCTGCATGTCATGCGTGTAACCCAAAGACAAGATACCAGGAGGTAGCAATTATGAATTATACAGATACAGCTAAAAACATATTAGAAAATCTTGGTGGCCCCGCGAACGTTCAGTCACTGGTCCACTGTGCAACGAGACTGCGCTTCAATTTGAAGGATGAGAGCTTAGCCAATGATGCAGCGATCGAAAACAGTGTCGGGGTAGTCGGATTGGTCAAAGGCGGCGGCCAATACCAAGTCATTATTGGGCCGGATGTCGCAAATGTTTACCGCGAATTCCAAAAACTGGGTGTGTCTTCCGACAGCAGCCAAACTAAAAATGAAGCCAAAGGAGCCAGAGGTATTTTAAATACCGTTTTGGACTATATTGCTGGTTCATTTACGCCAGTCCTGCCTGTCATTACAGCAGGTGGTATGATTCAAGTCGTACTGTCGTTATTAGTGACATTCAAACTAATTTCGGAAACTTCCGACACTTACCTGATTTTTGCTCAGGTTTCTCAAGCGGCATTTTATTTTATTCCAATGTATCTAGGCTATTCAGTAGCGAAGAAATTCAGAATTGACCCATTCTTAGGAATGCTGTTGGCGGGTGTGCTGTTGATCCCTCAAATGGGCACTTTACTGACGCAAGAAGGCGGCATCACGCTGCTCGGCTTCAAGTTACAAGCAATTACGTACAGTTCAAGTGTTTTGCCTATTTTCTTGGGTGTTTGGGCAATGTCCTATTTGGATCGAGTGGCAGATAAATTTATTCCGAACTCCTTGAAGTTTGTTTTGAAACCGCTTGTGATGATCATGATTGCAGTGCCATTGACACTAATCGTTTTAGGGCCACTAGGATTTACGGTGGGTAATTATTTGGCAATGTTCTTAGAGTTTTTACAAGCTAACTTAGGCTGGGCTGCAGTTTTAGTTATGGGTGCTTTCTCACCAGTGTTAGTAATGGCGGGTATGCACTACGCTTTATTCCCGATGTTGATGACCGCTTTTGCAACCAATGGTTATGATATGTTGGTCGTACCCGGAATGCTTGCTGCAAATATGGCACAAGCAGGTGCAGCAACTGCTGTCGCTCTGAAAACAAAGAGCAGCGTAATGAAACAACTGGCCAGTTCGTCAGCAATCACCGCCTTAATGGGTGTGACGGAGCCGGCGATGTATGGGGTCAACTTAAGATTGAAAAAACCTTTCCTTGCAGTAATGATCGGTGGCGCTGTTGGTGGACTTTATGCGGGGATTTCAGGATTGAAAGCCTATGCTTTGGTTTCCTCATTAGTTGCGCTTCCAAGCTACCTTGCCAGCACTACCAACTTCATTAATGCTATTGTGACATGTGCCCTCGGTTATGGCGTTGCATTCGCAGCAGCCTATGTGATCGGGTTTGAAGATATCGTGGATGCAGAACAACAACCTGTAGTCACAATCGACAAATCTTTGGTAAAAGAAATGAATTTAGCCAGCCCTGTCAAGGGTGAAATCATTGACTTGATGGATGTAAACGATAGTGCGTTCTCCTCACTGGCATTAGGAAAAGGCTTCGCGGTCATTCCTAGCGAAGGCAAAGTCGTATCGCCAGTAGCCGGCACCATCAGTGCCATTTTCCCAACGAAGCACGCAATCGGGATAACGACTGACGAGGGGATTGAAATTCTGATTCATGTCGGCATAAACACAGTCCAATTGGGCGGTAAACATTTCACGAATCATGTCACTATGAATGAAAAAATCACCAAAGGCCAGTTGCTGATTGAGTTTGATTTGAAGGCAATCCAAAATGACGGATATGACACGACCACAATGGTTGTCATTACCAATACTTCGCAGTATTTGGACGTTTTGGCCCATCAAGATGAAGAAAAAGCATTGACTGTAGTTCTATAGAGGAGGAAAGAATTGATGAGTTTTCCAAAAGATTTTTTATGGGGTGGGGCAGTAGCTGCCAATCAAAGCGAAGGAGCCTATAATGTCGATGGCAAAGGCCTTTCTTCTGCAGATATGCTGCCAGCAGCCAAACATGGCGTTGCGCGCATTGCAACAGACAAGATAGAGCCGAATCTGTTTTACCCTTATCACGAAGCGATCGATTTTTATCATCATTACAAAGAGGATGTCAAGTTATTTGCGGAGATGGGATTCAAATCCTTCCGCACTTCCATCAACTGGACACGAATTTTCCCGACAGGAATGGAAGAAACCCCCAATGAAGCTGGACTTCAGTATTATGAAGATCTTTTTTCAGAATGCAAAAAGTATGACATCGAACCAATCGTAACGCTCTCCCATTATGATACGCCTTATTATTTGGTCGAACATTACAATGGATGGGCCAGCCGGGAATTGGTTGACTTATTCGCAAAATACAGCGAAACAGTCTTTTCACGTTACAAGAATCTGGTCAAATACTGGCTGACATTCAATGAAATCAATTGCATGGGGATCCTGCCTTACGTTGCCGGAGGTGTAAAAAATTCAAACAAACAAATTCAGGCACAAGCTGCGCACCACCAATTTGTTGCCAGCGCAAAAGCTGTCAAAATCGGACATGAGATCAATCCGGATTTCCAAATCGGCATGATGCTGGCGGATTTGCTGACCTATCCGTTCTCTTGCAATCCGAACGATGTACTGGAGTCTTTGCATAAAACGCATGATTATTATTTCTATTCGGATGTTCAGTGCAGAGGATACTATCCGACTTATCAACTGAAGAAATACGAAAAAGAAAACATCAAAATCGAAATGCAACCGGAAGACGAAAAAACCTTGCTGGAAGGAAAAGTGGATTTTCTGGCGTTTTCCTACTATATGTCCATCACGGCGGCATCGGACAAAACCGCTGGAGAAGTTGCAGACGGAGGCAACTTGATGGATCGCGGCCTGAAAA
This sequence comes from Sedimentibacter sp. SX930, assembly GCA_002155105.1. Classification (GTDB taxonomy): domain Bacteria; phylum Bacillota; class Bacilli; order Lactobacillales; family Aerococcaceae; genus Trichococcus; species Trichococcus shcherbakoviae. The sequence goes on along the minus strand of MUZD01000002.1, from coordinate 288,156 downwards.
ATCCTTATCTGGAGGCGAATGACTGGGGCTGGCAAATCGACCCGGTAGGTTTGCGGATTTCCTTGAACTATCTCTATGATCGCTATCAAATTCCGCTGATGATCGTCGAGAACGGCTTGGGAGCCTACGATAAAATCGAAGCAGACGGTTCAATACAGGATGATTACCGAATCAAGTACCTCACCCAACACATCACTGAAATGGAAAAAGCGATAAACGAAGACGGCGTCGATCTGATCGCCTATACCCCTTGGGGATGCATCGATATCGTATCTGCAGGAACAGGCGAGATGGAGAAAAGATACGGATTTATTTATGTCGACCGCAATAACATCGGCGAAGGCACAATGAAAAGAATGAAAAAGAAATCTTTTGATTGGTATAAAAACGTCATCCAAAATAATGGTCTGTAAATTGATAAGGGGCATTTTGTTTTCTGGTATTCAATCTCATGCGCCTTGTGCTTGTCGATCAGATCTATAGAGCTTTTCGGATTATCCATGATCATGCTTACCACAAATGAGGCCTTTTATTTGAGTGGAGCGGCGGTGTGACGGTATTCTTTTGATAGCTACGGGAATGATTTAAAAAGAGAATAAAATTGATTGAGCGGAATTCCTATGATTGACGGGATTTCCGCTTTTTTTCTCCTTTCGGATTATCTAAACGTGTAACAATTTGAGTAACTGAAATGGAAGTAAATTAAATAATGATTGAATACCCTTAATAACATTGAGATAATAAGAGCAAAACAAGATGAGGTGGTGGATGCTTTGGTTAATCGTAATAAAGATATTTTTGTATCATGGGAATCTGTCAGAGATCAAAATCCAAGCGAATATATTGAAAGAGGCTATTTAGACGCAGATGACAATGTCCGCTTACGGACTGTTGCGGAGTGCTGCAACTGTTTTGGGGCAGGGTACAAAGGGTTCCAGGGTAGCGGCGCAAAGCATAAGTTTGAGGAAGATACAGATATCAAGCGTTTGAAGTTTTATCCGAATGGCGAGTGGGATAACCGCTTAACTCCAGATGGGAACAGGTTCACGGAATTTCACATTAATTCTGCGGAAAATGACAAATATGCTTGGAGTCGATTAACGGAGCTTAACCAAAAAATAGCACTCTTCTCTCATGAAGAAGTATCTTCAGCGAAATACGAAGCCATCTTTAAAGGCTTGTACCGCGTTAATAAAGTGGAAAGCCTTAATAATAAGAAAGTTACCTATGACCGCATTTCGAAAATAATGCCAACCTACTATCCAAAGAATGTAATAGCACCAAAAGTAATTGCGGAAGCATATGATAAGGAAGGATATATGGTTGCCCATTTTTATGATGCTGGGGTGTTGGATGTCTTCCAGCAGAAATATTCAGAGAATTACAAATACATCTGTCATTGAAGACAAGCTCGGATTCGATCAAATTTACATTCAAGCCAAAAAGTGGGATTGCAACGGGAGTGTCAGTAGACCCGAAATACAAAAATTTACGGACGCCTTACTCGGGCAAGGTGCTACTAAGGGATTGTACATAACCACTGCAAATTTCAGCAACCAAGCGAAAGAATTTACTGCAAAACAACTATCAACCAAGATTGTACTGATAAATGGAGAGCAACTTGCCCGACTCATGATTGATAATAATTTAAGTGTGACAGTTACGAACAGATATGAGGGAAAATTTGTTAATAAACAAAGTTTCAACGCTGAGACGAAAAGGAAGGCGAAGATCGATAACAGGATCTTTACCTTCCTTTTTTATTACGCTGAGCGGTAAAAAATCTTTCGAAAATCATGCGTCCTTCTTCAACGCATCACATCAATTTCCATCATGTCAGGAAATACTATAAATATACATGAAAGCGCCTGTCATTATTTACGAAAGAATATTATAATGAAAATATATTAATAAATTATATTGAAGATTTTACGATACGGGGGAGTTGGAACTTGATGGCCAAATCAAATAATATCAGAAGAACTTTGAAATGTTTAAAAACGTGTGTAATGATCTTTAGCTTGTTTTTCCTTGTAGCTTGCGTTAACGCTTCAGAGGAAGCATACAATAGCGCGATTCAAAAAGGTCTAGATGTAATCGCATCTGAGAAATATGAGAAAGCAGAAGTATATTTCGAACTTGCATTAGAAGAAAAACCCGAAGATGAAAAAGCAACAGCCTATTTAATGCAAACAAAAGCATATGGTATTGCACAAAAAGCATTTAATGATAATGATTTTGAAAATGCTAAAGTAGAGGCTGAAAATGTGGTTAAGATAAAGACTGGTTCTGAAAGTTTAGTTGAGAAAGCAACTGAGATGTTAGGTATCATTGGGGATTTTGAAGCGTTATTGATGGAGTTTCAAAAAATATATGATGAAACGATAATATTAGTTGAAGCGGGAAGTCTTGCTGAGGCTTTAGAAAAGGCCGATTCTTTGTTAAACAATAGTGAAATCAATGAGGTTTACTTCGTAGGTATAAAAATTCAGTTAGAAGAACTGAAGAATAATATTGAAATAAAGCAATCGCAGTTACAGGGACTTGCAGCAGCAGAGGACCTAGCAGCCGGTCCTTCGGGTGATGAAATATTACCAAACATAACTAATGGTGGAATGACCTATGACGATTTAAGAAATAGCAATAGTGAAGATAATCCTTTGGGGAATTGGAAGTTAGAAGCAGAAAATTATTATGCGAAAACAATCGAGAATTTATCAAATCAAGAAATACATGATTATTTAGTAAATACATATGGGTCAGCCGATGAGAAATTTGAACAAATGGCAACAGGTCAAACAACAACGGAAGCACAACCAAGCTCCTTATCAGAAGATGAATTACGCACCTATGCCAAATCGTATGTTGATAATTGGAATGGATATGACAATACGATCATGGAAGAGTCGTGGAAAGAAATTGATGGGGTTGAAGTCAAATATTATATTTTTCAAGACGGGCCTACACAACATATTGTAGGTGTGTACGTGAACCCTGATACTGGAGCAGTTACTGGCGATTATGGTGGAATACAGTATTAAGAAAGACAACATAAGTTGGAGTTAAAAAATTCTCCAACTTATTAGTGTTTAACTACTTAGATTAATACAGTGGCTGTTTGTTAACTTAAAATAATTTATCTCAAAAAGGAGAGTTATTATGAAAGGAAAAAGTAAAAAAAACAGATTTATTTTAGCAGGCTTGATTGTATTGGTGATTATGATGGTTGCTGGAGGATATTGGTACACCCAATTTAAGGTGCCACATGATAAGGCGGTTTCGAAATTCCATACTGCGCAACAAACAGTTCAATTGGAAAATGAAAAGTTAGATGATGCTATTATATCTGCTCAGGAAATACTTGATTCAAAAAAAACGCCATATGATAGTAACGTTTTTAAAGAATTGCAAACTACTATTTCTTCTGCTAAAGAAGCTAAAAGGTCCGTTCCCAATTCACCTGAAAAAACAGACGACATTATTGAAGCTACTGATAAATTAAATGAACCGCTGGATTATTCAAATTCCATCGCTGAATTAGAAATAAAACAACTTGAAGCAGAGAATAGTATTCAGCAGTATGCACAAATATTGAATCCAACAGGTGACTTTGTTGTTTTAAGACTGAATGACGTTCCTTCTATTGAGGAAATACAATCTGTAACTGAAGATAATGATCCCAACGGGCAATTGAATAAACAGGGTGGATATACGTCCGCAATCTATTTTTCAAGTGAAAATATTAATCAAAATGATACGTATGGAGAGAGTTTGATTGACAAAGGAACAGCCGCAGGAGGATGTATTGAAGTATATAATACGCTAGAGGATGCTGAGAAAAGAAATGCTTATTTATCAGCTTTTGATGGAAGCGCGTTAGGCGTAGGCTCTCACAATATAGTCGGCACTGTTGTTGTCAGAACCTCAGATGGATTGACTGCCACACAACAAAAAGATTTAGAATATGAAATTATTAATAAATTGGTGGAATTGCGATAGAAGCGCAGTTATGTATTAATATCGGTAGAGCAGGTCATCTTCATTCTATGTGGATCTGACACACATCCGGCTTTTTAATCAACTTTTTGCTTTGCAGGCCGGTTTAATGAATGTATAGTACTCGTTGTTATGGCACGGCTATAGGTAGTTTTTTGAAGCAGTAACGTAACTATAATCACAAAACACTCAGCACAAGCTGGGTGTTTTTCTTTTAGAACAAATACCTGAATTCCCGGGAATTAAAACAAGGGGAAAAATTCTTTTTTTCAAGCCACGTAGCCATTAGCGTTACCCAATACGGAAACGTAGTTTTCTGTTAGCAGCAAGATGACCTTTGAAGAGAAGGAATACGGCCTCGATTAACGGATATCATTTTTCTGTAAATGCGATTTTTTTTGAGAAGTTGAACGATTCCATTGTATTGGTGATTCTAAATTGATAAAATGAAGTAGTATAGTGTAATTTATCTAAAAATGTTTGTGCCATTATTACAAGTTAAATAAAAAATCATTAAGCCGCAAAGAGGTGTTTTATGAGTGTTAGTTATAAAAAGCTTTGGATATTGATAATTGACAAAGACATGACGAATGTTGGAGTGAGGAAGGCAGCGAAGATTAGCCCAGCTACATTCACGAAGCTAAAGAAAAATGAGGTTGTATCCCTCGATATTTTGATCAAAATCTGCAGAATATTGGATTGCGACATCGGGGATATCGTTGAAGTGATAAAGGAAGCGGAATAATTTTTGCGTTATTGATCAGACAGCGCGTCTAAAGAAATAGGAACAACGTGGTAATGGGGGGATTTATTATGGAAAAGTATAGTTCAGGGCTTGTAGCGGAATCCTTTTGGTTCATCGAATTCAAGAGTTTAATAAAATTAAGGTACGAAGGTAAATCATGGGATGATATAAAGGCGTTATGCCTGAATGAAAATTTGCTTGGCATTTCGAAGGAATATCGGGCTAAACGAATTTTTGGCTATTTAAAAAACAGAATTGAAGTAATTGAGGACGGTTATCTAGAGATTTTTATGAATACAGATTTACAGACTCAAAAAATAATCAATATCCTAGCAACAGCCAAGAAAAACAGGTTATTTTTTGAATTTCTGTATGAGGCGTATCGTGAAAAAGTGAAACTTGGAGCACTCGAGCTTACGGCCAGCGATATTAATATTTTCTTTAAAAACAAACAAGAGCAGGATGAAAATATGAGCACGTGGACGGATGTGACTTTGCGACGATTACGCAGTACATATATGAACTTTTTAGTTGATGCTGGGCTGCTGACCATCAGTGATAAGAAGAAAAAAATTACACCTCCAATTCTGGACATAACACTAGAGAACTTTTTAAAAGACACCGGCGAGATGCAATTGATCAAAGCCATAACAGGAGTGAGCTAAATGCAGGATTTAGAGAGCAGATTAAACAAGCTTGAAGATAAACTCAAGCAGCCAAACTTCAGAAAAAATAAGGGTCTAGGCAATGAAGTGGGATATTACATATTTGATTATCCTGCTGAGCAAGAACTGCTTGTCAGAGAACGGATTGATTATCTGACATCGAAATATAAAAATGGGAGCCAAGACTTTCAGTTGGTTGTTTTTGATTTGTATGACATCGTCATTGACCTTTTGATTCGTGAAGGATTCCTCGATTTGTGCATGGAATTTGAAAAAACTAAAGGATTTTCAGAAATTACCAAAGCGATAAATGAAATACTTCGTATGGAAGAGGACAACCACAGCAATGAAATCTTGGCACATATCAAGAACAATACGTCTAGCAACTCGATTGTGTTTTTAACGGGCGTAGGGAAATGCTTTCCGATATTGCGTTCCCATAAGGTTTTAAATAACTTGCATCAGTATGTAGACGATGTGCCGGTTATTATGTTTTTCCCTGGAAAGTATGATGGGCAGTCATTGATGCTATTCTCAGAAATAAAAGACGACAACTATTACAGAGCTTTCAAGCTTGTAGATTGAGGGGTAGAAGGATATGTATGTGAAAAATATGTTTGCAAAACCGATCGATAGAGAAATCAAAGGTGTCATCAAGGTAGGTCAAGGGGATGACGGAAATATCAGACAAGAGCTAGAAGAGTACGTCGTCACGAGAGAATTGCAAAAGCATTTTGCAGACTTTTTCTCAAGCTATAAAAAAGGAGTCGTTGGGAACACAGACAAAATGGGTGTTTGGATATCCGGTTTCTTTGGGAGTGGTAAATCGCACTTCTTGAAAATTTTATCTTATCTTTTAGAGAATCGTTTAGTTGATGGCAAAACAGCACTTGAATATTTTATCGAAGATGGAAAAATCATGGATGAGATGGTTCTTGCAGATATGCGTCTTGCTGCAAATGTATCCAGTGACGTCATTCTATTTAATGTTGATTCGAAAAGTGGCATGGCAGATTCACAGAATAATAAAGAAGCCATTCTTTCAGTATTCTTAAAAGTCTTTAACCAGCACCTGGGATTCTATGGAGCGAACCCCTTTTTAGCTGACCTGGAGAGACAGCTTTCCGATGAAGATAAGTATGAGGATTTCAAAAGAGCTTTTGCAGAAATTCGTGGCAAAGAATGGAAAGATTCTCGCCATCAATTTAGGCTTATTCAAGATTACGTTTGTAAGGCGCTAGTTCAGATTGATTATATGAGCATGGATGCTGCAAAAAATTGGTACGCAAGTGCAACAGGAGCCTACAACATCGATGTGGCCACTTTTGCCGAAATGGTCAAAAAGCACATTGAGAAGAAAGGCAATAACCATCATGTGGTCTTCCTTGTAGATGAAATTGGCCAATATATCGGCGATGATTCCAAATTGATGTTAAATCTTCAAACCGTAACGGAAGACTTGGGTACCGCTTGCGGCGGAAAAGCATGGGTTTTAGTAACCAGTCAGCAGGATATAGACAGCATCACCAAAACAAAAGGAAATGATTTTTCCAAGATTCAAGGTCGCTTTGATACCCGAATATCGCTTTCTTCTGCCAATGTGGATGAAGTCATTCGCAAGAGAATACTGGAAAAAACAGAGAGTGGTAAACAAACACTGGGTCTACTTTACGATGAAAAAGACACCATCATCAAAAATCTTATCATTTTCAATGATGGCATAGAAAAAAAGCTCTATTCAGATCGCAATAATTTTGCGGCGATCTATCCTTTTGTGCCATATCAGTTCAATCTACTTGCAAGTGTCCTGACATCCATCAGGACGCACGGCGCCAGCGGTAAACACCTAGCTGAAGGAGAGCGTTCCATGCTGGCACTCTTTAAAGAGTCGGCGATGAAAATAATGGACAAGACCGAGGGGACAGTTGTTCCTGTAAATATGTTCTATGATCCCTTGGAGGAGTTCCTTGATCATAGCCACAAGGGTGTAATCATTCGCGCTTATGACAATGAATACTTAAATCCCGAGAAATCAGAGGACCGCTTTGATGTCGCTGTGTTAAAAACCTTGTTCATGATCAAATACGTCAAAGAAGTGGTTGCCAACCTTGAGAATATTACAAGTCTTATGGTTTCAAATATAGATGACGACAGGATTGAGTTGAAAAATAAAGTAGAAGAGGCTCTGAAACGCCTTGTCCGTCAAACGCTGATCCAAAAAAATGGCGAGGTTTATGTATTCCTTACCGATGAAGAGCAGGAAATCAACAGAGAAATCGAAAGTCAAAATGTTGAAATTTCAGAGGTTATCGGAAAAGTATCAGAGCTGATATTCGATGGTCTTTTTGATGAAAAGAAATACCGTTACCCTGCATTTAATGGGCGTTATACCTTCTCATTCAACCAGTTTGTGGACGATAGACCTTACAAGGCAAATCAAAACCATGATATTTCTCTCAAAATATTGACACCGAACTATGAATTGGGGACAGATGAAACTACATTACGCCTAATGAGCGGTCAGAATGCCAGTATTTTGGTGGCACTTCCTGATGACAAAGCATTTATGGATGAAATTCGGAGCGCTCTAAAAATAGAGAAATACCTGAGACTGAATTCTTCCAATACAGTGACAAAGTATGAACAAATCAAAGAAGCGAAACGCGTTGAAATGCGCGAAAGAAGTGGCAATGCAAGGATCTTCCTTGAGCAATCCCTCAGAAATGCTGATATATACAGCAATGGGGATAAACTTCAGATTGGAGCGAAAGATGTTTCTGCTCGAATCAATGAGGCACTTGGCAAGCTCGTGAACGTAACCTACCATAAACTGACTTATATCAATACAGCAATGAGTGAAGCTAATATCCGATCCGTTCTGAAAGGAAATAATAACAGTCAGCTATCACTTGACGGTTCTACACAGATACCGAACAGACTGGCACTCAATGATGTGCTTGATTTCGTCAGCATGAACTCGCAAAGACATGCGAAGACATCCATGAAATCCATCATGGAACGATTCACTAAACCTCCTTATGGCTTTGTTGGGGATGATGTCCAGTGGTTGGTTGCGAAGTTGTTTAAAGAGGGCGATATTGCATTCTTTGTCAACAATGACGTGGTGACACTGCTGACAAAATCTGAAGATGAAGTTTACCGATATTTGAGCCGGAGAGACTACCTTGAAAAACTCCTCACGGAAAAGCGGGAAAAAGCCAACGACAAACAGAAAAAAATGGTTAGAGAGGTCATGAAAGAGCTCTTTAACAGCACACCTGCTAGTGATGAAGATGATGCCATTTTGAAGAGTTTTCAACAGTACGCCACTCATCTAAAAAATGACTTGGAGAAGTTTGAGATACATTATAAAAACGAATCGAGTTATCCTGGTGAAAATGTAGTTAAGGACGGAAAGGCCCTACTTCTGAATTTATTGGCAATCCAATATTCTTCAGAATTCTTTAAGACAGTGAATGAGAAACAAGATGAACTGCTAGAATTTGCGGAAGATTATGAGCCGGTAAGGTCATTCTTTACAGGGGATCAGATTGATATTTGGAATCGCAGCCTCAAACTCTTAAAGATTTACGATGACAGTAAGACGTTTATTGTTAACAATGAGATTGAAAATGTTGTTGAAGAAATAAAAGTACTCATGAAATCCCGCGCGCCGTATAGAGAAATCAGGAAAATGCCGGATTTGTTAGATCGTTATAAAGAGCTTTATGGAAATTTGCTTGCAGAAATGGAAATACCCATTTTTATTTCGATTGAAGAGGCGCGTAAACGTGTTCTCGAAGAACTAGAGGGAAAAGAATGCAAAGAGAAAATATCTAGGAAAGTTATTGAAGGATTTTCGAATCTACGTGTTAAAGCGGAGTCTTGTAATAATGTCGCAACGCTACAAAATATCAAGATAGAAGCAGATGCCCTTAAGGTTCGATTACTCAATGAAATCAGCGAAGAAGAAGCACGGATTATAGCAGCCAGACAGACTGGGAAATTGGTTAATCCAACAGGCGGTTCCGTTATAGATCCACCAGGTGTTTATATTTCAAATAAACCAAAAACCCGTAGAACTGTCAGCATTAGATCCATTAACGCTGAATCAACGTGGCAAATTGAAACGGAAGCTGACGTTGACCGTTATGTAGAAGAGCTAAAAGCAAAATTAAAGAAGAGTATCGAAAAAGATATTATTCTCAACGTAGAATTTTAATAGGGGGTCAACATGAATAAGACAGCCATCAAGAACTTCGCGGTATGGGCGAGAAGAAAGCTCATTAGTGAAATCACTTATAAAGCAGGCCTGATTGGCATTAATGAAAAGGGGATTTCACAGCCCCTTTCCATTTCGACAGGCAATGTTCAGTTTTTTGATATTGGAACGGGGAAACCTAACGAAATATCCGACCATGAAATTAAGCAGCGTAATGCACTGGTAAAACGAATCAGAGAAAAAGAAAGTACATCGGATTACAAAACGGCTTTTCAATTTGTTATCGAGGAAGTTGCGTATACGTGGTTTAACCGATTGATTGCCATCCGATTCATGGAGGTCAATGATTATTTGCCATCCCGGATTAGGGTACTTTCCAGCGAGACACCAGCAAAATCAGAGCCGGATATTGTAACGACACCATTTGATATCGATATGGAGTTCTCCCCATTTGAAAATGATCAAATCATGCAACTAAAACATGAAAATAAGCTGGACGAACTATTCCGCATGCTTTTTATTAAGCAATGTAACAAGCTTAATGAAGTGCTTCCTGAACTGTTTGAGAAGACAGCTGACTATACTGAACTGCTACTCAACATTTCTTTTACGGATAATGACGGTATCGTCAGCCATCTTGTAAATGATATTACAGAAGATGATTTCACTGAAGCAGTAGAGATTATTGGGTGGATGTATCAGTACTACAATACAGAGCCAAAAGATGAAGTATTTGCATTGCTTAAAAAGAAAGTCAAAATTACAAAAGAGCGCATTCCAGCAGCTACACAGTTGTTCACGCCTGACTGGATTGTGCGTTATATGGTTGAAAATTCTCTTGGGAGATTATGGGTTGAGGGACATCCAAATGAGAATTTGAAAGCTGAGTGGAGATACTATCTTGAGGAAGCAGATCAAGAAGACGTCGTTATGAGAGAGCTGGAACAAATAAGAACAGAGTACAAAAAATTGAATCCCGAAGACATCAAGGTTATTGACCCATGCATGGGAAGCGGTCACATCCTTATTTACGCTTTTGAAGTATTGATGCAAATTTATGAAAGCCAAGGCTATACACAACGAGATGCAGCTAGTGCAATTATCGAGAATAACCTGTACGGTCTGGATATTGATGATAGAGCCTATCAACTAGCATATTTTGCAGTGATGATGAAAGCACGAAAATATGACCGTAGATTTTTAACCAGAGCAATTACCCCAACGTTGTATTCAATCAAAGAAAGCAATGGTATCAACAAAGATCATCTACAGTATTTTGGGCATTCATTAAATGATACGGAAAGAAAAATGGCAATTCAACAGATAGAATATTTGATGGATGCTTTTTATGATGCTACAGAATATGGTTCTATTTTGAATATCAATAAATGCAATTGGGAATTACTTAGACAATTTGTAGAGGATTTACAAATTGAAGGTCAGATATCACTAGACAGTATTGGTGTAGAAGATTCACAAAAAAATTTGATAGAAATCATCGCTATCGGAGAAACATTGGCTTACAAATATGATGTTGTTATCACTAATCCACCTTATATGGGACTTAACGGTGGGAATTCAAAAATTAATAATTATGTTAAGAAAACTTATCCCGATAGCAAATCGGATTTATTTTCTGTATTTATAGAAAAATGTATTCAAATATCCAAAAAGAATAGTCTTATCGCAATGATAACTCAACAAAGTTGGATGTTTTTATCCAGTTTTGAAAAGTTACGCTTAAAGATGTTACTACTTACAGACACAATAAATATGGCTCATTTAGGTGCAAGAGCATTTGAAGAAATTGCTGGAGAAGTCGTACAAACTACCGCGTGGATACAGAGAAAATCTAATATTAATAAATATCAAGCAGTTTATGCTCGTCTAGTAGACTTCAACAGTCAACAATCTAAAGAAAAAGGATTTTTAAGTCGTGATAACATTTTTATTACCAGTAAAGAAAAATTCTCAAAAATTCCGGGTACACCTAGTGCCTATTGGGCGAGTGAAAAGCTATTTATTGCTTATGAGAATGAACTGGTTATAGATGGATGTGATATTAAACAAGGATTAGCTACCTGTAATAATGCATTATTTGTTAGAGATTGGTCAGAAGTTAACTTTGAAAACGTAGGCCTTAACTATGGAGATGCTGAATCAGCATATAGGTCAAATAAAAAGTGGTTTCCTTATAATAAAGGTGGCGGATTTAGGAAATGGTATGGTAACAATTATTCAGTTGTAAATTGGAAAAATAATGGAGAAGATATACATAAATACAGCAATTTACCGTTGGATTTTAATGGAGCTCCCGTAAGGGCAAAACGGTTCTATTTTAAAGAGGGAATAACATACGGTTTGATTTCAAGTACGGCATTTAGTGCAAGGAGTATTGATGGAGGATTTGTTTTTGATGTAGGTGGATCTATGATATTTCCAGAAAAATATGACAAATACTACCTTTTGGCTTTGTTTTCGACAAAGGTAACGCAGTATATATTAGGAATGATAAACCCAACATTAAATTACCAAGTTGGTGATATTGGGAAAGTTCCTGTAATTATAGATAGGGAACATTATGACAGAATTCTACTTTTATCTAAACTTTCTGTGAAAATTTCGAAATTCGATTGGGATTCGTTTGAAAGGTCATGGGAATTTAAACGACATCCACTTATTGATGGAAATAATAAAGTACAAGAAGCGTTTGAAAAATGGAAAGGTAAATGTGATGAACAATTAAACAAACTAAAGGCGAGCGAAGAAGAATTAAACCGCATTTTCATTGATATTTACGGTTTGCAAAACGAGTTAACTCCTGAAGTTGAAGATAAAAATCTGACTGTTCAGAAGGCCGATTTACAAAGAGATATTAAGAGCTTCTTATCTTATGCAGTCGGCTGCATGTTCGGTAGGTATTCACTTGATATAGAGGATCTTGCTTTCGCAGGTGGTGATTGGGATCAGAGCAACTACACTACATTTATTCCTGACAAAGATAATTGTATTCTGATTACTGATGAAGAATATTTTGGAGATGATATAGTAGGACGATTTGCAGAATTCGTCAAATGTGTTTACGGGATAGAAGCCCTTGAAGAAAATCTTGATTTTATTGCCAAAGCACTTGGGAATAAAGGTGATACTTCAAGAGAAATTATCCGTAATTACTTCATTAAGGACTTCTACAAGGATCACGTAAAAACGTATCAGAAGCGTCCTATTTACTGGCTATATGATAGTGGCAAACAAGATGGATTCAAGGGTCTAGTGTATATGCACCGTTATACTGCCGATACGACAGGAATTATCCGTGTGGATTATCTTCATAAAATGCAGAAAATCTATATGAGTGAAATCGATCGTATGATAGATACAGAAGAGAATAGTAATAACGCTCGTGAAATTGTACAAGCAGAAAAACGTAAGGAAAAGCTTGTCAAGCAGCTAAAAGAGACTAAAGAATATGATGAGAAGATTGCTCACCTTGCCATTAGCCGCATAGCAATTGATTTGGATGATGGAGTAAAGTTGAATTATGAAAAGATTCAGACTGGGCAAGATGGTAACAAACTCGATATCCTTGGGAAGATTTGAGGTATTCTAATGGATATAAAGGTAGAGTTATTCATTCAGTTGATCAGTGATTCCCTTGAAAACGTCGGGGGTGAGTATTATAGGCTTACTACGACTTATGAACCATTAGGCATCGTCAGGGAAAGAGTTTTTTGTTATGAACTTTACCACCAAATGAGGTTGGGTCAGTATGAAAGCGGATTGACCGATGTACAAATACATGGAGAAATTGATAAAAGCGGTCATGTTGCGTTTGATAGAAATGCACGGAAGAATCCTGACTTTGTGTTTCATATCCCAGGTATGATGCAAGGGAATGCAATAGTGGTTGAAGTCAAAGGAAAGATAGAAGGGAACTATCAGGAAGGTGTTTATAAGGATATAGTGACACTATCAAAATTCACTCATAATAAACACTATTACCATTCTGGCATACTCATTATATACAACTATACTTATGATGAGTTTTTGCGTAAGATTGGAGAATTCCTTAAGAATCGATTGCAAGAAAACAAATTCCCAACTGATAAAATCATTATAATATGTAAAAAGAGTAAGAGCATTCCTTCGGTTAGAAAGAATCTTAATGAATTGTTGGAAGAGGTGGAATAATGGCAGAGCTTAACCTAAAACAAATTACAGATAAGCTCAACAGCGAATTTGAAGGTGATGTACGCAAATTGGTATTTTGGTACGATACAGGCGCTGAATTTGTTTCAGATATAGATAGTTTGGAACTTGAACATGCAAAAATTTTAAAGTTGGAACATGACAATCAGTTCTATATCAAATACTTCTTGGAGCGTGAGGATACTAAGACCAATTACTTGGTTTACGCTCCTTTCCCTAAACCTGCTCTTAAAGAAAACCATCTTGCGGATACAATCCGCTATTCGAAAGAGTTTTTTGCGGACAGGGCATCTTTACTTGCGGTAGATCTGGGCATTGATGAGAAGTACAAAACAGTGCTGCAGCACTATATCAAATTCTTCGCGGCAAAGGACAGGACACAGAAATTCTATGACCTTGAGATTGAAAACTTCAATAAGAATGTCATTGAAATCGCGCTGATGAGTGTCATTTGTAAAATGAAAATCGTGTCTTTCGAAGAAATCGTCCGTACAGTGATTACGGATGGCGAGCTCGAGGAAAACAAATATCTGGCAGAGTTTGAAAAGTATGAATTGATCGAGCCATTTTGGGAGATGTGTGAAGAAAATTTTGGCTATACCGATGTTTCGCCCTCCCTATCCAAATTTATTTACACGCTATTTGCCACGTATACCTCGAAGGTCATTCAGTCGGAGTTACCGCAGGCTTGGAAAAACTATTGCTCATATAAATCAGGCAATATAATCGCGTTTCTGGATAGCTTGATGAACAGCTTGATCTATAAAGATAGTTTTGATGAGTTGTCTGATTTGGTTTACAACACTTTGAATGGCGATGCCGTCTTTGAAAAGTTGAATATCAGCGATTTAGCAGAGCTTGAGATTTTCAAAAAAGCGGACGTTTTCTTGCTCAAATGGCTGATAGAAAGGCTTGAGAATGAAGACTCAGATGCCAGAGTAAACGGGCATACGATAACGGAGATTTGCCGAATGAGGAGAAAAATGCATTATGGACAATTGTACAATTCTCATTATTACATTTTGGAAAATGCCTATCATCTGATTATGGCAGCGCGTTTTGAGCCCAAGAAAACTGCATTGGACATATGGAAGAGCTACATAGCGGAAGATCATGCGATTGATCAGAAATACCGCTATTTCTACTATCATTATGACCAAGTGCTCAATAATACACCTTTTGAGAATCTGCGGGATTTGGTCGAGAACATCTACACCAACCGCTACCTTAATCCGCTTTCCGTGGCTTGGAATCGTGCTTTTATGGAGTGTAAGGGAGATACAGGGCTGATCAAACAACAAGAGTTTTATGATAAATATGTACGTCTCGCCAAAGAACGTGTTGTGGTCATTATTTCCGATGCCTTTAGATTTGAAGTGGGACAGACTTTACTAAAAAGATTGATGGAGGACGAAAAATGTACGGCATCCATGGATGCTATGCAAAGTGTCCTGCCATCATACACAAGGTTTGGCATGTCGGCACTACTTCCTCATAAAAAAATATCCATGAGTGATGACTATAATGTTCTGGTGGATGGCAAGGTCTGTGATAACTTAAATTCGAGAGAGCAGGTATTACAGAGTTTTGTTCCAAATAGCCGTACCGTTCAGTTTGATGATATCAAGACCATGAAAATAGCTGAACTGAAAGAAATTTTTTCGGGTCAAGAGGTAGTTTACGTATACCACAATCAAATTGATGCGAGAGGCGACAAACTGAATACCGAAAACGAAGTATTTACAGCATGCGAAGAAGCTGTGGAAGAAATTCATACAATGATCAAGAGACTTACCAGCGCCAACAATATCCGTTTCATCATCACGGCTGATCACGGCTTTATTTACAAACGCGACAAATTGGTTGAAAGTGATAAAATCAGCGGTTTTGAAAGGGGAAATGCGTTTGTCGGAAGAAGATATGTCATTGCAACGGAAGGCGTTCATGCAGAAGGTGTTGGTACGGTGAAATTAGGCGATATACTGGGCAATGAGGATGATCGAATTATATCTGTACCGATCGGGAGCGATGTCTTTAAAGTTGCTGGTGGCGGCCAAAATTTCGTCCATGGAGGCTCAACCCTTCAGGAAATTGTGGTACCCGTCCTGAATGTCAGAACCAACAAATACCACACCGAAACGAAGGCTGTGAGTATTGCGCTTGTGAGTTCCGTACAGAAGATTACTAATCTTACGGCAAATCTGGATTTCATCCAAACGGAAGCTGTGACAGATGTAAATAAAGAAACAACTTATAAAGTGTTCTTCATCTCAGATGACAACGAAAAAATTTCTAATGATAACCTCTATGTAGCTGACAAAAAAGACAAAGATGCAAGCAAACGTATTTTCCGTTTAAAATTCACTTTCAAAAACAAGAAATATGACAAGAACAGAAAATATTATCTGGTCGCATATGATGAAGTAAATGCTCTTGAAGTCATACGCCATGAAGTACAAATGGATTTGGCATTTGCAGATGATTTTGGATTTAATTTCTAAGGCAGGAGGATTAAATATCAATGGAAGAAACTAGATTAGAAAAAACAGACAATCCGAATGCTGTTCTCAATAGGAAATTAAGGCAGTTCTTCGATGGAAAGATTGTCCGCAAGGACTTAACAAAAGCCATTAAAGAAGGCGCAAATGTACCTGTTTATGTGCTGGAATTCTTATTGGGACAATACTGCAGCTCAGATGATCCTGAAATCATCGAAGAGGGAGTAAAGACAGTAAAAAAAATTCTCTCGGAAAACTTCGTTCGCCCGGATGAAGCGCAAAAAATTCTCTCCGTTTTACGTGAGAGAGGCAGTTATACGGTAATTGACCGTATAACTGCAAAACTTAATATTAAGGAAGATCGCTACGAGGCTGAATTTTCAAATCTTGGGGTAAGGGAAATTCTCCTGGCACCCAGCTATGTTTCGGAATATGATCGTCTTTTATGCGGGGGAATTTGGTGTATCGTACAGCTGGAATATGAATATTTGGAAGAGGATAAAAGATCCACTCCTATTCGTGTAAGGAAGCTCACGCCCATTCAAATGCCCCATATTGAATTGGATGAAATCAAAGAAGCCAGAAAAGAATTCACGAAAGAAGAATGGCTGAATGTATTGGTCCGTTCAACAGGAATGGAGTCTGATAAATTTACTGATCGTGAAAAGTGGCTTCTCCTTGCCCGTATGATTCCTCTTGTCGAGAACAACTTCAATCTTTGTGAACTCGGTCCGCGCAGCACAGGGAAGTCTCATATTTACAAAGAGATTTCACCGAATAGTATTCTCGTTTCCGGGGGTCAAACCACTGTTGCCAACTTATTTTACAACATGGCAAATAAAACCGTAGGGCTTGTCGGGATGTGGGACTGTGTGGCTTTTGATGAAGTGGCTGGGATTACTTTTAAAGATAAAGACGGGATACAGATCATGAAAGATTATATGGCATCGGGATCTTTTGCTCGTGGCAAAGAGGAGAAGGCAGCCAGTGCTTCTATGGTGTTCGTAGGTAATATCAATCAGAGTGTGGATGTTCTTCTCAAAACATCACATTTATTCGAACCTTTCCCAGTGGCAATGGCATATGATACTGCTTTTCTGGACCGGATGCACTGCTATGTACCCGGTTGGGAGATTCCCAAATACAGGCCGGACTTCTTCACAGATGAATATGCCTTCATTACCGATTACCTTTCAGAATTTATGAAAGAAATGCGGAAAGAGCAATTTGGCGATGCTTGCGATAAATACTTTAAGTTTGGATCGAATTTGAATCAGCGGGACGTCATTGCAGTCAGAAAAATGATTTCCGGGTTCACGAAGCTCCTGTATCCCGATGGTGTATATGACAAAGAGGACATGAAGGAAATAATGACTATTTCATTGGAACTTCGACGCCGTGTCAAAGAGCAGCTCAAAAAAATTGGCGGTATGGAGTTCTATGATGTGAATTTTTCCTATATCGACAATGAAACTTTTGAAGAACATTTCGTTCCCGTGCCCGAACAAGGTGGCGGTAAGCTCATCCCAGAAGGTATGCCCAATCCAGGTCATGTTTACACTATTTCACGTGGCAAAACAGGAATGGTAGGTGTTTACCGATTAGAGACACAGGTTCTTCCGGGCAATGGGAAGTTTGTACGGACCGGGCTTGGATCGGATCGTGATGCCAGGGAAGCTACGAATACAGCCTTTAATTATTTGAAAGCAAATGGCAGAAATATCAGCAATTCCATAAGCACCACCACAAAGGATTATATTATCAATTACCAGGATCTGAATGGTATCGGTATCACCAAAACGTTGACGCTGCCTACCCTTGTGGCAATTTGCTCAGCAGCCCTTCAGAAACCAACCCTTTCAAATCTTGCGGTTCTTGGTGATATCAGCATTAGCGGAACGATTATGAAGGTTGAAGAACTTGCAAATACATTGCAGGTTTGCCTGGATAGTGGCGCTAAAAAAGTGCTGATTCCAATAACCTCCGCAGTCGATATGGCCACAGTGCCGCCAGAACTGATGGGTGCGTTTAGTATTATATTCTACAACACACCCCAGGAAGCTATTTTTAAAGCTTTGGGAGTGGAGTAAAGGATAACCAATTGAATTTGAGAGGTTGGCTAAAGGGATAAAATAAAATAAATTATAACTTTCATTCCCGTGAGACCTATAACTAGAAATGCGCAAAAACTTTGGCTTAAAAGGCCCCATTGGATAAATATTTTGACATTCTGCCCACAACGTTATAACTGTAACGTTGTGGGGGCAGAATGGGATGAGCTTAGTCGATGTAATGAATAAAAGAATGTATTATCCACGTTTATGGATCAATTATCAAATAAGATAAAGAAAAGAAGTAGTCCCGTGTTAATCGTTTCTGTAGGATGGTATCCCGGAAACACATAACTAGAAACAAATGAAAAACCGTCAAATCAACGTTTGAATAGTATTTCAAGATCCTAATCACGTAGTTATGAGGTTTTATGTGTAGCTAGGTGTGAATACTGTGATATCAATATTTTACACGACCTAGTTATAAAATTTCGGGAATGTAAATTGTATCGGAAAATTAGATTAAATAGTTTACTGATTCTGAAAGGATTTGAAGGAGTATCCAATTGAAAAGAATAATAAGAGAATTTAAGAATTATCCTGTGTGGTCAATAGTTATAGTTTGCTTAGGTCTATTAGTTTTTGTTCCATTTTGTATTAATTTGATTATTATTCCCGATATTGGTGCAGGGAGTGACGATGGATGGTTAGGCTTTTGGGGAGGATATCTAGGTGCAATTTTAGGTCTTTTTGGCGCTATGATAGTTATTTATATTCAGCTGAACTCTGATGAGGATAGCCGCAAAGAAGAAAAAGTAGATAACACCTTCTTCAATTTATTGAATTTACATAATGAAATAAAAAAAGAAGTTGAACATAATAATGATGAAAATTTATTTGAAGATCTGTATCTTGAGTTAGAAGAAGAAATAATTCAGTTCAAAGTAACTACAGCAGAAAAATGTAGAAAAGAATATTTTTACTCAAAACGTGAATATATTGGAAGATTCTTTGATAACACCTTAAAGGATATGTTAAAACAACTTAAAGATAAATATTTGATAGAAGATTCAGAGTTTACGGAAATTGAAAATTATTATCTTGACAAGGCACCCAGTAGTGGAGTCCTGATTAATTTTAAAGAAAAGGCACCGGCGTTTATAGATGTTTTGGGAACATTGAAACTGTTAGGAGCTATAAGTTTCAATGAGAATGACAATGACGAAAAGTTTCTCAATTTAATTAATATTATTAGGCATTTAGACACTACATATTTTAATGTAGATACGACCAATGAATTATTTGAAATTATTAAAGACTTTGATAATCAAGTGGCATTAAATACAATAAAATGGATTTCAACACATAAAAACACAATTATAGAATCCGTTTTCAACGGTTATTATAATAGAATGGGGAAGTACTTCCGTATTTTTCATCGAGTAATAAAATATGTCAATAGCAATGTATCTGATCAAGAATTAAAAAATAATTATATTGGTTTTGTACGCGCAATGTTGAATGAGAAAGAAATAGTGTTAATTTACTATAATTCTTTTTTTACTCAAAGAGGTGATGGACTAGGAGATGAATTGAAGCAAACTCAGTTTTTTGGAGACAGGGATGATTTAAATCTAGCAAGGGGCTATTTACAGCACTTTTCGAAAGAGTTATTATTCTGGGAAGAGGATGATGTAAATAAAATGCTTAGTTTTTTAGAAGATGATTGATTAAATCATTATTCTACAGCACTCACGAAACCAGACTTAAATGTTTGTTTTACCAATATTTTTTGACATTTTTTTATCAGAAATACATACTGAAAGGCACCTCTCTTGGTGGAAAATAGCTACCACATCATTATCAAAAAGAGAAATGTCTAATGGATACTATTTTACAAATCCGAAGTTAGGTAACTAGCTTACCGAGTTAGCGAAAATCCTGGTTTTATAGGATTTTCGCTTTTTATTTACCCTCAAACCCCATGTTTCCCCACCCCCTTATGGTAAAATAACCTTATTGACTTACACGAACAGGAGGCGATCCGATGGGGTTGCAGTTTATTTTAGGCAAGGAATCGGCGGACAAGAAACAAGCGATATATGAGCGGATTTCGGGGATCATGACGGAGGAGCCGGATGCGGAGGTATTTGTGCTGGTACCGGAGCACGCGAAGTTCGAGGCGGAGATGTCGATCCTGGAAAAGCTTTGGCAATTCGAGGCTTTTCGCGAGCAGGACATGATGGGCTCGATGAATCTGCAGACGTTCAGTTTCAGCCGGTTGGCGTGGTATTTGCTGAAGAAATCGCCGATTTTCCAACAGCAGCAATTGTCGGAAGCCGGCCTCAGCATGCTGGTGCGGAAGATTTTGATGGAGAAGGAGCAGGAGCTGATCCTTTTCCGCCGGGAAGCCAACAAGGAAGGCTTCATCAAGCAGCTGACTGATCTGTTTCTGGAGCTGCGCAGCGGCCGCATCGAAGAGGATGACTTGCAGGGGATCCTTGCGAACCAGGCGGAATCCGGCAATGAGGCTGATTTTCAGCTGAAACTGACAGAATTGAAGGAGCTTTACCATGCCTTCAACGAAGCGCTACTGGACAAGTACCTTGAAAAGGAAGTCATCCTTGAGGCACTGGCCGGCATCATCGAAACGCTGGATATGCAGAACACCTATGTCTTCATCGACGGTTTTTACCGTTTCACGGCCCGCGAGCTGCAGATTCTCACGGCGCTGCTGCGCTCCGCCAAACAAGTCACGATCACGTTGGCGTTGGACAAAGCTTACGTCGACGAACCGCCGGCCATGCATCAGTTGTTCTATACCGCAGGGTCGACGTATCACACGCTCTATCATTTGGCGCGCAGCCTGCGCGTACAGATCATGAAGGACCACTGGGTTGCGAAGGACACGGACGGCTACAAGGATGCGCTTTTGGTGCTGGAGAATTATTGGATCGCATCCACCGATGCGACTGCCAACAAATTCCAAGGCTCGTTCGAGCTGACGACCGATCAAAAGGAAGCTATCCGGGTCTGGGGCTGTGAAACGAAACAGGCGGAAGTTTTCCATGTGGCCAATGAAATCAAAAAACTGGTCGCCGATGACGGCTACCGCTACAAGGACATCCTGATTTTGGCGCGGACGGTCGAAGAATACGAAACGATGGTGAAGCCGGTATTCGACAAGGACGGGATGGACGTCTTTTATGATAAAGCTGACGCCATGAAGCACCATCCGTTCATGGACTTCATCGATGCGCTGTTCCGCATCCGCCGGCATCATTGGCGCTATCCGGACATCATGCGTTTGTTGCGCACGGAACTGTTGACGCCGGCCAACCATGACAATCCGGTAGGGCTTGAGGAAACGGCGGCAGCCGTGCTGCATTTCCGAGAGCAGGTCGATGTGATTGAGAATGTCTTGCTGGCATACGGCTATGAAGGCAACAGCTGGCTTTCGAAGGATGACTGGTATTTCGCGACATTCAGGGATGAGAACGGCAACAGCAACCAGAGCGCCGAGGACAGACGGATGCAGGATACTTCCAACGAGGTCCGCAATTATCTGAGGGATCTTCTTCTGCCGTTCTTCCAGAAGATGGCGAAGGCCAAAACCGGCCGGGAAGCCGCGAAGAACCTTTACAATTTCCTGATTGCCGCCAAAGTCGACAAACAGATGCTGTTCTGGCGCGATGAAGCATTGGCGCAGGGGGACCTGATCCAAGCGAGGCAGCAGGAACAGATCTGGAAAGTTTTCCTGAACTTGTTGGACGAATACGTCGAAATTTTGGGGGACAGCCCCTTCCAGGCTGCAGCTTTCCATGAGATCCTTTTGACCGGTTTCCAGAACGCAACCTTCAGCCTAGTACCGCCAAGCATCGATCAGGTCGTCTTCTCGAGCATCGAAGGGGCGCGCTTCGAGCCGGCGAAGGTGGTCTTCCTGATGGGGATGACCCAGGACCATTTGCCTGCGCAGAAAGAAAATAAATCTTTGCTGACGGAAGAGGACCGTGAGCGGCTCAGCGGTTCATTGAATAATGAAGAAAAATATCTGCACCCGACGACCGCCGAATCGATGGCCGCCGAACCGTATGTGGCCTATCAGGCTTTCCTTTCTGGGACGGAGAAGGTCATCTTCAGCTATCCGATGAGTGCTGAAGACAGCAAGAAATCGCCGAAGATTTCGCCTTACGTTTCGCGCGTAGCCAATGCGCTGCAGATCCCTGTCGAAATCAAGCACCAGGACATCGCCGATGCGGAGGATACGACTGCCTTCCTCGGCAGCAAACAACAGAACATCAGCCAGCTGGTCCACCTGCTGCGCCACCAGCGCGCAACGAACGAGCCGGTGCCGACGCTATGGAAATACATTTTGGCGTACATCTCCAAGGATCCGCAAGCCAAACGGATCATGCAGCAGGTCTTCGCCAGCCTCTGGCACAAAAATGTGCCGAGCAAGCTGACGGCGCCGGTCGCCGAACAGCTCTACGGGAAAGACCTGTATCTGTCGGTCTCGCAGCTCGAGCGCTATTTCGAAGATCCGTACAGCCACTTCCTCCAATACGGACTGAAGCTCAAGGAACGGGCGAAATACGAGCTTTCCGCTGCCGGTACAGGCGAATTTTTCCATGAAGCCTTGGAAAAGATCGTCAACCAGCTGAAGAGCAGGCTCATCGAAACCGATAACTTGAGCGAGGAGACGGTCAAACAGATTGCCGATGCCGTCCTGGATGAGCTCTACGGAAGCAAAAAATTCGAAATTCTGAGGACCTCCAACCGGATGAACTTCATCCGCGACCAGTTGGGCGAAACGATCCAGAAGATGGCTTGGGTGCTCAACCAGCACAGCCGACGGACGGCCCTGAAGAACATCCGCACCGAAGCGGTCTTCGGGCAAATGGGCGGAGAACAAATGCTGGACGGATTGGATATGCCGCTGAACAACGGCGGCACCCTGCATATCCGCGGGAAAATCGACCGGATCGATCTGGTCAATGCCGGGGAAGAGAATTACCTGACCATCCTCGACTACAAGTCGAGCGCGCACAGTTTCAATTTTTCAGACGCTTACTACGGCTTGGCGATGCAGATGATCACCTACCTGGATGTGGCCCTGCTGAACGCCGACAAGCTGCTGGCCGGGAAGACATTGCCTGCGGGAGCTTTCTATCTTCACGTCAAGAACCCGTTCATCAAGCAGAACAGTTTCATGACGCTCGAGGATTATCAGAAGACGATCATCACCGATTACAAGCTGAAGGGGCTTTTGCTGAACGACACGGCCGTTTTGGATACGATCGATCCGTCTGTCGAAAGCGGCAAGTCTTCGGAAATCTTCCCGTTCAACAAACTGAAGGCCGGAAATCTGGGCAAAAAGGACGAATTGATTACGTTGGATGATTTCCACAATCTGATCGCCAAGAACCGGGCAAACATGGTGGAAGCCGGCGAGAAGATCCTGTCCGGCGACCTGAAACTCGACCCGATCAAGGAACGGCCGTACACGCCGACCGTCAGCGGGCCTTACCGCGCCATCTCGCAGTTCGACAACACGTTGCCGGAGAACCGTTACCGCAAATACATCAAGTTGAGCAAGGAAGATGTCCTTTCGAAGATCAAGCAAGAACGCGACGAGAATAATCAAGAATCCAACGAGGAAGGGGAGGAGCAATGATGACGGGCATACCGGCACGCACACCCAATGAAAAATTCACGGAAACGCAATGGCAATCGATCTACCAGACCGGGGACAACATCCTCGTCTCCGCCTCGGCAGGTTCCGGCAAAACGACCGTCCTGATTCAGCGGATCATCGAAAAAGTGAAGGGCGGAACGAACGTCGATGAACTGTTGGTCGTCACCTTTACCGAATCCGCAGCCAAGGAAATGAAGGAGCGGATGACGGGCGCCATCCAGACCGCCATCAACGAAGCGCAGTCGCAGGAACAATACCTGCACCTGATCAAGCAGCTCTCGCTGATGCCGCAGGCGAACATCTCGACGATCCACGCCTTCTGCCTGAAGGTCATCCAGCGCTATTTCTATCTGATCGATCTGGACCCGGTCTTCCGCTTGTTGGCGGACACGATCGAAGTAGAGCTGTTGAAGGAGGATGTCTGGGAAGAGGTCAAGGAGGAACTTTACGGAGAACCAGATACGCATTTCAAGAATTTGGCAAAGGCTTATTCGAAGGACCGCAGCGACGACGATCTGATGAAGCTGATTTTCTCGCTCTATGATTTTTCGCGCGCGAACCCGATCCCTTACCGATGGCTGGATTCCTTGCCGTCTTTGTACAACACCGAAAACGGGTTGACGAACAGCGTGCTCTACCAGGAATTGCTGAAACCGCAGTTGCTGAGCCTGATCGAAGGCATCCGCTACGACATCGAACAAGCGCGGCATTTGGCCGGGCAAGAAGTGGAGACGGCTGCCCAGCGCGAAATTTTTGAAACGGAGCAGGGCTATGCCGACCGCCTCTTGGAAGCTGTCCAACAGGATGACTACGAATTGGCCTACACGATCGCGGACGAACAGCTGCAGTTTGCGCGTTGGCCCAGCAGCAAGAAGGCCGACGCGGATGAAGTGAAGGATCAAAAAGCGCTGCTGAAAAACCTGCGCGACAAATACAAGAAGGATTTCGCCGCATTGAGCGCGCAATACCTCAACCGTCCGCTTGCGGAACAGGAGGAAGTGCTGAGAGGCATCCATCCGTATGCCGAAGAGATGGCCCGGGTGACGAAACGCTTTTCCGAAGCCTATTGGGAACGGAAATTGGACGATAACGTGCTCGATTTCAACGACCTGGAGCATCTGACGCTGCAGATCCTGGCACCAATCGCCGAAGACGGGGAGCGCAAGATGAGAGACGCTAGCGCCTATTACCGCAACAAATTCGAGGAAGTGCTGATCGACGAATACCAGGACGTGAACCAACTGCAGGAGAGCATCCTCTATTGGGTGACCCGGCATCAGCCGGAAACCGAGAACCTGTTCATGGTTGGGGACGTCAAACAGTCCATCTACGCCTTCCGCTTGGCCGACCCGAGCCTGTTCCTGCGCAAATATGCGGCTTTTGCCGACAAAAACGGCGGGGAACGGATCATTCTGGCGGAAAACTTCCGGTCGCGCGCAGAAGTCATCCATTTCACGAATTTCATCTTTGAGCAATTGATGGACGAAAAAGTCGGCCAGATGGACTACGACGAAGCCGCGAAGCTCCAGGCCGGCAACAAATCCTTCCCGGAGAGCGAGCGCAACCAGACCGAACTGCTGATCTACCTGTCGGAGAACGCCGACAATGACGAGGAAGCCCTCACGCCGGAGAACGACCTCGAAGCCGACCTGACGATCGACGACAAAACGGCCGGGGAAGTCACGATGGTGGCGCAGAAAATCAAGGCGCTGATCGATGAGAAGTTCCTGATCTACGACAAAAAGACCAATGAAGAACGGCCGCTTTCCTACCGCGATATCGTGCTGTTGACGCCGACGAAGAAAAATAACCTTGTCATCCTGGAGATCTTCAAGGATTTCCAGATTCCGGTCATCCTGAACGACACGGAAAGCTATTTCCAGCGCACTGAGGTTTCGATCATCCTCTCTTTGCTGAAGGTGATCGACAATCCGCGTCAGGATATCCCGCTTGCGGCAGTGCTGCGTTCGCCGATTGTCGGTTTGGACGAGAAGCAATTGGCGCTGATCCGCATCCAGCAGAAGAACGGCGATTTCTACGAAGCTGTGCAGCATTTCATCAAAATATGCGAAGCTTCCGGAATCGAGCAGACTGCTGAAATAAAGGATGCGTACAGCAAACTGGCACTGTTCATGGGACGCTTGCACGAATGGCGCAACACGGCCAGACGGAGCAGCCTCGTCACCCTGATCTGGACCATCTACAACGACACCCACTTCTTGGACTACGTAGGCGGCATGGTCGCCGGCAAACAGCGGACGGCCAATCTGCACGCTCTCTATGAGCGGGCCAAGAAATACGAGGAAACGAACTACAAAGGGCTGTTCCAGTTCATCCGCTTCATCGAGAAGATCCAACAGCGCGACAAGGACTTGGCCGAACCGACTTCCTTCAGCGACGATGAGGATGCCGTCAGGGTCATGACCATCCACGCCAGCAAAGGCCTGGAGTTCCCTGTCGTCTTCCTGATGGATCTGTCGAAACGGTTCAACCTGAGCGACACCCAAAGCAAATACATCTTCTCGGAGACGCATGGACTCGGAACCGATTATTTCGACGTCCAGCAGCGGGTCCAGTATCCGTCCTTGGCGCGCCAAGCGTTGGCGATCGAGAAGAAAAAGAAATTATTGGCGGAAGAGATGCGCAAGCTCTATGTGGCCCTGACCCGCGCCGAACAGAAACTGTTCCTGGTCGGCTCCTACAAATCCGAGGAGAAGCTCTGGGCCGATTGGCAAGTGGCCGACGGAACAAGCGGGAAGCTGCTTCCGGATTACCTGCGCCTGCAGGCCAGTTCAATGATGAAATGGCTCGGCATGTGCCTTTATCGGCATGAGGACGCCGAGAACGACCATTTCCATAAGGAATACCGGGGCGAACTGACGCACTATCCGGTGCACTTCAGCATCCAGACTTTCCGCGAGGAAGACCTGCTGTCCTACATTCCGGTCGCCATGGAGGAGATCAACGAATCGCAGTGGAAAGACGAAATCGAGCAGATGGCGACGGCGAAAGTCGAAGCGCACGAACATTCCCTGGCGGAAGAAATGAAGCTGGCTGTTGCTCTGATGGAAGCGAAATACCCCCACGAAGCGGCAGCGACTACAACCAGCTACCAGTCCGTTTCCGAGATCAAGCGCCTGTTCGAGGATCCGGACGAGAGCCATATGCTGAAGCTGGACCTTTCCGACACCAAACGGGTCTCCCGCTATGTGGAGCCGGAATTCCCACGCCCGCGCTTCATGCAGGAGATGGTGATGCCGAACAGCGCCGAAATCGGTACCGCGACGCATTTCGTGATGCAGTCCGTGGATCTGGAAAAGGAAATCACCGCAGCCTATGTGGCGCAACTGTTGCTTGAATTGGTAGATGATGGACTGCTGGAGAAGGCTGTTGCGGAGAAGCTGGACGCGGAACAAATCGCGTTGTTCTTCCAAACGGAATTGGGGCAGGAAATCCAGGCGAATGCCGAAAGGGTGAGACGGGAAATGCCGTTCTCATTGCTGATTCCGGCAAGCCGGATATTCGCTGAGATGCCGGAAGACTCAACCGACAATCTGCTGATCCACGGTATCATCGACGGCTTCATCGAGTACGACGATCACATCGTCCTCTACGACTTCAAAACCGACTTCGTGGGCGATCAAGCTCCGGTATTGCCGGAGAACATCGTCGACAAATACCGCGGCCAGATGAACCTCTACAAGAAAGGTCTCGAGACCATCCGGCAGAAACCCGTCAGCGCGGCATATATTGCACTGCTTTCGAACCATACGAATGTGGTCGTCTGATTACGGCGGTATATAATTGAACGACAAAAAGAAGGTGCAGCATCCTTGGTATTTGCCAAGTGTGCTGCACCTTTTTCGATACCGTGCTGTGCTGGGGTGGGGTGCGGGGGAGAGATTTGTCGAATGTTCCTCCAACATTCGACAGGTTGGTCTTGCTGGTGGGACAGATTGTCAGATGTTTTCCAGCATTCGACAATTTTGCCGTTCATCGCAATAAAGTTGTCTAATATTCTGTCGGCATTCGACAATTTCGACACTTATCGGTACCCAGGGCGTTACCGGCAACACAAAAAGGTGCAGCACCCCTGGTTTCATCAAGGGATGCTGCACCTTTTTCTGATTTTTTAACAGTTATGCGCTAACGTTTATTCCAAAACAAGCGTACTATTGGCTTGGATTTTGCCAAGAATTGTCCGGGACACAGGCCCGACAACCAACAGTTGCAACGGCAAAGCGACAATAACATTCATTCTCCAAGCTTCACTGTAGGCTGCCCATAAATTATCTGGAATGCCGCCTTCCATCAGAACTCCGAATAATGACATGAAAGTGACCATCCCTAGAACCATCAAACTGGAGATTGTCAAAATTAACTGCAACTTATTTTCTTTTTTGATGGGTAATTGAAAAGCAATTTTCTTTGCGATCACTCCTACAATGAAAACGTCCAAAACAAAAGCGACCGTAAAGCCGGGCACTAACCCTGCAATAAGGGGCACTAAACCAAAATTGTCATGCAACAGCAGATTGTACATACTCATTCCTAACACCATCAACGAGCACATTATCGTCGTAAAAATAATTCCTTCTTTTTTGTTTGTGGGCATGTAAACACTCCTTCTAATTTTTTGCAACGTCAACCATGGTATCACAAATATAGAATGTGTGTAAGAAGTATTTTCATAAATAGTTTAATTATTTTGAAATTCATTTTATTGCTAGTGTATAATTGTCTTAGGAGCCTTGCTCTCAAGACTCCTATAAATGGCACTACCAGAAATCTATTTCCTTCATCATTTCATCAAAAGAAACAACTTGAGGGTTCTCAATATGTTGTTTCGTGGCAACGTGATAAAGATCCCTATCTATTTCATCTTCTTCGTCCATGCGCAATAATATCGTGACCCTTTCTACCACTCCTTTATGTTCAATGTAATCCAAAGCGTGTTGCTATTCAACTATTTTAAATAAATGAAAAAAGTGTTGCCACCTGCTCCTTTTCAGAATCTTTCCGTTTCAGGTTTTCATATGTTAAAATATTTTTATAAGAACTTACAGCGCTTCCTTGTTTGAAAAATCAATAGCGGAACTAGCACAGGTTTTTTTGTTACCGAGAAGGGTGGATTCCTTACCAATGGTTGCTGATAATAATAGGTACATGTCTTTGATAAACGAAATGATTGAGCAGAGGCAGTCAGAACCGCTTGAAGAGAAAATTGCAAATACGAGAGATAGAAATATAAGAGTGGCAGGAATTATCCGAGACTATCTCGCCAAAAAATACCATGCCGAGGTTATTGTTACAGGCGGGCTTTCGGTTGAATACTATACTGACGGTGGTTATACTACCCAGGATATTGATATGATTACACAGTCACAAAGGGAATTAGAAATAATATTAACGGATCTTGGGTTTATGAGGGATGGGAAATATTGGGTACATGATCCTCTTGAAATTGTTATAGAGGTTGTAGCAAGTGTACCTTTTGATGGAGTATACAAGCCCACACTAAAAGCTGCTACAAAAGACGGTTTTTCTGTTAATTTCGTGGATATTAATGACATTTTGATGGATCGAGTAAGAGGGCTTGCTCATTGGCAATACAAGGACTACGGGGAACAACTGCTTGCGATGATTGACAGCCACCTCCAGAAATTAGATATGGAATACCTAAAGAAAAACTTAGAGGGGAAAGAAGAATATGAGCTTCTTCTCTATCACATACGTCTCTTGCAGAATGATAATCTTCCTGAAGCACAAGCGTATCGGGTGAAAAGATATTTAGAGCAGAAAGGAATTCCCTACTCTGAATTGCGAGAAGGAGATGAGTCAGAGTACCTGTACCTTGCATTCCCTTTACAGGAGAATGCTAAGACTCACTTTGGCAGCTATTTCGGTCTACTCCTACTACCCCATATTGATATTCTGTTATATAATGATGACGAAGAAGAGTTTGAATCAAAAGAAGATGCAGATGTAGCTACTACACTAATCAAGTACAGCGCTAGATACGGTGAGCCATTTTCTTCCATTTTGGAAGCTCTAGAAAAGGAGGTAGTTGAATGAGAGTCAAATTGAAGGTTACAACGTCCCGTATTTCTCGAATGGAAGAGTTGGCAAAGGCTTCTAATTTTTATACAGCTACCAAATTTCCAGACAGAAGTCCTCACATGAGGGAACCAAAAAAAGCAGAGATACTCGAGTCTTGGGAGAAACGCCGTAACGGTTTTAAGATAGGAAATATATAGGTGAGCATTAGAACAGGGAGTAGGGGGATAATCGTCCTACTCCCTTTTTCTGTATTCTTAGAGCAGATTATAAGGGTCTAGTCATTACTGACATCATTTCATCAAAAGAAAGAACGGAACTTTTCGTAAGCTTCCGCTTTCGTTTTTTTCGGGACTATGGTATTTTTATGATGATGGAACAGGAGGAATCAGGATGAAACGAATTGACCGAATCTACGAGTATATAAAAATTCGCTCGCAGGATTATACAGAAGCTGCTTTTGAGCAGGGGAACGAAGGCGTGACGACTCAGGAAGTTGTGACGGAACTTCAGATCATACGGCCCAATGCAAGTAGCGACTTAAATGAGCTCGTGCGTCAGGGAAAACTGATCAAATCCTCTGGACGACCGGTCAGATATGCGGATCACTCTTTGAAATGGCCTGAGCGACCACAAAAAAAGATGCACTCATATAAAGAAGACCAACCCAAGCCAACAGCAAGGCCAAAGAGCGAAACACGCGGCGCAGTTTCTGGAATGTCTCGTGTTCCCGCAACCCGGGAAGGGAGTAATGCGGGCAGCCGTGAAACGAATAATGAGGTGTTTGCGAATGTAATCGGTTCAAATGACAGTATGCGGACTCAAGTTGATCAGGCAAAGGCGGCGATCCTCTATCCTCCTAAGGGGTTAAGCTGCTTGATCACGGGACCGACAGGAAGCGGGAAGACCTTTTTTGTTCATGCGATGTTTCGTTTCGCGCAAGCAAATCAAGTTTTTGCAGCTGATAAAGAGCTGGTTGTGTTCAATTGTGCCGACTATGCGCACAATCCTGAGTTATTGATGGCTCATTTGTTCGGATACCGCAAGGGTGCTTTTACAGGAGCGACAGAAACGACTGACGGATTGATCCAACGGGCAGACGGCGGCATGCTCTTTATGGACGAAGTGCACCGCTTACCGCCTGAAGGGCAGGAAATGATTTTTTATCTACTGGATCACGGCACCTATAATCGATTGGGCGAAACCGATAAAGCCAATAAAGTCGATGTCCGTCTTGTTTGTGCTACGACGGAAGATCCCGCCTCCAGTTTGCTTCAGACCTTTGTTCGACGCATTCCGATCGTCATTAAATTACCGCAATTTTCAGAGCGTCCGATTGCGGAACAGCTGGATTTGTTGAAGCGGATGGTCTCGATCGAAGCCAATCGAATCCAAAAAAGCATCCACGTTAAACAGGATGCAGTGAAGGCATTGATCGGCAGCGTAACCTACGGAAATGTCGGGCAGCTAAAATCGAATGTCCAGCTTGTTTGTGCGCGTGCTTTTTTGAAATATATGAATTCAGATGAAATATCGATTACGTTGGATGAGCTGACACCAGAAATCCAAAACGGTCTGATGAATCTGGCGAATAATCATCGCGAGCGCTTGAATGAACTCACTCGGATACTGGAGCCAGTGCTGAAGTTGGCGCCAAATGAAGGAGCGGAAAGCCAACTGATCAGCGATTCCTATGAGCTTCCGTATAATCTATATGAAATCATCGGGAATAAGGCCGCTCTGCTGCGTGAAGAAGGGCTTGATAAGGAATCCATCAACCATTACATCACGACCGACATCAATGTCCATCTGAAGTCTTTTTATCGTGATACGGGTTTGACCTTTGACACAGAGAAAAAGCTTTCCGAAATCATTGATCAACGAATTATCCGCTTTGCTAAGAGTATGTTTGAGTATGCGCAAGATCATTTGGATTATCACTTCCAACGGAATTTCGTCTATGCGATGAGTCTCCATATCAGTTCGTTTTTAAAACGGATCCAATTAGGCGAAAACAGCCGGACGCTCCATGCAAGCATCAAAAATATGGTGGAAGATTATCCCAAAGAGTTTGCAGTCGCTAAATGGATGAAACAAGAACTGCAAAAAGAATACAGCATCAGCATCCCCGAGGTGGAGACTTATTACCTGACTTTGCTGCTTGTTTCATTAAAGCAGGACAAAGTCTCAGGGAGAGTGGGTGTTGTGATTGCCGCCCATGGCAGGAGCACAGCAACGAGCATGGCGGAGGTGGTGACGACACTGTTGGGTGTCGACAATATCCGCGCTGTAGATATGCCCCTTGAGATGAAGCCACAAGTGGCCCTCGAAAAAATTATTCATTGTGTCCAAGAAATCGATCGCGGGAGCGGAGTCATTTTATTGGTCGATATGGGCTCGCTGGCGACTTTTTCGGAAAAAATCACCGAAAAAACAGGGATTGAGGTCAAAACGATCGACATGGTCACGACTCCGATCGTTTTGGAGACGGTGCGCAAGACGGATCTTGTTGAAACGACACTTGATGAAATTTATCGCTCGCTCCAATCTTTTCGTGGTTATGCAGGCAGCAACGTGACCACGAGAGAAGAGAACGGGCACACTTTACAGCGCAAAAAGGCGATCATTGCGATCTGCGCTTCGGGTGAAGGAACAGCGCAAAAGATGAAAGAGCTCATCGACAAGCATTTGGAGAAATATTTTGATGTGGAAATCGAGGTACTGCCGATTTCGGTGATCGACATGGATGAGCAGCTGGTTCACTTGCAACAGGAGTATGAAATCCTGGCTACAACAGGAATCGTCAAACCAAAAATCGATGCCGTTTACATTCCAATGGAACATTTCTTCAATGGAGATGCCGAAAAAGTATTGGACTACTTAGTGGAAGAGTCCGAATCCTATGATGACAGCGAGTTGACATTGGAGAAGGCAAAGCAGATTTGCGTGGAATACATGACGCAAAGCTTTACTTTCTTGAATCCGCAAAAGCTGATCGATCCTTTGTGGAAGTTTAGTAGTTCCTTAATTAAAAATGAAGAAAATTACTCCCAAGTAATCAATCTTCTGATGCACCTTGCGGGGATGTTTGAGCGGTCCCTGCGCCAGGATACATTGGTCGCGCCGCAAGAGGAACTTGAACTGACTGAACGGACAGAAACATTTAAGCAGCTGGAACAGTCCTTAAATCTCCTGAGCCGCACCTTTCAAATTGAGATGCCGAAAGATGAAGTATACTATCTGCAGCAACTGTTGGCTTATCAAGAATAACGATACAGTATCGCATACACTAACGACAAACAAAAAAATACACTAAGACACTGTCGTGCTTAGTGTATTTTTTTGTGCTTTTTTATCGTAAGGAATGTGCCATACACTAAGTTGGCACGCTTTTTGCATATAGTATAGTGTCTGGTAAATGGCCTGCCAAGCTATTTATCCAAACAGTCACAAAAATATATTCAATAGGAGGTATACAAATGGTAGGAATTATCCTAGCAAGTCATGGAGATTTCGCTGAAGGCATTCTGCAATCTGCTTCGATGATTTTCGGCGAACAAGAAAATGTCAAAGCAGTGACCTTGGCGCCAAGCGAAGGACCGGACGATGTCAAAAGAAAGATGCAAGAGGCTATCGCATCCTTTGACAATCAAGATGAAGTGCTGTTCTTAGTCGATTTATGGGGCGGTACACCTTTCAACCAAGCCAACAGTCTTTTTGAAGCACATAAAGACACTTGGGCGATTATCGCCGGAATGAACCTTCCGATGGTCATCGAAGCGTATGCTGCACGTCTGAGCATGGAATCAGCACAAAAGATTGCTGCTCAAATTCTTCCAGCAGCGAAGGATGGCGTAAGAGCTAAGCCAGAAAGTTTAGAGCCGAAGAAAGTGGAAGCGGCTTCTAAGGTACAACCGCTAAAAGGCAGCCTTCCCCCAGGGACAGTTGTTGGCGATGGCAAAATCAAGTTATCTTTAGTTCGTTTGGATTCACGTTTGCTTCACGGACAAGTGGCAACAACGTGGGCGAAATCAGCCGGAACAGATCGAATCATCGTAGTTTCGGATGATGTCTCAAGAGATGAATTGCGTAAAAACCTCATCGTGCAAGCGGCTCCTCCAGGAGTCAAAGCCAATGTGATTCCAATCAAAAAAATGATTGAAATTGCGAAAGATCCTCGTTTTGGAAACACTCACGCTCTCTTGCTTTTTGAAAATGTGCAAGATGTCGTTCGGGTAATCGAAGGCGGCGTGAAGATTGAGGAATTAAATGTTGGGTCAATGGCTCACTCAGTCGGCAAGGTTGTTGTGAATAAGGTCTTATCAATGGGGCCTGAAGATGTGAAAGCATTTGAAGCATTGAAAACAAAAGGAGTTAAATTTGATGTCCGGAAAGTTCCGAATGATTCATCGGAAAAAATGGATACGTTGCTGAAAAAAGCTAAAGAAGAATTAGCAAAGGCATAACAAGAAAAGAGGAGGTATATTATGTCAGTCATTTCAATTATTCTGGTTATCATCGTGGCATTCTTTGCCGGGATGGAAGGTATTTTAGATGAGTTCCAATTCCATCAACCGCTCGTTGCATGTACACTGATCGGCCTGGTCACAGGAAATCTTGAAGCTGGTATTATTCTTGGCGGATCATTACAAATGATCGCCTTAGGTTGGGCAAACATCGGAGCCGCTGTAGCACCTGACGCAGCACTCGCTTCTGTCGCATCTGCAATTATTTTGGTATTAGGTGGTCAAGGTGTAGATGGCGTATCTTCCGCTATTGCCATTGCGATCCCTCTGGCTGTTGCTGGTTTGGTCTTGACGATGTTCGTTCGTACTCTAGCAGTTCCTGTTGTTCATTTGATGGACGCAGCTGCAGAACAAGGCGACTATCGTAAGATTGAATTGCTTCAAATTGGAGCAATTGCCATGCAAGGTTTGCGTATCGCAATTCCTGCTGCATTGCTACTGTTCATCCCTGCAGACGCTGTCCGTTCTGGCTTGGAAGCAATGCCGGGTTGGTTGACTGATGGAATGGCAATCGGTGGTGGTATGGTCGTAGCCGTTGGTTATGCAATGGTCATCAATATGATGGCTACTAAAGAAGTATGGCCATTCTTCATCATTGGTTTCGTTGTTGCTGCTGTATCTCAATTGACGTTGATCGCATTAGGAGCCCTAGGCGTTGCAATGGCCTTGATCTACTTGAACCTTTCAAAAATGGGCGGTTCTGGTAATGGCGGTTCTGGTAACACTGGCGATCCACTTGATTCGATACTCAACGACTATTAGGAAAGGAGACTGCAAACATGGCACAAAATACGGCAAATAAAAAATTCGTATTAACTAAAAAAGATAGATTAGCGGTTGCTTGGCGTTCCACCTTCATACAAGGATCATGGAACTATGAACGG
The DNA here is from genome assembly GCA_002155105.1 of Sedimentibacter sp. SX930. GTDB lineage: Bacteria > Bacillota > Bacilli > Lactobacillales > Aerococcaceae > Trichococcus > Trichococcus shcherbakoviae. The sequence continues at coordinate 252,608 of MUZD01000002.1, read as the reverse complement.
ATGCAAAACGGTGGCTGGGCTTTCGCAATGATTCCGGCAATCAAAAAACTTTATCCAGCAAAAGAAGATCGTGTTCTAGCATTGAAACGCCACTTGGAGTTCTTCAATACACATCCATATGTGGCCTCTCCAGTATTAGGAGTAACGCTGGCTCTGGAAGAAGAACGTGCAAACGGAGCTCCAGTAGATGATGTTACGATTCAAGGTGTGAAGGTCGGAATGATGGGACCTCTTGCCGGTGTTGGTGACCCTGTGTTCTGGTTTACAGTCCGTCCAATTCTGGGAGCTTTAGGTGCATCCCTAGCTTTAACAGGAAACATCTTAGGACCTATTTTATTCTTTGTTGCATGGAACGCTATCCGTTGGGCATTCATGTGGTATACCCAAGAATTCGGTTATAAGGCTGGTTCAAAAATCACTGAGGACTTGTCTGGCGGAATACTGCAAGATTTGACAAAAGGAGCTTCCATTCTTGGGATGTTCGTATTGGCTGCCTTGGTGCAACGTTGGGTATCCATCTCGTTCGCTCCAATCGTTTCTTCAGTGAAACTTTCAGAAGGCGCGTTTATCGATTGGGAAAACCTGCCTAGTGGCACTGCCGGCATCCAGCAAGCGCTGAGCCAATATACTTCAGGCTTGTCACTGACTGATACAAAAGTAACGACCTTGCAAAACAACTTGGATCAATTGATCCCAGGCTTGGCAGCATTGCTGTTGACATTCCTTTGCATGTGGTTATTGAAGAAGAAAGTTTCTCCAATCGTGATCATTCTTGGGCTGTTCGTTGTCGGTATCGGCGGACGCTTGATCGGATTGCTATAATTTTCCGATGCATCAAAAATGATGATTGTGAGGCTCAGGCAAACCTGCCTGAGCCTTGTTTTTTCTTGTAAATAACAAAGGTAGTATATTATACTCAAATCAGACAAAAAGAGAGAGGGGCATATGCAATGGTTGAATCCCTGAATGCAAAGGTTGATATGGTAGTGGATGGTACTTCTTATATGGGGTTAACAGACTATGGGAAAATTATGATTGGAGATCAGGCATTTGAATTTTATCATCATCGTGATCCGCGAAAGTTCATTCAAATTCCTTGGGAAGAGGTTGATTATGTCCTTGCATCGGTGATGTTCAAAGGAAAATGGATTCCTCGTTTTGCGCTTCAGACAAAGAAAGACGGTACGTATACTTTTTCATCAAAAAATCCCAAGGACGTTTTACGTGCGATCCGCATCTATGTACAGCCAGATCATATGGTTCAATCATTGGGTTTCTTCGATGTTTTGAAGAATGCCTTCAAGCATATGCTCAAAAAGAAAGCATCCTAAATTGCGGCTGGAAATCAAGGTGCATACGGTTGGTGGTTGCTGGATGAGCGATTTAAGGAGGTTCTAACGTGGTGATGGATATTCGATTGGTACGAATCGACGATCGTTTGATTCATGGACAGGTGGCAACCGTGTGGACAAAGCTAAGCAAGGCAGAGCGGATTATTGTCATCAGTGACGAGGTGGCGCGGGATCATCTGCGTAAGACGCTCTTGCGTCAGGTCGCTCCACCAGGTGTAAAGGTCAATGTGATTCCAGTGGATAAGTTTGTCGATATTTACTTCGATGATGCGCATAACCAATTTCGGGCGATGCTCTTGTTTACGAATCCTCTCGATGTCGCACGAATCGTGCAAAGAGGCGCTCAAATTGATCATGTCAATATCGGCAGCATGAGTTATTCTGATGGAAAAAAGATGATCACCAACGCAGTAGCCGTTGATAAACGTGATATTCAGGCTTTCGAGTATCTGAATTTCAAGGGTATCCAATTGGATATCCGGAAGGTCGTCGCTGACAATAAATTGGATCTCATGCAAGTGCTGAAAAAAGAAGGATTATTATAGCGCACAATAAAAGAAGTCACAAAGCGAATGTAACAGCTTTCTGACTTCTTTATTTTAATTCGGAGCGGTATAGTATGTATGAGGTGATGGAATGCTAAAAGAAGCATGTGTAGAAAATTTTACGAATGTCCCTGGGGTCATCGCGCGCGGGGCTAAACGGATTGAACTGTGTGACAACTTAGCTGTAGGGGGAACAACACCAAGCGTTGGCGTCATCAAAATCGCAACGGATTATTGCTCCGACAAAGATGTACCCGTTATCGTGATACTGCGACCACGGGGTGGAGATTTTGTTTATTCCATTCTGGAAAAAGCTATCATGATGCGGGATTTAGAAGATATCATTTCCTTGCATTCCCATGGTATAGCGGTGGGGGCTTTAACCGCGGCTAACGAGTTGGATAAACCATTTTTGGAGGAAATCGCTAAGTTAGCCATCGATAATGGAATAGAACTTGCTTTCCATATGGCATTTGATCACATACCGGAAGGTAAGCAAAAAGACGCATTGTTATGGTTGGGAGAAATTGGTTTTACACGGATTTTGACGCATGGCGGTCCAACCGAAAACACGATTTTCGATAACGCAGCGCACATTGCCGAACTTGCGAAAATCAGTCCCGGTATGACGATCATGCCGGGCGGCGGTATTACGAAAGACAATCTCGCGGACCTTGAAAAAACTTTGGGATTCACCGAAGTACACGGGACGCGAATTGTGTAGGACCCTGTCAAAGGCAAAAAAGAGACTGTATCAGAACCAGAACAGGATTTTCTGGCTTTGATGCAGCCTCTTTTGTATGGGCTTACCCCTTTATGCGCAGAGATTCCCTTCCAAAACCCATTTGGCGGGGAATCCCACCGCCAAACCGCAAAGAAGGGGCTGCCTCATCATCGAGACAGCCCCTTCGTTAGGCATTTTTAGTAAGTGTAGTTATTCAGTGCGTTCCACAAAAGGAACTCATTGACGCCGGCATCGTACAGTGCCTGCACTTGGGCATCGACTTGTTCTTTGCCGTAGGTTTGGTAGAAACCGGAACCCAGATAGGAAGCGGTGAAATCCTGTAGCCACGGTCGGCTGATAGGCGGTGTTTCCAAAGTTGCAAGCAACTCGTTTTCGACGATCATATATTCGGATACCAGTTCATAGGGATAAAGATCCGGTTTGTAGATGCCGAAGTAATCGGTGCCCCAGTGGCTCGGGTAGATCATCGAGGAGATGACATCGACATTCTCGGAAATCTGTGGGAAGTTCTGGCCGATGCCGGATGCTTCGACGACAGAAGCGGTATAGCCGAAGATATCAACGGATACGTCCACGCCGTAGGGCATCAATTTTTCTTTCGCATAAGCGGTAAAGTCTGTGATGGCTTGCACGCGTTTTTCGTCGTCGGTCATTTCCAAGTCAGCGTATTCGCCCATGTCGTAATTCAAGTCATCGCCCCAGACTTCGAAGCCTTCCGGGAAGCGGACATAGTCGAACTGGACTTCCTTGAATCCGACTTTGGCGGCTTCGATCCCGACATTGACTGCGTAATCCCAAGTCTGCTTCAGGAACGGGTTGATGAACGATTCGCCGTTGGAAGCGACCCAGACGGAGCCATCGCTTTCGGTGAAGGACATCTCCGGTTGTTCGTTGGCCAATAGCGTATCCTTGAAGGTCACGATGCGGGCAATCGGATAAATCTGTTTCTCTTCCATCACGTCCATCAGCTCTTTGATATCCGGGATATACTCTTCCGTATTTTCCTGGATGTGGGTATCGTCGGAGTTGAAGTCTGCAGTCACGACGCCCATGTCATCCTTGATGTCGATGACCATCGCGTTCAGATCGTTTGAATCGACGTAATCGACTAGTTTGTTGAATTTTTCTTCATAGCCGACCGAGTAGGCCGTCACGTAGATCCCTTTTACGCCGTCAGTCGGATAGGCGATTTCGACACCACTGTCGTAGAAGAATTTCTTCGGTAGTTCCTTGGCGGTAGGTGTCTTCAAAAGGGCACCTTGGCGCAGCGTCAGCGTGCTAGTGGCTGCTGTCGTTTCAGCAGAGCTTTCGGTTTCGCTGGCCGATGCAACCGTCGTGCTGGATAGGAAAAACAATAAACTAGCGGCAGCGAGTGTCTGTTTAAAATAAGTCATCATTACATTTCCTCCCGTTCAGGCGATTCGATCACATTCGGATCCACGATGGTGATATCTTTCGCGCGCAGGCCATCGATGATGGCGCCAATCGCGTCGTTTGTCCAGGGACGATCATGCATCAGCAAGTTCGCGCCGTCACCCAAGTATTTTGAATTGACCATGACATCGGCTAAAGCAGTGCCTTCCATGAATTCTTCGACCCAGTCATAGCCGTAGGTCCAGTTCATGATTGTCATGCCTTCCGCTGCGGCGATCGCGATGGTGTCCTCATTATACTGTCCGTATGGGGCACGCAGGAAGCGTGGACGCTCGCCGGTGATTTCTTCGATCAGGTCGTTCGTTGATTTGATTTCCTCCAGTTGTTCGTCATAGGTCAAAGTTTGGAAATCGGGATGCGAATAGGAATGGTTCCCGATTTCGAAGCCCATGTCATAGACGGTCTTGATGTCTTCTCGCGCTTGCTCGTTCGTGAGGAATTGTCCCATTACGAAGAAGATGGCATTGGCATCCTTCGATTTGACGGTTTCGGCAATTTCCACGGTGTAGCTGTTCGGTTGCTGCGGCGCATCATCAAAAGTCAACAAAGCGACCTGCGTGTTGCCGTCCTCATCAATCGGTTGGACAGTGGAAATCTCTGGATTGATGCGGTATTCGTAGCTGACGGGCTCAGCTTTTTTTGCTGGCGTTTCTGCAGCGGCAGCCTCAGAGGATTCCGCAGCGCCGGCAGAAGAATCGGCTTCTGCACTTCCTTCCGTACCGATTGCGGCGATGGCTGCTTCCAATTCAACCAATTGCGCATCCAATGTCGTCAAATTCTCAGCGACTGGAGCGAGGTTGGCTTGGTTTGTTTCGGCGCTAAGATTGATCGCTTCGATGCCTGCAAAGAACGTATCAAAAGTGGCATCATCTGCTCCGAAGCCGGTCAACAGTTCTTCTTCCTTGTCCAAGCTGTCTCTATAGGCAGCCAAGTAAGTCAACGAATTTTCGCTGAACAAATCCAACGTTTCACCGATTGCCTGCATCTGATCCAGCGGCAAGGTCTCTTCGTCGAAGGCAACAAAGTCGGCTTTCGTTTCGGCCAATCCCTCCAAAGCGCTTTCAATCGAATCGGCTAAAGTGCGGCGTTCTTCCAGGTTGCTGAACACGGCTGCCGATCCGTCTTTGAAAGTCTTCAATTCTTCATCGCTGGCCAGCGATTCGTCAAATGTTTTCTGTAATGCGGTCTCCAATTGTTGCAGCTCATTCAATTGGGCAACAATTTCGGTTTCTTCGGTTCTGATCTGGGTGATTGTTTCTGTCGTTTCTTTCACTTGATCTGCGCAGGCTGACAATACCAGTGCACTGGTAAAAACTAATGCAATCTTCTTACCTCTCAACATAAACAAGCTCCTTTATTACGTGATATATAACAATACAATCTTCATTATACCGAAAATGAGGATTCTTTATCAAGGTCGATTGCGCTATATGCAGAAAATTGTTAAAGATACATTAAAATGATAGTCACAACTTACCTGATGTGTAAGGCAAATAAGGCTTCAAGCGGAAATGCCGGAATCAATGACTATACAATTTTGAAAATTAGTTTACAATAGATAGAGGCAAAAGATACGGAAAAACGTTAATTTCAGAATAAGTGAGGCTATCGGATGATTATCTATTATATATTGGCCATCTTGCTGTTGGTCCTGGACCAGTGGAGCAAACTGGCCATCGTAAATAATTTTGCATTGCACGAAGTAAAGGAAGTGCTGCCGGGCATTTTGTCCCTGTTCTACATTCAGAACGAGGGCGCTGCCTGGGGGATTTTTGAAGGAAGAATGTTCTTTTTCTTCATCATTACCGTAGTTGTTGTGGGCGCGATGGTCTATAATGCACACAAGCAAGGCTTCGACAAAAAAATCGTGGGCATCAGTTACGCTTTCCTTTTGAGCGGTGCTCTCGGCAATTTCATCGATCGGATGCGTTTGGGATACGTGGTGGATATGTTCCGCCTGGACTTCATTGATTTTCCGATTTTTAATGTGGCGGATGTCTGTTTGACGATAGGCGTCATCCTGATGACGATCTATATCCTTTTCATGGAAGAGGAAGAAGAAAAAATAAGTTCAAAAAATAAGCTAAAGTAAAGTGGGATTCAAATGACAGAAAAAATCGTTTTTAATATTGATGGTCAAACCGGTAGGATCGATAAGATCTTGGCGGATTTCATGACCGGCACAAGCCGCTCGCAGATTCAGGCATGGGTCAAAGACGGCAATCTGATGGTGAACGACAAACCCGTCAAATCGAATTATAAGGTCCAAGAAGGGGATCTTCTGGAATTGACGATTCCGGAACCGGAACAGATCAACGTCACGCCAGAGGATATTGCATTGGATGTCATCTACGAAGACGAGGCGCTATTGGTCGTCAATAAGCCGTCAGGTATGGTTGTGCATCCATCCAAAGGGCATCTTTCCGGCACCCTGGTCAACGGCTTGTTGTTTCACGTAAACTCTCTGTCCGATGGCACGGCTAATATCCGTCCGGGAATCGTTCACCGCATCGATATGGATACATCCGGTTTATTGGTCGTCGCTAAGACGAACGAAGCCCACCAGAAATTGGCGGAGCAGTTGGAGAACCACACGATGGAGCGTGCCTATCTTGCTTTGGTCCATGGTGTGATTCCGCATGATGATGGCACTATCGATGCGCCGATCGCCCGGATGATGATCGACCGCAAAAAACGCACAGTTGCTGACGGCGGCAAAAAGGCAGTGACGCATTTTGATGTCATCGAGCGTTTCCGTGACTTCACTTTGCTGAAATTGCACCTTGAAACCGGCCGTACGCACCAAATCCGTGTCCATATGAAATACATCGGCCATCCAGTTGCCGGAGACCCTATGTACGGACCGGCTGAAACGCTCAGCGGCCATGGACAATATTTGCATGCGGCGACTTTAGGCTTCATCCACCCGACGACGGGCAAGGAAATGCGCTTCGAAGCACCTTTGCCTGATTTCTACAGCGAGAAATTGGCGGAACTGCGCAAAAACTGATTGACAGCAACGGCGCTATTGGTTATCATTACAGTAATATTGAAGGAACCTTTAAAATAGTCCAGAGAGGCTAAAAGGTGCATCACATTTTGTATAGCGTCACGTGACTGTACCCTTATGCCCACATGCATAAGGGTATTTTTTTTCATTTTGACGATGAAGGAGTAGTGGACATGGCAGAAGAAATTGAAATCATGGATGCCCAGACGATGAAACGCGCGCTGACCCGCATCACACATGAGATATTGGAAAAGAACGATGGTACAAAGAACCTGATTTTGGTTGGCATCAAGACGCGCGGCATCTACCTGGCCCAGCGCATCGCTGAACGGATCAAAGATTTTGAAGGTGTCGAGGTGCCGGTGGGGGAATTGGACATCACGCTGTACCGCGATGATGTGCACCGCGATACGAATGCCAACCCGGTGCTGCACGAAACGAACATTCCGTTTTCGGTTACCGGCAAGCATGTCGTGCTGGTGGATGATGTGCTGTTCACCGCCCGCACGATCCGGGCAGGCATGGATGCAGTGATGGACCTCGGGAGAGCGAAACGGATCACGGTCGCGGTCCTGATCGACAGAGGACACCGGGAACTGCCGATCAAAGCAGATTATGTCGGCAAGAACATTCCGACATCCCAGGCAGAACAGATTTCCGTCCGTTTGGATGAAGTCGACGGCATCGAAAAAGTTACATTGATCAGAGCATAAAAAAATAGGTCGGTGATTCTTTAACTGTGTCCCGAGAGACACAGAAGAATTTGCTTTGAAGCTTGCTCCATCGCATTTTTTTAGATCACCTTATTTTGTCAAAATTAAGGAGGAAAATAATTATGAGTCAAGCTATGATGACAGTCGTCAGTCAGACAGAAATCGCAAAAGATATCTTCGAATTGCGCCTGAAAGGTGCGTTAGTGAATGAGATGGGAGCACCGGATCAGTTTTTGCATATCCGTGTCCCAGGGGATGAACTGCTTTTGAGACGTCCCATCAGCATCGCTTCAATCGATGCCGATAAGGAAGAATGCGTCATTATCTACCGTACCGAAGGAAAAGGCACAACCATCATCAGCCAGCTTACGGCAGGCGACGAATTGGATATCCTGGGGCCATTGGGCAACGGTTATCCGATCGATATGCTCGAAGAAGGGCAGAATGCGCTGCTGATCGGTGGCGGTATCGGCGTTCCTCCGCTTTATGAATTGGCGAAACAATTGCATGCGAAAGGCATCAATGTTGTCAGCTGCTTCGGCTTCAAAAATAAAGCAGAAGTCTTCTATGAAGAAGAATTCACGGCATTCGGCAAAGTGAACATAGCGACGGATGATGGCAGCTACGGCAAGCAAGGTTTCGTAACACAATACTTCGAAGAACTGGACGGATTTGTTCCGGATGCAGTCTTCGCTTGCGGTCCGAAAGGCTTATTGGTTGCGGTAGCAAAGACATTCGACCCAAGCCTTACCTACCTTTCTCTTGAAGAGCGGATGGCCTGCGGTATCGGAGCCTGCTACGGGTGCGTCTGCGACAAGAAAAACAGCACTTCAGAGTACGATAATTACAGAGTCTGTGTCGAAGGACCGGTCTTCAGAGCAGAGGAGATAGTATTATGAATCGATTAGCAGTCAGTTTACCCGGTTTGGAATTAAAAAACCCGATCATCCCTGCAAGCGGATGTTTCGGCTTCGGCGAGGATTACGGCAAGTTCTACGACTTGAGTCTGTTGGGTGCCATCATGACGAAAGCCACGACGCTGGAGCCCCGCAGAGGAAACCCTACGCCGCGTTTGGCGGAAACGCCATCCGGCATGCTGAATGCCATCGGATTGCAGAACCCTGGTGTTGAGGTCGTAGTTACACAGAAGCACACTGCGCTTGAAAAATACGATGTGCCTTTGATTTCGAACGTTGCCGGAAATACAGTCGATGATTATTACCAAGTCTGTAAAGCCGTTTCCCAATCACCGAACGTCAAAGCAATCGAATTGAACATTTCTTGCCCGAACGTCCACAAAGGCGGTCTGCAGTTCGGCACCGATCCGGAGATGGCAGCAGCCGTAACGCGTGCGGCCAAAGAAGGCGCAACCGTTCCGGTTTACGTCAAGCTATCACCGAATGTTACGGATATCGTAGAAATTGCCAAAGCGGTTGAAGCAGCCGGCGCGGATGGCATTTCAATGATCAACACGTTGGTGGGCATGCGTATCGATCTGCACACGCGCAAACCGATCATCGCCAACAAGACGGGCGGACTTTCCGGCCCTGCCATCAAACCGGTAGCGATCCGCATGATCTATCAAGTGGCGCGCGCAGTCAATATTCCGATCATCGGGATGGGCGGCGTTTACACTGTGGATGATGTATTGGAAATGTTCATGGCTGGAGCAAGCGCGGTCGGCGTCGGCATGGCCAATTTCACCGATCCGTTCGTTTGCCCGAAACTGATTGAACAGCTTCCGCAACGCATGGACGAATTGGGCATCAATAGCCTGCAGGAATTGATCAATGAAGTGAGAGAAGGCATCCAGAATGAACGATAAACCGATAATAGCATTGGACTTTTCAACGAGCGAAGAAATTAAAGATTTTTTACTGTTATTCAAAGATGAGCCGCTTTATGTAAAAGTGGGGATGGAACTGTATTACCAACATGGCGCGGAAATCGTCAAATGGATCAAAAGTTTGGGCCATGAGATCTTTTTGGATCTGAAGTTGCACGACATCCCGAACACGGTTCATCGCGCCATGAAAGGCTTGGCTGCTTTGGATATCGATATGGTCAATGTCCATGCGGCTGGCGGTTCGGAAATGATGAAAGCCGCCAAAGAAGGCCTGATCGCCGGCACACCGGAAGGAAGCGCCGTTCCAAAGTTGATTGCGGTCACGCAATTGACTTCGACTTCCGAAGAAGCGATGCAGACGGAACAGCTGATCAAAGTCAGCCTGCAGGAAAGCGTCCTGCATTACGCGGATCTGACCTGCAAATCCGGACTCGATGGCGTCGTCTGTTCCGCATGGGAAGCGCGCATGATCAAGGACCACACGAATGATGATTTCATCTGCTTGACACCGGGGATCCGCCCGGCCGGCAGTGCGGTTGGAGACCAGAAGCGCGTAGCGACACCAGGCCGCGCAAGAGAAATCGGTTCAACCTTCATCGTAGTCGGTCGTCCGATCACTCAAGCAGCGGATCCGGTTGCAGCCTATCACGAAATCAAGAATCAATGGAATGGAGCGGAATAAAATGACGATAGCAAAAGAAGTAGCAAAATCATTATTGGACATCAAAGCAGTGAGCTTAAGCCCTCAGGACCCTTTTACTTGGGCATCAGGCATCAGAAGCCCTATCTATTGCGATAACCGCGTCACCATGAGCTACCCGGCTGTGCGCAAACAGATTGCGCAAGGCTTGGCTGATCTGATCAAAGAAAAATACCCGGATGCAGAAGTGATTGCTGGAACTGCGACTGCAGGCATTCCGCACGCAGCTTGGATCGCTGACATTTTGGACTTGCCGATGGTCTACATCCGCAGCAAAGCGAAAGACCATGGAACAGGCCGCAAAATCGAAGGCAAAATCACCGAAGGCCAAAAAATGGTCGTAGTCGAAGATCTGATTTCAACAGGCGGCAGCGTCATCGAAGCGTCAAAAGCAGCCGAACTGGAAGGCGCAAACGTATTGGGTTGCGTCGCCATCTTCACTTATGAATTGGCTAAAGGAACGAAAAATTTCGCCGATGCCGGCCTTGCGATCGACACATTGTCCAACTACAGCATATTGCTGGAAGTTGCCCACGAAACGAATTACATCTCCGAAGAAGAGTTGGAGTTATTGAAAGACTGGAGTAAAGACCCTGAAAACTGGTTCAAGGGCTAATCCCACTTCCGAATAGTTATCATGTTAAACCCGGCAAACAAGATCTGGAATCTTGTTTGCCGGGTTTTCTCTTTATTTTTTACAAGTAAGCGCTCTAAAGATGGTATACTACTTGTATTGATTTATATAGAGGATAACGTTTGGAGGTAAGCAGACAATGGCAATGCAGGAATTTCAACTGAAACAAACGCAGCAACAATCGATCCGGATGACGCAACAGATGCGACAGGCATTGCACATTTTGCAGATGCCTATGTCGGAACTTTCCGCCTACATAGAGGACAAGGCATTGGGGAATCCGTTGATGGACATCAAAAAGCGTGCGTCGGACACGGGCGCGGTGGCCGTCTCTAATGTATACACAGCGGATAATCAGACGCCTTGGTATGAACGCATGGAAAGCAAAAATCAGTCGCTCTATGACTTTCTGCATGAACAGATCTATCTGAATATGAAAAACACGCCGCTCAGGCAGCTGGTCCTGTTCCTCATCCGCTACGTGACGGATGACGGCTATTTGGATATCAAGCTGGAAGAGGTTGCGGAGGCGACTGCGGCCCAAGAAACGGAAGTGTTGGATGCCTTGACGCTCCTGCAACAGTTGGATCCTCCCGGTGTCGGTGCCCGCGACCTGCAGGAGTTTCTGATGCTGCAGACCGAAAGGGACGAACAATCGCCCCCGCTGGCCTACTACATACTGGAAAATTATTTCAAGGAGCTGTCTACCTATCGCTTAGAGTCGATTAGGGACGTCGAGGAGATCGACCATGACGAACTGATCGAAATCATAACCTACATGAGCAAGCTGAAGACGAAACTGCAGTGGGAGACCACATTCGAGGAAACGGTCTTCGTCGAACCGGACATCTATGTAGCCATAGCCGAGGACAACACACTAGACGTCTCGTTCAATCAAAGCGGCCTGCCATCGGTTGCGTTCAACGAAGACTATTACAGCGAATTGCTTGCGTTGGCGGATAAAGATATGAAACGTTATCTGGAAGAAAAAAAGAAAGAAATTTCCTGGATCCAGCAGTGTGTTCTCCAACGGACGCAGAACGTCATCAAAATAACGGAAGCCATCCTGCAGCTGCAGGCGGATTATTTCTTGGAAAAAGCCTCATCGATGAAACCTATGGCGATGAAAAACATCGCCAAAATAACGGACTTAAGCATTTCGACGGTTAGCAGGGTCGTGAACGACAAATATATGGCGACCCCGAAAGGCATCTTCGAATTGCGCTTTTTCTTCCGGAGCGGTTTTATGAAAGAGGATGATGGGGATCAGGTAGCCATCTCATCCATCGTCATCGAAACCGAAATAAAGGAAATAATCGGCCGCGAAGAAAAGGTAAAACCGGTTTCCGACCAGATGATTGCCGATCATTTCATCGCGCAAGGAATCGACATCTCCCGCAGAACGGTGGCAAAATACCGCATGGGCTTGGGAATACCCTCCAGTTCGAAAAGAAAAAGGACATAATTATGTCGATGGGTGAGTCAGCACACCCTGAACGGAAACCGGATGCGAAATCATTACGGTTTTCGTTTTTTTATTATCTCGCCAACGAAAAAGGGGCTGTATAAAATCAGAAAAGTACTTTCTGGTTTTATACAGCCCCTTCTATTTTGGAATTGAATTTATGCTCAGAAAAAACCCGCAAAAAGCGGTTAGGCGGGGAAAAACAGTTCAAATCACGGTCACAGAACCCGCCAAAACCACCTTGGCGGTGAAAAATGTCCGCGGAAAACACGAGATTCCCCGTCAAATCCATTTTGGCGGTGAATCTCACTCACAATCAGGAGCACGGACCCTTGACCGGGGACTAGACAACCATACCAACAAACCACAGAGAAGAAGCTGTCTCATTTCGAGACAGCCTCCTCTTTGCACGCTTTAGGAGAAGCGGACTTTGTATTATCGATCTTGCGATGCAACGGTAACCTGCTCTCAATCGGCCTTCAGCGTCCGGACCAGTTCCTTATCCGGCGTTACATAAAGGGTTTTTTGCCCTTCGTAGATGACGAAGCCGGGTTTCGCGCCGTTTGGTTTGCGGATGTTCTTGACCGCAACGTAGTCGACAGGGACGTTCGAAGAATTCTGGAACTTGGAATAATAGGCGGCCAAGGTCGCCGCTTCAAAGAGCGTCTCCTGGGAAGGGTGATTGCTTTCGATGATGACATGCGAACCGGGTATGTTTTTCGTATGCAGCCAAATATCCGATTTTTTTGCCGTCTTCAGCGTCAGCTGGTCGTTCTGCACATTGTTCTTTCCGATCAGGATGGTCGTGCCGTCCGATGACAGGAATTTGTGGGGCTTGCTGGTTTTGTGCTTTTTCTGTTTACCTTTGTACTTTTTCTTCAAATATCCGGATTCGCGCAGCTCGTCCTTTATGTCCTCCAAGTCCTGCGGGTCGGAGAGTTGGATCAGCGTTTCGATGGATTCCAGATATTCGTTCTCCGCATGGGTATGTTCGACCTGCTCATTCACGTATGCGACGGCAGTGGTGAGCTTCTGATATTTGGAAAAGTATTTTTGGGCATTCTGGGAAGGGGTCAGTGCTGGATTCAAAGCAATCGTGATCGGATTCTCATCATCGTAGAAGTTGTTGAGCGTCACTTCCATATCGCCTTTTTTCATTTGATGCAGATAGGCCGTCAAGATCTCTCCCTTGATCCGGTAGACATCAGCTTTTTCCGTCTCCAACAGCGTCTGGTCCAGCTTCTTCAGCTTCAGCTGATTCTTCTTGCGTTCCGTGTTGACGATATGGAGCAGCTCGGAAGCCACTTGGTTGATGCGGTCCCGGGATGCTTTTTCATCATAGTAGGCGTCCAACAATTCACTGAGGCTGTCGTAATGCCTTTTTTCTCCCGGAAGACTCCGGAACGGGAAGGGGGTAAAATGTTGTTTCTTTGCGGATTCCTCGGTCAATGTCGGGATAGCTGTGTCCAGTTGTTGTTTAAATGCGAGAATCGCATCCGCTGCAGACAATCCATCCTGCTCCATATAGTAGCTGATTTCCATTGCGGAATCGCTGCCCAAGCCCTGAAAAGCTCCCTGCAAGGATTTGAACAGCGGTAATTCATCGTTGAATGTGGCTGAGACAGATGCCAGTTCCTCTTTTTCCATCTCAAAAGGATTCGCTTTGTCCTGGTGGGGCGGCAACTGATAGGCGACGCCTGGATGCAGCGGCCGGAAACTGTTTTGGTAAAACGGCACATGCTTCAGGCAATCGATAATCATCCTGGTTTGCTTATCGATCAGAAAGATGTTGCTGTGGCGACCCATCAATTCGATGATCAATTCCATCTGGCGCTGGTCGCCAAGTTCATCGAAATTCCGGAACGAGAAAATGATGATTCGGTCGTTGCCCAATTGTTGGATGTCTTCGATGTAGGCACCCTCCAGATTTTTGCGCAGCACCATACAGAAATTGGGCGCTGAATCGGGGTTGGATAAGTTATCATTGATTACTTGTATCCGAGCGTAGGACGGGTGAGCTGACAGCAATACCCGTTTGTTTTTCCGATTGGCTCGTATGGTAAGAATAATTTCGTGCTGAAACGGCTGATAGACCTTACTGATCCTGCCGTTTTCCAGATCGCGGTTCAATTCCTTGACCATGGCACGTGTAAATACACCATCAAAAGACATGAGAACACCTCCTAGTACATGTCAATATACGCCTTTCATTATATCATATCATCACCGGCGTCTGGCGTGTTTCTTCATTGTGACATATTTTGGTGCAAACCATAAGGGAAGGCGCACTTGGTAAATGCCTATATTATCATGCAACGAATGACAGATATCCAAAATGGCATGCGAAAAGGCAATGTACAGCCCTAAAAACGAAAAATAGTATAAACACAAGTTTCGGAAAATTGGATAATATCAAAATCAGGAAGAGATATGCGAAAGAAATCGGGTTTTTACTTTTAATTTCCTATAAAAAGAAGCTTTATAAATAAACACATGTTCCGAATGGGTGGTTGCTAAAAAATGCGACAACTATATTTCGAGTTTCTTTCGGAGCACCATGCAGACGTTCCGATGCCCTGAAAGACAAGTGGAGTTATTCTTTTTTTTGGACATTCAAAATTCAAGAAGGGGTGGATGAAAACAAAATACTGTTAGTTTCCCAAACGGATAATCAACATAGTGATATTATATTTGATTTTCAGAGTTTGCCGATTTTTAATAAACAACAATGCAAGTTGTGTCGGATATCTCATTCGAAAAATGTAAAGTCCTCGTGAACAGAGTGTAAAGATAGCATGATTAAATGCTTATACATAGGTATTCTTAGCATGTTATCCTGGACTACTTAGTGAATGATCCGGGAAGTTCATTCCATCAATTTACACGACTGGAAATTATATTATCTCGGGGATTACATGGATCATTGCACTCGAAGATAAATATGATAACAATTTTACATAAAAATGTTGCTTTTAAAACGAAGGTGACTTATACTAAGAAAGTAATCGAAACATGGAAGCGGTTGCAACTTGCTTGTCATCGTGTGTTATTGAATGTCAGCACCACTGTGATTGGAGCCCATCATAATGGGGGCCTGCTGTTCCTTCATGAGCACTAACAGAAAGTCATCAACTTTACTTCATGCGGTGTTGCAGAAGAAAAGGATTGCGATATCCAAACTGAATCCATCGCGACAACTGAACTTGGGGCTTGTCGCTTATTAAAAATCTCATTGCTGGGCATGGTGATGAGGATAACCTTGGGGGGATGGAGTACGTAATGGATGAATCAACAAGGTTGCAGGGTATGGTGTTTTGCTCATTTTTTCATAAGCTAAATCAGCAAACTTATACTGCCATTATTCAATGCATATCCATCCTTTATTCAGCACCCTTCGATTACACGTATACGCAGAATAGGTGTAATCATTTTGAAAGCCAATGTGGACTTCCCCCGAAGTTTTTTGGGTCAATCAAAGGAAAAAAGCATGATCACAGGGTGGTTCCTTGATCATGCTTTTTGTTTTGCGGAATGGAAACGGTAAGTAATATGAGAATACCTCATCTTTTTCTAATCCTACTCTTGACTTTGTTTTTCCCATTGGTTACTATTAAATTATCAATCAAAAAGGAGCAATCAAGCATGTCTGCATATACTCGCGTTTCCAAATTGAATTTTTTCGATTGGCAAAGCCACGTGGAGTAGGTTGTTCTTTGTGACGTATTGATTGTCCGTAGATACAGCCTCAGATGAAACATCTGAACAGTATCTATGTGGATTACTAAAGATATTTAAGCCGCCACATAGACAATATCGGTCTGTGTGGCGTTTTCTGTATTCAGCCGCCATACTTGGTTCAGATGGCGGCTTTTTTATCACCTTTTTACAGAATAAGAAGCAGAAAAATTGGAGGAATCAGAAATGAAAAAATTATTCAGAGCACGCGCAAGCATTTTGACCCTAATGGCAGCGACAGTATTGATGGCATGCGGCAATTCGGATGCCAATAATTCGGACACCTCTTCGGACGGTTCCGCTGCAAGCTCCACCGACAGCATCAATCCGGATTTGCCTTATATCGGCATCATGCAATTGACGACCCACCCGGCACTCGATCAGATCGGAGAAGGCATCATCGACCAATTGGAAGAGGCCGGCTATGTGGACGGAGAAACTGCAACAATCGATTTCCAGAATGCACAGGGCGATCAGTCAAATATGCAATCGATAGCGGAGCGGTTCGTTTCGAATGATGCGGATATCATGATCGGCATCGCTACCCCTGCAGCACAAGCGTTGGCGAACGCATCCACCGATATTCCAATCATTTTGGGAGCCATCACGGATCCTGTGGCGGCCAGTCTTGTGGATTCAATGGAAAAACCGGGAGGCAACATCACCGGCGTCAGCGACAAGACTCCGACCCGCGACCAGTTTGTTTTGATTCAACAATTGCTTCCTGATGCCAAAACAATCGGTATCCTTTACTCATCCGCAGAGGACAATTCAATCAGCTCCGCTAAAGAGGCTGAAGAAATTGCTGCTTCATTAGGCTTGAAGACAATCACAAAAACAGTCACTTCGACGAACGACATCGCCCAAGTAGCTGAAAGCCTTGCTTCTGAAGTGGATGCAATCTACGTGCCGACAGACAACACTATCGCAAGCGGCTTAGCGACATTGATCCCGGTTGCGGATTCTTACAACATCCCGGTATTCCCTGCTGTGGATACGATGGTTGAAGAAGGCGGGTTGGCGACGATTGGTTTGAATCAATATGCGTTGGGTACCCAAACCGGAGCTGTGGCGGCTGATATCCTGGCAGGGGCCGATCCCGCAACTTATCCCGTACAGTACGCGACAGGCATTCAACTGGTAGTCAATCAAGCGAAAGCCGACCAATTGGGCATCACGATTCCCGATGATGTCGCACAAAATGCCATCTTTGTAGGAGAAGGAGAGTAGATTTAATGAACATGATTATTTCCGCCGTCTCCCAAGGGTTGCTTTGGAGTATTCTGGCACTTGGTTTATTTGTAAGTTTCCGCATTTTAGATTTAGCCGACATGACTACCGAGGGTGCGTTTCCTCTCGGTGCGGCTGTGGCTGTTCAAGCCATCACTTTAGGGGCCAATCCTTATATTGCGATTATATTTGCCATCATTGCCGGTAGTTCAGCCGGACTGATCACTGGGTTTTTGATCACAAAACTGCAGATTCCCAGCCTTTTGGCAGGTATTTTGACGATGACCGGCCTCTATTCCATCAACCTGCGCGTGATGGGGAGAGCAAACATCAGTCTGTTGGGAAAAAATACAATTTTCACAGTTTTCCAAAATATGAATCTTCCCAGACATTTTGACACGATTGCGTTAGGCTTGTTGGTTGTCATCCTGATCATCGGACTCTATGTCATCTTTTTCAAAACGGAATTCGGCCAAGCTGTCATCGCAACAGGTGACAACGAAGCGATGGCCCGCTCATTGGGTATTTCCACAAACACGATGAAAATCGTCGGCCTGATGATTTCGAACGGCATCGTCGCATTGGCCGGGTCCATCATCGCCCAGGACAATGGCTACGCCGACATCAGCATGGGTATCGGAACAATCGTCATCGGTCTGGCTTCGATCATCATCGGCGAAGTATTGTTCACGAATGTCTCTTTCAAAATGCGTTTGGTTTGCCTGATGCTCGGTTCGGTCCTGTACCGCTTGATCATGGTGATGGTATTGGAAGCCGGCATGAATCCGAATGACTTCAAGTTGATTTCAGCCGTATTGTTGACCTTCTTCTTGGCGTTGCCGAAAATCAAGGAAACCTACTACATGTACTCATTGCGAAAGAAGGTGAAGCGAAATGACTAATCATGAAGCGATGTTGACGATGTCACATGTCTCCAAAACGTTCTACCCTGGTTCACCCAATCAGGTCAACGCCCTGCAGGACGTCAATCTGACGGTCAGACAAGGCGATTTCATCACCTTGGTCGGAGGCAACGGAGCAGGCAAATCAACCCTGTTGAATGCCATTTCCGGGAACTTCCTGCCTGATACAGGCGATATCATCGTAAACGGACAAAATGTTACATTCCTGAAAGAAGATAAGCGCGCGCCATACATCAGTCGGGTCTTCCAGGATCCAAAAATGGGGACCGCTCCACGGATGACGGTGCAGGAAAACTTATCCTTGGCATACCGCAGAGGCCAAAAACGGACGCTGCGCTTCGGGACTTCACACGAAGAAAAAGCATTCTTCAAAGAGGAACTGAAAAAATTGGGCTTAGGCCTGGAAAACCGTATGGGCTCTGATATCGGGCTCTTGTCGGGCGGCCAAAGACAAGCCATCGCGCTGCTGATGGCAACGATGAAAAGACCGGATATCCTTCTGCTTGACGAACATACGGCAGCGTTGGATCCGAAAACGGCCAAATTGGTTTTGGAATTGACGAATCAACAAGTGGTCGACAACAACCTTACCAGCATCATGATCACCCACAACCTTCAGGACGCGATCCAGTACGGAAACCGCATGCTGGTGCTGCATCACGGTCAAATCATGAACGATTACGACGCTGAAACGAAGAAAACATTGACGCCCGAAAAAGTATTTGCTGAACTTCAGGAATTATCCATCCAAGACATCTTGGTCTGACAGAAAGGTAGTGATCTTTATGTGGCATCCGGGAGATGCGATCGGCTTCATCAGCTGCTCGAACGGATTGACGAATAATGACCGCTCGCTGGAAATGGTTTCGTCGCTCAGCCGGAAACTCAAGCATGATTTTGGCCTTGAGACCGTAATGAGTGACGTACTTTTCCTGGATAAAGAGACACAGCAAACCGAGGCCCCTGCATCCCGTGCAGGGGCTTTATTGTCCCTTTATTCCGATGCGAGCGTAAAAGCGATATTTGACTTATCCGGCGGGGATTTAGCCAATGAAATATTGCCTTATCTCGATTTCGGGATCATCAAAAAGAATCCGAAACCCTACTTCGGCTACAGCGATAATTCTGTGATCGTGAATGCGATCCAAGTCAAGACCGGCATCCAGAATATCCTCTATAACCCAAAAGTGCTCGTGAGCCAGGAGGAAGCATTCCAAACACAAGCCCTCCGTGATTTATCCAGCGGTAACGATGCAGACTGGACCAGCACGTTCGGAATAGGCGGAAACAGTGCCTCTGAGCAATCTTCGGTAGTTTTTGCAGGCGGGAATCTGCGTTGTTTCCTGAAGCTGGCAGGGACCCCTTATTGGCCGGAATTGGAAAACAAAGTGTTGGTCCTCGAATCGGCAGGCGGCAGGTACGAAGCGATGTGCAGCGGGTTGGCGCAACTGGAACAATTGGGCGCGTTCGAAAAAATCAATGGTATGCTCATCGGGCAATTCACGCAAATCGAGTTGGATGGAAAAAAGGCCGCTTTTCTGGCTGTGTGCCGCAACTACGCTTCGCGGTACGGGTTCCCGGTGTGGGAAACGGCCTTCATCGGACATGATGACCATTCCAAGCCGCTCCGCATCGGCTGAGGGGACTGTATCTTGCTTGATCGAGAAAAAACACAACATCCGTTTAGTCATCATTGACAAAAGTGTCTATGCGCGTTATTATTTTAGCAACAGAATGAATTTCCTTTAACGAGAGTCCAGAGAGACTACTAAGGAGCATATCAGGCGTACTGCGCCTTCATCATGACTTTATGCCCATTGTCTCTTTGACCATGGGCTTTTTTTCTGGAGATTTATCCTATCGCACAATTTAATAGCGAATGTGAGACTTTAAGGGGGTCCTGTGAGGCCCGCAAGGTCACTAGATGGCCGCTCTGTATCCAAATATGGGAGCGGCTGGCCTAGAACCTGAAGAACTTACAAATTCTTCGGGTTCTTTTTGCCTCCATTCACAAAAAACTAATTGGAGGGCTTTAAAATGATGCAGACAACAAATCAGATCGCATTAAAAAACTTTGTAAGTGTCGAGGAACTCACGAATCTGGAAATCATGTCGCTGATCCTGCGGGCATCCGAATTCAAAAACGGCGTCCAACCAGATCGGGATTTGACTGAGGGCATCTACGCTTCGAACTTGTTTTTCGAGAACAGCACACGCACACACAAAAGTTTCGAAATGGCGGAACACAAGTTGGGGATGAAAGTCATCAGCTTTGACACTTCGACCAGCAGCGTCAGCAAAGGCGAGACGCTTTATGACACGGTTTTGACCTTATCGGCGATCGGCGTGGATGTGGTCGTTATCCGCCACAGTGCGGAAGCCTACTACAAAGAATTGATCGAAAGCCCAGGTATCACCGCGTCAATCGTGAACGGCGGAGATGGCGCCGGCCAGCATCCGAGCCAGTGCTTGTTGGACCTATTGACGATCTACGAAGAATTCCATACTTTCAGCGGAGTTAAGGTAGCCATATGCGGCGACTTGTCTCACTCACGTGTAGCGAAAACAAACATGCAGATGCTGCAGCGCCTCGGAGCGACCATTTATTTCACGGGTCCGGAAGAGTGGTACGATTCTACTTTCGATCAATACGGAACGCACAAGGAAATCGATGACATCATCGGAGAAGTCGATGTCATGATGCTGCTCCGCGTCCAAACAGAACGCCATGGCGGCAAAGCGATGCGCTACACTAAAGCCGAGTATCTAGATCAATTCGGCTTGACCGTCGCTCGCGAAGCCCGCATGAAGGAAACAGCAATCATCATGCATCCCGCTCCGGTAAACCGAGATGTGGAATTGGCGGACAGCCTAGTGGAATGCCGCCGCTCACGGATCGTGACGCAAATGAAAAATGGCGTCTTTGCCAGAATGGCCATATTGGAAGCCATCGCAAACGGAAGAACGACAAACGTATAACAATAACAATTCACCAGTGGAGGGATAACATGTCAGTTTGGATAAAAAATGCGAAAATGTTGGGTCAAAAAGAGGAACTTATTCCTGTTGAGATATATGTGAAAGACGATAAAATTGCCGCAATCGGCCAGGATCTGCAAGGAACGGCTGAGGATGCGACAGTCATCGATGCCAAGGGCGGTCTGGTAACTCCAGGATTGATCGACGTGCATGTACACTTGCGTGAACCGGGCTTCACCTATAAAGAGACAATCGAAACAGGAACACAGGCAGCCGCTCGCGGAGGCTTCACTACTGTCTGCGCGATGCCAAACCTGAATCCAGTTCCGGATACGGCAGATAAATTCGCTGATATCCAACAGCTGATCAAAGATACTGCCATCATTAAAGTCAAACAGTACGCGCCCATCACCGAGAATTTGCGCAGCGACGTGCTGACCGATCAGAAGCAATTGTTGGAAGCCGGCGCTTTCGCCTTCACTAACGACGGTGTCGGTGTCCAAACTGCCGGAACGATGTATTTGGCAATGAAGGAAGCCGCAAAGAATAACGTCGCTCTTGTTGCACATACCGAAGACGACTCCCTGTTGTTCGGAGGCGTGATGCATAAAGGGACCCGTTCCGACGAATTGGATCTGCCCGGCATCTTGAGCGTGACGGAATCGACGCAAATCGCCCGCGATGTGCTTTTGGCGGAAGCGACAGGCTGTCATTACCATGTCTGCCATGTTTCCACGAAAGAAAGCGTACGCGTCATCCGGGATGCCAAACGTGCAGGGATCCACGTCACTGCCGAAGTCGCTCCGCATCACTTGATTCTGATAGATGGGTCGATCCCAACGGACACTGCCATCTACAAAATGAACCCGCCATTACGCGGTGCTGAAGATCGTGCAGCTTTGATCGAAGGTTTGTTGGACGGCACGATCGACTGCATCGCAACCGATCACGCTCCGCATGGCGAAGAAGAAAAGCAAGGCAGCATGGTCGGCGCTCCGTTCGGCATCGTCGGCATCGAGACAGCTTTCCAATTGATGTATTCCAACTTCGTTTTGGGTGGGGTCTTCACCTTAAAACAACTGGTCGATTGGATGACCGTCAAGCCTGCAGCGTTGTTCGGCATGGAATCCGGGACTCTGGATATCGGCGCTCAAGCGGATATCGCCATCTTCGATCTGGAGAATGAATACGAAATCCGCAGCGAAGATTTCCTTTCTAAAGCTACAAATACACCTTTCACCGGCTGGAAAGTCAAAGGCGAAACACTTTATACATTAGTGGATGGCAAGGTCGTCTACACAAAATAAATGCAAGACCCGGAGTAAGCAGCGAATTGCAATTCGTTGCTTATTTCTTTATAATGACTAGGCAGAATTATGAATGGATAGGTGAAAAAATGACGAAACATTTAAAGAACATGTTATTGGTCATCGTTGCGGTCACAATAACCGCTATCGGGGCGAGCTTCACGGTGAAAGCCAACGTCGGCGTGGGTGCATACGAAGCCCTTAACATGAGCATCAACCAACTTTCCGGCATCAAAATCGGAACGCTGGCGATCATATTGAATATCATATGTGTAGCGATACAATGGCTTTTGATGAAAAAAGATTTTCCACTCAGACAATTGTTTCAAATTCCTGTCACATTGATCCTTGGTCAAGTGATGAACCTGATGCTTTATACGGTATTTTCCGGTTTGACGATCGACCAGTACTGGGTGAAAATCGCAATGGTCATTTTAGGGGGCATCATAGCCTCAATCGGGGTCGGATCGATGATGGCTTTGAATTACATCAATATGCCTTTAGAGGGCGCTTGTATGGCCTTCAGTAACCGATTCGGCTTCAACTTCGGGAAAGTGCGCCAAATAGTCGATGTGTTGTTGATCGCAGCCGCTTTGTTGATCACTTTCTCGACGGAAACTACCATCACGGTAAGGGAAGGTACCATCATCAGCATGCTTCTCTTCCCGCCGAGCATGAATTTTGTCTATGAAAAAATCAGATCTTCAGCCGCCGCGCAGGGGCTTTCAATCGATCTTGACTGATTCATCCCGCATAAAAACACTACATATGGTTTGTTTTTTGATTAATAATACTGTATGATGTATCCATAAGCTTTATCCGAAAAGGGGATATTTATCGGATAATCAATGGAGGGAACCATCATGTCGAACAAGAATGTCACAGTATACACGAAACCGAATTGCATGCAGTGCAATTTTACAAAGAAATTTTTGGATGATAACAGCATCCGTTATGAAATCAAAGATATCCAGGAATCCGAAGTGGCCCTGGCGGAAGTCAAAGAGTTGGGTTTCCAATCTTTGCCTGTAGTCGTCTTTGATGGCGTGGAGCCATTTTTCGGCTTCAGACCTGATCTGCTTGAACAGTTGATCACAGCTTAATCGTGCAACATCCGACAGCACCAGATTTCCCTTCAGGGGATATCCGGTGCTGTTTTTTTCAGCCAAATGTTGTAAATCATGTTAAGATAGAGGAAAGAAACTACAATTACTGCGGTAAGAAAGGGGATTAATTAAAATGACAAAATCTTTATATCATACGGAAATCATCAATGATGAGGGATTGAACGGGACCGTATCTGTTTCGGATGGGGAATCCTTGCAAACTTCAGATCCACTGAAGGATTTAGCCGGCTTCAATCCTGAACAGTTATTTGGCTTGTCATGGGCGACTTGCTTGAATGCTACAATTGAGGCTTTGCTTAAAGCGAGGAAAGCCGAGGCGAGAAGCAAAGCGGAAGTCCATGTTGATTTCTGCAGGGAAGAAGACGGAAAAGGCTTTTATTTCGATCTGAAGGCATTCATTTCAGTTGAAGGTATGGAGTTGGCGGACGTCGAGAAACTTGCGCAATCCGCCCACAAACGCTGTCCTGTTTCAAAAATCATCGGCGACTACAATCACGTCACTCTGGAAGTTGTCCCGTACGCGGAATAACAGCTTCAAATCGGCTGCTTCAATTAACAGCTAATCCGTATCACTTTGCAACAGTCTGTTTTGTGATAAAATAGTGAAAAGCAGAAAAGGTGGCGTAGCGTATGTTAAAAGATTTCGATTTTGACAAAAAAGACACGACATTATCCGGCACAAAAAGATCCGAACTCGGCAGTGAATTGGCCGCTTTGCAAAGAAAACTGGTCAACAGCGCTTCATCCATGCTGATAATCGTCGATGGCTGGGAATCCTCAGGCAAAGGGCATATTTTGAAGGATCTGACGAGGGAATTGGACCCGCGTTATTTCGAAGTAAGTGTCTTCGATGATGCCTTGGACGATTACGCAGAGCGTCCCTTTTTGTGGCGCTTCGCACGGGATTTGCCCGGTAAAGGCCGGATCGCTTTTTTTGATCGGAGTTTCTATTCTGAACTCATGAACGATCTGAAAGTGAAGGATGAACGACTGGAACATCACCTTGGCTATATCAGTTTTCTGGAGCGGATGCTGGTTGCCGACAATACAATTGTCCTGAAATTATTTCTTCACCACTCGCAAAACACGATGGAAAAACGGATTGAGAAACTGAAAAACGATCCGTACAGAGAGTTCCTCATCACGAAAGACGATGAAAAACAACTCAAAAAGTACACTAAATATTTGAAACACTTCGACAAAATATTGGCAATGACAAATTTCGATTCATCTCCGTGGCACGTGATTTCTTCGGAGGATTTGAAAGATGCTTCCAGAGAAGCGATAAGTATCGCCAGCAGCACTTTGAAGAGCCACCTCGAGCAAACTGAAAAGAAACCACCGGTGCCGATCCGTTCCGGCCTGAAGGAAAAGCCACTGGCCAAAGTCGATTTGAAAGCTACCATAACTGAAGAAGAGTATGAAGCACAGCTGGAGAAACTGCAGGAAGAAGCGGGGGAATTGGTCTACGAAATGTGGCTGAAAAAGATTCCGTGTGTCCTTGTATTCGAAGGGACAGATGCAGCAGGCAAGGGCGGTGCAATCAGCCGATTGACAAGGCTGATCGATCCCCGCAGCTATGATGTCGCCACGACAGCGGCGCCTACGGAAAACGAGAGCCGCTATAACTATCTTTGGCGTTTCTATCAGACTTTCCCGGTAAAAGGAAAAATGACCATCTATGACAGAAGCTGGTACGGCCGCGTATTGGTGGAACGGGTTGAAGGCTTCGCGCCAGAGCACCGCTGGGCCGCTGCCTATGAAGAAATCAACGAACTGGAACACAACTTGGTTCACGATGGCTTGTTGATCATTAAATTCCTGATTGTGATAGACAAAGAAGAGCAAAAACAACGCTTCAAAGACCGGGAAAACGATCCGGAGAAGAATTACAAACTGACCGACGAAGATTGGCGAAACCACGAAAAATTTGAGCAATACGAAGAAGCAATGAACGAAATGGTCGTCAGAACGGACACGAAAGATGCTCCGTGGATCATAGTCGCAGGGACCCAAAAAGAATATGCCCGGATCAAAGTGTTGAAAGAATTCATCAGCCGGGCAAGAGCCTTCATCGCTAGTCATGAGGGCAAAAAGTAAGCAAAATAGTCGAATGTAAGCGGGGCGTATAATTTGTTAACAAACAAGAAAGTAACCATCTATGTAACGGGCGGCATCGCAGTCTATAAAGCAGCCGATCTCGTCAGAAAATTCATCAAAGCTGGCGCGGAAGTTAAAGTCGCGATGACCGCTTCAGCCCAGGAATTCGTCACGCCGTTGACATTCCAGGTATTGAGCAAGCACGACGTCTACACAGACACCTTCGATGAAAAAGATGCACAGTTCGTCAGCCATATTCATTTGGCCGACTGGACTGAGCTTGCCGTCGTTGCGCCTGCAACAGCAAACATCATCGCCAAGATGGCGAATGGCATTGCCGATGATTTTGTGTCGACTGCGCTATTGGCGACGACGGCTCCACGGCTGATTGTGCCTGCCATGAACCAGCATATGCTGGAGAATCCGGCTACAGTACGGAATATGGAAGCTCTGAAAAGTTACGGCTATGAAATCATGGAACCTGACACAGGCTTTTTGGCTGAAGGCTACGAAGGCAAAGGGCGCATGCCTGAACCGGATAAAATTGTTGAGGCAGCGCAGTTGGTCGTTCTGAATAATGCCAAAGAACTGCCTTTGAAAGGCAAAAAGGTGCTCATCACGGCAGGCGGAACGAAAGAGCGCATAGATCCGGTCAGATTCATCACCAATGATTCTTCCGGCAAAATGGGCTACAGTTTGGCGAAAGCTGCTCGTGACTTAGGCGCTGAAGTGACTTTGGTAACCGCAACAAATCTGTTGCCGATTCCTTATGGGGTCGAACTAATATCCGTCCAATCGTCCGAAGAAATGGCAACGGCAGTTTTAGATAAATTTCACAATCTCGATATGGTCATCATGGCAGCGGCTGTATCAGATTACAGGCCCAAAGCGCAAGCGTCAGTAAAAATCAAGAAAACGAACGAGGATTTGACGTTGGTTTTGGAGAAAACGATGGATATCCTGGCTGAACTCGGGAAAAGAAAAACAGGTCAATTTTTGATCGGTTTTGCGGCTGAAACGCATGAAGTCGAACATTATGCGCTGGACAAGCTGAAACGCAAAAATGCGGACATGATCGTAGCGAATGACGTTTCAAAAGAATATGCAGGATTCAACAAAGATACAAACGAAGTAATCATTTACCAAGCGGATAAAGAACCGATCCAAATTTCGGTGCGGTCAAAAGATTTGATCGCTGAAGAAATCTTGTATGCAGCGATCGATTCGATGCATAATGAAGTTGGCGCGGAATAAGTTAAAATGACGAATAAATAACATAATATAGCAAAATTGCGATAATTCTGATTATTTCGCAATTTTGCTATTTTTATGCGGTGCGGTCAGGATGAATTTGATTATTGCTTGTTCTTATCACTTTTACATTTAACTTTGTATAATATATATTATGTAAACTAGAATATAGAATTTTTGCAGATCCGATTTGATGCGGCCTTAATCCCCCGTTTTTCAGGTTTTTGCAGGTCCAAAATCGCCTCAGGTTATCTACTGACAATTATTGGCAACAAAGGCATTATTTTTCATGTTCATCCGTTGGATTCGTTGCTTCAGGGCCAATCAAACCATAAAAGCCGGCA
This sequence comes from Sedimentibacter sp. SX930, assembly GCA_002155105.1. Taxonomy (GTDB): domain Bacteria; phylum Bacillota; class Bacilli; order Lactobacillales; family Aerococcaceae; genus Trichococcus; species Trichococcus shcherbakoviae. The sequence continues at coordinate 225,168 of MUZD01000002.1, read as the reverse complement.
ATCCAACAAAATAATTAGTTGGATTGCCGGCCATTACAAGCATTTATGGATTAGATTGACATGAACATAATCAGGCCGCAGCAGATGATTGTCGTTGAACGGTCAGCTGATTAAAGTTATTGAGCTGCGATTGAAGGAATCTTAAGGTACAGGAAGGTTTGCATTGGTAGTTGGGTCATTTGACGCGACTAACGAAATTTTTCATATAAACAGGCCTCGTATTGTACTGAAATAAAAATCGGCTTATCTGAGCTGAATGAGCTGGATAAAATCCTGCCCGAATCACAGATAAGCCTGATCAGACATTATAATCATCAGTCGAAATACGCAAAAAGCTTTTCTTTGACTTCCTCAAGAAATTCCAAATCTGATGCAACAGGATTTTCGATTTCCAGCAATGTGAGATAATCATCCGTATCCACGCTGTTGACGACCAGTTCGGCTAAAGAGCCATGGGGAAATTTATTCATACGGATGTCGAGCCCAGCTTCCAGATAAGCACGATTACAACCTGAACAGGACTGAACCTTCCTGATCAAATCATCATAATTCACGTTTTTTCTTTGTTCGGTTACGATTTCTTCCATGAAGGTGAGGAGATCTTGTTCCGTCTGACTCTTGTATTCCGGAGCCACCCTTTCTTTCAGAATCAGCAGAAACTGCTCCAATTTCAATCTGTTGACTGTTACGTTTTTCATCGTACCATTCACTCCTCGCTCCAGACTGGCTACCAGTGTCGTTTACACCTATATATTACCACCTTGGGAGCTGATTGGACGAATGATAGCGTTTGGAGGATAGACAACAAAAAAGCGGATGTGCCCTTTCCTTCTCAAGGAAAATGGTCGCATTCGCTACTTTTTTCTATTTTCAGCTTCTTACAGGCACAGCCTGCAGCATTTGGTACAATTCTGATGGAGATGGCACATCGCTTATGTTTGCTGAGTAATGGCTCAAAACAACTTGCCCTTTTCTGTCGACGACGATTGTCGCTTGCAGTTGCAGTTCATTCCCCTCAAAACGTTGACATTCGATCCCGTAGTATTCAAATTCCAGCAGTTTTTCTTCGGAAACACCGTAAACAAGATCGCGCATGGAGTCAGATGAAGGGATATCAAAGTGTTCATACAAGGATTGCTCTGGATCCGCTATGACGGTAAATGGAATTTTCATTTTCGTCGTTCTTTCGGCAACAGCAGCTTCCGTCCCTTGTATCACCATCATGATTTCGATCCCCTGGTCTTTGAGGAATTGATAGGCATCGCGGTATTTCAGCATATCCAGCTGACTCAAGCCGCACCCCAGATGTCTCAGGAAAATCACCGCAGTGAAATCGCGTTTCAGCTGAGATCGGAAACTTTCACAATTCCCATTCTTCGTCAAAAATAAAAAATCTTCTATTTCTGTTCCTTCGGTCAACTTCACTTGGCCCACCCCTTCCGCATTTTCCCGCAACAGTTTGTTTTTGATGCAGTTAGCGTTCAATTAACACAATTTGTTTACTCCATGTAAGAATATCTTACCGGTTCTTTCTGATTTTGTCGATGACATTGTTACATTAATCGTCAGAAAATCTGACATGCGATTTTCTTAGGGCTATAAGTGTTGTCATATTTATCCAATGGCTTTAAATTGACAGCGCTTACGCACTGTGATAGATTGACTTTGATGAGGAAAACAAGTTCTCAAGGAGGTGTATGTATGGCAAGAGGAGGCGGTGGCGGATCACGGGGAGGTGGTGGTTCTTTCGGCGGCAGCCGTGGTGGCGGAGGCCGCAGCAGCGGTGGTCGCGGCAGTTCTTTTGGAGGCGGATCCTTCGGCAGCAGCAAAAGCGGTCGTGGTGGCGGTAGCAAAGGAAGTAGTGGATCTTTTGGAGGCGGCGGGTTTAATATCCCCCGTTCTTCCGGTTCAAGCGGTCCTATTTTCCGGAGTGGCCCCATTATCAGAGGCCCATCTTCCGGCGGTCCCAATTATTCTGGTGGTAGCCCTAGAGGTGCTCCGGGCTGCGGTTTAGGCTGCGGTACGATCGCGTTGGTCGTGATTATTTTGGCTATTGTTTTCGGTTTGATTTTCTCCTTCAATACGGGATCTTCTCTTTCCGGTTCGGGCGGGAACAACGAAGTAACCCTTTCTACAGCGGAACGGGAGCCCCTTCCGGATGGTTCGGTCACGGAAACGGATTATTACACAGACACGATTGGTTGGATCGGAAACCGTTCTGAATTGACCTCGGGGATGAAGCATTTCTACGAGAAAACCGGCGTGCAACCCTATCTTTACTTGACGGATGACATCAACGGTTCGACGAATCCCTCGATGGAGGATTTGGAAAGCTTCGCGAACGAAAAATATGACGAACTATTTGCGGACGAGGCCCATCTGCTGTTGGTATTTTTCGAATATCAGTCCAGCATGTACATGGATTATTATGTAGTCGGTACCCAGGCGGCCACTGTAATCGATACAGAGGCCGGTGATGTCCTGCTTGATTACATCGATTCCTATTACTATGATGACAACAGAACGGACGAAGAGTTTTTCAGCGATGCTTTCCAGGATTCAGCAGATCGCATCATGGAAGTGACGCGTTCCCCGTGGATCGCTGTTCTGATCGTGTTCGGCGTCATTATCCTGCTCGCCCTGCTGTTCTTCTGGTGGCGGCATGCAAAAAAACAAAAGAACCTGGAAGCGCAACAAACCGAAGACATTCTGAAGACGCCGTTGGATACGTTCGGTAATACCGAGGCGGAGGAGCTTACGAAAAAATATGATGCCGATGTCCCGCAGCAAGTCGATACCAGCCCTACCCCGCAGGCAGAAGACGCAACCAAGGAAGACACGAACCCATAAGGAGGAAACAGAAATGGCAATACTGGAGAGATTCTCGGATATCATCAGTGCGAACATCAATGCTTTGATCGACAAAATGGAAAATCCGGCAAAAATGATCGACCAATACCTGCGAGATATGATGGAAGATTTGGCTGAAGTCAAAAGAAGCACAGCCGGCGTCATGGCGGAAGAGACCCGGACCAAGCGTTTAGTCGATGAAAACCAGGCGGAAGTCATCAAATACACCGATTATGCCAAAAAAGCCTTGGAAGCCGGCAATGAGAACGATGCCCGCATTTTCCTGACCAAAAAGCAGGAATTGGAAAATGTCGGTGCAGGATTGGCTACTTCATACGCCTCGGCTCATGAAAATGCCGTCAAGATGCGCCAGATGCATGATAAATTGGCAACCGACATCGAAACGCTCAAATCCCGCCGCGAAATGATCAAATCCAAAATGGCGGTCGCCAAAACCCAGGAAACCCTGAACAAGGCGACGGATTCCATCGCGAGTACGAAAGGTGCTATGAGCTCCTTCGAACGCATGGAAGAAAAAGCCGACAAAATGTTGGATGAAGCGAATGCGATGTCCGAGTTAAACATGACGCCGATCGACGAAGCGAAGGCGCTGGAAGAAAAATACGCAAGTCAAGGCTCGGCATCTGTCGAAGATGAGCTTGAGAAAATGAAAAAAGATATGGGATTATAAATCACCATCAAATTAAAAAAGTGCACCCTGCCGACTTTGGATGGCAAGGTGCACTTTTTGCTGTTTTTGCGGAAACGCATTTTGAGGCGATTTCAATCGGGAATGTGTACCCACCATCACGAAACTCTCTCAAAACACGTTATTTTTTTATGGGTGTTAAAATCCGAAATCGACCCGTTTGTATACGTTGTTGATGTTCTCCTGGGTGATGTCGATATAACGGAGCGTGACCGCTTGCGAAGAGTGCTGAAAGATTGTTTGGAGCAGGGAAATATCGACGCCCTGCTTATAGGAATGATAGCCGAAGCTCTTCCGCAGCGAATGGGCGCTCAAGGTGATGCCGATCATATCCCCGGCATGCGCGATGATGCGGTGTGCTTGCGTACGCTTGATATGGCTGTTCTTGTCGGCGTTGGAATAGAACAAATAATCTGTCGCATCCAGCCCTTCCCTTTTAACATAATCCGAAATGGATTGCTTCAAGCGGTCATGGATGGCCAACTCTTTCTTCTTGCCCGTTTTCATCTCGACGATCTGATACGACTCTTTTCCTAGCACTTGCCCCACCTTCACGTTCAGGATGTCGCTGATGCGCAGACCTGTCCGGATAGCATACTCCAGCAGCAGGCGATTTTTCGAATATGGCGGATAAACGTCCATCAATGTTTGAATTTGGCTGATGTCTTTGATTGCATGGGTGGTATTCACTGAAATATCCTCTTGTTTCCTTTATTTTATGCCCTCCGATATCCGGGGTTTTTCGGTTGATTTCGATAAAAAAAGCATACCATTTTGGCATTGATAAATCAACGTTTTATGAGGAACACAATTATACATGTGTTCCCCCTTTTGGTGTCTCATTCCCAACTTTTGACAGGCTGCAGAAACGACTTTTGAGACGATTTCGCGCATGGTTATGGCCAACTATGCGCGAAACGACACGACAGGCTCTTTTGGGGAATACTTTGACTTTGCGTCGCAGAAGCTTCATAATTATTTAAAGAAATGATAATACATTTCGTTGTTTATCTTTGATACAATACAAGCATGCTACGAAAGAAAGAAGGTTAAACCATGAAACTGAAAAAAATGATGACAGTAGGTCTGGCTTCGTTGACCTTATTGGGAATTACCGCTCCGGCAGCGTTTGCCGATAAAGTCGCAATCGAACCGATATTCACTTACGGCGAGAGTCTGAACGCCGCCCAACTGGAGGAAACCAGAGAAACGCTGGGAGTAGCCGAGGGAACGAACGAGCTGGTCGTGGCCGTCAATGAATTGAACGGCTTGCTTCAGGATGATTATCCTTATAGCCAAGTCTATTCGAGCACGTACATCACGCCTGCCGACAGCGATGGTGCTGTTTCGGTGGAAATCCTGACTCCTGAAACCATCACTGCCATCACGGAAGCGCAGTATAAAAATGCTGCCATCACAGCCGGAGCAGTGGATGTGGACATCAAGGTAGCGTCTGCTGTCAAGGTTGACGGATCCGGCGCATTGGCCGGTGTCTACAAAGCTTTTGCTGATTCAGGAAACACACTGGATGCAGCGGCCGTGGAAGTCGCCCAGGAAGAACTGGCTGTCACTTCTGCAGTAACCGAGGAAAACCAAGCCGACAGCGGCTATTCGGATGAATTGATGAACGCTGCGATCGTGGAAATGAAACAGGACATCCAAGAAGCCAAGGATGCGAACAACGGTAACATCAGCGCTGACGACATCCGTCAAATCGTCGAGGACGTGCTGAAGAACTACAACCTTGACACCATCCTGTCTTCGGACAACATCACGAACATCCAGAACCTCATGATCAATTTCGGCGACATCAATCTTACTGCAGCGCAGAAAGAACAGATTGCCGCTTTCGGTGAGGAACTGCAGGCAACCGGCGGAGAATTGTTCGAGCAGGCAAAAACTGCCTGGAGCAATGTTGATCAGGAACAACTGAAGGAAGACAGCATGGGAATCTGGGAATCCATCGTCCAATTCTTCACGAACCTTTTCGGCGGCAACGACAGCACTACGACTGAAACCGAATAACCGAAGCATCGCTAGCAACATAATGAAGAAGCCTTCCTTTCTGTATCCGTCGAAAGGAAGGCTTCTTGCTATCTAGGGATTCAATTGGAATCAATCATGATAATTCCCTATCGTCTTCACAAAAAAATTAAATTTGCATGTTATCCTCTTGAATGAGTACTGATGCATTTATTGAAAGGAGGATACCCGTATGATGGACCTTCCGGTTTTGATTGCTTTCTTTTTTGCGGTGGCCTATTTCACCTTTTCCAGCCGCGGCATGCTGGCGTATACGTTCGGCATTTATCTGGATCTTCCCAACGTCATCATCCATGAGTGCGGCCATGCTCTTACGGCGCGCTTATGGGGCGGAAGCATCCAGTCGATAAAATTCAATGTCCTTCCCTCAATCGTCAAAAGCGGCGGCATCCTCGGTTTGGCCGAAATCGGAAACCGCAGCGGGTTGGGTATGTTCTTTAGCCTGCTCGGCGGTTATGTATCACAGGCGTTGTTCTTTGTGGTAATGTCCTATCTCTATTTACAGGGACTGCTGCTTTGGATCATTCCGCTTTTCTTGGGCGTCTATTTGCTTACCAATTTATTAGCGCGGGAAAAGAGCTTTTGGCAGAACCTGATCATTCTGATTGCGATGGGTAGTTCGATTCTGATTTACCGGAACGACTCCAGCGTTCTGATGAGGATTTATCAGTCAGTGGACGTCATCACAATCGGTTTCGTCGTCTGGTATATGCTTGGTTTGGCCCATCAATTTTTCATTGTTTTGCTTTTGAAAAATGACAGTCATTGGGACGGATCGGCCTTGGCGACAAAGACGTATATCCCTAGCGTCATTTGGAAAGTTCTCTTTCTCATTGCAATGGGCGGAGCCTATTTCGCCCCCTCTTGGCTGCAACTACTGTTGGTTTGAATCAGATAATCCAAAAAGCTGAAGAAACGCCTCTATAATGGCATTTCTTCAGCTTTTTTTGCTGGTTTTATCGTTTGGCCAGATGTGCTTCAATTTTGGCAATGTCCATCAAATCTTTTTCCCGGCCCAGCTGCTTCTTCATAACGATGACTGATTCCAGGCTCGCGACCGGAACCCCCTCGATCATCGTGATATCCCCTCTATGCCAATCCTCGAAAATTTCCACATCATCGCTGTAGATCACCTTGCGGGCGAAAGCGCCTTGTTTGATCGGGTATCCCTGAGCAACTAAAGCTCGGAACGCTTCCCTGGTGCAGCTGATGTCGATATCCTTTGTTTCCTCTTTTATCCCATGCATAACCAGTGCCGTCCCGGTGATGACGCAATAGTCACCTGACTTCAACTGAAGCGCCGAAACACTTTCCTTGATTGTTTCTTTTTGGAACATATCTTTCACTCCTCGCTTGTTCGTCCAGGGAACATTATATCATGCAGTCAGATCAATTTCTTGAAGCGAAACAAAAAAAGAGGGGCCATCGAACAGTTTATGTGCTCGTTGGCCCCTCTTATTTGATTCCGTTTATTTCACGTCTTTGAAAAGGCCCGTAAAGTCGAAAGTTGCGAAGTAATCCGCTGGTTTTTCCGGGCGACGGATCATTTCCGTGCCGCCGTCTTCCTTCAACAGGATTTCAGCCGAACGCAATTTTCCGTTGTAGTTGTAACCCATCGAGAAGCCGTGCGCTCCTGTGTCATGGATCACGACCAAGTCGCCGATGTCGATTTTAGGCAGCATGCGGTTGATGGCGAATTTGTCGTTATTTTCGCATAATCCGCCGGTCACATCATACAGGTGATCCGCTGGCTGATCTTCTTTACCCATCACAGTGATGTGGTGATAAGCACCGTACATTGCCGGACGCAACAAATTGACTGCGCTGGCATCCAGACCGATGTAATCTTTGTAGATGCGCTTTTCGTGGATGGCCGTTGCCACCAAGCAACCGTATGGCCCAAGCATGTATCTGCCTAGCTCCGTATAGATCGCAACATCACCCAAGCCGGCAGGAACCAATATTTCTTCGAACGCCTTGCGGACACCTTCGCCGATTTTCGCTACATCCGCAGCTTTTTGTTCCGGCAGGTAAGGGATGCCGATTCCGCCTGAAAGGTTGATGAAAGTGATATCTGCGCCTGTTTCCTCCTTCAGTTCGACGGCAGTCTGGAACAGGATGCCCGCAAGGATCGGATAGTACTCATCCGCAACGTTATTGCTGGCTAGGAACGAATGCAGGCCGAAGTGTTTCACGCCTTTTGCCATCAACTTTTTGAAACCTTCAGTCAATTGTGGACGTGTGAAGCCGTATTTTGCGTCTTCGGGTTTGTCCATGATTTCATTGTTGATCGTGAACTCGCCGCCTGGATTGAATCGGCAGCTGACCGTTTCCGGCAATCCGGCTGCTTCTTCCAGGAAATCGATGTGGGTAATGTCATCCAAATTGATGGTCGCATTCAGTTTGCGGGCGAATTGGAAGTCTTCCTTAGGTGTCACGTTCGAAGAGAACATGATTTCATCGCCTTTGAATCCGAGCGCATCGGCCATCATCAACTCTGTGTAGGTCGAACAGTCCACGCCGCAGCCTTCTTCCTTCAGAATCTGCAGAATGGCCGGTGTCGGTGTTGCCTTCACAGCAAAGTATTCTTTGAAGCCTTTGTTCCAGGAGAAAGCCGCATTCAATTTGCGCGCATTCTCACGGATACCTTTTTCATCATATAAATGGAAGGGAGTCGGATACTGTTGTACGATTTCTTCCAATTGCTCTTTTTCAACAAATACTTTTTTTGTCATTTCGCTTCAAATCCTCTCATCATTTCGACTACTTTGATTTCGTTCTGCAACGATTCTTTCAATAAATCAACTACATTTTTCTTCCCGGAATACAGACAAGTGGAAAACTCTCCCTCATCGATATCACCAGTCAGAACGGTCGTGGAATCCACGATGATTCGTACTTGCTTCTTCGGCTTCTCCAAAACATGAACAGTCATGCCTTCCTGAGGGAAAGGCGTATCGGTTATGACGACCATTTTAATGCCGCGCTGATGTGCTGCTTGCATTTCCGTCAAAAGTTCCGGCAGGATATTCCCGGACACGGACAAGTAGACGCGAGACTTCGATTCTGAAATCATATTGCGCATTTTGTCCATTATGCGGTGTTCGCCTGTGATGGTTATATACCCCTCCGCATCTTCTCTTCTTTGGGGGATATTCTTGATCAATTCCTGCTTGGATTCCTGTAGGGATCGAATTTTGTTCCCGCAGAATTCCTCTACAGGTACCGGGGTATAACGGGTCGTCTCCCCTTCGATGATGAAGGCCGCTCCTTTTTCAACCAACGAGGCCAATGATGCATAGGCGTTCGAACGTGAAATACCGGTTATCTTCGATACTTCATAGCCATTCAGGTCCCCGTCCGAAAGCAAGGTCAGGTAGATGGTCGCTTCGTGCCTGGTCAGGTTAAATCGCGTCAACAATTCTGTGTTATCCACTGAATAGATCCTCTCATTTCAATGCGTGTTCTGCTTTTTTGACAGTAGTATTACTGCATAGGAACACTATATACTATTTCCGTTTTCTTGTCTATTTCTAATGCTTTTTTCATGTAATATTTTTTTGAATTTATTTGCTTGAAACATACAACTTTTTAAACATGGTGATGGCTGTAGTGCTCAACCAAGTCCCCGAGCATATCGGTGGCGATGTCGTTCTGGCCCCCGCGCGGTACGATGATGTCGGCTTGGATTTTGGACGGCTCGATGAAGGCATCGTGCATCGGTTTGACGGTCGTCAGATAGCGGGCGATCGTACTCTCATACGTGCTGTTTCTTTCGCGGATATCCCTCTCGATTCTTCTGATCAGGCGGATATCCGGTTCCGCATCGACAAATATTTTGATGTCGATCATGGAAACCAATTTGGGTATGGCCAAAATCAGGATCCCTTCCAGGATGACGACCGGCTTCGACTCGATCGGGGTCGTCTTTTTCGAACGCGCCTGCAGACCGAAATCGTAGATTGGCGCCTCGATGTCTTGTCCGGAACGGAGTTTTGCCAAATCAGCTATCAACAGTTCGTTATCGAAGGCATTTGGGTGATCGAGATTCAGGTTTTCGCGTTCAATTGCGCTCAGATGCGTTTGATCTTTGTAGTACCAATCCTGCGATACATAGACGACATTGCCCTTGCCCAGTCTTTTCGCGATTGTTTTTGCTACGGTTGTTTTGCCGGCTCCCGATCCTCCGGTAATCCCGATGATGATCATCTTTATCGTCCCCTGTCATAAGATGGTTGTGGTCCTTCTACACCCATTATAAGCTTTCACAGGGGCTTAGGCGAACGCGAACAGACAAAAAAGGAAACAAGAATCTGCTTCAGCGGCAGATTCTTGTTTCCGTATATAGGATTCAAATCAAAAATAATGATTTGAGGACCGTTATGAACACAACCAAACTGAACATTGACAAGATGGTAGTGAAAACGACGATTTGGCTTGCCAAATCCGGGTCCCCGCCCATCTGTTGGGCCATCGTGTAGCTGGATACGGCTGTTGGACCGCCCAGCATCGTCATCATCGGCACCAAATTTTCTCCCGTCAATCCGTAGAGGACAGCCAGCGTCAGGCCGATTATCGGGATCAAAACTAATTTGAAGAATACAGTCATTGCCAGTTGGATCCGCGCATTATTCAAGGCATCAAAGCGGAAAGTACCGCCCATGACAATCAGTGCTAACGGTGTGACCAGCCCTTTGATGCCCCTCAGCGTATCGTCGAGGAATAGAGGGAATTTCAATCCGGAAAGGCCGATCAGGATCCCTACCATCGTACCGATGAACATCGGATTCTTCAGGATATCCAAGAGGATGCGACCAGGTTGGATTTTATGATCCGAATAGATGGAAAGCGCCACGACGGACAGGACATTATTCAAAGGAACGATCACTGCAATCAGTATCGATGTCATCCCCAATTGGCTTTCCGACAACAATGAAGTGGCAATCGGCAAGCCGAACAGGACAAAATTGGAACGGAATGTCCCTTGCAGCATCACCCCGCGTTTGGCATTGTCCTTTTCGATACGCGGAATGAATAAAGCAAAAAGCAAGAAGAAACTTAAAGTAAGTCCGACAGCGAAAAAGAGCACATCCACTCTGAAGGTGCTTCTGACATCCGCTTCGTAAACGTTCATAAGGAGATTGATCGGCAAAAAGAACCGAAAAATGGCATTATTCAATTTTTGATAAGTCGTGCCATCCAAAAGTTTGGCCCACAATAACCCCTGCCCGATCAACATATACAACAATAAAGGCATTACTGCATTCACTGCAATGGAAAAATTCTCCAACTGATCCTCTCCGTTTCTGAAAGTAAAATTAATGATGATTTAGTTATTTGATTAAATCAAGGCTGATTCAAACGACAATATCAGTGTACCATAGATTTCTAATGATGGAATATTGATTACTCGACCTTTGGACTTTCGATTCATAGTCTATGCGTTATTCTTTGCTCGTACCCTCAATAAAGCGTTATACTTGAGTAAAGCAGAGAACAGGGGTGGTCAAGATGATTTATGAATTCAGGATTGCTGTCCGAGACATCGGCGTGCCTATATGGCGGGATATCCAGGTGAACAGCGATGAGACTTTCTACGACTTCAACAGCATCATCCAAGCAGCATTCAGTTGGAGCGGTTTTTTCGAACACCGTTTTGAAATTACGCGCTCCGGGGGGACAGACCTCCTTCCCATCATCATCGAGGAGACACCATTGGACACCTTGGAAGATTATACGGACGAGAGCGACCTCAGGGAATATTCCGATGAGGAACGTGAAGATGTGGATGAAATCGAAGAAAATGACTACGACTATTACGATGAAGACGACAGCGCGGAAAATGAAGACCAAACGCTGCAAAAATTTTTCACAGATATCGATGATGCGGCGACCTACATCTATTTCACGGATGCCGTCATTGAAGTGGATATCCACCTCACGGAGATGGTTGTGCCGCGAGAAGATTGTAGCTATCCGATTTGCGTAGCCGCGGAAAATGCCAGTCCTGATGAAATGGAGGACCGCACCACGATTCTGCAGAATCGGGATAAATTGAAACTGACGGACACAAAAGAGTTGATCCGTTTGATCAACTTTGCATTATCCCAGTTGGGCGACTCGGATATTTTCGACACGGAATATGAAGACTTTGGATCAGAATATGCAATCGATACAAGCTGGGATGATGCGTTGCCTGATGAGACGGAAGATTCGCCGCCAAATTTCTGATTCATCCTTCAAATTACGAAGCATACCGCTCATTTAGCGGTATGCTTTTTTGGTGCATCCTGACATAGCACCCTCACTGTTGGTTGCTTCGGCTCAGGTTTTTTGTCATATGGTGGCCCAGGTCATACTTTCTTAACAAAATAATCGTCATTCCGAAACAAATGCATCATAAATCTGTGTTATGATGTCCCTTGAATGTTCCTGAACAGCGGAAACAGTTTTGGTGCTTCTGTTGTTCAGAGCAAATTGACATACAAGGGGGCTTTGGTATGACCTACCCGATCATCATCGTTTTTCTTCTTATCCTGACGTTTATCCATATCATGAAAAAACGCAACGGCAAGGAATCCAGATTTCCGTTCACATCAGTGATTCTCGGCATGCTTTTCGGCTACCTGCATCAGGCTACTGCTATCGGCAGCATCATCGGCATTCCGGATCTCGGCCTATACATTTCATTGGGATTTTTCAGTATCGCAACGTTGCAGGTCCTGCTTGGAAAAAGCAAGCAGAAACGCGAATCGAATGCCCGATTCCGCAGCGGCGTATCCGGCTTGATCATGGGGACCGGGTTCCTCTATCTCCACACCCGAACAGCCACCGATCAACTGATAGCTGGCAGAACAGGCATTTCCGATTTGACGCTCTACGTGGCTATCGGTTGCTACGCCCTGGCATTTCTGTCCTTTTCGGCCAACTTGAATAAGCTGCTGAAGAAGCAAGGCACACATTTCAGAAACGGTGTGCTCGGTGCCCTGTTCGGCACCGTTTTCCTTTTCCTGGACAGGCAAACGGTGGCCGGCGATTTTTTGGCGAACATAACCGGGCAGAACAACCTGCTTCAGTACGCCTCACTTGCCAGCTATGGAATTTCCGTCTTCAGCATTCTTATGGAGGGCAACAAACGCTTGAAAGTGGCCAGCGGAAATACCAAACGGGCAATCCTGTGCGCGGGTTTGGGGGCATTATTAAGATATATCCATCTCCGGACAACACTGGATGACCTGTTGGGTGTTTCCGGTTGGATGGGCGCCCTCTCGTCCAGTCTCTTCATCGCAGCAGCAGTCTTCTTGGCGTTGGATCTGTTCAAATCGGGCAAATTCAAAAGCAAGAAGCGCTCTTCTGTAAAGTCGACCAAACAAACGAAACCTGTCTTCACACCGGAACAGCCAGCCGTCGAAAACGCGGAAGCAAACGGCCTCTCGCGGTCTGAATACAGACGCAAACAAAACAGGTAAACAGCGCAAATCATTACCTTCCAAAACGACAAAAACAGCGGTCTCTCATCATAAGAGAGCGCTGTTTTTTTAATCCTCATCCTTAATGTCAGGATCTTCCGGCAGAGGCGTGTTCATATAGGCCTCCAATTCGTGTTTGTACTTTTCCCTTTGTTCAATGAAAAAATTGAACTGATCGCGGTTCAGCAATATGTCATCATCCACTCTGATCGTGCGGATTTGGCGCTCGCGGATCAAACGATGGATTTCGCTGACCGGAACTTCCAGATAGTCGGCCGTTTCCTGAATATTCAAATACATAATAACACCCTTCATAAAACTCATTTCATTCATTTTACACCAAATCTGGAAAATTCGGGCGAAATTTTCTGTCCCATCAGCGCAGGCGATTGATATCGGGATTGAAGTAGTTCTTCCGCTTGACCCAGACAGGACCGTCGCTTTTCGTGATCAGGAGCACATCGATCGGTCCGCCGACCGTTTCCATCGAAAAGGAAATTTTCCCTTTGAAGGAGGTGATGTTGACCAAAGTTTCAGCTATCAAAGCGAGTTCCTCTTTCGGCATCGAATCAATCGTCATCAGTACGGGGGTCAAATGCCTCTCTTGCTTCATGTTTTCGAAGGCATTCAGGCCCGATTCGACCAGCGTTGCCTTCACTTTGTTGATTTCCGGGGCATCACTTTCCTTCAGCAACTTTTTCTCGGTCAGTTCCGAAACAAATTTTTCCAGTGTGGCGCGGAGCAGTTCCCCGAGGTCGGCCTCCAGATCCGGCGCTATGCCGTTTATGACAGTATGGACCATATCCTGCTGCGCAAATGGGACAATGGCCGAGGAACATCTGTCTTCGGCAAAATCATTCATTACGATTTGGCGCACAGTCAGCCGTTTTTTGATCACCCTGTCGACGACGCCGGATATGTCGTACTGGTAGATGCTGGGGAACAGCTCATCGAAGCCGAAGCCAGCGATAACCAGGCCGGAGTAGGTGTCGGGATAGTAACTGTCGCTGTATACGTAATTCCTGACAATCTTGTATAGATCCGCCTTGAATTTATCGTAGAGGTTTAAGCCCAAGAACACCGTATCGAATAGCTCCTTAAAAACCTCATCCAGCTTCTCCCCGTAACGATCGGTGAAAACTTTGATCGGCGCCTTTTTGGTGATGCTCTTCATCTTTTCGCTTTCTTTCAGCAAAGCGGGAATTTTTTCCTCGACAGCTTTTTGGTAATCCGCCAGAGTGAAAGCACCGGGAGACGGTATATAAGTCGTATTTTCCAAAATATTGCAGACATTCTCCGCATAGCCGATGATGAGCACTTCGGTGTAGATTGAGGAGTAGATTTCATCCACACTCTCAAGATAATTGAAGAATTCGGTGCAGTAATCCGAGACCGTATCCAACGGTCTGGCCCCTATTTTCTGATGGAACCCTGTAACGATAATCTCCCATGGAATCCCCATGAATTGTACATTCCCGAACATCATGATGGCCACCGAATGGCTCGGCCCCAGCGAAAAAATCTTATTTCCGGAATTGAATATTTTCATTTGTTCGCTGTTCCCCATCGTCAGAGCGGAATCAGCTGCAAGCACCACTCCGTTCGCGTTCAATATCCCTACTTCTGCCGTCATAACGGTTCCTCGCTTTCTTTACAAGCCCATTCCCCAAAAGCGCTTTCTTTCCTTCATTATAGCCTTCCCCATGCCTTTTCTCAAAACATTAGGATGCGGTAGTAACTTTGGATGCTGCCTGAACGCAACAAAAAAAACCAGTCACCACGATTAGACGGCGACTGGTCCGGATTTAAAGCTAGTCAGTATACGATTCCAAGCGTGCATAGGACTGATAACGGTCTTTTGCAGCAAGGAGGCTTTCGTCAAAAATCGCCTGTACATGCTCAGCATCATACTGGTTATACAGTGAAGAATAGCGGACCTCTTCCATCAGGAAATCCTGGAAACGTTCAAATTGCGGTTCCTTAGAATCCAACTTGAATGGGTTTTTCCCTTTCAGTTTGTTTTCCGGGTGGAAGCGGTAAAGATGCCAATAACCGACATCCACAGCATCTTTTTCGTGTTCCTGCGATACGGTCAACCCGCACTTGATGCCGTGGCTGATGCATGGCGAGTAGGCGATGACGATCGAAGGACCATCGTAGGCTTCCGCCTCGGAGATGACTTTCAGGGTATGGCGCGGATTCGCGCCCATCGCAATCTGGGCGACATAGACGTAGCCATAGTTCATCATCATCATGCCCAAGTCTTTCTTGCGGACTGGTTTGCCGCCGGAAGCGAACTCGGCGATGGCGCCTAGGTTGGATGATTTCGAAACCTGTCCGCCTGTATTGGAATAGACTTCCGTATCAAGCACGAGGATATTCACATCTTCCCCGCTTGCGAGAACATGGTCGATACCGCCGAAGCCGATGTCATATGCCCAGCCATCTCCGCCGATCATCCAAGTGGATCGCTTCATCAGATAGTCTTTATAGCCGACCAAATCGTTGATCAGCTGTTGGGTTTTCTGATCCGTTGTGTCCGCAGTTTCCAAAGCCTGGATGTACGCTTCGGCTAATTTGCGGGCGCTGTTTTTGTCGTTGAATCCCTCAGTCCAGGCTGTAGCGGCCGATCTGAGCGAATCGTCGATCTGCAGGTTCAAGAGTTCTCCTGTCAATTCCAGTGTCCGTTGACGCAGTTGTTTCGTCGCGTGGTGCATCCCCAGGCCGAATTCCGCATTATCCTCCAATAAGGAATTTGCCCATGATGGTCCGCAGCCTGCTTCATTTGTCGTATACGGTGTGGAAGGTGCCGAGCCGCCATAGATGGATGAGCAGCCTGTCGCATTCGCGATCTGCATGCGATCGCCAACCACTTGGGTGACCAATTTGATGTATGGTGTTTCGCCGCAGCCGGCGCAGGCACCTGAAAATTCGAACAACGGTTTTTCGAATTGGCTGCCTTTCACCGTGTTGATGCCGACAGGATTTTCCTTGTGCGGCAGACGGATCATGTAATCCCAGTTATTATTTTCCTCGAGATGGTCCTCGCGGTTTTTCATCTCGATCGCTTTTTTGCGCGCCGGACAGGTCAAGACGCAGATGCCGCAGCCTGTGCAGTCGGCAGCGGACACTTGGATCCGGTATTTGTAGTCTTTGTATGGGCGCATCCCATCCAGGAATTCCACACCTTCAGGGGCATTGGCTGCCTCGTCCTCGGTGGCCAGGAATGGTCGGATGGCGGCATGCGGACAAACGAATGAGCATTGATTGCACTGGATGCATTCCTCAGGATTCCAGATCGGGATCTGGACGGCGATTTCGCGTTTCTCGTATTGCGTCGTCCCTTGCGGGAAAGTACCGTCAGCCCGGTCCAAAAAGGCGCTGACAGGCAATTGGTTGCCTTCCATCCGCTCCATCATGCTGGCGATGTTCCGGACAAAATCCGGTTGGTCATTCAATACTTCCGGCTCATCCTGCGCATCCTTCCACCTATCCGGGATGCTGATTTTTTGGACAGCTTCCATACCGGCATCGATTGCTTTCTCGTTCATGGAAATGATCGCTTCGCCTTTATGCCCGTATGATTTGCGGGCCGCTTCCTTCATATACTGCATCGCCTCTTCAGCGGGTATGACCGGCAGAATTTTGAAGAAGGCCGCTTGACAGATCGTGTTGATCCGCCCGCCCAGCCCGATTTCCTTGGCGAGGTTGATGGCGTCGATCGTATAGAAGGCGATTTCGTTTTGGGCGATGTACCGTTTCATTTTGGCGGGCAAACGCATTTCGAGATCCTCGGCCCGCCAATTGGTGTTCAGCAGGAAAGCGCCGCCTGGCTTCAGGTTCTTCAGCATGTCGTATTTTTTGACGTAGGCATGGTTGTGGCAAGCCACGAAATCAGCCTTTTCGATCAGATATGGCTCATGGATCGGCTCTTTGCCGAAGCGCAGGTCGGAAATGGTGACCCCGCCCGATTTTTTCGAATCGTAGGAAAAATAAGCCTGTACGTGCATATCGGTGTGATCTCCGATGATTTTGATCGAATTTTTGTTGGCTCCGACTGTCCCGTCAGAACCGAATCCCCAGAATTGTGCCTCAAACGTGCCTACCTGACGGACGTCGATCTGTTCATCGATCGCAAGCGAAAGGTGAGTGACGTCATCATTGATGCCGATCGTGAAGGGATGTTTCGGTTCCTCTTTTTTCAGGTTTTTATAAACTGCAAACAGTTGCTCCGGTGTTGTGTCCTTCGAACCCAAGCCATAACGGCCGCCGATGATCATCGGACGGTCAAGGCGATTGTTGAAGGCAGCCACGACATCCAAAAAGAGCGGTTCGCCGATGGAGCCGGCTTCTTTCGTGCGGTCAAGTACCGCGATCCGTTTTACGGAGTCCGGTAAAGCCTTCAAAAAGTGACTGACGCTGAATGGACGATAAAGATGCACATTAAGGACACCTACTTTTTCCCCTAAACGATTCAGGTAATCCGCCGTCTCGCAGGCTGTTTCATACACGGAGCCCATGCAGATGATGACCCGCTCGGCATCCGCATCACCGTAATAATTGAACAGGCGGTAATCCCGGCCGGTCAACTGGTTCATTTTTTCCATATAGCCTTCGACAATTTCCGGAACAGCATCGTAATATCTGTTCGCGGCTTCCTTGGTCTGGAAAAATACGTCGGGATTCTGAGCCGTTCCCCGCAATGTCGGGTGGTTCGGGCTGAGGCTGCGGTCACGGAAAGCTTTCAAAGCATCCTGGTCCAGCATTTCCGCGAGGTCGTCATACGCTTGGACCTCGATTTTTTGGATTTCATGCGAAGTCCGGAAGCCGTCGAAGAAATGCAAGAACGGCACGCGTCCCTTGATTGCCGCCAAATGGGCAACAGCTGCCAAGTCGGTCGTTTCCTGTACGCTGGAGGATGCCAACATAGCATAGCCCGTTTGCCTGCAGGCCATCACGTCGGAGTGGTCGCCGAAGATGGAAAGCGCGTGGCCCCCCACCGCACGTGCGGCAACATGGATGACGGATGGCAACAGTTGCCCGGCCATTTTGTATAGGTCGGGTATCATCAGCAACAATCCCTGCGATGATGTGTAGGAACACGCCAAAGCGCCAGCTTGCAGCGCGCCGTGAACAGTTCCTGCTGCTCCAGCCTCGGATTGCATCTGGGTCACTTTCACGGTTTGGCCAAAGATGTTCTTGCGGCCCTCCTGCGCCCAATGATCGACAGCATCTGCCATTGGTGAAGAGGGTGTAATGGGATAAATACCTGAAATTTCTGTAAAAGCGTAAGATGTATAGGCTGCGGCCGTATTGCCATCTACAGTCATATACATTTTCTCGTTGGACATAAAGGATTCCTTCTCTCAAATCGTATAGTTCACATACAGCGGGTTATTTTCCTGATGTTTTTCGACCAAGAGTCGCAGAAAATGACGAGCTGATGCATTTGTGTGATTTCATTATAGCAAAAAAGTAAGTGCTCCGGTACACAAAGAAAGGTGTTTATTCCTGACTTTCCAAAAGCTTAAAAGTTCTTAATGCTTTGATTAGCCATTTCATTTTGAATAGTCGCAAAAAACATTTCACTCCGTAACTGGCGGAGTGAGGATAGGAATTTGCCTTCTGACGGTGGCGACACGATCGAGATCCACTGTCACGATCGCCACTTCTTCCTCAAAACCAAGTTGGGCCAGGACGCTTCCCCATGGATCCGCAACAAGAGAATGGCCGTAAGCATGGTAACTGAAAGCGAGATTGCGGGCAGGACTTACCCCCACCATGAAGAGTTGGTTGTCGACTGCTCGCCCTCGGAACAGCAATTCCCAATGCGCAGGTCCGGTCGTCATATTGAACGCACCAGGCACAATGCAGACGAGGGCTCCTTGTTTTTGAAGCAGCTCCCAGTCGCTTTGGAATCGGACGTCAAAGCAGATGCCCAAGCCGAAGATGCCGAATTCGGTCTGAAACACGCCCATTCCGTCCCCTGGCGTCAGCGTATCTGATTCTCTGAACGCTTGTCCGCCGTCGACTTGGATATCGAATAAATGGGTTTTGCTGTATTCATGGATCTCTTTTCCTTGGCGATCGAACGTATAGCTTGTATTGTATATTTTATTTTCCTTGATCTGGGGAATCGATCCGCCGACCATATAGATGGCATTTTCTTTCGCCATCTCCGAGAGCCTTCTGTAGGTTTCCCCGCCTTTCGGCTCAGCGTATTCTCTGAAATAGGCGTTATCATAAGGACAATTGAACATTTCCGGGAGCACCGCCAGATCCGCTCCACCATGTGCCGCTCTCTTGACCAATTCCTCTGCCCGTTTTAGATTCGCTTCCTTATCCGCTGTGACCATCATCTGAAGCAAGGCTATTTTCATCCCATCACCTTCCTATTCGTTTTTATCAGTATAACGTTTTACTGCCTAAGTGTCACAAAAAGCAGGGACGCCTGAGTGTGGCCGTCCCTGCTTCTCAATTTTAATAGACTACAACCGGAGTGCCGACTGGATAACTGTAATACAAGGTCCGGACCGCTTCATACGGTGTGTTGACGCAACCGTGCGAACCGTAGTAGAGGTAGATATCGCCACCATAGCCATGCGTCTGCCAAGGCGAATCGTGCAAGCCGACCATGTTGCCAACAAACGGTATCCAGAAGCTTACGGGCGAAGCATAGTCCTCACCGATCAGAACAGATGGGGATTGTTTAAATGGCTGGATGTAGAACAAACCTCGCGGTGTGGCGTTATTCGCCGATGGTTTGCCAGTGATGACTGGAGCAGAAACGAGCATCGTCTCACCTTTATAGGCCCAGACGCTTTGGTGGCTCAAGCTGACGATGATGTAGCTGTTGCCGATGTAGTAAGTGACTCCCGAGTTGCTGCGGAAATACCCGTTGATCACTGTCCAATCCGGACCTTTAGCATAAGTCGGCAATCCCGATAGTGCGGCTTTGTCCACCCATCCGATGTAGGTGCCGTTCAGGGAAATGAGGACATAATGACCATCCGCTGATTCCTTGATGGCATCGACCTTTTGTCCGACATAACTGTCCGTGCTTGTCCGCCACTGGTAACCGGCATAGCCCCAAGGCAACGTGTCGACCGAAAAACCGGCTTTCGCGATTGTCGGTGAATAGTTCACGACGGTTCCACCGGAAATATTCTGTGCCTGGGATCGGTTATTGAAATCCCCCAATGCCTTTTTATCGATCCAACCCAATTTTTTTCCGTTCAGCGAAAGCAGCACATACGCTCCGTTTGCTGTCTCTTTCACAGCCTCAACTCGCTGCCCCAGGTAGTCGGTTGAAGTGGCCATCAGTTGATAGCCGGCGTAACCCCATGGCAGACTGTCTATCGAATAGCCCGGTGAAGTGACGGCTGCCGTGTATGCAACTACGACCGCAGAGGCTACATCCTGGATTTTTGCCGGAACCACGATATCGGTAAGTGCCCGTTTATCAACCCATCCCAATCGGGCCCCGTTTGAAGAAATCAAAACATAAAGGCCGTTCGGCGATTCTTGGACAGCTTGGATGCGCTCTCCAGTATGGTTGCTGGTCGTGTCGATTTGCCCGTATCCGGAATATCCCCAAGGCAAGCTATCGATAGAAAAGCCAGCTGCTGCGATAGTTGCTTTATAATCCACTGGTATACCCGTTGCCAGCTCCTGTACTTTGGGTTCGACATAGATGTCGGTCAGTGCCCGTTTATCGATCCAGCCCAATCTGTTGCCGTTCTGTGTGATCAGCGCAAAGAGGCCGTTGGCGGTCTCCTTGACTGCTTGTACGCTTTGATTCAAGTAAGCCGAACTTGTTGTCATTTGAGCATATCCGGCATAGCCCCAAGGTAAACTGTCTATGGAAAAGCCGGCTGCGCCGATTCGGGCAGCATAGTCCACCGTCAACGCTGAGGTAATATCTTGCACTTTGGGTTGACTGTAAATGTCCGACAGAGCACGCTTGTCGATCCAACCCAACTTTTCTCCATTGAGGGAAATCAGCACGTACTGACCATTTGCGGTTTCTTTTTCAGCCTTTATTTTCTGATCCAAATAAGCTGTGCTCGTTCCCATATACATGTAGCCAGCGTACCCCCAAGGAAGAGTATCGATCGAAAAATCTGTCCCGCTGATGCGTGCAGTGTAATCAACCGCAATCGCTGAAGCAAGGTCTTGTACCTTAGGTATGATGACAATGTCGGATAAGGCGCGCTTGTCTACCCAACCCAACTTTTCTCCGTTCAGCACTGCCAATGCGTAAAGACCGTTCTGCGATTCTCTGATCACCTCGATTTTTTGACCCACAAAATCGTTCGTCATGTAGCGGAAAGCATAGCCGGTATAGCCCCAAGGCAGACTGTCGAGCGTAAAGTCTCCTTTGGCAATGACAGCTTTGTAGGAAACGGCAACATCCGAAGAGCTTTCCTTCACTTCGGGTAGTGTTGTAACATCCGCTGCAGTAATTTCCACTGCGGGGGCAGAATCAAGCGGATTGGCAGTGCTTGGTTGAGGTTCGGCTTCGGTGACAGCTGGTATCGATCCGGTCACCGGAGGGATACCCTCGTTGCTTGCAGGCACCACTGCTTCAGGTTCTTCCAATGAGGTTTCCGAAGGCGCAATCTCTGAAAGGTCCGGTGTTCCAGTCACTGCCTCCTCTGGCGGAACATCCGCTGCTTTGTCTGTATCCTCATAGAGGATGGATGATTGCTCATGCATATCCGGTGTTTCTGTTTGGGACGACTCTCTCCCGATGGTGCTGCTTTCATTCTCTGCAGCAGTTTCCGCAAAAACTGAGGGTGCCGGTGCCATCATTAGCGCGGCTGTGGACAGACCGCATACCATAACAGCACACCATTGAGATTTGACTTTACGCATTTTTTTCATGACTAACCCACCAATCTGTTCGATTATTATCAGGTTCTCTTAGTTATTATGCAAAGTATGTGATGAAAGTGACTCGTGTACCCACTTCATATTTTCATTATATCAATATATTTTATATAATCAATATATTTTATTTTAATTTATTTCGTATGTTTGAAAATTGGTCCATTGGCAAAAAGAGCCGAGCTGAAACCGCTTGGGTCCCTGCTCAACTCTTCCTTTCCTTTAAGGTAGTTGCGTACATTTTGGCAGGGCTGCATCATTCTGGATCGTAGTCGTCACTGCTGTACCTACTGTGAGGGTCATTGGCATTTTGTGCAGCTTCGAAGCTCTTGTTGTATTTTTCCAACTTCTGCTGGACTTTACGGAAGACACTGCCTTCCGTGTAATTTCCGTCTGGCTCACGGTTTCCGCAACTCAATCCGGTCAATATCTCGATCCCATCCGCAACTGTTTTGACGGAATAGATATGGAATTTAGCTTCCTTCACAGCCGCGATGATTTCTTCCTTAAGCATGAGGTCGTCCACATTCTGTTCCGGAATGATGACCCCCTGTTCTCCGCTCAAGCCCTTAGCCTCACAAAGATCAAAAAAGCTTTCGATTTTTTCGGTGGCTCCGCCGATCGGCTGGATTTCACCCTTCTGATTAATGGAACCAGTGACAGCGAAATTTTGCTTCAGCGGCACATCAGCAAGGCTTGATAGGAGCGCGTACAGTTCTGCACTGGAGGCACTGTCACCATCGACACCGCCGTAATTCTGTTCAAAAGTCAATTGGGCGCTTACTGCCAACGGTTTTTCCTGTGCAAACTGTCCCCCCAAATAGCCAGCCAACGTCAATACCCCTTTTGAATGGCTGCTCCCGCTCATTTTGGTTTCGCGCTCAATGTTTGTCACACCATTGGAACCAATATAGGTACGGGCTGTGATCCGCGTCGGATGACCAAAAGCGTATTCCTCTGTCTGAATGACCGATAGGCCGTTCACTTGGCCCACGACCGAATCCTGAATATCGATCATGATTTTGTCCTTCAATAACATTTCCTGGAATTTTTCTTCAATCATATTGGCCCTGTATTTCCTGTCAGCCAACGCTTTTTTCACGTGAGTATCGGAAACGATCGGTGCACCTTCGTAATTGGCGATGGCGCTGGATTCATGGACAATCTCCGTAATTTCGTTGAATTGGGTGGACAATTTGGTCTGGTTGCCCGCAAGCCGTGATCCGTATTCAATTACTTTCCCTAAGCCGCTGCGGTCGAAATGGAGAATTCCCGATTCTTCGCAGATCGAACTGATGAATGAGACATATTTCCTGATGTTCTCTGCATTGCGTTCCATGCTGATATCGAAATCGACTTTTACTTTGAATAGCTTCCTGAAATCTTCATCATAGGTCAATACTTTGTAGAATATCGGGCTCCCGATCAGAATGATTTTGACGTTCAAGGGGATGGTTTCCGGTTTAAGCGTCAGGGTCGGCACGTAGCGATATTGTTCACCGATGTTTTCGATCAGTGCTTGTTGATGTTTCAGTACTTTTTTCAGGGCATCCCACATGAACGGATCGAACAGGACATCTTTAGCCTGCAGCACCAAATACCCGCCGTTTGCCTGGTGGATGGCGCCGGCTTTCACCATTGTGAAGTCAGTCGTCGTGTACATGAATTGGTTTTTGTATTCGATTTTCCCGAAGATATTGTAATAGTTTGTAAAAGGTTCGATGATCGCTGGGGCACCTTTGCTGTTTTCATTATTCACAAAGAGATTGACTTTGTATTTTATGAAGGGGTCACCATCGTTTTCCGGCAGCTGGAAAGGATTTTGCGCTTGTGGTGCATCAGCCAACCGGAAAATAAGGTTGTTTTCAGTGATGTCCGTCAGTACTTTGTCGAGGTAATCCAAGATCTTTTCTGAATAAGCGTACTTTTCTTTTAATCTGGCGATGGGAGGCTCCGTCGCAAATTGGGTGATCTGCCTGTCCAATTCCTTGAGCTGTTTGTCGGCCTCTTTTTCGAGTGCGCGGGAACCGCGGATGATTTCATCCAGCCTTTTTTCAAGCTTGTAGGTATTTTCATCAATGATTTTGCGTTCTTCCGCCGAAAGGGATTTGTATTCTTCCGGGGAAAGCTGCTTGCCGTCCTTGATCGGTATCAAAGCCACGCGGCCAGGCGCTTGTCTGACGATGAATCCCGCTTTGAGAGCTTCCTGTTCGATGCTCCGGAAAATAGCATCTACCTTTTCCTGGACCACTTGGATGATGGTGCCTTTTTGTTGGTCATAATCACTGCTCTCGAACGTTTTCGGAATGAGGCTGCGCATGTCCTCTACGAATTCGGTCATATCATTGCGGAATACTTTTCCTTCCCCTGCAGGCAGAGACACCGCAATCGGTTTATCCCGATCGGCAAAATTATAGATATAGCACCAATCATCAGGTGTATTGCCTTGCTCGGCCAATCTGGATACTACCGTTTGGACGTAGGTGCTCTTTCCGGTTCCAGGTGGTCCGGAAACGAAAATATTGTAGCCGGGTACCGCCATTCCCAGCCCGAAATCCATCGATTTCACAGCCCGGTCCTGACCGATGATGCCCTGCAAGGGAGGGACCTCCCTGGATGATTCGCAAAAATTCAGTTCACCGGTATGCAGATAACTCCAACGCAGCTTCTCGACCGGAATACGGTATTTTTCTTCAGGTGACATGCAAAGGACTCCTTTACTGATGGATTGCGCGGGTTGCGCCGGCAAAAACTATCTCCGGACGCAAAACGTAAGCGCTATCATTCTTCAGTTCTATTGTATAACAATTTTGCTGAGATGTGGAATTTTATCCCTTCTTATTCGATAGTTATACTAGTTATTATGAAGCAAAAATTATCACTATCCACTTTTCAGGCAGGTCTTGCTGCGCTATACTGATTAGATAGGACGGAGGGATTCAAGGGCATGCGTATAACTCTTAACACTAAATTTACAGCTTTATGCCTCTGGATGAGCGTCATTTTTCTCCTGTCGCACCAAAATGGTCAGGATTCAACCGAAACGAGCGGCATCCTTTTGGAATTGCTGGAATTATTGGGGATTGGCCCAGGCAGTTCCGTTCAGGGTGCACTCAGTTACCTAGTGCGCAAGGCAGGCCATTTCACCGAATATTTGATTTTGGCTATCCTGTTTTTGCGAAGTCAGAAAGAACGGGAGTCATCGGGAAAATCAGCTTTATTTGCGTTGCTGTTCGTTTTTCTGTATGCCTGCTCAGACGAGTTCCACCAATCCTTCATTCCGGGAAGAGGTCCGGCTTTCGCCGATGTGTTGATTGATACCACAGGGGGACTGACCGGCATCGTTATTTATGAATGGAAACACCGAGTGCTGGCGCGGATACTTCCGATCTACTGCAAAAAATAAACAGGCATCCATCGCATAGACGGATACCTGTTTATTTTTTTGCGCGGATGCAAAGACACCGCGCTAATCGACAGCGTCTTTGGGCTCATTGAAGACATAGACGTTTAGGTCCACTGAATCATCATCCACGCTTTTTGCCATGATGTGCAGCCCTTCGCAGATCAATTCATCGTCTTTGAAGAGGGGCGTTACCCGATAACGGACCGTAGTACCTGCTTGGATCGCTTCACTGACAATGAATTCCGAAGCGAAATACATAGCCGGATAGTTTGCGTTGCGGTACAACGTCACCAGATTGCGCCAGTCCTCACCGCTTCCGCCGAGCACATCAGCCAGCAGATGGCCGCGGTTAAGCTGTTTGGGATTCGATTCATTTTGATTGCTTTTCGACCAGCCAGTCGGTAGGATGCTGCTGTCTGCATCGGTTCCCGACTGGTACATTTCCGGGGTGATCATGGCGTCCATTGTCGTGACTCGGTTCAGCTCATCCAAATCGCCGTATCTGATCCAACCTGCACCTTCAAAGTGCAATTCTGAAGAATCAAAGGTGCTCTTACCACCGTTTATTTCAAGAAAGTCCGGACCTGTATATCGAGGCGCATCATCCGCCGAAAGGATAACCGAAGTGTTGCTTGTGCCGTCCTGGTTTGAGGTTGGATCGACTCCTTCATGTATCTCAATCCACGTCAGGATGCAAAACCATGTAAGCAGCAACAGCAGCCGCAACAGTTTGTGTTTCCCTGAAGTTTTTCTTTTTGCCATTTCGTCCCCCACAGTAAAGAATTGAGAAATTGTTCCATTTGGATGAAAATCGTTTCATCCAATGAAAGCATTCCTTCATTCTATCAGTCAACCATCGGGAGTGCAAACCGATATCTTTCAACTGTCGAGCATATTCCTTTTGTTTGGAAACAAAAAACTCTTCTGTAAGGCAAGAAGAGTCGATTGAACCTATCCAGTTTTCAAATGTATTTTCTCATAGTATTTCTTCAGCTTCAGCACCATTTTTGACACTCGCCCGGA
The DNA here is from genome assembly GCA_002155105.1 of Sedimentibacter sp. SX930. Classification (GTDB taxonomy): domain Bacteria; phylum Bacillota; class Bacilli; order Lactobacillales; family Aerococcaceae; genus Trichococcus; species Trichococcus shcherbakoviae. The sequence continues at coordinate 198,779 of MUZD01000002.1, read as the reverse complement.
TATCGAATTTCCCGATCGGGTCCGGCCCACGCATGATTTCCCGTTTGATCTGAAGTATCCCATCCTCATTCACCCGTGTTTTCCATCTGACCAATTGGATCTGACCACCGGTAATCTCGATGGCCGTGATGCTTGTTGGATAGATGCAGCAACCCGAATTGAAGTAAGGCAAATCTTTGGTCTTCGGATATTTGAAGCGGTGCGTATGGCCGCAGATCAGCATTTTTTCATGCTTCTGGATCCACTTCACATAGTTTTTTTCGATTTTATGCCGTTTGTTCATATTCTTAACGGGACTTGTCGGGCTCTTGACACCGAAAGCGTGCAGGAACCGCCAAAAGTACTTCAGGGAAAGCATCGTCGGGTACCACAGTTGATCGTTGGGCAGATCGCCCTGCATGCCGTGGACGACGAATATTTCCTGTTTCGTCTTCCGGTCCTTCAAAACCAAGGCTTCGATCGGTCGGATCCCGGGGAGGAAATCGTAAAAGAACTCGGTATATTCATCATAGTTCCGGAAGTAATTTTGTTCCACATACCATTGGCTTTTCAAATAGATATTGTGGTTCCCGTATATCATAATCAGACGTTTTTCATCATAAAAACGTTTCAGGATAGCAAATACCTCAGGATGGGCATTTTTGATGTGCTTGAACTCGTGGTGTTCCCAAAGTTCATCGCCGTCCCCGTTTTCAACGTAGATGAACTCATTCTTATAATAGTATTCCAACGCGTACAAAAAAATGTTTTTGTTCCTTGCAAATTCATCAGAAAGGCTCCCATCGCCTCTGTGGCAATCACTCAAAAAAACATAATTGGATGTTTCGTCGATGTATTCGACCCTGGCTTTTTCGTAGGCCTCCGTCAGTCGTTTATCCGTAAACATGCACTACACCTCATCTCACTGAATCCGTTACTTATATTATAGTTCTCCAAGGCCGGAAGCGCCACTATTTAGAGTGAACGACTGAATCAATACCGGCTATTAAAAAGCAGAACGCAAAATAAAAGCCCCAACCACAGGAACCGCTCCTGCTGTGGTTGGGGCACTGCCATTATTTTGTATATTGCTTAATTTTGAAACACGGGTGTGGAAAGGTATCTCTCGCCGTTATCCGGTGCGATCGTCACTACCGACTTGCCCACACCAAGTTGACCTGCCAAGGCGATGGCTCCTGCCACTGCCGCACCGCTGGATATGCCCACAAGAATGCCTTCCTCTTTGGCAAGTCTGCGCGTCATTTCGAAAGCTTCTTCACTGGAAACCTGGAACACCCCGTCGAATACTGCTGTGTCCAATACCTGCGGAATGAAGCCGGTACCGATTCCCTGGATCTTATGCGGTCCCTTTTGGCCGCCGCTCAACACTGCGGATTCAGAAGGTTCCAGGGCATAAATGCCGACAGCCGGATTTGCTTTTCGTAAAGCTCTGCCCACCCCTGTGATCGTGCCGCCTGTTCCTACAGCCGATAAGAAGGCATCAGGGCCGACACCGTCGAAAGCCGCTATGATTTCCGGACCGGTTGTCGTTTCATGGATAGCTGGATTGGCTAGGTTTTCAAACTGCAGAGGCAGAAAATGGCCAGGTTGGGCTGCAATTTCTCTAGCTTTTGCGATAGCTGTAGGCATCCCTTCAGCCCCGGGCGTCAATACGAGTTCGGCACCATACGCCGAAAGCAACAGACGTCGCTCGATGCTCATCGTATCAGGCATCACAAAGACGGCTTTATAGCCTTTCGCTGCCGCCAACATCGCCAAGCCTACGCCTGTGTTGCCGCTGGTCGGCTCAACGATCGTGTCTCCAGGCTTCAAGATTCCCTCTGTTTCAGCTGTTGCGATCATATTCAAGGCGATGCGATCCTTTATGCTGCCGCCTACATTGAAAGCCTCCAATTTCAAATAGACATCGGCGAAGCCTTCAGGAACGACTTTGCTTAATTTGATGATTGGTGTATCTCCGATCAACTCTGCTACTGACGATACGATTTTAGCCATGTTAATTCCCCCATTAAGTTTCTTATGTACGATTTTATGTGCCAAAATCAGAGAATGATGTTCCTTCTCTGACCATGGTTGATAAGGGTAGCATAACACGGGAAAACAGCTGTGAAAATCAGACATAAACGAACAAGGGTGATCGGTTTTGCCGAACACCCCTTGGATTCAATTATCGCTATTGTATTATTTATGCCCCATCAGTTCATCTATTGCTTCTTTTGCTTGTTTGTAACGGGCATAATAACTGAATTCGTCCTTCTCGCCGATCCCTTTTGCATCCAACATGACGACTTTATCCAGGTTTCCGCTTCTTGCGATTTCCTCCAGCATCATCTCATGGATAGTCGTCAAAAAGGAATCCTCTGAAAATTCCATATTTCGGTAGCCGTCGTGGACATATTTCAGAGTCGGGGGCACAACCAGGATCAAATCCCACAACTGGCGCGCAATGAAGGCGTTGGCTGACTGTTCCACGATTGCATATTCTTCCGGAGTGATCGCATAATCCACGTCCTCAACGCCAAGGCGTGCGTAGACTTTTGTGACCATCACATCCGTGTCTAATATTGCCATCCCTTGGCTGGCGGGATCCGCGATCGTGTCTCGATTCAGCTGGAACTGTCCGGTGACCAACCTCTGGTAATCCATGCCATCCAGTTCGAAATCATTCACATTCGATTCCTCTTGATACTGGCGTGAATATTCGAAACTGTAGGGACAGGAATACAGTTTTGCCAAATCCTTGACCAGCGTCGTTTTCCCCCCGCTCGGAGCGCCCAAAACCAGCACTTTTTTCGTGAATGCGCGCCGGAAAGGCAAAGCGATGGCATTAAAATAGCGCAAAGCATCATTGCGGATATTCAGGCCGGTGACCGGGTACAAGCTGGTGTCCACCAAATGGACTTCATCGGTGGACTCGTTTTCCAATGCCTCAGCCTGCGCTGTTTTTCCGGTATACCATATTTTTTGCGCATCGCTGTGCTGAAGCGAATCAGCTATCTTGAGGTTGATGATTTGCAGCCAGGACTCCCAGTCGGTTTCTTTTTGCGGGATGCCTTGGCCGGCTGCCATCACGACATAAATCTGGTTATCATCCGCAAATAATTCGCGCATATAGCGGAATCTTCTGTAGACATCCAGACCGAAAGGCTCGCCGAAATCGCCCTCCTGGCCGCAAACGATCACGACGCAACCGTCATTCTCCTTCTTAGCCTCCAAGATGACTTCCAAATGTCCGATATGGCAAGGGGCGAAGGCTCCGAAAACGATGCCGATCCGGCTGCCGCTTAATTTATCCTTGTACAGATTCCCCATCTCGTTTCTCCCTTCTGCAGAACGTATTCTCTACGGTGCTTAACATAGCTTTTATATACATTCTACAACTTCCTCACCGCATCGTATAGCATGAAGGACTTTTTCAAGGTAGGGTATCCGTACATCGGGCTAAGTCGACAAAAAAGCAAGCGCGGAGATCGGGATGATCTTTGCGCCTGCTTGCTTATGGTCGGAACAGAACAGCCTCGTAGCCGCTGTCATTGATGGCTTTTTTTGTCGTATCGCCGATGGCAAAGAATACGAGTGGGTATTTTTCGGTTTTGTTGTAGACCGAAAGAAATCTTTTCCACGCCGATGGACTGGCGAAGTAAATAGCGGACAGTTCGTCCATTTTGAGCAGCTCCGTCAATTCCGCTTTGCGTTCCTCCAGGAAGACATTGTGGTAAAGAACCGAACCGGATACGTCGTTTTCGCTCCCCAAAAGTTCTTCGATATAACCATCGGCGAGTTGGCTCTTCGGGTAAAAAATCGATGTTCCCATTGGAAATTTTTCCTGCCAAGCGGAAACAAACTGCTTTTTTGTTTCCTGCGGGCTGACGAAATCCACTTCAAATCCGCAAGATCGGACCACTTCGCCGGTTTTCTTGCCGATTACGGCAATCAACGGGCGCCGGCCCTTTTCGATGACGGCCAAGACACTTGCTACAGGCGCTTGACTCGTAAAGAAAAGCCACTCGGCCGCGTTGATCTTGTTTTTGATGGTTTCCGTTATAGGCAATTGTTTGATTTCACATAAGGGAATCTCGTAAAACCGTCCGAACCCTTGCGCCCGGAACCGGATCTGATCTGCGCCATTCATGGCTAGCGGCCTTGTCAACAGTATCGCTTTCGTCATGGCAACAATTCGTCAGCTGCCGTTTCCGCCAGTTTCAGCGGATCTTCTCCGATGTAACGTTTCGTGACTCCAGGTTCGTCGATGGAACCAGCCAAGAACGCCAAAAATTCCCATTTCCCATCGTCCAATCGATGCGCATAGCCGCCTATCGGCAAGTCGCAATTGCCATTTGCGCGATGCAGGAAGGAACGCTCCGTTAGACAAGCCAATGAAGCAGCTTCATCATTGATGCCACTAAGCAGTTCAATCAGTTGCTTGTCCTCCTCACGGCATTGGACAGCCATGATCCCTTGTCCAATCGCCGGAACACAGACTTCCGGTTCAAGCATGAGCGTATGCAGCCCCTTCAGATAGTCCATCCTTTCAAGCCCGGCTGCTGCCAGGACGATGCCGTCCAAGCCTTCTTCCTTCATCTTGCGAAGACGAGTCTCTATATTGCCGCGGATCGGCACAAACGACATGTTAGGAAATGCAGTCTTCAATTGGTTGATTCGGCGCACACTGCTCGTGCCTATCACCAAAGGCGCTGTTGTCCCTGAAAAGGGTTTGTCGTCGTTCCAGATCAAGCAATCGAGCGGATTCGCCCGCTTGGGTGTCGCGACGATCGTCAATCCTTCCGGTAAGCGGGCTGGCACATCCTTGAGGCTGTGCACAGCAAAATCGATTGTCTTGTCCAACAATTGGGCCTCAACTTCCTTCACGAATACGCCTTTCCCGCCGATTTGCGTCAAGGGCACATGAACCAGCCTGTCCCCTTTTGTGGTGATGCCGACCACTTCGACATTCACCGCGGGATCCACTCTTTTCAGAGCCTCAATGACCAGTTCGGTTTGTTTCAGGGCCAACGCACTGCTGCGTGTCCCTACTCTTAGTGTCTTCATGCAGCGACCTCCCTTCTTTCACTATTATAGAGGACTTTCGCTTGTAATCAAACGGATATCTTTACTTCTGCATACCGATTCTGTATGCCATGAAATAAAGCCCGCCCATGAAGAAACCGCCTCCTACCAGGTTTCCGATCCAGACGATGCTGATGTTCAGCATAAATTCCGCCCAAGTCGCCCCACCGGCAAAAATCCCTGCCGGAATCAAGAACATGTTTGCGACGACATGCTGATAACCAGCAATCACAAAAGCCATGATCGGCAGAAAAGTGCCGAAGATTTTCCCGATGAAATCCTTGGCTGCATAGTTCATGTAAACGCCCGTGCAGACCAGGATATTGCAGGCAACCGAAGAGAAGAACAATTGAACGGGTGCCACGTCGATACGGCCCCTGGCGACAGCAATCGTTCTATCGATAAACGCTCCTTGCAGTGTTCCGGACAAATAGCCAAAGAAGTAGGCTACAAAAAGGGCTCCGATCAAGTTGAACAATGTGATGACCGCCATGTTCTTCAACCATGATTTTCCGGATATTTCTTTTGCGAACAACGCAAGTGATACGGACAACATATTCCCCGTCACCAATTCACCGCCCACCAACAGCAGGCAGATGAGTCCGACCGGAAAAACCATCGCCCCCAATAAGTTGACGAGCGTGCCCCACTCAGCCGGCATCGATCCCATCGTGCGGATCATGGCAACACCCGCCAGTCCGATGAAGACACCGGCCATGATACCCAATGCAGCCATCGTCATGATACTGTAATCGGCTTTATGTTTGCCTCTTAGAATGGCTTCTTCTAATAATTCTTTCGGGCTCAATGCTCCCATAATGGCTTCACCTTTTCCGCTTCATATATATTTTTTGCTGCTGCATCATCAAAGATGATGGTATCGAAATGCTGTTCCGCCAAGTAGTGGCTGTTTACAGCATCAAAGCGACGGTCGCGCGCTTCGCCTACTTGCATCCACCAGACATCCGCGCCCTTTTGCGTCTGTTCAAGCAAGGCTGCCATAACTGGTTTCCGGGTTGAGACGTACAGCTTAGAGTCGCCTTTTTCAGGCAAGTCAGAAAACCAATCGAAGCGTTCCCCGCCGTGGACGACTTCACCCAGGATGATCATGGCCGGATTCTCGATTTTGGTTTCGCTGATTTTTTGCCTGATGTCTGCAAGCGTTCCTTGTATTTTCGACTGTCTTCCGTATGTACCCCATTGGGTTATCAGGATGGGCATTTCCGCTTTCAGCCCTTGTTCCAAGGCAGCCTCCACGAAGCGATCGAGCGCCTCCACACCCATATAAAGGCATACGGTCTGGCCATTCAATAATTGCTGGAAAGTGTTTTTCTCGTTATCGATCAATCTGCCTGTCGTGAAAGTCACCGAAGTGGCTATGCCTCTTTGAGTCAGCGAAATCCCGCTGTAGCTGGCTGTTCCGCTGGCGGCAGTGATTCCCGGCGTGATGTCGAAATTGACCCCTGCCGCTTGGCAAGCCTCCAATTCTTCAGTCATGCGCCCGAAGATGGCTGGATCGCCGCCTTTCAGACGTACGACAGAATCATGGGATGCGGCGGTTTCGATCAGTTTCGCATTGATTTCTGTTTGCTTGATCGATTTCCGATCAGGTGTTTTGCCGACATAGATGAAAAGGCAATCCTCCTTGCAATGAAAGAGCAGCAATGGATTTACCAACCGATCATAGATGACCGCATCGGCGTGCTGCAACAGTCGCACACCTTTTGCAGTCATCAATTCCGGATCACCCGGTCCGGCACCTACGAAATGGATCATATTGAAGCGCCCTTCAGGTAAATGTCCCCGTCTTCAAGCAACAGCGCATATACCTTCAATTGGCCTTCGTCGGGGTCCTGGATGCGTCCATCAAGCAAGGATATTTTATAATCCCGCAGCGGTTCGTAGAGGTATTCACCTGATACGGTCCCTTCCAGGACAGGTCCGCCAGTCAATGGGCAATAATCTTCGATGGCCGTGATGCGGCCGTCTGATAGTTGGAAAAGGGCAATCTTTTGGTTCCCGATCGATACGGATCGTCCAATCTGCGGAAGCAAAGCATCTGCTGTGGTCAAAAATATTTTTTTTGTCATCTTAATCACCCACCGTCACAAGTTCTCTTCTGTCTATCGAATACAATTTTTCTTGGATGTCGCGGTCGCCGACAATTTCATGCCATGGATCTTTCCGTTTCACTGCTGTTGCGACATCCAATGCTTCAATCAAGTCTTTCCGTTTTGCAGCATCGCTCAGGATATGCTTGACTGCTTCAAATCCTAGACGTTCAACCCATGGAGCAGTCCTTTCGGCATAAATGCCTGTTTCGCGATAGTACTGCAGCAAAGCGCCACAATATTCGATAACTTCTTCTTCCGTTTCCACGGTCGTAAGCAACTGCGCTTCCTTGACTTCAGTACCGCCATTTCCGCCGATATAGATCTGATAGCCGTTCTCCACACAGATGATGCCGAAATCCTTCACGCCGGATTCTACGCAGCTGCGCGGACAAGCCGATACGCCAACTTTGAATTTGTGCGGTGTGTCGATGAACTCAAAGCGTTCTTCCAACTTGATGCCAAGCCCCATCGAATCCTGGGTACCAAATCTGCAGAAGTTCTTCCCTACGCAAGTTTTGACAGAGCGGAAAGCTTTCGCATAAGCCTGTGCTGAAACCATGTCCAATTCTTTCCAGATGGCCGGAAGGTCCTGCTTCTTGACACCGTAAAGGCCGATCCGTTGGCTGCCTGTGACTTTCACTAATGGCACGCTGTATTTTTCGGCTACTTTGGCAATCTGCAGCAATTGTTGTGGATTCGTTTGGCCTCCCCTCATTCTCGGAATGACCGAGAACGTTCCGTCCTTTTGGATATTGGCATGCATGCGCTCGTTCACATAGCGTGATTGGCGCTCATCTTTGTGTTCAGTCGGGAAGGCGACATTCAAATAGAAATTGACTGCCGGTCTGCATTTCGCGCAGCCCTCAGGATTTGAAAAGTGAAGTTCCCTGAATACATCCGAACTTGTCGTCAGATGCTTCGCATAGATCTGTGTCATGACTTGGTCCCTGTTCAAATCCGTGCAGGAACAGATGCCTGTTGAAGCTGTGACGCCCTCGCCAAGCTCGTGTTCCAACAAAGCCTGGACTTGCGGCTTGCATTTTCCGCAACTGGTTCCGGCTTTGGTGACTTTTCCGACTTCAGCTACATTTGTCAAGCCTTTGTCGCGGATGCCTCTGATGATGTCGCCTTTCGTGACGCCGTTGCAGCCGCAGACGGTCTCGTCATCATCCCAAGAAACGACATCGTCGCTTCCTGCTTCTTCACCTGCGGCCTGCAGGATCGCGATTGATTGCAGATCAGCGATTTCCTGGCCTTTTTTCATCATGTTGTAGTATCGGTTTCCGTCCGCTGTTTCGCCGTAGAGGACGATCCCCTCGATGCGGTTGTCCTTGATGAACACTTTTTTGTAGTTTCTGTTGACGCCATCGAATGCTTCGATGCTCTGCATCCCTTCGGTGTCCATGATGTTCCCTGCCGAATACAGATCGCATCCGGAAACTTTCAAGGAAGTGAACGTCTTGGATCCTTGGTATGGTTTGGCTTCGATGCCGGTCAATACGTCGGCCAATACTTTCCCTTGTTCAAACAAGGGGGCAACCAATCCGTAGGTTTTTCCGTCATGCTCGACACATTCACCGATTGCGTATATCTCCGGCAGATTGGTTTCCATGAAGTCATTCACGACAATCCCGCGGTTTACTTCCAGCCCGGCTTCGCGCGCCAATTCGGCAGCTGGTCGGATTCCGATTGACATGACGACAAGATCCGTATCAATCGTGGTGCCGTCCTTGAAGCGCAGTCCGGTGACGCGCTCGTCACCCAATATTTCGGTTGTGGCGTATTCCAGCAGGAATTTCAGTCCCTGTGCCTCCAGGTCCCCCTGCAACAATTTCCCTGCTCTTTCGTCCAATTGCGTTTCCATCAGCCATTTGGCCAAATGGACTATGGTGACATCCATTCCCTGCAGCTGAAGGCCTTTCGCGGCTTCCAGCCCAAGCAAACCGCCGCCGATGACGACAGCTTTCTTGTGTTTGCCTGCAGCTTCCATCATTTCAGCCGTATCATCGATAGTGCGGAAAGCGACTACGCCGTGTTTCTGCGAACCGGGTATCGGCAAAATGAATGGATGGGAACCTGTGGCAAAAACCAATTTATCGTAAAGGATCTTCAGCCCTTTTTCGCATGTTACGGTTTTGTTCGCTGTATCGACGCCGACCGCCGGATCCTCATTGATCAACGTGATATTGTTCTCTTCGTACCATGTATATGGATTGGTGATGATTTCATCCACTGTCATTTTATTCTGTAGCACATTGGACAGCATGATACGATTGTAATTCGGGTAGCATTCCTTCCCGATGATCGTGATATCATAGCGTTCCGGATCCCTTTCCAGAATTTCTTCAACCAAACGAACCCCTGCCATACCGTTTCCGATCAAGACCAAATGTTCTCTCATTTGCGCACCCTCTTCTATTCGTTGTTATAAAATTCACAATAAAGGATTTGTGAATCATTTAATATTAGGGAAACGCCTATGTTTTAAAGAATGCCATAATTTGGACAAAGAATGTTGAGTGCGGGTGCAACGTGGAAAGCAAAGGAGAATCCGGCTCCGGTAAGAGCTGCCTACCTCCGGTCAAAGGCAAGCCGGCCGGAGGTACTGTCGCGTTCACCATGCTCAGCTCCGATTAAGCTGTCTTCGCCGGAGGACAGCACGTATAAGCGCCGTTACCTCCGGCGAACGGGCGCTCGTCGGAGTGCCGGTATCGAACCACCTGTTTTCCCCTTGGTCATCCACGCTCCGCAACTCCCCCGCAACAAAAAAACTCAAGCACTAGGCTTGAGTCGGATTTATTATTTCGGCTATTTCATGAAGTATCTGTTTGGCTTTCCGGGGATCGTTCCCGTAAGTGGAGACGGCCACCAGGTAGTCATGCTGGCGCAGCGTAGCAAGATTGATAAAGTCACTGTTGTTGCGGTCGGTCGTGTCGTTCAGGAACTGATTCGGTCCGATTTCCGACCTTACTGCTTTATTTGTAGCCGGATCATCCGTGCAGATGAAGATGAAGGTTGCATCATCAAGATCGCCGGATTTGTATGCCCGCCTGTCCAGCAATACTTTGCTGCTTTCAGCCCACTCCAAAATTTCCGGACTGACGGCAGGCGCGACGACAGTCGGCTGGGCACCGCAACGGATCAATTCCTGCAATTTCCGCGTAGCGATCCTGCCGCCGCCGACCACCACTACTTTTCGTTTGCTGATGTCGACCATCATCGGATACATCCGGCATCCTCCAACCGTTCCTTAAGGGCTTTATGGACGGCTTCTGCATCAAGCAACTGTTCCAGCAACACATCCTGAGGCCGGTTTTTTTCGAACCAAAAACCTATTTTTTTTGCCAAGTAACCATCTGTAAAGAACAGCCGTTGCACGATGTAGGGGAGTTCTCCGGAAATCGCCTGATAATGCGGTTCCCCCAGATGATTCGTAGCGAAGACATCCCTCCCCAAATCTGATCTCAAGGCAGCAGCAATCCTTTCCAGTTGTTCGCCAGGTTCAGGATAATGGGTCGTTCCGTGAGCGACCAACATGATCGGAAACGTCGGGTGTGTCTCTGCAGCTTCCTGCAACCGGTCTTTCAGCCAGTCGTATACAGCTTTCGTTGTCCCCAGTGTCTCGCAGATTTCAAACGGAACCCCAGCGCACGCCTGCATGCGTTGCGGGATGTCCTCCCGAGCGTGCGTGGCCGGGAAAAGCAGCACTGGAACGACAATTATTTTGTCCACCTTTTGTTTTTCCAGCTCCCTGACAGCATCCTCCAACGTATGCTGTTGCCCTTCCAGCATACCGATCGCTTGGGGCAAATCCAAGGTGTCACTGAAATCTTTGACGATATCATAAAGTTTTTGCGGGATACTTGTCTTTCTGCCGTGCAGCACGTACATAATTCCGATTTTCATCATATTCCTCCTAGAAATCGACCAAATGATTTTTCACACTATAACGCAAAAGATCAGCATAGCTGTCGACCTTCAGTTTTTTTCTGATGTTTGCTTTATGAACTTCTACCGTTTTGACGGAAATGAACAGTTTTTCGGCTATGTCCCTGTTGTTGTATCCCAAAGCGACGAGCGGCAGGACCTCTTTTTCCCGTTTCGAAAGACTGGCATAGAGGCTGTCGCCCTGAAAGGTGTCCAGCTCATCCAGCTTGTCGGTTGGATAACCACTGTAATAACGTTGGTTGGCATGGACTTTCCGGATGCCTTCCAGCAAGATGTCGTCGGTTGTGCTTTTGAGGATGAAACCATCTGCTCCTGCATTCAACGCTTCCCTCACGTAGCTTTCTTCATCATGCATCGTCAACACGATCACTTTGATCTCCGGATGCGTTTCTTTGATCCGGCGCGTCGTATGCAAACCGTTTTCCCCTGGAGGCATGCTGATGTCCATCAACACCAGATCCGCCTGCGTATTTTCCAGCTTCATGAAAACTTCGTTGCCGTCAGCGGCGTCACCGACGACCTCCATATCTGGTTGCGCATTCAACATGAAGGTCAGCGCGTTGCGAACCAGCGCATGGTCGTCTGCAATTATGATTTTCATGTCAAGCCCTCCTTATATGGCACGATCAATATGATGCGTGTCCCTTTTTCTATACCTGTCTCGACTTCCATTTTACCGCCTACAGAGTGGGTACGTTCCCGCAAATTCAGCAGGCCGAATCCGAGATGGTAAGGATCATAGATGAACCCTTTGCCTTCGTCCGCAATCGTGACGCGCAGTTCCTTTTGTCCAAAATCAAGGGTGATGGACGCTTCATTCTCTCCGGAATATTTCAGAGAATTCGAGATTGCCTCCTGGATGCTGCGGTAGATAACGACATTCCCACGGCTACTTAGATCAATACTGTCCCCGTCTACGATAACATGGATGATAAATCCTGTCATTTCCATTGTCTGTTCGACAAACTGATTTATCGCCGGGATAAGCCCGACATCATCCAGAATGCTCGGCCGCAATTCGGTAGCCAAACTCTTGATTTCCAAAAGTACGTCCGCAAAATGTCGATCGATCGCCTGAAGCTTCTGTTGATGCTCCTCAACCGGTGTCCACTTCAGCCCTCTCGTTTCAAGCATCAAGCTGTAGATGCTCTGCGCAATCCCATCATGGAGTTCACGCGCAATCCTTTTCTGCTCGCTCTCGCGGGCTTCGTTCAAGTAGGTCAGCATGCTTTTTCCTTCAGATTCAAAGGGTTTATCGATATAGCGGATCTCCAGCATCCAGTTTTGTTCTTTTTTCACTAGTTTTCCGAAAAATTCATAGGAGACTCCGTCACGGCCCATAAAAGTGATCGGAAAACCATCCGAAGCTGCCCATTTATTCTCGAGCGGACAGTTCTTGCAGGTCTGTTTATCCGCACGGAAAGCGCAGCAAGTGCCCTTGGCTACCTGTACCGCATATTCGATTGAAATGACATAATCTTTCTCGAATTTTTCTGCCTGCGCGTTCTTGTCGATTACTGTATAGTCAGTATCCATAAGCCAAGTCGGTTGGGGCAAAATTTGGGGAATGGATGCTGAATCAGTCATCTTTATGCCCCCCTTCTTCTAATAGGGCTGATAGGGCTGGCAAAGCTGCGTAGACAGTAGTCAGGTCTGCAACATCAGTAACGATCGGTTTGCGGTATCCCAGCAACAAAACTGCACGGATGATGCCGTTCTTCATCAGCGGAATACCGATTGTCATATCGAGCTGCTCAAGCCTTGCGATTGGATACTTCAAAAGATTTTGACTGTCTGATTGAATTTCAGTTGCGCGTTGTTCCCGGCCCGTGCGCCACACTTCGCCGGCGATGCCTTTGCCTACCCGCAAGCGGATGGATCTATAGTGATCGCTCGTGTTTCCGGCTACATTCGTCCACCGCAATTCGGTCTGTTGGAATGGTGGAGCAACATCCTGGGCCAAGCCTAAAAAATCTGCCTGCCATTCCTTTCTTCTCTCTTCCAACCACAAATCTATTTGTGACATAGTTCACTACTCCAATTCCCTATATTTTTCGAAATCTATGGATTTCTGTTGCCCTTTATCTTAAAAGTAACTATGATGATACCTATTGATGGCAGCAAATTATTTAATAAGGAGTTTATTATGAAACAAATCAAAAGTCTATCATTTTTCAATCTGATCCTGATAATCGTCATGACAGTCTACTCTTTTTCAAGCATGTCGTCTTCTTTTTTCATGATGGGCCTGAAAGCCTTCCCTTGGTTTTTGATCAGCGCCTTTTTCTATTTTATCCCCTATGCCCTTATTGTATCAGAATATACGCGCAGCTATTCGAATCGCACCGGAGGCATCTATGATTGGCTGAAGGACGCTTTCTCGCCGCGGATTGCCTTCATTACCGCTTTCCTGTGGTACTGCAGTTACTTTACCTGGATCATCAGCCTGTTCATGAAATTATTGATTCCTTTCACCATCATGCTTTTCGGACAGGACTTGACTTCCGCCGAGCAATGGTTCGGAATCGACACGTCCTACTGGATCATGGTGCTCTCACTTTTCGCAGTATTTTGCATGACATGGGTGATCAACCGCGGACACCAGGCCGTCTTTTCATTTCTGAAGACGAGTAGCTACGCAATGGTTGGTCTGCTCCTCATATCTGGGATCGGCAATCTGTTGCTGATGGTGAACAATCCGCAGCTGATCCTGCAGAACATGCAGCAAAGCTTGACTGCCCCGAGTTTTTTCAAAGGAACCAGTGATTCTTTCCTTTCCCAGTTGCCTTTCTTTATTTTCGCCATCACTGCATTCGGCGGGCTCGATACCATCGCCAGCCTGGTGGATAAATCCGGCGAACAAAGAAAGAAATTTCCGAAAGCGCTGATCATCAGCGCTGTGATCATCGTCGTCCTCTATTTTGGTGGCATCATGCTCTGGAGCGGCGCAAATAACCTTAATGTGCTGCGGGAAACTGATCAGTTCCACCTTGGAAATCTGATGTACGGCTTGATGGGTAGCCTAGCCAATAACATCAGCGTTTCCTTCGGTCTGTCCGCAGCTGCTCAAACGTTCCTTTATCAAGCGTTCATTCGCTATACTGCCTTTACCTTGTTCGTAGCCTATATCGGGTTGTTGTCGTCCATCACCTATACACCTTTAAAAAGTTTGATCCAGGGCACGCCAAAGGAAATCTGGCCGCAATTCCTGACAAAAATCAATCAAAAAGAAATGCCGCAGACAGCACTTTGGATCCAAGCCGCGGTTGTTTCTGTGTGCATCATAGGCTTATCTTTAAATAGTACCATTCTAGGCGCATTATTCAACCAATTGACCTATATGACAAATGTAGCCCGCGCCATTCCGTATTTCGTTGTAGCCGCAAGTTATCCGTTCTATCGCATCAAGAACCCTGTGCTGTTGAAGCATTCATTGATTGCTTCGCACTGGCAAGGGTACCTTTGCTCGCTGAGCGTCTGCACGGCTACCTTGATCGCCATCACCTTCCAAGTCTATCAGCCGTTCCATACCGGAGAATATGTCCAAGCGCTGTTGCTGATCATCGGACCGATTCTCTTCGGACTTCTCGGCAGCAGCATCTATCAAAGATTCGAAAAGAAACGAACACAATTTTTACTTGAAGATAATCTGTAGATTATACTTGAAAACGCAAAAGGAACCGCTAGGGCAATTGGCCTAAGCGGTTCCTTTTGCGTCCGAAAGCCGTTTTCCCGGTGGCGTTCACGGATCCTGTCGAATACAGCTGACCCTACATAGCGCCACGTCTCAGTGCATAGAAGTATTGCACAATCGGATGCTTCATTTTCACTGATTGTTCCATGTCCATGATCCTTTTTTTGCCGACACGCCTGTCCAGCAAAGCCAAGCAATTCAACAAAATATCCTTGCTCGCAAGGCTGTTTTCGATGGGTTGGCTCAGAAACACGTCTGCAGTTTTGTAGAAATCGGATTTGCTTAAGGCTACCTGGGCGGCCATCGTTTCCTTCGCGTAAGCCAACAGTTTGCGGTCCCCAGCGATCACTGCCAAGCGTTCTTCCGCTACTTTTCCGCCGGTTTCTTTCCGGATATGCTCTATTTCAGCATCGCTGAGCGGAATCACGACGGCAGCATCATTTTTGATATCCTGTTCCGACTGGTACCACTTCATCCCAGTCGTCCCGTCCTTCATGTTGAAGATTTTTTTATTGTCCACGGCTATGCAGCACTGGCCGTTTTTATCGGGTGAATACCGGTAACTGGTGGATAGGTACCCCACTCTGCCAGCCAACGCAGGCGCAAGGAAATTCTCCAACAGCGGCTTCATCTTACTCCAGATCATAATACCCTCCATCAGACAACTTTATTGTTGTCCATTTATTCTTCAATCCGACTTCTATCATTATGGACAACAAAGATAGGGTAGGTCAAGCCTTTCAGGCATGTAAATCATCTTTTTTTGCTTTTGCCATCCGGTGATTTCATTGCCCAGATGTTTTACCGTTACGCTGTCGCATCAGGGCATTTTAATCGGCCTGTCCCGCGGAATATGCTAAAATGTAAGCGCATAGAGGATTGGAAAAGCACAGCCAAGCAAGCCGGATAAGGAGAATCCAAATGATAAAGGGCAGGATTAACCACATATCGCTTTTTTCTTGCATTTTAATCAGTCTGATGCCGCTGAGTCTCATTCGCAGGGATTCCGATGAAACCGAAGTAGCGACTGCAGAATCCGGCATGATTCTGCGATCCGTTCCTTCGGTTGCTGTCCGGCTGGATGTTCCGCTCCTGAATCAGCTAGATCCGCCGGCCTTGCTGCTCGGCTGCGAAGTCACCTCGCTAGCAATGATCCTGCAGTACAACGGGATAACGGTAACGAAAAACGAACTCGCCGACAGGCTCCCAGTGGTTCCCATCTACTATGAAAACGGACTGCAAGGGAACCCGAACGAGGGTTTTGTAGGCGATGTCACCGGTTCGGATTACGGTTTTTGCGTCTACCATGGCCCCATCGCGGCATTGGCATCCGAATACATACCATCCGCTCGCGTGGAGGATGTCAGCGGACAGGACTTCACTTCTGTCATTTCTGCCCTTGATCGAGGCTTTCCTGTTTGGGTCGTCACTACGACCACTTTCCTGCCCGATGATGCGTTGGAAGTGTGGCAAACTCCGACAGGCTCGGTCAACATCAGCTACATCATGCACAGCGTTGTGGTTGTCGGGTACGACGCCGATAGTCTTTACATAAACAATCCCTACGGCCAAAAGGACCAGAAAGTCGACAGGCAGAACTTTATCCTGGCTTGGGAACAAATGGGCAAACAAGCCATCTACATCGCGGCTGGGACGCCCGATCAGGCGGAAATGCAGACAAAAGAATAGGATTCCGGTTTTATGGCTCTATAATAAATGGTGTTGATGAAGTAAATTTCATCAACGCCTTTTTTGTGAAAAGTGCAAAAAAAAGGACAAATGAAATACTCTGTTAAAATAAAGGTGACTAAGCCAGATATTTTAAGGAGTGATTTCATTTGTCTATATCAAAGTATATGCGAAATGTGTTGAATATAAAAGACCTTAATATCCATTTCGGAGAAAATTGTTGCCAGGATGTCGTAATCAAGGGTCAAATTGCGAAAGTCTTCTCTGCTGTCTTGACCTTCGAGGCACTACGGTGCCCTAACTGCGGGATGGAAAACCAGCAGTCAATCGTAAAAAATGGAACTAAGAAATCCAGGATCGTTTTACCAGAGGTTTCCGGCTATCCAGCCTTCCTCGACTTGAATAAACAGCGATTCCTTTGTAGAGAATGCTCTTCTACCTTTAGTGCGCAAACAAATATAGTGGAGAAAAATTGTTTTATTTCCAGGGCCACAAAGGTTTCAATTGCCCTATATGCAAGGAAAACCATTTCAGAAAAGGACATCGCTGCGATTCATCACGTCTCCGCGAATACAACCAGCCGTGTTTTCAAAAATTCTTACAACAGTTTCAAACAAACCTATCATTACTTGCCCAAGCACCTTTGTTTCGACGAATTCAAGTCGGTAAAGGATTGTGTTGGAGCGATGAGTTTTGTCTGTTGTGATTCGCAAACACATCAGTTGTTTGATGTCCTTCCGGATAGGCGGTTATTCAGATTACGAGAATACTTCCTGCGTTTCCCTTATGAAGTACGGGCTCGTGTAGAGACGGTTGTGACCGACCTTTATTCTCCGTACATGATTTTAGTTAAGGAAGTCTTTCCTAACGCCAAGATTATCATCGATCGGTTCCACATTATTCTGCAGGTGAATCGCGCGTTAAATCAAACCCGTATTCAAGTGATGAATGGCCTTAGGAAGGCATCCGAACCAAAAGCTCGTCGCGATTATACAAAATTGAAGAACTACTGGAAATTACTGCTTATGGACCAGGACAAGCTGGACTTTACCAATTTCCGCTACCATAGACTCTTCAAAAAGGGCATGTGCGATAAAGATGTAGTCGATTATCTATTGGGAATAGACCTCACTCTGAAAGCAAATTATGATGCCTATCAGACTATCAAATATGCGGTGAACCATAAAGAAAAAGAACTGTTTAAAAATTTTCTGAATGAACCCCATAAATCCCTTTCACCCAACATGAAAAAAGCTATGAAGTCATTCAAGGTCGCCGAAGAATACATTCTCAACAGTCTCTCCTATAACTACTCCAACGGAGTAATGGAAGGGATAAACAACAAAATAAAGGTCATCAAGAGAGTCTCTTATGGCTACAGGAACTTCATTCATTTCCGCAATCGGATTTTTATCCAATTCAATCTGCTTCAGGCAATATAAAAAAACAAACCCCAAAAGAGAAAAATTCTCTTCTGGAGTTTGTGAATGTGGCTCCCTTATTTCAACAGCTAAAATGTCTCATCAACACCATTTGACAGAGAGCCGGTTTTATCCCGGAACCCTATTCTTTTGTTTGTTTCAATACTAGCGGAATTTATTTTTTTTCATCCTCATGCATCTTGCGGATCAATTCATCGATCTTGCTGCCGTAAGCCACCGATTCATCTCGTTTAAAGATCAATTCCGGTGTCTTGTAAAGTGTCAAACGTGTTCCAAGTTCCTTGCGGACAAGGCCAGTAGCCTTATCCAATCCTAGTTGCGTTTTTTCACGATCGCTGGCAAGTTCCGACAATGTGCTGTAATAGATGGTTGCTTGCTGCAAGTCACCGGTGATTTCCACATCAGTGATGTTCACATTCGCAACACGCGGATCTTTTACACGCTTAGCCAGGATATCATTCACTTCGCGTTGTATTTCTTGTTTGATTCTTCCTGCTCTGAAATTAGCCATTTCGGTTCACCTCTCACTAGTTCGATTGCTGTGGCGTTTTATTTCTTGATTTCAACCATATGGTACGCTTCGATGACATCATCGATGCGGATATCGTTGTAATCTTCAATCATTACACCACATTCGAAGCCTTTTTTAACTTCTTTGGCATCATCCTTGAATCGCTTCAAGCTGGCAAGTTTGCCGTCGAAAATGACGATATTGTCGCGGATGATACGGATACTGCTGCTTCTTCCAATGTAGCCATCGGTTACGAACGCTCCACCGATTGTGCCGACTTTAGAAACTTTATAGGTCTCACGGATAAGCGCTTGACCAGTTACTTGCTCTTCGAATTCAGGATCCAGCATGCCCTTCATCGCTGTTTCGATTTCATCGATGGCGTTGTAGATGATACGGTGTAGACGGATGTCCACATTTTCGTTATCCGCTTGGATCTTCGCTTGAGGAGTCGGACGGACGTTGAATCCGATCATGATCGCGTTGCTGGCTGCCGCCAAGGTAACGTCACTCTCGTTGATTGCGCCTGCTGCCGAGTGGACGATCTTAACGCGGACACCTTCGACCTCGATTTTTTGTAAGCTGGCAGCCAAGGCTTCAACCGAACCCTGCACGTCAGCCTTGATGATGACATTGACGTCTTTAAGTTCTCCGTCTTTCAAGCTGGAGAACAAGTTGTCCAAAGTCACGCGATTCTGCGTTGAACGTTGCTCCATAAGGGCACGTTTCGCACGTTCTTCACCGGCTTGACGCGCTGTCTTCTCATCTTCAAAGACAACAAAGTGATCCCCGGCTTGCGGTGCTGCGTTCAAACCTGTTATTTCGACTGGCATTGCAGGTCCAGCCGTTTTAACGCGTCTGCCTTGATCGTTGGTCATTACGCGGACACGGCCATGCGTATTACCGACTACGATCGGATCGCCGATTTTCAAAGTACCTGACTGCACCAAGACGGTAGCAATCGGTCCTTTTGATTTATCCAAACGGGCTTCGATTACGGAACCGATCGCTAAACGATTCGGATTAGCTTTCAATTCCTGTACTTCAGCTACCAACAGGATCATTTCCAACAATTCATCGATTCCTTGTCCGAACTTAGCCGAGATGTTGACGAAAATCGTTTCGCCGCCCCATGCTTCCGGAACCAAACCTTGATCGGACAGTTCTTGCATGACGCGATCTGGATTGGCTGTCGGTTTGTCGATTTTGTTTACGGCAACGATGATGGGAACATCAGCCGCTTTTGCGTGGCTGATAGCTTCGATTGTCTGTGGCATCACACCGTCGTCAGCTGCGACAACAATGATCGTGATATCTGTGACGTCCGCTCCGCGGGCACGCATCGTCGTAAAGGCAGCATGTCCTGGTGTGTCCAAGAACGTGATCGGTTTGCCATCGATTTTGACCTGATAAGCGCCGATATGCTGCGTGATTCCGCCTGCTTCGGTTTGGATTACGTTCGTGTTGCGCAGTGAATCCAAAAGCGTCGTTTTACCGTGATCGACGTGACCCATGATAGTGACAACAGGTGGTCTTGCAACTAAGTCTTCCGGATTTTCTTCCATTTCGAAATAGCTGTCCAAATCGGAAATATCCTGAACAATTTTTTCTTCGGCTTCGATGCCATAATCAGTAGCCAACAATTCCAAGGCGTCTTTTCCTAATGCTTGGTTTTGCGTGACCATGATACCCATCAGGAATAATTTTTTGATGATTTCAGCTGGCTCACGGTGAAGCTTTTTGGCAACTTCCATTACATTCATGCCGTCTGTATAGACGAATGTTTCCGGTAACTCGCGGAATTTGCGTGGAGGAACTGCCGGTCCCTGCTTAGTCGTGCCTTTTTTGAATTTTGAGCGCTTGTTTTTATTGTAGGGATTGTTGCCTCTCCCTTGATTTCCTTGACTGCGTGGATTGGAACCGCCTGAATTTTGACCGTATGATGGACGGTTTGATTTGGCTGGCGCATTGGTGGTAGTATTCGTGTTTGCAGTTTTCTGCACTGGTTTGTCATTTGATTTGTTTGGCGAAACAGAGTCAACTCGATTCATTTTAGTATTTGGACGATTTTGTCCAGCTTGGCTTGTGGCTTGCGCCGGCCGATTTGTATTCTTTTCTGCAGTATTTCTTGTTTGTCCTTTATTTTCGGAACCGTTTTTTTGATTCAGAGAAGGATTCGATGGTTTATTTTTCATGTCTGTGTTTTTCCTCAGTTCACTCTTATCAGTAGTTTTATGTGTTCCGGTTGCAGGCGCCTTTTTGATGTCTGCTGGTTGCTTCTTCTGTGGCGCATTGGATTGCGGTGCACTTGGCTTGGCAACCTGATTTCCAGCAGGGGAAGAGATGGATTGGTTCAACTTTTTGATGTCTCCGTCTTCCATGGTTGACATATGGCTATGATAATCGATCCCCAATTGTTTTGCTTTATCCAACACCGTTTTGCTTGATACCTTGTGTTCGTTTGCATACTCGTAGACACGTTTTTTTTCCATGTCATCACCTTCCCTTATCTCATTACTTTGTTCCTTTCAGCCGCATGAAACTTTTGGCGAATCCTCTATCGGTCAAAGCGCAAATGGAACGGGACTTGCCTATTGCTTGACTGATTTGTTCCGAAGTGAAATGCACCAGGAACGGGACTTCATAATAGCGGCATTTGTTTTCTAATTTTTCTTTGGTGTTATCGCTGCAGTCCGTCGCACAGAGGACGAAGACCGCTTCATTTTTTTGGATGGACTTGATGGTCATCTCTTCACCTGTGATCAGTTTGCCGGCGCGCAATGCCAATCCCAGCAAATTCAACATCTTATCTTCAGGTGTCATAATAAGCTCCTTGCTTTTTGGTGTTCGACATAATCGAATAACTCCTGATAGAACGCATCACTGATTGCGGTCTCAAGGTGTTTTTCCAAAATGTGTTGCTTCCAAGCCTTCTGCACCAACGCAGGTTCCAGCGAGACATAGGCTCCTCGGCCATTCATGCGGCCGGTAGGGTCAATGGCGATTTCACCTGCTTGATTTTTTACGATGCGGACTAATTCTTTTTTTGGTTTCATCTCATTCGAGACGACACATTTCCTCATCGGAACTTTTCTTGTCTTCATAAACCTTCACCTCACTGATTAGTCTTGAAAGTCCTCTGCTAATTCATCATAGCTTTGTTCCGGATCTGTCTCGACTTCCGAGATCAGTTGTTCTACATCTTCAGGATCAAGGATTTTTTCATCATTTTCGTATTCTTCCGTATAATCCGTTTCGTCCGCTGGAATAGCGATATCTTCAGCGACTTCTTCAGCCGTAAAAATCTTATCCAAGTCAGCGAAGGAATGAAGTGTATCAGCATCTTCTTCATCGGATGCAACTTTTTGAGCACCGGATTCCATCAATAACTTATTATACTCCGTTTCGGACTTGATATCGATTTTATAGCCTGTCAATTTGGCCGCTAAGCGAGCATTTTGACCTTTTTTACCGATGGCCAATGATAGCTGGTAATCAGGAACGATGACTGTGCAGCTACCGTCTGCTTGATGGAAATCCACATTCACGACTTGTGCTGGATTCAATGCATTTCCGATATAGATCGATGGATCTTCGTTCCATTCAACGATATCCATGTTTTCTCCGCGCAATTCGTTTACGATTGCTTGGACACGCTGGCCTCTTGGTCCTACGCAGGTGCCGACAGGGTCGACGTTCTTATCGCGGGAGCGCACGGCTACTTTTGAGCGGTCTCCGGCTTCCCGGGCGATCGAAACGATCTCGACAACGCCATCAAAGATTTCAGGAACTTCTTGTTCAAACAATCGCTTCAGCAAGTCCGGATGACTGCGGCTGACAAAAACTTGCGGCCCTTTTGAAGTGTTTTCGACTTTTGTGACGTACACTTTGATGCGATCGTGCGGCTGGAACGTTTCATTCGGAATCTGCTCCTGCTTGGACAATACCGCTTCAATTTTTCCAAGGCTCACGTAGATATAACGGCTGTCCATTCTTTCGACGACACCCGTCAAAATATCATTCTCATAGGCGATGAATTGATTGTACACGATGCTGCGTTCCGCTTCACGGATACGTTGCATGATGACTTGCTTGGCTGTTTGAGCGGCAATCCGTCCAAAATCTTTAGGGGTGACCTCAAAACGGATTTTATCGCCTAATTCGTATGCTTTGTTGATCTGCAGAGCATCCTCCAGACTTACTTCCAAAGTCGAATCAAACACCATATCCACTACTTCTTTAACTGCGTAGACATGGATGTCCCCTTTTTTAGTATCGAATTCCACTTCAACGTTTTGGGCCTGACCATAATTACGTTTGTATGCAGACACAAGCGCAGCTTCCAACGCACTGATGACAATCTCTTTTGAAATACCTTTGTCTTTTTCCAACACTTCAAGAGCACTTAACATTTCTTTGCTCATATTACTTCCTCACTCCTATCTCAAAAAATGATTAAAATTGGATAGCCAATCTTGCGTTTGCGATCTGTTTTCTTTCGATTTCGATATCTTTGGTTCTGGTTTTGATTCTGATCGTCAATACGACGGATTCGTCATTTAATTCCTTCAACGTTCCTTCGTAGAATTTCTCACCATCAATCGCCTGATAGAAGGACAGATGCACGAATTTACCGATGGCATTCTGCATATCTGCTTCAGTCTTTAATGGACGCTCTGCTCCTGGTGAGGATACCTCCAGGAAATACGCTTGCGGGATCGGATCCGGGTCGATGGCATCCAATGCTTCACTGACTTTTTCGCTGATCAGTGCACACTCTTCGATATCGATGCCGCCTGGCTTATCTATATAGATTCTAAGAAACCAGTTTTTCCCTTCCTTCAAAAACTCCATATCCACTAATTCTAAATTCTGTTCATCAACTATTGGTTGAACCACTACTCGAACTTCATCTACTACACGACTCACAGAAATCCTCCTTTATCAATCCTACACCACTGTCATACATTGGCTGACTGCGTAAAAAGAGTGAGCGTTTCCGCTCACTCCATCCGACGACTTATTCTTATATAATCATACACCATTGTGTCAGTAATTGCAAGGACTTACCAATCTAATGGCTTTGGAATAGCCTTCCCTTAAAAATCAAATAAAGAAAGTTGATTTTCGTCAGGTAAGTTTTTCAATACACCATTTTCATTCATGTAATCGATGATCGTCTTCGAAACCTTCCCTCTCGTTGCCAAGTCCTCTTTGGACAGGAACGGTTGGGCTTCCCTCGCTTGAACGATCTGGTTCGCCACGTTGCCGCCCAATCCCGGGATGGCCCGGAATGGCGCAATCAGCGTATCCCCTTCGATCACGAAATTATTGGCGTGCGATTTATCGAGATCTACCATCTTGAAGTTGAAGCCGCGCTCCACCATTTCGTTCGCCAATTCCAGTACGGTCAGCAAACTTTTTTCCTTGACGGACGCTTCCAAACCCTTATCCATGATTTCTTTCATGCGGGTCTTGATCATTTCTTTCCCTTGCGTCATCGCGACCAAATCGAAATCCTGCGCACGCACAGAGAAGAAGGCACAGTAATAACGGATCGGCTGATGCACTTTGAAATAAGCAACGCGCAATGCCATCAATACGTACGCGGCAGCATGGGCTTTCGGGAACATATATTTGATCTTCAGGCACGATTGGATGTACCATTCAGGAATTTCCTTCGCACGCATCTCCGCCTGCCAATCATCAGGGATCCCTTTCCCTTTACGGACACTCTCCATGATTTTGAAGGCCAGACCGTCATCCATACCGTGATGGATCAGATATACCATGATGTCGTCACGACAGCCGATAACGTCAGCCAACGGGATGTTGTTCTCGCGGATGAGCGTTTCGGCATTGCCCAGATAGACATCCGTCCCGTGGGAAAGGCCCGAAATTTGCAGTAATTCCGCAAAAGTGTTAGGACTTGTCTGCTCCAGCATCCCCCGGACAAAGCGCGTCCCAAATTCTGGAATTCCGAGTGTTCCGGTTTTGCTGAATATCTGTTCCGGCGTGATACCCAGCACTTCGGTACCGCTGAATATCTTCATGACATCCGGATCATTGGGCGGGATCGTTTGCGGATCAATCCCGGATAGATCCTGGAGCATCCGGATAACAGTCGGATCATCGTGTCCAAGTATGTCCAATTTCAGCACATTATCATGGATGGAGTGGAAGTCGAAGTGGGTCGTTTTCCATTCAGAATCCTGGGCATCTGCAGGAAATTGGATAGGTGTAAAATCATAGACATCCATATAGTCCGGAATAACGATAATGCCACCTGGATGCTGTCCGGTCGTCCGTTTGACGCCAGTGCAGCCTTTTGCCAACCGATCAATTTCAGCAGAGGAGAATCTGAAGTTGTGGTCCCGCTCATAGGCTTTCACATAACCAAAGGCCGTCTTATCCGCTACCGTACCGATCGTTCCGGCACGGTAAACATATTCCTCACCGAAGAGCTCCTTCGTGTAGGCATGGGCCTGGGCTTGATATTCACCTGAGAAGTTCAAATCGATATCGGGTACTTTATCTCCGTAGAAGCCCAGGAAGGTTTCGAACGGGATGTCGTGTCCGTCACGGTCCATGTCCGCCCCGCATTTCGGGCAGTCCTTTTTTTCCAAATCGTAGCCGGAACCGATCGATCCGTCTTCATAGAAATAGGAATATTTGCATTCCGGACAGCGGTAATGCGGCGGCAAAGGATTGACTTCCGTGATCCCGGTCATGGTGGCTACGAAACTTGAGCCAACCGAGCCCCGGGAACCTACCAGGTAACCGTCTTGGTTGCTTTTCAGCACCAATTTTTGGGAAATCAGATAGATGACCGAGAAGCCGTTGCCGATGATCGAGTTGAGCTCTTTCTCCAGCCTTTTTTCGACCAGATCAGGGAGTTCTTCGCCATAAAGACGCTTGGCTTCATCATAGGAAAGTCGCGTGACCTCCTCGTTCGCACCTTCCATGTTGGGTGTATACAATTGGTCCTTGATCGGCACGATCACTTCCGTGCTGTCAGCAATTTTCTGGGTATTATAAACAACGATTTCCTTGGCTTTTTCTTTGCCCAGGAAGGAGAAGCAATCCAGCATCTCATCTGTCGTCCGGAAATGGGCTTCCGGCATATGCAGAACTTTCCCTTGGTTCACTTTCAAGGATCCGATCAATATTTCCCTGTAGATGGCGTCCTCCTTGTTCAGGTAATGGACATTCCCGGTTGCGACCACTGTTTTGCCCAGTTCATCCCCGATGGCAACGATTTGGGTGATGATTTCCTCCAGATCGCTTTCATTCTTGACTAATTCCTTAGTGATGAGCGGGGCATAAACCTCTTTCGGCATGACTTCGATGTAATCGTAGAACTTGGCTTTCTCCTTTGCTACCTCTGCCCCTTTTTGCATCATCGCCTCAAATATTTCGCCTTCGCTGCAGGCAGAACCGATCAATAAGTTTCCCCGGATCGCTTGCAGAACGCTGCGCGGAAGGCGCGGTGTCCGGTAATAATACTCGATATTCGAAGCAGATATGATTTTGAATAGGTCCTTCAGCCCATCTTGATTTTTCGCCAAAATCGTTGCATGGAACGGCCGTGCCCTTTTGTATGAATCACCGCCGCCTATGTATTTGTTGAGTTCATCATGAAACAAGATGTTGTGCTCTTCGCGGGCTTCCTTCAGGAATATCCAGCAGAGTGCCCCGGTTGTTTCGGAATCATAAACCGCACGGTGATGCTGTTCCAAGCCTACGCCATAACGTTTCGCCAACGTATTCAAACGATGGGATTTCAATTGCGGATGCAAGAAACGGGACATCTCCAATGTGTCGATCACCGGCTGGGGCGCCTCTGGCATGCCGTAGCGCTCGTAGCTGTTGTTCAGGAAGCCCATGTCGAAACTGGCGTTGTGGGCTACGAGAATGGAACCCTCAGCGAATGCAGCGAATTGCTCCAACACCGTTTTTTCCGGTTTGGAGTCGCGCACCATGTCATCGGTTATGCCGGTCAATTGGATGGTCGTCTGCGACAGCGGATGACCCGGATTGATGAACTCTTCGAATGTCTCGATGACATTTCCTTTGTACATTTTTACGGCAGCCAGCTCGATGATTTTGTCGTAAACTGCCGACAAGCCTGTCGTTTCCACGTCGAATACAACATAGATTGCTTCGCTGAGATCTTCATGAACCGGATTATAGGCAATCGGTACGCCGTCATCGACGACGTACGCTTCAATCCCATACAAGATTTTCACGTTATTCGCTTTTCCGGCTGCATGGGCATCTGGATAGCCTTGCGCGGCTGCATGATCAGTCAGCGCGATGGCTTTGTGTCCCCATTTGGCTGCCTGTTTGACGAAATCGCCGATGCCATTGGTGGCATCCATCTGGCTCATGTTTGAGTGCAGATGCAATTCCACTCTTTTTTCGTCTTCGGGCGCCCGATCTTTCCGTTCCGCATGAGCCACTTCATTGACGTCGCGGCCATTCACAACCAAGTCACGCATGAACGTGTCTTCTTGGACACTCCCGCGTACGCGCACCCAGATGCCTTTTTTGACCAGTTCGAAGTTCTGTTCATCTGTTTCATTCGAAGAGAACAGCTTCACCGAAAACGAGGAGGTGTAATCCGTCATTTTGAATACGAGCAGTTTCCGCCCGGATCGCAGTTCACGGATTTCACTGTCAAAAATGTAGCCTTCGATGACCACGGAACGCTCTTCTTCGGTGATCGAAGCCATCTGCTTGATTTCTTCCTTGCCTGAAATTTGTCTGCCGATCATCAAGGGGCCGTTGCCTGCTTTAGATTGTGAGCCGTCACTGCGTTGTCTGTCCTGTTGGTTTTGTTTGATCGCTTCTTCCGCTTGTTTGACCAACATTTCGTCCTGCTCCTGCTTCCTGGCCAGATATTGAGCCATTCTGGCTTCGGATGCCTCTTCGTCCACTTCAATCGTGATTTGGAAACTCGGGAACCCCAAGACCAGATAGTTCTGCTGGATCACGGATAAATAGTTATCCGTCAAATGATTTTTGGTGATCTCATTTTCGACATTGATCACGACTTTGTTGTTCAGGACGACAGGCGTATGTTTGGCAAAAAGCGTCTGGACCAACGGCGAGGAAATGTTGCTGCGCTGGACGACCGTTTCCCAATAATCCAGGATGCTCTCATTCGTCAAGATCGGTTTCCTTGTTTTGATCCGAAGATCGATCGTGGCGATGGATTGGAATTTTATTTTCATGTGGTTCATCAAATCATTGAACACTTCGAAAGGCAGGACGTTATCAAAAACGAACTGGAATGACCATAATTTGGATTTTTTATGCACGATGACCTGTTCGATTTCCCCGTTTTCAAAATACGGCAGGTACTCCGGCTTGTGATGCAGATTTATCTGTTCCAGCATCTGCTGGAACAATTCATGTTTCGATAATGCCATTTGATCGCTCCTTCTCAACTAACAAACAAAAAGATCCAAAGAATGAGCTTTCCTTTCTTTGAATCTTCTTATTATCTTCCTATCATTGTCCAAAGAAAAATCTTTGGATATCGTTCCAAGTGACGATGACCATCAGCAGGAGCAAAAGCCCCATTCCGATAGCTGTGATGATGCCTTCCTTCTCAGGATCCAAAGGCTTGCCTCGGATTCCTTCCACTACGTTCAGCAGCAGTTTCCCGCCATCCAATGCCGGAATCGGCAAAAGATTCACGACACCAAGGTTGATGCTCAAGTAGGCCAAGAAACTGAGCACACTCAGAAAGCCGTAATCGACAACTTGTTCCGTTGCCGCATAGATGGCGACAGGCCCACCGAATGAATCGGCTTGGAAGCCGGTCCTGAACATGGAGAAGACCAATCCGAAGATTGAAGTGGCAATCACCCAGAATTCTTTGAACCCGTAACTGATTTTAGCCATCAAGCTGCGATCCATAGGAGGAGCAACACCGATCAGCCCATAGTCATTGCCTTGTTCATCGGTTTTTGTATCGGGCGTTATGAGCACATCACGTGCTTCCTGGCCGTCAGTGCTGACAGAGAGTGTGATTTCGTTGCCCGGGTTGGCTTGGATGGATGCAACCAGTTCCGTCCATTCAGCGATCTCCTCGCCATTCACAGCCAAGATTTTATCATCCACCCTCAATCCGGCAGTTTCCGCAGGGCTGTCAGGCTGGATTTCTCCCAGGCGATTATCGTTGACCGTAACGCCGCCTTGCACGAACGCAATCGTGATGAACACCGCAATACCCAAAATGAAATTATTCATCGGTCCGGCAAAGTTTGTCATCATTCGTTTCAGCAAGGGTGCTGATTGGTATTGCACATCGATGGGAGCGATCTGAACCTCTGTTCCGTCCGCTTCGATGATTGTCGCATCGCGTTTGACTGCATAGGTAACGGGTTCCGAACTTCCCGGAATGATGCCCTTTATGAAGAGAGCCTGTTCCAGATCAGCTTCCAGTAATTCTATAGGAACAGCATGCAAATGTTGTTTATTGCTTAAATCTATTTGATTGACCTGTTGCACTTCATCAAGTGTTATATTGAGCGGCATACCGGGTTTCAACTCGGTGTCTTCATCCCCGATTCCGGCCATCCGCACATAACCGCCGATAGGCAGCATCCGAATTGTGTAGGTTGTTCCGTTTTTGCGATGAGAGAAGATTTTAGGTCCCATGCCGATTGCGAATTCACGAACCAAAATGCCGGCTTTTTTCGCAAAATAGAAATGGCCGAATTCATGGATGATCACTAGTATGCTGAACACGATGATGAATGTTATGATTGTCTGAAACATGTGATTCCTCCCTTTCTGTATCTTGCCTTGCCGTTCTTAAAATATGAAATGCAGAAAAATATGGAACACTGGCATCACAAAAAGTGTGCTATCGAAACGATCGAGCATGCCGCCATGTCCGGGCAATATCTTCCCGGCATCCTTGACGCCAAAATAGCGTTTGAATGCCGATTCAACCAGATCACCCATCTGCCCGCAGACCGAAAGCAGGATAGTCAGCATGATCTGAAGGCCCATCGATAACCCCAGTGGATTATAGTAATGGAAAAACACGATGGCGATCAGCACAGCGGCGATCGATCCGCCGACGGATCCTTCGACCGTTTTGTTGGGGCTGATTGCCGGAGCGAGTTTGTTCTTGCCTATTTTTCTTCCGATCATGTAAGCGCCGATGTCCGTACCCCAGATGATGAACAACACTAAAAGTACCATCCAAAACCCGATTTCCCTTGTCTGCATGAAGTAATAGAATCCTCTCCCGACATAAAGGGAAGTCAGCACGGAAGCGGCCGCATCATCGAATGTGAAATCATTCCTTGAAAACACGGTGAAGACGAACAGAATCAGTGCTTCCAAATAAATCAAAAGCATCGCATCGATGCCGTCAGGGATGAAATGCAGGTAGGCTTCCGGAAGCATCAAAAGGACGGTCGCCAAAGCTGTGATGATTCCCTCCACACTGAAGATGGTCAGTTTTTTCATCTTCAATAGTTCTTGGACAGCGATCAATCCGATTGCTGTCATAAGTAGTTGTAAGGCTAATCCCCCAATCCATAAGAATGGGATAAAAACGGCGCCAGCCACTAAGCCTGTGATTACTCTTTCCTTCATGTTATCCTCCCTATATGCCGCCGAAGCGGCGATTGCGATGCTGATATTCTGCTAGCGCAGCTCGCAAGCTGGCTGTTGAAAAATCAGGCCAAAATTCTTCCGTGAAGTACATTTCGCTGTAAGCAGCCTGCCAGAGCAAAAAGTTGCTCAAACGGATTTCTCCGCTGGTGCGGATCAACAAGTCGGGATCCTGCCATTCACCAAGCCCGTTCGTGAATAGATAACCAGCGAATACTTCATCGGTGATTTCGTCTGCCGAGAGTTTTCCCGATGCGACATCGCCCGCAATCATTTTTGTCGCTTGGATGATTTCAGCCCTGGAACCATAATTCAGAGCGAAATTCAAAACCAGACCGGTATTGTCCTTCGTTTTTTCGATCGCATTCTGCACGACCTTCAGCGTCTTTTCGGGCAATTGATCGATCCAGCCGATGGTCGTCACTTTGATGTTGTTCTGCATCAATTCCGGCATGAACACATCAAAAAAATCGATGGGCAACCCCATCAAAAAATTGACTTCGTCAGACGGGCGTTTCCAGTTTTCTGTCGAAAAGGCGTATAGCGTCAACACCTTTACATTAAGGCGGCTTGCCTCTATGGCAATCTTTTTCACGGTATTCATACCCTCTTTATGTCCGTAGACCCGCGGCATCAATTTTTTCTTTGCCCAACGGCCATTTCCGTCCATAATGATGGCGACATGGGCTGGAACGATGCTGTTTTCATCGAACAGCAATTCTGTTTTTGGATTCTCACTCTTGAATAGAGCCATGCTTTATCCCTCACTTTTTCATAACTCTCTATATTTTAACAAAAACCCGCCTGAATTCCTATGATTAACAGGAAATTATATAATTTTTAAAAAGAGCCAGGGCACAAATCATTTCGAATGATTTGTGCCCTGGCTCCTTTTCTGCGGATGAAATTTTAAACGTCCAAAATTTCTTTCTCTTTGTCCGCTGTTATTTTGTCGATTTCTTTGGAAGATTTGTCGGTGAACTCTTGCACTTTCTTTTCATAAGTGCGCAACTCATCTTCTGTGATTTCTTTGTTCTTTTCTGCTTTTTTCAAAGCTTCGATGGCATCGCGGCGAATATTACGGATAGAGACCTTAGCCGCTTCGTTTTCTTTGCCTACGGTCTTCGCCAACTCTTTGCGTCGCTCTGAAGTCAGTGCCGGGATAACCAAACGGATGACGTTACCGTCATTGGCTGGGTTGATGCCCAGATCGCTTTGGTAAATCGCACGTTCGATATCACCGATACTGGATTTGTCGTAAGGCGTCACCAACAACATGCGTCCTTCAGGAATCGTGATGGAAGCCAATTGATTCACTGGCGTGTTTGTTCCGTAGTATTCCACTTCGATGCGGTCCAATAAACTTGCATTCGCGCGGCCTGCCCGAATCGAGCCAAGCTCGCGGATCAATGCAGCTTCCGTTTTTTTCATTCTGTCGATCGCATTATCCAGGATTTCTTTAACCATGATTATTTCCCCCTAACAGTCGTTCCGATATCTTCTCCAAGTATAACACGGCGAATGTTCCCTTGTCTGTTTAAGTTAAACACAACCAGCGGGATATCGTTATCCATGCTTAATGAGCTTGCTGTAGTATCCATTACTTGCAGTCCTTTGGAAATAACATCCAAATGAGTCAATTCAGAGAATTTTGTTGCGTTCAAGTCTTTCATCGGATCGGATGAATAGACCCCATCAACATTGTTCTTAGCCATCAAAATAACGTCAGCATTGATTTCAGCGGCACGAAGGGCTGCTGTCGTATCAGTAGAGAAGTAAGGATTGCCGGTACCGGCAGCAAAGATCACAACGCGTCCTTTTTCAAGATGACGGACAGCACGTCTGCGGATGTAAGGTTCGGCAATCTGTCTCATTTCGATGGAAGTCTGAACACGGGTCGGAACGCCTGCGTTCTCCAGTGCATCCTGCAGAGCCAAAGAATTCATGACAGTCGCAAGCATACCCATATAGTCGGCCTGCGCTCTCTCCATGCCCATTTCAGCGCCTGTCGTACCGCGCCAAATATTGCCGCCGCCCACAACGATAGCCATTTCTACGCCCAAGTCATGTACTTCTTTGATTTCTTTAACGATTTCTTCGATCGTCGGCGGATTGATTCCGAAACCAGTGTTGCCCGCTAAAGCTTCACCGCTTAGTTTTAAAACAACGCGTTTGTATTTTGGTTCACTCATTCTATATTTCCCTCCGTAATTGGCTGACCCCTGATCAATCAGGCTTATGACTATGATAAAAAAGCCCCAATTAAGGGGCAATTTTCATTATTTTTTGACTTGGCTCATAACTTCTTCTGCAAAGTCAACAGAGCGTTTTTCGATACCTTCGCCTACAGCGTAGCGTACGAATGATTTAACAGCGCCGCCTTTAGAAGCAGCATATTGTGAAACTGTTTGATCTGGATCTTTAACAAAAGGTTGATCGTTCAATGAAATTTCGCTCAAGAATTTGTTCAAACGGCCTACGATCATTTTTTCAACGATGTTGGCTGGTTTGCCTTCGTTCAATGCTTGTTCAGTCAGAACTTTCTTTTCATGTTCAAGTTCTTCTGCAGAAACTTCGTCGCGTGAAACATATTTAGGATTGATGGCAGCGATGTGCATAGAGATATCTTTAGCAGCATCTGCATCAGTAGATCCTTCCAATACTGTCAACACAGCGATACGTCCGCCTTGATGTAAGTAAGCACCAAAAGCATCTGCATCCGTTTTTTCAACGATAGTAAAGCGACGCAAAGTAATTTTTTCGCCGATTACTGTAGTAGCGCTCAAGATAACATCGTTTAATGTACCGTCAGCAGTTTCGATCGCTAAAGCAGCTTCCACTGTTTCTGGTTTGTTTTTAGCGATGATTGCTGTGATATCAGCTACTAAGTTTTGGAATTTGTCGTTTTTCGCAACAAAGTCTGTTTCTGCATTGATTTCAGCGATTACGGCTGTATTTCCGTCAACATATACGTTTGCAAGTCCTTCAGCAGCGATACGGTCAGCTTTTTTAGCTGCTTTAGCCATACCGTTTTCTCTTAGGTAGTCAACCGCTTTGTCCATGTCGCCATCGACTTCTACTAGAGCTCTTTTAGCATCCATCATGCCTACGCCTGTCATGTCGCGTAATTCTTTAACCATTTTTGCTGTTACTTGTGCCATTCTATGATTCCTCCTGAATATTCTTTTTCAAAAAAAAGCTGTCCCAAAGAGAATAGAAAAGATGTCGGCTACCAAATTGGCTATATCTTTCTTCTTTTCTGAGACAGCTCGTTGCTTCAAACTAAATAGGAAATATTATTCGTTGTTGCCTTCTACAACTTCAACGATTTCTTCTAATGAAGTTGCTTCGTCAGCTTCAGCTGCAAAAGTTTCTTCAACAGAAATTTCAACTTGATCTTTTCCTTGGTTGCCTTCGATGAAAGCATCAGCCATTTTAGCAGTGATCAATTTAACTGCGCGGATAGCATCATCATTTGAAGGGATTACTACGTCGATTTCATCTGGATCACAGTTTGTGTCAACCATAGCGACGATAGGAATGTTCAATTTGTGAGCTTCTTGAACAGCGATTCTTTCTTTTCTTGGGTCAACGATGAACATTACATCAGGGATTCTAGGCATATCTTTGATACCGCCCAAGAATTTTTCCAAACGTTCTTGTTCTTTTTTCAAGATAGAAACTTCTTTTTTAGGAAGTAGTTCGAAAGTGCCGTCTTCAGACATAGCTTCGATTGATTTCAAACGTTTGATACGTTTTTGGATAGTATCCCAGTTAGTCAAAGTACCACCTAACCAACGGTGATTTACGAAGAACTGACCTGAACGGATAGCTTCGTCTTTGATTGAATCTTGCGCTTGTTTTTTAGTCCCTACGAATAAAGCTACGCCGCCTTCTTCAGCAACGTTAAGCATATATTTGTATGCTTCGTCGACTAATTTTACAGTTTTTTGCAAGTCGATGATGTAGATACCGTTTCTTTCTGTAAAGATGTATCTCTTCATTTTTGGGTTCCAACGACGAGTCTGGTGACCGAAGTGTACGCCTGCTTCCAATAATTGTTTCATTGAAATTACTGCCATGTTTGTTTCCTCCAAGTTTGTTTTTATTTTCCTCCCCCGATTTCTTCTACAGCAGAAACTCATCTTACGATAAGCAACGTCCGCCGTATCGATCAAGGTGTGAAATGTGGTTTTGCACCGTTGATAATTATATCGAATTATACTGAAAGAAGCAAGTGTTTTTTCTGAAAATGGCTATCAGGCACCCTCATTACCGTTTATTCAGGATTGGATCCCCAAAATCTGCTTGATGTCATCGTTCGTCAACCGTTGTCGGCTGAGCGCTTCTTCCCCTTCGGATACGATCAACTGATCAAAGAGCATCTTTTTGTCCTGCTGCAGCTGGTTGATTTTCTCTTCGATGGTTCCTTCTGCGATGAAACGGTACACCTGCACGTTTTTCTTTTGGCCGATGCGGTGTGCTCGCCCGGCAGCTTGTTCTTCGACCGCCGGGTTCCACCATAGATCGAAGAGGATGACGGTGTCAGCGCCGGTAAGGTTCAACCCGGTGCCTCCAGCTTTCAGGGAAATCAAAAAGACATCCGTGTGGCCTTCGTTGAACTGATTGACCAATGTAATCCTTTCGGCGGGAGGCGTTTTTCCGCTGAGATAGAGATGGCTCAAATTCTCCTTGGCCAACTCTGCTTCGATCAACTTCAGCATGGACGTGAATTGTGAAAATACCAAAACATGCTGGTTGTTCTCTTGGGCATTTTTCAATATTTCGACAAGTTGTTCCAATTTCCCCGAGCCGCCTTCGTAGGCCGCATCCACCAAACGGGGATCGCAGCAGATTTGACGCAGACGGGTCAGTCCGGCCAAGATTTCCATGCGGTTCCGTTGGAAATCTTCACTGTCATAATCAGATACCTTTTCCTGCAGTTGCTGCAGGTAGGCCAGATACATGATTTTCTGGTCACGGTTGAGGCTGCTGTATAGATCGGCCTCTGATTTTTCCGGAAGATCGCCCAGAACATCCGCCTTCAGCCTGCGCAACATGAAGGGCTTGGCTGTTTTCGAAATGTCCTCAAGCGACATTTTTTTGAATTCCTGCAGTTTCGGGAACAATCCAGGCAAAATCAATTGGAAGATCGCCCAGAATTCCGTCACGCTGTTCTCGATCGGCGTACCGCTCAAAGCGATATTGACCCTGGCGTTCATCTTCGCGATGGCACGGAAGGTCTTCGTATTGTAGTTATTGACGTACTGGGATTCGTCCAGAATCATCGCATAGAAATCGCATTTTTGATAAGATTCGACATCCTGCCGGAAACTTTGATAAGAGGTGATCGCAATCCCGTTCTCGGGCAACTGGGACAACTGTTCTTCACGTTCCTTTTTTACGCCGCTGATGACGCTTATCTGAAGCAAGGGTGCAAATTTTTGGAATTCGTACTTCCAGTTGTAAATCAGTGAAGCCGGTGCGATGACCAAAGCGGGCTTTGCATCATTTTTCCCTTCCTCTACTTCGCTGAGCAGAAAGGTGATCAGCTGGAGCGTTTTTCCGAGTCCCATTTCATCAGCCAAAATACCGCCTAAGCCGTAGTTGGAAAGAAATTTCAGCCATCTGAAGCCGGTCACTTGATACGGACGCAAATCCGCCTGCAATGTTTTCGGCAGTTCAGCAGGAAACTCGTTCGGGTGCTTGATGAAATGATACAGTTCGTTCAGGAAATCTTGGCTGCCGACCTCAGGATTCAGATCATTGATTTCTTTTTCGAGCGTCATGCTCTTGATCATCGGCATGGAGAGTGTCCCATCATGAAGCTGGGACTCATCTTTGATTAATGAGAGGAAACGATTCATCTCTTTCATTGTTTCCGTCTCCAAAGATAAGATGCGACCGTCTTCCGTCTTGTAGTAGGCATCGTTTTTTTTGAGGCTGTTCAACAATCTGTCTATTTCATTTTCCGAAATGCCGCCGACATCAAACCGGATATCCAAAAAGGAATCCCTTGTTCTGCGTTGGACCGACGTTGACACTTCCGTGTTTTCCACTATCAGATTCTGCAGATCCGGACTTAATTCGACTTCTGCATAACGGCGCAAAACAGGTATTTTCCTGTAAAGAAAGCTGAATAGGTCAACATCCTTAGAAGCCAAAAAAGACACTTGGTTTTCGATTATGTTGAATTCCAGATTTTCCAATACCTGCAGGATCCGCTCTTCCCCTATTGTGTCCCTGATCAGGAATTGGGACTCTGTTTTCGAGGCGCGGTTCTGTCGGAAGACCGTTTCCCCGTATTTGAAGAAAATTTCCCCTTTTATGCGCTTCGCCGGGCCACGGAATTGGATGGAGACAGTCAACGGCTCATCGATGATGTTGCGTTCCAGTTCTTCGCTGAAGTGCACCGTCCCGATCTGTTTCAGCAACGGGATGACATAGGTCAGTAAATCCGATACATCGGGCTCTTCGATTCCGATCACATTTGAGTCGTCAAAACGTTTTTCAAAGAACGAGAGGTACCCCAATAGTTTATGTTGCTGCACACTGAGCGGATGAACTTTATTCCCCTCGATCAACCAGTCGTAATCCAAGAGCTGGATGATATTCTCAGCCTGGATGCGAAGTTCTATTCCCTTGCCTTTCTTTCCCAGCAGGAATTGATAGCCCGGTTTTTCGGGACTGATCTGCACATCCGGATACGTTTGCTCGCCGGCGATCCATTCGACCCGGCCGGTTTGGATCAAATCTTCCAAAATGGAGTGCGCTGAACTCGGCGGAAGGATCAGATAGGAATCCAATTTTCTGGCCGTGACATTCAGCAATTGCTTATTCAATGCAGCGGGTTGCTCCTCCAGCAGTTTATGCAGCCGGTAGATGATGGGCTGGTCCATTTCCTGTATCTTCACTGTCCGGAAATCGATTCCATCGCCGAGACGGTATTCCCATTTTTCTTGTTTGATGAATTGTTCCGTAAATTGTTCGATATTGGTGACCATGTAAGGTTTATCGACCCCTGCCCGCAAGGACAGAGCCAATACATGCTCTCCTGTATTTTGCATTAAGTTGTTTGGTTTCATGCGCAGAACCTGCAGTGTATACTGCACTTGAAAATCTGCTTGGATATTCAGGCTCTGGGCGCCTTTGTTTTCTTGGAAGAAAATCTGCGTCAAGTCATTCACAAATTCTTGACCCGCAGTTTCCGCATCGACCTGAAACTGTTCTGCGCTGCTTTCCGTCAGAATACGGGTACCGCATTTCTCCTTCAGATACAATTCAACAGCGATCGTATGTTTGCAGTACTGATGGTTTTTCCAATACTTGCACTGACATACATCCTGTTCTCTGGCTGTCCCGTCTAAGGTGACATGATACATTTTACTGCCGAGCACCTCACAATGCCACACCTGGCTGTGGAAATCCGGTTGCACGGATAGCACGCGATCCTCATTCACATATTCGCGTCCCTCTTGTATCAACTTGTCCGGCATACTCCATTTCACGCTATCACTTCCTCTGCTTCTTG
Organism: Sedimentibacter sp. SX930; assembly: GCA_002155105.1. GTDB lineage: Bacteria > Bacillota > Bacilli > Lactobacillales > Aerococcaceae > Trichococcus > Trichococcus shcherbakoviae. Next base: position 161,143 of record MUZD01000002.1, on the reverse strand, counting down.
CTTTCCATCCTTTATTGTACTGCAATTTCGTCGAAAAATATACCTTCTTCCCCATTGATGGCGGCAGGAACGGAATTTTTAACTTGAAATATTCCACAAACTATCTCATACTGATTAGCATAATGCCAAAGAAAAGGAGCCCTGTCATGTTTTTTAAAACAGTCGTCATCATTGTGAGATTTCTGTTCCGTATCCTGAACGGGAAGACTGAAATCCAAAATAAAGAGTATATTCCGAAAGACACAGTTTTCATCATTGCAGCACCACACAGAAGTCTGCTGGATCCTATTTTCATTTCGTTCGGCGTGTATCCGCACGTATTTTCATCAATGGCAAAGAAAGAGCTCTTCAAGGGGAAATTCACGAATTGGCTGCTCACACACCTGAACGCATTCCCTGTCAATCGCGAAAATCCGGGTCCGAGCGCCCTGAAGCAACCTGTTTCGATCCTGAAGGAAGGCAAAACCAGTCTGCTGATCTTCCCGACCGGATCGAGACATTCCGCAGAAATCAAAGGCGGTACTTCATCAATCGCCAAGTTGGCCAACGTGCCGATCCTCCCGGTTGTCTATCAGGGTCCACTCACATTCAAGGACCTCCTGAAGCGCAAAAAAGCGACAGTCCGCTTCGGCCAGCCCATATATCTACCAAAGGAAAAGCGGATTTCCAGAGATGAACTGGCTGCCTATGACGAACTGCTAGGAACCACTTTTCGCCAATTGGATCAAGAGATCGATCCGAATTTCGTCTACGTAGCAAAATAAAACGCCTGACATACGTTTTCGGGTCAAAAGACAATCAAAAAAACAGCGCCGGAATATTTCCCCGGCGCTGTTTTTTTGTTGTTGTTTAACACGCGCTCAATCGTTCATCGACTGAAGCATGTACATGTCATAATAGGTTCCCCGTTTGGCTATCAGCTCTTCATGTGTGCCTCTTTCGATGACACGGCCTTTGTCCAGCACCAGGATCAGATGGGCATCGCGAATAGTGGACAGCCTGTGCGCGATCGCAATCGTCGTTCGGCCTTCACGCATCTTCCGCATGCTTTCTTGGATCAGGAGTTCCGTTTCAGTGTCGATATTGGCTGTCGCCTCGTCGAGGATGAGAACTTTCGGATCCCGCAAAATGGTTCGGGCAAACGAAATCAATTGTCTCTCACCGCTTGAATAACTGGCTCCGCGTTCGATCACTTTTGCATGATAGCCTCCCGGCAGCGACTCGATGAATGAATCGGCATGCACAAATGCAGCGGCTCCTTCGACATCGCGGTCGGTATAATCCTTGCTCATCAAACGGATATTGTGCGAGATGTCGCCGTAGAATAGGAAGGAGTCCTGCAGGACCAAGCCTATTTTTGAGCGGATCTCATCGATTGGATACGTCTTGATTGATTTCCCATCAATCAGAATATCGCCTTTCTCAAAATCGTAAAAACGCAGCAAGACATTGATGATCGAACTTTTACCGCTGCCTGTATGTCCTACCAGCGCGACCGTTTCGCCCGGATTCGCTGTAAAGCTGATGTCCTTAAGCACATCCTGTTTGCCGTCATAAGAGAAGGAAACGTTTTTGAATTCGATCCTGCCTTGGATGATTTCCAATTCCGAATCTTCGGGTTGGCTTGGCGCCAATTCGGTATTATCCAATACGCTCAGTACCCGCGAACTGGAGACGATGCCGTCCTGCAGGGCGCTGAGGTTATCCATCATCATCCCCATCGGACGGAAGAAATTTTGGATGTAGGTAGTGAACGCATAGATGACTCCCAGCTCCACGACGCCATTTAACGTCTGATAGCCAAACAGCCAAAGGACGATCGCCAACGCAATTGCCTGCAACAAATTGACGATCGGCATCAACATCAAGGCGTTCATCTGGACCATCGCTACGCGGCCTTTGCTGTAGTCGTCATTGATCGCATCAAATTCCGCGCGCAGACGTTTTTCTTGGCGGAACTGCTGGATGATTGCCATACCGGAAATCGATTCATTCAATTTCGTGTTCAGTTGGCTCAGCCTTTCGCGCATCGTGCGGTAAACGCGCGTGCTGTACTTTTGATAATACCAAATCAGACCGGCCATGATCGGGACAAAAACGATGAACAGAAGGGAAATCTGCTTATTCAATGTCCACATAGCGATGAACACTGTGATGATGCTGAAGATCCCCTCTGCCAAGGCCAAAAATACATTCCAGAATTCCTTGATGGTTTCTGTGTCATTTGTGACGCGCGAAACGATCGATCCGGCCGGCGTCGTGTCATAGTAGCGCATCCCCAATTGATTGATCTTACGGAAAACGGCATTGCGGATATTCTCAACGGTTTGTTCAGACGCCATGCTGAAAATATAACGCTGCAGATACGTGACCAACATCTTCAGCAGGACGACTCCTACATAAACCAACGCAAATAGCACACTGATGTTGGTCGTGACATTGCCGACAGCCAGATAATCATCCATATAAATTTGGATGATGCGCGGTGCAACAACATTGACCAACGACAACGCGATACTGAAAAGTAAAGCGAACAAAAATTTATAGCGGAAAGGATGGGCAAATCGGAAGATGCGTTTGATTACCCGGAGTTGTTCCTTCACTGGAATTGTCTTAGACCATACTGATCCACTCATGCTTCATCCGCCCCTTCCAATTTGGTTTCGAGTTGTTGTTTTTCGTACATCCTGCGGTACCAGCCGTCCTGTTCCATCAACTCATAATGCGTCCCGCGTTCGACAATGCGCCCTTCATCAAGGACGATGATCTCATTCGCATGCATCACGCTGCTGATTCGATGGGCGGCAATGATTGTTGTCTGCTCGGCTCGCTTTTCCTTGAGCCCCGTCAGGATCGCTTCCTCTGTCTTCGCGTCCACCGCGGATAAGGAATCATCCAGGATGAGCAGTTCCGGTTCAGTCACCAAAGCCCGCGCGATCGCTATCCGCTGTTTTTGTCCACCGGATAAGGAAACGCCCCTTTCACCGACCAACGTATCATAGCCATCTGGAAAACCGAGGATATCTTGATGGATGGCAGTCAAGCGCGCTGCCTCTTCAACCTTTTGCTGGCTGATGGATGGATCAGCGAAACGGATGTTTTCCCTGACGTCAGAAGAGAACAGGAAGTTGTCTTGGGGAACGTAACCGATTCCGCTCAGCAATGCATCCAATGAATAATCACGGATATCGATCCCGTTGTAGTTGATGCTGCCGGCATATTGGTCATACTCACGCAACAGCAGACGGAAAATCGTACTTTTGCCCGATCCGGTTCTGCCGACGATCCCTAACGTTTGTCCCCGCTCCAAATGAAAGTTGACATCCTTGAGGCTGATTTCTCCGCTGTTCGGGTAACCGAACGAGGCTACCTGGAAATCCAAATCGCCTGTAACCGGCGTCCGGATAGCATCCTTCTGCTCCTGGATCGTTGATTTTTCCTTCAGAAGCTCATCGATCCTGCTGTAACTGGCACTGCCTCGTTCCAGCACATTGAATAATCTGCCCACTGCCAACATCGGCCATGCCATCATTCCGATATAACTGATGAACGAAACCAGCTGACCGATACTGATGCTGCCCTCCACGACAAAACGGCCACCAAAGATGATCGTCAATGCAAAAGAAAGCCCCAAAATAAGTTGGATCGCCGGATCAAATAAGGCATCGACCAAGTAGACAGCTTTATTTTTCGCGACGACATCCTTCGTCATCGCCTCGAAATCATGGATATCCTCTTCTTCTTCGCCGAATGTCTTGATGACCTTCACGCCGGATACACTCTCCTGCGTTTTGTCATTCAGATTAGAGAAAGCAGCTTGGGCCTTGCGGAAACGCTTGTGCATCTTCTGTCCGAGGATCCTCGACACCAGCGTCAAAGCCGGCAGCGGAATCATGGCGATGAGCGTCAAACGCCAATCGATCAAGAAGAACATTGTGAAAAGCGTGATCCCGCCTGAAGAAATCGAATCCGCCAATGTCAGGATGCCTGCGCCTGCGACCATCCTGATCGCATTCAAGTCATTCGTCGCATGCGCCATCAGATCGCCGGTCCTGTATTTCTGGAAAAAGACAGCGTCCATTTCGGTGAAATGCTTGAACAATCGTGAACGAAGTATCTTTTCCAACTCTGCCGAAGTGCCCCATATCTTCATCCGCCAAATATAACGGAAAAGGTACTGCAGGATGCCCGCAATCAATATGATTGCCGACCACTTCCACAAAGAAGCCATCGTTAAGGTCCCTGAGGCAATTTCATCGATGATGATTCCGACAACGCGCGGCGAAACGACCTGAAGAATAGCCACAATGATCAGGAAAAAGACGCCCACAAAATAAGATTTCCATTCTTGACGGAAAAACCAACTCAATTTTTTGAAAATACTCACGTATATTACTCCCTTCTTACCTGTATCCGGACAAAATAAAAATGTGGAACCGTAGAGATCCACATTTTGTATATTATTTCATTAGTCTATTTCTTTTTCTTTGTTGATTGTGCTTTCATAGAAGCCATGATCTGTTTTACTTTTCTTTCGGATGGTTTTTGACCCATCTGCATCATCATAGAGCGCAACATTTCTTCATTGATCGGTGGATTTTCTTCAAAATATTTTACCATATAACGTCTTGCAAGGAAAAATCCGCCAACCGCGCCTATTACTATTCCTAAAATGACCATCATTACCCATGCTGTTGTTGACACGTATTCATCCCCCTTTCCAAAGCACTCATTCGTTAATTGTACTAAAGATTATGAGAAAAAGAAATAGCAATCACGCATAAATTTAGCGATTTTTCGAAAACGCTTCAGCTGTTGCCGGTTTCGGGAGAATTTTGAGCATATTCTTGCGTCATCCCCAAGAATATGCGAACATCTGTTTGATTTTTTGGATGATTAATGGTATCCTAAACTTATAAAATTAGGATTACGGAGATGATGATCTCATGGTTAAAAATAAAGATTCACGCCAAATTGAAGTGCTTCAATACATTTATGAAGAAGTCCAAGAAAAAGGCTATCCGCCGACCGTTAGGGAAATTGGGAATGCAGTAAAACTGTCCTCAACATCCACAGTGCATGGCCACCTGTCGCGGCTTGAAAAAAATGGCTTCATCCAACGCGACCCTACAAAACCACGTGCGATCGAACTGACCCAAGCAGGTCTGGACAAACTCGGGATCATGTCGGATAAAATGCCTTTGTTGGGTACCGTCACAGCTGGAGCTCCCATCTTGGCTGTCGAAGAAGCAACCGATTATTTCCCGGTTCCACCGGATCTGAAATCCGCTTCCGGAAGTTTGTTTATGCTGAAGATCCGCGGAGAAAGCATGATCGACGCAGGCATATTCGATGGCGACTCAGTCATCATCAGAAAACAAGCCACGGCTGAAAACGGCGATATCGTCATAGCCATGACGGACGATGATGAAGCGACCTGCAAACGATTCTACAAAGAAAACAACTACTATCGTCTGCAACCAGAAAATGCGAGCATGGATCCGATCATCCTGGATTCCGTCATCATTCTGGGGAAAGTAGTCGGTCTGTACCGGAACCACATTATTTAACGGATAGTCCCCGATTGTTGCAAAAAGGCTGCCAACTACTGGCAGCCTTTTTGCGCGTCTATTCATTTTCGGATTGTTTGTTGTTCTTAGTATTCCATCAGCGTGAAGATGTCATACCCTTGGATCAGGTCACGGCCCTTTAAATCCAACAACTCGATCAGGAATGCCAAACCGACGACTTCTCCGCCTAATTTTTCCACCAATTCGATGGTTGCGGCTGTAGTGCCGCCAGTTGCCAACAAGTCATCGCAAACCAGCACTTTATCTCCAGGAAGGATGGCATCTTGATGCAATTGCAGCGTTGCTTTTCCGTATTCTAGTCCGTAGGAAACTTCCACCGTTTCGCGAGGCAATTTGCCTTTTTTGCGGGCCATTGCGAATCCGCAGCCTAATTCCACAGCGACTGGGCAACCGACCATGAAACCACGCGCTTCAGGTCCGACTACTTTATCGACATTCAAATCTTGGGCATATTTCACGATCTCTTTGATTGAATAGCGGTAAGCTTCTCCGTTCGCCATCAAGGGTGAAATATCGCGGAAAATGATGCCTTGTTCCGGGAAATCTTTGACATCAGCAATATATTGTTTCAAATCCATTTTGTGTTCCTCCTAATTATTGTACCATCATCTGTTCATTCAACCATTTCGTCAACTGCGAAAACGGGCTGTAGATGAATACCTTCTCAGCTTCCATTTTCTGCAGGCGATCTTTGTATACTTGAGTGTCGTCCAAAGCCCTTTTGACAGGGTTTTTGACCTCATTGATGAAACCATTGTCTATTGTAACAAATCCCGCCTCCAAAAACACTTGAATCATAAAAATGGCAAGATTTTTTTTGATTTTTAAGTATTCTGCCAAGGCATCTAACCGATTTCTCACATCGATATCCTTATGTGAACGGATATATTGGTAAAACTTTGCAAACTGGTCTTTCGGAGGGATTCCATCAGCGTAAACGCTGTTCGATTCATGAGAGACGACATACACATTTTCGAACTTATTGCTCTTCAAAAGATCAGCCAGCAAATTCATCTTCAAAGGACACTCGAAAAGCACCAGGTTGCTGGCGCTGACATCCTGCAAGGCGTCCGCTGTATTGTCAGTGAGCAACGCGGCGTTCGAACTGTTCGGGATGCGCTCATAAAATTGTTTCATGATGCCGGAAGTCGAAAACAGATACAAGGCATCTTCCACAGCCAATACCGAATCGTGGATGACGGAACTCCTTTTGTCGAAAAACTGGACATGTTTGTTTTTGATGTCCTTCAGCTGCAGTTGCGGTTTCGCGCTATCCCGCCAAACGTTGATCGAAAGCTCCCCGATGAGGGAAACGACATCCGCCTCGTTCAAGTGGTTGCTGATGCTCCCCTTGTTGAAGCCGATCACGTCCAGAAAGAGGTTTTTGTCCTTGAGTTTGAACTTCAGATGCTTGTTGTCGGCACCAATCTGTCTGATGTCCGTCAAAGGTACATTTTGGAAGCCGAATATAGGCTTTGGATTATCGGTCCCATAAGGTTTAAGCAATTCCAATTCCTTCAAAAACGGCAGCGTGACATCGGCAAGCGGCAGCATGGCATCTATGTAAATGGATTCGCCCAACACGATCGCATCGTGATAATCAGCCGCGTAGCTGTTTATCTTTTCAGTGAAGGCGGACAAATCGGCAGCGGGAAGGCTCATGCCTGCTGCCATTTTATGCCCTCCGAACTTCGCGAGAAGGTCCTTTGAATCGGTCAACGCACTGTAGATATCCAACGCTTCCGTGCTGCGTGCCGACCCTTTCGCGATGCCGGTTTTTTCGTTGATGCGGAATAAGATTGCCGGGCGTCCGAATTCTTCGACCAACTTGCTTGCCACGATCCCAAGAACGCCCTCGTGCCAATTCTTGCTCCCCAACACGACAACATCCGGCATACTTTCATTCTTTGCCAGTTCGGCGCTGGCTTCTTCATGGATGGATTGGACAATCCCCTGTCTCTCGACATTCTTTTCCTGTATGTAAGCAACCAGTTCAGCTATTTTTACTTCGTCGAAAGACAGCATCAGTTCAGCTCCCGGGCCCGCATCTTCCAACCGACCGACAGCATTCAATCGCGGACCGATGATGAAACCGATGCTTTCCTCGTCCAAATTAGCCGCGTCTATTCCCGCGGCTTCCATCAATGCAGCCAACCCGAGCCGCTGCGTTTGTTTCATGACTTGCAGTCCCTGTTTTACGATCCAACGGTTTTCGCCTGTCAAACTGACCAGATCCGCAACGGTACCGATAGCGGCTAGATCAAGCGATTCGTAAGGCATTTCGCCCAGAAGAGCCGCCGCAATTTTCAAGGCTACGCCAGCTCCAGAAAGATCCGGGAAAGGATAGGATCCGGCAGGATGTTTCGGGTGGATGATGGCATATGCATCAGGCAAGTCATCGGGCAATTCGTGATGGTCGGAAATAATGACATCCACGCCCATTTTTTTTGCCATCGCTATCGGCTCGTGGCCGGAAACCCCGTTATCGCAAGTCAGGATCAACTGCGCTCCGTTCTCGATCAATTTCTTGAATGCCGTCGCATTTGGGCCATAACCGTCCGTGAAGCGGTTCGGCAAATAATAGCCGACATTGCCGCCCAAGACTTCGATCGTCTCCACAAGAATGCTGGTGCTTGTGATGCCATCCGCATCATAATCCCCATAGACGACGATTTCTTCTCCAGCTTCAATAGCTTCAGTCAAGCGATGTACCGCTTTATCCATATCGTGCAGCAGATACGGATCATGGAATTCCATTTCGGCCCCATCAATGAAAGCTTTGATCTGTTCTTTTGTTTCTAAACCTCGCTGCATGCAAAGCATGACGAATTTTTCTGATAACCCAGTAGCTTGACTGATTTCCTTGCTTACAGAGTCATCAATTTCTGATTTGTGTAATTTCCAATTCATCTTTGAAGATAACAACTTATCGACTCCTAACTATATAAACTATACAGGCGCACCGAGGCTCCCACTAATCCAAAAAAGACTAGAAGCTGAACTCGTTCTAGTCTTTTCTTTTGAACTGGAAGTGGCCGTTCAGGTAGATCTGCCACTTTTTTTCTTCAAATACCGCTTGGCTGATTCGGGTTTGCCCCTGTAAACTTCTTGATCAATTCTTCTTCAAGCGAATTGATTTTGCTGTCTTTCTGAGTCAATTCCTTCCGCAGTTCGGCGAGTTGTTGTTCATACCCGACTTTCGTCGCATCGACTGCTTTTTGGATTTCTTTCCCTTTTGTGTCGATTTCAGCGCGCATTTGTTTAAATTCTTTGTTCTTCTTAGTTGCACTGCCTGTCGCAACCAACAAGGTGATGAGCGATCCCATCAGGAGAGAAACCAGAATGACGATGATAAGAGGTCCATCCACAACAGCGAAACCAAAATTGACTGGCACAGAATCGACATTGAAAACGGCAAACAACACAATGATGATGATCAAAATAATGCCCGCTACTAATCTCCACTGATTTTTCATTATAATCGCCCCACTCATTTTGATATTTCCCACTCTTATTATCATCTTTTTGCTGCTGCATAGTCAACTTGAAGCACTTATCCCCGAAAGGATTCTCTAGTGAGCAAGCTGCCGGCGATCATTTCGTCAGCGCTATTTCGAATTCATCATAATCGTTGACGAGTTTCGTGTCAGGAAAGACTTTGCGGGCATCCCGCTGCAACTGATGCGCATTGCCGTTGAGGTAACGCGCGCTGATGTGGGTCAAATAAAGTTGGTTCACGTTTGCTTCTTTGGCCACGTTGGCTGCATCGATGCAGGTCGAATGGAAATAATCCGACGCAATCGCTTGGTCTTCCTTTCCGAAGGTGCTCTCGTGGACCAACACATCGGCATTTTTTGCCAAAACGACAGTATTTTTGGTTCTTCTTGTGTCGCCCAAAATCGTTACGACACGTCCTTTAGTTGTTTTTCCGATAAAATCCAGCCCATTGATGGTTCTCCCGTCAGGCAAAACAACGGTCTCCCCATTTTTAAGCTTTCCGTAGAGAGGTCCCGCGGGAACATTCATTTCTTTTAGCTTATCGGCCTGCAATTCGCCTGGATAGTCGGCCTCTTCGACACGGTACCCGTAGGAAACGATGCCGTGATTCAGTTTTGCGCAACTCACGCGGAATTGCTCGTCTTCAAACACTACGCCATCTTCAGTTATTTCATGAAAGAAGATCGGATAGCGCAGGTGGGACTGGGATATGCGCAGACTGGTCAGCACAAATTCCTTGATTCCCACAGGGCCATAGATGTTCAAAGGCGTATTTCCGCCTTGGAAAGCCCTGCTGCTCAAGAACCCGGGCAAGCCGAATATATGATCCCCATGCAGATGGGTGATGAAGATTTTTTCGACTTTTCTGGGCCGGATCGTTGTTTTTAGCACACGTTGCTGTGTCCCCTCCCCGCAGTCAAAAAGCCAGATGGCATTGCGTTCATCCAGCAATTTCAATGCAATGCTGGAAAGATTTCTGCTGGTGGAAGGAACACCCGCTCCGGTGCCTAAAAATTGAATTTTCATAATCAGTTGCTCCCATTTTCATCATTTAATTCTTGATAGATTTCCTCTGCCACAAAAAGGGCTAATTGTTGCGCACCGATCGGATTCGGATGGACCTGATCCTCCAGAAGCCACTCGTCGTGTCCGCTGCTGAAGGCATTCCAATCCAAAATATGGACATTGGAATGGTTGCTTTCGGCAAGCGCCAACTGCTCGTTCACGCTGTCCTTCCAGATTCGCGGTACATTCGTCGTGAGGAAAAACAGATTTCGGGATGTCCCGATTTCCGTTATGAAAGTTTCCATTTGCGTCTGAGTGAAAGTCCCGTTGGAACCCAGAAAGACCACGACTGTGTCATGCAACTGCTCACGTTTTTCCAAGTCAGCAATCACCTCAGTGGTTTGGTAAAGCTGTCTGCTGACTGCACCTTCGACAACTGCCCGTCCGAAAATCGTAACCAGCTGATCCGCGACGGAGAGCAATACGGAATCGCCTATGAAGGTAATATCTGCGCCGTGAGCAAACAAAACGGTCTCTCGTTCGAGCCCTTCGATATTATTGATGGCCCTGCTGCGGGTGGAATCGTCGCGATTCATCGCTTCCATCTTGCTTTGGCTGGCAGCGATTTGCTCGCGCAGTTCCTGCACAGAGGCATTTTCGCCGGAGCGTGCTTGGACAAATCCCGTCAGCGCGGTCAACAACAGGCAGAACCCGACGAATGGTGCAAGATTTCCTGAAAAATGCCTGGTTGAACCTTCGGACCCTGAAGCCTTTATTCGGGCAATCGTATCGGCTGGTCGCCAAAACTGCACGGACGTCATCTTCCAACGCTTCTTTTCGAATATTTGGTAACCTATTTCGGAGAGGCTGAGCATGATTGCCAGCTGGATCAATATATGTTGTCCGGGATCAACGCTCGTATCGACTACTTTTGCCTGATAAAGGGAAATCACAGGATAGTACCAAAGATAAAGCAGGAAGCTCCGCCTGCCGAGCCACTGAATCGGTTTGAACCGCATCATTTTTGAAAGGCTCGTTGCCGGATGCGCTGTTAAGACTACCCCGACTCCGATAATGACGCTGTTAAGGTACATTCCGCCTCTGTAGGTGAGCGTCTGACTATCCAGCATCCTGCTGAACATCACGCCGAGAACTGCGTAGCTGAAAAAGCCTGCAAGCGTCAATCTTCGCTTCGTTCGTTTCGACACCGGCTCGTTCAGCCTCTCTAACGGCCAAACAACCGACAGCGCACTGCCGATCATAAACGAAAACAAGCGCGTATCCGTACCGTAATAGACGCGTGAAGCGTCTTCTCCCGGTACATACAGCATATCCATCGCAAGGGCAGAAAACAAAGAAAGTCCGACCGCTGTGTAGAGGATTATCCGTTTATCTTTGTACAATGCCAACAGCAACAACACAATCAGTGGCCAGATGACATAGAATTGGCTAATGACAGACAGGAACCAGAGATGCATGAACGGTGATTGCACATAGAATTGTTCAAAATAAGAACCGCCAACGGAAATTTGCCACCAGTTATTGACCATTCCCAATGACGATAGGAGCCATGGCCGCAAATTCAGCAACAGGTCTCTTTGAAACAAAGTGATATAGGCAGTCACCGACAGCAACATCCCTAGCAATGGAAGGAACAACCTCTGAAACCTTCTGGCCAAATAGCGCTTGTAAGCCAATTTTCCTTTTTGGCCGTATTCTTCGATCACAGACGCTGTGATGAAAAAACCAGTCAGGACGAAAAAGATGTTTACAGCCAAGTAACCGCCCGGCAAAACATGAGGCATCAAATGATAGAAAATGATGGCAATAATCGCAAGCGCCCGCATCCCATCCAATGGAACGGAGCGTGTCTGTGATGTCACGATAATTATCCCCCATTTATTGATACTGGTGTTGCTTTTTAATCGACGAACTCAAAATGGTAGGTCATGATGCGGACCATGTCGCCATCTTTCGCTCCCTTAGCCCTCAGTTTTTCATCCACGCCCATGGAACGCAATTGACGCGCGAAACGCATGATGCTTTCGTCATGAGCAAAATTGGTCATGTTGAATAGTTTTTCCAGTCTTTCGCCGCCCAATACCCACGTGGAATCTGGATCGCGTCCGATAGTGAACTGTTCTTGATTTTCTTCGAATTTGTAAAGGACGGATGATTCGACTTCTTCTTCGTCGAACAATGGGAACTCAGGCGTGTCCTTCAGAACTTCAGCAGTGTAATCCAACAATTCGGCTACGCCGGTAGTCGACCAGGCTGAAATCGGGAAGATTCTCGGTGCTTCGTCATCTCCGAATTTTTCGGCGATTTGTTGTTTGAAGATTTCAAGATTATCTTCCGCTTCCGCCACATCCATTTTATTGGCTACAATCACGGTCGGTCTTTCCAGTAAACGCAATTGGTAACTTTCCAATTCTTTGTTGATTTTTTCATAGTCATCGAAAGGATCTCTGCCTTCTGTGCCGCCCATATCGATGACATGCAGAATGACTCTCGTGCGCTCGATGTGGCGCAAAAATTGGATCCCTAGACCGACGCCTTGGGACGCGCCCTCGATCAATCCCGGTAAATCGGCCATGACAAACTCTTCTCCGCTGCGTGTCTGTACCATACCTAAGTTGGGTACAAGCGTAGTGAAGTGATAGGCTGCGATTTTTGGTTTCGCTTTTGACACGATCGACAGCAATGTCGATTTACCTACTGACGGGAAGCCTACCAAACCGACGTCCGCGATGACTTTCAGCTCAAGCTCCAACTCAAGCTCTTGCCCAGGTTCACCGTTTTCGGCGATTTCGGGTGCAGGGTTTCTCGCAGTGGCAAAACGGTTATTCCCGCGTCCGCCACGTCCGCCTCTTGCGACTACAGCCTGTTGTCCAGGTTCGGTCAAATCAGCAATGAGTTCTTTTGTTTCCGCATTGCGTACAATCGTACCAGGCGGAACCCTTACTATTGTGTCTTTTGCGCCGCGGCCGAACATACTTTTGCTCATGCCGTTTTCGCCGGGCTTACCTCTGAAATTACGGTTATAGCGGAAATCCAATAACGTGCGCAGACCTGGATCCACTTCAAATATGATGCTTCCTCCGCGGCCGCCATCGCCACCTGCAGGCCCCCCATCGGGAACATACTTTTCGCGACGGAACGCTACCATTCCATCGCCGCCTTTACCGGCTTTTACATGCACTTTTGCATGATCCAAAAACATTGACATCTTTTTTCCCCCTTGGAAAACTGTTCGGCACTCTTTATGCCGAACAAAATAATTCGATTGGTCCGACTTTTTTCAGATGCGCTTCCGCACTTCAAAAAATTGGACAAGTATCTTTAACAAATAATTTGAGCTCCGTCTATTGAAGCGCTCATTCTTCCCTCTTAATTTACCATATTAACCAAAAAACGAAAAGAAAATACAGTCTTGAAGGTATCGATCCAGCCCGCACCTGGCGGAAGACAAAATGATGGAGCCGGGAGTAAACAATGTTAGCCCCGCCTCCATCACTTCACTATTTAAGGATCAATTTTCTGACATCAGCAAACTGCATAATGCTCAAGGTCAGGTTTCCGAGCGTATTCAAACGGTTGCTGCGGATAGCAACATCCTCGACCATGACCATATTTTCATCGAAATAAGCTTCAATATATGGCGCAATCGCAGCTAAGGCGGTGTAATCCGCTTCCGGATCGCCGTGGGACAGAGCCAAATCGAGATGATTAATCTGCACATACAGATTCTTCTCGCTGGCTGTTTCAAGCAGATCTTTCTGGACGGGAATCGATTCATCAGGATTTCCGGAAATGTTTACGACGCGCGCAAGAGCTTCCATGATCGTTTTGAATGATTCCTCTTCACTGTGCGCCTGCAATACTTTGGCGTTAGCGAATAGGGTGTTGACGTCTTTTTCGCCGGATTGCAGCACAGCTTCAACTATATCATAACGGATGCCGTAGGTTTGAAGTTTCTGTTGGATACGGCCGTTTGCGAAAACGGCAAGTTCATTCATTGTTTTATCGAACGATTCTGCATCTTCAATCGCAAAAACCTCCGTCAACAAGGCAGACAACAAATCTTCCAACGAGAATGACCATTGGTATTTCTCGATGATTTGAATGACGCCGATCATTTGACGACGCAAAGCATACGGGTCGTTCGACCCTGTCGGAACCATACCCTGCAGGAAGAAACTGATGATGCTGTCCAATTTGTCCGCCATCGCCAAAACTGCTCCGATTTGGGTTTCCGGCAATTCGCCTTCACTGGATACCGGCAGATAGTGTTCGCGGATCGCGGTTGCTACAGCAGCGGTTTCGCCTTGTTGCAACGCATAGACTTCACCCATGATGCCTTGCAGTTCCGTAAACTCGGAAACCATGTTGGTCACCAAGTCAAACTTGTAGATGGAAGCCGCACGCAACAATTGCGTTTTGTCGTCCTCTTCCAGATCAAGCAGATCAGCAAGATGGGCAGCGATTTTCGCTGTGTTGTCCATCTTATCATGAATGGAGCCGATTTTCGAATGGAATGTGACTTTCTTCAATTTTTCGACCGACTGCGCAATTGTGATGCGTTGGTCTTCGTTGAAGAAGAACAGGCCGTCCTCAAGCCTTGCTGTCAGGACTTTCTCATTGCCTTTTTTCACGTTATCGATGAATATGCCATTCCCGTTGCGTACGGATATGAAGTACGGCAAAAGTTTGCCCGATTTGTCCTTAACTTCGAAATAGCGTTGGTGGTCCTTCATCGATGTGATCAATACATCTGCCGGCAAAGTCAAATATTTGCTGTCGTATTCACCGAAGAAGGCTGTCGGGTATTCTACCAAAGAAGTGACTTCTTCCAATAAGCTTTCGTCGTTAGGGATGATCCAGCCATTTTCAGCTTCAATCTGTTGGAATTGGGCCCGGATCATGTTTTTCCTTTTGTCCTGATCGGCAATGACATGTTGTTCAGCCAATTTCTCCACATACTCGCCTGCATGCGACAGCGTCACGTCTTCGCCCAAGAAACGGTGCCCGCGTGTGGTCCGGCCTGAAACGACATCCAAGACTTGGAATGGGATGATTTCAGCATCAGCCAATGCCACAATCCAATGGATCGGTCGGATGTACTTGAAGTGATGGTTGCCCCAATGCATCGAAACAGGGAAAGTCAACGACTCAACGACCGTATTCAATTCCTTCAGCACTTCGGATGAAGCTTTTCCGTTCGTTTCTTTCTTGACGAAAACATACTCCACACCATTCAGTTCATCAAAGAAGATGTCTTCAGGAGTCAAGCCTTGTCCGCGGACAAAGCCCAGTGCAGCTTTTGACCAAGTGCCGTCAGCCTGCAAAGCGATTTTTTTTGCGGGTCCTTTGATGACTTCCGCCAAATCCGCCTGTTTATCACTGACTCCGCTGGCGATGACCGCCAAACGTCTCGGCGTCGCATACATTTCGATCGCGTCAAAGCCGATGCGGTTTGCTTCCAAAAAAGCGGCCATTTTTTCTTTCAATTGGATACTGCTGCTGCGCACATATTTCGCAGGCATTTCTTCAAGTCCGATTTCTAATAATACAGTTTGACTCATGAATTTAGTCCTCCTTCAGGGCAAGTTCTTTTTGATCATCCGAAAGCAACGGGAAACCCAGTTCTTTTCTCTTTTGGACAAAAGCTTTCGCCAGTTGGCGCGCCATATTGCGGATTCGTGCGAGATAGCCCGCGCGGTCAGTCGCAGAAATGACACCTCTTGCATCCAAAAGGTTAAAGGCATGCGAACTCTTCAGGACATAGTCATAAGCCGGATGCACGAGACCGTTCTCGATCTGTTTTGTCGCTTCCGCTTCAAATGAATCAAATAGTTGGAACAACAGATCGACGTTGCTTTCCTCAAACGAATATTTGGAATGTTCATATTCCGGCTGGCCGAAGATTTCGCCGTATTTCACGCCCTCTGTCCACTCAAGATCGTAGACACTGTTCACATCCTGGATATAAGAAGCCAAGCGCTCCAAACCATAGGTGATTTCACTTGTGACAGGACTGCATTCCAAACCGCCCACTTGCTGGAAATAAGTGAACTGGGTGACTTCCATTCCATCCAACCAGACTTCCCAGCCCAAGCCTGCGCAGCCCAATGAAGGGTTTTCCCAGTTGTCTTCGACAAAGCGGATATCATGTTCGATCGGATTGATGCCCAATACTTTCAGGCTTTCCAGATATAGTTCCTGGATATTGTCCGGCGATGGCTTCATGACCACCTGGAATTGGTGATGTTGGTAGAGACGGTTGGGATTTTCACCGTAGCGGCCGTCAGCAGGACGACGCGAAGGCTCCACGTATGCGGCGTTCCAAGGTTCTGGGCCGATTGCACGCAAGAAAGTGTACGGGCTCATTGTTCCGGCACCTTTTTCAGTATCATAGGACTGCATCAAAAGGCAGCCTTGATCTGCCCAAAAATTTTGTAGCGCTTGAATCATTTTTTGCACAGTTAATTTGTTTTCCATCATAAATCTCCTCCACTTGAAATAATACATAAAAAAAGTCCCTATGCATCAAGTCTCCTTGAAACATAGGGACGAATATTTTCGCGGTTCCACCCTAATTCCGGCAATTGCCGGCACTTCGTTACAGGACTCGGATACGCCTTTCCGCAATAGTCTCCCGATTTGGCTCACACTATCCCAAACTCGCTTTTCGGTACTGACCAGAGGTACTCTTATCTTCAACGTCCAGTATTTAGTTCTTCTCAATAGTAGCCTTGTTCCTTCAGAATGTCAAGAACTAGTTGAATCGGGCTTTCCGCTTTCGCTCGGCTTGTTTGGCTGCGGTTCGGCTGCGGAACGGAACGGAATCTCTACCTTTGTTTCCCAAGCGTACATCTGGTCGATGAAACTCTTGCTTTTCAGTCGGATCCCGACGTATTCCTCATATAATTCGTCGATGAAGGCTCTGAGCGCCTGTTTCGTCTCGGCTTTGATCTGGATATTCCCGACTTGCTTCGGAGTGACCAATTGGAAAATCCGCGCAAAATGGACAGCTGCAGGGCTTGCATGCGATCTTCTGGGGTCTTCCCCGTAATGATTTTGGCACAAGGCACCGGAATATTTGACCGAAAAATCGAAAGGTTCTTGCTTGCTGTGACAGATGACGCATTCCTGCAATTGCGGAGCTGCCCCAAAATATTTCAGCACCCGCATTTCGAAAATGTTCACTACGATTTCCGCATCCATCCCGTTCTGCATAGCGACCAGGGATTCCTCCAACAGATCGTAGAGGTCAGCGGCCTTGATGGCATCGTTGATGGCTGCATCGGCCAGATTGTTCAAATACGTCGCGTAGGCGTTCAGGTGGATATCCGTTTGCATTTTGGAAAAGTGGGTGATTTCGCGGCTGTCCTGCAGGAAGCTAAGTCCGTCATCCTTGACGCGACCCAGATAAGTCGCTTTTGTGAAGGGCAGCAGCGCCGCTTTCAAGGAATGGTTCGGGTTTTTGATGTTCTTCACGAAAAACATCCGTTTTCCATGATCACGCGTAAATATTTTTACCAAAGCATCCTTTTCCCTGTGTTTTCGGATCGATAAGACGATGCCATCAAATTCCTGATATGTCTCCATGTCGCACCCTTTCGAAAAGAGAAGAGTCCGGAAGGCAGCCTCCCAAACTCTTACTGATTGCTATTCATGTATCAATTGAGCACTAACTGATCAATCGTAATCTTTTTGGCGGTAACCGTAGTCCTGCAGATAACTCTGCTTGTCGCGCCAATCTTTTTGGACCTTCACCCAAAGTTCGAGGTAAATTTTATCACCAAGCATCGCTTCGATATCCCGACGTGCCCGGACACCAATTTCTTTCAACATTTTCCCGCCTTTGCCGATGATGATGCCTTTTTGGCTGGCCCGATCGACGATGATGGTTGCGTGGACGTGGACTTTATCATCCTCGTTGCGCTGCATCGATTCCACGACGACAGCCACTGAATGCGGCACTTCTTCCTTGGTCAACTGAAGGATCTTTTCGCGGATGAATTCGGACACGACGAAGTATTCCGGGTGATCCGTCACTTGATCGTCCGGATAGAATTGGGGTCCCTCCGGCATGTATTTTTTGATGGTGGCCATCATTTCATCAACATTGTTCCCTTGAATGGCAGAAATCGGAACCACTTCATTGAACTCATTGTCTGAAGTATAGTCCATGATGATTTTCAGTAATTCCTCCGGTTTGACCTGATCGATTTTGTTGATGATCAAGAATTTTGGAGTGCGCAGGTTCTTGAGTTTCTCAAGAATGAAATTGTCGCCCGCCCCTCTTTTTTCTGCCGCATTCACCATGAACAGAACCAAATCAACTTCATTAAAAGTGCTGTATGCGCTCTTCAGCATGAAATCGTTCAAGCGCGTCTGCGGTTTGTGGATTCCGGGCGTATCGATGAAGACGATCTGGGAATCATCCGAAGTCACTACGCCTTGGATCTTGTTCCGGGTAGTCTGCGGGACATCGCTCATGATGGCGACCTTTTGACCGACGATGCGGTTCAAAAGTGTCGATTTCCCTACGTTAGGTCTCCCGATGATGGAGACGAATCCTGATTTGAAACCTTCTTTTTTATTCATACAAAACTCCTCAAATTAACTTATAATATAATTCCAAAAACTTGGGCAAAAAAATGATGGCCGCGATCAGGATGGCAAAGAATGCTGTAACCAAGACCGCTCCGGCAGCGATGTCTTTTGCTTTCTTTGCCAGAGGATGATACTCGTAATCGGTCACCAGATCGACCACATTTTCAAATATCGTATTCAGAAACTCCATGATGATCACCAAAAATATGCAGAAGATGATCACGATCCACTCCATTGGGCTCGCTCCGAAGAACCAGGCCGACAGGAGCGGTATCAAGCCAAACAAAGCATGACTGCGCATGTTTTTTTCTTCTTTGAGGATAATGCCGATGCCGTCCAAAGCATGCTTCACTGAAGCAAAAAAACTTGGATTCTTTCCGATTTTCCCCATCTTTTCCCTACTCGTCTCTTTTGAGTCCATAAGCATCCAGTATCTCTTTCTGAAGACCGAACATTTCCTTTTCGTCTTCTTCCGTCATGTGATCATAACCATTCAAATGCAGGAAACCATGCAACGCAAGGAAACCTAGTTCCCTCTCGAAACTGTGGCCATAGGACTCCGCTTGTTCAGCGGTCTTGTCGGTCGAGATGATGATATCGCCGATATTTGTCGGGAAGGCGCCGGTTATGCTTTCCATGTTGATCGGGAAATCGTCATCCATTTCATCGTTCAGCGCAAAGCTGATGACGTCTGTGGCCTGATCTTTGTTGCGGAATTCACGATTGATTTCCCGGATGCGCTCATTGTCCACAAAGGTGATCGACAATTCGGTGTCGGACGCCAACTTCAAATACTCCCCCGCAAAAGCAATCAAGGAATGGACCAATTCCGTATGCGCATTCTGTACAGATTCTGTTTCATCAAAAATATCTATTTCCATATAATCGCTCACTTTTCTATATTGTGTTTTGTTTCCTCTTTGACATCATATGCTTTGATGATGCTCGCAACGACCGGGTGGCGCACAACATCATAAATATCAAAGGTGACAAAAGTGATGTCAGGAATGCCCTTAAGTTTCTTCTCGGCATCAATCAATCCTGAAAGGGCGCCTTTCGGCAAATCGATCTGGGTTTTGTCCCCGTTGACGATCATTTTTGACCCGAATCCGAGCCTGGTCAGGAACATCTTCATCTGCGCGACAGTCGTATTCTGCGCTTCGTCCAGGATGATGAAAGCATCTTCCAGCGTCCTTCCGCGCATGTATGCGAGCGGCGCAATTTCGATGACTCCCCTATCCATCAAGCGGGTCGTGTGCTCGACGCCATAGATGGCATAAAGTGCATCATAGACCGGGCGCAAATACGGGTCAACTTTTTCCTTCAGATCTCCGGGCAGGAAGCCTAGATTTTCACCAGCTTCTACAGCCGGACGTGTCAGGATGATTTTTTTTACCTTACCGTTCTTCAGAGCCTCCACAGCCATCACTACTGCTAAGAAGGTTTTTCCGGTTCCGGCAGGCCCTATTCCGAATACGACATCTTTTTTCTTGACGGCCTGCACATATTGCCTTTGGCCGAAATTTTTCGCCCGGATAGGCTTGCCTGCGTATGACCTGCCGATTTCCTCCTCATAAAGGTTTATGAAGAAATCGAGGCTTCCGCGTTCGGACATTTTTATAGCTGTGACGATATCTGTTTGTGAAATAGGGATGCCGCGCGCTAATAATTCCAAAAGTTGCTTCAACAGCGAGCGGGCCTTGTCGACAGCCGGCTCCTCGCCACTGATTTCTATTTTCATGCCGCGGCTTGTAATGGTCACATGCAAAGCATCTTCCAACATCTTCAGATGCTTATCCTGCGATCCAAATAATTGAGGCAAAACGGATGCGTCCATCACTTCAATTTTCTCTGTTTTATTCACTTTATCGGTCAAACAAGCTACACTCCTCTTTTTGGGGATTTTTTTCACTGCTTATTGCTAATAGTATAACATAAAGCGGCATGGCTTATGAAAATATTTATCCCCTTATGTTCAAGGCGCTTTTCTGGACGACAAAAAAATGGAATGATACGGAGATCATCCCATTCTTTATCGATTAGTCTCTAAGAATTTTAGAAAGCAAGCATCTGGCTATTAGAATTTACGTTTTCTGGCAGCTTCAGATTTCTTCTTACGTTTCACACTTGGCTTTTCATAAAATTCATGTTTACGAGCGTCTTGTAGAGTTCCAGTTTTTGAAACAGTACGTTTAAAGCGACGAAGAGCATCATCAAGAGATTCGTTTTTACGAACAACTGTTTTTGACATTAAATATTCCCTCCCTCCGAGCATTAAAAGTAACGTTTCCTTTTGAAAATAAGAAATCAAAATGAAATTGTTCTTTTGATATTATATCATAGGAGAAAGCAATTGCAACGTTTTATTGCAAAACAAAAGAGTGTATCATCAAAATCGGTTAAAGCATCAGTCTGGCTGTCTTCACGAAGGACTACGCATTCGCCAAACAATTCTTGCAAACACCAAATATTTCGAAGCGATGGGACGAAATTTGGCATCCCTCCAACTGTTGCTCAAAGAAATCCATCGGACACATCTGCAAAGCAATCGTCATCCCGCATTGTTGACAAATGAAGTGATGATGGTGGTGTCCCTCGTGCAAACAAGTGATCCGGAACAGTTTTTCGTTGTTCAATTCTGTTTCTTCCAAGATCCCAACTTCCACAAAAGTATACAGGTTGCGGTATATCGTGTCATAGCTGAGTGTCGGATATTCGTCCTGTAACGCATGCAGAACTGCTTTTGCAGACAGATAGCGGTTAGCTTCCACAAAAACCGTAATGATATCTTCTCTTTTCTGGGTATATTTATAACCTTGTTTCTTTAATTGCTGCAGTGCAATGGTTACGGTATCTACCGGCATCATTTTCCCTCCCGACTCTATCAATTTCAAATTGACTATAGTATATTATTAGTGAGATTGCAATCATTAAGATTCAGAAAGGATGAAATTATATGGAGCAACAGGACCTACATTTTGTCATCATATCAGATTCGGTAGGAGACACCGCCAGGAAAGTCCTTCAGGCCGTATTGGCACAATTCCCATCGATTACTGTTCATATGTATCATTATCCATTCATCAGAAAAATGAAAGATTTGGAGCCTGTATTGGTAGAGGCCAAAGAACTGAAAGCATTTGTTATCCATACTTTGGTCGTCGAGGATTTGAGTGAATACACGGACAGTTTCTGCGCAGCAGAGGACTTGCCTTGCTATAACATATTGAAAGCACTGGTCAGTGACATCACCGAAAAGACCGGGCAGCAGCCTATCCGGAGAGCAGGCGCCCTGCATCGTTTGGATGATGAGTACTTCAACCGGATCAGCGCCATCGAGTTCGCAGTCAAGTACGATGACGGGAAAGATCCAAAGGGTTTCTTGGATGCCGATTTGGTCCTGCTAGGCGTTTCGCGCACTTCAAAGACGCCACTATCCATGTTTTTGGCGAACAAGACCATCAAAGTGGCGAACCTGCCGATCATGCCGGAAGCCTCAGTGCCTGACGAAATTTGGCAAGTGGATCCGAAAAAAATCGTCGGATTGACAAATGATGCCGAGGTATTGAATAATTTCCGCAAGGAGCGGATGATCGCTTACGGATTATCGCCGGAAACCATTTATTCGGACATGGACCGCATCCGGGCTGAACTGGAATACGCCTATGAATTGTACAACAAATTGGGTTGCATCGTCATCAATGTATCCAAGCGTTCTATAGAAGAAACAGCAGCAATCATCATGAGCAGCATCGAAATTTCCGATACAACCATCATTCCCTGAATCAGAAAAGCGGAACGGGTTCGTTCAGCCCTGAAAGAAATTTAGGAAATCGTGCCATGCAACGTTCCCTACGGTCACCTTGTACTGGGTCTCTAAGGGATGAATCCCTAAGACTCCCATGCAACTGAGCATCGTAGAGCGCAATAGGTACGATTTATCTAATTTCCGAAGGGCTTGCCCGTGAAGCTAGCCATAATTATTGAATGCATGAAACACATTACTATCCTCCAACAAAAAAAGGCCCAATGGGCCTTTTTTTGTTGTTCTATTCAATTGTTGCAACAGGTGCTTTAGAACCCTCTGCTGGATCCGCCTCCTCCGGAAGAACCTCCTCCTCCGAAGCCGCCTCCTCCGCCAAAGCCACCACCACCGAAACCGCCACCGCCATATCCTCCTCGATGATTGTTGCCGCGGTACCCACCTCCGCCACCGCTTAGAAGCAACCACCACAACGGATTCATTCCGCCGCCGCGTCCACCGCGTCCGCCTCTGCCTCTACCGCCAAAAAAGAAGGACAGCAGCAAAAGGATGAACAGGAATTGGACGATTGACGCGAAAAACGATGAATCGTCTTCAGAGTATTGCGTTGTATCGACAGGATAGCCCGAGAAAATTACTTCGTCATCATATTGGTATTCCTGATTGACGACAACCGCCGCTTCCGTAAAAATTTCTTTCAGCCCGCCATCGAAGTCATTGGCCGAAAGATAATCCAGATGATTGTCTAAAATTCTGCCTGTCCTGCTGTCCGTTAAGGCACCTTCCAGACCGTATCCGATTTCGAAGCGGATTTCCCTTTCTTCCAAAGCCAACAAAATCAGCACGCCGTTATCGGCATCCGCCTGGCCAATTTTCCACTTTTCGAACAGGTCGACAGAATACTCCTCGATTGTCTCACCTTGCAGCGAATCGACCACCGCCACGACAACTTGGGGTTTTTCTTCAGTCAATTCGTATTGTTCATTCACGCTCAGGATGAATGATTTCGTTTCTTCGGAGAGCGTGCCGCTTGGATCATAGACATAAAATTCAGTTGTCGGATCAGGCAACGCTTGCGCATGTTTGGAAGGCGCGAAAGCCATCGAAAAGAGGAACAACCCCAAAACCACAAGCAATTGCCACCGCGCCTTTTTTCTCATTTGAAACAAAGCATCATCAGCCCCTCAATTATTCATCGTCTGTATTCAAGTCTACACTTGGAGCAGTTTCAGCGCCGCTGACCGCTTCAAAATAAGATTTTTCATCAAATCCGAAAAGTCCTGCCATGAGTGATCCCGGGAACCGTTTGACTTTGTTGTTGTATTGTTGCACAGCTTCATTGTAACGATCCCTCTCGACCGAAATCCTGTTTTCGGTACCTGCCAACTCATCCATCAGAGCCGTCACTTGTTCGTTCGATTTCAGTTCCGGATAGTTCTCAACAATCACCAATAGGCGCGAAAGCGCGGATTCCATTTCGTTGCTGGCTGTAACCTGTTCTTCGGTCGTCTGGGCACTGCCGATTCTGGCACGGGCATCAGCGATTGCACCGAATACTTCCTGTTCCTGTTCCATAGCGCCTTTTACCGATTCCACCAAGTTGGGGATCAGATCATAACGTCTTTGTAGTTTGGTTTCCACATTCGCCCATTGCACATCGACGTTGCTTTCCTCAGTCACCAAACCATTATAGGAGCTGATCAATGGTACTCCCAACAGCAACACCGCAATAAAAACACCAATTAAGCCCTTCAACCAACCTTTCATCTTCCCATCTCCTTTATTTTTCATTTTGTGCTTACATACAATTATCCCTGAACTTCGGCAAAACCGCATCCATCCAAAGACGTATTTCTTACTGGTTCAGGATGTCTTCCAACAAGCTCGGATTGAATGTCTGCGACTTCAGCATGTCCAATTCGAACCTGTAAGGCGCCTTCTTGTTCTTTTTGTCCTCTCCGACGAACGGAGTTTCCAATATTTTCGGCAAATCCTGCAATTGAGGGTGATGAACAATTTTGTTCAAGGTTTCAAAACCGATGGTGCCGAACCCGATGTTTGCATGCCTGTCCTTATGGGTCCCTCTTTCGTTTTTCGAGTCGTTGATATGGACCATTTTCAAACGTTCCAGACCGATGACGCGGTCGAACTCTTCCAAAACACCGTCGAAGTCCTCTTTGACGTTATAACCCGCATCATTTATATGGCAAGTATCCAATGTTACGGATAACTTGTCGTTGTAGACTACCCCATCCATGATGGCAGCCAACTCCTCAAACGTCCGGCCGATTTCGGTGCCTTTTCCGGCCATCGTTTCCAATGCAATCTGTGCAGTCTGACTAGGCTCCAGCACTTCGTTCAAGCCCTTGATGATCTGTTTGATGCCTATATCAGAACCGGCACCGACATGCGAACCCGGATGCAGCGTAATTTGTCTTGCTCCAAGAGCTTGCGCCCGCACGATTTCATCGCGCAAAAATCCGATTGCGAATTCAAAATGGTCCGGTTTCGTTGTATTTGCCAAGTTGATGATGTAGGGTGCATGCACGACCAATTCGACCAGACCGTGCTTCGCCATATAGTCCATGCCTTCCGGAATATTCATCTCATCTACGCTTTTTCTCCGGGTATTCTGCGGAGCGCCTGTGTAGATCATAAACACCGAAGAACCGTAGGATGCTGCCTCCTCTGCTGAACCCAACAGCATTTTTTTACCGCCCATAGAAACATGTGAACCTATCTTTAACATATCTTCACCCTTTTATTATGTATTATCCTAAAAAGCAATTCCGTCTTATCCAAAACAACAGACGAAAAACAAGCCTTATGATACGATTATTGTATCATAAGGCTTGTTTTCCTTACCATCAGATGCTCTTTTTAGTGCAATTGTTAGTCCGATGTTAGTCCAATGAAGCGATTTTCAGGCTCAGTTCTTTCAACTGAGCTGCGCTTACTTCGCTTGGAGCGTTCGTCATCGGGTCGAAAGCTTTCCCGTTTTTAGGGAACGCGATCACTTCGCGGATGTTCGATTCGCCAGCCAACAACATGACCAGACGATCCAGTCCTAAAGCGATGCCGCCATGTGGTGGGAAGCCATAGTCGAATGCATCCAACAAGAAACCGAACTCCTCTTCGGCATCTTCTTTGCTGAAGCCAAGTGCCGCAAACATCTGCTCCTGCACTTCCCTTGTGTAGATACGCAGAGAGCCGCCGCCGATTTCATAACCGTTCAGGACGATATCGTAGGCTTGTGCATAGACTTCTTCCGGGTGGTCGGCTAATTTGGCAAGATCTTCGTCGTTTGGACGAGTGAATGGATGGTGCATCGCTGTGTAGCGTTTTGCGTCCGCATCGTACTCAAGCAATGGCCAATTTACAACCCAAACGAAAGCAAATTGGGATTTGTCGATCAGATCAAGATCGCGGCCGAACTTCAGGCGCAGCTCTCCTAATGCTTGATAGACGATCTCTTTTTTATCAGCAACGAACACCAGCAAGTCGCCAGGCTCCGCATCCATCAGTCTGATCAATTCTTCGCTGTCTTCGGTGAAGAATTTAGCCACGGCGCCTTTCAGTCCGTCCTCTTCGACTTTCATCCAAGCCATGCCTTTTGCGCCGTATTGCTTGGCGTACTCGATCAGGTTATCCATGTCTTTGCGCGAATAGGCATCGGCTTTGCCTTTGACGTTCAAGCCACGGACTTGGCCGCCGCTTTCGCTGGTCGCTTTGAATACGTTGAACGAAGAAGTTTTCGCAAATTCATTCATGTCGATCAGTTCCAATGCGAAACGGGTATCCGGCTTATCGCTGCCGAATCGGTTCATCGCTTCATCGTAGGAAATGCGCGGGAATGGAGCCGGAATGTCTTTGCCCAAAACGTCCTTCATGACTTTCTGAAGCATAGTTTCGGTGATTTCCTGGATTTCAGCAGCAGACAGGAAACTGGTTTCGATATCGATTTGGGTGAATTCCGGCTGTCTGTCACCGCGCAGATCTTCATCACGGAAGCAGCGAACGATCTGGTAATAGCGGTCAAAGCCTGCGCCCATAAGCATCTGTTTGAACAGTTGCGGTGATTGCGGCAGTGCATAAAATTCGCCTTGATGGACACGGGACGGAACGATATAGTCACGCGCACCTTCCGGAGTCGATTTCGTCAAATAAGGTGTTTCGATGTCCATGAAATTCAAGTCATCCAAATAGTTGCGGACAGTGCGCGTCGTTTGGTGGCGAATTTTCATGTTTTTCATCATTTTGTCTCTTCTTAAATCGATGTAACGGTATTTCATGCGCAATTCATCGGATACGTTCAGATCGCCTTCGATATAGAACGGTGGTGTTTTCGCTTTCGCCAAAATCTCCACGGATTCCGCTTCGATTTCGATTGTGCCTGTGCCGATGTTCGGATTGATCTGATTTGCTTCACGAAGGACTACTTTACCTTTGACCTGCAGGACATATTCCCCACGGATCGTTTCCGCAATGCGGAACGCTTCTTCATTGAATTCTGTGTTGAAAACGACTTGGACGATGCCTTCGCGGTCACGCAGGTGGATAAAGATCAATCCGCCTAAGTCTCTTCTTTTGTTAACCCAACCATTGGCGACGACAGTCTGTCCAACGTTTGCTTCCGTAAATAATCCGCAATATTCTGTTCTTCTATCCATTTTCACTACCCTTTTCTGTATGTTCTAGTCTTCTTTTCCGAAAAATTCATTGAAAGCTGTCATATCAGCTGTCTGTGTTTTGTACACTTTGTCAAAATCAGCGTAAATCTCAGTCAACGCCACTTTCTGCTCTTTACCGGTCGACATCACTTTGAATTGCACTTGTTTGTTGTTCAATTCATCTTCGCCGATGGTCAGCACTACTTTGGCCCCATTTTTCGTGGCGGTTTTGAATTGCGCTTTGGCTTTGCGATCATGGAAGTCCCGGTCCGCCGAATACCCTGCTTGGCGTGCGTTTTGGACCAATTTCAAGGATTCGATGTTCGTAGCTTCTCCCAGACCGACCACATAGACATCCAACTCGGATAGTTTCGGTATATCGACTTGCTGATCCTTCATCAAAAGGATCAGTCTTTCCATGCCCATCCCGAAGCCGAAGCCTGGCACTTCCGGTCCACCGATTTCCTGAACCAAGCCATCATAGCGGCCACCGCCGCAGATGGTCGTTTCCGCCCCGAAAACTGCGGATGCACTCATGATTTCAAAAATCGTATCTTGATAATAATCAAGACCACGGACCATGTTGCTGTTGATCGTGAAGGGGATTTCCAACGCCTGAAGCATTTCCTGGACCGATTCAAAATGTTTCTTCGAATCTTCCGACAGGAACTCCAAAATGCTCGGTGCCTGGGCGACAATTTCTTTGTCGCGCTTGTCTTTGCTGTCCAGCACGCGCAACGGATTCTTGTGCAGACGGGTCTGGGAATCCTTGCTCAACTCGTCATGGAAAGGTTCCAAGTAGGCAATCAGCGCTTCGCGGTATCTGATCCGATCTTCAGTCTTGCCCAACGAATTGATGACCAATTTCAGATCGCTCAATTCCAATTCCTTCAGTATATCCCATGCCAGTGCCATGGTTTCGACATCGGTCGCTGGATTGATGCTTCCGAAAACTTCGACACCCAGTTGGTGGAATTGACGCATTCTTCCGCCTTGTGGTCTTTCGTAGCGGAACATCGGGCTGATGTAATAGACTTTCAGAGGTTTCGGATGTTCAGGGCCGAACAGCTTGTTTTCGACGTAAGCCCGGACCACTGGAGCCGTTCCTTCAGGCTTCAACGCGATGTGTCGTTCGCCTTTATCAAAGAAATCGTACATTTCCTTCGATACGATATCACTCGTATCGCCGACCCCTCTTGAAAACAGTTCATAACTTTCGAACATTGGGGTGCGGATTTCTGAAAACTGATAGTCATGCAGTAAGATGCGGGCTGTTTCTTCCACGTATTGCCAAATTTCTGCTTCCTGCAAAAATATGTCGGCAGTCCCTTTTGGTTTTTGTATCATTTTTATAACCATTCCTTTCGCTTCATACTGTCTTCTGTCTGAAAAAAAGCAAAAAAATAGCCCTCTTTCCATCATGGAAAAGGACGATTAGTCAGACGTGGTGCCACCTTTATTCGAAAGCATAGCTTTCCTTTAACGAGTAACGTTCGTGGCGTAATAGCTTTTCACTATTAATCCTCCAACCTGTCTTTCAAATAAACGTTTGGGAGTGCTCTCAGCCGCGGCAATCCTCTCTGAATCAAACCAATCTATTCTACTTCGATCTTCACTGGACATTTATAATTTCCTTAACGATACAAGATAAGCACCGAATTGTCAATACTGTTTTCATCATATTTTCACTTTCGGGTTACTGGATCAGCATACGGTGATGAAGGGTTGCGTCGCGGTTCAGCTTTGTCCATATAAGGAACAGATCCATAATTTCTGAAAAGGCTTTGCATTGGATGCCGTATCTTTGCTATAATGATAGAAGAATTGAACAATTTTTGTAAATTTTATGCATCCCAAACCAGAAAGGAGACAACTAGTGAAGACTATCGCAAAAAATAGACATCTGTTCTTCTTGACGCTTTTTTTGTTATTTGTCGGATTGGGCTCCTTCGGTACGGTAGCATTGGCCAACTATACTACAGTCGGCATCTCCGCCAGCATCGTAAATGTCAGGTCCGGCCCAGGATTGTCCTACGACATCATGACGCAAATTCAAGGCGGCTCCTCAGTCAATGTTTTGGCCGATAAGAACGAATGGTATAAAGTCCGGCTTTCGGACGGAAGAATCGGATGGGTAGCCAGTTGGCTGATCAACAACACCGAGATCGCGGCAACATCCGAATTATTGGCAACTGTGCTGGTGCCCTCCGCCAACGTTCGACAAGAGAACAATGAAGCATCCGAAGTTGTCGGTACGGCAAGCGAAGGCGAAAAATTCGCCCTGTTGTATGAAGAGAACGGCTGGAGTCAAATCAAGTACAACAATAAGGTCGCTTGGATTTTATCGGAGCTGATCGAAATTTCACCAGGCAGCATCCAATTGGCACCGGAGACAGTTGATACCACAGCCGTTGTTGCTGACGACGCTAATCCGAAAGTGATCATCACCATGGATGGCGTAAATGTCCGCAGCGGCCCTTCGACAGGCAGCGATATCCTGTTCATTGCCGAAAAAGGCGAAGAATACGAACTGATCAGCGAATCAGGTGATTTCTATAAGATCCTTTATGAGGGAAACAAGGAAGGTTACGTCGCCTCTTGGTTGGTGGAAACATCCGAATCGCTCAATACTCCCGTCACTGCTTCATCGACAACCACGCTTGCCGAAGCGACCATCGTGATCGATCCGGGCCACGGTGGGGAAGATCCAGGTGCGGAAGGTACTTATATTTACGAGAAGGAAGTAACACTCAAAACTGCTGAAGCAGTTGCTGAAAAATTACGCAGTGCCGGAGCAAACGTCATATTGACGCGCACCTCTGATGTCTACGTAACCCTGGAAGATCGGGCAGAAATGAGTAATGTCAACGACGCCGATCTGTTCATCAGTCTGCATTATGATTCCACCGCAAGTGGTACTTCCGCGACCGGCTTTACTACCTATTATTATGCCGATGCGGATATTCCGTTAGCAAATCTGGTCGATGACCACCTTGCCGATACTTTACCGTTGCAGGACAATGGTTCCAAATTCGGCGATTTCTTGGTCACGCGCGAAAATGAACAACCCGCCTTGTTGTTGGAGCTCGGCTATATGAACAATGACTCCGACGTCAAGACCTTCAATTCCGATTATTATCGCTCGCTGGTGGCAGAAAGCATCTACCAAGCATTGACCGAATATTTCCAATAACAAAGAAAAGCGGAATAAGAAAACAGAGTCGGCAGCTTGAACCTCGAATGGTTCAAGCTGCCGGCTCTGTTATTTGTTTTTGGAATCGATGAGAATGGTTACGGGTCCATCGTTGTTCAAACGGACAGACATGTGCGCACCGAATTTACCCGATGCCACAGAGAACCCTTCCGCTCTTAACAGCTCGTTGAACGCTTGATAAAGCGCCTCCCCCATTTCTGGAGCGGCTGCATTGGTGAAGCTTGGGCGGTTCCCTTTTTTTGTATCAGCGAACAAAGTGAACTGGGATATCGAAAGGATGGCTCCTTCCACATCCTTCAAGGAGCGGTTCATTTTGCCCTCTTCATCCTCGAAAACCCGGAGATTTGAAACTTTGCGGACGAGGTAGTGCACGTCTTCATGTGTGTCATCCTTGCCGATGCCGACCAAAAGCATAAAGCCCTCTCCTATTTCCCCGATGATTTCATCTTCAACAGTTACGGACGCTTCCGTAACTTTCTGTACCACGACACGCATATTTGCCCTCTATTCATTTTGATTAGGATGTGACCCTTCTGACTGTGTAAACATCCGGGATGTTCTTGATTTTATCGACGATTTTATCCAGTTGACTCAAATTTTGGATTCCGATTTTCAGCGTAATGACCGCAATTTTATTGCTGTCGACTTTTCCGTTCACGCTGCTGAGATTTTTGGTCATCGTATTCACCACATGCAGGATTTCGTTCAACAGGCCTGAGCGATTGTAACCCTCAACCGTCAATTCGGTTTCGTAATCGATATTGGAGGTGCCGGAATCTTCCCATTCGACATCAATCAAGCGATCGCCGTGCTCTCCGGACACCTGAACATTCGGGCAATCTTTCCGATGGACAGAGATGCCGCGGCCTTTCGTGATGTAACCGACAATTTCATCCCCCGGGACCGGATTGCAGCAATGGCTGATGCGGATGAGCAGATTGTCCACACCTTGAATGACTACGCCGCCTTCATGACGGATCTTCATTTTAGGATTATCTTTTTTTGTTTTTTGCTCAATCGTGTCCAACTGTTGTTCCGCTTTGTGTTTATCCCGCTCGCGGCGAGCTTTCTCGGTCAAACGGTTCGAAACGATGAACGCAGACAGTTCGCCGAAGCCGATGGCGGCATAGAGGTCATCTTCCGAATTTACATTGAAGCGATTCAACAAATCTTTGATCGCTAGTTTTGTAAGGAACTCTTTTGGCGAAAACTCCATTTCCGCCAATTGTTTTTCCAGCATATCCCGGCCTTTGATCACATGTCCATCGCGGTCTTGCAGTTTGAAGTAGCGTTTGATTTTATTTTTTGCTTTGCTTGTGGAAACCAAGTTGACCCAGTCCCTGCTTGGACCGAATGAGTTCGGGGATGTCATCACTTCGATGATGTCGCCATTCTGCAGCTTGTAATTCAAAGGGACAATCTTCCCGTTGACTTTCGCCCCGATGGTTTTGTGTCCGATTTCGGTATGGATGTTATAAGCGAAATCCAAAGGACCGGCACCGGATGGCAATTCCACGACATCGCCTTTTGGAGTGAAGACATAGACCTTGTCCTTGAAAATATCCTCCTTCACGCTTTCTACGAATTCGCTGGCGTTCTTGGAATCATCCTGCAGATCGATCAGATCGCGGAACCAATCGATCTGATGGGGCATTTTATCCGGATCGATTTTTTTGGTGATGCCTTCTTTGTATGCCCAGTGCGCCGCAACCCCATACTCCGCGACTTGGTGCATTTCGATTGTCCGGATTTGGATTTCTACGGGTGTTCCCTGCGTCCCGATGACGGTCGTGTGCAGTGACTGATACATATTCGCTTTGGGCATGGCGATATAGTCTTTGAAGCGGCCCGGCATAGGTTTCCATTTTGTGTGGATGGCCCCCAAAACGGCATAACAATCTTTGATTGAATGGACGATGACGCGGATAGCCAACAGATCGTAGATTTCCGTGAACTGTTTCTTTTGGTCCTTCATTTTTCGGTAGATGGAGTTGATGTGCTTCGGTCTGCCGTAGATGTCAGCTTCAATTTCCAATTCATCGATTGATTCTTTGATTTTATTGATTGTATCTTTGATGTACAGTTCCCGTTCATCGCGTTTGCTGTTCATCAAATGAACAATCCGATAATATTGCTGCGGGTTCAGATACCTGAGCGACGTATCCTCCAATTCCCATTTGATCCGGTTCATCCCTAAGCGGTGGGCTAAAGGTGCGTAAATTTCCAGTGTCTCATTGGATATGGTCCGTTGTTTTTCCGGTTTATGGTATTTCAGCGTGCGCATGTTGTGCAATCTATCCGCCAACTTCACCATGATGATCCGCAGATCCTTCGCCATGGCCATCAACATCTTGCGATGGTTTTCAGCTTGCTGCTCTTCATGCGACTTGTATTCGATCTTCCCCAACTTCGTGACGCCATCGACCAGGATAGCTACGGTTTTGGAGAATTCCCGCTCGATATCCTCTAAGGTATATTCTGTATCTTCCACAACATCATGCAAAAATCCCGTTGCAATCGTTTCTGGATCTAATTTCAAATCTGCCAATATCGCTGCGACTTGGGTCGGATGAACGAAGTACTCCTCGCCGGACTTGCGCATCTGTCCGCTATGGGCTTCTCTGGCAAAATCACACGCTTTTTGGACAAATGCCACATGGGTTTCATTCATATATTCCGCGCATAGCTGCACAACCTCTTCAGGCGAATAGGTTTTGATTTTCGGCATGTTGTCACTCCTGACTCTTAAGATTATGTATTTACTTACTGCGATTCCGTCCGCAAACGGAAAAGCTGCTGAATATATCATATTTTGCAAACAAAAAGAAAATATATTTCTCTTTATTATACTTTAAATCGGAACGATGCGCCATCAACATTTATCCCCTGTTCACAAGCTTTAAGCACCATAAAAAACCTTGAAGGACAGCTTCATAAAAAGAAGGCCCTCAAGGTTTCCTTGATCATTTAATTATTCGGATGCAAACGGAGCACCCCATGCATTTATTTAGCCGCAAGCCAACCTTCGACGATTTTTTTGCCGCTGGAAGTGCCCAAACGCGTTGCGCCGGCTGCGATGAAGGCCAATGCATCTTCATATGAGCGCACACCGCCGCTTGCTTTTACGTCCATCACAGGACCGACTGTCTTGCGCATCAGTGCGATATCCTCCAATGTTGCGCCACCTGTTGAAAAACCGGTGGATGTCTTGACAAAGTCAGCTCCTCCCTTTTGAGCCAACTGGCAAGCAATGACCTTCTCTTCATCGGTCAACAGGCACGTCTCGATGATGACCTTCAGGATCGCCTTGCCTTTGACGGCTTCAACCAAAGCTGAGATTTCATGTTCAACAGTTTGATAATTGCCATCCTTTAAAGCTCCGATATTGATGACCATATCCACTTCATCGGCACCGTTCTGAACCGCCTGTTTTGCTTCGAAAGTTTTCACTTCTGCCGTATTGGCGCCATGCGGAAAACCCACGACAGTACAGACAAGCACATCCGAACCGGTCAGGAAGGCTTCTACTTTCTTGACCCAGAAGGGTTGTACACAAACGGATTTGAAGTCATATTCCCTCGCTTCTTCGCAAAGGGCCTTGATTTCCTCCTCTGTCGCATCTTGTCTTAGTAAAGTGTGATCGATGTATTTGTTTAATTTTTCAACCATTTTTATCCGCTCCCTTTCTTAATTCCATTTCATAGGATACTGCCGTCAATGCATACAAAGGGGCTGTTTCAGCCCGCAAAATCCTCGGCCCCAACGCACAGCTCTTATGGCCGGCTTTTCTGAATGCCACCAGTTCTTCCGGCGCTAATCCGCCTTCAGGCCCAAACACAAACAACAACGAATCGCCTGGTCCAAGATTTTCCAATGTGTTCACCAAGATACTGCCCTCACCGGCCTTTGCATCCTCTTCATAGGCAATCAATACTTTACTATATTTTTCCGCTTCCGCCAACAACTCTTTGAGGTTGTGGACAGGATGCACAAAAGGCTCTTTTTGGCGGTGCGATTGCTCCGTTGCCTCTTTCGCAATTTTCTGCAGGCGCTGCTGTTTTTTTGCGCTTTTGTCGGCTGTCCACTTCACAACCGCATTTTTTGCTGCGAACGGGATGAAGGCTGCCGCGCCCAACTCTGTGCCCTTCTGTACGATATATTCCAGCTTGTCGCCTTTCGGCAAGCCGCAGGCAATCGTAATCTTGACCGGAAGTTCCGTTGAGCGGTCTTCATCAGCCACCCATTTCAAACTGACCGTATTTGCGGATATGTCAATGAGCTCCGCAACGAACGAAATGCCTGAATTGTCGGCCAAATATACTTGCTCCCCCTGCTTCATGCGCATCACATGCACCATATGGTGATGGAAATCATCCGACAAAATGATCGGCTGCGTTTGATAATCTCTTGTTAGAGGCGGAATGATGTATCGTTGCATGCTTCAATCCTCCACATTTTTTGTGCAGATCAGGCAGACCCAATCTTTCATTTGCTTTTCTTGCTCGATCTCAAAGCCATTGCTGATCAAAGCATCGATCAGTTCCGCTTTCTTCGATTCGATGATGCCCGAAAGGATGAAATAGCCATCATCCTTGAGGTTCTTGTAGGCATCGGGAAGCAACAGCAGCAGGATTTCCGCTAGGATATTCGCAACGATGATGTCCGCTTCTTGATCAGCGATCCCTACCAAAAGGTTGTTCTCTTTGACGATGACGTCCGAAGCATAAGCATTATAAGCAATATTCTCTTTGGAGACGCGTGTTGCGATTTCATCGATATCGTAAGCATAGACCGTGTCCGCGCCCATTGCCTTGGCTGCGATGCTCAGCACGCCTGACCCGGTTCCGACATCAATCACTTTTTCGCCGCCCCGCATCACTGCTTCGAGTGCTTCGATGGACAGACGCGTTGTCGGATGCGTGCCGGTACCGAAGGCCATCCCGGGGTCCAACTGAATCAGCATTTCTTTTTCATCTTCAGGCGTGTAGTCTTCCCAATAAGGTACGATCGTCAAAAAACGCGTCAAGCGGATCGGATGGAAATATTCCTTCCAGGAATTTTCCCAATCCTCTTCTTTCACTTGGTTGATCTGAAGCTCATTCTTCCCGATCTTCAGATCAATTTTTTCCAGCTCCGCCAGCTGTTCTTTGATGAACAGCACAGTGTCCTGAAAACCCGCATTGTTCGGATAATAAGCCATGATATAAACGGCATGCCCTTCTTCAGGCAACGCACGTTCCTCTTTTATCTGGCCGAAACCGTCATCCTGCAGATTGACGAAGTCCAATTCGTCATCTATGGCGACGCCTTTCGCACCGGCTTCCATCAATATATTCGATACTGCCTCAACCGCTTCGGTAGCAGTCACAACCTTCACTTCATTCCATTCCATTTGCAATCACCTTTCCTATCATTAAGGATAACGATAATACGTTTCATCAAATCTTCCTAGTTCCTTCAGTGTTTCGATTGTCTGCATAAAATTCAGCTCATTCCAATGCAATTCGAAGCTGGAGTCTCCTTCATTACTCAGAAAATCCCTGAGTTTGCTGTTTGCTTCGCCTACCGTCAAGCGTATGTTCTTGACCACAGCCTCGGCCAATCCGCCCTGGATCCCTTTTTTCCGATCGAATGGGATGCCGGTCAAATACTCCTCTGTTTTGATTTTTGAAGATGCACGATCATAGAATAAAACGGAATCTTCAAAAACGAACCGATCTTCATGATTCGAATGGCCAAATATATCAGAAATACTGTTGTCTGGAGGATAACTGACTTCTAATAATAACACAATTTCGACTGTATGGAAGGGTTTATGCCACTCCAATCGCCATTCACAAGGCAATTGCTGTTCTTCCAATTCCTCGTGGATTTTGTCGATCATACTTTTGTCCATTTTCTTCCTCCTCGTTTTAATCGTTTCGGCAGTGCCTAAATGGATGTGCACCGCTTCGGGATGAAGCTCTCCATCCATTGTAGCAAAAAACGGGACAAAGATATATTCCGGGCTATGCATCAGCAAATAATTCGACGTAATCCGGCACGCGACATGCAGCGAACGATTTATAAAAGGGGCGGTTTGTGATATATTTAGGTCAGGCAAAAAGTTGGAGGGATATTTCATGACAGAACAATCAGAGATCAGACAATCCATCGATTACTTAGTGACGCGCATCGCCCGTGATTACCAGAAAACAGAATACAAAGACAGCTTGAAAGTCCAGATCCCATTCGGTCGAAGGGCTGAAATACTGTTGGCTGAGGATTATCTCACAGCGGATGAAAAAATCATTTTCGAAGACGGCATCGATCCGGCCACAAAAAGCGAACTCTTCAAAGAGGTACTGCAATCCAAAACGGATAAGGTCTTCAAGAGCTTTCTGTTGGAGATATTCGGCAAGCAGCCTGTTCTTAATGAAAATTTATCCATCACGACAACCAAATCCGGAAACAAGCACTACATCATCATCAATTTCCAAGGAGCCATGCCCTATTAGGCTTTCCAAACATTTCTGGCTGCCTCACTAACCGGTGGGGAAAATAAAAATTTAGGTTGAGTTTATGCGAAAAGCCTGATATGATGTTGATTAGAATATTTGCTTATTAATATTACGATTTTATGCTATACTGTTTAGGTAACAAGGACAACTAACGAGGTGTGCAAATATGGCAGATAAAAATCTAACAACTAAAGATATTCTGCAAAAAGAATTCAAAAGCGCTATGAGAGGCTATAACGTTGCAGAAGTCGATGAATATCTGGATATGATCATAAGAGATTATGAATCTTATCAAAAAGACCTTTCTTATCTTCAAAGCGAAAATGAACGTTTGATGAGCCGTGTGGATGAGTTGACGAAGCAAGCTGTTTTAGCTAAGCCGACCCAATCGAACGCATCATCAGTCGGCAGCGGTGTAACGAATTTTGATATTCTGAAACGCCTTTCCAACTTGGAGAAACATGTATTCGGTTCAAAACTGGATGAAACCAACGAAGAAGCAAACTAGCATCAAAAAACATTTGTAAATTTCGGGTAATTGCGGTCTCCTTTATGGAGGCTGAGGAAAGTCCATGCTCGCACAAGCTGAGATGCTTGTAGTGTTCGTGCTTAGCGAAAAAATAAGCTAAGGCAATCGAGAGATTGACGGCAGAAAAAAAGGCTAAGGGCTCTGCCTATGCCTGAGTATTCTTGAAAGTGCCACAGTGACGAAGCAGACGGGGAAACCTTTCTGGTGGAACGCGGTAAACCCCTCGAGCGAGCAACCCAAACTTTGGTAGGGGCACTCTTTCCAAGGAAATGAACGAGGGAAAGAGGCAGAAATGCAGATAGATAATTACCTCCGCCATCAGAGGCCTGGCTCCGATGGCGCGACAGAACATGGCTTACAGAAATTTACAAATCAGGCTTTTTTTCTTCAAAAAGAATACGATCGAGGATGGGACAAGCTAATTTTTGTCCCATTTTTCGTGCATTATCCGGCAATTTCTAAGGCAAAACAATAAGGAGCACTAAATGAAAACATATCAATTAATGGCTACGGCCGCAAGCGGCATCGAAGCCATCACCGGCAATGAGCTGAAAAAAATGGGCTACAATGTCCAGGTGGAGAACGGCAAAGCTTACTTCTCCGGTACGGAAGCGGACATCATCACCACCAACCTGTGGCTGCGCACCGCTGACCGCATCAAAATCGTGTTCGGCAAATTCGAAGCAAAAACTTTCGATGACCTTTTCGAACAAACGAAAGCTTTGCCATGGGAACAAATCCTTCCGATGGATGCGGAATTCCCTGTTTCCGGCAAATCGCAAAAATCGACTTTGTACAGTGTCCCCGATTGCCAGGCAATCGTCAAAAAGGCCATCGTCAACCGACTGAGCGAATACTACCACCGCCGTACCCGTTTGCCTGAATCCGGCGCACTCTATCCGATCGAAGTGGCCATCAACAAGGATGAAGTGATCCTGACGATCGACACGAGCGGTTCCAGCCTTTTCAAACGCGGTTACCGTTCCGAAAAAGGCGGCGCACCATTGAAGGAAAATATGGCAGCTGCTTTGGTGATGTTGACCAATTGGTTCCCTGACCGTCCCTTCTATGACCCGACTTGCGGTTCCGGCACGATTCCGATCGAAGCGGCTCTGATCGGCCTGAATATCGCTCCTGGATTGAAGCGCTCATTCCCTTCCGAAGAATGGAACATTTTTGAAGAAGGTTTATGGGATCGCATCCGTAATGAAGCAAAAGCTGCCGCCAACTTCGATGTGAAGTTGGACATCGGCGGTTCGGACATCGATCCCCACGTCATCGCCATCGCGAAGAGCAATGCCGAAAAAGCAGGCGTTGCGGATTATGTCACTTTCAAACAATTGGCTTTGGCCGACTTCACGACAACCAAGGAATACGGCACGATCGTCTGCAACCCGCCTTACGGTGAGCGTCTTTCCGATCAGGAAGAGATCGAGATACTCTACAAAGAGATGGGTCAAGTTTTCCGTCCGTTGAAGACATGGAGCAAATACATCCTGACGAGTGAATTGCTTTTCGAAGAATTCTACGGCGAAAGAGCCACGAAAAAACGCAAACTCTACAACGGCAGATTGCGTACCGATTTCTTCCAATATTGGGGAACGCGCCCGCCAAGAATCAAAAAAGAGCTTGACACCAACGACGTTAAAGAAAAATAATCAATAAAATAAAAGTAGTCTGGACGCCCTTGTTGATTCGGGATAGTCTAGACTGCTTTATTTTTGCCACACGCCGAACTGACCAGACAATTGTTGGATGAAGGGGACACGGTGACCCAAACGGTGCGCTACATATGCAAAATTTCTGATTTGATTGCGGAGTACCCGACGCTGTTCGATTGCCAGATCCTTGATTTGACCGATACGCCCACGGTCCATCAGGTGGTGAAGGAAGCTTTTGAAAAACACGGAGCAATCGATGTCATCAATAATGCTGCAAGGTCATGGCCGCATCATCCAAATATCTTCCTGTGGCGGACAAGTCCTCGGCTCGCAAGCGCTGGCCAGCACCATCGCTACGCTTGAAAACCGCTTAGCCGATTTCCGGACGCAAACGGAATTGGCCTCCTCAACGGACTATAAGGAATAATCCCTAAGGCCTGAACTAAGGCAACACTGATCAGCACACTCATCAGGATACGAAAAAGAAAGCCCGAATGGATCTCCTGGCAGCAGGAATCCATTCGGGCTTATTTGGTGTTTTATGATTTATGCACAAGAGCTTTTTAGTTGTGCCCCATTATGTGATGAGGGATGTACGGTTCTTCCAGAGACAGAATGTCCTCCGCAGAAAGCTTGAAGTCAAGAGCCGAAATGGCGCTGGTCAGATGGCTTTCCTTGGTGGCTCCGATGATTGGCGCAACGACTTGATCCTTCTGCAGCAACCATGCCAGAGCGACCTGAACCCTCTCAACGCCATATTTTTCGGCAATCGCTGCAACCCGCTCCACAATGACGCGGTCCTGTGCTTCGGTCGTATCATACTTATGCTTCGCCACCTGATCCATTTCGAAGCGTTTCGTAGTGGCCGACCAATCACGGGTGAGCCTACCTGAAGCCAGGGGGCTGTATGGCGTCACGGCAATCTTTTGATCAACGCACAATGGCAGCATTTCCCGCTCTTCCTCGCGGTACAAAAGATTCAAGTGATTCTGCATCGAAACAAATTTTGTCAAGCCGTTTTTTTCGGCAACAGATTGCGCTTTGGCGAATTGCCACGCGAACATGGCGGATGCGCCGATATAGCGGGCTTTGCCGGATTTCACTACATCATGCAACGCTTCCATCGTTTCCTCGATTGGTGTGTTGTAGTCCCAACGGTGGATGATGTAAAGGTCCACATAGTCCATGCCCAACCTTTCCAGACTGTGATCGATTTCAGTCAGGATTGCTTTGCGGGAAAGGCCCCCTCCGTTCGGTGCCTGGCGCATCTGCTGATGTACTTTCGTCGCCACCACGATCTCATCCCGGTTGGCGTAATCGTTCAAGGCTTTCCCGAGTATGCGTTCACTGGCTCCGTATGAGTAGATGTTTGCCGTATCAAAGAAATTGATCCCCAAATCCAACGCACTTTTTATGACTTTTCTGCTCTCTTCTTCTTCCAGAACCCATTTATGGAAGCCGCTGTTCGGATCGCCGAATCCCATTGCTCCTAAACAAATCCGTGAAACATCCATTCCTGTATTGCCGAATTTCACATAATCCATCAATAATTCCCTCCATCTTCAATTTGATGTCATAGAAATATACTATGTTGCTGATAGTATACGCCTTGAAGTGGACTCCAAGTCAAGCATAATCTATGACTCGTATACACTAAAAAGCGAATAGAGGCGAGCAAAAAGGCCATCCCCGTTCCAATACGAAAGGAGATGGCCTTTTTGAATTATGGAACATTTACTTCGTAATCACAGAGTAAGTCATCCGGACTCATTTTTTCTTTTTGGTGAGCTGATAGAGCGCTTTTTTGGCGAGATTATCGGCTCCTTTGTTTTCCTTTTCCGGAATCCATTCCAAGTAAAAATTGGTGAACGCAGCCAACTCCTGCAAGGTCTCTTCCAGATACAATTTGTGTTCCGCTTTTTTCGTATACTTTTTCCGGATCGACTCGGCAACAAGTTTACTGTCAGTGTAACAAAAAACGAGCTGGTCCTGCTTGTTTTGTTTTTTCAGATGACGCAATCCATACAGGAGCGCTTCGAATTCGGCCCGATGATTATCCATTCTGGCCTCTAAAGGCAGACCAATCTGCTCCTGTACGCCGTCCTCAACGATCAGAACACCGATGGCGGCATACCCTTCTTTTCCGGTGGCCGCCCCATCCACAAATAATTTTATCACCTGTTCCACATCCTAAAAAACAAAGGTGAAAGGAAATCCCGAACGGATTCCCTTCACCTTTGCGATCTACTTTACTTTTTTATGATTCCGCCACGACCATCACATTAGTGGCCTGTGGTCCTCTGACGCCTTCAGCGATGTCGAACTGAACGCGTTGCCCTTCTTCAAGTCTTTTGAAGCCTTCTCCAGCTATACCGGTAAAATGTACGAAAATGTCGTCATCCTGTTGATCGAGTTCAATAAAACCATACCCTTTATCATTATTGAACCACTTTACTTTGCCAAATTCCATTGTACATCCTCCTTCAACACTCATTTCTTTGGAACTGCTTTCACAAAGACGGGTTACCCTCATTATAGAGAGGAAACCCTATAGAGTCAATTATTCCGATAGCCTCATTGGGACTTATTCGAAAAACCCAAAAAAATCGGCTAGCTTATTTTCCAATTTTTCGATTTCATCGCGGATGCTCTTTTCGCTTGGCTCGCCCGTCGATCCGGTCCCGTTGTAAATGCGGTAGAGCACCTCCAACCATTCCGTCACGGATGGGATCGTCCTGTCTTCGAACGGATAAAGGAGGGATAATTGCATGAAGAAGGCATTCTCCATGGCATCCGCCATAGTTGGATTTTTATTGGCGATTTCTTCCCTGATATACGCCATTCCTTCTTTGTACGTTTTCGAGTCGATCAACGGGACCAATCCAGCCAGATCGACTTTTTCTTCGGCTCCGTCCAATCTGACAGTCAGCGATGGATGCAGCCCGCGTGCAAGAAATTGATGGATGATCTCAGTCTTGAGCATCCGGTGAAGATTGTTGTTCATGAGCAGGCGTTGCGCTATCTTGCCGAATTGGTCATCCTCCAATTCCTTCAACTGTTGCGCGTAGACTTGTTGTTTGTGGAAGGGTTGCGTATCGATGGTTTTTTCGGCCTGGAGGATTTCCGAACTTTTTTTCAGCTTCTTCTCCAAATTCTTCAATTCAACTTTTTCGACTTCGGCCTCTAATTGCTCCAAAGCAAATTGGTGTTCCATCGACAGACCGAAAGTATTTTTGCGGGCTTCGATTTGCTCGCGGGCCATGTCGAATGATCCGGAATGCAGCAAGCCTTTCAAGTAAAGGAAATCGATGTCATCCACCGAAATGGCGGAAGCAATATCCGGTCGCATTTCGGTTATCATTTCCAGACTCTTCTCTGCTTGATCGGTCTCCTGCAGCAACATGAGATACAGCGGGAGGATATCGTCCGCCTTCTTGATGGCTACAGCCTTGCCGATCCATTCTTCCGCCAACTGCAGATTCCCCTCTTCGAATGCCAACAGTCCCTTTTTCAAGTACCCTTCGTAATTTAATGGAAAAACAATCTTTTCTCCCATTTCCATCACCCCAATCTCCACTGATTTTCCTGTTAGGCAATTATAACACAAAAGCGAACGCTAAAAAAACCGCCCGCACAACCGAGGCTGTGCGGGCGGTCCATTACTGTTCTTTAATCAATAGTTCCGGAATCGTTTCTGGCGCTGCTCTACCAATTCCGCTGGAGTCAGTTGCTTCAGCTCTTTCAGCTTGGCACTTAACTCCCGCTTCAGTTCAAGCATGACATCATCCGATTTGCGGGCCACTTTCCTGCGGGTTTCCATAACGATTTTGTCGATGACGTCCAATGAAAAGAGATCATCCGGCGTCAACTTCATTACTTTGGCTGCTTCATCGGATCGTGAGGAATC
This sequence comes from Sedimentibacter sp. SX930, assembly GCA_002155105.1. Classification (GTDB taxonomy): domain Bacteria; phylum Bacillota; class Bacilli; order Lactobacillales; family Aerococcaceae; genus Trichococcus; species Trichococcus shcherbakoviae. Next base: position 118,183 of record MUZD01000002.1, on the reverse strand, counting down.
TTTCCATAAAATGGATGCAAAGCCTTCCGGTGACAGAACAGAATACATGGTATTCTCCAACATCCACACCTCGTTGCCCATCGCCAGCGCCAAGGCACCGCCGCTGCCTCCCTCACCGATGAAGATAGCGATGAAAGGAACCGTCAGTTGACTCATCACCAAAAGCGACTCAGCGATTGCTTCACCGATGCCTCGGTCCTCAGAGTCGACGTCGCAAAAAGCACCTGAAGTATTGATGAAAGTAACGATTGGACGATTGAATTTTTCCGCCTGTTTCATCAAACGGATCGCTTTACGATAGCCCTCCGGATGCGGTGATCCGAAATTCCGATAGACATTTTCAGTCACATCATGGCCTTTTTGCGTTCCGATGACTGTTACCGGCATGTCATCAAGCAATGCGATCCCGCCAACGATAGCCGGGTCGTCCCCGAACTTTCGATCGCCGTGGAATTCAACAAAACCATCGCAGATGGCATGAATCATTTCTGTCGCCGTCAGACGGGAGATGCTTCTGGCAGCGGTGATAATTTCTTTGACATCCTTCACTGCACTTCACCCGCCTTTTCTGCAGGAGCATGCAACAACAAAAGATGCTGCAATGCTCTCTTCAAATCTTTTCTGGCTACAATCTTGTCGATAAAGCCGTTTTCCAGAACCTTTTCAGCTGTCTGGAATCCTTCAGGCAATTTCGCTTTGATTGTCTGTTCGATGACGCGTTTGCCGGCGAAACCGACAGTTGCGCCAGTTTCCGCAAGGATGATATCCCCTTGCATCGCAAAGCTGGCCGTTACGCCCCCAGTCGTCGGATCGGTCAGGACTGTGATGTACAACAATCCTGCTTTACTGTGATTGGAGACCGCAACGCTGACTTTCGCCATCTGCATCAAGGACATGATGCCTTCTTGCATTCTGGCGCCGCCCGAAGCCGTGAAGACAATGATCGGGAGCTTTTCTGACGTTGCGCGTTCAAACGCGAGCGTCAGCTTCTCGCCGACCACTTTCCCCATGCTTGCCATGATAAAGTTCGAATCCATCACACACAAAGCAACTTTATGCTTATTGATGAATGCCGCGCCGGTTACAACCGCCTCGTCAAGTCCCGTTTTGTCTTTGGCAATCTTCAATTTGTTCTCATACCCCGGAAAAGCCAATGGATTTTCCTCAGGCATGAGCGCGTTCCATTCATCAAAAGAACCATCATCAACGATATGGGAAATGCGTTCATAGGCCGAAATCCTGAAATTATAGGCACAATGCGGGCATACTTTATCTTTCCCTAAATCCTTGCTGTAGATCGTCTTTTGACAATTCGGGCATTTTTCCCATAAGCCTTCAGGAACGATCGGTTTCTGATCGTCTGCTTTTGAAGCGGGAACTTGAGCTATCGGAATGTAAGGACGCTTACGAAATAATTTCATTTCCTCACCTCTAGTGTGACTTCTTGACTAATTGATTTATACACTTTCCTCTTCTTCAGGTGCCCAAGTCTTCAGGAACACGTTCTGAAGATATTCCGTATCGTAATCTCCGGAAATGAAATTAGGATCCTGCAGAATATCTTCCTGGAAGAATTGGTTCGTGTCGACTCCCTCGATGACCAGTTCCTGCAGCGCACGCCTCATTTTGGCGATTGCTTCACTTCTGTCGTCGCCTTTTGTAATGATTTTGGCGATCATCGAGTCATAGAATGGCGGAATCATATATCCGCCGTACATGGCGCTTTCCACGCGCAGTCCATTCCCGCCGCTGGGCAGGAACAGGTAGTCGATTTTCCCGGATGAAGGACGGAAGCCCAAAGCCGGATTTTCAGCGTTGATACGGCACTCGATCGTATGACCGGTGATGACAACCTCATCTTGCGTAAAGGACAACGGCTCACCGCTCGCGATGCGCAATTGTTCTTTGACGATATCGATGCCAGTCGCCATTTCAGTTACCGGATGCTCCACTTGGATACGCGTGTTCATTTCCATAAAGTAGAAACGTTGTTCCGTATCGACGAGGAACTCGATCGTACCTGCATTCGTGTAGCCGACATGTTTAGCCGCTCGGATGGCGACGTCCCCCATGGCTTTGCGAGTCGCTTCGGTAATGAAAGTGGACGGGCTCTCTTCCAGCACTTTCTGATGATTGCGCTGAAGGGAGCAATCGCGTTCACCCAGATGGACAACATTGCCGAATGAATCACCTAAAATCTGCACTTCGATATGACGAGCCGGCGTGATGATCTTTTCAAGATACATGCGGTCATCCCCGAAGGCTGCCTTCGCTTCCGCCTTCGCTTGGCTGAAGGCTGCCTCCAAACCGTTTTCTTGGTAGACTTTCCGCATCCCTTTACCGCCACCACCAGCGGCAGCTTTCAAAATGACCGGATAACCGATTTTCTCTGCTTGCAGCACTGCCTCTTCGTATGAAGAGATGTAGCCTTCGCTTCCCGGGGTCACAGGCACGCCTGCTGCAATCATCGTTTTGCGGGCGTTTGCTTTGTTGCCCATCAGGTCGATGATGGTGGAAGAAGGTCCGATGAATCGGATATTCATTTCTTCGCACATCGTGGCGAATGCACTGTTTTCCGAGAGGAAACCGAAGCCTGGATGGATGGCTTGGGCTCCCGTAACGACTGCTGCACTCAAAATGCTTGTCATATTCAAATAGGAATCACTCGCTTTTGCAGGGCCGATACAAATGGCCTGTGTAGCCAGTTGTGTATGCAACGCTTCGCGGTCAGCTTCAGAATAGACCGCTACCGTCTGGATTCCTAATTCATGACAAGCACGAATGATCCTGACAGCAATTTCTCCTCTGTTTGCGATCAATACCTTCGTAAACATATTATCTACCAATGATGAATGTCATTTCAACTTCACAAACTTTTTTGTCTCCGACAAAAGCTTGTCCATAACCGATACCTGCAAATTTTTTCAATTTGATGATATCAACTTGAAGGCGAACAACATCGCCAGGAACAACTTTTTGACGGAATTTGACTTTATTCAATCCGCCTAAGTAAGCTGTTTGTCCCTTGAAATCAGGTAATGTCAACAAAGGAATAGAACCAGCTTGCGCCAACGCTTCAACGATCAATACGCCTGGCATTACTGGTTCGCCTGGGAAATGTCCTTGGAAGAAAGGTTCGTTGATTGTTACGTTTTTGTAGCAGACGATGTGTTCGCCTGGTGTCAATTCTTCAACTTTGTCGATGAAGAAAATCGGGTAGCGGTTTGGGATGATATCCATTACTTCTTGTGCACTTAATAAACTCATTTTATTAGTCTCCTTTTATTAGACGATGCGGAACAGCGGTTGGTTGTATTCAACGATTTGTTCATTTTCAACCAACACTTCAACGATTTCCCCATCGAATTCGCTTTTGATTTCATTCATAAGTTTCATTGCTTCCACCAAGCAGACAACGTCGCCTTTAGCGATATTCTGACCTTTAGTGGCATACGGTTTCGCATCCGGAGTCGGTGCTAGGTAAACAACACCGACAATCGGAGAAGTAATGATCTGTCCTTCTTTTTTCGCAGTCGCTTCAGAAACGGCTTCTTTGATGTTTTGGACCGGAGCAGTCACTGTTGGAGTTGGAGCTGCTGCCGGAACGCTGTCGTTTGATTGCTGGTTCGATTGGACCAACTTATTCTTGGACAACAAAAGTTGAAAGTCGCCTGTCTGATAATGCAATTCAGTCAAGGTTGATTCATCGATCAAGGAAATAAGGCTTTTTACATCTTCAATATTCACGTATTAAGCCTCCCATTTTTTGAAACATAGTACGGCATTGTGGCCGCCGAAGCCTAAAGAGTTGCTCAATGTGTAAGTGACTTCTTTTTCACGACCGACATTCGGGATGTAGTCCAAATCGCAGCCTTCATCAGCCACCTGGAACCCGATTGTTGGCGGCATGAAGTCATCTTGAATGGCTTTTACGCAGGCAACAGCTTCGATACCGCCGGCAGCGCCCAATAGATGGCCAGTCATGCTCTTTGTGCTTGAGATAGCGACGTTGTATGCTTCTTCGCCGAAAGCGTATTTGATGGCTGCTGTTTCGCCGGAGTCATTTGCTGCTGTGCTTGTTCCGTGAGCGTTGATGTAATCGACTTGCGACGGAGTGATGCCGGCTTCTTTCATTGCTTGAAGCATCGCTTTACCAGCTCCGCTTCCATCAGCTGATGGAGCCGTCATATGGTAAGCATCACAAGTGACACCGTATCCGACAACTTCAGCCAAGATGTTTGCGCCGCGTTCCAATGCATGATCAAGATTTTCAAGCATCAAGATGCCGGCACCTTCACCCATTACAAAACCATTTCTTTCTTTGTCGAAAGGAATGGATGCACGATCCGGATCAGTGCTTGTGGACAAAGCAGTAAGTGCCGCAAAACCGGCGATGCCGATTTCGCAGACCGTTGCTTCTGCTCCACCTGCAAGCATCAGGTCTGCGTAACCATGCTTGATGCTGCGGAAAGCTTCTCCGATTGAGTTTGTCGCAGAAGCACAAGCAGTAACGATGTCCATGCTCGGTCCTTTAGCGCCAAATTTGATGGCAGTATTTCCTGCCGCCATGTTTCCGATCGCCATCGGTACGAACATAGGCGGTACGCGTTTCGGTCCTTTTTCATGCATTTTGATAATGCCGGACTCCATTGTGATGAATCCGCCGACCCCAGACCCGATGGTAACGCCAAAGCGATCCGCATCGATTTTTTCCATGTCGATGCCGCTTTGTTCCACGGCTTGAGCAGAGGCTGCTACCGCATATTGCGAGAACAAATCCATACGCTTGTATTCTTTGCGGTCCATGTATAAAGTCGCCTCGAAGTCTTTCACTTCGCCTGCGACAGAAACGCCCGTTTCGGATGCGTCAAATTTAGTGATGGCAGTGATGCCGTTTTTACCATTTTTGATGCCGTCCCAATATTCAGAGACCGTATTTCCTAAAGGTGTGATAGCACCCATACCTGTAATAACAACGCGATTCATATTTATCCTCCTGTCTTACATGTACATTCCGCCATTGACACTGATGGTCTGGCCGGTGATGTAAGAATTCTCACTTAAGAAGACAGCAGTGTTTGCCACTTCTTCGGCTTTTCCAAATCGTTTCAATGGGATTTGAGTCAACATTTGTTCCTGAATCTTTTCTGAAAGAACATCCGTCATTTCCGTTTCGATGAATCCTGGAGCAATGGCATTACATGTAATGCCTCTTGTTGCAGCTTCACGGGCGACAGATTTTGTCAATCCGATGATTCCGGCTTTGCTGGCAGCATAGTTGGCCTGCCCTGTATTTCCGGTTTCACCGACGACGCTTGAAATATTGATGATGCTGCCGGCTCTTTGCTTCAGCATAAGCGGCAAAGCGTGACGGATCATATTGAAGGTACCCTTCAGATTCACTTGATAAGTGGCATCGAAATCCTCTTCATCCATGCGCATGATCAATTTGTCGCGGGTGATCCCTGCGTTGTTGACCAAAACATCAACGGAACCGAAAAGCTCTTTGGCTTGGCTGACGATTTCTTTGGCAGTCTCAAAATCGCTGACATCACCTAAGATTGTTTTGACAGTGACGCCGTAGGATTCCAGATGCGCAACTTTTTCTTCAGCAATCGGTTTGCGTGCATTCAGAACGATATTGGCTCCACGTTTCGCATACGCTTCAGCGATGGCTTCCCCGATTCCTCTTGAACTACCAGTGACGATGACCGTCTTTCCTTTTAAATCCAAGACTATCCCTCTTTTCTTGTCTGATCTTCTTATTTTTGTAACGCTTCAAGGGTCTTGTTGAGGGATTTTAAATCCTCCACGTTGTATACTGAGACCTCTTTATTGATTTTTTTGATGAATTTGCTTAGAGTCGTGCCTGGGCCGACTTCCACGAAGGTGTCCACACCCAGGTCAACCAGTTTGCGGACGCTGTCTTCCCATAATACCGGCGATTCAATCTGGCGCACCAACAGACCCTTGATTGCGTCCCTTGTTACGATAGTCGCTTCGGTATTGCCTACAACCGGTATCTTCGGTTCATCGACAGTCACATCAGACAAAGCCACTTCCAACTTTTCCGCTGCAGGATGCAACAGGGCTGTATGGAAAGGACCGCTGACGTTCAACGGGATGATGCGTTTCACGCCTTTGGATTCAAGAATTTCGATGGCTTTATTGACGCCTTCGATTTCCCCGCCGATGACGATCTGGGTCGGCATGTTGTAGTTGGCTGGCGCGACATAAGCTGTCTCGCTTGCTTCCCGGCAAGACTCTTCAATCACAGCGCGTTCCGCATTCATGACCGCAGCCATTTTGCCACGGCCTGCAGGAACTGCTTCGCTCATGTATTTGCCGCGTTTCGCTACGAGCGAAATAGCCTCATTAAAAGAAAAAGCATTGGCTTTCACCAGTGCTGTATATTCTCCGAGGCTCAATCCTGCAACAAAATCTGGCTGAATTCCCTTTTCAGCTAGTAATTGATCAAGGGCGTAGCTAACCGTTAAGATTGCTGGTTGTGTATATTCAGTTAAATGAAGCTTGTCATTCTCTTGGAAACATAGTTCTGCAACATCGTACCCAAGCGTAGCGGAAGCTTCATCAAAAACAGTGCGCACAACTGCATACTCGTTATAAAGTTCTTGACCCATACCGAAGTATTGCGCACCTTGACCACTATAGACAAAAGCTGTTGCCATAATTTCACCTCTATAAGTTTGTTACTCAGCCCACAATTTTGCTTGGGCTAAGATAACTTCTTTGCATTCCGTCATATACTCTTGTATGATATCGTGACACGTCTGTTCCTTCGAAATCAAACCGGCAATCTGGCCGGCCATCATCGAACCGTAGTCTTTATCACCATCGACAGTCGCTCTTCTCAGAGCGCCTTTGCCCATTTCTTCAAGTTTTGCGAAGTCCGGATTTTCCTTGCTCGTCTCTTCTTTCTCGACTTGCAGATATTCTCTGGTCAACTTGTTGCGCAACACACGAACAGGATGTCCGGTAATCTGACCGGTAATGACTGTGTCGATGTCTTTCGCTTTAAGTATGGCATTCTTGAAATTTTGATGGGCATTGGATTCTTTGGCAACTACAAAACGAGTCCCGACTTGAACAGCAGATGCTCCCAACATGAAAGCAGCTGCCATTCCGCGTCCATCACCGATACCGCCGGCAGCGATGACAGGAATGGAAACGGCATCGACAACCTGAGGAACCAGGGCAATTGTCGTTGTTTTTCCGATGTGTCCACCGGATTCCATGCCTTCGACAACGACAGCGTGTGCGCCGTCTTTCTCCATTCTTCTCGCTAAAGCTACGGAAGCCACAACCGGAATGACTGTGATGCCTGCTTCTTTGAATTGGTTCATATAGCGAGCTGGACTTCCGGCGCCGGTTGTGACAACCTTGACACCGGAAGCGATCACTGCTTCAACAATTGCATCGACATGCGGATTCAAAAGCATGATGTTTACGCCAAAGGGCTTATTCGTCAATGCTTTCATTTTCGAAATTTTTTCATTCGCTACATCCACACTATCATGTCCAGTCCCTATAAGACCAAGACCACCAGCATTAGAAACGGCACTTGCCAAATCAGCATCCGCTACCCACGCCATTGCCCCTTGAATGATGGGATATTGAATACCTAATAATTCACATAATTCTGATTTCATACAAGGCCTACTTTCCTTCTACTGCTTATTCTGCTAATTGCGCTTCAACGTATTTAACTAAATCTTCAACAGTGTTGATGCCTTCGTCTGATTCGATTTTGATGTCAAATTCGTCTTCGATGTCGTTGATGATTTGGAACAAGTCCAAGCTGTCTGCATCCAAGTCTTCTCTGAAGTTAGTTGCTAATTGTACTTCTTCTTCTTCTTTGTCCAATTGGTCCACGATGATTGCTTTGATTTTTTCGAATGTCATAATAAATTCCTCCAAATATGTTTTTTTAGTTTAATGATACTACGATGGCTCCCCAAGTGAGGCCGCCACCAAATCCTGTCATCAGCACCTTATCTTTGGTGCCGAGTTGAATTTCCTTAGTTTGAACAAGCTGATCCAACAGTATCGGAATGCTTGCTGCTGAGGTGTTGCCCGTTTCCGCAATGTTTGTGGCAAACAATGAAAATGGCAATTTCACTTTTTTGCTGATTGCCTCCAATAAGCGTACATTCGCTTGATGAGCCAAAATCTTCTTCAGGTCGCCATCAGAAAGATTTCCTTTCTCCATCACTTCGCGTATGACGCTAGGCACACTGCGGATTGCAAAGTCGAAGATGGCTCTGCCATCCATCGTAAGGAAAGCTTGGTCCTCTTGAGAGGAGTCTCCATACGGGTTTTCAACTTTCATTGTGTTCGCCATCAAAGCCATATGGCGTCCACCATCGGAATGGATCGCTTCTGCAACGAAGCAATCGTCTTCCGTTCGTTCCAACAGCACACCGCCTGCGCCATCCCCGAACAGGACAGCCGTAGAACGATCTTCCCAGTTGACGACTTTCGACATTGTCTCAGCACCGATGATCATCCCATATTGATATAGACCGCTCTGCATCATATGGAGGCCGGTAGACAATGCGTAGACAAAGCCGGAACAAGCTGCATTAATGTCGAAACAGAAAGCATTTACTGCACCTATCTTTTCCTGCACTAAGCAAGCGGTCGATGGGCTAAGAGCATCCGGCGTCATTGTTGCTACAATGATGAAGTCCAGTTGGTCTGCAGTGATGTTGCCGTTTTGCAAAATTCTGAGGGCCGCTTTGCTTGACAGATCGGAAGTATTCTCATCCTTCGAAATGTGTCGGCTGCGGATGCCTGTCCTTTTGCTGATCCACTCATCACTCGTATCCATGATTTTAGACAGATCATCATTCGTGATGATCTGTTCAGGAAGGTAGTGACCTGTTGCGCTAATTTTTGAACCCAATTCCATCAACCCTGTTCCTTGATATTTTGAACTAAACCAAATAAGAAACCGTGAAGATTGTTTAGGCCTTTCAGCAAAACTTTCACTTCCTGATCTTCCATATCGCGAATGGTATTCTTTACCATCTCTCTATGGAACTTATCATGAAGACGATACAGTAAGCGTCCTTTTTTGGTTAATCCTAGTTTTACGACTCTGCGGTCTTTCTCCATCCGAATGCGTTCGACATACCCCTTTTTTACCAGAGCGTTTATGGCCACCGTTAAAGTTCCCGCAGTTATGTTCAATTTTTTTGCTACTTCAGAAGTTGTATGAGCTTGATACATGCCGATTGCCTCGACTGTATGCATCTCTTTGATGGATAGATCAGAAAATGTACTGACACGCAATGCACGCTCTTCGATATCCAACACTTCATTGAAGACAGCTACGAGATATGAGTTAATTTTATCTATGGAATGATCCAAAGATAGCTCTCCTCCTTTCGATGCCCAATCAAACCACATTAGTTTGAAGGTCAAAATAGTTTGATGTTCAAACCTTTCGACTTTCAAACTATATAAAATTTTATACAACCTGTCAAGCATTTCGATAATAATTTTCTCTAAAATCTTCTGGTGCTGCAAGATTCATTGATTGCCGACTAATTATAAAACGGTTACGTAAAACAGTTGGATAAACAGCCTGCTTGGATCGGACTTCTGCGACAAAAAGAAGCGACGATGAGCGCCGCTTCTTTCCATATATATGTATTAATCAACTTTAACAAACTCTTCAATGTCTTTGAAATTCACAATCGTTTTATCCTCACAGATATCCTTCATCGTTCCGGAAGATAAATCCCAATAAATTTCTACAACGGCGCTATTTGTCAATAATTTCCGGATTACCCCTACCATTTCCTGCTTGCGGAAGGTAAATTTTATTTCATCACCGATTTCAGGACGTATAGATTCCTTGATGGCATCAACGACCTCCAAAGCCTGCTCATACGACACACCAAGCAGATTCGCAATACGTGAGTTGCTCGTACCTTTACGTAATTCGCTCTCAATCATGGTTTTCGTTTCGTTAGTAATATTTCGTACCATTTCCATTATCGCCTCACTTTTAAGAACCAGGAACTGCAACAGACTTACAAGTATTAGTATACCACACTTTTCATAGTTTAGCCTAAATTTCCACTTATTGCCTTTAACATCGACATATAACTTTCAAATTATTGACTTGTGCCCGCAATTTCATTTTAAAAATGTATTAATTATCTGTTTGCAATGAGGTATAATGGGGATGTGAAGAGTTTAACATTCTGTTTAGGAGGAATTTATGATGTTGAATGACCTTATTACGATACTGAAATATGAATACACGGTTCATCCAGGTGAGTATTTCAATGTGGATACTTACTGGGTGAAGAACATGACGGAAGTGAAGACCGTCATCATCGATCAGGATCATGTATTCACGAAAATGGTAAGTTTTTATCCGAAAAATTTCGTCATTTATTTGGAGCAGTTCCCTGATCAGAGCATCTACCGTACCAATTTCCCATTAAAGAAAATCGATAACAGCGACTCGCATGAAGTTGTTTTCGACGAGACAGGAAAAAATGTCTTTGAATACCTGGATTGATTTCACGAAACTTTAGAATCATTGTCACAGAAAAAGCCTGCTGCGAGGATCAAATCCTTGCAGCAGGCTTCTTATTTGTTAGATACGTCTCAAGAGAGATTCGAACTCCCGACCGTTCGCTTAGAAGGCGAATGCTCTATCCGGCTGAGCTATTGAGACAGAATTAATATTCGGAAAGACAAGTTTTGATCCGTTTCAAACCGGTGTCACAAGAAATGATTATACAGCAAACCGTTTAAATTGTCACCATGATTTTGGCTTTTTTTCAAAAAATGTTTTACCCTCGCAATAAAAGGACATTTATATCGTGCTTTCCATCTATAGACCGACCCACAAGGCCGTCATGAGAAAAAAACGTTGCATCCGTTTCTTCACGAATGCAACCGATTCTGAAAACAGATATGACGTCTCAAGAGAGATTCGAACTCCCGACCGTTCGCTTAGAAGGCGAATGCTCTATCCGGCTGAGCTATTGAGACAAAATTTTGAGCCGTCTGAATGACTCACAACATTTAACAGTATAGGCGGAAACCAGCTTAAAGTCAACACTTTTTCGTGGAAAGGTCTTGCTGGTTGACATTTTTTGGAGTTACTTAGTTCCAAAAGTGTGATTTCCGGGCTGAATCTGCGTGCTGTTCAGCCCGGAGCCACAAATTATTGTGCGAAGAACGTATCCTTCACTGCTGCTGTTACAGCCAATTTGACATGCTCATAGGTCAGTCCGCCCTGCACGTAAAGCAAATAAGGCGGTCGTATCGGACCATCTGCCGTCAATTCCAAGCTTGCACCCTGAATGAAGGTTCCGGCTGCCATGATGACATCATCCTCGTAACCGGGCATGTAAGCCGGAATCGGTTTGACAGCTGCGTTCACGGGGGAATATTTCTGGATCGTCTGAGCAAAAGCGATCATAGCTTCCTTGCTCGGCAACGCGACCATTTGGATCAGATCAGTCCGCGGGCTGTCCCAAGCAGGGGTGGATAGTACACCGCACTCTTCCAAGAGTCCAGCTGTAAAGACAGCACCCTTCACCGCTTCACCGACAACATGGGGCGCCAAGAACAACCCTTGGTACATTTCCAGAAGGCTATATAGGGAGGCTCCTGCTTCACGCCCGATCCCTGGAGTCGTCAACCGGTATGCGCACCGTTCGATCAGGTCTTCCCTGCCGGCGAGGTAACCGCCCATTTTTACGATGCCGCCACCCGGGTTTTTGATGAGAGAGCCGGCAATCAAATCGGCTCCAACTTCGATCGGCTCCAGCGTTTCGACAAATTCTCCATAGCAATTGTCGACAAAAAAGACGGCTTCTGGCCCCACATGCGGCCGGATCGCCGCAATCATCTCTTTTATTTCATTTATCGTAAAGGAGGGTCTGGCAGCATAACCGCGGGAGCGTTGAATCGCAATCATTTTTGTTTTGGGGCTGACCCTCTCAAGAACCGTCGGAACATCAACTTTGCCGTCTGCACACAGATCGATATGTTGATAAGCGATATTGTATTCTTTTAAAGAGCCGATCCCATTACCGGTCAGACCGACAATATCCAAAAGGGTATCGTATGGCGTTCCGGTCACGTACATCAATTCATCCCCGGGCCGTAGCACTCCGAAGAGCGCAGTCGAGATCGCGTGTGTTCCGGAAATGATTTGCGGCCTGACCAAAGCTGCTTCAGCCTGAAAAACCTCTGCATAGACTTTTTCCAGCGTATCGCGGCCGTCGTCATCATAGCCATAGCCTGTGCTTGGGTTAAAGTGGTAATCGCTGACGCGGTGCTTCCGGAAAGCTTCAAGCACCTTGCCTTGATTAAATAAAGCCTTTTCCTGTATCCCTTTAAAAACGGGCTGGATTTTATTGTCGACTTTTTCGACTAACCCGGCCAGCCTTGCTTCTTTATTCGTCGCTTGCATCCGTTGCTTTGTCCCCTAACCATTTTGAATTGCTTTTAGCGTACCCTCTTAAGCGGTATGCGTTTGTTTCTTCTATATATTCGATGGATTCCACAAAGGTCTCTTGCTGCATTTTATTCATCGTGCGGGCTTCAGGGCCGCTAGCATCAAGGTCTTTTGTATAAGGAACCAACATTTTTGCGATTTCATCCCAGAGGAAGTCCTTCAATCGGTTGATGTCGTCATCATCTAGTGCTGAAATGACGATATTCGGAAAGAGGCGCGGCTGGAAATCCGGACCGGCAAGATCCCGTTTGTTATAGATCGTCAACATAGGCGTCTTATCCATATCCAAATCCTTCAATAGATCCAATACGGTTTTTTCATGTTCATCGATGAAAGAAGTTGATGCATCGACCACGTGCAAAAATACATCCATGTTGCGGCTCTCTTCCAATGTTGAATGGAAAGCATGGATCAACTGTGTCGGAAGATCCTGGATAAAGCCTACGGTATCGGTTATGGTAGCCTGGAATTGATTCGGCAACGTCAGTTTTCTTGTCAAAGGATCCAGAGTCGCGAACAGCTTGTCCTCTTCCAACGTTGCTGCGTCAGTCAAACGATTGATGACCGTCGATTTCCCTGCATTCGTGTAACCGATCAAACCGATCTGGAAGACTTCGCTGGCATGACGTTTTTCTCTTGCCCTTTGGCGGTGCAACTCTGTTTCTTCCAATGTCTTCTTGATTTCCTGCATTTGGCTGTGGATGTGTCTGCGATCGGTCTCGAGTTTTGTCTCACCTGGTCCTCTTGTTCCGATTCCCCCACCCAACCGGGATAAATTGATACCTTGGCCCATCAAACGCGGCAAGAGATAGCTCAACTGCGCTAAGGCTACCTGAAGTTTCCCTTCTTTACTACGGGCGCGCATCGCAAAGATGTCCAATATCAGTTGCACGCGATCGATGACTTTGCAGTCGACGGTCTCTTGGATGTTGCGTACCTGTTTAGAAGAAAGTTCTTGCTGGAAAATGACGGTATCCGCCTCCAGCTCTGCACACAAATTCACCAGTTCTTCCACTTTGCCTTTGCCGATGACTGTGCGGGAATCTTTGCGATCCCTCTTTTGGGTCAATACGCCGACAACTTCCCCTAACGCGGTTTCGGTCAATTCCGCCAGTTCTCTCAGTTGGTATTCAAAGGCTTCATCTGTTTGATTCGTCTGAACATTCACCAAAATAACTTTTTCTTTCGTATTTTCCATAAAATTTCCAACTTTCTTTTTTCGTTCATACTCATCTATTAGGCTAAGAACGAGTCGACTGAATCTTCGATTTTCTGCATCTCTTGATCGTTCTGAACCAGATCAAACCAATGGATGCCACTCATTCTGTTCCGGAACCAGGTCAACTGCCTCTTGGCATAGCGCCTTGAATTTTGCTTCAGCATTTCTGTGGCCTCTTCAAATGTGACCTCACCATTGAAATAAGCGAACCATTCTTTGTATCCGATGCCTCTTGTCGCTTGCGTCTTAGCAGGCAATTGCTTGTCAAAGAGTGCTTTTGCTTCTTCAACCAGTCCGCCTGCGACCATCAGATCAACGCGACGGTTGATGCGTTCGTAAAGAATGCTTCGCTCGGTATCAAGCCCGATCAAGAGTGCGTCATAATGAGGATCTGCTTCCCGATCGGTCTGATCCGAGAAGCGTTTTCCGCTGAAGTGGATTACTTCCAAAGCGCGGATGACTCTTCTGCTGTTGTTCGGGTGGATCTGTTCAGCCGCTTTGGGATCCTTCTCCTGCAATTGCTTCCATAAATGCATGGCATCGGTCCGTTCCAATTCAGCTTCCAATTGTTTCCGGTAGTGAAGATCTTCGGCAGCCACACCGCCGAACTGCATATCAAACAAAAGTCCTTCTATATAAAGGCCCGAACCTCCGACCACAATCGGAAGCTTGCCTCTTGCGATGATCGCCTCGATGGCTAGTCTTGCGTCCCTTTTGAAGTCGGACGCAGTGTAATCCTGCTCAATCGGAACGATATCCAACAGATGATGCGGGATGCCTTCTGCTTCTTCCTCGGTCACCTTCGCGGTCCCGATGTCCAAGCCTTTGTATACCTGCATGGAATCTCCGTTGATGATTTCGCCGTTGTATTTTTTTGCCAGTCGGATGCTCAGTGCGGTTTTTCCGACTGCTGTAGGGCCGACAATGACCATGATTTTAGATAATTTTCTTTTTGTTGTTTCAGACACCCTGAATCACCTTTCTCATCTGCAGTGCGCGTTCCGGATAATCCGTGATCATCGAATCGATATTTTTGCGCAGACAGACTTGCATTTCGACCTTTCGATTCACCGTCCAAACGCGTAGCGGGATCTTGGATTGTTCGAAAGGGGGCAGACTGCGCAGAATCGAGAATTTCGGATGCCACCCCTCTACAGTGATGCCTTCACCCAGCTCCATTTGTTGCTTGCCTTTCTTGCTGAAAAGTAGGGCAATTTTCGAGTCTTGGCGCAACGCCTTGATTTTTTTCAAGGTCTCATAATGGAAACTGGAGTAGATGACCGAAAATTGGGCAAGATAAGGCTCTGCCAAAGCAAGCACCTTTTCTTCGATTGCGGGATATTGAAACACATCCGTCTTCAATTCAACATTAAGGACGCCTGAAAAATGATTCTCAGCCAAAAGGGTCAACACCTCTTGGAGCGTCGGGATGCGGGCGTTGCTGTATTTCGGATCGAACCAGCTGCCGGCATCCAATTTTTTCAATTGTTCCAGCGTCATCTCTTTTACATAGCCTTTTCCGGATGTCGTGCGGTCCACGGTCTCATCATGGATGACCACGACTTCACCATCTTTAGTCAGATGGACGTCCAATTCAATGCCGTCGCTTGCAACTTTCAGCGCTTCCTGAAAAGACTCAAGCGTATTTTCTGGTCGGGTTCCACGACTGCCCCTATGCGCGATGATTTTAGTGTATGCCAATCTCCCCAATCCTTCCGGTCTGCTCCTCTGCGCAGTTTTTAATTCAAGCTTTGTTTTTTTCGGTATCGGCCAACTGCAGCAATTCTTTTGCGTGGGCCAATGAGAGCTCCGTGATATCGGTACCCGCCAACATGCGTGCGACTTCGTTGATGCGTTCAGGCCCGAACAGCGGTTTGACATGCGTCTTTGTCCGATCGGCAATGATCTCTTTTTCTATATAGAGATGCTGATCCGCCATCGCTGCCACCTGCGGAAGATGCGTGATGCAGAGCACCTGCGAGTAACTGGCCACCAAGTGGATCTTATTGGCTATCGCTTGCGCTACCCTGCCCGAAACACCTGTATCAACCTCATCAAAGATGATGCTGGTGATGCCTTGCGTTTTGGTAAAGATAGCCTTCATGGCCAACATCATCCGTGAGAGTTCGCCGCCGCTGGCCACCTTGGACAATGCTTTCAGGGGTTCGCCGACGTTCGTAGCGATATAGAATTCCACGTGGTCCAACCCGTTATCCGTAATCGCAAGCTTCCCAGGTTGTACATGGAAAACAGTCCTGAAAAGGACCTTTTCCATGTAAAGTTCCTTTAACTGCAGTTGGATCTGTTCTTCCAGAACGACTGCGGCTTTTCCGCGGATGGCTGTCAGTTGTTTGCCGATGGCCAAAATCTCTTCTTTTGCTTTATTGTAGTCCACATTGAGTTTCTCAAGGTAGCTTTCCCGGTTTTCGATCAGATCCAGCTCTTGAGATATTTTTTCGTAATGCCCCAGCACTTCACTGATTGTGTTTCCGTATTTCCGCTTCAACTGTCGGATCAATTCCAATCGGTTCTCGATTTCGTTCAAGCGCCCTTCATCGTAGGACAATTGCTCAATTTCTGACAGGATGTCACCGGCGCATTCCTGCAGTTGGTAATACGCTGCCGATACCGAGGATGCGATTGCCTGATAGACCGGATTGATGTCCTGCACTTTTTCCAACGCCGCCATGCCGAGACCGATTTTGTCGATGCCGTTCTCTTCGCTGTTTTGCATTGAATCGTACGCACCCGTTAAAGCTTGCATGACTTTTTGATAATTGACGAGCAGGTTCCGTTCTTCTTCCAGTTTTTCATCCTCTTCAGGATCTTTCAACTGCGCTTGCTCGATTTCCTTGATTTGGAAAGTCAACAAGTCGATTCTTTGGACTGTTTCTTTCTCGTCTGTCTTCAATTGGATCAATTGCTTACGTGTATCCACATATTTGGAATAAGTATTGAGATATGTCATTTTGACTTCTCTCAGTTCTTTCCCGGCGAACTGATCCAGCAGGTCAATATGTTTTTGTGGATCCATCAATTCTTGATGCTCGTTCTGCCCGTGGATATCGATCAGCGTTTCGCCGACTTCGCGCAGAGTCGCAACCGTTACGATTGTGCCGTTGACGCGGGAAATGTTCTTACCGTTCCGGGAAAGTTCCCGTTGCAGCAGAACTTGGTTCCCATCCGCTTCTATTCCATACGATTCCAACACGGACACTGTCTTGGCGTTTTCGGGAATACTGAAAAGCCCTTGGATGACCGTCTTGTTTTCGCCGTATCGAATCAAATCGTTGGATCCTCTTCCGCCTGCCAACAGACCGACGGCATCGATGATGATGGATTTCCCTGCTCCGGTTTCCCCAGTCAGCACAGTCATACCCTCGTCGAAACTCACTTGAAGATTTTCAATTATTGCAAAATTTTTAATGGACAACTCTTGTAACATTCCGCATTCCCCTTCGCAACAGTTCCTTAAAACGCCTATTTATCGGAAATTGAGATTGATTTGCTTTTTAGCTGCAGATAAGCCTCTTTGACAATCTGCGGGCTGTCGATTTCTGGAGAGACGATACCTGGCGCATGCTCATTGGCCTGTAAATGAACCAAAAATTCGATGTTTCCGGTTCCACCAGTGATAGGAGAGAAGCTCAGATTTTTCACATCGAATCCGGTCAGGGAAGCAAAATCCAAAATATCCTTCAACACTTCATTATGGACTGCCGGATCACTGACAATGCCTTTTTTGCCGATCTTCCCTCTTCCGGCTTCGAACTGCGGTTTGATCAGCGCAACGACGTCTCCACCGACTGAGATGATTTCTTTCAGAACCGGCAAAATCAGTTTCAGTGAAATGAAGGATACGTCAATGGAAGCCATCTCCGGCTGCCCTTTTTCAAAATCCTCCAGCTTGCTGTAACGGAAATTCACCCGCTCCATGACCTCGACGCGTTCATCCTGGCGCAATTTCCAATCCAATTGATTGTAGCCAACATCCAACGCATAACAAAGTTTCGCCCCATTTTGCAGCGCGACATCCGTAAAGCCACCCGTTGAACTGCCGATATCCAAAAAGATTTTGTCCTTGGGGTCCACTTGGAATAAAGCGATGGCTTTCTCAAGTTTCAATCCGCCACGGCTCACGTATTTCAATGTTTCTCCTTTTATATGGAGGGTTTTCTCAACGGAAATCTTTTCGCCTGGTTTGTCGTAACGCTGGTTGTTTTCGTCATAGATTTGCCCAGCCATGATCAATCTTTTAGCTTTTTCACGGGAATCTGTCAAGCCCTGTTGTACTACAAGTAAATCCAATCTTTCTTTTTCCATGGTAATCTCCCGTTATATTCTGACATAGTCCAATAATTGGCGGAATACATCTATTTTATCTTCCGCATCGCCATTGGAAAGTGCCACTCGGTCCAGGCAGTCTTCCGCTTGGCGGATAACGCCGTTCAGTTCCTGGATGGATCCGGTGACACCCAATAACGATGGGTATGTATTTTTGTTCAATGCGGCATCATGATGGATGGTTTTGCCCGTCTCGGCCTCATCCAACACGACATCCTTTAGATCATTGTGGATCTGGTAAGCCAAACCCAAGTGTCTGGAGAATCTTTCCATCTCGGTTATGAACGGTTCATCCGCATCCGCGATGAGACATCCCGCAGTGACAGCGTATCTTATCAATGCGCCGGTCTTGTTATCGTGCACGTGCTTCAACTCTTCTAGTGTCAGCGTCTTCTTTTCACCCTCTACATCATCCATCTGTCCGGCGATCATTCCGTTCGGACCCGAGGCTTTCGCTAATAAGCCGATCAGTTTGATTTTTTTGTTTGCCGAAATGACAGAGGATTCCGCAAGGATTTCGAAAGCAGCAGTCAGCAATGCGTCCCCTGCAAGGATGGCGGTGGATTCTCCGAATACTTTATGGGAAGTTAAGCGCCCCCGTCTGTAATCATCATCATCCATAGCAGGCAGATCATCATGGATCAAGGAATAAGTATGGATATATTCCAAAGCGGCTGCAGCTGCGAAGCCCTCCGAAATTTCACTGTTTGCCAACGAAATGGTCGCCAACACTAAAAGAGGGCGAATTCTTTTTCCGCCCCCCATTAAAGAATACGCCATCGCTTTGTGCAGATTTTCTTGCGAAGGCACACGTGCATCCAACTCCGAGTAGAGGAAAGCATCGAATCGAGGCATCCATTCCGATTGAAATTCGCTAAGATTCATGCTTGTCATTCTCCTTCGGGTTGGGTTGCCAGCTCTTCAAAATTCGCTTCCGAGCCATCCGGGTTGATGATTTTCGTCAGCGTTTTTTCAGCATTGTTCAAAGTATCTTGGCAATACTTGCTGAGATCCATCCCGACCTTGAATTGCTCCAATGCCTCTTCCAATGGAACATCCCCTGCTTCCAGTCTTGTTACAATAGCTTCTAATTGGTTCATCGCTTCTTCAAAACTTACTTTCTTTTCGGCCTTCATCATTTTTCCTCCACCACATGTTTTACTTCTGCTTCGGCATAACCATCCGAAAAATTCACCTTCAATTTATCGCCGCTGTGCAACTCTTTGACGGAGGCGACTACGTCCCCGTTCCTTGTCGTATAAGTGTACCCGCGCGACATGATCTTCAACGGACTCAACAAGTCCAACGATTGCATAGCCGATGTCAGACGCATTTCCTTTTGTTTCAGATAGCGACCCATGGCCCTTTGCAGCTCATCGGCGAGCTGTTGTCTGCGATTGCCGGCCAGCTGCACGTCCCTTGCAGGATTGCGGTTTTCAAGGCGCAATTGCAGCCTTTGCAGCTCATTTGACCGCAGATGGATCTGCTGCTGCATCTGATTTGCCAGGCGTTGTTGTGCCTGATCCGCTTTGATGGCATAGCCTTCATACATCCTCTCCGGTTGTCTGAAGATATAGGATTGCATGGCGCGATTCAATCGCTGTTTTTGTATCGTGTGCAGATGCCGCATCTTTTGATAGAGTCTGTTGTCGATCTGATGGATATAACGGATGACATCGCTCAACACAGGCACAGACAACTCCGCCGCTGCTGTTGGAGTAGCGGCGCGGACATCCGCAACAAAGTCGGCCAACGTCGTATCCGTTTCATGCCCTACGGAAGAGATGACCGGGACACTCATGGCCGCTATTTGGCGGACGACTGTTTCCTCGTTGAAGGACCAAAGATCCTCTATGGAGCCGCCCCCCCTTGCGACGATGACCACATCAAAATCACCTTTTTGTTCAATTGCTTGAAGATTCTTTATGATGTTGGCAGCGGAATCCTTTCCTTGCACAATGGTCGGATAGAGCACGAGCTGGACGATCGGATATCTTCTTTTCACAGTCGTCATGATGTCCCGGATGACCGCACCGCTTTGGCTAGTCACAATGGCGATGCGTTTCGGAAATACTGGGAGCTTTTTCTTAGGCAGGGAAAACAACCCTTCGCGCGTTAATTTTTCCTTCAATTCAGAGAACGCTTGGTACAAAGCACCGACCCCATCCGGTTCCATATGCTCGACCATGATATTGTAGGTTCCGCCCGATTCGTAGACGTTCACCCGTCCGATGAGCATCACCTTCATCCCTTCCTTGGGCTTGAAGGCCAACTTGTCGAATCTGCCTTTGTACATCACTGCTGAGATGACGGCATGGTCATCCTTCAGGCTGAAGTATTGATGGCCCGGACGCGGACGATAATTGGATATTTCACCAGTAAGGTAAACACGCTCGAGATAAGGATCGGCATCAAATTTTCTTTTGATGTATTTGGTTAAAGCGGTGACGCTGAGATAGACAGGTTCCAACTTTGTGCCTCCTTGATTATTTTGCTTTATCGATTGTTTGTTGCAACAGCATCGTGATGGTCATCGGACCGACACCGCCAGGAACTGGTGTGATATGGCTTGCGATGCCCATTGCACCGGCCGTGTCCACGTCGCCGATCAATTTGCCTTCTGCACTGCGGTTCATCCCTACATCGATGACGACTGCGCCCTCTTTGATGAAATCAGCAGTGACGAAATGGCCTCTGCCGATCGCTGCAACCAGGATATCAGCCTCTTTAGCCAATTCTTTCAGATTTTTAGTGCGGGAATGAGCGATCGTGACTGTCGCGTTTTCGTTCATAAGCATGATGGACATCGGTTTGCCGACGATATTGCTGCGGCCGATCACTAATGCTTTTTTACCTTCAAGTTCGATGTTGTATTCTTCCAAAATCTTCATGATGCCGTACGGTGTGCAAGGCAAAGCTGATTCATTGCCTAGGAAGAAGTTGCCGACGTTCATCGGATGGAAACCATCCACATCCTTCTCATAACGGATGGCGCGCAAAACTTTTTGTTCATCTATGTGTTTCGGCAAAGGCAACTGTACCAGAATGCCGTGCATGCTTTCATCTTGGTTCTGCTTTTCAACTTCTGCCAGGAGATCTGCTTCGGAAATGTCTGCCGCAAGACGAACGACACGCGAATTCATACCCATTGCTGCGGATTGCTTCTCTTTATTGCGGACATAGACTTGACTCGCTTTATCCTCGCCGACCAAAATGACGCAAAGACCCGGGGTTTTTCCTTCTGCTGTCAATGCTGCTACCTGTTCTTTCATCTGATCCTGCATTTTTTTGGCTAAGCCTTTTCCATCCATGATAATCGTTTCCATTAATCAATCTCCTTTTCCTTGGTGTTACCGTCTATTTTAACATATTATCTTGGATTACGGTTAGAAAAGCGGGCTTGGCACGCCCGAATTCATCGACAAAAAAAGAAAAACCCTTATGCCGAAGCATTAAGGATTTTCCGTTTTAGGAATTAGGTTGGACAATACGCCATTGATGAATTTGCTCGACTGTTCATCGCAATAAAGCTTTGAAATTTCGATTGCTTCATTCAACGCTACCCTTTGAGGTACCTGTTCCGTATCTCCCAACAGCATTTCATAAGCAGCAATCTGCATAATCAAAGCGTCTGCTTTGGCCAATCTGCCCACAGTCCAGTTCTTCAGGTAAGGTTGGATTGCTTCATCGATCGTCGCTTGATTATCCAAAACGCCATGCACTAATGTGACCAAATAAGGATAATCCTGGATTTCGACATCCTCTTCGCTGTTCCATTCCTCTGAATCGCTCAAAACTGCTTGCTTGATGGCTTCTTCAGGGGTCAATTCTTCGTTCGTTTTCAATTGGAAAAGGGCTTGGAGCGCCTTTTCCCTGATTTCTCTTCTGGTTAAACGGGAAGTGCTCACGCATTCTCCCCCAATTCTGCATCCAAATCAAGATAGGCATTGTCTTCAGGCTTCGGTGCGACAAGGCCAACCACATGGACGTTCACTTGCGACACTTCGAGATTGCTCATGTAAAGGACTTGTTCCTTCACTTTTTCTTGCATATCCAAAGCGACTTTCGGTACGGAAGTCCCGTACTTAATGTAACAGTACACATCAACCGCCAAACCATTTTCATCGACCGTCAAGTGTACACCTTTGTTATGGGCAGTGCGTCCCAATAATTCATTGACGCCGGTCTTGAAAGACCCTTGCATCGCATAAACACCTTCTACTTCATTCGCTGCAATACCCGCGATCACTTCAATCACTTCAGGAGCAATTTCAATCTCTCCCAGTGGAGCCGGACCGTTTGCTAAAGGAATGTTTGTTTCTTCCATCATCTGTCATTCTCCTTTCTTGGGAAACATTATGCGCGGGATACGTAAGAACCGTCCGTTGTGTTGACGATAAGCATATCATCAGCATTCACGAAGAATGGTACGTTGACCATCAAACCAGTCTCCATTTTAGCAGGTTTTGAACCGCCTGAAGCTGTATCGCCCTTGATCCCTGGCTCAGTTTCTTCCACTCGCAGGATTACTGTGTTCGGAAGATCGACACCGATTGTTTCTGTTTCATACATCAGGATGTTGACTTCCATATTTTCTTTCAGATAGTTCAATTCATATTCGATTTGGCCTGCATTCAATTCGATCTGTTCATAGTTTTCAGTGTCCATGAAGACATAAGCACCGGCACTCTCGTACAGAAATTGCATTTTGCGGTTCGCGATATGCGCTTTTCCGACTTTTTCACCCGCACGGAAAGTTTTTTCCTGTACAGCTCCTGTGCGAAGATTCTTTAATTTTGAACGGACGAAAGCCGCACCTTTACCTGGCTTTACGTGTTGGAAATCGACAACTTTCCATAACCCTCCATCAATTTCGATCGTCAGGCCTGTCTTAAAATCATTTACTGAAATCATTAATAATTCCTCCTGTGGCAACTCATTTGAAATAAGTTTACCATTAATTTAGTTCGGATTCTATTTTTTTATAAAATAATCAATTCTTTTGGAGAATGCGTCAAAATCTCGTTGCCGTTATCCCTGATCACAAGATCATCTTCAATCCGGACGCCGCCAAGACCGGCGAGATAGATTCCCGGTTCATTCGTGATGACATTGCCTGGCACAAGCACTTTTCCGGCTTTTTGCGATGTATTCGGTCCCTCATGTATCTCCAAACCGATTCCATGCCCGTTGGAGTGGCCGAACGCATCTCCGTACCCTTGTTCCGTAATGTAATCACGTGCGACACTGTCGACTTCGATTCCGGTCATGCCCGCTTTTGCCGTTGCATTCACACGCAATTGGGCAGCCAGAACAATCTCGTAAACCTTCTTCAATTCTGCATGCGGTTGCCCCACTGAAACTGTGCGGGTCATATCCGAAACATAGCCGTTGTAATAACAACCGAAATCCAGTGTCACGAAGTCGCCTTTTTCGATCAACTTCGGACTGGCCACACCATGCGGCATAGCGGAACGGATGCCGCTGGCGACAATCGTTTCGAAAGATACGCCGCTCGCTCCCAATTCGCGCATGTGGAAATCCAGGCGGTTGGCGATCTCTATTTCCGAAACCCCCGGACGGATGTGGTCAAGGATGAACATAAAGCCGGCATCCGCAATTTCACAAGCCCGTCTGATAGTCTGGATTTCTTCTTCGTCTTTGACTTCACGCAATTCTTCGATGATGCCTGAAGCAGGAAGCAGATCGCACGTCACCAGGTCTTCCAGATCCTCGACGCTGCGGAAAGACATGATGGCGTCTTCGAAGCCTAGAGACGAAAGTCCCTTTTCCTCCACGATCTTTTTCACTTCATCGAATATCGGTCCTTTATTCTGAATAATCTGAAAACCCTGCGCCTGTGATGCAGCTTGCTGGGTATAACGGAAGTCGGTCACAAAAAAAGCTTCCTCTTGAGTGATGACCGCCAAACCGGTCGTACCCGTAAAATTGGAAACATAACGTAAGTTATATTGACTTGTCACCAGCATTGCATCCATCTTCTTCGCTTTGATGGCAGCCTGCAATTTTGAGACTCTACTCATTTCACATACTTCCTTCCAAAAAAAATAGCCTGTTTGTTTACAAACATACCTATCCATTATATCAAAAAATAGCCCGCATAGATAGAGGGAATATCCGACTTGCAGACGACAGCTTACATCCACAACACTTTCCAGAACAGCGGGCATCCAAAAAACGCACAAACAAGTCAGCTTGTTTGTGCGTTTCGCTATAATATAGGCCTCGTGCACCGATGAAAAGCACAACATTTCCTGCTTGTCACTACGGAGACAGGAATTCCAACACCACCGTTTCGCTGTAGTCATTTTGCAGGGTCACGGTCGCAGTTACTTTGCCGGTCGCATCCTCCATGCAGTGCACGACTCCTTCTTCGAAAGACAGGACAGCTGGTACGATCCGACTTTCCGGAGTCGATGTTTCGTTTTTATTCTTTAGCCAGTAGTCTGTATAGGCCAGCAAAGTTTGCGCTTTGTAGTGGTTTTCCGTCAATCTGTACAGATAGAGCTGATTCTCATAAACTCTTATTATTCCGAAAAGCATCATTTGTGAAAGGAACAGGTAGAAAATGGTGATCGGCAAGATGGAGCCAGCTGTTCTCTGAGAACGATCACCTTCAAATGGGTGCCTTCGGCAGGATGAGATGCGCTCTGCGCGTCTGATTGTCCGAAAGCGTAGCCTGGATAGAAATCCCCTCATTGGTCACCTCGTATTTCAGTGCTTTGACATGCATCAGCATCGGATGATAGCCGGCCCCGTTTTTGTAACGCAGGATTTTATTGATCCGGAATTCATAGGTATACACAGCCGGATCGCCCGGATTTTTCGACTTGGTGCGGATGGTCGTACTGGTCTTTTGGATCAGCAACTCATCCTCCAATTCATGCTCGAGTTGGATCAGGAAAAGATGCCATTCCGCATCCTGGGTCTTCTCCATCTGGATATTCACAGTGCGGATCACTTCCATGCCTCCCATCATCAGCAGGAGCACCATCGTATTGACAGCCAGTGCAAATGCCGCTTCCAACAAAGTGAATCCAGCTTGCGATTGTTTACGGGGCTTCCGCTTGGATTTCCTCAGCATGCACCTTCACCCTTTCTGTACCATCACCACCATTCACAATCAACTGTGCGGTTTCCGGATTCCAAGCAGTGATGAACAGCATCCTTCCGGAAGTCTGACTTCCGGTCAGGCTGCCTTCCTTGGCGATGACTTGCATCTGGTCCTGAGCGACCCGCCAACAGGCAACTTCCTCACCTGCCGCTTTCAAAGTCGTGAAAAATTGAACGGAATGCGGAATCAGCACGTAAAGGGAGATGCTGACCATGGCCAAAGCGATAAGACTTTCGAAAAGCATATAACCGCTGCTATCGTTTAGCTTTGTTGACTTCATAACGACCGCTCCCCAATTGGATTGTGATGGTATAGCGATAACGAGCTGTTTCCATGATGATGGTGTTCGGCTGCAGATAACCGCTGCCCCCTTTGATGAATCCGGTGTAGCCTTGGATCAATCTTGATCCTTCAGGCAACAGCAGCTTGCGGTTGATGTAGCGGTCCGATCCGGCACTGTCTTTGAAATCAGCGTAATGCGTTGCCCCGATTGGCCGTACGACATCCATATTGACGCCGTTTCCGGTGATGACCGCATAACTCTGCGCCGTGTGCAGCTCCGTCAGGAAATCGTCCAAAAACAGATTGAATGCGAATTCATCCGTTGCGGTTTCCAGTTGCGGAGTCAGCAGCAGAATAATGGATGCGATCAACAGCACCAATAGGCTTTCGAACAAAGTGAAGCCGCTCTTGTGCATCGGTCAGCCCATCATCAAGGCGTGACAACAACTTCAATCGGTTCAACTTCGCCGGCGGTTATCGTCAGTTTAGCGGTCGCTTCAGTCACCTGTTTGTCACTGAGGTACCCCGCCGTATTCAGGACAGTGAAACTCGCCGCCTCTGTCCCCGTATCGAGTTCGTACATGTTGGCTTGTGTCTGCACAACGACCGCCAAAGCATCCGTCCCTTTGGTCTCCACGCTTTTCTTGGTGTTCGCCACATTCGGGATGATCATCAGCATCAGCACAGAGATGATGAACAGGACGAGGACCATTTCCATAAGTGTGAAACCTTGTTTGTTTTTTAGTGTTTTTTTGATCGTTTTCATTAATACATACCTCCTAATGAACTAAGCATTGGCATCAATAATATAAGATAGATTGCCATCACGATGACAGCGACCATGAGAAACAGGACAGGCTGCAGCCAACCGATTTTCTGTTCGATGTCCGCAATCAGCAGTCGGAAACATTCTTCGCTGTACATGCTCAACTTGATCGGCAACTGGCTGGTGAGCTCGCCGTGATAGATGATCCATCCCATCTCCTCTTTGAAGATGGGGTAACGCTTGATGATTGTCGTCAGGCTATCGCCTTGCATCAGCCCTTCCTCAACCAATCCGGATATTTCCTTCATCCAGGCAGTCCCTTCATCGCCGCGCATCAGCGAAACGATTTGGTTCAACTGCATGCCGTTGCGGAAGAAATAGGCATATTCCCGGCAGAAGAAAAAGGAGTAGTAGAGTTGGACCCATTTGCTGAAGAGCGGAACCCTGCAGAACAGCAACGACTTTTGGAAAGCTGACTTCTTTTTCAAATAACTTTTTGACAACAGGAACACACCGGCTCCTAATGCCATAGTGCCCAAAATGATGAGCGGCAGGTTTTCCAGGTAATTCAGGATGATTCGGACCATCAGGCCGGAACCTTCTTCCGAGGGCACCAGCATCGTTTCCAAACTGGGCAGCAGGACCTGCCTGATCGCGATCAGCATAGCATTCGCGAAGACCAGCAAAAACAACGGGTAGATCAAGACTTTTCTGAGCTTATGCAGCTGTTTGTCCTTTTCCGTCAGGAAGTCTGAACAAAACAGCAAAGTTTCCGTCAATTTCCCGTGAAGGAAGGATAGCCGCAGCTGCGATACGACTTGCTCCGAAAAGCCGCATCCTGCCAATGCATCAGCAAGATTGATGCCTGTTTCCAGTTTGGCCAGCATGCGCTGGATATCGTCCACTCGCTTCGGCTGCATCATCTTCAGAAAAGCGAGCCCGTCGGACAACGAAAAACCTTCCTTCAGCAATTCACCCAAGCGCTTCAGAAAATATGCCTGCTCTTTTGCCTGCCAACGTTTTTCAGACGAGATTCTCCAGGTAATTCTTCTCCGTAATGTATCCACATGCATAGGCTTTTCGCAATTTATCATTCAGAGTGACAAACCGCTTTCCGTCCTCCTTGTTCTGCAGATGATTCTGCAGTTCCTTGCCTGCCAATATTTCGTAGATGGCAGCCGACTTTTCGTTTACCTGATAGTGGGAACAGTGAATCGTGCACTTACCGGAGCACAACGGACAATATTTTGCAATCAGACGTTGGGAGACGACAGCGAGCAGCGTCTGCTTCATTTGTTCGGAAGAAATAGCCAGTTCCCGCAGCCTTTCCAATACCCCGAACGACTCTTTGGCATGGATCGTTGCGATCACCAAGTGTCCGGTCAATGCGCTTCTCACTACCATTTTGGCCGTTTCTTCATCCCGGATTTCGCCTATGACGAGGATGTCCGGATGGTGGCGGAGACACTGGCGGATCAGCAGATCGTACGTGATGCCCGCAGCTTCGTTCACTTCGGCCTGCAGAAACAGCGGCTCCTCAATTTCGACTGGATCCTCCATCGTAATGATCTGCAGCGGTTCATCGGCGTATTTCCTGCGCAACAAATGATAGATGGTGGTTGTTTTCCCGGAACCGGTAGGTCCAGAAAACAGCACCAGCCCGCTCTTATGGTCCAACAGTTCGAGCAACTCCGCCTCCTGGGCCGGGAAAAATGCGTGCAAACCCGGCTCAGAACCCGGATTTACGTACAGCATGCGGATGACAAGCGACTCTTGGTAGCGGAAATTTGCGATGGTGGACAGTCTCAGTTCTATTTTTTTGCCGTTCAGCCGGTACCTGACAGCACCGGATTGGGGTTTCCGCCTTTCGCCCACATTCATGTTCGAAAGGAATTTAAAATAAGAAATCAGTCGTTCACCCTTTTCGATTGTATACACCGATACTTTCGACAAGCCGGTACTCACGCGGAAAAAGAGTTCGTAGTGGTCTTCATAAGGGAGCAGATGGATGTCGGAAACACCCAGCCGCATCGCATCGGCCAATAGGCTCTCTGCTTTTTCTTCCATATCATCACCTCATTTCTATTTTGCCGTCACTTATAGCTTCTGCAAAATCCTCGCATCCGCTCTTTCTCCGACGAGAAACTTAGTTGAAAATATGTTATATTGGCATAAATAGCGGTCCCACACGCGAAAAACAAGCGGGATCACTCAATATTAGGGAGGTGAACTTTTTTGAAAAAGAACGTTGTTGGTTCGATTCTTCTGATTGCGATCGGAACATTTCTGTTCGCGGTGGGCATCAATATGTTTTCCGTTGCGAACCATCTTGGTGAAGGCGGCGTCACCGGCATTAGTTTGTTGGCCTTCTATACCATGAATGTTCCGGTAGCCATAACGAGTTTCGTTTTGAACGCCATCATTCTGGTCATCGGGTTCCGCTTTTTGGAAAAATCGACCATGAGGCTGACGCTTTTGGCCACGCTGTTGATGTCGGTGTTTCTTTATCTGACGGCGGCTTGGCGCTATCCGATGGAAACAATCATTCTAGCGCCGCTTTGCTCCGGATTTTTGGTCGGCACAGGCTTGGGTCTCGTGATGCAGGCAGGCGGTTCGACGGCCGGTACTGATATCATCGCCTTGATTATTAATAAATATCTCGGCTGGAGTACCAGTGTCGCACTGGTCGTATTGGACCTATTCGTCGTTGGACCTTCCATCTTCGTGATCGGGCTGGAGAATGTCGTTTTGACTGTCGTGCATCTCTATGTGCAAACGAAAGTGTTGGATTTCATCCTGGAAGGGTTCAATCCGAAGAAACAAGTTCTGATCATCTCGGAGCGGTATCAGGAAATCGCTGAGGCAATCGATAAAAAAATCGGTCGCGGAATGACCTTTTTGGAAGGCGAAGGCTATTACTCCAAAAGCCAGAAGAAGGTGATTTTGATTGTCGTCAACAGACAGCAATTGATGCCGCTCAACCGGATTGTGACAGCCATCGATCCGAAGGCTTTCTTCACAATCAGCGAAGCCCAAAGCGTCATCGGCGAGGGGTTCTCTTATTTGATTTCTGATGAGCACTACCAACAAAAAATCAACGACTTCATCGACGAGCAGTCGGAATGATCGCTAAACAACTCCATAACCAAAAAAAGAACGGCAAGGACATTTTAAATAGTCCTTGCCGTTCTTTTTTGGTTATGGATGCTTCTTTATCTCACTGTTTTCACCCTGTCAGGAAAGCAGAAAAACGACGGTTTTCATGATGTCCATCTTCTCCACTGCGGCGCTGTAGTTCAATTTGGCAATCTTCAGATTCTGTTCTTCCTCACGCAAAGCGGCGAGGTTTTCTTCCGAATTGTCTTTGATCCATTCGCCTTTCACATCTGCCAAGGTGATTTCCTGCTGCTCCACTGCTTTCTTCGCTTCCTGCAGCTCGAACTTCAGCAATCCGAATTTCCTTTCCAGATCCTGCATTTTGACCGGGTCCTGTTCCTTCAATAGCTCTATTCTGGCTTTCAGTTCTTCCATATTCCTGCCGCCTCCAGTTCCTCACCACCAGCCGTGTTTCCGCTTTAACCAGCCAAAAAATTGCAGATTTCCAACCCAAACTGTTTTGCTTGATCCGGACCGCTAGCAGTGATGAGGTTGCCATCCACTGTCACATCGGACTCAGAGTAAACTGCGCCTTTGGCTTCGATAGCTGCAATCTCAGATTCGAAAACAGTTGCATTTTTCTTCTTAAGTAAACCCGCGTTCGCTAAGATGACCGGTGCGATGCAGATTGCAGCAACCATTTTGCCTTGCCCATTCATTGCCTGCGCCAACATCCACGCATGCGGATCGTCGAAGAAAACGCGGCTGCCCGTTCCTCCAACAAACACCACTCCATCAAAACTGGTCGTATCGACATCCTCAACCAAGAGATCCGACTGCGCGATTCCGCCATGCACACCCATGCAGGTCCCGGTCTTGTGGCTGGCGATCCACATTTCATGTCCGCATTTTGCAATTTCTTCCTGGGTCATGAATAATTCTTCGTCGCGGAAATCTTCAGGTGCAATCACAAATATTATTTTTGCCATACCGCTGTTCCCCCATTCGTTGTTTATCCCGATCGGATAATGATAGCTTCTCTTTAAGAGCCTTGTTCGAAAAGTCCAAGGAAAGATCGACTTTGGCTAACTAAATTATACTACAAGCCAAAGAAGAAAGCGATTTCAACAACAGGATTGTCTATTAGGAGCAAAGCCAAATCCGAAAAAAACCCGGTTGCCTTCCACTGTCTGCTGACAAGTAGGCAACCGGGTTTGATTCTCTGTAAAATGTTATTCTTCGTCGTCCAGATCAGCGTTGTGGAATACTTCGGAGACGTCATCATCGTCTTCCAGTTTTTCCAGCATCGTTCTGAATTGCGTTTCTTTGTCCGCTGCGATAGCCGACAATGTTTGCGGAACCATCGTGACTTCTGCTTCGGCCAACACGTAGCCTTCTGCCTTCAATGCTTCACATACCGCATCAAAATCGGTAGGATCTGTGTAGATTTCGAATACTTCATCGCTTGTCTGCAACTCTTCCCCACCGGCTTCCAACACGCTCATCAACATCGCGTCTTCATCCACTTCCAAGTCTTCGCGCTCGATTGCGATATAACCTTTGCGGTCGAACATGTAGCTCACTGAACCGGATTCTCCCAAAGATCCTCCGTTTTTGTTGAAAGCGACTCTGATGTTTGTAGCGGTACGGTTGCGGTTGTCGGTCAAAGCATGGACCAAAACAGCGACACCGTTCGGGCCGTAGCCTTCATAAGTGATTTCTTCATAGTTTTCGCCTTCTCCAGCAGATGTTGCTTTTTTGATGGCGCGTGTGATGTTGTCGTTCGGCATGTTCGCCGCTTTCGCTTTATCGATGATCATGCGCAGGCTCGGGTTAGATGAGGGATCCGGACCGCTGTTTTTTGCAGCCATATAAATTTCTTTTGATAATCTCTGGAAAATTTTACCTCGTTTTTGATCTGCAGCGCCTTTTGCGCCTTTGATTTTACTCCATTTTGAATGTCCTGACATTCAGATCCCTCTTCTCATCTATTAATTTACTCAATCATTTTATCAAAAGTAACCGCTTATGGCAATTCACTTTCTGCCTTTTCTGGCTATCAGAAAAAACCAACCGGCGATTATCGCCAAAATTGCCCCTATGCCAGCCAAAATCACGTCTTCCTTCATTGCAAATGCCGGAGACACAAACGACTGGTGAAATTCATCCGCAGCAGCGTAACTCACGGAAAGCAGCAGCGCCACTACTATAGGCGTAAATGCCTCCCGCATCTTCCCGGAAAGCCCGCCATACCAAAGGTAAGCCAGTATGGAGTAGGAAAGGAACAACCAGATTTTGCTGCCGAAAAATCCCAAAAATCCGAAGTAGCCCAATGCCTCAATGCTGATCACCTGCTCCCCGTAGCGGAAGGTGAAGGTTGCGAATAATCCGGAGAGCGGTTGTGCCTGCAGCAGGTTCGCGATGATGTTCGGCAACGCATAAAAATCTTGTTGGAAAGTGGCGCGGTAATAGAGGTACCCCATGATCAGAACTGCTCCCACTATGTATGAATTGCTCTTTTGTTCTCTTTGCATGCAGTTTTTTTCCTTTCTTGATGTGAATTCTTTTTTATATTTTGTTGGGAATTGTTATAATGAAATTATGGCATTACGTTAGTCAATTCAGCCTGAGAGGATGAAAAACATGAAATATAGCCTTACCTGGGATTTGGACTCATTTTTTGAAGGAGGAAGTTCTTCGCCCGCCCTACAAGAAAAAATACAGTCGATCCAAGACGGACTGAAGGATTTTGAATCCGCAGCAAACACTTGGGACCCCGAACAAGATAAACCGGATTATCCTGTTTTTCAGGATTTGCTTCATCAAGAGGAGCTGTACGCAAAAGCTTTGATGCAATGCAACAGTTTCATAACAGGTGTCCAATCAGCCGATGTCTCGGACTTGGATGCAAGCGCAATCCATGCGCGAATAATTCAATTGTACAGCAAATTAACGATTATTCAAACGACTCTGAAGAAAAAAGTAACCGCAGTCAAAGAAATTGACTGGAACCAATTGGTGGAAAAGCCCGCCTTTTCACCGCTTGCATTCGCGCTTTCGGAATGGCGCCAACAAGGCAGCCGCCTCCTCTCCGACAAGGAAGAAGCCTTATTGGCAACATTGCGTGTCGATGGTTTCAACGGTTGGAGCGCGCACTATGACACGCTCGTATCCTTCATCAAGATTCCTTTTGAAGAGGTTGACGGAACTTTTAGCGAACTATCCGCCGGCCAAGCGATGAACCGGATGTATGCCGATCCCGATCCGAGCGTCCGCAAAAAAATATTCGTTGAATGGGAAAAAGCCTGGGGTTCCCTTGCGCCTGCATTCGCCGATACACTGAACCACCTGCAAGGTTTCCGTTTGGCTGATTTCGAGGCGCATCAGGATGAGGATTTTTTGGTTGAGCCATTGCGTTATAACCGCATCAAGCGCGAAACCTTGGACACGATGTGGCAAGCCATCAGTGCCAACAAACAGCCGTTCCTTTCGTTTTTGAATCGCAAAGCCACTCTGATGGGCAAGGATAAGTTGGCTTGGTATGATGTCGATGCCCCTGTTTCGCTCGGCAGTTTCCAATCAAAAACCTTCAGCTTCGACGAAGCAGTCGATTACATCATCGAACACTTTGCCTCCTTCGGTCCGAAACTGGCAGACTTTTCCTTGGATGCAGTCAAGAACCGCTGGATCGAAGCCGAAAACCGATCCGGAAAAAGACCTGGTGGCTATTGCGAAGATTATCCGGAATCGAAAGAATCACGGATTTTCATGACCTTTACGGGTTCAGCAAGCGACATGAGCACACTTGCCCATGAGCTGGGCCATGCCTTCCATTCTCACGTAATGCGCGACCTGCCGGATCTGAATACGCGCTATGCCATGAACGTCGCCGAAACGGCATCGACTTTTGCGGAAACCATCATCAGTGCGGCTACGGTCAGAGAAGCCAGCAGTGATGTAGAAAAAATTTCCCTGCTCAATACGAAGCTTGAAAATGCGACGGCCATGTTCCTGAATATCCATGCCCGTTACCTTTTCGAAAAGTCATTCTACACCGAAAGGATGAACGGTTTTGTCACAGCAGATCGTTTGTCCGGTTTGATGGAGGCTGCCCAGAAGGAGGCTTACCAAGGGGCTTTGAGTGACTATCATCCCCTATTCTGGGCGAGCAAACTGCACTTCTTCATCGATGATGTCCCATTCTACAACTTCCCTTACACGTTTGGCTTCCTGTTCAGCCTTGGGATTTACGCGCAATCGATGAAGCAGACTGGAAATTTTGAAGAAACCTATATTTCACTGTTGCGGGATACCGGATCGATGACGACTGAAGACCTCGTGATGAAGCATCTTGGTGCCGATATCACGCAGCCGGATTTCTGGAACCAAGGCTTGGAAATCATGGCGGGAGACGTGGAAGAATTCCTGCGTTTGACCGAAAAATATATCTAGATACAAAACAAATCCCTATGACCTGAATTTACATCGGTCGTAGGGATTTGTTTATATTCAAGTGGCTGCCGGCCCGTAAACTTTGATGAAGGAAGGCAGTATCTCGATCTCCAGCGGAAATGCCGGCCCTTCATCACCGTCGACATTGGTGATTAGGTTTTCGCCATCCTCGACGGCGATAGTGGCGTGTTTGAATGATTTATAGATGACAGCATCCGAATTTTTGATTTCGCCTCTGATTAGCTGAGGCAAGAGTTTCAGCGAATCCAGCAGATTAAACTCCTTGAAAACGACCATCCGCATCTTGCCGTCATCGACTTTTGCTTGGGGCATAAAACTTTCGAAGCTGGCGATTGAATTCGTCAGCGCGATCAGAATGAGTGGCGATTCCTGTGTAAAGGTCTCTCCATCCACTGTAATGCGGAAACGATGCATGGTCTGTTTCGCTAATGCTTTTCCTCCTTCGATGAAATAAGCCAGAGGACCATATTTTGTTTTTTCTTCCGCGCTGACTCCTTCCACAGCCTCGGGGATCGCACCGGCGGCAACATTCGATACAAAATAACGATCATTGACCTTGCCGATGTCCAGAACGACCAAGGCTGCCTCGCTCAACATGCTGATGGCCTGCTCAGGGTCCAACGGGATGCCTATCGCTCTTGCAAGGTCATTGACGGTGCCCAACGGAATGAACCCGAAAGATACACTTTTCCCTGCAACCGCCAAGCCATTGATGGTTTCGTTGACTGTGCCATCGCCACCCATGCAGAAAACCGCTTCGTGTCCCAGGTTTGCTGCTTCTTGCGCAAACTTTTCGGCATCGCCTTGCTTTTCGGTTTTTTTAACAGTGACCTCTTCAAACATTTCGCTCAAGCGCGTCCTCATCAAGTCCAAATAGCCAGTAGCTTTTTCGCCTCCTGACGACGGATTTACGATCAGTGTGCAAATACCCATCTCATTCCCCCGCTTTCATTTTCCCTCTGCAGCAAGTGTAGCACGCAACGCCTACCTCTATAAAGTATGACGCCCTTTTTTGCCCGCTGAGCATATTCTTGGCTTTCCGCTTACAAAATGTGTATAATTTTATAACGTTCGAAGTAAAACAGATTGAATTAGGGGGAGCAGTATGACAAAAGAATATCGTGTCCTACTCTATTATAAATATACACCGATAGAGGATGCAGAAACATTCGCGCAAGAACATCTAGGATTCTGCAAAGAAATCGGCTTAAAAGGAAGAATTTTGGTCGCATCGGAAGGCATCAACGGAACGGTTTCCGGGACCGTTGAACAAACGCAAGCCTACATTGAGCATATGAACGCAGATCCTCGTTTCAACGACATCACTTACAAAATCGATGAGACGGACGGCCATGCTTTCAAAAAGATGTTTGTCCGTCCACGTCAGGAAATCGTATCGTTGCACCTGGGCGGAGACGACCTTGACCCAAATGAATTGACTGGCGCATACTTGTCCCCGGAAGCGTTCCGCGAAGCTATCCTCGACGAAAACACAGTCGTAATTGATGCACGCAACGACTATGAGTACGACCTTGGCCATTTCCGTGGCGCTGTCCGTCCGGATATCGCAAACTTCCGCGAATTGCCGCAATGGATCCGCGACAACAAAGAAAAATTCATGGAAAAACGTGTCGTGACCTATTGTACCGGGGGCATCCGCTGCGAAAAATTCTCAGGCTGGCTTGTCAAGGAAGGCTTTAAGGATGTCGGCCAACTGCATGGCGGGATCGCAACCTACGGGAAAGACGAAGCGGTCAAAGGCGACCTTTGGGATGGGAAAATGTATGTTTTCGATGAGCGTATCGGTGTCGACATCAATCGCGTCGAACATGTCGTAGTCGGAAAGGATTGGTTCGACGGTACACCATGCGAACGCTATGCAAATTGCGCCAATCCGAGCTGCAACCGCAGAATGCTCTGTTCCGAAGAAAATGAACACAAGTACATGCGCAGCTGCTCGCATGAATGCCGCGTCCACCAGCCGAATTATTATGTGCAGCGTAATCAATTGACACTGTCTGACGTAGCGGAGCGTTTGGCCGCCATCGGAGAGACAACGGAAACCTCTGCTGTAACAACTGCATAGCATCAAAAAAATCAGCCAGGATAACCTTCCTGGCTGATTTTTTTAGCCCCTCCGACTTAGTGATTGTTCGTGCTATGTAATAGTCATGACAAAGCTTTTTTGTTATACTGATAAGTGACCACCTGAAAAGGAAAAGAGGGAACATATGAACAATCCAGATGGAAATAAAGCGGAAGAATGGCTAAAAAAGACAGGCGAATTTTTCAAACGCCTTGGGCAATCGATAAATGGCAGCCTGCAGCGGATTTTCACGAAAGAAAATGCTGCAAGAACAAAGGAAAAAGCCTTGGATTGGGAACAGAGGACCCACAAGCGTATGGATCAAGGCAAAGTGACTTTGCGAAGAATGAAACGGAAGATGGACACAGAAACAAACATGAAGCCTCTTCTTTCAAAAGGAGCTTTTGGTTTCAATGTTTTTTTTGGTGTAATCCGGAATATTTTTACAGGAATCATATTGTTGATGATTCTGTTGGGCATCTTTGGCGGTGGCGCGGGTCTGGGTTATTTCGCTAATTTGATTTCGAAAGAGACTGCCCCTACATACGAAAGCATGGCTGAAGACATTGGCAATGTCGAGCTTGTTTCCACTATGTACTATGCGAACACCGAAGCCATTTCGGAAATACGCACAGATTTGGTCAGGACCACCGTCGGATCGGAAAGCATCTCGCCGATAATCAAAGAGGCGCTCATCGCAACGGAGGACGAAAATTTTTATGAGCATGATGGAATCGTACCGAAGGCCATTTTGAGGGCGTTGGTGACTGAACTGACCGGCTTCGGCAGCCAAAGCGGCGGTTCCACCTTGACGCAGCAGCTCGTCAAACAACAGATATTGACGAATGAAGTGACTTTTTCCCGCAAAGCCAATGAAATCTTATTGGCGCTGCGGCTCGAAAATTTCTTTACGAAAGATGAAATACTGACGGCTTACCTCAACGTTTCGCCATTCGGACGAAACAGCAGCGGTTCCAATATCGCTGGCATTGAGGAAGCAGCGAACGGCATTTTTGGTGTCCATGCAGCCGATGTTTCCTTAGCTCAGGCGGCATTTCTGGTGGGGATTCCGCAGAACCCTTATACCTATACCCCTTTCACACAATATGGTGAAAGAAAGGAAGATTTGACTGCAGTTTTGAACCGAAAGAACACTGTGCTATTCCGGATGCTCAGCGAAGGCTACATCACGCAGGAAGAATATGATACTGCCGTCGCATACGACATCACCCAGGATTTCGTAGCTGCCCATGCCACGCAAGAGGACAGGAACAGCTACCTATATCAAGCCGTCGAACGCGAAGCGATCCTCGTGCTGATGGAGCAGGCCGCTGCCGGGAATGACCTCACCTTGGAGGATCTGGAAGCGGACACTGAACTGTACAACGAATATTACGCGAACGCAGACAACACATTGCGCTTATCAGGCTACAATGTGTACAGCACAATCGACAAAGATATCTACAACGGCATGCAGGAAGTCGCATCAGAATATGGGCAAACTTTGGGAGATACATTCGTTGATACCTATGTTGATGCAGATGGGGTCACGCAGGAAGTGACGGAGCTTGCCCAAACAGGTAGTGTATTGATCGAGAACCAGACAGGTAAGATCATCGGATTCATCGGAGGCCGTGATTTTTCGGTCAATCAAGTGGACCACGTGTTCAGCACTAACCGATCACCTGGCTCAACGATAAAGCCGTTGCTGGTCTATGCTCCGGCGATTGAGCAGAACCTGATCTACCCTGCTTCGATGGTGCCTGATACAAAAATAAGCATCAAACAGCCCGACGGCACAGTATGGGAGCCTACAAACTTCGGCGATACCATTTCCAATACATACATGACCGCTCGACAAGCGCTCTACCAATCAAAAAACAACCCCACAATCAAGCTCTATGTCGCCATGAACGACAAAGGCATGAATCCGGGGCAATATCTGGAAAAAATGGGCATCACCTCGATAGACGAATCGGAATACGGCAATCCATCCTTGGCGATCGGAGCAACGAATGATGGCCCTACCGTTTTGGAACAGACCAGCGCTTTCACGACCTTCGCAACCGGAGGCGAGCATGTTTCGCCCTATCTGATCGAAACCATCACGGACAAGCACGGGAACGTCGTATATCAGCACGAGGCCGAAACAACTGAAGTATTCTCGCAAGACACCGCTTATCTGACTTTGGATATTCTGCGCGACGTCATCACTGATGGTACAGGCAGGTCGATCAACAATTATCTGAATTTCAGCGCCGATTGGGCAGGTAAGACCGGGACATCCGAAGCTAACCGGGACATCTGGTTCATCGCCAGCACCCCTACCGTCACACTAAGCTCTTGGATGGGCTACGACAATTACAAGGGAGAACATGTCTTCTATGACCCTAACAATCAAGGTCTTCCGACCGGACGAAATCTGAATTACTGGTCCCAGATCGCCAACAAGATCTACAGCATCAATCCGGGCATCCTCGGCGCCGATCAGACGCACCAACAACCGGAAGGGATTGTCGAAAAATCGGTGTTGGCCGAAACCGGAACATTGGCTGGAACTGTATCATTCGAGAACGGATTATCCGTCACCCTTAACGGAAGCACAAGGACCGATTTGTTCAAAGCTGATGCGTTACCGAAAGAAATCTCCTATTACTTCTCCCCAGGGGCTACTGATAAAGATCTGGAAAACTATTGGGACAGCTATCTAGCTGAAGCAGCAGCGAGACGTAATGCGGCCGCCGCAGCGGCAAACCGAAACAATGCTGCAGACAATGCTGCAGATGATGCGGCTGATGCAGAGGATGAGCCTGCACCAGAGGACGAGACACCCGCTGACGCAGAAACAGAAGAGGAAACTCCACCTGCCGACGAAACTCCAACAACTGAAGAATAAGGGAAAGGCTGCCTCAAATTGGGCAGCCTTTCGTTTGCCGGTATTTACTCGCCGACAAATCAAAAAAAGCCCCGCACCTTTTCGGATGCTGGGCTTTTTTGATTGTCTTTCCGATGGACCGATTACTTTTTAGGTAATGTTGTTCCTCTGTTGACGATTTTATAAGGAAGGATGATGGATTTTTCATCAATCTCTTCTTTGTTCATGATTTTAGTCAACAAACGCATCGCAACAGCGCCGATATCATACAGCGGCAACATAATGGAAGTCAATTTCGGACGAGCCATTTCAGTTATGCGGGAATTGTTGCTGGCAGTGACTTCAAACGCCTCAGGAACGCTGACACCTGCATTGATGATAGCATTCAACAGCCCGATGGCAAGTTCATCGCCAGCTACGTATGCTGCATCAACTCCGGCTTCAAGTAATTGTTCAGCCAATAGTTCACCATTTTGAAGAGTCGGTTCGCATTCGAAGACAAGAGCCTCATCAAAAGCAATATTTGCATTGACCAAAGCGTTCTTGTAGCCCTTCAGGCGATGCTGTCCATTGATTGGATTGGAAAGCGATGCAGATACGAAAGCAATATTCTTCTTACCGTTCGCAATCATGTTCGCTACAACTTCTTCGGTTGCGCCGATATAATCGATATTGACGCTTCCAACTTGTTGCTCAGGATCAATTGTTCCTGCCAGCACGACCGGCGTTTTGGAACGGGAAAATTCTGCGCGCAACTCATCTGTGATCTTATTGCCCATGTAGATGATGCCATCCACTTGTTTAGCAAGTAAGGTGTTCAATACTTGAATTTCTTTCTGGTCATTCTGATCGGAGTTCGCTAAAATGATATTATATTTGTACATTGTAGCGATATCATCGATTCCGCGGGCCAGAGATGCGAAGAACAAGTTAGTGACATCAGGAACAATAACCCCTACAGTCGTTGTTTTCTTGCTTGCCAAACCACGGGCGACCGCGTTCGGTCTGTAATCCAAACGTTCAATGACTTCCAATACCTTTTTCCTTGTGGATGGTTTCACGTTGGGATTACCGTTCACTACGCGGGAAACAGTTGCCATGGAGACGTTCGCTTCGCGAGCCACATCGTAAATTGTAATCGTTTGTTTTTCCATTTATGTTGCTCCTTATCTCAATTGTTTTCAATTTTTTATTTTCCATTATTCAACATAATGTTGTAAATATTGATTATTTTACAAGCTTATAAAGAATTTACCATTGTTTCATGAGATATGCAAGCGTTTTATAAAAGTTTTCATGAAAATTTCACATTGCATTATTCAGAAATCGAACCCTCATTATATGCTATAATACTAAAGAAAGGAAGGTGTCATATTAAAAATGCCTTTAAACTCAATTATCAATTTGATGAAAATACAAGATGTCGATATCGTATTTCTCAACGACCCTAAAAATGTCTTTTACGTTTCCTCATACAGGAGCGACCCGCATGAAAGGATTTTGGCGGCTGTACTGTTCAAGGATGCAAAACCCTTGTTGTTCGTGCCTGCGCTGGAAGAAAATGACGCGCGGAATACCGCTACAGAATTTGATGTGGTAAGTTACATGGATACGCAAGATCCTTGGACAATACTGGCAACCAGCATAAAAGAGCGTCATTCCAGCTTGACGGACTGGTCCATCGAAAAAGATTTCTTGACTGTCGAACGTATGGAAGCGTTACGGACTCATTTCCCGACGGCAACTTTTGGGTATAACATCAGCAAAACGCTTCAGGAAATGCGCCTGATCAAAAATGAGCAAGAACTGGCCTTTATGAAGGAAGCAGGCCATTGGGCAGATGAAGCACTCAAAATAGGCGCCAAAACGTTGCGCGAGGGCATCACTGAACTGGAAGTCGTTGCTGAAATTGAATACCAGTTGAAAAAAAGAGGCGTAGCCGAAATGAGCTTCACCACTATGGTGCTGTTCGGCGAAAATGCAGCCAGCCCCCATGGCGTCCCCGGCGATACCAAACTTAAGCAAAACCAGTTTGTGTTGTTCGATTTGGGAACCATGCACGAAGGCTATGCCAGTGATGTGACACGCACTCTTTTCTTTGGTGACGAGCCATCTGCGCACCAACAAAAAATCTACGATTTGGTGTTGGCAGCACATGATGTAGCGATGGCTGCGGTTCGCCCAGGCATCACAGCCGGTGAATTGGATGCCGCAGCGCGGACAATCATTGCGGATGCTGGCTACGGCCGCTACTTCAACCATCGTCTGGGTCACGGCTTGGGTCAAGGTGTGCATGAATTCCCATCCATCATGGAAGGCAATGGAATGGCACTCGTTGAAGGCATGTGTTTTTCCATCGAGCCCGGCATCTACATCGAAGGGGACATCGGAGTCAGAGTCGAGGATTGCGGTTTTGTGACTGCGAACGGCTTTGAAGCCTTCACGCACACACCAACTGGCATAGACGCCTATTCAAAATTGATCGATTAGTCGGTGTGCTTGTGAAGCAGACTGGCCTGTAATAAATATCAATACGCAACAAAAAAACAGGCAGATTGCCTGTTTTTTTTCTTGCGTTTAGATGTCTTCTACGCTGTCTTTGATTTCTTCGACTTTTTCTTCCACTGCAGCTTTTTTCTCTTGCGTTACGGCTGCAGCTTCTTCTTTGCCTTCTTCAGCGATGACGGAAGCAAATTCTTTCACATCAGTGGCTTTCTCTTTGATGTCTTCCTTCACTTTCTTCAAGTCGTCACCGACATGTTTGGATGTTTCGCTAAATTGTGTCTTGATGGATGAAGTTGTGTCCTTCAAATTGATTTTGATGTCTTCCGAAGTTTCTTTGGCAACATCCATGAACTCATTGCCCTTCTCTACGGCGATGTCTGCGTAATCGCGCGCTGTATCGAGCAGATTATTGACTTCCTCCGTGATGTCATCGCGCAATTCTTTGCCTGGTTTTGGCGCAAACAATAAAGCTGTTATAGCCGCAGCTGCCCCACCGATGATTGCCCCTAATACAAATCCGCCTTTATTTTTTGTCATAATTTTCATTCTCCTTTTCGTTTATGATTTAGTTGACTCTTCAGTAAGTTTTGAACTTCGTATCCTTCGGTTCTTTCTTCGCTTGCCGTTGCCGAGCAATTGCCATTGCCGTCCTTCCAAGCTTTCCGACAGTAGAGGAACCCGCTGCGCTTTTTGCGCCTTTCCCCCCGCCTTTGAGTGATACCGCCAAATTTCTGGTTGATTGGTTCACGTCCGAAACGGTCACACCCAAATCACCGATTGCGGTGAATAAGGGATCTGTTTTGCTGATTTTCCCGTTCAGGTCGTCCACCAAGGTGTTGGCTTTATTCAGTAAGCCTTCGACTTCAATCGACAAGTGATCGACATCTTTCGTGATCACGGCCAGGCTTTTGTTCGCCTCCTGGGTCACTTTTTCAACTTCGCCTAAGATGTCAGTGACTTTCCTTAATGCCAAGATGATGAAAACAACCAATACCGCAAAAGCTAGCGCAGCTATCAAAGCTGCAATTTCACCATACCCCATTATTTGCACTCACTCCTTCTTAATTCATACGCACTTCTGTCAAAGCATTGTACGAATTTTTATAAGATTTATTTCATTTATAATAAAATGATACCATAGACATTTCCGATATGCTATTGAAACCCCTTTAGTTTTCACCAATTCCCCGGAAACGGATTCTTCTGCTTCAGACATGCTTTCTTCAATAAAACGTAATCATATCTTCATTTTCATAAGCCCGCGAATTTGATACAATGGAAACAGTTGTTTTAGAAATGAGGGGTTTTTATGAATGATGCAATCACACAAGACAGTGCTCTTGCACAAGATTTGATAGAGGAAGTGGTGACGAATCCAAACATTTTCGTCAAATGGTGGAACAGCATCGCCTGGGAAGAGATTTTGGGCTTATTCATTTCAAAAGGCATAACCTTGCTTTTTTTACTGCTCATCTTTTTTGCTTTAAAACGTTTATCCAGTTACA
Organism: Sedimentibacter sp. SX930; assembly: GCA_002155105.1. Taxonomy (GTDB): domain Bacteria; phylum Bacillota; class Bacilli; order Lactobacillales; family Aerococcaceae; genus Trichococcus; species Trichococcus shcherbakoviae. The sequence continues at coordinate 75,383 of MUZD01000002.1, read as the reverse complement.
TTTTGCACCGGACTTTCGAAAAACAGATATTGACCAAACACATTACGCAAAATCGCGCTACCACCATTTACAAAATAGCCGAAAATGGTTTGCGTTATCTCTTGTTTTTCTTTTTGACCTATGGAGTCCTCTCCATTATGGGTGTTCCTATCGCTACACTCATTGCCGGTGCAGGTCTGGCAGGTCTGGCAATCGGTCTCGGTGCACAGCAGTTCATCAATGATATCGTCAATGGTTTCTTCATCATCCTGGAGTCCCAATTTGATGTCGGGGACCACGTCATCATCGGCGGAATCGACGGCACTGTCGTGAACGTGGGGCTGAGGACGACACAGATCAAGAGTTTTGACGGAACATTGCATTTCTTGCCGAACCATACCATCACGACCATCAGCAATCTATCCCGGAATGATATGCGGGCAATGATTGATATCCTCTTGTATCCGGATACCGATTTTGAAACGGTCGATCAGGTCATCCATGCGGTCAATGAACGGATTGTGCCGGAACATCCGGAAATCGTCAAAGGTCCGAATGTCGTCGGCATCACCGATAAAGGGAATGGCCAACTTGCCTATCGGGTGGTTTTTTATACCCTGAACGGACAGCAGTTCACCGTCCAAAACCTGTTCCTGGGAAGCTACCGCTCTGCACTGTTGGAAGCTGGCATCCAGATTCCAGCCATGCCGTACAGCTCGCCAAAAGCATAACCCCTAAGGCAAAAAAGTGCTTCGTCCCCAAATCATTTGGGAGCGAAGCACTTTTGTTTTTTATAAGCTGAGGCTTGGAGCAGACAACGACATCTATCTTTCGGATGTCACTTCTTGCTTCTCCTCTATTTTTTCAAATTTATAGATGCGGTGGATGCCGTGCACCAGGTGATTCACTCTTGTCAAAATTTCTTTGCGCGTGATGATACCGATAAATTTGCCGTCATCCTCGGTAACGCAAAGGAAATTGTGATCGATCAGATGGTTCAGGATATCCTCAAGGTCCGTCCATGGACGGATGGTCTGTACATTACGGTCCATCACATCTTCCACTTTGAGTGTTTCCATTTTGTCATAGCGGATCGCATCGATTTCCGTGATGGCCTTGATGATCATCGGTATGGAAATCAGTCCTTTGATGCGGGACTTTGAATCCAAAACGGGAATGACGGAATACTTCACTTGGGACAGCACCAGAAACGCATGGTTAAGGTTATTCGAACAATGCACATTTGCGACATTTTCGCCATGGATCATCAGATCCCCGCACGCGTCATTGTCCAGCAATAACCCGGCTACTTCGTTACTAATCATTTGTATTTCCTCCTAAAAGGTGGCCATCCGCAGTCTAATCCGTCGGAAGCACCTTCATTGCATGTGATCAAAGAATTTGAAATTGATTGCTCAGGTCGGCCATTTCCTGATGGCGGTCATTGTAATAGGTAACTTTGGCCGTTTGGTCGTCCAACGTGACGATGCAATATGTCTTTTCCATCAGTGTTCCTCTTGGTTGACTGATGCTGCCCGGGTTGATGAACAGGATGCCATCCTCCAGCTCCGCTTTGGCGATATGGGTATGTCCATAAAATACCAGTGAAGCATTGGTTTGTTGGGCTTCGCGTTTCAAACCGGCTACTGAGCCCCTCACTGAATGACGATGCCCGTGAACAACCAGCACATTTTTGTCGCCGGCCTGGAATCGGTATTCGTCGTTCAGCTGATAATCATAATCACAATTCCCCATCACTGTGGTCATGATCCCCCAGATCAGATCGGAACTACTCAATTCCGAATCGCCGCAGTGGACAAAATGATCGACCTGATGCGCATATCGTAAAGCCAATTCGTTCAGAATATCTTTTTCCCCGTGGCTGTCGCTGACTGCAAGTATTTTTATCATCTAGTCCGCTTCCTTTTCCAGCCAAGCTGCCCAACTTTTTTCAAGATTTTTCAGGGCATTGGCGCGGTGGCTGATCTGATTTTTTTCGACATCGCTCAACTGCGCCATCGTCTTACCTAAGTGTGGCAAATAAAACAAAGGATCATATCCGAAACCATTGTCTCCGCTCGGAAACTCAGCGATTTCGCCCTCGATATCGCCTTCGACCACCAGACTCTCCCGATTGGGGTGGGCCAACACCAGCGTGCAATGGAAGTGTGCCTTCCGGGATGGGTTCTTCTGGGACCCAAGCATTGCCAGCACCTTGGCGTTGTTGGCGGCGTCGCTTTTCATCCCACCAGCGAAACGGGCAGAAAACACACCAGGCTGGCCATCCAAGGCATCAATGCAGATGCCGGAATCATCCGCCAAGACCGTCATGCCCAACAATCCGGCGATCGTTTCAGCTTTCTTCCGCGCATTGGCTTCAAATGTGTAGCCGGTTTCCTCAACATCCTCTATTTCCGGATAGTCCAATAAAGTCACGACTTCATAGCCTTTTGGTTCAAAAAGGACAGCGAAATCCCTGGCTTTTCCCGGATTTTTAGTCGCTATCACGATTTTCTTTTTTTCAGTTGCGTTCATCGTATCCCTCACTTCTCAATCAAATTTTCCAAGTCAACTTTTTCAATTGTAAAATTGCTCTGCCCGAGCCAGTTTTCAGCGATATCCGAAAATAGTTTAGGCGAACCAGTCGTATAAAAACGGTATTCGGATGCTTCCTTGTTGTGCGAACTTTCCGCCAAGCGGAAATAGTCCAATAAGGTACTCACCTCAGATACCGTTTCAGCACCGGAATCGATAAGGGTCACACAAGGACCCATCACATTTTGGATGAGCGGTGTCAAAAGCGGATAATGCGTGCACCCCAGAATGAGTGTATCAATCGATTCCTTCAGCAAGGGCTTTAGCGTTTCCGCAACCACTTTTTTGGCGATCGATCCATTGTATTGGTTGCTCTCCACAAGCGGCACAAATTTGGGACAGCTCATGCTGATGACCGAAATGCCCTTGTCTTTGTCCTTGATGGTTTGTTTATAAACGTCGCTGTTGATGGTGCCTTTTGTGCCGATCACGGCAATACGTTCATTTTTCGAATGTTTGATGGCAGCACGGCTGCCGGGATTGATGACGCCGATCACCGGAATGTCCACGCGCTCTCGGATGACATCCAAGGCGGCTGCGGTCGCTGTGTTGCAGGCAATCACCAACATTTTGATATCTTTCTTCAGCAGAAACTGTGTCATTTCCCATGTGTATTGAATCACTTCTTCTTTGGGCCTTGGTCCATAGGGGCATCTGGCGGAATCCCCCAGATAATAAATGGATTCATTGGGAAGTTGTTTCATGGCTTGCTTCACGACGGTCAAGCCGCCGACACCAGAGTCAATAAAACCGATTGCTTTTTTGCTCATGCAGTAACTTCCTTTATTTGTTTTCGTATCTCTATTTTACCTTAAGATGCACTGATTTGGTGAAAATGAGGCAAATTTCATCCGAAATTGCTTCGCTTTTGCGGAAAAGGCAGTCTCCTTTTCCCAAAGCCACTGCCGATTGTTGGCCGTTCAAAAATATCTATGCTACAATGGACTCAATTTCAGTAACCAGGAAAAGGAGTGGGAACTCAGATGAGTTATCAATCAATCGTAACTGTAGTCGACAAAGGAATGATCGACCGAGTCTTCGAAAGCGCGCGCTGCGAAGAGTCCTACTGCGGCACCATCATTGCCGGCCGCGGATCCGGGATGCACGAGAACAAGAAGCTGTTCAATCTGGCGTTGGAACCGGAAAAGGAAATCCTGCTGGTGTTGACCCAAGAAGAACATTCCGAAAAAATCATCAACCAAATCGAAGAAGCGGTTAACATCACTGCACCCGGGAACGGCATCCTTTTTGGGCTGAACATCAAAAGAGTGCACGGTATCCAGTCATAATCACAAACGAAACTCGTTATATCGCGCAATGCGGTATAACGAGTTTTCATTTTTTTGTATGGATGGAGAAGTCTGTTCAGCCGTTCAACAGACGGCGTTGTTCCTCTTCTTTTTTCCAGTCTGAAATATATTTGAAGACCGGAAGCAACAGCAGAATCAATCCCAAAGCTTTCTTGGCAGTCCACATAAACATCTTCCTTTCGATTTGAATATTGGATTTCTTAACCCTATTATGCCTGATGTTGAAAAAAAACGCCATTGATAGGCATCGCCTGAAAATAGACTCTATCCACTATTTAAAATACGTGTATAATGAAGTGTACATTTAAGGGGGGAAATCCATGAATTCTGAAAACGAAAATGCCCGTATTATCGATAACGAACACTTCTCCTATTTATTGATAAGGGATTACCTTCTGGGAAACATCCTAGGCGAACATACCGATGAAATATTGTATTGGGCCGGAAAAGATTTGGCTCGTCAATTCCCATTAAAAAGTCAGGAAGACCTATATGAAGCGATGATTTATTGCGGTTTCGGACAGTTGGAACTGCTAAAAAAAGAAAAAAATACGCAACAATACCGTTTGGAAAGCGATCTGATCACCGTCCGCACCCAAAACGAGCAAGCCTCCTTCCAACTGGAAGCAGGGTTTTTGGCGCAGCAGATCCAGATGACGACAGGTATCCCCTGTGAAGCAAAAGCAGAAATCATAGTCGGAAAAGACAAGAAAAAAGAAGTACTCATCACCCTGTTCATCGAATGAAACAAAACGTCCAAGCATCCCAGCGGCAAATTGCTGCAGTGCTTGGGCTTTTTTTGGCGAATGCGCCGCGGCCAAGACGGTGTTCTCCGGCGAACACCGTCTTGGCCGGAGCTGCGGATCCGGTCACCCCGCTGTGCTCCGGTGAAGGGATCCTCGCCGGAGCAGGGACCGCGATGGGAACGTGCAACTCCGGTGGCGAGGCTCTGGCCGGAGTTGCGCATCCGGTACGGTTGCTCTCCTCCTGCCAACTACCTTTCTCCAAAAATGACAGCCTACACCACAAAGTTCCCACAACAAAAAGAGTTGCCGAAATCCCGAAACATCAGGACACAGGCAACTCTTTCTTATTGTTTAGATATATTTTCCAAGCGTTTCTTCAAGCATTTCTTTTGCGTGGTAGCCGACTAATTTTTCTACGACTACGCCATCTTTTTTGATCAACAACGTTGGGATGCCCATGATGCCGAATTGGCTAGGTGTTTGCGGATTAGCATCCACATCCATTTTAGCGAATGTCACTTTGTCGCCGATTTCTTCATCCAATTCATCGATGATCGGTGATTGCATGCGGCAAGGTCCGCACCAAGTTGCCCAAAAGTCGACCAGCGCGACCCCATTCTTCGTTTCTGCCTCAAAATTTGCATCTGTTAATATTTTTACCATTGTATTTACTCCCTTCAGATTCTTTCTTTGTGTCTCAATTATAGCAGAGGTTTTGTTCAGTACCAATCAATCTGCTCAGCCGCGGAATGTCACGATCGTCGCGCCGTTTCCACCGGCGTTCACCGCTGCATACTCGTAAGACAACACTTGTGGATGACGTTTCAGCAAATCGCCCACCCCTTTGCGAAGGGCGCCTGTCCCTTTTCCGTGAACGATAGTGACTTGCGGATAACCAGCCAATAAAGCGGCATCCAAATACTGATCGACTTCCGCCAGGGCTTCTTCATAGCGCTGGCCTCTGAGATCAAGCTGCTTCGCTACGTGGCTTGATGAAGCCGATTTGACAGTGGCGATCTGCCTTTGTCTTCTTTGTTGCTGCGGCTCCTCTTTGATCAGCCGGAGGTCCGACTCCGGCAACTTCATCTTCATGATCCCCATCTGCACAACCCATTCAGCGTTGCCTTTCTTTTCAACGAGTGTGCCTCGTTGACCATACGTCTCCGTCATGACTTCATCGCCGGGTTTGAACATCTTTTTCTCTTTTTCTTTGCGCAGCACTTTGTTTTTGACCAAAGATTCCTCCTGGCGCAGATCATTGAATTGCTTGCGCAGATCGATCAGTTCGTGTTCTTTGATGCTGCCGGAAGTCCCCATATTCAGCTGCATTTCACGAATTTCCTGCAACAGGAATTCCGCTTCTTCTTTCGCAGTATCGACCAACTTGTTGGCCTCTTTCTTGGCGTCTTCGATGACTTTTTCCTTGTTGGTTTCCAGTTTTTCGTTGGCGCGCTTCAAATCCGCCAACAACTTGTCGGATTCTTCCAACTGCGCTTGGAGCTGCAAGGATTCTTTTTCGGTGACGCGTCGCTTCTGTTCCAGATCCGCGATCATTTCGTTCAGGTTTTGGCTGTCCACATCGATAAAACTGCGCGCCTGATCGATAATGCTCGGGTTCAGCCCGAGTCGCTTCGAGATATCGAAGGCATTGCTTCGTCCGGGAACGCCTATCTGCAGACGATAAGTCGGAGCCAAAGTCTCTCCGTTGAATTCCATGCTGGCATTGATCGTGCCGGAGCGATTGTAACCGTAGGCTTTTAGTTCAGGGTAATGGGTGGTGGCCATGACATAGCTGCCGATGCCGCCGATGTAGTCCAAAATCGAGATGGCCAAGGAAGCGCCCTCTTGGGGATCGGTTCCGGAACCCAACTCATCCAAGAGCACGAGACTTTTGTCGTCGATCTGATTCAGGATCGAGACGATGTTGGTCATATGCGAGGAGAACGTACTCAGGCTCTGTTCGATCGACTGTTCATCGCCGATGTCCGCAAAAATTTCCGTAAAAATGCCGATTTGGCTGTCCTCATCCGCTGGTATCTGAAGTCCGGATTGGCCCATCATCTGGATGATCCCGAGTGTCTTCAGCATGATCGTCTTCCCGCCCGTATTCGGACCGGTAATGACGATGGCTTGGTATGCTTCGCCGAGGATCAGATCGTTCGCGACTACGTCATTCTGATCGATGAGCGGGTGTCTGGCTTTCCAGATGGCGATATGGTTTTCTTTGCTGATGATCGGGCGTGTCGCCTTCAGGGAATCGGCATAACGCGCTTTTGCGTTGATGAAATCTAAAGTCGCCAACACTTCACTGTTCCCGTACAATTCCTGCGTGAAAGGCTCGATTTCCATCGATAATTCATACAAAATTCGCTCGATTTCCGCTTTCTCCTGCGCAGCCAGCTGGCGCAGATGATTATTCAGATCCAGGATGGCTTGCGGCTCGATGTAAAGCGTCTGACCCGTTGAGCTTTGGTCGTGGACAATCCCGCCGAACTGATTGCGGTATTCGATCTTGACCGGAATCACAAACCGGTCATTACGGATCGTGATGATAGCATCACTCAAGTAGGCTGACTTACTGCCTCTGATGATGTCATCCAATTTGGTCCGGATATTCTGTTCGCCCTGCTTGATTCCTGTGCGGATTCCTTTCAATGCAGGCGAGGCATCATTCTGGATCGTCCCATCTTCATAGACGGTTGCTTGGATCCTTCTTGTGATTTCAGGCAATACTACCAGCCTAGCAACCAATTCGTCCAGGACAAAGAAGGGAATCTCGTTGTCTTCGAACCATTGGAAGAACTGGATGATTTCTCTTGTAGTCGACAATACCCGTCCGATTTCGGCGATTTCCTTGCCGTTCAATGTGCCGCCTATCTCTAGGCGTTTCAGGTGGCTACGGATGGACTTCAGCCTTGGCATCGGAATCCCGCCTTTCAGGCGCAACACCTTTCTGCCGTCTTCCGTTTCATTCTGCAAAGCAACAACTTTTTCCGGATCGGTTTCGGGCCGCAAAGCCTGAATCTGGTCCTTCCCTTGGTCGGTTGCAGCAAAATTCTGGAGCTGTTGTTTTATTTTTTCGAACTCTAATGTTTTGCTAATTTTATTATTCATCTGATTCTCCTAAAAAGTGCTTCTCCCAAAAAAACGGGACGATATAGTGCACTATACAGTCCCCTCTGTTAAATTAACATTCTGTTACTGAATGATGCCGATCCACCAGTCATAGATCAAACGTGAAAAATAAGGCGTTTCGGACACCATCCAAGCCGCAAGGTCGCTCTCGACGTAGAGCTGTTGAATGAAATCCAACGGAATCATGGATGCGAGCGTCAGCAACAGGAAAATCCCGATGTATTGCATCAGGAATCCAAGCACGCCGCCGCCCAGCTGATTCAGCTGTTTGATGATCGGGAAGAACGCCAATGAGTTCAGCATGCTTCCGACAAATCTCGTGACAAGCCAGCCTGCGAACAGCAACAGGATGAACGCCAATCCGTTATAGAACGCCTGGTCCAGGACAAAGGACACCTGTTCAGAGTAAAATATCAGTTCTTTTCCGAACTCGACGGATGGGTACGGGACCAACAGATCGATTTTCTCCGCGACGACAGCATAGTATTCTCGGGCGACCAAGAAAGAAATGAAATATCCTACGGTGTAGACAACTTGCAGAATAAGTCCTCTTCTGACGCCCGTATAGATGCCCCACAATAAAGAGAGCACTATTATCAACGTAAGCATTTTTTCACCTGATTTCTACAGTCTTTTTTCTACTTTTTTCCATTGTGCTCGTGATTTTTGGTGTAAGGCGGGATGGCATTTTCAGCGTTCCTGTTGACACCCAAAGCCGAACGCACTTGAGTTCTGTGTTGAGCCCGTTTCAGTGCCGCCTCGGAAGCGGTTGTCGTCTTCGACAATTTTGAATTGGATTTCCTGGCCGGCAGGTCGTTGGCTTCGCGGGCAGCTTGCTGCAGTTCACTGATGGTTGCAGGCATGGAAGTCACTGTTTGGCTTTCTTTATCGCGCTTCATCCCAGCAAAGTTAGCCACTGCTTTCTTTGCCGGAGCATTTCCGGTCAGCTTTTCTGCGTTGTGTTCCTTTTCAGGCGTTTCAAGCGCTGTTTCCTCGGGTTCACCTGCTTGTGTAGCTGCTTTCTCCTCTGTCGGGGGAACGGCCTCTGTTTTTTGTTCGACGTCGGCAACCGCTTCAGGTTTGGGCGCCTCGGCTAAAGTCTTCTCCGGCTCAGCCTGTTCTGTTTCCTCAACGGAAGCGGAGTTTGTAACGCTTTGGCTTTCCTGCAAAGCTTTCTCTAGCTCTGCAACTTTCAACAGCAACTCCTCCATCTCCAATTGTTTCGTGATCTGATCGGAAATGGCGTTCACTGCTACGAGAATGCCGCGCTCCTCCCGACCAAGCGCTGGTGCTACTTGTTTGATCTGTTCCAATTGCGCATTGACCAATTCCGATACCGCAGTCAGATGCTCAGGTGCTTTATTTCCCACAATCGTATAGGTCTTCCCTGCTATGATTGTTTTGAATCTTCTTTTGTTTTCCGTCATATCCAAAGACCTCCATTTAAAAACTGTCTAATATATTTTAACATAAATCTTGCGAATTGCAGTATAAACCTCTCCATGTTCCTAAACCAGTCAGTTTGTCAAAAAGAGCTGACCAATTCCAACCGTAATTCCCCATGAACATGCGAACTTCCTGTGATAGAATAAGGAGTGTTAGCACCGAGAAGCTGTACAGAAAAATTAATTTGAGCAAGGATGAGGATATGTCGAATGTCGTATTGAAAGTAACGATGGGCCAACTGAAAAAGATGGCCGTCTTTTATCAGGATTACGTTGTGAAACCTGTGCCGCACAGCCTTTTCACAGCCAAAAAGAACCAGACCACCATCACCGGTTACAATTCCGGGAAGGTGCTGTTCCAAGGCCAGAACGCCGAAAGCGAAGCAGCGCAGTGGCAAGCATCCAGCGAGAAGGTTGGGGATCCAAAACCCCCTGCCGCAAAAAACGGCCTAAAAAAAGAGGTCCTGAGCAAAACCAGCCTCCCTGCAGGCTTTTCCACCTGGTCCGTCATCGGCAGCGATGAAGTCGGCAACGGCAGTTATTTCGGGCCCTTGACGGTCTGTGCTGTCTACGCTTCAGCCGAACAGTTGCCCTTGTTGAAAAACATGGGCGTCCAGGACTCCAAAGCGCTGACGGATGCCCGCATCATCACCATTGCGAAACAGTTAGTGAAGCAAGTCCCGCACAGCGTCATCAACCTGATGCCCGAGAAATACAACGAGGTCCAACCGACGATGTCCCAAGGGAAAATGAAGGCGTTGCTGCACAACCAAGTGCTCGATCAGTTGTTGAAGAAAATCGCTCCGGAAAAGCCCAAAGCGATACTGGTCGATCAGTTTGAATTGCCTTCCACGTATTTCAAGCATATCGCTGATCAAAAAGTGCAAGTGAAGGAAAACATTCATTTCCAGACCAAAGGCGAATCCCACCATCTGGCGGTGGCAGCGGCTTCCATCATCGCCCGTTACTACTTCCTGAAGACCTTGGCTGACATGACCGCAGCCTCCGGTTATCCGATTCCTTCAGGCGCCGGCGCCAACGTCGACTTGATTGCTGCGGAAATGTATCGTGAAGGCGGCTTGGAACTGCTGGAAAAATACACGAAGCTCCACTTCGCCAATACCCAAAAAGCCATCCGATTGGCGAACAAATAACTTACCGGCGAAACGTACGGAGAATTCACCGCAGCTGAGTCCGATGCTGACTAGCTTGTCCGATAATCCGAATGAATCGGACAACTGAATCCTAGCCGCATCTAAATCTTCGCAAAACAAAGAGTGGACTGTCTCATCCCGAGACGGTCCACTCTTTGTTTGTTCATTATTCTTCTAAATTAACGGATGGCAGCTCCGCATTCGGTTTCCAGAGCCGCAACCAATTTGGCGAAAGCTTTGTTGATGTCTTCATCGACAAGCGTCGCTTCAGGGTTCAGGAACGACATGGAATAAGCAACCGACTTCTTGCCGTCCTCGATGCCTTTGCCTTGATAGATGTCGAACAGATGGACATCCTTCAGGAATTTCCCGCCATTTGCCTTGATGGTCTTGACGATCTGTTGGTGTGTGACGGTTTCATCCACCAGTAAAGCCACATCGCGGGTCACGCCAGGGAATTTAGGGATCGGCTGTTGCGTAATCACTTCCTTCGGTGCGGCGATGATCGCTTCGAAATCGATTTCGAAAGCATAAGTTTCCTTCAGGTCATAGGCATTTGCCGTTGCCGGATGGACTTGGCCGACATAACCGATATAGGCATCGCCCAGGTAAACGGCAGCCGTTCTGCCTGGATGCATCCATTTTAGGTCTTTGGCAGCTTCAAAACGGATCTGATCGCTCAGGCCCATTGTCTCGAAATACCCATCCAATACCCCTTTGGCATGGTAAAAGTTGACGGGTTCAGCAGCCATTTGCCAATCTTTTTGGTAGGCCATTCCTGTCATCACGCCGGCCAAACGTTCTGCCTCAATCGGCAAAACGCGATCAGCTGATGGGAAGAAGACGCGACCTATTTCATAAAATTGGATATCCGTGTTCTTGCGGGCAACGTTGTAAGCGGCATTGTCCAGCAGCGTGCTCAACAAGTTCATCCGCAGTGTGCTGCGATCTTCGCTCATCGGCCAAGCCAAACGGATGCCTTCCTTGTCTTCGACTGCGTATTCCCGCGCTTTTTCGGCGGTAGTCAAGACATAACTGATATTCTGGGTCAGTCCCGCGCCTTCCATGAATCTTCTGGTTATGCGCATCGTGTGTTGTTTAGGCGTCAATGCAGTAGGCAAAGCCGGTGTGATCGGCAATGTCTCCGGAAGGTTGTCGTATCCGTAGATGCGTGCGACTTCTTCCAGGATATCCGCATAGATGGAGATATCCCATCTTCTCGGTGGTACAGCAACAGTGAAGGTTTCGCCGTCAAACGTCGAGGCAAAGCCCAACTGTTTGAAGATGGCGGTCACTTCGTCGCTGGAAATGGCAGTCCCTAACGAACGGTTGATTTTTTCCAAAGTGATGACCACTTCCGTATCCTTCACTTCCACAGTATCGACGGAAGCTGTACCGGCAACGACAGTGCCTCCAGCCAACTCATGCATCAGTTCAGCCGCATGTTGTCCGGCTGTGCGGATTGTCGCGACGTTGATGCCTTTTTCGAAACGGGAACTGGATTCGCTGCGCAAGTTGAATTTACCTGCGGTTTTACGGATCAAAACCGGATTGAACAAAGCCGCTTCCAATGCGACAGTCACGGTTTCATCGGTGATTTCTGAATCCAGACCGCCCATGACACCCGCCAATGCAATCGGTGCAGTGCCGTTCGTGATGACGATGTTATCTGTGTCGAGCGTTCTTTCCACTCCATCAAGAGTAGTCATCGTTTCGTTTGCTTTCGCACGGCGGACAATGATTTCCTTGGAACCGATTTGATCATAATCGAAAGCATGCAATGGCTGGCCGTATTCCAACAGGATATAGTTCGTGATGTCGACTACGTTGTTGATCGGACGGATACCGCCGTTCATCAGTTTATTCTGCAACCAAAGCGGACTTTCCGCGATTTTTACGTCTTTGATCACTTGGATATGGTAGGCAGGAGCATCGTTCGTGTCCTCAACGGCAACTTTGATGTAATCCGCAACAGAACCCGTTTTTTCGGAGACCGGAGCCTCCGGGAATTTCAATGCTTTGTTGTAGATGGCTGCGACTTCATAGGCGGATCCGCGCATGCTTAAAGCATCGGCACGGTTCGGTGTGATGTCGATGTCCAGGATCGCATCATCCAGTTCCAACAACTCAACGACTTCCGTTCCGGGAACAGCATCAGCAGGCAGGACAAAAATCCCGTCCGCATATTTTTTTGAAACAACACTTTCAGAGTAGCCCAATTCAGCCAACGAACAGATCATTCCGTTCGATTCTTGGCCGCGCATCTTGCCCTTTTTGATTTTTGCGTTGCCGGTGATCCGTGCGCCATGCAAAGCCACGATGACTTTTTGGCCGCCAGCCACATTCGGCGCGCCGCAGACGATCTGGATCGGTTCCTCAGCCCCGATATTCACTTGGCAGACATGCAGATGGTCCGAATCAGGATGGTCAACCACGGACAACGTTTCGCCGACAACGATTTTGGACAAACCTTTGCCAGGATAGACGACGTCGTCCACCTCGATACCCGTGCGGGACATTTTTTCAGCTAATTCTGCAGGTGTTACATCGGATAGATCTAAATACTCTTTTAACCATTTATAGGAAACTTTCATTTCATTACTCCTTTACATCAAATTGACTTAAGAATCGGATGTCGTTCTGATAGAAGTGACGGATATCATCCACTCCATATTTCAACATCGCTACACGCTCTTGCCCAAGCCCGAAAGCAAAACCGGAATATTTCGTGGAATCGATCCCCGACATTTCCAGAACGTTCGGGTGCACAATGCCGGATCCCAGGATTTCGATCCAACCGGTCTGTTTGCAGACATTGCAGCCGGAACCGCCGCATTTGAAGCAGCTGACATCGACTTCGACAGAAGGTTCAGTGAATGGGAAGTAGCTTGGACGCAAACGGATTTCACGTTCTTCTCCGAACAATTTTTTGGCGAAGACGGCAAGCGTGCCTTTCAGATCAGCCAAAGTGATGTTCTCGCCGATGACCAATCCTTCAATCTGGTGGAATTGGTGTGAATGGGTCGCGTCATCGCTGTCGCGGCGGTAGACTTTCCCCGGGCTGATCATCTTCAATGGTCCTTTGGAAAAGTCATGTTTTTCCATCGTGCGCGCTTGGACAGGCGACGTATGCGTGCGCAGCAAGGTCTCATCCGTGATGTAGAAAGTGTCCTGCATATCGCGGGCTGGATGATCTTTCGGCAAGTTCATCTTTTCGAAGTTGTAGCTGTCTTCTTCGACTTCCGGTCCGTCGACGATTTTGTATCCCATTCCGAGGAACAGGTCTTCGATTTCTTCATTGATTTGCGTCAGGACGTGTGTCGTGCCTTGTGCGATTTTTTTGCCCGGCAAGGTGACATCAATCGTTTCAGCCGCGATTTCGGCTTCCATTTTTTTGATTTCAAGCGCATCTTTTTTGGCTTGGATTGCGGCTTCGATGTCGTCGCGCAGTTCGTTCGCCAACGTTCCGATGACGGGACGCTCTTCAGGGCTTAAATCCTTCATCCCTCTCAAAGCCTCTGTGATTGGTCCTTTTTTCCCCAAGTAGGAAATGCGGACTTGATTCAATGCTTGCAGATCCTCTGCAGATTCTACTTGCTGTAAGGCATCTATGCGTAATGTTTGTAATTTTGCTTTCAATTCCATGTTCTGTCCCCTTTTCTTAAAAAATGCAAAAAAATCCCATCCCTGGTAAGGGACGAGATTTTCGTGGTACCACCCTTGTTTCGCTGCAAGCAACGACACTTCATTTGTTTAACGGTAATAAACCGGAACTTTATTCATTGCACGGGGCAAATCCCAAAGTCAGCTCGGGGAGTGAAAAATCACAATCGGCTTCTATAAAGGCTCGCAGTCAATGGCCATTATTCCCTGAAAAAAGCTGCAGATCGTGAAGGTTCCCTTCAACGCTTTTCATATTCATTTGACTTACTTTGCCAGTTTAACCGGAAATGCCGTATCCGTCAAGTTCGGATTAGACCCAAGCATCCGACCAAGATTGGATTTCCAGCATCACATTGTTCAAAGCTTTCCCTTTTTCGGACAATCCATACATCACTTTGATTGCCGCCGCAGGATTTTCGGTTCTTACGACAATTTTTTCATCTTCCAGCTCTTTTAAGCGTTCCACTAATACTCGATCACTGACATTAGGTATCTGCACGGCCAATTCCTTGAATCGTTTATCTCCGTCCATCAAGACTTCGATGATTAAGCCGGTCCATTTTTTCCCTAAAATAGAGAATGTTTTTTCAAACTTTGGACAAATACATTTTTTTACTTCCAGCATTTCATTCACAGCCTTCACCTCTTTGACCTATTATAAACACCCTCATTTCCCCTGTCAAAGGGAATGTGCCTTTTGTCACAAAATGTTTACAAAAAATAAGCATCCCGCTCCACAATCTGCACTACCTGAAGTACTTCCTCAGAAAAATGCTTGTGGCCGCCGCTTCCTTCCATCCGAAAAGGAAAAGAATCACGAATGATGTTGGTTAGGAATTCGGCAGCCCGCTTGCTCGCATACAAAAGTTCATGTCTGTTTTCTATAATAGGATAGGAATTTCACAAAGGCAACACTTTTTCACGTTTAATTGAAAAAATAGCGTTTTTTTCATGCATTTCTTCAGCCGACGAAGTGATAAAGCAGAATGCCTGCCGCGACTGCAACATTCAGAGACTCCGCTTCGCCGAAGATCGGGATATACAGATTCTGATCCGTTAATGCCAATATTTTTCCTGAAACGCCATTCCCTTCGTTACCGAGCACCAACGCTACCGCATCGGTCGGGGAAACGGTCCGGTAATCGACAGCCGCTTCGTTCAGTTCGGTTCCGTAGACCGGGATACCATTCTTCTTAAATTCAGGTATCATCTCTTGCAGATCACCACGATATACAGGCAGATGGAAGTGGCTCCCTTGCATGGAACGAAGCACTTTATCATTGTAGAGATCCACCGATCCCTCCCCTAAAATCACCCCGGCATACCCGGCAGCATCCGCCGTCCGGATGATGGTGCCGACATTCCCTGGATCCTGGACCTGATCCAAAAGGATATATTTGCCCTTGTAATCCAAAATCGGAGCGGCTTCAGGAAACTGAACGATCGCGACGACTCCTTGCGGCGTTTCTGTCTGGGCCAGGCTGGCCAGGATTTCCTGGGAAACGATGATGATGTCCCTCTCACCAAGCGGCAGATCCGACTGTTGGTGAAAAGCTTCAGTCATCAAAACTTCCTGGATGCTTGCGTTTGCTTTGATGGCCTCTTTCAAAAGATGCGTCCCCTCGATCAGATAAGCGCCCGCCTCTTTCCGGCCTTTGGTGGTCTGCAGTTTTTTCCATTGTTTTACTTTTTGATTTTTCATCGATGCTATCTTTTCCATTTTGTAACTCCTCAGTTCAACATATCCCCTATTATAACGCATCATTACCCTTTTCGTTGCAAAAAAAAGAGAAGGGGTCAGAAAATCCTGATCGCTTCTCTATATTTTTATATGCCTTCTCGGATTCTTATCCGCCGATGTAGTTTACAGGGTTTACCACTGCGCCATTTTCTTGTACTTCAAAGTGCAAGTGGACGCCGGTCGAACTTCCTGTCGTACCCATCACGCCAACTTGTTGTCCTTGGCTGACAGTTTGACCTGGAGCCACCAACAAGCCCGGTTGCATGTGGGCATATAAAGTTTTGACGTTTACGCCATTGATTGTGCCGTGGTTGATGACAACATAATAGCCGTAACTTGCATGATAAGTAGCTGTCTCAACTGTTCCTGATTGCGCTGCAGAGATCGCTCCGCTGCCTGCGATATCAACGCCGCGATGGAATTCGATCGAGCCGCCGAATGGAGAAACGCGATTTCCGAAAGGAGAAGAGATGTAGCCGCTTGCCGGTCTCAAGAACCCGCTGGAATTCACTGAATAACTTGGTGTTGTCGTCGTTGTTGCGACAGATGCCGTCAGGTTATTTGCTGCAGCTGCTGCAGCTGCTTCCGCCGCTGCGATGGCTGCCGCTTCTGCCTCGGCAGCTGCGATGGCTTCAGCCGTGATGCGCGCTTGTTCAGCCGCCATATCATTGCTGATTGTTTCTGTTTGTGCAGCTAAGTCAGCTCTGGTTGATTCCAATCCATTTTTCTCGGCTTCAGTCAACTCGTAGTTCTCGATGACTTGCGCGATTTGGACGTCGATTTCAGCTTTTTGGGCTACGACATTATTTTTTGAAATCAGAATGTCTTGTCTCAATGCTTCAGCAGCAAGTTTTTCTTCTTCAACAGCCACTTTGCTGTCTTCGACTTTTTGCTGATCCGCTTCCTGTTGTTCCACGATGTCCTTGTTGGCAGTCACAATCTTTGAAACGACCGTGATTTTTCCGACTAAGTCAGAAAAATTCTCTGAAGACAACAGCATTGAAGCTATATCCGTAACACCCGCATCCGTTTGGATATAACGAGCCTGCGTATTTAATTTTTCGGTTCTCTGGTCGATGACCACTTGTAATGCTTCAATTTCAGCTTGCAATTCCAAAATTTTTGATTCGATATCAGCTAATTTTTGCTCTTGAGTCGCTAACCGATTCATCAATTCATCCAATTGCGATTGAAGTTCATTCACTTTTGTTTCCAAGTTTGCTTTTTCGGATTCCAAAGTATTCAATGAATTTGATTTTTCTTCAATCTGCGATTGAATCGTATTCGTTTCTAATTGCAAAGCATCTTTTTGTTGTTGTAATTCTTCCAATGTAGCCGCTTGAGCAGTAAATCCACCTGCAATCGGACTAAGCAATAAGATTGATGCGAACAACGCGATATGTTTTTTTCCCAATTATACTTCTCCTCCTGTTTCTTCTACGAGATGAAGTATATCAAAATTAAAATACTATTACATGATAGAAATATGACAATTGTGTTTCAATTTGTTACGGCAGCCGAAAATCCTGAAATGTTGTTCAAACTTGCACAATGCCTTCCGAAGACAGCCATCATTTGATTGTTTGCGTTTGCAGCGATATACTTAACCTGTACCAAGCAGTGCCTCCGCCAT
This sequence comes from Sedimentibacter sp. SX930, assembly GCA_002155105.1. Taxonomy (GTDB): domain Bacteria; phylum Bacillota; class Bacilli; order Lactobacillales; family Aerococcaceae; genus Trichococcus; species Trichococcus shcherbakoviae. Next base: position 57,982 of record MUZD01000002.1, on the reverse strand, counting down.
CGCTCTTCAGGAAAGAAAGGAGCAAAAAGCATGGAAATCGATCAAAAAGATTTACACAAACCGGGTACGGATAATCTTCCTCCTGGCGTCTACAAAGAAGTTGGCCCTAGAGGGGGCAAAATCACCGGCAGCAAAGAAGTCCACATTGTCGAAGGGCACAGACTTCCGCCTACAAACAAAGCCGGAAACAAATGGATCAAAAAAGACTGATTATTCGCCTATCACTAATCACTTGAACAATTCAGGGCGGAGGAACCTTGGATTTCACTTCAGAAAAGGACCGTGCAGCTCGAGCCGCGCAGTCCTTTTCTTGTCTGACGCATTATTTTGCCAACAGTTCTTTGATGATTTTGGAGACGAGGGCTTTGTCGGCTTTTCCGTCCAGCACTTGCATCGAAAATTTCATCGCATCCTTCAACGACATTTCGGCTACACCGTTTTCGGCCAAAAAGAAGCGGACTTCTCTTTCATCCATCATTTTGGGGACATATGCCTCCAAAATGGCCAATTTCTTTTGGTTCTCTTCAATCAGATCCGTGCGGTCGACTTGTTTCGCATAGTCAATGGCTTCGTTGTTTTTCTTTATGTCCTTCAGAAAAACATGGATTTCCTCCGCTTCGGTCATTTCGCGTTTGTTGTCGATCAAGAAAGAATCGTACTCGGTTTTGATGAGACGCAGGACATCTGCCTTCAATGTGTCTTTGTCTTTTCTTGCTTGGATGAAATCCTTGTTCACTTTTTCTTTCAATGTCATGATTACAGGTCTCCCTTCGATTCTTAGATATGACTGCCGCCTATTCAGCGATTCGCAGAAACGGCCAGCCTTCACCCTTCATTCTAAGGAAAAGCAGCGGGATTGGCAAATCTCTGCTACCCGTTCCGGATATTGGCTGGGAACACCCGGCTACTTGATTGCGGTCCTTGGATCCATCATCATTTTCTGGAGTTTGCTTTACGCGCCATGGCAAATTTCCAGAAGAAGGAATTTTATATGACGACAAGCCGGACCAAGTAAATATACTAAAAAAACAGAAGTGCTGATTTGACAGCATTTCTGTTTTTTTACGTTAGGTAGCTTTAAAAACTGCTTTTTTATTTCAGCAATTCGTACATGGCTAACCTTTTTACCCCTTGACAAATCAAGCTTTCTAACATGAAAAAGAAAAATATCCCGGGAAAATCCCGAGTGGCAAAAGTCCGGGCAGGGCTTTTTTTCTTCCTATAATAATAGTTCCAAATAGCCTCAAATCATCTTGTTAGAAAACATGTATAAAAATAGAGACTGGCTAACCTTGGGGGGGATAAATACCAGTCTCACTTATACTATACGCATTTCGGATGATTTGATTTTAATATTCATACTTTTTATAGCATTGAAAAGATTGAACCTTACAATAAACAAACCCCCAGCAAAATTAGTTAGGATTTTGTTTACTGAAATTCAAATAATTCGAGTTGTCCATTCACTTTGAGATCCTATTTCTTTTACGTATAATGTTGCATCCGCACCCACAGTAATTGTTCGGCCATTCTCAATTATTTGATGATGCATGATACTTACAACTTCCATAACAGAACTTTCATAAATAAAAACTTCACCAATTCTTGGTAAATAAGAAAATCCTATTGTAAAGGATTCTATCTGTTTACCATCTACTCTAAAGTTTACGTTGCAATCTACAATTTTTTCTTCCATCAAATATATCCTCCTAGCATTCATCTTTTTCAATTTCGCGAATAATAATTTTTACTTTTTTACCGTGAAAGTATTTGGATAAATCATAAAGTTCCATATTTGATATATTATCATATAAATCTAAATATCGTACATCATTTCCGTAGCAATCTTCCATATATTCAGCTTCTAACACACCATTTATGATCAATTCCAAAATAATTCCCCCAATCTATTCCAAAACTTTTTTTATGAACCAAGTATTGACCTCATCGAATCCGCTTTGCTTAGAATAATTTAATTCTTTGTAGTTTGTAAAAAAACTAACAATTATCAACCTAACAATCCCATCAATTTCAGTACTTATTGTCTCCAAAGTTTTATTTAAACTTTCTTTGATATTCGATCCATGTACGTAACTAGATCTCACTTTATATGCTGTACTTACTTTATTATATATATTATATCGCTCTTCCAAATCTTTACCAATAAATATCGCAGCTCTTTCCGCAGTCTTATAAGTATTTTCTCCGTTAACTGCAAATAATGTTTCAAGCACACTAATATATGTAGCAATTTTAGATGGCAAAAAAGATTCACTTCTTGCAACCTGAAGGTATAAAACCGCTCGTTCGAAACTACTCACATTTTGGCTTAAATCACTTTTCAAATCATTATATAACAAATATTGTCTTGTTGAATCATTCTCACTTGTTGGCATATAATCCCAAAAAATATTCATCCATTGATTAGCTTCTTCTATCTCTTCCAAATTAAATGATTTTAATGCATACCTTCCCTTGGAATTTGACACCATAACATTTTTTCTTACAGTGATAGAATCGTCAAACTTATCATTATTATATATGGCAAATGGTATATTAACGCTATTATCCTTAACAATCCATAAGCCTAGTGCGAACAATTGATTTAGACCATATAACATATGTAAATACTCATTTTTCTTATTATAAGTCACTGGGTAATCTCTGTTTAAAGTACTAAAAGAACATGTAACTTCTAACAAATGTTTAGCAGATAAGCTTCCAAAATTTTTCAAATAGTTAGTATCGATTGATCGTCCAATAACTTTATTATCTTTTGATATTGTAAAAACAGTGTGATTATCCAATTTAATATCTTGTAATTCAGAGTCTTCATTTATTTGGAAATTATCTAACGGTACAATATAAAACTCCACATTAATCCCACCTATCATAAAATATACGCTTAATATAGTAAAACATAAAAAAGCCCGAATGACTATTGTCCACTTGGACCTGGCGCATTAATTCTCTGAAAGGAATTGTACTATTGCATAGCTATTAACAAATAAAAAATGAGCCTATTGACATCAAACTTTCTATTCAAATTTATGCATATTTTTTCTCGATAGTCGCACCCTTCGATTCATCGTACCGAATCGCCACGCGACCTACATTACCTTCTAAATCTACAACAATAAGCCCCTGTCCTTTATCTCCCAACACCAAACAGGAACATCGCTCTTCGATTGCAATCACATTGCCGGCTTTGTATGGCCCATTTTCCGGATAAACAACCCAGGTCTGTCCTGCAGGTAAGTGCAGCGTGGAGGATACGACAACTGGCTCTTTTTCGACTGCTCGCTTATCGATCCATCCAAGGCTTGTATTGACGTACTCCCCGGATGCATTTTCTTCAACCACCGGGATCGTTTTTCCAATAAACGCGTCCGTTGTGCCCCAATTCGTGAAGCCTGGTTCGCCCCACGGCCGGGAATCGATTGAATAGCCGCCGACTTTCACGATGACGTTATAACTAAACGGCACGCGCGCAGGAACGTCAATCAGAGCCCGCTTGTCAATCCAACCGACTTTCACGCCATTGGCATACTCGCCGCTGCCATTTTCTTCGTAGATTGAGATTGTATTTCCAATGATATCATCTGTTTTACCCCAATTAACCAGACCGGGCTCGCCCCAGGGTTTGCTATCGATCGAGTAACCAGGATAGGCCACCATCTTATTATAATTCACAGGGACGCGCATCGGAGCAATCGGTGCTGATGCTGCAGCTGTAGATTGGCCCAATCTTGCGCGAAACGCATCCATCTGTTCTTTCGAATATCCAGGACAAGCCGAATTATTATAAACCTCCCAGTGACCCTTTACCTTACTTGCTGGAACATTTAAATCACCCATTATTTTTCGTGTCAGCCATTCTCTGGCATCAATCTGTGCTTGCGAGTAATCCGTTCCGCTGCCGGCCTCCACACTGATATGCACGCAGTAGCCATTGTTGTTATAAACGCCCCAAGTGATCCGCTCGTAATCATAGTTTTGCCAGATATTTCCATCCGCGTCAATATAAAAGTGATAACCGCCACGATCCCAACCGAGTGTATCGCGCCAATATGCTTCATGCCCGGTGATAAACTTACGAACCTTACGCATGACTGCAGAATAGTGCCATACGATTGTTGTGATTGCCGATCGGTTACGGTCCTTGCTTTGGCCGCCTAGTGCGGAAGCGCGTCTATCATTAATTGTATAAGCCATTATTTTCCCTCCTTATTTCTGACCGGGAAATACTTATCCTTTTTAGCAGCAATCTCATTATCTACCCAATTAAGCAACCACATCGGAAAGTGTTTTTCCCATCCTAGCACCCCTATATTTGCAACCAATGAATAAAAGTTGTGATAGATAAAAGCCGCCGTGATGATGACAAAGATCACACTGCCAGTATTGAATAAAAAATCAAATCCATATCCGGCAGCACACATGCCGATGATGATTACATCCCGGATCGCTGAATCGATGGCCACTGAACTCGATTTTTTTTCAACCGGCGAAAGCTTGGCTAGCCTGCCACCAACTAACCACTCCATCCCAATGACCCCGATCAGAATGCCGATTAAAACAGAATGGCTCATGCTCCATTCTGATCTGTAAATCCATTGCGGGATTGCGATAGTTAAACCACCTGAAACCACCCCAAATATCCACGATCCATCAACGTTCATTTTCGATAACTGTCCTTTAAGCAAATCCATTATTTCAGTCATTTTCCACGCTCCTTTTGCCCATATTAAAAAGGCTGCCCTGATGGACAACCTTCTGACTTTTACTTTTCAGTGTTCTCTTCTTTTGCAGAGGGTAACCCTTCTCCTAGAATGGAAATCGTTAAATCCATTTTGTTAATTTCCTTTTTATGGAAAAGTTCCTCTATTTTTCTACTTTCATTATTTAGAATAATCATGATTTGTTCATCCATATGAATACCTCCTAAAAAGGAGCACCCACATGGATGCTCCAGCTATCTATACTTCAACAAGAGTTAACAAATTTTCTAAACCTAAATAGTTAATGACTTCATTCAAAGCTAACTCAGATTGGTGCGGTAATTCAATCTCATACTTTTCAATTATCTCTAAGATTCTTTCACTATCACTTACAACTTGAGGGTGAGCTAATTTAACCCATTTTACAAACTCAATCTCATCATTAGTGATGTTGGCATATAAATTTCGATAATCTAATGTTCTTTTTACATATAACGTTTTAACTAACAGTTCATTATTGCTTATGTTTTTCAACCCTATTTGCACTTCATCAGACAAATCAAGATACTTTTGCAAGTCGTACCCATATTGAATAAGTCTTTTGTTCACCAGTGGATCATACAGCATATCATTTAAAAATTTATGAGTTCTATATTGGGTATTGAACTCTCTATTTTTATGAGTTACTCCTTTGTGGCCCATGGAATGCAAAACTAGATGTTCAATCTCATGTGCCATATGTATTGAATCCGAAACAGGTGATTTTTGATGTTTAGAAAGGATAGTATATACTTCATTTCCTATACTTCCATAACTTGCAGCAGACTTCATTGTAAAATCAGCCTTAAAACAAAATACAGGTTTATTTATCCTGATTCTATCCGCTCTATAAAGTCGATTAAATCTTTCGTCGTTTTCTAATAGGTCACTAAAAAAATACTTTTCGTTAACAAATGATAAATCTTGCACCTTAAAATTATCCCATATTCGGGAAATTTGGCAGCACTTTTTGAATTTTTCCCCACTCATGCAAGGGCACGAGTCATTTCTGCCTACTTTGCTCACCTTGAACAACTCCTCATTATAATTAATTAAAAAAGATGGTATAATAGGAGTACCTAAACAACTACTATACTAAGAACTCACTGGGTCGCCACCCTTATGTGAGTTCTTTTTTATTTTACAACATAATTCAATAAAATGATTTTATTTATTATTTAAAAGGACTATCCGCAGACAATCCTTTCAGTTTTGTTTTCACTCATTCAGTAGTTTTTTCCTGAAAAATGATTTTCAAAAACTTGTCAGTTTGGTTCAGTCGTTATAACGATTCCAGATAAGTTTGTTTTGCCAATTTCCGGAAATAAACGTCCGCTATTTGCATGTAGCCGACCGCTCCACAATGCACGTGATCAGACAACAACCGCTCTGTGTCGGTAGCGTTACGCAGATTGACTTGTGATGTGTTATAGACATTGCCGTAGTCCATATCGCGATATGGCAATAAATTGATGGCTTTGACGTTTGTTTTTGTGGCGGCCATTACTTTGTACGCGGCATCGACTTCCCACGCTCTTAGCTTACTACAAGCAAAATCACCTGTGTAGCGTCCTTTGCGATAAGCGCTCATCCCAACAATAAACACAATTGCGTTAGGATAGCTTGCTTTCACTTTGTCAACGAGTTGGCTAAGATTAGACACCATGGTTTCCGTGCTGAACATAATTGCGTTCCAGTTCATGTGAATGATACAGTAATCAATCCCGCTATACCCGTTTGCGGTGCAGTAAGCGCCAAAATCAACGATACCATTGTAGACAAAAGGATTTCCGGTCGTTCCTACACCGAGATAGTCCCACGTCCGCCATCCGGCTCTACCCTCATGTTTTGCCAACGCGTTTCCTGCGGCATTTTTTGTGCCGATAAAATTGATGTTCGTCATACCTTTGGACTGAAGCTTACTGTAAAGCGTATTTACCGTACTACTGCCCTCCCCGTACTCTGTCAAACTATCACCAATAATCAGCAAGTTTTTCGGCGCACTGGGATTTACTACTGGATAGACTTTAAAGTTTAAATCACACTCGCTGACCAGTTGCTCGTAGTCGTTGTAGACTTTGACGTTTGTAATCTTGTCCACGGTAGCGTCTACTGGTTGGATAATCGCTTTGCGGTTGTGGTACGTTCCCAAGCCGTTTGTCACGTCCAAGCGATAGTTTTCAATGCGCTTCACACTAAAAATACTGTCGTAAAAGATTTCCACATCGTCATTTTTAATCAGTTCAATTTCATCCGGTACATAATCGGTGATGGGTAACGTCACACTCATGATTTTATTATCCACATATGTGTCAATGTCGGACACTTGTACGATGTCCTCAATCAATTCCAAGGGAGGTAAAACATAATCTATTTGACCAGGGCTACCCAATCCCCAAGCGTATGCCCCGTAGTTTAGCAAAAATTTAGTTTTGAGATAAGCTGAAACTAAAGGGCCAAAAGTTGTTGTGCTATTGTTTTTCTTCACCTGAAAAGGCGCTTGACTTGAATATGTTGGTGATCCGATATTCTGCATACTTTGAACCAATAACAAATACTCTGTTTCTGCGACAAGCGGTGTGTAATTAAAAGCAACCGGAATCATCAGATTGGTGTATTCTCCGGCAACTAACCAATGGTCAAAGTAGGTTAATGTATCCACATCACCTTTTGTTTGGGTTCCCCAACAATCAATGGTCAGATTAGCGATTGCAAAGGTGACAAAAGCGTCATAGGTTGTTTTTAAATAAGGTATCAAAATATATTTGTGTTGAATACCATGATAGACAAACGGCACGCTCATACCGGCATATGATGGGGATAAATTGGCGCTCAAGCTACCATAACTCTTGATTGGATTGACATTTACCGATTTTAAAATTCCATTTACTTCCAAATCATCGGTTACCATACCCAATTTACTGGCACTGTTGATTTTGTCGTCCGTCACCGCCCCGATTCCGAGTTCCGTTGCTTGATAAACGCCACCGATTGTCCACGTACTACCTGACCAGTAGTACCATTTACCATCCGCAGAAACGAGATAAGCGCCTGTCGTACCTGTTGGATAGGCTGCTTGCAATAATGCGAGTGTAGCGTAAACCCCTTTAGGGCTACCGCTCGCCATTGCATCCGCTTTTTGGGATGCAGTATTTGCCACCGTTACAGCACTAGTAGCAGCTTGTTCTGCAGCAGTAAGTCTTACCGGATAAGCCCCATCGAGAGCTTCCGCCCTATCCTTAAACTCCTGCTCCACCACATCAATCCGCGCATTCCAGCCATTCACTTCCACGAGCGCATTCTCCAATGTAGAAAAGCTTGTCTCACCCTGAATCGCCGATGCATTGATCGCACTGTTCTTCACAGTAAGCTTGAAATTATTGGATTCTATTGGCCTTCCTTCACCAGGAGGTACCAGCAGCAGCGATGCATTCAGCGGCCCGATATTCGTGAGCATTCCAGTTGTATAGGCAATCTCAAAAATCCCTTTTGTGATGTCAACGTCATCGAAAGCATCCAGTCCAAACTTGGAAGGATCTCTAACACTGGTCCAACCAAGGTTCAATGTATACCCCGTTAGATCCTCTATGATGCCGGCATTCACAACTTGCACGCGCATAATCCGGCCGGGTTTCGCTTCTGGATTTTCGAAAAACGTCTTGCCGACCTGGTCCCAAATAATGTCGGCATCAATTATAAATTGTTCTAAGACCAATATGTATCACTCCTTTTTGTAAATTGAAAAAAACTATCCATGAAGATAGCTTTTTCTAAAATATTCTTTTGGGTTCTGTATAAATTTGAGGTAACTATCGCTTATACTTGATATAGAAGGCGAGGTGATATAAATGCCAGAAACTGACTTAAATCCATGGTTCGAAATGGTACCACAAAATACTATAGGCAAGCTGTTAGACCCAATTGCAGAACCATTAGGGAAAGGAATTGGTGGAGTTGCTAGTTTTATCATGAATCCTTTTATGAAACTTGGAATAATCAACAAGTACAACATGGATAATTTCGAAAGGAAAATAATGGAGAAAAATAGTAATATTCCTCTCGAAAATCGTGATATGTCCAAACAAGGGCTTGCATTAAAAGCTGTGGAAGATTCGATATATCAATTAGATAGCGAAGAACTTCAAGAAATGTTTGCAAATCTTATTGCCTCATCGTTGGATGATAGAAAGAATAAAGATGTATTACCTTCTTTCTCAACAGTCTTAAAAGACTTGACCGCAAAAGATGCTACATTATTTAACAAAATCTATAGTGTCCCTGCATTTGCAAAAGTGAATATTAGTTATGAAAACTACGCTAACACGAACAAATTGCCAGTAATTGATAATATTATATTAACTGATGAAGGTACAATAAATGAACCAGTGTCAATAAACACACTAGAAAGACTTGGTCTTATCAGCATTCATAACAATACTTTGATTCGACCACATTTCGTGGCTCGATACACGGAATTTAAAAAAGACGACTTGTACAAAAGAGCTCTTCATGAGTTAAACTTTCACAAGTCAACTGAAATACCTTTTGATAAACTTGTGGTTTCAGAAGGTTATATTACAACAACTCAATTTGGCAAAAAATTTGGGAGTGCAGTTATTGCTAATTGAACCAACGAAAATGCATCAGTAAATTTTAAATAGTAAAGAATAGCTAAATCGGTAGCTGCATCAAATATGCTACTGATTTAGCTATTATCATAATCAAATTAATTGTACACTCCAGACATCTAAGTTAACCCTAATAATTTTTTTATTGCTGTAACGTCAGCTCTCATCGTTGCATTTTCTTCTTCCAACGCCTCAATCTTAGCCAACAACTCCTGGACACCTTTCGTGTTCAGGGTTATCGCTTTATACAGATCGATACTTTTACCGTCACTGCCGGAAATATAAGGGCTATCCTCTGCGATAAAGCCGAGTTGCTTGTTATCCACTCCGGTTTCGACATTGTGATTCAGATCGTATTCCACGACCGCTAAACTGCTGATTTTATCCAAGGCGCTGATTTCCGAGGTTACGATATTCTGCTTGAAATCCTCACTAGATCCAACCTCAAACGCTGATGCAGCAATCGGGGCAAATGATAAATCAGAATCATGGACAACGTGAACCCGGTCAATCGTTTGGAAATACATAATTGCGTTCCGCGCTGTGATGCGTTGGTGGTTATAGATGGTTCCGGTCTCAAAATCTTTGTCCATAAAATCTATGTACTTGTCTGATCCGAAACCTCCCCGCAGAATCAGCGAAGTATTTAACGATGTGCCTGTATTGCCTTCACCCGGCTCGAAGATGAAACCTTCTTCTGAATATCTTAAACGCCTCACCTTGGTTCCGTTTTGATAATAGATTTCCCCCTGATCAAACACCAAAATATCTCCAGTTGTCGGGTTCGTGAACTGCATGATGCTGGCGATAAGGTTTAACCAGAAGTTGGCTCCGGAGATACTAGCTGTCGTCAAAGCGTTCAAATTCAGATTTATTGCATTGATATTGGCGAAGTTTACTGTCCCACCAAGCGAGTCGGCAGAGTAGGCTTCCCTATTCCAGTACGCGCCATCATAGACGTACATCTCTATTTCCCCATCACCAACGGGCTTATACCACACATCGTTTTTGCTCATCCCTTCCAGCGGTTCATCTGCCCCTCTGAAAATGCGATTCTTTCCGTTCGCTGCTTTCTCGATGGTGTTGGTAAGCGATACAGTAACCTCTTTTACTAAGTCTTTGTAACCACTCTTCAAGTCATCATAAAAACTCGTTCTTACAGATCCTACCTTCAGTGATTGGTTCTTCTCTCTGAGTACATCAAATACTATTTGCGTCACCTTCGCGGTTAGGTTTACATCAAATTGCTTCGAATAAACCGTTATGGTATCGCAAACTTCGACATTCTCAAATGACTTGAATTGTTCATACTCGCTGCTGTCAGACAAGTCATCCAGATCCACGTCCATCGCTACACTTGGTTTATCAATCCCGGCATTTTCAATAAAATAATTAGAAGCTGCAGTATTCAAACTAGCAAGATCCGTCACTCGATCGTCACTAGAATAATCGACCGGCAGAATCATTGTGACCGGGTAATTGTTCGCATACTGAGAAATGACAAGACTGCCGATAACAGTCTCTTCCGCCTCGCTTCCTTCAGGAGTGTGTGTAAAATAGGGCAGAATCTGTGTTACTAAACCTTTAGTTGAATACTCTGCTTCCAGGCCTGTCAGGTTTTTCCCGTGGCGAATCGTTGCGACATTATCTCGGCCCCGCCTAGCATATAGCCAAATAAAATCATTTCCCCGTTTTAGCTCTCCGCCAAACACATCCAACAAAGACCCCTCTTCGCCGGCTATGCAATTTAATGGATTCCGCATCTTCCAATCAATGCTATTGGTTGCATTGATGTCCGAATAAAACATGAAATCAGTAGGTTGAATTAAACTATTCTTCATCACATCAAGGGCCGTCTGTGGCGTAACATCATTCGAAACAACGCTTTGAACCAAATTACCACCAAGGTCATTGGAGATGCTTGTCGCGTAAACAGACCAGACTTGTGTAATCGTATCGAGCTGACGTTCATAAATCCGGAATAGGTGAAGATCATCGACGGAATTCGGTTTCGCCTTTACAAGACATAACTCCTGGATCTCAGCGTAATGCAAGCCAGATGCTGGATATTCCAAATACAGTTCAAATTCGCCGTTACGTTCTTCAGTCACTTCGCATGCGATTGTCTCCGACAATGTCCCGATGCCCTTATGATTAAAGTCTGTTTCGCCTGCTTTGTATAAAATAGGTTTCATACGAGGGATCTCCATTTCGGTTTGAAAGTAACTGCTGTAACTCCGGCGCCCGTCCATGTGATTATGTTATTTCCCGGAACCAAAACAGGAAAGTCAATGGAATACATCTTACTATTCTCGTTCACTAGCAGTCCGTTCACGGTTTTATAACAGTGTTGGATCTCGCTATCCAGCAGGACCTCATCAACGATATTTTTGACCACATACTCTATACCGTTTATTGTCAGCGTGCAATCACCGCTACCTTGGATAGTGATTAACGGTTCTGCTTCATACGGTGTTGGATTTAAAATTGTTGCACCCTCCAGCAATTCATGCGTGCCGCTGCCGATCAGATATTTATATGGTTTCACCGAAAAGGTTACTTCAAAAACATCAAAGTGCCGGAATGTACTATTTCCCTTGAAACGAGGATATTCGGTATTGATCACCTTGTAGATTTTTTCAGAATCAAAATATGGGATAAATTCCACATATCGGTTAAATAAAAAAGAAGCTGCCACTCTGCTCCTTTGCAGCGGCAAATCTTCTTCATTATCCGTCATATAAAAAATTTCAAGTGCCATTTGCGTATTGCTGTAGGACCCATGATCAAAAGGGATTGCACCGTTAACGCCAGGAATCTCTTTTAATTCAATCTTCCTGTTTGGCATTTCAATTATGGGCCGTTCAGATATGAGCGCTCCGATGTCATCGCTATGCACACCGTTCAAATAAAAGCTTCCTGGTTTCAATGCACCTTCTCCCCTCTGTTGATAATCTTCCGATCATTCATATTTTTTAGTTCTCGTGATATTTTTTCAGTAATGTTTTTAACAGTTTTGTTCGGCAATTCACCGTAAGCCGTAATGTTGAAATGGTTATGGATTTCCGTAGTTGTCTGGTTTGAATTACTCACACTGTTTGATCCAGAAATTTCTCCGGATAACTCTCTTTTTCCAAAACTCGCAATCAACCTTTGCGCTTCCGTGCTGCCTTCAACACCTGTCGCAAAGTGTGGAATGTCCATCCTGAAGTGTTGTATACTCGGCCAAATTTTCGTCCCCTTTGGCAAGTTCGGATAAAATGTATCTGTATCCGGGGAAATTCCAAAGTATCCACTAGGCGTAAGAAATGGTTCTTCACGCCCGCCATCTCCGAGTACGGCAGGACCACCTTTAAAGCTGTCATCACCGGTTGCCCTATATCCAGCCCCTTGCGCTCCGGTTGGGCTAGTGGGCGTATAAACTCTCCCTGCATCAACGTTGATGAAAACCTGTTCATCAGGGATGCCCTTCAAGCGCGTCATAACATCTGCAATCGCATATAAAGCCGGGCTTGTATCAATATAGATAGATTTCGAAGGGATGCCAGTCTGATTATAATAATCCAACGCCCACTGTAAAGCCCCGACCTTTTCCTCAACAGAACCGAGTGATCCAATCTGTGAAGCCGCACTTTCAGACAAAGCTCCTGACTGAACCAATGAAGCAATAGCAACCTCGCTTACCATGTTCCGCATGTTCTCGGATAAAGCGTCTTGTCCTTCTGCGATTTCCGTCATGCTCTTACCACTGTTTTCAGACAACGTAATATAACTGTCAATCATACTGGCGGTTTCTTCAGCCGTCAGCTGTCGGTTTTCCAAGGAAGCCGCTGCAATTATCGCATTAATTTCATCGTTGGCGTTCTGTGTAATTTGAGTCAACATAGCATAGTGCATACCGTTATCCATCACGCGTTTTTCATACTCAGCTTGCGTCATGACGCCATTGGCAAGCATCTCATCGAGTCGCGCTTGTTCAGCATCCTTTTGAGCAGTTAGCCCAACTATGATTTCTTCTGTGACAGCGTTATTGGCATTTATCGTTGCGTTCGCCAATTCCTCAGTGACAACTTTTCCGGCAGTGAAGGTGGACAAAATCTCGGCCATCGTGTTTCCGATTGTCAAAGAATAATTGTTGTAGCTTTCTTCAATCTCGCTGATTTGATCATCTGTCATTTTTAGTTCTTTTAATTTGTCCTTGATGCCGTTCACATTGCGTGCGAGCGGTTCGTTGAACGATTTAAAGAACATGTTGTTCCACTCATACCCGCCGTTCCACAAATCATCTATTGCATTTGTGACAAGGGTATTTTGTTCTTTCAGTCTTGCGGTTTCTTCAGCGATAGTTGATGCCGTCCCTTTGATTGCACCTTGAATCTGCTCTTGGGAACTGACCATACCGTTCGCGCCTTCGGTAACCGCGTCAAACCATTCCTGGTATTTACCTTTCGTTGCATCAACAGATGCTTCATGATTCGTTGCGTCTTTCGTCATTTCCTTATAGATGAAAGTCCCTACACCAGTGGCAGCCAAAGTTATAGCCCCGATGCCAAGAACCCAAGGATTTGCGAACAAGGCCGCTGCTCCTCCGGCTGTGGTTGCCGCGCCAGAAACACCGCCCAAAGCTCCTGTCACTCCGGCCGTTCCAAGGCCAGCCGTAACACCAGGAAGCAATTTTAGCATTGCCCCTAACCCTCCGGCAACGCCTCCGAAAATCTTAACAATCGGTCCGGCGGCACCCGCAACCAACGTCCATTGCACGACATTCTCCTGCATATCCGGACTCAAATCGTTCCAAGCATCCGTCAGGTTATCTACGGCATCTTCCAGGATGGGTAGTGCCTCCTCGCCCATTTCCAACAGGATGTCTCCCAGTGGAACGAGAGTATCAGTCATATCGCGAAACATAGCTTGGAATTTCTGAGACTGTGTTTCCTCTAGAGTATCTATGACACCTTGGGCAGCGCCGTTTACTTCTCCATATTGCTCTGTCACATTACCCAAAGCCTCTACTACCTTAGAGCCAGCATCCTCACCGAGCGATCCCCAGATTTCGGTTAAAGCCAAGGCCTTTTCTTGCGGGTCCTGAATGCTGGCTAGATTAGCGGCCATTCTCCTGAACAGTTCATCATTCGACTCGCCGGAAGCTTCCCATGTATCATAGATTTCTTTCCAGCTGCCGCCCATCGCTTCGATAGCGGTTTTGATTGTCCCGTCACCTACTCGAATCCCAAACTCTTTCACCAAATCGTTGACCTTATCCAAGTTATAGGCTCCGGCATCGAGACCCGCCTGAAGCGTGTTAAACATCTCCTGCGCTGAGTAGCCGTTTTGCTCCCATAAAGGCGCATACTCGGCAAGGTTATCACCGAGTTCGTCGGTCTTGTTCAGACCCTTCTGAGCCCCGGCTACCATATAATCAAACGCCTCATATGCGGTCATTCCGTATGTCTTCATCAACGCATTAATACCGCGTAGGCTTTCGGTCTGATCCATTCCGAGTGATTGTTCCAAGGCGATCGTCATCTTAGTGATGGCTCCTAAATCTACATCCGAAATGCCCGTCAATTGCTCCTTCACTTCGAGCATGGACGTTGCTACACTATCAAGCGACTCTCCCCAACCATCTTTGAAAACGTCGTTCGCAATACCTGCTACCTTTGCAGCTTCTTCAGCGGTACCGCCTAAATTGTTCTGTATCTTTGCTGTCGCATCCGAAACATTATTCGCACTGAGTACGGCAGCCGCACCTAATGCCAGGACTGCAGGAGTCACTGTCTTGGTCAAGCCATCACCAAGTTTTCCGGCCTTTTCAGATATACCAGTCAGCTGATTGCCATATTTCGTAAAGGCTGACTGTGATTTGTTCATTTCAGTCGTTACGCTGCCGATATACCGCTCCAAATTATTCAGGCTGGCTAGTTCCTTGTTGTACGCAGTAGCGGCGGCATCGGCTTCTTTTGAGCCTTCTCCGTGTGCTTTCGCCATCTTCTCATAGGATTGGCGGGCGCTGTCAACCTTCGTCTTTTGGATCTCCAGCTTCTTATTTAACCCGTCCAGTTGCGTTTGATATTTTTTAAGTGATGCATCGCCTTTGTCAAAAGCGGAAAGATTTGCTTTCATCTCACTATTGACCAGGGCTAGTTTTTTATTCAAGTCCTTTAGGCCGCTCTCGACTTGTACGCTGTCAAGGTCCAATCCAATGGAAAGACCCTCTATTCTTTCGGACATCGCTTACCTCCTTTCTGCCAGCTAACCACCGAATGCGGCGATGAGCGACCGTTTGCGTTCTGGTTTATGCTCTTCGCGAAGGACGTCAATCAGGAAGCTGTAAGGCATAGCCAGGACAGTATTGATATCTTTCCCTTGTTTGATCAGTTCCAAAATCATCTTGTCTAGGCTTTCCTTTTGTTTTTCCGGAGTAAAATCTTCTTCGTCTATAAGCTCTCCAGGTACTTTTTTGCTTCTTCGGTCTGTTCCCCTCTCGCAACAAAAAGGACTTGCATAAACAATTCGTTGATTGCTCCTGGTCCATGCAGATAATTGAACAGGTCATCCCGGGTGAATTGATTATTGTAGACTTTTTCAGCAACGAAGATCAGAACTTTGTCGATCATATCTTTTTCAGCCTGTCCAGATTTTCTGGAGTTCAATTCAGCCATTAAATCGATTGCTTCATAAACCACACTCAACGGAATAAATACCGGAGTTACATATTTCTTTGTTACGATTTCGCCCTCTTTTACGTCTAGGACAAGTTCAATCATATTTCTTTTTAAGTTCGCCATTATTTCCCTCCTGTACGTAAAAAATGGACGAGTAACGCTACTCGCCCTTTTCTTCGCTAACCTTTTCGATAAAAGGCCTTCCTGCTACATTTTTAATTGTGCTTAACTCTTCAATTCGCTCTTTTGAAACCTTCTTATTTGCAGGCCTTGGATAGCCATCCCCTGCCTTGTAAGGTTTTCCGTTGTCCTGCAGATCACCAAAGGACTCGATTACTATATATTTTGCCACTTGATTCACCTCCCGAATTGCTTTGACATACTCATAAGATGCTTTGTTTTTGTCAACGAAACTCAAGTCCTCGCTTAATGGAGAGTATTCAACATACTGCCCTTTGAAGAATAAACCTTGGTTCCCATCAACAACACCAGCATTGTGAAAGATTTTTGTTTCCTGATACCGGGCTATCTGATCGTTCGGCCAACAGAAATCCAGTTCGCTATCCACGTTCACGGTTTTCCCGAATTGATAGACATTCCAGAGCTGGGACCACATTTCCGCGGTCCATTTCTGGATTGGTACATAGCCCGCGCCGTTTCTGTCGATGTATTCGGATTCTACGTCTGATAGAAATTTGTATAGCTTTACCGAATCCTCATAAACCTTTTTCCAGTAAGCAAAGGAGGGCTTCTTGATGATCCATTGTGCCCCGCCGACTGGCCGGTGCTTCCTGATCAAAGCGGGATCTATTCCGATAACTTCACACATACGCTCCAGCAAGTCCTCGCCCTTGCCATCGATGTAATCCAATCCAATATAACCGCTGCAGTCTGATGCATGCCAGGTTTCTTCAGTCGGGGTTAGTTCCGGTATCTCTCTGAATAGCACATCACTGTCAATGTAAAAATATGAGCCTTGTTCACGCGTTTTGTCTTCTTCAAGGTATTTCATCCAGAGGAAAGGTTTGACACTGGGGATGTACGTTCTTTCGCGATCAGCATCGCTGTAAACGTGAACTTCCACTCCGTAATTTTCCTCAAAATGTTTTGGAATGTAACTATCCCACTGCGCGAACAGCAGGACAATGTCAGTGATTCCGAGTTTGTTCAGCCGAGTGATACAGACTTCCAATTCCCATTCAAATCGTTTGATTGCTGGCTGACAAAGGATATATTTCATACCCTATACCACGTTAAAGGCCTGTAGTGGTGGTTGTCGTCGTCGGATATGCCACGCCGAAAATCGCTTGAAAAATTGCGTCACGTTTAACAGTTGCTGCTGCATCATCTGCCCCTACTACAACCGATTTTTGTTTCGTAAAGCCTGTCACAGCACGATCCATGAATTCCGCGCTGATTGCATCTTGGTTGAAAGTGGTATTGCCCTGTTTAGATGTCCCTTTGATGCTTGTTTTCAGGAACTTCCCTTTAGGCAAGCCCACATATTCTTTTGATCCGTCTTCATATGTCTTGGCAAAAATAACTGCAACGTAAGGAGGGTTATCACTGGATCCATGTGCGGACAAACCGCCTGTAGTTGTTTCCAATCCCAACAATGTATTTTTATCTGATTGCGGGATCGCATGGAAATTACCACTCACGGCTACACCGCCTTGGGAAACACCCAACTCAGCTACCACATTATCCCCATACGCCCTTGTGATTTCGGATGACATCGCTACTTCGATATCCTGCAAAAACTTTACGCGTTCAGGTGCGGCTGCTACAATTCCGGTTTCTCCGGCATTAAGTACACCGTAGTAAAATTCATCTACCCCTGTAGATGACAAATATTTTTTTTCTGGCATTTATCTGCACTCCTTTTCAAATATCGTTTCTGTAGAATTTCCCCAAGTATCTGCGTGCATCACGATATATTTTGACATCCTTGTCATATTCATCGATTCCGCCGCCACTTTGGTAAAACCCTATGTTTTTCATTACCATTCTGATCCGTTCCCCGAGCTTATCTTTCTCTTCCCGGGACTTGGACCAAATGTCAATCTGTATTAAATGCTCTTCGGTTAACCAATCATTATCGGCATAATCATCAGGCATCGATGGCTGCAATGGATCAATAATGATATATGCTTTATCGACTGCGCCAGTCTCGGGGTATTCGTAATATTTGATACGATTCTCGACCGCATCATAAATGACGGGATCAGCTGATAAGGCTTCATAGATTTTATTTAATGCATCCATCACAGTTCACTCTCCAATACCTTCTTGACAGCTTTTCGATAAGCTTTCTTTCCGCCTTCAAGTGATGCGGCAACCTTCCCTTTACCGGCCGGGTTAGGATTTTTAACGGTTCCCCACTCATTGATGTGGATCAGGCGATAGCGGTCTTTCGGACCAACCCAATGGATATCTCGGCGCCTGCCATTAGGCCCGTCTTTGGGATCGGATATGGTGATTTCATTGATGGACGCACCGGTATCTCTAAAGGATTCAAAATTTTGCTCCAGTTCTTTCTTGATAACTTGCGCTCCTTCAAATAAAGCCTGGTCACTTATTTCTTGCATCTTCGCTTGGCCGAATCTCTTTTCGAGTTCTGCCTGCAATGATTTCAATCCGGTAATATTTACGCCCATCAGCTTTTCACCTCCGCGATTATCTTGACAATGTCGCGTGATTGCAAGGCCGGCTGCACTTCTTTAATTTTGTACACTGTTTTTTCGTACCCGGCAGCATAGATCTTTAACAAATGCTTATTCGTTGGAACGTACACTTTAAACGGATCTCGAATGCTGATCGTCAAATCGGATACCGTACCGTTGTATTTCGCCAACTCCAGGTCGCGCATCCAAACTTCATCAATTTTCGCGAATGCTACGAAAAGTGTATTCTTGACCTCTTCGCCAGCTTCCGGCCCTTCGGTTGGCACGTATTCGTAAAACTCTACTTTCGTCCGAAAATCGCCATTGTTTAATCGTGGCGGTTTGTATGTGGTGGAGATCACTCTTGGACCACCTCAATTTCATTGCCATCGGCATCAACCAGTATCATGGACAGAGCTTTTTCCATCCCCAAAGCATTGATTTGGCTTTGGAAGTTCATGTTAAAAAATTCGAGAGCGTCGTTATAAACATAACGCGCTCTCTCATAAACCAACTCTCTGAACCCATGATGCGATTCAATGTCAAACTCACCGCATTTGGAAAGCAAATCTTGCTCAGAAGCTTCAAGGATGCGTTTCAGATTATCATCCTCATAATCTCCGATGCGCATTCTCTCCTTGAAGTCATTAACGAAACGATCTGTAATAGCCAATTAAATCAGCTCCTTATCAGACACCTGTTGTGGTTGTTGTAGTCATTGGAGCAAATTTAATATCCAAATCGTACAGCAATGCAGCTTTGTTATCTTTTGGCTCACCGTTTGCGAATTGCTTCAATGTGTACAACGTTGCATCTTCAATTGCTAATGTTTGATCAAACTTCTTAACCTTCACACCACCAGACAATCTAGCTTTGTAACGACCTTTGACAAAGAATAATGCTTTTCCTACTGCAACTTCTTCCGATGGAATAACTTTGATGTTGTATGGGAGAGCCGTCACCCATTGTCCGTTTGCGGTTTGGATTGTATTACGCATTTGTACTGCGATTTCGTCAATTGGATTTACTACCATAACTACTTTGTTGTTAACTTTTAGCGATTTACCTTCAGCATCAACAGACAATTCTTTAACAACGCTATACAACTCTCCTGCTACTACTTCTCCATATTGCGAAGGTTCAAATGTCAAAGTTCCGCTTGAGGTTTTAGCCGTTACCGCACCTGTTTCAGGATCCACATTTTTTGTCAAACCAACAGGTTGTTTGGCAACAGCACCCCCACCATTCACGAACCCAAACTCTAAACCAAATGAATAAGATTCTGACAATACTGTACGAACATAAAGTTCAATCCATTTTGGACCAAGTTCTTCAATGTCAGTAGGAATTGCAGCAAATGCTGTAAGTTTTAATTGTCCAACTGTTGATTCAGAGAATGCACTAGCAATTTGTCCTGCGATTCCACCGAAAAGATCTCCCCATGCATATGCTTTTGTTGGGTCTGAGTCAATATAACGCGTTACAGCTCCTAAATTCTCCAACCCGATTTCCGCTAATAAAGGATGTTCTTGTACCAAATCTTCAAACACGCGTTCTTGTGTTGTAACCGGCAGAATTGTGTCGTCCGAGAAACCACCGCTATTGGCTACAGCCGCGAAGAACTTAGTTTCTTCTGATGTTAAGACATTTTGGCCACGTTGTTGCAAAATGCTACGATCCAACATTTCGTTATTTACTTGGCTGGATACAGCTTTCACGATCTCATTTTGCATCACTTCCAGGTAATTTTGATAAGCAGATGTCTGCTCTGCCTCAGTGCTTTCAGGATTTGATAATACTGCGGATAATTTCGCTTTTGCTTCCGCGAATAATTCTGTTTTGTTAAATTTAATTGTCATTTAAATTTTCCTCCATTTTTATAAGTTTAGTAATGCAGCAATACGGTTTACTTTGTTGGTTTTTGGTTCTGCTGGCGGTTCAACTGGATCAGCCGTTGGTTCTGTAGGTTCAGCTGCATCGGTTACGCTAGTTGCAAGTCCATATGCCAAAGCTTCTTCTGCGGTCAGCCAGGATTCGGCTGCCAGCAATTCACCTAGTTTCTCACGAGTATCGTTAAAGTGAGTGAGGTATGTTTCTTGGATAGACGTATTCGCCTTGTCCATTTCATCCGCAAGCTTGCGGAAGTCTTCTGCGTTACCCGCAGCAATGGTCCACGGATTATGGATCATCAACTGCGCATCTTTCGGCATAATGATTTCATCTCCTGCCATCGCGATCAAAGAACCTCCGCTTGCAGCGATTCCATCCACATAGGTGATGATTTTCTCCGGCCTTCGGATCAGATAATTCTTAATTGCGATCGATTCAAACATGTCGCCCCCATATGAATTGATGAATACTTCGATCGTATCCGCCGACTTTCCGGCCAAAGCAGAAACGACACCGTCCAAACTAATCCCAGACCAGGAATAGTATTGACCGATGTCGCCGTATAGCAGCAATTGAATTTTTTCTTCATTTTCCGATTCGACTGAAATTCTAGTCAGGATAGGATTTTTCTGTTTTAAAGTATTAAGTTTTCTGCTCACTGTCTTCCTTCCCCTCCTCCATATAATTTTTGGTGATGTAGAATTTATCGAATTCCTCACCCTCCGGCGTGTCGAATCCAGCTTCACCTCTGATTTCCCTTCGGTTGAATGTTCCGGATGACACTAGTTTGTCGATAGCTACCGCCAGATCAAAGATGCTCTCATACGAAGCGATTTTCACTTCCAGAAAGCTTCCGGAAAGATATTCCTTCATCGTGAAGAACTTGCTGTTGCATTCATCACGAATCTTTTTCAGCATCGGCTTGACTGTGAATACCGTATAATTTTTGGTCATTTCCTTCACGCCTGCCAGGTCGCCGTGCAAAAGCCCTGCGGGGATCCCAATGGCCATCGCAATCTGATCCAAAAATCCGTTCGTTACTTTATTGATTTCATCCACACTCTGATTGCCTGTTCCGCTGGCATGCTCCTTATAACCAAATCCAGGTTGCTCCGGAACTACGGCCACATCTGTGTTTTTTCGAATTGATTTATAAAGTTTGTCGATATAAGCCTGTAACTTTGCCATTTTCTCTGCATCTTTGGCAACAGAACTATCAATGCTAACAGTCGATCTGATTTGATTCTTTCGTTTTTGGGCACCCAGAACGCTTGAAAATAGATCTGCATAATCTTTATAAAGACCATCTATCAACGGCTGCAGGTTTTTATTTGCGTAGCGCATATGCAAGACTTCAGACTGCTTAAAGATGCGCTTGAAAGTATAATCACCAATAGTGACATCCGTAAACGTATCTTCATATACCGCATATTCATTATGCGTAAAATCATCCGCAATCAGTAGGTCTTCATCGTCTGACTGAATGATCAACACTTCGTTGTCATAAATCATATTGATAATGACTTGCTCCCAAAATTCAGTAGCACTTTGATTTTTGTTTGGGCGGACATTCATTTTGTAATACAACTCATCCTTAACATACGTGCCGTTCGTTTTGACACGGAACTCTGATTGGCTGATGGTCCGCGCTAGAAAATTTGCACAAGTTTCCACGGCCAAATGTTTCATGTGAATGCGCGTTGATGCGGAAACGAAAAATTCGGTATCAAACATAAACGAAAGTTCTGAATTCCTTTTAAATATTGCATCCAAAAATCCCAAATTATTTTCTCACCTCCTTAAATTGCTAAAAATCAATATCATCCAAAACAAATGAGGATTGCTCATCCAGTTCATTCGCGCGATACATAGCATGAACAAGAGCTTGAAATCCATCAGTCTTTCGCTTCACTGCTTCTTTTTTCAGGAATATCTTCCCGACACTCGTTTCTTTTACAAAAACGTTATTCGTATACCAACGCATCATGTCATCGTTCGCGAAAATGATTTTATTATTAGCAAACGCGTCTTCGATTCTGGAGGCTATCAAAGGATGGATAGCTTGCGGCCTCCGGATAGGTTCGACTTCGAAACCTTCAGCTTCCAGTAAAGGTCTCAATATATCGAGTTTGTAATTGTCGGCGATAATTTTGTTTCCGCCGTACATCTCCCGGGCCATCACAAACCAATCCACAATGTGTTGCGGATTCAGTGAAGGTTCATCAATGACGGTTAAAAGGCCGTCCCCTTCCCATTTCTTGATGGGGGCTTTCTTTTCCCCGCCCGTTTGATTTGCGCTATTGGAATAGCCATAATGCACATCGACGAAATTTTTGATAACAAAGCTGTGCTGTAAGAAGGCATAATCCAAATCTTGTTTGAATAAAGCACCGCAACTTGCAAAGTCGCGTACACTCCCATAGTCAAGCGAATATAATGGCGTCAAGCCATCAAACTCAAAATACGGTCGACGCGTAGCATCCAGCTCCCCCTTCGAAGCGACTGAGTGTTCCATATCGCCCTCGATAAAATTCATCCGTTTTGTGACGAATGCAGGGCGCTTAGAAGGAGAATAATTTAATTCGGTATACTCTTTTTTCATAGTCCGAATCAATCGCTTTGCCCGTTTCGTCAAAGGTTCCTGTAGGGACGGATTCGCCTTCGGCCACAATGTCGGATCATCCATCTCTTCAATATCATCAAGTTCGTTGATGAATGGGAAAATGCCATTGAAATCCTCTTCACCATTTAAAATAGCCTCACACCTGGCGTACTTTTCATCAAAGTAACCGCCACGCACGAAGCCTTTTGTCCCAATATAAAATTGTCTTCCCCATTGTGTCTTACCAATACCGCCTCCGAGAACGTCTGGAATGGAGCTATCCTCCATCTCGTGAAATTCATCGTAGATGATGCAACCCTCGCGTCCGCCATCAAGCGTTGAAGAGTTCGCTGCAACAAAGATAATTTCCGATTGTGTTTCTAGGGAGGTGATCCGTGATTTGTAACCTTCGAACTCTCCGTATTCCTCATCAGGATGCTCCTCTTTATATTCAGTCGGTGGATTAGCATTCAAAGCTTCGTTGCCACGTTTCGTGATTGTCAAACGCACATCACTGAACGAACGCTTTGCTTGTTTTTCAGAGTTAGCCACCAGCGTTATGTCGTAATTATCAACACCATGGAGACTGCTTATGAAGTAATGGGACAACGTCGAAACAAAACCATTCTTTCCGGCCCCTCGTCCGACAACGATAACAAACTCATCAAAAACAACCTCATCATCTTCCGCCCGAAACAAGAAAATGAAAGGAACTATAAACTTTTCCCAGTCATCCAGTTCGAAATACCAGGTCTCCGAAAAATCGATATAGTCCTCTATCTTCTGATCATCGAAATAATAAATATCATCATGCGGCAAAATCTCTCTTTCAAGAAATTCTAGAAGCCGTATATTTTTGTTGCATAATACATATCTTCCCGATTTCCATTTTTCGTAATAGGCATCAACATACTTTGAGCACAGCATATCATCGACCTAGTAGTTTGCTGCGCTGATTTTTTTTAGGTGCGCCATCTTTTGGCAGCAGCTCTGTTAATTGCCGGATAATGTTCTGATAGGTCTTATCGCGATTGTCATAGTTTTCAACTATCGGCCTTTTGCGGTCATACGGCGTTTGCGTTTCCGATTGACTAAATTTTTCGTATTCGCCATTTTCCAAAATATCTTTCCAATTATCGTCGAGCAGGACACGAAGTCTGGCAGCCTGTTTGATCAAGCCTTCTACAAGTTGGAATTGATGGTCAGGAATACTCTTGAAAATATTGCGGAGGCGTCCTTCTTCGATTTCGACACGATTTTCCATTTCTTCAATTCGGTCATTTATCAGATGGAATAATGAGACACCCAACGTTTTCGCTATGGCTGTCAATTTTTCCAAAGACGGAGAGTTTTTTCCCGTTTCAATCCGCGAATAATAATTTTCCGAAATGCCAGACTTCTCTGCCGCTTCGTTCTGAGTCATTCCCTGGTTTAGCCTGAGAGCGCGCATTCTATTTCCGATTGTATCCATCACATCAACTCCTTTCATTTTGTAGATGAAGACGAGGGGGGAGGGGGTCCCATAACGATGGCGCAGTCGCGAAGTTGACCCTATGCACCGTTTTTCCATATTTGCTAAAACCCCGATTTTTTTCGACCGGGGGGTGTTACTGATCAGAAATATTCCTGTGAATTTCACCAACATTCATCGTGAGCCCATTTATTTGGCTTCTTTTGGAAGAAGCGCCCTTCTTTCTTGTTGTGGCATCTGATGCAAAGTGTTTCCAAGTTTGAATGGACCAATGCAAGTTCCGGATATTCTTCCAGGCTTTTGATATGGTCAACGTCCAACGTCTTCTGCTTGTCTGGCTTCATGTCCGAAACAAATACTCTGCCTTGCCTCTTACACTCTTGGCACTCATAGTTGTCACGCTTAAGAATGTAAGCTCTCGTCTCTCGCCAGGCTTTGGATGCATAGAATACTTTGCGCTTGCCTAAAGTGCTGTAGTCCATACGTGATTGCCATCAACTCCTTTGCTGTTACTATCTTTCCGATAGCATGGAAGATGTTGGATCACCATTCCTTTCTTCTGCAAGCAGAGTTCTCAGAGTATCGCCCCTTGTCTATGACTATGTATTCATGCGATCGATACCAGCTGCATATCTCGCACGTTTCATCATCACAATTTGTTCCCGTGCGCGTGATCTCATACCCTGCGTTCGAGTAGTTATCAGCACACCTGTTACACAAATACCGGTTGTCATCCACTTTCACGCCAACACCAACCTTTCGACAATAGAAAAAGAGCACCCGCGCGCGGCTGCTCTTCAGTGATCTTCACAATATATAATAATGTAACTTATTCAATATGCATAAACCTACATGATAAGTTATATCAGTTTATACTTTCTATCAATTTGATTGTGTTGACAACACTGGCATGCTTGTTGACGATATGTTGATAGCTGTACCCTAATTCGTTGGCAATTTCTTTTAATGATTTACCATCAATGTACTTCATTTTCAGGATGATGTTATCCAATCCTCTGAAATGGCCAACCATTATAATCAGTGCTTCTTCGGCCAGCTCTTTTTCTCCAAGGAAGCACTTAAGTCTTTCGATTTCCGATTCAAGATGTGATGCCCTGGAATCTCTTGTGATTCTTACATTTGACAGGTCCCCTCCGATTAGCCACCTATCTAGCTCAGTCTCGGACTTTTCAATCTTCCACCTGAGTGTCTCCATTTCCTCTTTTAAATCCTGGTATTCCTTTAGCCACTGGTACTTAATAGCGCATCACAGTCCTTTCTGATATGATGCGCTTCTCAAATTCAACCCTCGACATCTGGCTGATGAACACAAGGTTCATAGCGTCTATTTCCCACGGCTCTGCATCTCTATCCATTCCGAACCACCGGAAATTAATAGAGTAAATAGGCTTAGCCGGATGCTTCCCACTTAAGGTTTCGAACCAATACAGCACTTCATCCATCTGCAGCACCACTTTCTGTTAATCTATCAAGTCGGATTCCTTAACAAAAATACCATCAATCATTTTGCCTTTCCGGTCTTTAATCTCTGTGTACGCTTTAAGTACGCAATCTTCGATATCAAGTCCGAGCTGCAGAGATAGGATCGTGAGGACAACGTACATGTCTCCTATACTATCCTCTACTTGCTCCGATCTGCCCTTGGCCAAACCTTGGCACAGCTCCCCAAATTCTTCGCCGAGCTTCAGCATCTGTTTTGCTGGCTCAGCTGTGTCCAATCCTCTTTCTCTTGCCCATTCTTCAATACGTGCTGTTAATTCAGTAATCATGTACTATTTCCCGCTTTCCTTGATACTATTTAATTTTTCGTTGATTTCTTGCTCTTCATCCCACCTCTCTTCCAGACCAGTGTAGCCGATCCGTTTGAAGAGCTTCCCGTCTTCCAGCTTGTACTGCTTTCCGACAGGTCTGTCGCTGCATCCACAAATAATGATCTTTGTTTGGCGCTCCTCTATGTAAAAAAGGTCATACCCTTCACATTTCAAATAATCGATTGCCTCTTCTTGCGTCATAACTCAGCCTCCTTAATGTCTCGCTTTCATAAATTCTATTATCGATTAGTCTTAATCCCATCGCAGACCGTGCCTTTCTTTCCATGTCTAGGACATTTCAAAATTTTCCGACTAATTATCCACCCTGACATTAAAAGTCGTCAGAATGGAAATATAGCCGTCACTTATTAAACGATGTCCCCTCTTAATTCTTTCAGCATCCAGATTAATTCATTCAATACCAGTCGCCGCTTCTGAGGAGTTGCTCTATCGGTTAGTTCGATTGTTTTCGCTTTGATCATGCCGTCCAGACTAGCGCGGAGATTTAATCCACTTGCTACTGCTCTCATCAGGGCTTGTTTTTCAGTCAAGTTAATATCCTGAAGGTTCTTCGTTTTCAGGTGATTGTATAGCGCTCGATCTTCCGGATAGGAATTTTTCTTAATAGCTCTCATTGCGCATTGTGTGCTGTCATCGGTTATTTCCATATTCATCTTCATGATGGATTCGCGGTTTTCTCTCATAGTCCGCCGCCTTACGCCAAAATCGTGATGTTTCCGACAGCTCGATCACCTTGCTCAACGATCAGATTAGTGTGCAGATAATCAGCGATGGCGGTTTTGGCAGCCGCTTTCCAGATGCCTCCGTCCGCTTCAAACAAGGCGCATCCAGGATTGTCGTTAATTCTGAACACGAACTTGCTTTCCGGCTGGTCCACCTCTTGAAACGTTCTGTATGGCTTCAGCGTTACCGGATTCGGCGCTTTTGCAAGCTGCAGCGTAGAAACGCCTGTTTTTATAGTCGTTACCTGAGAGATGCCATTATCGGCTATCTCGGCCCCTTTATCGATTTTGATTGCAGATGCATAGTTCAGAACTATTTCGGAATCCCCATTCGGAATGAAATTCGATTGCATCATGATATTGAATGACTCCACATCCATGAAATGCTTGTATCTTATTTCAGGAGTGATAGCTTTCGCCACCGCCAGCAACCGGCGTTTACTTTGGTCGTCCAGCTCCGTTTTGACTTCGACGGTATCGTGATCCGTTACGTGAATGAGTAGATTTTTGTACGTTCCAGTTTCATCCAGCTGCTTCATGATGTATCCTACCAGGCTTGTAAGCGAGGAGAGCTTCAATGGTTCAGGATATCGGCGCGGATCCAACTCTCGCATGTCATGCGCTTTTGCGTCGTACCATTCCTTGCCTTCGTACCCCATTACAATCTTCTCTTGGCCATCCTTCAATTCAACTGCATAGCTCAAAGCTTCTTTTAAGTTTTCCATTATTCTTCACCTGTCCCTTATTTGATTTTTCTAGTATTGAAATCGATTACTGCACCGTCTTCCAGTTCATCCACTGGAACGCCGACGTCTGTCTTCAATGTGCTGTCGTTTGAATCAAAGTACATCTGCCCTGGTGCGCTTGATTTGAGTTCCGCTGCCTGGATATAACCTGCATCATTACGGCCGGCCATCATAAGCGTTGATACGCTATCGGACGGTTGGATCTTGCTCTTGACGGTTACGTTCGTTTCAATCACCTGCCGCGTTGAGTCAGAGGAGAACTCGACCTCTACAATCAATTTCCGGCTTGGCTTAAACGCTGTGTTCACATCCAGGATGTTGGCCACAATCTTTCGGACTTCCTGATCTATCTTTTCCTGCACTGCTCCTTCAGCAAGTTCGCTGATGTTAAAATCAATGTTATTCATTGCTTATCCCCCTAGAACGGAAGGTCATCATCTGAAATGTCGATTGATTCGCCATTACCAGAGAATGGATCCGGTGTATTGTTAAACTCGTCAAACGAATTGTATTTATAATCCCCTGTTTTGGATGCATCCATAGGTCCGGAGCTTTGTTGTTGACTCTGTTTTGGAGGCGCCTGGTTCTGGTAGGTGTTCTCCCGCGGCCGCTGCTCAGTGACTTGTTTTGATTCCATGAGCGTGAAATTCTCGACGACGACCTCTGTGATGTAGACTCTCTGACCTTGCTGGTTATCGTAGTTCCTCGTTTGGATGCGCCCGGTAATTCCGACTAACGAGCCTTTTCTAGTGAAATTTGCCATGTTTTCGGCTGGTTTTCTCCATATTACGCAATTTATGAAATCGGACTTTTTCTCCCCGTTCTGATCAGTGAAGTTTCGGCTCACCGCCAGAATGAAAGATCCTACCGCCGTTCCAGAAGCTGTGTATTTGAGATCGATGTCTTTGGTCAACCTGCCGACCAGCACCACATTATTAATCATGCTATTTCCTCCAATACGGCCCAGAATCCTTTACCTGAACTCAAAGGGATCTTCTTGTATAGATTGCCCTTGTCTAACTTAAACATGTAACTGGTCCCTAAAAATTCTGCATAAATCGTATATGCCTTTCTGAATAGTTTTCTTCTCTCAACTTTTACGATTGAGTAACCAAATCCTTCAACGATTGCCATTGCTTCATCCAGTGTCATTTGACCATCTCCTCCGTATAGTGAATTTGTATTGCTCTTTCGAAGCTGCATTCGCCGATTCGCATCTCCAAGTCTGTTAATTTTTGGCTTGTTTCAAAAGTCAGGCAATCCGCCCATTTGTATTGATAAAGCCAGTAGAATTTCAACTCAACGTGTTCCATCATCCATTTAACCTTCTCTCTTCAGCAGCCGTTCCAGGTCTGTTGCCAATTTGTTATTCCAGTTAATTTCAGGCATATCTGTATTTTTAATTATTTTGGCAGGCATTGACTCTATATCGTTGAAATCCGATTCGCGATATCCCCAACCTTCGTCACCTGTGTATTTTTTCGGTTTCATAGAATAAACCGTTAGCCATACATTGTCAGGATCTCGGACAACGTACCGGAATCCTTCTTCGTAGCGCTCGGCAAGCCACTTCATTACTTCTTCACGGCTTTTTGTCCTGAAGAACTCACTTTCTTGGTATTTCTGTTTTTCTGTTTTGGCAGGAAAATAAAATACATTATCTATCATCACGCCTCGCTCTCCTCTCCGATTTATTGGCGTTTCCAGTTTAAACTGCGCAGGAATGAGTAAAATTCTTCATCCTCATCCGTTTGCTGTAGTGGCCCATCGTATATGTCCCCGGCTTCCGGCTCTTCAAGTTTGAATTGCCGCAATCTGGTTGCATCCATGATTTCTATTTCTTCCGGCGTCATCGGACGCCATTTATAACCCGTGTAGATTTGCTTCAAGTATTCGTCCTCCTATTTCCCATTCCCGCTGATATATATCAGATTCTTCCGTTCGCCGTTATCATAGGTGCAACTGTTCCCTATGCACTCAATCGGCATGGATACATCAATCAATTCTCCAAAAGGTGTCCTGCCGCGAAAATCCAACCTCACTTGAGTATCATCGTTATACACAGCTAGCTGCCGCTTTAAATCACCGACAGTGAGGATCCATCCGTTGTATGTTTTTAGATTCGGTTCGGCGTGAAATTCTGATGCCAGGCTCATCTGGCGCTCTTCTTTTCCAGTCTCATACAAGTCCCCAATATGCGGTTCATCCGGGATACGATTCAGCACTTCTTTATCACCAATGAGAAACAATTCCATTTCTGTTGCTGCTCTCCAGCTATAACCCGTATAGATTCGTTTCATGGCTTATGCCTCCTCTTTTTGCTCACTCTTGAAAGGCACACCGTTTTTAAATGTGTAACCCATCCTTTCTGCCTTGCCCCTGACGCCTGCCTCGCTACGGTCAAGAATGAACGCTATTTCGATAAAGCTGTGTCCCTTCTGCATCATCGTTTCGAGCGTCTCTATTTCTCCTGCCGTGTATTTGTTGTGATTCGGCAGGTAGCTAGGCCGGAACTTGATACCTTCAATTGATAGCCTTCTTTTGATCGCGCCGTGTGTCCGCTGCAGGATTTTACTCATCTTCGGATAGGTCATATCCGGCTCTTTGGCCAGACTGATCAGCTTGTTGACGTCTCCAGTAGTCCATTGCGTGTTATGCGGCTTCGGTACCAATCGCTTCTTGTTGAAATCAGCTATTCTTTTCTCGTTCGCCCATGCTGGTTCAACCCCCAGCGCGTACTTGTCGAACCTGGAGAAATCAATCATCTGTCTGTTCTTGTCGGCCCATTCCCAGAAATCGGCATATCCTACGTATAGGACGCGCCGCTCTTTTGCCAACCGCTTCCTTTTGGCCGGGAATTTGTATTTCTCAATCCAATTTGCTACGAGTCGGTAATCGACACCAAGTTCCTTCGACAGTCGGCTGATTGTGATTCCGTCCATATGCGTTAATGGATCACCAAGTCCCAGGATGCGGGCCTTATTTATGATTGCGCTGTACGTCCTTCCAAGCTTGAAGGCAATGCCGTCAGTTGTCGTCTTCCCCCAGTTTTCTTCCAGGTATTCAAGTTCCGCTTCGGTCCATTTCATTCCTCTCATGCATCCCACCGCCTTTGCAGGTATCGAAGCTCACGACCTTAATGTCTTCTTGTTTTGCGTATTTCAAGGCTTCAGTTGTACTGTCGAATACACCTACCGCTTTATTTCGGATAGAGTCAATCATGATTACTTTAGCCATTCGCTGCCACCGCCCCTTTATAAAGAGACATATATTTCCAAGCGAGATTAGCAAGTTCCTCCGAATCCTCAACGGTAGTTGCAAAAGGATCTCCCGACTCGTACCGATCCCAGAAATCGTTTATTGCTGCCTTGTCTTTTTTCAATTCATCCTCATCCATACTGTTTTACCCCCTGTATTCCAATTTCTTATACTGTTCTTCATTCATCAGCACACCTACCACATGATGCCGGCGCATGAATGTTTCTTGCCCGCCGTTGTGCAGCTCTCCGTGGTGCTTCCAGCACAGCGCCATCATGTTGTGTTTGGAGTGATCTACCTTCCTTCGATTTCTCCCCATGCCGATTGCATCCACATGATGGACCTCTGCATCCTTCCCGCAGATGACACACTTCCGGATCCACAAGCATTTGATCAGGTATGGCTTGATATCATCCAGATAACGTGATGGAGCTTCCGCTAGGCCGATATCGTTATCTAGGCAAAAGTCCACGATGTAGCTGATGAACTGACTTGCCAGCGACACAGAACAATTCTTGGCCAACTCCGATGTGCTGAAGTACGGCAGCCCTTTGTCATGGATGAATTCCAGTTTCCGATGTTCCCGCACCTGGTCTATCGTGTCTCCTGTGTAGCGCGCGATATCCCGGCATAGCGCATTGATGAACTTCCTTTGAGGCGCCGTTATCACCCGGTTGTCGAATAGCCGGAACTCTCCGAACAGGTCGCCGGTTGCATCCACCAGTCTGTCAAAAAGATATTCGGGTATGGATGCATCCATGCGTATGATCATTTCTGTTTGGCCAAAGGCGTTAGTTCTTTTGGCCAGAACTTCAGCAAGCCGGTTTATGCTGCCGTCGTCATTGATTTGCGCCAGTCTGGATGCATCCTCAGCCATTTCTCTTCCTGCTTTGGCCAGAAGTTTATTCAGGGATTTTTTGCTATGTCGCTTCTTCATCCAGCTTCGCTATTCTTTCCGGAAGATTTCAGTTTAGCTATACGTTCTGCTATTGATTCGGCCACATCAGGCGCTACAGGTGTTTCGGTTGCGTTTCGTGGTTCATCCACCCAGTCAGGTGTGACCTCTTTCTTTGGTTGCCTGTTCCACTGCTTTTGTTTTTGATGGCCAACAGACTCAGCTTCCGCTTCCGCGATTGTCTTGATGCCCTTCGAAGCCCAATTCCGCATTGTTGTTTGCGCGTATTTATAAGGCGCGCCGGTGAAAGCCGCTTTTTTCAATGCCAGGATAACCAGCTCTTCATTCAAGTCAGCGATCCAGTGTTCCAAGTCCTGCATGATGATTGGTGTTGGCATACCGAAATTCTGCTGAAAGAGTAGATGGACGTCGCCGCCGTTTGGCTTTTCTATTTCTGACTCTAACTCTATATCTATCTCTATATCTTTCTCTAACTCTATCTCTATCTCTGGTGGATTTTTGTCGGACATTTGTCCATCCTTTTGTCCGGATTCTTGTCCTGCGTTTTTTCCATCAGAAATGAGAATTTTCCTCTCTTTTTCGATCCGCGTGCGGTATTCACGCTTACGATCTGCCTCTGTGCTGGACCGGCCGATGAACGTCTGGATATCACTCATGAACATGACTCCGTTGTCCAATACTTCGATAAGCCCCAGGTCATCAAACAACTTAACCGCTCGCTCCACATCTCCAATGCTATGGCGTGTTACCTTCGAAAGCATTTCTGCGTTGTATGGGATGCGCTCCGTCAGCATCAGCTTGCCTTCGTTCTTCAGGCTCCGGAGGTATAGCTTCAGCAGAATGTTTGAATACTTGTAGCCATCCGGCAGACCTTCCAGAACGATCATTGCATCGCTGTCGAAGAAGTCCGCTTTCAGTTTGAGATAATAATATTTCTTGTTGTCACTCACTTTGCTCACCCTCGATCTGTGATATAATCACTATGTAAATGTTTTTTGCTTTACAGGCTGATGTTCGCGCATCAGCTTTTTTTGCGTCTTGCTTTAAACCTGCGGTGATACTCCGCTTGTGCATCAGCAAGCTTGATCTTTGTTCTTGTGTCCAGCAATGGGTAGTGTTTCATTTCCAGGAACGAACCATCGACCAGGTTAACCTGCAGTATCGGAACTGATCGGCCGTCGATTATTTCCCATATACGTGCCAAATTTGGATCCGACTTGCTTTG
Source organism: Sedimentibacter sp. SX930 (assembly GCA_002155105.1). Lineage (GTDB taxonomy): Bacteria > Bacillota > Bacilli > Lactobacillales > Aerococcaceae > Trichococcus > Trichococcus shcherbakoviae. The sequence goes on along the minus strand of MUZD01000002.1, from coordinate 24,583 downwards.
TTTATGCGTGAGGCCGCGCCGGGCCATAACCTGTGCCAAGATAAACAACGTCATCCATTCGCACCACCTAACCAGACATCCCCGGATTCCACAACCAGTTCCAATAACGATGCATCCAGATATTTGTCCAGAACCTCGTTTTTCGCCTTCTCTAACTGAGGTAAACGGCCGCTTTCTGCAAGTACTCTGCGATCACCCTGGAAAACGAATAGCCTGTAGGTCCGTTTATCCAGAAAGAAAATGCTGATGCAGGAAGTGAAGTGTTTCTTCTGGAAAGCCTTAGCCTTCCTTTTTGCGTATGCTGCTGTGTAAGTTTTCATGATGTTTTCTCCTTTGCTCCAGCTGCAGGATCTCCCCAAAATCTTTCGATTCCTCCGATAAGCATCCGCTTCGCTTCGTCATCTGTGAATCCGATAGACATGAACTTCTCCCTGAGCGTGTTGATAATCAGAACTGACATGAACCCGCATTCTTCTGTGGTTCCTTCGAAATCGATACGATGCAGACCTTCATCAAATTTCAATTCGCACTTTATAAAGCTTGTTTCACTCATTGTTTTCACCACCTTCGAGCTTTATGGTTGCTTGCACTATTAAATCGATTTGATCGTAATGCTTCGAGAAACCCACATACGGATAAAAAAAACCTGACCTGTCCTGAATATATTCCCGATCCGGCTTCAAGCTGTCGAAACAATCTAGGTATTCGTCGATTTTTTCCAGCGAGTCAGTCGTGAGCAAAATATTAACGCTGGCACCCATCCTCATCGCATCCAGGACAGCCTTTTCTTTTTCTGTCACCGTCTCTCTCATGATTTGCCCCCCTTAAAATATCAACCCCTGTTCGATTCCGCCGACTATCCCAATGACCAGGACAACCAATCCGATGAGTAAGCCAGATCCGATCACTTTGGCCAAAAATTCCTCAAACTCATTTGTAAAGATTTTCATGTGTATTCCTCCTGTGATGCGCCCTGCCCGGCCGTTTCTCAGTTATATTTGGTGTTTCTTTGAATCCATTTTTCTACTGCCTTTTTCGGATAAAGCCGCTCCCCGCCTCTTTCGCAATAAGGGAAGCCTGGTTGATACAAGTAATACTTGTCTGCCGTGTCCACCGAACAATTTAAGATCCGCTTGGACACTTCCTTCCGTGTCAGCAGCTCTTCATCGAACAGGCTTTCTTCCACGGTTTCCTTCACGATTGGAAGGGTTACGTCTTGAATTTTTGCAGCCATCCACTGGAAGAATTCCTCGGTTGTCTGGCCATCGAAGTGTATTTCCATCTTTATCACTCCTTTCTGAATACGTCTAAACTAACTTCTAATGCGTCTGCGATTTTGCACATCAACTCGAAGCTGGGCTTTTTGATTCGCCCTTTTTTTAAATCTGAAACTGTCCCGGAATGAACGTTCATTCTCTTCGCCAGCTGTTCCTGGTTCAAACCCTTCTCCTGTAATATTTTTTCAATGATCGGCCACATGCTATTGCCTCCTGCGTGCTATATATTGTGTATTCTGATTACATTTCCCGTATATATCTTGTATACTTAATTTGTAGGACTCGCCTTCGCCCGGAGTTTCCTGCAAATCTATGTATATGAACCGAGGTGAAAAAAATGAATATCAAGCAATTACGTTACTTAGATGCTTGTCTCGAATTTCTAAAAAACAGATATCCTGAAACAGCGGGAGAAACGCTTGACGCAAAACTTGTTTTTAAATTTAACAATGAAATTTACTCCGCAACGACTTTCCCAGAAGTAGATAATGACTTGAACATTAGAGAAATCTATTACCACGCAGGCGGATTTGATGAAAGATCAATTTCCCTGAAGTACCGTTTCAGAGATAGAATCGATACCGATGATATTATTAACACCCTACAGATAAAAAATTGTTACGGAGTTCTAAATACCTCAGATGCTGAAATGGTAAAGCTGCATCTATTCTCAGTATTTTGCGAACTTGAAATACCATCCTTTGAGGTAAAAACAAATCCTGGAATTTTGTACAATGTAACCAACTTGACAAGTGGATTCTCTTTACCGTTCATGAAATTTCCTGATGACGCAGAATTCGAGTTAGTTTCTATAAATTAACTTGCTCCTGCTTGTATTTGAGCGTCTTTGCAATGAATCTTAAGGTGGCGTATGTGTCCGCATACGTCATTTTTTCAGTTTCAAATATGGATATCACTTGATCAGTTACTCTACCAAGCTGCTCCTTGTCCCCCATAAAGATTCTTGGTTCAGTGGCGGGTTCAACAATATTTTCTAAAAGGTTAAGCACTTGCTTCGTTTCTTCTTTCAACTGTCTCAATCCTTTCTTTTGTTTACTGCTTTTGAGATAATCACCTAAAGGAGATGATTTTTTGAAATTATTAATCACGCTTGTGACAACCTGGGAATTTTGGAATTTCACCATAGCCGTTGCTGCTCTTCTTATTTCGATATACAGCATCTGGTACACCAAGAAGAACGATAGACATTCGATTGAAATCACGGATTGCTTCATCAAACAAGTGGAAAACAGGCCCGCAATGATCATGTTCGACGTCTTTAACAACTCGAATTCATCCATCAAATTACTGAATATCGAACTATTCTTTTATGATGAATCTCACGTCAAACCTTTGGACTACGAACCAACGCCAACATACTCCCGCTCTGGCGTATTCCAAACTCCGGTTTACGATATGATTTCACCTTACGATTACAGCGAAACTTTTGATGGTGAAACGATTCTTGGCCCTTATTCAAAAGAGGAATTCCGATACTATTTGAATCCGTATAGTCAAGATTTGAAAATAAAAGTCACTTGCGACCGCCCGATTAAAGGATTAAGAAAATCAAAAATAATCCCGGTCCATTTTAAAAAGCTTGATTAAGAGGCACAGGTTCAGGACCAGGTGGATTGCCAATAGGATGAACGTTGCTGCTTGCATCCCTCACACCTCCATTTCCTTATTTTTCATAAACAGATTGATAAAATACTGCTGCCCTTTGCCAGTAACCTTTGGCGTCTTGCTGATCTTTATGGACCCGTCAGGATTACTTATAGTCGTTTCTTTGACCTCAAACAGTTTCATATCTGCTGAACGCTGCGTTGGCATGTTGTAATCTGTTCCTTTGCGCTTGATAAGATATCCGTTCTCTCGCATCCAGTTAAATAAACGCTTAGCTCCGGTTGGGATTCCGTTCTGATTGAGCAACTTGGCCAAGTCTCCGACCAGTATCGAGGTATGGCTTGCAGCAACAGCATCTGCAAATATCACTTTTGGCTTGTCCAGTTGGACGCGCTCCTGAAGGTCGATGATTTTGCGATCTGCAATCTGCAGGGCCCGCTTCATGACCATCTCTGGACTGTTCCAAGCTTTCTCAATCTGGATGAAATACTGCCGGGCTTGTTTGCCTTTTTCGTTGCGCTGGATCATGCTGATTTCTTTAGCCATGTCGATTGTCATAATGTGGTCCACTGCTTCGGTGTACGGATTTTTCGGATTATTGGTTAGTCTTTTTTGGCTAACCAATACATAGTCTTGATTTTCTTCAAATCCGTATTCAGCCATCCGTTCAAACCACTTTGTGTACTGTGTTCCAACTTTCAAAAAATTATGCAAGTCTCTGCCCATGACCGCTACTGAACCATCGCTCTCTTCATGAAGTGGAATCAGAGGGTTGTGTCTTTCTGCTAAATTATTCATGCTGTTACTCCTTCCTATTCCCCTTTAGAATGTTCAGTTTTCTGAACTTTTCGAATAAAAAAATAATCCGAAACTTCGCCTGGCTCTATAGATAAAAGCTCGCACGCCCGTTTTATTTGCGGTTGAGTAAAGAAAGTGTGCCCGTTTAATTTACTAGATAAAGCAACTGTGCTCATGCCTAGCGCTATTGCGAACTCTTCCTGGGTGGCAAATTTTTCTCTGATTCGACCACGCAATTTGTTGTATTCGAAACTCACTTTATTTTCACCTCCTTTGTTTTTTCGGTTCAGTTTTCTGAACACCTTTATACTAGCATGTTATTTTTATGATTGCAATAGATAAAATTCAGAAATCTTAATTTTATTTTCACTAAACTTGTAATTACGTTAAGTTTTCTTTATTATGTAACTATAATTACTTAATGATAAAGGAGGATAGAAAAATGGTTGAATCTTTTAAGGATAGGCTAAACAAAGCTATTGCTGATCGAGATATCAAGCCGGCGGAGCTAGCTAGACGAACTGGAATAAACAAATCATCTATAACCGCATGGCTTAAGGGCGATTATGAAGCTAAACAAGATAACATTTTTAAGTTAGCAAAAGCGCTTGATGTAAGTGAAGCCTGGCTAATGGGACTAGATGATCAAAGCAAGGAAGAAAGATTTTCAGATCATATCAATCCAGCGAATACAGTAGCTTCTCCAGCAGCTTACAAAGAGGTGAAAGGTGCCATCGCTGCAGGAATGCCATTAGAAATGTTTGAAGTTCCTGATGTTGTCCAAATTCCTGTAGATGTTGAGCGCGCATTTCCAAACGCTTATTTTCTTGTTGTGCGTGGGGATAGCATGAACAAAATTATTTCAGAAGGTATGTATGCGCTAATCAATCCATGCGAGGAGTTAAACAACGGAGAGATAGGTGTAATTCGAGTGAACGGAACTGAAGCAACTTTAAAAAGGTTCTATAAGATGGGCGATTATATCATGCTTCAACCAGAATCAACGAATCCAGAACATAAAAATCAGATATACACCAGCAAAGAAGAAATAGACTCGATATCTATATTAGGGAAGTTAGTTTGGGCCATGACGCCGATTGGAATGAAATTCTAATAAGGTACTTGCTGTTCATCATTCGGATGTCAACCTGCCGTAATACTTAGCAAGGATGTAGATTTTGTTTTTGATGTATAAAGTTATCTATTTTAAAAATGAAATAGCCAATATTGAGGAGGAATTATATTGAAATCAAAAATTGGAGCTACTTTGTTTATTGCAGCTATTCTTGCAGGTTGTAGTCAAAGTAACGGTGTTTCTGTCGAAGATCCAAGAAATACAGCAGAATTTTTTAATGATGAATTAGATATAAATAATGAATTGGTTGAAACTACTGCTGAATATTATGATGGAATAAAAGATGTTATTGAAATTGATGAGGACACTGTCGTTGTATTAAATGATGAAGATTCAGTGGAGCAAGTCCACTTTAATAACAGGAACAAAGAAGAAGTAATGCATATACTAGATCTCATTGAATTTCCAACTGATTCTGAATCTATCGAACAAGCCTTATCTATTACTCCTGCCATTGCGACAGTTGATAACAGCAGCTATTTCACAAATTATGAAGGCACCGGCGTTTTCATTGACGTTGCTTTGCCTTCATACGTAGAAGATGAGGATCGCCCATATTCGTTATTGCTTTTATACAATGAAGACCGCTTTGATGATTTTAAAGAAATGACTAATTAAAACAAAAAAATCCCCCACTCCCCTACTTTGGACGGTAAGGAGTGAGGGATATACTAATAAATAACGAATGGTGGCTAGAAATTGGACCAAGTTGAGTATCCTAAAATGAGTATATGTCACAAGTTTGGACGGGATATACTTATGAAACGAATACCTGATATTACAGAAGAATTGATAGATTCAATTCTGAGTGAATATAAGCAAGATTATAATATCCGAGCACGAGAAATAATCGGTTCCGAAGATGTTAACAAAGATTTATTTTCATGGTTAAGCAAACCAATGAACATTTGGATTCTTATAACACTAAGTAACAGCCCCTATTATAAAACTATTTTTTTCGCTCAATACAGTAGTGATGAAACTGATAATCTTCACATTATTGACTTGCGAAAACAAACAAACGATTACCAGTTTAAGCGCATTTATAAAGTAGCAGATCAATTGTCGTATCTCCTAAATAATAATTTAATAGAAAAACTGGACCCCCAATCAATTATATATAATTCCCTATATAATAATAGTTTAGCATCCGGTACTATTAATTGGATAAATAAAGAGTACACAGTTTCAACTTCACACTTATCTTTGCCGCCAATTAAACAGGTAGACTTCAACACGTTGAGGATTCATGCTGACCGGTACCAATTTGATACAATGATCAAAGATGTAAATGATGATCAATTCTCAGCAGAGCTTTCTGAATGCTTGTCAGCTTACGAGAATGAGCAATTTTATGTTTGTGCAGCTGGTCTCGGAGGTGTATTAGAACATCTCATGTACCTCACTCTCGAAAAACATAACATGATCGATAGGAGTTTTCCGGACAATGCGACTTATCAAGATTATGTTAATGCTTTCGGGAAAGAACCATTGAAAATAGATAGGCGGCAAAAAAATGCGATTAAAAGTACTTTTATGATCAGGAATTCTGTTTCCCATTTCAATTCGGGATTCGCCGGTAAAGAAAACTGCCAGCTGCTGATGTCAGGGATAAAAAATATTTATGCTAATTATTATACGAAGGTCTTTAGTTTACCTTCAATCGATTGAATCATTTTGTAACGCGAAACCTCGAAATTATCAGTTACTTTGTTTCCTTGATTGTCATACGCATAAAGGTTATCTTCGTCATCTTCCTGTACCTCTTGCATCGAAGGATGCTCGTACACAAACAAACTGATCATCTCTTCGATGAATTTAACTTCGTCTTTTGAAAAAACAAGGTTGTTCATAAAGTTAGATTCCTCCTCGGTTGTTCTATAACCATTATAACAACAACACTAACTTTTAGATACAAAAACGCCACTCTCCCCGACCAAAGCGAAAGTGGTGTTTATCGAAAAAGCGCCTTTATTCAAGGTCTTTTTGTGTACAATCATTTTATCACACGAAAGGAGTTGATGCCAGATTTCCTTAAGCAGCGCCCTGCCCGGCAAGCGGAAGGAGAAACTACAATGTCTAAAAGAATAAAAACTAATTACCCGAACATCTATAAATACGAAACGAAAAGAGGAACACGTTACCAGGTCCGACGCGCGTATGTGATCAATGGCGTGCCTGGTGAATTCGATAAATCCGGATTCAAAACGATAATGGCCGCCCGCGCGAAGCTGCGAGAGATCGAAGAATTCATTGAGAAAGAAGAATTCGGAATGCTCAGCAATCCCAATATCACATTGGACGAATACTATCAGAAATACAAAGAAAAACGGATCGCCCGAAAAGAATGGACGGCCGACTCTCTTTCCAGCCTCGACAGCCACTTCCGTAATCATCTGTCGAACCGCTTTGGCCAGACACCCTTGAAAAAAATCGATCGGCATAGTTATGAACTTTACCTGAATGAAATGCTGCATGATGAAGAGCTTGCTGAAGAATCAGTCAAGACCTATCACCATCTGATGTGCGCCATCCTGAATGATGCCGTGCGTTGCGGCGTCCTGGAGCGCAACCGGCTCTCTTACGTTAAGATCCGCAAGGAAGGCGCCAAGCCGAAAACAAAGAACATCGATCTTGCGAACTACAATCTGTTCATGGACAAAGCGAGAGAAATTCTGACGAAACAGAATTATGCGATGCTCTACCTCACCACTTTCGGACTCCGTCGCGGTGAAATCATGGGTCTGACACAAAAGAACGTGGTTTTCCGGTCGGATGGAACGTTCATAAGGGTTTTACTCACCCGCACGCTTAAACGGCCTGACGGTAAAGGAACGAAGACTCCGAGCAGTGAGCGCATGATTGCTTTGACCGAGGAAGCGGCCGCTCTTCTGGAGTACTGCATCCAAGAAGCACGCGACATCAAAGCGGACTTCGGCCAGATCCTGAACCAGGATGATTTTATCTTCCTGAATCCGAAACGAGGAGTCCCCTACTGTGTTACACACTTGAACCGCATTATGTCCTACGTCTCTGAAGAAAGCGGCGTGAAGGCCAGCCCTCACATGATGCGCCACACCTTCACCACCCAAGCATCCTTAGCAGGCGTGAACGGCAGGGCCCTGGCAGATTACCTTGGACACAAAAAAACCTCCATGACGGAGCATTATACTCACGCCACAGAGGAAGGCAGCCAGAAAGTCATTCAGATCGCCAGCACCCGTATGCATGGCTAAAATGGCTACATGGTAACGAAAACGCACTCGGGATTTTTTCCGAAATGGATCAAAAAATCCCGGATAAATCCCGAGTGCGCATATTTTCGACTCGTTTCAAACAGATTTCAAAAAATGGAAAATGTTGATTTAAAAGCTTTTCGTTTCATTTTCGAAAATAATTGAAACGTTGAAAAGTCAACATTATTTCAGCAATTCGTACATGGCATCCGCGTAGATGGCTGTCGCGCGGAATAGATCATCCAGAGCGATGAATTCGTTCGCTTGGTGCATCGTGTCGATGCTGTCAGGGAACATCGCGCCATAGGCAACGCCGCGTTCCAACAGGCGTCCGTAGGTTCCGCCGCCGATGGATTGTTCATGCCCTTTCAGGCCTGTATGTTTTTCGTAGACAGCCAATAACGTTTTTACCAACGGATCGTCAGCAGGAACGTAGTGCGGCAATTTGCCATGTCCGCCTTTTGCGATTGTCACACCATAGGAAGCCAATGCCGCTTCCAATTTGATTTCGATGCCTTCTTCAGAAACGCCTTGCGGGTATCGGAAGTTCAAAGCCACTTCACCGCCAGTTGTCGGTGTGAAGGTGAAAATGCCGGCATTCATGGTCAATTCGCCCATGACCGAATCCGTGTAAGCCAAGTTCAATTTCTTTGCATCATGCTGCAGGTGGATGCGGTCTGCGATCAATTCGAGGAATGTAGCCGCTTGTCCGCCGAAGTTGAATTTGTTCAGGAAAGTGGCAAGATAAGTGCCCGCGTTCACGCCGGCAGCCGGATTCATGCCGTGAGCGGCTTTTCCGATCAATTCGACCGTTACTTGTTCGCCTTCCACAGAAATCGTTCCTTTGACCGGATTGTTTTCAAGGAAAGCAGCGAAAGCCTGTTCGATTCTGTCGGCTTCTGGGCTGATGAATACGGCAGTCGCATCCTGAGGGACCATGTTTTCGCGCAGGCCTGCATCAAAACTCAATAGCTCGTTCTTGCCGCCTTTGTTATCGCCTCTGAATTGGACCATGAATGTCTGCATGCCTTTTTCACCATTGATGATCGGGAACTCAGCATCCGGAGAAAAACCGAAATCCGGAATCCGTTCGTTTTCAAGGTAGTGGTCCATGCATTTCCAGCCGCTCTCTTCATCCGTGCCGATGATGACGCGGACCTTTTTGGTGATCGGCAACTTCAGGTCGCGGATGATCTTCAATGCATAATAGGCAGCCATCGTAGGCCCCTTGTCATCGCTGGATCCGCGGGCGTAGATGCGATCATCGATGATTACAGGCACGAAAGGATCAGTATCCCAGCCGGTTCCGGTAGGCACAACATCGACGTGGCCGAATACGCCCATCAATTCTTCGCCTTCGCCGAATTCGATATGTCCAGCCAGATTGCCGACATTCTTCGTGGTGAAACCGTCGCGTTCGCCGATAGCCAAGAAGGCCTCAAGAGCTTCTTTAGGGCCTGGTCCGACCGGGGCATCTGGGGTTATTTTCGAATCGTCCCGCACACTGTCGATCCGCAATAAAGTGAATAAATCCTCCAGCAGTTCCGTTTTTCTGACTTCCACTTCTTTTTTCCAATTGATTTCCATACGCACACATCCTAACTTAAAATATCATGCTATCATCATATCATTTTTGGCAAAATAACCAAATAAAAGCTTGGTATTTAGGCCCAACAGCCCACAATTTCTTAGCCTTTTTTAATCGACTCCGGTAAATGTTCCCGCAATGCCGCAAGTTCCTCATCGCGCAATGGACGATAGTCCCCTTTTTCCAATTGCTTGTCCAAATGCAAGGGTCCCATCGTCAGTCGTTTCAGGAAGGTGACCTCTTTTCCGCAGGCAAGCACCATCCGTTTCACTTGATGGAACTTCCCTTCTTTGATCGTGATCTCTACCTCTGAGCAATCCTTTACTTCATCATAGCGCAGGATCTCCAGTTTTGCCGGCAGGCAACGATAGCCATCTTCCAGAATGAGTCCTTCAGTAAAGGCTTTTTGGTCCTCTTCCGTCATCCGGCCGGCCACTTCCGCGAAGTAGATCTTGTCCACATGCCGTTTAGGCGATAACAGGAAATGCGCCAATTGGCCATCGTTCGTCAACAGCAGCAGCCCCTCCGTATCTTTGTCCAGTCGACCCACGGGAAAGAGTTCCTGCTGATGCAGTTCGAAAGCCAGCAGATCGATGACCGTCTTTTGATGATTGTCCTCCGTCGCACTGAGGATGCCCTGCGGTTTGTTCATCATCAGGTAAATGTATTCCTGGTAGCTGACAGGTTCGCCATAAACAAGAATAGCGTCCTTTTCGCTGTCTACTTTGGCTTCGGCTTTCGTTTCAATTTTCCCATTGACCGTCACCAGTTTCTTTTTCAATAATACTTTGACTTCTTTTCTCGATCCGAATCCGGAATTCGACAGCAGTTTATCCAAACGCATATTTTTTCTCCCTTATAAACCAAAAAGCATCCACTAAGGCTGCTTTTCGATTTTGAATATTTTATTTGATGCGCATTTTTCTGCGCAGACCGTTCGCTTTTGCGCCCAAAATGTCATCAGCGATGCGCAATTTCAGGGTCAGGAACAAGTAGACGAAGCCTCCGACTGCCGCTACGATGGCGACAACCACTAGTGCCGTCAACTTGCGATCGATCGGAATGACCAGCATGCTGGCTTTCAAAGAGATGAATGCACAGGCCGTCATGACCAAGGCGACTGCCAAAATTTTCCCGGTTTTCCGCAATGTGTCAACCAGCCCGAAATGGGTCAGGTGATAGATTTTCCAACCGCTCAACAGCACCGTAACGATGAATCCGATCGTCGTTGCAACCAATGCGCCTGCCGTATCGAACAATGCCAACATCGGATACTGCATGAGCACTTTGACCGCTAGTCCAACCAACAGATAGGAGATCATTGTCTTATGTCGGCTCAAAGACTGCAAAATCGACCCGAGAACCGTGAACAGTCCCAAAACGATGCTCATCAGAGCCGATACCGCCAATAGCGTAGGACCTACCGGATGAAGCGGATAGAACACATTGTAGATCGGTTCTGAAACGATCATCATCCCCAATGATGCCGGCAGCATGATGAAAGCGAAAAGTTGGATGATCTCCCTCACCTGGCTCTGAAGCACACGGAAGTTTCCTTTCGTGAACTCGGCGGCAATCAGCGGCACCGCTGCGGTGGCCATCCCGACTGCCAAGGAAACGATGATCATGATCAATTTGTCGGCGTTGAAACTGAAAAGTCCAAAAAGATCTTCGATTTCTTTGCCGGAGTAGTTCGTCAGGCTTTCCATCATCGGTTTGAACGTCACCTGATCGATCAGCTTGGCGAAAGTGATGCCTGAACCAATCAGGATGAACGGGATAGATTCCTGCAGCATGCTCTTGATGGCAGCAGTGGTCTGGATGTTGCTGGAAGGTTCACTGTTGGCGATCAATGGTTGATATTCAGCCATTTTCTTTTTGTAATAAAAAAGCAGGATGATGGTTGCAACGATTGCTCCCACAAACGCCGCGAAAGTGGAATGCGCAACAGCTGTGGCGATGCTGCCATCCAGAAGTTGCATCACAATGTAGGTGGCTCCCAGAATGTAGATTACCCTGCCGACCTGTTCGAACACTTGCGAGATCGCTGAAGGCACCATATCCTGATAGCCCTGGAAAAAACCGCGCATCAAGCTCATGCCTGGCACCAGCAATAAAGCCGGAGCCAACGCCCGGATCACCAATGCTCCGTCTTCAGGTGATGCGGCCGGGCTGTTCTCAGCGATCATTGGTGCCAACCCGTACATCAATGCGGCACTGACGGCGCCCGTCAAAATCATGAAGAACATGCTCTTCTTGAAGATGTCGATCCCGGTGCGGTATTGATTTTTTGCATTGTATTGGGCCACCTGCTTGGACATCGCTGCAGGGAAGCCTGCTATCCCGATCGAAAGGAACAGCTGATAAGGTGTGTAGCCTATCGAGTAAAGGGCATTGGCCGTATTGGCCGCATCCGTCGATCCCATCAAGGCATTCCATGGGATGATGTAAAGAGCGCCGATCAAACGGGAAAAAATGCTCCCGAAAGTCATCCAAAAAGTCCCCTGCACCATCTTATTGTTGGTTGTTTCGTTTTCTTCGTTGATTTTTCTATCTGTTGACATTTGCAACCTGCTTTCTTCCCGATGAATGAAAGATAATAATACCATCACTCAAGTATTTTACCAAAAATCCGGGCTTTTTCAATCTATAGCAGTCTTATTTTGCAAAATCCTAACAATTTCAGAATATTCCCTGACATTTCCAGGCTAAACGCCCTATTCCTTTGCGTGCGTTTTCATACCATCACCCAAACGTTTATGGTAAAATGTAAGTGTAGAAAAGAACTGAGCCGATCCATTTTTTCGCCAAAATTACAATTCACAGGCACTTGGATTTCAACGCTTTCACGTCAACCGTGTCGCACAGGCTGCAATAGAAAAGAGGAATAAAAATGAACACCTCAAGAAAGGGGTTCAGACATTTATTCGGAGTCATCCTTTCGCTCCTGCTTTTCTTCACCTTTTCGGCAACGCCTGCTTTGGCTGCTACCTCGCAGATTATTTACCAAGGTTCTACATCCAATAAGGTTGTTGCCTTAACGTTTGATGATGGATCGGACGGATATTATATCCAATCAATTCTGAACACATTATCAGCCAATAATGTAAAAGCCACTTTCTTCCTCACTGGTCAAGGTGCTGAAAATCATCCACAGGCAATCAAGAACATTGTCGCAGCTGGCCATGATATCGGAAACCACTCCTATAACCATCCGGATTTCACAACCGTATCGACGACCGAGATGACAAACCAACTCAACCGAACCGAAACAATCATCGCAAACCTCACAGGCAAGAGCACAAAACCATTCTTCCGCGCCCCTTTCGGATCCTATAACAGTACCGTCCTGCAAACTGTCGGAAACGCCGGCTATACTTACACATTCCAGTGGACTATCGACTCGCTCGACTGGACAGGCAATTCCGCCACTGACATCTACAACCGCGTCATCAACAACGTCGTGCCGGGAGCCATCGTACTGATGCATGCCGGATATGGCGCCAATGGGACTACTGCCGCATTGCCGAACATGATCAATCAGCTGCGTGCGATGGGCTACTCGTTCGTGACCCTTTCTCAGCTTATGAACACCACGAGCACTCCGGGAACGAGTTCAGGAACCAACTACACCGTCCAAGCAGGTGACACCCTTTATGCGATCGCCTTGCGATATGGTGTGACGGTCCAAGCGATTGTTAATGCTAATGGCTTGACCAACGCCAACCTGATCCGCGTCGGACAAGTGTTGACGATTCCGGGAACAGGCACGCCGACAACACCGACGACTCCTACTACGCCGACAACCGGCACGTCCTATACAGTCAAAGCCGGGGATACCCTGTACGCCATCGCCTTAAGGTATGGTGTGACTGTCCAGGTGATCGTTAACGCAAATGGCATCACCAACGCCAACCTGATCCGCGTCGGACAAGTATTGACGATCCCGGGCACAAGTACGCCGACAACACCGACGACTCCTACTACGCCGACAACCGGAACCAGTTACACAGTAAAAGCCGGGGATACGCTCTATGCCATTGCCTTGCGCTATGGCGTGACGATCCAACAGATCGTTACCGCCAATAACATCGCCAACGCTAATCTGATCAGCGTCGGCCAGGTATTGACGATACCTGGCACCGGAACGCCGACGACTCCTACTACGCCGACAACCGGCACGTCCTACACAGTCAAAGCCGGGGATACTTTATACGCGATCGCGCTTCGCTATGGCGTAACCATCACACAGCTCGTGAACGCTAACGGCATAACCAATCCGAACCTTATCCGTGTCGGCCAAGTGTTGATCATCCCTTAAGTATGGACGCAAAAGACCCATTTCAAATAACATAAACACAAAAGAACGAACATCCCATCAGTGGGGTGTTCGTTCTTTTTTATACCGTTTCCGTTTAGTTCGCTACAATATTGACCAATCTACCTGGGATAGCGATGGTTTTTCTGACCGTTTTGCCTTCGATGCCTTCTTTGATGACACTGTTTTCCAATGCCAATGCGATCATGTCATCATTGGAAATATCGGAGGGAACCATTTCTTTGGTTTTCACTTTACCATTGATCTGGAAAACGACTTCGATCTCGTCTTCGACAAGGAAAGATTCATCATAAGTTGGCCATGCAACGTAGGAAATGCCTTCCGGTTTGCCCAGTTTCACCCAAAGCTCTTCACCAAAGTGAGGCGCGACCGGCGCAAGCAATTGAACAAATCCAGTGACGTATTCGAACGGCAATGCATCCACTTTGTAGGCTTCATTGATGAAGATCATCATTTGCGAGATTGCTGTATTGAAATGCAGATTATCGTAATCCTCGGTTACCTTCTTGACTGTCTGATGGTAAACCTTGTCCAATTCATGCGTGTTGATGGTTGTGATGCGGTCCCGCATCTTATCATTTTCATCCAAAAGCAGACGCCAAATGCGATCCAAGAACTTACGGCTGCCTTCGATGCCGCCTTCACTCCATGTCGATGATGCATCCAACGGTCCCATGAACATTTCGTACATGCGGAGTGTATCTGCGCCATATCTTTCCACGATGTCATCCGGGTTGACGACATTCCCTTTGGATTTGGACATTTTTTCATTGTTTTCGCCCAAGATCATGCCTTGGTTGTACAATTTTTGGAACGGCTCTTTCGTCGGAACGATGCCAATATCGTAAAGGAATTTATGCCAGAAGCGCGCATACAGCAGATGAAGCACCGCATGTTCAGCACCCCCGATATAAAGATCGACGTTCTGCCAATAGTCCAGTCTTTCTTTTGAAGCAAGGTCGTTGCGGTTATGCGGATCCATGAAGCGCAGGAAGTACCATGAGCTGCCTGCCCATTGCGGCATTGTGTTGGTTTCGCGTCTGCCTTTCATGCCGGTAACAGGATCGACAACATTGACCCACTCAGCGATGACGGCAAGCGGGGATTCCCCAGTGCCGCTCGGTTTCACCTGATCGGTCTTCGGCAACAGCAACGGCAGTTCATTCTCAGGAACCGTTGTCGATGTGCCATCTTCCCAGTGGATGACTGGAATCGGTTCGCCCCAATATCTCTGTCTCGAGAACAACCAATCGCGCAGACGATAGGAAATAACTTTTTCGCCCAGTCCGTTTTCGGACAGCCATTCGTTCATTTTCGCGATCCCTGTCGCTTTATCCAAACCGTTCAGGAAATCGGAGTTGATGTGCAAGCCATCTTCCGTATAGGCTTCCTCTTCGACGTTTCCGCCTTCAAGGACCGGGATGATTTCCAATTCGAATTTTTTGGCAAATTCATAGTCGCGGGTATCATGGGCAGGAACAGCCATGATGGCGCCGGTTCCGTATGTCGCCAAAACATAATCGGCGATCCAGATCGGGATTTCTTTGCCGTTCACCGGATTGATCGCATAAGCGCCAGTGAATACACCGGACTTCTCTTTTGCAAGCTCCGTACGGTCAAGATCGCTCTTCAGTGAAATGGAATCGATGTAAGCTTCAACAGCTTCAGCTTGTTGCCCGGACATAATTTCCTTCACCAATGGCAATTCAGGCGCCATAACCGCATAGGTAGCACCGTACAACGTGTCCGGTCTGGTCGTGAAGACCGTGAAGTCTTTATCCGTATCTTTGATCTTGAAAGTGACGTTCGAACCTTCCGAACGTCCGATCCAGTTGCGTTGCATCTCTTTGATGCTTTCAGGCCAGTCCACCAATTCAAGATCATCCAGCAGGCGTTCTGCATAAGCAGTGATTTTCAGCATCCATTGTCTCATCGGTTTACGGTAGACCGGATGGCCGCCACGTTCGCTGACGCCGTCGACGACTTCTTCATTGGCAAGCACGGTGCCAAGCGCCGGGCACCAGTTGACGGAAACTTCCGCCTCATAGGCCAAACCTTGTTCGTACAATTTTGTGAAGATCCATTGCGTCCATTTGTAGTAGCTTGGATCCGTCGTATTGATTTCGCGGCTCCAGTCATAGCTGAATCCCAATGATTGGATCTGACGCTTGAAAGTTTTGATGTTAAGTTCGGTAAAATCAGCCGGATCGTTACCGGTATCCAATGCATATTGCTCAGCCGGCAATCCGAAAGCATCCCAACCCATCGGATGCAATACGTTGAAACCTTGTGCGCGTTTTGCGCGGGCAACGATATCCGTCGCCGTGTAGCCTTCCGGATGGCCTACATGCAAGCCTTGGCCGGATGGGTAAGGGAACATATCCAATACATAATATTTTGGTTTCCCGCCCTCTTCGGTCGTTTTGAAGGTGCGGTTGTCTGCCCAATATTTTTGCCATTTTTTCTCGATCGTTTTATGCGTATAACCCATTTCCAGCAACATCCTTTTCTTTTCATTCATCCAAACAGGCCATTGGCCATAAAAAAAGTCCTATAGGCAGCGCCCATCACTGGTTCTGCCTATAGGACGAGTTTTTCGTGGTACCACCTATATTGAATGTCTTTGCATTCCTTATCATGCCTATAACGCAGCGATGCGGTCCCGCTTACTGATGCTTTCGGCGGAACAACTCAAAGGCGAGTTCAAAAGGCTCTTTGTGCATTTTCACCACCCATGCACTCTCTTCAAAAAAGCTGCTCTCTACTATTCCTTCTCTATGTCTGTTTCAGTTATGAATTGATTCATCTGCTATTTTAACAAATAAAACTCATTTCATCAAGACTTGATACCTGCAATAGTCATTCGGCTGATGACTTAGAAAGTGATGACTTGGCCGACATAAATGACGTTGGACGTAATATCATTCGCTTCGATCAAAGCCGCTAAGCTAACGCCATTTTTCTTGGCAATGCTGTACAAAGTGTCGCCTTTTACGACGGTATACGAATTGGCTGATTCTGCAGGCGCACTAGTTGTTGGTGCCGTTGCCTGTGCAGAAGTTGTCGTTGCAGCCACTTTCAGCGATTGGCTCACAAAAATGATATCCGTGCTCAGACTGTTCCAAGTCTTCAAATCGGCAACCGAAACGCCATTTGCGGAGGCAATCTTATAGAGCGTATCCCCTTTTTGGACCGTGTACACTTTGTTCGTGGCAGTCGGAACAGAAGGTGTTGTTACAGCCGGCGTCGTTACGACTGTAGAAGTATTCCCGGTCGTTACCGCGGCCTTCACTTTTAACGATTGACCCGGATAAATATAATCGGAACTCAGGTTGTTCAATGCCTTCAATTCAGTTACCGCCAGGCCGTTTGCATTCGCGATTTTCCAGAGCGTATCGCCGGTCGCCACGGTGATCGTGCTCGTCGTGGTGGACGTTGTCGGCGCTGTTGTCGTCGGCTGGGTTACGGTTGGTGCAGTGACTGTCGTGCTCTTGAGCGTTAATACTTGCCCTGGCACAATGACATCAGAAGTCAGACTGTTCAGTGCTTTCAGTGCCGTTACGCTCAAACCGTTGGCGTTCGCGATTTTCCAAAGCGTATCGCCTGACGCTACCTTGATCGTACTTGCTGTCGACGGCGTAGTTGGTGTTGCTGGAGTAGTCGGTTGCGTCACACTCGGCGTTGTCGTAGTTTGTTTAAGCAACAACGTTTGGCCTGGAACGATGACGTCGCTCGTCAGCTTGTTCAGCGCCTTCAGTTCAGCTACACTCAATCCATTGGCGTTAGCGATTTTCCAAAGCGTGTCTCCCGATGCTACCGTTACGTTTCCGGTTGTTGTTCCCGGCGTCACCGTCGGGGTTGTCGGTGTGGTTGGCGTTACCGTAGCCGCACTCTTCAAGAGCAGTGTTTGCCCCGTCATAATTGCATCACTAGTCAGGTTGTTCAGCGTTTTTAATTCTGATACAGTCAAACCATTTGCGGTCGCGATTTTCCACAAAGTATCTCCGGACACAACGACGACACTGCTGCCAGTGGATGGCGTAGTTGTTGGTGTTGTCACGCCAGGCGTCACACTAGCGGTGCCATTGATGTAGTTCACCGGATTGACGACTGTACCGTTTTCCTGCACTTCAAAATGCAGATGGACGCCTGTCGAGCTGCCGGTAGTTCCCATCACACCGATTTTTTGACCTTGGCTGACGGTCTGTCCTACGGATACCGAAAGACCGGATTGCATATGCGCATACAATGTTTTGATTGTCACGCCATTTATTTTGCCGTGGTTGATGACGACGTAATTTCCGTAGCTGTAATGATAAGTCGCGACTTCCACAACACCTGCTTGCGACGCGGAAATATTGCCGCTGCCTGCAAGATCGATGCCACGATGGAATTCCAACGCACCATTGATAGGAGACGTACGGTATCCGAAGGGAGATGAAATGTATCCACTGGCCGGTTTGATGAAAGCTCCAGTGACCGTGGTTCCCGTAGTGCCCGTATTCGTTCCGGTAGTTGGCGTTGTAGTGCCTGTCAATGTGCCGGTAGTTTTCAAAAGTTGACCCGGATAGATCGCATCGGACGTCAGACTGTTTGCGGTCTTCAATGCGGCAACGGTCATGCTGTTCGCGTTCGCAATCGACCACAGTGTGTCTCCCGATTTTACCGTGTAAGACTGGGTAGCCGTTTGCCCCGTATTGCTGTTTGATCCGTTCTCAGTCGTATCCGGAGTAGTCGTTGTCGCTTTGCCCAACAATAACTTCTGGCCTACGTAAATGGTATCGCTCGTCAGCGTATTCAAGCTCTTCAATTCACTGGTCGTCAAGCCATTTGCGTTAGCGATTTTGTATAGTGTATCGCCAGCGACTACCGTATAGGACGTAGTTGTCGTGTTTGACGGCGTTTCGGTTGGCGTAGATGGTGCAGTTGTTTCTTCTTCCACTTCTTCTGCAGGTGTCTCTTCCTCGACTACGACACTGTCAGGCAGCACCAGACGGTCACCCACATAGATCATATTGGAATTCAATTTATTCAACGTCAACAAATCGACTAACGAAATACCATATTTTTTAGCGACAGCGTATAGCGTGTCACCGGATTGGACAACATGGACAGCATCCCCCGCTTGAACCGGAGTTTCTGGCGTTTCTGGCGTTGTCGGTGTTTCAGCTTCTTCGGTATCCTCTGTAGGTTCAGCGGGTGTCTCTTGTTCTGCAGTATCTTCGTCTGTATTCTCTGGAAGCTCCACAGTCGGCAGCTCAGGCGTTTCAGCCGGTGTTTCGAAATCGATATCGCCTGCATCCGGTTCTTCAACCTCTTCTTCAACGACGGGTTGATAGTTATCATATTGATCCAAGCCATACTGCGCAATGATCCTGTTCAGTTTGGTGCTGTAAGCCGTGTCCGTCGCATAGCGGCCGGTCAGGTAAGCCGTGGCGTCCTGATAAGTAGCTGCATTGCTCTTCCAAGCACCAGCATAATACGTCGGATTCCAGCTGGTCCCGTTTGCCAGAACAGCAGCATAATCCTGCAAAGATTCAGCGTAGGAAGGATATTTTCTGAATTCGGCGTTGATGGGATAGTAATTCTGTCCACCGCTGTCTTCCAAGGTTTCCATATTGATGGACTCCCCGTTGTATTCCCCTTTAATGCCGAACAGGTTGTAGTTGGGAGCCTTCGATAAAGTGCTTGTGCCCCAGCCACTTTCCAGAATGGCTTGGGCCATCATTACGGAGGCGTAAAGATCATTTTGCGCAGCGATCACTGTCGCTGACGGGATGATCTGATTCAAAAAGGGATTAGTGGAATATACTTGTGTATCCGTTGTTCTAAGCGTAGTCGACTCTGCTGCCAAAATCAGTTGGACTGGCTTCACGACAGTTGTCATAAAGAATGATGTACTCAAGACCGCTACGCTGCGTTTCAGTCTTTTATTCGTGGTGATAAAAGAATTGATCAGTTGTTCTTTTTTCTTTTGGTTGATGCGTTCATTTCTGGATAACACCAAAATATACCACTCCCTGTATCAAAAATACTGCCTATCTGGCAGTGAAAAACGTCTGAATTTATAAAAATAATGGAAGATAATTTAAATTTCTTTTAAGAAAATCATCCAATATGTCTATTATATGTTTCTTTCCCAAATTTTTGAATGGCTATCATAACCATATTTAATATTTAACAATTGAAATAATTCTGTAACAATCCTTTCCATCACTTAAAAGTAAGCCCTTTCCATCTTTGGATTAACTTTAAATATAACACAAGCCGTCAAATAGTCTACTGACTGGACAAAAATCATGATAAAATGGTTGTTGAGGTGAAAGTATTGACAAATCAATTTTTATACAGTGACACAAATAAACGTTACCATACATGGAATTATCATCTGCAACAACACTTTGGTGAAAAGATATTCAAAGTCGCCATCGACGGCGGTTTTGATTGCCCGAATCGCGACGGCACCGTCGCACACGGCGGCTGCACCTTCTGCACCGTATCAGGATCCGGTGATTTCGCTCAAGACCGAGTCGATCCACTGCCTGTCCAATTACGCAAAGGCATCGACATGATGCACAAAAAATGGCCGAATGTGAAAAGCTATATCGCCTACTTCCAGAACTTCACCAATACGCACGCCCCGGTGGATATCCTGCGCCATCGCTATGAACAGGTCGTCAACGAAGACGGTGTGGTTGGCATCATGATCGCGACGCGTCCGGATTGCCTGCCACCAGAAACGATCGCGTATTTGGCGGAACTGAACAAACGCTATTATATTTGGGTGGAATTGGGACTTCAGACCATCCATGAGGAAACAAGCAAAATCATCAACCGCGCTCATTCTTATGATACCTACCTTAAAGCAGTCGAAGAACTGCGTGCGCATAATATACCGGTATGTACCCACCTCATCAATGGGCTTCCGGGAGAAACCCATGAGATGATGATGGAGAGCGTCAACCGCGTCATCCTGGATTCGGATATTCAAGGCATCAAGATCCATTTGCTCCATTTGATGAAAAACACCAAAATGCTTCGGGACTATCATCAAGGCAGGCTACGGTTGCTGGAGAAAGACGAATATGTTGAACTTGTCTGCGATCAGCTCGAAGTCATTCCGCAAGAAATCGTCATCCACCGCATCACGGGAGATGCTCCGCGTGACACCCTTGTCGGACCGATGTGGAGCCTCAAAAAGTGGGAAGTGCTGAACGCAATCGATCATGAGTTGGAACGACGCAATACTTATCAAGGGATCCACAGCATCAGGAATAAGGTTGAGGAACATGTTGTTGCACCCAGTGGATTCCAGTCATAAATTTCTGAAGGAAAGCGTTCCGGAAATACAAATATAATGGATATAAGCACAAAAAAACTGCAAACAAGTTGCAGTTTTTTTGTACTTACTATTATTTGTCAGCTTGGACATATGCTAGCAAAGCTTCTGTTTTATCCGTCTTCTCCCAAGTGAAGTCAGCATCTTCACGGCCAAAATGTCCGTAAGCCGCTGTCTTTTTAAAGATCGGGCGACGCAGATCCAACATTTTAATGATGCCTGCTGGTGTCAAGTTGAAGTTTTTGCGTACCGCTTCTATCAAAGTGGCTTCTGGATATTCGCCTGTACCGAACGTGTCGATCGCAATCGATACAGGTTCAGCCACGCCGATCGCATATGCCAATTGGATTTCGCATTTTGTCGCTAACCCAGCGGCAACAATGTTCTTCGCGATGTAACGGGCCGCATAACTTGCAGAACGGTCAACTTTTGTAGCATCCTTACCTGAGAAAGCACCGCCACCATGACGCGCATACCCACCATAAGTGTCAACGATGATTTTTCTTCCTGTCAGACCGGAATCACCTTTAGGTCCGCCGATAACGAAGCGTCCTGTAGGATTGATGAAGTATTTTGTGTCAGCATCCAATAATGAGTCGTCGATGACCGCATGGATGACATGCTCCAAAATATCTTTTTTCAATTGTTCCAACGTGACATTCTCATCATGTTGCGTGCTCAAAACGATTGTGTCCACACGTTTCGGTTTGCCGTTCTCATCGTATTCCACGGTAACTTGCGTTTTTCCGTCCGGTCTTAAGTATTCCAAAGTACCGTCTTTACGGACTTCAGATAGACGTTTCGCTAACTTATGACTAAGTGAAATAGGCAAAGGCATCAGTTCTTCCGTTTCGTTGATCGCAAAACCGAACATCAAGCCTTGATCCCCTGCCCCGATTTCATTGTAATCAGTAGTCACCAGCTCTCTACGTTCCAATGATTCGTTGACGCCGATTGCGATATCGTCGGATTGTTCATCCAATGATACCATCACAGCTAAATTATCCGCATCAAAACCAAATTTACCACGTGTATAACCAATTTCAGTTACAGTATCGCGGACAATCTGTTGGATGTTTACGTATGCGCTTGTCGTGATCTCACCAAAGACAACTACCAGTCCTGTAGTGACAATCGTTTCGCAAGCAACACGCGCATTTGGATCAGCAGCCAACAGTGTATCCAAAATTGCATCGCTGATCTGATCAGCAATTTTATCCGGATGACCTTCCGTTACTGACTCTGAAGTAAATAATCTTTTTTCTACCATTTTTCATTCCCCCATTTTTTGGTTACAAGGCGTCTTCACATATTGTGAATCCTATCGGGATATTGCAATTAGCCTCTGAAAAGCAACATACCTAATATACGCTATCATCGTCGAAAAAGCAACAAAAAATAAGAGAATTTCATCTTTGTGTCACGGATTATGCCCACAAAAATACGAATCGAGACTTTTACGGTTCGCTTTTGCCCCGTCAGCAGCTTGACATCGCAATGACGTTAACCTATGATGAATTTGCGCAATATGTATGAGTTGACACACTAATTGTACCCATTAATAAAGAAGGAAGAGATTATGCTGACAATCAAGAAACAATTCCTGCACCTGATGACCCACACCTTTTTGGCGATGCTGACAGCCCCTTTGACGCTGCTTCTTTTCGGAGCATGGAGAGGAATGACCTTCAACGGACCCAACTTCTTGCTGCTTTTCATGCTTTATCTATTTCTGATGTTTACCCATGCCCTCGAAAGGCTCCTTTCAAAGAGTGAACAATCCGGCTCCAAACTTCCCTATAAAATGATTTTATTTTTCGGGATTCTCTCGATCGGAACATTGACCATCATTTTCTCTTTATCGAACCTGATCTTGGTTGCCATTCTTTTGCTGTACTTTGTTTATTCGATCTTACAATTTTATCCGTACAGTATGTCAAATACTTTTTACGAAATACTGCTGAGACCTTTCTTTAAGATACTGATTCTTTCATCTGTATCCTTCTTTTCTCAGGCAAACTTTATCCCACTTCAGCTGCAATACGAATTGCTTCCATTGGCCCTATTCCATATCTTTGGTTTGATACAAATTCAGGTCAAGAATACTGCGGGCAGCGATCGCCCAATGACTTATTATCAACAACTGCTTATGAAACACTCAAAATCTTTGAAGATGACTTCCTTCCTGCTTGCCTATGCGACAGCAATCTTTCAAATATTGAATCTCAGCAGCTCGCTATGGGCCATCAGCGTATTCGGATTGTCCGCTCTACTGGTCTTTCCTTTATTCAAAAGAAGATTTCAAGGCACACTCAGAATTGAACAATATCTGGCCAACTACAGTTTTCTTTTCACACTGGGCTATTCCTTACTATTTTTGGTCTAACAGAAACAGGCAGCTGCACCCGTCGAATTGACCGGTGCAACTGCCTGTTTACGTATAAGAAAAAAGCACTCAAAAGAGTGCTTTGCAGTGATGATCCGTACGGGAATCGAACCCGTGTTACCGCCGTGAAAGGGCGGTGTCTTAACCGCTTGACCAACGGACCATAAAAATAGTACAAATGGGCCTAAATGGACTCGAACCATCGACCTCACGCTTATCAGGCGTGCGCTCTAACCAGCTGAGCTATAGGCCCTTCAAAAGCGCATGATGCGAATTGGATTCGCAATAGCAGATCCTCATTCAACTGAAATCAGAATCAATTGCGGGGACAGGACTTGAACCTGTGACCTCCGGGTTATGAGCCCGGCGAGCTGCCAACTGCTCCACCCCGCGATAATTTTATTATGACCTAAGGGTCATGACAATGATCCGTACGGGAATCGAACCCGTGTTACCGCCGTGAAAGGGCGGTGTCTTAACCGCTTGACCAACGGACCATGTTTTTTTATTTTTTTGATAAAGCTACGGAGAAGGAGGGATTTGAACCCTCGCGCCGCGTTAACGACCTACACCCTTAGCAGGGGCGCCTCTTCAGCCACTTGAGTACTTCCCCATAACAAGAAATTTTCTGTTAATATTGTTGCTTTATCAATGGGCCTAAATGGACTCGAACCATCGACCTCACGCTTATCAGGCGTGCGCTCTAACCAGCTGAGCTATAGGCCCTTCTTAAAAAAAGCGGGTGAGGAGAATCGAACTCCCGACATCAGCTTGGAAGGCTGGGGTTTTACCACTAAACTACACCCGCATGGCGGCTCCGACGGGATTTGAACCCGCGATCTCCTGCGTGACAGGCAGG
>MUZD01000032.1 GCA_002155105.1 Sedimentibacter sp. SX930 | reverse complement strand
GTGTATGTCGCACAATAAACTGGGAATACGAACAGGAACGTCCGTATAAAGGTGATGTGATAAAATTGGAAAAGCGCGCGTATCTGCATCTGTTCTACAATCCTGAAAAAGCGATTAAAGATCAGGTAGACATGAACGACTATCTGACAGCCCTTCACCAAGATCTGAAGGAAAATACACTAAAAGATTATCGTATGAAAGATTATGATAAGTACTTCGAAGTTACTGAGACACCTAAACGAGGGAAGAAAATCACGCCTAAAGAAGTGGCGATGCGCAATGCGGTTAGAAATTATGGTTACTTCGCCTTGCTTTCTAATGAGGTCAATGATCCGTTTGAAGCGTTGTCTCTTTATCGCAGCAAGGATGTTGTTGAAAAAGCCTTCGGCAATTTAAAAGAGCGCCTCAACTTCAGAAGAATGCAAGTTTCATCCGAATTGTCCCTGAATGGGAAGCTTTTTGTGGAATTCATCGCCTTAATC
>MUZD01000019.1 GCA_002155105.1 Sedimentibacter sp. SX930 | reverse complement strand
GAGGAAGCAAAACATTATCCACCTAGAATTATAGGCTGTTTGCAGGAGTGAATTCCACTCCTGGCTTTGCAGAAGTTAATTCCGTATTTTGAACCACTCAACTGGAATTTAGTTTTTCAAATAACAAAACGGAAAAAGAGCTGACATCCATTAATCGATGGATGTCCAAAACAGCCTGGGAGTGGTATACTATCATTGAAGGAAAAGTGCGGGCAAGCGTTGAAGGACAAGCCTGTGTTCACGTTATTTAAAGCAAATGATCGTCTGTTTGATTCATGAAGAAAAGGGGTTTTCTCAATGGAAAAGAAGGATTTGGATCTGATATTGGCTAATTTCGGGCCGGAAAAGGAATTCATCGGCGATGGCTATTTCCGCATCCGCGACAAGGGCAACGAGCATTACGAAATCGCCTATCTTGTCTCAGCATGCTGCGGAACAACGAACTACTACCCACAAATCGCTGTCCATGTCGAAGGCGATAAGGTAGTTCCTGATTCCGTTCTGGATCTAGTATCCAATCCGGCAAAAATGCTCAGCTATTCACCTGAGACGAGCGTTGTGATGGAAGAAGAATTGGATAAACTCTGCCAAAAGTTTTTGGATATCAAAGGATTGAAAACAGCAAACGTTGGAACACCAGACTAGTCTCTGGTGTTTTTTTTATTAGGATGCAAAAAGGAACAAGTAAATGCGGAATGACGCACTCGCTTGCTCCTTTTTGTTTTTTTCGATTGGATTAATAAGGCTTTGCTGCTTCAAACGAACCTTCGATGACGCGATTGCAGTCTCCGCACTTCAGCCAGTGGCCCAGATCGTTGCTTTCCTGATACACGCTTGATGGCTTCTTGCATTGGCAGTAAAGGATTTCGGTTTCTTGAGGGGGATCTTCGGGAATGATATCCAGATAGGGTTCTTCCGTTAACCAAGTGGCATCGATAGAATCGTGTTCATCTTTTGGTAGTTTATCCATCATAACCCCTCCTATGGGTAAGTTGTCCGTTCTTGTACGCAAAGTTTAAGGAGCATCTTTGCTCACTTTGATGATACAACTTCTGCTGCCGAAGGCCAAATGATATGGTTCCGAATGGAATAAGCGGAGCCACTATTTTATGCAGATGCTAATTTTCAAATGGAATCGCTGTAGGCTTTCATCAGATCTTTCGCCATATCGATCATGGCCAAGTCGACTGAGGAAAGGGTCTTTTCTTTGCTGTAGGCAATGAAATAACGGGTGCGGACGATGCTGGTTTCGATATAAAAAATATTGTAGCTATCCATCAATTCGCTGTTGTTTAGCGCACTCTTCGGCAGAAAAGTCAGCCCCATCCCTTTTCTCGCAAGCGCTGCTGCGGTTGAAATGTTCTGCGATTCCATGACGACATCCGCTTTGATGTCCAGATGCTTGAGGAATTCGTTTGCCTGTTTGCGGATCCCGGATTGGGAAGTGGTCAGCACATACTTTTCGTTCTTCAGCAGATTCAAAGGATAAGGGAATTTTTCTATCTCCTTCAAACCGTGTTGATACAGTGGGCTCGTGTCCGGAACGATGACGCACCATTTATCTTCCGCAAGCACGGTGTAGGAAAGTTGTTCATTATGGATCGGCATCATGCCCAAGTAGAGATCGACTTTGTTTTCCAGCAGGTCCATTTCCGTCGTTTTGGCATCCTGTTCCATGATCTTCAGGACGATGCCGGGATATTTTTCATGGAATTTCGGCAGGATCAAGGGAAGCAGGAAAGACCCCATGATCGGATGGACACCGATGCGGATCCGGCCGTACTTCAGCTTTGTGATCAGGGTCAATTCGTTGACCATATCTTCGTACTGGTTCTGCATCTTTTTCATGTGCGTCAGGAACCGTTCGCCGGCATAGGTCAATTCCATCGGCGTCCGGTTGCGTTCGACCAACTGGGTTTGCAGCTCCTCTTCCAGTTTCGTAATGGTTTTGCTGAGGTAAGGTTGGGAAATATATAGAGACTTTGCCGCCTGCGTGAAGGTCCCTTCACTGACGATGGCATCCAGGTAGGCAATGATAGTGGTCTGTTGCATCATTTTTTTAGTCATCCTTTCGATCGCGATGTTCTACTGATGTTATACGGGAAAATGATTAAGAATTGCAAGCGTTATTGTACCTCATTTTCGATTGTGAAAGATAAAATAATCACAATTATAACAGAAGAGTTATGATTGTGATATCTATTCAGAACAAAAAAGATATGGGCGAAGAACGCCCCATTAAAAAAGAGGTGTATTATATTTGTTCGCAAACTCACTAAAGACGAGCTTTATATTCCGTATCAGATTATTTCGTATAACCAAACAGTTATGATAAACCGGTGAAGATTACTATTTCACAAATAATCGGATCAATTCTATAATGCAACTATCAAGAGAAAAGGTGAGCAAGCGGAACGGCAATTTCAGCCGAGCCTGCAGACTCATCACTCACAATTCAAGGAAGAAGGAAAAACAAAATGACAACATTATGCGAAATGCTAGGAATAGAATATCCTATTTTTCAAGGAGCGATGGCACGGATCGCAACGGCTGAGATCGCTTCTGCCGTTTCAAATGCAGGCGGGCTTGGCATCATCGCTTCAGGCGGGATGACAGCAGATCAATTGCGTGCAGAGATCCAAAAATGCAAAACGATGACGGACAAACCTTTTGCCGTCAACTTGATGCTGATGATGCGCAATTGCCCGGAATTGGTTGATGTCGTGATCGAAGAAGGCGTCAAAGTCGTGACAACAGGAGCGGGCACACCGAAACCATTCATGCCGAAATTCAAAGAAGCGGGCATCAAAGTGATTCCAGTAGTAGCTTCCGTGAAACATGCACAAAAAATGGAAGCCTTGGGCGCGGATGCAATCGTAGCTGAAGGAACCGAAGCGGGCGGACACGTCGGCGAAACAACAACCATGTGCTTAGTGCCGCAAGTAGTCAGCGCGGTCAACATCCCCGTATTGGGAGCCGGCGGAGTTGGTGACGGCCGCGGAGTCGTTGCGATGTACGCGATGGGTGCTCAAGGGATCCAAGTAGGAACACTGTTCTTGTCCGCTGAAGAATGCCCGGTTCCGGCTACGTTCAAACAGGCGGTACTTGATGCTGATGATACAGCTACGATCGTTACAGGCCGCCGCAACGGAGCACCTGTCCGTTCCATCAAAAACAAGATGCTTACGAAATTCCAAGAACTGGAAAACAACAATGCATCCCGTGATGAATTGGAAGAGTTGGCGTTGGGCTCATTGAGCAAAGCTGTATTCGAAGGCGATGTAGAGAACGGATCGGTCATGGCCGGCCAAATCACCGGTATGGTCCGCACTATCCGTCCTGCCAAAGAAATCATCGAAACATTGTTCAAGGATGCTGAAGCAATCGCAGGCTCATTGAAGATCGCTTATTAATCAAAACTGAAAAGCTCAGATCAAGGCTGAGCTTTTTTCTTACTTACTTATGTGAATGAACGAGCAAATAGGAGGGTACACTTATGACAAAAGTAATCACAGCTGCGGAAGCGGCAAAATTGATCAAAGACAACAGCACAGTGGCATTGACCGGATTCGGTCTGGCATGTGTGAACGAAGAAATGGCGATTTCCATCGAAGACCGCTTTAAAGCGGAAGGACATCCGAACAACCTGACAGTCATCCACGCGAGCGCTGTGGGGGATCGCCGCACAAAAGGGATGAGCCACTTGGCGCACGAAGGTCTGATCAAACGTTGGATCGGCGGCATCGTCAGCGCTTCTCCGCAACTCAGCGACCTGATCGTCGAAAACAAATGCGAAGCCTACAACCTTCCGCAAGGGGTCATCACCCAACTGTACCGTGAAATCGCCGCAAAACGTCCGGGCTTGTTCACTAAAGTCGGCATGCGTACCTTCGTTGATCCGCGTCTGGAAGGCGGCAAGCTTTCCCCGCGCACGACCGAAGACATCGTCAAAGTGGTTGAAATTGAAAATGAAGAATGGTTATTCTACCCGACTTTCCCGATCAATGTCGGCCTGATCCGCGGAACGGTAGCCGATGAAAAAGGCAACTTGACGCTTGGAAAAGAAGGTTTGCACATGGAAGTGTTGCCGGTCGCACAGGCTGTCAAAAACTCAGGCGGTATCGTGATCGCTCAGGTGGAAACCTTGGCGGCAGCAGGCACACTGCATCCTAAAGACGTAAAAGTACCAGGCATCATGGTCGACTACATTGTCGTGGCACAACCAGGCAATCAATTCCAGACAGAAAACACTGAGTACAATCCGGCTTTCTCCGGCGATACAAAAGTACCATTGGATGCTGTAACGGCACTTCCGTTGGATGCCCGTAAAGTAATCGCCCGCCGTGCAGCGATGGAGTTGGTTCCTTCAGCTGTCCTGAATCTTGGCGTAGGAATTCCAGTCAATGTCGCGACAGTCGGTGCGGAAGAAGGCATCAGCGATCAATTGGTGTTGACGACCGAAGCCGGATCGATCGGCGGCGTCCCGGCAGGATTGCGGGACTTCGGACATGCCTTCAACAGCGAAGCGATCATGGATCACCATGCGCAATTCGACTTCTACGATGGCGGCGGATTGGACTTATCCGTGTTGGGGCTTGCTCAGACCGATGCCTTCGGAAACGTGAACGTATCCAAGTTCGGCAATCGTGTAGCGGGTTGCGGCGGATTCATCAATATTTCCCAAGCTGCCAAAAAATTGGTGTTCGCAGGAACCTTTACTGCCGGCGGTTTGCAACAGGAGGTCAAAGATGGCCGTTTGACGATCATTCAGGAAGGCAAAGCGAAGAAATTCGTAGCTGAAGTCGAACAAGTCACTTTCAGCGGTGAATACGCGTCCGAAGTGGAACAGGAAGTATTGTACGTAACCGAACGTGCGGTATTCGACCTCGAGAAAGGCAAGTTGCGCCTGATCGAAATCGCGCCTGGCGTCGATCTGGAAAAAGATATTTTGGGACAAATGGGCTTCAAACCGGTCATTGCCGAAAATCTGAAAGTAATGAACGAAGGCATGTTCCGCGAAAATTGGGGAGAACTAAAAAACATCGTCATGGCGAATGTAAAATAAGGGAGTGTTGTTGATGAAAAAGGAAATTAATCGCTGGGCTGTCTTGGTCAGCTCTATGGGTATCTTGATGTGTACGGGTGCGGTTTATGCTTTCAGCGTATTGGCAGGACCGTTGTCTGCCGCAAGAGGTTGGACAATGGCTGAGGTCATGGTAGCCTTCGCGATCAACGCGGCTTTAGGGCCGATTCCGATGATCTTGGGCGGCTTCTTGACCGACAAAGGTTGGTCGAAATGGAGCACGATGGCCGGAGCGGTATTGTTCGGTGTCGGTTTTGCTTTGGCGGGTACAGCTACAACTTTGACTGAATTGTACGTGTA
Source organism: Sedimentibacter sp. SX930 (assembly GCA_002155105.1). GTDB lineage: Bacteria > Bacillota > Bacilli > Lactobacillales > Aerococcaceae > Trichococcus > Trichococcus shcherbakoviae. Next base: position 14,578 of record MUZD01000019.1, on the reverse strand, counting down.
TTATGGTTTGATGGCCGGTTTCGGACAAGGCTTCGCTTACTCAGGCTGCCTAAGCAACACAATCCGTTTCTTCCCGGATAAAAAAGGTTTGGCTTCCGGATTGATCACAGCAGGTATGGGCGGAGCTGCCATCATCGCAGCTCCAATCGCGAACCAACTGATCCAAAGTATTGGTGTTGCCGACACTTTCGTGCGGATGGGTATCGCCTATGCCATCATCAGCTTCACTTGCAGCCTCTTCATCAAGGTTGCTCCGAAAGATTACATGCCTAAAAACATGAACGCAGCGGCTACTGCAGCAGCGAATAAACCGGTCGTAAACAAGAACTGGAAAGAAATGCTGCAGGATCCAAAATTCTATATGATCATCCTGATGTTCGCCATGGGTGCTTTCTCAGGCTTGATGATCGCTTCAAATGCTTCGCCGATCGGACAATCGATGTTCGGCCTATCCGCAGCAGCGGCAGCCGTATATGTCAGCGTGTATTCTCTCAGCAATACAATGGGTCGCGTTATCTGGGGCGCTGTTTCCGATAAATTGGGTCAGCCAACGACTATCAGCATCATGTATAGTGTCATCATTCTTACTTTCTTGATCCTTATTTTCGTCAAATCCATGTTCGGCTTTACAATAGGGATCGTTGGTTTGGGCTTATGCTTCGGCGGTGTGATGGGAGTGTTCCCTTCATTGGTCATGGATAACTTCGGACCGAAATTCCAAGGCGTCAACTACGGTATCGTGTTCATCGGTTACTCGACATCCGCTTTCGTAGCGCCTAAAGTAACAGCAGGAATCGCTGCTGCGAACAACGGTGACTTCACCAAAGCTTTCTATGTCGCTATCGTGGTTGCGGCTGCAGGTCTGATCCTGGATCTTGTTTACAAGAAAAAAACAGCAACAAAATCGATCACAGAAACAGCTTAATAAACATAAAAAAAGCATCCCCTGCACTCGAATATGAGCGCAGGGGATGCTTTTTTTGCTTTTCACAGATGGCCGCCGTCATCTTCCCATTCATCTTCGTCATCATCGAGGGCGATCCATTCATCTTCATCGAGCCCCGGCAAACCTTCGCCTAGGCCGCTGACGTTCAGGTAGGCCAATTCCTCATTGATCGCTTTCGCGATTTCCCCGGAATCTTTATACGCAAGGTCGAGTGTGCCGTCCGTGATGTCCAGACGGGTATGATCTTCCTCAGGCGCCAGATTCTCGGCGCGCACGCAACGAGGATAGAGCACGTCCGCCTTCGCTTCGAATGCTTTTTGCAGGACGATTTCATGCTCCCAGTTCTCTTCCATATTGTACGTGTAAATGATTTTATCGTCTTTTCCTTGAATGTGGTCCCGCAAGCGATCGGACTCACCCAACGTTTCTTTATGCGGCGTGGCAAACCTGAAAGTATGCGGATGCAGATCGGACCAATTGAATGCACTTTGGAGAATGAAATGCAGATCGGAGAAAGTAGTGTCGTCATCCAATTGTATATCCCGCCATACCGGTATGCCGACATCCAAGAGCGTAATCCTGAGTTCGAACATCATCTGAAAAACCACCTTTTTTGTTTTCAGTATAACGTTTTCATAGGGCAAGTTCAAATAAGAAGGGTGACGGAATCACAAAGAGACTTTAGGTCAGTGCTGCAAAATCCGCAAAACGGACTTATTCCGATTCGCGTGCTATAATGGCAAAAAATGAAAGTGGAAGAAGGTCATCCTGTGTTTTATCCAAATAATTTTCAACAAGCAACTTCAATAGAAGAAATCCGTCACTTCATCGCTGAAAACAAATTGGCGTTCGTATACATTTCCAGGACGAACTGCGGCGTCTGCCACGCGGTCCAACCGCAAGTGCAAGAGATGTTGGAAGAATTCCCGGCAATCAAAGCAATCCAGGCGAACGCCGATGACATCCCGGAAGTCGCGGGCGAATTCACTGTCTTCACCGTTCCGGCTTTGTTGCTGTTCGTCGAAGGCAAAGAGATGATCCGCGAAGCCCGCTTCGTGGTGATGGACGAGCTGCATCACCAATTCCAGCGGATTGCGGATAACTTCTGATAGCTTGATAAAGGAACGATAGCCTGAAGCGCAAAGCTTGGGCTATCGTTTTTTGTGCACAAATTAGTTACTTCTGGTGTAAACTAAAGATAATCATTTTCCGGAAAGGAGCGGCCATGTTTAATCTATTCATTTTGATATTGGAGCGGGTCGGGCTGATCATCATATTGGCCTACCTTTTGATGAATACCCACTATTTCAGGGACAAATTGGGCGAACGTCAACGCTTGAGCACCAAAGTGGCGCTGATTGTCGTATTCGGAATATTCGCGGTCATCTCAAACTATACAGGCGTTGAGATCAGTCAGGACCGCATCGTATCCGACCAGGTACTGATGAAACTTTCGGAAGGAGCGTCCTTGGCGAACACGCGGGTGCTCACGATCGGCGTCGCCGGTCTGATCGGCGGGCCGTTGGTCGGCACATCCGTCGGCATCATCTCGGGCATCATCCGTTTCTTCCAAGGCGGGGAAGAGGCCTATATTTATGTGATTTCTTCCATCTTGATCGGCCTCATTTCCGGTCTGTACGGTGCCAAAACGATGCGCAAAAATACCTATCCGACGATAAAGGAAGGCTTTATGATTGGAGCCGTGACGGAAGGAGTCCAGATGCTCAGCATTCTGGTGTTGAGCCGCGATCTTCAGGCAGCTTGGGATCTGGTGACGTTCATTGCGTTTCCGATGATCCTCGTCAACAGCATGGGGACCGGCATTTTCCTTTCCATCATCGGCTCCACGCTGCGCCAAGTCGAACAGACGAAAGCGGTGCAGACGCATGATGTGCTCCAATTGGCGAACCGAACGATGCCATATTTCCGTTCCGGCATGAACGAAGCCTCTTGCACGGAAGCGGCAAAAATCATCCAACAATTGATGAAGGTATCCGCCGTAAGCATCACGAACACCGATCGGATTTTGGCCTATGTCGGCGCAGCCAGCGACCACCACATCGCCTCGAACGAAATATTGACAGAATTATCAAAAGAAGTGCTGCGGACAGGTGAAATCAGGGAAGTTCATTCCCATGACGAAATCGGCTGCAACCATCCGGGCTGTCCCTTACAAGCGGCGCTCGTCATCCCGCTGAAAGCGCAAGGGAAAACGGTCGGCACTTTGAAGCTGTATTTCACGGATGCCACGAAGCTCACCTTTGTCGAAAGGCAGTTGGCGGAGGGACTCGGAAACATCTTCTCCAGCCAGATCGAATTTGGGGAAATCGAACTGCAGAGCAAGCTGCTGCAGGATGCCGAAATCAAATCCTTGCAGGCGCAAGTGAATCCGCATTTCTTCTTCAACGCCATCAACACCGTTTCGGCATTGATCCGTGTCGACAGCGAACAGGCGCGCAGGCTGCTGATCCAACTCAGCAACTTTTTCCGGGCCAATCTCCAGGGCGCCCGCACCAACTTGATTCCGTTGATGAAGGAACTGACGCAGGTGGAAGCCTACCGTTCGTTGGAGCAGGCCCGTTTCCCTGATCGCTACCAAGTCGACATTTCCGTCGAGGAAGGCTTGGAGGAAGTGTTGTTGCCGCCTTTCCTGATCCAGATTCTGCTGGAGAATGCATTCAAGCATGCTTTCGGCAGCCGGAAAACCGACAATCGGGTGTGGATCGACGTGAGAAGCAGTTCCGATGGGGTGTTCATTTCCGTCCGGGACAACGGCGAAGGCATCGACTCCAATCACTTAGAGAAATTAGGCAAAGAAGCCGTGCCATCGCAGGAAGGCACCGGCTCGGCATTGGAGAACCTGAATAAACGGTTGGTCAGTCTGTTCGGCGAATCGGCAAAATTGCATTTCGTATCTTCACCAACAGGAACGACCGTCTATTGCACGGTACCTTATCAAGAAAGGCAGGGATGAGTATGCGGGTATTGATTGTGGATGACGAACCATTGGCAAGGGATGAACTGGCTTACTTGCTAGGGCAATGCGAAGGCGTGAGCGCCATCGCCCAAGCGGATTCGATCGAAGAAGCGCTGGGAGAGATGCTTGAGGCCCCTGTGGATCTGATCTTTTTGGACATACACCTGACGAATGAGAGCGGCCTATCGTTGGCTGGCAAAATCAATAAACTGAAGAAACCGCCGATGATCATTTTTGCTACGGCATATGACGACTATGCCGTCAAAGCGTTTGAGCTGAATGCGACCGATTACGTCCTGAAGCCTTTTGAGCTGGAGCGGATCCAGCAAGCGGTCAAAAAAGCCTACGGACAGTACCGCAAGCAACAAATCGGAGAGCCGGAAACACCGAAGCAGAGGGATACTGGATTGCAGGTGCTGCCCATCCAGATGGATGAACGTATCTATATGCTGCAGGTCCCGGAAATCATCGCCATCGGAGTCGAGAACGGCGAAACGACCATCTATACGAAAAATATGACCTACATCATTCATGAACCGCTCAGTGCGCTCGAGAAAAAAATCGATGGGCATCCTTTCCTGAGGGTTCATCGCGCCTTCCTCATCAATCTGAAGGAAATAAAGGAAATCCAGCCATGGTTCAACCATACATTCCAACTGACGATGAGCAACGGCTTGAAGATACCCGTCAGCCGTTCTTATATGAAGGAATTTAAGGAAAAAGTAGGTATCTGATCAAAAAGTAAATGAATTTCAGGACTGCAGGCGTGCAACTCAGCCTGCAGTTTTGTCGCTTCGGGCGCAAATGACCCAAAAGTTTCTTTTTCTCCAGTAAAGTAAGGGCATAGAAAAAACGTGTTGGCCGCACATTTATATTGAAGGAGGAAAAAAGATGCTTACTTTACTTGGAGGAATCGCCTTACTGATTCTAGGTTACTTTACTTATGGGCGCTACATCGAAAAGAACTTTTCCATCGATCCGGAAAGAACGACCCCCGCTGAAGCACTGAAGGACGGATATGATTTTGTCCCGATGTCAAAATCAAAAAATGCCATCATTGAATTGTTGAATATTGCCGGAACGGGTCCTATTTTCGGACCGATTATGGGAGCGCTTTACGGTCCGGTCGCCTACATCTGGATCATCGTCGGCTGCATCTTCGGAGGAGCTGTCCACGATTACATGGTCGGGATGATTTCCTTGCGGAACGACGGCGCCCACTTGCCGGAGTTGGCCAGCAAATATCTGGGCAAACCGGTCAAGCACGTCGTCAACATCTTCGCCATGTTGCTGCTGATGTTGGTGGCTACAGTCTTTGTTATTTCGCCGGCCAATCTGATTGCCAGCATCACACCTGATTGGATGACGATTGGCATCATTACGTTTTTGATCTTTGCTTACTATCTCATCTCCACCATCCTGCCGATCGACAAGGCGATGGGAAAAGTCTACCCTTGGTTCGGCGCGATCCTGATCATCAGCACAATCGCCATCGGCATCAGCTTGCTGACGGGTGGCCATAACCTGCCCGAATTGACGATGGGCACTATGCAGAATTTCCATCCGAAAGGCACACCGATTTTCCCGGCAATCTTCTTTACGATTTCCTGTGGGGCCATTTCCGGTTTCCATGCAACCCAAGCGCCGATGGTTTCTAGGACGTCGACGAACGAACGGGAAGGGCGTTTCCTTTTCTACGGCATGATGATTGCTGAGGGCGTCATCGCCATGATCTGGGCTGGAGCTTCCATGGCCTTGTTCGATGGCCAAACATTGAGCCAAATGATCGATGCCGGCACGCCGTCAGCTGTCGTTAACCAAGTTTCCACTATGTTGTTGGGTAATGTCTTCGGAACGGTCGCCATCATCGGCGTCATCGTCTTGCCGATCTCTTCAGGACTTTCAGCATTCAGAAGTCTGCGGACAATCTTGGCTGACTACATGAACATCAAACAGGATTCAATGAAAAAAATCCTGATGATGACGATCCCGTTGTTTGTCATCTCGTTCTTCCTTACTAAAGTGGATTTCAACCTGATCTGGAGATACTTCAACTGGGCGAACCAAGTTACAGCCGTCATCGCTTTGCTGATGTCGACGCGTTATCTATATCTTAAAAACAAAAATTACCTGGTTACCTTATTGCCTGCAACATTCATGCTTTATGCCTGTGTCGTCTATATCCTGAGCGAGCCGATCGGATTCCGGATGGGATTGCAGACAGCCACTTACTTGGTCGGTCTGGTCGCAACCGTAGCGATTATGGCACTTTACTGGACAACCGGCGTGAAACAGAAGGCAGCGTTGGATCCGGAAGCTGAACTGCTGAACGACCACCTGCCGATTGGAACGTTTGCTTCCGCTGAAGCAGTACCTGCAGCAGTAATAGCCGAATAATTGATTGAAGACAAAGAAACTCCCCGAAGGAGTCCTGCATTTTTTGCAGGCCCTTCAGGGAGTTTTTTCTATAGATATTGTTTTAAGGACTCAGCGATATCTTCAAGCATAGCCAATTCATCATTTGACGGGTTTTCCAACGTAATCAGGGCTTCCTCAGCGCGAGCTGTAGCGTTGCCATCTGCATCCGTTGTTACATCCAGTATCAGCAATTCGGCATAAAGATCATCCAAATCCCGTTGTGGCTGCACGAAGAATTCAAACGTGCCTTCAGGATGGCTTGCTTTGAACGCTTCAATTTTTTCAATCAATTTTTCTAAGTTCATTTATTTCCGCCTTCTTTCTGTCCTTGTTCATTTACTGCACGGCTTATTATACATCATTCGGACTGCGTATGTATCGCGTAACAGGTTAAAACCGACATGGAAAGCAGAATTTTGGGTTGCGGGATATATAGTTTCGGAACGGAAGTCGGTATACTGGATAATGAGAAAGTCAGCTTGCTAAGGAAAGTCCAGTCCGGCTGTCCCTTTAAGATTTGGGCAACTAGGACATCTTAATTTGTACTTTTGTCACAATGCATCTTTTCAATTCAGTTTGGACTGATATGATTAAGCAATAGAATTCTGGATTACTTTGGACAAGGAAGGAGCCGCTCCATCATGCACTATTTAAAACAATTTACCGTCATCATCGCTATTTCGGCCGTAAGCGAATTGCTGGCCATCTTCATTCCGCTGCCAATTCCGGCCAGCATATATGGCATGTCGCTGCTGTTCCTGTTGCTGATGACGGGCGTGTTGAAGCTCAAACAAGTGGAAAGTGCCGCCAATCTGTTGTTGGGTATCATGCCTGCGCTGTTCGTCGTGAGCGGGGCTGGGCTCATCACTTCCTACGGGCAAATCGCCGAAAATTTCGCCAGCTGGATTGCCGTCAACATCGGCTCCACCATCGTGATTTTGGCGACGACCGGGCTTTTGGCGCAAGGATTGATAAGAAGGAAGAAAGCAAAGGAGGCTGAAGGGAATGATTGATCATCTGTTGGAGACGACAAAATATCTTGGGCTGTTCATCAGCTTGGGCGCCTTCATGATCGGCTTGAAGCTGAACAAAAAGTACTCTTACGCCTTCATGAATCCTTTGCTGATCGGGACGATCCTGGTGATGGTCTTGATTCTTGCCCTGGATGTCGAAGTTGCCGTTTTTCAAAAAAGCGCGCAAGTGTTGTCCGACCTCCTGACACCAGCCACGATATGTCTGGCTGTCCCGGTCTACCGACAGTTCAATATTTTGCGCGGGAACAGCTGGGTCGTATTGATCAGTTGTTTGGCGGGGATGATCAGCGGTCTGGTCACGATCATCGGCTTGGCTCTGATTCTTCGGATGAGTGAAATCACGACACTATCCACCTTGGCGCGCTCGATCACGATGGCCATCGCGTTGGATACGACCGAATTGATCGGCGGGGTCGCAGGCATCATAGTGGCAGGGGTCATCTTCGCCGGCATTTTCGGGACGGTGGTTTCCGGCCTGATTTTCAGAATCTTCAGGATCGAAGAACCGATCGCGAAAGGGTTGGCCTTGGGTGCGGCTTCCCATGCCATGGGGACGGCTGAATCGTTGAAAGCAAGCGAACTGCAGGGTGCCATGAGCAGCTTGGCGATGGTCGTTTCCGGTGTCATGATGGTGGGGTTGATCCCGATTGCGGCGCTGTTCGTCCAATAAGGGCAACAACTAAGAGAAAACATAAGAAGCAGCTCTAATTAGAAAAGAGACTGCTTCTTTTTGTGCGCCGGGGAGACGGTCTTGCCATCAAGGGTTATCCGGTGCCAGACGTTGGGCTCTATGCTATACTGAACTCATAATGGGTATCAGTATCTTGAAGTTTTGTCGGGCTATTCCGGAGTCAATCATTGCGCAAAGGACGGTGGAGAAATGGAACAAACACTGCAGGCGCACATTCAATTGCCAGCTGATCTGGATGTGAAATATGCGCTGTTGCCGGGTGATCCCGCCCGCGTTGAAAGAGCGAAATTACTGTTGGAGGACGCTGTCGATTTGGCGTTCAACCGCGAGTACAAGAGTGTTCTGGGGACCTATCAAGGGCTAAAAGTCCTAGTCATTTCCTCTGGGATCGGCGGGCCCTCAACAGCGATAGCTATCGAAGAGTTGGCGAGGATCGGAATAGAAGGCATCATCCGGATCGGCAGCTGCGGCTCTTTGCATCCGGAAGTGCATTTGGGCGATGTGATCATCGCGACGGCAGCGGTCCGGGATGATGGCGCCAGCAAGGCTTATGTCGATTCCGCATATCCCGCCGTTGCCGATCTGGATTTGTTGATCCATCTGAAGGCAATCGCGGAAACAGAGCGGATCCCTCATCGTTTTGGGATTGTCCGCAGCCACGACAGTTTCTACACCGCCCGTGAAGCGCAACTTACTGCTTATTGGAGCGGCAACGGCATCATCGGGTCGGATATGGAGACAGCCACGTTGTTTGTTGTTGGGAGGCTGAGGGGATTGAAGACCGCATCGCTGCTGAATGTCGTCGTCGGTCCGGATGAAGAGATGGAAGAAGGCGTCCGTCAATTCGTTTCAGGAGAAGCGGCCACCAAGCAAGGGGAACAGAATCAAATCAAACTGGCATTATCCGCTTTCCATGCATGGCATCAGGCAAAAGGAGGAGAATAAAATGAATGCAGAAACAAAAAACAAACTGAGCTACAAGTTGTCTACGGCTTCCATCGTATTGATCCCGATCGCAATCGGGATTAATTACCTCGGCAAATACATCGCGGGCGTCTTGCGTCTGCCGCTTTGGTTGGACTCGATCGGAACGGTATTGTCCGGTATGTTGGCGGGTCCGGTAATCGGTGCCGCTTCCGGGATCATCAACAACGTCATCTACGGCGTGACGGCTGATCCGATTTCGACAGTGTACGCGATTACCAGCGCAGTCATCGGTTTGATGGCGGGTCTGTTTGCCGCTAAAGGCTGGTTCAAGGACATCAAGACCGTGCTGTTGGCCGGTTTGATCATCGGTGTGGTTGCGGCTACCGTCTCGACGCCTTTGAACATCCTCTTTTGGGGCGGACAGACCGGTAATGTCTGGGGAGATGCCCTCTACGCTTTGCTAATTTCGAATGGACAACCGCAATGGCTGGCTTCTTTCCTTGACAGCATCGTTGTGGACGTGCCGGACAAACTAGTGACGGTGCTCATCAGTTACTTTATCTTCAAGGGCTTACCGAAGAAACTTACGAACACTTTCCTGAAGGATGGCGCGATAGAAGAATTATAGGGGCTGATTTGAATGGATGCAATGACTTTGTATGTACCGCGCAACTCGCCGATCCATCGTTTGGATCCGTTGACGAAGATGCTTTATGTCGTCGTGAGCATCGCTGCGGCCTATATATTGGATAATCTGTGGGAAGTTGGGGCAGTCATGCTGACCAGTTTTGGCATCTTGTTGGTGGGGAAAGTTTTCCGTAATATTATGCCGGTGATTGCGCTCAGTTTTTTATTGATTCTGTCGATCGTCATTGTGCAGGGTTTTTTCAATCCTGCCAATGAAACGCTGCTGTATGAATTGGGCCCGATAAAATTCTACAAAGAGGGCCTGGTTATCGCCTTTCGTCTGACCATGCGCGTCATCAATATGGTCAGCGCCTTTGGAGTATTGGTGCTGACGACTTCGCCGACGGAACTCGTTGAACGGCTGCAGCAGAAAGGCATGTCGCCGAAAATCGGTTACGTCATCCTGTCGGTCCTGCAGATCATCCCGCAGCTTAGGGCTACGTATGGAAAAATCCAGGATGCACAACGGTCGCGCGGGATGGAGACTGAGGGCAGCCTGTTTGTCCGGATAAAGGCATTCTTCCCGTTACTGGGACCGGTCATACTGAACGCCTTGAACGATACCCGGGAGAGAGCGATTGCGCTCGATGTCCGCGGCTTCGACAGGGACACTCCGAAAACCTATCTGAATGAAGCGAAGTCCTATCGTTACAGTGCTTTGCTGAATATCCTGCTGCTGGTGATTCTGGCCGGTTTGATCGTTTGGAGGTTGATGGGATGAGCATCATAGAAGTGAAAGATCTAAAATATCGCTATCCCGACACGACGAAATTGGCGTTGGACGGCATCAGTTTTTCGGTCGAGGAGGGCGAATTCATCGGCCTGATCGGAAGGAACACCGCCGGAAAATCGACTTTGTGCTATGCGCTGAGCGGCCTGGTGCCGCACTTCTTCAAAGGTGCCTACGGCGGATCGGTAATGATAGCCGGTTTGGATGTGCGCACGACGGATGTGAGCGAGGTCACTGCAGCAGCCGGGTTGGTGTTCGAAAACCCATTTTCCCAGATCACCGGCTCGCGTTTTACGGTATATGAAGAAATCGCCTTTGGTCTGGAGAACATGGGACTGCCGCGCGATGAAATCATCAAGCGGATTGAAGAAAGCTTGGACTTACTGGATATCCGCAAAGTGAAGGACAAGAACCCGTTCGATCTTTCCGGGGGACAAATGCAGCGGGTTGCGATCGCCGGTGTGGTCGCGATGAAGCCGAAAGTGCTGATTTTGGATGAACCAACTTCCCAACTGGATCCGCAAGGGTCGGAAGAGGTCTTCAAAGTGGTGGAGAACCTCACGAAAGAAGGCATCACAATCATCATGGCCGAGCAGAAGATGGAAAAAATCGCGCAGTACGCAGACAGGGTCCTGCTTTTGGATGACGCCAAATTGATCGCTTATGATACGCCCGAAGCCATTTTTTCACGCGAGGACTTGGCGTCATTGGGAGTGCAACCGCCAGCCGTGACCGCGATCGCCCGCCATTTGAACAAGCGGAAGGCCAATGGGCATTATCCTGTGGAATTGGATGAGCTGAAAGGCTTGCTTGCGGAAGAAGGTGTCCCTCATGAATAAACTGGAAATAGAGAAGCTGCATTTTGCCTACGATAAAGCGACACTCGTCATAAAAGGCATCGATCTGGTTCTGGATGATCGCAAAACTGCCATCATCGGGCAGAACGGATCTGGGAAAACGACATTCGTGAAACTGCTGAAGGGACTCTTGCGCCCCGATTCCGGCAGAATTCTGCTGGACGGGACCGATTTAAAAAATTTGACGGTTGCCCAGATATCCAAAAAGATCGGTCTGGTTTTTCAGAACCCGGATGATCAGATTTTCAAGAATACGGTTTTGGATGAAGTGATGGTCGGTCCGTTGAATATCGGACTTTCCTTGGATGAGGCAAGAGCAAGTTCCCGTGCGGCTTTGGCGCAAGTAGAGCTGGTTGATGTCGAGAAGGTGAATCCGTACGACCTTAATTTGGCGCAAAGAAAGATGGTGGCGTTGGCTTCGATTTTGGCGATGGACACGCCCATCGTCATTTTCGATGAACCCACGATGGGGCAGGACATGGCCGGGAAAGCGATCATCAAAAAAGTGATTGAAAACCTGCAGACAGAAGGGAAAGCCGTGTTGTGCATTCTGCATGACATGGATTTTGCGGCTGCCGTTTTTGAACGCGTCGTCGTCTTCAGCCAAGGGCAACTGCTGCTCGAAGGCGATGCAAGGGAAGTCTTCAGCAAAAAAGACCTCCTGCAGCAAGCCTATCTGGATCAACCCCAAGCCATGAAAATCGCGCAGGCTTTGGGCATCCCAGAAAACTTACTGACAGTGGAAGAAGTGGAGATCGCTTTGGAGAAACGTTGATGTCAGGAAGGGTTCAAACTAGTCGAACCGCGCACGGTGGATTGGGATTGCAAGATTCGAAATTTATCATTTACTGACATCGCGAGGGGTGTCATAAAAAAACACCTGCATCAATAAGGCTCTTTGGGAGTTCTTGTTGATGTAGTTTTTTTGATTTGGAAGACTGACGGACCATTTGTGGGAATGATCGATGGCCATGTGGTATACAAGTGAACCATTTAGCGGTAAAATGGTTTCAGTTTGAATGCATGGAGGCGCGCAATTTATGAAAGAAAAGAAAAACCTGCTGATCAGCTTGTCCAAGCTGTCGAAAATGTACCGGGCAGAAGTGAAGACAGAGATGTCTGATTCGGATTTTTCTCCGAATGAGTTGGATCTGATCACCTTCTTGTCAAATAACGAAATGGACACATCCAAAGAAATAGCAGATTCTCTGGGATTATCAAAGTCTTTGATTGCCAGATCGGTCGATTCGCTTGTTGCGAAAGGTTTCCTGGAGACAAGGGTGGACGAGACAGATCGTCGTTACATTCATCTTGTCTTGACTGATCAGGCAAAGCCGATAGCGGAGCGATTGCGGAATCGCCGAAAACAGTTTATCGCATCGATGACGGAAGGGATCAGTCAGGAACAGTTCGCACAGTTTGAATGGGCTCTTGAAAAAATGATTGCCAATGTGGAACGGAAAAAGGAGGAGTGATCATGCAAGAATTGAAAGGATCCCGGATGGGGACGGAGAAAATCCCTAAACTGATGAGGGAGCTGGCCGTGCCGAGCATCATTGCCCAAGTAATCAATATCCTCTATAACATTGTGGATAGGATGTATATTGGCCATATCCCGGAGATTGGGGCTGTTGCGTTAACCGGATTAGGAATCAGCGCCCCGCTTGTGCTGATCATATCTGCTTTCAGCAGCTTTGCCGGAGGTGGAGGAGCTCCTTTGGCGGCCATTGCGTTAGGGAAAAACGACAAAGATGAAGCTGAAAAAATTCTCGGCAATGCTTTTTCGATGCTGACGCTGATGGCAGTCGTTCTGACTATCGTTTTTACCTGGATTAAGGAGCCATTATTATATTTATTCGGTGCCAGTGACGTCACCTTCAACTATGCGAATGACTATACAACAATCTATATAATGGGAACGATTTTTGTGCAATATGCACTGGGTTTGAATCTCTTCATCACAAGTCAAGGTAAAACTAAAAATGCCATGTTTTCAGTGTTGATCGGGGCTGTCGCCAATATCATCCTGGATCCGATTTTTATTTTCGTCTTTGGTATGGGTGTCAAAGGGGCAGCGATCGCTACGGTCATTTCCCAAACTCTGAGCGCGCTCTATGTCCTCCAATTCCTGACTTCCGAGCATTCGCTTATCCGGATCCGCAAGAAGAACATGGGTCTGAAGTTCGGACTGCTAAAGAGAATCGTGTCCTTGGGGATTTCGCCATTCATCATGCAGGCGACGGAAAGTGCAATCGTGATTGTTTTTAACACAGGGCTGCTGAAGTATGGCGGAGATCTTTACGTAGGTTCCATGACGATCATGCAAAGCATCATGCAATTGCTGACGGTGCCTGTACAAGGATTTACGCAAGGCGTTCAACCTATCATCAGCTATAATTACGGAGCGGGGAATTTCAAGCGTGTGCGAGAAACGGTGCGCCATTCCATGAAGGTAACGGTTGGACTTACTGCCTCCTACTTTTTATTGGTGCTGTTCGTGCCAGGTCTGTTCGCACGCATCTTTACGACAAATCCGGATTTGTTGGCTTTGGTAACCCGTGTTCTGCCGATCTACATGGGCGGAATGTGGCTGTTCGGAGTGCAGATGAGCGCGCAAATGTTTTTTGTCGGTGTAGGGGAAGCGAAAAAATCACTTTTCATTGCCCTATTGCGCAAAGTGATCATCCTGATTCCGTTGGCGCTTATTTTACCCAACTATTTTGATGTGATGGGAATCTACTATGCCGAACCAATAGCAGACATCCTGTCTGCGACGACATCGGGTATACTTTTGTATATGACTTTTAAGAAACTGCCGAGGTAAAGATCCCAACTTCAATGTATCTTTTCCTGAATAAGATGAAGAAAAAGTGGACTGGCCCGAAAATGGGACAGTCCAGTTTTTTTTGTATCCCAAAAAGTTCAAAAAAGAATTGACAATGACAGCAGAAGAGTGATAGTATAAATGAGTTGTCTGAAGTGCCTAACAATTAAATGCAAGAAAGATGTTGACAGTGCGGCTTCGGAATGATAATATATAAAAGTTGCCACTAAGGTGATTTTGCTTCAAGAATAATAAGAATAAATAATTCAAAAAAGTTCTTGACGAAATCGGAAAGTTGCGATATTATAAATAAGCTGTCACGCAATGAGTGATGCGCGATTGACCTTTGAAAACTGAATAAAGAATGAACGAACCAAATGTGCAAGGAGCTTAGACTTCGGTCGAAGCAAACGAAGACGATACTTAGTATCGCAAACATAAAGTCAGCAAGAAATTAAGAGCTATCAGCTTTTACATGTAGGATTTC
>MUZD01000018.1 GCA_002155105.1 Sedimentibacter sp. SX930 | reverse complement strand
ACGACACCGTTCGACATGCGCGTATTGTCGGAGATGGATCGTTTCCACTTGGCACAGGATGCGGCCAACGCCGTCTATGGCGAAGAAGCGGCAGCCTTCTCGCAACGGATGACGGAAACGGTGGACTTCCACCATAAGTTCATCCGCGAGAACGGCGAGGACATTGCGGAAGTCATGGAATGGAAATGGGAAGCACTGGAAGGTGCGGTAGCAGCCAAAGAACTGATTGCAAATAAAGCGGACTAACGTAAGAAAGACTGTTAAAAAATCAAAAAGATGCGTCCCCGCCCTTGGAGCAGTTGCTCTTAAGGGCAGGAACGCATCTTTTTCGGATATTTTTTTGCAAATGAAGAAGCTGCCGAGAGATACGGCAATAACTATGTTAGTGGGAGCGCGCTGCGCTCAGGGTGTCCGATATGATCGGATTATCGGACAACGCGATCAGC
Organism: Sedimentibacter sp. SX930; assembly: GCA_002155105.1. GTDB lineage: Bacteria > Bacillota > Bacilli > Lactobacillales > Aerococcaceae > Trichococcus > Trichococcus shcherbakoviae. The sequence goes on along the minus strand of MUZD01000018.1, from coordinate 23,006 downwards.
CAAAGCATGTAGGTTGTCCGATTCGATCGGGTTATCGGACAACACGATCAGCCAAAGCATGTAGGTTGTCCGATTCGATCGGGTTATCGGACAACGCGACCAGCCAAAGCATGTAGGTTGTCCGATTCGATCGGGTTATCGGACAACGCGATTAAATAGAGCACTCAGCTATGCGGCTCCCGTCATTCAGACGGCCTGCAACAGGTCGTATTGGGATTGGTAGAGATGGTGATACAAGCCTTTTTGGGCCATCAGCTCTTCGTGGGTGCCTGCTTCGGCGATGTTGCCGCCTGCCACGTAGAAGATCTGGGAGCTGTTTTTGATCGTCGACAGCCGGTGGGCGATGATGAAGGAAGTCCGATCTTTCAGAAGTTTCTGGAGACCTTCCTGCAGCAGTTCCTCGGTCCGGGTGTCGATGCTGGCGGTCGCTTCATCGAGAATCAGGATCTTCGGATCGGCAAGCAGGGCCCGCGCAAAGGAGAGCAATTGCCGTTGGCCAGCCGAAAGGGTGCTGCCGCGCTCCTCCACAACTGTATGGTAGCCGTCCTTCAGGTGTTTGATGAAGTCGTGTGCGCGCACAACTTTCGCCGCCGCGATTACTTCCTCTTCGGTGGCATCCAGCTTTCCGTAGCGGATATTTTCCAGGATTGTGCCGGAAAAGATGAAGGTATCCTGCAGCATGACGCCCATCTGGCTGCGCAAGGAATGGAGCGTTACTTCGCGGACGTCATGTCCATCAATCTTGACGCTGCCTTCGTTGATGTCGTAGAAGCGGGTCAACAGGTTGATGATCGTTGTCTTGCCCGCTCCGGTCGGCCCGACCAAAGCGATGCTCTGACCCGGTTCGATGTGGAAGTTGACCTTATGCAGAATATCTTTGCCGTCCTCATAGCGGAAGGTGACGTCCTCGAAGTCCACTGCTCCTGAGACCGATGGCAATTCGTAGGCATTCGGCGCATCCTGAATGGAAGGCACCTCATCCAATGTCTCGAAAATGCGTTCCAGATAGGCAGTCGCTGTGATCAAGGAATTATAGAAGTTGCCGATATTGATGACGGGATTCCAGAAATTGTTGATGTAGCCGATGAAGGCGATCAGTGTCCCTGTTGACACGGATACGCCGATCTGGCGGATGCCCACAAAATAAATCAGGCAGGTCGTCAGGACCGAAATGTTCAGCACACCGGGCCACATCAGAAATTGGATTTTGACGGCTTTCATCCACGACGTCCGGTATTCCTCGCTGACTTCATTGAAGATGTCATAATTGACTTGTTCGCGGGCAAACGATTGGGTGATTTTGATGCCCGAAATGCTTTCGTGAATATACGCGTTGAGATTGGATTGTTTGTTGCTCAAAATCTGAAAAGCAATCCGCTGGCGCTTCTTGATGAACAGCACCAGTCCGAACAGTACCGGCAGCAAGGCCATACTGTATAAAGTCAAGCGCACATCGATGAGGAGCATGAAGCCTAATGTAATCACTACGTTGAAAAGGTCCGAAATCAGATTGATGAGACCGTTGCTCAGCAGGTCGCTCAGCGTATTGATGTAATTGACTACGCGGATCAGAATTTTGCCGTGGGGCCGGTTGTCGAAGTAAGCGAACGGCAAGCGCTGCAGATGTGCAAAAATATCGTAGCGCATGTCCTTCAGAATATCCTGGCCGACTTCGGTGATGGCGTAGATCCGGTAGCGCATGCACCCGCCGATCAGGACCAGGGAAAGGATGAAGATGCCGCCCAGTCCTAGCAGTTGTTGCACGTTTCCTGCTGGTATCAGGTCATCGATTGCGATTTTTGTGAAATAAGGGCCTGCCATTCCGGCAATGTTCGCCAAAATGATGACAGCCAATATCTTTGAAATTGGTTTTTTGTAGGGCTTGATGTAGCCGGCCAAGCGCCGGTAGTGCCCCCAATTGAATTCTTGCTCTAAGCTTTCATCGACATCATACGTATTGCGTGCCATTGGCTTCCCCTCCCGTCAATCCGAGTTGTTTGCAGTAAACGTCATAGTATTTGCCTCGCTTGGCCAAAAGTTCCGCATGGGTTCCTTGTTCGACGACTTGGCCTTTTTCCATCATCAGGATCAGATCCGCATCGCGCACCGACGAAATCCGGTGGGCGATGATGAAGGTCGTTTTGTTTTCCGTCAAGCCGAGCAACTCCTGCTGGATCTTCGATTCGGTTTCCATGTCGACAGCGGAAGTAGTGTCGTCCAAAATCAGGATGGCCGGATCCTTCGCCAATGCCCGCGCTAAAGAAATGCGCTGCTTTTGCCCGCCCGACAAACCCACTCCCCGTTCGCCGATAATAGTGGCGTATCCTTGCGGCATGCTGGTGATGAAGCCGTCCGCATCGGCAATCCGGGCCATTTGTTGGATGTAGGAACGGTCTACCTGCGGATTGCCGAAAGCGATGTTGTCCTCGATCGTATCTGAAAACAGAAAGACGTCCTGCATGACCATGGCGATGTTCTCCCGCAATTGCCGGACTGGATAGTCCTTGACATTTTTTCCGTCGATAAGGACGGTTCCCGAAGTCGGATCGTAGAATCTTCCCACCAGATTGACGAGCGTGGTCTTGCCGGAGCCGGTTTCGCCCAAGATTCCCAACGTCTGTCCGGGACCGACCGTAAAGGAGACGTGTGACAGGATATCCGTTCCGAGGTCATCCGAGAAGGCGAAGGAGACGTCGTCGAAGGTGACGGTTCCATTGATCCGAAGCTGTTCCTCGGCAGCCGTGATCGGGATCCGCGCCTCCGTGTCCAGCATGTCGCGGATTTTAACGCAAGCAGCGGAGAAGCGCTGCACATCATTGATGAGCCAACCGCTCATGCGCATCGGCATATTCAGCATCCAGAGGAACCCGTTGAAGGCGACCAGATCCCCCATGGACATTTCACCGCGGATGACATACAGGCCGCCGAGCACCAAGGCGATTGCGTTCAGTGTTCCGGCGAAACCGTCGAGCCAGGGGAGATAAGTACGGGATACGGCTGCGGAATCCAGGTTGCGGCGCTTGAAGTCCTCGTTGTGCTTCGTGAATTTCTCGATTTCATGGTCTTCCCTTGCGAAAGCCTTGACGATGCGGTTGCCGCCGATGTTTTCTTCCACCATCGAATTCAGCCGGGAGAAGCTTTCCCTGATCTGGAAAAACAGCGGGAAAGCCTTTCGGGACATCTTTTGCGTCAGGATGAAGATGATCGGTGCGACTGCCACCAACGACAGCATCAGCGGAAGGTGGATCGTGCCCATGACCGCGACGGCCATCACGAACCAGAGGATGCTTTCCAGAATATTGTAGGTGACCCAGGAGACAAAATGGCGGATGGCGTCGGTATCGCCGGTCATCCGGGCCATGATGTCCCCGACCCGGGTGTGGTTGAAGAAGTCGAAATCCAGCTCCTGCAGTTTCCGGTACATGTCCTGGCGCAGCGCGAAGAGGGAATTTTGGCCGATACGCTCGAACAGCATCTGGTAGCTGTAGCGGATGGTCGTCCGAAAGAGCGTGATGCCGATCATAAGCGCCAAAATTGGCACCAACAAATCATCCTGCCCCCCATCGATGACTTTGTCGACCAATTCCCCGGCCAACAAGGGATTGACGATGATCAGGAGGGCATTCAGGAAAATAAATAATAAAGCCAGTAAGCCTTTGGATTTGTATGCCCGTGCGTAGCGCCAAATCCATTGATAATGATTCATAAGACAGTCCTCCTCAAAAAAAGTGTATGTTAACAGGTTACTGCTTTTTTTAGGAATGGGAATGGCTTTTCTTCGTCAAATTCCTGTACAATATAAGGGTATTCAACAGAGAGGACTTTTGCGATGGCCTATACACACGTACAAACATTTAATCCTGAAATTCTGTACGCTTTCGATCCTTTGAATGAAGCCGGAAATTATTCCAAAACGCACAGCCACAACTTTCTGGAAATCAGCATCCTTCTGGAAGGGGAAGCGGATTACTTGGTGGACGGAAAACGGCAGGACTTGGGAACCGGCGCCGTCATGCTTTTCAATCCGGGTGTGAAACATGCGGAGCGGCAAAAAGAGGGCACGGTTTCCCATCAATTGCATATCGGTTTGACAAACCTTTCGCTGAACGGACTTCCGCGCAATCATTTCCCGAACAAACGCGCTTTGCTGGACTTGGGCTGTTATGCGGATGCCTTCATGGAGAAGGCTTGGCGGGTGACGAGAGAGTTCAACGAGCAGCGGAGTGAATATCAGCTGATGGGCAAAGGGCTGATATTGGAGATGCTGGGGTTGTTGCTGCGGAGTCTGGAGGACGGATCCGACAATACGCTTCCTCAGGCGCTTTCCCAAACGGCTGTGCGCCAACAGCATCTGGTGAACCATGCCGTCTATTATCTGGAAAACCACCATTCCGAGGAAATCACGCTGGAACAACTGGCGCAGCAACTCTTCGTCAGCCCGGCCCATCTTTCAAAAATCTTCAAGGAAGCGACGGGATTGAGCCCGATCCATTACCTGATCCACGTGCGCCTGAAGCATGCGAAGGAACTGCTGAAGCAGGAAGAATGGACAATCAAGGAAGTCGCCCAGGCTGTCGGCTATCAGGACGCGTACCACTTCAGTAAACTGTTCAAAAAATATTACGGGACTGCGCCGTCCCAAGTCGCCAAGGAACAGCGGACGGTGTAGCGAGTATCGTCAACAAGAAAAGAGGCTGTATCAGAACCAGAACAGAATTTTCTGGATTTGATACAGCCTCTTTATGTGGAAAGTTAATTTACGCTCAGAGATACCCCGCCAAAAACCATTTGGCGGGCAAAAATGTCCAAGGGAAACACGAGATAGCTCGCCAAAACCTATTAGGCGGGGTAAAACGTCCGAAGGCAACACGATATTCCCCTTCAAAAGACAATTTGGCGGGGAATTTCACGCCCACGCGATTCATCACGCTCTGCGTAAACGCGTTCTGAATCCCAGAAATCTGTGCCTAAGCTGACTACCACATGAGGACAAAAAGCGTCCTCTTTGTGTTAGTACTCTTAGTGCTCGATTTCTAGAGCGGGATTCATCACGCTCTGGCATGTGTTCTTCGGAATTCTTTTGGGGTCTGGCCTTCGCGTTTTTTGAAGAGGTAGCTGAAATAATTGGGATCGTTGTAGCCGATGTCCATCGCGATGGCGGACAGCTTGTCATCCGTTCCGACCAATAACTCCTTGGCACGCTGCAGGCGGCATTCCGTCAGGAAGTCGATGAATGTCTGCCCCAAAGATTGCGAAAAGATGGTGCTGAAGTGCGACGGACTCAGGTTTACGGCATCAGCCACAACATTCAGGGAGATGTCGGGATCGGTAAAACTCTCCTTGATGAATCCCAATGCTTTTTGGATGACGCTCTGATATTTCACCATGGAGGGGTTGATGTGGGCCGCCATGAGGAAGGCCAACAGCTTTTCGATGATTTGGGTATATTCCGCGGCATCGGCTGCCACCGCCGCCAATTGGTCAAGGTCATTCATTTTTTCCAGCAAAGGCTGCTCCGAACCGGGCTTCTTCTTCTGGACAAGATTGCCCAACTCGGTCAGCACGAAAAAGCGGAAGAGGCGGTTACGTTCTTCGGTATCCCCAGGAGTTCCCTGAAGTTCCAGCACAAGTTCCTCCAGCTCATCCGCTTCGGTCTGGGCAATTTTCTGGGCCAAGTCGAGTTTGAAAGGATTCGTCGGGGAAACTTCGCCGTCCTTGATGTCATCCTCGTAGCTGATGATCCGTTCGGTCCGCAGCACGCCGTAGGTCTGGAGCATGTTCTGCGTGTAGCGGTAAGCCTGCGGAATTTCGCTGAGCCGTTCAACGATCGGTCCGATCGAAACAATCAGGTCCTCCGCCTCTTCGTCCTTCAGTTCATGGACGAGCGTCTGAGCCAACTGGTAACTTTTTTCCAACAACCTGTCCGTATCGCTGTCCATCAGCAGAAACTTGATGAAACGCGAAGAGATACTGGAGAAAATGATGCTCTCATCAGCTCCGAAAAGGAAATGCAGATAATCGCTGAAGCGGAAATAATCGTCGAAATTTTTGTCGTAATGATTGGTGGCCAACACGACGCAGGTCTTTTTCCCGACTACCGAACGCTTCAAGGCGGCGGATTCCTGCAGCACTTCCGGAACCGATAATCCGCCGCTAAATATGCCGTTCAGAAAATGATTTTTTTTCAGCTCGAAGATAAAATTATCCGCATGCGTATCCCGTTCCGTGATGGGTTCTTTTTGTTTGTCCAATACCGCGATGACAGCCTCGAGCGTTTGGGTCAGTTCGGTATCTCTGATCGGTTTCAGAAGATAGGCATCCGCCTGCACTTGGATGGCGGTGCGCGCATATTCGAAATCATCGAAGCCGCTGATGAAGATGATCCGGATCCAAGGGAAGATCTTCCGTACTTCCTTTGCCAAACTCAGGCCATCCATGAAGGGCATCCGGATATCGGTCAGCAGGATATCCGGCTTGACATCCATGATTGAGGCCAATGCCATTTCCCCGTCTGAGGCTTCCCCTGAAAAAATCAGCGGGTGTGTTTCGGCGAGGGACAGCAGTTGGTTCCGCAGGCTGTCCCGGATCAGGTGTTCATCCTCGACTATAAAGACTTTATACATGCTTGTTCGCTCCTTTTAGGTAATCTTAGGTACGGTCACTGTGACGGTCGTGCCTTTTCTGTAGGTGCTGTCGATAGTGAGGGAAGCAGTATTGCCGTAATACAACAGCAGTCGCTTCCGGACGTTGTAAAGGCCATACCCGCCTTCACCGGAGTCATCAACGGTGGCTTGAGCAAGGCGTTCCTGGATTTCAAGGAGCCGCTCCGCCTCCATGCCGATGCCGTTGTCTGTCACGAAGAATTGGATCGTGTCATTCGTATAGGTCGCCGCGACGGTCACTTTCCCGGCTCGGCGGACATGCTTGGTTCCGTGGTAGACCGCATTTTCCACCAACGGCTGCAGGATCATCTTCAGCACTTCCGTCTGGAGGATGGCATCCGGGATGTCGATGGCGAACGTCAACATGGCCCCGTAGCGGATCTGCAGAATCGTCAGATAATCTTCGACATGGCGGATCTCTTTCTCGATTGTGATCCAGTCCTGGCCTTTGCTTAAGGAAATGCGCAGGAAATCGGAGAGGGCGTAGGTCATCGTTTTCACCTGCTCGCTGTTGCCTTGCTCGGCCAGTGACAGGATGGCATCCAGCGTGTTGTAGATGAAGTGGGGCGTAATCTGCGCCTGTAGGACACGTAGCTCGCTTTGGGCCAGATCGAATTGCTTCACGGCGTTTTCTTCAATCAGCACATGCAGATTCCGCGCCATGGCATTCATGCTTTCTGTTACGACGCGCAGCTCCGCGACTTCCGGCTCTTCTGCGCGGTAATCCAGATGGCCTAGCGACAGCTCTTCGGAAAGCACAATCAGCTCGTTCAAAGGCTCCTGGATCTGCTGCGTCAAAAATCGGTTGTTCTTCCGGGCATAATAGACGATTATCAGGACGATGACGAACTCAAAGAGGAGCAGATAATAGAGCGAGACAAGCATATCATCGCTGGTTTTACCCGCAAGTTCGATTTCGACGCGCACGAAGTCCTGCAGAATAGCATAAAGCAGCACTGTGACGGCGTCGACTTGGACCATGATGGCTTCATTTTCAGCGAACGGCCGTCCATTGGCGATATTGCTTTCCATTTCGGAAATGTAATTATCGAGCGTGTCCAAGGTCCGCAATGCGACATCCAGTGTGGCGGATTCCTTTGCGGTGGTAGTGTTGTCCTGGATTTCTTCAATGGCGAACCGGACACTCTCCAACTTGTTGTCGTACTCGTAATCGGTGGTCTCGATGAGACCGAAGACTAAATCCCACAATTCCTCCAAAACATTTTCCTGCACGATGGTCGAAACAGCGTTTGCTTCTTCAACGTTAGTCAGTGCGTTGCGGTAGATCAGGATATTGCGCGTGTAAAAAATGCTGATAACCAATAAAGGAATCAGGGTGATACTAAAGAGCAAGCGATTTGTCTGCTGGAAAATCTCTTTGATGCTGGCTATTTTTTCCATCACATTGCCTCCTAATATTCCCTTGGCGGAATGCTCTCGAGATTCCCTTTATCGGAAAAGACAGTTTCGGGCATGTATATTTCATTCGGGATGGGATTGCCTTTCAAATAACGCTTGATGGTGTTGCGGACGTACCAACCGGCATTCGGGTTGCATTCTACTACGCAATTGACCTTGCCGGCTCGCAGATTCTCGATCATTTCCGCTTGGCCGTCGATTGTGACGATGATGATGTCCTGGCCGGCGACGATGCCACTTTCTTTCATGACCTCCAGTATGCCTAGCGTCATCTCATCGTTGTGGCTATAGAGCACATCGATGTCTATCCAACCGTTCTCCTCGATGTAGTTCCGGAAAACATCCTTCGCTTTGGAACGGATATAGTCCCCTTCCAATGAGGCTACGATGGCTATTCGGGAATCGCGGCTGATTACTTCCGTGAAACCTTCGCTGCGGAAGTTGGCGCTCGAAGTTTTTGCGAGCCCTCTCATTTCCAGGATTTTTATGGAAGTCTGAGAGCTGTTTTGGAAATGATTGGTGATGTAAAGTCCCGCCCGGTTTCCTTCCGCTTTGAAGCTGGGACCGATATGCGTCAAATACAGATTCTCTTCAGCGGTGCGGATATGCCGGTCGACAACGATTACGGGTATGCCCGCATCTTTTGCTTCCAACAGAACAGCATCCCAACCATCTTCCACGATAGGCGTGAAGACAATCATATCCACTTTATAGGCAATGAAGGTGCGCATGTCCTGGATTTGGCGATCCTGGTTCATGAAGCCATTACGGTACAGCACTTCATAGCCTTCTTTATTCATTTCTTCTATAATTGATTCTGTGTGCCGCTTGCGCCAATTGCTTTCCGTTCCGGATTGCGAGAATCCGACGACGATGTTCTCGGGCTCTGCTTCTGCATCAGGACCGTTCGCGCAACCGCCGACAACCAACAGCAGAAGAAAAAGATGCAACAGATATTTCATGACAGGGAAACTCCTTTATATAATGTGCAGTAAATAAAACGCTACCATTCGAATAGTTTAGCACAGTTTATCGGCCCTTCGAAAAAAAACAAAGAAAATCGGAAAAAATCCCTATGGAAACGGATACAAATCAGTAAGAATATCAAGAAACAGAAAAAAATAGTGAATGTAAGCGGTATCCGATAAGGGTACAATACGTATATCAAATAAAACAGCAGTGGAGGAATTGGGATGAAATTCAATTTGAAGAAAAGTTTTCTTACGGCAGCAATGTTACTATCCGCAGTAGCGTTAGGTGCTTGCGGAGATGGCGAAGCATCTACAGGGGATGCAGGCTATGTAGGGATTGCGATGCCGACGAAGTCAATGGAGAGATGGATTTCTGATGGTAACAACATGGTTACCGAGTTGGAGAAGCTGGGCTATAAGACGGACCTTCAATATGGCGAAGACAAAGTAGAAAACCAAGTTTCCCAAATTGAAAACATGATCACAAAAGGCGTGGATCTTTTGGTTATCGCTCCCATTGACGGATCCGCTTTGACGGATGTACTTGAAAAAGCAGCCAATGAAGGAATCGAAGTGATCGCTTATGACCGCCTATTGATGAATTCCGAAAACGTGGATTACTATGCCACTTTCGATAATTTCGGAGTAGGTGTGCTGCAAGCTTCCTATATCGAAGATGCGTTAAACTTGAGTGAAGGCGAAGGCCCCTATAATATCGAATTGTTTAGCGGATCTCCGGATGATAATAACGCTTTGATCAATTACGATGGTGTGATGTCCGTGTTCCAACAGTACCTTGACAGCGGTCAATTAGTGGTTCGTTCCGGTCAAACAAAATTCAGCCAAATCGCAACACTGCGCTGGGATGGTTCGACTGCCCAAGGACGGATGGATAATCTTTTGAGCGCAAACTATACAGACACACTTTTGGATGCCGTCTTGTCTCCTAATGATACGATCAGTTTAGGCGTCATCTCATCTTTGAAAGGGGTAGGATACGGTTCAGCGGACAAGCCGATGCCGGTCATTACAGGACAAGATGCAGACCAAGCAGGGGTGAAATCAATCATTGCCGGCGAACAGACACAAACCGTCTTCAAAGATACGCGCGTTTTGGCTCAAAATACAATCGAAATAATCGAAGCGATCTTTAACGAGGAAGAAGTGCCTGTAAACGACACAGAAACTTATGACAACGGCGTGAAGGTCGTGCCGACTTACTTGGCTAACCCAGTTTCAGTCGATAAAGAAAATTATCAAGCGGAACTGATCGATACAGAGTACTATTCTGAAAAAGATTTAGGCCTATAAAAATATAAATAATGGAGACTTCCTTGGCGTCGCGAAGGAAGTCTCTTCCATAGAGGAGGGATATCATGGCGGATTATATATTGGAGATGCGGAATATCATCAAAGAATTTTCTGGCATCCGGGCATTGAATGATGTGAATCTAAAAATTGAGCGTGGCGAAATCCATGCCTTATGCGGTGAAAATGGCGCGGGGAAATCAACGCTGATGAATGTGTTGAGCGGTCTGTATCCTTACGGCAGTTATGAAGGGGACATCGTCTACAACGGCGAGACATGCAAATTCAAGAATCTGAAGGACAGCGAAAACAAAGGGATCGTCATCATCCACCAGGAGTTGGCACTCAGCCCGTATCTGTCCGTAAGTGAAAATATTTTTCTTGGTAATGAACAAGCGAAGCACGGTATCATCGACTGGGACCTGACGGAAAAGAAAACAACCAATCTGCTGAAGACAGTCGGCTTGAGAGTGAATCCCAATACACTCGTTTCCCAGATCGGGGTCGGGCAGCAGCAATTGGTCGAAATCGCGAAAGCATTCTCGAAATCGGTACGCCTGTTGATCTTGGATGAGCCGACAGCCGCGCTGAATGAGGAAGAGAGTGCCAATCTGTTGGAGCTGATCAAGGAATTCAGAAGGCAAGGGATAACTTCCATCATCATTTCCCATAAGTTGAACGAGATCGTCAATGTGGCCGACCGCATCACCATTCTGCGCGACGGCAAAACGATCGAAACGCTGGAAAAGGAAGCCATCAACGAGGAACGCATCATCCGCGGCATGGTCGGAAGGGACTTGACGAACCGTTACCCTGAACGCCATCCGAACCTTGGCGACGTCTATTTTGAAGTGAAGGATTGGACGGTCCATCATCCGATTGATGCGCACCGCGTCATGAACGACAAGATCAATTTCAATATCCGCAAAGGCGAAATCGTCGGAATCGCGGGATTGATGGGGGCAGGCCGTACCGAATTCGCGATGAGTGTCTTCGGACGTTCATACGGCAGCAACATTTCCGGTAAAGTCTTGAAAGAAGGACAGGAGATTTCGGTCAAGGATGTGCCGGCAGCCATCGAAAACGGGCTTGCTTATGTGTCCGAGGACCGGAAAGCGCTGGGATTGAACCTCCTGATGGACATCCGTGAGAACACAACGATCGCAAGCTTAGGTAAAATCAGCAAAAAAGGCGTCTTGGACAAAGAAAAGGAAGTCCAGATAGCCGAGGAATACCGCAAAAAAATGCGGACGAAGACGAGCTCGATTTACCAAAAAGTAGGCAGTCTCAGCGGAGGGAACCAGCAGAAGGTCGTCCTTGCCAAGTGGCTGATGACGGAACCGGATATCCTGTTCCTCGATGAACCGACCCGCGGGATCGACGTCGGCGCCAAATACGAAATCTACACGATCATCGAGGAGATGGCGGCTGCAGGCAAATGTGTCTGCATCATCTCTTCCGAATTGCCTGAGATTTTGGGGATGTGCGATCGCATCTATACGATGAATGACGGCAAATTCACAGGTGAGGTTTTACGGAAAGACGCAAATCAAGAATCGCTGATGAATCTTATGACTAGGGAAGAAGAGGGTGTGTTATAGATGGAAACGACGAACGGCGTAAAAAAAGAAAAGCAAACACTGGATCTAAAAACAAAAGCGCTTGATATTTTCAGCAAATACAGTATGGTTATTATTCTGATCGGCCTGTTGATTGCTTTCCAACTCATGACGGACGGCATCTTCTGGCGGCCGCTGAACATCACGAACATCGTGCTGCAGAACAGCCATATTCTGGTTCTGGCCGCTGGTATGCTATTGGTGGTCCTGTTGGGCCATGTCGATCTTTCGGTCGGTTCCGTTATGGCTTTCGTGGGGGCCATCTCCGGAATCTTGATGGTGAACTGGAACATGAGCCCTTGGTTGGCGGTACCGATCTGCATCGCGATCGGAGCAATCATCGGCGCATGGCAAGGTTACTGGGTAGCCTACTTCGGCATCCCGGCTTTCATCGTCACGTTGGCGGGGCTGTTGATGTTCCGTGGGTTGACGCAGGTCGTTCTGGGCGGACAATCACTGTCGCCTTTCCCGGAAATATTCCAAAAAATATCTACAGGCTATCTGCCTGATTTGACTGACGGCAGCGTGCATCTGTTGACGATGATCCTGGGCGTCCTTATCGCGGCAGCGCTCGTTTTCGGACAATGGCGCACACGCGAAAAACGCAAAAACAATTTGTTTGAAGTGGAATCAATGAACGCTTTCACGCTGAAAGCAGTCATGACAGCAGTAGTAATGATCGGTGTGACTTATATCTTCGCATCCTACCAAGGCTATCCTGTCATTTTGGTCATCTTGGGAGTCATCGTAGCAGCTTATGCTTTCTTGACGAACAAGACAGTTGCGGGACGCCAAATTTACGCAACCGGCGGAAACCGTAAAGCGGCAGAATTGTCCGGTATCAAAACGAAAAAAATCACTTTCTGGGTATTCGTGAACATGGGCGCTATGGCTGCATTGGCCGGCCTGATTTTGGCAGCGCGTCTGAACGCGGCCACACCGCAAGCGGGTACTTCCATGGAATTGGATGCGATGGCAGCCGTATACTTCGGTGGAGCCTCCACTTCAGGTGGGGTCGGAACCATCGTGGGAACGATCGTCGGTGGTTTGGTTATGGGTGTCTTGAATAACGGGATGTCCATTCTCGGCGTCGGCGTCGATTGGCAGCAAGCCATCAAAGGTTTGATCCTCTTGTTGGCCGTCGTCTTGGATATCTACAACAAGAAAAAGAAAGCAGCATAAGGGGTTGAAGCAGATGACCGAACAAAAGACAGCCTTATTGATCTGTACGGCAGGCATCACGACCGGCTTGCTGGTGAAGAATGTGCAGAACGCGGCGGATGAAAGGGGACTGGACATCCATGTCTACTCCGCGCCGGCGATCATCGCGGAGCAGGCAATCCAAAGCCAATCGATCGATGCGCTGATGATTGGCCCGCAATCCAAATACGAAATCGCGCGGCTGAAGGACTTCTTGACTTATAAGGCAGTGCCTTACAAGCTGATTTCGAGGGAAAATTATGAAATCCTGGACGGGGAAGCTGTGCTGGAGGAGATCATTGCGTTGATTGGGAAATAAGAAAAGAATAATTATGGGAGCCGTCTCAAGTTGAGGCGGCTCTTTTTGCCGTAAACTTCGGAATAGCTGCTAACATATCGCTGAACGAAAGGTCCGACTCTCAACTCCGGCGAACAGAGGCTTGGCCGAAGGTAAGCTTGCATTTTGTATATGTTCTCCGATGAGGCGGGCTTCACCGGAGATAGGGGCGATAGTTACCGTTGTCCTCCGGCGAGCGGGGGCCTCGCCGGAGCTGGGGATAGATTTTGAGTTTTCCTTCAATCGCGAGGCCATCTGAGCATATTTTCCTGACGCTTTCTTCTTGACTTGACCTTACTTCAAGGGTTTATGATGGAATCATCAACTAAGATTCGGAACGGAGGAAAATGAAATGAACAGAGCTTACAGTGTGATTTGCCATATGGCGATGTCGATAGACGGGCGTGCGGCAGGGCACTATTTAAGTGCGGTCGAATTTGGGCCGTACGGGAAAGCCTATGAGGAGACGCTACAAGCTTACTCCTCGGACAATTGGATCTGCGGGCGGATCACGTTCGAGCAGCACATCACCTTCGGGAACAAAGTGGATCTGTTCGTTTACTCGGATGAAGCCATCCCGAGGGAAGATTACATTCACCCGGCTGCATTCAGCTCTTACGCAATCGCGGTCGATCCGGAAGGGAAACTCGGCTGGCAAACGAATGTGATCGGTGACGAGTATCCGGAAAGAAAAGGCGACCATATCGTCACGATTTTGAGCGAGGGGGTCTCGGACCGGTATCTGGCCCATCTCAGGAAAGTGGGCGTTTCCTACATCTTTGCGGGGAAGAGCAAACCATTGTCCATGACGGATGCCTTGGATAAGCTACACAAACATTTTGGCATCGAAACTTTCATGCTGGTCGGCGGAGGATTTGTGAACGGATCGTTCGCGAGCGAAGGCTTGGTCGATGAAATCAGCCTGATCATCGCTCCGCTTGTCGAAGGCGTTTCCGATTCCGTTTCTTTGTTCGAGTTCGGGAGCAGTACGGATCAGCGTATTCGGAAGTTCAGGCTGGATAAATTTGAACGGATTGGCCTAGACGGCATCCACTTGATCTATCTTTCGGAGTAAAACGAGGGTCATAAAAAACGAAATAACCACCGAATCCAAGGCGTTTCCGCTTCGGATCCGGTGGTTATTTGACTTAACTTTGTTCGGAGCGCGTGGTCTGCTTATTCAGCCGTTTCCCGGACGGCGTAGTAGTTGCCGTCCCTGTCGGGGAAGTTAAAGGTTCTGGCGCCGCCCATTTCGATGATTTCGCCGACCGTCTCGTTGTTTTCCTTGAAGCGCGCGTACAGTCCATCGAAATCAGAGATGTCGAACAATAAAGAAGGCTTGTTGGAGGCCACTTCCGGTGAATTCTTTCTGATGAAATCGATGTCGAACAGCTGCAGGTTACACGTAGGGTTCACCGCCAGCACAATGCTGATGGAATCCCCAAAGTCAAAGCGGTCGACCTCTTTGAAATCGAGATATTGTTTCCAAAAATCGGCATTCGCTTCCACATCTTCTACATAAAGCATGATATTCGCTGTGGTCATATCATTTCCTCCGTTTCTTTTCGGTCATAGGCTTATTATACGCTGGGAATTAGTAGGAGGCCAACGTGAGGAACTTTTTTGCAGCAGACGTTATTGGATGAAAGGCTTTGGATTCGTATTTCCCGCTTTGAATTGTTAGAATAGAAGCATAAAGAGTGCAACAAGAGAGAGGGTGAAGGCGATTGAACAGCAATAACGAAGCATTTATGGGTTATTTCAATGATATCGAGAGTTTCTTCAACAAGGAATACAAGCCCGATCGCGGGAAATCCTACTACAGCTTTTACGAATTGGTGGAGAACGCCGCGCGCTACGACAGCTATGTGAAGAGGAAACGGGATGACTTCCAGATATTAGGGGATCTGCGTAATTTCTTGAGCCACGGAAACCAAAGCGATCTTGTGCTCGTCAACGAGGAGTCCCTGAATCTGATCAAAGCAATCCATGAACAACTGTTGAAACCGAAGACGGCTTTCGACATCAAGTCGGATGATGTGAAGTTCTTCAAGGAAACATCCCCATTGTCCGCAGTCCTCGAGACGATCCGGAACACCGACCTGACCCAATTCCCGATCAAGGACGGGAACGGAAAAGTGATTGGCTTGTTGACGGAGAACGGCATCACGCATTGGTTGTCGCAGCATGCGCATGAGGCAACTGTGTCAATCGGTGGAACGCTTGCGCGCGATATCCTTGTGCTGGACGAAAACAAAGATAATTTTGCCTTCGTCAAAAAAGATGCGACCATCTATGAAGCAGAAGCGTTATTCGACAACCAAAAAATCGATGCGCTGCTGGTGACGCACAGCGGCAAAAATACGGAAAACCTGCTCGGCATCATCACGCGTTTTGACTTGGTGGAAGTGTAGACAGATTTTAGTTCAGAAAATACCACAAAGACAGGCTACCCCATTTTTGTGGGAAAGCCTGTCTTTTTTGAGCAGGGTGCCGAAATGAGTGCGCAGCTCCTGTGAGTGATCCCTTCGCCGGAGGACACCGATAACAATCAGCCTCACCTCCGATCAAAGCGGGCTCGTCGGAGAACGCAACTCGGAATGATAGCCGTCCTCCGGCGAAGTCTGCGCTCGCCGGAGGAGGGAGACGATAAAGGGCCGCCTCGAGAGGCAGCCCATGATTTTTCTTATTTTTCCTTATGGATGGATATCCGTTTGAAAAGAGCCGAACTTTGCGGGTTCGCGCCGGTGAACGTCGTTTTCACGCCTTGTTTTTTGTTGCGGGTGATGAGCTTGTCGATTGCTTCGACAGCAGTGGAATCCCATAAAGTCATGGCGCTGATGTCGATGACGACTTCTTCCTCGTGTTCGATTTCTTCAGCAAAGAAATCCAGGAATTTTTCGGCGGAAGCGAAGTACAGGTGGCCGTCCACTTTGTAGTGGTGATCATCATCGGCAGTCCCGGCTGCAATATGGAGGTGGGACATTTTGAAAGCGGCGAAGACGGCGCTGACCAAAGTGCCGGCTACGACACCGTAAGCCAAGTTATGCGTTACGATAACGATGGCGACGGTCAGGATCATTGCAAAGCTTTCGTTTTTAGGGTTCGTACGCAAACGTTTGATCGAGTCCCAGTTGATGGTTTCGATGGAGACAACGACCATGACCGCCGCCAAAGCGACAACCGGAATTTGCACGACGGAACCGTTCAGAAGAACAACGGACAACAACATGAAGAATCCGGACAGGAAAGTCGCAAGACGGCCAAGGCCGCCGTAATTCAGGTTGATGATCGTCTGACCGATCATGCCACAGCCGGCGATACCGCCGAAGAATCCGGAAACGACATTCCCAAGACCTTGGCTCAACGTTTCCTGATTTTTGTCGCTCTTCTCTTCAGTGATTTCATCGACCAATTGTGCAGTCAACAAGGACTCAACCAATCCGACGATGGCAACCGAAAGTGCAGTTGGGAAAATGATCCGCAAAGTTTCCAGTGTCATCGGAACAGCCGGGATGCCGAAGCGCGGCAAATCCGTAGAGATGGAGCCCATATCTCCCAACGTTTTCACATCCAAGCCAAAGCCCAGCACAATAGCGGTGATGACGAAAATCGCAACGATAGGCGCAGGGATTTTCTTCGTGACTCTAGGGAAAAGGAAGATAATCGCAATCCCCAAAAGGCCCAGAAGCGGCAAAAGCAGGCTGCCTTGGAAATGGTCCAATTGCGAAGTGAACATCATGATTCCCAAGCCATTCACGAAACCGATCATGACAGGTTTCGGAATGTAGCGCATCAAGGTACCGATTTTGAGGAATCCCAAGACGACCTGCAGGACACCTGCCAGAATCGTCGCGGCAAAAAGATACTGAATCCCATATTCAGAAACCAAGTGGGCCAGCACCAAGGCCACAGACCCAGCGGCTGCTGAAATCATGCCCTTGCTGGAACCGAAAAATGCTGCAATGGCCGTGATGAAGAAAGTAGCGTAGACTCCCACGACTGGGGGTACTCCTGCGACGATCATGAAGCCGATGACTTCAGGGAACAGGGCCAAACAGACAACGATACCTGCCAGGATATCCCCTTTGATATTACCGAACCATTCTTGTTTGTATTGTTGCATAAATACCTTCCTTCTTGAAAAAATGTTATTTAATTGATATTCAAAATCATTAGACATGCTTACAAAAAACATATTAACATATAACTGAATCTATGGGAATAAATATTTATGTATAAGTGTATATTTTGAATAATAAGTTTAAAAAAGAGTGGAAAAGCTTTAAGTTACAGGTTGAGGTGTGTTAGTATGTAAAAAGCAAAGTTGAATCCAGTAACAAAGGAGCGGATCAGGATGGAAGTAGGCAGTCGCATTCAGGAATTGCGCAAACTGAATAAAATAACGGCGAAAGAATTGGCTGAGCAGATCGACGTCTCGCCTTCCTTCATTTCGGCCATCGAACACAATTCGACTAAATTGTCTCTGAAGACGCTCAACCATATCTGTGAGGTTCTCGGTGTGACTTTGGCGGAATTCTTCAATTCGGAAATGAGCCCGGTGGAAAAGAAACTTACCGCTCAAATCAAAAAAATGCCGGAAGAGAAAAAGTATGAATTATTGACCTTCTTGACAGGCTTGATTTCATAGCGACATAAGAAAAGGATGATGGATCCCGCTTCATATCGAAGCGAGTATCCATCATCCTTTTTTGTTTATTCCATTTCGAGCAGTTGTTCGATTGCAGCCAACACGCCTTCTTCGTTGTTCGAAAGGGCACAGTATTTGGCGGCTTTTTTGACGTCATCGGCTGCGTTCGCCATCGCGAAACTGTAGGACACATGCTCCAGCATTTCGATGTCATTCCCGCTGTCGCCGAATGCGGCGGTCTTCTCATCGGAGATGCCCCACAGCTTCTGCAGCAGCTGGATGCCGGAAGCCTTATGCATGCCGGGAATGATGAGGTCGATGGAGCCATGGCCGGTCGGTACCGGGGAGACGACATCGCCTACTTCGCGCGTGAAATGCTCCAAGAGGGCAGGGACTTCATCTTCAGCGAAGCCGGATGCAAATTTGAAGATGATGTCATCTATTTCGGAGAAAGAATCCACACGTTTCAAGCGATGATAGAAGCGTTTCGTATTTTGGAAAAAGTAATCGGAAACGGAACTATCGACGTAGGCACTGTTTTTGCCGCAAACGACCAATTTTGAATAGGCATCCAGTTCCTTGAAGATCCGGAGCACTTTATCGATGGTCTCCTGCGTCATCTCGCCGACGGACAGCTCTTTGTTGCAATCCACGACGAAAGCGCCATTTTCCGCCACAAAAGCAATATTATCCTGTATTTCAGGGAAAAAAGAACGCAGTTGGTAGTATTGGTTTCCGCTGGCCACGACAAAACGGATATCCTTTTCGAGCATGCGTTTGTATAGGGAGTCGAAGCGCTTCTTGTTGAATTCCTTCCGGCTGTCCAGGAAAGTTCCGTCCATATCGACGGCGATCAGTTTGATGGGCCTGGCGAATCTTCCTTTCGTCAGATGCGAAAGTCTTTCGGTTGAAATCGCAACCGAAGCGCATCCGCTTATGTTTAGAACATCTTAACACGTTTCCTTACTATTCCCAAGGGTGGAAAGATAATTTCAGAGGTTTTTCCAAGAAGGAAACAGTTGACAAAAAGAACGTGTGTTCGTATTATGATGTTAAAGGATGTGACTGATATGGAAAATGGGATTTGTCTTAGAGGTTCAGTGGAAAAAATCAAAATTCTCAAATTGGAGGAAACGCCGCTGATCCGCTTCACGCTGACTGTGGACAAGGAAGAGAAGCAGAATTGTCTGATCCGCGCGCATTCGTTGGATTTCCTGTATCAGGTCACCGAAGGGAACGCGATTGTGATCTACGGCAGGAAGAACAAGCGCAATCAAGTCGTGGTGCAGAAATATCATGTGAATCAAAAATGATGGCTGATGGATAGGGTGAGGAAAATGAGGATGATGCAAAAAGGAATCTGGAGAAAAAAGTTGGATGTCGCCGATCTGTTGGAACGAAAAGGTTGCTATGAGTTCACGCTGTTGGAGGATAAGCTTTCCGTCAGGGGAGAGCTGTTCGAAATTTGGTGGTATGCCTATGGTGGAAACAATCATATTTTAGCCAAAAGCAAACGTTACCCAACCCGCCTCTATTTCTTTTTGCTTGAGCCAGGAGATCTTTTCGCGGTGGAGGATTTCCGCATCTATCTGGAAACAGGGAAATTAAAATACCCTGTCGCCACATACTATAAGAAAAACGGCTGGTGATCAGAACCAGCCGCTTTTCTTGAACCAGCGATACATTGCGAAACCGATTCCAAACATCAGACCGATAGCCAAAAAGTAGCCGTATTTCCAAGTCAATTCCGGCATGTTTTCGAAGTTCATCCCATAGATACCGGCAATCAACGTCAAAGGTGAGAAAATTGAAGTGATGATGGTGAGGACCTTCATCACGTTATTGGTCTGATGGGAATTCAGCGACAGGTAGCTGTCGCGCATATCCGTCGTCACCTCGCGGTTGGAGGTAATCATCTCGGATACCTTCAGCAGATCATCGTGGATATCCGAAAAATAACTCCGTCTTTTGCGGACGCCTTCCAGATGCTGGGAATTCAGCATGCGGTAAAGCAGATCGCGCATCGGATTGACAGTCTGCAGCAGACCCAACAGAAGATGCCGAGACTCCATCAGTTCAGGTATGAATCCGGCGGTCGTTTTGTTCAGATTATCCTCTTCAAGTTGAGCAAGCCGGTCTTCGATGTCGTGGATCAAAGGAAAATAATTATCCACAATCTGATCAAGGATTCTGTAAAAAATAAAGTACGGATCCCAGTTTTCGGCATTATATTGGGTCAACAATTGTTTCTGGATATAGGCCACTTCTTTTGAATGGGCGAGCTGAAAAGTGACGATGAGTTTTTCACTTACAAAGAAATCCAATTCTTCTTTGAAGAGGTCCCGTCCTTCCTCGCGAACATGATGCGTCACATAAAACGTGTAGTCTTCATAATAATCCAGCTTCGGACGCTGCAGTATCTGCAGGCAGTCTTCGATAGCAAGTGGATGGAAATGGAAGGTCTTCTCAAGATATTTTACTTCGGATGGGCTAGGCTCATTGAAGTCGGCCCAAATCCATTTATAGGCTGACAGGTCGGTTGTATCCAAATCGATGTCTGTGTGGACGAGATTGTCAGCTGTGATGCCGGTAACGGTTATCATATAATTGCACCTTCTTTACGAATGATTTCAATATTCATTATACGGGAAATACACTACCGATGCCATTTTTGGGTCATTCAGCGGTCAGAAGCGGAGAAATATGCGATAATGGGAGCGAGAAGTCAATCGGAACGGAGGATATCGGATGATCAAGTTGATTTTGACGGATATGGACGGCACTTTCCTGAACAACGAAGGGGATTTCAATAGGGAACTTTTCAAGCAGGTCAAACAGTTGATGACGGAAAAAGGGGTCGTCTTCGCGCCTTGCACAGGCAAGCAGAGTGAGCGCGTCGAAGAAATATTCGGCGAAGATGCCGCTGATTTTTGGATCCTGGGGGACAGTGCTTCCCGGATCAAACGCAACGGCGCAGTCGTCTACGAATCGTTGTTGGAGAATACGACAGGCTTGGCCATCCTGCGCGAACTGGAAGAAATGCAGCTTGGTCATACGCTGATCGCCTGCACCAAGGAAGCCGCCATGATCAAAAATGATCTGTCACCCGAAGAATCCGCAGCTGTCAGGAGATCCTATAAGAAAGTGATCACGGTGGCGGATTTCGGAACCATCGAGGACGATTTCATAAAAATAACGGTGCGCGATATGCAAGAGCGGTGCATCCAAACTGCTGAAAAATTAGCCAACTATAGCGACCGGGCGCATATCGTCGCTTCGGAGAAGGCATGGCTGGACATCACGGACCTGAACGTGCATAAAGGGAGCACGGTAGCCCATCTGCAGGAGTTGCTGCAAGTCACCCCGGAAGAAACGATGGTGTTCGGGGATGGGATGAACGACATCGAAATGATGAAGAGCGGCAGCTACAGTTTCGCAGTGCGGAACGCTTATCCGATCATCAAGGACACGGCGGTATTCATCACCGGAAGGTCAAATGATGAGGACGCGGTGTCGCACACGATTCTGCAGTTGCTTGCGTTGCAAGGCTGAAAGCTTACCGAAGCGGGCCCAGCCCATTTGCCTGGAATTTCCATTTGACTTGGAGTCCACTCTAAGGTGTAGGATGTAACTGAGGGTAACAATCAGGACAGGTTATGATGCCGAAAGGATGGATAAGATGATAAATATAAAGAAAGCCAGCGAGGAAACGGGTGTATCGGCTGATACGATCCGCTACTATGAGAGGATCGGTTTGATTCCACCGGTCAAAAGAAACGAAAACGGGGTCCGTGAATTCGATGAAGAAGATCTGAAATGGATAGTCTTCAGTCGCCAGATGCGCAATGCAGGGCTATCGATAGAATCCTTGATCGAATATCTTGCGCTCTTCCGCAGCGGTGAAGAGACTGTTCCGGCAAGGATGGATCTTTTGGTCGAACAACAGCATGAACTGCAGGAACGGATCGATGTCATGCAGCAGGCAATGGATCGGCTGACATTCAAAATCGAAAATTATACGAGCCACATGGTTCCGAGCGAAAACAAGCTGAGGGAATTCAAGTGATTCAAGCCTAAAAAGCTCCCGTCAAACATCGCTGTATAGCTGCAATGTTTGACGGGAGCTTTTGCATTTTTCTAGTTGGTTCTTATCCATTGGGTCGACATGTCGACGCCCGCATCCAGCATGAGATTATAGACGGGACATCTTCTTTCAACTTCAGCCGCCAACTTCTCGATGGCTTCGTCGGTCTCATCGGTCTCGATATGGTTAATGAGCGTGACTTCCTGGAAGTAGGTCCGGATATCATCCTCCCCGGCAAAACCGCGCGGATCAAAGGTGCCTTCGACGGTGAACGACAGGCCTCTGTAGGCGAGCCCTTGTTGTTCGGCTACGTAATAGGCAATGATCGAGGTGCATCCTGCCAGCGAACTCAAAAGATATTCCAGCGGATTCGGCCCTTTGTTGTCGCCGCCCATCCGTTCCGATTCATCCACAAAAAATTCAGGCAGGTTACGGACTTTTACTGTAGTGGTGATGCCTTGGTGTGTTTGGCCAGTGATTCTCAGTTTCGATAATTTTGTTTCTGTCATCTGGATAACCCCGTTTCTATGTCTTTGAGTCAGCGCTTACAATTTCATTTTATCATAGCTTATCAGGATAGACTTAACAGAAGCACTCCTTCCAAATGAGGAAATGGAAACGGAAAAAGGGTTACTTGCAATAGTAAATTCCAGTTTGTAAAACTAAATTCCACGCTGGATCCGATGAAAAGCGAAATAGACAAAAAATGAATGCCCAAAAGGTCAATTTGTATGCTTTGGAAAGATCATCGCATC
>MUZD01000031.1 GCA_002155105.1 Sedimentibacter sp. SX930 | reverse complement strand
CCTGCGGTGAGTGATCACCGTATCGGTTCGATTCCGATTCTCGGCATTTAGGCACCCATAGCTCAATTGGATAGAGTACTTGACTACGAATCAAGCGGTTACAGGTTCGACTCCTGTTGGGTGCATTAATAAAATACAACGGGAAGTAGCTCAGCTTGGTAGAGCACTTGGTTTGGGACCAAGGGGTCGCAGGTTCGAATCCTGTCTTCCCGATCACTGAAATTATGGGGCCTTAGCTCAGCTGGGAGAGCGCCTGCCTTGCACGCAGGAGGTCAGCGGTTCGATCCCGCTAGGCTCCATTTTTTTTTTGGCGGTGTAGCTCAGATGGCTAGAGCATCCGGTTCATACCCGGAAGGTCATGGGTTCGACCCCCTTCGCCGCTATTATGCCTTGCTTCGGACCTTTAGCTCAGTTGGTTAGAGCAGACGGCTCATAACCGTCCGGTCGCAGGTTCGAGTCCTGCAAGGTCCATGAAAAAAATTATCAGCTTATGGAGGATTACCCAAGTCCGGCTG
>MUZD01000017.1 GCA_002155105.1 Sedimentibacter sp. SX930 | reverse complement strand
CCATATCAACACTCCTCGTTATACATTATATTATATAACGAGTTATAAGTCTACAAAAAAACCGCTATATATCAATCGTTACAGCGGTTTTTCGAGTGATTATCGTTACACAATTCGGGAATGCAGGTTGTAAGCCCCGCGATTCCAAATTTAAAAAATACAACTTAATATTTGAGGGAGTGGCTATATTTGAGTGAAGAACGAATTGTTTTAAGGCAAATAGAGAAATCCGATTTCAAGTATTTAAAAGAAATATTACAAGATGAACAACTAATGCTTCTTGGATGGGGGAAAGTTTATCCTGATAATCAGGTTAAACTTTGGATAGATAAAATAATGAAACAATATGTACAATACGGGTATAGTTATTTTGTTGTTGAACACAAAGATACTAATGAATTTATTGGGATAGGTGGATTAATTCCAACTGAAATTAGAAGCAATGACTGCACGGAACTTGCATACATCATAAAACAATCCTATCAAGGTAAAGGTTTTGGTTCTGAAGTTGCTAGAACGTTCATTAAAATGGCTTTTAATGAACTTAATTTACATAGTGTAGTGGCACAGCTAATTCCTAATAATATTGCTTCAAAGAAAGTCGTGGAAAAAATTGGTATGCAATATAAATTTAATTATATGCGACTACAAAATGGTAACAATAGAGAACATCTGGTATATGAAATTAAAAATTAGTTATTGAAAAGCTTAGTCATTTACATAATTTCCAGAATTAAACAAAGAATTCCCAAAATGGGGATAGGAACATAATATGAACTTAACGTAATCATAAATAAGTGCTTTTTTAGTCCGTCCGCAGTCAACAGCTTATGCAGGTGGCTTTCTGTTTGACTCATATCAAACGTCCAGGTGCTTGTTATGTTGGATGATGAATAGAGCCTTGTAGTTGCTATTATGAAATACAGAATAACGGAATGAAGAACGTCATAGAAGCGTTACTCATTCCGTTTTTACATGAGAGATTACTATTCTTAAACGCCAGTTTAAAATGCAATCAATTGAAATCTTTATTATATTGAATGTAAAAATAGATGTCTCCAGCCAGAACGGCTAATGCATATTTATAAACAAAGAATTGCATGACTAAATACTCTTTAGGGAAAATAATGTCGCATACCAAAATCGTTATTAAAACGACATAGGCCCAATGTTTATGATATTGATTGGTTCGCTCGTCTGGTTCACCGATTGTTTTTACAAGTCTTATATATGCAATCGCTGCAACTAACAGTAACACCATTGGAATTCCCACAAAAATATTCCAGTTAGTTGAACTAGCTTCCGCCCATTCTTTCAAAGGATAAAAGAATGCACCAGGGATATCAGAGATTGATTTAATTTCCATTGTTATCAGTTCCTTTCTCGTAAGTAAAAATGTCTGATACAGATACGTCAAAAAAATCTGCAATTCGAAATGCTAATAATAGCGTCGGGACGTAATTGCCTTTTTCCATGACAAAAATGGTTTGTTTAGAGACCCCCACTTTATCAGCTAATTCCTGCTGAGACATTCTGGCAAGTACCCGATATTCATAAACGGTGTTGCCGATTGAATCACCAAAATCTTTTTTCAATGCTATCACCTCTGATAGAATCATAATATATAGATTGATAAAAGTAAAGTAAACTTTGATAAATGATATAAGTAATTATATAAAACTTGTACATATGCTTAATTTACACAGTAATGTGTCCTTAAAAATGAGATAGTTAAATAATAGGGAAGGGCACAATGCCGTATGCAGGAACTGAAAAAGGAATGCAGGATGTCACACTACGACGCTCTCCATTCCTTATAATAAATCGATTACGTTACAAAACAGTAGGCTAAATTTTTTTCTGCTGCTTTGATAAATTCCATAAAAACACACTCAATGATATAAAACCAAAACTGAATAATATTAATACGAACAAGGGTTCATCTAACACAACAAAAACCAGCATAAACACTATGAGTAGATAGCTGCT
The DNA here is from genome assembly GCA_002155105.1 of Sedimentibacter sp. SX930. Taxonomy (GTDB): domain Bacteria; phylum Bacillota; class Bacilli; order Lactobacillales; family Aerococcaceae; genus Trichococcus; species Trichococcus shcherbakoviae. Next base: position 25,877 of record MUZD01000017.1, on the reverse strand, counting down.
CGTTTCGAAAGTCTTTGCTTTTGAAACCTGCAAGATCAATTGGTTCCTTTCATCTTTACTCTCAATCTGTTCAAGATCATATTGTTTTGGATCCTTCTTGAAAAATAGTATTCTCTTCGTTTGCCAGATTGAATGAATAAATGCGGATAATCCCGCAGAGAGAAATGCAAAAGATAAATGTTCCGGTATTGCGAAGTAATAATGAAAGCCTCCTAGTATCAATAACACGGCGCTGATAATATATGAAACAATTGCCAACCTTTTTTCTTTCACCATAATTATTCCTCCTCATAAATAAAAATATCTTCAATGGGTGCATTAAAAAATTTTGATAATCTGAAAGCTAAATCGAGTGAAGGATTATAACGACCTTTTTCAAGGGATATAATCGTCTGTCTTGATACAAGCACCTTTTCCGCCAATTGCTCTTGGGACAGTCCTTTATTTTTTCTGAGTTCCTCCAATTTATTTTTCATGTAACTCTCCCTTTTTGTAAAGCTTACTTTACGTTTAGTATACTAGAAAACAATGAAAAGTAAAGTTTGCTTTACATGAATTTATCAATTAACTCCACCGTATTATGTTTAATATGGGGACGGTAGCGATATACTTAGAGGGTCTTAGAAAACGGTCTACTTTGTTGGCTTCATTCATTATGTCACTATTAGGAGGGGTTTGTTTATGCTTAATAAAGAGAGTCTTGAAAAAAGTGCCGATTTAAGAAGAGGAGAAAATAGTGAGTTTTGGGAAGAATTTGACAAAACACTGCAAAAGCAACGTCTTGAAGTCACTTTCAAAATAGATGGACATTTTTATCCAGAGACAATGAATTCGGTAGGTTCTCCGTATTTATGTGAATTTTCAAACAAGGAAATCAACTTTTTTGAATTTAAACCGCAATCACTAAATTGGAAGAACAGCTTACGTTTCAAATTAACTCACGTAGTCGATGAAATTGAGCTGATAGAAGTGAATACTCAAAAGAAACTTGATCTAGTAATGGGAATTTTACCGTCTGATAGTGTGACATTAGAAGTAAAAATCAATTTTAAAAACGGGCAAATCTCCCATCTATATTCGAAAAGTATTTATGTAGCCGAAAAAATATTTGAGTGGTGCAATAATAATGACCTGAAGGCAAAGGATGAAGAGGGGATTGAGATAGTGTTTAAAGATTCCAATAATCCCATAGATGAAATTAAAAATAACCGTATCAATAGAAGATATTAAATTCAATACAAATAAAAAAAACTGATTACTCGCCTCATAATCAGTTTTTTATTTTGTCTGGGTGCATAAGTTAGATAGCCATAGTCATAACTCAAGAGTATTGGCTATTATTCCCTAATTCATCAAAATCAGGGGTATTGGGTCGTCATTACTTATATTAAAAAAGCTATTAAAAAGAAAAACTATGGCTATGCTAGGTTTGTATCTCCTCAATAATTGTTTGTTAAAGCAATTCATCAAACTTGTTACTTTTTGGGCTAGATTTTTAACTGCATTCCCAAAATTACATAACTAGCATTACTAACAAAAACTGTTAATTTTAAAATTTTTTTAGTATTTAAATGAGTAATTATACTAGTTACATACTTTATGTTTAATCAGTTGAAACTACTGTAATATCAAAGTTCTGTTTGATCTAAGTTCCTATTTACTGGGCAACCAGGTGATAAGTTCAGAATCCCACATTTTCTAAAACGTTTGCAAAAAAGATTGCTTGCGTATATACTAAAGGAAATCGAATAGACACCTATGGATTGTCACCCGAGACTCTTTGGGGCATCACCGTTGTATTCTTGTTTTAACACAAGGATGGATGGTTTGCCTTGAAGGGTCTTTTTTTAGGCGTAAAAGGAGGATGCATAAATGTTCAGCTTTAGAAAAAAAGGTCAAGATTTTCTGATTTCAGCACCAATTGGTGGGAAATTAATAAAATTGGAAGAAGTGAATGACGAGGTTTTTTCCTCAAAAATGATGGGAGATGGTTTTGCCATTTTGCCGAGTTCAGGAATAAATTTAGTAGTATCCCCTGTGGACGGTGAAGTAGTGTCATTACCAGATAGCAAACATGCAGTAGGTATTACAACACGAGATGGAATTGATGTCCTGGTCCATGTTGGAATTGATACTGTGGCATTGAAGGGACAAGGTTTTAATTCATTTGTCAAGGCAGGTCAGAAAGTAAAAAGAGGCAGCAAACTTTTAAGTTTTGATAATGATTTTATGAAGAATCAAGGAATCGATACAACCGTTATGACTATTATTACAGGTGGATATGACAAAAAAATTGAATTGTCAGCAAATTATCAAAGTGAGGTCTCCGCTTATGACGTGCTGATTTCCTAATAACCTGGATTCCCGATAAAATTATAACGGGGATCGTTATAATTTTGATAAATCAATATTTACCTGTTGAACCTCGTTATAAACAGTTGCAGAGATTTATAACGAGATTTGTGGGGAAAGGTCGTAGGTACGGCTTTTTCAGTACCACGTTATAATAATCCGGGAATGGAGGTAATAATATAAACCCTAAAATAGAAAGGAGGTGTGTTTTATATGAAAGTTATTCAAAAAATTAATAATAATGCAGTAGTTTGTGCGGATAGTAAAGGAAATGAGTTAGTAGCTTTTGGCAAAGGATTAGGATTTCCGAAAGTTCCCTATGAAATCACGGATCTTAATAAAATAGAACTGACTTTTTATAGAATCAACGTGCATAATTTTCAATTATTGAAAGAAATTCCTGAAGACATCTTTGAGGTCAGCGCGAAAATTGCTACTATCGCCCAAAAACATTTTAGTTATCGATTGAACCCCAATATTATATTTAGTTTAGCAGATCATATTAATTTCTCAATTATTCGCTTGCGTGAATACAAGGAAACAAAAATGCCGTTCTCGTACGACATTAAACAATTATATCCCAATGAATATAAAGTTGGTGTGATGGCTGTCGAAACTGTTTGCAGAGACCTCAACATAAAATTGCCGGATAATGAGTCTCTCGCTCTCGCCATGCATTTTGTAAATGCTCAAGAGACAACGAGTATCACTGTCACGGATTCATTATTTGAAAAAATTACCGCAATGGTAGTTAATATTATTAAAGACTATTTCAAAATTATCATAGACCAGAATGATTTTTCGTATAATCGGTTTCTGATGCATTTACGTTATTATTTGAAAAGGATTGAAATGAATGAGCAAGTTTCAAACGAAAACAATCATGTTTTGATGCAAGCAATCAAAGCAGAATCACCAGATATCTATCATTGTACTATACAGATAGTAAATGCAATTGATGACAAACTACGCACAATATCTACAGATGATGAAGTTTTTTATTTAATGATTTATGTGAAAAGAATTGTAACAAAATCACTTAAAAGGGAGGAAATAAAAAATGGGTAGAAAAGAAGAATTGAAAAATACTGGTGATGCGATTTTAGAGGCAATTGGGGGGGCATCAAATGTAAGCGGTGTAACGCATTGTATGACTCGACTACGTTTTAACTTGAAAGACGCGAGCATTCCTGATGATAGTCTCGTAAAAAAAATCAAGAACGTTATAGGTGTAGCCAGATCCGGTGGTCAATATCAAATCATAATTGGTCCCCAAGTTACTGATGTTTACGGTGGAATCATAAACGAATTAGACGATGCTAAGGCTGGGGGGGCCGTGGAGAGCTATACTAAGGAAGATACAATATCAAAAAAAAGAAATGCAAAAGCCATTGTAGGCAGCGTATTCGACTACCTTTCTGGCAGTTTAACGCCATTGATCCCCATTTTTTTAGCAGCTGCATTATGCAAAACGGTTGCTGCGATAATCGGACCCAATCTATTGAATGTGGTTACAATCGAAAGTGATATATACACGCTCTTTACTTTTATCGGGGATGCAGGTTTTTACTTTTTGCCGATTTTTATCGGATGGTCAGCGGCAAGAAAGTTAAATGTAAGCATACCAATCGCACTACTTTTGGGAGCAGGATTAATTCATCCTACATTTATGCAAATGGCTGCTGAAGGAAACAGTTTTTCAATCTACGGATTACCGACTGTAGCCCAAAACTATTCCAGCACCGTAATTCCAATGTTGCTTGTTGTATGGATTATGAGTTATGTTGAAAAATGGTTCCAAAAACATACTCCGGATACCTTAAAGGTCTTTGCTGTTCCATTTGGAACATTAGTTGTAATGTTGCCGATTGCGCTTGTTGTATTGGCTCCGTTAGGTGGCTATCTCGGGCAGTATGTTGGTGAAGGCATTATTGCTTTGAATGCTGTGGCGGGCCCTGTTGCAGTTGCAGTTGTTGGAGCGACTTTCTCTATTTTGGTTCTAACGGGCATGCATATGGTGTTAATGACCTATCTATTTATTACGTTTCCGATTGTTGGATTCGATAATTTCTTATTACCTGGAGTTTTGAGTGCTAGTTGGGCAGGAGCCGGAGTTGCGTTAGCATGTATGTATAAGTTTAAAAATACAACCAACAAAAAATTAACATTTGGCTATCTCATTACTTGGCTATTCGGCGGTGTCGGTGAACCGCTATTGTATGGGTTATCCGTTCCTTATAAAACACCTTTAATTGCTGGTGCGATTGCGGGAGGAATTGCCGGTTTAGTAGCAGGAATTCTAAACTTGACGGCCTATGTTTTAAATCCTTCTAATGGAATTTATGGGATTGCATCTTTTATCGGAGGAAGTCAATGGAATTACATTGCGTTAGCGATCACAATTGGCGTAGCCGTTATATCCGGATTTGTTGTAATGTCATTCATGAAATTAGAAGAGTCTGTCGGGGAGGAATAATTTTTGAAAATACATGAGGTTATTTCCAAGGTCAAAGCATATCATTACGGTTACGATTCTAAAGGCAAAAAAATTAATGACGAAAAATCCCGGGACCAAATTCTTTATGGGAACGCTGAACAAGAATGCACCGGAATTGTGACCACTATATTTGCGAGTATCGATGTTATAAAAAAAGCCCATGAACTTGGAGCGAATCTGATTGTCGTGCATGAAGCTTTATTTTGGAATCATGGAGATCATCAGGAGTGGCTCCAAGAATCTGAAAACCGTACCTATTTGATAAAAAAAGACATGCTGAATGATTACGGAATTGTGGTATGGAGAAATCATGATTATGTTCATTCTGGCATACCCTTACCTGATGGCTCGTATACAGATGGGATCTTTTATGGATTTGCCAAAGAAATGGGTTGGGAGAATTATGCTTCTGGGAATGCAGGAGTTCTCATGAAATTTGAAATTCCTGAGGTAACAGCAAACAATCTTGCTAAAAAAATGATTGAAAACCTTCATCTTGAAGGTGCTCGAATTATTGGGGATCCGCAAGCAAAAGTTCGTAAGATAGAAATTCCATTTCATATTTTTGGTGATGCTAATGATCTAATAACAGAAATGGATAAACATGAGGTTGATGCGCTATTAGCTGTGGAATTAGTTGACTTTTCCATCAATGAGTATGTAAGAGACAGCAGCATGTTGGGAATGAACAAAGTCATTATCACAGTGGGGCACTTTAATATGGAAGAACCAGGAATGAAATATATGGCAACATACATTCCAAAATCCTTAGATGTAGAGATTCCTTGTCATTATGTACAGTCAGGGGATACCTATCATTATATCTGTTAATTTAGGTTGGAATGCAACATACTTTCCCTATACTCATGGTGCTATAAGCTCTTTGTATTGTATAATTGAAAGCTTAGAATTTATTTTTCTAGAAGTTCCTAATTATTGTCTTACTTTTGATAAATTTAAATGAAAAAATATGTGTCAATGCGTAATTAAACATCTCTATCACTAAAATTCTAAAGTATTGATTATTATGCTTCTCTATGCTAGTAAAATCAGGGCTATTATGGTGTCATAACTTCTTTTAGTATATCCTATGCAGTCCTTACTGCCTCTCTTAACTCTTCAAGCTTATCTTGCACACGCTTGATTCCTCTTCCTAGTTCAGGAAGAATTGCGCTAGTGTCCACCATTAGTATTTTTCCTATTGGATAGGTATCGCCTAGTAGTTTCTTCATTTTTTTGTGTTAGATTTCAGTCAGTGCTAGTTTTGACATGGTTAACTCTCCTTTAGCTTTATTCCAATTGATGCTATATGACTAACGATTCGCGAATAAAGCTTCAAATCGCTCACACTTGTTCAGTATTCGTTTCCTCTAATTTGTTGAGGTAACGATAAATGGTTGTACGCGAAACATTCCATCTCTCAGCAATCGTTTTAATAGGCGTTCGATTATCGATCAACGTCTTCATAAGTACCAAGTCACTTTTGCTCAACTTTTCCGGACGTCCACCAAATCTACCTCTTGCGCGTGCAGCGGCACGTCCGGCTGCAGATCGTTCCAGAATTAGATTAAGCTCAAATTCCGCAAACGCTGCAAACAGATGGAACATTACCTGGCCAGTTGAGCTGGATTTATCCATCGTGATATTTTCTTGTAAGCTATGAAAGCTCACGCCACGATTATTCAAACGATTGACGATCGTAATCAAGTCTTCCATATTCCGCCCAAGCCGATCTAATCGCCAAACAACAAGTGTGTCTCCTGATCGAACAAATTCAATCGCTGTTTCTAATCCTGGGCGATTGCTCTTTGCGCCACTCATGTGATCTGTAAAAACTTTCTCATAGCCAAATTTTTCCAGACTATCGTAAGCCCGCATTCAAAAGACGCATATAAATGATCTGCACCTCCTGGTACGATAAACGTATCAATTTAAGGAGGTGCTTTTCATATGCCACACCAAAAACCCATTATTGTCCCCGTTCAATTACACCCCGAACCAAAATTTCATTCTGTCATCCATTCAGCGGTACCACCTTTACAACCAATTTGTACGATTAAAACGTCCACCGTTGAAATATCGTGCTTCGATGGTATAGATCCGCACGTCGTGTAGGTATTATGGAGGGATTGAGCCTCGATGAAATATGATTATACCATCGTAAAAAACATCTACATCGGTTGCGGCAAGACTGATATGAGGAAAGGCATCGATGGATTAGCTACACTTGTTCAAGACGTTTACGAACTTCATCCTTATGAAGATGCCATTTTCTTGTTCTCTGGGAGATCCAAAGACCGCTATAAATGCTTGTATTTTGATGGATACGGATTCGCCTTGCTTTACAAACGATTAGATGCCGGAAAGCTGCTATGGCCCAAAGACGAAAATGAAGTGCGGCTGCTTTCACAGAAAGAACTTCGTTGGTTATTGGATTGTAACGCAATAAATGAAAAGATTTTTATTAGGTTTGAGAGTTTTTCCCACCCCCTTTTTGTATCTTATAAAAATTTTTAACCCGATTTATTATTGTTTTTCAAAGCCTGTACGGTATGTTATGATACTAATTGTAAGTAACAAACTTTTTGAAACTATAAAACAGAAAGGAGAATCCCTGTGCTAACAAAAGAACAATTACCTTTTTGTCCGGTTGCAACTACAGTGGATCTCATTGGAAACAAATGGAAACTGCTAATCATGCGCGAATTGTTGACAGGAACCAAACGTTTTAATGAGATGCACCGATTGGTTGATGGCATCAGCCAAAAAGTATTGACTGAAAATCTTCGGAAGATGGAGGCCGATGGGATCATCAAACGCGAAGTATTCCCTGAAGTGCCACCCCGAGTAGAATATTCGTTAACCGAGCTTGGTGACTCCCTGAGACCGATCATCACCAGCATGAGTGATTGGGGAACTGATTATATCAAAAATAATCTTTTGGAACAAAAATAGACAAGGGCAATAAGAAGATCAGATTCTGAATCTGGTCTTTTTTTGTTGTCCTATCAATGACTTACAAAAAGGTAAGCATGTGATAAAAAAGTGCGTACTTTTATGAGCGCACCGTTATGTCTATAGTAAGAGTATGGGAATCCGTCCATAAGTAGTGAGAAGGAGCATTATCAATGAGGCGTTGAGCAAAGCGGACAACAGGACTATTCGAAGCAGTTGGCTCGCCGGTGATTTTCGGTGCGCATATGTTGAAGGAGGCGGAAGGTAGGCTATGAAAGATCCTTTATTGATATTTGTAACAATCTTTGATACGGACATCAAGATTGCCATTATGTACCTATTCCTTTGCTATCCGACAATGAGCTGCAACGACATCGTTCGAATGACGGGTGAAAAAAAAGAAAAGGTGGTCACCAGTCTGTGGAGACTGCAAATGGATACGATTGTGGTCAACCATATTGAGGACGACAGAAAATATTACTATTCGCTGACTAACAGCGGGACAGCCAGTTTGAAGGTATTCAGCGATCTAGCAGATTTTTCGGATCGTTGTTTGAAATGAAAGGAGGTCCAAAATGCTGGTTGAAGGCATACTGCAGTACTTTCACGAGAATTTTAGTCAATATCTGATTTACGTTTATCAGCACCTTGGATTGAGTATTCAAGCGATCGCAATTTCTTGTCTGATCGGCATTCCATTGGGATACATCAGCCACAAGCACCGGAAACTCAGCCAGCTGATCACTTTCAGTTCCCAAGCCTTGCGGATCATCCCCAGTTTGGCGGTCCTCTTTTTGTTGATCTCCATTATTGGGGTCGGAAGGGCTCCAGCATTGATCGCATTGGTGTTGTTGGGTATCCCGCCGATATTAGTCAACACAACGGTCGGATTCCTGGAAGTCCCCGCTGTGATGATCGAAACAGGCAAAGGTTTGGGAATGACCGATCGGGAGCTCCTGAAAAGGGTGAAGATTCCGCTGGCTTTTCCTTTTGTGATGACCGGTGTGAAGCTTGCTTTGGTGGAAATCATCTCGAGTGCGACGTTGGCTACATACATCGGAGCTGGCGGTTTGGGAACATTGATTTTTACAGGATTGGGTTTGAACAGGATGGATCTGCTTCTCATTGGAGGGGTATCGGTAGCGGTGCTTGCCTTCACGACAAGCATCTTTCTTGATTACATAATTAAAAGGAGCATCAATTAAATGAAAAGAAAAAGTATCATCAGCACGATTGCAATGTTGGCCGTAACACTTATGGTCTCAGGATGTTCAAGTTTGGGTAGCGGCAGCACGGAAGATACAGCCATCCGCGTGGGCTCAAAGGACTTCACCGAAAACTTGGTTGTTTCGGAAATTTATGCGTTGGCTTTGGAGGATGCCGGGTATGAGGTTGAACGGATCCCGAGTATCGCCAGCTCGGTCGTCCATACATCGCTCACCAATGATGAAATCGATCTTTATCCGGAGTATACAGGTACAGGTCTGTTGGTAGTATTGGAAATGGAGATGGAAACCGACCCTCAAAAAGTCTATGATACAATCAAAGCAGAATACGATGAGCAGTTCGATCTGACTTGGTTGGATTATGCGGAAGCCAATGACAGCGCTGGGCTGGTCATCAAAACGAGCGTAGCCGAAAAATATGGTATCGAAACCGTTTCCGATCTGCAGGAACATGCTACAGAGCTGCGGTTTGCTTCCCAGGGTGAATTCGACCAGCGGGAAGATGGCCTTCCTGGATTAACAAAAGCTTACGGTGAATTTAACTGGAAGAGCTCGACAGTCTACGACAACAGCTTGAAATACGAAGTCTTGAAAAATGATGAAGCGGATGTTGCCCCTGCCTACACGACTGAGGGACAATTGACCGATAAAGAGGAATTCACTGTTTTGGTGGATGACAGAAATTTCTGGCCGCCGTACAACTTGGCACCGGTAATCCGAAATGAAGTTTTGGAAGAAAATCCTAAAATCGCGGAAATTTTGAACAACATCAGCAGCACATTGGACACGGAAACGGTGACCGGATTGAATGCCAAAGTGGATGTCGATGGACAGGAATATGAAGCGGTAGCGAAAGAGTACTTCGACTCGATAAAATAAACTAAGGAGGCGTTGAAGCCGCATGGAGCAAACCGCGATAGAATTCAAAAATGTGACGAAGCTCTACGGGGAAGGGGGCACGAAGGCAGTCGATGATATTTCCTTTGAAATTAAGGAGGGCGAGTTCATCACTGTGCTGGGCTCTTCCGGCTCCGGCAAAACGACGACTCTAAAAATGATCAACCGCCTGATCCGTGAAGATGCCGGACACATCATCTCCTTCGGAGAAGACATCAGCGGAATGAACGAAGTGGATCTCAGGCGGAAAATCGGTTATGTCGTCCAACAAATCGGTTTGTTTCCGCATATGACTGTTGCCCAAAATATCGCGACAGTTCCGGAACTGCTGAAGTGGGACAAGCAGGAGATCCAAGCCCGCATCAAAGAATTGCTGGAACTTGTTCAACTGGATCCGGAAGTGTTTGCCGACAGAAAGCCGAAACAATTATCCGGCGGGCAGCAACAACGCGTGGGCGTTGCGAGGGCTCTTGCCGCAAATCCGAAAGTGATGCTGTTGGATGAACCGTTTGGAGCGGTCGATGCAATCACGCGCCTGCAACTGCAAAATGAACTGCAAAAGATCCATAAAGAATTGGGTGACAAAACGTTTGTGCTGGTCACACACGACATCAATGAGGCGTTCAAGCTAGGTACGAGAGTGCTGATAATGGACAAAGGCAAGATTTGTCAATTTGATACACCGCGGGAAATCATGCGCCATCCGAAAACGGAGTTTGTCGCAAATTTGATTGCCACCGTAAAGGAACAAGAGGCATTTTGGAGTGAGTTGAAATGATTGCATACTGGAATACTTACCATGAAAAACTGCTGACCGCCACGATGCAGCACATCGAATTAGTGGGGACGACCCTGACGATCGCCATCCTCATCGCAGGCGGAGTAATTCTGATGTGCATGCACAATGAACGTGTCATGAATGGTTTGATCTATCTCTTTTCTTTGCTTTATTCGATCCCAAGCTTGGCTCTGTTTGCCATCTTGATTCCCTTGACGGGATTGGGAAGGAACACGGCGATCATCGTGTTGGTGATTTATTGCCAATATGTCCTGTTGCGCAGTTTTTCTGCAGGAATCAAGGAAATCGATCCGACAATCATCGAAGCCGCTGTCGGGATGGGCATGATGAGAAATCAAATGTTCCGGAAAATCCAGCTTCCGTTGGCAATGTCATCCATCATCGCAGGGATACGGATCGCCGCAACCTCCACAATCGGTATCGCAACCATCGCCGCAACGATCAATGCGGGCGGGTTGGGAACCGTCCTTTTCGATGGCTTGCGGACATTCAGCGTCGTAAAACTGTTGTGGGGCACTGCGTTGTCGATCTTGTTGTGCGTCCTTGTCAATGTAATCTTGTATTTTCTTGAGAATGCGTTGCGTCGGAAATTCGCCTGATCTTTTCAAAGGAGTGATCGCTTGAGTGATATCTGGAACCCGTGGCACGGCTGCAAAAAGGTCAGCCCGGGATGCCAAAATTGTTATATGTTTCATTTGGACAGCCAACGAGGGAAAGATGGAGCGCTGATTTATAAAGTCCAGAGCAGCTTCGATCGTCCGCTCAAAAGGAACCGGCGCGGTGACTACGTCATACCGACTGGTTCCACGATACGTGTCTGCATGACTTCGGACTTCTTTCTGGAGGAAGCGGACGAGTGGCGCGGCGAGGTCTGGAAGATGATCGAGAAGCGGTCGGACGTGCTGTTCTACTTGTTGACGAAAAGAATCGAACGCGTGAAGGATTGTCTGCCTGAAAATTGGGGAGACGGTTGGGAAAACGTGTGGCTGAATGTATCCGCCGAAAACCAGAAGATGGCCGACAGGCGGATCCCGGTACTCCTGGATCTGCCTTTCAAACACCGAGGCATCATGGCCGCGCCGTTGATCGGCGAAATTGATTTGAGGCCGCATTTGTATTCCGGAAAAATCGAACGCGTCATCGTCGGCGGGGAAAACTATGATGGGGCAAGGGAATGCCATCATGAATGGGTAGAGAGGATGCATCAGGATTGCGTGAGTAACAATGTGAACTTTACATTCATCGAAACCGGGAATCATTTCGTGAAGGACGGACGGAAGTATGAAATTTTGGACAAAAGGAAGCAACAGGAGCAAGCAAAGAAATCCGGCCTGGTTTACGAAGGGCGTGCGGTTTCGGTTCATCTGACGGAAGTTGCCCAGGGCGAATCGGTGCCGCTTTTTCAAATCGACACCGTGACTTTGTGTGATTCCTGCGCTTACAGGAAATTTTGCGGGACACAATCCGGCAGGCCAAGCTGTATGCTGTCGCTATGAAAATAAGAAGGGAAGTCGGAGAAATGAAAGCAGTCGTAGTGTACGAAGCAGGTGAACCGGAAAAGTTGGTCTATACGGATGTTCCCACTCCCAAAATTAAAGAAGGTTGGTCCTTGGTTAAAGTGAAGGGCTTTGGTATTAACCACTCAGAAATCTTCACAAGGGAGGGAAAGTCACCTTCCGTCATATTCCCGAGGATTTTGGGGATTGAATGCGTTGGGGTTATTGAGAAGACAAGTGATCCGCTCCATTTGCCAATTGGGCAAAAAGTGATTTCCATAATGGGGGAAATGGGCCGGGCTTTTGACGGCGGGTACGCTGAATTCGTTTTATTGCCGAATGCTCAAATTTATCCCGTTACTACGGATCTATCGTGGGAAGAGCTTGTCACGATTCCTGAAACCTACTATACGGCTTACGGATCATTGCAAAACCTGCAAATCAAACCGACTGACCGAGTGCTGGTTCGGGGCGGGACCAGTGGCGTGGGGATAGCATTTCTAAAATTGCTGAAAGGGAAAGATAGCAAAATAGTAGTCGAAGGAACCACTAGAAAACTTACAAAAAGGGATAGCTTATTAGCGGCGGGATTTGACGGTGTGGTTGAAGAAACAGAGGGAGAGTTACAAACAAAGAGGACGTATGACAAGATTCTGGAGTTAATCGGACCAGCAACCATTAAGAATAGTTTTCAGCATATCAATGAGCATGGGATTGTCTGCAGTACCGGGCAGCTGGGGAATCAATGGTATTTGGAAAATTTTGACCCGATTTTTGATATCAAGCGGAATAGCTACTTAACCAGTTTTTATTCAGGAAACGTTGATGGAGATCGCTTGAACAACTTGCTGGCCTATATCGAGGCTAACCATATTCAAGTTTTTCCTGAGAAGATTTTCAAACTGCATGAGGTGCAACTAGCCCATGAGTATTTGCAGAGTCAGTCCAGTTTTGGAAAAGTAATTGTAATGAACAATAAATGAGCTCAGTGTTCGAATGGAGGGACTAGTATGTTAACGGAAAGTGGAAGAGAGAAACTACAAATATTTACCGAAACCGCCTATAAAAAGAAAATTTATAAAATCACGGATACAATTCAACACTTTGTCGGATATGGCCATAGCAATGCCATTGTCATTGAAGCGAATAGTTCATTGATTCTGATAGACACGCTGGATTCTGATAAACGAGCTGAAGAAATGATAGAAGCTGTCCGGAAATCAACAGGCAAGCCTGTTAAAACCATCATTTTTACCCATGGCCATCCCGATCACCGTGGGGGTTCTGGGTACTTTAAGGATACCGTTGAGCAGATAATTGCCTTTAAACCTATCAAACCAGTGTTGAAATATACGGAGCGACTATCCGATGTCTTGGGAGAACGCACCAAGCGACAATTCGGCTACCGACTTACCAATGAGGAGGCAGGGGGGCAGGGGATTGGCATTCGTGAAGGTCACGTAGTGGGGGACGGTCAATATTACTTCCTGCAGCCCACTCATCTGTTGGAGGAAGAGACTACCTTATCCATTGATGGGGTGGAGCTAGAACTGTATCCGGCGCCTGGAGAAACCGATGACACCTGCATAGTCTGGTTGCCGAGTGAGAAAGTGCTTTGCTGTGGTGACAATTACTATGGCTGCTGGCCAAACCTTTATGCGTTACGGGGAGGGCAGTACCGGGATATAGCGCAGTGGATAGACAGCTTGGATAAAGTATTGTCTTTCCCTGCCGAAGCAGTACTTCCCGGCCATACCAAGCCCCTAATTGGATACGAGTACGCCCAAGAGGTCTTAGGTAATTACAAAGATAGTATGAAAGAAGTGTTGTTACAGACGCTGGATTTCATGAACGAGGGCTACACGGTTGATGAGGTGATTGAGAGAGTAAACCTTCCAGAACATCTGCAAGGTTTAGAATATATGGGTGAATTTTACGGAACCATAGAAGGATCAATTCGTTCAATATACCAAGCATACTTTGGATGGTTTGATGGTAATCCAACTAATCTAAACAAGCTTCCACGTAAAGTGTTTGCAACTAAGTTCATGGAAATGATTAGTGATGAAGCTATGGTTATTGAAAAAATAGAAAAAGCCAGCACCAGTGAAGAATGCTTATGGGCTTTGGAACTTTGCGACATATTATTGGATACAGGTAGTTTTGATGAAACTGAGCTTAATCATTTAAAAGCAGATGTCATTTTAAAAATAGCCGATTATGAGACAAGCGCAAATGGACGACATTACTACTTAGAAAGTGTAAAAGAACTAACAAAGTAAACTTATTATTTAAAACCCAAAGTACCACAACTATTTATGCCGCAGAAGTTATAACCTTAGATAACAATGGAGTTAAATAACGTTTTTTTCTCACTTCTAGTGGTAAAATACTTGTTCCAAAAAAAAAACGCCCTGATTATAAGGCCAAGAGGACTTCTATTTAATTTTTTTGACCAATCCTCTTAAGATGGGTAAAAATCAAACCAAGAGTGTATATGAGCGTTTTTCTTTTAAAAAGCGCTGTTTTTTTATGATATTACTTATAATTTCGATCCAATCGCTTTGCTTAGTGGGATTGATATTAAAAGGAACAATTCTGGTACTGTTATTAGGGATAGCATAGGAATTCCGAACTACATGAGTGTAACAGAGACACAAACTAATGTAGTTAACCTTATACCTTTAGTCACTTCTATAGCTGAGGATGTTCGAAAGTATTTATAAAAAGTACTGCTCATCTTTGAGGCGGCTCTTTGCGTATGTTTGTTACGAGGGGGGCGAAAAATATGCGAAATAATCCGCCGAAAGCAGTTGAGGCTGCTGAAAAAGTAGCTTAGATAACGTAAAAAGGATCAACAAAAATCAAAAAAGCGAGAAAATAGTGTTTCACCATTTCTCGCCTGCTATTTTTCCGTTATAAAGGGAGCCTTTAGGCCCCTTTTTTATCTATTTCTCTGATTATTTTCCTCATATTTGCGATAAACACAGTCGATGCACTTTGTATAGTCATGCCAAATAAACCGTTGTTCATGGATTTTTTTAAACCATAACGGTTCTTTAACTCGCTATTTTTTTGTTCGATTCGGTATCTCATTCTTGATTTCTCACGAAATGCATCACTGTTTTCGAAGTCAAGTTGTTCTTGATGCAAGTTCGACTTGATAGTGAGGATGTACGTTTTTGATTTCGCACCGATTTTGTGACAAATACCTTCAAGAGGGCAACTTTTACATTTTTCCACATCAAAGAAAAAAATCAATTTTTCATTTTTAGCATAATTTTTCATGAGCGATCTGACTTTCTTAAAGGCCATATGGCCTTCTGGACAGACATACATTCCAGCATCCTTATTAAAGTAAAATTCATCTTCTTTTTTTCGGAACCCTTTACTGATTGTTGGGTTAAGTCTAGCGTAGAGCAATATATTTTCCTTCGAACATTTTTCTAAATTGTCTTTTCCAGAGTAAGCTGTATCCCCAATAACTTCCTTAACCTCTACGCCATTAGTTCTCGATTGCTCTATTAATTCACAAAGATACTTTCCATCCGCCTTTTCTCCGGAAGTGACAAACCATCCTGTAATGAGGCCATTTACAGTTATTGCAAAGTGATTTTTGTAGCCGTGGAAAGCTGTGTCTGCACTTTTATGTCCAATCTTTGCATCTGGATCACTTGAAGTTGTAAGGGTCGTGTGCTCTTCATAATCAGTAATCATTTCTTGGGCAAGATTCATCTTTTCCTTCACATCTGGAACAAGCTGAAGGAACTCATTCTTCGCTATACTTTGGATTAGAGCAACGGTGTAATCCAACTCGTCTTGAATATTATTTGAAGTGTTCTTAGAAGGAAATGTGTCTTTGATAGATTCATCCACACGATAACAGGCCTTACGAAGGAGTGAACTTTGCTTTCTCAAAGCCTCAATTGGAGATAGAAACTGAAACCGTGAAAGTGTGTGTGTAGCATCCACAATAATTGTATTCCCCAAGGGAATATGGTTCTCTATCGCTATATCAATGGTTTTCTTTATGAGTAAATCTAGTAAGTTGGTGTCTTTTAATCTTTGCCTTCTAAACTTCGATAGTAACGAGGGGTGGATAATATTATCCTCTGGTGCGATTTCTAAAAAGTATTTGAATGACATATCATATCTAGCTCTTTCGCATAGATCGCGATCTGACAGAGGATTCAAAATTTTGAGAAGTAATAGTTTTAACATATAAACAGGATCAGCCGCATTTCTTCCGAAATCAACCGTATAATTCTTTTTTAGTTCGTCATAAATAAAAGAAAAATCTACGAGAGTATTTATTCTTCTTAGTACATGGTCCTTAGGGACCAAGATATCATAAAGTTGAGTGTAAGGACTCACTGTGAGCCCTTCTTTTTTGCGTAGCATAATTATCACCCCTTCATATCCTTATTTTCCTCCAAAATACAAAAAAAGCCAGAAATTTATCTGACTTTTTCAGCAGCTTCAAGCAGTTTGGCGGGGAAATCTGCCATGAAAGAGATCCCCAGACCAGACAATCATACCACCTAACCATAAAGAAGGAGGTATCTCATCTCGAGATCCTCCTTCTTTATTATTTAAAAGTCTGGTTAAAGATCGTCATACGTAAGCAAGCGGACATCATGCTCCGCCAACCAAGCCTTCGTTTCGGCAGAGATTGCCATCTCGACTTCCTGCGTGCGGGGGATCGTCAGGCTGGAAGTGCTCAGGATAAAGGCATCCAGATAACCGGGGTGCAGCACCATCATGTCGACGCCGTCCGTATGCGGATGTTCGGTCAGTTTTTTCAGGCTTTCGAAAGGATCATAATCGGGTCCCATGCTATCCATCGACAAGTACACCTTTTTTCCATTCACGACTATCGGCTTTTCGCCAAATGAAATGCCAGAATATTTCAGGCTGTGTTTTGCAGCAATCAGTTCCAACCCTTTCATGAAATTGGGGCTGGCCACGGCATGGCCTTCAAAGTATTGCGGTTGGTGGCCCATCAGTTCGACAAAGCGCTGGTATTGCGCTTCGATTTCGATCATCACTTCCTCCAGCACCACAAAATCCTCCGTAGCACTGCGGTAATCCTTCGAAGATTTAAAGTAGCCGTCCGCAGTAGTGATGCTCGGAATCAGCTTCGGATCCGTCAACGGTTTGCCGACACAAATGTTGGTGTGGCAACCATAGCATACTTCGACATCCTTCAATAAGGCCAAGCCATGTTCAGTCGCGGGCATGTTGACCATCACGCCGACATTTTTGACGATGCCGTCGATGACAGATTTGGCAATGCCGTAGTTGATCGCCTCTGAATAGCCTAAATCATCTGCTCGTACTAAGAGTTTCATTCAGTACACCCACTTTCTTTTCTGCTCCTACAAGATAGGTAACCACAGCAGATACCAAAAGGGCTATAACACCGCTGATGATGCCGTTGATCAGGTTTCCTGTAGAACCACCTGCATAAGAAGTCAGTGCCAGGAAATTTGCTACAGGAACCATCGCATAGGCAGTCACGCCTGTCATGGAAGCGTAGACTCCGCCTGCAAAACCGCCAGCTATCAAGCCGATGAATGGGCGCTTGTATTTTACGGCAATGCCGTACAAACCGGGTTCGGTGACTCCACCGATGAAGGCTGCGATGACATAACTCCAGGCCAAGCTTTTATCTTCTTTATTCTTGATGGACAAAGCGGCTCCCAAACACATACCGGTAACGGCCATGCTGGCAGAAACGGCACCTAACATTACAAGGTTATCTGAACCGGTAGTAGTGAAAACCACAATCATGGTTGTGATCATAACCAAATGCATGCCGGTCATTACAAGGAATTGCCATAAAGCCCCGATAAGGCCGACAGCTAAAATTTGACCGATACCACCTAGATTACCGAATGCCAAGATGCCTTGGGAGATGTAATTGCCTACAAAGTTTCCTAGCGGTCCAAGGACAATCAATGTTAAGGGAATCATGACGGCAATCGTCAACGTCGGTGCAAAGATGGTCTTCAGTGCGCTTGGGATATATTTTTTGAAGAAGCGTTCCACATAGGACATGATCCATACTGATAAAATGATGGGAATGACTGTGCTGGAATAGTTTTGGATCTGGGCTGGTATGCCATAGACCGTAAACGGACGTCCTTCAGTGACAAACTGGATAAGCGTAGGGTGGATGATGATACCGCCCAAAAACATAGCAATGACGCTCGTCACTTTGAATTTTACAGAAGCTGTGTAGGCGATAAAAATAGGGAAGAAGTAAAAGCCGGCATCCCCGACGAAAGTGAGTAAGGCGTAAAGATCGGAATCGGCGGCCAACACATTCAGCATACCAGGCCCCAAAACTGCAACGAGCATCTTGAACATGGACGCGGCAACCAGAAGCGGAATCAGCGGGGTCAAGCAGCCCGCAAGCGCATCCAAAATATTGCTGCCGATTTTTTTCAAAGTCAATTTTTCCTTAGGTTTATCAAGGTTTTCCGAAAGTGGATTACTTGTTTGGAAGTTTCCGATTTTCACAAGGTTATTGTAGACTTGGTCGACGGTCTGGCCGATGATGACCTGTAGTTGGCCGCCGGATCGGACCACGCCCAGTACACCGGGGATTGCTTTAAGATCATCGTCTTTCGGCAAACTGTCGTCTTTTACGTTAAAGCGCAAACGGGTCATACAGTGGGTCACATAGGAAACATTATGTTTGCCACCTACTCCTTCTAAAATTTTGCTGGCTAATTCGTTGTATTTATTTTCTTGGCTCATGTTATATTTCTCCTTATTGTGTATTCTTGATGATGCGATTGATATGAATCATCAGGTACATCAACTCATCGTCCGTACTTTCTATACCCAGTTCGCGGTAGATGAGCCTTGCGATGGTTGCTGCGCATTCATATACTTTCGGCATACTCTCTTTCATTGTATGAAAAAGACTCTCATTGCTATCCATAAATTGTTCTTCTTCCTGAATACGCTTGATATAATAGCGAAGATGCATAACAAAACGGTTATAGCTGAATTCAGCTTTGTCCAGTTGGACTGAAAAGGCTTCTTCGATTACTTCGGCGACAGCATCAATCAAGCTGTCGATATTCGGCGCATTTTCAGCTTGCTCAATCTCCGCCTGCCCGTTCACAAAATGCATGGCGATATTTGTTATTTCCGCCTCCGGCAAGGTGACATGCATGGTCTTCTGGATCAGTTTCACAGCATATTTGGCCAATTCTGTTTCTTTTGGATAAAGCTGCTCGATATCATAGGAGAACACCAGCTTCATATCCTTATATTTTTGCATGCGTGTGATAGCAAAATTTATATGATCCGCTAGGTTGAACACCATATTGGGATTCAGGTTGTTGTTTAACTGAATTTGGGCAATCTTAACGATCTCTGCGCTGATATCCAGTATATGCTGAGGAATTTCTGCCAATAATTGATAGTAATGATTATTCAATTGATAAAACGTCATGGTAATCTGACTCAAATCCGTAAGTTCGTAAGGGAGTTTCGGAAACCCGATCCCTTTCCCGAACGCTACCAACTCCTTTCCATTTGCGTCCCGACAAACGGCTACATTGTTGTTGATTTTTTTAATGACATCCATAATAAATGTAATGATTAGCTCCCAATCATATTCCCCTTCCTTGTTTTTTCCCAAAATAAAAACTCCTATGGGCGCACTAAGCCAAAGAACTAATCACTGCGTTCTATGGTAATGCCTCCAAAAGAGTTACAATCCATTTTTTATTATGTTTGACTTATTTATATCACGGAAAGAAATCGATTACAAGAGAAATTTTTTCGGATGAGAAGAAAAAGGCGAAAATTAAGTTTGCGCTTTCTCCTTGACTTTACCTTAACTCAATAGTTTATGCTGGTATCAGCAACAAATTTTCGGAATGGAGGAAAATAAAATAAATAAATCCTACAGAGTGATCTGCCATATTTAAAAATATGGTTCTCAGGCCTTCAACGATGGTAAAAACAACATGTTGGTGAGTGGTGTGGAACATATCCTAAGACACAAGTTCACTTCAACTCTCACTTTCACTGACAGAACATGTCGGGCAAAAATTATCTGTACACCGAATCGGAACTTTTTTTTACCACATGGCAACCTTCATAAACATATAACCAAAATACTTTCGAAATATCCCCATAGTATCTAATTTTTTCAACCTCGTTAAAGACCCCAGGTCTTATCTTCCGTTTGAATCTTTTAGAAAACTGGTCCCAATGATTATCCTTATCAAAGAAAATAGTATGGAGAATATTCGAATTCATACCTCTATTTTACCACTGTGAAACCAAAACAAAAACTTTGGAATATGTTGTGCTATCATCACATTCTACAGCTGAAAAATTACTCTATTAAAAAAGAGGTTGGAACATTTAATTGTTCTAACCTCTTAAAATTATCATCCTGTCTAAATTATTTCACGATCCCGAATCCACCAACCCAAGTGATTTCTTCTTTGACGGCCAATGTCATTTGCAGGAAGCCGAATGCTTCCAGTTCGCGTGCGCGTTTCAAGCTGCCAGCGTCAACGACCGTTAACGGGCTGTCTTTCAGTGCAGTAATCAATTGCTCTTTAGCGTCTGCGAAGTCAGAAGCCAGCAACACGACTGTAGGGATTTCACCGCCGACTTTACCTGAAGCCAATGTTCCGGCGAAATTTGTGTTGAACCCTTTGACAACTTTGCTGTTTGGAAGTTTCTTCTGGATTTCTGAAGCAGCAGAGCCATCAGCCGGCACAACCAATTCATCCCACGTTTCGAAGTTTAACGGATTGGTGATATCAATGACAATTTTTCCGTCCAATTGCTCTTTATAATTGCTGATCACATCAGCGACTGCAGGATAAGGGATCGCCAATACAACGACTTCATCCAGTGTCGCATCCGTTTCATGTCCAACATAATTCACTGCATTTCCTGCAGCCTCAAAATTCTTTGCGATTGCTGTTGCCATATTGCCTTTTCCGAAAATTGTTACGTTCATTGTAGTTCCTCCTGAGAAATTTATTGGTGTGGAATGGGCTATTCGTCCCATGCATTCATTATAGACATTTTAGCTATCAATCTGTAAGTAGGCACTTTTTCATCAGTAGGTTACAAAAAGGTGCGTACTAGTCAGCCGGAATGCTGTCATATAAGATGGGGGTAATTAAATTTGATTGGAGATGTAAACATGTTTGAACATATTGCGTGGATTTTTGAGTTAACATTAAATACTAAAGAGTTATCCGGTTTGAAAGAACTGATGAATGAAATGGTGAACGCAACAAAGGAAAATGAGCCAGGTACATTGGCTTATGAATGGACTGTTTCAGAAGATGGAGAAATTTGCCATATTTATGAATGTTACGAAAGTGATGAAGCTACTTTAGCGCATCTTGCAACATTCAAAGAAAAATATGCTGCACGTTTGATGGCCTTTGGCGATGCAACCAGTTTTGTCGTTTACGGTTCACCGAATACAGCTATAATTGAAGCTTTGGACGGTTTTGGGGCTAAATACATGGCGCCTATCGGTGGCTTTAGACGTTAACATAAAGGAGCGAGGAACTAGTTATGAAAAACATCGAAGAATTATTAGGCTATCAAGGTAAGACAGTCGTGATCACTGGAGCGGCTTCCGGTATGGCAAAATCTGCCACAGAACTATTGTTGAGCTTGGGCGCAAAAGTTTATGCAGTCGATCGCAATGAGACTGACTTACCCGTGTTTGAATTCATTTCGGCTGATTTAAGCCAAAAAGCGACAATCGATGAAGTTGTGGCAAAATTGCCCGAAAAAATCGATGCGCTGTTCATGTGCCATGGTGTGGGTATCGGCAAAGGCAAAGAAAAATTCATCCAAATGGTTAACTTTGTTGGCCAACGCTACATGGTTGAGGAGCTGTTACCGAGAATCGCAGATGGCGGTTCAGTGACTTTCATTTCGTCCACGGGTGGCTATGGCTGGGAGCAAAACATGCAGAATGTTGGTGAAGTATTGGCTTGCCCAACTTTTGAAGCAACTGAAAAATGGGTGGATGAGCACGTGGATTTGTTCACGGATGGACAAACTCCTGATCCGTATCAGTTTTCTAAACAATGCGTCACTGCCTATGTCAAATTAAAAACGCGTGCACCGGAATTCATCGACCGTAAGATCCGTATCAATGCAATCGGTCCAAGCTTCACTTCTACGGCTTTGATTAAAGAGTTTAACTTGGCTGCCAGCAGTGATGGCACGGAAGCCGGTGGCGCACAAGTGCTGCACGATCTATATCTGAAGAGCTGGAACGGCCGCCCGGGATTGCCGGAAGAAATGGGCTATCCGCTGGTGTTCATCGGCAGCGACCTGTTCAGTTACCTGAGCGGTCAAGTTCTGTATATCGACTTTGGATTGACCGGAGAATTCGATTTTCAGGCTGCTTCGGCAAGATGATGTAAGAAGAGGGGGCATCTCATTGCGAGTCGTCTCTTTTTTACGCGCTGAAGTGACTGGGACAAAACCCAACTGAAAAGTAAAAATAGGCGCGAGCTTACCTAAGTTGGGTAAGCTCGCGCCCATTTTCTTATCTTTCTATGGAGGTTTCTGGTAAACAAAAAGGATAAACATCTAAACCGTCAATATATACTTTGGAGAGATCTTTATATCGTAAGCCTGAATATGGTTTAGTGAACTCCTTAGAAAGTATCCGTTTCTTTTAGTATATCCTCCGCATTCCTTACTGCCTCTCTTAACTCCTCAAGCTTATCTTGCACATTCTTAATTTCTCTTCCTAGTTCAGCAGGAATTGCGCTTGTGTCCACTAGCAGGATTTTTCCTATTGGATAGGTATCGTCTAGTAGTATCTTCATTTTTTGATGTTGGATTTCAGTCAGTGCCAGTTTTGACATGTTACTCTCTCCTTTAGCTTCATTCCGATTGTGGTTATGGACAATTGTTCGCGAAAAAAATTCAAATTGGTCACACTTGTTCCGTATTCGTTTCCTCTAATTTATTGAGGTAACGATAAATGGTTGTACGGGAAACATTCCATCTTTCGGCAATTGTTTTAATAGGCGTTCCGTTATCGATCAAGGTCTTCATAAGTTCCAAGTCACTTTTACTCAACTTTTCTGGTCGTCCACCAAATCTACCTCTTGCGCGTGCAGCTGCACGGCCGGCTGCAGATCGTTCCAGAATTAGATTCCGCTCAAATTCCGCAAATGCTGCAAACAGATGGAACATTAATTGGCCAGTTGAGCTTGATTTATCCATCGTGATATTTTCTTGTAAGCTGTGAAAGCTCACGCCACGATTATTCAAACGATTGACGATCGTAATCAAGTCTTCCATATTCCTCCCCAACCGATCTAATCGCCACACAACGAGTGTATCTCCTGAACGAACAAATTCAATCGCTGTTTCTAATCCTGGGCGATTACTCTTTGCGCCACTCATGTGATCTGTAAAAACTTTCTCACAGCCAAATTTTTCCAGACTATCTTCCTGGAGATCCAAATTCTGTAATCCAGTAGAAACACGTGCGTATCCAATTTTCAAAAAATCACCTTCTTTTTTATTTCATTGTACCATAACTTTATCCAGAGTGATTAATTGGACATAGAATTTGTGACGGGTTTGTGGACACGTTTTTCAGATCATTTAGAGAAAAATCATACCAAAAAAGCAGTGTCCAGAAATGAACGATTTTCTGGACACTCCTTTTCCTTTTCCAACACGCGCGAAAGTAGCAATTTTTCAATCCGCTCACCTGTCGGTATTCCAGCGTCCGGCAAAAACCATTCGCAAGGAAGGGATAGAACTGGCTAAGCAGAAACCTGATTTCCGGGAAGGTCGACCAAAAAAATTCAATCAGCAACAAATCAGTCTGGCCATGAATCTATTGAAGAATCACTCCTATAAAGAGGTAGAGAAAATGACCAGAATCAGTAAAAGTACTTTAACAAGAAATAAGAGAAAAGAAATTGGGGAATATTGAAATATAAGATGTTTCTCTGAAATTAAGAGTAAATGAACATTTAGATTGAAATGTGCCTCAGAGAGTTACTTCAAAGAAAAATGAAAAGATGGTTTCATAATTTATTATCGCTACCAAATCTCCCTAATTCTAAATGACTCATTAAACTATACAGAAACTACACAAACACTCGATCTATTCCAATCAACAATCACGTAGCATAGCCCACTATCTTGAAAACAATCTGGAAGTTACATTATTCTAGAATAAAAAGCGGTAATTTGATATTGGCCAAGAAAGGGATGTTACTGAAAAATCGTTGATTTTTCAACAATGCACAAATTAATTGGGTATATAAAATCTATTTATAGGGAAACACTTGCCGTTTTTTACTCATGTTAGAATTTAGGTAACATAGTATACTAATTTCAAGTTGAAAAAGTATGAGTCATTCAGGTTTTAAATTGGATCTTTATTTTTTATTGTATTTTATTATGATAAAAAATTAGAAGTGTATAATTACTTTTAAGAAATCGTTCTCAATAAAAGGAGGGTGGAATTATCATTAAGCGGAAAAAATTATTTATAATCAGTTCATTAACTATTATGTTAGTATCAAGCGTGTCACCATTTATTAATAACAAATCAGTTTACGCTAGCGAAGCAGAAACAACAGACACAGCCATAAAAGAATTAACATATGAGGAATCACAGAACTTACCCTTAGCAAATATACTCAAAGACACTAATACAGATCTTTATGGTCCACAAAGTAGAGGAATTTCTCTCTATAGCGTATCAAATCCAAGCAGCATTACCGATTATAAAAATTTAGGTTATAAAAATATATACTATACAGGTTGGACTGGCGATAAAATAGTAATGAGTACAAAATCTGTAAGAATTACTACTTTTGTAGCTACAAATATCCTAGGCTTCATTCCAAGTCGCCTCGTTTCAGCAGCGATTGCATTATATGACTTATCAAGTGCACTAAAAACTCAAAATCCAGATATTTGGCCTACTGTAAACACAAGGAATATAATCGCTACCTCTCCAATTGGATACGAAGTTATAATCGGTCAGGAAACTATCGTAGAATATTATGGGAACAGTTCTAGAACTAAATTAATAAAAACAATTCAAAAAATTTATTGGGTAGGATAAAAAACTATAAAGGGTAATTATTTCATTATGAGATGGGCACATAACCAGCTGAAATGAAAAAAGGTTCCAATCACCAGATTTTGGTGGTTGAAACCTTTTTTTATTCCCAAAAACAGGGAAAATCCGATATAACCTGGATTCCCCATAAAATTATAACGTGGATCGTTAAAAGCTTGATAAATCAATGTTTACAGGTTGAACCTCATTATAGACAGTTGTAAAGATTTATAACGAGGTTTGTGGGGAAAGGTCGTAGGTATGGGCTTCTTCAGTACCACGTTATAATAATCCGGGAATGAAGGAAATAAAGATCTCTCCAAGGTATATATATTGACGGTTTGGATGTTTATTTTTGCCTAGTTCTCTTCTCATCGGATCCAATGCGGAATTTAGTTTTACAAACTGGAATTTACTATTTTTACTATTCAGATGAGTTTTGTCCCAGCCTCTCTTTTATTATAAAAATTAAATTTATAGCAGCTATAATTCTAAAAAAAGTTTCAACTTTATATGAATCTTCCCAGAATAT
>MUZD01000030.1 GCA_002155105.1 Sedimentibacter sp. SX930 | reverse complement strand
CCAGCCGCCTAAGGTGGGACAGATGATTGGGGTGAAGTCGTAACAAGGTAGCCGTATCGGAAGGTGCGGCTGGATCACCTCCTTTCTAAGGAATATAATGGAATCCTTGCTTGGTTCAATCATTCTTCATTCAGTTTTGAGAGGTCTAAAAAAACCTCTATCAGGAGAACCATTTTGACGAAAGTCATTTGGGCCTATAGCTCAGCTGGTTAGAGCGCACGCCTGATAAGCGTGAGGTCGATGGTTCGAGTCCATTTAGGCCCATTTCCTTAACCGGAATCCTGATAAATTAAATACCCATAGTAATATGGGGGCTTAGCTCAGCTGGGAGAGCGCCTGCCTTGCACGCAGGAGGTCAGCGGTTCGATCCCGCTAGTCTCCATTGCAACTGATTAAGGTTGCGATTGAATTTGTTCTTTGAAAACTGAATACTACAAAAATAAAGTAAGAAACCTAAACATTTTACCGCGTTTTAAGTTAACTTAAATGAGTTTTTAACGAAATAAGTTAGCAAGCCAGCAATGGCGAGCTTAA
>MUZD01000016.1 GCA_002155105.1 Sedimentibacter sp. SX930 | reverse complement strand
CTATAATATAAGAAACAATAATAACTAAAAATATAACTTTCAAATATTTCATTTTTGTCATTTTAAAGCTCCTTTGTCTAATAAAAATTTTTATTGTTATTTAATTTCATTAATCCACGCTTCTTTTTGTATATCTGTTTGATTTAATATATTGACCTACTATGTAAGCAAAACTTAAGAATTATTTGTAATAAGCGGAAACTAGTCCTCATATCGTTCGTTGCGTAACCCATTAATTGTGTCATCGTTATAAAATTACTTTCTCTAATGAATATCAGAATTCTTTGATTGATTCATAATGGCTGCCAGTATCCCTAACTAGGTAGTTCAACCTGGAATCTTCCCGCTAGATTAGCTAGGGGGGATCCTTTTTGCAATAAGAACCCGTTTCTATAGGTTTCCTCTCTCAACTTAATAGTTTTGAGTCCGCCAATTTTCTTTAACTTATCGTAAAACAACTATACTCAATAAATATATATAAAGTCAATGACAGGAGGAGAAACGACTGAGTATTGTCCTATAAAAACGCACTAATACTTATTTTCAATAATTTTCTCTATGTTATTGATAGTCTGGTATGTGTCAATCTTTTCTATGCAAAGTTTAGAAACCTTACTGATTCATTTGACTCGTCTTTTAATCGTTGTTCTATTGAATACATAGCTTCTATTATATCCGATTTTGGAAGGTGAAATTCAATTATAGGTTGGTCATAATACTGTCCTTCAACTGGCCGTAGATAATCTTTGGTAAGGCTGTTACAGTATTATTATGTCAGCGCTTAGTGTTATTGTTTGGTACATAAGTATCTTAGCATAACACCTAATATGTAGCTTCAAAAATTCCGCTTTGGTTCAAAATCGTGTTAAACCATTTACAGCCTGCATTCCCGGAAGGTCGTAACCAGACCGGTGGAAACCTTGATTTGACAGGTTCTGCATTTGATCCCAGTTATGTGTTCCTAGGAATCCAGGTTGCTGGGATTGGCTAGCTGCCTATTTTGTCTATCATTGTAGATGTAAGGTATGACTAAATCTATAATGATAGCAATAGCTCAATGCCATATAGCAAGCCCGGAGAAAAGTCTGAAATCCTAAAGAAGGAGAATTCAAAATGAAACCATACAATAATAAGCAGGATTTGCTTGAAGCAATTCAAGATAAGTATCAAAAGTATATCGCTGAATTTGAAGGTATTCCAGAAGAACTAAAGAATAAACGCAGTGATGAAGTAAATAGGACACCTTCTGAGAACGTGTCTTATCAACTAGGTTGGATCAATTTATTACTGCAGTGGGATAGGGACGAGAAAGGTGGAAAAGATGTACAAACGCCTGGGAATGGCTATAAATGGAATAATCTGGGAGGATTATATCAATCTTTCTACGAAGAATACGGCCAATACCCATTAGAAAAACAAATAGATCTTTTAAATGCTGCAGTTACCGATTTAAACGAATGGATTCAGGCCTTAACGGACAAAGAACTTTTCGAACCAAGACAAAGAAATTGGGCAACCACACAAGCGGAATGGCCTCTCTGGAAATGGATTCACATCAACGCTGTAGCACCATTTACGACCTTCAGAACAAAAATTCGCAAATGGAAAAAAATCAATTTATAAAATAAGAAATAGAAAAAATCCAACGGAAGACACCGGGAAAAGTCATCTAAGTCTATCCACTGGGGGACTATAATAAACTGGCCAATCTGATTGTCAGTAAAGAAGAATTAGACGATTTCATGAAAGAAATGGATTTGGAAGGTGCAAGTCTTTCCGATGTTTTCGCAAACTTTTATCTTTACTATCTAACGTCGGGTAAAGTAAGAAATGCTTCCATCGATTCAAGCACAAAGCTGTTTTTTGGACTCTCTATGCTTCTATTCAGAAAAAATGCTTCCGAAATAACACATTTTAAGGCGATTTCAGATTTGTCTTTCCGGTAAGCCATCAATAAGAAATGAAAGGGTGATTTCATGATTGATTATCATTACCAAACTTTCCTGGTTTTAGCGGATTGCTTGGATTATGCAAATACTGCTCAAGAACTCTGTTTGTCCAAACCAGCCATCACGCAACATATCCAATATCTCGAAACTGATCTTGAAGTTAAATTATTCCAAAATCAGGGCGGGAATTTAGCGCTGAAAAAAAGGTCAATTACTGAAAAATCGTTTGATTGTCATCAATGATCACATTGATGATTTATTACGCTGATACTGTTATTTTTGATCGGAAATCGTATATTGGTTATTACTGTTATTAACTACTACAAGAAAAATATAGATATATCTAGTGATTGAGAGTTCAACATATCAACACAATAAATAATTTCTACTGAAACCTTATTACAAACATAACAATAATTATATAAAATCATATACAATTAAAGGGTATACTTCTTTCAACAATAAAATAAAAGGAAGTAGGAGATATAATGGGTTTTTGGTATTTTCTAATACTCTTTGCAGGTATCACTCTTATTGTAGTAGGTATATTAAATAAAGATGTTTCATGTTCAGTTAAAATTGTAAGTTTGTCGCTTGTTATCGGGGTTTTATTTATTGTAGTTTCGTTAATTATGCTACTGCCAGGTAGCTCTGAAATAGTTTCTCAGCTATTGCAACCAAATTAATGGACAACGGAAATTATACAGAGCTACTTACGTCCGTATCTGGAATCCTATGAAGATAGGATTCTTTTTAATTTCAACTTAAACTTAAAAAGGGGTGAAACGTTTGATAAAAGGAAAAAAGTGAACATAGAGAATGTAACGGGTTTATGGATACTGCTTTTTCTTTTACGACACTCGCAAAACAAATCAATCTGGCCATGAACCTATTGAAGGACCATTCCTCAGGGCACTACTCACTTAAATTTGAATAACATAGGTGCTATCATATCTATAAGCAAAGAGGGTGCCTCATTTTGAGACACCCCCTTGTAAGTTCTATCTATAGTTCTTCTCCATTTGTAGTAATTACCTGCTTATACCAATCAAATGATTTTTTCTTGCTTCTCTCTAAAGTACCATTGCCATAATCGTCTTGATCAACGTAGATGAAACCGTAACGTTTAGACATTTCAGAGGTACTTGCGCTAATTAAATCGATACAACCCCAGCTTGTGTACCCAATAAGATCTACACCCTCTTTGATCGCTTCTTTCATTTGCTCAATATGTGCACGCATATAATCAATACGATAATCGTCGTTGATTGAGCCGTCTTCCTCTACTTTATCATAGGCTCCAAGTCCATTTTCTACGATAAACAACGGTACTTGGTAGCGATCATACATTTTCTTTAAGGTAATACGCAATCCTTTAGGATCGATTTGCCATCCCCAATCAGATGACTCTAAATAAGGGTTTTTCACACCACTAAAGAAGTTCCCTTTTTCCTTCTTCTTATCAGGGGCTCCGCTAGCAACCATTGACATATAGTAACTAAAGGATAAGTAATCCACTGTGTGTTGCAGTAATATTTCTTCATCGCCAGGAAGCATGTCAATCTTAATATCATTTTCTTCAAAATAACTTAACATGAAGCTTGGATAATACCCACGAACCTGAACGTCAGTGAAGAATAGATTCATTTGGTCTTCTTTCAGTGCTTCTAATACATCATCCGGACTGCAAGTTTCCGGATAGACTTCCATACGAGCCAGCATACAACCAATCATGGCATCAGGGATCATTTCATGACAGGCCTTGACCGCTCTGGCACTGGCTACAAACTGATGATGTAAGGCTTGATAAACCGTTTCTTCCTTGTTTTCTACTTCATCTATAAGCACACCACTACCAATATATGGAGACAGCGTTGAAATATTAATTTCATTGAACGTTAACCAGTATTTCACTTTTCCTTGATAACGATCAAATACCGTTTCTGCATAATGAACAAAGAATTCGACTACGCGTCGATCTGCCCAGCCATTATATTTTTGAACTAAAGTAAGTGGAATTTCATAGTGTGATAACGTCACAAGTGGCTCAATTCCATATTTCAATAATTCATCGAATACTTTGTCATAGAAAGCTAACCCTTCTTCGTTTGGCTCCCTGTCATCACCATTTGGAAAAATACGAGGCCAAGAGATGGACATACGGAATGTTTTGAAGCCCATTTCTGCAAATAGTGCAATATCTTCTTTATAATGGTGGTAGAAGTCGATACCGCGACGTTTCGGGAAGTTGTCGCCACCTTTTCCTGCTAAAAGATCTTCTAATTCTTTTTTGCTTCTGACATCCATTTCAATTTCATTTCCACGCTCTTCTTTTGGTACAAATTGAACCATATCAAAAATGGAAAGTCCTTTACCACCCTCGTTGTAAGCTCCTTCTAATTGGTTTGCAGCCGTAGCTCCACCCCATAAAAAACCCTTTGGAAATGCCATATTGTATTCCTTCTCTCGCCTTTTTTTTGTTTCTGATTTCATTATAATTTAGGGATGCTAAAAAAACTGGTCAAAAAGAGACCAGTTTAAGGCGAAGAAGAATGTTGCTATTGGAATCATTGAAACAATACATCAAACAATCTTAATAACGTTTGACTACTGACAGCACTATTTTCAATTTTTCCGCACTGTAAGATTTCATCAAATAATTCTAGATGTTGATGTGGCTCCGAGAAGGTAATGAGTAATTTCTTTCCCTTTGTCTTTTTAAGTTTTTCAAATAAGAGGAATTCCTCTGAGAGTAAGTATCCCTGTATAGAAATAGTGATGATCATATCTTCCTCTGTCAATATGTCCAGAACATCCATTTGTTTAAAAATATTTGTATTACATTCAGAAAATTTCCCTGCCAGAAGTATTTTTTTTTGTAACTCCAAAGCTTGGATCTGATGCTTTTCAAAACCTAATATGACAACTCTATGGGATGTGCTGATTTGTTTTAAAATCCGCTCAATCTGTTCGCTTGGGATATTCTCAATTATTTCCACGTTTTCCTTTAATTGCTCTATAAACCTATCTCCACTAAGGTCAATATCGTTCTTTTCAAGAGGTGCCCCATGCTTAATTACAGAATTTCTTAAGTTTGAAAAATTTCTAAAACCAATTCTTTTGCAGAAACGATTAATGGTAGAAGGGGCTACATTACATACCTCTGCTGCTGTTTCTAATGAAAACCCCTCAATCTTATGAAAATTTTCGAGCAATGTTTTTGCTATATGGTAGTTAATATCCTTATCAAGAGAATTGTTTATGTATGCTAAAAGATTATAAATCAATGTTTCCACATTTCCCACCTCTTCAATTGATTTCAATCACTTCATTATTTTAACATTTATAAAGACTTAGTACAGAGAGGGGAATGATAAGAGATACTGCTGCAGAAAGAAAGAAAGACAAGTAAAATGTGAAAAATAAAGAAAACGCTTGCCTTAAAGTGAACTTTAGCAAGTAAACTAATAATGAACAACAGGACAATTATATTCAGCTTCATTCTTTTGTTCTACAAAAATAAAGGGGGAGTAACGATATGAATAAACGTACTTTAGGCAGTGAAGGATTAATGACATCAGAATTAGGTTTTGGCTGTATGGGATTGAATCATCACAGAGGGCCAGTGAAAGATCGAAATGAAATGATGAAAGTTGTGCAGCATGCATTTGATGCCGGAGTGACAATGTTTGACACCGCAGAAGTATATGGTCCCTATACCAATGAAGAATTAGTCGGTGAAGCTATTCAAACATTTCGTAAAGAGATTCAATTAGCGACAAAAGGTGGCTTTAACATTGATGGAAATTCCTACTACCCAGACAGTAATAAAGAAACATTGAGAAATTCTTTAGAAGGCTCTTTAAAACGTTTGAGAACGGATTATATTGATTTGTACTATATTCATCGTGTTGATCCTAATATTCCAATAGAAGAAGTGGCCCAGACTATGCAGGAATTTAAGAAGGAAGGGAAAATTCTGCATTGGGGATTATCTGAGGCGAGTGCAGAAACCATTCGTCGTGCACATCACGTCGAACCTTTAGCAGCCGTCCAAAGCGAATATTCTATTTGGTGGAGAGAATTGGAAAAAGAAGTTATCCCGACTTTGGAAGAGTTGAAAATTGGTTTAGTTGCTTACAGTCCTTTAGGCAGAGGATTCCTTACCGGGAAATTGACTAGAGATGCTATCGCTAGCGAAAATGATAATCGTGCAGAACTTCCACGTTTTACAGAAGAAGCTTTCAAAGCTAATCAAGTAGTTCTGGACTTATTACAAAAAATTGCCAATGAAAAAGAAGCTACGATTGCACAAGTATCGCTTGCGTGGTTATTGGCACAAAAAGATTGGATTGTACCCATCCCAGGAACAACAAAATTGAGAAGAATAGACGAAAATGTTGGTGCAACGTCCATTCATTTCAGCAAACAAGAGCTGAATGACATTAATCAGGCAGTGGATCAATTAGAAATTGTAGGGGATCGCTATAATCAAGAACAAAACAAACGAACGGGTAAATAGTGTCTGCTGAATATATCCCCAATTTTAGGTTACTGTAGATAGGGATTTTCCTCTATTTGTTTTGTTCAGTTGCTAAACTCTCTTTGATTCTTGGAAAGGCTTTATCTTTGCTAGTGAAGTTAATTTTCTATACAATAAGTCTGTAACAGCGTAACCAAGAAGAAAGTGGAGGTAATGAATATGGCTAAGTTTGTAAAAGGCTCCTACCGCACCATTTCAGAAGTTCATACTGTTTTAGAGGGTTTGCGACAAGAAGGATACACTGAATCGAATATTACACTTATAACGAATGAAGCTAAGAAGTATGATGAATTGATCAATTCCACAGACGCTACAATAAAGTCAGAGGATCCTATCGACGAGCATCTTACCCTTTGGGAGAAAATCATGCAGGCTTTCCCTATTTTCACCAGCAGTGATTATGCGAGCAACAAAGAGGACGCTGAATTGGAACCAGAAGAAGACACGCTGTTGGAAGGGTATCAGAAGCAATTAGATGATGGTGAAATCGTTGTGATAGTGGACGACTTTTTTAATAAAGAAGCCTCACTCAATTTGGACCAAGTGGATGCAACGGATACCGTGGATGCAGTCGAGTCCAACCAAATCCTACAAGAGACGCCGGAGACAGATTCTCATCCTGATATTAAGTCAATGGAAGATGTTTTGGAGCAGGAAACAACTGTTGTTCCCGGAGATGAAGGTACGCATGAAGATCCGTATGAAGATTCACGCATTGAAAGCTAAATAAGGCAAACACTCAAAAACTCCCGAAGATTCTTCTTCCGGGAGTTTTTTCAATTGCTGTAAGAGCATTATCTGACAAGTCCAAGTTTCCCTTTTCGGAAACCAGCTCGCTTCGAGTGCAAATACTTTATAATATAGGCCATTCCTTATATAATTGCAGTGTAACGAGCAAGGTATAGACACATGGTTACTGCGGGCTTCTTTATGAAGAAGGAGGAGTAAAAAATGGACTTTCTTTGGTCACTGATTGTTGGTGGGGTTTTAGGCGCACTTGCTGGAGCTTTTTTGGGTAAAGATGTTCCCGGCGGCATTATCGGAAATATCATTGCGGGTTTCGTTGGTTCATGGTTAGGAGTAACTTTATTCGGGGCTTGGGGGCCTGCAATCGGAGGATTCTACATTGCACCTGCATTAATAGGAGCTATCATTCTGATCCTCATCCTTTCCCTTATTATGAAATCGATGAGAAAGTAAACTTGGCCAACAATCAAGAGGTAGTTTAGCATGGAATATTTAAAATAACGATAGTAGTATGACTGTTCACTTAGTCTATAATACTATCGTTATTTTCTGTTTCTGAATAAATAATCAAGTAAGAATGAATAGCGTTCTTCGCTAAACCGTGGAAGTTTTGCGTAGAAAAAAATTTAGGAAAGATAGGATGAGCGGTTTTTGAAGGAGGTTGAGTAATGGAAAATCCTTTGATAAAGAAAGATCAGAAAAAATTCAAAGGCGGAAAATACATCAAAAGTATAGTCTATGGTGGATTGGATGGAATTGTAACGACATTTGCCGTAGTCTCAGGTGTTGCGGGCGCGTCGCTGGCTATGAAAGTGGTTATTATTCTCGGCTTTTCTAATCTCTTGGCTGACGGCTTTTCAATGGCTGTAGGTGACTATCTTTCTTCTAAATCCGAGAATGAGTACAATCTCGGCCTCGATAAACAAAAAAGGCGAGAACTTATTAAAAACATTGATGATGAAATAGAAAGTTTAGTGAAAGCTTATGAGAACCAAGGCATGTCAACTAAAGATGCTCAATCCATAGCCTACACGTTAGCCAAATATGAAACACCATTTATTAATCAAAGGATCACAAATGGGCATGGCAGTGATGAGATCCAGGATGGGCCACTGAAAAATGCGATCGTTACCTTCTTTTCTTTCTTTCTTTTTGGAATGACACCACTCTTAGTTTATGTTCTTTCCATGTTCGTACCGGCTCTGAATGAGCATGTTTTTTTTGTTGCTTCTGTTCTGACCGGCGTGACATTGTTTCTTTTAGGCGCATTGAAATCTCTCATTACCCAGTCAAACTGGCTGAGATCCGGACTGGAAATGTTGATTATAGGTGGTTTAGCAGCTGTTTCTGCTTACTTGATAGGTTATATTTTGGGAGGCATTTAAAAAGCGTAACCGGCAGGGATTCCCACCGGTTACGCTTTTTGGATATAATTTAATTACTCACCTTGATGAATGACAGCGTGGATCTCGATGCCGCTGTTGTCTTTGAAGATAAGGGTGTGGTCCGTTTCTTCAAACGAAATTCCTTCATTATTTAATCTGCCTTTCAGCGCTTCATAAGCAGCGTTGTCAGCAACTACCCAAGTGAAGTACGCCAAGCCTGGTTGGTTCTCTTCAGCGGCAGGCAGATGCTTTCCAGCCCACATATTCGATCCGATGTGGTGATGGTAGTTTCCGGCAGCGAAGAATTTTGCTTGTCCGAAAAAGTCGGACTTCAGAGAAATGCCGAGGACATTTTCGTAAAATTGTTGGGTTTCGACCAGATCGTGAACGGTCAAATGGACGTGTCCCATTATTGAACCGGAAGGGATACCGTCATAAATTTTGACCATCGCACCGATCACGCCATCCGCATCCATCGCTTCCGTAACGCCTTCGATTTTGCCATCCGGACGGACATCCCAAGCCGACATCTCTTTGTCGCGGTAGATTTCGATGCCGTTGCCTTCCGGATCGTTGAAATAAATGGCTTCGCTGTAGCCGTGGTCACTCGCGCCATCAATGCCGAATTTCTTCGTCAGCAAATGATACAGGATGGATCCCAAGTCCGCGCGCGTCGGCAAAAGAATCGCCAAGTGGAAAAGGCCGGTCGTTCTCTTGCGGTCGGTTGGTGCAGCGAGTTGGATCAGCTCCACCAAGGGCGTGTTGTCCGCGGCAACCCCCAACACAACCGAATTTTCCTTTTCTTCCATTAAATCCAAGCCAAGCGCTTCCTGGTAGAATTGCGTCATTTTCTTTAGATCATTGACTTTCAAGGCAACCTTGCCCAAATCCCAAAATGCTGTCATATTCTTTTTCCCCTTTGTTGTCTATTGTCGTTTTTTATTTGAAGCCCGTTCTTGCCGGAATAGTATCACAAATTTAATTAATACGAATTCGAACTATTTGATAGATTCACTATAATGCCTAACTTACTTTTTGTCAATTGTTTTTATCTGCTTGTTTTAAAGGGGCTGAATTCCCCCAGAATCAAGCGTAATACAAGCTTATATTAAGCAGGAAAGCCACAGAGCGATGCCTTTCTATTTTACTGTTTTTCCCTTATAATAGATGGACGAAGCAAAAGTGAAAGAGGGAAAAGGATGAGCTATCAAGCACTATATCGGGTTTGGCGCCCGCAGCGGTTCGGAGACATCGCAGGTCAGGAAGCGGTCACGCAGACGCTGAAGAATGCCTTAATACAGGGGAAAACGAGCCATGCTTACCTTTTTACCGGGCCGCGCGGAACGGGTAAGACGAGTGCAGCCAAGATTTTTGCGAAAGCCATCAACTGTCATCATCGCGTCGATGGGGAGCCGTGCAACGAATGTGAAACATGCAAGGCCATCACCGAAGGACGCTTGAACGACGTCATCGAAATCGATGCCGCCAGCAACAACGGCGTGGAGGAGATCCGGGACATCCGCGACAAAGCGCGTTATGCGCCGACCCAAGCCGACTACAAAGTCTACATCATCGATGAGGTCCATATGCTCTCGACCGGGGCCTTCAATGCGCTCCTGAAAACGCTGGAGGAGCCGCCGGAAAATGTCATCTTCATTTTGGCGACGACAGAACCGCATAAGATTCCGTTGACGATCATTTCCAGGACGCAACGATTCGACTTCAAGCGGATTTCCTATCAGGACATCATCAACCGGATGGCCTATATCCTGCAGGAGGAGAAGATCGGCTATGATGATCAGGCGCTGCATGTCATCGCGCGCTCCGCGAACGGCGGGATGCGGGATGCGCTCAGTTTGCTCGATCAGATCATTTCCTATGGTTCGGATGCGGTCACTTTCGACAATGCGGTGAAAGTGTCAGGCAGTCTGACTGAGGAAATGATGATTTCCTTCTCCAGCGCGTTGCTGCACGAAGAGACGGAATCGGCGCTGCAACTGCTGCAGGAAATCCTGAGCGCCGGCAAAGAGGCTGGTCGTTTCCTTGAGGAGATGATCCTGTTTGCGCGGGATGTGCTGGTCTACCAGCAGACAAAAGGCAAGGCCTTCGCGGACAATACGCAACAATACAGTGAAGCTTTCCAGACTTTCTCGCAGGAGGCGCCGGCAACGTTCCTCTACGAGATGATCGAAGCCTTCAACGAGACCCAAGGGGAGATGCGCTTCTCGACGCAACCGGACATTTATCTGGAAGTATTGGCTGTGAAGCTGTCCCAATCCAAGGCGCATGCACCAGCAGCAACCCCGAGCGCACAAGCGGCACCGAACGGAGAGATCCAGAAGCTGGCGCACGAATTGGAGCTCGTCAAAAAAGAACTTGCGAAGCTGCAGGAACTGATTGCTTCGGGGAATCTTGCAGTTTCCCAGGAGGGGGCCAAAGCGGCACCAGTCAAAAAAGAAACGGTCCGTTCATCGAACACGTCAGTCGGATTCAAACCCAACATGGGGCGGACTTACCAGATTTTGGGCGAGGCGACGAAGCAAGATCTTGCCCGCGTTCGTGATTTCTGGACGGATATCCTGGATGTGCTCTCGGTCACCCAGCGTGCCGTGCTCAAGCAGGCCAATCCGGTGGCGGCGAGTCCGACCAGCTTTATCCTGTCGTTCCAGTATGATATCCTTTGCCAAAAGGCGACGGAGGATGCTGAACTGCAGGCGGCTGTGGATGCAGCAACGCAGCGGATGCTGCAGCGTCCCGGCGAATTGGTATGCTTGACGGAAGAACAATGGACATCGGTGCGACGCAACTACATCCAGAACCGGAACGACAGCCCGGCTGCTGAATCCGGTGGTGAACCGAAAAAAGCCGCGCCAAAGCAAGCGGGGGCACCATCGGCTGCGTCTAAACAGCAAGCTCCGGCAACAGTCGGTAAGGATAAGCCTGTCGATCTGGATCTGCCGCCTGAACCTCCGATGCCGGAAATGGAAGACGGGTACCGCGGTGACTATCACCCCGGGAATTTCGCCGATGATTTTTCGGTCGAGACCGATCCAATCGTGATAGAGGAACAAAAGGAACAGGAAGTCGTCGATCAGGCGCTGAGCCTTTTCGGGGATGAAGTCGTAACTGTCGTCGAGGACTGACAGCGTTCGAAATAAACACAAGCTATGAACACAAACTAAAATACACAAACAGAGAGGGAGTCATACAATGCGAGGCGGAATGGGAAATATGCAAGGCATGATGAAACAAATGCAAAAAATGCAGAAAGAAATGGAGCAGACACAAGCAGAACTCAATATAACGGAGTTTGTCGGTGCGGCTTCAAATGATTTGGTCAAAATCACGATGACCGGCAACAAGAAGGTGACCGACGTTGTCATCGCACCTGAAGCGGTCGATCCGGAAGATGTGGAAATGCTGCAGGATCTGATCCTGATGGCGACTAATGACGCATTAAGCAAGATCGATGAAGCAACGAAAGCGAAATTGGGCAAGTTTGCCAGCGCGATTCCGGGCTTCTAAGCCAGGCTGCAGGCAATAAGCGAAATGAATGAGGGGAGCGAGGGTGAGACAAGTCGGGCAGTGTTGACTTTAGTCCCAGCCTCCTTTCTTTTGAGAGAAGAAAAGGGGATTTATCGAAATGCAATACCCAGAACCGATAGCTAAATTAATCGAAAGTTTCATGAAATTGCCGGGCATCGGGCAAAAAACGGCAGCCCGGTTGGCCTTTTTCTGTCTGGATATGGATGAGGAGGCTGTGTTGGCGTTTGCGGACGCGCTGATCCGTTCAAAAAGGGATTTACACCAGTGCGCCATCTGCGGTAATATTACCGAATCAGATCCATGCAACATCTGTGCGGACAATACCCGGGATAAGTCCATTATCCTGGTGGTCGAAAATCCCCGCGACATCATGTCGATGGAGAAAATCCGCGAATACCACGGTTTGTACCATGTGTTGAATGGCGTCCTTTCGCCGATGGAAGGGACCGGCCCGGAAGATCTGAACATTGCCAGTCTGATCAAACGCCTGCAGGATGAGACCGTCAAGGAAATCATCATCGCGACGAATGCGACAGCCGAAGGGGAAGCGACGGCGATGTATCTTTCGCGTCTGATCAAGCCGGCGGGCATCAAAGTGACGCGTCTGGCTTACGGCCTGGCGGTCGGCAGCGACATCGAATATGCGGATGAGATGACCCTCTTCCGTGCCATCGATGGGCGCCGGGAACTGTAACAAGGGTAGGAACAACGGGGGGAACGGAAAACAAAATGGCATTCCATTTGAACAGCGCAAGCAAGAAGCAGGGACACTTAAAGCAGAAATACGACGAAAAACTGGTCGATTTGATCAGCGATGTCCATCAACATTACACTACTTTGGCTCAACTGCAGCAGAATGCCTATGATTTGCCGGAAGATTTGCGTATCTTCGAGAAGATAGCGGAAGCGAAATATCTGTTCCTGCTGCGGGAAGCCAAAGAAAGACAGATCCAAGCGGACATTTCCGCACCGAAAAAAGCCAAGCAATTCCGTTGGCGCAAGCGCACGAACCGCGCGGAAGATATTTTCCATTCGGAATGACAAAGAACCAGACCGGCGGCGGTCTGGTTTTTTTGCGCTCTTTAAACATTAGTGAATCAGGAGAAAACATGAATAAACCGAAAAAATTCATGTTTTTGCGCCGAAATGTGATCGAAAACATGAATAATTCGACAGAATTCATGTTTAGAGACCAAAATGTTGTCGAGAACATGGATAATCGACAGATATCCATGTTTTCCGCTTGTCGGAACACCTAGCGCAAGCATTTTTGTTGCAAATTAGTTAGGTACCTAATATAATGAGGGGGAATAGATAGGTACCTAACTATATGGAGGAGGAAATTATTATGGAAGAACAAAATAAAGATGTCATCGGCAGCGCGATGAAGCTGATGCGCACGTTGCGGCGCAAGGAGAATCCCGCCAAGCACGAATCGCGCGGAGCGGGAAGGCTTTTGCGGGTATTGCAGGAAAACGACGGGATGAGTTCGCGGGAATTGGCTGACCGGATGGGGATCCGGCCGGCTTCCTTAACGGAGATGCTGAACCGCCTCGAGGCTGATGGGATCTTGACGCGTCAGTCAGACCCGGCTGATCAGCGCAGAAACAGGATTTTTATCCAGGAAAAGGGGTCTGTTTTATTGAAAAAAATGAAGGCAGTGCGCCAAACGGAAAGGGAGCACATCAATAAAAGCTTGACGTTGGATGAGCAGGAACAATTTGTTGCGCTCTGCGAAAAACTGACAAAATCCTTGGAGGACTTCAGAAACCAAGCGGGTGAGCAATGATGGGCGGCAACGGGTTCAAAGGGGGCCGCGGCGGTTTCCTGACGGAGGAGGAAAAACAGAACAGCCCCAAAATCACGGCGCAGTTGCTGAAGCGGATGTTCAGTTATCTCATACCTTATTGGAAGCAGCTCATCGTTTCCGTGC
This sequence comes from Sedimentibacter sp. SX930, assembly GCA_002155105.1. Classification (GTDB taxonomy): domain Bacteria; phylum Bacillota; class Bacilli; order Lactobacillales; family Aerococcaceae; genus Trichococcus; species Trichococcus shcherbakoviae. Next base: position 27,221 of record MUZD01000016.1, on the reverse strand, counting down.
TGGCGATCATCACCTCATCGGTATTCGGCGTGTTTCCGACAATACTGACTGGACGCATCATCGACGAAGGCCTGCTGCAGCAGGACCTGCCTGTGCTGATCCGTCTGATCGGCCTCTCGTTCGGGGTGTTGATCATCGCCAATCTGATCAGTGTCGTGGAGAGTTATGTCAATGTCTGGATGGCGGAAAACATCACCTATGATATGCGCAATAAGATGTATAGCCATCTACAGCGGATGTCGCACCGGTTCTTTACGACCAGTAAGCAGGGCGACATAATAACCCGCATGACCAGCGATATCGGCGGCGTGCAGAGTGTGCTGACGGGAACTTGGACGAGCATCCTGCAGAATTTTGCGACGTTGACGGTTGCGCTCGTCACGATGTATACGAAAAGCCCTTTACTGGCGACAATCGGTATCGTGGTGGTGCCGTTGTTCATCCTGCCGACGAAGCGCGTGGGCAAAAGGCGTTGGGAAATCACCTTGGCTTCGCGGAAGCACAATGACGACATCAACCAGATCCTGAACGAAACCCTCAGCGTCAGCGGCCAATTGCTTTCGAAGCTTTTCGTCACGGAAGACTACGAGTTCGACCGCTACCAGGAAGCCAACAAGCAGATGATCCGCTTGAACATCAAGGAAAGCATGGCGGGCAAATGGTTCCGGGTAGTGATCAACGTCTTCACGAACATCGGCCCGATGCTGATCTATCTGGTCGGCGGGATGCTCATCATTGAATACGGCAACACGGATCTGACGATCGGGGACATCACCGTCATGGTGGCGCTCCTGGGCAGGATGTACGGGCCGGTCAATTCCTTGCTGAACATCCAGGTCGATATAATCCGTTCGATGGCGCTTTTTGACCGTATCTTCGAGTATTTCGATCTGCCAGTGGAAATCGACAACGATCCGGAGGCGCTCAAGCCTGAGTCGTTTACAGGCGAGTTGGCTTTTGAAGAGGTTTCCTTTCACTATGATCCGGAACAGCCAATCTTGAATAACGTCAGCTTCGAACTGAAGCCGGGATCGTCCGTTGCCATCGTCGGGCCTTCGGGAGCGGGCAAGTCCACCATCATCAACCTGATTCCGCGGCTCTATGATGTGACGGGCGGAAGGATCCTGTTGGACGGCGTTGACATCCGCAAACTCGATTTGGCCTATCTGCGCCAGCATATCGGAGTGGTGACGCAGGACACGTACTTGTTCAACGGCACGATCAAGGAGAATCTGCTCTACGCCAAAGCCGATGCCACGCAGGCCGAAATCGAGAAAGCTTGCAGTGAAGCTAATATCCACGCGTTCATCAGCGGCTTGCCGAAAGGCTACGACACCATCGTGGGCAACCGCGGCATGAAGCTTTCCGGCGGCGAAAAGCAGCGGCTTTCAATCGCCCGGATCATTCTTCGGAAACCGGGGCTGATCATCTTCGACGAGGCCACTTCCTCGTTGGATTCCATCTCGGAGCATGCCATCCAGGAAGCGATAGAACCGATTCTTGCCAAGAGCACGAGCCTGATCATTGCGCACCGTCTTTCGACGATCCTGTCGGCTGATGAAATCTTGGTGCTGGAAAAAGGCAAAATCGTTGAACGAGGAGACCACGAGACGCTCGTCAAAAAGGGCGGCATCTACACGACGCTGTACGAAACGCAGATGAGAGTATGATGCAAGATAAAGTAGTTCTATAAATAATGGACCATGTGGACAGACGCTAAAAAACAGTGTCTGTCCACATGGTCCATTTTCAGTATAAGAGCATTATTTGGCCGACTGGAAGTATACCATCAAGTGAGTGCGTTTTGTTGCCATTGATTATATTTTATCAATAAAAATTCAGCTACAAAAAAGAGAATGGAGGTTGATTCGAAAAGATTATTAGGATCAGCTGTCAAAGGTACTTTTGAATTGTAAATGTAAATATTTTCTGTACTCAATTTTGTCATGGATGAGTTTTTCAGCTTTGTGATTGCAATTGTTTTTACATTTCTATTTTTTAATTTCTTAGCTATCTTTTCGATCGATTCTGAATCCCCACTCAAAGTGATTAATATAACGACATCATCTTCGGTTATCAAATTGTAGAATTCTTCGTTAATATAGATGGCATCAAAATTATAAACGAGGACACCGCTATGCAAAAAAAGCATTTTGATATAATTGCAAACAAGTTTTTGGATGTCTCCTGAACCATAAATAAATATGCGACCCGCAGTTGAGATGAGTTCACATATAGCAGAAAAATCTTTCTGCTTTAAATTGTTAATTGTAAATGTATGATTTTCTAAAATGATATCTTCAGACTGAGAAAAAATTGATGAGACGGAATCTGTTTCCTGTTTAAGTGCATACTTGAATTCGGAAAAACCAGAAAAGCCCAGTTTTTGACTGAATCTCATGATGGTGGTTCTCGAAACGCTGCAGGCATTTGCTACATCATTAATGGTCATGGTACGTACTGCGTTTTTATTCTTCAAAACATAAGCCCAAATTGAGTGATCTGTTTCAGACAATTCGTCAAAAACTTCATTGATTTTTTCTTCTAGCAATGGAGCCCCTCCTTCTGTTACAGAACCAAGTATAACGATTGAGTAAGCGTTTTACAAGCTGGAATATGTGAACAGTCACACTTTTTTGTGATAAAAATTTATATACTGTGAAGTCCTCCTATTTCATTGCAACCCCTTACTATATAGGGAGTGAACTGTTAAACTACTTGTAAATAAAGCGCTTTATTTAAAAATAAAAAGATGGTGGTGAACTTCATTTTATGATGAAGAAAGTTCAGCGATTTGGGGGAGCTATGCTAGCTCCAGTTATGCTTTTCTCTTTTTCGGGTGTCATTGTTGGTTTGGCGATTTTGTTCCAAAATGAACAAATCATGGGTCAAATCGCCCACGAGGGAACATTTTGGTGGAAATTCTGGAATCTTATAGCGGCGGGCGGATGGACGGTCTTTTTCCAATTACCACTTTTATTTGTAGTAGGCTTGCCTATCGGACTCGCGAAAAAGCATTCCGGAAGAGCCGCAATGGAAGCTTTGGTTGCCTATTTGACATTTAATTATTTTATCAACGCTTTACTGACGTATTGGCCAACTACATTCATGGCGGACATCATGCAGGATGTGGGCGGATCAAGTGGTCTGGCTATGATTGCCGGTATCAAAAGTCTGGATACAGGTATGGTAGGAGCCTTGTTAGTATCCGGAATTACTGTGTATTTACATAATAAATATTTTGAACAGCCTTTGCCAGAAGTCCTATCCATATTCAGCGGTTCCGTTTTTGTAACGATGCTTGCATTTTTTGCCATGATTCCGGTAGCCGTCCTGATGGCTTTTGTTTGGCCAGTCATACAGGAAGGCGTGAGATCCTTACAAGGATTTTTCATTAATTCAGGCAACCTCGGAGTTTGGGTATACTCATTCCTTGAAAAAATATTGATACCAACAGGAATGCATCACTTTATCTATTCCCCGTTTGCCTATGATAATGCAGTAGTTCAAGGGGGAATGGCTGCATACTGGGCATCACATATTGGAGAGTTTCAAACATCCGCTCAAAGCTTAAAAGAGATGTACCCAATGGGCGGATTTGCACTATCCGGGATGTCAAAAATATTCGGATCAATCGGGTTAAGCGCAGCTATCATTAAAGCGGCTAAGCCTGAAAAAAGGAAGACAGTAATCGCGCTTATGGTTCCGGCGGCACTAACGGCTATATTGACCGGTATCACCGAACCGATTGAGTTTACGTTCCTGTTCTTGGCGCCTTCATTATTTTTGATCCATGCTTTATTATCAGCGACTTTAGCCACTTCCGCATATGCTTTAGGTGTTGTAGGGGATTTTGGCGGCGGAATCATCAACTTCACAACGCTTAATTGGCTGCCTCTGTGGAAATTTCACGGGAATACCTATGTCGCTCAGATTTTAATTGGCTTGCTCTTTTCAGTCGTATGGTATTTAACATTCACCTTTATGATCAAAAAATTCGATCTGAAGACACCGGGGCGAGAAGAGACAGCAGAAGTCGGTCAACTGTATACCAAAAAAGATTATTTGCAGAAAAAGGGAGAAAAAGGCAGCAGACATTCTCACCAAGCAGCCTCTTATTTAGAATTGTTGGGCGGAAAAGATAACGTGGTGGAAGTAACGAATTGTGCTACTCGCTTAAGATTGACAGTCAAAGATCCTAAAAAAGTGGGAACAGTACAAGAATTCCAGCAAACCGGTGCACATGGTTTAGTCAATGACGGAAAAGGTGCAATTCAAGTAATTGTCGGACTGACAGTTCCGATGGTGCGAGAGTCATTTGAAAATTTATTATACAACGAGGAGTAACGGAATATGCCGAAAAAAGAAAGTTCAATTTTGATCGCAGGTGGGGGGAGTACATACACTCCCGCTCTAGTAGTAATGTTGTTGGAAAGCTTGGATAAACTACCGCTAAGAAAACTGAAGCTTTACGATAATGATGAAGAAAGACAAAAAACAGTAGCGGAAGCATGTAAAATTATCATAAATGAAAGAGCTCCTGGAGTTGAGTTTTCCTATACCACAGATCCAGAAGAAGCTTTCACGGATGTTGATATCGTAATGGCGCAACTGAGAGTTGGGAAATATGCCTTACGGGAACAAGATGAAAAAATACCATTTAAGCACGGCGTTGTTGGGCAGGAAACGTGTGGTCCTGGTGGCATCGCGTATGGCTTAAGATCCCTTGGGCCGATAATTGAGCTTGTTGATTACATGGAAAAATATTCTCCTGATGCTTGGATGTTAAATTATTCAAATCCCGCTGCAATCGTAGCTGAAGGCACGAGACGCTTTAGACCAAATTCACGGATTATCAATATTTGTGATATGCCAGTCTGTTTGGAAGACATCATGGCTAGAGTGATCGGCTTGAAGGATCGGAAGGACTTTGAAACTTCCTACTTTGGCCTAAACCACTTCGGATGGTGGACCAAAATCGTGGACCATGAGGGTATGGATCTAATGCCAAAAATTAGTGAACACGTAAAAAGGCAAGGCTATACCGAAAATACTCAGAAAGGTCAGCATAAGGAAGAAAGCTGGTTAGAGACCATGCGGGCCGCGAAAGAACTGCATGCAATCGAACCGGAATACCTTCCGAACACTTATTTGAAATACTACTTGATGGGAGATTCGACCGTTGAACATGCAAATAAGGAGTATACACGAGCCAATGAAATTATTGATGGCCGTGAAAAGGACGTATTCAGTGAATGCAGACGCATAACTGAAAACGGTACTGCCAAGGATACTTCCTTCAAATCAAATGAACATGCTTCGTTCATTACAGATTTAGCGTGTGCCTTAACCTTTAACACAAAAGAGCGCATGATCCTGATTACCGAAAATCGAGGAGCGATTGCCAACTTTGCCTATGATGCTATGGTCGAACTACCCTGCATCGTCGGTAAAGACGGATACGAACCAATTTCAATAGGAGTTATCCCAACATTTGAAAAAGGGTTGATGGAACAGCAGATCGCTTCAGAGAAACTCGCAGTGGACGCATGGGAACAAGGTTCTTACTTGAAGCTTTGGCAATCGTTGGCAATGAATAAAACAGTCCCAAGCATAGATGTTGCAAAAGACATTTTGGATGACTTGATCATAGCGAATAAAGAGTTCTGGCCGGAATTGAAATAGGCTGAACATTTTTGGGCCCTACTCATCCAGCGCGTATATAAAATAAGAGGGCCTGAGCAATTATGCTCAGGCCTGTTTTGAGAAGTGGAGTAAAATGAAATTAATCAACTATTTCAGAGGTATCTATCTGTCCCAACATATATTAATGGCAGGCTTGATGACCCAGATTGTGCCTTATTTGACGCATCTTGGATATGATTCCATTCAAAGAGGCTGGTTGTTAGCTTCGTACAGTTTTACAACCATCTTTTTTCAAGTTTATGTTGGCTATTTGTGCGATAAAAAGAGGCGCGTCAAAATGTTTTATGTAGCGGTCATCGTTGGTCTGGCAATATTTTCGTCCCTGTTTTTCTTTATCACAAAACGTATTTTCTTTTTACACCTCATTTTGCTCGCCATAGCAGGTGGCTTATGCAATACATCGGCAGCAGTCGTTGATAACTGGGTTATCAGCAACAAAAAGGCACGAAGTCATTTCTCTGGAATTAAAGCAGTAGGTTCTCTAGGTTGGGGAATAAGCAGCATACTCTTGCCTCTGCTTGTGTCAGGAACACACTTTGCGATGCTGGCGTATATCATCAGCGGAATTGCTTTGTTGCTTCTTTTTCTATCATCCAGGATTAAAGAAGACGATGTGAGGAACGAAATCCATTCGGCGGAAATCAGCAAAGAAGATATCATAAAACTTGTCCGGAACAATCAGTACGTTGCTTTTACATTTGTTTTCTTTCTAATTTATCTGACGATAGTGGCTAACAACACATTGATCATCGATAAAATACTGTCGTTTCCGACAGGTTACCGTTTTGTGGGAATGAAATGGGCGATTCAGTCGTTTTGCGAAGTGCCAGCCTATTTTTTGTTAAATCGCTTCAATAGGAAAGTAAAAAATGAAATGCTCATCTATCTGACCTGCCTTGCCTTATTTGTCCAGTTTGGGATCTATTATTTCGCAGCTACCGTTGAGATAATCGTGGTGGCCAGTTTTCTGCAAATTTTTACGGTACCCTTATTTAGTCTCGGCAGCCGGATGATGATTCATAAGGTTACACCGGAGAAGTTGTTATCTACGGGTCAATTGTTGTCAATAAGCTTTTATATGGGTGTGGCTTCCTTCATTTCGCCGCTGATGTCAGGATTTATCAGTAATCTGATGCATATAAATGCAGCAATTGTAACGTTTATCATTTTTCCTGTATGTGCAGCAGTTGTATTGAAAACGGCGTCCTTAAAGCAATCGGGAATAAAGTAGGGACATGGCGCATAAAGGAGTAGTTGGATCTGCGAGTACAGGTTCTCAGCTACTCTTTTTTATTTTGCATTTTTATCGGGGTAAGGGTTTCGTGATTGTAAGCAAAACTGGGTTTCTTGGGGCCAGGAGTTTACTTGTTCTGTTTTCGGAAAAAGCCGACAACGGCAATTAATTGTTGCAAAATTGACAAAGCTATATCGGATTCATCTGTATAAAAAAACTTTCATTTAGCGTATAATGGAAGTATTAGAATCGTAGGAGTGTGCAAAGTGAGAGGGATTTTCATCACAATCGAAGGGCCGGATGGCTCAGGGAAGACAACCGCGTTGCAGCAAGTAGTGCCGCGTCTGCAACAAGAGATGAACCGTAAAGTAGTAGCGACGAGAGAACCGGGTGGAAGCCCAATCGCGGAAAAGATCCGCTCGTTGATACTGGATCCTTCGCATACGGACATGGATTCTAGGACAGAAGCTTTATTGTATGCGGCAAGCCGCCGCCAGCATCTGATCGAAAAGGTGTTGCCCGTTTTGGAAAGTGGAGACGTCATTTTTTGTGATCGTTTTGTTGATAGTTCAATCGCTTATCAAGGCTACGCAAGAGGCATCGGTGAAGAGGGGATCCGCGAAATCAACCAATTCGCAACAGAAGGCCTCGATCCGGATGTGACGTTGTACATCGATGTCCCGGCGGAAGTAGGCATTCAAAGAATCCATGCGAATTTGGACGAACGGGAATATAATCGTTTGGACCAGGAAAAGCTCGACTTCCATGAAAAAGTCCGAGCTGGCTATCAGCAATTGGCGAAGGCTAATCCGGAACGGATAGTGGTCGTCGATGGGACGATGAGCCGTGAAGAGGTAGCGGAAGCTTGCTATCAGATCATCAAAAACAGATATCCAAGCTATTTTTAGTGCAAGATCATTTGCCAAGCATCACTGATCAGCCTTTTCAACATACAGAAAGTGGGGATTTGTTATGAAATTAATTATGGCTATAATTCAAGATAAAGACAGTGCTATCCTGTCCGATGAGTTGGTGGAAGCGAACGTCCGCGCTACTAAATTGCCTTCTACAGGCGGATTTCTGCGCGCCGGCAATACCACCTTCATGATCGGTGTGGAAGACGAACGGGTCGATGAAGTGTTGCAGATCATTAAAACCAACTGCGAAGCGCGTGAGCAATTTGTAGCGACACCAGTAAGCATGGATGTGCCGTTGGACAACGCAATCGCCTATCCGATGGAAGTGCATGTAGGCGGAGCGACCGTGTTTGTCTTGCCGGTAGATAGTTTTCACAGATTCTGATGACAAAGGAAAGGATGGATGGTGTGACACAGCTTTTGATGAGGCAACAGCCGGAACTGCTCGAAAGGTTCCAACGGACGATTCGTGAAAAACGACTGGTCCACGCTTACTTGTTTGAAGGAGCGCAGGGAACCGGTAAGGAAGAATTGGCGCGTTGGATAACTCAGATGCTCTTTTGCGAGGAGCTGCAGGATGATCAGCCTTGTGGGCACTGCAATCATTGCCTGCGGATTGCGGCGGGCGAATTTCCCGATATGGCGGAAATCAGGCCGGATGGCAACACCATCAAAGTCAACCAAGTACGCGAACTGAAGGCCGAGCTTTCCAAAAGCGGGATGGAGGGCAGCCGCAAGGTCTATCTGATTTATGACGCCGAAAAAATGACGGTCAGCGCTTCGAACAGTCTGCTGACGTTTTTGGAGGAGCCGCAGAAAGATACTTACCTGATTCTGATGACCACGGCCAAGGAAAATATCCTGCCGACCATCCGCTCACGTTGCCAAATCGTCCATTTCCAGGTCATCAACAAGCAGATTTTAGGGGAAACCTTGGAGGCACAGGGGATAAAGCATGAAAATGCGGCTTTGTTGGCGGCCATCACCAATAACCAAGAAGCAGCTTTGTTGCTGAACCAAGAGGAAAGCTTCCACGAATCCAAGAAGCGGACGTGGGCTTGGTTCCAACTGATGACCGATAAAAATCCCCAAGCATTTGTGTTTGTGCAGACCGACTTGATGGACGGGCTGAAGGACAAAAATGATGGGCACTTCTTTTTGGACTTGCTATTATTCTATTACCGTGATTTACTGTATACCAAGTACAGCAATAAGCAAGCTATCGTCAACAAAAATCACGGAAAAGATTACGAGCGCATTGCAGAAAAACTGCATCCTCAGGAAATCACCCGGCATATGGAAAATATCCTCAATGGAAAGAAACATCTGGAAGCAAATGTTCAGCTCCAAGGGGTACTGGAAGAAATCGCGCTCGGGAATAGCCTATAGATAAAGCTTCTGGAGGAGAAAGAAAATGAAAAACGTAATTGGTGTTCGTTTTATGCCTGTCGGGCCCATCTCTTATTATGAAGCAGGCCAGACAAAGTACAGAATGGACGAAAAATTGATCATAAATAATGGGAATGCTGTCGATATTGGCCAAGTCGTCATTGTCGATAAAAAAAGCAATGAAGAAGGCGGCATCCTTTCGCATAAAAACATCATCCGCGTTGCGACCGAAAAGGACCTCGAGCAGGATGAAAAAAACCGCGCGGAGGCGAAAGAAGCCTTTGCCGTGTGCAAGACGAAAATGAAACAGCTGAAATTGGAGATGAAACTGATCAAAGCGGAATACACTTTTGATCGCAGTCGTTTGACTTTCCATTTTAGTTCGGAAGGCCGAATCGATTTTCGGGAATTGGTCCGCGAGTTGGCGGCTGTTTTCCGCACGAGGATCGAATTGCATCAGATCGGTGTCCGCGATGAGGCCAAGATTCTTGGAGGAATCGGACCTTGCGGAAGAACGCTCTGCTGCTCGACCTTCTTGGGCGACTTTGTGCCGGTTTCGATCAAGATGGCGAAGGATCAAGGTTTGTCCTTGAATCCTACCAAAATATCCGGTTTGTGCGGCCGTTTGATGTGCTGCCTGAATTATGAGAACGATACGTATGTCTCCCTCAGAAAAGCGATGCCTGATTACGGGCAAGAAGTGATGACACCCGAGGGTAAGGGGAAAGTTGTGGAATTGAATGTGCTCAGTCAAGTCGTCAAAGTGCGTCTGTTCGAGCACAACAAAACGGTTGAGTTTGCCAGTTCAGAGTTATAGGATTTAAGGATCTGCACGATAAGATTGAAAAATAAGTATGGAAAATGCGAGTGGATAAAATGGATAAACGTGCCTTGTATGACCAATTCCATCGGGTGGAAAGCCGTATTTCATCGATGGGAGCAGATGTTAAAGAGATTCAAGAGAAGATGGATGACCTGATAGAAGAGAACGCAAATCTTCAAATCGAGAACCAGCATCTGCGTGATCGGATCGATTTCCTTACGAAGGAAAAAGAAGATGCGCAGAAGCAAGAGCCAGAAATGTCGAAGTCCCGTCTGAATTTACAGAAGCTGTACGAGGATGGTTTTCATGTCTGCAATGTTTATTATGGTTCCCGCCGTCTTAATGATGAGCCCTGTGTTTTCTGTATCGATGTCATCTACGGCGAAAGAGATCGGAAAAACTAAAAGTATGCCGCAACTGCGGATACTGTCAAAAATTGATGGATGCATGACTGGCAGAGGCGGGGACAGAAGTCCTGGCCTCTGTTTTGAGGATAAATGTAATGGCTATGCGGGCTGAAGCTTATTTCAGTTGCTGCATGTTTGATGATATATAAACAAAGGGGAATAGGAATGAAAAATGTATTGAAGGAAGGCGAACGGTTGGATGTGCTGAAACGGGAAAACATCCAGATCATCCAAAGTTCAGCCGTGTTCTCTTTTTCGCTGGATGCGGTGCTTTTGGCTGATTTCGCTGAATTGCCGCGCGTGAAGCCGGCAAAGATAGTCGATCTCTGCGCTGGAAACGGGGCAGTCTCGTTCCTGTTGACAGGAAAGACCAAGAACCCGATCGTCGGGGTGGAACTGCAGGACCGGTTGGTGGATATGGCCCGCAGGACAGTCCAGCTGAATCAGTTGGAGGAGAAGGTTTCCTTCCTGCACGCGGATGTGAACGACGTGACCCGCTTCATCAAACCGGATTCCGTCGACGTCATCACCTGCAACCCGCCCTACTTTAAGCTGACCGAATCCAGTTTTACGAATGAATTGGATGCTTTTGCGATTGCGCGGCACGAAATCCATCTGACGCTGGACCAATTGATGAAACAGACGAGCCATCTGCTGAAGATGAAAGGCAAGGCCTACTTCGTCCATCGCCCGGATCGTTTAATGGAGATCCTGGAAACTATGCGCAACAACCGGATCGCACCCAAGAAGCTGCAGTTTATTTACCCGAAACAGAACAAGGAAGCGAACATGATCCTGATCGAAGGCATCAAGGACGGCAAAGAGGACGGTTTCCGTGTGCTGCCGCCGCTCGTTGTGTACAATGAAGAAGGGGAATACAGCCAGAAGGTAAAGGATGTCCTCTATGGCGAGCAGTGAGCACTACTTTTATGTGCTGTGTTGCGGAGATGACTCGTTTTATGCCGGCTACACGACGGACACGCTCCGGCGCGAACAGGAGCACAACAGAGGCATCGGCAGCAAATATACCAAGGCGCGCCGCCCTGTCCAAATGATATATAAGGAAGTCTTCGGTTCGAGAACAGAAGCGACCAAAGCGGAGGCGGCATTCAAGAAGCTGAGCCGCAAGCAAAAAGAAAATTTTTTGAAGGTGCGCGGGGCCAGCGTATCCAGCTCTGAACCAGGCGGGATTTAGCGAGTCGCCAGAGCCACCAAAATGAATCGAAATCAGAGGAGAACAAAGATGCAACTGCAAAAAAGTTATGAACAGCACGAGTGCGGAACGCTTTACTTAGTGCCCACACCCATCGGCAATCTGGAAGATATGACCTTCCGTGCCATAAAGATACTGCGCGAAGTGGACCTGATTGCGGCTGAGGACACGCGCAACACGCGGAAATTATTGACGCATTTCGAAGTGGATACGCCCCAGATCAGCTTCCACGAGCACAATACCCAGGAGCGTATTCCGCAATTGGTGGAAAGACTGATTGGCGGGCAATCCATCGCCCAAGTGAGCGATGCGGGGATGCCTTCGATCAGCGATCCGGGACATGATTTGGTGCGCGCCTGCATCAACGCAAACGTGCCGGTTGTGCCGTTGCCTGGAGCCAATGCCGGTGTGACCGCATTGATCGCTTCCGGATTGGCACCGCAGCCGTTTTACTTTTTCGGCTTTTTGGAGCGCAAGAAGAAGGATCAAATTGCCCAGTTGGAGTCATTGAAGAACAGGGAAGAAACGATGATTTTCTATGAGTCGCCTTACCGGCTGAAGGATTTGCTCAAAAATATCGCAACCGTGATGGGTGAAGGGCGCCAAGTCGTCATCTGCCGTGAGTTGACAAAACGCTTTGAGGAGTTCATCCGGGGTTCGGCGGAAGAGTTGGCTGTTTGGGCCGAAGAAACGGAAATCAGAGGGGAAATCTGCCTGATGATAGCCGGCAATGATAACCCGGAAATTCCTGTTGAACAGACATTTGATGATCTCAGCGTCGCCGAATTGGTTGAGAAGCTGATGACGGAACAGGGGCTATCCTCCAAAGATGCGATCAAAGAGACCGCAAAAATCAGGGATCTGAAGAAACAGGAAGTGTATCAAGCTTTCCACGGCTTTTAAACAGGAGGGATGACCGTTGCTATTCTATTTATTGAGCGCATTCTCGTTTGGCGGGGGTCTGAAGCTCCGATCGATGGGGAGAAACAGGCAATTCCAAAGCTACTTGCTGGTTGCGGCGCTGCTTTTCCTTTTCGTGGGAATGCTGCAGGGAAACGAATCGCCCCAAGTGGCGTGGATCCGTTACGCGGTGATGCTTTTCCGTGTTTTGTTCGGCTTGATTTCACCGTTCGCTTTCCTGTTTTTTGGCCTTGCGCTTGTCTTCAATGGGGTGCTGTTGCTCAAAAAAGAGGGCTGGGCCAAGCGGTACGGCCTGCTGGTTGCGGTGGGCGCCTTCATTTTGTTGATGGATCTGCTGTTCCTGCTGAATTATTTTGTGTTCCATCATTACCTGATCTGGCGCTTCATGCGCTTGATGGGCTACTTCATCATCTATTTCGGTGTTGTGCTGATTTTGTTTTTCATCGCGACAGCTTTTTACGGCCTCATTCCGGTTGCCCTCGATAAAGATTTCGTCATTGTCCTGGGAGCGGGTTTGCTGCCGGGTGGGGGCATCAGTCCGCTGCTGCAGAGACGGTTGGACAGAGCAATCCGGTTTTTCAGGCATCAGACAGAGCGCACGCAAAAGCGGCCCTGCCGTCTGATTGTGAGTGGAGGGCAAGGGATAGACGAACCTTTTTCCGAAGCCTATGCCATGAAACGCTATCTGATGGAGAACGGCATTCCGGAGGAAGTGATCCTTGAGGAAGACCAGTCCGTCAATACGTACCAGAATTTTCTCTATTCCAAGGGCATCATGGACGCGTACAAAGAAAGCTACAAATGCCTCTTCATCACGAACAACTTCCATGTTGTCCGCAGCAGCCTCTATGCCCACCGTGTGGGATTGGAAACGGACGGCTTGGGTGCCTGGACGCCGCTTTATTTTCTGCCTTATGCGTTTCTGCGCGAATTCATCGCACTCATCTTTCTGCAGATCAAAGGGCAAACGCTGTTGCTGGCGCTCGTGCTCGTGTTTGGATTGTGGAGGATCTATTTTTGAAATCATAAGCGCCAATTTCGGTGCAAAAAAAGCCGTATACAATGCGATATTTCGCAAATATACGGCTTTTTTATGTTCTCTCGTTTAAAGCAATCCTTCTAATATCAATTGATTCAAGCCATGATAGACACCTTCGTCATCATTGGAAGGCGTTGCATAGTTTGCCACGCTCTTGGCTTTGGGTAACGCGTTAGCCATTGCGAAGGAGTAGGGTCTGTCGGAAAGCATGGAGATATCATTTTCACTGTCGCCAAAAACTGCCACTTCTTCATTAGAAATGCCAAGTTTTTCCAATAATGTATCCAAGGCTTTGCCTTTGTTGATGCCTTTTTTCGTGATTTCAAGTTTTCTTTCATCAGAAAAGACTAGCTCGTACTCATCATGCAGACCCAAATGGGGCAATGATTGCGTCACGGCCTCCATGAAATGCGGGTCTTGGCTGATGGAAATTTTGTTGCAAGAAGCTGGCGCTTCCTTCAGATCAAGGATCAGTTTTTGTTCCGGATAGCCGTCGCGCATATCGCACAGCCAACTGTACATGCCGCTGGCCCAAGGATAATCGTCGGGCAGTCTCATTTCGCCGCGAATCTTCTTCTTTAAGGCATACAGCGAATCCGGCAAATAGGTGTACAGGCCGGCATCCTGGGAGAACTGGATCTCAACGTTGAATGTACGGAAAACGGATGTGACTTTTTGAATATCTTCCGAATCCATTATGCCCAATCTTTCCCTGGTTTGAGAGTTGAAATCATAAATGGAGCTGCCGTTTACATCAATCAAATAACCTTGATGGGAATCCATCTTCAGTTTTAGGGCATCCGGCATCAAGCGCAAGTAACTTCTTCCGCTGGCCAATACCAGCGTGATGCCTTTTTGCTGCAGTGATAGGAGGAGTTCCTGGGTTTTGGGACTGATGGCGTGGTCAGCCGTCAACAAGGTTCCGTCCATGTCACAAACGATCGCTTTTATGGGCATTATCTATCCACCTCAATTTTTGTTGTCGAAAGGATTTCGCGTATCGTGTCGATTGATTCTATATTTGTATGCTCATCATGGTAGAGATACGACAAGTAGATGATGTCCACTACTGTGATATAAAGTAATCTGGCTGAAAGTGCCTCGGACTGGAAAATGGATTCTTCCGTTTCGACTACGATGCTGACATCACTCAATCGATTCAATGCACCTGGCGGATTCCCTGTCAGACAGATGATTTTGGCTTTATTATGGGCAGCTACTTCCGCAATCTTGATTGTTTCTGCCGTCTTTCCTGAGTGCGAGAAAAGGAAGACGCAATCATTTTCCGTTAATTTGGAAGTGTGCATCAGCTGCATATGATAATCCGAAACATAGTTTACGGGGATGGCGGTTCTTAAGAACTTGTGATAGGCGTCGAGTGCAATGACCGCGGAGGAACCAAGGCCAAAAAAATGAAGCGCTTTCGAATTGACGATAATATCAAGAGCTTGTTGCAGAGCTTCCCCGGATAGTTTGCTCATCAGGCTTTGCAGCATAATTTGTGAGGATTGAATGACTTTTTTAGAAATATCGCTCGGCGTGTCCGAAGCGGTAATGTCGGTAAATACGGCTAACTGGTGCGTGCGTTCTTCAGACATACGATAGTTTGATGCGACGCTGATTTTGAAATCCTGGAAACCTTTGAAGCCTATTCTTTTCACGAATTTAAAAATCGTTGATTCTGAAAAATCTGTTTCTTCGGCTAGGTTGGACAACGTTTTGTTCACTAAATCCATGCCCAAGCTTACGAAATAATCGGCAATCTTCAATTCAGTGGCTGAAAAAGTCTCGTAGTGCGGTTTCAGGATCATTTGGATATAATTTTTTGACATACATGAGCACCTCCTTAGGGATAGTATAGCATATTCGCGATTAGTAATAAATATTTTTTATTTTAGCTTTACAAAGTAAAAAATATTTATTATAATCAGAATATAAATTACGAAAACGATTACAAAAGTGGGTTTGGTGGACATAATGTTGTACAAGTGGAGGGGCAAAGAAAAATGACTCAAGAAAATAAGATAGCCATCGTTAATTCAAGCAGTTTTGGGAAGATGTTTGACACGCATGTGGAAAGACTGGAAAAAATAGGGCAGGTCGATCGTTTCGATTTTGATAGTTCTATTGAAGGAAAGCAACTAGCTGAATCCTTAATAGGGTATAATATTATTATCGCGAGTGTAACACCATTTTTCACTAGCGAGTTTTTTGAGCATAAGGATGAACTGAAGTTGATCACACGTCACGGAATCGGGTACAACAATATAGACCTGGAAGCTGCCAAGGCACATGGTACGATTGTCGCGATTGTTCCACCTCTGATTGAGCGCGACGCAGTTGCAGAAAATAATGTCACCAATTTGCTTGCGTTGATGCGGCGCACAACTGAGTCGGCCCAGGAAGTCAAAAAAGATGGCTGGGAAAATCGAGCGCGATTTATTGGAAACGGTTTATGCGGAAAAACGGTGGGCGTCATTGGTGTCGGCAATATCGGCAGCCGAGCCGTCGAAATCCTGCATTATGGATTCAGGTGTGAAGTGTTGGGGGTCGATCCGAACAAGACCGCATTGGAAATCGAGATTTTCGGCGGCAAGAAAGTCGAATTGGACGAACTTCTGGAGCGGGCCGAGGTCATTTGCCTCTGCGCAAGCCTGAATGAAACGAACTACCATCTGATTTCCAAAGAAGCCATTGCGAAAATGAAGGACGGTGTCTACATATCCAACACAGCTCGTGGGGCACTTGTGGATGAAGAGGCAATCATCGAAGCGATCCAAACCGGGAAACTGCGCGGATATGCAACAGATGTACTGGAAGTTGAACCAGGACGCAGTGACCATCCTTTCCTGGAATATCCGAATATCATTTTGACCCCGCACACGTCCGCGTACACAATGGAGTGCCTGGAAGGGATGGGAGACAAATGTGTTTCTGACTGTGAATCGATAGTGGAAGGGAGGATGCCTCGACGGGTAGTGCAACCAGTAAGTCCTTATATTACAGCATGAGGGAGGTGTATAAAGTTGGATACAGTTGTAAATGTAAAAGTTGGCCCGCAATTTTATAAGTATGGGCAAGGCGCTATGGAAATGATCCCTGACATACTGAACGAATACGGTGCGAAACGCGTGTTGCTTGTTCATGGCACGATTTCATGGGAGAAAGCAAGGCCGTATTTGGAATTTCTGGATGAGGACTTCGCAATCGAGTATGAGAAATACAACGGTGAGTGCAGTTATAATGAAGCAA
Organism: Sedimentibacter sp. SX930; assembly: GCA_002155105.1. Taxonomy (GTDB): domain Bacteria; phylum Bacillota; class Bacilli; order Lactobacillales; family Aerococcaceae; genus Trichococcus; species Trichococcus shcherbakoviae. Next base: position 10,320 of record MUZD01000016.1, on the reverse strand, counting down.
ATCGGTTGGCCAAACTAGTCGGCGATGGCAACTTTGACTTTATTATCGGCGTCGGCGGAGGGAAATTGTGTGATCTGGTATACTACGTCGGCTCATTAACGAAAAAACCTTTCGGCGTCGTTCCGACGTTGGCCAGTAATTGTGCACCCTGGGCTCCCTTATCCGTTATGTACAAAGATAATGGACTAGCTGAAGGCAAAACCGAGCATTACAAAAGACAGGCAGCATTTCTAATCACCGATCCAACGTTGGTCGTCGATGCGCCGATGAAGTTCTTTATCGCAGGAATCGCGGATACTTTAGCCAAGTGGTATGAATCCGATATGATATTGGAGCAGCCGCAGTTTCAAGCGAATAATTTCTTGATGCTCGCGCGGCATTCGGCGCGGATCTGCAAGGATGTCCTCGCTGAAGATGGTTTGAAGGCTATCGAGGATATGCGCAATGGGACGGTATCTGCTGAGTTCATAAAAGTGTCTGAAGTCATATTCGGGGTTGCGGGACTGGTTGGGGGATTTGGCGATAAATATGCCCGCAATACTGCAGCTCATGCCATTCATGATGCTATTTCAGCTTATCTGCCGGGAGTCCACAGCTACTTGCATGGTGAAAAAGTGGCATACGGCATTTTCTATCAGTTGGCTCTAGAAGGCAAATGGCAAGTGATTGACGAGTTGATTCCGATGTATGAAGCTTTAAGTTTACCGAAATCATTAACCGAAATGGGCGAGTATCCCTTGGCGGAAGAGGAACTCAACAACATAGTCGAACTGGTCAACAAAAAGCAAAAAGTGCATTTGTTGCCGATGACGATTAATGAAGCAGTCTTGAAAAAAGCAATAATAGATTTAGAAAAATACATAAATACGGAGGTATAGGCAATGGAAAATATTACCGCAATGCAAAGTTTGTTAATTGCACTTTGGGTAGGGGCAGTCATGTCACGTGCATTTTTAGGTGGAGCGACATTAACGTTACGTTTTTCTCCTTTGATGACGGGTTTGATCGCAGGTATCGTAATGGGTGACGTTCAACAGGCAATGATCATCACAGCAGCAATCCAATTGATTTACATGGGGGTTTTCTCTCCAGGGGGAACAATGCCTTCTGAGCCATCAATCGCAGCAGCAATCGCAGTGCCGGTTGCTTTGATGGGTAACCTGCAGCCTGAAGCAGCGATAGCTGTAGCTGTGCCGGTAGGTTTATTGGGTGCTTATCTTTACCAATTCAGATTTTTCATCAACACGTTTTTGGGTAAATACACCGATAAAGCCGTAGAGAATTTGAATGACGGTGCAATCGTAAGATCAATCATCCTTTACCCAACAATCGCTTCTTTCTTGTTATTTGTACCTTTAGTGTTCATTGCTTTGTACTTCGGAGCACCAGTTATCGCTGATGTCATCACTGCGCTTGAAGGTACGGTTGTGTTCCATATTCTTACAGTTGTCGGTGGCGGTCTAGCAGCTATCGGTATCGCAACAACGATTTATGTTATCGGCCGTAAAGACTACATGGTTTTCTTCTTGCTGGCTTACTTGATGAGTGTCGTTTTATCTTCCTTATCAATCACAATGGTAACCTATGCCATCATCGGCGCTTTAATTGCAGCCATTTTCGTACTGGCTAAAGGACAGGGTGCAAAAGCAGCTCCTGCTTCCGCTGGCAGTGCATCTCTTGATGATGACGATGACGACGATTTCTAAAAAGCATGCAAATTGAAAGGAAGATGAAAAAATGATGAACGCTAATCTAGAGGCTAAAGAAACAAATATGTTAGCTCCAGAAGAAATAACCGCTAAAGATGTTACGAAAACCTATTTACGCTGGCACTTTGCAAATGAAATCCCTCACTCATTCGAACGTTATTTAGCGCCTTCGCTCCTTTATGCGATGATGCCGATTCTGCGCAAACTGTACAAAGATGAGGATCAATTAAGAGCCGCCTACAAACGCCAATTGCTGTTCTTTAATACGCAACTGTCATGGGGTGGCGGAGTCATCACAGGGCTGATGTCATCGATGGAACAAGAACGCGCCAAAGAGGTTGTGAACGGCGAAGAAGTTACCATGACCGATGATCTGATGTATAATACTAAGGCAGGTCTGATGGGAGCATTGGCAGGGATCGGTGATTCGATCGACTCAGGAACTGTACAATACATTTTTATCGCTATCGCTGTTCCTTGGGCACAAATGGGTAGCCCGATCGGTGCCTTGTTCCCATTCATCGCTTTTGCTCTTTACCAAGCTTTGCTAGGTGTATTCTTTGCAAGAAGTGCATTCAAGACAGGTAAAAATGCAACAGGTGTAATGCACAGTGCCGGAATCCAGACTGTCATCGAAATGTTGTCTATCCTGGGTATGTTTATGATGGGGATTTTAGCCGGAAATTATGTTAAAGTTTCATCAAGCTTAGAATTTGAGATTTCAGGTCGTCCGTTCATCATGCAGGAAATGCTTGATAAGATCATGCCTGGTATGTTGCCGCTGGCTGTTGTTCTGGGTGTATACTTCTTCTACATCAAAAAAGGTCTGAAGGTAACACGTGCATTAGTAGGGTTGACGCTGATTTTGATTGTTCTGGCCGGTATCGGTATTCTGTAAAAGGTCATTTAAGAAAGGGAAGTGTGAAAAATGGGAGTTGTAAATTTAGCGCGTGTAGATGAGAGACTGATCCATGGTCAAGTAATGTTGACGTTGTCTCAACGAGATGGAGTAAATTCGATCTTCGTAGTGGATGATGTTGTTGCCAAAGATAAATTCATGAAGGATCTGTACAAGAGTGCAGGCAGCCGTACAGGGCAAAAAACAATTGTCATGACTGAAGAAAAGTGCAAATTCTATTGGGATGAGTTCAAATTTAAAGAGTACAGCGCTATCCTGATCACGAAAACAGTGACCGGAATTTATAATCTGGTTAAACATGGTGTTCCGATCAAGGATCTGAATATCGGCGGAATCGCAAAAAAAGGCGATGATGATATTTTGGTCACAAAATCAGTTTATCTGAACAAAGCGGATGCGCTGAAATTGAAAGAATTGAATGAAGACTATGGCGTTGAGAACATCTATTTCCAAGCGACACCATCATCCTCAAGTTCCAGTTTAGCGGATGTATTAAAACAATTCGGTTTATAAAATAAATCCTGGCGGGAAAGCAGTTATTGCAAAATAGCTGCTTTTCTCAATCGGGAAAACAGTGACCAAAATGACAGGTGGCAAATACTATGCAGCAAAATGAAAAATTTAAAGATTGGCTGTTTCGATATCAGTCTTTTTATCGCGTACGCCGTACTGATAAAAGCAAACGGCGGTTTATCTCGGCATTGGTGGCGGATATTTCTGACATGCGGGAAGATGTGCAGGTGATCGAGTACAATCGTCACAAAAAATATGCTTCAAGGAACGTTTACGTTGGCGATATCGAAAAAGCGGATCGGATCATTTGCACGTATTATGACACGCCAATCCAACACTTTGGTCCTTATGTTTTGTTTGATCGCGAGGCACAGGAAAAACGGACAACCAGTTTCATCATAGTCAGTTCGGTCTTGTTGCTCCTGGTGGGTATTGCAGGAACGCTCTTTTATATGCAGAATGCATCCGGTGCGGTTGACCTGATTTCGGTTCGCACCTTGTTTATCGCTCTTGCTTACGGTGTCTATTTCTACTTGTTCGGCAAGATTGCGAAGGGGTCGGCAAACCGAAAGACGTTGATTCGAAATACTTCGTCCGTCCTTGCTATGTTGGCAATGATAAGTGAGGAAAAGGGAGAGAAAACAGCTTTCGCTTTTGTGGATGAAGGCAGTTTTGGAGAAAGCGGTCTGGAAGCAATGCGTACACCTGGAAATAAGAAAGCGAAGATTTTCTTTTTGGATTGCGTGGGCGCAGATGCTCCGCTGCATGTTATCGGGAATGATGTTTCCCAGGAAAAGCTGTCGGCGTTGCAGATAGACCATCAACTGTCCAACGAAAGAATCACTTATATCTTCAGTGCAAAAACTTCGGAAAAAGAAAAAAAGACGAGCTTTTACCTGGATAAAGCGGATTTGGATCGAAAAACACTAAATATGGAAAATATAGAGAAAGTTATGGAATTGTGCAGATAGGCACTGGGCCTTTTCCGTAACGAAGGAGGATTATCAATGTTAGGGATTGTCATTGCAACACATGGTACGTTAAGCGATGGACTTAAAAATTCAGCGGAAGTGATCTTTGGGCCGACCAATAATATCACAACGGCAAATTTGAATCTGGGAGACGACGTGCAGGCATTAGGCGCAACAATAAAAGAATCCATCCATGAAGTCAACCAAGGTGACGGGGTAATCGTGTTGGTGGATCTGGTGAGCGCCAGCCCGTACAACCAATCGGTACTTGTGACGAATAGTCTGGAGAAACCGCTGCAAGATTCCGTTTACGTCATTGGCGGGGTAAACCTTCCGATGCTGTTGGAAGGGATCAACCATCAATTGATCGGGACGCCTGTGGAAGAAGCTGCCGAAGCTGTGATCGCTCAAGGAAAGAGCAGCATCAGTGATTGGCATGTATCCATGATTGAAGACGAAGATGATGATGAGGACGACGCTTTTTAAGAAAAAGAAAATGAACCCTATAGAATGGACACTATAAAAGTGCACTCTATAGGGTTCATTTTTGTTTACTTTTCAGTGGGATTTAAAAACCTGCCCCCCGTGTATTACAGGAGGCAGATTTTGTTGAGCACTACTCAGTTTTTTTGTTCTGATTCACCATCAAATCACGGATTTCTTTCAGGTAAAGTTCAACAACCGGTACTTCGGCTTCAACTTCCACTGGTTCTTCCTCAGGCATTTTGCGTTTGAGTTTGTTGATTACCTTGATCATCAGGAAGAGGACAAGTGCAATCAGCAAGAAGTTCAGTAAGGCTTGCAGGAAATTACCGTACGTGAAGTCTGCTTGTCCGATTTTGAAGGAGAGTCCCGTCAAGTCTGCGTTGCCTGTTATGGCTACGATGATCGGTGTGATGATATCTTTTACTAATGAATTGACGATTGCTGTAAATGCACCCCCGATGACAACCCCGACGGCAAGATCAAGTACGTTCCCACGCATGATGAATGTTTTAAATTCTTTCCACATATTTTTCACCTCCGTTTAACATAATTATATTTCAATTGCGTTGAGATAGCAAAAAATAGTGCACTAGCGGATAATATTTTTATGTTTTTCTAGCTACCGGTCGATTTGACGTAAGCAGCGACCGGATAATCCTCGGTCGATAAGCTGCTTTCTTTGCCTTGCGCCAATTCGGCCAACAGGTAACCGATCAGCGGGCCGGAGGTCAATCCGGATGAGCCGAGCCCGCTTGCCGCGAAGCAGTTTTGCAGACCCGGTACACTGCCGAAGAAGGGACTGAAGTCGGAAGTGTAGGCCCTTGTGCCGACACGGATATCCATTTTTGCCGCTTCTTTCAGATCGGGAAGCCAAGTGAGGGCTTGTACCAACATCGGATCCGTAACGGAAGTGTCAGGCTGCAGGTCATAACCTTTGTCGTTTTCATGGCTTGCGCCGATGACTGTTTTCCCTTGCCCGAACGGAAGCAGGTCGATTTCGCCTTGGGGCATGATGACTGGGAAAGTCTGTGGATCACGGACCTCTTTTTGGAGGACGACCAGCTGCCCTTTTTGCCCCCTGACATCGACCGTGTACCCGAGCGGCTGGAGGAGTTGGGGCAGCCAAGCACCGGCCGCCAGGAGGACCGCGTCGAATCTTTGTGGTCCGTCCGGCGTCAGGACGGACAAGGTGCCGTCGTTATCCTTGGCGAGGGAGACGGTCCCTTTCTGGATGCTGCCTCCGAATCGAGTTGTCGCCTGCAGCAATGTCTTCGTCAATTCCCGGCCGTCCACGCGGGCGCCACCGCCCACGTAAAGGGCTTGTTCGACGTTGCTGAGCGGCGGGAAGATTTTTTTGAGTTCGGTGCCTTTTAGGATAGCGACGCTGCCGATCAGAGGCGCCTGCTCGCGCCGTTCCAGTGCACGGTCGTGGACCTCCTGGATATACTTGGTGGATTGTCCCAGGATCAGGGCGCCGCAGCGTGCGTAGGCATCCGTCATCAAGCCGTCGGAAGCCAAGTCTGCCAGCAGCTTGTCATAAAAAGCCGCGCCTTCTGAGACGAGGCGGTACCATTTTTTGTTGCGGCGTCTGGACAGCCAAGGGCAAATGATCCCTGCCGCCGCGGCTGTTGCTTGGCCTGTGCCGCTGTCGAACACGCTGACGCTGTGGCCGGCTTTTGCCAAGTAGTAACTGGCGGTGGAGCCTACGATGCCGCCACCGATTACTGCAATCTTCTTTTGCATGGTTGGAACCCTTCTTTCTCCGGTAGCCGGTTTTTGCATTCTGGACAGAAAAAGCCGGGAACGGTGTCCCGGCTCTAAATATTTTTGATGAGGATCCCTTTTAGGTTCTGATTTGGCCTTCGCCGTAGATGATGTATTTGTAGGAAGTCAATTCCTTCAATCCCATCGGTCCGCGGGCATGGAGTTTTTGCGTGCTGATGCCGATTTCTCCGCCGAAGCCGAAACATCCGCCGTCCGTGAAGCGGGAAGAGGCGTTGATGTAGACTGCCGCTGCATCGATGTCGTTCAGGAAGTTCTGTGCCGTTTGGTAATGATCGGTGACGATCACTTCGGAATGGCCTGTGCTGTATTTTTGGATATGCGCGATGGCATCGTCATAAGAGGAGACCACCTTCACAGCCAAAATGAAATCCGAGAATTCGGCAGCGAAATCTTCCTCTGTTGCTGGGATAGCTTCAGGCAGGATGCTGCAGGTCTTCGCATCGCCGCGCAATTCCACTTTATAAGGCACCAAAGCATCCGCGAAAACGGGCAGGAAAGCATCCGCAACTGCTTCGTGGACAACGAGCGTCTCGATGGAATTGCAGACGGAAGGGCGGGAACATTTCGCGTTGACCAGAATGCGCGTAGCCATCTCCAATTCGGCAGCCTTATCGATGTACAGGTGGCAATTTCCGACCCCGGTTTCGATGACTGGAACGGTCGCGTTTTTCAAAACGTTCTGGATCAATCCGGCTCCTCCGCGAGGGATCAAGCAATCCAGATAGTCATTCAGTTTCATGAATTCATTGGCCAGTTCGCGCGACGGATCAGGAATCAGTTGCAGCGTTTCCTTGGCGAAACCGGCGTTCACGAGTCCGTCCTGCAGTGCGGTCATGATGGCTTTGTTGGATTCCAAAGCCTCTTTTCCGCCACGCAGGATGACGGCATTACCTGATTTGAAGCAAAGGGCGCTGGCATCCGCTGTGACGTTTGGACGCGATTCATAAATGATTCCGATGACGCCAAGAGGAACACGCTGCTTGCCGATCATCAAATCATCGGCAGATTTCGTCATTTCCTCAACGTAGCCGATCGGATCAGGCAGTTGAGCGATTTCCTTGAAACTGTCCGCCATCCCTTTGATCCGTTGCGGATTCAAAGTCAAACGTTCGATCATCGGCGTCGGCAAGCCATTAACCTCGGCTGCTGCGATGTCATTCGCATTGGCTGCCAGGATGGCATCCTGATGCGTGTAAAGGGCAGCTTCCATGGCCAAAAGTCCCTCATTCTTTTGTTTGGTTGATGCTTTCCTCAGGCTGTTGGCTGCGGCTTTCGCGGCAATGCCCATTTCTTGTAATAAACTGTTCATCGAATATCCTCCTCTATTTGTCTTCCCTCACAAAATAGGTTCCAATTTCTTTGCCGGCCAGTATATCGAACAATACGGTCGGGTCTGTGGCTTGCGTCAATACCATTTGTTGCTTGTTCTTCAGGATGCGTTTGGCAGCTTTCAGTTTTGTTGCCATGCCGCCGGTCCCGAATTTCGAACCGTTCCCGCCAGCCAAAGCCATTTCCTTGGCCGTGACGGCATGAATGGTGTGGAAGAGGACGGCATCCGGATGCGCCATCGGATTTTTATCATAAAAACCTGGGACATCGGAAAGCATGATCAGCAGGTCGGCGGAGATGATCTCCGCAACGGTTGCAGAAAGGCGATCGTTATCCCCGAATTTGGTCAGGTGATCCAGTTCTTCAACGGAGACAGCGTCATTCTCGTTCACGATCGGGATGATGCCCATTTTCAACAACTGTTCGAAGGCGTTTACGGCATTCCTGCGGCTTTCCGGGAACTGCACGATATCCAAGGTCATGAGTATTTGCCCCACAATCTGGTTATAGTGCGAGAAAAAGCGGGTGTAGAGGTTCATCAGCTCGGATTGCCCCACAGAAGCGACGGCTTGTTGTTCCGGGATGGTTTTCGGACGATGCGGCAGGTTCAGGCGGTTGAGCCCGACTCCGATTGCGCCGGATGACACCAAGACAATTTCTTTGCCTTGATTGCGCAAAACAGTCAAGACATAAGCAAGCCTGTCGAAAGTTTGGTAGTTGACGGATCCATCGGCCAGCATCAAAGAACTTGTGCCGATTTTGATGACGATCCTTTTGCAGTCCAATATTTTGTTGCGAATAGGTTCCATGTGCACATCCCCGTTTACGATTTGATTTTTTTCATCTATAGAAAGAATAGTTTTTTTATGTGTTGCAGAGCTCGCATCCAGCGAGGTATTACTTCATATAGTATCATGGAATGGCGAAAAAATTAAGATATAGCAAAAAAAAGCTGCCTGAAGTTATCAGGCAGCCCTAAAGGAGTTGCTCTTTACTTTGGAGGAGTAAAGAAATTGAAAAAAAGATTGTTTGTGATTGGCCTACACTTATATTAAAACTCAAGTATGAAGAAACTATGAAGATAGTTTAATAAAATATATAAGATTATTTGGTTCGGTTATCAGATGAGCCCGAAAGTACGGAATGCCTGATGAAGACCATCTTCATCCACCGAACTCGTGACATGGTCCGCGACAGCCTTCAATTCTTCCTTGGCATTCCCCATAGCGATGCCCACCGCACAATAGTCGAACATCTCCAAATCATTCAAGCCGTCTCCAATCGCGATCGTCCGCTCTTTGGGTAAGTTCAGGTGTATCAATAACGCTTCGATTGCAGTCGCTTTGTGTACGCCTGGTACCATCAGTTCGCCGCTGTCATCCCCAAATTGAGGCACGGTGCACTGGATCGTATCAAAAGCATTTTCGAATTCAGCCTTGATCTGTGCGAATGAAAGTTTGTCGCTCTGAAGGAAACAGGCTTTATTGACATCAGTCTTATACAGATCCTCTTCACCGTAGATCAATCCCTCGATAAAGGGATGAGGATTCTCTTCCTTGCGTCTGCGGGCATCCGGATCGTTGTCGATATCCCCGTAAATGCAGCGTTCCACATGCGGCAGGAAATTCTCGCTGGCGAACAGACCGCCGTTTGATTCCAAGTAAAAGTCAACGCTATGCTGATTGAAGAAATCCACCATCCGCCTGACTTCGCTGGCTGGGACCGTTTTGTGGTACAACATTCCATCATTCAGCTCAACAAAGCCGCCGCCAGCGCCGATGATGCCGTCAAAGCCGATTTCCATGATGAAATCATAGATTTCCGGTTTTGACCGGCCGGTGCACAAATAAATTTCGTGTCCATTCAAGCGGGCTTGTCTGCATGCGTCCGCAGCGGATGCGGGAACCCAACCATCATCCGTCACCAAAGTACCATCAATATCCAAAAAAATAATTTTTTTATCCAATCACTACACTCACTTTCTGCCCTTAAATGTGGCTGTCCAATATTAAAGTCTACTATATAATGGAATGAGAATTAATGCCAGCAGAAGAGACTGCTCAGAGCCTTTATTTTTGAATAATTAGTAATCAGTCAAAAATAAGCTGAAAAAATCGTTGACAGCATTCGGCTGCGATGATAGTATATAGAAGTTGTCCGCCAGAATCGGCTTTGAAATGATTTGAAAAAATTGTTGACATGCGATTTAGAGCGTGATATTATATAAAAGTTGCTGATCCACGCATCTGCAAGCCGATATTGCTTCTGAAAAACTTTCAGAAAAGGCTTGACGGAGTGTCGGAGCCGTGATATTATAAATAAGCAATCACGTAACACGTGATGCACGATTGACCTTTGAAAACTGAATGAAGAATGAACGAACCAAATGTGCAAGGAGCTTAGACTTCGGTCGAAGCAAACGAAGACGATACGTAGTATCGCAAACATAAAGTCAGCAAGAAATTAAGAGCTATCAGCTTAACATGTAGGATTTCTGTACAAGAGTCCACATTTACATGAGAGTTTGATCCTGGCTCAGGACGAACGCTGGCGGCGTGCCTAATACATGCAAGTCGAACGGTCTTTTCTATGGAAGCTTGCTTCCACT
>MUZD01000015.1 GCA_002155105.1 Sedimentibacter sp. SX930 | reverse complement strand
ATTTCCCATCACTTTAAGTGAGTAAGACCCCTGAGAGATGATCAGGTAGATAGGTTGGGAGTGGAAGTACAGCGATGTATGGAGCGGACCAATACTAATCGGTCGAGGACTTAACCAATTTTTAAAAAGATGAAAACTCAAGCGGTGTTTTCGGGTTCCCTTTAATTTTGTAGATTCAGTTTTGAGAGAACAACGTTCTCTTGAAAAATGTGCGGTGACGATGGCAAGAAGGTCACACCTGTTCCCATCTCGAACACAGAAGTTAAGCTTCTTAGCGCCGATTGTAGTGAAGGGTTTCCCTTTGTGAGAGTAGGACGTTGCCGCGCTTTTTTTTTTGAAATAAAACTTATATATCAGAATCACCATGTGCGGTGATGATGGCAAGAAGGTCACACCTGTTCCCATCTCGAACACAGAAGTTAAGCTTCTTAGCGCCGATTGTAGTGAAGGGTTTCCCTTTGTGAGAGTAGGACATTGCCGCGCATGTTTTTATATAAATAATCAGAAGGTTGTCGATGCAAATGTCGATGGCCTTTTTTGTTTGCCTCTGGGCTTACCAGGGTTGAGTCGATTTATTATATAAAATCTGGGAACCGTGCTAAACTATGTTTAAGGATAGTTGTCAGAAGGTGAGGGGAGTAAAGCATGGAAGATTTTGTTAAGACCAAAAATGGCTTCGTTTTGAATGATGAAAACGAATGTATGATAGCTGAAATTACTTACGTACCTTATGGTGAAGATAAAGTCATTGCCAACCATACTTATGTTGATTCCTCATTAAGAGGGCAAGGCATCGCTGAGATGTTACTCGACCGCCTTGTTGAAGAAATGCGGGCTGAAGGCAAGAAAATTGTTCCGCGCTGCTCATATGTTGTGGCGATGTTCGATCGCAAACGCGAAAAGTATGCCGATATCAAGGCAGAAATATAAAACTGTTCTCTCTTATTTTAATATAGATGAGAGTAGCGGGTCGGAATTAGGGGAAGTAGTTCCGGCCTGCTATTTTTTTGCTGTCGAGAACTTCGGCAAAGATGGCGAACCTGTTTTCCGTTGACGTTCAGTGGTGATCGATTTTACCTATTGACAAGATTAAGAAATGATGATAATTTAATTATATTAATGCAAGTCGTATCTGACAATAGAATGGGCAGCGATGAGAAGAGTAACTTTGGGAAGTACGTAAAGAGAGCTCCTGATTTGGTGAAAGGGAGCGTACCGGAACAGAGTGAAGATGGTCTTGGAGCCTTTAATCGGGTGAATAATCAGCTCGATTACGTACGCAGGCGATATTCTGCAGAGTATAAAAAAGGATATGCGATCACGCAATCACTTTATGTACTTTTTGAGGTAGGGATTGTGAAGTCCTTATAAAAATGGGTGGTAACGCGAAGCTTTCGTCCCATGGTCGCAAGACTGTGGTGAGGAGAGCTTTTTTGTGCATAAGCGAGCTGTTGAAGAGTCAAGAGGAACTGTTTTAATTATAAAGGAGTGGAAAATATGCCGATCAAAGTATCGAAGGATTTGCCCGCCATCAAAGAGTTGGCCAAAGAGAATATCTTCGTCATGGACGAGCTGAGGGCCGTCACGCAGGATATCCGCCCATTAAAAATCATCATCGTGAATCTGATGCCTACAAAACAAGCCACGGAAACCCAGTTCATCCGTTTGCTTTCGAACACGTCCCTGCAAGTGGAAGTGACCTTATTGAGGATGGAAAGCTATGATTCCAAGCATGTTTCGGAAGAATACTTGGACTATTTCTACAAGACCTTTTCGGATATCAAGGATCAATACTTTGATGGCATGATCATTACGGGTGCACCTGTGGAGAATCTTGCCTTTGAAGAGGTGGAATATTGGCCGGAATTGGTGTCCATCATGGAATGGTCCGCCAGCCATGTTTTCTCAACGATGCATATCTGTTGGGGAGCCCAAGCGGGTCTGTATCATCACTACAATATCGGGAAGTACCCTCTGAGGGAAAAACTGTTCGGTGTGTTCAAGCACAGGATCACCGACAGCAGAACGATGCTGCTCCGCGGTTTTGATGATGAGTTTTTCATGCCGCATTCCCGCCATACGGATGTCCACAAAGCGGATATAGAGGCCTGCAGTGAGCTTGAAATCCTGGCGACATCCGAAGAGGCAGGGGTCAGCGTTGTCCGCAGCAGGGACAACCGTTTCGTGTTTGTGACGGGTCATGCCGAATATGATTTTGATACGCTCGATAAGGAATACAAGCGTGACGTCGCTTTGAATCGGCCCATAAATATTCCTATCAATTACTACCCTGATGACGATCCGAGCAAGCGTCCGGTGGTACGTTGGCGCGGTCATGCCAATATCCTCTTCGTGAATTGGCTGAATTACTTCGTTTATCAAGAAACGCCATATGATTTGCAGCGCATCCATGAATTAAGGAATAAACCTGCTCAAGATTAAAATTTTTGATGGAAGCTGTTGTTGTCGTGCTGACCTCTGCAAAGGGATTTCTACAGGTATGTAAAGAGGGCAATTTCAATTTGATGAAATTGCCCTCTTTACAAATCGACAAAATTTATTTATAATTTATTGTGTTGTGGCTCACTTAAAGAGTGAATCCCTCGCAAGGCCGGCTTAGCTCAGTTGGTAGAGCATCGCACTCGTAACGCGGAGGTCACAGGTTCAAATCCTGCAGCCGGCATAATCATTTTTTCAGATACATCAAGTCTCTCGGGATACTTGATGTATCTATTTTTTTTGGACATTTTTAGCAAAAAAAAATTCATATTCGTTGAAAAAGAAATTGCCTCCAGAATACGTATCTATTGAGTGAATGGCATTTATGAAGGAGGCAGCAAATTTGGGGAAAAATGATCAGCAGCACTTACTGGTTAACATGGACAAGAAAAAAATCATGGAACCGACCCGACTGACTTGGGCAGGGGATAGCACTATTACAGGAATGGCTGCAACGCATCCGCAGTTGGGTAATCCTTTTCAGTATGTGGTGTTCCAATTGTTGATGGACGAATGGAAAGGCGACAGGATCACCTTGGTTGTCGATTCCAAAGAAGTAAGAGAGTACTTGCTGAAGGAAGAGAAGTATGCGTTCTACGAGGGATACAAGAAAAAATTGTTGCGCCGGAACCGGAAAGAAGCTGGGAAAGATGTTGTCTCGATTGATCCATCCGAAATTGTCCGCTGGAAGAAACAGTGGGGGGAGTTCATCAACCAGTACGTGCTGATCAATTATGATTCGCATTTGTTCATGACCATCGATCGCCGTTTGTTTAAGCGCACGAAAAACTTGATGCCTTATTTTGTTCTGGCTCAAGCGGAAGAACAAGCCGAACAAGAGGGCAGTTGGGCTGGAAACAGAATCGGGATCGAGCCGATCGATACGGAAACCTTCGACAGTGATGTTTATTTCGAAATGTTCCGGATGATAGGGGATAAATCAGCTTGTCAACTGGGAGTCGAAGATTTTCATCGGCGCCATGGCGGAATGAACTAGTATTCAGAAAAGCGTGCATTGCGCATCTGATGCGCGGTATCGTTGGCCATTAAAAATTGAACAGTTCCCATCTATGCGCGTATGCAAAGGTGGGAACTGTTCAATTTTTAGGCTTCTTCCTTTCGGAGGAGGTTGACAGAAGCGGTAGCGCCAAAATAAGCAAAAAATTAAAAAGCATGCCCCGTTTGATCATTTTCCTGAGCGGGGCGGCTGAATAGTCAGTCTGTAGTTCTTAGATTTTTCAGGAAACATTGCTTCGGCGGTAGGCCACAGATCGCCTGACGCGCATGACGTTTTCTTCTCCCGGGAAATGGACAGGGTTGATGGGACTCCGGCTGTAGATTTCGAGTACATCCAGGACATCTGTCGACAATTCGCGGATGTCGATCAGGCCGTACATGCGCGGCGGCAGAATGTAGATGGGTTTGTCGGGGTTGGCGTTTTTGACCATCTTTTTGACGTCATAGGTCAGGTGCGGGCAACAGACGACGATATCGAACCGGTCCATTTTTTCTTGGGCAATCATGAACGGTGAGAATTCAATTTCAAATTGGTCTTCCAACTGGTATTGCTGGATGTCCTTTTTTACTTTGGCAGCTAGTGCGCTGGATGAAAATCCGCCGCCGCAACATAACAGGATATGGATCATATGCTTTCCTCCATTTTTTTGATAGATACATCATAGCACTCAATGGAAGCGCTTGAAATGTTTTTTTACTTTTCCGGAAAGGGGATCTTTTTTTTGCATACCATATTTTTTTCAATGGAAGGGGCCTGTGGTATGATGAAGGAAACAAAAAATAGGATTTTTCCTGAGAGGGGTGAGGGATGTGCTGCAGGCACTCCGATTGACGTTTGAAGAAAAACGGATGTGGATGACTTTGGGCGGCAGCGTCCTCTTTGCGTTCGTGCTGGCGATCGGTGTCATTCTGCTCGACACGCGGCTGATCACGGCGCTTGATTATTTTCCGGCCTTTTTGCTTACGAGCGTCAACTTGGCCAAATCAATACTGAGCCTGTTGGCGGGGTCCCTCTTCTCAGTGGCTACCTTCACGTTTGCTACGATGCTGTCCGTCATTTCCTTCTACTCCTCCAACTTCAGTCCGCGGACGGTGGAAAATTTTCTTCTGCACAAGACCTCCATGCAGACATTGGGCATTTTTCTCGGAGGATTCATCTACTGTCTCTCCTCCTTGTTCTTTATGCGCAGTTCGGAAAACGAACAGCTGGTCATTTCCGCGACGGTCGCCCTCGTCTATGCAATGGCCTGTGTCGTCTACTTCATAAAGTTCGTCTATAATGTCGCAACGTCCGTGCAATTGGAAAAACTGGTGAATAAAATCTACAAAGAGGCGGATATGATAGTCGATGAGACGATCGCGTACTTTCGGGAGAAGCCGGTGTTTGACCATCTGCCTCAATTAGAGACTTTGCATCAGTACACGGTCCATGCTGATAGGAATGGTTATGTGGAATATATCAACTTCGAGCGTTTGGTGGAGCTGAGCACAGAATTTGAGGGGACTATGGTATTGCGCTTCAGGGTGGGGGAATTCCTTTCCGCCAATGAACCGCTGGCCATTTTTTACACGAATCGGAAATTGGAGGACGAGCCGCGGCTGCAAGAAGTGCTGAACCGCAGCTTGACATACGAAACGGAGCCCTCCACGATGTTCGATCCGAATTTTGCCCGTAAAAAATTGGTGGAGATCGCGTTGCGGGCAGTTTCGCCGGGCATCAACGATCCGAATACGGCGATTCACATCCTGCATTACAAGGCTTTATTGGATGCCAAATTTGCCCGTCTGCCTGGAAGATTCGTTTTGATGGGAGAGGAAAAGAAGGACTTCGACGAGGAAACATTGCGTTACAGCGGCTGCGTATTCTATGACTTCAATAATTTTTCCAAAGACTTATATGAAAGCTATTGGCAGCTGATCCACTACATGAAGACGGATATTTCCGGAGTTGTGGCCCTGTTTGATTCGTTGCTGACGGTCGCTTATGCCGCTCATCCGAAGAAATTGAGCTATATAAAGGATTACAGCAACTATTTGTTCAATTTGACGAGTCCGAATTTCACGGAAAGATTGGACAGGCAAAATATCGAGGAGCGTCAAGAGCATATTCTGGGGATCACCCGCGACGAAGAAAAATAAAGAAGAGGAATTCGAGCGTGCTCGAGTTCCTCTTCTTTATTTTGTAAGGCATCACTGAATAGTTGTCCCAAGCATTCATTTCCCGTTCTTGCCGGAAAGGTGGTGGTTTTTGATTTGAAGGAGAGATGCATAGGATTGACCCTTCGGCCGGATTGTTTTCGGATCAGCGAAAAAATCGTTCGTCAATGCGACGATAGGCCCGACCAGGCCGATCAAAGCGATCAGGTTCGGGATGGCCATCAGTCCGTTGAACAGGTCAGAAATCTCCCAGACGACATCCAGCGTCGCGACTGCGCCATAGACGATGGAGCCGATGAAAAAGATTCGATAGACAAAGATGGCTTTTTGGCCGGCGATGTATTCGATCGCTTTTTCGGAATAATAATACCAAGCGATGATGGTCGCGAAGGCGAACAGGACGATGCCGATGGAAATGATGTATTCCCCGCCCGGAATGACAGCGCTGAATGCCCGGTTGGACATTTCTGTGCCATCGATCGAGGCGTCCTTCCAGGTTCCGCTGATGATGATCACCAAAGCGGTGATGGTGCACATGATGATCGTATCGAAGAAGACTTCGAAAGCCCCCCAACAGCCTTGGCGCGCCGGATGGTCGGTGTTGGCGGTGGAGTGGGCAATCGGAGCGCTGCCGAGACCCGCTTCATTCGTGAACACTCCCCGGGCGACACCAATTCGGGCTGCATACATCAGTGAAGCCCCCGTAAAGCCGCCGACGGCTGCCGTGCCGGTGAAGGCGTCCGTGAAAATCGTGGTAAGAGCGGAGGGGATTTGGCTGCGCTGCACAATCAGGATGAAGATGGCTGCGCCTGTATAGATCAGCGACATGAAGGGAATCAATTTCTCCGCTACGCTTGCGATCCGCTTGATGCCCCCCACCACGACCAAGGCCACAAAGAAAGCCAAGAGCAGACCGGTTGCCAAGGCAGGTATGGAAACGGCGTCCTTCAAACTGCCGGCTACGGCATTCGCCTGGACGATGTTGCCGCCGCCGATCGAGGAAAAGGCCGTCAACAGGCAGAAAAGATAGGCCAGTTTGGGAAAACCCAGGCCTTTGCTGATGTAGTACATCGGGCCGCCCACATATTCACCCTTTGCGTTTTTCTCGCGGTAGGCAAGCGCTAGAGTGGTTTCCGCATATTTCGTGACCATACCGAGGACAGCGGAGGTCCACATCCAAAAGATGGCACCTGGTCCGCCGACACTGATGGCAACTGCCACGCCGACGATGTTGCCTGTCCCGACCGTTCCGGCCAGCGCCGTGCAGACTGCTTGGAAGGGGGTGATCGTGCCGACTTCGATTTCCTTCGGCTTCCGGAACACCGTCTTCAGCGTGTTGGCCATCACTGTCCCGAAGCGAGTGAAGATGACGGCTCTGGTTCTGAAAGTCAGACACAGTCCTGTCCCCAGCATCAGGACCAGCATCGGGATTCCCCAGATGATCGTGTCATTGAGCCATTTTACGATTTCCATTTTGATTGCCTCCTTTGTCGGAGTGCCGGCAGGAACAATAAGCGCTTCAGCGGAAGGATAAATTTCTCCATTTATAATTTACATTACTTTATTTTTGCGCCCGTACAGACTGCTGACGGTGAGCGAGGTGCCGATCAAGCCCAAAATGATGATGTAGCCAGCGATGAAACCGGCCGAGATGTACCCGCTGAGCGTCAATGCAAAAGCGGCCAACAGGTCAGCGCCTTGGTAAGAGAGCGAGCTGAAGGCCAGATAAGAAGCTTGCTTATCTTCAGGGACAAGGTCGACTTTTCGGGCATTGATGTTTGGCGAGGAAGCCAATTCGCCGATGGTCGCCAAGATCATCAATGGAATCAGGATGTAAATGTTGTTCATGACGGCAATCAAACCATAGCTGACGACATAGATCACAAGGCCGTAAAGGATCGTGGCCTTTTCGGATCTCTTTTCAGTGAAGCGCGAGACCAAGAAAGTGAACCCGACGACAAGCAGCGTGTTGAGGACCTGCAGCAGACTGAGCATCCTGACGCCATCGATCGGAACCGTGAAGAGTGTCAGCGTTTCGAACTCCTTCGAAAGCCGAACGGCAGTGTAGGTCTTCAGCGAAAATTCAGCCGTATTGAACAGCGCCATACCCAGGATCAAAAAGAGCCAACGGGTATCTCTCGCTGCGATGCTGTAGTTCGAAAAGAGGTCCTTCAGTCTGTTGTTATGCTGTTTCTGCGCGGTGGCATTCGTGTAGTCCAACTGGCTCCGAAACAAAAGGGCCATCGCCAGTTGCGCTATCCCGGCCACCAGAAACAGTTGGAACAGAAAGTGCTGAAAAAGGAACCCGCCGAGCGAAAAGCCCAGCGCCATCGACAAATTGAAGGTCCAATATTGCCATTGGTAAGCCTGTTTCCGATTTTCGACTGTGGTGCAGTCCATCAGCACGGCATCGTAAGCAGGTGAATAGAGATTGAAGGAAATGCCGCAGACGAGGTAACCGAGAATCAGCCACCCGTCAGCCGAAAGCAGGCCTAAAAATCTGAGGGCGATCAAAAGCAAAGAGCCCCCATACAGGCTCTGGAAAATATACAGGATTTTCTTTCTTTGAAAATTATCCGCTAGATAGCCACCAACGATGCCGGCCAAGAAGCTGACGACCACATTTGTCATGACGAGCAGGCCGGTCAGCTGCGCATTGAAGATGCCGGCCAGATAGATGACCAGGAATGGGATCGTGCAAGAATAGATCAAACTGTTTATGAAAGAACTGGCCAAAGTCGATCGGATGTTCTTTGAGAATGTTGTTGCCATAAATCACCTATCTTATTTAAATTTCTATACACTGAAAGTATCACAGCCGGCGGGATTTTTCCAGCCGGAGCCGCCTTCAGCGCAACACGGACTTACTTTTTGCTGCTAAGAAAATCTTAATTTTCTTTTTATGGACAAAATGTCAGGAAGTGTTTATAATCGGGGAAGAAAATCCGACTTTAGTCAGAGGTAGGCGCACACTGTTTGCGTTATACTGAAGGTACAGAAAAGGAAGCGTTGTCAATGAGTGGGGTTCATGGAATCGATAAGGTAAATTCACAGAAAATTTATGTTTGTCAGGTATAATCGGAAATAAGGAAGCACCAAAAAGTGATAAGAGGTGAAAAAGTGGAATTGGAGAACACCACCCATCAAGGGATTGCATTGAACCGTAAGATCGTCCAGATTTCGACGGTAGTGGGAACAGTCGCGACACTTCTCTTAGGCATTTGGATCTATCGGACAGGCTTTTTCGAAGCTGAAGACAGTTTGAAAGCGTTGTTGGCCGGAATGGGCATTTATGCTCCAGTCATTTTTTTGCTGATCCAAATCATCCAGGTCGTCTATCCCATCATTCCGGGCGGAGTGACGGTCGTGGTGGCTCCACTGGTGTTCGGTCCGCTGTGGGGATTCACATACAGTTTCATCGGCGTATTGATCGGTTCAATCATCAATTTCATCTTGGCCCGAAAATACGGCAAGACATTCGTAAGAGCGTTCGTTTCGGAAGAAACCTACAGAAAATATTATGGTTGGCTGATAAAAGGGAATCGTTTCGAATGGCTGATGGCATCAGCCTTTGCCCTTCCCGGCTTTCCGGATGATTTTCTCTGCATGGTTGCCGGACTGACGAAAATGTCCATGAAGCGTTTCCTGGTCATTTTTCTCCTGTTCAAGCCGATCACCCTTTACTTCTATGGCATCGGCGGGGCTTCGATTGTGACTTGGGTGTTCCTGAACATGCCGACCCTCATCAAAGGTTGGCTTGCCATCCAACCGGTATTGCAGTGAAATCCAAAATAAAAACGATGAGCCACGGAGGCTCATCGTTTTTTGCTTATTTTCTTCTGACCTTCATCAATGCTTTGGCGATGAATGGCGCGATCAAACCAGCTGCGACAGCTTCGCCGATTCCGTTGGTTGCGACGATGCCGGCCAGCACCTTCAACAGGTTGGAGGGATCCACATTCAGGGCTGTTGCGTATTCATTGCCATAGAAAAGGGCGATGAATCCCAACACAAGCACTGTGTTGGTCAAGGATCCCAAAACTGCAGCGATGACCATCCCGCGTTTTTCCTGTTTGCGTTTCAGAAAAGCATGGAAAATTAGTCCTGCCACAAGCCCTACCATCACGCGCGGCACGACTGCGATGACCGGATTGGTCCAGAGCAGCAGATCCAATGGGGAAGCCGGCAGTGTGTAGGCTTTGACCATGCGCGCCAAGCCCCAGACGAGTCCAACAAGCATGCCGTCCTTCGTGCTCAGGACGAAAGCGGCCACGATGACCGTGATGTGGATGATTGTCGGATTCAATGGCGGAATCGGAATATTTCCAAGGAAGGGAACGAATGTCTGGATGATGATGAACGCAGACAGAATGCCCAGAATGGCGATGCGGTACGTTTTATTTTTTTGTGTTTGCATTTCAGCTCAACCTCTTTTTATATATGCATTTCGGCAAGTGCCGATATATAGGTATTCTACCAAATAGTTCCGGAAAAAAATAGCGGCAGCGGAAGTCCTTTTATTTTCGGGATACGGTATTATTTTATTTTAGGGAGAAAAAGGGTAAAATAGCAGTATAGAGCCAGAAAGGAAGCCGCCATGAAGAAAATTTTTATAGGTTTGATACGTGGTTACCAGAAATTTATATCGCCACTGTTTCCGCCGAGTTGCCGGTACTATCCGACCTGCTCGAACTATTCAGTCCAAGCCATCCAAAAACACGGCGCAATCAAGGGCAGCCTAATGGGCATCGCACGCATTCTCAGATGCCATCCTTTCGTCAAAGGCGGGTACGATCCGGTTCCGGAACAATTCAGCATCCGCCGCAACAAAGAAGACGAACACAGCCACTCGGAGCATGAACATTTCCACGAGCACTAAGATTTTTCGGATTTTCCCATTTCAACAATCAAAGGAGAGATTAAAATGGATGAATTAAAGAAGATTTTCTTAGCAGGTGTCGGCATCACTTCCACTTCGATCGAAAAGGCTGAAAAGCTGATCAATGAGATGGTCGAAAAAGGGCGCGTTACGGTCCAGGAAGGAAAAGAACTGCAGACGGAGTTGACCCGGAAAGCCTCGGGTATCGTGCCGGCGACGAAAGCGGAACTCGATAATCTGCCGTTCGCCAAAAAAGAGGATGTGAAGGCGCTGGAAGCCAAGATGGACGCAATCAACGCCAAACTGGATCAATTGTTGAGCAAATAAGCAATCGCAAAAGTTGAAGGAGGGATCAGGATGGCAAGAGACGAACGGTTGCATGAAATAGTCAGGATCCTGTCCTCCTACGGGCTTCAATTCCTCTACCATAACCAGGTGAAGCCGAGCCGAAAAGATCAAGATCCAGAGAACCTTCGTGTTGCTTTCGAAAAACTGGGGCCAAGCTTCATCAAAATCGGCCAGATCCTTTCCACGCGGATCGATATTCTCCCGCAGGCTTTCGTAGAAGAACTGGCGCATCTGCAGGACAAAGCGCCGGAATTTCCTTTTGCGGAAGTCGAACGCATCTTTATGGAAGAAACCAAACTTTCATTAGGCGAAGCCTTCCTTTCCATCGATGAAAAACCGCTCGCTAGTGCGTCGATTGCCCAGGTCCATCGGGCGGTTCTCCGGACAGGGGAGGAAGTAGTCGTGAAAGTGCAGCGCCCGATCATCGATGATCTGTTGATCCGGGACTTGGACATCCTGATCCGGCTCAGCGGAAAGATCCCAAAGGAACTGGTTGAGGTAGTCGATCCCAAAGAAGCGTTGGAGCAGGTGAAGGCGAACACCTTGATTGAACTGGATTTCCGCAACGAAGCACAGCTCTTGCAACGTTTCCGGGACCGCAATGCCAACATCGCCTGTGTCGGCGTCCCGAAAATCTATTCGGGACTGACGACGCGCAGGGTATTGGTGGAAGAGTACATCGAAGGCACCAAAATCACCAACCGCAAACAGTTGGATTTGCTTGGCTATGATTCGGATGACATCAGCCGCAAATTGATGCTGGCGTATCTGAAACAAGTCTTCCACGACGGCTTTTTCCACGGGGATCCCCATCCGGGCAACCTGATCATCAAAGAAGGAAAAATTTATTTTATCGATTTCGGCATCATGGGGGATCTGTCGGAGACCACGAAAAAATCCCTTAATGATATTCTCCAGGGATTGGCCTCGAAAGATCTGGATCGGATGGTGAAAGTGTGTCTGGAATTGGGGACTCCGAAAGGACGGGTTGATAAACGCAATCTGTACGCCGACGTCGAGATGTTGTTCGATATGTACCTTTCGAACAATATGCTGAACGTGAACCTGGGGACGTTCATCACCGATTTCATCAGAATGTTCAAACGGCATAACATCGCCATTCCGAGCGATCTCACGATCCTCGCGAAGTCTTTGTCGATACTCGAAGGCGTTTTTCTGGAAATTTCCCCTGAATTGAACCTGATTTCGATCGCGAAGGACTATCTGAAGGAAAGTTTTACGCTTACGACGCTGATGCAGAAATTTTCTGCGGAAAAGTTGGCTTTGCGGGGCTATGCTTTCATCAAGGACAGCAGCGAAATCCCAAGCAGTCTGCTGGCCCTGCTGAAGCAAACGGCAAGCGGCAGGACCATGCTGCGGATCGACGTCGATCAGCTGGATGACAAGTGGAAGGACGTCAAAAAGATGTCCAACCGCGTCGTCATCTCTTTGATTGTTGCCGGATTACTGCTGTCATCAGCCATCATGTCCGGTACGCCGGGAGGGCAATTCCTGGGGCAAGCGGGCTTTGTGATCGCCGGCCTGTTCAGCATCTGGTTGCTGATTTCCATTTTCCGTTCGGGGAACCTATGAGTGCAAAAGTTTGTTTTTTTTCAGAGTTGCCGCCTCATTAAAAACTGTTAAAAATTGAAAAGAACCTCTTGAAAATCGATTGCCTCTGTTATATCATGTATTGGTCAGCTTTTTCAGGAAAGCTAACGGAGGGATAGCGAAGTGGCTAAACGCGGCGGACTGTAAATCCGCTCTTTCGGGTTCGGCAGTTCGAATCTGCCTCCCTCCACCATTGGGCTATCGCCAAGCGGTAAGGCAACAGACTTTGACTCTGTCATTCGTTGGTTCGAATCCAGCTAGCCCAGTCAAACGAGCTTATGAAGCTCATTGGAAACGAATAGTTTGTCTAAAAAGACGTTCCCGAAATCATTTTTAAAGTGATTCAGGGGTGTCTTTTTGCATTCTGCGGCATTGATTCCTACTTTTGAGATAAAAGTTCATAATTTGGAAAAATGTTTCATCAGAAAAACGTGATATGATGGATGAGGCGTATGTTTCAAAAAAATAGACAATTATCGAAGAGAAAGCAGGGGAAATACAATGGCTAAATGCACAGATTGCAACGTTGATTTGATTGAAGGGCTGGGTTTGTATTCGCAAGGGGTTTATCTGGTTGAATTGGCGAAGGAGAAAACATTGAACGGACACACAAAAGCGGCTTTGGAAGCAGCGGCATGCCCGCAATGCGGCAAAGTATCGTTCTACTTGCCTGAAGAGCAATTAGCGAAACTGGTTGATTGATTTTTATCATCACGAAAAAAACGAGCCCGGGATTAATTTCTCCTGGGCTCGTTTTGCTTTTCCTTATTAATGTTCGTTTGGATCGTTTTTTGCATCTTCATGGGTCGGGTGGACAGTTCCGGGAACATGGTCAGGGCCTGCATAGATTGTATACAGTTTAAGTGGTTTGTCCCCTGTGTTGGTGATGTTGTGCCATTTGTCGGCAGGGACAAAGACAGCATCATCGTCGGATACGTTCTGTTTGAAGTACAGGTCGTCCTCTGAGTCGCCCATCACGCACACGCCGTCGCCTTCTTCGATGCGGATGAATTGGTCGATGCCATGGTGGACTTCCAATCCGATGTCATCGTTCGGTTGGATCGTCATCACAGTCACCTGTAATTTTTCACCGGTCCAGATCGTTGTGCGATAGTTTTCGTTCTGCAGGGTTGCGTCCTCGATGTTCACTACGTAAGGTTTTTTGCCGTGATCCTTAAAATCGATACTCATTTGAATTCCTCCTAATTTAAATTAATTATCTTATTGTAATAACTATAAACTAAGTGTAGCAAAGTGAGCCGGATTTGCAAACGATATGCTTCCTGTGTGATCGATTGCCCATCTGCTTCCATTGTAACGCTCCTGAAGCGCTTTCTCAAGGAATCAATGCCATTCGGCCGGATTATTTGTGATATAATTGACGATATAACTTTGAACGTGGAGGTGCGCATGTGTCAATCGATTGGGGAGAAATGATCACCTGGAGCAATGCCTTTGATATAGTTGATATCCTGTTGGTATGGTACCTGGTCTACAAGCTGATCATGATTTTAAAAGGTACGCGTTCTATTCAATTGCTGAAAGGGATCGGGATCATCGTGCTGATCAAACTGGCTGCGGTCACGCTTCAGTTGCAGACCATAGATTGGATCATGAACCGTGTCATCCAATGGGGTGTCGTGGCGGTCATTATCGTGTTTCAGCCGGAAATCAGAAGGGGTTTGGAGCATCTGGGGAAAACAGGCTTCAGAAAGAAGGCCAAACGCTCGGTCAATATGAGCGAACGTCTGGTGACGGAGTTGGATAAGGCTGTCCAATATATGGCAAAGCGGAAAATCGGGGCGTTGATATCCATCGAGCAGCAAGGATTGCTGGATGAGTATGCTGCCACGGGGATAAGAATCGGCGGAGAGGTGACCAACCAGCTGCTGATCAATATTTTCATCCCGAACACGCCCTTACATGATGGAGCGGTCATCATCCAGGATTACAAAATCGCGACAGCGGCCAGTTATCTGCCGTTATCAGAAAGTTCCTTCATCCCGAAAGAGCTGGGAACAAGGCATCGTGCCGCAATCGGGCTCTGTGAAGTCAGTGATGCCATCACCATCATCGTTTCGGAGGAGACCGGGGGCGTCAGCATTGCCCACAAGACGAGCTTGTTGCGTGAAATGAACCGTGATGATTTTGTCGCCTACCTGACGGATCAGCTGGTCGTGGAGGAAGAGGAAGAAAAGACCACCAATTTCATTCAGGATTTCTTTGACAATACGAAGTGGGGTGGTTCTGAATGAGAAAGCAGCAAGACGATAAGTTTTTAGAAAACAAGTGGGTCGTAAGAGGGCTCTCTTTCTTGATTTCCTTGTTGTTGTTCGCCTATGTCTACTCAGAAAACTATGGCTGGTCCACGAGCACCAGCAACAGTTCCATCAGCACCAGCAAGCGGGAAACTATTTCGAATGTCCCGATCCAGGTGAATATCGATACGGACGAGTATTTCATTTCAGGCTTGCCGGAAACGGTCGTGTTGACCCTGACCGGACCGGAGAGTGTACTCGTGCAGACTATTTCTGCCGCGGATTACCGCATCGTCACAGAAGACCTGGACGAATTGGGGCCGGGGACCCACACGATCCAATTGACGGCCGAGAATCTATCGAATGAAATCGATTATTCGATTACGCCATCGCGAGTGAATGTCGTCATTGAAGAGCGGGTCGCAATCGAGAGCCCGGTGGAAGTCCGCTTCGATGAATCATTGGTCGATCCGCAATATTTGGCAGGTATTCCGGAACTGAGTGAGGATACCGTGACGTTGACCGGACCGGCCTCGACCATAAGCCGTGTGGATAGTGTTTACGTGACGGTTGCGGCTGAAAATGGCTTGACAAATACTGTGAATATGAATACTGTAATACAAGTAGTGGATGCAGGTGGGAATAAGTTGAATGTTTCCGTCGATCCGCAGGAAATTTCCGTCAGGATTCCAATTTCTCTTTACGGGAAAGAAGTGCCTTTGGTCATTCAACAAATCGGTGTTCCGCTTGAAGGCAAAATCTATACGATTGAAGTGGATGGGGAATCCAGTGTGACCTTGACAGGCGATAAGTCTGTGCTTGCCGAGATTGATGAAGTGATTCTGCCGGTCAGTGTCACGGGAGTAGAGAGCAACACCACCCAAACAATCACAATTCCGGTCCCGAATGACACCTTAACGGCGACGCCGACCACAATCAAGGTGAATATCCGCGTGTCGGATGCTGCCGAAGCCGCAGCCGATTCGGAGACGACCGCTGATGAAGGGGAATCATCCTCTTCCGCCGATGAAAGCAACGCCATCGCATCTTCGGCTTCGGACAGTCTGGACAGCGAAGCGGATCAATCGGAGAGCAGCTCATAAAATTAAACAAATCCATGCAAAGAAAATAAATGAAAAATCTAAAGGAGATTACAGGTAATGGGTAAATATTTTGGAACAGACGGTGTCAGAGGCGTTGCGAACAGCGAATTGACGCCGGAATTAGCTTTCAAATTAGGCCGTTTTGGAGGGTATGTCCTAAGACAGCATGCTAAAGATATCGCGCATCCGCTTGTGCTGGTAGCGCGTGATACGAGAATTTCAGGACAATTGTTGGAGTATGCATTGGTTTCCGGCTTGTTGTCGGTAGGTATCGAAGTGCTGCAATTGGGAGTCATCCCGACACCCGGCGTCGCTTATCTGACGCGCATTCAAGGTGCCGTTGCTGGAGTCATGATCTCTGCATCGCATAATCCTGCAGGCGACAACGGCATCAAATTCTTCGGAGCTGACGGTTTCAAATTGTCGGATGAACAGGAATACGAAATCGAAGCCTATTTGGATCAAGAAGGGGACGATTTGCCAAGACCTTCCGCAGACGGTTTGGGTACGGTGGATGAATATCCTGAGGGCGTCCTGAAATATGCACAATATTTGCAGACGACCATCCCGGATGACCTGTCCGGCATCACAGTCTGCCTGGATGCGGCAAATGGGGCAGCATCACCGGTAGTCAATCGCTTATTCGCGGACTTGGAAACAGACTTCTATACAATGGGTGCAAATCCGGACGGCATCAACATCAACAAAGGCGTCGGTTCCACGCATCCGGATGTCCTAGGTAAATTTGTCGTTGAGAAAAAAGCGGATGTCGGCTTGGCATTCGATGGCGACGCCGACCGCTGTATCGCTGTGGATGAAAATGGGCGCATCATTGACGGCGACCGAATCATGTTCATCTGCGGTAAATATTTGAAAGAACGCAACAAATTGAATCAAAACACAATCGTCTCCACTGTCATGAGTAACCTGGGCTTCCATTTAGCTGTGGAAGCTGAAGGCATGACTGCCTTGAAGACGCAAGTAGGTGACCGTTATGTCGTGGAAGAAATGCGTAAAAATGGCTACAATTTGGGCGGAGAGCAATCCGGGCATGTTGTCTTCCTGGAAATGAACACAACCGGGGATGGCCTTTTGACGGGTATCCAATTGTTGAACGTCATGAAACAGACCGGCAAAAAACTTTCCGAATTGGCTGATGAAGTGACGCTTTACCCGCAAGAATTGGTGAACGTACGCGTTTCCGAAAAAGAAGGCGTAATGGAGATTCCGGCTGTGAAAGCTGTCATCGAAGAAGTTGAAGCCGAAATGGCAGGCAAAGGCCGCATTTTGGTTCGTCCGAGCGGAACAGAACCGTTGTTGCGCGTTATGGCTGAAGCTGAAACGGATGAAAAATGCCATGAGTACGTTATGCGCATCGTAGATGTCGTAAAAGCGGAAATCGGCATCTAAGCTAGAGAGTCTGTAAAACATTTTAGGGTCGTGGAGCACTGCTGTAAGGGCGCTTCACGGCTTTTTTATTTTCATTGTTCATTGATGCCTAGATCCGACAGGGTGTCTGCATCCATCATTCAGGATAATGATTGCAAATGTACACAACCGTATGATTATATGTATAATGAGTTGGAAACATCCGCGATAATGTAAGCGAAATCAAAAGGCGGGTGTGCTTGAGGAAAAAGGGAAGGAAGTGTGACCATGATCAGACCAAAACGATCCTACGCGAAGGAAGCATCGTTTGATTTGCTGAAAATAAGGCGGTTTGGTCATTACCTCAGCGGAATGATCATGCCGAACGTCAGTGTCTTCATTACTTGGGGGATCATTACGACGCTCATTCAATATTTTCAGGGTCCGCTCCAACAATCCTTTATTGAAATGGATCACCTCATGATTCAATTTCTCCTCCCTGTTCTGATTGCCTATACCGGGGGAAGATTGATCGAAAAACGGGCCGGGGTCGTAGCGGCCATCGCGGTTATCGGCATGCTCGTGGATTCTGAAAATCCGCAGATATTGGGAGCCATGGTGATAGGTCCGCTGACTGGCTGGAACGTTTTTCTCTTCGATAAATATATTTTTCCGAAGGTCAAGGCAGGTTATGAAATGCTCGTCCGTAATTTTTCGGCAGGGATCATCGGCATGCTGCTCGGCTATTTGAGTTTGGTCATCATCGGTCCGTTCATAGCGGGAGTCACGCAACAAATCAGTCTGCTTGTCGGCTGGTTGATCCAGCGCAATCTGCTTTTGCTGACGAACATTTTCATAGAGCCGCTGAAGGTCTTGTTCTTGAATAATACGCTCAACCATGGCATTTTGACGCCATTGGGGATCGAACAGACGGAAGCAGCCGGAACATCGTTGCTGTTTCTGATTGAAACCAACCCCGGACCAGGCTTGGGTGTTCTGCTGGCTTTCATTCTGTTCAGCCGGAAAGAACTGAAGGCCAGCGCCAGTGGGGCCTTTATGATCCATCTGATCGGCGGGATCCATGAGATTTACTTTCCGTTCGTTTTGTTGAATACCAGGTTGTTTGCCGCAGTCATTTTGAGCGGGATGAGCGGCACGCTGATTTTCGAGTTGTTTCATGTGGGCTTGAAAGCGCCAGCCTCCCCCGGATCGATTGTGACGATTTTGGCGAATACGCCGCAGGAGATGCTGCTGGGTGTTGCCTGCGGCATTGCGGTAAGCACCCTGGTCAGTTTTTTGTTGGCTTCCCTCGTGATCAGAAAAGATCAGACAAAAAAAGAAATTTCAGAGAAGGTGACGAAAGTGACGGAAATTCAGAAAATTTTATTCGCTTGCGACGCGGGCATGGGATCAAGTGCCATGGGGGCCAGCATTATGCGACGGCAATTGGAAGAGAGCGGCGTTTCGATTCCCGTGGACTACACTTCCATTTACCGCGTGCAGGATGATCCCCACCTGTTGCTGATTACCCAGAATGAGTTGAAGCGTTTGGCCGAAACACAAGCCCCGCACGCCCAAATCGTCACCATCGGAAACTTCTTGGATCGGACAGAGTACACGAAAGTTGTCGCGATGCTGACTGATGAACAAGAAAATGACATGATTCCGGAAGCGATTGGAGAAAAGCTGCCGTACCAGAAAGTCGTCTTCTTGTATGCGGATGGTGTGCGTGGTTCGCAGACGATGGCCATGCAAGCATTTCGGAACTTAGCGGAAAAGCATAATGTGAGGGTCGACATCGAAAAGCAGCCATTGGAACAGCTGATTGCGGACAAAAGGAATCTGTACATCGTCACTGAATCTTTTGCAGCTGAGAATGTCCTGCCGGAGTGTCCGCTGCTGGTCGTCGGGCATCTTATCGCTACGAATAAATACGAGAAACTATTAAGGGGAGATTTGTCAGATGTTTCTAACTCCTAGAGAGACCATCATTTTAAAAGAATTGCTGCATTCCGCCTCGCCGGTTACCGTGGAACGCTTGATGAGCCTGCTGAAAGTCAGCAAGCGTACGGTTTACCGCGAGTTGGCAAATCTCGAGCTTTCTTTGGAAGCCATCGGGGCAAAGCTGGAGAAAGAAAGCCGGGGCCGTTTCCGCTTGATTGCGGAGGATGCCGCCAAAGCAAAAATCCTTTCCATCGTGTCTGAGGATGAACCTTCTGAATTATCCGCCACGGAACGCCAACATGCAATTTTGCTGCAGCTGTTGAACAGCGACGAGCCGATCAGCATGCAGACGTTCCTGGATGAATACTTGATCAGCAACACCACGTTCTTTGCCGACATCAAACAGTTGGAGCTTCGTTTGGCGCGCTTGCCCTTGACGATCACGAGAAACCGCGGCTATGAACTTGCCGGCAGCGAAAAATATCGCCGGCTCCTGTTGGCCAATATTTTGGGAATAGAGATCAACGAGTACCACTTCTTCCACTTTTCGGAATTAGAGGATAAAGAAAGTTTCTTTCTGCAATTCGTCAACCAGGAGCAGCTGCTGTTTGCCCAAAAACTGGTGCGGGAAATCGTCGAGCCGCGCTTTTCCGACTTGAGTGACCGGAAACTGGAGTTTTTGATTTTGATGCTGACGATCTCCATGGATCGCGTCCCGCGAGGCTGCCAACTGGTGGAGGATTCCTATGCGGGTCAAATCAATAAGGAACTCTTGGATTTGGCGAAGCAAATTTTTGCCAAAATAGCGGCGCATACGAAGCAATTGTACGCGGTCAGCGAAGTCGTCTTCTTCGCTAATCTGTTGGGTGATTTCTTCAGTGACTTGGACAGCGATTTTTTTAACGAAAGCTTTGATCCGCGCTTGGCTTATCAAGTGAAGCAATTGATCGAAAACGTCAGCCGCGATGCGGAAGTCAATTTCTTTGAGGACAGCAATCTGTACAAAATGCTCTTGACGCATCTTTCCGCGGCGTTGAGCCGCGCCATCCTGAATCAAGGAAACCTCAATAATCCCATCCTGGAGCGGATCATGGCGCAATACTCGGAAGTTGCCGGTGCGATCCGCAAGGCCTTGCCGAAGGTGTTTCCGCAGCAGGAATTCTCCGAAGAGGAGATTGCCTATATGGTGCTGCATTTCGCCAATTCGCTGGAACGCAGCCCGAAAGTCATTGCGGTGGATATTGCCGGTATCTCCCCAAGCGGCTTGGCTTCGACGCGTATGCTGGAAATGCGTTTGCGGAAACATTTTCCTTTCATCAATGAGATCGTCTTTTTCCGGATAGCCGACCTAGGGAAACTCAATCTGGAAGAAAAGTTTGATTTGACCATCTCCACTTCACTGTTGCCGGGATACAGCGGGAAATATTTGCTGGTTTCCCCGTTGCTTTTGGAGGACGAAATCAAGCAGCTCAAAGAGGCGTTCCGCGCGATCGATCATACGAAGCGGCATGTTCCACCCGCAGCGAAGCCGAGTCTGCCCGAAAATGATGACTATCAGGAGGTCATGACGTTCATCGATGAAATCAACCAGTTGCTGAAGCACTTTTTCGTCAAGCCGCTGGAAAACAGCTCCAGTATTGCCGAAACCGTCGCTTTGGCTGTAAACAATATTTCAACTGAAATCGTCTCGGATCCGGCAAAAGTCCGGGATAAATTGATGATCCGCTATCAGCAAGCGCCGATTGGGATACCAAATACCCATTTTGCTTTGTTCCACGCCTCCCACGCAGCTGTCCTAGAGCCTTGTTTTTGTGTCTTTGATCTGCAGACGCCACTGGAAATAGTCGGGATGGACAAAGAGATGATGACTTTAACGCGGATGCTGGTCATGCTGGCCCCCGATCCGATCGAAGAGAATGTCGCAAAGATGCTGGGGAAAATCAGTGGAGCGATCATCATGAACGATCTGGGGATGGAGATTTTCAATTCCGGCAATGAAGCGATCATCTACCAATTGCTGTCCGCCCTCCTGATCGAAGAAGTCAAAAAGTAAAGAAGTAAAGAAGTAATGCAGTAATGCAGTAAGGGAGTGAAGAATCCGTATGATTACGATCAAAGATGAACATATTCTGCTGGATCAAACGTACAGCAACGCCGAAGCCGCGATCACCGCCGCAGGGGAATTTCTGGTGGCGCAAGGCTTGGTATCTCCGCCTTACATCCAATCGATGCTGGCGCGCCACCGCAAAGTGAGTGTTTACGTCGGGAATTTTGTCGCCTTGCCTCACGGGGACAGTGACGGGCACCCACATATTGAAGAAGAAGGCATCTGTTTGATCCAAGTGCCGGACGGCGTCAACTTCGGCAGTGGACAGAAAGCGCAAATCGCGACTATCCTTTTTGTGGTGGCCCTGAAGGAAAAACAATTGGAAGCTTTGCAGGACATCGCTTTTTTCTGCTCGGATATCGAAAACGTGATGGCATTGAGCGATGCCAAAGATCTTCAGGCAGTCCAAACCATTCTCCAAAACAGCTAATAGGCATAAATCGAATTAAATTCAAAAAGCAAGCAGCATCCCACCTGGTGGGAGGTTGCTTGCTTTTTTTGTTTTCGTGCGCCCGCTAATCGGAGAACACGAGCAGAATGTGGGCCGAACTCCGGCGAAGCCTCCGTTCCCCGGAGAAGAGTAGAGCGGATACCGGCAACGGCAACTGCGCTCCCAATACGCATATCAAGACCTGGCACAAATAAACGTGCCAAAGCACGACTATAAACCAAGTAGGGAAGCGCATACAATAAAGACATCAAAAGAAACAGTTTGAAGGGAGAAACAAAAGATGGAACAGACACAACAAGCCTCGCTGAAGGCAAAGGTTCAAAAGTTAGGCAGTACGCTCTCAAGCATGGTGATGCCGAATATAGGGGCACTGATCGCCTGGGGAGTTTTAACAGCGTTATTTATCCCGGATGGCTACTTGCCGAATGAATCCTTCGCTTCGATGGTCGGCCCGATGCTAACGTATTTAATCCCTCTGTTGGTCGGTTATACAGGAGGTAAAGTGATCGCAGGCGAACGCGGTGCGGTAGTCGGCGCCATCGCCACAATGGGTGTGATCGTAGGGACAGAGATCCCGATGATCATGGGCGCCATGATCATGGGACCGTTGGGCGGTTTCACGATCAAGAAATTTGATGAGATTTTCCAGAGCAAAATCAAGACCGGTTTTGAAATGCTCGTCAACAATTTCTCGGCAGGCTTGATCGGATTCGCTTTGGCACTTGTAGGGTTCCAAGCAATCGGACCAGTGGTTGACCGTTTGACACAAGCAATGGCAGCCGGGGTTGAAACGATCCTGAACGCACAATTGATTCCTTTAACAAATATCTTCATCGAACCAGCAAAAATTCTTTTCCTGAACAATGCAATCAACCACGGCATTTTGACACCGTTAGGAACGGAACAAGTCAGCGAGACTGGTCGTTCGATCCTCTTCCTGCTTGAAGCAAATCCTGGCCCTGGTTTGGGCGTGTTGTTGGCTTTCACCCTGTTCGGCAAAGGCTCAGCAAAATCGACAGCGCCGGGCGCGATGATCATCCACTTCTTGGGTGGTATCCACGAAATCTATTTCCCTTACGTAATGATGAAACCGTTATTATTCCTGGCAGTCATCTCGGGTGGTGTTTCCGGAAGCTTTGTGTTCCAACTTTTAGGCGCTGGTTTGCGGGCTCCGGCTTCACCAGGTTCGATCATCGCGATTTTGGCTATGACGCCGATGGGTTCTTACTTGCCAGTCATTTTGGGGGTTGTCGCCGGTGCAGCAGCATCTTTTGCGGTAGCTGCGGTCATTTTGAAGGCCGACTCCAAAGAAACAGTCGACACATTTGAAGAAAGCGTAAAAGCAACCCAAGCAGCAAAATTAAGCGCAAAAGGCTCAGCTGGACAAACAAGCCTTACAAACATGTCAGGCATCCAACACATCATTTTTGCTTGCGACGCAGGGATGGGCTCAAGCGCAATGGGCGCTTCTATCCTACGCAAAAAAATCAATGCAGCCGGTT
This sequence comes from Sedimentibacter sp. SX930, assembly GCA_002155105.1. GTDB lineage: Bacteria > Bacillota > Bacilli > Lactobacillales > Aerococcaceae > Trichococcus > Trichococcus shcherbakoviae. Next base: position 19,577 of record MUZD01000015.1, on the reverse strand, counting down.
TACCGCAAGACGTCACCAACCGCGCCATCAATAATCTGACGGATGCAGCCAACACGTTGATCGTAACCCAGGAAGAACTGAAGAATCGGGCCCAACAGAAAGCACCGAATGCAACTTTTGTAGCGATCGAGAATTTCCTGAATTCGCCAAAATACGATGAAATCGTGGCCACCTTGTCCGGCACCGATCTGAAAGAAACAGTCGCTGCAAAAACAGCGCCGGTCCTGGACTTTGACTTGGCGAACATCAACGAAATCGTCCTGGTGCATGATGACCGCAAAGGCTCCGCCACTATGGGACAAAAAGTAGTGGAACGGATTTTGGAAAGGGAAGCATTGGACATCCCTTTAAGAAAAGTGCACATCAATGAACTGGAAGCAACACCGCAAACATTGGTCATCAGCAAAAACAGTCTGACGCAAGCGGCAAAGCAAAAAGTTCCTGCAGCCGTCCATCTGTCAGTCGACAGTCTGATCACTACGCCTAAATATGAGAGCGTCGTAGCCAACTTGAAGCAAATCGCTTAAGGAGAGGAAGATTAAAATGAATAATTTAGATACAGAAATGATCGTTTTGAATAAAGCTTTTGCTTCAAAAGAAGAAGCCATCCGTTTTTGCGGCCAAAAATTAGTCGAAGCAGGCTGTGTGGATACGGATTATGTGGAGGCCATGGTGCAAAGGGATCGGATGTTGTCAGTGTATATGGGGAATTTCATCGCGATTCCCCATGGCACCGATGCTGCCAAGGACCACGTGAAAAAATCAGGCATCTGCGTTGTACAAGTACCTGACGGCGTTGACTTCGGCGACGAGCAGGAAGAAAAATTGGCTACCGTGCTGTTCGGCATCGCAGGGGTCGGCGACGACCACCTGCAGTTGATCCAAAAAATTGCGCTGTATTGCAGCGACGTGGATAACGTCGTGACTTTGGCAGACGCTTTGACAAAAGATGAAATCACTGGCAGCTTAGCCATTGCATAGGGAGAGATGAAAATGAAAGCAGTACACTTTGGTGCCGGAAATATCGGCCGCGGCTTTATCGGGGAAATTTTGAATCACAACGGGTACGCAATCACTTTTGTGGATGTGAACGATACAATCATCGAAGCATTGAAAGCGCGAGGCAGCTATACAATCGAATTGGCTGACGAATCACGCGAACAGATCCAAATCCAGAACGTCACAGGCTTGAACAATGCCAAGGAAGCAGACAAAGTCGTTGAAGCGATCGTAGAAGCGGATCTCCTCACGACTGCCATCGGTCCGAATATTCTGCCTAGAATCGCGCAATTGATCGCGCAAGGGATCGAGGCGCGTGCTGCCCGGAACATCCAGCAGCCCATCGACATCATCGCCTGCGAAAACATGATCGGCGGCTCGACTTTCCTGGCAGAGGAAGTCAAGAAACATTGCACGAATACGGCATATCTTGACCAATACGTCGGATTTCCTGATGCGGCGGTGGACCGTATCGTGCCGATGCAGCAACATGCGGATCCGCTGTTTGTGCAAGTGGAGCCCTTCAGCGAGTGGGTCGTACAAGGGACTGCCTGCAAAAGCCCGATCCGTCTGGAAGGCGTTGCCTATGTGAACGATCTGGAGCCTTACATCGAACGCAAACTGTTCAGCGTCAATACAGGACACGCTACAGTAGCCTATACGGGCGCTCTGCAGGGCTATGAAACCATCGATGAAGCGATGCAGGATCATCTGGTCGTCATCCAATTGCGCTCTGTCTTGCATGAAACCGGCAAATTGTTGATTGCGAAATGGGGATTCGATGCAGCGGAACACGAGAAATATATCGAGAAAATCATCGGCCGTTTCCAAAACAAATACATTTCCGATGCCATCTCCCGTGTGGCGCGTACGCCTTTAAGAAAATTGGGCAACCATGAGCGCTTCATCCGTCCGATGGTTGAATTGACCCAAATCGACGAGATGCCTTTCCACTTGCTGGAAACGATCGGCATGGTCTTCAATTACTTCGACCCGGAAGATGAACAGTGCCAAGAACTGAAGGAAATGATCCTGCAAAAAGGCTTGGATAAAATCATTTCGGAAGTAACCGGGATAGACAATCAAAAAATCTTGGGCAGCATCAAACAGAACGTCGAGAAATACGCCTATAAGGTGGCTTGATCACTGCCTTTCAATCAGTAACTTTCAACTATGCCCGTTGTGCCGATCAAGAGACCATTTGATGCATCTTGATGAAATCAAACGGCACAACGAGTATAAGTTTTTCTTAAATAGCGCTCCAAACCAGCATTACAAGTGAAACCGAACCAAAAACGCTTTGACAATGTCACTGTTTGTAGGATAAAATGCATGTATTCTGGAAAATATACAGCTAGGAGGATAGAGGAAGAACAAATGGATAGCGCCAGACTTCAGGGAGCACAGGAACATTGGCCCTGAAGTGACGAGGATTGGGTTTATCGAAGGATTCGGCGGATGACCCAAGGCAAGTGTAGTCTACAGGATTGAAGCAAAAAAGACCCTTATGCGGCTGCAGAGCCCGAAACGGTCTTACAGAGATCAATCCCCACACCCAGAAAAAATCGAGATAATAAAGGGGATTTTTACGCTTATGTGTGGAATAGTTGGATATGTAGGAAAAGGCAATGTACAAGAGGTATTGTTGCATGGATTAGAGAAATTGGAATACCGTGGTTATGATTCAGCCGGTATTTTTGTCGTAGATGCTGAAAACCAAGGTCATGTGTTCAAGGAAAAAGGTCGCATCGCTGATTTGCGTGCGATCGTCGACAGACAGGTTGAAGCGCATACAGGCATCGGACACACAAGATGGGCAACGCATGGCGTGCCGAGCGCAGAGAATGCACACCCGCACCAATCTGCGGATGGACGTTTCACATTGGTCCATAATGGCGTCATCGAAAACTTCAAAGAAATCAAAGACGAGTATCTGCAGGACGTTAATTTTGTTAGCCAAACAGATACAGAAATCGTTGTGCAGCTGATCGGAAAAATCGCTGCCGAAGAAAACCTGAACGGAAAAGAAGCTTTGCGCCGCGCTTTGTCGATCGTAAGAGGCTCTTACGCTTTCGCTTTAGTGGATGCACAAGCACCGGACGTCTTTTACGCAGCCAAAAACAAAAGCCCAATGTTGATCGGTTTGGGTGATGACTTCAACGTCGTTGCCAGCGATGCGATGGCTACTGTTCAGATCACGAACCAATATGTGGAAATCCACGATGGCGAAATGATCACATTGACGGCTGATGGCGTCACAATCGAAAAAATGGACGGAAAAACGGTAACACGTAATCCGTATACGGCCCAAATCGATGCCAGCGACCTGGAAAAAGGGACATACCCTTACTACATGTTGAAAGAAATCGATGAGCAGCCTGCTGTTATGCGCAACATCATCCAAAAATACCAAAATGCAGAAGGTCGCCTGACTGTTCCTGAAGAATTGACCACTGCTATGTTGGAAGCTGACCGCATCCATATCGTGGCTTGCGGAACGAGCTACCATTCCGGTTGGGTAGGCAAACACTATCTGGAAAAAATTGCACAGATCCCGACAGAAGTGCATGTCGCCAGCGAATTCTCCTACAACCCGCCGCTATTGAAAGGCAATCCGTTCTTTATCTTCCTTACCCAAAGTGGGGAGACTGCGGATAGCCGCCAAGTATTGGTGAAAGTAAAAGAATGGGGATACCCAGCTTTGACGATCACAAACGTGGCTGGTTCGACTTTATCGCGTGAAGCGGACTACACATTGCTGTTGCATGCAGGTCCAGAGATCGCAGTCGCTTCAACGAAAGCTTACACTGCACAGATCGCTGTCTTGGCTGTCTTGTCGGATGCGTTAGGCGCGAGAATGGGTCATGATATGGGAATCGACATGGTCCATGAATTGGGGATCGTCGCAAATGCGATGGAAGCGGTCATCGATGACAAAGAGCGCATCGCTGAATTGGCTGACATCTACTTGCCGAACACCCGCAATGCTTTCTACATCGGACGCGGTTTGGATTACTTCGTATCGATGGAAGCTGCATTGAAACTGAAAGAAATTTCTTATATCCAAACAGAAGGTTTTGCTGCCGGAGAATTGAAGCACGGCACAATCGCCTTGATTGAAGAAGGAACTCCGGTTTTGGCTATCATTACCCAAGCTGATGTTGCCAGCCATACCCGTGGAAACGTTGAAGAAGTGCGTTCGCGCGGAGCAAACACTTGCGTATTTGCAATGGAAGGTTTGGCTAATGAGAACGACCAAATCATCTTGCCGGCTGTTCACCCAGCCTTGGCTCCACTGATGACAGTCGTTCCGACCCAACTGATGGCTTACTACGCAACGCTTCACCGTGGCTATGACGTCGACAAACCAAGAAACTTGGCGAAATCCGTTACGGTTGAGTAAAATTCATTAAATACATACTTATAACATCCATTCGCTTATCATTGAATAAGCGAATGGATGTTTTTTTTGCGTTTGAATAGGTCCGATTAGTTCAAAGATAATAGCACTGCAGTGAAGGGATGGTTGCACTAATTCGCTTTTTTCACTGGGAAAAGTTTTGCTGCTCCTGAAACCGCAGGCGTAAAAAATCAGTTTTTCCCAGTCGCGGCGCGCTTTTTCCGTTTTCGGATACATAAATATGATTTTTATCCCATCCCTCCAAATTCCCGCAATTTAATTAGTTCAAAAATTGGATACCTTTTCCGGTTCGAGGACTGTATTAATTTATTTTTTATTTGGTCTATACTCTGGACTATAGAGATTGAAAGGGGATACAAAAAATTATGGCAAACAACTGGTTGGAATTAGACGGAAAAACGGTTATCGTTACAGGAGGAAATTCAGGGATCGGATTACACATCGCGGATCACTTGAAAGAACAAGGCGCAAACGTCGTTGTAGCTGATTTAAGTGTTGAAACGGGAACTAGTGTATATGGTAAACTGAATGTGAAGACAGATGTGACTTCCATCGAGAGCATCGAGGCAATGGTCGAAAAAGCTGTTGAGAAATTTGGAAAAATCGACGTTTTGGTCAATAATGCAGGTATGAACTTGCCGCGTTTGTTGGTGGATGTCTACAGTGACGAAAGAAACTACGAAATCGATGAAGCCTCATTCGACAAAATGACAGCAGTCAATCAAAAAGGAATGGTATTCACTACACAAGCCGTCGTCAGAAACATGCTGAAGAACAAAGTGGAAGGAACGATCATCAATATCTCTTCCGAATCCGGCATGGAAGGTTCGGTCGGTCAAAGCATCTATTCAGCCACAAAAGGCGCTACAAATTCTTACACCCGTTCATGGGCAAAAGAACTGGGTAAATTTGGCATCAAAGTCGTCGGTATCGCACCGGGGATCAACGAAAAAACAGGATTGACAACTCCTGCCTACAATGAAGCATTGGCTTACACAAGAAACATACCGGTTGAGCAATTGGACACAGGGTATGAAAAGAGCATTCCACTGGGACGCGTCGGAAAATTGGATGAAATCGGCTACTTGGTGGCATTCTTATCTTCCAACAAATCCGCTTATATCACTGGTACAACAATCAACATTACAGGCGGGAAATCTAGAGGATAGTATGGGGGCATTAACATGTCAACGGCAAGCGATAGAGAAGTTTTGCTGAGAAGTTTACTTTCAAATAAAGAAACGGATCTTCAAAGTCTCGAGGAAGCGTCGGGAAAAAACAAATACCAAATCAAAACGATCATTTCGGAGTTGAACGATGTCTACAAGGGGTTCTTAACCATCCGGCACACGGATGAATCGCAAGTAGCCATCGTCAGAAAGGAGGGGACGAACATATTCAATACACTTCATTACAATATCCATCAGGACTTCAATAAGGTAGAATGCAGGATCGCGTATCTGTTGTACCGCTTGATATGCACAGAGGAGTACCTGAATATCGGAGACCTCTCCGAAGAAATGAGCGTAAGCAGAAGTACGGTGAACAACGACCTGAAAAAGCTGAAGCAGCTTTTGGAGAAATACAATGCGAAAGTCGTCGGAATCCCGAACAAAGGCATCACCTTCCAGTGCAGTGAATTCGGCACCCGCTTGGTCCTGATTTATGAAGTCTTCGAGTTGCTGCAGATGACTTTTCTGCCGGACCAAGAAATCCAGGCTGCGCTTGACGGACTCGTCCGAGACTACAAGTTGGATGACCAAGCGAAAGAACTGCTTTATAAGGCGTTGGCTGTAAGCGTACACAGGTTGGCGCATGGGCATACGATAGATTCCGAAATTCCGATGTACAAAAACTTTGAGGCGGATTCGGCAAATATCATCGCCTATACCCAACTGCTGCAAAAGAAATTTGCAGTTGCGTTGAATGACCATGAAATTGCGTTTCTTGCTTTCCCGATCAACACAAGGAACTCCGCCTACGTGAAAGGGAGCGAAAATTCCGAAAACGAAGAAGTTCTGAGACAAGTCGTTTCCAGTATGCTGAAAACGGTAAGGGATCAAGTCATGATCGAAATCGATGAAGAAGCCTTCTTTGATAAAGTCAAATATCACTTGCTTTTCCTGATAAACAGGCTGGTCTTCCGGATTCCGAACACGGATCTGTATCTGGAGCAGATCAAGCTCAAATACCCTTTGGCCTTCGAGCTGGCGAAGATTTCGCTGTCGGAATTGAATCGCCTTTACCAATTGCGTGCAAGCGCGGATGATATCAGCTATCTGGCTGTCTATTACGCACTGATGCTGGACGAAAGGCAAGCGAACGAGTCCAAAGGCAAAAGCACAAAAGATGTCGGCATCATCACCAACCTTGGAAGAGGGAGTTTTGAGCTGATCAGCAGACAGATCAAAGAGATCGTCGGAAGTGAGATGAATATCGTCCACATCAATACCGACAGTCTGCCGAAAGAAAAATTGAAACGGTTCCGGCTGCTGTTCACAACCGAAGAGATTTCCGTGGACACCGAAGTTCCTGTCATCAAAATCGACAGGTTGGTCAGCCCGGACGATTTAGCCCAAAAGATCTATGCGGTGGAAAAAGATCAATACAACATCAAATACCTGACAAACGAGGACATCAGTTATCACCTCGTCAATCTGAAAGGCCAAATGGGTTACTTTGATTACGTGGAAGAGATCATGTCCTATCTTTCCAGAAGATACCGTCTGTCCGAAGATATCCTGGACCGGTTCGTGGAAAAAGAAGAAAGACACACAATGATTTATGAAAATAAGGTAGCTTTCCCGCATTTGACCGACCCAAACATCAACAAGTTGGTGTTTGTCCTGGGGAACATCACGATGGCCAACCGCAACGACGCGTTTTCCTTGATGTTATTTCTAGTGACACCTGAGAAAATTTCTGAGCAGCAAGAGAGAATCTTGATGCAGGTATATGATTTTGTCTTTAAGGTCATCAATGATCCTACTCTGATCAATGATCTGAAAAAAGTGGATGATGCACAAGGACTTATTGAGATGCTGGAGAAAAGAGGTACGAAATAGATGAATAATATGCTTGCATTGGGTATTCTGGTTGTCGGCGCTTTTTTGATCCAAAGCGCACTGGGTTTTTTTCAGATCAGACATTTCGGCAATGAATACAACGAATTGAAGGCGGATGGCAGAGTTGCGATAGGCAAACGGGCAGGGAAACTGACTTCCGGAACGATCATCATGTTCCAACTGGACAACAACGGCATGATCATCAGGGGCAAAAAGCTTCAGGGGACCACAATCTTGGCCAGGTTCAAACCATACAACAATTTCAACGGCAGATTTATCGAAGCCATCAAGGCAGAGGATCCGGATGTGCTGGCTGAAATCAAGATCACCCGCAAAACCATCATGAATGCGGTCACTAATTACCGGATGTTCATAAACGGAGAAATCATTCCGGAGAAAGAATCGCCATTCAAAGAACTGACCAAAAAAATTACAAACATTAAGTTCGGATAAAACGTGTAAGAAATAATACATATAATAAGGAGTGTTACATATGGACTTTCTAGTTAAAGGTGCAGAAAGCTTTATCGGATTATTTCAATTAGGTGCAAACACATTTATGAGCTGGATGACCGGCATCGTCCCAATCGTATTGATGCTGATGGTATTCATGAATGTCGTAATCAAGCTGATCGGTGAGGAAAAAATCAACGGCCTCGCACAACGCTTCTCTAAATATTCCTTGGTCAGAAACTGTATCTTACCTTTCTTGGCAGCGTTCATGTTGGGGAATCCCGCATCATTCACATTAGGAAGATTCTTGCCGGAATTCTACAAACCAAGTTTCTATGCGGCACTTGCGCAATACAACCATACGAGTAACGGCCTTTTCCCACATATCAATGCAGGTGAATTGTTCGTATTCCTGGGAATCGCTTCAGGTGTTGAAACGCTTGGATTAAGCACCACGCCACTGGCTATCCGTTATCTGCTTGTCGGGCTTGTGATGAATGCTGTTGGCGCATACGTAACCGATTTCACAACTGCTTATGTCTGCAAAAAATCAGGCATTCAATTGAGCAAAACCGCGAAAGTTCAATAATAACGACCAAGAAGATGTTGCATAAAACAAATAGAATGCATGAGAACGAGAGGGGTATTCATTATGACAAAATATAACAGCATCAAAGTGGAAAAAGGTTCCGGCGGCTGGGGCGGACCACTGATCATCACACCAACAGAGCAAAAACATAAATTCATCTACATCGTAGGCGGCGGAGAAAAGCCTGCCATCGTTGACAGAATCGCTGAACTTACAGGTATGGAAGCCGTAAACGGATTCAAAACATCCATTCCGGATGATGAAACAGCTTTGGCTATCATCGACTGCGGCGGAACATTGAGATGCGGCATCTATCCTCAAAAAGGCATCCCGACAATCAACGTCGTTGCCACCGGCAAATCAGGTCCTTTGGCTAAATACATCAACGAAGACATTTACGTTTCAAATGTTGGCTTGAATCAGATCCAAGTCACTGGCGAGACAGCAACTGTTGAGACAATAAGCGCAGCAGCTGCAGAACCAGCAGTAGAAGAGAAAGTCGCTTACACTACAGACAAAAAGTTGACGCAACAAAATGCAGAAAAAGGCAGCGTAGTGGCAAAAATCGGTTTGGCTGCAGGTAAAGGGATCGCTATCATGCTGCAATCAGCCCGTGAAGCGGTACAGACAGTCTTGCAGACGATCATTCCGTTCATGGCCTTTGTAGCGATGCTGATCGGTATCATCCAAGGCAGCGGAATCGGTAATATGTTCGCGAAAATGATGATTCCATTGGCCGGAAATGTCTGGGGTTTGATGGTCATCGGCTTCATCTGCTCCTTGCCGATCCTTTCTCCTCTATTGGGACCTGGTGCAGTAATCGCGCAGGTTATCGGAACATTGATCGGTGTTGAAATCGGCAAAGGCAATATCGAGCCAAGCTTAGCTTTACCGGCTTTGTTCGCCATCAACACACAAAATGCTTGCGATTTCATTCCAGTCGGGTTAGGCTTGCAGGAAGCAGAAGCTAAGACAGTAGAAGTCGGCGTACCATCCGTTCTTTATTCTCGATTCCTGAACGGTGTGCCCCGCGTATTCGTCGCTTGGTTAGCAAGCTTCGGACTATATTAAAAAAGAAGAAAAGCGGGACAAGCCCGCTTTGCCTCGAAAGAAATTTAGGAAATCGTGCCACGCAACGTTCCCTACGGTCACCTTGTACTGGGACTCTAAGGGATGAATCCCTAAGAGTCCCATGCAACTGAGCATCGCAGAGCGCAATAGGTACGATTTATCTAATTTCCGAGAGGCAGGCTTGGACTGCTAGCCATCATTGGGGAATGCAGAATATTTTGCAAAGGTGATGCACTTCTGAGATTGAATATTTATAAATTACTATAGGCTTAAAAACTAATAATCGGAAAAGGTGAAGAAAAATGTCAATTTATTCAACGGTAGTCACAGAAATCGGACCTAACGCTAAGGAGTTTTTAGCTGAGGATATGATGGTATTGTTCGGAGACGATGCTCCGGAAGCATTGCGGCCTTATTGCTTCCTGATCGAACAAAATGCACTGGAGCAAGATATTCAACTAGGACACGCGTTGGTTATCGGCGACGATAGTTATCGCGTCACAGCAGTGGGTAATGTGGTCAACAAAAACCTCAGGGATCTGGGGCACATCACCATCAACTTCAGCGGAGAAACAGTCGCTGAATTGGCAGGCTCACTGTATGTTGAAAACAAAACAGTGAACGAAATCGCGGAAGGCACCATCATCAAAATCACTGAAACTGTGGGGTAGTGGCGTATGTACATAGATTCGAACGACATCAAAGCAATCGGAAGTTTTTTGAAAAGCGGATTTCTGAAAGGAGTCACCACCAACCCGACAATTTTGTCGACTGGTTCCGGCAGTCGCTTCAAACAATTACAAGATTTATTGGCTTTGGAGCCGACGGAACTTTTTGTACAATTGCTGGGTACGACTTCTGAAGAAATGTTTGCCGATTATGAAGCAATAAAGACATTTGATGCAAATCACCGACTTTCGATAAAGATTCCCGTTACACAAGCAGGCTTGGAAACAATCAAAAAAGTGAAAAAGGATGATCCGGAAAGAACGATCCTGGGGACACTGATCTACTCTGCGGACCAGGGAATCCTGGCCGCTGCAGCCGGATGCGATTATCTGGCACCATATGTGAACAGGATGCTGAACAATGCGATCGATCCCTTCAAGGCAATCCGTTCCATGCGGACGTTCATCGATGCCAGAGGCTACAAGACCAAAATCATGGCAGCGAGCTTCAAAAATTCCCAACAAGTCATCGATTCTTTGGAGTCGGGCGCGCATACTGCCACGATCCCTACGGATGTCCTGAACAGTATGCTGAACAAGGATTTGGCGCTGCAGGCATTGCAGGTTTTTGAAGCGGATGGACAAGCGCTATTCGGAAAATACGGAGCATAACCCACCGAACTTGATCTTGTGGATTTCACTTACAGAAAAGACTGCCCCATCGGGACAGTCTTTTCTGTTTGGTGGTGGGTACCTGATAAAAGGCGATTTGGTCTAAGGGCGAGTTGACTTCAGAGGAAATTATGATACGATAGGAACAACAACAAATGAACTGAATATTCTTTTTACCACTAGGGGTGCTTTACCGGCGGATGACTGTCCGCCAAAAAGCTGAGATCGAAGTAGGACTTCGAGACCCTTAGAACCTGATCTGGTTTGTACCAGCGTAGGGAAGTGGCAGCCTCTTTTGGCTAAGTAAGTCCCTATTGCATAAGGAACATACAACCACTTTTTTCCGTTGGGAAGAGAGTGGTTTTTTTGTTTTCAAAAATCAAGAGCGGCCGCCCGGATGAGTCGGGACCCTGGCGGATCGCTCCAGCATATGGAGGGACAGCAATGACATTTTCAGCACAAATCCGCCAAGCGGTCGAACCGATTTGGGCAGCCAGCATGGAGCATCCGTTTGTGAAAGGCATCGGGGACGGCACTTTGCCGTTGGAGAATTTCCGTTTCTACATCCAGCAGGATTCCTATTACCTGACGCGCTTCGCCAAAATTTTGGCTCTCGGCGCGGCCAAAGCACCGGATATCGCGACGACCAACCAGTTCGCCGACTTCGCGAAGCATACGTACAGCGCCGAAATCGGCCTGCATGAACAATTTTCGAAAAGGCTGGGAATCACCGCGGAGGAAAAAGAGTGTTTCAAGCCCGCGCCCACTACCTATGCCTACACTTCCCATCTTTATCGCGCCGGCCACGCAGGTCACCTGGGCGACGTCATCGCCGCCGTATTGCCTTGCTATTGGCTTTATGCCGAAATCGGCGACGCCTTCCTCGATGCGGCGCCTGAAGAGCCGATTTATCAGGAATGGATCGCCACCTATGGCGGGAAGGATTTTCAGGACCGGGTGGATGAGCAGATTGAGCATCTGGATAAGATTGCCGCAGCCGTGAGCGAAGCCGACCGCGAAAGGATGAAAGAGCATTTCATCATCAGCAGCCAGTACGAATACGCGTTTTGGGAAATGGCCTATCGCATGGAAACATGGCCGGTACCGTTGGAACAATAAGAGAAAAAATCAAACACAAAGAGGAGACAGAACAAAATGAAAAAAGAATTGAAGCTTACAGATATTTTGGTGACAATCGTCATCGCCATCGCTTTCGGGATCGTCTACATCCTATGGGGAACGGTCTATTACGCGGTGCAGCCGTTGGGTCTGCATCTTGATCAGCTGTTGTACGGCATGTGGTTCATCGCCGGCACCGTCGCCTATTTCATCATCCGCAAGCCGGGTGTGGCACTTTTGGCGGAAATCGCTGCAGCTTCAGGCGAATTCCTTTTGGGTTCGCCTTGGGGTCTGACTGTCTTGCTTTCCGGAGTGGTACAGGGGTTGTTTGCGGAATTAGTGTTCATGGCTTTCCGCTACAAACGTTTTGACCTGAAGGTTGCCGCTTTGGCAGCTTCGGCATCTTGTGTGGGTTCGCTTTTGGTGGATGCTTTGAACGGGCAGATCGCTGAGCTGGCCCCTTGGAACTTGGCGCTTTACTTGCTTGCCCGATTCGCGGGCTCGATTTTCTTTGCCGGCGTGCTGGCCTATTACTTGGCGGAAGTCCTGGAGGATACCGGCGTGACGAACCTTGTCCGCCCGCTGACGAGTGAAGATTTCACAGATATGGATTAAGGAGGATGGCGGAAATGGAGCAGCAAGCGTATGTGGAAAAGCTGAAGTTGAAATTTCCCGGCGACGCCGATTTGTTGTTCAGGGACCTGTCCTTTTCGGTCGCAGCCGGTGAAAAAGTGCTGCTTTTGGGCCCGTCAGGCTGCGGCAAATCCACGCTGCTGCAGGTGTTGAGCGGGCTGATTCCGCAATCGATCGAAGTGCCGATGAAGGCCGACAAGCTTGTGTCACCGGCTTCCTGGGGCTATGTTTTCCAGGATCCGGATAGCCAGTTCTGCATGCCTTACGTCGATGAAGAGCTTGCTTTTGTGCTCGAAAATCTGTCGGTTCCGCGTGAGGAGATGGCTGCCAAAATAGACTTCGCGCTCCGGCAAGTCGGATTGGAACTGGCCGACAGCCACATCCCCATCGCGAGCCTTTCCGGCGGGATGAAGCAGCGGCTGGCGATCGCCTCGGTATTGGTGTTGGATCCGGAAGTGCTCTTTTTGGATGAGCCCTCCGCCATGTTGGACCCAGAAGGGACCGAAACGATCTGGGAAGTCCTGAAGAAAGTCTGCAAGGACAAAACGGTCATCATTGTGGAACACAAAATCGATCATGTCCTGGCATTCGCCGAACGGCTTGTATTGTTCGATGCATCCGGCCGCATCATCGCTGATGGACCGAACGAAGAAATCTTCTCGGCCTACAAGGACGAAATGAAGGGCCAGGGCATCTGGTTCCCGGGGGTATGGGACCAACATCTGGCGGAATCGCCGCTGCAACGGGAGCAGAAGTCCTTTAGATTGCAAAGTCCGCTGTTGGAACTGCGCGATTTCAAAGGATTCCGCAACGGGGATATTAAAATCCGCGGAGAAAGGCTGGCAGCCTATCCGGGTGAATGGATCATCATCCGCGGCCAAAACGGAGCCGGAAAAAGCACCTTCCTCCATGCCGTCATGCAGTTCATCAAAACAAGCGGTGATTATGAGCTGAAGGGAAAGCCAATCAGAAAATTGAAGAATTTGGCTGAACGGGTAGCTTTTGTTTTCCAGAATCCGGAGTATCAGTTCGTGGCGAATACGGTCCATGAAGAGATGGCTTATTCGCTGCGGATGGACGGCAAGGGGAATTCGGAAATTGAAAAGCTTGTGGAGGAATATCTGGAGCTTTTCCAATTGAGCGGCCAACGGGAGAACAATCCTTTCCAACTTTCGATGGGGCAAAAGCGCCGCCTGAGTGTAGCGGCGACGATCATCCAAGGACAGCGGCTGATCCTTTTGGATGAACCGACTTTCGGTTTGGATTCCAAAAACACTTTTGCTTTGCTGGGATTTTTGGAGAACTACCGGAAAAAAGGCGCCGTCATCCTGATGGTGACCCACGATGAAACACTCTCCCGGAACTACGGAACAACGTTTTGGACAGTAGTTGATGGCGAAATCCGGGACACCACCGGATCGGCTACGGACATGCGGACTGCATTCTCCGCTGATTTGCGCTTGGAAGGAGGACTGTGCGGATGAAGGAATGGGAATTAGTCAAAGAAACCTGGCTTCACCGGGTCAATCCCAGCCTGAAATTGGGCATGTCGCTGTTGCTCTGCATCGCGGTTATGTTTGTCCGCAACCTTGAAATCATGGCATTCATCGGCATCGGGCTTTTGGTCCTGTTCCTGTTGTTTACGGGACAGCCGTTGAAGCGGATCTTATTGCTGTTGATCCCTTTTTGCGCCATTTTCGTATCCACGGCTTCCGCCATGATCATGTTCGGAAAGGGCGAAACACTTTGGTTCGAATGGGGGTTGATCCGCATCACCGAGGAAAGTTTTTTGCGGGGTATACTGATCGGCCTGCGCGCATTGGTCTTCGCGGTGTTGGGTTTGACCTTCGCATTGACGACCCGGCCGGTCAATTTATTCTATTCGTTGATGCAACAGCTGCAGCTGGATCCTAAATATGCCTACAGCTTCATGGCTGCGCTGCGGTTGATCCCCATCATGACGGAAGAATTCGAAACGATCCGCAATGCCCGCAAGGTGCGCGGCAGCGAAAGAGTGAAAGGCTTGCAGGGCATCCTCTTCAAGATGAAGGTCTACACCATCCCTTTGCTGTCAGGCAGCATCCGGCGGGCGCATCGCATCGCCGTGGCGATGGAAGCGAAAAGGTTTTCCGGCAAGGAGAGCCGGACCTATTATTATGAGATAGGTTTTTCCGGCAACGATTTTCTTTTCCTCGCGTACATGGCGATGCTTGCGGTCATAAGTTATTGGGCGAAGTATTGGATAGGTTGAGGAGTTTTTGCATGGAGAAGTAGTGGGGTTGCCCAACTCCGGCCAAGGAGGCTTCACCGGAGTTGATCCCACATTCAGATGGTGTCTTCCGACCAGCTGAAGCTTCATCGGAGAAGGGTCCATTCTTTACCGAGCTCCTCCGGCGAACGAAAGGCTCGCCGGAGCTGGAGACTGTTTTTGCAGTCTTAGTTTTCCGGATCTGTAGGATTGCAGCTGCAAATTGGCTGGCGAATATGCACAAAAAAGGGGCGGTCTCATTACGAGACCGTCCCTTTTTGTTGCGGTGCCTTCATATCGAAGTGCAATGCAATTTACTTGGCTGGTTGACTGTTATTCAGCTTGGCAAGATTGATCGCGGACGCCGTTTTTACCGTCGTTGTCTGTTTCATCCGTACCGTATTGGTTGCCGTCGCCGTCTGTCTCGCCCGTGGCGTATTGGTTACCGTTGCTGTCTGTTCCGCCAGTGCCGTTTTGGTTACCATCCTGATTGGCTTGCGTACCAGTTCCGTCGCACGTTCCGCTTTTCTCGCGGGCACGTTTCATGGTTGCCTCTTCATTGCCTTGTTTTTTTGCGCCTTCATTTGTGCATTCGCCTGACTTGATCTGCTCTTGGGTCATAGTGCCGTTCTGGGCTGCCGTGTCGCTCGCTGCCAGTACCGGTGCGGCACCTCCAACAAATAAGCCTGCAACGGATAGGATAGTCATGATTCTTGTCTTGTTCATTTTTGTTTCCCCCTGGAATGTTTTTTTGTTATTTCTTACTGACCTAAGAATAATCAAAAAGTATGGCAGAATCGTGTTTTTTAAGGCACGTTTGTGTGGTATTATCGGGGTGAAAACATAATCTTGCCATATTTATCCAGTATGATTTCCTCGAGGAGGGAGTACGATGGTAAAGCTATTGATTGCGGATGACAATAAACAGATAACAGCTATCCTGAAAGAATATTCGGAAAAGGATGGCTACGAGGCAGTCGTCGCCTATGACGGCGAACAGGCGCTGCAGGAGTTCGGGAAGGGCAAATTCGATCTGATTCTGTTGGATGTGATGATGCCGAAGAAGGACGGCTTTGAGGTGTGCAGGGAAATCCGGAAAGTTTCCTCGGTCCCCATCATCATGGTGACGGCTCGAGGGGAAGATTTTGAGCGGATCATGGGCTTGGATATCGGAGCGGACGACTACATCGTCAAGCCATTTTCGCCGGGTGAAGTGATGGCGCGCATTCGGGCAATCCTGCGGCGGTTGGATCAGACACCGGACAATAAGGATCACCATAAACTCTACGTCCATGAAGATCTGGAAATCCGCCTGGATGAGTTCATCGTGAAAATTGCTGGGCACCAAGTCCATCTCACGAAAAAAGAGATCGAGTTGCTTTGGATTTTGGCGACGAACAAGAACAAGGTGTTCAGCCGTGACAATTTATTGGACAGCGTTTGGGGCTACGACTATTTCGGAGATAATCGGACGGTCGACTCGCACATCAAGCGGCTGCGGGCAAAGGTCGATCAAATTCCCCATCCGTCCTGGGATATCAAAACCGTTTGGGGCGTCGGCTACAAGTTTGAGGTGAGTCCTGATGAAGTATAAGATCACCCGTAAGTTAGTCCTCTATTTCACTTCCGTCATCCTGCTGTTTTCCTTGGTTGTCGGAGGGGCCTTCCTTCTGCTGTTCACCCGGCATACCGAAGAAATTTATCGGGCGGATATGCAGGAACGGGCTGAGGCGATCGCGGCCGGCGTAGCCGATTATCTGGAAGACGGGAGTGCCGCTTTAGATGAGGTTGCGCTCACTGCAAAGGGCAGTGCCAACGGTAAACAAACAGGAACTGGCCTGCTCGCGCAAAGTGGTGCCACGGGTACGACCGGGCGCAACAATGTGAACGGATACAACGCCTATATCACGGCCATTCAGGATATCGCGATGGGCGAGGTGTGGATCGTCGACCAATCCGCAGAGACGATCAGTGTCGGGACCGGAAAAAAAGAAATCACCTATGCGGAACTACCAAGCGCCGCGCTAGCGCTTGTCGACGAGGTATTCGAAGGGGAAGTCGTCTTCAGCGAAGGATTCAGCCCGTTATTGGAGGATACCTCCATCACGGTCGGGGCACCGGTGCTCTCCTCAGAAGGGGAGGTCATTGCTGCGGTCCTTTTGCACGACTATATCGCAAACATGCAGGCTGCCGTGCGGTCGGGATTTTCGACTTTGGGGATCAGCTTGGCTTTGGCTTTGATCGCCGCGGTCGGGATAGCGGTCCTGTTGGCGAAACGGTTCATCCAGCCGCTGAAGAGGATGGAAGAAACGACACAGCAGTTGGCGGATAACCATTACGGAGCCCATACGGGGATCATCCAAAATGATGAAATGGGCTCGCTTGCCGCCAACATCGATATTCTGGCGGACAAGTTGGCTGAAGCTGCGCAAGAGAGCGCCAAACTGGATAAGATGCGGAAGGATTTTATCACGAGCATTTCCCATGAATTGCGCACGCCGGTCACAGTCATCCGCGGCTCTCTGGAGGCCTTGAACGATCATGTGGTCGAGGATCCCTCCAAAATCGATGAATACCACCAACAGATGTTGACCGAAAGCATCCATCTGGAGCGGATGATCAACGATCTGCTGGAGCTGTCACGGCTGCAGAACCCGGACTATCAAATGGAAATGAGTTCCTTGAATTTTGTGGACGTCGTGGAGAACGCCATCCGTTCCGTGCGCTACATCGCCAGGGAAAAGGGAATCACGCTGACTTTCACAAAGGAGCCGCTGACGTTCATGCTGATGGGCGACTATACCCGGCTGCGGCAGATGCTGCTTGCCGTGATGGAGAATGCCGTCAAATTTTCTGCCGAAAAGAGTGAAATCCGGATCACGTTGACTGCCTCAGGCGAAGGCTGCCGATTGGCTGTCAGCGACAACGGGCCGGGCATCGCTGAAAAGGACCAACCGTACATCTTCGAAAAGTTCTTCAAATCAAACGAGGAAAGCAACAAGCAGGGCACAGGCCTGGGTTTGGCCGTCGCCAAGCAGATAGCCGATCGCCATGGCATCGTTTTGTCGGTCGAAAGCACGCCTGGAAAAGGCTCCACCTTTCTTTTTGATCTGAAACAATAAAAAATCAGCTGCAGTGTTTAATCACTGCGGCTGATTTTTTTGTTTGTTTTCTAAAATATGTTCTATGAGTCCAGTAGACATACTTGCCATCTTTTCCATATTTAAGAATTGCATGGCCTGGATACAATCCTTAACTACTTCATCACCCTTGGAGTCATCAATCAAAATGAGTTTGACCCCAATCAAAAATTTTTGTAAGAGGGCTTCATAAGCTTGATCTTCATTCAATGGATGTTTTTCCAATATACGAATATATATTAGCGCCTGATGAATTTCATTTTTACTGATGAATGCAATGATGGCGTTTATCAGTAGCCTGAATCCTTCGTTTGCATAAGGATTTATTTCTTTATAGTAAGCTAACTTGTTGATTGCTTTTGGCAATATTTGTTTTAAAGCTTCGGCATCAAAATAGAACATAGAATTATTGAACATGACAAGTTCGTAACGCGTCCATGTTTCCGTTTTGACCAGGTATTTATATAATTCATTCTCTTTAAGATCTATATTTTTATGTTCAAGCCTTGCCAGAAGGACCTCTGTCAGTGAGGCCAAATGACTATATAATACATTTTTGTCGAGGGCATACTCGTTCCGGCAATGCTGCAGTATAAAATTAAGCTCATGAATATTCTGATCTTCAAACGCATGCTTCAATTCTTTCATTAATTGTTTTTCAACGTTATCTGTATACCCATTACACATAAATTCAATTTCTTCCAAGCTTACATGTAATTTTTCCAATAGTTCCAAAAAATGCGAGGTATACAAATCAGTTTTCCCGTTAATATAACGATTAAAGCTGGCTCTGGACATACTGTTGCCAATCGCTTCTTCAATTTTTATATTCTTGTCTTTTCTAAGAGTTGCGACTGCTTCATAAATTTCCATAAGAACTCCTTTTATCAGCACTATAAAACGTCTCATCTTTGCAACAAAAGTTTCTTGTTCGTGTCATTTTTCCGTTAATCCCCCATGTAAAAATATACTCCTTATAACAATATTATTTAGGAGGCATTACTATGTGGGGATTTATGATTTTTTTAATTTTATAATTTTCTGTGAATAGATGCACATGGTTTTGCTGAAGAACTTTCTGGCGTGGCAGAAAAGAGTACAATTTTAGATTTCCAACAGTCTGATAGCGTTCCATTCTTTTGTCATGATGTAATGGGAGCGTTTGTCTTTCTCAGTATATCAGAATATGTAAAATATATGAACGATAAACTATTAGATTTTGGTTTTCTGCAAATATATTACTATTCAGCCTGAAGTAGGATTATTAGTAACTATAATCTGGATGTGTGTGGGAGGGGAAACATTGATTAAACATCTTTTCGACAATATACACACCGGGGATATTTTTTTCAATTTTTAATCTATTCATAAGTCAATAAACCATTAAAATAACCCCTTTTATTAATATGTTAGTCGTTCAAATGATTCTATTATCTTCGTTATTGGGATTATACTTAATAATTATATATAGATCGGAAGGCGCGTGTAGGAAAGAGTGT
>MUZD01000014.1 GCA_002155105.1 Sedimentibacter sp. SX930 | reverse complement strand
ATTTCCCATCACTTTAAGTGAGTAAGACCCCTGAGAGATGATCAGGTAGATAGGTTGGGAGTGGAAGTACAGCGATGTATGGAGCGGACCAATACTAATCGGTCGAGGACTTAACCAATTTTTAAAAGATGAAAACTCAAGCGGTGTTTTCGGGTTCCCTTTAATTTTGTAGATTCAGTTTTGAGAGAACAACGTTCTCTTGAAAAATGTGCGGTGACGATGGCAAGAAGGTCACACCTGTTCCCATCTCGAACACAGAAGTTAAGCTTCTTAGCGCCGATTGTAGTGAAGGGTTTCCCTTTGTGAGAGTAGGACGTTGCCGCGCATTTATATCATGGAGGTTTAGCTCAGCTGGGAGAGCGTCTGCCTTACAAGCAGAATGTCGGCGGTTCGATCCCGTCAACCTCCATCCATGAGTTATTAGCTCAGTTGGTAGAGCATCTGACTTTTAATCAGAGGGTCGCAGGTTCGAGCCCTGCATAACTCATTCATCATTTTTGCGATAATGATGGAACAATTGAATATACCGAGACGCCGGCTTAGCTCAGTTGGTAGAGCATCTGATTTGTAATCAGAGGGTCGAGGGTTCAAATCCTTTAGCCGGCATCCAAAAATGCGGAAGTAGTTCAGTGGTAGAACATCACCTTGCCAAGGTGGGGGTCGCGGGTTCGAACCCCGTCTTCCGCTTTTTTTTATTTTAATGGCTATCTTTTAGCCGGGGTGGCGGAACTGGCAGACGCACAGGACTTAAAATCCTGCGGTGAGTGATCACCGTATCGGTTCGATTCCGATTCTCGGCACTTACGCACCCATAGCTCAATTGGATAGAGTACTTGACTACGAATCAAGCGGTTACAGGTTCGACTCCTGTTGGGTGCATTTTTCACATAATTATGACCGGGAAGTAGCTCAGCTTGGTAGAGCACTTGGTTTGGGACCAAGGGGTCGCAGGTTCGAATCCTGTCTTCCCGATAAATAAAAATAGACGCAGAAATCATTCCGATGGTTTCTGCGTCTATTTTTTTGTGTTAACGTTGGCCAGCTTCACGGGTTAGCCCTTCGGAAATTAGATAAATCGTACCTATTGCGCTCTACGATGCTCAGTCGGCACGATTTCCTAAATTTCTTTCAGGGCTGAACCAACCCGTTCAGCTTTTCTCCTGGATATATTGCCGTTTTTTGCCTTTAAGTATATAATGAGGAACATTCCAAATAATCCTGTTGGAAATGTTTGGGGAATACGCTGTTGTAGAGGGAGTAGCAAGCAGTCTGGATGGGTTTCAGCTTTCTTGACTAGTTTGCCACAAACGTCCTCGGATAGCCCTTTCTGTTTGACAGTTATGTAGGAATAGCATAATATAAACATATAATAGTCAAAATTAGTCAGGGGAAGGGAGGCGTCCATTCCATGCATGGTCAGAACATGTCAGATATCATCGAAGCGTATATCAAAAAGATTCTGAATGCAGAAGAGCAGATTGAAATCAGACGGAACGAAATGGCAGATCGTTTTCATTGTGTACCTTCACAGATCAACTATGTCATCAATACCCGTTTTACGGAACAGCAAGGCTACTCGGTCGAAAGTAAACGCGGCGGAGGCGGCTATATACGCATCATGAAGGTGAAAATCCTGGATCAAGCGGAATTGTTGGATAAGCTGATCGCTATAGTAGGCGAAAGCATCAACCAGAAAGATGCGTTTGCGGTAACCCAAAATCTATACAGTCGCGGTATCATCACGAAACGCGAAGGAAACCTGATGTTGTCGGTATTGGATAAGTCACTTGCCCCATACACAGGCGAACACGAAGAAAGATTACGAGCCTTGCTGTTGAGGAATTTTTTGAACAGCTTGCGCTTTGAATAGATGAGCCCGTAGAGGAGGCGTTAAAAATGGATGAATTATTTACAGATAAAGCCAGCCAAGTATTGTTGTTGGCAACAGAAGAAGCGCACAAATTTAAGCATCAATCCATCGGAACGGAGCATATGCTTCTCGGACTAGTCCGGGAGCAAGAAGGCATTGCCGGAAAAGTGTTGCGTGGCTACGACATTGATGAGGAAGGAGTCCGCGAAGAGATTGTTCATCTGACCGGTTTCGGTCAAATGAATACGGAGGACTTCAACGCGCCGTTGCCATTTTCTCCTCGGGCTAAAAAAGTCATTATGTATGCGACAAATGAAGCGCACAAATTGGGGGTTCCTTTGGTAGGAACTGAACACCTTTTATTGGGCTTGTTGAAAGAAGAAATTCTGGCAGTCAAAATCATCAAAAACCTGCAGATCGATCCGAATTTGCTGCGTAAGTCTCTCTATGAGAAACTGGGCATCAAACAACCGACCAAACCGGATATGCGTTCAGCCAAAAAGACGGATAAAGTGGAAGAAGGAACGCCGACTTTGGATTCCTTGGCCCGCAATCTGACAGAATTGGCACGGGAAAACCGGATGGATCCGATTGTAGGACGCGACAAGGAAGTCCGCCGCATCATGCAGATCGTTTCCCGCAGAACGAAGAACAATCCAGTATTGGTAGGGGAACCGGGTGTCGGCAAGACCGCCATCGTGGAAGGTTTGGCACAGAAAATCGTGGCCGGAGATGTTCCGGATACATTGGCGAACAAACGTATCATGATGTTGGATATGGGTTCACTGGTTGCAGGTACGAAATACCGCGGTGAATTCGAGGAAAGAATGAAGAAGATCATCGACGAAATCTACAATGACGGCAATGTCATCCTGTTCATCGATGAGTTGCACACCTTGATTGGTGCAGGCGGAGCGGAAGGGGCAATCGATGCCTCCAATATCCTGAAACCGGCATTGGCAAGGGGCGAACTGCAGACAATCGGTGCCACCACCCTTGATGAGTACCAAAAATATATCGAAAAAGATGCGGCGTTGGAAAGACGTTTCGCACCTATCCATATCGATGAGCCCACACCTGAAGAATCGGTTGAGATCATGCGTGGCTTGCGTTCCCGTTACGAGGAGCACCATGGCGTGGAAATCACTGATGAGGCGCTGAAAGCAGCTGTCCAGTTATCCGTGCGCTACATCACTTCCAGAAGATTGCCGGATAAAGCGATCGATCTGATCGATGAATCCGCTGCGAAAGTCCGTTTGGATGTCACACACGGGGATACGCCAATCGGGAAAATCGAGTTGGAAATCGCGAAGTTGTCGAAAGACAAAGAGGAAGCTATCCTGAATCAAGACTTCGACAAAGCTGCCCGCATCCGCAAACGCGAAATGACGAAGAAGCAGAAATTCCAAAAAATGGTGGAACAACAAGCCCAAACAATCACGCACTACGATCTGAAAGTGACCGAAAACGACGTAGCCGAAGTGGTGGCTTTGTGGACCGGGATTCCGGTCAACCAGATGGAGCAGAAGGAAAGCGACCGTTTGATGAGGCTGGAAAAAGTGCTGCACGAACGCGTCATCGGCCAATCCGAGGCGGTAAGTGCAGTGGCCCGCGCAATCAGACGTGCACGTTCCGGATTGAAAGACCCCAATCGCCCAATCGGCTCGTTCCTATTCTTGGGTCCTACCGGTGTCGGCAAGACTGAGCTGGTGAAAACACTGGCTGAAGCGATGTTCGGGACAGAGGATGCCTTGGTTCGTTTGGACATGTCCGAATACATGGAAAAATACAGCACAAGTCGTCTGATCGGCTCCCCTCCCGGCTATGTCGGTTATGATGAAGGCGGCCAGTTGACGGAAAAAATCAGACAGAAACCCTACTCGGTCATTCTTCTCGACGAGATTGAAAAAGCCCATCCGGATGTCTTTAATATCCTCCTGCAAGTGCTCGATGACGGTCATTTGACAGATTCCAAAGGACGGAAGGTTGATTTCCGCAACACGATCTTGATCATGACTTCCAACTTGGGTGCAACGGCTTTGCGTGATGAAAAATCGGTCGGATTCGCGGCGAAAGATCTCAAGCATGATTATAAAGCGATGGAGAAACGCATCCGCGAAGAGCTGAAGAACAGCTTCCGTCCGGAGTTCCTGAACCGTATCGACGAAACAATCGTCTTCCACTCCTTGGAGAAAGACGAGTTGCATGAAATCGTCAAATTGATGGCGAACGGCATCGTGAAACGC
This sequence comes from Sedimentibacter sp. SX930, assembly GCA_002155105.1. Taxonomy (GTDB): domain Bacteria; phylum Bacillota; class Bacilli; order Lactobacillales; family Aerococcaceae; genus Trichococcus; species Trichococcus shcherbakoviae. The sequence continues at coordinate 41,629 of MUZD01000014.1, read as the reverse complement.
TTGAAAGATCTCGATATCCATGTGCGCATCACGCCTGCAGCCATCGATGTCATCGCAAAAGCCGGTTTCGATCCGGAGTACGGTGCACGTCCGATCAGACGCGCGATTCAAAAAGAGATCGAAGACAAGTTGAGTGAAGAAATGCTGAGCGGCTTGATCAAATTCGGCGATACCGTCACGATTGGTGCCCAAAAAGGCAGCATCCGGATCTCAGTGAAGCCCGCCAAGGCAGAAAATAAAGACAAAAAAGTGCCGGTAAATTCTTAAGAGCAGCAGGTCTTCAGTTGGGAGACAGTGTTATTGTTCGGTTATCGCTTCCGTTTGTGCTAAAATATAGTTACGGAAGTTAGAGGAGGGAACTAATAAAATGAAGAATTCTAAAAAGGCATTGTTGATCGGTTTGGGTGCTACAGCAGCGATTGCGGCAATTGCGGCGGCCTTGGCATACGAGGAAGAAGCAGTGGACAAGATCGGCTCCTATTTGAACCGTCAACGCATGAAGAACTTCGTGAAGGACCATCTGAAAGGCAGCCAAAAATTTTTGCGGGCAATCGAGGATTTGACGGATGATGAGATCGACGGCTTCTTGCGTGTGGTGGACAGAGCAGGCGATTGGAAAGAATCAGCAATGGACCTATTCTCTGATTTAAAGGACAAAGCTGGCGATGTAAAAGACAACGTAGGCGACAAGTTTCATAGATAAGAATTGAATAAGACTGCAGGAATAGGGTATAGCCCCATTTCTGCAGTCTTTTTAGTTGGTATGAGGAGCTGTTACTGCAGCGATGGCGAGGTAAGCCAAGGCCAGGTCGTCCATGCTCTTCAAGGCCAAGCCGGTCGCATCAAAAAAGCGATCGATCCGGTACTGAAGGGTGTTGCGGTGCAGATAAAGGTCGGCTGCCGCTTTCGACAGGTTTCCTTGGTTCTGCCACATGGCTGTGATCAGTTCGTGTGTGCCGTCGATGGAACCGATCGTGGCCTGCAAGGCTTGCAGCACCGGATTTTGGGTTCCTGCTTCCGAAATGAAATAAGGAAGCGCGATGGCGGCAAGCGTTATGATCTTGCTGCCTTTGGCGAGCGTTCGGCTGGCCGCGAATATTTTCCTTTCCTCCTCGAAAAGGAGCGGCAGGCGGGCGTCGACAGGCCAGCGTTGGCCCAGATACAACTCGGTCCGCAAGCTGAAGTCGTCATCCAGAATATCAAGCACCGCCGCCAATTCCTCATCGATGCAGTAGGGTTCCGGGCTGTCGAGAATGAAGACACCGCTTTTGCCGTTCAAAAAGAAGCATTCGCGGACAAGCGGCAATGTCTGGCTGAAGGCATCGATCCACAGTGTCTGATCGAAAGACCCGGCGTCCTCTTCCCGGTACGAGAGTCTGAATTGGAGCAGTTGGGTCTGCGCCAGTCCGATCGGAATTTCGGTCGTCTGGCCTAACAGAAACTGGGCCCAAGGATTCTTCGGGATGTCGGATGTCGTCGGGGCCTCATTGAGCAGCAACTGCTTCAAAAGAGCTTTTTCGCGTCCGCTCAGCGTGTGTTCAGGTATATGCAGCCATTTGTTCTGGAAAGGCAGCGTGAAGTAAGCGGGCCCGAGACTGGCCGCGGTCGTTATCTTGGCTTCAGGGAATAATTGTTGGAGTTCGTTCTGATTCAAACTGTCACCTCATTTATGGGCTGGTTGTTTTGGCTTTGAAAGGCTTTTCATTCATTTTATCATTATTATCATTAATTTGCTAAAAAAATATGAAAATATGCTATGATTAAGCAAGGATTGATTTTCAACATAGACATAATGCCTGATTATCTTTTTTACGCTAAAATAGTAATGGCTTCATATAGACAGGGAGGAAATATAAAGGATGTTCAGTTTGCTTTTGGCAATCATTTATTTTGCGTTTATCAGTTTGGGTCTGCCGGATGCGTTGTTGGGTTCTGCTTGGCCGACGATGTACCGTGAATTCAGCGTGCCGGTTTCTTATGCAGGAGGCATTGCGATGATTATCGCGGCAGGAACCATAGTTTCAAGTTTACAAAGTGATCGCCTTACCCGCAGGTTCGGGACAGGGAAAGTGACCGCAATCAGTGTGGCCTTGACGGCAACTGCTTTATTCGGTTTTTCAATGAGTCATTCCTTTTGGATGCTTTGTTTGTGGGCCATCCCGTACGGACTCGGTGCAGGTGGAGTGGACGCGTCATTGAACAATTACGTCGCTTTGCATTATTCCAGCAGGCATATGAGCTGGCTGCACTGCATGTGGGGAGTCGGAGCCTCGCTGGGGCCGTACGTGTTGACATACGCTTTGAACGGTGGAAATCGTTGGAATATGGGCTACAATTATATCGCGTTTATTCAAGTCGCTTTGACAGCCATGCTCTTATTCAGCTTGCCGCACTGGGAAAAGAAGCGTGCTCCTCTTTCGCAAGGAGAAAACAGGGAACAGGGATTGAATGGGAAGGCTCTTTCTTTGCAGCAGATCATCAGAATTCCTGGAGCGAAGGAGATCATGATCACATTCTTCTGCTACTGTGCGTTAGAGCAGACGGCAGCACTTTGGGCAAGTAGCTACCTTGTCCTGCACAGAGGCTTGTCCGCAGAAACGGCTGCTGGTTTTGCGAGTCTGTTCTTTATCGGGATTACTGTCGGGCGGGCCATCAGTGGTTTTCTGACCATGCGGTTCAATGATGCCTCCATGATCCGTTTGGGGCAAGTTTTGATAGTGGCAGGTGTATTGGCCTTGATGCTGCCATTCGGCGAAATGACTGCGCTTCTGGGGCTTATGTTGGTTGGTCTGGGTTGTGCGCCTATTTATCCGTGCATCATCCATTCCACACCTGATTTATTCGGTGCGGATCGATCTCAAGCGATCATTGGTGTGCAGATGGCAGCGGCTTATGTGGGGATTTTGGTGATGCCGCCCGTATTCGGTTTGATTGCTGACCATATCACTGTTTCGCTATTCCCCATTTATCTCGGCGTTATCTTATTTGTTATGATCATGATGCACGAGGCCTTACTTAAGAAAAAACAAGCAAGCGAAGTTTTGCTTAACGTGATTGAAGAACCATAATAAGGGACGAGGTTGTGGAAGATGGATGAGTTGAAGGAAGAGTATATGCGGGAAGCCATCAAGGAGGCGGAAAAAGCTGCGGCCATAGGGGAAGTGCCGATTGGAGCGGTGATCGTCTGGAAGGATGAAATCATCGGGCGCGGGCACAATGAACGCGAAGTGACGAATGATGCGACGACGCATGCGGAAATGACTGCGATCAGGCAGGCCAATGCGTTCAAACAAAATTGGCGGCTTGAGGAAGCGGAGCTCTATGTGACGCTGGAGCCATGCCCGATGTGCTGTGGTGCCATCCTGTTGTCACGAATCAAGAAAGTCTATTACGGCGCATCCGACCTGAAAGGCGGGACGGCGGGCACTTTGATGAACCTGCTTCAGGATGAACGCTTCAACCATCAGAGCGAGGTGGAACGCGGTGTACTGGAGGAAGAATGCCGGACGCTGCTGCAGGATTTTTTCCGGGCGCTGCGCAAAGAACGCAAGGAAAACAGCCGCAAGCATCTCCGCGAACATATGCAGGAAGAAAATAAAGGCTAGCTTTTTCTTTTTGGCTATGGTATGATAAGAAATGCCGAAAGGCCTTATGGCAATGGCGATCTTATGAATTGAGTCAGATCCGGAAGGAAGCAGCTATAAGTAGGTATCGCCATGTGCTGTAAGTTAATATAACTTATACAAAGAAGCAGGAAAAACCGTCCAACGGTTCTCCTGCTTCTTTTTTGAATCGAATCATTTCGAAATTTCATTCAATATTCACCGCTGATAATGGAAGGGGAAAAAGACTTTGGAAGAGAAAATAGTGGATAACAAAGAAGTTGAACTCAAATATGTATCCGGCAAAGGTGCTTGGACCTATCATATTGAAGTCCCGGACACAAAACAAATCAGTGGACCATGGGGAAGCATCAAAGTCAGGGGAACCATCGACGGCTATGACTTTGGGGTGATGAACCTGATGCCGCTGCGGGATAAAAATGCGATCATGTCCGTCAATGCCAAAATCCGTAAATCAATCGGCAAGAGTGGCGGGGATGCGGTAGTGGTGACAATGTGGCTGTTGGATGCTGAGGAGCATATGTAGTAGGCTATCAGTTCCTGTTGCGGTAATTTTTGATCAGGCTTCGTATTGCTGGAAAGGCAATAGCGGCAATGACTATGGAAATCGCGATATCATGCGTCAACAAAGTAACGCCCAGCATGATTAAAGAAGCTGCGAAAAGGGTATAGACATTCACTTTTTCTGCATCCATTTGTTTCCTCCTATATCCGGATTTTGAATAGGAAATAGTTTTTATTGTTTAGTTCAATTTTATCATAGCATGCAAAAAGGTCCAGGATACTTAAAACACGTATCCTGGGCCTTTTCGTTATCCCGTAGTTTTTAATTCTCGCTTACGATGATCAAAATATTACCTTCCTCCAATTCGGAGAAGTAGCCCTGCATTTTGCGCTCCTGCTCTTCTTCCTGTTCCGGTGACAACTGCGGATAAGGATGCTGAGGGGAGGGCTCGTAAAGGGCCTCCTCATCGAAGGACGGGTAGAGCGGGGCGAGATCCTTCCAGCCGGAATTCTCATCGTGTCCTGTTTCGCTGATGACTTCAATACCTGTTTTTTTAGCCAACCGCTCTTTTTTATCCGGTGAGTTGGTCACCAACAGGAGATCGGTTTCATTGTGTCCTTTCTCGAGCAAGCCTTTGACGGCTGTTTCCACAGCTTCGACGGTTGCGTACGAACCTGCCACAAATTTTGACATATCACATCAGTCCTTTCATTTTTCATGGTTTACAGAGCTGCTTGATGAGTCGAGAAGAAAACTGTTATTCGTCTGCTTCCTTCGTAATGATGACGATGCTGCCGCTTTCAATGGCAGCGATGCGGTCCGCAATAAAATCCATGCCTTTGGGGAAAGTCCCGGTCTTTTTTTGGAAATATTCGTATTGCTTTAGGTTGAACAGATTGTTGACCTTTTCCAGCAACGAATGGCTGGAGAAAATCGCACCGTCCGCACCGCGAAGGTCCCAATTCTCCAAGATGGCTTCTTGGCTTGCATTGTTCGTCACCAAGGTGATCTGCTCTTTCGTATAGCCTTTTTTATGCAGTTCCTCTACAGCCCTTTTACACTCTTCAATGGAATGGACGCTGGTCTGGATGGTATAAGTCATGATAATGTCCTCCTTCTCAAGAGAAAAGAAAGCGTTCTCTTTTGATTTGAGTATAAGCCTTTGCATCAAAAAAGACAACAATCGCACTGTCAATGCTGTTCGCGTGCCGCTTCCCTTTTGGATCAGTATTGATTTTGTTTGAACACCGCCACTTTTGACCATTTATCCTGGTATAGAATATGCACATTGCGGATGCGCTCGAGCGGAACCCATGCTTCGCCGATCAGGATTTCATCCTCTCCGCAATAGCCTTTAAAAAAGCCTTCAATGGACTCTGTTTGGCGCCCGAAGCGATCCTTTTGGTTCAGTTGGATCGATACCCGGCGATTTTTTTTCAAGGCTACCGCCAAGGTTTCATCGATTTCGGCAGGACTCAGCTGAGGGAGGATCGGGATGTCCTTCATGGCTTCCGCTTTTCCTGCAGAGATGGACTTCACAAGTTCCTCCATCGCGTAGGCCGTTACCCATTTGATCATGCCGCGGTCATGGTAGTCGTTGTAGTCCTCAAATACCTTATCCGTCCGTTTTCTTGGTTCTTTTAGCATTTTCTTCCCCTTCCTCCAATCCGGCCATACCGCCCGCGTGTCCACCCACCAACGAGCTGCGCGCTATCGCACGGCCACCTTCCAATAGGCTGACTGCCCGCACGAGTGAGCGGAATCCGTATTTTTTGCGGATCGAATCGACGATCAGATCCTTCTTTTGCTCGTTTACTTGTTCATCAGGCTCCTGAAACAGGTCCAGCTGCAGAAAATCCGTGTAGATCAGATTTCCGGCACCTACGCCGACGTTCCGGATCGACTGGTCTTTGTAATGCTGGTCAAAAATCATCAGGATATGGGCCACTAGTTCACTCGAGGCGTTGGTGGGCGGGATTTTCAGCTGCTGATGGAATCCGGTCCTGCCCAGCTGATCGATGTAGTTGATGCTGTAGCCGATGCTCAGACTCACAAGCTGGGTCTTGGCTCCGGATTTTCGCAGGCGCGTCGCCACCTGGTCGGCCATTTCAATCAGGACGATCTCGATTTCGGAGCGCACCACATAATCCTTGTTGAGCACCTGTGAATTGCCGATGGATTTTGAGCTGACTTTGACTTTTTCCCCCAGAAAGCTGCGGTCGATCCCCCAACTGTGAGCATACAGCTGCGCGCCGATGACGCCGAGCTTGCTCTTCAAATAATAGTAATTGGTGTGCGCCAAGTCATGGATCGAGGAGATGCCCAACTGGTTGAGCCGCAGCTGGGTCCGTTTGCCGATGCCCCAAAAATCGGTCATGTCCGGGATCTTCCAGACAGTATCGGGGATATCCGGATAACGCCATTCAGCGATCATATCCGGCTGATGCTTGGCCGCGTTATCGAGCGCCAACTTAGCCAGCAGCGGGTTATCGCCGATGCCGATTGTTGTGTAGATGCCGGTCGTCTGCAATACGTCAGCCTGGATGAGTTTGGCCATTTCGTAAGCCGAGTTTTTCCCGAAAAGTTTCTGGGCACCGGTGATATCGACAAAACTCTCGTCGACCGAATAGACGTGATGGTTGGCTTCGTCCGCGTACTTCTTGTAGATATTGTTGATTTCGGTATTTTTCTGCATGTACAACCGCATCTGAGGCGCCGCAATCACTAGTCCTGGCGGATAGGGGAAGGGCAAGTCCCGGGCCCGACTGATGTTCGATATCCCGTAAGCCTTTTTGGCAGCAGGAGAGGAGGCCAAGATCAGTCCACTGCCGCGCTCTTTCGGATCGGCTGAGGGATAGCTCATGACCACCAACTTTGTTTCGAGCGGATGGAGCCCACGCCGCACGCATTCCACGCTCGCATAGAAGGATTTGCAGTCGATGCAGAGAATATCGCGGCTGGGTTCCTTCGCATAATCAAAAATCAATTCCGTTTCGTACATAAAAACCGTCTCCAATCTCTATGTCTCTATTATACGAACGTATGTTTGTTTTTGTAAAGCGAACAAGGAAAAATATTTTTGGGAAACGACAAAATAAATATAAAAAAAACAGGGAAGCTCCCCAAAAAGGAAGTTTCCCTGGTATATATGTTAGAAATGCTGAACCATGATCTGCACAATCCAACTCATGCATATAAGTACAAAAACGCTTATGCCACAAAACATACTGATCCGGTTATTTTGTTTGATTGCCCCCAATGCCATAGCCGCGCTACTTAATATCAGAAGTAGATGGACTTTATTTGAGAAAGGCAATGGTTGGCGAGGTATTACCACGAAATATAGAAGGAAGAGAAGGAATGCTGCCGTATACATAAACAAGTAGATTTTTTTCATGGCCTCTCCTTTATACATGGGATCAGAGCGTGTGAATGTAAAGCATAAACAAACTCAACACATACGAAACATAAACAAGACTGAACAGCGACATAAAAACAGTATCAATTATTTTTGTTAAAAGTGTATTACTGGAGTCCACCCTGTGATCATCAAGATTACCATTTAAAACTAGAGTAGGGATGAGCAGATACAGGACACGTTAAACGGTCAGACAATCAATTTATAGTTTTCAACTTGGTAAACCTTATCCGCTATATTCAGAATACGTTCATCATGAGTTGCAATGATGATTATTTTTCCTTTATGTGCCGCTTCTTTGAAAGTTTCCATGACAAAATCAAAATTTTTCGCATCCAAGTTCGTAGTGGGTTCGTCAGCTAAGATAATGGGTGGATCTAAAATCAGACTTCGGACTATCGCAACCCGTTGTTTTTGACCGCCGGAAATATTCTTTACTTTGCTATGGAGAATTTCTGTTAAATCAAATTTATCCGACAAATATCTGGCTCTTTCTTTTGCCGCTTCCGTATCCATAGCTGCATTATAAAATGAAGGCAAAATGATGTTTTCCAGAACACTGTAGTCATCTATTAAAGCAAAGTCCTGCAATATATAGCCTATCGTTTGATTTCTGAATGCACTCATTTGTTCATCATTTTTAGGAAAAATTTCTTGGTTTTGATAATAATATTTTCCAGAATCAAAGCTTTTTATGCCAGCGATAATATCAAGAAAAGTGGACTTGCCAATTCCCGATTGGCCCATAAGCAATACTATTTCGCCTGTTGCAGCTTCAAAATCAGCATTTTGAAAGATTACTTTATCTTTGTATTTTTTTGTAATGTCCTTTAGGCTAAGCATCTAATATCCTCCCCATCTTCTTTTTGATGATCAGATTTGAAATAATGAGTAAGCTACTGTTTAACAAAAGAAGATAAAGATAATCAACAGGCAAAATGTGGAAACCTGTGGAATAAGCGAACACTAGGAATACCATAAAAGAGACATTAACCGGAAGCATCAGTAAAAGCTTGAAATTATTCGTTATCTTTCGATTTGTCAGCCCCATCACGCGATGTAATCTAATATCCTGTTGGAATATTTTAAGGCTGGAAGAGATGATCCAATATACAATCAAAAGTCCAAAAGACATAAAGACCAACGATAAGGCAAGGCCAAAAATGAAGTTGCCAAAATAATAATTGAATTCTTCACGGAATTTTTCATTTAAGGAATTTAATCCGATTCGAAAATCTAACGTTTCGGCAGATTTTTCAATGTCATTCGTGACGGATTTTTCTATATTGAGAATGAGTATGTCATTCATGAACGTTGCATCAATAAAATCTTTTCGTATTTCGCTATTTAACATTTCTTTCGTGACAGGTGTTAAGTTCTCTTTGTCCATTTTCGCACTTGAATCAGATAGATAACTTTGTTTACCACTATAAAGATTGGGTTTTCCATCAGAATCAAAAAAACTATTTTCCAGAAACTGTAAAATACGATCCTGTTCACTTTGTGAATACGGTTGAATCACATTATGCTCATCTGCTGAAGGCTGAAAATGAAGCTCATAAACATCGTCGGCGCTTTTTTCCTTCAAAGAAACCAATAAAGGCATTTGCCGTATCAGCTGAGTAGTTTCGTTCCAAAGAAAGAGATTCATTAGAAAGGTTGTTAAAAACAGTAATACAAACAGAAAAAACCTTTTCCTCATAATCAAGCTGTTTATTTTTTTCATATTATTTTCCTCAACAATACGGATAAAGTGGTTATTTTTAGAACAAGTAAGACAACAGCAATCATACATAAATGTATTGTTTGAGCAATATCACGATTTTTTAACACAATCCAGGAAAAAATTTCAAATAGAATCACAGCAAGAAATTGAGTCGATCCATTTAAAATAAAGCTGTCTACCATTTCCTTTTTCCGGGATTTGCCTACTATAAAATTAATTCTAATTTCCTTTTTATTAGACAGTACAATAACTGTAAATACAGCAAGATTGATAAACATCAAAAACAAAATAAACAAGACTGCTCTGCTTTGATCTTGAAAAAGTAAAAACATGCCTATCAGAATGATCGTGTATAGGTTCAATACCGCAATGGATATGTTTGTTTTTTTGGGCATAGTTATCCTCACTTTACTTTTCTTTTTCAGAAGAGGTTACCAAAGAAGCGATTTTAAGGAAAACTATTAGCAGGAAGCCACCCAAGAAGAAGGCTGTATAAAACTTACTTTCGCCATACTCAATAATGAGTCGGGAAGAAAATAAAGCAGCTATAATGCCATAAATGAATATGACGAGAAGGTGCTTATTCTTTTTAAGATACATTACGACACCACGACTCCGTTTTTTTCGGGAAAATTCCATAATTTAACATCCTCTCCTATTGTCAATTAAGGAACTAATACAATTTTACATTGTTCTTGCTTTCCTTATTTACCTATTTCATCTTCTGCCTCATATTCAGAGTTTTCTTTTGATTTAAGATTCTTCCGTTCACGTCTAACTCTTAACAATGCAAGCAACGTTAAAAACGATGCAGTATAGAATCCAGAACCAATGAAATCTCTATTAATGATATATTCTATAGCAATTCCTATTAGACTTGCTATAAACAAACTTATTAGGACATTAAGATACGGATGGTTCTGATAAAATTTCTTATAAGAATTCATGATGTTTAAACCTCGAATCTGTCTTTTTATAAAGTTTTATATCTTATTGCTATAGCTCTTCCAGTAGTATCGTATCCAGTACTCTTATAAAAGCCTACCCATTCATTTCGATTTTATCATTTATTGACAACACCATTATAACGCTATAAAAAAACAAAAGCACATTATGCTAGTAAGTCTTATATTCCACACTTTCACCGAAAGAATAGTAGTTATCTTTTTCTGCATTTTCTATGTAGCCATCCGCTTGAACAAAAGCAATTAGTCTGTCCATTTCCTCAAATTCCTTTATAGCATTTTCATCAAGAAAACCATAAGGGATCTCAAAATTTACCGTCACTGTTTCTCCTGAAGGAACAGTTATTCTATGTTCTGTAGGAAGCAGATAAAAAGGGTTTGGAGAAACTTCATCCCCTTCATTGTGAATGGAGAGATAAAAATTTGCATTTACGAAATCCTGGTCCGAAGAATTTTCAATCGTAATTGCGAAAAATGGTTGGGAAGAGCTGCTTAGATTATAGTCTGACGCCGAAATAACGAGGGCGTTCATCGCTTCTTCAGCAGGGTTCGCAACTGGTTCGCTCGCTCCTGCACACCCATACAGCAGCAAAAGCCCAAGTATAAAAAGTGTAATTTTTTTCATATCCTGACACTCCTGTTCTTAAATGACACCATAGGTCCTCTGGATAGTCATCGAAAAGTAAAATTCAAAGTAGCCTGGGTAACTTTTACTTAATAATTAAGAAGTAGAGAAAGCTCACTACAAAATAACACAATATGCCTAATAACAATAATACTAGGTATTTTTTTGCCATGCTCCACCGATCCTTCCTACAGCAGAATGTCCTTTAGGATATATCACAACTTCAGCTGCGACATATCCTACAAGGTCTCCCGCTACGAACACAGATGTACTAGCACCAACGGATCTATTTTTCATTATTTCTCCCACAATTTATATAGTTTATCCCTTGCATAGCCAGCGATACTCGTTATACCACTTACAATACCTAGAAACAGGATGATGTATCTTGAAACTAGCAGCAGCTGTTCCGGCGCTTATTACACCCAGTATTTCAATTAATACTTTAGTAGCTCTTGAAGGAGACAGGTCAACTAGACAACTTTTACTTTATTTTTTTAACGATCGTAACAAGTAAATAGATCGAATATAGTAGCGCTGCTAGATTTAAGAAGCTCCAAAGTGCAACCATGAAATCATCTCCTTCCATGCTGTTCCGGGGTAAAGGCCTATTTAATTCAATCCGCAACCAGCAGGTGCTGGTGATGAAACCAATGAATGCCTATCAAAAGTAATGCTATAGCCATTCCCTATTGATTTCCTATATACTCCACGCTGGAGGGCCCGCCCCAGTGGAATAGATTGCTTAAGTGCGCATACAAACCGAATAAGTTGACCAAGAGACTGATCACTCCCGCAACAAACACCAGTTTATAAAAGGTGTTTGTTGCTTTGTTTCTTTTCAGGAGAACCGGGGTGATTAGTAAACCTAAGGGAGCAATCAAACAACTGAGAAGATTAAGCATCAGCAGGACCAATCCCTCATCCCGCTCACCATTCATTTGGATATAGGCCAATTTCTTTTGGGAGTCTTTAATCTTTTCGTTGTTTTCCTCTATTTTTTTTTTTAGTCCTTTATTTTCTTTCAAAAGGTCATCAACAGTGACTTCGTAATATTCACTCAATCGCACGAGATTGTCCAGGTCCGGATAACTGCTGTTGTTTTCCCATTTGGAAATGGACTGACGGCTGATATTCAGATATTCAGCGACTGTGCTTTGCGATACGCCTTTCTTTTGGCGGGTTTCTTTCAATCGTTCTCCTAATAACATTATTTTGCACCCCTTTAGAATACTTTCCTCCATGATAGCGTAGACAGCCTTTTTTTTCTAGAAACGAATGCGTGCATATCCGCACTTATTGGTTGCGGATGGTGTAGAACCTTATAAAGTGCGGCCATGTAAACCACTGGTTGCTAGTCTATTCATTAGTTTTGGCGTAAGTTGAATGTATTCGCATCAAAAATTGAAAGGAGGCGAGGAGGCGAAATGATGATCTATATTCTGTGTGCTGTTTTTGTTCTTGTGTTCTTCCTGCTTACTTTATTTTTTCAAAGAAAATCCAAGATGACTAAAATAGCAGGGCGACTCAAAGTAGCAACGCTCGGAAAAACGAATAACATTCAAAGTGCGTTCTTCTACTATGAACCCATCAGATCACAAGAGTTGATAAACGATTCGCTGTTTCAGAGCGCCTTAAAAGATGCCGCTGCTTTATTCATCTATCCCTCTCAGTTCCGCATTGTGGCTCAAACGGAGTACCGGGAGCTTTTGCAAAAAATCGCCCGAAAAATACCGGTAGTCGTGATCGGAGCGGAGCGGCTTCATTCCGACCCCTTCTGTCAAGAAATCCTGCCCGGATCGGAACTGCATGAGACCATCCAAGCTTTTTTCTGCTTTTCTAATGGCGATGATTGTTTCTTCAGAACAACTGAGTCCACTTATCAGGACCAAAAAGAACTCTATCAAGCGATTACCCTTATGCATGCGATGGATTGCTATGCTGATTGGGAAAAAAGTTTCTACGAATACTGAATATTTCGGTCAATTGTGCAATCGATCAAGCAAAGAAGCAGCAAATTACTTTAGCGTATTTTTTTCTGCTTATAGATTGCTGATATATTATTCAGTTATTTAGGCTTTACTAAAAGTATACGTTCGGCCTTCAAAAGAGATATAATTTAAATTTTCCTTTGCAATAGAACGGTCACCTATCTTAAATGGTTCATTTGACGCATCTTCTGATCGTTGTTCGATTGAATACATAGCTTCTATTATGTCCGATTTTGGAAGGTGAAATTCAATTGTTGATTGGTCATAATACTTTACTTCAACTGGCCACAGATAATCTTCGGTAAGGTCGTTATACTCGGGGAAGTCGTAGAACGGTTGCATTAATTGTTTTTTATAATCCATATTGTTATGTCAGCTCCTATTTTTTATTTGGTATGTGAATAGCTTAGCATAATACCTAATATCTAGCTTAAAAAGCACTCTGTATTTCCAGGACGCCTAACTACGATTAAATAAAGATCAACAAATTACTTATATTTTGAGGGCTGACATATTATGAAATTCTCGCAAAAAAAATGGATTAGCGGTATCATAGATATGTTGAAGATAATCGGTAGTGCTTCTATAGTCAATTATTGCGTTATAACTGATTTATTTTCTTCCCGATGCTTGGATAACATCATCTGAAAATAAACGACGGATACTATTCGTGTTGGCAGAGTTGCATTGGAGGATTCATTATGGATATTGAATATTATGTGTTTGACAAAATGAACGTACAGTCTGAAAAAGTGGAAGTAGCTATTGAAATAATGCGTTCGCTGAGCATGTACAAAGATTTATTTAAAGATCCCAATAATTATTTCCTGTATTCTTTGAAACATTCGCAAAAAGAATTTAAAGAAAATAAAGATGTTTGGAATTTAATAGAGACGCATGGAATGGATATCTTGCCTATTGTTTGTATAGACAAGAAAATATACAAAACAAAAGATGTTTTAAGTGTAGAGGAAATGGAAGCGCTGACGAATAGTGCCATTTCTTATCAAATAGGGGATACAAGTTCTTGAAAAGAATCCCACATCCACCACGACTAAATATAAAAACGCTCTATTATAAAAGGCAAAGTATCATGTAAGCATTCAGAATCCCAGGAGGCGACTAATGAAGAAAATATTGTTAACTTTCATAAGTATGGCGCTGCTGGCCGCGTGCTCAAGTAATGAGAAACTGGAAGTTTTTTCATTTGATGCTCGTACCAAAGATGTTGCGCTGGAAAATTTTGTTTTGGTTTCCAACGGGACCGAAGCTTATGTGCAACCCACTTTTCAACTTTACGGAATTGAAACATTGGACAACGAAGCGGAAGTGGTCAGTGGTGCAGGCATAAGAATCTATGATAGCAAGAAGAATCTGATTTACTCCCTTAATGTTGGAGAAAATCAGTATGGCGTCCTCGACACTAGGACATCGCCGCTTGAGGGGGAATTAATTGGGCCTGTGCTGAAAAGTGAGCAGATTGAGGTGGGAAAAACAATTTACGTTGAATTTGTATACGAAAAAGATTCTCTCGAAGTCAGGGAGGAAGTAGAGGTAGTTCTCGGTAAAAATTAAGTTCTGCAATTTTCAGCAAAGGGGAGGAATGGTGGCTAAAATGGATCGGATTGCGTTGATTAATGATTTCATAAGCTATATCGGGCTGATTCTTATAAGTTTGGTATGCAACACTTTTTTGAACTTTGATAACGGGAAAGAGAACGCTATCCTGTTTTTGATTTTGATTGTATCAGGAGTAATAATTTCCTACTTAGTGGCGTATGCAGTCAAACGTAAAATTCCGGAGTATAAATCAAAAAATAATAAATCAGTACTCTTCTATATGATTCTCATGTTGATAGTCAGATGGATTCCTGGAATTTGGCCGACTTCCATAGTTGAAGTAATCCTTTTTTTGACCTTTCTATTTCTTTTGGTTGTTGTCCGGAACGTTTATATCGAGAAGAAGGCAGAGCAGCAATAAAATATTTTATGGAGTCCTGTGCGCTGGAAGAGTACAGGACTCACAGAGGAGAACTGCATGCAAAACACAAAAATTTTGAAGATCACTTTTGGCGCAGTGGTGCTTATCCTGAGTGTGTATAGCCTGTGGACAAAAGATTTTACTTACCAGGGCGTCACGGTATTCTTTTTGGGCTTGTTCATGAGTGTATTCGGTGTTGAGGAATCGAAAAAGAACAAGGGCCGGCGCTGGAATCTCTATGTTTTTACAGCGGTCGTCCTATTCGCAACGCTGTTGATCTAATATGTATGATGATTTTTTGGTTGATGCGAATGAATACTGAATGCATCAGAGCAGCAACACCTATGCAAAGGAGAGGATTGACATCAAAAAGCTAAAAACTGGATGGGTTGCACTCGGAGTCCTGAGTTTATTGATAACGGGATTCTATGTTTATGAATTTCCTTTGAAAAGCTATATCGCGCAACAAAATCTCTATGAGTTGCTGGAGGGAAAAGAAGGGATTGCGGAAGAAGATATTCAGATACAGAAAATTCGGAAAGATTACAAGAGTGCCCGAAGCGGCTATATAATTTACTTTACCGTTAAGGAGAGTCCCTTGGATTATTGTTATGACTATTCTTTTAAAGTGGATGATTGGATAATGGGATACGTTTCTGAAGGGACGATTTATTCGACTGATAAAATTATTTTCAGAAAGGAGTAAGGGTCATGATTGAAGTTTTCGATGCTGGGTGGACGTTAATAAGCGCACTAGCTATTATCGCAATTCTAGGTTGGATCATCCGCTATTTCTTAAAAAAAAGATAGCAGTCTAAAGGTCAACGTGCATTTTTACTGAAAGTATGACTGTAAGAATAATAAAGTATTTGTTGCAATCATATGATGGATAAAACTTATTAGAAAATATTTAAATATTCACGAGAAAGAAGGCACACCATGACTACTAATAAATCCAATCTTTTCGCATACGTATTCGCTTGCACCTCGCTAATTGGAGCAGTCCAATACCCAATCGTCCCTTTAATCTGGTGGTTTATTATCGGGCTTGGCAGTGCGTTACTGTTTGTCTACAGCAGCAAAACGTCTGGGAAGAAATTAGTTTCTCTGGGTATAGATGTTTTCAACTTGATCGTGCTGGCCATACTCGTTAATACTTTGCCTTCTCATATAGGATTGCTCCTGAATGTAATAGTTCTGCTGGTCCTCGTTTTGCTGCTTTTTGCCAAAAGCAAGCTTGAAAGCAGCATAGAAACACGGAATACTCAAAATCAAGGATGATACAAGAGGAGATGAACTATTATGTCAGCCACTAACCAACCCGCAGGCTTTTTGATTTATGGTATTTTTTTGCTGGTCATAGTCGGTCTGCTCTTTTTTCTTTATAAAAAAGTCAAAGCAACACAAAATATACAGCAAGCACGGCTGGTTTTGGTAGCTTTGATCGGAGCCATCATCATAACGACACTATTCTGGATCCCGATATTTTTCATAGTAGTGAATTGATTCAAAGGGTACTTGCGAAAGGGAATCAAAAAATACGCAACAGCCTTATTAACGTGAAGTAAACGGATCTCTAAAACGGAAGCTTTGTATTTAAAAGAAAGCGGGTGCAGGAATGAGTACGCGAGACAATCAGAAAAAGTACGACGACAAAAGTAATGTGGACAGTTCCATCTATTCCAGAGTCAATATCGGTCAGGGTGCAAACAATAAGTTTGATGGCCCGAACCTCACGCATTCGGGAGGGAGCATGAACAATCCCGATGAGCACGTGCACCCTAGGAACAGCTCCTTGACTACGGTTATCTATTACGTGGTTGGCAGTGTCATTTCCGCCGCGATAATATTCGCAGGCATGCAGATTTTTCACGATTACTTCTATGGCGAGGGACTCAATAAGTTACTCCCTTCGCTGCTGCTATTACTCGGCTCGTTGGCGATCGGATTTTTCAGTGCAAAATGGATTGTTAAAAAATTTTTGCCATCCAAAAAGAGATAGCTTTATTTGGTATCGCTGAAGAAATATCCCTTCCGTTTGTGATAGAATCTAACTGGAATGATAATCAAAAATGCTGTAAGAAGTGAGGATACAAAATGATTGCAACGACGGAAGAGGATTTTAACGGATTAAAAGAAATTGGCGGTATTTGCGGAGCGATCCGGGATGAAATGGTGAAAGCCACAAAACCCGGCATCACCACTAAGGAGCTTGATGATATCGCGAAGGAGCTTTTTGAAAAAGCAGGAGCGCAATCGGCACCAAAAGGGGAATACGATTTCCCTGGATATACATGCATCAGCGTGAATGAAGAAGTGGCGCACGGGATTCCGAGCGATCGAATCATCGAGGAAGGCGACCTTGTGAATATCGATGTTTCAGGTTCCAAAAACGGCTATTTTGCGGATACCGGCATTTCCTTTGTAGTCGGTGAGGGGCATGTCATGCTGCATAAAATCTGCGAAGTCGCCAAGGAAGCATTCGACGCGGGACTTGCGAAGGTAAAACCGGGCGCAAAAACAAGCAATCTCGGAAAAGCGGTGCATAACGTGGCGAAACGCCATGGCTTGACGGTCATCAAAAACCTGACCGGACACGGTGTCGGACGCGCAATCCACGAAGCACCGGATCATATCTTCAATTACTACTCGCGCTGGGATGACGAAATTCTGAAAGAGGGCATGGTCATCGCCTTCGAGCCTTTCATTTCCACATTCGAAGAGGAAGTTTTCCAAGTTGAAGATGACGACTGGACCTTCTTTACAGAAGAAAGCATGGTCGCCCAATACGAACATACGATTATTGTGACGAAGGAAGGTCCGATCGTTATCACGTTGTAAGGCAATCAAAACATAAGAGTGCGGAAGTTGATTTTAAAGTGACGTAAAAGCTATTACCAAAGACGAAAGAGGAGAATAGTATGCTGAACAGAAAAATTATATTAGAGAGTTTGCCCGAGCCGCAAGTGTTCGAGAGTGTCGCCCCTACTTTTTTAAATGCTGAAACGATTGCTGAACGGAAACAAAAACTGTTGCAGAGAATGAGTGAAGAAAACTTTGAAGCTTTGATTATTTATGCGGATAAAGAGCATGCAAGCAATTTTGAGTATTTAACCGGCTTTATTCCCCGTTTTGAAGAGGGGTTGTTAGTTGTCGAAAGGCCAGAGAAATTTACCTTGATTCTTGGCAACGAGAATTTAAAGCTATGTGCGCATGCACGTGTTTCGGCCGATTTGATCCATTCCCCACAGTTCTCATTGCCTAACCAGCCGATGGAGAATGAAAAAACACTTGAATCCATATTTCTTGATTTGGGTATCGCCAAAAAGAAACGGGTCGGTGTTATCGGCTGGAAAATGTTTACGACGAAGCAAAGCGATCCGTCCACACTGTTTGATGTACCGTATTTTATTGTAGATGCCCTCAAAAATACCATCCCAACAGAGTGTGAGTTAGTTAATGGTGCGTATGTGATGATTGGGGACAACGGTGCCCGGACCACGAATAATGCCAACGAAATTGCGCATTATGAATATGGCACTAACCTGTCTTCGCGCTGTATGTTACGTGCGATGAATGCTATTGAACCGGGCTGCAAAGAGGCAGAAATTGGAAATTTGTTGAACGCCGATGGGCAGTACAATTCAGTCGTCACGATTGCGGCAGCAGGGCAGCGCTTTGAACTTGCCAATATATATCCCACTCACAAAGAAATTCAGTTGGGCGATCCTATGTCCCTGACCACCGGATTCAAAGGTGGTTTATCCAGTCGGACCGGGTTTGTGGTTGAGCAAGCAGAGCAACTTCCGGATACGCAAAGAGATTATTTGGAAGCCGTCGCAAAACCGTATTTCGCAGCTGTAGTCAGTTGGCTGGAAAACATAAAAGTTGGAATGGCCGGAAATGAATTGTACCAGCTTATTGAGGATGTATTCCCTAAAAGCAAATATCATTGGCATTTGAATCCAGGGCATCTGACAGCGGATGAAGAATGGATGTCCTCCCCAATCTATGCAGATTCTTCGGAGAAACTGAAAAGCGGCATGATTCTGCAAATTGATATCATCCCGTCGGTACCTGGGTATACCGGAGTGAGTGCCGAAGAGTGCGTTGCTATAGCTGATGAGAACCTGCAGCACGAAATCCAAAAATTCTACCCGGAATTATGGGAACGGATTTCTGTCAGAAGGGACTATTTAACAAATGTATTGAATATCAACCTAAGTGCGGATGTGTTGCCATTATCCAACACAGTCGCGTATTTACGCCCATTCTATTTAGCGAAGGAAAAAGCTTTTAAGATAGAATAACCAACTTCAAGCACTAGCATTCTTTTTCCAAGGGATGTCAGCAGAAGCTAAGTTTGGATTCAAAAGTGAAGATAGCAAAAGCGCCTCTCGATACGAAAGTCCGTAAGCCCGCATTCAAAAGACGCATATAAATGATCCGCACCTCCTGGTACGATAATCGTATCAATTTAAGGAGGTGCTTTTCATATGCTGTAGGAAAAATCCATTCAACGAATCAGTTGCTGAAATGATAGCGGATCTTTGCGAACATATCCTCTAAGATGACGTTGCTGTTGACGATATGCTTATCATGTATTGGCTTTTTTGAACAGCAACAAGCCGGCAAAGATCATCAGGCCGCCCAACCATGTCGACAATGCAGGGATCTCTCCCATTATGAGGAAGCCCATCAAAGCGGCCAGCAATGGCGTAACAAACATGTAATTCGTTACCTCGCTTGTTTTTTGTGCGAGCATCAGCGCTTTTGCCCACAACATATACGCAAGTGCACTGGGGAATACACCCAGAAAAATCATCACCAGCAACTGCTGAAGTGGGGCATTGCCGAATTGGACCGCCGCATCCGGTAAGTACCACAGCAGAAACAGGGTTCCAGCCAAAACGCTGTAAGCTGTTGATTGTAAGGCAGAGTATTTTTTCAACAAGGAACGTTGTAGCAGATTATAGCCACTGATGCAGACGGCTGCGCCAAACATCCAAAAAATACCTGCGTTCACCGAAAGGATACCATTCCATAATGTCAAAATCAGTATTCCGATGAATTCAATGATGATTGCGACCCATCCCAGCGAGCGGATTCGTTCCTTGAATATCATCCAAGCAAACAGGGCCGTCAAGATAGGCGCGGAGGCGATGACAACACTGCCTGTTGCGGCCGTCAGCGATTTTGAAGCCTGGTTGAAGGTGATCATATAGAGCGAAAACCCTAAAGCACCGGCCAGCAGGAATTTAGGGATATCTTTTTTCTCCGGCAATCCAATTTTTTGGAAAACCCCGATTACAATGAATAATAGCGAAGCGATCACATAACGGAGAACGCCTATCGCTTCTGCCGTGTAGTAAGTCAGCGCGATTTTTGTGAAAACAAATGCCGATGCCCATAGCAGCACTGTAACAAAGGCATAGATTTGTGTCTGATTTTTTGTCTTTTGCATGTTTCCCTCGCTATCCTGAATCATCAATACGCTTCCGATGAAAGCGCATCGATTTTCATAACACTCATTTCTGGTATGTTTATAGGATAATTTAATTACAGGAAAAGTCAATGATTTTCAAAAATGGGTAATCCAGGGTGTTCGGATAAAGCGATCATTATTGATCGTTTTTGTTTCACTATCTAAAAGTAACTTCCTGTTATATAATGAAAAAACGTCATGAGTTGGCGAAGCGTCATTTGGGGGAGAATAAGAATATGTCTAAAGAAATTGCAACACTTGCCGGAGGTTGTTTCTGGTGTATGCTTGAACCGTTTGATGAACAATCTGGAATCGAGTCCGTCGTTTCCGGCTATACTGGCGGTTTCAAAGAAAATCCGACGTATGAGGAAGTGAAGGCAGGAGGAACCGGGCACACAGAGGCGATCCAGATCACTTTTGATAATAGTATGATTTCCTATGGGGAGTTGCTGGATATTTATTGGCAACAAACGGATCCGACAGATGCCATGGGACAGTTCATGGACCGCGGCTCGTCGTACCGTCCGGAAATCTTTTATCACTCGGAAACACAGAAAGAAATTGCGGAACGCTCAAAAGAGGAGCTGAAAGATAAGCTGGCAATCGCTACAACGATCGTCACGCAAATTTCACCTGCAAGCATCTTTTATCCTGCGGAAGAGTACCATCAGGATTTTTATAAAAAAGAGGGAAACCATGAGCGGATGATCCCTTTGGAAGAAGACAGGCAAAATCGCTTAAACGAAGTATGGGGAGAGGCGGACAAACATGAAAAAAATATTTAAAAGTTTAGTAACGGTTGGGGCAGCGGCATTGTTTCTCGCTGCGTGCGGCCAGGAAGCGGCTCAAGAAGATATCCGGACTGTGAAAATTGGCGTTGTCGGTGAACGGAATGAGGTGTGGGAACATGTTCAAGAACAACTTGAAGAAAACAACGAACCCGTAAGAATCGAGCTGGTAAAATTCACGGAATATGTGAAACCGATCCAAGCTTTGGAAGAGGGCGAAATTGATCTGCACGCGGCTTTGACTGAAATTTACATGGAACAAGTGAATGAAGATGCGGGATACAGCAACACGACAATCGCCTATACAACACTGAATCCGATGGGTCTTTTTTCCGAAAAACACACATCTGTAGATGAAATACCGGATGGTGGGGAAATCGCGATACCGGATGATGTTTCGAACGAATCCAGAGCGTTGCTGTTGTTGCAGGCTGCCGGACTGATTGAATTGGATGCAGAGAAGGGCTTATTACCTACTGTAAATGACATCACTTCAAATCCGAAAAACCTAAAATTTACTGTCCTGGCTGCCAATCAAACTGCTCGCGCTATGACCGACGTTGACGCCTCCGTAGTCAATAATGACATGGCTGCCGATGCAGGCTTAGTGCCTACTGAGGATGCTATTTTCCTTGAACCTGTGGCTGAATCATCCAAGCCATATTATAATGTGATTGCTTCCCGAGAAGATGAAACTGAAGATCCTGATTTCCAAATCATCGTCGATTATTATCAAACTCCTGAAGTCGAAAAAATCATAGATGAAGTTACCAACAAATCGTCCATACCCGTTTGGGAATAAACACAACATATCTCCAGAGCTAGCTGATCACGGCAAAAGCAAGGGTGTAAACCAGGGCTGACATTTTACCTTGATTCAACAGAGAATTAGAAAATTACACTACAAAGGCATGCAAGATGCAACATAAAGAAGATGATCTCGATAAGCAATCGGGGTCATCTTCTTTAATTTTTTCTGATGTAAAAGTTAAGCATGCATTTCCTCATCTGCTTCTCGTTTCATTCTTGAGAAGTAGCTGTTCAAATCTTCCTTATTCTCCAGATCTGATCTCTTTATCATTTCAGCAGTTTCTTCGAATGCTTCTTTTGTTTCTTCACTTGGTTGATAATCGAAGGCTTCAATTTCAAAGGGAAATTTACCTGTTTTGACAAATCTCGTAAGAAATATTTTTACAGCAACTGAAGTATTCATCCCAACTTCATCAAACATTTTGTCAGCGTCTTTTTTGAGTTCATCGTCAATTCTGATTGTAGCCATGGAAATTCGCCTCCTTTATTATGTAACCATTATAATACATATGTAAACAAATATATACATATGTTTACAATAGAGCCGTCGATACCAGAACATCCTCGCTTGAGTGAGGATTAGTGGATCTCGTGCTGAAACGTGTTCCGAGTAAAGTGGAGTCTTCCACC
Organism: Sedimentibacter sp. SX930; assembly: GCA_002155105.1. Taxonomy (GTDB): domain Bacteria; phylum Bacillota; class Bacilli; order Lactobacillales; family Aerococcaceae; genus Trichococcus; species Trichococcus shcherbakoviae. Next base: position 19,082 of record MUZD01000014.1, on the reverse strand, counting down.
TAACCCCTGGATTCCTGACAACGCCTCGGATAGAACGATATCTTTTAAAATTAGAATTTTCTCATTGACAAGTTAAACCGATGCCCCCATAATGATGTGAATGAGAATCGTTCTCAATTAAATTTAAGAGCGGTACAGTCTGGACTAATACATTTAAAGGAGAATCATTATGGATACATTTCTGCCCGCGTTTGTCATGGGTTTTAGAGAAGGCCTGGAAGCATTCCTGATCGTCAGCATCATTCTTCAGTATTTGAGGAAAAGCAAGAATGAGTCTTTGCGGAAATATGTTTACTACGGGACAGTCAGCGGCATTGTTGCTTCGCTTGGAATCGGGGGCATTCTTTACATCCTGTCCAAAGCGATCGACAAAATGGATCAAGTGGCAAAATTATGGGAGAGCGGAGCAAGTTTCGTTGCGTTGGCATTGGTGACTACGTTCATCTACTGGATGATTAAGCACGGCCGAAACATGGTCTCAACTGTGGAAAGCAGTGTCAGCCAAAATCTGTCTGCCTTCGGGATTGCCAGCGTTGCTTTTATAATGGTCGCGCGTGAGGGCGTAGAGGTTGCGATCTTCACTTTTGCCGGACAGTACGCCATCGTAGCCCTGTTTGCGGGGATTACAGCAGCTTTAGTGTTGGCAGTCCTGATCAATCATTCGCTGGTGAAAGTCAATTTAAGGATTCTGTTCAACATCACCTTGGCCTATCTTATCCTCCAAGCCGGTTTTTTGCTTGGTTACGGTATTCATGAAGGGCTATCCGCTCTTGGCTCCATGAACCTGTTATCCAGCGAGAGCCCGCTATTTATTAAAGCCTTTGACCTATCGGAGACTATTTTTTACCATAAAGAAGGACTGCTTGGCTTGCCTCTGTATGTCCTGTTCGGATGGTATTCCAAACCGGAAATCCTTCAATTTATTATGCAATACCTCTACACGGGTTCGCTTTTCTACATTTGGCACAGGGAAATAAAAAAAGAAGCGAGTAAATTAAATTCGCTCGCGCAATAACATAAATCCGATGGCAACCTATATAGATGTGCAGCAAAGTAAAAATAGGACAGGACGAAACCACAATGATTTCAGTCTTGTCCTATTTTTGTTGCAGACATTGATGGAGATAGACTATATCCATTTGGAAGAGCAAAGTTCTCAAGTACAGAATAGCAGGTACATATATTATATAGAAGTTAGAATTGGCGTTTAATAATCTAGGGCCCTATAATTAACACTGTAGGGCGCAACCGGCTACAAGCCAAGCATTTGGTAAATGAAAGGAGAAAGTCATGGCAAAAACTAATATCCGCACACCATTCTTTGTTTTTAACCCCAAATCCTTTTTGTTTGGAGAAAAATTATTGGAACTAGTTAGAGAAGCAGATACACTAGCAGAAGAATTTCCGATTTCAATTTTTGTAACCGCGCCCTTCGCCGATATTGCAGCTGTTTCATCAAATTCCAAAAATATTATTGTGACAGCGCAGCATCTGGATGGTATTTATCCGGATAAAGGAATGGGTCACGTGTTACCCGAATCACTTTATGAAGCCGGTGCACGTGCAGTATTTCTAAATCACGCTGAACGTCCCTTGACTTTGAATGGTTTGGCTAAAGCAATTAAGCGCGCAGCTGAACTTGAAATCATAACAATTGTCTGTGCAGATTCGATTGCGGAGGCAAAGGCAATCACAATGCTAAGTCCCGATATTATTTTGTGCGAACCTTCAGACTTAATTGGTACCGGTAAAACAAGCGATGAGAGCTATATTAAAGAAACAATCGAAGCTGTTAAGAGTCTTAATCTGAATGTATTAGTTATGCAAGCAGCTGGAATCAGCACGGCAGATGATGTCTACAGAACAATTCTGCTGCAAGCAGATGGAGTTGGCTGTACCAGTGGTATAGTGAAGGCAAAAGACCCCAAAAAAATGCTGAGGGATATGGTTGAGGCGACTGTAAAAGCATCAAATGAGAATAATAAATAAGAAAATGAGACCCTATTATTTGAAAGAGCAAAAAAATTTCCGACGGGTGTACAGAGTAGTACCATTTATCATTTTCCGCCATCCATCTCCCACCTACTCATTGGGCTGTGCCCTTTTCATTCCTAGAGGTGGAAGTCTTCTGGCGGAAAATGATAAACGATTCAATCAACAACACCTCGACTATAATGAATAAGCACACGAGCGGGCTTCAGTTCATTATAGTCGAGGTGTTTTTTGCTTTGTTTATATTTACCCCGTAAAGAACGAATGAACGTTATCTTTTTGCCACGACTTCTATTTCCACATCCGCACCGAGCGGTAATTCGAAAACTGCGACACAAGTCCTGGCAGGATAAGGCTCGGTAAATTTTGTTTTATACACTTCGTTCATACCCTCGAAATGCTTCATGCCCGTAAGATAGACATTTGCCTTTACAACGTTGGCTTCTGTAAGATTCAATTCTTTCAAAATCCTGTTGATATTCTTGAAGCATTCTTCCGTCTGCTCCTGAATGTTCAAATCCTGTTTTTCCAGCGTCAAAGAATTCTTGGCGGTCTGTCCGGATACGTATATATATTCTCCAGCGTCTATCGCATGGGAATAAGGTCCTGAACTCATGACGTCTTTTGCGGTATAAGCTTGTCTCTTCATGATGATAGTCTCCTTTGGTTTTTTTGTTGACGGTTTCTGTTTGATTATAGCATATTTGCTTCGGAGTCAATATTAGCGCTATAGCATCAACCAACTATTTCCTTCGTCACTTTCGATATGGAACTTTGACCAGAGGATATTTCTTTACCGATCCCGATTTTGTGCCCATTGTACAGAGTGGGTGTAAAAAACGCGCAAGGTACACATACTCAAACAAAAGCCAGCTTGCTATAGTGGATGCTATGGTAACCGCTTTAATGAGGTGCTGATGCAAGCTAAAAAATTTATCTAAAAGGGGATACAAATATAATGAGTGGCTACAACGCAGTATTGGCAAGAAATACAGAAAATGCACCCGAAAGTACTCTATCTACACAATCGGTAGCGTTTTCTCATTACAATCATCTTTCTGCTCAATTACCGCTGGATCCAAAAACTGGCAAAATGGTAGCCGGTGGAGCGAAAGAGCAGGCCGAACAATGCCTGGAAAATATTAAGGCAATCGTTGAGAGTGTTGCCCATGATATGGATGATGTTGTTGCAGTCACCATATTCCTTAAGAACAGTGCCGATATGGATGCTGTAGATGGAGTTTACGCAACATTTTTCCCAAACGGTGTTCCCGCACGGACAACGCTTGCGGTTTCAGCGCTGCCTATGGATGCTTTGGTGCAAATGGAGGCACTTGTCTCACATGGCGAAGGTACAATACCGAACGCACCGCAAGCAGGCGACCTCATAAAGGTTACAAATAATACGTTGAATGCGCCAGTGAGTCCTCTATCTGCACAATCGGTAGCTTTTTCCCATTACAATCATCTTTCCGCCCAATTACCGATGGATCCAGGAACAGGCGAAGTGGTAGCCGGTGGAGTGAAAGAACAGGCTGGACAGTGCTTAAAGAACATAAAGGCAATTTTAGAAAGTATGGATGTTCCTTTTGACGATATTGTTAAAATAAATATCTTCCTTAACGACCTATCGGATATGGAAGTTGTAAATGAAGTTTATACAACATTTTTCCCGGACTCAGCTATTGCCAGAGCCGTAGCCTATGTCCCAGCCCGGACAATCGTTGTGGCGTCAGGATTACCGCTGGATGCTTTGGTACAAATCGAAGCGGTGGTGTCACACGGAGATGGTACACCTCCGCAAGCAGTAGAAGACAGACACGGACTCATCATAGAAGCCAGAAATACGGAAGATGCGCCCAAAGACGCACTGTCTACACAAACGGTAGCTTTCTCTCATTACAATCATCTTTCCGCTCAATTACCGCTGGATCCAAAAACTGGTAAAATGGTAGCCGGTGGAGTGAAAGAGCAGGCTGAACAGTGCTTGAAAAATATCAAGGCGATTGTAGAGAGTATCGATCACGCGATGGACGATGTGGTCAAAGTAACCGTACTTCTTAAAAATTATGCTGACATGGCAGCTGTAGATGAAGTTTATACAACCTTTTTCCCAAGCGGTATTCCTGCACGGACAACGTTTGCAGTTTCAGCGCTGCCTATGGATGCTTTAGTCCAGATCGATGCAGTTGTATCAAATGCTGAAGGAACACCACCAGTAGCGTAACGGGTATTTATTTGCAAATGCATGAACTATCAAAGGTACTTGTCCAATGTGAAGATATGTATCTTAATCATAAAGAGCTGTTTCAAATACAAAATTGAGACAGCTGCTGCTCAATCAATTTTTCTCCTTAATATGGAAAATATCGCTGAATAAATTGGACCGCATCGTCTATTGACTCTTTATAAATTTCTTGAAAAAACACCCGGTACGACCCTGACCAAAATCTGGTTGGGGTCGTATCGGGTGTTTGGATTGAGCATTTCATTTTTCGACTTTTACAATCCCCATGCCGGGAATCTGCGGGGGTATGGACATCGTGGTGGGTGCATGCTCGACTAAGGTGACTGTTACGTTGTCGCCTTTTTCTAATGCTGACAGAGGTATATTTTCACCGGAGGATAAGTCGGTCAAGGGAACACCTTCCATCAACAGGATGACTTCATCGAAAGAAGCAGCCTCCGAAGATTCTACCGGAACTAAATCAGACACGAACAAACCACCTTCATGCGTTTCGCCGCTGTCGATAACCGTTCCTGTATACAGTACAGTTGCTTCTTCATTTTCCGCAACCTCACTATTCACGCTCGCCTGAGAACTGGCGGCGCCGCAGCCACTCAGCAGAGCCGTAGTGAGAAAGCATAAGATTAACTTTTTCAAACAAATTCCTCCTTGTTGTCCAGATAATTCCATTATAATCCACACAACAATAATTGTTGAAATATTAACCTAACATTTCCTAATGAGCAATTAGTAAGCGCAGTCGTATGTGCTAGAATAGAATATTATAAGGCCAGAAAAGCTAAGGAAAGAAGTTGGGAACAGTATGACATTTCAACATTTGAAATATTTACTCACAGTTGCGGAGAAAGGGTCAATTACAGAAGCGGCAAAGGGATTATTCATTTCACAACCGAGCCTTTCAAATGCGATTAAAGAGGTGGAGAAAGAAATCGGGTTCAGTATTTTTACGCGAAGTCGGACGGGAATTGCCTTGACAAAAGAAGGCATGGAATTCTTAGGCTATGCAAGACAAGTAGTGCAACAGATGGATTTGCTGGAATCAAAATATGTTTTTAATGTTCCTGCAAAACAGCGATTTTGTGTTTCAACACAGCACTACACGTTCACGGCTAATGCGTTTGTGGAAATGGTGCAACAGTTCGGACAGGAACGTTTTGAATTTATCTTAAATGAAACACAGACATTTCAAATCATTGATGATGTGAAGAATCGTTTTAGCGATGTAGGCATACTCTTCATAAGCAACAGCAATGAAACCATCATGCGAAAAGTGTTAGAGAAAAATAATTTGGACTTTTATGAGTTATTTAGCGTTAGCCCTCATGTATTTTTGAGAACGGATCATCCATTGGCAAAAAGGGGTGTTGTCACCCTTAAAGATTTAGAGCCTTACCCTCGCTTAAGCTTTCTTCAAGGCAATTACAATTCCACTTATTTTGCAGAGGAACTTTTCAGTATGGAACCTGCAGAAAAGAGTATTAAAGTCAGTGATCGTGCGGCAATCGTGAACCTCATGATTGGTTTGGACGGTTATACGATTTCCAGCGGAATTTTCCCGAAATATCTGCATGGCGATTCTATCGTGGCAATTCCACTTGCAGAGAATGAACAAATGCGTATTGGGTACATTTTAAACAAAGGGCAAGCGCTATCAGAATTGGGGGTAACGTATACTGAGGCTTTGCGACAATACAGAATGTAATTTTATGTTTTTATCATAGTTTTAAACTATGGAAAAACATAAAATATCGGAATAACCTATACAAAAAGGGTTTGTGTTATAGTCTAAAAAAACAGAAAGGAAGAAAATGATGCCTGGATATGTATTAGGAAATTTCTTTATTTATGCGATAATTAACGCGTTTACTCCGGGGCCGGGGAATATTTTAGCATTGAATACAGTCACAAATTATGGATATAAAAAAGGCCGCTCTTTATTTTTTGGCATCTTTGCAGGGTATTATGTAGTTCAAATTATCTGTGCACTGTTTGTCTATGGTGTGAGTGCTTTTATGCCGAATATCCTTGGCATAATGAAATATATTGGTGCTGCGTATATTCTATGGCTCGCCATTCATATCGCGGTAAGCAAGCCTGAGTCAGAAAGTGCTGAAAAATCCGCCTCTTTTTTTAAAGGATTCTTGCTCCAATTTGTGAACGTGAAAATCTATTTGTTTGGTATCACCGCTCTGACCGGATATATAACGGATTACTACACTTCTTTTTTTGATCTTTTGCTGTTTGAACTGATTGTTGCCACAATCGGAACCATTGCCACAATCACTTGGATTGGAATGGGTATGATGATACAAAGGTTGTATCAAAAACATTTTAGGCTCATCAATATTATTCTGGCAGCTTCATTGCTGGAGTGTATTTATAGTATGCTAAAGTGAGTGTGGAATTTTATCGCACAAGTCTTAAAAAATGAGCGGTGGTATGCGGTAATACAAATAGAAGCATTACATTCAATACAAATAATAAAACTGATTACGGGACTCATAATCAGTTTTTAATTTTGTCTGGGTACCTAAGTTAGACAGTCATGGTCACAACTCAAGAGAATGTTCGCAATATTATCTTTTTTACGTAATGCAGACATGAAGAAAATCCCTTGCTAGGGTTTCAGTGCACTAATCTGACCAAACAAAGAGATCCTTCCTGCACGCCCGAAAGGGGCTTATCAAAAAAATGAAAAATGGTAACATCCAAACCTTAATGGTCGGTTTGGATGTTACCAATTATTTTAGGTTGTTTAAAGAAAGCAGCTGTTTTCCGTCTTGGTCAAAATTACCCGGCGATAACCATTTTTCAAGCCTTTTTTTGTTCCGTTCCCATTCACAATCAAGCATTGAGAACCACGATGTATCGCGGTTTCTATTTTTGTATACAACTGCCTGCCGGAATGTGCCTTCGTATTCAAATCCTAACCTCTGTGCAGCTAATTTAGAAGGCTCGTTTAGACTATCGCATTTCCATTCGTATCTTCTATACCCTAAATTCTCAAAAACATACTTTGCCAACAAATACTGGGCCTCGGTAGCTTGAATGCTTTTCTTCAATTGTTGGCTATATATTACATAACCTACTTCGATTACGCCATTTTGTCGATCGTTACGCATTAGCGCAAGCGTGCCCAGCACTTTTGAATGTTCTTTATCCCAAATTCCAAAAAAGTAAGGGTCTTCGGACAAAAAAGTCTTGTTGAAGATATCGGCAAACGCTTCTTCTGATGGAAAGGATGAGAAGGGCAGATACGTCCAATCTGGCGGCGTAAGTCCTTTTTTGAAAATATCGGTATAGAATACGTGTGCATGGCCCTCTGATGCATGGATTAAATCGCAAGTGTTTCCTTCTATTATTGTTGCATTCAGTTCTCTAAAACAACTTTCTTTTAAACTTGGTCCGATAGGTTGCCCGTAGCAGTTATATTCCATTTTATCATCTCCTAAAAATTAATTTGTGAATCGGTATCTATTGTGTTTTGCAAGACTTTCCTACACAATATTACAGAGAAAAAGTACACACCTTAAAAGGATTATTCATGGTTATGTAGGTTGTTCCTACACGCAACTGACTTGTCGTTGTGCTATCAATTTTCTGATTAAAATAGAGCACCGAGACAAATCAATCACCATTACCATCAGCGACACTAATAATAGTAACCATTTTTTTAGAAATGTCATCCTTTTTCCTTCCCTATAAAAATATATAATTAACCAAAAAGGAGAGCCTGAGGCTCTCCTAAATAATACTGTAACAAATTTACCATTTCTTACGCTTCTTCTGGAAAATCTGTAATCCTAGAAGACTAGCAAAGAATAGCAATACTAGTCCTACTATACCCTGTAATTTAGCTTTTGAATCACCTGTTTGAGGTAAAGTACTTACGGAAGACTTATTTAACTTCATTTCACCTACACTATCCTGTAATTTAGCTTTTGAATCACCTGTTTGAGGTAAAGTATTTTCGGAAGACTGATTTAACTTCATTTCAGTTTGGTTATATTCTAATGAACCGTGTTGGTAAATATATGTTTGTATGCCATATTGAGTCATATTATTACTGTTATTTTCAACATCTAAACTATTTGAATGCGCTAGAATCTCAGTACCATGTGTTATAGAATTATTTTCTGATACTGGTGAAACAGTACCCTGAGAAGTAGTTGCAGTTGGCACAGCAGGCACTTGAGGCGCATTATCAGTAGGTAGTTGAGGAGCTTCATTAGATGTGTCTACTATAGGAGAGTTATCATTACTTTCTGCATCTTTTGCATAAGTAATCAGCAGATTTTGAATTGCTATTTCTCCATCCCAAAGTCCTACGCCAACATAAGGTGCCTCTTGATAAAATGGCTCTAACTGATCAAACGTGTAAGATATATACTCAACTTCATCAACAAGAACACTTAAATTTTCTCCAGATTTGACTAATTTCACATGATGTAATTTATTGTCATTAATTGGAGAAGCCATAGGTGCCTCAGCAATAGTGTCACCCATAAATCGATAAAGCCTGATTTGATCATTGCCACCAAATTGAAGTGAATAAGCCATACGAGGATCTTTATTTTCTGATGCAAAGAAAATATTAACAAGGCCTCTTTCATATTTAACATCTAAGTCTAAGCTATAATCACTTTCAGCTACCGGTTGAGAAGTCATGTAGTAATCGTTGGCTCCTGTATTAGAGACAATTAAAGATTCTCCATCTCTATACCAATCACCAGAAACAGCTACCAAATCATCTAGATTAGTCTTAAACTGATCTTCTAATATGTTAACTGTGAATGTTTTTGATAATGTTGGGTCTGATTGAGAAGTTACTATTACAGTAGCCCGACCAGATTTTAGTCCTCTGAGAACCACTCTATTTCCTTGCGCTTGTAATTGCACTAAGCTTGCATCATCTACTGTCCATATCACATCTTGTGCTACATCTCCTGGCATGATATAAGCTTTCAACTCAAGTTCATCCCCAATATTTAAACGATTTGTTGCTTTAGATAGAGAGATAATATCTATCGGATCCGTAACTACCTGTTTTTCAGACCAAATACTGTTTAAAGGATACAAAGCAATCTCTGCTTCGGCTGCTGCTCCCTCTATCAACACACTCAATCCATTACTGGTTGGTGCTGGGAAAATTTGATTTGCTCCAGCTACTGTATTGCCTTGAGCAAATACTTCTACACTAGCTCTATCAACGAAAATGTGCAATTCAATACTGCCATCATCATGACGTTTTACTGTTTGACTATTTATTTCGGCAAAGGCATTATTTAAAATAACACCTGATTGACTACGATCAAGAACCAATTTCTCTGTTTCTAAATCATAATAAACTTTGGTCTGTTCCCCGTCTCCAACACGTAAATTAAAGCCTACTTTTTTAGTATCTGCCGATGGTCTAAAGGTAGAGACAATCTCGTAAACATCTCCTTTAAAGTCTGCGAACAATTGATTATCTTGTGCAACTAAAACATTTTGTTTGACAATAGACTCATCTAAAAGTCTCAAGCCTTCATATGCCTGAATTGGAGTTTGCGTAAGAACATACTTAGAGCCATCTTTTTTGAGACCTAAATTTAGGTTTAGATTATATGTTCCATTAAATGCTTGTCCCAAAGCATCTCCAACTAAATTACAATAATCCCATGTGTTCATCCAGTTGATTTCTGTCAATTGTGGAATAGTAGGATTAGTTGCTGTTCCAAAATCTTGAAGATAGTAGGTCATTGCTGCATAAGAATCTTTCCCAAAATTCATCACACCATCTTCTTTAAGATAATCAGCATCGGGAATATATGCCCACTTATTATCAACTTGTTTAAAATCACCAACCTTATAGGAACGACCACCTCTAGATAATACCCATTTCAGTTCGCCAGATTCTGTTTCAATAGGATATAAATCAGGGCATTCTGTATGTAAATCAGCATATGTTGACTCTACTTTCCAATCTAAAAGATTGTCTGACGAATAAATTCTAAGTGGTCCGCCTGCAATCACCATAAACCATTGATTTTCCCATAGAAAAACTTTCGGATCTCGAAAATCTTTAGACTGTAAAGGATCGTCACTCCAATCAGCGGCTATTTTATCAGATTTTGTCCACGTCTTGCCTTCGTCCGTACTATAGGCTAATTTTATCCGTTGACCATTACCGTTAGCTGTAATTAGTGCTACTAGACCACCTTGTCCATCTGGGAATAGACCTGAGGTATTCTTCTCGTCAATAACCATCGCTCCTGAAAACATGGTCCCATTGGCATCAGGATAAAAAGCAATCGGCTGCTCTTCCCAGGTGATTAAGTCTTTACTAGTTGCATGCTCCCAATGCATTGGTCCCCATTTGTTATCATCATAAAATTGATAGAAGAAATGATAAGTACCATTATAATAGACCAAACCATTCGGATCATTTCCCCACCCATCCTCGACAGAATAATGGAATTGATCTCTAAATAATTCATTGTAATAAATATCATCACTTTGACGACGATGTACATTCAACTGATAGGAAACCTCTGCCACCGTGCCATCTGGTTGAACTACTTGACTATTCACTGTCAGATAGTTAGCGCCAACGTTCAAAGGAATATCTGAAAAGTCTGAATAGATTGTGCCATTAGCATCCTTAATAGTAATTTGGGCTGCAGTAGATTTTGGAGATACTTTAATAGAGATGTGGTCCGCATCATGTTTGACATACTGAATATGCGCTGGCTCTTCTTCAAAAAATTGTCCTTTCGCTTCGACAGTCCCATCAGATGTCACAACAATATCTTCAATGATGGGCGACGAGTCATCCGTAAGAGGGGTATACCTAACATTTTGGAAAATCATTTCTCCATTCCAGTTAAGCAAGCCTAAGTAGCCCTCTTGAATAAATGTATCTTGTCCCTTATCATCTCTTTGAAGAATATAATCCCCTGTACTAGCAATCAGTTGATCGTTGATATAATAAGACAGCCAAGTATCTAAAGCAACAACTTTTAAATGATATTTTTTATCTTCTGTCGGTACGATATCTTTTTCATCAATTAATTGATAATCTTGATTATCATCCCAACGCCACATTTTAGCTTTATGATTACTAGCATCTAGATTAACCGCGTAGGCATTCTTTACGTCAGTATTTTGGTCTCCTCTAAAAATAAGCGCACCAGCACCCTGATCCTTTAAGAATGTGATATCTGCACTATAAACAAAATCTTCCCCTGTTGTCTGCGAATATAAAAAATGATCGCCTTTATCTATAGAGTTACTATAAAGCCCATCATTTACTGCTTGCCAACCTTCTTTTTCGGTGACATCTGAAAACTCTAAGTTTGTCTCAAAGTTCGCCGAATCCGATGAGGTAGATGAGGTATTAGTAGCATTTGCTGCTATTGTTCGATTAGTGGCCTCACTTATTAAACTGCTTGTTGTCATTACCGTACTAGTAGACTCTGTTGACACAGGTTCTTCCTCATAAGCACTTTCAGTAGCAATAGCAGTTGTTGGTGGTATAGAAACCTCCTCTGCTTCATTTGCTGCTATTGTTCGATTAGTGGCATCACTTATTAAACTGCTTGTTGTCATTACCGTACCAGTAGACTCTGTTGACACAGGTTCTTCTTCATAAGCACTTTCAGTAGCAATAGCAGTTGTTGGTGGTACAGAAACCGCCTCTGCTTCTGTCACCTGTTGATTACTCGGTATTGAAGTGTCCGTGACAACTTCACTAGTTGTGGCCGCAGCAAATTCCTCGGCTTGTACCACATGTGTGTTTGACATAACACCACCTAGAACTAAGCCACTAATAAATAAGTAATGGTAACTTTTTTTCATCATAATCCTCCTAATGATATATTTTCAAAATAAGTATAATCAATGTTGTAAACGCTTGTAAGTGTGGTTTCTCATCTGTGCTAATGACTTATGTCATTTTAAACAAAAAAAGGAATGGTCCCCATTCCTAAACAACTTTTCTAAAACTACAGCAATTCCGTCATGATTATGATCAGCCGTGACTATACCAATATCTTTTTGGACTTCTTTTGTGCCGTTAGCCATGACATAGCCCTGTCCAACGGCTTTCAACATGTCTAAATCATTGAAATTGTCTCCGAAAGCAAATCGTATCATCCATGGCAATCCCATAGTGCTGCGCCAGCTTTTCAACAGCTCGGCCTTTTTGAATCCCTTTCGCCATAATTTCTAAATAATAGGGATAAGATATGGCAATAGACAGATCGGGATAGCGAGCTAGCAACGTTTCTTCCAACTCTAAAATTTGTTCAGGTTCACCCATACAACGTAAAATACGTCCGTCTTCCAGAGCTCTTAGATGAATTTATTGCCGCTAAAAACGAAGCAGACGGTAGCTTCCGCAAGCTGATTAAGAAATACAAGAAAGTGGAATTATTCATCATTGATGAGTGGCTATTGGCGGCTCTCCCTGAAGAACATACACTAACTCTGTTCGAGATCATTGAGTCCCGTTTAAAAACCACTTCAACGATATTCTGCTCACAAACGGCACCTGAAGGATGGTATGAAAAGCTCGGTGAAGCGCTCGTTGCGGACGCTATTCTCGATCGTATTGCCCGCTACTTTTTCCATCGGTACTTGCCGGAAGATGTCAGGTTAGAAATTGTGGGGAAATTACTTCCTTTCTATCTAATAGATGATGATGAGCCCTCCGCAGATGAAATGGTTAAACTAGCGATTGACATTATAGATAGTCAATTAGAAAAATAAAAAGCAGCCACTGGTAAAATAATATCAGTGGCTTTCTCTTTCGCATTGGATGGCTCTATTTATCGCACTCGCTGGCTCAATCATCCGCACAGGTGGCTCAATCTGTTCGCAATACTCAGTGGATTACAAGTGTAGAATAAATCAAGAGCGGGGAAGGGTAAAAACACATGAAAATTGGATATGCGCATGTGTCCACCACAGATCAGAATTTGGACCGACAGATCGAGGCCCTCAAAAAAGCAGGGCCAGAGAAAATCTTTGAGGAGAAAATGTCCGGAAAGAGTATGACAGATCGGGAGGAACTACAGAAGGCCTTGAGCTTCCTGCGAGAGAAAGATGTCTTGATTGTGGAGTCATTGGATCGACTAGGTCGAAACTATGATGATAACGTTCAGATGGGGCAGATGCTTGATAGTATGGAAATTGGTTTAATCGTATTGAATTTACCCATTCTTACCCATGATTTAGGAGACCCAAATTTGCAGAAGCTGATATGGAACATGATCGTGCAGTTGCTTTCATGGACCGCCCAAAATGAACGGGAAGAAATTAAGCGTAAGCAACGCCAAGGGATTGAGATCGCTAAGAAGAAGGGCCACTACAAGGGCCGTCCGGTGAAGTATGCGGCTGATGCCAAAAACCCCCGTGACCGTATGACATACAACGTGATTGTGAATAAGCTGAAAAAGGGAGAACCCATCAAGAAGATTGCGGAAGAAACGGACGTAACCAGGGATACTGTATATCGAATTAAGAAGGAACTTCTTTTGCCTTAAACGTCCTAAAGTGTTAATAACATACCGCTGTTTAAGCGATATTCTTAGAAAGGTCCTTTTAATACATCTGGGAAAAATTTATTTTGAATTATTTTAGTTCCTTGGAAAAAATAACGGTATCTTCTATTACCATACCATCATTATTAAGTTTAAGTTCTATTAGAGCAATTTCACTTAATGTACCGTATATTTTGTCTATATTTTTCCTACAATAGCTAAATGCTTGATCCATTTTATCTTCAGCTAATCTACTTGCGATGGTGCAATGAGGACTCCATTTGCTAGGAAGATACAAGGAAGTTTCATTCTTGTTGAATGTTCTAAAGTAATCGTGATGGCTGCTATGAAAATCAAGTAATTCAGTTGATAAAGTCGGAGCAATGAATAAAGTTCCTGTACTGATAAAAGTTCCTAATATATTCAAAGTCAAATCTACCTTTTCCTTATTATCATAGAATGCGTCTGCTGATTGTATAAATCTATTTATATCTAAAGCATCATAATCAGCAACAGTGATGTGAGGCCTTTTTCCTTTGGTTTCCACGCCATAGTGACTAATATTCTGTTCGCTTAAATCCTTCCATAATCCTCGGAAAATTACTTCTGTTTCATGGTCTAAATAACCTACAAATGCATATGTATACATAGCATAGCCACCTAAAACTGACAAAGCATCGTTTGTAAACGCAAGGACATTACTCCATTTCAACTATCCAATCAAACACTCAAATTATAAAAAACTGCAGAAAAATAGGCTATGTCAAAGAAAATCGGGAATAACAGGATACTAGAACTGGTTCTGTTCCCGCCAAAAACAGTCATTGTTGGATCTTTTTTCTTGCAGCACACCACTCTGTAAAGTTGAAAAAGCAAGCCTGCAACAGGAAGCCCGATTAAGAATGCCAACTTTGAGAGATAGTTGTCCGCTTGTCCCAGTTCGTTAATGTGAATGGCGATTCGGTCAGGCAAGTACGAATAAGAAAAGACCCCGCTGATTAGAGGAAGAAGCAATATTGCAAATGAGCTTTGCGCACTAAATATTGAGAAACGTTGACTAGGATTCATTTTCTCTCTTCTTTCTTTTTATTCTTGTTATCAAATTCACAAGTTCACAAGTTATTGGATAAAGGCCCATCAGTTGGAAGAAGTATAAGTGCGGCCTTCAAACGCCATAAAGTCTAAATTTTTTCTTTCAAAAGAACGGCCGCCGATCAGAATAGGTTCTTCGGAACCGTTCTCGATTGAGTGAAAAGCACTGATCGTGTCCGACTTTGAAACAGAAAAATGAATCTCAGGCTGTCCTTTGTACTTCACGGTAACAGGCCACAAGTAACTTTGGGAGAATTCGTTATACTCAGGAAAATCAACGTAGGGTGGTATAGTATCGTCCATATCGATTCGCCCCCTTATCTCTATAGTTATTATACAAGTAACTTTAAACCGTTCTATGTTGCTGACGTGTACTTTTTGTCGAATTGTTTGGGTTGGCTGGGATGGGAATTTCCAATGGCGTAGTTTAGTAGGTCCCTATTATTACGCATTTTCTTTCTTTTTTTTAAAGACCTTTTCTAAAATTTTTAGGGCCACAACAACAAGCATTAGTATGCCACTGATATTAAAGAAGTAAACATATCTAATGTCTACCATGCCATTGTTGTAGAAATGTCCATTAAATAAAAGCCAAACGCCGCCTATTAAATAACCGGTTATTGTATTCCAACAATCTAAAAATCGCCATATTTTTCTGAAAAACTCTATGACATTTCCTCTTTTCTGAATCTCTAACTATAGAAAGAATAAATTATTTGTTACAATAGTAACATAAAAAATGTCTTAAAAAAAACATATTTATACGAGTGCGCAAATGAGGCTTTTCCTGATTGTGAAAAAGCACAAACTTAATGTATACGTATTAGCTTGTACTTCACTGATAGGAGCTGCCGAATATCCGAGTGATCCTACAATTATAACCAGAGAGAAGCAATCATTTTACGGCTCTAATTACCCATTAAACAACCACTTCTTAGGATTATTATGAATAGGAGAAAAAAATGAAAAGAGACTTTTATAGATACATTCCCTTGTTGGCTGGTAGCATGCTAGTACTGATTGGTATAAGAGATAGACTGAATGAGCCACTATTTTATTGTATTTCAATCGGATATATCGCCCTGATTGTTATTTTGATGTGGAAAAGCGGGAAAAATAAAAATAGTGGGAAATCCAGTTAAGTTATCAAGAGAGCAATGGAATATTGCGATCGAATAGATCCACCTAATTCGAAAAGAAAGAAGGTGTGAGAATGAGTACTCGAGACAATCAGAAAAAGAACGATGATAAAAACAATGACAATATGGCCAGTTCCATTTATTCCAAAGTACCTATTGATCAGGGAGGCAAACATGTTATATAGAATTAGAATGGAAGAAGGTAGTTTAGTATGATACAACTCGTTTTCTTTACTCTGGTAATACCAGTTACCTTGCTGCTACACGAAGTTGGACATGGTATTGGAGTGGTGCTGACATCCAAGTCGAACCCCCATATCTACTTAGGAAGCAGCGGGGAAGATAACCGGGAGGATTTTCAGGTCGGAAGATTCCATTTTCATCTTCAATGGGCGTACTTCGGGTGTTGCAAATGGGATGGCGTAATGGACAAATTGCAACGATTTTTATGTCTCTTAGGTGGCCCATTGATGAACCTATTCCTCATGGGAGTAACCGTACTGCTGCTTCGTTTAGAATTTGAGGGTTGGACGCGCACTCTTCTAGCGGGGGTTGCCGATCTGAATTTAGTCATGCTTGTGATTAACCTTATTCCTTTTAAACTTCCTAAAAAAATAGGTTCCTTTCAGTCAGATGGTTTGCAGTTACTCAGATTATTAAAAGAGAGGGCAAGTATAAAAGAGAAAATCTGAAGGAATAAGTGAGAACGATTCTTATGCAGATTTGTTAAAAAATAGGAGTGACACATGGTTTTATTAAGGCAATTCTCAAAGTATATTTTCCCCATTGAGTAAAACAATGATAACAAAGAAGAAATAATTGTGCACTTCAAAAAGGGATAATATAAGGACTTGTTACTGAGAAGAGAAATAAAATGTCTAAAGATCACAATCTCGACTACCATTCTGATTTCAAAGAGGCAATAGAGAACAATGCTGTGCTGGTGAATTGTTTAATTGAAGGTGACAAATATCCGAAGAAGCCATACCGAAAAACACGATGGAACCTTACTTTTCAGCCAAAAGGGAGCTCAAGCTGCTAAGGAGTACCTGGAAAAGCATTACAATCAGTTGGCGGAAGAAAATGGTTTAGCGACTGCAGTGTACCAAAATCGTAAGACTATCTAGCTGAAATTGCGATATTTTTGAAAGCATACTTATTGCAAGTGTAGATAATTGCTGAGGGTTACAAAAGGGAGGAACCAAATTGGATAAGATTTTAATATTGGTGATCATCGTAGGGATATTGGGCTATTCTTGGCAACAATCAAAGAAGTATTTATCTCCAACGTCCAGTTTCAATGCCATTATCACGTTTGATCCGGAACATTATACAGACATACGGTGGTTTGAAGTCTTTCGAAAGCTTACACATTGGGAAAAATTTGGAGCTCATTCATTCAAAGGAAATGTAGCAATGAATGCTGAAGATATCATTCATTTAATTCATAAGGAGCTTGAGGTTCCTTTGGAAAATTTCAAAGTCAAAGTATTTCCAATAGAAAAAACAAGCTTCGATTATATCGTAACTTTTAAAAAAATTCCGCGGCCTGAAATTGAGGATTACCCTCATTTAGCGGAACTGGCTATCTGGAACACATACGGAAAAAATAGTTATCGATTGTGGCTGGGAATGCCAGTAGAACAATTCAGGGAAGTCATCAGCCAGGAACTGCATATCCCTGAAGACAGTTTTACGGTTTATTGCCCTGCAAACCTCGTATGGACAAGGTTTTTGTAAGGACATTTATGATTACTGGTATGGAATGATGCTATATTCAAGCCATATCGGTAGAGGGGGAGGGAAGAATGTTAGCATATAGGATTGATGAAGAGGTTTCTTTGAGAATGTTCGATGAAGGCGACGCCGAGGAGTTCTACAATTTGACCATTCATTCCAAAGAACATTTAAGAAAATGGCTCGGTTGGCTCGATCAAATTGAGAGTTTAGAGAATATCACTCAATACATCAGAACAAGATTAAAAATAATGGCGGAAGATGGTGGCTACCTAAAATCTTTCGCCATTATTTATAAAGGAAAAATAGCGGGCACAATAGGATTTAATGCCTTTAATAAAGGGAATAAAAGCGGTGTTGTTGGTTATTGGATCGGCGAAAATTTTCAAGGTAAGGGAATTATGTCCAGAGCTCTTAAGGCTGTTATTGACTATGGGTTTAAAGAACTAGGACTTAATAGAATCGAAGTATGCGTCGCAACTGAAAATGAAAAGTAGAGCGCTCCCGGAACGTTTTGGCTTTACAGAGGAAGGCATATTTAGACAAGCAGAGTGTCTGTACGACCATTATGTAGATCACATAGTTTATGGGCTTTTGAGGGAAGAATGGGAATAGGAACTACAGCCATATTGAAGTGCCTTTAGTGCGTAGTTTGGTTTGATGGTGTTCATAATGTAGAACCTCCTTCTTCTCGAATATCTTTTCTCATACTCAATACCTCCTTATGTAGGTGAGGTGAAATAAATATATTCAAAAAATGTATGATTTCAGACGTTTTTCAACCCGTTGTTTTCCTGCCCGTGTTAACACAAATATTGTTAAATTAAGAAAAAAGAATTTATTCCTAAAAAACCCACATATTGTAGAAAAGAAGCCCGGAAAGACGCGCACTTTGTATTTGAGTAGTTTACAGGAATTGATCCAGGAATACACAAAGGACCAAGAGCCAGCGGATGATTTATTTCCGAGTAACAAAGGTAGCCATTTAGAAGTCAATGTAGTCAATCAGATATTTCAAAAGGTCGCTAAGTTGTTAGGAAGAGGCGGTATCGGCAGGCTTATGCTGCGTCAGTCATTCGACTATCGCTATTGCAAGAAGACCAAAGACGCGGCGACACTCATGGAAATATTTGGTTCCAGTAACGAAGAGATCATGAAACGTTATGCCGGGATCATTGAAGATGAAATCAGTGAAACCTTATTAAATTTCAGCCTAGGTTTGTAACCTGAATTCCCGGAATTTATAACGAGGGAAGGGCAACGCCTAACGCCTCGTATAATTCCTTCTGCTTCGTCGTAACCTCTCCCAACACGCGACCGTGCCCGGGGGCCTCAAATAATTCAATCATG
>MUZD01000029.1 GCA_002155105.1 Sedimentibacter sp. SX930 | reverse complement strand
TATTTTGGTCTGATAGCTCAGTTGGTAGAGCACTTGATTGAAGCTCAAGGTGTCGGCGGTTCGAATCCGTCTCGGACCATTTTTTATATGATGGAGGGATAGCGAAGTGGCTAAACGCGGCGGACTGTAAATCCGCTCTTTCGGGTTCGGCAGTTCGAATCTGCCTCCCTCCATTTTTTAAAAGCTTACTCTGAATAGGGGTATAGTTTAAAGGTAGAACAACGGTCTCCAAAACCGTCGGTGTGGGTTCAAGTCCTACTACCCCTGTATCAACATTATATTATGGCGATTGTGGCGAAGTGGTTAACGCACCGGTTTGTGGATCCGGCATTCGTGGGTTCAATTCCCATCAGTCGCCCTCTTATTGGGCTATCGCCAAGCGGTAAGGCAACAGACTTTGACTCTGTCATTCGTTGGTTCGAATCCAGCTAGCCCAGTTTTTTTAAATAGTAACACCTCGGCGGTATAGCCAAGTGGTAAGGCACAGGTCTGCAAAACCTCTATCACCGGTTCAAATCCGGTTACCGCCTTTCCATGAGTAAGATGGAAAATTGCATTCTTCATATCATGCCGGCGTGGCGGAATTGGCAGACGCGCTGGACTCAAAATCCAGTGCCCGCAAGGGCGTGCCGGTTCGACCCCGGCCGCCGGTAT
>MUZD01000013.1 GCA_002155105.1 Sedimentibacter sp. SX930 | reverse complement strand
AAAATAAATATTCTTAAATTTAACTAAAAATGATATTATTTAAAAGTGAAATGAATAATATTTATATCACAAATATTCTTTTAATACGAGGAGGAGAATAATGAGAAAAGTATTGCGCAAGGTCAAATCGCAATGGGCAGTTTTGGGGATAATGGGTGCCACGGTCATTGCTTTAGGCGCTGTTGATGTCCCACAAATATCAGCGGATGAGATTGAGGGGGCAACAGCATCAGAAAGTGTTGCCGGAAGTGAGTCAGGGGCAGGTTCCGTAGTATTGGGAGCTTCTGAAAATGCGGTTCAAACGAATTCCCAAGAGTCCGAAGACAGCACTAATTCGGCAACACAAGCTGTGATTTCTGAATTTGCTGAACCACAGACTCCAAGCGAAGTATCTGAAGAAGTACCTGCTGCCGAAGAAGTGGATTACGCAACCATTTTGTCCACGATAGACGTCGAATACCCCGCTGTCATCAGCCGAGATACGGATGCGATCAATACCGCACCGTGGGGAATACAAGGCTATCAAACGATCGGATTGAGCGCATATTATGTGGGTAGAACCGTGGACGTAATAAAAGAGCAAGTGACGGATTATGGCGTGACCTGGGCTTTGGTTTCTATGAATGGGAAAGAACTCGGTTGGATCGCAAAAGATGCATTGACTGCGCAAACTTATGCAGCTATCGTTTCCGAAACGGCAGTCGAATATCCTGCCACAATCAGCCGTGACACGGATGCGATCAATACATCTCCTTGGGGCATACGCGGTTATCAGACTATCGCATCGAGCGCGGACTTTGCAGGTAAAGCCGTAGAGGTCACTAAAGAACAGGTGACTGACTACGGCGTAACCTGGGCCTTGGTTTCACTGGATGGGAAAGAACTCGGCTGGATTGCCAAAGATGCCTTGACCACGCAAACCTATGCGGCTATCGTTTCCGAAACAGCAGTCGAGTATCCTGCCGTCATCAGCCGTGATACAGATGCCATCAACACAGCGCCATGGGGTACGAAAGGCTACCAAACGATTTCAACAAGTGCAGCTTATGCTGGCCAAACAGTCGAAGTAACGAAGGAACAAACGACCGATTACGGCGTGACCTGGGCACAAATCTCCTTAAACGGTGAATCTTTAGGCTGGATCGCGAAAGAGGCTTTGACAGCGCAGAGCTACGCGCAAGTCACAAAAGAAACAGCAGTCGCTTATTCGGCAACGATCGCTCGTGATTACGATGCCATCAACACGGCTCCATGGGGCACGAAAGGCTACCAAACGCTTGCGACCAGTGCAGCTTACGTTGGCCAAACGGTTGAAGTCACAAAGGAACAAGAAACGGATTATGGCGTAACGTGGGCACAAGTCTCCCTGAATGGCGAAGTATTGGGCTGGATTGCGAAAGATGCTTTGAAAATCCAAACCTATGCCCAAATAACAGAAGAAACAGCAGTGGAATATTCCGCAACAATCAGCCGTGCTACGGATGCCATCAACACAGCACCGTGGGGAACGAAAGGTTACCAAACGCTTGCATCAAGTGCAGACTACAGTGATCAAACAGTCGAAGTCACCAAAGAACAAGTGACAGACTATGGCGTGACGTGGGCACAAATTTCGTTGAACGGCGAAGTTCTGGGTTGGATCGCGAAAGATGCTTTGACTGTCCAAACCTATGCAAAAATCGTAGCAGAAACTGAAGTTGATTACCAAGCAACGATCACCCGCGGAACGGATGCCATCAACACAGCACCGTGGGGAACAAAAAGCTATCAAACAGTCGGTTCCAGTGCGGATTACCTTGGCAAAACCGTAAAAGTAAGCAAAGAGCAGATTACTGATTATGGCGTAACCTGGGTCTTAGTTTCGATGAACGGAAAGGAATTAGGTTGGGTTGCGAAAGCTTGCCTGAATGAACAAACGGAAGAAGTTGTTGTAGACGGTGAAACGTATGA
The DNA here is from genome assembly GCA_002155105.1 of Sedimentibacter sp. SX930. GTDB lineage: Bacteria > Bacillota > Bacilli > Lactobacillales > Aerococcaceae > Trichococcus > Trichococcus shcherbakoviae. Next base: position 46,303 of record MUZD01000013.1, on the reverse strand, counting down.
AGAAATCACAATGGCTCCTGATTCTGAATATACATTCATTGGCGAAGAAGTAACAAACGTTATTCCTGCCATAACCAAAGATGTAGTGATTCCTGCGGTAATATTGCATGTAGAAGCCGTATATGTAACTATTCAAGTACCAGTATTGGACGCTGAAGGGAATGAAACAGGCGAATTTACAGAAGAAAAACAACTAGTATCAGAGGCTTATGAAGAAGTAATCGAACCTGAACGTGTTGAAACAGTAGAAGTAACACCTGAAAAAGTGGTAACAGTGCGTGTAGACTCTCTAAACATCCAAATTCCTTACGAAATTATCACACGGTATGATGGATCACTTCCTGAAGGTACTACCTATGTAGAAAAACAAGGGGATTACGGTATGATCGTAGTACCAATCACAGTAACAACTGAAAATGGTATCCAAGTATCAAGTGTAAGAGGTGAAGAATGGTTTGTAATTGCGCCTACAACTGAAGTAGTAGTCATAGGAACACAAAAAGTAGTAACTGTAGTAACAAATACATTTGAAGAAACAACTACAGCGCCTTATAAAATTGTAACTGTTGAGGACGACTCTTTGATGGTTGGTGAAACAGTAATAGATCAAGTAGGCCAAGATGGTATAGTCGTTAAGACTTATACTCAAAAAACTACTGATGGAGTAATTGGTGAAAAAGTACAAATAGGAAATACAGTAGAAACTGAATCTGTTAACCAAATTATTCGAGTGGGAACAAAAGAAGTTAAGCAAGAAGTACGGGAAACAGAAATTTCATTTGGAACAGTCTACCAAAATGACGAGTCAGCTTATACAGATTCATCAGTGGTAACAACCGAAGGACAAAACGGAACAAAAGTAACTACTTATGAAGTAACTTATGTTAAAGGACAAAAAATTAGTGAAACTGCAGTAGCAGAAGAAGTAACCGTAGCTCCTGTAAATAAAGTGATCACAGTGGGGACAAAAGCTATTGAAACAACTGGAACTATTACCGAAATAGAAGATATAGCATATCAAACAGTCACGAAATATGACAACACCTTAGTTGAGGGTACAGAAGTAGTAGAAACTCAAGGCCAAACTGGAACGAAAGAAATTTCGTATACAGTAACATACAATAACGGTGAAGAAGTTTCCCGTACAGTAGCATCTGAAGTAGTAACGAAAGCACCTGTTAACAAAGTAGTCGTAGTTGGCGCACAAACAATCGAAGTTAAACAAGAAGTAGTATCTACTCCTGTTGCTTACGAGCGTGAGTTTAGTTATGACGATACTAAATTAGTAGGTACTGTTGAAGTGATTTCTGAAGGTGTCGAAGGTGTTAAAGAAACAACTTATAACGTAACTTATGTTAACGGTGTAAAAACTAGTGAAGAAAAAGTATCTGCAAGAATCACCGTAGTACCAGTCAAACAAGTAGTTGTTTATGGTACTAAAGAAGTTGTGGAAGACGTAGAAGAACCGGTTTATGTTGATGTGGAAAATCCTCAAGCGCAATTGATTTTGAACACTTCTCCAACTATTGGACCGATTATTTTTACTGTTGTCGCAACCGACAATGTCGGTGTCGCATCAATCACTTTACCAGATGAGACAGTTGTAACCAGTGATATTGCAAACTTCGTCGTAAGCAAAAATGGCTATTATCATGTGACCATCACTGATGTGAACGGAAACATAGCCTATGAAGGTGTGGACATTACCAACATTCTAGCACCGGTGCCGAATGGGACTTTCACAGAATTGAGCTACGAAGTGAGCACAACCGAATCAAATGTGGATGCAGTTGATGTTACAGTTCATGCAACAGATAATGATGCAGTAGCTTATATTATCGCAGAAGACGGTTATACGATCATCAATGACAGTGAATATCACTTCACGGTAATAAAACCTGGAACGTACACTATCCAAGCAGTCGATAAATCCGGGAATGTCGAGTCTATCAACATTGACATCTTCAACGTGAAAGTCGTTCCAGTCAAAACGGAAGACAATCATGCGCCACTCATTTTCTTTACGCCTTCGCGTACGACTAATGCAGCAGAAGAGCTTGTCCTTAGGGTTACTATCGTTGAAGATGGTGGGATTGCTACCTTTGTTTCACATGACGGAACGACAACCTATGGATGGGGGCCATCCGAATACACGTTCTATCAAAATGGAACGTATACATTCAAGGTTACCGACAATAGCGGAAACGAAGCAGTCGCAACCTATGAGGTTACCCAGATTGATGGCTTTGTTGATAAAGTAGGACCAAAAATTACTTACACGGTAAGCAATCCGAATCCAACACAAGAACAATCCATTACAGTTTACGTAAGCATTCCAGAAAGCGACTTTGACCATGCCATCGCCCCTGATGGGACGACGATAACAAGCAACGAGTTCTCATTCAATGTAACGAGAAACGGATACAGCGATGTGATTGCCTACGATAAATCAGGCAATGTAACCTACTTGTCTATCCCGACATTCAACATTGACGCATTCGCTCCTGATGTCTACGCAATGGAAGAATCAAGAACGGCTGATTCGGTGACATATCGCCTAATGGCTATTGATGATGTGGGTATCGTTTCAGTCACGCGTCCAGATGGTACGACGGAAAACATGTCAGCCAATGTGGACTCAGATTTCATGGAAATGATGACTTTCACGAAAAATGGGACATATACGTTAACTGCTGTTGATTATTTCGGTAGAGTATCAACGTCAACATTTGTAGTGGATTCACTTCCACAATAAGCGAATGTCACTCGGAAACACACTGGACGAATAAAAAAATACACAACGGCTTTAGCTCGGATATATTAAGAGCTAGAGCCGTTGCTTTTTTTCGCAATCCTTTTTGTTGTGAGAAGAAGCGAGCTTAAAAAATTTCTTTATTTATATTTGTTAAAGAATGATAAAATTGAAGGGTAAGATATTCATAATCTATCGTATAATTTTGGATACGCTCAGGAGGAGAACAATGGGAAATGTAATGCACAAGGTGAGATCGCAATGGGTAGTTTTGGGTGTCATGGGTGCGACGGTTGTTGCGTTAGGAACAATGAACGTACCACAAGCAGTAGCGGCAGAGCTGGACGGTGTGACCGCAACAGAAGCTGTTTTTGTGAAAATATTATCTACAACAGCTGTGGATTATGAGGCAATCATCAGCCGCGGAACAGATGGTATCAATACGAAGCCGTGGGGAACGGAAGGGTACGAAACAATCGGGTACAGCGCGGATTATTTGAATGCGGCTGTTTCGGTCAGTCAAGAACAGGTGGCGGATAATGGCGTGACTTGGGCTTTGATTTCTAAAGACGGCCAAGAAATAGGCTGGATCGCCAAGAACGCTTTGACTGTCCAAAACTACGCCAAAATCTTATCGGAAACAGCCGTGGATTACGCGGCAACGATCAGCCGCGTAACCGATGCCATCAACACGGCACCGTGGGGAGCGAAAGGCTATCAAACCATTGGCTCAAGCGCAAATTATGTCGGGAAAACAGTGGATGTAACTAAGGAACAGGTAACGGATTATGGAGTGACTTGGGCACTGGTTTCACTTGACGGCAAGGAATTAGGCTGGATCGCCAAGGACGCTTTGAAAGTCCAAACCTACGCACAAATCACAAACGAAACATCTGTGGATTACCCAGCAACCATCAGCCGCGGAACGGACGCCATCAATACTGCACCGTGGGGAGCGAGAGGCTATCAAACCATCGGCTCAAGCGCAGATTATGTCGGAAAATCAGTGGATGTAACCAAGGAACAGGTAACGGATTATGGCGTGACCTGGGCACAAATCTCATTGAACGGTGAAATTTTAGGCTGGATTGCCAAGAACGCTTTGACAATCCAAACCTACGCACAAATCACAAAAGAAACTGCCGTGGATTACCCAGCGACCATCAGCCGCGGAACGGACGCCATCAACACAGCGCCGTGGGGAGCGAGAGGTTACCAAACCATCGCCTCTAGCGCAGTGTATGTCGGAAAAACAGTGGAAGTAACCAAAGAACAGGTAATGGATTACGGCGTGACGTGGGCACAAATTTCATTAAACAGCGAAGTGCTGGGGTGGATCGCGAAGGATGCTTTAACTCAAGGTAGCTACTCACAAGTCACAGCGACGACAGAAGTGGATTATGTTGCGTTAATCGTAAGAGGAACAGATGCCATCAACACACAGCCATGGGGAGCGAAGGGCTTCAGAACGTTGGGCTTAAGCGCAAACTATTTAGGCAAGACAGTAACGATCAGTCAGGAAAAAGTAATGGATTATGGCGTGACTTGGGCGTTGATTTCCTTGGATGGCAAAGAATTAGGTTGGATTGCGAAATCTGCACTTCAAAAGGACTTCGGAGGAGTTGCGACACAATTTGGTTCAGCATGGCAATCGGAGTCCACCAACATCCAATTGACCTCGCAAATCAGCTATGCAACTTATATAAATGACACAAGGGCTAAGGCAGCTAGTGACAAAATTTCCGGTTATCTTCAATCCACAACAAGTGGACACAGAATTGAATTAGCGGTATCGCAAACGGGCGAAGGTTTGTGGTCGAATCTTAGTTTCAACGAGAAGGATCTGAACCCGGGAGAAACGTATCAGATCAGAGCGGTAGTAGATGGCGCTTCCGAGCAGTTATGGACAGGCAAATACATTTCCCAGAATACGATTTTGGGAAAATTGTATAGTGATGGCCAGCGTATGTTCTATAAACGGGATTGGACGCAAACAAACCAGTTGACGCTGAAGCATCTTTTACAGACATCACTGGAACCAGTGGGAAACACGCTCTATGTCTGGGGAGGCGGTTGGAACGAAGCGGATAACGGTTCCGGAGTCGAAGCGATTACGATGGGGATTAATCCGCAATGGCATTCATTCTTCCAACGGTATGGCTCGAACTATAATTACAATAACACGATGTATCAAATCCATAACGGTTTGGATTGTTCCGGCTTTATCGGTTGGACTATTTATAACACAGTAAACAGTGAGAACAATAAGGATGGCTACGTCATGTACGCAGATCAAATATCCAAGGAATTCGCAGATCGTGGGTGGGGAACGTATACTTACCGCGCTCAAATCAGCGGGTACAAACCTGGGGATATTTTGAGTTCCTCCGGCCATGTCTACATGGTTCTGGGTACAGCATTGGACGGCAGTCTTGTGATTATCCACTCTTCCCCAGCTGGTGTACAGATTAATGGAACTCCGACACCGTCAGGGGAAAGCAACAGCAAAGCCGTACAGTTAGCGAAATGGTATATGAGCACATTATATCCGGAATGGTACAGAAAATTCCCGAACACCAAAACTGATTATTCTTATCTGACTCAATTTGACAAGATGACGTGGGATGTATCCGGAAACGCATTATTGAACGATCCGGACGGCATCAAGAACATGAGCGCAGAACAAGTTTTGGTTACATTATTTGGACGATGAACCTCGGAGTGCCATAAACAAATAGGGAAAATAAATAGCCTGTCTGTTCATCCAATATTTTTGGAAGAATAGACGGGCTATTTGCATGCTTATTTACCCGAAAATAGATAGAATCAGGCAGCAACCTCTCCGGTGATGGATGAGCCGTCTACCTTTTCCCATACTCAAGCTAACAGGTTTTATAATTTCTTAAGCCTGATGATTAATATCCAAATAAAACGCATCGTCATATGTATCATCAAAAAACAAAAAATAAATATCTATAATCCGTAAAATCTCTATGTTTATATTTATTCTAAAATGATAAAATTGAAAAGTAAGATATTCATAATTTATTGTACAATTTTGGAGGAGCTCAGGAGGAGAACAATGAGAAAAGTTATGCGCAAAGTCAAATCGCAATGGGTAGTTTTAGGTGTGATGGGTGCCACAGTTGTTGCTTTGGGAACAGCGAATGTACCCGGTGTATCGGCTGAGGAAGTGGACGGACAAGCAGTATCAGGAACTTCTGACACAAATGCAGGGAACGCGTTAACTGTTGATTTAGCAAATATTCAAGAAGCGACGGTTGTTGAAGTGATTAATCAGGAGTCTGTTATTAATCCATATAACTTTTCTGATTGGTATGAATCTATGGGAGTAGATAGTTACGTTAATGGAATGTGGTTTAATATGGAAGGCATAAATAGTACTTTTCAAGTTTATGTCAAAACAGCAAATGATACAGGTGATCTATACCTCACAATAACTCAGATGGGTGCTACAGAAGCTGAGGATGTTGTTCTAATTGAAAATCAGATAATAAAATCCAATACTAATTATTCTTTTGGTGAAGAACAGGATATTGAGCCTGTCTACTTTTCATTCAGAAACATAAATGCAGATAATTATGTGGAGCCAAATTATAATAGATTCGAAGAAGTAACCGATGAAAGTGTTGATCCGTCAAATATTAAAATATATAGAACTGAGCCTTTCGAAAATGCACATAAGAGTGAGGGACTCCATTTTTATGAATCTGAGGGGCATCTTGTTGGAGAAGCAGTGATTTTCGTAGACATGTTGGGTAGCTATGCGCCATCTGCAGGTGGTGAAGTCAAGTATGAAACTGTTTATAAATTTGTAGATATTAACAATGAGACTGAATATTTTATGGTTGTAAAAGACACTTTAACGACGGATTCTAACTTTTCCCAAATAATATCAGAAACAGTTGTAGATTATCCTGCGACGGTTAGTGTGAAGGATAATGCAATCAATACGCAGCCTTGGAACGTGGAAGGGTGGCAAAATATTGGGAATAGTTCAGATATTTTGAATAAAACCGTAGATGTGACGAAAGAAAAAGTGACCGATTATGGCGTGACTTGGGCATTGGTTTCGCTTAACGGGAAAGAACTTGGCTGGATCGCGAAAGATGCTTTGACGGTCCAAACTTATGCTGCCATCACTTCCGAAACCGTGGTGGACTATCCTGCAACCATCAGCCGTGGAACAGATGCAATCAATACCGCACCATGGGGAGCGAGAGGTTTTCAAACCATAACTTCCAGCGCAGCTTATGTCGGGAAAACAGTTGACGTCATCAAAGAACAAACAACGGATTATGGCGTGACGTGGTCACAAATCTCCTTGAATGGTGAAGTGCTGGGATGGATCGCGAAAGATGCGTTGGCCGTCCAGACTTATGCGGCAGTCGTCTCCGAAACCGTGGTGGATTATCCTGCCACCGTCAATCGCGATTCTGACGCCATCAACACAGCGCCATGGGGAGTCAAAGGCTACCAAACACTGTCTTCAAGCGCAGCTTACGTGGGACAGACTGTTGAAGTCAAAAAAGAACAAGTAACGGACTACGGCGTGACCTGGGCGCAAATTTCGCTGAACGGCGAAGAGTTGGGCTGGATTGCCAAGGACGCTCTGAAAGTCCAAATCTACGCGCAAATCACCAAAGAAACCGCTGTGGATTATTCCGCAACCATCAGCCGTGATTCCGACGCCATCAACACGGCGCCATGGGGAGTCAAAGGTTACCAGACGCTATCATCAAGTGCTGCTTATGTGGGTCAAACCGTTGAAGTCACCAAAGAACAAGTCACTGACTACGGCGTAACCTGGGCGCTTGTTTCCCAGAACGGCAAAGAATTGGGCTGGATCGCGAAAGACGCCTTGAAAGTCCAAACCTACGCGCAAATCACCAAAGAGGCTGCGGTAAGCTACGACGCCATCGTCAATCGCGATTCCGATGCGATTAACACGGCACCGTGGGGAGTCAAAGGCTACCAAACACTGTCTTCAAGCGCAGCTTATGCGGGCCAGACCGTTGAAGTCACAAAAGAACAAACAACGGATTACGGTGTCACATGGGCGCTTGTTTCCCAGAACGGCAAAGAGCTAGGTTGGATTGCGAAAGACGCATTGAAAGTTCAAACTTACGCACAAATCACTAAAGAGACTGCGGTAAGCTATGACGCCATCGTCAACCGCGATTCGGATGCCATCAACACAGCACCGTGGGGAGTCAAAGGCTACCAAACATTGTATTCAAGTGCAGCCTATGCAGGCCAGACAGTTGAAGTCACCAAAGAACAAGTCACTGACTACGGCGTGACCTGGGCGCTTGTTTCCCAGAACGGCAAAGAATTGGGCTGGATCGCCAAAGATGCTTTGAAAGTCCAAACGTATGCCAAAATCATATCAGAACAAGCGGTAAATTATGATGCAAAAATTGCCCGAAATGGCGATGGAATTAACACGCAACCATGGAACGTAAAAGGTTGGGCAACCATCAGCAATAGTTCTGAATATTTAGGGGAAGAAGTAACTGCGATTAAAGAAGTGATCACAGACTACGGTGTGACATGGGTTCTTATCTCGTCTGGAAATCAAGAAATGGGCTGGATTGCGAAGGATGCCTTGAGTGTAATTGAAAGAGTTGCACCGGTAATCACGTTAATAGGAGAGCAAACAATCACGATAGAATTTGGAACTGCATATGAAGATGCAGGCATCATAGTTACAGATAATATTGATGATAACCCAGTAGTAACAATAAAAAGTACTGTTGATACTTCAGTTTTGGGGTCGTATTCAGTTGATTATACTGCAAAAGATGCATCTGGTAACGAAACAGTATCAACTCGCGTCGTTATAGTGAAGGATTCAAAAGCACCTTTGATGAATTATGTTGGTGAAAAGAACCTAACATTGGCAAACAGTTCAGAATTTTCATTGCCTAAGGTGACAGGTACAGACAATGCAGATGCAGAAATTAATGTAACATCAATCATCACTGATGAAGAAGGAAATGAAGTTACAACTATTGATACTTCAAAAGCAGGGTCATATGTAATCACTTATACTGCAAGAGATGCTTCAGGAAATAGTGCAGAAGATCTTATTATCACCATTAAGGTTAATCCAGCCGATTTATCCGCATACAACGAAGCTTTGAAAGCTGTAGCAGAAGCCGACTACACAGAAAATAGGTGGGGAATATACCAAGAAATAGTTAATCGGAATATCGTTACTGCCGAAAATACTCAAGCGGAAGTAGACGCAGTAACAGCGATAATCAAAGACGCACAAAAAGATCTGGTAGTTCATGTTGAAGCTATTACTGTTACAGCAGAAAATGATGCTGTAGGTGTGTTGGTTTTGGATTCCCTGCAGATGCATGCATATTTTTCCCCAATTGATGCGAAGGATGCAACCATACATTGGTCAGTAGAAAATGGAACCGGGTCAGCAACGATTGATGATACAGGATTATTGACTGCATTAAGCAATGGAACTGTAAATGTGATCGCAACGGTAGACGAAGGTTCAGCTATCATCGGCAAGAAAGAAATAAAGATTGCCACTGGTGTTGCAATCAGATTATACAGCGGAACAGATACGGATATTGTCATTCCAGATTTGATAGAAGTTAATCAAATGGAATTTGATTACTCTGGATGGGGTTATTTTGAGAATTTTGCCATCTTAGGAGCATCAATAAACGATTATTATGTTATGCCGACTTATATTTATCCGTATGTGTTCAGATTCAATGAGTTAACAAGTGTAATCATTCCTGAAAGTGTGACCAGCATAGGAGAAGAGGCATTTCATGCTAACGAGTTAACAGATTTAAAGATTCCTGATAATGTAACCTTTATCGGTGTATCCGCGTTTGCCTATAACAACCTCACCAGCGTAGTTATTCCCGAAGGCGTGACCAGCATCCCAAATGAAGCATTTAATGTCAATAATTTGACCAATGTGGTTATACCGGAAGAGGTTACAAGTATAGGTGAATATGCATTCAATTCGAATGAACTTGCAAATGTCGAAATCCCGGTAAATGTAACATCTATTGGCAGAAATGCGTTTTATAATAATCAATTGACAAATATAGTTATTCCGAATAGTGTAAAAACTTTGGGAAAGAACGCATTTGGAGAAAACAAGCTGACAAGAATTACAATCGGTGAGGGTGTAGAGATTGGGGATGATTTATTAAGTGATATTTTTAATCATCAAAATTATTTCCGGAACGCGTACGAAGTTGGCGGAGCAGGAACATACATCGGCACTCAAGATGGAGTGTGGATTAAAGAAGATGTTGCCTTGTCAACAGATATCATGATTAGCAGTAATTCGGACGTAATGGCGATTGGCCAAACGATGCAAATGAGTGCAATTGTAGTAAATAAGCCCAATACTACAGGTGTGACCTGGTCATTATTGGCTGAAAACGGTGCAGCTGTGATGGATAACAATGGTTTGGTTACCGCAGTAAAAACAGGCATCATATATGTTATTGCGACGGCTGATGATGGGTCCAGAATGGTGGGAGTAAAAAAAATAGAATTAGCAAAACCAGTTTCAATTATGGGTTATAATGGTTCTGCCTTAGACATAGTAATTCCTGAAATAATCGACGGAAGTTTGATGAAAAATGGGATTTATGGTGATTTTAAAATACTTGGAACTTTACAATCAGATGAGAAGGGAATAGTGACAAGCATTTCTTCACTTGGTGATAAGAAACTCACAAGTGTAGTTTTGCCTGACAGCCTAACGAATATTGAAAGCTATGCATTCCAGAATAACATGTTAACAAGTGTGGTTATTCCTGATGGTGTGACCAGTATAGGAAATAATGCTTTTAGCCAAAATCAGCTGTTAAGCGTGTATATTCCAGATAGTGTAACAACTATTGGTGCTACAGCTTTTTATGCCAATCAGCTAACAAATGTTGTTATTCCTGATAATGTGGTAAATATTGGAAGTAGTGCCTTTGGCAACAATAAACTAACAAGTATAGTCATTCCGGATAGTATGTTGGTGATTGGTGTAGATGCATTTAGTAATAATCAACTGACAAACGTTACAATTCCTGGAAATATAACGAAAATTGAAAATAGTGCTTTTAAAAACAATCTGTTAACAAACGTGATTATTTCAGAAGGTGTGAAAGCCATTGGATATTCAGCTTTCTACGGAAATAAATTAATAGATTTAGTAATTCCAAATAGCGTGACGAGTATTGAAAATTTTTCCTTCTATGATAATCATCTTAGTAGTGTTATGTTTCTCAATAGTGCCACTAGCATCGGATCGTATGCATTTGGTCTTAACGAACTAACTAGCTTGGAGTTAGGAGAAAATGTAACAAGCATCGGAAATAATGCATTTAGCGGCAATTTCCTTACTGAGGTCTCTATTCCAGGAAGCGTAACAACTATAGGGAATAATGCATTCGATTATAATAAGTTGACGAGTGTAAACATCTCTGAAGGCGTAACGAGTATTGGGAGCCAAGCATTTAACGGCAACCAATTAACAAGCGTAATAATTCCAGAAGGTGTAATCAGTATCGGGAACAGTTCTTTCAGTAATAATCAACTAAGCATCGTAGAAATTTCGAATACTGTTTCAAGTATCGGAGCTAGCGCATTCTATAATAACCAGTTGGCTGAAATTGTAATCCCGGATAGTGTAACAACTATCGGCAGCAGCGCTTTTGGGAACAATCATTTGACAAACATAGTCATTCCGGAAGGTGTAACGTTTATCGGCAACGGTGCACTAAGTCAAAATCAACTTACAAGTATAACAATCGGTGAAGGCGTACAAATAGGGGATAATTTATTAACCTATAATAATTATTTTCGTTCTGCTTATTTAAGCGGAGGGGCCGGTATTTATACTGGTACTCAAGGTGATGTATGGACAAAATATACGGATAATAGTAGTACCATGTAGCGCATAATAAAATTAACGGTCGTAATTCCTCTTTTAAACGTGAGAAGGAATTACGACCGTTATTCATTTTTTTATCCGAAAAACACGCGTATCAGCACCATAGCCATCCCAACCTGCACAGCACCAACGGTCAAGCCGTACAGCATGGCTTTGGGGCCTTCTTTGATGATGTCGGCGAATTTGACGCGCATGCCGATTGCGGCGAGGGCGGCGACTTCGAATTGGGTGCTGATGGCTTTTGAAGCGTCCAGGACGCTGTCGGGAACGCCGATGAAGCTGCGGATCAGGAAGAAGACGACGAAGCCGGTCAGGAACCAGGGAACGCCGTAGGAGACGGTAGCCGGGCTGGCGGGCGCGCCCGTTCCGGCAGTCGATGCGTCTGAAGCAGCTTCCGCGCGCTTCTTGCGTGTGAACAAAGGCTCGCCTTCATTCATATTCATGCGCCCATACAATACAGCGACGCCGATGATCAGCAGCACGCGCATCAGTTTGAAGACGGTCGCCAGGGTGACGACATCGTCATTGACGAGTTTGGCGGCTGCGACGACTTGGCCGACGGATTGGACGGTGCCGCCGATCAGAGCGGAGGTGCGCAGCGTGTCGCTGCCATACAGGAAGGCGCCCAAAAGCGGTAGGGCAATCATCAGCGCGGTTCCGGTCAGGTTGACGATGGTGATCGAGATGCCTTTTTCCTTGTTGTCGGCCTGGACGATCGGCGAGACGGTTCCGATGGCGGAGGAGCCGCAGACTGCGTTGCCGGCGCCCATCAGGAGCGAGAAGCGTTTACCGAATCCGAAGTATTTGCCGAGATTGTAGGTGACGAAAATCGTCAGGGCCATCTGCAGGATGATGAAGACGAAACCTTTCAGTCCGGCTGATTTCAGTACTTGGAAATCCAAAATCAATCCGTTCAGCACAATGGCGTATTCCAGCAGCCGCTTTTCAGAAAACTTCGTTCCTTGGCTCAATCCAGGCCGGTTCAGGAGCGTATTGCCAAGCAGCATCCCCAACAAAATGGCGATCAAAGCGGCGCCGAGAGTCGGCAGGAAACGGGCGAGAAATTGGCTGATCAAAGAGATGAGGATGCTGGCGGCGAGGCCGGGCAGCACGCCATCGAGTTCTTTCTTGAGTGCATTTATTTTCATGAGTATCAAAATCCTCCCTAAATGTTGCATTACAGTAATCCATTTTACCCGACTTTTTGAATAAATAAAAATAATGATTTATTATGCGTATGTGTCAATCTTTTCTATGCAAAGTTCAGAAACCTTACTTGTACTGCCAATTTGAAATTGTTTTAATATTGTCCGTGAAGCTTCGGCGCGCGTCGCTTGCCCTTCCCTCCGGGAATACAGTGAATCAAAAAGAGTAATTCACTATATTCCCGGAGGATTTGTAGAAAATCCTGATTAATTCGCAAATATTTTCTTCATCATTCCCATGCTGCAGGTCGCGTTCATCGCTGGTATACCAGCCTGTCTAGCGGGTGTCCTCTCTCTGCCGGAATATTTCTTTAACGCATTTCTGACTGCGAATTTCAGTTTTGTCGCTAAACTTTCCGGAACGATACGTACTGGCTCCGTTAACGCTTTTTCTAGGGTTCCCATCTTCTTGCCTTCAATGATGGAGACCATAGCCCTAGCGCCGTCATGGCTCCAGTACTTCCCGTTTCCTTTCATCCGATAGCTATAAGGGCGATGGTTACTTTCGCAGCTTCCGATCCCTTTGATTCCTTTGTAGGATTCGATTTCTCTTAACGGACGAAGATACGTCCAGTTTCTTTCCAAGTACGCTGCCAAAAGTCGCAATTCCTCTTTTTGCTCTTTCTCTTGTTCTAGCGAGATTTTACTTTCTATCGTATCCAACACAATCACAATCGAATCCCAATCATAGGACCATAGGGCCTTTTTCAGTGGCAGTTCCATCTCTGGACACCAAGAAAGCCGACTCTTAATCTTTTTGTGAACGTGGTAGCGGTCCAACTGATGGATATGTTCCTTGCACACACCAATTGCCAAGGCACAGTCCTCTGCCCGATAACCTGAGCCACCATCGGTGTTCGAAATGACTACCGTATTTTTGAGATCGTAATGACTCCCTAAATAAATCGTTGCTTTCTCCCATGCATCTTTCGCTGATTTCAACGATGAAACAAATATCGGATTTTTCAGTTTCTTTCTTTTCCCGCTTGTTGTGACGCCTTCTGCTATTTGGACTCGGTGGATTTCTTCTTTTCTTTTCCCCTTGCCTTTTATGACGATCCCATCGCCTTCTACCAATAGAAAAGGTACTTCTTTCTGTTCTTCGGGTAAGGCCACTTCATATTCTTCTAAGTTTTGTTTCTCCCACTGCGCTTGCTTTTCTCCTACTGATTTTACAATATTGCCCACTGTTCCATGGCTCATGCTGAACGAAGTCAGTTTAGTAACGGCTTCGGCCACACCGCGATAGACGCTGCCGGTCACAAGTTCAGCCACTTGCTTTTGTAAAAGGGTAGAGTAGCGCTCGCTTTTATTGAATCCACAGATGTTATCCAGTGGGAAAAAGCTTGTTTCACCTTTCTTTTTCAAACGTCTACGCATAAACTCGACTGTGCCGAATGTGAAAGTAATTGTGCGTGAATCCCTGTTGGCGATACGCCATCCTTCCGCTTTAAACGGAACGTACAACTCGCTATCCAAGGCCTCTAAGGCCTCCTTCATTAGTTGGCTTACAAGATGTGAGAAATAAGCCTGAAGCGTGGTTTCTGCATCAAGCACATGATTTGAATCCTTTATTATGTGATGAATTTCTGCTATAATTTTTTCCATGAAGACCTTCCTCTACACTAAATTGGCTACCAACCTTTAGTTGTATTGTAAGGTCTTCTTTTTGACTATTTCAACAAAAGAATAGTTTTGCATAGAAAAATTATACACTTAGTTATTATGCAGGTATAAGTAAAAATAATGGGAGGTGCAGCTCATGTTGGATTACCGCTACAAAACGTTCCTCACGCTGATCGAGGAGGGCAGCTACACGAAAGCCGCCAAGAAATTGAACATTACCCAACCTGCAGTGACCCAGCACATCCAGCATCTGCAGGAGGAGCTGGGCGTCCAGCTGTTCCGCTATGAAGGCAAGCAGCTGCTGGTCACTGAAAAGGGGCGCTATCTGGAGGAACAACTATCGCTGCTGAACCGCGATGTGGAGCGGATCCGCACACATCTGCTGCAGCAAGACGATGCGCCGACGCTGTCTTTCGGGGCGACGCTGACGATCGGCGAGTACGTCATGCCGGGACTGATTGGGCGCTACTTGAAGCAGCATCCGCGGCATCATTTATCGATGATTGTCGACAACACGGCAACGCTGATCGGCTTGATCCAGAAGGGGAAAATCGATTTCGCGCTCATCGAAGGCGACTTCAACCAGAGCCAACTCGGCTTCGAAAAGCTGTCTGATGAGCCGTTCATCGGGGTCTGTGCGGCTGTCAGCCCGTTGTGGCGCAGCGAACAGGATTTGGCGGCGTTGTTCAGCGAGCACCTCTTTGTCCGCGAGGAAGGCTCCGGTTCACGGCGGATTCTGGAAAATGCCCTCCTGAAAGAGGGAACGAACCTCAGCAGTTTCGGGCGGACGACCGTCGTCGGTGGCATCGGCCCGATCAAGCAGTTGGTGGCGGAGAACCGAGGCATCGCCTTCCTCTACCGCATCTCGGTCGAAAAGGAGCTGGAGGAGGGGACGCTGAAGGAAATTCCGATCCGTGGTTTTTCTGTGGCGCATCCGTTCCATGTTGTCCATCTGAAGGATTTCCGTGATCGCGGGCCGCTCCAGGAACTGTTGTCTTTTTATCGGTGATGGGGATGCACGGAACTTTGCTGGGATGCGGCCTTCCTCGGATTTTCGTGACGCGGATAAGAAATCCGAACGTTTCATCACAAATTAATCTTTGACAAAGCTGTGGCAGTAGTGTAACTTACTATTGGGACTTTACGATAGAAGACATTTTTTGCCTTCACGTCCGTGTCTGTGTAAAGCGATTCCCAAAAGGATTGTGCACTAACAGAAAGAGGGAAATAGTAAATGAAAATTTTTGATTATGAAGATGTCCAATTAATTCCGAACAAGAGTGTTGTTCAAAGCCGTTCTGAATGCGACACAACTGTCGTACTAGGAGGCCGCACGTTCAAATTGCCGGTGGTGCCTGCGAATATGCAGACGATCCTGGACGAAGAACTTGCTGAAAAGTTAGCACGGGAAGGTTATTTCTACATCATGCACCGTTTTGATGAGGCGAGCCGTTTGCCATTTATCCAACGTATGCATGAAAAAGGTTTGTTTGCTTCCATCAGTTTGGGGATCAAAGAAGCAGAATTCGATTTCGTAAATGAATTGGCGGCTAAAAAAGCCGTTCCTGAATATACAACAATCGACGTGGCGCATGGTCATTCCGACGAAGTCATCCGCATGATCAAACACGTCAAAGCAGTTATGCCGGAAACATTCCTGATTGCCGGTAACGTGGGCACTCCTGAAGGCGTCCGTGAATTGGAAAATGCCGGAGCCGATGCTACAAAAGTTGGAATCGGACCTGGTAAAGTATGCACGACCAAAATCAAGACCGGTTTCGGTACGGGCGGCTGGCAGCTGGCAGCGGTAAGCTGGTGCTCGAAAGCAGCAAGCAAACCAATCATCGCTGACGGCGGCGTCCGCACAAACGGAGACATCGCCAAATCGATCCGTTTCGGTGCGACAATGGTCATGGTCGGCTCGTTATTGGCCGGACACGATGAGTCACCGGGCGAAACGAAGGAAATCAATGGTCGTTTGTACAAAGAGTACTTCGGCAGTGCTTCCGAATACCAAAAAGGCCAACGCAAAAACGTTGAAGGCAAGAAAATCTTGACGCCTTACCGCGGCACGATCGCAGACACTTTGAACGAAATGCGTGAAGACCTGCAGTCATCCATCTCCTACGCGGGTGGAAAAGACATCACAGCGATCCGCAAATGCGATTATGTGTTGGTCAAGAACTCCATCTACAACGGCGACAGCAACCAAGGCATCATCGAAGCCGGCCGCAGCTCATACGGCGAAGGCGACACAATTCTTTAATAAACAAAAACAGGCCCACAGCGGCGCCCGGAAATTACCGGGTGCCGTTGTGGGCCTATTTTATTGTGGGAAGAGGCGATTATAAGAATATAAAGTATATGTTAATAACGGAACAATAGTTTGATTGTTCCAAATCCGGTCATCTATTTTAGCTAGGTTATACAATGTTTGTGCACTTTTTAACAAATAGGCTGAAAAAAAAGCTATTAAAATCGGATCGCTCAACGAAAAACAATTTTGTATTTTCTACGGAAAGGGTGTAATATTATTGAACTTCATTTGATCATTCGGCTAATATAACGACCAGGTTTTTCCTAACTAAACAGTAAGTAAATTCAATATACTAATTTGGTTTTATTGGTGTAGCAACGTTTAACGCAACTTGTAATTTCATAACGTTCAATATTGGCTGACATCCCCTTATTATGGGGAAATTAAAAAACAAATAGAAAAAAATGCACACGGGTGCTATACTTACCTTAGTGAGAGAGCTCTTACTAAGATAAGTAACATTTGTTTGAATCGCAATGTTTCAAAGCCAATTGCACAACAAATATTTAAGCAATCGCTGGAGGTAGGTTCTTATCAACCAATCACTAATGGAGCAGTCTGAAGTTTCGCTTCTGTCTATCCTGTAGCCGAAACCCTCCCCGAATTACCCCATCTTATTATAAATGTTTGATCGCAATACATACTTCATCTTTTTGAAAGAACGAATATGATTTCCTCGCTACAATTTTTAGGGTTAAGATGATGGGCTTAGCGGAAACACGCTGAAGGAACTAAAAACTGCGAACAGTCTGGGGCCGGAGTCCGAATCCGGTCCTTTTCTATTGTTCCCATTTTATGGGTTTGCCGGAAAAAAGTTTATCCAAGAACTGCTTTAGGCAGTCTGCAGGTCAGGACACGCGTCCGGACCTGTTTTTTATTTTTTAGGGAAGTACAGAACTGCCTGTTTTGGATCAATATGGAAAGTGATTATCCCATAAACCAAATAATATTAGTGGAATACTTTGCTGGTGCTTTTGCCACTTGTTCATTCTGAATATCCTTGCTGGATAAGTTGTCATAAGTAGCTAGTTCCTTTAAAATAAAACTATTAGTGACCAGTACTCCTATAGCTAAGGACAAAACAATAATTTTTTTCATGATAGCGACCCCGTTTCTAAATAGTATTTCTCTTAATAATTATATTATAAAGAAGAGAAATGCATTCTGAACCAATTAGTCGTATAATACTATTAAAAAAGAAGGTGAAGCTATGTCGAAAGACTTCGGAGATGTTCTGAAAGAAATAAGGATAGATAGGGGTTATTCCCAACGGTATGTTGCAGAAGGGATTATTGGCCAATCTGCGTACTCTAAAATAGAAAGAAATGAAATAGAACCTACTTTTCGGAAATGGTTAGCAATCCTTGAAAAACTGAATATTTCAGTGGAGGAGTTCCGTTACATACTGAATAAAGAAAGTTTGACCACAAAAGAAAAGCTGATCAATGAATTTTTATCCTTGAATGCTAATCATCTTGATGATTTAAAATTGCTTAAAGATGCGATAATTGCGTATTTAAAAGAAGATGAAGACTATTTGTTAAGAAATCTTTACTACGTATGTGAAAGCTTAATCATTTTAAATACAACTCAAAACGTTGAGGAAGCACAATTGTTTGCTAAGAAAATTTGGGAGCGTATGGACAAATTTGATAAATGGTATTTATTGGATATCCGATTGATAAACTACATTTTATTTATTTTCCCGATTGATGTAGCCATGAACATTGGCGAAAGAGTAATCCAACAATTAGCACCTTACCAGAATCTGAAGGAAGCTGAAGTTCTGTTGATCAATGTAGATATTAATTTAGCTGTTTTGCTGATAGAGGATAAAAAATATCCTGAATCCCTTTCCTACCTGGAAAAAGTTATTCCTTTATGCAAGAAGTATCAAAAATACAATCAACTAGCAATTGCCTATGCCAGAAAAGGGGTCATCTTACAAAAAACAGGTAAAATTGATGAGGGCTCAGAGTACATTGAGAAAGGTTATGCTATATTGCATGCGATTGAAGATACAAAGTTGATAAGCGAATTAGAAAATGAACTTTCGCATTACTTTAATATGGATTGCGAAAGTCCGATACAGTTAGATGTTTTGCTGAAGTAATAGAGTGTTCCACCTTAGCGATTTTTATAACATCTGCTCATAAAGTACAAAGAATCGGCTATCCAGATCAAATGGATAGCCGATTTTTTGTGCGCTCGATTCACCAGAACCGGCTAAGAGCAAAAATTTCCTTTCGGCCCGGCAGGTAGCTATAATAAGTTTGTACATGATTATAAAAAGTTAGTGCGCAACGCTTGGACATGCAGAAGGAGGAATGGAATATGGCTGAAATCAGTATTTTTGGCAAAGGGAATATGGGAAGTGCAATCGGGGGAAATTTTGAAGCCGCAGGGAATCAAGTAACATACATCACAAAGGATACAGCCGTTGAGAAGTTTGGGGACATCGTGGTTTTGTCGGTTCCGTATCCGGCTATTGCCGGTATATTGGCTGCCCATCGCGACTTGTTTGCCGGGAAAATCGTCATTGATATCACCAATCCATTGAATTTTGAGACATTCGATAGCCTTGTTGTGCCGGCCGATAGCTCAGCCGCAGCTGAGATCGCCAAAGAAATACCGGATGCTTCTGTCATCAAAGCTTTCAACACGACATTCGCAGCCACACTTGCGACGAAGAAAGTAGCGGGTGCCCACCCAACGATAGTGTTGTTGGCATCCGACGACAAGGAAGCCAAGGATAAACTGGTTGCCGCATTGGAAGGCAGTGGACTGGCCTTCATCGATGCCGGCTTGCTGAAACGGGCCCGCGAGCTCGAAGCGATGGGCTTCCTGCAGATTTCGCTCGCTGCTGCCGATAAAATCAGCTGGACGGGTGGTTTCGGCCTCTTCCATTAAACATCTAACCAACACTGATAATATACGCAAAAAAGATCAGATACCCGCGAAGGATATCTGATCTTTTTACGTTTGAAATGACGGCCCTAAGAAGAATTGAACTTCCGACACCTCGTTTAGGAAACGAGTGCTCTATCCGCTGAGCTATAGGACCAACAGAACACTACCCATTGTATCACTTAATGCGTGCAATTTCCATACCTATCTGAAAAAAATTCCCGAGAGTCAGCGGAAAACATAAAAAGGGCAGCCAATCAGCTGCCCGAAACTCATTCGTTTTCCAACGCGTCAATGCGCGCTTCCAAATCGGAAACGGTACCCCTAAGTTCAGCGATTTCTGCTTGCAGGCTCTCGATGTCCGCAGGCCGGACTTCACCGTTCGATATGCCACTCATCTGTTGGAAGATGAAGGTGAGGCCAAAAATCAATATGACTGCCCCAAAAATATACAGCCAACTCTTGCTGGACGGCTTTTCCGGTTCCACTGCATGCGAAACCTCCTCGAGCTGCTCCATCGTTTTCTTTCGATCGATCACGGTAAACACCCTGCTTTCGTGAAGACTTGTCTGATTATCTACCCACATTATAGCCCATCCAAAATCAGAACAAAAGCAATGTACTGCCGCGCTAGGAAAACTTAAGAAACCGTTTTCTGAATCGCGGTGGGACCTCCGGCGAAAGGTCCGCTCGCCGGAGGAGGGGTTTCCGGTAATAGTCCTTCTCCTGTGAAGGAATGTTGGCCGGAGGTGAGACATCAGCGGCACGCTCTTCTCCGGGGAGCGTACCCTTGTCGGAGCTGACGCACCCATCCAGCCGCAAGCTCCGGCGAAAGCCCAAAACAACACAAAAAGCCTCCCGTCCCCGGGAGGCCACACTCATAAAATTAGAACGCCCAATCTCCATTACGGAAGATCGGCATAACCGATCCGTCCTTGCGGATCCCGTCAATATTCATATCCGCAGACCCGATCATGAAGTCCACGTGCGTAGTCGAACGGTTCAAGCCGGCTGCTGCCAACTCTTCTTGCGTCATTTCAGTACCGCCAACAACACTCGATGCGTAAGCGGAGCCCAGCGCCAAGTGGTTGGAGGCATTTTCGTCGAACAGTGTGTTGAAGAAGACGATGCCGGATTGCGAGATCGGAGACGGATCCGGAACCAAGGCGACTTCGCCGAGGCTTCTTCCGCCGTCGTTTTCTTCCACCAATCGGCGGATCGTTTCTTCGCCTTTTTCGGCAGTCACTTCGGTCACTTGGCCGTTCTCGAAGCGGAAAGTCATGCCGTCGATGATATTGCCGGCATAGCTTAGGGGTTTGGTCGATTTCACGACACCATCGATGCGGCGGAAATCAGGCGCGCTGAAGACTTCTTCGGTCGGCATGTTGGCGATGAACTTCTCGTTCTGCGCGTTCACGCTTCCGGCGCTTTCCCAGATGTGGTTTTGCGGCATGCCGATCGTCAAATCGGTTCCGTTCGGCGCTGTGTAGTGCAGTGTGTCGAATTGTTCCGCGTTCAACACATCGGCTTTCGACAGCAGGCGCGCTTCATGCGCATCCCAGGCCGCAACTGGATCGGTTTCGTAGACGCGGCACGTCTTGAAGATTTCGTTCCACAAGGCGTCGACTTGTTCCTCTTCGGTCGCCAAATCAGGGAAGACTTTCGCAGCCCATTTCGCGCCGGCTGCGGCAGCGACGGTCCAGCTGACTTTGTTGGCTTGGGTCGCGATGCGTTGCGCATCGAAGGCGACGTTATTAGCTTTTTGCACGGCAGCCAATTTTTTGCCGTCGACGCCGTTCAGCGCATCCGGATCGGCCGAGCGGACAGAAAGGCGGCTGGCTTTCTTTTCGATCATGTCGAGACTTTCATCCACCTTGTATTGCGGGATATTCGTCATTCTCTCCTCGGACGTATGCAGATACGTTTCGCGGGTGACGATATCGTCGGTCCACTTGACGATGACTTCCTCGGCGCCCAGCGCATAGGCTTCCTTCGTCAACAGACGCGCAAACGGTGCCTGCTCGACGTCGATGTTGATGACGATCGTGTGGCCTTTTTGAACGTTGATCCCCTTCGAAACCAACAATTTGGCGTATTTTTGCAGATTTTCTTCAAAATTCGGTAATACCATTGTGTATTCACTCCTAAGCATATAAACGTAATGGCACTATCATAGCACAACTTACCTCTAGAGAATAGATAATTCTCTCGTGCATTTGTGCAAAATTGACCACAGAACGCAAAAAAAACTCAGCCGAAGCTGAGCTTTGTCTATTTAACCTTGGGGGGATTAAACAGAAGCTGGAACCACAAGGGCTCCTGTAATTGATATAAAATCGATTACATGTACTATATTCTCATATGATCCGCAAGAATGCAATAGATTTTTTTGTGTGTCGAAATTAAGCATGTCTTTAAAAAATCAGGGTTCAATTGCTATCAGGTTCTTTAGAATAAAAAAAATTCCGGAAGGCCCTTAAAATAACTTAACAAGACGCTGAAAATACTAACAACAATAAGTTATGACTATGCAGACAATTATTTAATGGAGGAGAAATTCAATGAGTGTCAAAGTGGCATCAATGGTAAGTTTTGGTGCGTTGATTATAGCTGTTATGATTGAACCCGGACATCTCGGCTCACTGGTATCACGGACACCTGACATGATCGTTTTTGTCGGTACCAAAGAGCTCCATGATCGTATTTCCGATCAGTAACCTTAAAAAGATAAGACGCATTCTCAAAGCGGGATTGTTGATATGAGCAGATAGATTTAAAATCGAATAATAAACTAGTTCTTTGAAAGTGGTGAAGCAAAAGTTAAATTAGAACAGCTGGCCAGTCTTGTTATAATGCAAACGTATTGAACCACCCTTTCTTGGAGCAAAGTTACAAAGGGGGTGCTATACTGATAGCAGACCTATGATGAATTATAATGGATATTTGGGGATGCCTCCTGTTCAAGTGACGGATATTTTTATGGTGGTTATGAGGGAAAATGATTACTGTGAGGAAGTAAAAATGTAAAAGCGATAATAAGGCAAATTCATTTCAAAAAGACATTTGAATTACGTTATATGAATCTAAACTTAGTTTATAATTTTGATGAATAAAGAGAGTTTTTCCATTAATCATCTAGTAATAAACATTGGATGGTGTTAGAATAATGATGCCTGCTGCTATAGGTACGCAGAATACAATGTTTCAAACTGTCAAGCAGAAACTTATCGGCCCAGCTGTCTAAGAATTGCTTTAAGTTAATTTCAAGAATCATCAACGTTCCTTGGATTAACACGTTTGATAAGATGTAGATTGTCAGAATAGACAAGTCCATATGATTTGCTCCTTCCACGATCCAGTCAATTTCATTGTAACAGATTAGTTGAATCACCCTGATCTTCTACATATCAAATGGTCGTAATGTAGGGAGTATCGACTAACACGCGCTGCAGAAAGGAACGACTGTCAGAAATCAGGTCTGCTGTTCCTTTCCGCTCCAAAAAAAAGAGGTGTAAATATGTTAGATAAATTAAAATATCCTACGAAAAAATATTTACATTTTGATAATAGAGTAAGAATTGAAAATGCTGAAAGCTATGTAACCAATCCTTCTAAGATTGCGCAACATAGCTTTTTGCCGTTAATACACTACACTTCATCCTTTGAAAAAAATATTGGAGAAAAGAATCCAGAATTTGATAATAGACCAATTAAGCCCAAGAATCGAGACATTATGTATGCAGGACACTGGGATAATTACATTTATAAATACTACGCCGAGATGTTGAATTCCGACTACTATAATGAGCTTTGTTTAAAATTGGGAATAGACGAGTGCATTACTGCATATCGAAACAATAAACCGAAAAAATCCAATATTGATTTTGCAGCAGAGATTATCAATAAAATAGTTGAATATGATGAAGCCTATGTTGTAGTAGGAGACTTTACCAATTATTTCGACAAGATAGATCATATCCTACTCAAAGATGCATTGAAGAGAGTCATGAACAAATCAAGATTATCAGATGACTGGTTCAATGTGTTTCATTCAATAACAAAATATGGATATTATGAAAAAGAACTCTTAATAGAAATGTTTGGTAGCGATGAGAGTTTAAAATTCCAGAAGAAAAATAGTTATTTCAAACAGCTAGGCGATTTTAGAGAATTTCAGAGAAAGAATCGTACTGAAAGAAATAAAGAAAAATTTGGAATACCACAAGGAACGGCTATTAGTGCAGTATTTGCCAATGTATATGCATTATCTTTTGATATAGAGTTAAATGAAATTGCCAATAATTATTCTGGGCTATACAGACGATATTCAGATGATTTTATTCTAGTCATACCTAAAAGTGAAATTGCTAATGATTTAGATATGCGGGGTATAGAAGGGTATATCAGAGATTTAGCAAAAAAAAACAAAATTGTCATTCAAGAGAATAAGACAGGCTTATATTTGTATAAGAATCAAGAAGTAATAAACATAGACAATCCTAAAATACGTCGTTTAGATTACCTAGGTTTTATTTTTGATGGAAAAACAGTTAGAATGAGAGGGAAAAGTCCATATAAATTTTATCGTAAAGCGAAGCAAATGATAGGATACTCTCAAGCAAGGAAGAGGACAAGACAGTTACCTAAACTTCCTTATAGAAAAAGGATATATAGTTTGTATACTGACTTAGGAACAAAAAGTACTGAATTTGGTAATTTTATTTCTTATGCAAAAAGAGCACAAAAAAAATTTGATGAGATATCACCAAATACGACCAACTTAATGATGACCCAGATAAAAAATCGGAAAAAGAAAATAGAGAAGATGATGGGTATTAAGATTCATACAAAATATGAATATTTGAAGTGACTTTATTTACAAATGGCATAATAATTTTCAAATAAAATAAAGAATATGTTCTTAAATCAGCTGAATTAATAATTTTTTGAAACTATTTGTTGTAATGGAAATATAGATATATATATATAATTAACAATATTTTCAGATCTGTTATTAACACAAGCTTAATAAAACGTCACAATTTTCTAAACATTAATAAACTTGTTTTATACTAATGTTTTGAGCGAGTATTTAGTGGGACTTGGCATACAAATCAGTGTTTCAATGAATTTAATAGATCTAAGGCGTCAGTATTTTACTGGTGTCTTTTTTACGTTAATTCTAATTAGAAATTTTGTGTTGTAAGTATTGAATTACGCCCTAATTTTTTAGAAATAAAATCTAGCCTTATATTATCGCTGGGAAAAAGAAAGGAAGCATGAGTATCTCGCAAATCATGAAAGAAAGATAGGAATTTTATCCTACCTTTCTCTTGGTAATTAGTAAGCACGTGCTGCAAAGTAACCGTAAGTACATCCACGTTTTGGTTGGTTTCCAATGTAGATTGCGTTGTCCAACGTTTGTTTAGGAGATAGCCCAGTTCCGAGAATCTGGGAGTTGTAAAAATCATCTCTATTTTGTACATAAGGTTTAATAATTGTAATTGCTTGAATGATTGGTGTAGATGTAATTGTCGTCATATTTAATGACCTCCTTTAATTATGTGACAGTAAAATTAATATGTTGTGGTGCTTTCCTTGCTCACAATCATTAGGCTGCCACTTTTTCAGCAGCATTCAATACTCTCTGGCTTTTTCTCTGTTATCGAAAATAGGATTGAGCAAAAGTGGAACTGAACTCATCACGTCAAGTTTTTTATATCATCTCCCTCATCCGCCAACACTTCCAAAGTCGTCTCCAGTTCGCGTTTCTTCTCCGCCAAACTTTCCATGACATCCTCGGTGCTGTCCTGCAGCTTCTTCAGGTTTTCGATATTCTTCTCAATGATAGCTTTTGTTCCCCAATCGGAGAAGAGGTTGTCGAAGAAGATGTCCAGGGCGCGCTGGGTGGAGGAGATGGTTTCGAGGTCGCTCTCGAAGACGAAATCCAAGTCGCGCAGTTCCCGCGCAAAAGTATAGACGGTCTGTTCGAGATGCAGCAGCGAGGCTTCGGCGGCATCCAGTTTGTCGTGCTTCAGGAAATCCAGGATGAGGCTGCTGTCGGTGATCAAGTCCCAAGTCGAAATGGCATCGGCGGCATCGAGGCCACTGATGATATCCGATAGTGATTCCAACACCGCGATTCCGGCTTGTTCGGCTTCATTCGTTTCGCGCCATTCGTGCTCAAGGGCCAGAATCTGTTGTTGGCGCTCGCTGACGACCTGGTTCATGTCCGGATGTTTGCGCAGGACGTCTTCCTTGATGTTGCGCAGACGCAGTTTCTTTTCTTCGATGTCCGCTTCGACTTCCTTGACTCTGCGCGCCGCGGCAATCTTCATCGCATAGGCCTTGTCGAACTCGACTTTAGCACCGATGATTTCACGGTACTCTTTGTCATAGCGGCGGTCAAAGTTGCCGAATAGCTTCAGGAGCGTGTTCGAGAAACTGTCATTGCGCAGCCGTTCGAGGTCGCGGTTCTCCTTTTCCAGCGTCGCAATGGCCTTATCCAGTGCTTCTTGATATTTCGAAAGATTCTCCTCGGCATTGAAAAGCTTGCGGGCCAACGAGCCCAGCTGGAGCATCAATATTTCATATTCCATTCCGACATCCATGTAGATCCTCCTCCCTCGATTTTAAGTAAATGCATTTGTTTCTGCAGTTGGAAGTTGCAGAAATGATGAAAAGGACGAGTGCCATTTCCATCGGAGTAAAACTTTCTATGTTTTCCGCATATAATGGAAACGTTTTTCTGGTTTTAAAAAAAGAAGAGCCAACCGCAGGGATTCCCGAATGCCGACTCTTACTTTTGTTATTGCGGTAATGAAGGGTGTTGCTTATTTGTTCAGCGCGGCTACCATCGCTTCAGAGAATTTCTGCAGGTTCGCGATATCCTCTTCTTCGGCGTTCAAGTCGATCTTGACATTTTCTGCGCCGATTGTCGCGCCGAATTTTTTGAATTGAACTTCGAAATCATCGACTGCTTTGCAGTAATATTCATAGAACGTATCCCCAGATCCGACGACGCCGGCAATTTTGCCTGTGAAGTCGACATCTTCCATCTCTTCATAGAAGTCCATGAATTCGTCAGGCAGGTCGCCGTCCGTTCCGTAAGTGTAAGTCGCGATGATGTTCATGTCATATGCCAAGAAGTCCTCCGGTGCAGCTTGTGAACATTCTTTTACTTCGACGTCCACACCCAATGCTTCCAACTGGTCTGCGACGATATCGGCGATTTCTTCGGTATTTCCTGTCAAACTTGCGTATACGATCAATGCTGATGCCATTGTATTTCCTTCTTTCTTTTCACGATTGCTTTCTTAAGGAAAGTATACCAAAGTTCCGCGCGCTTGGCATCTAATAATCGCATAAATGAATCTGCATGGGTGCAACTCAGACGAGCCTTGCCTTAGCCGGAGTTGAGGCGGGGAGAATATATGCTCCTCCGACCAAGCTCCCTTCGCCGGAGAACAGACTGCGATTACGCACCCAGCTCCGGCCAGAGACCGGTAACAGGAGGAAAACAAATCACCGGAACCGCAACTCCGTTGAGAAGGGCGCTCACCGGAGGAAAGCACCAACTTCGAGCAGGGTTGTCTTCGCCGGAGCTGAAGCGAGCGCAAATCGCTCACCTTCGACGAGCCCTCGTTCGTCGGAGGACAGCTTCCGATTCCGCGCTCAGCTCCGGCCAGCAGTCGGTAACAGGAGGACACCAGATTAGCGGAACCGCAACTCCGTCGAGAAGGGCTCTCACCGGAGGAAAGCACCACCTCCTACCAGGCACGCCTTCGCCGGAGCTGATGCGAGCGCAAATCGCTCACCTTCGACGAGCCCTCGTTCGTCGGAGGAAAGCTTCCTATTCCACGCTCAGCTCCGGCCAGCAGCCGGTAACAGGAGGACAGCGGATCACCGAAACCGAAACTCCGTCGAGAAGGGCGCTCACCGGAGGAAAGCACCAACTCCTACCAGGCACGCCTTCACCGGAGGTGAGGCGAGCGCAAAACGCTCAACTCCGACGAACCCTCGTTCGTCGGAGGACAGACTCTGATTCCGAGCTCAGCTCCGGCCAGAGCCCGGTAACAGGAGGACAGCAGATCACCGACACCCCACCTCCTACGAAAGCGCTTTTCGTCGGAGGTGGGCGGCACCGGCGGGCCGGGAATGGGAGTTTGTGCAAAAAGTTTTTACTATTTTCGACACATTTCCCTTTACAAATTATACCTACCGGGGTATTATTATCTGCATACAACCGAAACCTAAAAACTTTGTGAAATGAGGATTATATATAATGAAACGTAAAATTGTGATCATCGGCGGCGTAGCCGGCGGAGCGACTGCAGCGGCACGCTTGAGAAGATTGAATGAAGAGGACGAAATCGTCATCTTCGAAAAGGGTGAATACATCTCTTTCGCCAACTGCGGCTTGCCTTACCACATCGGCGGCGTAATCCAAGAGCGCGATAACTTGTTGTTGGAGACAGTCGGTGGCATGGCGAAGAAATTCAACATCGGCATCAAGAACTTCAGCGAAGTCGTGAAGATCAACCGCGGCAAAAAGACTATCACAGTGAAACACGTAATAACAGGCGCTACAACCGAAGAAAGCTACGACAAATTGATCATCTCGACTGGTGCAAAACCAATCAAACCGGCAATCGAAGGCATCGAGGACGCGCAGAACGTCTTCACTTTGCGCAACATCCCGGATATGGACAAAATCAAAGCCTACATCACGGAGCACCAAGTCAAACGCGCTACAGTCATCGGCGGCGGCTTCATCGGTTTGGAAATGATGGAGAACCTATGGGAATTGGGCATCCACGTATCCTTGGTGGAAATGAGCGACCAGGTCATGGCACCGATCGACTTCGAAATGGCGCAATCCGTGCACGCGCATATCGATATGCATAACGTGCAATTGATCTTGAGCGACGGCGTCAAAGCCTTCGAAGAGAACGGCATGAAAGTCCGCTTGAACAGCGGCAAAGTCTTGGATACAGATATGACAATCCTATCCATCGGCGTGACACCTGAAAACGATTTGGCTATCGAATCCAACTTGGAAACAGGCTTCAGAGGCGCAATCGTCGTGAACGATCAACTCCAGACATCCGATCCGGATATCTTCGCGGTAGGGGACGTTATCGAAGTGACTGACTTCGTCAACGGCAGCCCAACAGTTGTTCCTTTGGCATGGCCAGCGAACCGCCAAGGCCGCTTGGTAGCCGATCACTTGAACGGCATGGATGTCCGCTACAAAGGCACGATGGGAACTTCCGTCGCGAAAGTCTTCGAATTGACAGTGGCGGCAGCCGGAAACACCGAGAAAACCTTGAAACAATGCGGCACCGACTATAAAGTGGTCCACATTCATCCGAACTCCCATGCTGGTTATTACCCAGGGGCTTCCCCGTTGGACATCAAATTGTTGTTCGGCTTGGACGGCAAAATCCTGGGTGTGCAGGCAGTCGGGATGGAAGGCGTCGAAAAACGCGTCGACGTCATCGCGACAGCCATGAAATTGGGCGCGACCGTCTACGACTTGCCGGATTTGGAATTGGCATACGCACCACCGTATTCATCCGCTAAAGATCCAGCCAACATCGCCGGCTATGTGGCTTCCAACATTTTGGAAGGCAAAATTGATACTTTCCAATGGCATGAAGTCGACGGCCTGATCGCAAACGGCGCATTCTTCCTGGACGTCCGCGAAGACTTCGAGTTGGCGACCGGCGTATTGGGCGATGCCTACACGATCCCATTGGGCGATGTCCGTGCGCGCATGAGCGAATTGCCGAAAGACCAAACGATCCATGTGTTCTGCCAAGTCGGCCACCGCGGCTACAACGCAGCCCGCATCCTGATGCAGAACGGCTTCACCGTCAAGAACCTGGACGGCGGATTCAAGACTTACAAACAAGCAAATACGACTTTGAACTATAAAGAAGAAGTGCCGGAAGGAGCAGTACATGTGGAACCAACACACACCAAGCCAGCCCAAGCGGTCGGCAACACGATTCAAGTCGATGCCTGCGGACTGCAGTGCCCGGGTCCGATCCTGAAAGTGAAGGAGAACATGGACAAGATGGTCGACGGCCAGGAACTGATCATCGAAGCATCCGACTTCGGCTTCCTGGCGGACATCGCGGCCTGGACGAAGAACACAGGCAACACGCTGCTTTCGAAAGAAATCGACGGCAAAATCGTGCGTGCCCACATCTCCAAAGGCAAAGGTGGCGCAGCAGCTCCAGCAGCACCTGCCGGCTTCAACCAGGCAGCCTTGGCAGCCCAAGCGGCGCAAGCACCTGTCCTGCAGGAAACGAAAGATGGCGCAACGATGGTTGTCTTCAGTGGGGACTTGGACAAAGCGTTGGCTTCCTTCATCATCGCCAACGGAGCAGCGGCTTACGGCAAGCCAGTGACGATGTTCTTCACCTTCTGGGGCTTGAACGTCATCAAACGTCCGGAGAAAGTCAGCGTAGCGAAACGCGGCATGGAAAGAATGTTCGACATCATGCTGCCGAATCACGCAGGCCAATTGCCGATCTCGAAAATGAACATGAGCGGCGTCGGATCGAAAATGATCCAAGCCGTCATGAAACAGAAGAACGTCGACAGCCTGCCGGTCATGATCGCCCAAGCGCAAAAAATGGGCGTCAAGATGGTAGCCTGCACCATGTCCATGGATATCATGGGCATCAAAGAAGAGGAAATCATCGATGGCGTGGACTTCGGCGGTGTAGCAGCATACATCGGCGACACGATGGATGCTAACTTGAATTTGTTTATCTAATAAAACAACACATTTACGGCTCTCGCTGCGGCGGGGGCTTTTTCTGTTGACATTCAGTTGTTTGGAATGGTTGGTTCAGCCGACGAAATGCGAAGGCGTCGGTTGATCGTGAAGTCAATGATACCGAACAGCCGACGAAAAGCAGGGATGCCGGCTGAATGAAGGGCGAAGAATACCGAACAGTCAACACAAGTTAAATCCGTCGACTGAACGAAGAATGAAGGATATCGAACAGCCGACACAAATCGTTCATGTCGGGCGAATGCTCAGGACGGTGTTAAATGTATAGGTTCTTTGTCCAAAGCAGCAATAAGCTCCCGAAGCGACGTAATCGCCTCGGGGGCTTTGTTCTGTATGAAGCATTTATGCAGCTAAACCAACCTACGGTCGCGTATAATAGGTTGTATACAAAAACAAGCGAACTTGGAAAAGGGGATGGATATGAAAGAAACAGTATGGGGAATGATCGGCTGCGGTGACGTAACCGAGAAGAAAAGTGGGCCAGGGCTCTATAAAGCGAACGGTTCGCGCCTGAAGGGGGTATACAATCGTACCGAAGCGAAGGCGCATGATTGGGTGAAACGCCATGGCTACGGCCGGGTGTACGCGACGGTCGAGGAACTGTTGGCGGACGAAGAAATCACGGCCGTCTACATCGCCACACCGCCGGCCACGCATTTCGACTACGCCATGCAGGTTATCGCGGCAAAAAAAGTGCCATTAATCGAGAAACCGATGGCGCGCACATTCGAGGAATGCCAAGCGATACTGGATGCAGCCGGAGAGAAAGACTTGCCGGTATTCGTCAGTTTCTACCGCCGGGCGCTCGAAAAATTCCAGAAAATAAAAGAACTGTTGGATGACGGAGCCATCGGGCAACCGCAATTGGTGGAAATCCGCCAGTACCAGCAACCGGCACCAGAAGACTTGGATAAGGACAACTTGCCTTGGCGCCTTCAACCGGCTGCTGGTGGCGGGAAGGACTTGGATATTCAAGTGCATGTGCTCGATTACTTGGCTTATTACTTCGGGGACATTACCGCGATGACCGGCATCGTCGAGAACCGGGCCGGACTCTATGAAGTGGAGGACACCGTCTCGGCATCCTTCCGCTTCGCGAACGGCGTCGTCGGATCGGCCGCCTGGTGCTATGTCGCCGACTTTGAACTGGATGAAGTGACGATCATCGGTTCGGGAGGGACCCTTGTCTTCGAAGGCACAAGCTTCGAAGGGCTCCGCCTCATCAAGGACGGAGAAACGACGACCTACACTTTCGAAACGCCGGAGCATGTCGCCATGCCGTTCATCCAGACCGTCGTCGACGAATTGAATGGCCAAGTCAAAAGTCCCGCCGATGCCGCCAGCGCAGCCAATGGCATCCGCATGTTCGATGAGTTGCTGCAGGATTACCGCGAAAGATACGAGAGCTGATCCCAAGAATCCAAAAATATCAAATAGAAAACCCAAAGGAGGTCCGCTATGAGCATCGGCTATGCCTGCCTGAACATCGGCACACCAAACACAAATATCCGCAGCGTCATGCAACGGAACGCGACCCCGGAGAAACTGACGGAAGTGACCGTGCACAATCTGGAGGCGCTGGAGAAGATGGTCGAATACAACAGCGCCAATGACATCAAACTATTCCGCATCAGCTCGGACCTGATCCCGTTCGGTTCGAGTCCGGTGAACACACTCGATTGGCCGGAAATCCACAAGGAAGCCTTCGAACGCATCGGCTCCAAGATCCACAATAGCGGCATGCGCGTCTCCCTGCACCCGGGCCAATACACCGTGCTGAACTCGCCGACGGAAGACGTTGTCGAGCGCGCCATCGAGGATCTGATTTATCACGACAAAATCCTGACCGCGCTCGGCACAGACATGAGCAACAAAATCGTCCTGCATGTCGGTGGCATTTACGGAGATAAAGAAACAGCACTGGATCGCTTCGTCGATAACTTCCAGCACCTGCCGGAAAGCGTCCAAAACAGGCTCATTATCGAGAATGACGACCGGCTCTACAACATCGAAGAGGTCCTCGGATTGGCGAATCGACTCCAGATCCCTGTTGTCTACGACAACCTGCACCATGCCATCAACCCGCCGCCATCAGGTGGAAATGACCAATACTGGATCGCTGAAGCTAATAAGACTTGGAAGGAAGCGGACGGGAAACAAAAAATCCATTACTCCCAGCAGGCGCCCGGTAAACGCCCCGGCGCCCATACCGATACGATCCAATTAGAGACATTCCTGCAGTTCTACAATCAACTGGATGATCCGAGCATCGACATCATGCTGGAAGTGAAGGATAAAAACCTGTCCGCCATCAAATGCCAAAATGCAACAACCGAAAACAAACGAATCACGCTTCTTGAGAAAGAGTGGGGCCGTTACAAGTACGCCATCCTTGAAAAATCGCCCGCAATCTATCAAGCCATCCGCACGCTACTGAAAGACAAAGAAGCTTACCCGGTCCGGGAATTCTATCGCTTCATCAACACTGCCTTCGCCGAAGAACTCCACCCTGGCTATGCCGAAAACGCCGCAGCCCATGTTTGGGGCTACTTCAAAAAGAATGCGAGCGAATCCGAGCGCAGACAGTACGAAAAGAACCTCGCCAACTTCCGGAACGGAACCGGCACGCTTGCAACCCTGAAACGTCAGCTCTTCATATTAGCTGAAAAATATGATTCTGACTATCTGTTGCAGTCGCTGTATTTTAACCTTTCTTAAGACGAAAATTTAATCAAAAATACACTGTAGTAATAGTTATATGCTCAACTTTTGCAATCAAGGAATGAATTTAAACTATTGGTATAATAACGATTCTATCTATATGTATATGCAGCTGCCTCTCATGAGTTTTCCTCTATCAGCAAGAATAGAGGTGCGCTCAAGAAGAATGGCAGTCAGATTATTGAAGACTCTGTAACGAATCTGCTGAAATGGATCAGTTCATATTTTTGAGTGCGAAAGTTGAACTATATACAATACCCTAAACTATTAAGGTTTACTTCAAGTGAAAAGTCAAAATTGATTCCTGAATGTTGGAACAATTTTGGCTTTTTTGTTTGAATCCGGATTGCAATTCCAAGTAATAATTGAGTTGATTAGTGAACCTTCTTATCAATGGATGAACTTCACACGAAATAATCTTCTTTTTTGTGTAGAGTACTTTTCAAGCAAGCAAAATAGTGAGATAATTAAATATATTGCGTAATAAATAATGTTATGTTTATTTATTCTTTAATGCGTATATGCAGTATAACGTTATTTTTTTTGAGAAAATTTTGCTGAACATCTTTGGCAGAAAGTTTACGTTAAGCTGTCGATGGATTGAAAGTCCTTATACAAGGTAACAATCCGTGGATTCGCTGAATGATTCTGTAGAGCAAGAGATTTTTGATAAAAAAAAAGAATTAGAATAAGTTACGCAACATATCCAAAAAAATGTAGGATATATCCTACACAACTATCCGATTCAATCAGAAAGAGGGGCATCAATATGGGATTCTTGAAAAAAGCATTCGCAATAACTGGTGAAGTTACAGGAAAGGTTATTGGAGAAGGGATCAAGTTAATAGGAAATGCGACAGACAGCGATTTTTTAAAAGAGGTCGGCGAGGGTGTGTATCAAACTACAAAAAACTCAGGGGAAATTTTGGGTCAGTTTGCTGAGGGATCCTACACTATGGTGAAGGGGGCCATAGGCAAAGATAAAGATGAAGTTGTTGAAGGACTTAAGGATGTGGGTGCAGCAACAGGTAGGACGGTAACCGGCATAGGGAAAGGAATGAAAAATACTGTAGTGTCAAGTTTCGAGGTTGTAAGCGGTGCTATCAATGATGATTCTGAAGCAATGAAACAGGGAGCAAGCAAATTAGCCAAAACTGCGTTGATAGGTGCATTTAGTATTGGAGTATTAGATGCAATGGATATTATCGGAGATGATGGAGCAGAAATTGATCTTACAGATTCTGGTGACATAAGAGATTACGGAGCAGAAATTGACCTAACAGATTCTGGTGACATAAGTTTTGTTCACCCGCATGTGGTACACACAGATGGGGGAGACTATTGGCGAGACGGTGATGGGGATACGGGTATCGACTTATCGATATCAGAGGGAGGAGGCTTCTTAAGAAGCAGCCCTAGGAGTGACGTTTAAGTTTAATACGGGCCATGAACGATTTGATTGTTACTTATGCATTTAACGACGAAATTTGAAAATATGCAATTGTTGTTGGATACCATATGAATATATTTATAGTGATGACTGATTATGATCTAAATTTTATATGTTTCTAAAATTGGAACAAATTATATAATTGGGAGGTTTTTATGCTATTTTTAATACATTTAATTGGTGGTTTTTATTGTGCTACCAAATTATCAATACTAGAAGACAGTGCATTCACAAGATTGCTTTTTTGTATTTTTTTGGGGTGGGTTTTCATAGTCATTTATCTTATTAAAAGAGCAATGATTGTGAATGGATATAATTTTGGAACTTTCAAGACAGTTAAAAAAAATACTGAGGATTGTAATTTGAATAAGAATGACTATCAAAATTCTCCACCAAAAAGTGATGAAATTGTCGGTGAAGAGTCTCAAACACTTCCCAGAGAAGAAATGGAAATTCAGACAAATATCAACAAAAGAACAAATAATGAAAATGTATCAACAAAACAAGAACTTAAGCCAATATTTACTAATGTCATAGGTGTCAGCTTTAATGGTCAGCAGACGTATGTTCAGCATTGCTATAAAGGCCAACATTTGAAAGTTGTGCGAGATACATTCAGTGCTTATAATCCTAAAACAATTGCATTATATGCAGATGAAAATCTAGTAGGATTTATAAAGAAAGAATTAGCAATTCAACTGGCGGATGAAATAGATAATGGCATTGAATTTGATTGTGTGGTTGAGGATGCAACTGCTTATACGGACCACACTTATGGCATAACTATCAAATTGAGTGAGGTACAGGATCTCGGAGATAGTTATAATGAAGACGATATATTGGAAAAAGAAAAACATGGGAATAATGAGCTTTTTTATGCATTTGTGTGTAGTTTGTCAAAAAAAGAACTTCTTGAAGCTGTTAACGAGGAATATTATAAATTAAAAGGAACATCAAATTTAATACCCTATACTGGGGTGAATGGATGTTTCGAATTCGCAGCTGCTCTATTATTATGGAAATATGCTGTTAGTAAAATTAATAATACGAAAGAACTACATAAATTCGGACCATTGCTGATAGATCTAGCTCATGTGCTAGGATGTTCATTTAATTCTATGCTTCCTTTAGATGTAAGTGATAAACTGGAACTCATTATTTACAAGGTTGACGGTTTATTGACATATCCAGAGTGGAGTAAAGTATACCGTTATTTAAAAAATAACTTTTCGTCAGAGCTTCATGAATATGAATTCGTCACAAAAACAATTGACGAACGATCTGAAGATTTTCGCAATTTTAAAAAATTTTTAGAAGTTTACATTACCTTTCCAGGGTTCAAGTCAGTTATTGATTATTATTCATTACAGGGATTGGGCTTTAATAAAGATATTTGCTTTCATGTCGTTGACGAATAGGAAAATTAATTAATCAAAACGAGTAACCTAAAACAAAACTTACAAAGTTTAGCAAAAGGAGACAACCGCTGCAAGATGTCAGTAATAACCCCCAAAAAGCCAGTCCAGCCTTTGCGCAATCAAAGCTGTCCTGGCTTTTCAATTGCCGTATCCTACAGCGGCACTTTGACGACGACTTTCTTGATTGGCGTCAGCCTATCCAACTCAAACTGTCCGGCATGCACTACGAATACTGGATGTCCGTGTACGTATTGTGCGCCCCTCTCAACGGCAATCATCTGTTGAACGCGCAATCATAACTCCAGCACCCGTGCAAACACTGCCTCACCATCTATTTCGTAACGCCCAACTGGCAACGATGCGACATCTGACTCCTTCAAAAATGCCAGCCATGTGTAGAGATGCTTGTTCAATCCCTGATAAAATTCCATATTCGTCAATGCATCAATGATCAGGAAAACATTCCTCCGTTCGTTCAATTGTGGAACAGTAGCTCCAGCATTGGATGAATTTACTGATTGGTTAGCCTTACAACCGAATGTTGCGATTGTTGTTGCAAATACTAGAGGTAACGCGAATCCTGCCACCTCCGACGAATACCCGCCTCATCGGAGGACACAACTACGCCAGCTATCCCACCTCCGGTGAGCGACTGTTGGCCGGAGGAGAGCGACTCGCAAGCAGCTCAGCTCCGGCGAAGCCGTCTTAACCGGAGGTAACAATCAATCCAAGAAAGTGTTACCTGAAATTATGATTATAGTCATATAAAATAAGAAAACTGTCAGGGTAGGCTTATAATAATAGGATGTGTGCTGTGCCAGAAATAAAGAGATGAAAAACATGCAGTCATTAATTTGCAAGAAATCACTAAACAGGAAAAGGTCTCCCGTGAATTTAGCAAAAATCATTTCAGTGACTTTATTTAGATTGTGTCCACTCAACAGCCGTTAAAGACGACATGGAATTGATGGTTTGTGTAAATCGTAACAGACTTATCATACATGTGACAAAAAACTGCCATATATGATAGTAAAATAAATGAATAAATAGTTAATGTTAATATTTGAAACGCTTACTTGTAAAAGTTTTGTTTTTTTTATGAAAAATAACGGTATATGTGGGAAAATATTCCGATTTTTGTGTAAATTCTGTGAATTGGGTGTTATCATAATAAGTACTTTAAGATATTTTAAGCTAATTTAGGCATTTTTAGAAATATTTATCTAAAGTCACTATTAGAATCAAGTGACTAAAGGATTTTATAATACTCCTAGAAAAATATGTAACTTATTAAATATTGACTTCGTTATTTTTTTTAATCAAAAAACAAGAGTGTTTTAGGTAATTTTTTTGAAAAAAGTATAAATTTATTTTTGTTGGTAGAGATTCAGATAATATTCCTTTTGTTATTTTGTAAGCGAACAGAGTGTTGTTAAGGATACAGCTTTATTTTCTGAAGGAGGATATTGTGTATGGAGATTGAAGAGAATTTGAATGTTGCGGCTTTTACTGGATTGGAGAACAGTGTGGCCGCGCAAAGTAAGCCTTTCTACTTACTGTGCAAGCGCATAACGGATTTTGTCCTTGCGTTAGTGGGACTTATCCTACTTTCACCGGTGTTTCTGATTGTAGCGTTCCTGATCAAATGGGATGATCCGAAGGGAACAGTCTTCTTCAGTCAAGAGCGTGTCGGGAAGGACGGGGAACTGTTCAAGATGTATAAGTTCCGCTCGATGTATGTTGATGCCGAGGAGCGATTGGCTAATCTGCTGAAGTACAACGAGGTCAGCGGTGCGATGTTCAAGATGAAGGAAGATCCGCGCGTCACGAAAATCGGCGCCTGCATCCGTAAGTGCAGCATCGATGAACTGCCGCAGCTTTTCAATGTCCTGCTGGGAGATATGAGTCTGGTCGGGCCGCGTCCGGCATTGATAAGGGAAGTAGAAGAATACACAAACTATGATAAACAGCGGTTGTTGGTCACGCCTGGCATCAGCGGTTTGTGGCAAGTGAGCGGACGGAGCCGCTTGACCTTTGCACAGATGGTGGCATTGGACTTGGAGTATGTCACCACACGTTCTTACTGGATGGATATCAAGATTTTGTTCAAGACAGTTAAAGTTGTATGTAAGGGTGATGGCGCTTATTAGATAAGCGCACTTAAAAGGAGTTTATTGTTTATTTAAAAGGCTGAGGGGTATGTCGGATGTATAAGTTAGCAAACAGTGGTTGGTTAAAGCATTTTGATTTTATGATAATTGATATTTTTTTATTGGAAGCTGCATTTATTATTTCATATATCATTCGTTTCGGGATATCCTCGCCCTTTGAGACGTCCATATATGCAGTGTTGGGAGTCATCCTCCCGATTCTGCACATTTTTATAGTCTTTTTTACGGAGGAGTATTCCGGTATCCTAAGAAGAGGATATCTGAAGGAGTTCAAAGCGGTCCTACAGCATAACTGCATGTTGGTAGCGATGGTGACATTCTATATGTTCGCAACGCAACAAGCGGCGGATTATTCCCGCAGTATGCTATTTACATTTTGGGGAATCAATATCGTTTTTCTATGGTTGGGCAGAGTATTTCTGAAGAAGGCATTGCTAATGGCTTATTCCAACGAGAAGAACTTGTCCTACATGTTGGTCGTGACTTCAAAAGCAGTTGCTGAAAGAACAATCAATCAGCTGCAAAAAGAGAAATATAGTGATTATATCGTTAAGGGACTTGCGATTGTGGATGCCGATATGATTGGCCAATCGATCAATGGCGTTCCAGTGGTTGCGAATGATGACACACTGCATGAATATCTTCGGACGAATACGGTGGATGGCGTCTTTATCCATGTACGCAACTCCTATGATGAAATCGTAGCGATTACGGATAGCTTGTTGGCAATGGGAATCACGGTCCATATCTCGTTGGATCATGTATCGAGCGAAATGCCGAATAAAGTAGTTGAAGAAATCAACGGATATACCGTGCTGACGACTAGCATCAAGATGGCGACGACACGCCAGCTGTTCATCAAGCGAGTCATCGACATCTGCGGCGGGTTTGCTGGGTTGTTGGCGACCATCATCGCGTTCATCTTTATTGCGCCGATCGTCTACAAGCAGTCACCTGGTCCGATTTTCTTCTCGCAGGAACGGGTCGGCCGCAACGGCAGGCGCTTCCGCATCTACAAATTCCGCTCCATGTACATGGATGCCGAAGCACGCAAGAAAGAACTGATGGCTCACAACAAGATGGATGGCCTGATGTTCAAGATGGATGATGATCCTCGAATCATGCCGATCGGTAAATTTATCCGCCGCGTGTCGATAGATGAATTGCCGCAAAGTATCAATATCCTAAAAGGAGATATGAGCCTTGTCGGAACAAGACCACCGACAGTGGATGAATATGAACAATATGAACTGCATCACAAAAGCAGACTTGCAGCCAAGCCTGGTCTTACTGGTATGTGGCAAGTAAGCGGCAGAAGCGATATCACGGACTTTGAAGAAGTCGTAAAACTGGATACGGAGTATATCAGCAATTTTTCATTGGGGTTGTATCTGAAAATTCTCTTTAAGACAGTTGGGGTTGTACTTGGGAAAAAAGGTTCGGTGTGAATAATTAATCATTATTTAAAGTATCGCTACAGTATCCAGATGCAATAAAAAAATATTCTGTAAAGTAGGATTGAATTGATTATTTGAGGGGGGAAACAAAGTTACTTGATATTTAGATATTATCCGCAGGGTAATATCTAAATATATGTGTAAATAATTATCGGAGAATGGAGTTGGATTTATGATGCATGGGAATAGTGCAAATGAAATGCATGTAGTTTATGCTAGCGATAATAACTTTGCGGAGATTATGGGCGTGTCAATTGTTTCTCTACTTGAGAATAATAAAGATATGGGGAAAATTATTATTTACATATTGGATAGTGGAATCAATAACGAAAATAAAAAAAATGTGGAAAAGGTGTTTCAGACGTATAATCGTCCAAAGCCTCTTTGGATTCCAGCCATTAATATTAATAATGTGCTTGGTATTGAAGTTAAACAGGACAGAGGTTCTATCAGTCAGTTTGCAAGATTATTTATATCACGTGTGCTACCTAATGATTTGGAAAGAGTTCTATATTTAGATTGTGATATTTTGATTGATAAACCTCTTGATGAACTTTGGAACATGGATATGCAGGATAAAATCATTGCGGCATTACTTGACCCATTCAGCCCACTGTACAGAAAAAATCTAGGTCTAAAGGATAATGACATTCTATTCAATTCTGGCGTTATGCTTATTGATTTCAAAAAATGGAAAAGTGAAAATATTGAAGATCAACTTTTGAATTTAATAAAAAAATACAATGGCATGATTCCTCAAGGAGATCAAGGAGCATTAGGAGCTATTTTGGGGGGGAATACAGCACTGCTTAATCCTAAATTTAATGCTATTACAATGTTCTATGATTTTACATATGAAAATATGCTGATTTATCGTAAACCTCCTTATTATTACAGCAAAGAATTAATTACAGAGGCACGGAAAAATCCGGTAATAATCCACTTTACAACCAGTTTTCTTTCGAGAAGAGCTTGGATTGAAGGTAGCAAGCATCCGTTTACGGGAAAATGGATTGAATACAAAGGGTTGAGTCCTTGGAAAGATAAACCTGTTCACAAATATATAGAAAAAAGAAGTGTGAAAGAAGTATACGTTCAACTTTATAAAGTAATGCCTTTGTGGATTTCTGTGAGGTTGTCAGGTATACTACAGGCTTACGGTCGGCCAATTAAAGAAAAAATAAAATATAAAATTTGATGGAGGATAATTTTAATAAATGGGAAATGAAAGGCTTAAATACATTGATTGTATGAAAGGTATTGGAATTGTATTGGTTGTTTTAGGTCATGTATCAATGATTAAAGTATTGACAAAAATAATATTTTCTTTTCATATGCCATTGTTTTTTATGATTTCAGGAATCACATACTTCCTCTCAAAAAGAGACAATTTTTATATTAAAAAAGTAAGAACTCTATTGATACCATATTTATTTTTCTCATTAATAAGTTTTATTTATTGGGTTTTAATTGAAAGATATTTACGTAATCAAGGAAATATATCTGTTTCAGATCAATTCATAAATGTATTTCTTGCAAAAGCGGGGTCGGATAATTACATATATAACGCTCCATTGTGGTTTTTACCTTGTATATTTGTTGTGACCTGTTTCTTTCACTTCTTTAACAATAAGATAAAATGGAATAAAGTAGTTATGCCTATCTTAATAATTTTTATTTCTATTATGGGATTTATTTTATCGAAATATTTGGAATTCAGACTACCATTTTCTTTGGATTCGGCCATGCAAGGAATTCTATTTTTTGGCATGGGATATTATGTTTCACCTAACATTATCAGTGAAGCTACTTACAAAAAAAAAATTAAATTTACAAATTTTATAGTTGGATTAATAATGTTGCTGCTTGCTAATCATTTTAATGATGGAATTAACATAAGTGAAAATAAATATGATAATTACATGTCGTATCTTTTAGGTGCTTTTGTTGGTGTGACATTAATATATTTATTTGCTAAAAATATGAATAGTAAAATTCTAACCATATTTGGGGAAAACTCATTAATAATAATGTGTATACATGAACCTGTCAAAAGAGTGGTAATACAATTTATTGCATTATTTTTTAATACATCGGGTGTTGTCGTAAGAACAAATATTATCAGTGTAGTTATTACTACAATAGTTACTTTAGGTATTTCATTATTTGCATCAAATATAATAAAAAAAATATTTCCATTTGTTGTTGGTAAAAAGTATAAAAAAGAAATTAAATTTTTTGGGGGCATATTATGAAAATTGCAATTATTACATCTGGATATCTTCCTGTTCCGGCTGTATTAGGTGGAGCTGTGGAATCATTAGATGATTATTTAATTAATGAAAATGAGAAAAATCATAAATGTGAGTTTGAAATATTTACATGTTACCATCCAGAAGCTGAACGAATTGTAAACTTGAAGAGAAATACAAACGCTGAGTTTACCTATACTCCTCTATATATCAGAATTCTAGATAAGATCATATATCATACCGCAAAGGATATTTTCAAAAAAGAGAAAGTAATGTCTTATCGTTATATATTTCAAAGATTACATTTCATAAGTGATGTTAGTAAAAAATTAGCTGATAATGAATATGACAAAGTCATAATTGAGAATCATGCATCATTATTTATGGTGTTAAAAAAAAGGGATAACGCTAAAAAATACAAAGAACGATATTATTATCACTTACATAATGAGCAACGTGATTTTTATGGTTGTGAAGATATCATTCGTAATTGTAAAAAAATAATGACGGTCAGTTCCTATATATCTAATAGTATAAAAAAAGAATTGCGTATTATTGAAGAGAAAAGAATTGAAGTTTTAAGGAATTGCGTTAATATAAGTAGATTTGGCAGCAAGGAAGATAAATTAAGAGCGGTAGAACTGCGCAAAAAATACGACATTCAAGAAAATGATAAGGTAGTTTTATTTACCGGTAGATTATCTCCTGAGAAAGGAATCCAAGAATTATTGTTAGCTTTTAAGCAAATATCTGATTTGGATGCGAAACTTGTAATAGCCGGCGGCTATTTAAGTGGAGCTGAGGATGTAAAAAGTGATTATGAAAAAAAATTACTTGAGTTAGCGTCATCAATGATGGATAGGATAATTTTTACTGGATTTATTGGGTATGATGAAATGCCATCTGTTTATTTAATGGCTGATATTGTAGTAGTACCTTCTATTTGGAATGATCCAGCACCTTTGACCGTTATAGAGACCATTTCTTCTGGTATACCATTAATTACGACTAATTCTGGTGGGATAACCGAGTATGCCAATTCAGAATGCGCAATTATTTTAGAACGGAATGAAATGCTCGTAGAAAACTTGACAAAATCAATAGAAATGCTTTTATCAGACTCCAATAAGAGATATGAAATGTCTTATTCGGGTAAACTTATTTCTAGAGAATGGACAGTGGAAAACTATTTTAAAAATTTTATGCATTTAATAATCGATTAGTGAGTTAATAAAAATGTTTGATAATCTATTCTTTAAAAAATCATCTTTTTGTATTTTTTTTGTATGAAAAATTGGTTGAACTGTTCCTCAGAATTGAGTTTGTATGCGTAAAATAAATAGGTCTAAATATGTTAAGTGTTACAATGGATATGGATATCAGGTTTATTACTGTAATTTAAACTGGCAATATAGATGTATATCTATAAAATTAGTCAAGGGATTGAAAATATTGATAAATATAATCGAATTTTTTACTCTAGCATTTCCAAAAGCAGGTATATTAATCGGAGGTATACCGGTAACAGTTGCATTAGTTTTTTTTGGAATATGGATACTGTTCCATATGAATAGTATATTAAAGATAATAATGAAAAAAAATGCGTTAGGCTTTGAATTTATTGTATTCGCTGTAATTGTATTTTTTACAATTATAGCAAATTTGAATACTGGCATGAGGATACCAGCCGCCGAAGGAATATTATATGTAGTATCACCGCTGATGATTGCTGTTGGGTATAGAGCTAATAAGGAAGAGGCAATTAAAATTATAACTGTTGCTTTATTGATTGTCGGGACTTTTTCGATTATTCAATATGTAATAGGAATTGAAAGAACTATGATTGCTGGCTTAACTCTGACATACGGAGACTCATATTTTAATAAAACTATTGGCTTTGGATTTGATGGTTTAGAAGCAATAAAGATGCCATCAACCTACCAAGCGGGAAATTCAGCTGGTATTTTTTACATTTTATCAAGTTCTGTGTTGTTGGCAAATAAAGATTTATTTAAAAGCCTTGATAAAAAAATGGCAGTAATGCGGAATTTGGCTTTATGTGTAAGTTTAATTGCTATTTTTATGTCAGGATCAAGATCTGTGATTATTTCTTTGATATTAGTTTGTCCTTATTTGTATAAAGGAATCATAAAACAATTTCATGGCCGGGAAAAAACATATTTTAAAATTATATTAATAATTATAATGATTTATATGGTAATCTACTTTATAAACTCTGATTCAGAATTTATTTCAAGGATTATAAATCGCTA
Organism: Sedimentibacter sp. SX930; assembly: GCA_002155105.1. GTDB lineage: Bacteria > Bacillota > Bacilli > Lactobacillales > Aerococcaceae > Trichococcus > Trichococcus shcherbakoviae. Next base: position 1,982 of record MUZD01000013.1, on the reverse strand, counting down.
TGTCAAGGATACGTTAAATGATCCAACAGCTTCCGGGAGAACTGTCCAGTGGACCAATTTTTTTAGTATCGTTTCAAGCACCGGTTTATTGGAATTCATAAGGTTTATATTAGTTGGTCTGGATTGGAAATACTCGCTTGGATTAGAAGGCTTTTTATACGTGATGCCATATTATGGTGTACTAGCATTTTTTCTATTTATTAAAATTATGATCAGACCTCTGTTCTTAGCAAGGAAAGTTAATATGTTATATTTTGCAGGTTTTTTAGGGGTATTTATTATTTTATGTATTGATAGAACTTTTTGCTCAACTCCAACATTAATGAATTACTTCCTTATATATGGCATTGTATTAAAAGAATATGAGGAATTAAACTTAAAATTGAGTAAAGATAACAAAATGAGAAAAAGAGGAGCTAGTAATATTTATGATAAAAGGTTTGATTTTTAAAATGTTATTAGGGAAAAAGGCATCATCAGAAACATATATTAATTATTTAAGAAAAAAAGGAGCAAAAATAGGTGATAGAACTATATTTTTTTCACCACATCAAATTTCAGTTGATGTGGTAAATCCATGGTTAATTGAAATCGGTGATGATGTTCAGATTACTGGAGGGGTGAGAATATTGACTCACGACTATAGTTGGTCGGTTCTAAAACATAAATATGGAGAAATATTAGGATCAGTAGGTAAAGTGAAAATTGGTAATAATGTATTTATCGGTAGTGATTCAATATTATTAAAAAATACTGATATAGGAAATAATGTCATAGTTGGAGCTGGGAGTGTAGTAAACAATAAAATACCGGATAATTGTATAGCTGCAGGAAATCCTTGTAAAGTAATAATGAGCTTAGATGAATTTTATGAAAAAAGAAAGAAAAAACAAAGAGAAGAAGCAGTAGCGTTGGCTAAGGCTTATTTTGAGCGTACAGGTGTAATTCCACCAAAAGAAATCTTCCATGAATATTTTTTTCTGTTTGAAGATGGTAGTTCATTAATTAATGCATTTAATAAAAAATTAGAATTAACTGGAAACTTCGAAGAAAGCCTAGATGCTTTGAAAAAAAATAATAATATGTTTAGAAACTACGATGAATTTATATTGAAATGCAATCTCAATGTTGGAGTAAGTAAATTCGTATAAGCACACTTATAAAAAAATTCGAATATAAATTTATTTCAATTACTATTCAACTAAACCCGTGAAACTACTAATAACCTATGTTGTTGGAAGTGTATAACGAAGAGTTTACAAAATTCAGTAATATTAATACTTAAGAGATTTTCCAATATTAATCTATATCGTTTATTATATTTTTATGACAAATTATGAATACTTTATCATTAAGCGTTACAGCCATTGTAGTTACGCTAATCCGGAAAATCAGATTATGAATGGAGAAAATTAAAAATTTCTTGAAAAAAACTAATAGTATATAATTTTCTAGAATATTTATTTGAAGATACCGTTACATTCCGTTCAGTTTCATAATACGAATTTTAGGAATATTCGATTGAAATGGATTGACATTATAGGTTTGTTCTAAATCATATTTGTTTTTTTACACATTTATCTATCAAGTTCAATACTTGTTTGCAATCTATCGAAACTTCAAGTTATACGAATAAGAGCTATGTGAATGGTATATATTATTTTTGTGCAGTATTTTTTGTTTTAGATAACGACAAAGTAATATATATTTCATTAAAATTATACAGGACTAAGGTGACTAAAAAATGACTGACAAAATAATAATAATCACTAATGCAGACATGGCTCAACAATCGGGAGATGTTGTATTACTAAACAGAAGATCGAAGGAATTTTATAAACAATACAACGTAAAAACATCATATATTTTGATTGATAATGCTACTAATCTCAATAATATTGATAACGTTGAGTATATTGAGGAATATACAACAATTAACAATAGAGAAGATATCAATAATTATATAATATCTAATAAACCTA
>MUZD01000012.1 GCA_002155105.1 Sedimentibacter sp. SX930 | reverse complement strand
CGAAGATGCGGAAATTATCCGGATTGTCCACGATCAAGTCGCGCGCAAAGTTGCCGAATTCGATCATGTCCTGGGCAATGACTGCCCCTGGAACGGTCGTGTCGACGGCATACTGCTTCCAATCCGGGATGACGAGCGGTTTCGGGTCGATACCGCCGTTCGTGATCGGATTCATAGCCATCCGTCGGTCGCCTTTCGGTGCCATTTCTTTCAATTCAGCCACCAGTTGGCCATCCGCAGTGAACAGCTCTTCGGGACGGTAGGACTGCATCCAATCAACCAGTGCGTCGATGTGTTGCATATGGTGCGCATCCACCGGAATCGGCACTTGGTGGGCACGGAAGCCGCCTTCAATCGGTTCGCCGTCCCACGTTTTCGGACCCGTCCAGCCTTTCGGTGTGCGGAATATGATGACCGGCCAAGTCGGCATCTTCGCTTCGGTAGCGGCGCCTTTACGGGCTTCCGTTTGGATTGCTTTGATTTTTTCAACGGCCGTATCCAACACTTGCGCCATGATCGGATGAACCGCTTCCGGTTCGGTTCCTTCCACGAACAACGTCTCCCAGCCCATGCCGCCAAAGTACTGTGTCAATTCTTCGTTCGATTTGCGGTCGAGGATCGTTGGGTTGGAGATTTTGCCGCCGTTCAGATACAGGATCGGCAAAACAGCCCCATCGGTTACCGGGTTGATGAACACATTGGAGAACCAACCTGCAGCCAACGGACCGGTTTCAGCTTCCCCGTCACCAACGACAGTCGCTGCGATCACTTCCGGGTTGTCGAAAATGGCGCCTGTGGCATGGGAAAGTGAATAGCCGAGTTCGCCGCCTTCATGGATTGATCCGGGTGTTTCCGGCGCCGCATGGGAAGCGACCCCGCCGGGGAAGGAGAATTGTTTGTAGAGTTTCGTCAACCCTTCCAGATCCTCGGTGATTTCCGGATAGATTTCCGTATAGGAGCCGTCCAGATAGGAGTTCGAAACCATGACTTGGCCGCCATGTCCCGGTCCTTCGACGTAGAACATGTTCAGGTCATATTTGTTGATGACGCGGTTCAAGTGGGCATAGATGAAGTTTTGCCCGGAGATCGTTCCCCAGTGGCCGATCGGATGAAGCTTCACATCGGTTTCCTCGATTGGGCGTTGCAGCAAAGGGTTGTCCTTCAGGTACAATTGTCCCACGGAGATGAAATTGGCGGCCCGCCAGAAGGCATCCACCTTGTCCAGATACTCTTTTGAATCAAATGCAGTCATTTTTGTTGCTCCTTTTCAGTTTTATTATTGAAAACGCTTGCCGAATCTTTCACAAATGTCCTACAAAAAAGTCGATTTGACGATTTTCTGTCAAACCGACTGATAGATTACTCTTTTGTTAATTCATGACAAATTTCTTTTGTAGCTCCGTAAACTTGCGTATACAGTGCATACATTTTTTTATAGACTGCAACATTTTCCGGAATAGGCCGGATGACATCTTTGTAGGCAACAAACACATCTGCGCAAGCAGTCACTGTTGGGAACCATCCAAGTCCGACCGCTGCCAACATTGCAGCACCCAATCCAGGTCCCTGTTCGACTTCCAGACAGGTGATTTCGGCATCGAAAACATCTGCTTGGATCTGCAACCAATCCGGATTTTTGGCTCCTCCGCCAACGGAAACGATCCGCTTGAAGGACTTGCCAGCCACTTTCTCCATCAATACTTGCGAATCCTTCAAGGAGAAGGTGATACCTTCCAGTACCGCTCGTCCAAAATGTTTGATCGTATGGCTCGTGTCCATCCCGATGAAACTGCCGCGGATTTTGCTGTCGACATGCGGCGTGCGTTCTCCAACGATATACGGTGTGAACAACAATCCGTCTGAACCCGGTTTGATGGCATCCAGACCTTCAAGCAGTTCTTCGAACGTGCTGTCCGGCGCGAACGTATCCTTGAACCAGTTGAGACTATGTCCTGCCGCCAGAGTGACGCCCATCGAGTAGTACCCATCCTCAATGGTGTGGTTGAACAGGTGCAATTTGCCTTGATAATCCTGCTCAGCCGACTCCTCGAATGCGAGGAACACACCCGATGTTCCGATGCTGGCCATGCCGGTCTCGGCATTCACGATACCGGCGCCGATTGCAGCGCAGGCGTTATCAGCGCCACCCGCAAATACTTTTACTTCCTTTTCAAAGCCGAAGCGGTTCGCCAATTCCGGCCGCAGGTTTCCTGTAGTGCCCGATGAGCCGATCAATTCAGGAAGATATGCAGCAGGGATGTGGAATTTTTCAAGAATCGGTTTGGACCATTCTTTCTTTTCCGCATCCAGAAGTAGCGTGCCGGCTGCATCCGAGTAATCCATATGCATGGTGCCGGTCATCCAATAACCCAGATAATCCTTTGGCAACAGCATATGCCGCACCTTGTCCCAGATTTCCGGCTCATTTTCCTGGATCCATAAAATTTTCGGTAAAGTGAATCCTTCCAACGCGATGTTTTTCGTGATCGCAAGCAGGTCTTCCCCGAAGGTATCCATGATTTCTGCACACTGTTTGGTTGTCCTGACGTCATTCCAAAGGATTGCATTGCGGAGGACATTATTCCCTTCATCCAGCACAACCAAACTGTGCATCTGTCCGGAAAAGCTGATTCCTTCCAAATTTTCGGTGAAGTCCGCAACTTCATCCTTCAGCTTGTCCAGTACATATTCGCAGGCCAGGATCCAGTGGCCTGGATCCTGCTCGCTGTAGCCGGATTTTGGATGGATCAGCGGATACTCTTTTTGGGCGGAAGCTACTGCCTTGCCTTGCTCATCCAGCAGCAACCCCTTCAATGAACTTGTGCCCAAATCTATTCCTAATACATACGCCATAATCTTTGCTCCTCTTCTGTTGCATCCATCAGTCGAACGACTTCTGTATGGATTATACTAAGTAGTCGTTCAAACGGGATTTGACGAATTCAAGATGGCTTGACTCTAATTTGATGTCTCCGTTTTGCATGGTATATTCTGTCAATGATTCCAGAGTTTCTTCATCAGACAAGATTCTTGCGCCGACACCTTCGTTGTAGCTGGCATAGCGTTTGTCTTTCAGATCATCGAAGAAGCGATCCTCTTTCAGCTTGGCAGCAGCTTTCAATCCGCGGGCAAAAGTGTCCATCCCGGCAATGTGTGCCAATAACAGATCTTCCATCTCGAATGAAGAGCGGCGTACTTTGGAATCGAAGTTGATTCCGCCCGGTGCAATCCCACCGTTTTCAAGGATTTCATACATAGCCAATGTCGTATCGTAGATGTTAGTCGGGAATTCGTCTGTATCCCAGCCCAACAACATGTCGCCTTGGTTGGCATCGATTGATCCCAGCGCATCGTAGCAACGGGCTACATTCATTTCATGTTCAAATGTATGTCCAGCCAATGTCGCATGGTTCGCTTCCAGGTTCAGTTTGAAGTCGCCTTCCAAACCATATTTTTGGATAAAGGCCATTGTTGTTGCAGAATCGAAATCGTATTGGTGTTTCGATGGCTCCATCGGTTTAGGTTCGATCAGGAACTGTGGTTTGTGGCCGATTTTTTCGCCGTAAGCAACTGCCATTTTGAACAAGCGAGCGATGTTGTCTTGCTCGAATTTCATGTCTGTATTCAATAAGGACTCATAACCTTCACGGCCACCCCAGAAGACATAGTTTGCGCCTCCCAATTTTTTGCTGATGTCCAAGCCTTTTTTAACTTGTGCCGCTGCATAGGCAAAAACTTCAGCGCTATTGGATGAAGCTGCCCCGTTCACATAACGTGGGTGTGAGAACATGTTTGCTGTATTCCACAACAGTTTGATGCCAGTTTGATCCATTTTTGCTTTGATCAGATCCGTGATTTCATCGATGTTGTTGAAGAATTCTTCCAGCGAATCGCCTTCTGGTGCGATATCCACATCATGGAAACAGAAATATTCAACGCCAAGTTTTTCTAAAATTTCAAAGAAAGCTTCCACACGGTTTTTTGCGGTTTCCATTGGAGTGGAACCTTCCCATGTGCGGATGTTCGTAGGGCTTCCGAAAGGATCGGAACCATCCTGCGTCATTGTGTGCCAGTAAGCTACCGCGAAGCGCAAGTGATCTTTCATCGTTTTGCCCATCACCATTTCAGATGCATTATAATGACGGAAAGCCATTGGATTTTCTGTGGTAACGCCTTCATAATTGATTTTATCTACTGTTGAAAAATAACTCATTTCTTTTCCTCCTAAAAATGATATCTTATTTTTATTTGTTGTTTGAGTTAGTTCGCTCAACTAACTCATAAACATAATATAAACCATTAGCGTTTCTTTGTCAAACGCTTTCAGGCATTTTTTTCTTATATTTTTATTTTTTTATTCACTGCTCGTTCAACCCTGTTTCTCCATAGCAATGGGAGATAACTTATCCGTTATCTCCCAAGCATCATATAGCGTTTTTATTATTCTGAATCTTTCGTTTCAGAGTCTTTCGTTTCAGCATCATCAGTCGATCCTGTTTTTATTTTACTTTTCTCTTCGCCGTAAGCTTTCAAATCAGCAGCTTTAACATACTTCACATCAATCGGAATTGTCTTGTCAATCTCTTCACCATCGATTGATTTCACCAAGTTCTCGATCACCTGATAGCCGATTTGGTATGCATCTTGGTCAACAATTGCAGTGATGCGGCCGTCTTCAATTCCCTTTAACCAAGTATCTGTATAGTCAAATCCATAGTGCAGAATTTCTCCTGATTTCCCTTGTGATTCAATCGCACTCATAACGCCCACATCAGGACCTTCTGATCCCAGCGAGAATACGGTCACTAAATCTTTATTAGCGGAAATATAGCCTTCCAATTGTTTCTTGGACTCAGAAGGTTGGTCATTGTCTTGGATAGTGGCTAAAAATTTGAAATTGCTTGCATCTGCGCCATAGACTTCTTCAAATCCAGCTTTAATGCCTTCTTCGCGGTCGATCATGGTCGGTTGTGCGACATCCACACAAACAATCGCAATGGATCCGCTTGTTATGCCTTTTGCTTTCATTTCTTCCGCTGCCTGCTTGCCTAATTCTTTTCCGGCAGATACATTATCCGTTCCAACATACGCTGTACGATCTGCTTCATTCTCTAAATCTGCATCAAAAGTGATGACAGGGATATCTTTATCCATTGCAGCTACGATTGGATCAACAAATGACTTCTTCTCGATAGGTGCAACTGCAATCCCTGCTACATCTTTTGCTGTCGCTTCTTTGATGAATCCAATATGTTTCTCCTTCTTACTTGGTTCAGCCGATGGAGAAGTTTTGGTCACCAGTGTGTAGCCCAAATCTTCAGCTGCATCTTCAGCCCCTTTTTTCATCGGATTCCAGTATGCCCCTGTATCGACGATAGGAACAAAGTACAAAGTTTTAGACATATCTGCATCTGCAGATCCTTCATTACCGCAGGCTCCCAGCAATAACATTGTTGCAATTGAGATCCCAGTAAGCAGTGATTTTCTTGTATTAAGCATGATAAAATTTCCCCTTTGAATTTTTTATTTTTTTAAATCATTAAACACATCGATAAATAAAGCAGTTTGCATCACTTATTAAGAATTCCGGCTCGCTCTTCGTTTCAAATAATCGATAACGATGGACAAAATGATGACAAGACCTGTTACGGTATCCTGCAAGAAGGAATTCATTCCCATCAGAGTCAATCCGTTTTTGAAGACTTGTAAGGTCATTATCCCTGCCACGGCGCCACCAATAGTACCAATACCACCACTGAATGAGGTTCCCCCCATTATTGCGGCTGCCATCGCAAACAAATCCAGTCCGTTCGCATCTTTTGAAGCGCCACCATTTAAGTTCGAAACAATCAAGAGGCCGGCAATCGCTGCCAACATACCTTCGATAATGAATATCTTAACGATGTGGAGATCCGTATTGATTCCGGAAAGACGCGCTGCTTCCTGATTGGAACCTACAGCATAGGTATATTTCCCGAGACGGGTTTTTTTCATGATGAAGACGGCAATCGCAATGATCACAAAAAATATCAGCGCATTACTTTTGAACATCTCAGTGCCGATAGGCGTTTTGGCTAATTTGTTGAACCACTCTTGCTCTGAGCCAATGAACTGCTCATCCGTAAAGAAACCAAGCATCCCTTTAATCACATAGCTTGTCCCTAAGGTCAAAATGAATGAAGGCAGATCAAATTTTTTGATCAATAGGGCATTCATGGTACCCAATGTCGCACCTACAGCTAATGAGATTAGGATAACGACGGGTGCCGGCAGACCCATATTAGAAGCAAATAGGCCCATCATACCAGCTGCCATCCCTACATACCCGATCGACAAATCAACATACCCACAAATGAGGATCATTGCATATGCAACAGTCAGAATACCCACAGGCGGTATCTGTTGCAAAAAGTTTTCGATGTTGTATGAGGTGAGAAAATCACTGTTTGCAATCGAAAAATATACTACTAAAACGATCAAAACCAGATATACCGAATAGTTCATAAATAACGATTTTAAATCTATTTTTTTCTTTTCTATCTTCTTTATTTCATTTTCCATAATTTGGCTCTCCTATCATTCCCTAATAATTATGATTTGATGACAACTGTTTCCGATGATCAGATTTATTAATTGGCAGTTGCATATTTCATGATCAATTCTTGTGCTTCGTCTTTATTATTCCTATAGTCAGAAACAGCAATTTCGCCGTTTATCTTTCCTTCGTGAAACACATGAATACGATCACAAATACCCAATAATTCAGGGATTTCGGAAGAAACAATCAAAATCGTCTTCCCTTGAAGAGCAAGCTGATTAATAATTGAATAGATCTCTGATTTTGCCCCTACATCAATTCCTTTTGTAGGTTCATCAAAAATGTAGATTTGGTTGTCAGTATTCAGCCATTTCGCCAAGACTACTTTCTGCTGATTACCTCCAGATAAACTTGAGACTGGATTCTCAATATTGCTGACCTTGATATTCACTTCTTTGACGTATTTGGCGGCTATTTCATGCAGGTGCTTCTCATCAAGAAGGAATTCGTCCAGATTAGTGATTGTGATATTGTCTTTGATCGACAATCCCGCTAGAAGACCTTGATGCTTTCTGTCTTCAGTCAGTAAACCGATTCCATTTTTGATGGCATCCACTGGGGACTTGATGGTTACGTTACGATTATCAATCGTTATCTCTCCTGATTTTGCACGATCAGCTCCAAAAAGTAAGCGCATCGCTTCAGTCCGTCCACTGCCCACTAGACCTGCAAAGCCTAACACTTCTCCGCGCCTTGCTTCGAAGCTGATATCTTTCACTTTTCCCAAACCATCTGTCAGATTTTTAACCTGTAAGTAAGGAGCGCCAATTTCTGTAGGTTGTTTTGGATATAAATCCTTAATTTCCCGTCCAACAAGCATCGAAATAATTTGATCTTCGGTTAAATTCTTTACATAGTCCGTCGCAATGTACTCTCCATCGCGCATGATCGTAATTCGTTCTCCCAGTTCAAAGATTTCTTTCATTCGATGAGAAATATAGATGCTTGAGAATCCCTTCTCTTTTAAACGACGGATAATAATAAACAACACTTCTACATCTTTATCCGAAAGAGAGGTAGTAGGTTCATCAAAAATGATAACTTTAGCATTCAAACTCAACGCTTTGGCAATTTCAATCAATTGCTTATTTGCGGTGGAAAGCTCCCCCACAAGATCTGTCGGATTTACTTTGGATCCCACCATGTTCAACCAATAAGCTGTATCTTCGTATAGCTTTTTAAAATTGACGATCCCCAGAAATTTATTTGTATACGGCAATCGGCCGATAAAAATATTTTCCGCGACAGATACATCCTCCGCCAAATTAAGTTCCTGATGCACAAATCCGATCCCCAGCTCCGTCGCCAGTTCTGGAGTCATTTTTTCAATCTCTTCTCCTTCAAAAACAATATGACCATCGTCCTTTTCCAGCAAACCTGCCAGAATGTTCATCAAAGTAGACTTTCCCGCGCCGTTCTCGCCCATAAATGCGTGAATCTCACCCTTGCGTACTTCAAGTTGAGCCTTTTTTAAAACATGAACGGGACCAAAACTTTTCTCAATCCCGGTCATTGAGAATAAAATCTCATCTTCCATTATTTTTTCTTCTCCTCCCTCAGAGAATAATCAGCTTACTTTCATCGCATTCATTTATTTTTCTTGATAACTAAAGTAATCGAATTTCGCTTCCAGCTCGTATCCCGAATAATCAACATTGACCATCCCAACGAATGCCCCTGTAAAGAAGCCGCCATAACTTTGATTCACATAATCATCCGATAAAACCTTAGCATCCAATTTGACGGGAACATCTATCCAGTTTTCGCCATCAAATGAATACGCATACAAATAGTGGTGAGTATTCACTTTCGTTTTAAAATAGATATATTCAACTTCTTGCGGCACTACGATTGCGTTTTCCTTCAAATAACTGGTAAAAATACCTTGGTTGTTTTCTGTAACTTCAATCACACGCCCGTTTTCCTCATTCCAAGTTACCTGAATCATGGACCAATGTTGGCTATTGTAATAATTTGTCAAACCAGCCATCTGTTGGAACGTTGTCGGGTCATAACTCAATTTTGTTTCCGCTTCGAATTCGAATGCTTGCCATCTTCTGGCAATAAGCGAATTTTCATGTTGATTGGCTAAGCTGCCCAATCCTTTCAAGACAAGGTGACCATCCTCAATTTTCCCGATCTTCTCTGTAAATGGCACACGCAATGTATTGAAGTGAATGTTTAACCCCTCTTGATCAAAATCATCTTTCGTCAGGTAATTGGACGGATAGTCAAACGGCGCTGCATTTTTTGGTGCGTCCACTTCTAAGCTTCCTTGTCTTCCGCCAACAATCATGGGCCATTGCTCTTCAGACCAATCTACTTTCTGAATCGCAGTCTCTCTTCCTAAAGTGCACCAACCGCGAGGATCGTGGCTGGATTCATTAGCATGATGCCAAGGTCTCCCAGTCAAATGAGCAAAATACCATTCTCCGTCTGGTGTATCCACCAGAGCTCCATGCCCACATTTTTGCAGAGGATTGTCCGGATGAGCAAATGCCGTCAGAAAGGTTTCAGGCTGACCTTCATATTCACCAAATAGAGTGGCTGATCGCGCAACAACTTCTTGATGCGTATAAGTCGTGCCGCCTTCCGCACAGAACAAATAGTACTTCCCGAATAATTTATACAAATGCGGTCCTTCAACCAACTTAACATCCGTACCTCTCCAAATAATCTTTGAAGTCTCCGGCAATAGTCGCTTTTCTGATACAGAATACTCTGTACATTTGATGCCGTTAAACTGATGGTGATACTCGCGATGATCCCATTCCATCTGAATCAGGTATTTTCTGCCATCATCATCATGGAAAAGAGAAGCGTCAAAACCGACACCATTTAATTTGATTGGGGCACTCCAAGGACCACTGATATTTTCAGCAGTTGTTAGATAGTTGATGCAATCTTTAAAGGCACCGTTCACCACTTTTACATCTGTATAAACTAACCAAAATTTACCATCTGCATAGGATAAATCTGGTGCCCAAATACCACCAGAATCAGCATTTCCTTTCATATCTAATAATTCAATAGTTGATAACGGATGTGCAATCAATTGCCAATGAACCAAATCTTTTGATTCATGAATTTGAACACCAGGAAACCACTCAAAAGTGGAATTTGCGATATAATAGGTATCATCCACACGAATAATCGAAGGGTCCGGATTAAATCCTCTTAATATCGGATTCATAATTTTCATAAATATACTTCGTCCTTTCAGCTTTCCGTATTCTAAATAAAAAAGTTGGCATTCCAATGAAGCAAGTATCCCTCACCACTCCCACACTACTACAAATCATATGCAGCAAATATGGGCTGATTTTATGAGTTATGAGGTCTTCTACTTTTGACACATAGTTTGTTAAACTTTTTCCGTCCTTTCCTTCCTTCTTAAAAAATGATATGATTGCATTACTAATATTTTGAGTTAGTACGCTTAACCAACTCACGAGCATAAGTATATATGATTGTTTTTTTATTGTCAAGCGCTTTCAGAAGATATATGATAGATTACGAAGGAAGAAGGAGTGGTTTTTTTTGATTCACAGCAAATATACGATCCGCGAAAACAACGAGGCAACCATTTTGAATGCCATCATCAGTCAGAAAGAAATTTCCCGCGCTGAATTATCCGTCCTTGCCGGCCTGAACAAGGCTTCCGTATCCGCAATCACCAAGAAACTGTTGGAGGACGAGTTGATCCATGAAGACCGTATCGGCGACGCAGCTAGGATCGGCGGCCGAAAGCCAATCATGCTCACTTTCAATGGAAAAGCTGCACTGACCCTTTCCTTGGATGTTGCACCCAATTATGTAGAAGGGCTCATCGCCTACATTGATGGAAAGGTCCTTCATGAATCCGAAATAAGAGACATCAAAGTTTCTTCCGACAATGTCCTCGCCTACATCACGGAAATGGTTGAAAAACTGACTGAACATGCTGTGGAAACGCCGCACGGCATCACCGGAGTCTGCATTGCGATCCACGGACTCGTCAATCAGGAAGAGATCATCTTTACGCCCAACTATACTTTGCAGAGCGATCTGAAGGCTCAATTAGAAGAAATGTATCCCTTTTATGTATATTTGGAAAATGAAGCGAATCTGGCGGCGCTCGGTGAATATACTTTCGGATCCATTTCGGACAGCGTTGTCAGCCTGAGCATCCATACGGGCATCGGAGCCGGAATTGTCGAAAATGGGAAACTGAGGACCGGGAAAAAAGGTATAGCCGGTGAAATTGGCCACAGTATCCTCTACCCTGATGGCCGGAAGTGTCCTTGCGGCAATGACGGTTGCCTCGAACAGTACGCATCCCACCAGGCCATCTACAGCGAATTGGAACAGATGCTTGCTTTACCGGATATCAATTCGTCCGTAGTGATCGAACGCTACAAAAAAGGCGATCCTGTTGTCCAAAAAACACTTCGGAGTAATGCGCATTATTTGAGCATCGCCGTCAATAACCTGGCGGTGATCTACGAACCCGATCTAGTGGTGATCAACAGCTCCATTTATTCGCAAATCCCTGAGTTGATCAGCATCCTAAAGGGGGATCTCAAAGGTAAATTATCATGTGATACCAGTGTCGTCAGCAGCTCGCTCAAGCGAAAAGCGACCTTGTTCGGGGGTGTGGCCAAGTCCACACAGAACTTCCTGAACATCCAAAACCTGAAAATGAATACTGACAACTAAAATCAAAACCACCTGTGCAGGACGCACAGGTGGTTTTGTCTTCTTTGATTGAATTTTGTCTGCTTTTAATAGCCTAATCTTTTCAATTCCTTTTCCAGGCTGTCCGGGACGATCTGTCCGGTCGCCTCGAATTTGGCAATCTGCGCCTCCATCTTATCTACCTGCTCTTGGGCTGCTTGGATGATTTCCTCGGCATGCTCCAACGGAATCACGACGACCCCATTACGGTCCCCGACGATGATGTCTCCGGGGCGCACCGACACGCCGCCACAGGAAATCGGTACATTGACTTCCCCCTTCGCGCCCCTGGTGCTTCTGCCGCAGGTGTTCGCCCGGGCGTAGATCGGAAAGCCGAGTGCTTCATTTTCTTCGATATCGCGGAAGGCACCGTCGATTACGACACCGGCTAAGCCAATCGCCTTGGCAACGCGGCTGCGGTTATCACCCCAAACGCCATTGTTGCAGCTACCTTTCGCATCGATGACGATGATGTCACCCGGTTGCGCTACCTCCAAAGCTTTCGGCACAATCAGGCTGTCGCCGAGCAACAACTGCAGCGTGACAGCAGGCCCGATAATTTTTTGCGTCGTCACCATTGGTTTGATCTGGTAATCCATTGCGCGGAAGACGTCCATCCCGTCGCACAGTTCCGGAACGGTGAATTTGTTCAACCTTTCCAACAGTTCCGGTGTCGGTCTGGGGATGTCCTTGTAGATTCTGAAGCCCATTCTTTGCTTGTTTTCGCTCATGTTCATGCCTCCATTTTTTTGATTTTTCCCAAAAAGTAGATTGTTGACTCAACCATATCAGAATAGACGTTTTTTTGTATATATGATAGAGACATGAAAACCAAAGGAAAAACACTTTTCCGACAAATCAGACAGACGAAACAAGAATCCGTTGGACCGTGCACAATTAGATTGTCGGATTTTAGCTCCTTCACCGGCGGACGCAGCTTCTTCGTTCTCTACTTTTTAAACAAGTACTTCCTCTTTCTTGACTGCGTTCATAACGCTGGCGGCTACGATATCGGCTACGCCCGGTGTGAAGACATCCGGCATGATGTAGTCCACGTTCAGTTCCTCATCGCTGACGATGCTGGCGATGCCGCGCGCTGCAGCAAGCTGCATTTCGATTGTGATGTCTTTGGCACGGGCATCCAAGGCACCGCGGAAGATTCCCGGGAATGCGAGCACATTGTTGATCTGGTTCGGGAAGTCGCTGCGGCCGGTGCCGACGATGTACGCGCCGCCTGCTTTTGCTTCATCCGGGAAGATTTCCGGTGTCGGGTTCGCCATCGCGAAGATGACCGGTTTTTCGTTCATGGTCGCAATCCATTCTTTTTTCAGTACGCCCGGCGCGGATACGCCGACGAATACGTCCATTCCGACAACTGCATCCTCCAAAGTTCCGGTTCTGAAACTGCGGTTCGTAACTTTTGAGATTTCCACATGGCGTTCGGCCAATTCAGGATCGGTTTCGGAAATGAGGCCGGTGCGGTCCACGACCATCAGGTTCTTGATACCAGCGGAAAGGAACATTTGGCTGATGGCGATCCCTGCAGCACCGCCGCCATTGACGACCACTTGAATCTCATCGATTTTTTTGCCTGTCAGGCGCAAGGAATTGTAAAGGGCAGCCAGAACAATGATCGCGGTCCCGTGTTGGTCATCATGGAAGACCGGAATGTCCAACATCTCTTTCAAGCGGCGTTCGATTTCGAAGCAGCGAGGCGCGCTGATGTCTTCCAGGTTGATGCCGCCGAAAGAAGGTGCGATGGCAGCAACGTGCGAGATGATTTCTTCAACATCCTGCGTATTCAAGGAAATAGGAACGGCATCCACATTCCCGAAGCGTTTGAACAAGGCCGCTTTGCCTTCCATAACCGGAATGGCTGCTTCCGGTCCGATATTGCCCAAGCCCAGGACAGCCGATCCATCCGTTACGACGGCAACCAGATTCTTTTTAGTGGTATAAGTATAGACGGATTCTTTGTTGTTCGCGATTTCCATGCAGACAGCTGCGACGCCCGGTGTATAGGCGATGCTCAGATCTTCCATTGTTTCGATCGGCACTTTTGAGATGACCTCCAATTTACCGCCGAATTTTTTGCTGATAGCCAATGCTTTTTCATTTACATTTGTCATAATGAACACACTCTCTTTCTTCTCGTTTTAGTTTTTTTATGTTGTTAGAATAGGAAACGCAACAAGGATGTCATGGAAATGACGGTGATGGCTCCACCCAAACGTGTAGCTACTTGGGCAAATGGCATCAGGTTCATACGGTTGGAAGCAGATAGGATGGCGACATCCCCAGTTCCGCCCATGCCGCTTTGGCAAGCCGTTACGATGGCTGCTTCGATCGGGTTCATGTTCATTTTTCCACCGACGAAGAAACCGGTCAGGACAACGGTCAATACGACTGAGATCACGACCACGAAATACTGCCAAGAAAGCATGCCGACGACGTCTTTAAGTGGGATGTACAGCAAGCCCAAGCCGACCATCAACGGGAAAGTGAAGTTGCCGGAAACGAATTTGTACAGCTGTTTCGAGCCTTTTTCAACATCTTTAGGCAACAGGCTCAAGTATTTGATGGTTGCAGCGATCAGGATCATCAGGACCGGTCCCGGGAAACCCGTAAGTCTTTCCAAAAGTCTGCCTGCGATGAACAGTGTGCACGCCGTCAACACGCCGGCACCCATCAATTTGATGTCCAGCGGGCTCTTGTCTTCCTGCATGGCATCAGCCATATCGTCGTCTCCGCCGAATTTGATCAATTGGCCCTTACCGCTTTTCTCAGGATATTTTTCGCCCAAACGGTTCAAAATACCGGAGCAGATGATCGCGAAGAAGTTACCGATGATGGTTGCCGGAATCAGCTGTCCAACCAATTCTCCACTCGGGATACCGGTGATGGCGCTGTAGCCCAGCGATAACGGCAAGATGCCTTCGCCGATTCCGCCGGCGATGATCGGTGTCACGATGTAGAAGAGCGTATGCTCAAAACCCAGTCCCAACAAAGTTCCGATTGAAGTTCCGACGATCAATGCAGCGATCATCGCCACTGCCATCGGGATGATCATCCGGATCAAGCCTTGCACCAGAATCTTGCGGTGCATCCCCAGAATACTGCCGCAGACAAGACAAGCGATGTAGAAATACAGGAAGTTCGCTTCCCTCATCAGCATGTTCGCCGCATCCAGCGTGTTTTGGTTGAATATATTCATGAATACCATGATCGATGGCACCATCAACGAAAGGATGGCCGATCCCCCGAAATTCTTCAATCCTGGGATGCTTGCACCGATCCCTCCCAGAAGCCACCCCAAACTCAAGATGACCGCGAAACCACCCAACATGTTGACAGGCAATTCGCCCAGATACGCAGAAGCTATTATAATGGCTGACATCACGAGATAAGTCGGCAACGGAATCGCGCCTACCTTCGCATTTTTAAATCTGTCGAAAACCGTCAACTCGGAAATGCCCGGGAGCTGTTCAAGCTCCAATTCTTTTGTCGTGTCTCTCACTTTCCTTCTCCTCCTTTTGATTAACCGCAAATCTTGAAGCGCTTTCTTTAACCTGGTTTCATTATGCTACCGCTTACAGATTTAAAATAGATTATTTAATTAATTTAAGCGTTATTCAATTAATTAAATTGAGAACGCCTACTTTTCATTTGGTATAATGGCTGTGTAATAGGAAGGGAACATGGATGAGTGATCAAACTGAAGCAAAAATGGAAAAACCAGCGTTTATGGGTGAAGCTCACCTTCATGGTATTGGTCACGGTGGCTTTGACTGTCAGCGTTCTGTACCTTTCGCTGACGAACCGCATCTATGAAGCGACGCAGACGCAGGAAGAGGAACAGCTCCTGTCAATCGCCGAAATCGTGGCCGCTCAGCCTTTGGTGATCCAGACGCTGAGCGACGGTGCCACCAATCCGGAAGTGCAAACCTATGCTAATCAGATAACCGAAACCTATCAGTTGGACTTCGTCGTGGTCATGACGATGGACCGCATCCGCCTGACCCATCCCGATCCGGAAAAGATCAATGCCCCCTTCCAGGGCGGCGATGAAGAAGCCGCACTTTCGGGACAGGAGACGACTTCAATCGCGCAAGGTACATTGGGGCAATCGCTGCGCGCCTTCGTACCTGTCTTCAATGATGACAACGTGGAAATCGGCGTCGTCGCAATCGGCATCAAGACGACGACGCTCGCTTCAATCGCCAAGAAAACGATGCAGCCCTTTACCGTAAGCTTTGCCGTCAGCCTCTTGTTCGGCATCGCCGCCGCGATATTCACGGCATTCCAGCTAAAAAACCAAATGTACAATTTGGAACCGATCGAAATAGCCCGATTATTGGAAGAACGCAATGCAATGCTGGAGAACACGAAAGACGCCATCCTCGTCACCGACAAGGACAACCGTGTCGTCCTCTCCAATCTGGAGGCTAAAAAACTGTTCCAACGGGACGAGTTGGACGGGGCCATCGTCGGCCTGCCGATTCAATCGCTTTTGCCTGTAGCGCAGGACTTGCAGCTGTTGGCCGGGAAAGACAAAACGACCGATCGGATCTATCATCAGGACGGCGTGGATTACTTGCTTTCGACTGCCCCGATCACCGTCGCCAAGAAGGTCATCGGCCAAATCATCCTGATGCGCGATGCCACGGAGCTCTATCTGCTGACGGATCAGCTGTTCAACGCGGCCACCTACACCACCACCCTGCAGACGCAGTCGCATGACTTTTTGAATAAGCTGCATGTCATCTACGGTTTGGCCGATTTGGAGGAATACGAGGAATTGAACGACTACTTAGGCAAAATACTCGAACCGGAGCAGGAATTTTCGCACCGCATGATCTTTCTGGTCAAGAATCCTGTCATCGCAGGCTTCCTGATCGGCGAGCGCAGTAAATTCACGGAGCAGAACTATCCGTTCATGATCGAAGTCTACCCGGATGTGCCGCCGACCACCGACCATACGGCTGTACAATGCTGGATCAACATCATCCGTTTCCTGGACCAGTTCATTTTGGAGAACAGATTGGCGGATGATCTGCAGATCCATTTCGGCTTCTGGAACGACCGTTTGGAGACTGTTTACGAATTGCAGTTGGAGCCCGCCATGAAAGAGCGGCTGACGGAAGAACTGCATACGCCGTTCATTTCCCAACTGCTGAAAAAAGTGGACGGACAACTGGAAATTGAAAGCAATGAGCATCGAATCAAAATTTTACTGAAAACAGCATACCGAAAGGAAGGTAACTGATGGTCTATCACGTATTGATTGTGGAGGACGATCCGATGGTATTATCCATCAATCGTCGTTATCTGGAGAAAATACCCGGCTTTACCGTATCCGGGACTTGCGGCAGCTTTGACGAGGCCATCCGTTTGACCAGCAAGCATACCTATGACCTGCTTTTGGTCGACGTCAACATCCAGGGCAAGAGCGGCTTGGATCTGATCCGGGCACTGCGGAAAAGGGATTACCCGGCCGAGCTGATCATGATCACAGCGGCCGGCGAACAGGAAGCGATCCGAATCGGCCTGCAGTGCGGCATCGTCGACTACATCCTCAAACCGTTCCAGTTCAAACGCTTCGAAAAGAGCATAGAGGCTTTCGTGCAGCGCCAGGAACTGCTGCATTCCCGCAATCCGGTCACACAAAAGCAATTGGACCAGCTCCACTCGCTGGATAATCAGCCTGAGGAGAAAGATGAGGATGCCATCGACAAGGGGCTGACCCCTTCGACGCTGGCCATGATCATGGCTTGCATCGACCAACAGAAAGGCGATTTCACCGTAAACGACATCACCAGTCTGGCGAATCTTTCCCATGTGTCGGTCCGCAAGTATCTGCGCTATCTGGAGGACAAACAGGTCATCGAAATGAGGCTGGAATACGGAACGGTCGGCCGGCCGACCGCATTTTACCGGAAAAAATAACCGGAGCGGCTTGATCAGAGCTGATGACTGGTCGGTTTCAGTCGCCATCTCCGGGGAGCAGATCCTCGCCGGAGTTGATGATCAGATTTTATTCGTCATCTCCGATGAGCGGGTCTTCGCCGGAGGTGGCGATTGGATTTCGTCCGGCTCCTCCGGGGAGCGGGTCTTCGCCGGAGCAGACACCACCAACAGTGGGTAAACCACAAAAAAAGAGCAACAGCGAGGCATTTTTGCCTCACTGTTGCTCTTTTTTTCTTTATACTATTCCCGCTTGCGTCAGCAAGCGAACCAATTTTCCCTTAGACGGACAAATCTTCTCCGTTGCTGGCGATGACTTGTTTGTACCAGTCGAAGGATTTTTTCTTCGTACGTTTCAGCGTGCCGTTGCCTTCGTTGTCGCGGTCGACGTAGATGAAACCGTAACGTTTCTTCATTTCGCCTGTTCCGGCGCTGACAAGGTCGATACAGCCCCAGCTGGTGTAACCCAACAGATCGACGCCATCCAAGTTCACGGCATCTTTCATCGCTTCGATATGCGCTGCCATGTAGGCGATGCGGTAATCGTCTGCGACATAGCCGTTTTCGTCCGGCACATCGACAGCTCCCAAACCATTTTCAACGATGAACAATGGTTTTTGGTAGCGATCGTACATCGCATTCATCGTGATGCGCAGTCCCAATGGATCGATCTGCCAGCCCCATTCGCTCGCATCCAAGTATGGATTTTTGACGGATTCAAAAATGTTGCCTGCTGTTTTTGCATTCACTTCAGGATCAGCGGAAGCTACGCGTGAAGAATAGTAGGAGAAGGAAATGAAATCGACAGTATTTTCCTTCAGGATTTCTTTGTCACCTTCCTCCATCTCGATTTTGATGCCTGCGCGCTCCAATTTTTTCAGTGCGTAAGCAGGGTATTCGCCGCGTGATTGCACGTCGATGAAAAAGTAGTTTTCACGGTCTTCTTCTTGCGCTTTGAATACGTCTTTAGGGTCGCAAGTATATGGATAGTAGTTCCCGGCAGCCAACATACAGCCCACTTGGTTTTCAGGATCGACTTCATGCGCGATGCGGGTAGCGATTGCGCTGGCCATCAACTCGTGATGCGCAGATTGGAATTTGACTTGTTCTTCGTTTTCGCCTTCTTCGAAGTACAGACCTGCCCCCATGAATGGTGCGTGCAGAATCATGTTGATTTCATTGAAAGTCAACCAATATTTAACCAGTCCTTTGTAGCGATTGAAAATGGCATGGCACAGATTCTCATAGAATCCGACCATCTTGCGGTTGCGCCATCCGCCGTACTCTGTGATTAAGTGCATTGGGCAATCGAAATGCGTGATTGTCACTAATGGCTCGATTCCGTATTTATGGCACTCTTTGAATAAGTCTTCGTAGAATTTCAGACCTTCTTCATTCGGCTCTTGCTCGTCGCCTTTAGGGAAGATGCGTGTCCACGCGATTGATAAACGGTAGGTTTTGAAGCCCATTTCGCCGAATAATGCGATGTCTTCTTTATAGCGGTGATACATGTCGATAGCTTCCAACGCAGGATAGAAATGCTCATCATCAAAATCGAACATTTTCATTTTCCCTGTGATGACGGCCCCTCTGTCCTTGCCGACGGGAACAACGTCAACGTTCGCCAAACCGCGTCCACCTTCGTTGTATCCACCTTCACACTGATTGGCAGCAGTAGCGCCGCCCCATAAAAAGTCTTCTCTTAAAGCCATTGTCCATCCTCCTAGATTTTTTTATACTAAAATGTTGCATACAGTTTCATTGCTTTCGCTCATGCAAAAGCTTTCAGCAACCGCTACCATTCCATTGGACCTTCCCGGTATCAGTTACATTAATAATACTAACACTTTTGGATGGACAATGTAAATATTGTTAGACAAGGAATCAAATTATTGTAGACTCACAGTCAAAATAGAGGCGAGGTTGTTTTTCTTCGGAGAGTATAAGGCCCTTTCCTCCGGTGAGAACCCCCTCTGCCGGAGGAGGAGTTCCAAAAAGATCATCACCTCCGACCATCGCGGCTTCGCCGGAGGACAGACCACCGCAACGCATATGACCAATTTTTGCAGATCCGCAAAGAACCATATCGAATGGCCAATTACGAATCCTGCTGGAGCATACCCGCCGTTTGAGCATGGTTCAGATCAACAAGAAGATGAGCGATATTTAGGCTGATCTGATGGTTATCATTTTGCTTAATTTTTGGCGTGTTATATACTGAATTCATAAAGAAACTCTGATTTTGTACACATTCAAATAGGTTTTTGGTCAACACTCGTTTGTCTTGATGTCCGTTGGCAGCGTTCGCGTTGCCGCATGAAGAAGGAGGAACCAAGAATGGGAAAATTTTCTAGTTTCGTCAAAGGGATTATGATTGGCGGAGGAATCGCCCTACTATTGTCACCTAAGCCAGGAAAAGAAATTCGCAAAGATTTGGCCGACAAAGCCGATGAAACCTTGGACAAGGTGATGGACTACACCGATAAAGCAAAGGAAACTGCAAAAGAAGCCGTCGATCAAGCTAAAGAAATGGCCCAAGAAACGACAGATACGGTGAAGCAACGATTCGACTCAAAGGCTGCTGAAGTTGAGGGGAAATTCGATGCCGAAACGGAAGCGCCCGTGACAGAGTCGGATGAACTCGATCCAATCGAGGAAGCAATGAAAACATTGTGAGCGTAAACAAATAGAGTGGAAAAGGCACCCTGTCCGGATGGCTTTTCCACTCTATTTTTCAGCTTATTTCTGCTCTACTGAACCTGTTCCGCCACAGCAGTTTGTAATAAGCGTTCTTGCCATTGCGGCTGTCTGCCGTTCAGTACATCATCGATTCCGACGGCTGCGTGGTAGCCCATCAGATCCAGCGCTTCGTGCGTGATGATGGCGTTATGCGGTGTCATGATCAGGTTGTCCAATTCGAAGAAAGGATGATCCTGCGCAATCGGCTCCTCCTGAAAGACATCCAGGGCAGCACCGTTGATGACACCGCTCTTCAAGGTTTCATGAAGCGCCTCCTCGTTGACGAGTTCTCCGCGGGCACAATTGATTAAGTAGGCGTTCGGTTTCATCAAGCGCAGTGTTTCCTGATTTATCATTCCTGTTGTTTCCACTGTGACAGGGACATGCAAGGAAACGAAATCGGATTTTGCCAAAACTTCCTCCATCGAACTAGCACAAGTCACGAAGCCTGCGTATTCATTTTTCACAAGAAATTCATCATAAGCAATCACCTTCATGTCTAATCCGTTTGTCGCTTTGCGGGCAACCAGCGAGCCGATGCGTCCCAGACCGATCAGACCGAGTGTCTTGCCTTTCAGCTCCGTCCCCTTGTGTTCGTAGCGCGCGCCCCAATTGTCATGGCGCACTTGTTGGTCCATGAAAGGGATCTGATGTGCGAGGCTCATGATGAACCCCAACGTCCGTTCTGCGACCGCATTGCAGGTCGCTGCAGGCGTTGTTGTGATCGGGATTCTCCGTTTGACGCAATAATCGGTGTCGATATTGCCGTAATCTACGCCATGAACACCGATGACCTTAAGTTTTTTCGCAGCTGACAGGACTTCTTCCGGGTATGGCGCATTTGGCCTGACCAGAATGGCGTCAGCATCGGCAACCAATTCCTTCAGATACTCGACGCTGATGTTCCCATTTCCGACCACGATCTCGTACCCTTTGTCTTGCAGAAAGTCTTTTCCTAATGCACTTATATCTTCTGGGATGATAACTTTGTAGGCCATGATGATTCCTTCTTTCTCAGTATGATGGACCAGCAAAGAACACGCTCAGCGGTTGGCTGCCGGGTCGTTCCAAACGCTCCGGAATGCGGCAATGCCGCGTTTTCTGGATGCGAATTGATGTCATTAGTATAGGCCAATCAAATCCACAAAGCTATGTTCCGGAAAATAACAATACACCGCTTACAGCGATATTTTGTTGTTCCGCAAAACAAAAAAAATATTCAGGAAGATACGCTTCCGCTGTAATCATTTCATGATATTCAGAAAAAAATCGCCTCTATATATTACGGATTCTCATGCTTCTTCAAATTATCGTCGATCAGGCACAGGCCTGAATATCCCAAAGTCCTCACAATCGGGAAAATTGGCAATACTGAAATGGCTCCCGCAGGCCACCTTCTCATCATCTTCTAATTTTTACCTAAAACCGCTCTTCTTGCTCAGCTTATTCATCGTGACCAACTATGTAATATTAATCAATTTATTTGCTTATATTTTTTAAATCCATTCTCTGAAAACAACTGTTCCGAACATCCATATTTTTTCAGGTTACAGCTTGAATTCATGGGAACAAACGTTATCCTCCAGAGTAAACATGTGTTTTTATTCACAGAACTCTAACCTTACCCTCGCTTGGGGGCGTTTTTTCTAATGAAAGTTTCACAATTACGTTGACACAGCCCTGTGATATCGATAGAATATCAAAGATACATAATAAAATGGTGTGAATTCACTTATTGGAGGATTTGGTATTATATGGATGTTATATATAATTTTTTGGCCGACTATGTGAATGTTCTCTTATGGGACTACTTTCTGACATATGGCCTGCTGTTCGCCGGATTGTACTTCTCGATCCGCTTCGGGTTCCCGCAAATCACGCGCATGTGGGAAGCTTTCAAACAAGTTTTCGGTAAATTGTTCAAAAAGGATGTTTCCCAAGAAGGCTCCATGTCTTCCTTCCAGGCCTTGGCGACAGCCGTTGCCGCTCAAGTCGGGACAGGAAACGTGGCGGGTGTGGCAACAGCCATCCTCGGCGGCGGACCGGGAGCGATCTTCTGGATGTGGGTCTCCGCATTCCTTGGTATGGGTACAATTTTTAATGAAGCTATCCTCGCTCAGGTCTACCGGATGCGCGACCGCAACAAAGGCGACCTCGTCGGTGGACCGGCATACTACCTTTCAAAAGGGGTCGGATCCAATGCTTTGGCGAAATTTTTCTCCGTTTCGCTTATCGTAGCTTTGGGATTCATCGGCAACATGGTGCAATCGAACTCGATCGCATCGGCTGTGACAACCGCATTCGCCATTCCGGAATGGGTGACCGGACTCGTGATCGCTTTGGCAGCCATCCTGATTTTCGCAGGCGGAATGAAGCGCATCGCTACCTTCGCGGAATTCGTCGTCCCGATTATGGCACTTGTTTACATCGTCGCCAGTCTCGTTATCTTATTCCTGTTCCGTGATAATGTGATACCTGCCTTCAAATTGATTTTTGTCGGCGCCTTTACGCCGCAAGCCGCAATCGGTGGTATCGCTGGAGCATCCGTAAGAGCCGCAGTCCAAAAAGGCGTAGCCCGTGGTTTGTTCTCGAACGAAGCCGGAATGGGTTCGACTCCGCATGCGCATGCCGTCGCGCACGTTGATCATCCGGTACAGCAAGGATTGGCAGCTATGGTCGGTGTCTTCATCGATACCGTCATCGTCTGTTCCGCTACTGCACTGATCATCTTGGTGACAGAATCCTATATGGATCCGGCGTTGAAAGGTGCACAAGTGACCCAAGCCGCATTCTCTATCGCGTTCGGAGGCAGCGGATCCGTCCTGTTGGCCATCTGTCTGACCTTCTTCGCCTTCACAACAATCGTCGGCTGGTACTACTTTGGCGAATCGAACATCAAGTATCTGTTCGGAACGAAAGGTGTCCTGCCTTATCAGATTCTGGTAGCGATTTTCATCTTCCTGGGCGCCTTGCAGGAAGTCGATATCGTTTGGATGCTTGCCGATACGTTCAATGCCTTGATGGTCATCCCTAACTTGTTCGGTCTCTTCTACTTGTCCAATCAAGTCAAGGGCATTTTGGAGGATTACGACCGCTGCAAATTGGAAGGCCGCATCTTCTACGATTACGACGTAAAATGATTTCGAATACTTGATGCCGGTCAAGTTCTTTCCGGCGTATTCCGCTTATACTATAGTCATACCAGACAAATAGGAGGAATGAATCATGAGCCAAGCCGTTATCCAATTAGGACCCGTCACTTGCCCATCCTGCATCAAGAAAATCGAATCTGCCGTCAGCAAAATCGATGGGGTCGCAACCGTCAAAGTGTTGTTCAACTCAAGCAAAGTCAAAGCCGAATTCGACGGCAACAAGACTTCAGGGAACGACATCAGCGAAACGATCCAAAAGTTGGGCTACGAAGTCCAATCGGTCAAAGAATCCTAGCTTATCTTAGGGGTCGCCTCAATTTCGAGGCGGCCCCTGTTTTTGTTTTCGGTGGCTTCCCAAAGCATGGATTCCGGGGAGTTATTCATCTTTTCATCCAGATCCGGGGCCAGAACCATGGATTCCCGATAGTTATCCATCTTTTCCGCGCCCATCACTCCCGCAAATTCAATTATTCCTGAATCGAGGGATATCAGTTGCTTTCGAAAAATAAGCGTGTTATCATGAAAACACAAATGAAAATAAGTTGTGCGTTGAAGAGAAGAAGTACCTTTCAGGGTCATCAAAGAGAGCCTCAGTCGGTGAGAAGAGGCATGGTCAGGAAAGCGAAAATGCGTCTCGGAGCAAGATGATGCGTTAGTGTCATTTCGGTTTGTACCCGATAGCGTACAGAAGTATGGCTGATTTTGCGTACTTCATAAGGCACAATCCGCGAGGGTCGTGCGAATAAGGGTGGATCACGAAGAGCTTTCGTCCCTGTATTCCAAGCATTTGGAGTATAGGGACGAGGGCTTTTTTACGTTCTCGGGATAGTTAAATTAAAGGAGGAATACAAATGGACATCATTTCCATCGTCATTATTTTAGCCGTATTTGTGGCACTGCTTTTCGCACTTTATCGTTTGGGCGCCAAACATGTCAAGTTCTCTAGACGCGTTTTCATCGCGCTGGCTTTAGGGGTTATCTTCGGGGCCGCCATCCAGTTGCTTTTCTCACCTGACAGCACAATCACACTGACTGCCATCGACTGGATCAATATCGTCGGTAACGGTTATGTCCGCTTCCTGCAGATGCTGATCATGCCGTTGATTTTCGTGTCGATCGTGGGCGCTTTTACCCGCATCGAAGAAACCAAAAATCTGGGCAAAATCAGCGGATCCGTGCTCGGCACTTTGTTGGGTACAACCGCCATCGCCGCTCTTATCGGGTGGGCATCCGTCATCCTCTTCAATCTTGACGGCGCACAATTCACGCAAGGTTCCGCTGAAACTGCAAGAATCGAAGCTTTGACTACCCAACAGACCCAAGTCGCTGACTTGACGATTCCTGGCCAAGTGCTCAGCTTCATCCCGACCAACATCTTCCAGGATCTGGCCGGTCTGCGCAGCACAAGCACGATTGCCGTCGTAGTCTTTTCCGCTTTTGTCGGGATCGCTTATATGGGCATCAAGAAAAAACAGCCTGAAAATGCCGCTTTGTTCAATAAAGGCCTGCAAGTCATCCAATCAATCGTAATGCGCATCGTTACCTTGGTACTTCGCCTGACTCCATACGGAATCTTGGCCTTGATGACCAAAATGATGGCGACATCCAGTTACCAGGCCATCGTCAATTTGGGACTGTTCGTGGTCGCTTCCTATGCCGCTTTGCTTGTCGTCCTGCTGGTACACAGCTTGATACTGGCGTCAGTCGGCGTCAACCCGATCACCTACTTCAAGAAAGCTTTCCCGGTATTGAGCTTCGCCTTCACTGCCCGTTCCAGCGCCGGCGCACTGCCATTGAACGTTGAAACACAAACAAAAGCCTTGGGCGTCGATGATGCCTCAGCTAACTTCGCCGCCAGTTTCGGACTGTCCATCGGTCAGAACGGTTGCGCGGGTGTCTACCCTGCCATGTTGGCGACCATCGTGGCGCCGACTTTGGGCATCGACGTCACCAGCATCGGCTTCGTACTGACGCTTATCCTGGTCGTTACAATCAGTTCCTTCGGGGTTGCCGGTGTCGGCGGCGGCGCGACTTTCGCCGCTTTGATCGTATTGGGCGCGCTGAATTTGCCTGTTACGATCGCCGGTCTGGTCATCTCGGTTGAACCGGTCATCGACATGATGCGTACCTTGACAAACGTCAACGACAGCATGTTGGCGGGCGTCGTTTCTTCCCGCAACATCGGGGAATTCGATTCTTCCATCCTGAATGATGAAGCTGCTGTTGTTGATGGGGATGCCATCTAGTCTTTTCTTCTATAAATAATTATCTGTCCTGCCGAAGGACTCAGCTGTCTGCAATTTGCGGGCAGCTTTTTTTGTGTTCGGATGCCCTCCGGTGACCGGGGGTGGTGCGTTCCTCCGGCGAGGCTCCCCACGCCGGAGAACAGCGGTAATTTGCGGGCCCTTCTCCTGCGAGCAGGTTCTCGTCGGAGCACAGCACCCAACCAGTCGCGCAACTCCGGCGAGCGCCTCTTCATCGGAGCTGAGGCCGCTCATCCGCTGCGTTGCTCCTGCGAAGAAGACGTCGCGTATTTCCGCATCCAAAGCTTGACCCCCATCAAGTCGTTTTCCTCTTTGATGTCGTATGATTAGGCTATAGGAAATACAAGAGGAGGTCATTTACATGATCAAATGGATCAACAAATACAAAAACCGCATAACCGCACTGTCAGGTTTCCTGATCATCATCGGATTTGCTTTGAAAACACTTGGATATGTCGTTGCTGCCGACTACGCCCTCATTGCAGCAACGCTCATCGCGGTGGTGCCAATCATGTACAAAGCCTATCTGGCGCTGCGGATGAAAGCTTTCAGCATCGAGTTGCTGGTGACGATCGCGGTCATCGGTGCACTATTCATCCGTGAATACACGGAGTCTTCCGTTGTGACATTTCTGTTTCTTTTCGGTGATTTCCTGGAAGCACGCACCTTGGAAAAGACCCGCTCCTCTCTGCGCTCCTTGATCGACATGGCCCCCCAGGAAGCAATCGTGCTGCATGGCACCGATCAAGTTGTCGTGCCGGTCGAGGAAGTTGCTGTCGGGGATCGGCTGTTCATCAAACCGGGCGGCAAAATCCCTGTCGACGGCATCATCGTGAAGGGTCAGGCGGCCATCAACGAAGCCGCTGTGACGGGAGAAGCGATTCCGGCCAACAAATCCTTGGATGATAAAGTCTTTTCGGGGACATTGGTGGACGACGGCTTCATCGAAATGATCGCGGAAAAGGTCGGCGATGACACGACTTTCGCAAAAATCATCGAATTGGTCGAAGAGGCGCAGGAATCCAAATCCAAGGCCGAACGTTTCCTCGATGCCTTCGCCAACTTCTACACGCCTGCCATTGTGGTGCTCTCCGTCATCGTTTACGCTTGGACGCGTGACCTGCATCTTGCCATAACTTTCCTTGTGATCGCCTGCCCTGGCGCCCTCGTGATTGGAGCGCCGGTATCGAACGTGGCCGGCATCGGCAACGGCGCCAAATACGGCGTGCTGGTGAAAGGCGGCGAGGTCATGGATCGTTTCTCCAAAGTCGATACGCTCGTTTTCGACAAGACCGGCACGCTGACGAAAGGCAAACCGGAAGTGACCGACATCCATACCCTTAGCAACATCGACCGTAGGGAACTTCTGCAGCTGACTGCAGCTGCCGAGCGCATTTCCGAACACCACCTCGGACAAACAATCGTGAAATACGCGCATCAACAAGGGCTTGAAATGCCTGTTGCGCTGAAAGATGCGGAAGTTATCAAAGGCCATGGATTGAAAGCGACAGTTGAAGGTCACCGTCTCGTCGCCGGCAACCGCAAACTGATGGCACAGGCCGGCATCTCGATTAATGAAGCAGCAGAAAACTACGCGATTGCGCGCGAAAAAAACGGTAATACCGTCATTTTCACAGCCATTGACGGCACGCTCGCCGGGCTCTTCTCGATCGCCGATCAGATCCGCGAGGACGCACCTCAGGCTTTGGCCGAGATGCGCAAGAACGGCATCAAACAGATCATCATGCTGACGGGGGACAACCGCCACACCGCCCAAGCGGTCGCCGAACAATTGGGATTGGACGCCTTCCATGCCGAGCTGTTGCCGGAGGATAAAGTACGTTTCGTCAAACAACTGCAGGCAGATGGCGCCGTTGTGGCGATGGCCGGGGACGGCATCAACGATGCGCCTGCCATCGCGACAGCCGACATCGGCTTGGCCATGGGCGAAGGCGGGACCGACATCTCGATGGAGACGGCGGATGTCGTGCTGATGGCCGACAAGCTGATGCAGTTTTCCCATGCTTATTCGCTGTCAAAGGCAACCATGCGCAACATGAAACAGAACATCGCCATTGCGGTCGCGGTCGTCATATTCCTTTTGGCGGGCGTCCTAATGGGATCCGTCCATCTCGCCAGCGGCATGTTCATCCATGAAGCCAGCATCCTGGCCGTCATCCTGAACGCCATGCGTTTAATCGGCTTCAACCGGAAGAAAAGCGGAACGGGTTCGTTCAGCCATGAGAGAAATTTAGGAAATCGTGCTGACTGAGCATCGTAGAGCGCAATATGCTGAGAGACTTCCTGCGTCAGCAGGTTAGTCGAATAGTATCCTTGGCTCGTAGAGACAAGGGGTTCCTTTATCCTTTCCGAAGGGCTTACCCGTGAAGCTAGCCATCAGTCGTTATAAAAAGCTCACATCCAAGATAAAATTCGCATGCAGCCGTCGGATTGCGGTACAATTTAAGCAACCAAGCCTGCATGTCCCATTCCGAAAAGGAGGATTTGCCCTATGAACGAAACCCATAAACCTGCGCACAAGTGCAGCGCTGGGTGCACCTGCAACGCGCACAGTTCCTGCATTTCGCTTGTGCCGATCTTCAATCACCTGGAGCCGGACCAGATGGACGAAATCATGTCCGTCACCCATCAGTCGACCTACAAAAAAGGCGAACTGCTCTATCGCCCCGGCGAAGCGTCGGATACGCTCTACATCCTCCATTCCGGCCTGATCCGCATCTACCGGCTGGCGGAATCCGGGAAAGAGCAGCTCGTGCGCTTCCTCAATCCGGGCGATTTCACAGGAGAGTTGGCCCTCTTCAGCGAATCGAAGCACGAAGCCTATGCCGAAGCGGTGAAGAAAACCCAAGTCTGCCGGATGAAAAGGAGCGATCTGCAGCATTTTTTGTTGAAATACCCTGCCATCTCCCTGAAATTGTTGCAGGAATTCTCCAACCGTCTGGAAAAGTCGGAAAGGCAGACGACCTACGTGGCGACCGAAAAAGTCGAAGCCCGGTTGGCCCTTTATCTTGCCGAACTGGCCACGAAGGACGGCGACACCATCACCTTGCCGATGTCGAAGAAGGATCTGGCTTCCTACCTCGGAACGACTCCGGAAACAATCAGCCGCAAGATGGGTTCGTTGGAGGACCACCACCTCATCAAACAACTGAATCACCGCGAAATCGTCATCTTAGATCTCGACGGCTTGTTGTTTTTATGAAACACTCCCGCCTTTCCGCATAATCGGAAAGGCTTTTTTGTCGGATCACAACCGTATTCCACAAGCGCCCTTTGTGGTAGAATAGGCTTACGAAAAAGGGGGAAATTTTGATGACAGAAAAAATGAAGCAAAGGCTTTTGTTGGCCTTTGCCACGGTTGTCGGCTTCGTGATCGGCTACCTGAATCCGGCGACTTCGCAGGCGCTTTTGTCGGGCATCGGCTGGATTGCGGGGGTCGGCATGTTCATCCTCTTCCGACGCTCCAATAAAAACCCGTCCCGGGATTATACAGCAAGCTGGGCCTATATTTTGATCCGCATGCTGTTGTTTTTCATCATCGGCGCGGCTTTGGGCAGCATGATCCCTTATTACCAACAGATCATGGCTTTGCAGCAGCAATAAGCCATCTATTCATTTTTCACTAAACAACCAAAAGGAGTATGTATGCACATGGATTACGTCGCCATTGACTTTGAAACTGCAAACAGCCGTGGTGACAGCGTCTGTTCCATTGGCTTGAGCCGCTTTTCCGACGGCAAGGAAATCGATCGCTACTATGCGCTCATCAATCCGCGCCAATATTTCAGCCGCGGAAATATCCAAATCCACGGCATCACCGAGGCCATGGTCGCCAGGGAACCTTCCTTCGACGAACTTTATCCGGACATCCGCTCTTTTATTGGAGAAGATCCGCTCGTGGCCCACTTTGCCCAATTCGATATGAGCTGCCTACAGCAAACGATCGAAACCTACAAACTGCCGAAGATGCAGAACGAATTTTTCTGTTCCTGCAAGATGGCACAGCGCATGCTGGATCTGCACAATAACCGCTTGCCGACCGTTCTGGACTACTTCGGCATGACCATCGATAACCACCATAATGCCGTGGAGGATGCGGTCGCCTGCGGGCTGATCACCAGTAAAATGCTGGCGCAATACGACTACGACATCCAAGGTTTCTTGGACGAATACCAATACCGGATGGGAAAATTGTTCTCGCATGCTTTCGGAGTCGCGAAAGGCGGCAAAAGCGTCCCCGCCAAACGGGCAAAAACGGCCGCCCCCTTGAAGCCGAAGAGCCTGCTGTTCGACAAGGAACACGTCTTTTACGACAAACATGTCTGCTTTACCGGCCGGTTCCAGAAACTGAAGCGCAGCGATTTGGCGCAACTCGTCATCGATGTCGGCGGCCACTTCGACGCCAACCTGGGCTACGATACCCTCTACCTAGTCGTCGCCGAAAGTGATTGGCGCAAAATCGGCACACCGAGCGAGAGCCGTAAAATCCAAGCAGTCCGCGAACTGCAAGGCAGCGGCCACAATCTGACCCTGCTTTCCGAATCGGACTTCCTGCGCATTTTTTTGAAGAATTGAGGTGACGTAAGATGAATATCTTTAGCAAAATGGACAATTTAGTGAGCCTGACCGAAAACGAGAAAATTTTGGTTTCCTATATAAAAGAAAATCCCGAAGCTTTCGTGAAGATGACTTCCGCGGAAATCAGCGAAGCCAGCTTCATTTCGAACGCAACGATCTACCGTTTGTGCAAAAAATTGGACCTGGCCGGACTTTCCGAATTGAAGATCTTGGTTTCTTCTTCGATGGGTGATTATCTGAAGGGACGGACGACCCTGGATTTCAACTATCCGATCCACCCCAACGAAACCCAATACCAAATTACGCGGACGATGCAGGAACTCTATGAGCAGACTGTGGTGTCCTCGCTCAACAACCTGGATCTGGAACAACTTCGGCAGGCGGCTTCCTTGATTAAAAAGGTTCCAGCCATCGACCTTTATACTTCCGCCGGGAATCTGTTCTTCGCCGAGAACTTCAAATTCCAGATGCAGGAAATCGGCAGATTCGTCAATGTCCCGATCGAAGAGTATCATCAACGTTTGACGGCGGCCGCCAGCGATTCTTCGCACCTTTCCATTGTTGTTTCCTACGGAGGACGGGGCACGGTCATTCCTGAAATAGTGAAGATACTGAAGAATAACCGATCGCCCATCCTGTTGATCACATCTACCGATGAGATTCCTTTCGCGAGCGCCGCCACGCATCACCTGTACATGAGCTCAAATGAAAGTCACTACAATAAGATTTCTTCATTTTCGACCAGGCTTTCTTTGCTGTTCTTGCTGGATTGTCTTTATACCAGCTATTTCAAACTCGACTACGAGCACAATGTCGCACTGAAGATGGATTACTACAAAAAAATCAGCCGAATCATCTGGTGATGATCATCGGAAAAGCCACTCCTTCTGAAAAGATTCTCTCACTGTTCAAACCATACGGATGCAAGTTTTGAGAGGTTTCTTTCATTAGTGGCTCGGCACCTTTTTTCAAAAATAGTTATGGCTTATACTGAATCCATCCATAAAAGAGGAACCTTCATTTCTTAATGAAATCCTCCCGGCGTGAGATCGCTCAGTCAGTAAGCGTCGGAAAAAAATGACTCCATTCTTGAGAAGAAAGGCCTTCAACCACGTACTGCCATACGCAATGAGGCATTCTGCTCTACGAAAACCGGACAAATCTGTCCGGTTTTTTGTGTGTTTTTAGACCTGTTGATTAGCTTCTTGGTATAATAAGGGCGAAGAATTATTGCTGTTTTATTTATGGAAGAAGGAACCGATATGTTTAAAAAGACTGGAGACAGATCCGGGGAAGTAACCTTGTACAGCGGTAGGATGAGTTGGTGCCGAAGCGAACAGTCCGCTCTGGATGGCTTTGGCTTTTTGACAGACAAGCAACTCCGCTTCGACATGCCGGAAATAGCCAAAATCATGACAAAAATTTTCTTCAAACCCTTCTCAAAAGCCTTCGCTGATGGCATCTACGACATCGCTATTCCCTATGATGACATCAGGAGTGTACGTCCAGGCACTTACGGCCTCCGCAAAGCGCTGATCATCGAAAGGAAAGACGGTACCCTCTTCAAATTCGCAGTCAATCACTATGATACATGGGAAAAAGCCATCCGGAAGCGCATGATAAAAATCGCGTAACAACTGAATCTACAACGAACGAAAGGGGCTGCCTCCAATGAGGCCGCCCCTTTCTGTGTTTTGTTGTTCGCGTTCGTGGCGGAATTCCCCGCCAAAATGGTTTTGACGGGCAATCTCGTGTTGTCCGCGGACGTTTTTCCCCGCCAAAGTGGTTTCGGCGGGTTTTCTGACTCTTATTTGAACTGATTTTCCCCGCCAAACCGCTTTTGACGGGTTATTTCTGAGCATAAAGCCGCTTTCCATATGGAAAGCGGCTTTATGCTACTCTTTGCTGATCACTACTTGTTTCTCTTTGTTGCCCAGAAATTCGTTCAGGAAGGCCGCAGCCAGTATCAGCACGCCTCCCGCCAATTGCACGGGTGACAAGTCTTCTTTCAGGAATACAGCCGAAACCACAATCGCCGTCACCGGATCGACATAGCTGAGCACAGCGAATGTCTGGCTCTCGACAGCTTGGGCGCCTGCAAACATCAGCACATAGGCAATCCCCGTGTGGATGATCCCCAAAACCAGCAGACTGGTGATTGAGCTTCCAGTCAATTGTCCCAATCCGAACCCGGAAGTCAGTGCAACATAAGGGGTCAGGATTCCTGTTGCGATGACGAGCGTCAAAGCAGTCAAAGGGATCCCTCCAAGACCCGCGATTTTTTTGTTGGACATGATGGCCACCGCATAGAAAAATGCAGCAGCCAAACCGAATCCGATCCCGACCGGATGATTATATGCCCCCGCATTGGGGCTCACTCCGATGATCAGGAACATCCCGAGCATCGCCAACAGGACGCAAGCGATCTTCTTAGCGGTCAAGGATTCCTTGAAGACGAACGGTGCCAACAGCGTCATGAAGATCGGTTGGAAATAATAGCTCAAGGTTGCATTCGATACCGTCGTGTAACGGAAAGCTTCAAATAGCAAGATCCAGTTCATGCCGACAGCAAAACCCGAAAGCAACAGGAACTTTGCATTTTTCCTGACCAACGCCAAAGGGATCCTTTCCTTGCGCACCAACAAGGTTCCCCAGAGGAACAGACTCCCCAAAGCGCCCCTGAAGAAGGCAACCTGATTGGAGGCCAAATCGATATTCTTAACGAAGATGCTGATCGTCCCGAATATCAGCATCGATAGCATCACTTTACCTTTTCCTTTCGACACAACCCCACACCTTCCCTTAATTGATGAAAATAGTACACCCATCATATCACAGAGTTTACCTGCCGGGACAGGGCTGACGCAAAAAAATACGGAACGCGCAGCCAGCTGCGTTCCGTATCTTTTGGATGAATCATATGCCACTATGCCATTACTTCGTACGTTTCTCATGCGGATTTGAACTAATCGATGGACGCAGTGATGATGGAAGCTTCCCTGATTTCTTCTACTTTTTTTGGTTTCTTTGCCTTTTCAGGTTTCTTTCCAGCGAAATAATAGACAACGGATCCCCATTTAATAAAATTTTTCATCATTGTTGCTCCCTCCTTCATTATGAAACGCACATCTTGCTGGTTTACTGGTTACTGTTGCATTAGGTACAATGCTTGCCCGAGACGATTGAGCGTGTCTTCGATCACTTTGGTCGGCGCCGCCAAGTTGATGCGTTCGTAGCCTTCGCCCTCTTCACCGAAGATATAGCCTTCATCAGTGAAGAACTGCGCTTCCTCGCGCATGAACTTTTCCAGTTCTTCCGCCGAAAATCCTAATGCTTTGAAGTTCACCCATTGTAGATAAGTCCCCTCAACCAAGGGTGCGGTTATCTTAGGGAAATTCGCAGTGAAGAAATCACGCACCAGATGCTGGTTCCTGTCGATGACCGGAATCAGATGATCAAGCCACTGTTCCGCTTCATCGTAGGCAATTCGGCACCCTTCCAACCCCAGCGTCCCGACCATACCGCAAGCGACACTTCCGAGCGCATCGGACAGTTTCTTCCGCAAAGTCTCATTTTGAATGATGATGTTGGAAGTGCACAGCCCAGCCAAATTGAATGTTTTGGATGGCGAAGTGCAGGTGATCGTTCTTTCAGCCACTGCGTAGGAAAGTGTCTGGAAAACCTTATGTTCGTAGCCGGGCATGATCAGGTCATGATGGATTTCATCCGCGACAATAATCATGTCATAGCGCAACACGATATCCGCCAAGCGCGCCAATTCCTCTTCCGTCCACACCCTTCCGACTGGATTATGGGGACTACAGAAAATAATGAGCTTGTTCTCTTTCTTACGGCAAAGATGCTCAAGCCCTTTAAAGTCGATCGTGTAATCGTCCGCGCGATTCAAGAGAGGATTCCTGACGACTTTCCGTCCCGCATTTTCGATGGCTCCAAAGAAAGGATAATAAACCGGCGTCATGATGATGACACCTTCACCCGGCTGGGTATACGCCCTGACTGCCGCATAAAATGCTGAAACGACACCGGGACTGGTCAAAATCCATTCCTTCTCCACCTCAAAATTGTGCCGGCGTCGTTGCCAATCGATGACCGCTTGATAGTAGCCTTCGGTAGGGACACTATAGCCCAGTATGTTGTCTTCCAAATATTCCTGTAAGCCTTTGGTGATCTCGGGCGCAGTCCTGAATTCCATGTCCGCTACCGTAAGCGGCACCACATCATCCGCTACATCCGGCATCCATTGATACATCTGTTGCCATTTCACGGAGCCTTTGTTTTTTCTGCTGAGGACCGACTCGAAATCATATATTTTTTTGTTTCCTTCAATCTCCATCCCATACGCCATATTATCTCTCCCTTCCCAAACGTGTAAGATTTAATCACACGAACATCGGATCGGCACCTCATTTGTGAGTGCAATTCATTTATGAAACTAACTATAAGGGGATTTTTGGCCATTGTCTACTTTCCTATAACAAACCAGGTCACAAAACCTCACATGCCTTTAAAATCCCTTCCCAGCCCCCTATCCAATCGCTGCTCCTCCGCGTTACCATTCCTAACATGATCTTTCACTAAAAAACAAAAAAGCCCCAATTACGCTATATTCACGCAACCGGGACTTAGATAGTATTTTTCTTGGAAGACTTATTTGAATTCAATGAAGAGATACAGATCTCCACCTGTGAAATCCGGCGTACGCTCCAAGGAATTGACCAAAATATTCATTCGGATCTGGTCATTTTCGGTGGTTATCGTCGCATCCTCAGTCGTCAGATTCCCTTTGTCGAAGCCGGAAGTCGCAGCCTCCTCGAAAATGGTATCGTACACTTCGCGGGTATTGTAGGCGATCAATTCTTCTCCTGCCGCATCCTTTACGGTCAAGACATAATACGTGCCATCCAACCTTTTTTCCAGTTGGTATGGTTGTCCATCCACTTCAAAATCGGTAGTTTCAACTGGGCTTGTTTCGACTTCGGAATAGTAAAGATACTGGTGGACCATGACATCGAAGTTTGCGATTCCAAGGACGGGATCGGCATCCCAATTCAGGTAGACGAATTCGCCTTCGCCTTGAGGATAATCCGTTTCGGAATAGGTCATGTCGAATCCGTAGGTATCGCTGAAATCACTGTAGACATTGAAATCACTCGGCAGGTAGGCTACCTCTTTATTGTAGCCCATGTTGTCGATGTAGGAAGCGACCTTTGTGATGACGATCTTATCGCTGAGGGAAACGTCACTTTTCGGAACGATGGCGTTATTTACCAACATATCATTTTCAATCAGTTTCTGTTCCAAAAAGCCGATTTGGTTGTTCTTGCTGACGGTAAAGGCATCAATCGGCGGAATGATGGAAATAGCCGACAGCGCAAGCAAAGCGATGGCGATCAAACCATTATGCTTCGGTTTCATGAAACTGAAGATCACTCCGGCTATCGTCGCGAAGATGCCGAACAGGATGACATAATAGCGGCCGTGCGTGACGCCCATCTCCCTGATTTTCAGGAAGGAAGCGATGGTCTGGAAGACGACAATCGGAATCAGGACCTTAGGGAAAATCTTGCGGAACAGGTCAGCAAATTTATTCTCGAGATTGCAAGCAAGGATATAGACGATGATGACGATGATCGCATAGGAAACAAGCAGTGGTTCCAAAAGATTGTCTGTCCAGAATTCCCCTCGGATATTCATGACGACATAGACCACAAGGATCAACGTATAAATGGCCGTCAACGGGATGATGATGTAGGAAATCAGAACTTCCAAGAAGCGCGGCACAATAAATTGACGTTCCAACGTTTCCCCGCGTTTCGCCCACGCCTCATCCGGTATCATTTCTTCACGTTTGCCCGGGTACATTGGTGTCATCGACAAGAAATAGATCGGCGCGAACAAGGAACCGACTATGTTCAGAAGATGTGTGAGCATTTTATAATCGATATTGAAGAGAAGGTAATCCGTAGCGTAAAAAATGGCGCTGATACCTGCTGCCAACACTCCTGAAAAAAGTATGGTCGTAAAGAAGGCTTTCAGTGCTGACAAAAAACTCCGGTGGAAAGGTGCTTTAACACTTTTGATTGAAGGTATCCAAATAAACGCGATCATGAGAGCGAACAGTGCCACACCTGTTTTTACACTGATTGCTATATTGTACAGCGTCTGCGGCCCGACCGCGAAGTAGTAGCCTGTCGCAAGCAACACCGCTCCGCCCATCAGCAGATAGCGGGCATTCAGTTGTGTAAAGAAACGTTCATAAATCATTTGGCCGACGATGCTCAACATGGCCCCCACCAAAAAAGTGAACAGATAGCGGGCATAATCCTCGCGCGGGTTTTCGATCATGAAGCTGTTCAAAACCGCGACCGCAATCAAAAAAAGTACGGTCAATGGATAACGACTGATGGAACGTCCCATTCCTTTGTAGGCTTTCCATAATGATTCTTTGAATTTCATTTTTGCCACTCCTTTCAGGCATTCGGATGATCGGATAGCATTCTCTTTTTCCGAAACCTTCCCCCTTCCAGCTCCTATCCTTTGCACCCGCGTTATTTCTAAAGGTATTCCCGATGAAATCGCACAGTTTACTTATCTTAATTATGGATATTCATGAGCACCTTTGTCAAATTTTGCGATGTCTTTAAGGGCTCAGCA
The DNA here is from genome assembly GCA_002155105.1 of Sedimentibacter sp. SX930. Taxonomy (GTDB): domain Bacteria; phylum Bacillota; class Bacilli; order Lactobacillales; family Aerococcaceae; genus Trichococcus; species Trichococcus shcherbakoviae. The sequence continues at coordinate 13,153 of MUZD01000012.1, read as the reverse complement.
CCAAAAAATCCATAACTCAAAAAAGAGCATAGCTTGCCGCTATGCCCTCCTTCTTAATCTTTGAACGGACCCGTCTTCGCATCCTTCATCGCCAATTGGATGTAATCGATGGAAGCGTTGAGTTTGGCAGTTTCCCACTCATCCAAAGCGACCCCGAATTGTTTTTCCACGCCGTTGCGACCGATCAGGCAAGGCATGCTCAAAGCCACATCGCCGTCATGTCCGTACTGTCCGCGCAGAATTGTGCAGACGGGATGGACGCTCTTTTCATCCAGCAGCACAGCCTGCGCCAGAGTGATCGCAGATTGCGCAACCCCGGCATTCGTCCAGCCTTTCCCATTCAGGACATCATAGGCCGACTTCACGACCGCCGCCCCGATTGCTTCGGGATCCAATGTCTCCACTTCCGGGAAATAAGTTCCGAACTCATCATAGCGGATGCCGTTTATGGCCAACCGGCTCACCACCGGGAAGGCGGTAAAGCCATGCTCGCCCATCATGTAGCCGGTCACACTCTTGGGATCGACACCGTACTGTTGCGAAATCACTTTCCGCAGACGGGCAGAGTCCAACATCGTGCCTGTCCCGAAGAGCCGTCCTTCCGGATAATCGAATTCGCTGGCTGCGATATAGGTCACTGTGTCCAATGGATTCGTTATCAGGATGATGATGGCCTCTTTTGTATATTTTATGATTTCGGCCATGACTTCACGGATGACCGCCGCATTTTTCCCGGTCAAGGATGCGCGATCCGGGATGGCATTCGGATTCTTATCATCCTTCAGAACACTCGGTCCAGCAGCGATGATGATGACGTCCGCATCCGCGCAATCGGCGTAATCCCCGGCGTGTACATCGACATTGGACATATGGGTCAACGCGGTCGCATGCGCCTGATCCAAGGCTTCCCCATGGGCAACATCCTTCAAAATATCGATCGTCGCAATTTCCGCAAATAACCGCAATTTCATCGCGTCAGCCAACACATAGGACCCTACGTGGCCCACACCCACCACAACCAGTTTATTTTTGTGCATCTTTTCCCCTCCAATTCTCATCATACTTTCATCTTAGCACCTTTTCGGCGATTTATCACACGTATTTCGCAAAAGAGGATAAGTCATGGCGCCGACTTGTTGCATTAATCCACCGGTCCGAGTACTATGGAAGCAACATCACCCAGAGGAGCATACGTTAAATGGAAAAGTTTGTGGAAGCTTTAAAACAAAAAATTCGCAGTAAAGAAGGCTTGTCGCCCAAGATGCAGGATATTCTGGATGCTTGCGTGGTGCTGTTCTCGACGAAAGGATTCTCCAACACCAGCACAAAGGACATCGCCAAAGCAGCCAACGTTGCCGAAGGGACCATCTACAAGCACTTCGGGACCAAGGAAAACTTGCTTTACGCTACGATTTTCCCGATTCTGCGCGACATCATCTCAACGGAAGCGCTCGCCCAAGTGCAGCAGTTCCGCAATTCTGCAGAGAATGCGCCGTTTGAGCGGTTCGTGGAATTCATCGTGCGCAAGGACGTCATGATGCCTGAAGAGCATTTCCAATCCGGTAAAATTTTCATCAGCGAAATGATGTACGACAAACAGCGGTACAAAGAATTCATCACCATGATCCCCAAGGACTTGATAGAAGGCATTTACGCAATCCTTGACGGCTATAAAGAAAAAAACGAAATCGTCGATTGGCCAAATCCCGTGATTTGGCAGTTCATCATGAGTATCCTGTTCGGCAATCACCTGACCCATTACGTCCTTTTCACGGATACAAAGCGCGATAAAGAAGCCGAAATCGCCTATCTGACCCAGCAGATCGTCAAAGGACTGAAACCTGATAAGCAATTGCATTGACAGCCCGTTCCCGAATCGCTATACTTGACTAATCGCACAGTGAGTAAATACTCACTCATCGTTATTTCTTTTAAAATAATAAGGAGGCATCCCATAACTATGGCTTTTGTGGAACTAAAAAATCTGAATAAATTTTACCCGATCAGCGGCTCGGAAGATTTCCAGGCACTGAAGGACGTCAACCTTTCCTTGGACAAAGGCGAATTGGTCTCAATCGTCGGCGAATCAGGCAGCGGTAAATCAACCTTGATGAATCTGTTGGGCGGCCTGGACAGCCAGTTCTCAGGCGAAATAACCATTGACGGCCAAAACATGAGCACGTTCAAGGAAAAAGATTTCGTGAATTACCATAAAGAGAAAATTGGCTTCGTTTTCCAGAGTTTCAATCTTGTTTCCCACCTGAGCGTGCTGGATAACGTCACGTTGGCAATGACGCTTTCGAACGTCGACAAAAAAACGCGGGTCGCAAGGGCGAGAGAAGTCCTGAAGCAACTCGGCCTCGACGACCAATACAAAAAGAAACCGAGCCAGTTATCCGGCGGGCAAAAGCAGCGTGTGGCCATCGCCCGCGCGTTGGTCAACGACCCGGACATCATCATTGCCGATGAACCTACCGGAGCCTTGGACTCACAGACGACGGACCAGGTTTTGGACATCATCCAGGACATCGCCAAAACCGGCAAACTTGTCATCATGGTCACCCACTCGGAGAAAGTAGCGGCCCGCTCCACGCGCGTCGTCACAATCGATGACGGAAAAATCATCGGCGATATCCGTCAAGGCGAGATCGCGTTACACGAAAATTTGCTTGAAATCCAGCAGAAAACCAAGAGTAAAAATCTCACTTTTTTTGCGGCAATCCGTTTGGCCCTTCTTAATATGAAGGAAAAGTTGGCCCGGAACATCCTGATCGCTCTCGGCGGCAGTATCGGCATAATGAGTATCATCGTGATGCTGTCCCTTGGTGAAGGCGTCAATGACTACCTGACCGAAACGATGAACGCCAACGTCAATCCGCTCGTAAGTGAAGTGCGGATGCCCATCGTGATGGAAACCAACAACAGCGAAAACACTGACTCCTCTATGATGATCATGACGCCGGCCGGTGCTGAGATACCTGCCGGGTCCGCGCCATCAGGACCTCCCGCCGGGGTGACCCAATCCGATCCGTTCGGAGAAGAGGATCTGGAACAACTGCGGAACATTCCGCATGTTGCCGAAGTCAATCTGGCCTACTCTTCGCTTACGATCGGCAGCGACAACGTCATCTATGAAGGGGAAAAATATGCCTTCATGAACTTCGGCACAACCTCCGGCATGACCGATTCCAATATCCTCTATGGCGCTTTCCCTGATGAAGGCGAAATCCTGATCACAGAAGGTGTGGCCAATCAGATGGCTGGCACTGCGGAAGAAGCCATCGGAAAAGAAGTGACCGTGGATGTTACCATAGACGGCGAATCGCTGGAAAAAAATTATGTCATCAGCGGCATCTATTCAGCCGGCCAAGCTATCGGAGCATTTGAATCAGTCTATATGTCGGCAGAATCATTCGAAACACTGACTGCGGAAAACAATCTGGAAGTGGAACCGAACGTTATCTATCTGGTATCCGATGATCCGGAAAATACCCAAGCCATCAAAGATGAAGTGGCCGCCCTAGGTTACCGTGGTTCATCTGCGGATGCCCTGGCTTCCACGTTCACCCAGATGCTGGATATCTTCACTTACATCCTTTCCGGGGTTGCCGGCATTTCCTTGTTCGTTTCAGCCATCATGATTTTGACGGTACTCTACATCAGCGTTGTGGAACGCACCCAAGAAATCGGCGTCATCAAAGCGATCGGCGGCCGGAAGAAAGATATCCGCCGCATCTTCGTTTCTGAATCCTTCCTGATCGGTCTCTTCAGCGGAATTCTGGGCGTAGGCATCGCCTACCTCATCACCGTTGTTGGAAACATTGTTGTGGAGAATCTGTTTGATACAGCCATCCTGAACATGACGCCGGCGTTTGCGGTATTCGGCATCGTCACCAGCGTGATCATCAGCATGGTAGCCGGCCTGATGCCTGCCCAAAAAGCAGCAGGCCTGGACCCAGTAGAAGCCCTAAGACACGATTAAGTTCAGGATGTGATGATTCGCGTTTAGATACCCGGACGTTGGAGTACCCCACGAAGTGAACCTCTTTTGTTCACTCCGCGGGGTGCGAAACGGTAGTGGTATCTGCGAATCAGAACTCAACTACAGGATACGATGAATCCCGTTTAGAAATCGAGCATTACGAGCAACCAAAAGAAGCAGCCGGATTTTTGCCGGCTGCTTCTTTTGATTTATTCCGAAAGGCGCATCTGCGCATAAAAGGCGTTCATCTGATCGGCCAACTCACTTTCCTGCATTTCATGGAAAATGCTCATCACATTGTACAGGTATCGCACCAACCAATCAAATGCATCCTTCTTCAGTGTAACGCCTTCCTTCGTTTCTTCCTCGATTTCTTTGTGCAACGCATCTACCCAATGATCCCCAAGGACAATCCGTACCCGTTGGAACTGCTCCCGGAAAAGTTGTTCGGTGGAAACTTCTCCTTCCCCCGGCATCCACTTGTTCCGGTTGGCACTCCGGTAATAACGAGGGATGAAATGTTTGAAATAAGGATCGGACTGCTGCAACAGGAAGAATGCTGCTTCATATTTACAATCGGCAATGTAGCTGTCCAACAAATAGGAAACCAAAATATCCCGAAAATCTATCGACAGTTTACGGACAACCAAATCCTTGTACGTATCATTGACAGGCACAATATCCAACTTGGTGTATAAAGGCTGCCGGCTTGCACCCACCACCAATTCTTCGCGTTCCAGCAGCTTGTGTGCCTCTTCCTTCGCCCTGTCATGCATTCCACGGGAGCGAAAAACGACGAAACGTACCCATTTCAGCAGCGCGCCTTCTTCAGCCGTCAGTTGAATATCCGGATTACCATCCAAAACCGCGGCAAAATTTTCCAATTTCCGGACGGTATCTGCATAATCATGATGCCCCCACTGGATATAGCATGTCTCATCCTTTTCGTAACGGAAGCTGATGAAAATCATCTGCAGCCACAGTTTTTTTATGTCAGAATAACTGACGCGGAAATGTAGCTGTTGCCGCAACACGTCTTCCATCTGCGCCTTGATTCTGTTGCGCTCCCAACCTGATCCGATTGCTTCAGCTTCAAACAGCTGAACGAGTTCAATCGACTTCCTGACATTATATTTGTTTTCTGTCATTAATTTGTTTACAACAGGCCTGAGAATGAGGTGCGACAACTTTGCTTGATTCCTGAAATAAGGGAAAATAAAATAATCTTCATTCACTCTTTTCCGCAAAATCCCCGCATGTAAAGGTTGATGACCCAGAGGACCGATTATCGGCGAAAAGTCCTTCAACTCATATTCCCCTTCCATAAATTCCACATTCGCATGATTGAAAGGATATCCGGCCGGAAAATTTTGCTTGTAATAGAAGAGATACCACTCATGCGCTTCCTGTTCGTTCAGCAAGAGCCGGTCCACAAAGATGTCTTCTTCGGCAAACCGTTTCGCAAAACGTTGCGTTTCAGGGGATAATCGATAATATTGTTGCGAATGCAGGAAATCATGCAACGTGTGCTCTGTCACCGCGACTTTGTCAGCCAGTACATAGTCATGAATCGCGTAATAATACTCAAAAAACAGGTCGTAATCACCTTTCATCTCTTGCACCTCCGGACCGTAATCCCTTACAATTCTAAGTCCATTTTACCATATTGCTCACAAAACAAAGCAAGAAAGCCTACGCACCTGACAAACCCGGCTGCCAAATACTGAAAATTGTGCAATTAACTGAAAGCTGAAACAAACATCCTACATAGAATTCATTGAAATTTATACAAATTCCAATCAGTTGATATAAAAATGTTCAGTTATTAGATGACGTTTTCACGCGATGGTGCTATACTATACATGAAATGACGTTTGTCGCATTAGGGTACAAACATACTACAGCGCCTGAGGAATCCCAACCCATAAGCATTTCCAGAAAAGTATCCCTTCCCGGTCTCTCCCGTTCCTCACTTTTCAATGAGCAGAAATCCCAGCATTCAAAAAACAAATATTTTTACATCAGCTATATTGCCAAATTAGGTAATAACCTTTCACTGGAAATGTCCTTAAACAAACTCCCAATTGCAACTAACTGCAAACATCTTGTTTTTTGTCTGATTTTTAATAAACAAAAACAGCATTTCTGTCGATTATGTTCCGTCACTTTTTCCGTTATCCCGAAAACGAGAATCCATGTTGAAGCGGCCATTAAATTGCACGCCAAAAATGGATAGTGATCCTTCAGCCAGACACTTTTTTTGCAATCGGCCGCGATCGGGAGGAGCGGCACCGATCCCTCAATGCATACGCTTTAATAGCAAAATATTTGCCACCTCTGTCGCATCAATAAATTGGGTTCGTTAACGGCAACATACTTTCTGCAATAAACTTATCATTTTTGGGTGCCAGTTTGTACATGTAAGATTAAATTACATACATATTACAAATAAGCCTTTTTATGACAAGGATTAAATTTTTATATTTTTATAAAATATACTAGACAAACAAAAAAAATAGTATATTATTATTGTTATTGGCTCGTTCGGATGATATGGAATTTGAGTCAATTAATTTTCAAATTGTCGAACCGTTGCTATCAGATAGATTACGTTAGGAGGATTACTATGTATACCATGTCCAACATAAAAAACCTCTCCTTGAAGATTGTACTCGCTGAAAAGAATACAATCACAGCCGCCCAACCTACAAACTACCAAAAATTCCCTTATGTTAAACTTTTCTATGTTACATCTGGGGATGTTTCTTTAATAATGAAAGAAACGACGGAAAAGCTTTCAAAAGATCAATTGATTTTATTGAATCCAAATGTAGAGTACTATTGGGACCTGACAGGAGATAAAGCAGCAGAGATCATCGAAGTCGGTATCCACGGACTTGAGTTCTCAAAAATCGGGGATGCAGAAAGCGATTTCTCTTATTACCGCCACAACGACGGTGAAAAAGAAACCGCAACCTTCCTGAATTTATTGCTGGATGAAATGAGCACACGCAACCAAGGCTACGAAGAGGTCAGCAAACGCTTCGTCGAGATTATCCTGATCCACTTGTTGCGTCTGGAAGAATTCTCAATCCGCAACTCGCTGAACAAGAAGAACCACAAAGAAATCCAAACGGTCAAGAATTACATGAAAGTGAACTACCACAAGAACATCACTTTGGATGACTTGGTGGATCTGGTCCACATCAACAAATTCTACTTGATCCGTATCTTCAAGCAGGAAGTCGGCATGTCGCCGATCGACTACTTGATCCACATCCGTATCGATGAAGCGCAAAAAATGTTGCGCAACACCAATATCGCAATCGCCGATATTGCACACTTGGTCGGCTTCCAGTCACCGTCACACTTCTCGAAAACATTCCGGGAATTGTCGAACTGCACGCCTTCACAATACCGTCGTCAAGGAAACCAATAATACAAAAAGAAGAAGAATCCGCTGTTTTATGCGGATTCTTCTTCTTTTTGTTCCTCCAATGCCCGCAAATAATAGGCCGCCTCGCGCGGTCTGCGGAAATGCTGGATTGCAATGCCAGCCGGCGCCTGATCCAATAAAGAGATCAAGCCCGGGCGGTTGTTTTTTTTGAAATTCCAGATGAATTTCATGAATTCCCAATCGAAGCGCTCCGGGCAGCCTTCCCCCATATCAGGACGGGTGCGTTTGCGGTTCGACACAATCCGTTTCAACGCGCGGTAAAGGCACAACCTTCTTGGGTAGTCGAAAAAGAAGACCGTATCGGCGCGCTCCAGCCGGATCGGCAGACTCCGTTGGTAATTGCCGTCGATTATCCAGCTGTCCTCTTTGACCAGTTCTTTTTGGATCCGGTCCTGTTCCACATCAGAGCGCAATTCCCAGCCGGGAAGCCAATATAGTTTATCGAGATGATGCAGCGGATTGCCCATCACTTGTTGCAGCTTGCGCGAAAAGGTGGACTTTCCTGATCCACTGCATCCGATGACGACGATACGTTTCATTGCCTTCCCACTCCCGCTGTACTTCATCTTCGCCAAACCGATCCCTCCATTCGAACGAGACATTTTCTTCTATCAACCAGTTTACCACAGCGCAATTACGGTGGACAGTAACTGCTATGTCTCCGCAACTAATGGTATACTTGGACTACAGAACTTGAAAGGAACGATAAATAATGATACGCAAAGCAATAAAAGAGGACTGTTCGGAATTGTATGATCTGATCCACGAAATCTTAGTGGACATGGAATTGCCGCTGCTCGACCTGTTGGAGCCGGATGTCCTGAAAGCCGCGATGGTCAGAGCTATGGGAAAGGATATCTACCGGTTCAGTTACCGGAATGGCCTCGTCTATGAAGAAAACGGCGAAATCCTTGGCTGTTGTTTCGGCTATCCGGGAGCTTCCGAACCCATCATCGATGCCGCACTCCGGACCGCTTTTGAGGAAATGCACGTCACGGCGCCCAGTCTTTTCCCCGACAGCGAAACCTTTGCAGGAGAATGGTATCTGGATTCCATCGTGACGAAGCAAGCAGCGCGCGGAAAAGGCGTCGCCCACCAATTGCTGCAAGCACTACCGACACTCGCCTCAGTTGCGGGTGAAACCGTCATCGGCCTGAATTGCGAAAAGGACAATCTGCAGGCAAAAAAAATTTACGAAAAAGTCGGCTTCCGGACCGTTTCCGAGCGGATATTGAGCGGGCATGTCTATGACCACATGCAATGGGCCTTCAAAGATGTAGTTTTGAATAAATAACAAAAAAATCAGACTTACTAATAAGCCTAATTTTTTTCGTTTTTTCTCCATGTGTCTACCCTCTTTTTTTTACTATTCTAATAAACATATACCAGTTAAACGCTATTCCCAACATCAATAATATTCCTCCTAAAACATAAGTATTCTTACTTACGTTTTCAGAGAAATCTAAGAAAAAAATAAAAACCAATGAAATGAACACTATCCCAAATATGAAATTAACGATTGTATAAAGTGATTTTTTCATACGTCATACCTCCAAATATTCAGTGTCAGCTAAAATGGCACCTCTTGGATTATCTTAATGTTTCGATCAGGTCTTTTTTAGCAGCTGCTGAAGCAGGCATGACAGAGAAAATTAACCCTATACCAGTCGATACACTTATGGCTAAAAACACAGTGGAAAATTCAATTGAAATTGGAATGTCAATGATGGATCCAATTATGTAAGCCAAACTGATGCCTACAACATAGCCCACAATCCCTCCAAACAAGGTCAGTGTGACGCCCTCCAAAAGAAATTGCATCCGAATGGAATTTTGGGTCGCTCCCAGCGCACGTCGAATCCCAATCTCTTTTGTCCTTTCCGAGACAGAAATGTACATCATATTCATTACCCCTACACCTGCAATAAAAAGGGATATTCCGGCAACAGCTGAAATAAATACTGTGATCGTGCGGAGGATTTTACTGATCCCGTCAGTTAATAAGGCGGTATCGAATACTTGATACTCACCAAAAGCTTTCATTGCACCCTTTTCCTCGAGTTGTTCAATCACATCCGTCGTCACGGAACTAGGCGTGGCTCCCTTTTCTAATGTCACTGTTAAGGAAGATTTTTCAGCCGTGTCATTGAAATAGTGCAAATATGTTTTTTTGGGAATTTGAATGTTGCTTTCTGGCATAGAAAACATACTTTCTGACTCCGAGCCTTGATAAATCCCTATTATTTTGAATAAATGGCCATCTAATTCAATACCACGATCCAATGCGTTTTCAGCACTTCCATACATCTCTTTTGCGGTAACGGAATCTATCATAGCTACTTTATCCAGTGTTTCGTTTTCATACGATGTTAGCTGACGTCCGACAATGGGATCCTTACCTAGATCATTTATTAAAGAAACTTGTTTATTCTGTTTTTTGCCTTTGATGTAAATGCCTTTATAAATGTTCGAATAATCTGGGTCAGGGTAATTTGCGGATTTCACTCCCGCAACTTGCTTTACGGTTGCAATGTCTACATCTGTGAAATAATCCAAACTGCTGTAGTTCAGACTATCACTACTTGGCGTATAATTTACTTGTATTGTTACTTCATCCGTTTCACCATTGGTTAAATTTTTTAACGTTTCTTTCTCAAATCCGTGCCCGATTGATAAAATAGTGATGACGGAGGCAATCCCAATAACAATGCCAAATATTGTCAACAGGCTTCGTTTTCTGTTTTTTAAGATTGCTTTAGTAGCTGTTCGCCAATTAACGTATACATTCATTGGCGTAACGCCTTATCTTCAATAATCTCACCATCGCGAATACTTATTAATCTTGAACAATAAGGGACCATATCAGGGTTATGTGTAACGAGAATAATCGTAACCTGGTCTTGGATATTCAAATCCACAAACAACTTCATAATTTCCTCGGAAGTATGTGAATCTAATGCCCCTGTCGGTTCATCCGCGATGAGGAATTTAGGTTGGTTGATCAACGCTCTGGCAATTGCCACTCGCTGCTGTTGACCACCTGATAACTGTTTCAGGTGTTTATCCGCCTTATCGGCTAGGCCAACTTTTTTCAAAACAGCCATTACCTTTTCTTCTGTTTGATGGAATTTATAGCCATTATAAAGCAAAGGTAACTCAACATTTTCAAAAACAGTATTATTCTCGATTAAGCTGAAATTTTGAAACACAAAGCCTACGGTTTGATTCCGGATTTTTGAGAGGATTTCATCGGAAGAAGTCAATAAAGCCTTTCCTTCAAATAAGTACTGTCCTTCGAATTGTTTATCGATGAATCCGAGCAAATTAATTAAAGTTGATTTTCCCGAGCCAGACGGGCCCATAATGGCAATCATTTCACCTGGAGCAATCGCCAGATTAATATTTTTTAGGACATGCAGGCTTTCTTCATCGTTCCGATAGTATTTATTCACATTAACCAAACTGATCATCTAATTCACCATCACTTCTTGGCCGTCTTTTAAATCTTGGGACGGATTGGAAATAATTCGATCCTTTTCTTTTAATCCCTCTGTGACAACAAAAACACCGTCTCTATTTTCTGACAGGATTGGCTGTTTTTTGACAGTTCCTTTGGAATAGACAAAAACATACTGCTTATCCTCTTCGTTCAAGATTGCCTTTTCGGGTATACGCAGTTCATTAACGGGTACATAAATTTGGCAACTATACCCATATTGTAAATTTTCTGATGGTTTTACTTTGAAGGAATAATTTGCCACATTAGATTGTGCAGTTGCAGTCCCCTCAGTAGCCGTAGACTCCGGCAATATACTGACTTCTGTAATCGTACCTGCAATTTTTTTATTACTGTTCAGCAATTGGATTTCTACAGCTTGATCTGTTGCTAAGTGTCTGTAATCATACTCGGAAACTAATGCTTTTATGATTGTGTCTTTGCCTAAAATTTTAATAACGGGAACACTCGCATTTGTTTTCCCTTTCGGTTCCACAATGGCGGTTCCGTCAGTTGTTGCTGCTACATTTGTTGTAATTTTATTCTTGGCAAGTTCGATATTTTGAGTGGAAGTGGATAAATCTAAATTTGCGGAATCTAGTGCTTGCTGGGCTTGTGAGATGACTTCTTCCTGAGAAGAAATAGCTTCTTTATACTGATCCATTTTAGCTTGTTCTTCTTGGCGAATGGCTTGCCCTTCCATTGAATCGGCATCTGCATTATTGAATTTACTTAACGCTTCATTCAAACTATTCTGGATATTTTGTTTTTTCACATAAGTATTGTCTAAATTTTCTTGTGCATTGTTCACCGCTAAAGTTAGTTTGTCGAGCGTTTGTTGCTGTTCCGTTATTTGATCTTGTACGGTTTCGTTTTGATAGACCAAGACTACCGTGTCTGCACTGATTTCTTGATTATTGGATACTAAAATATCGGAAACCTGACCCTTTGTCTGATCAAAATAGAATTCCTCAACATTTTGAGCCGAGACGGATCCGTTAAAAATTAAATCATCGGCTTTTTTTATCGTTACCGCGTCATAGGAAGCCACTGCAGGTTCCTGCTGCTGTTTTTGTTTGAAAAAAAATGCCGTACTGATCGCTAAAATGGCGACTATTGCCCATACGAAACTAATGATTATGCGTTTCTTTTTGGACAATGGTTTCATGTTAAATCCTTTTTTATTAGCGTGTTCATCCTTTGCCTTGTCTCTCTTCATTTCTTATGCCTCTGTTTCGGCTTTGAATAGGTAGATTATGGCCAAAATCGCTGGTAGAGAAACAAGCGCTTGTAGACCAATGCTAACGATAGAGATCATGCTGGCAAATTCAGCAAATCCCTGAATTTCTATTTTGGGAGTGAACAGCAAGGAATAAATAATCCCAGTTACTATCCAAATTAAATGGAGGTAGTAAGGTGTTTTTGCAGTTGCGACGCCTGCTTTTAGTTTTTTATGTGCAGAGATGAGCATAATCAGGATTGTAATCGAGATGATTACGCCGATAACGGCATAAGCTTTTGTTCCGATACTATTTGCTTGTTCATATAATTGCGTGGCTGAAGATCCGTAGACGGCTTCTGTGTAGAGTGCTTTGTCAGGATTTAAGACTCCCCTTAGCCCTACAATTGATGTGAGCAGCCCCAGAGCTTTCAAAACTAATAACACCATATTCCAATTTTTAGCCTTTTTAAGATAATGCGGTTTGTCTTTTGTTTTCATTTTTAGATACACACCTTTTCATTGATATATTTTAACTCAACTTTCGCACCTTGAGAACGAGTTCAAAAAATTGATATAACAACGTTTCTGTTTATAAATTTATGCATTATACTCTGTTACCTTATGAAATCGGCATCCAATTTTTATCAAATATATGTGAGTTCCCTTTTTCGTATCCTAATTGTCCAGTAATCACATTTATTAGTGTAGATTTACCAGCACCAGATGGCCCTAAAAATCCAAAAATTTCATTTTTCTTAATAGAAATATTCAAATCATTCAAAGCTATATAATTTCCGTATTTTTTGGTAAGGTTACTAACCTCAATTATCGTATTATTCATTTTCCCCTCCTGAGTTACTGAAAATAGTGATAAATAACTATAAATAATGAAATTATTAAGATAGATATGAGAGAAGATATTTCATTTGAAAAATATTTACGAGCAAAAAATGTAATAATAAAAAAAACTAGTACAAATATGAATATAATAATGTT
>MUZD01000011.1 GCA_002155105.1 Sedimentibacter sp. SX930 | reverse complement strand
CGAAGATGCGGAAATTATCCGGATTGTCCACGATCAAGTCGCGCGCAAAGTTGCCGAATTCGATCATGTCCTGGGCAATGACTGCCCCTGGAACGGTCGTGTCGACGGCATACTGCTTCCAATCCGGAATGTTGAGCGGTTTCGGATCGATACCGCCATTCGTGATCGGATTCGTAGCCATCCGTCGGTCGCCTTTCGGTGCCATTTCTTTCAATTCAGCCACCAATTGACCGTCGGCAGTGAACAGTTCTTCGGGACGGTAGGACTGCATCCAATCAACCAGTGCGTCGATGTGTTGCATATGGTGCGCATCCACCGGAATCGGCACTTGGTGGGCACGGAAGCCGCCTTCGATCGGTTCGCCGTCCCACGTTTTCGGACCCGTCCAGCCTTTCGGTGTGCGGAAAATGATGACCGGCCAAGCCGGCATCTTCGCTTCGGCAGCGGAGCCTTTGCGGGCTTCCGTTTGGATTGCTTTGATTTTTTCAACAGCCGTATCCAACACTTGCGCCATGATCGGATGCACCGCTTCCGGTTCGGTTCCTTCCACGAACAACGTCTCCCAGCCCATGCCGCCAAAGTACTGTGTCAATTCTTCGTTCGATTTGCGGTCGAGGATCGTCGGGTTGGAGATTTTTCCGCCGTTCAGATACAGGATCGGCAAAACGGCACCATCCGTTACCGGGTTAATGAACACATTGGAGAACCAACCTGCAGCCAACGGACCGGTTTCAGCTTCCCCGTCACCAACGACAGTCGCTGCGATCACTTCCGGATTGTCGAAGATGGCTCCTGTGGCATGGGAAAGCGAATAGCCGAGTTCGCCGCCTTCATGGATCGATCCGGGTGTTTCCGGTGCCGCATGGGAAGCGACCCCGCCGGGGAAGGAGAATTGTTTGCAGAGTTTCGTCAAACCTTCCAGATCCTCGGTGATTTCAGGATAGATTTCCGTGTAAGAACCGTCCAGATAAGAGTTCGAAACCATGACTTGGCCGCCATGTCCCGGCCCTTCGACGTAGAACATGTTCAGGTCATATTTGTTGATGACGCGGTTCAAGTGGGCATAGATGAAATTCTGTCCGGAGATCGTTCCCCAGTGGCCGATCGGATGCAGCTTCACATCGGTTTCCTCGATTGGGCGTTGCAGCAAAGGGTTGTCCTTCAGGTACAATTGTCCCACGGAGATGAAATTGGCGGCGCGCCAGAAGGCATCCACCTTGTCCAGATACTCTTTTGAATCAAATGCAGTCATTTTTTTTGCTCCTTTTCAGTCATATTGTTGAAAACGCTTGCTACAACTTTCACAAATGTCCTCCAAAAAATCGGTTTGACGATTTTCTGTCAAACCGATTGAAAAAAACTATTTGATTAAGGCTACTTCAAGACCGACAAGTTTTGCCCAAGCCAGGATCTGATCTGTGCTCAAACTCAACGAAACGACAGTGTGGTGACCGCCGCCAGCTTCGATCCAAGCGCGGATGCCGTCATGGAAATTCGGCTTCACTTCCCATAAGACGCGTGCGACAGGAAGGTTCGGAGCTGCCTCAGTCGGTTCAAAAGCAACAACTTCATTCACCAACAATTTGTAGTGCGTTCCGAAGTCAGCCATCGAAACGACAACGCCGTCCCCTGCTTTGCCGTCGAAGACAAGGCGGGCAGGCTCTTCACGGTTCCCCATCGATAATGGTGCAATCAGAATTTTTGGTTTGTTGGCCGCCAGTCCTGGATCGACTTCCAGCATATGCGATTGCAGGATCGCTTCTCTACCTTCAGCCATTTCATACGTGTAGTCTTCCATGAAGCCGGTGTCGATGTTGTGGGACATGATCTTCATCAAGCGGTCGATTGCTGCTGTTTTCCAGTCGCCTTCGCCTGCGAATCCGTAGCCTTCTGCCATCAAACGTTGTACTGCGAGACCAGGTAATTGTTGCAGGCCATGCAGATCTTCAAAGTTTGAGGTAAAGGCAGTGTAGCCGCCTGCTTCCAAGAAACGACGGATGCCGATTTCTTGACGTGCCTGCACTTTGACATGCGCTTCCCATTTGCCTTGCTCATAATCGCCGTAGTCGAAATCATACAAATCTTTGTATTCATTGAATAAAGCATCGACTTCTGCATCTGCGACCGCATCGACATAGTCCACTAAATCCCTGATGCCGTAGTAATCAACCGTCCAGCCGAATTGGATCTGCGCTTCCACTTTATCGCCTTCGGTCACGGCAACATTACGCATGTTATCGCCGAAACGCGCCACTTTTATGGAGAAGCTTTCATTGTAGGCTACCGCCACGTCCATCCATTCCGCGATTTGGGTTTGGACATTTTCACGTTCCCAATAGCCGACAACGACTTTGTTGTTCTTTTTCAGGCGCGCATTGATGAAGCCGTACTCGCGGTCGCCGTGTGCTGCTTGGTTCAAGTTCATGAAATCCATATCGATCGTTGCCCATGGAATGCTTTCATTGAATTGCGTTGCCAGATGCAATAACGGTTTTTGCAGCAATTTCGTGCCGCGGATCCACATTTTGGCTGGCGAGAAGGTATGCATCCAAGTGATGACACCTGCCACATCATCGCGGTAATTCACTTCTTTCATGATCTTCGTGATCGTATCGGGCGTTACCGCCAATTCCTGCAACACAAGCGGATAAGGCAGTTTGCCGCTGTTGTTCAGACTTTCCACGATGACCGCCGCATTGTTTTTTACTGTCTGCAAAGCTTCTTCACCATATAAATGTTGTGAACCGACTACGAACCAAAATTCTTTTTTCCCTACTTCTAACATATTTTCAGCTCCCTTATTTTTTTTGCCCATAATAGGCGTTCTCTCCGTGTTTTCGCAAATAATGTTTATCCAGAATGCGCTGCGGCAGTTCCTCCGCGAAGGCATTCAATTGACGGGCGAACAGATTTGTTTTGCAGACCTCGTCCAAGACGACGGCATTCAGTACTGCACCCTTCGCGTCCTTGGCCCAAGTGAAGGGTCCGTGCCCATGCAGCAATACGCCGGGAACTTCCATCGGTTTGATGCCGCGTTCGCGGAACGTTTCCACAATGGCGTTTCCAGTTTCTTCCTCGTAGCCCCTGTCGATTTCCGCCTGCGTCAGGAAACGGGCGCAGGGAACCGTGCCGTAAAAGGTATCCGCGTGTGTCGTTCCCATGGCCGGCACATCCAATCCGGCTTGCGCCCAAATCGTTGCCCAAGTCGAATGCGTGTGCACGACAGCGCCGATTTCCGGGAATTCTTTGTACAGGACGGCATGCGTCGGCATGTCGGATGACGGGTTCAGATCCCCTTCGATGACGTTGCCTTCAAAGTCGCAGACGACCATATCGCTCGCCTGCATGTCGTCATAGCCGACACCGCTGGGCTTGATGACGAACAAGCCTTTTTCGCGGTCGACCGCACTGACGTTTCCCCATGTGTATTTGATCAATCCCCGTTCCGGCAATTCCAGATTGGCTTGAAAAACTTCTTCTTTTAATTGTTCCAGCAAGATGTTTCCTTCCCTTCTATCTCAAACTCAAATGCTCGACTGCAGCTTGTTCGATCGCTAGCCCTTTTTGGTAACGTTCGATGAAAGTTCCGAAACCTTCTACATCGCGCGCATCGGGAGCAATCGTGATGCCTTCATCGGCACCGAATACTTTCTTGTCCAAAAATGCATCCAAAGTCTCTGACGTTTCTTTGCGATCAGTGTAGGCAGCCAGCAATGCAATGCCCCATGCGCCGCCTTCTCCTGCAGTCTCCATGACGGTAACCGGTGCGTCCATGACAGCAGCCAACACTTTCTGTCCGACTTCAGGGGTTTTGAAGATGCCGCCGTGGCCGACGATTTTGTCGATTGCGACATGTTCCTGCTTCAGGATGTTCATGCCGATCTTCATTGCCCCGAAAGCGGTGAAGAGGTGCACGCGCATGAAGTTGGCTAAGTTGAAGTTGCTTTCCGGTGTGCGGACAAACAACGGCCGTCCTTCTGCCAAATGGGTGATGTTCTCGCCCGAGTAATAGCCGTACGAGAGCAATCCGCCGCAATCGGCATCGCCTTCAAGCGCTTTGTTGAATAACGTGGCGAACAATTTGTCCGTATCAATTGCGAACCCAGCTGCCTCGCTGAATTCCCGGAAAAGCTTTACCCAAGCGTTGATATCGGATGAACAGTTATTGGTATGGACCATCGCGACCAGACTGCCTGCCGGTGTCGTCACGAGATCGATTTCCGGATGCACTTCGTTCAAGTCCTGCTCCAAGACGATCATCGCAAATGCCGAAGTACCGGCTGATACATTTCCGGTGCGTTCTGCCACGCTGTTCGTGGCGACCATACCGGTACCGGCGTCCCCTTCCGGCGCACACAATGGGATGCCCGCTTCGAGTGTGCCAGTCGGATCAAGCAGTTTGGCTCCCGCTTCCGTCAGCTTCCCGGCCGCGTCCCCTGCCAACAATACTTCCGGCAGCAGATTCGCCAATTTCCAAGTCGCACCTTTTTCTGCGACTAAGGCATCAAACTGATCAATCATCCGTTCGTCATAATTTTTCTTCTCGACATCGATAGGGAACATCCCGGATGCATCACCGATCCCCAAAACTTTCTTGCCTGTCAGTTGCCAATGGATATAGCCTGCCAAAGTCGTAAAGTAAGCGACTTCATTTGTATGCTCTTCCTTATTCAAAACCGCTTGATACAGGTGGGCGATGCTCCAGCGTTGCGGGATATTGTATTTGAATAGTGCAGTCAATTCCTTTTCGGCATCAGCCGTAGTGGCGTTGCGCCAAGTCCGGAACGGCACCAATAACTCATTTTCCTGATTGAACGCCATGTAACCGTGCATCATCGCGCTGAAACCGATCGATCCAACTGCGGTCAAGGTCACGCCGTATTTTTCTTTAACCTCACGCATCAGTTCTGCGTAGCTTGTTTGAAGGCCCTCCCAAATCTGGTCCAATGAATACGTCCAGATGCCGTCCACCAATTGATTTTCCCATTCGTAGCTGCCGGATGCGACCGGAGCGAAGCGGGAGTCGATCAGCACCGCCTTGATGCGGGTGGAGCCGAATTCGATTCCGATGCTCGTCTGCCGCGATTCGATATCAGTGACTATCGCTTGTAACTTCTCAGTCAAAATATTTCCTCCTCTTTGCGGTGCACCCTTTCCGGATGCTGTCCGTTCTTCTTAGGCATATTATATTCTATATGTCCGTACATGTAAATAGGTAATTTGAATATTTGTCCGAACACAAAAAAATAATGCACAAGCGACTGCCTGTCGCTTGTGCATCGCTCCCTTCCGCAACGCAGCCCTAAAATCAGCCGAAAACCTGATGCAGCAACAAAAAGAAGCCATCCCGATTCAGGGATAGCTCCGTTCTTCAGTTATTGGATCCGTTTGACCGAGTCACGGATGATCAATTCCGGCTCGAATATTTTGTTGCCTGTCACTTCTTGCTGTACGGCCAGCATGATCCACTCAGCGGCGGCTTCGCCCAATTCTTCTTTCGGATGGGAAAGGGTCGTCAGTTTGACGCTGCCTGCCGTGCTCAAGAACGAGTCATCATTGCCGACCACCGAATAATCCTCAGGGACCCGTTTGCCCATATCAGCAAGCGCTTGGATCAGCCCTTGCGCCACTTCATCATTGTAGCAGACGATGCCGGTGACTTCCTGCTCGCTCGCCAGCTTCTCCCGAATCGTCTGGAAAACTTGCCCCTTCGTTTCAGTCGTGTACGTATAAACGTTTTTCGGATCGAAATTTGTCCGCATCTCTTCATGGGCTTTGATGAAGCCTTTCATCCGGTACTTCCCTTGCAGGTCGTCAATCTTCGTTATCAGCGCCAAATGCTGATGTCCTTGCTCGAATAGATGTTTCGTTGCAAGATAGCCCGCTTTCGTGTCATTGACGCAAATGAAAGGGACCGACAGTTCTTCATAGTAGGCATTGATCATGACAACCGGTATGCCACGTTCCTTAAAGGAAAGGTAATAAGCCAAATTCGGATTGTATTGGTTACTTTTTGTCGGTTCCACGATCAGTCCCGAAACACCTTGGCTGAGCATCTGTTCCAGACACTCCCGCTCCTGATCGACGTCGTTGTTTGTGCTTGCAAGCAGCAAAGAGTAGCCATTCTCCCGCAACTTCTGCTCGATGCCGCGGATGATCGACGGGAAAATATAGTCCGACAGATAAGTCGTGATGACGCCGATCGTTTTGCTGGATGACACCCCGTCACCACGCCTCTGATACGTATCGTCGACATAGGTCCCGGAACCTTTCTCCTTGCGCAGAAAGCCTTCATTCACCAGCAAGGCGATTGCTTCCCGGACGGTATGGCGGCTGACCCCATAATCCTTCTGCAACTGCAGTTCGGGCGGAATGACTTTGCCTACCACAAATTCATTCGAAAGTATTTTTGAGCGTATCTCATCGGCAATCACCTGGTATTTTGTTTTCATCGCGTGTTCTCCCTCTGTATATGTCCGTACAAATAGTATAGTAAACCAACCGGAAAAATACAAGTGCGCATTGACGAATTCTATGCAAAAACCGGACTTCCTGTTTGATATCACAGGAAATCCGGTGCTTTTTTACAACAAAGTTTCGATTGGGGTGTAGACTGCGCCGATCGATTCGGCGACATCTTTGTTCGTCAACTTGCCTCTGTGCACGTTGAATCCGGTCAGGATGGTCGGATTTTTTTCCGCCGCTTGCCGCGCACCTTGATTCGCGATTTCCACTGCATAAGGCAATGTGACATTCGTCAACGCGATCGTAGCAGTGCGCGGAACGGCGCCTGGCATGTTCGGCACCGCATAATGCAGGACGCCATACCGTTCATAAACCGGGTCATCGTGTGTGGTCGTACGGTCTTCGGTTTCAAAGATGCCGCCCTGATCCACCGCGATATCGACGATCACGGAACCCGGCTGCATGCTTTTCACCATCGCTTCGGTCACTAAGGTCGGCGCTTTCCGGCCGGGAATCAGGACAGCCCCGATCACGACGTCGGCATCCTTGATGGCATGGGCGATGTTCCACTCGTTCGACAGCAAGGTGATGACCGCGTTCCCGTACAAATTCTCGATTTCCGTCAAGATCTCCGGTCTGACGTCCAGGATCGTGCAATGGGCGCCGAGTCCCAATGCGATCTGCAACGCGTTGCGCCCGGCCACACCGCCGCCGATGATGACGACTTTCCCGTTCGCCACACCCGGAACGCCGCTCAAAAGAACGCCTTTGCCGCCGTATGGTTTTTCCAGGAACTGCGCGCCAATCTGGACGGAAAGACGGCCCGCGATGACACTCATCGGTGTGAGCAACGGCAAATCACCTTTTTTGCCGACCATCGTTTCGTAGCCGATCGCGGTCATGCCCGCTTGCAGCATCGCCTTCGTCAACTCCGGGGCGGCCGCCAAGTGCAGATAGGTAAACAGAATCAGGTCCTCGCGGAGGTATGGGTACTCCGATTCCAAAGGCTCCTTCACCTTGATGACCATTTCGGCAGCCCAGACTTTGGCTGCGTCTTCCAACACCGTCGCCCCTGCCTTTTCGTACTGGCTGTCTTCGAATCCCGATCCGACACCGCAGCCGGATTGGACCCAGACTTGATGGCCGTTCTGGACCAGCAACTGCACACCTGCAGGCACTACCCCCACCCGGTTTTCGTTATTTTTGATTTCTTTCGGCACTCCGATGATCATCCCGATCATTCCTTTCCGACAAGTCCATCCACCGCCAAAATGGCGTCGGCGACTTGCTCAGCCGTTATTTTTTTATTTAGATTTTTCATGGTGTTACTCTGGGATACAGCAAGTTTTCCGACTTTAACGAGCTCTTCATGCGTGGCTCCGGTCAGATGCATCTCGGCCAGAGTCGTCGGCATGCCGATCGCCTCCAAAAACTGGCTGTATTTTTGGAAGTCTGCGTGAGGGCGCTCTTCAAGTACGAGTTGGACCAATAGGCAAAAGCCGACTATTTCCCCGTGCGTCAAGCGATGGACCTCGCCTTTGATGGCGGTGAAGCCATTATGGATGGCATGTGCGGCAGCCAAGCCGCCGTTTTCAAAGCCCAGTCCCGACAGCAGCGTATTCGCCTCGACAATCGCCTCGACAGCCGGCGTCACCAAGCCTTTTTGGACATCAGCGAACGCGCTGAGGCCGTCACGGAACAAGGTTTCTTCGCAGGCCTTCGCAATGGCGGTGCCGGCAATTGTTGGCAATCCTCCGGCCAACGCATTCTCCCCGGAGGCCTTTGTTGCCAACGCTTCCGCACAGGTCGCCAGGGCATCCGCCATCCCGCTTGCAAAAAAACGGATCGGCGCTTGGATAACGATTTGCGTATCAACAAGCACCAGATCAGGGTTTTTCGCATAGAAACGGTAATGGTCGAACAGCCCGTCCTGCGTATAGAGCACCGATAGAGCGCTGGTCGGTGCATCCGTGGATACGGTGGTGGGGACAATCACGACCGGCAATTCGCATGCAGCTGCAATGCCTTTCGCAACATCGATGATTTTGCCGCCTCCGAGGCCGATGATGACGTCCGCCGTCGCATCGGCGACCTCGTCAGCCAAACGGACCATTGCTTCCAGCGAGGCTTCGCCAGTGAATGCTTCATAATGATAGGGAAAACCCTCCAGAGCCCGTTCCACTTTTTCCTGGAGCAAGCCCCAAACGAAATCATCCGTAAGCAGGAATGCCTTTTTTCCGTAGACAGCCGCTTCCTTCCCCAATGCGTCTATAGCACCTACTCCTTGAATATACCGGCTAGGCGACCGAAAAACATGATAAGCCATATGTGCGCCCCTTTTCCATTTGTGATTTATTTATTATGCCTTTATTTTACCACAGCTATTCTTATATTTTCCTGTTCCACAAAAAATCCTTCGGAGCTCTTATGCTTCCGAAGGATTCTGATTTTATGCGTATTCTGTTTGCAAAGACTTACCTGCACGCACGCTCTTAAGAAACGGCTGTTTCCATTTCTGGTTATTTGCCGGCTTCCGATGGACTGATCGTCTTATCTGCTGAAATTTCAGCTGCCATTGTCTCATTGATCACACCCAATTTACTGCCGATATTTTTGTTTCCGACGAACGATTCGATCAACGCCGTCACATCCAAGCCGGTCGTTTCTTTGAGACCTTCCTGAGTGGCAGCCAGGACTTGGCTGGCATAATTGGCTACTTTGGCAGCGCCTTGGCTGCCGTTGCCGCCATCGATTACCGTGATTCTGTCGATATTGGAAATAGGCTCAGCGGCAGCGCGCACGATATCCGGATATTTTTCGATCAGCATCGTCAAGATGGCCGCTTCCCCGTATTGTTTCAATGCGTTCGCTAAAGCTTCCTTCGCTTTCGCTTCGGCTTCCCCGATCGCAAGGATGCTGGCGGATTCCGCCAAACCGTTCAGCTCTTTCTCCTTGGCCCGCGCTTCGGATTCCCAGATCGCTTTTTGTTTGTCGGCAGCCGCCTTTGTTTCGATGGCATACCGCTCTGCATCTGCTTTCTTCCGCACTTCTGCATCATATTGTTTTTCTCTCCGGACGATTTCTTTCTCTTCCAGTTCGATTTGTTTCACACGTTCCGTGATTTCAACGTTCATTTCTTTTTCTTTCAATAAGATATCAAGCTGCGCTTTTTCCAAAGCATAGGCATTATCCGCTTTCGCTTTGGCGACGTCTTGTTCTTGGCGGAATGCAGCCAACTTCAATTCTTTTTGTTTATTCGATTCCGCGATTTGGGTCTCTCTCAAAATTTCGGCTTGTTGCGATTCTTGT
The DNA here is from genome assembly GCA_002155105.1 of Sedimentibacter sp. SX930. Classification (GTDB taxonomy): domain Bacteria; phylum Bacillota; class Bacilli; order Lactobacillales; family Aerococcaceae; genus Trichococcus; species Trichococcus shcherbakoviae. The sequence continues at coordinate 110,021 of MUZD01000011.1, read as the reverse complement.
TCCGCTTGGGCACGCTTGATGCGCGTTTCCTTATCGGCTTCTGCCTGAGCGATATACGCATCCCGTTTGACTTGGGCGATACGCGGTTGCCCAAGGGCATCCAGATAACCATTTTCATCCGTCACTTCCTTCACAGTGAAAGAAACGATGACCAAGCCCATCTTCGCAAGGTCCACACTGGCGACTGCTTGCACTTCTTGTGAGAACTTATCACGGTTCTTATAGATTTCCTCGACTGTCATGGAACCCAGAATGGACCGCAAATGGCCCTCCAAAACCTCACGGGCTTCATTCTCCAGATCTTCTGTCGGCTTGCTCAAATATTGCTCTGCCGCGGTGGCAATCTCTTCCACTGTGGAACCGACCTTGATGATGACTGTTCCATCCGCAGAGACGGGAACCCCTTCCTCCGTATAGACAGCCGGCGTGCTGACTTCCAACTTGCTCGACAAGAGCGATAGCTCCTTGGCTGTCTGAAATACCGGGATGACAAAAGTACCGCCGCCGCGGACAACTTTCATCGTGTTGCCTGTCGCTTTATCGATATAAGTATTTTTTCTGCCAAGAAAACTCCCGCTGACGATCAGTGCCTTATCCGGCGAAGCCGTCTTGTATCGTCCGATGAAAATTATCAAGGCCACCACCAGTAAAATCACTAAGATACCGATACCCATAAACTGATCCAAAAAATTCGTCATTTATTTCCCACCTTTATATTTTTTTGATTCCATGTAGTAGGCTCATCCACCAAATCGTGGACAGCATTTTTGTACGGTGTTACATATGCGATATTATCCCGAACTTCAATGATCAACACCGTTTCCCCGTTGGCGATGTTCAACACATCCTCCGTAGCGGAACAGGCATAGATAAGCGCCATTCTGTTCATTTTACCGAATCCGGTCGATACGATGATTTCCCCGATCGTTTTCTGCCCGATTGGCACAGTCACCGTCGCTTCTTTGCCTTCCAAATCTTTTGAACTCGTGATGGTGCTGTTTTCTGCCCGTTTCAATAAGGGCAGTACAAAGAAAATTTTGAAGGCGATGATGAGGGCTGAAACAACCAGAAAAGCCGATGCGAACAAGCCAAATGACCAGCCATCCGATTTTTGCAGCGCATTGACGAGCAGGCTCGTCATCAAAATACCCAGGAAAAAGTCAGTGATGTCGTAGAAGCCCACGGACAAAATATCATTGAGCGGGAATGTCAGGACAGTGCCAGCCACACCAATGATGAACAGCAATTCCAACGGCTCAATCGTTTGGAAAAAAGTAAGCATATTTCATCATCCTCCTTTCAATCAAATTTTTATAAGAAAAATGAGCCGCATACATGTTCATTATCGAGCAAACGCAAAATTAAGTAAAGCCAGAACCCTTCTGACTGAGATAACCCGCCAACGGTCGTTTGGCCGTTTATTTTACGTTATATTCGCTGAGATAGGCGGCCAACTGGTTTTTGGAGGGGTATTCCGCTTACCTTTCGACGCTAAAAACCCGCCAAAACGGGTGTGGCGGGTTTTCAGGATTCTTGCAGCCTTATAAACATCCGGCTAATGATTCAATCAGTGACTATTCTGCCGTTATGACTTTCAGATATTGGTCTCCCCAATCGCAGATGGATTGGACGACCGGCGCCAATTCCTTGCCGATGTCGGTCAGATGGTACTCCACTTTCGGCGGAACCACGGGATAGACCGTCCTGGCGATGATCAGGTCTCGCTCCAGCTCCCGCAACTGCCGAATCAGCATCCGCTGGTTGATATCAGGGAGGATCTTATTGAACTCGCTCAGCCGCAGCGTGCCGTTATGCAGCAACGACCAGATGATCGCAATTTTCCATCTTCCACCCACAACAGATAAGGCTAAATCTTTTGTATTGTAAAATTCTTTCTCTTGGTATTGGATCATAGGACTTCCCCATTTCTTTAAATTTATCATAGTGACAAATATGTCAGTATTCACACACCGGTCATTATATAGTATTCTGAAATGGAAAGAAATACCAGTTTCAGGAAAGAAGGAAAATAATTATGAAAAGTAGAGCAGCTGTCGCTTTTGGACCAGGCAAACCGTTGGAGATTGTGGAAATAGATGTGGCAGAGCCAAAAGCCAAAGAAGTATTGGTGAAAATCCTTTACACTTCCGTCTGTCATACCGATGCCTTCACTTTGTCCGGAGACGATCCGGAGGGTGTATTCCCTGCCGTACTGGGACATGAAGGTGCCGGCGTGGTCGTTGCCGTGGGCGATGAAGTCACTTCCGTCAAACCCGGGGACCACGTCATTCCTCTTTACACGCCGGAATGCGGGGAATGCGAATTCTGTCTGTCCGGGAAGACAAATCTGTGTTCAGCCGTGCGCGAAACGCAAGGCAAAGGCTTGATGCCGGACGGAACGACCCGTTTCTCCTATAACGGTGAGCCAATCTATCACTATATGGGGACAAGCACTTTCAGCGAATACACCGTTGTGAATGAAATCAACCTGGTTAACATCGACAAGGAAGCACCGCTCGATAAAGTCGCGTTGTTCGGCTGCGGGGTAACGACCGGCCTCGGCGCTGTCGAAAACACGGCAAAGGTCGAAGAAGGCGCAGTGACTGCAGTCTTCGGGCTGGGAGCAATCGGTTTGGCCGTTATCCAAGGATTGAAAAAAGCCAAAGCCAAACGCATCATCGCTGTCGATATGAATCCCGACAAATGGGAATTAGCTAAAAAAATGGGTGCCACCGATTTCGTCAACCCTAGTGATCATGATCGTCCGATCCAGGAAGTCTTGATCGAAATGACCAACGGCGGCGTGGATTACAGTTTTGAATGCATCGGGAATGTCGAAGTCATGAAAGCAGCTTTGGAAGCTTGCCACAAAGGCTGGGGCGAAAGCATCATCATCGGTGTCGCGGGAGCAGGCAAAGAAATCCATACACGCCCGTTCCAATTGGTGACAGGCCGCGTTTGGAGAGGTTCCGCGTTCGGCGGTGTCAAAGGCCGCACGGAATTACCCGGAATGGTGGATGATTTCATGAACGGCGAAATCGATTTGGACAGCTTCATCACCCATCATCTGAATTTCACCGACATCAACGAAGCCTTCGATCTGTTGCACAAAGGGGAGTCCATCCGCACGATCTTGACCTATGGAGAATAATGATATGACAACAACCTTGATCGAAACGCATAAAGTATTTGAGGGTGAACAAAGAAAATACCGTCACTATTCTGAAACACTGAATTGCGACATGGTTTTCAGCCTTTTCCTGCCGAAACAAACGGACAACAAGCCAATAGCTTTGGTTTGGTGGCTTTCGGGACTGACTTGCACGGACGATAACTTCAGCCAAAAAGGCGCATTCCAAAAATACGCAAACCAACACCAACTGGCCATTGCCATGCCTGACACTTCCCCGCGCGGAACGGATGTGGCGGATGATGAAAGCTGGGATCTGGGCCAAGGCGCCGGTTTCTATCTGAACGCGACCCAGGACCCGTGGGAAAAAAATTATCGGATGTATGACTATTTGACGGAAGAACTGCCTCAGCTTGTCTACAGTCTGATTCTGAATTTTTCAGGAAAAGAGAGTATCATGGGTCATTCGATGGGCGGACACGGCGCATTGGTGATCGGATTGAAAAATCCGGAACGCTACTGCTCCATTTCCGCTTTCGCACCTATCCTGAATCCGTCACAGGTTCCTTGGGGCCAAAAAGCCTTCACCGCCTACTTGGGGTCCGATGAAAAAGATTGGACAGCTTGGGATACGACCAGCTTGATCGCGCAAAGCCCTACAGTTCCTCCCATCCATATTTCACAAGGCACTGCTGACAATTTTTATGATGTCCAGCTCAATGAAGAAGCCTTCCTGAAAGCCGCTGAAGGTAAAAAAGTGAGCTACAAAAAACTGGATGGTTACGATCATAGTTACTTTACGATTGCTTCCTTTATAGAAGAACATCTGCAATTCCATACAGACTATTTGGGGTAGAAAAAAACGGATTCCGCTGCGGAATCCGTTTTTTTGGCATCATATCCGTTTATAGTTATCCAATTTCCACGCTGTATTCGGCAACCGCAACATGCCCGGTATTCCCGGCAACCTCGGCAGTTCCAACCAACGCAGCATTCTTTTCGGCGATCGCCATGATGACATCGACGGATTTCTCCAGCGTCTCCAGCGTCACGAATTCGTATTTCCCGTGGCCATTTTCTGTGCCGGAGAACAGGTTCGGGGTCGGCAAGCCTTTGTGCGAGATGATGCAGCCGTCCGTACCGCCACGCATCGGTTTGAAGACCGGCGTGATGCCGCAGGATTCATAAGCCTGCACAGCCAGGTCAACGACGACCGGATGCTGCTCGATGATGTCGCGCATATTGTAGTATTGGTCGAACAACGTCAAGGAAATACGCGGATCGGCAAATTGGGAGTTGAAAGTTGCCACCTGTTCGGTGAAGAGTCGCTTGCGGGCAGCAAAGCCGTCCCGGTCATGATCGCGGATGTAGTAAGTCTGTTTGACTTCGTCGACGGTCCCGCTCTGGCAAGTCAGGAAGTAGTATCCTTCGTAGCCACTGGTGCGTTCCGGAGTTTCGTGCTGAGGCAAAGCTGTCGCAAATTGGCTGGCGACCAGCAAAGCGTTGACCATCGTATCCTTTGCGGAACCGGGATGGACGCTCGTACCGCGGATGGTGAGTTCAGCTTGGGCCGCATTGAAGTTGTCGTAGGTCAGATTTCCGATCGGTCCGCCATCGATCGTGTAGGCGAAGTCAGCCGCGAAATGGTCCACATCGAACAGTTTCGCCCCGCGAGCTCCCAGTTCTTCGTCGGGTCCGAAAGCGAGGCGGATCTTCCCGTGCTTCCGTTCCGGATGTGCGAGGAATTGCTCGCAGGCGGTCACGATGGACGCAATGCCAGCTTTGTCGTCGGCGCCCAACAAGGTTGTGCCATCTGTAGTGATGACCGTCTCCCCGATATAGTCGCGCAGGCGCGGGAATTCCTTCGGCGAAAGGACGATCTGCTCGGCCTCGTTCAGGACGATGTCACCGCCATCATAAGCAGAGTGGACCTGCGGACGGATATTAACCGAGTTGAAATCGGCCGTGTCCAGATGCGCGATGAAACCGATGACCGGCACTGCTTCTGCCGTATTGCTCGGCAGGGTCGCCGTCAGGAAGCCGTTTGTTTCATTGTATTCGACCTCATCCAAACCGATTGCAATCAATTCTTTCGCCAATTCCAGGGCGAATGTCACTTGGTTATGCGTGGACGGCACCGTGTATCTGCTGTCGTCCGAGCGCGTGTCGACCTTTGCGTATGCGATGAATCTTTCCAATAATTTTTCGTACATATTCTTCATCCGCCTTTCTTGGACGCTTCTCGTATCGATATAAGGAAATATCCGACTAACGGTTGCCTTATGAAGGCAAGTCCGTTAAGCGGATATTTTCTCAAGTGCTTGTTTTCAGTCTGTTATCAATTTACTCTTCCACGTAAGCCGTGCGGAAGTACATCGCTGCACCTACAGGTTGGATCTGCACATCCTTCAAGGACGGATCTACCAAGTTGGCGTTGGCGCCTTGATAGATCGGCGCATTTACGGCGTTCTCGGCGATCAAGGTTTCTTCAGCTGCCAACAGGGCTTCCCAACGGCCTTCCGGATCGTTGGCATACGTGCTTCTGGTGTCATCCAGCAAAGCATCGTAGCCTTCATCCGCAAAGCGGGAACTGTTCAGGCCGCTTGTGGATTCATACATCTCCAGAAAGGCAATCGGATCGGCGTAACTCGGGGTATACGTTCCGTAGGCGATGTCGTAATCACCGTTCGTTGTCGATTCCATCCGGCTCTTCAGCGGCACATTGCGGATTGTGATCGTCAAGCCCGGCAGGTTCTCTTGCCATTGCGATTGCAGGAATTCGGCAGTTGTCTTGGAGGTTTCCGTATCGGAAGTCAGCAATTCGATCGACAGCGATTCGATGCCCAATTCTTCCTTAGCGGTTTCCCACTCGGCCTGAGCCGTTTCCAGATCGTAAGCGGCCAAATCGCCGCTCTCTTCGCGGAAATCTTCATCGGTTTCCGGATTGAAGGCGTAATTGGAAGGCACAAAACCATTCGAAGGAACGGACCCGTCATTCAAAACGGTATCCACATACGCTTCCTTGTCGAACGAAGTAGAAAGAGCTTTCCGCAGATGGACATTGGCTGTGCTCGTGCGGCCTTGGTTAAACCAGACATAGCCGGACAGAGCTTTCGGTTCCGTCACCAAAGCGTCGGATCCTGCATATTGTTCAATGTAAGGATTGCTGATCTGCGTCAACTGAACCTCACCGGACTCGAACAGATTGATGTTCGTGGCGATTTCTTTGCTGACTTCCCAGTTGATCTGATACAATTTGACGTTTTCCGCGTCCCAATAAGCTTCGTTTGGAACCATCGACCAGTTCAGATCCGTGCCATCCCAACCTTCCACCACGAAAGGTCCGTTGTACACAGTGTTTTCACTGTTCGTTCCGTAGGCGCTGCCCAACTCGCTCGCCACTTGGTGGTTCTGCGGCAAATAGGAGGACGTCCCCAACAAATCCTTGAAATAAGCGGTCGGATTGCCCAAAGTGAACTTCACGGTCTTCTCATCGATCGCTTCGACTCCCAGTTCCGCTTTGTCCAACTCCCCATTGTTGATCGCTTCGGCGTTCTTCAACGGGTACAGTTTATTGATGTTCGGGGAAGCTGTTGCCGGATCGACGATTTTTTGATAGGTATAGACAAAATCTTCCGCGGTCACCGGATCACCGTTCGACCAGTTCGCATCTTCCCTGATCTTGAAAGTATATTCCAGTCCGTCTTCGCTGACGACAGGCTCTTCGGCGGCGATACCCAATTCAAACGCGCCATCGTCACCGACGCGATAAAGACCTTCATTTGCGTTCTCAAGCACCACCAAGCTGGCGTTATCTGCTGAGATGGCGTTGTCCAAGGAAGCCAATTCCCCCGTGTTCGTGATAGTGATGACTTGCTCGGCTGCAGCGGGTGTGGATGAAGCTGTTGCCCCTTCGCTGCTTCCTGTGTTTGCGGCATCCCCTTTCGAACAACCCGTCAACACCAAACTGATCGCTAGCGCTGTAGTGATGACCCATTTATCTTTTAACATACTGTTCCTCCTGACGATTTTCATTATTTTTATCCCTATGTTGGAATTCATTTCTTTAATATGTATGTACAAGTAGCTTACCATTCAGACTGGCTTAAGGATAATTCCGATTTCCGAACACGTGTGATAGGTAAAAGCGATACATCACAAAACAGAAAAAGCCCGTCCCCCGTTGTGAACGGCAGGACGAGCGATGCAGGGGATTGCTCCGGGATCAAACCCGGGCCAGAATCCGTTGCAGGAACCCTCTGGTGCGGGCTTCTTTCGGATTGCCGAAAATATCCTCCGGCGTACCTTCTTCCACGATGACGCCCTGGTCCATGAAGATGACCCGGTTGGCCACTTCCTTGGCGAAGGTCATCTCATGCGTGACGACGACCATTGTGGTGCCTTCCTCGGCCAGTTTTCGGATGACTTGCAGCACTTCGCCGACCAGTTCCGGATCCAAAGCCGAAGTGGGTTCGTCGAACAGGATGACGTCCGGATTCACTGCCAAAGCGCGGGCGATACCAACCCGCTGCTGCTGGCCTCCTGACAATTGCGAAGGGTAGTAAGCCAAGCGATCGCTCAAGCCGACTTTTTCCAAAGCGCGGATGGCGGTTTCGATGGCTTCCTTCTTCGGCATTTTCCGCCCGACGATCAAGCCTTCGGTGACATTGTCCAACACCGTCTTGTTATCGAACAAGCCATAGTTTTGGAAAACGAATGCCGATTTTTTTCTTACAGCGTTGATTTCCTTTTTGCTTGCTTTCGAAAATTCGGTCTGGATCTCATCGAAATGCAGGGAGCCTTCGTCGGCGCGCTCAAGGAAGTTGATGCAGCGCAACAAGGTCGTCTTGCCGGAACCGCTTGGGCCCAGGATTACGACGATGTCGCCTTTTTCGACTTCGATATCCACACCTTTCAGTACTTCCAATTCGCCGAATTTTTTATGAATATTCTTCAATGCCAGCATGGTATCGCTCCTTTCGTACGTCTTCAAAATACTCCGGTTGCTTATCATTTTCTGATTTTACGGTAATATTACGTCCGCGCTTGTAGAGGGACAAACGCTGCTCCAGTAGTTGGAAAAACACCTGAACGAGCGAGCAGAGGACGATGTACACAATGAAAATCACTAGGTAAGACTCCAGATAGTTGTAGCCGAATGCCGCTTCCGTCTTGGCGATGGCCGTGATGTCCTGAACCGACATCAGAAAGGCCAGCGAGGTCGATTTCAGCAGATTGACGGTGCTGTTGCACAAGTTCGGCGTTGCCGCCACCAATGCTTGCGGAATCACGATCCGACTGTAGGCCTGGACCGGCAGCAGCCCGATCGAAAGGGCCGCCTCAAGTTGGCGTTTGTCGACCGTTTCGAGGGCCGAACGGAAAACCTCCGACAGGATCGCGATCGTATTCAACGTAAAAACGATATAGGCGTAATAGATCGGATTAATGCCGAAGACGTCATACTCGAGTCCCCAATTTTTCACGAGCACGTTCAGCAGACTCGGAAACAGGCTGTACATCACCAAAATCTGGACGATCAAGGGCGTCCCTCTGATGAAGGACACGTAAATTTGGGAAATGCGGGCCAGCACTTTGACGTTCCGTTGTCTCGCCACCGCGATCAGGAAAGCGAACGGCAGCGCGATGAGCAAGGGGATGAAGGTCAAGCGCAGCGTTGTCGGGATGCCCTTCAACACAAGGATCAGAATTTCCTGCACATAAGGTAAATCAATGGTCATGCGTCTCGCTCCTCTCTCTTATGCCGCACGCAACGGTTGTTTTCCTGCCGATAACTTGTCTTCCGCCAGCTTGAATGCCTTCTCGATCGCCAATGTCAACAGCCAATAGATGGCCGCCAATGCGATGTAGGTCTCGATCGAATAACCGCCGAAATTGCGCGCGATGATCAGCTGGCCTTTGCCCATGATGTCGACGATGCCGATGGTGTAGGCCAAAGCCCCCTCCTTCATCAACAGGATGAACGAATTGCCGAGGTTCGGCAACGCACTCACGAGGGCTTGGGGCAAAACAATCCTTCTGAACGCTTGCGCTTCGGTGAGGCCGATACTGAGGGCAGCCTCGCGTTGTACTTTAGCGACTGCCAAGTAAGCCGAACGCATGATTTCCGAACAAGGCGCCGAAAACAGGAGCGACAAGGCAATGACGACAAAGTTGAGGCGATTCCAGCTGTTGATATCAATGTCGAAAGCGCCCAACAGCACCTCCGGCAAGCCATAAAAGACCAAGAACATCATGACGATCGATGGCGTGCAGCGGATGATCCAGATATAGCCATGGACGATTGCCCGCAGCCATTTCGGACCGCTGATTCTTGCCCAGGTAGCCAAGAATCCCAAAAGCCCTCCGATCACGATTGTACCGATCAAAAATTGCAGCGTCACGCCCAGACCGGATAAAATTTCCGGCACGGCCTTCCAAATATAAGTGATGTCGAATGGACGATTCATTTTCTTCCCTCCCTTTGTAGCTTTGTCTATCCTGTTCCGTTCCCCGGCACACTCATCCCCATAAGCACTATTATTCTTATTCTTTCACGTATTGGAATGTATTTTCGCCAAGGAACTCGATCATCAAATCATCGATTGTGCCATCCTCTTCCAATTGCAGGAAGGCTTCATCATACGCGTCGGCCAGTTGCTGCTGTTCTTTGTTGAACAACGGCCAAGTCGGCAGCGCTTCGTAGACGAAGTAGGAGAAGTCATCCTTATATTGGCTGTACGGAGCGCCTTCCGCCAGCACATTCACTTCATAAGCGGTCTTAACGGCGAAGTAGCCATCATAGCGTCCTTCCAACAACCATGTATAGGCATCGGCGATTTCGAATACATCAGCCGCAGTCAGTTCGATCGGTGTATCCGGATGTTCCGCATTGAAGTCCTCGATCACGTTGTACTGGGCATTGTTCGGCGAAATCGGAACTAGGCTCTTGCCAGCAGCCGCAAACGACTCCAAGTCGGTGATTTCTTCGGCATCTTCCGAACGGATCAGCACGCCGATGCTGCTGGCACCGATATAATTTTCAGGGAAGATGAATTTTTGCGCGCGTTCCTCTGTATACCAAGCGCCTTTTGTTCCGACATCGTACTTGCCGGATTCGATCCCGATCAGCAGATCCTCGTCGGATGTTGGTACATATTCAAATTCATACTGCGGCAACAGCTCGTCGATAGCCTTCAAAACGCTGACTTCATAGCCGGTGGATTCGCCGTTTTCATCCACATAATTCATCGGCGCGGAACTTTGCGTGTGCGCTACAGTCACTGTTGTCACTTCCAACGTCTCGGCTGCCGAGCTGCTCGTTGCCTCACTCGTTGTTTCCGCATCCGTCTGGCCGCATCCGGCCAAAAATGCTGCCCCCAATAAACTTACTGTGGTCAATAATTTTCTTTTCTTCATATAATGTACTCCTCCTGTATGTTTCCGATTCGTTTAATGGTTCGTTGCGTTTATGGTAGTCGCGCTCACTTTTTGGGCGGCGGCGTTGATGCGTTGATAAAAATCCGGGTTGGCTTCCAACGAAATTGCGCAGCCCGGTGCAAATACGATGCCTGTATCGCCGGTTTCCGCAAGGACATCCGCCAATCGATCGACCAGCAAGTCCTCGACTTCCTGGGCATTGTTCGAAAACGTCAGATCGGTTTTCGGCGAGATGCCACCGATCAGCAGCTTGTCCGTCAATGCCCGCAGCTTCCGGAAACTCAATCGGGTCGGATCCTCAGCGTGATCGCTTCCGTCTTCCCAGTTGATTGCCTGGACATCGTAATCAATGAAGCGTTCCACAGCCAGATCGACATGCCCATGTGCATGCAGGATGTTGAACCAGGTGCGGTCGTTGATGTAAGCCAAAAGGTCATCCGTATAAGGTTTGGCGAAAGCTGCGTAGTCGGCTTCGGAAATATCGCCGCGTTGGCTGTACTGCTCGGCGATGAAGAAACCGTCCACGCCCGCAGCGATCAACTCGTCCACAAATACCTTATTCGAGGCATGCAGCACATCGAGCGCTGCCTTCAATTCCTCACGGTGGTTCTCCAGGAAATCTGCGATCGGACTTTCTTCCGGTCCGTTGACGATATGCGCGATCGAATCGTTACCTGGCGCAAATTGCTTCACCCATGACAAAGGCGAGAACACAGTGCCGACGACCACTTTTTCACCTGGATAATGATCCACGATTTTCTTGGCAAAAGCGGCTTCGCGCTGGAGAACAGGGTTATCGGCTTGCAATGGCTTCAAGCGCGTCAAATCTTCCGCGTTCCGGATCGGATACTCCAGGATTTTTCCAGCCCATTCCTTCGCATCCGTCGAGAATTCGATAGGAGCTCCATAGGCTTCAGCGAAGAATTGGCCTTGCGACATCAGCTTGATCAGATCCCAATCATTTTCATCGGTGAATGCGATCGTCGCTGCGGCAAATGCCTCGACGTCCCGATCGACCAATGGCATGTGACGCCAACCCGAGATGGCCGGTCTGTCCAAAGGTTGCTTTGCGAGAGCTGCTTCTATTCGTTTTCTTCCATTAAATTTAAATTTTTCTGTCATAGTGTGCGTCCTCCTGTTCGATTGGTGTCCATGTCTGCGTTGCTTGCGACCGGTAAGCGGCGTCAAGAATGCGCAATGCCGTTATCCCCTGTTCCGCTGTGACGAAGGGAACTGTATCCTCTTCGATGCTTTCGACAAACTTGTCGACGATAGGTGTCAATGGTTCTGCATAGAAGCCGTCCTGCGATGGGTCATCCAAGTAGGTCTTTTCGCCGTTCTTCCGGTAGAGTGCGACCGGATGCCCGTCCGCATAAGAAATGGCCGTGGCCTTTTCTCCGTAGATGACGGTCTGCCTTTCGTTCGAGTAATCGAACCAGTGGGTCAGCAAGGTCCCCTGGATGCCTGAGCGGTGTTGGAGCTGCAGTACCGCATAATCCTCATAAGGAACCGGGCTTCCGTCCTCCAACTGCTTGGCTTGCGTCATGGTGTGGGCCAATACTGCGATGACGGGATCTTCACTGAACAAGTAGTTCAGCAAGTCGATGCGGTGGACGCCCACTTGAGCCAAAGCCCCGTTCGTATGGCCGATGCGGTCGTAGAAATCAGGGACTGCCGTACCCCAACCGTCATTTTCCTGGCCTTGGTTGGCCAAGGTCGTGCGGTAAGCATGGACCTTCCCGAGCGTCCCCTCCGCCAGCAATTTTTTCAGCAGCTGATGCGCGGGATAAAGCCGTTGGTTATGGATGATCATCAGCTTTTTGCCCGTTTTTTCGGCTGCCTGCTGCATTCGTTCTGCCTCGGCCACCGAATCCGCCATCGGCTTTTCACACAGCACATGCTTACCCGCTTCAAGCGCTGCGATGGTGATGGGGCTGTGCGACTGTTCATTCGTAGCGACGATGACGGCATCGACCGTTCCGTCTTCCCAGATTTCCTCAAGTGTCCGATAGACTTTTCCACCGTACTTCTTTTGGAAAGCTTCTGCTTTGGCGATCGTACGGTTATAAAATCCAATCAAATCGACTTTTTCGTTTTTATGACTTAGAGGGGCGTGCCTCTGTTTCGAAACATCCCCGCAACCGATGATGACAATCCCGACCATGGGACCCCTCCTTTCTTTGCCTTCCGATTCACCGGAAGGCGGCTGTTTAAGTTATGTGCTTGATTCTATCATGGCTGTTCTGTTAAAAATAATACCGATTGTCTATCAGGCTTGACCGCCTGTGCCGAACACCATCGTATTCCTTAATTAATTATGCAGAGGGCTCGCTTGTTTTCGGTTCTTGCCCGAAACGCCGGCAGCTGTTTCTCGGACCAAGGCTAAACGCTCTAGTTCGATTTCTGGATTGACTGTGCAGTCCGCTCCGATGATGACGCCTGTTTCGCCGATTTCTTGGATGAGGTCTGCTGTGTATTGGGCGATGTCCGCCTTGTTTCCCGCATCCAACAATGTGCCGGCGTTATTGTCGAAGCCGCCGATCACCGCTTTGTTCCCGAAGAAATCTTTGCCTTCCTTCAGGCTGATTTTTTCCGTGTGGATCGCCCAGTTGTAGGCTTTTGCTTCATAGTCTTGATAGTACGACAAATTGTTTTGATTATGCTCATAGCCGCAGATATGCAGGATGTTGTAGTCGCTGGCTGCATTTGCCGCCGCCAACACATCCAATTCACTAGGCGCGATGTAGGTGTGGTAAGCTTCTTTCGTTGCCGCGCTGGTTTGGACATTCTGCACGCTCAGGTAGATGCCGTCCGCGCCTGCCTCTTCGATGACTTTCCTTGTCAGCAGCGCCACGTCCTTGGCGATTTCATTCGCCGCATAAGCGAGAGCGCCCGGGTCCGTCTCAAAGAAACGGGTGAATTTTTCGGGATCCTTATCCCACGCTTCGAAGGCAATCCGGATATAGTTCGCTGGCGAAAAGATATTATAGAAGGTTGCGATTTCCCCGTTGAAGGATTCCTTGATCCGTTTCACCGTTTTGACCTGCTCCGTTATCCACGGATGGTCCGGACCCACAGCCTTGACGTTGTACAGGTCATCCGCATGCGCGATCGTTTTTTCCAAGAGGCTCGGATGCCCGAAGAAGCCGTCGCTCATGATTTTCACGAAATCAGGGTTGAAGGCGTCGTAGAAATCCTTGTGCCCGTCGATCACTCGATCCAAAACCAATCTGTCCTCCAAACCACGGAATTGATCATCACCGAAAACAAAGTGAAACCAAAAGCCAACCGGCACACGCTCCGTTTCCTTGTTGTCGAAAGCGTCAAAAATCAATTTTCTTCTATTAGTATCTGCCATGTCATTTCCTCCTATGTATGTAAAAATAAAAAATCGCCCTCCCTGGATCGATTCCAGAAAGGACGACTGTTAGATCGCGTTACCACCTTGCTTCATGACAACCTTGCGATTGCCATCTCAATCAGTAGAGAGGGATTCATCATCCTCGATACTGCTGCCTGTCTAACGGGGGCGTCCGGACGCGCCTGAAGGAAACTCCTTTTCAGCGCATCAACTCTGAGGCCATTTTTCCTGTGCTGCCGTCCGCTCTTTTCCACCGACCAAGAGCTCTCTGAAGAACCATCCAACAAGTACTTTCCTCTTCTTTGCTTTTTTCTGTATGGCTGTGATTCATAGACAAAGTCTACCATCGCAGCCACGGCCTGAAAAGCACACGATTCCGAACAGGATTGACAGGAAAAACCGAACAGCGGGTTGCGTGGGTAAAAGATGGATAACGGCCAAGTATCCATGGTTTCGGACGCGGAGTCGCGGAAAACCATGAATACCCGAAAAGTATTCATGGTTTTGAGTGTTTGGCATTCGAAAAACATGAATAAGATTTATTAATCCATCTTTTCGAGCCGCTGTCGGACGAAAAGCATGGATAAAGGCCAGTTATTCATGTTTACGCGCAAAAAAGGCGGTCGGCCCGACCTCGACCCCAAGCATTCATCCCCACGCAACAAAAAGCCCTCCCAGCAAAGCGCTGAAAGGACGGGAGTTTCTTCTTACTTATAGCTTCCCTTGCTCATTCAGTTTGCCCAGGAAATATGGCATCTGGACACGCCACCATTCCCAGTCGTGGTGGACGTTCTCGCCCCAGAAATCGATCCAGGCAGGAATGTTCTTGAAGCGCATCACTTCTTCAATCTTGCGTGTGTCGCGGATGCTGACTTCTTCCCAGTTGCCTTGGCCGGTCGCGACGATGATGTTGCCTGAACGGTATTTGTCCAGGAACCAACCGTCGTTCAGATTCCATAGGTAGTCGATCGGCGAATTCTCATAGACGTTGCGATCGTGGTAATCTCCAAAGAAGTAACGGACATCGTAGAGCCCGCTCAGCGCAATGACGCTGTCGAAGACATCCGGATGGCGCAGGTAAAAGTTCAGACTGTGGTAGCCGCCCATGCTGCAGCCGGTGGTGATCATCGGGCCCTGATGGTTCGTTTGGTGCTTGATGTGCGGCACCAGTTCCTCGATGATGTAGCGGTCATAGCGTTCGTGCATGTTGGCACGGTCGTACGGACTTTTCCATTCGCACAACCAAGATTCGTTATCCATGCTGTCCGGCGTGTAAAATTGCACCAAGCCTTGGTCGATGAACCACTGGCAGGCTTCGATCATGCCGAAGTCCGCGTATTCGTTGTGGCTGCCTCCGGATGACGGGAAGACGATGATCGGTTTACCCGCATGTCCATAGCGATTGAAACGCATCTCACGGTTCAAGTGACCGCTCCATTGTGATGAATATTCTACGTGCATTTTATTTCCCCCAGTCTATTCGGTTATGGAAATCATATGGATAATGTCCATCAGTTCTTGATATTCTGCCGCACGGATGACGTAGCCAAAATCCCCCATGATAGCCGCAAAAATCCCCGGCATTTCTTCAAACAGGACCACATTGCCTCCGTAACGGGCCATCACTTCATCATGCGTGAAGCGGTAAGGATGGACGCCTTTGCGGCTGACGTAGCAGCAGTAGTAAGGCGTGTTCATCTGCGCCGTGAAATTGCCGGTCGCAACCAGATTTCCGTAAGCGGCGTAGAGATCGACATCATTTGCCCAGTTCCACATGTCCATCGTATGCCCGCCAGGCGGACGCAGATTGGCTTCCAGGGCAACGAGGCTGCCGTCAGGTAAACGGAAAAATTCAAAATGGAAGAAGCGCTCGCGGACATTGAAAGCCTTGACGAGCTTGGTTCCGACTTCGCGCAAGTCTTCCGGCATATTGCGGTCGACATAGTAGAACATATCCGCATTCTTTTCGACGATTTCCAGCACTGCTTTTTCGTAAACGAGCGTGGCATCGAAAAGGATATTCCCCGCGGCATCGGTCAGACCGTCGTACGTGACGATCTTTCCATCGATGAATTCCTCCAGAATATAGGATTCATAAGGATTCTTCACATGGAAAAAGTGCCCGAGTTCCTCTTCGGAACGGATTTTGTGCGTATCCGCCGCACCTACACCTGAATCAGGCTTGATGCAGACCGGGAAGCCGTATTCATGGCATAAACCTAGGGCATCATGATAATCGCCGATGACACGCCCGCGCGCTACCCGAATGCCGACTTCTCTGAATTTTTCTTTCATGGCGGACTTAAGTTTTACGAAGGCCATATCCTCATTCTTGAAGCCGAACACGTTGAAATCAGTGCGCAGACGCGCATCCTGTGCCAACCAATATTCGTTGTGCGATTCGATACGGTCCATTTTGCCATGCTTGTAAGTCAAGTAAGCCACGGCGCGCAGCATTTCGTCATAATTTTCCATATCATTGACGCGATAATACTCGGTCAGGCTCTCGCGCAAGTCAGCATCCAGCAACTCAAACGGCTCACTGGCGACACCGAAGACATTCACGCCTGCTCGCTTCAGACCGACTGCGAAATTCTTGAAATTACTAGGAAAATGGGGAGAGATAAATACGTAGTTCATGGAATTCCCTTCTTTCATCCGGACATTAGATTATAATGAGAATGTACCATTATGGCGGCATATTTACAAGCGTTTTTCAGACAGAAAGGGAAAATATTGATACAATCGAGGAGATATTCTGATCAGCTATAGACCGCAAAAAACCAACACCTCGCATGGCATGAACAGCACACTGAACTGGATTGCATCAAAAAGCCCCTGCCCTCACGCATTAGTTGCGCGAGGGCAGGGGCTTTCATTACTTGCAGTCACTTCGAGGTGCTGCAAGACACTCTTTATTTATTTTTTGATCAACTCAAGCGGAGAAGGGATGTACGCATCTACTTCTTTGCCTGCAAAGAAATCAAAGGCTGCTTGTAAAGCAAGTCTGCCCATTTCTTCAGGTTGTTGTGCGACTGTCGCACTCATTTTTCCTTCTTCAACGGCATTCATGCCATCTTCCGTTCCGTCAAAGCCGACCACTTGGATTTTCCCGGTCAAACCGGCAGCTTCGATTGCTTCGATGGCACCCAATGCCATTTCATCATTTTGAGCAAATACCGCTTGGATATCCGCATGGGCTTGCAGCATGTTTTCCATAACAGTCAACCCTTCAGCGCGGTCAAAATTGGCTGTTTGGCTGTCCAACAGATTCAACGACTCCTCAGCGATTTTCGCGAAGCCTTCTCCTCTTTCACGGGTTGCAGAAGCACCGGGAACGCCTTCCAATTGGACTGTGTTGGCACCTTCTCCTGATAATTCGACAATGTATTGCGCAGCCAGCTCTCCTCCGGCTGCGTTATCTGATGCAACCAGAGTAACCACTTCTCCGCCATCGCTGGAACGATCGATTGTGATGACAGGGATGCCTGCGCTGTTTGCGGCTTCCACAGCAGGAGCAATCGCAGCCGAATCGACCGGATTGATCAGCAATACATCGACTCCCTGTTGGATAAGGTCATCCACATCATTCGTCTGTTTTGCCGTATCATCCTGGGCATCGACAGCGATGATTTTCGTGCCGTTTTCTTCCGCTAATCCAGTGATGCCGGCTTCCAGCGAAACAAAGAACGGATTATTCAAAGTTGAAATAGAGGCTCCCACAACCAATTCGGAAGCTTCCTTTTCCTCGACAGCAACACTTTCCGCGTTGTCGCCTTCCAATGTAGCGCCTCCGCATCCAGCCAACAGTAACAAAGAAGCAGCAGTCAATCCCAATAATTTTTTCATTTTTATTCCTCCTATTTTTTGTTCTTACGATCCAATAAAACAGCGATGATGATGACAACCCCTTTAACCACTTGCTGATAGAAACTCGATACACCCAATAGGTTCAAACCGTTGTTCAGCGTACCGATGATCAATGCTCCGATCAAGGTCCCCACTAACCTTCCGCGTCCTCCTGATAGACTTGTTCCTCCAAGAACAACGGATGCGATCGCGTCCATTTCATAGGCATTACCCGCAGTCGGTTGAGCAGAGTTCAAACGAGAAGTGATGATGATACCAGCAACCGCAGCCATCAATCCGGAAATTGAATAGATGGCGATTTTGATGCGGTCACTCTTGATGCCGGCAATGAACGCAGCCTTCTCATTCCCACCAAGCGCGAACGTCTTTCTGCCGAATGTCATTTTATGCAAAAGCACATACAACACTCCGAAGAAGAGAAGCATCACAACTACCGGGAAAGGAATACCGAAAAGGTAACCTCGGCCCATATATTTGAATATGAAGCTGTCGCCGATACCGGTGATCGGATTCCCATCCGTGTACACCAAAGTAAGTCCGCGATAGATCGTCATCGTTGCAAGGGTCGCAATGAATGGCGCCATCTTCCCTTTTGTGATCATTACACCATTGCAGGCTCCCAAAAAGGCGCCAAGCACCAAGCCCATTCCCATCGCAAGGACAGGATTCAGACCAGAAGCAATCATGCCCGCCATCAAAGCACTGCTGAGCGCGAGCGTTGAACCTACAGAAAGGTCAATCCCACCCGTGATGATGACAAAGGTCATACCGAAAGCGATAAGTGCATTTGTGGAAACTTGTCTCAAAAGGTTCAGGAGATTGGTGGGTGACATGAAGCTTGGGTTCATGATGGTGACAAATATGACCAGCACAACTAATGCGAGCAAAGGCCCCAATTTATTCAGCCTTTTTTTTGCTGGGCCCTTTTCTTTGTTACTTTTTAAGGCTTGTATTCCTAGATTCATTTACATTACCCCCGTTGCTAATTTCATGATTTTCTCTTCTGTCGCCTCTCCACGCTGCAACTCACCGGATATTTTCCCTTCATGGACAACCACAATGCGATCACTTACACCAAGCACCTCAGGTAAATCACTCGAAACCATAACGATGGCAACGCCTCTATCCGCCAGTTCATTCATCAATTGATAGATTTCACGTTTGGCGCCTACATCCACACCGCGCGTCGG
The DNA here is from genome assembly GCA_002155105.1 of Sedimentibacter sp. SX930. Lineage (GTDB taxonomy): Bacteria > Bacillota > Bacilli > Lactobacillales > Aerococcaceae > Trichococcus > Trichococcus shcherbakoviae. Next base: position 91,033 of record MUZD01000011.1, on the reverse strand, counting down.
TTCGTCCAAAATCAAGACTTTGGAGCCGATGCCGATCCATTTGGCTAAAACGACCTTCTGTTGGTTCCCTCCGGATAGTCCGGAAACAATATCATCACACCCTTCAGCTTTGACCTTCAAGCGTTCCATCAGCAGTTCAACAAAATCCTTCTCGGCTTGTGTGTCGATCAGGCCATTCTTACGGAAACCGTCTATTGAAGGAAGGCTGATGTTTTCACTGATGGAATAATCGAGAATCAAACCTTCTTCTTTCCGGTTCTCCGTCAAGAATCCGATGCCTTGACGAATGGCATCATTTGGACTGGAAATGGTTATTTTCTTGTCTTCAAGATACATCTCACCACTGTCGAGCGGATCGATTCCAAAGATGCTCCGCATGATTTCAGTCCGTCCTGCTCCCATGAGTCCCGAAAAACCAACGATTTCCCCTGCTTTCACTTGGAAGGACACATCCTGGAATTTCCGTTCAGATGAAAGTTTCTTTGCTTCGAAAACAATAGGTCCAATTTTGGAGGTCTTCGCCGGATAATAATCCGCAAGGTCCCTGCCGACCATTTTACGCACCACTTCATCGTTGCTAGTGTCAGCTGTTCGTTTCGTATCAACGGATACACCGTCACGCATGACCGTGATGCGGTCACTGATTTTGAAGATTTCTTCCATCCTGTGGGAAATGTAGATGATGGCCACATTCTTTTGCTTCAGGTTCTGGATAATCCTGAACAATACCTCGATTTCCCTTTCCGTCAGGGCTGCTGTAGGTTCGTCCATAATGATCACTTCACCATCGGAAAGTAAGGACTTCGCGATTTCAATCATCTGTTGCTGCCCTACCGACAAATTCTTCACTTCTTCATCCAGATTCAAGGATACACCCAGCTCACTGAACGTCTCAGTGGCAAGAGCTCTCATTTTCTTGTTGTCGATCCATCCGATAGCGTTTTTGATTTCATTTCCCAAAAATAAATTTTCGACTACCGTCATTTCCGGCCACGTGTTCATTTCTTGATGAATAAAGCTCAACCCGAATTTCTCCGCTTCCTTTGGACTATCAAATTGCTTTTGGGTGCCATCTATTAGGATCTCGCCTGCATCCGGCTTATGAAGTCCGGTCAAAATATTCATCAGTGTCGATTTGCCGGCCCCGTTTTCTCCCATTAAGGCATGCACTTCTCCCGCTTTGATGGTGAAGTCAACGCCCCTCAATACGTAGTTGGTACCAAAGCTTTTCGTGATTCCTTTCATCACAACTTCCATTTGTTTCCCTCCTAAAATAGGACTCCCGATTGCAGTATGATATTGGAATAAGGTGTCGCTTCCCCTGTCCGGATAATGGCTTTAGCATCACCCGTCATTTCCTTAAAGGTCTCATGAGTGACGAAGGCAACCTCAACGCCCGCCAACCGCTCCATAGTCCGCTCGAATTGGTCCGGATTCTGCTCCTTTATCTCCTCAGCCAAAAATACTTTTTCCACTTCCATCTCTTCCATCAGCAGCTCCAGAATCGTCTGAAAGGCAGGCTCGTGCAAACGAATGGATAAATCAATCTTTTTGACGCCTTCCGGTATCGGAAGACCTGCATCACCGATCACAACTTTATCTGTATGTCCCAAATCCGCCAAAACTTTTGCGATATCACTATTCAAGATTCCATGTTTTTTCATAATGTTCATTCTCCTTCAGTTCAGCTAGTGTCGGCATGCCGCCTTGCGCTCCAAATTTCTGTACGGATAATGCCGCTGCCAGATTCCCGAGTTGCAGGCTGGCTTCGATATCCAATCCTGATGCGATTCCTACCGCAAAGGCACCATTGAATGTGTCCCCCGCTCCGGTAGTGTCCACTGGTCCGACAACATATGCCGGAACGTTCCGTTCAACCGAGCCATCATGGTAGCAGACGCCTTTGGAGCCAAGTGTGACGATGAGTTTCCCAGGATATTTCTTGATCCCTTCCGAAAGTGATAATTCAGGGAACATGATTTTGTATTCGCTCTCATTTGGTGTCATGAAAGTAACTTTCTCCAATAAAGCCTCATCCACTGTTCTTGCGGGTGCAGGATTGTATAGCACTTTTACACCTTTCTCAAAGCACAGTCCGATAACGGCTTCGACAATCTCTTGCGGCACCTCATTCTGGATGACCATCAGCTCGACTTTCTCAAGTTCTGTTTCCAGATTTTGCAGCCTTGCACTCTCGAATGCGTTATTCGCACCCGGGATATAGATGATCGCGTTATCGCCATCGACAATCGTGATGTGGGCTGATCCGGAAGGTAAATGTGTAACCCGTTCCACATTGCTTGTATCAATCCGATTGCGTTTCAGGTTTTCGATCAATTCCGTACCGAACAGATCATTTCCTACAGTCCCTACCATCGAAACGTGTCCGCCCAAGCGCGCACTGGCAACTGCTTGGTTAGCGCCTTTCCCTCCGAAAGTGGTCGTGAAGTCCTTCCCTGTGATGGTTTCCCCCGTTTCCGGGCGTCTGTCGGCTGTGACGACAAAATCCGTTGAAATACTTCCTAGCACCATAATATTACCCATTTTCCATCTTCTCCCTCATTGATTCTCTTATTATTAACGTTACAGGCAATTGTATCCTTTTTTTCGGAATAATTTTATTTTCGATGTGTCTGCACAGAAGATCTGCCGCTTGATAGCCTATCTCATAAGCTGGCTGGGCTATCGTCGACAGTCCAGGAAATGCCAAAGCCGCAAATGGCATATCGTCGTAACCGATGATCTGCAATTCTTCAGGGATACGGATCCCCCTTTTCACCGTTTCCTTCATGACCGCCAATGCATAAACGTCATTGGACGCAATCACGCTGTCCGCATGAGGAAATTGATCCAAAAAATGCTGCGCAGTCTTTTCCGCCGAATCGAATTGGAACGTATCTGTTTGATACAGCTGATAAGGAATATGCCTTTCATTCAGCACCTTCAGATTACCTGCCAGACGCTCATGCGAGCTGGGAACATCCTTCGGCCCGACCATGATCACAACATGCTTCGCTTGCCGATCACAGATGGCTTGCGCTGCCAATTCTCCACCGTGGAAATTGTCGGTGTAAACAGCAAATTCAATATCTTCGTTGACACGGTCCAACAGAACAAATGGCATGCCGTGGAATTCTTTTGTACTCCCATGTACTGCGGACAAGACGCCAGCCACATTGTTCTGCGCAAAAATCTTCAGGTACTCTTTTTCCTTTTCGACATCCCCCTGCACATTCCCAAGGATGAGGCTGTAGCCACTCTCGTTGATTTTATCTTCCACACCTTTAGCAACCAATGGGAAGAATGGGTTTGCGATATCCGGCAGCAGCAATCCAATCAGCTTGGATTTTTTCTGATAGAGGGACCGCGCAACTTCATTCGGCGAAAAATTCAATAGCTTGATTGCTCTTTCGACCTTTTCGCGTGAAGCCTTCCCTACATATCCGCTGTCGTTCATGAACCTTGACACTGTTGCGACGGATACACCTGCCAATTCTGCAACTTCCTTGATAGTCGCCATTCTCCTTCACCTCCGCTGGTTGTAAATGTGTAACCGATTACACAAATAATATAGCACGTCTGGAAAACGTTTGCAAGCCCTAGTTGTAAAAAGTTTATGTTTGTTAAAAAAGAAGGCTAGCAACTGCATCCATGCGAGAGACAAAGTAAAAAAATCGCAGGAGGTTCAAATAGTCGAATAGCCCGCCTGCATTCGATTATTTCGTCTTGCGTTGGAGGAAAATTGTCGAATGTCTTCTGACATTCGACAATTTCGCCGTCCGCTGAGGATATATTGTCGAATAGCCTCCAACTATTCGACAATCTCATCCTACTATACTTTTTTTTCAGGTGCAGAAATGGTGACTGCAGCGATTTACTCCGTATAAGCCCCGCAATCCTACGTATTGTTCAAAAAGCAAAAAGCCAATCTCCAAAAGAGACCGGCTTTTTGCCTTTTTTAAATGAATTTCAGCACAAAATACAGAACAAAGATGCCCGTCAATCCGTACATCATTTTTGAAACAGCTTGCCGATCACCCGAAAACACTTTGATGAACGTGTACAGAATGAAGCCCCAGCCGATACCGTCCGCGATGTTGAACGTCAACACCATCATCAGCACCATCAATATAGCCGGGAAATATTCCGTGAAATCATCAAAATTGATGCCTTTCAGATTGTTGGCAGCCAACAAGGATCCGACAATGATGAGCAAAGCTGAAATGACCGCCAGCGGGATAAGGGAAATGAAGGGAATCAATGCGATGGTGAACAGAAAATAAACGCCCACCATAAAGGATGTCAATCCGCTCCTTCCTCCCACAGCGATGCCCGTTGCGCCTTCCGCACTTGTGCAGGTGGAGCTGCATCCCAATAAACCAGCAACCATGACGGACAAGGCATTCGATTCAAGCGTTCGTTTCAACACTTTGGGTTGTTCGGATGTCAAAAAACTGACCTGCGTCCCCAAATTTTGGAAAACGACCAAAATCAAGAGCGAAAATACGGCAACCCAATAGTCCATCGACAGAACGCCCGAAAAATCAAGTTGGAAAATAAACGGCTCCAAGGAACCCAGATCGATGAAGGAATAGGAAAAGGAGCTGATGTCCGTTACCCCTAAAGCAATGGAAATGAGGACACCGAAAATGATCGTCAACAAAAAATTGCCTTTTACATTTCTGACGAACAGAATCAGTCCGACCAGCAGTGTTGCCAACAGCGTCAACGGCACCGGTTGAAAAATATTGTTCAGTGCCACGATTGTACCCTCTGAGGATACGATGATTCCGCCGTTCTTCAAGCCAAGGAATATCAGGAAGAAGCCGACTCCCGCGCTCATCCCTTTGATCAAAGTCACCGGGATGGAGCGAAGGAGTTGATCGACCACATTGAAATGCGTCAACAGGAAGAAGAGCAAACCGACGATAAAGATAATCGATAAGCTTTCTTGCCAAGTAAACGCAAAAGCACCAACCAAGATGTATGTGAAGAACGCATTGTCGCTCATTCCTGGGGCAAGTATCAAAGGGGAATTGGCATACAGCCCCATCAGAATGTTACTGATGGCCGTTGTCAGTATCGTCGCAATCACAACCGAATTATAATCCATGCCTGCTTGAGACAAAATCAGCGCATTGACGGCCACAATATACACGATGGAGAAAAAGGAAGTCGCACTCGCCAACATTTCGGTCCGTATCGAACTGCCTTTTTCATTCACATGGAAAAGTTCTTGCAATAGCCCCATCATCTCACGCTCGCGTCATAATGGACACCCAGCGCTTTTGGCCCCCTAGTTTTTCTTCCTGTGAAGATAAGCGCCAATAAGGTCACGATGTATGGCAGCATATAGAAGAATTCAGTCGGAATGGCACTTGCAAAGTCCAAGATTTGGATCTGGTCTTTGATGGCTTGTGCGAATCCAAAAAGTAACGCTCCCATCATGACGCCGTATGGGTTCCAGCGTCCCAGAATGACTGCCGCAATCGCGATAAAGCCTTGCCCGGCGATTGTATTGAAAGAAAAGTTTCCGTTTGTCGTCAATACAATCGTCGCTCCTCCCAAGGAAGAAATCGAGCCACTGAGCATCACAGCCCAGAATTTAATTTTCATGACGTTGATCCCGGCAGTATCGATGGACCCAGGATTTTCGCCGACCCCTCTCAGACGTAAGCCTGCAGGTGTGCGGAAGAAGTAAAAGCCGATGGCAAAGACCATAATGAAGGCCAAATAGGTTGTAGGATAGGAACGGAACAAGGCCTCCCCAATGAATGGTATGTCGGATAATACCGGTATGTTCACTTTTGCGAACATATTCCGCAACCGTGGTGTATCTGCCGCGCCATCAAACAACAATTTCACCAAGAAAAAGGTGAAGTTGGCCGCCAACAGGTTGATGACCACCCCGCTGATGACATGATCAGCCTTGTATTTCAGTGTCGCCAGCGCATGCATCGCTGAGAACAAAGAAGTGAACACAAAGGCCGACAGCAACCCTATCCATGGACTGAACCCGCCCATCCCCATCGATTCGGCGAAGTTGGCGCCGATAGCGGAGAAGAAAGCTCCAGAAATCATGAATCCTTCCACCCCTAAGTTGGTGACGCCGGCCCGCTCGCTGAGCATCCCGCCGAGCGCACCGAACAACAGTGCTGTAGCAAAAATCAAACTCCCGCTTATAATATTGGCTACCATCTATTTCGCCTCCTCTTTATGCAATGGTTTCTTTGGCAATACTGCTTTGACGATTCCGGGTGCTGCCACAAAGAAAATAATCAGCGATATCACAATGCCGATGATTTCGCTCGGCACGCCCGCACCGAACTGCATCCCTTGCGAACCGTAATTCAAGGCCCCGATCAGGATTCCGGACAAGGTTGTTCCCAATGCGGAATTGCCTCCAAGCAATGCAATAGCCACCCCATCGAAACCTATACCGCTTGTGGAGGAACTGATTGCGACATACCCATAAACGCCCAGCGTATCCAAAGTACCGATCAAGCCACCCAAAGCCCCTGAAAGGAACATCGTGCGGGTCATGATGCGGTTCACGCGGATGCCGGCATAGGAAGCCGCATTCGGATTCAAGCCCACGACTTTGGTTTCATATCCCCAGCGGGTCTTCTCAAAGAAGTAGTAAAAAGCAAAGATGATGAACGGGACCAGAAAGAATCCCCAATGGATCCGCGCGCCATCGAACACTTCGTTCAAGGAAGGGAACGTGATGCCAGCAGATTCTTTGATCATCGCGGAACGTGCCGTCCCTTCCTGAGCCGCGAAATTCTTGATCAAAATATGGCTGAAATACAAAGCGATATAGTTCAGCATGATCGAGCTGATGACCTCATTGATCCCAAATTTGGTCTTGAGGCCCGCAACCAAAACACCCCATAATCCACCCGCAATGACACCGACAAAGATTGCCACAATGCCGTGCAGAATAGGCGGCATCTCGATGAGCGTACCGACCAAAAGGGAACTCACGGCGCCCATAATGATCTGGCCGTCCACCCCGATGTTGAATACACCCGCTTTATTGGCCACCGCAACAGCTAGGCCACTCAAAAGCAGCGGAATGATGGCACGGATCGTTTCCCCGATATCATAAACCGATCCGAATACTTTTGTGACCAACGACTGATAGGCAACCAACGGATTGTACCCACCGATGACCATCACGATTGCCCCGATGACGAGTGCAATCAGTACGGCGATGACCGGAATCATTACATTACTGTTTTTTGTCTTTTTTTTCACTTTTTCCATGGTATCATCCCTCACCCGATCCTTTACCAGCCATCATCAGACCCAGCTCTCTGTCGTTAGTTGTCTCTGGTTTTGTTTCCCCGACGATTTTACCGTCGAAGATGATCGCTATCCGGTCCGACAAGGTCAGAATTTCCTCCAATTCGAAAGAAACCAACAGGATAGCGACTCCTTTGTCACGCAAACGCACGATTTGGCGATGGATAAAATCGATGGCGCCTATGTCCAGACCCCTTGTCGGCTGCACGATGATAAGCAGTTTCGGTTCGCGGCTGATTTCCCTCGATAGGATGACTTTTTGTTGATTACCGCCTGACATGCCCCGCACAACCGTATATTCATTTTCAGCACGGATATCAAAATTTTGCATCGCTTCCCGCGCTTCTTCATACATCCGCACTTTGTCCAATCTGATCCCTTGGTTATGCTTTTCCTTGTAATATTCGATCAAAATCAGGTTTTCGGCTATATCGTTATCCAAAACAAGACCATGTTTATGTCTGTCAGCCGGCACATAACTCACACCGGATTCATAGATTTCACGGGTGGATTTCTCTTTGATGGAGACGCCATTGATAAGGACATCCCCCTCATCGAATGCGCGCATCTTAACGATTGCTTCCACCAATTCACTTTGCCCATTCCCGTCCACCCCGGCAATCCCTAAAATTTCGCCGGCCGCTACTGTCAAGTTAACGTCGTCCAAAATCCGCTTCTTGCTTGCACTGAATGAAGTAAGATTCGTGATTTCCAACACGGTCGCTTGCGGGTTGTATGCTGCTTTCTCGATTTCACGGGAAAGATTCTTTCCGACCATCAACTCTGCAAGCTGTTCTTCATTCGTTTCTGCTACATCCACGCTGGCGATGAATTTCCCTTTGCGGATGACTGTGCATTTGTCGGCCACTTTCATGATTTCATTCAGTTTGTGGGTGATCAGAATGATGGACTTGCCTTCCGCCACTAATTTTTTCATGATCTGGAGCAGTTCCCCAATTTCATCCGGGGTCAATACCGCAGTCGGTTCATCAAAAATCAACAGATTCGCACCGCGATAAAGGCATTTTAGGATTTCAACTTTTTGTTGCATGCCAACGGGCAAATCCTCGATTTTACTGGTCGGATTTACCTTCAATCCGTACTTCGTGGAGATATCGCTGACTTCCTTCACTGCTGCCTTCATGTTGATCCGGATTCCGTCCTTTGGTTCCATCCCTAAAATGATGTTTTCGGTCACGGTAAAATTTTCGATCAGCTTAAAATGTTGATGGACCATCCCGATGCCGAGGTGAATGGCATGATTCGGGTTCTCAATCTTCGTTTCATTTTCATAAACCGATATGGCACCGCCATCTGGTTGATACATCCCGAACACCACATTCATCAAAGTGGATTTTCCAGCCCCATTTTCACCAAGCAGAGCGTGGATTTCTCCACGTCCTACTGTCAGTGAAATATCATCATTAGCGACAAAATCGCCAAATTTCTTTGTGATGTGCTTTAATTCCAATACTTTCTCGACCTTCGTTTGATTCATCATAGTATTCTCCTTATGGCTGTTCAGGCACTGTGATTTCTCCAGAAATGATTTTTTCCTTATAGCTTTCGACTACATCCAGTACTTCTTTTGGCACATTGATATCGGAAGTATCAGCCAAACCAACGCCATTTTCTGCCAATCCTAGACGCACCACTTGTCCACCTGGGAATTCCCCGTCGGCAGCTTGTTTGGATATTTCATAGACTGCAGTGTCAACGTTCTTGATCATGGATGTCAATGTAACATCATTCCCGAATTCCAGGGACTGATCTTTATCGACGCCGATGACCCAAACTTTTTCGCCGGCTTTGAAACGTTCTTGTGCTTCATTGAAAATACCATTCCCAGTTCCGCCTGCAGCATGGAAGATGACGTCCACACCATCGTTGTACATGGTGGAGGCAGCAGATTTTCCGATATCCACACGGTTGAATACCCCCGCATAGTTAACGACGATTTGCGCATCCGGATTGATTTCACGGACTCCGGCTTCAAAACCGGCTTGGAAGCGTTGGATAACAGGGATTTCCATTCCACCGATAAATCCGATCTTATCCGTTTCAGACATGCTCGCTGCCACAATCCCCGCCAGGAATGCCCCTTCATTCTCCTTGAATGAAATCGATACAATGTTGTCGATCCCTTCGATATCGGCATCGACAATTCCCAATTTAGCATCGGGATTATTTTTGGCTATGTTTGTAACAGCATCCGCCAACGTTGCTGCAGTTGCCCATGTCAAGTCCGTGCCGCTGTTGACGAATTGCAGCAAGCTCGGTTCCACTTCCGCATCGGATTGTGGTTCAAGATATTTCACATCGTAGCCGAAGTCTGCTTGCAATTTTTGCAAACCTTCCCACGCGCTTTGGTTAAAGGATTTGTCGTTCACACTGCCCAAATCCGTCACCATCCCGACTTTAAATTCTTTCCCTGCAGTTGAGCCGCTTTCGCTGCTGTCGCTTGAGCCGCCGTTTCCGCAGGCCGCTAATAGGGTTGTTGCCAATAAGGAAAGACCAATCGTTCTAACTGTAAATTTTTTCATCTGAATCACTCCTATGATTTTTTTATTTTAGTTCCGCCAAAAAACTTTTTCCGTGTTCGGCTTGTGGTACATCAAAATTATCCGCGATGGTTGCGGAAATATCCGCAAAATGAAGAGCTGTGGTCAATTCTCCTGCTTGAACAAATTGCTTCGAATAGACAAGCAACGGTACATATTCACGTGTATGATCTGTTCCCGGTGCTGTCGGATCATTTCCATGATCTGCCGTAATGATCAACAAGTCATCTTCTGCCATTTGATCAAGTATTTCCGGTATGCGTGCATCAAATGCCATCAAAGCTTCCCCATATCCTTGAACATCCCGGCGATGCCCGTACAGCGCATCGAAGTCGACCAAGTTTGTAAATGAAAGCCCTTCGAACGGCTCGCCCATAACATTCAGCAACTGATCCACGCCGTCCATATTGCTCTTCGTCCGGATGGATTTGGTGATTCCTTGGCCATTGAAGATGTCGTTGATTTTCCCGACGGCGATTACCTCTTTCCCGTTGTCTTTCAGCTGATCCAACACGGTCTTACCGAAGGGGTTCAGTGCGTAATCATGCCGGTTAGCCGTCCGTTGGAAGGAACCGGGTTCGCCGATGTATGGCCGTGCGATGATCCGGCCGATCATATAGGGATCATCTTTTGTAATCTGGCGCGTATATTCACAGATATCATACAGTTCCTCCAACGGGATGATGCCCTCATGTGCTGCAATCTGAAGGACAGGGTCAGCGGATGTGTAGACGATCAATGCCCCTGTCTCCATTTGTTCCGGCCCCAGCTCATCCAGGATGGCTGTTCCCGAAGCGGGTTTGTTGCCGATGATTTTTCTGCCTGAGTAGGACGCTATTTTTTCCAACAGTTCCTCGGGGAAGCCATCCGGGAATACCCTGAAGGGCGTATCGATCTGCAGGCCCGCAATTTCCCAATGGCCTGTCATCGTGTCTTTTCCTGCGCTCTTTTCAGCCAACTTTGTCCAATAGGCTTTGCTTGGGAGCGCCTTTTCTATCCCTTTTATGTTTGCGATATTGCCTAACCCCAAGCTTTCGAGATGGGGTAGCCGCAATGCCATATTCTCGGCAATGTGGCCTATGGTGTGTGCTCCGCTATCATGGAAAACTGCCGCATCGGGAGCCTCCCCGATCCCAACAGAGTCCAAAACGATCAAATGTATTCGTTTACTTTTCACGATACCCTTCCTTTCTGTTTCATGTTACAATTTTGAATGAGGTGAAATTATGAGTAAAAGTATTCAACTATTTGATGGTATGACCGACGAACAAGTACAAACCATCCTTTCAAAGCTCCCATCGAGGAAGTACAAGAAAAACCATATGCTTATCTTCGAGGATGATCCCATCGAAAAAATTTACATCATCAAGAGCGGCATGCTGAAAGTTTATCGCATGTATGAAGGGAAGGAGCTCATACTCGGTTTCGTAAAAAAACATGAAGTGCTTGGCGAAATCGAACTTTTTTCGGACGGTAATGCCCTATCTTCTGTAGAAGTGATTGAAGATGGAGAAATTTACTATTTATCCCAAGCAGATTTCACTACCTTGCTGTATGAAAATAAAGCCCTTCTGAAAAATATCTTCCGTATTTATAACCAAAGATTCAAAGCATTGAACAGGCAAATACAGAATCTCACATTCCATAGCGTCCACACCCGCGTCTGTCGTACCCTGCTTGATTTTATCGAAAACAGTGAGGCTTCGACTGACTTGATCATCCAACATACGAACCAAAGCACCATAGCCAGCATTATCGGCGCGACCCGGGAATCCGTCTCAAAAACATTCAAGGATTTGCAGGATGAAAAAATCATTGCATTGGAATCAAAAAAGATCCGCATCTTAAACCTTTCAAAGTTGGAAGCTTACGCAAACATCTAAGTCCCTGATGTCGTGCCTTCATGTTAACAAAGAAAACGCTTTCTACGAATGAACCTTTTAACAAAATAAGTGTGAACATCCTCACACTTACGATGAGAGCGATTTCATAACGCTTCATCCTCCTTTGCTCTATCATTGGTACTAACCACTAAAGAGGAGGAAATCATTATGAGTCTTCACATTGATGCAGAAAAAGGGCAAATCGCGGAAATCGTTCTATTACCGGGGGATCCACTTCGTGCGAAGTATATCGCGGAAACATTCTTGGAGGATGCAGTGTGCTATAACACCGTCAGGAATATGCTGGGCTACACAGGCACTTATAAGGGCAAAAAAATATCGGTGCAAGGTACGGGAATGGGGATGCCATCTGCAACCTTGTATATCCATGAATTGATCAATGATTTTGGCGCCAAAAACTTGATCCGTATCGGTACATGCGGTGCTATCCAAGAAGATGTGCATATCCGCGACGTCATCATCGCACAAGCGGCGGCAACGGACTCTTCCATGATCTACAAAGATTTCGCGCCAGCCTATTTCCCGCCTATCGGAAATTATGACTTGATCAATAAAGCCTACACGCTCGGGAAAGAACAAGGCATGAACATCCATGTCGGAAATGTCTACTCATCTGACAGCTTTTACAGTGATTCCAATATCACAGACAATATGAGCAAATATGGCGTACTTGGGGTCGAAATGGAAACAGCAGGGCTTTATTACTTGGCTTCTAAATTTCATGTCAAGGCACTCAGCATCCTGACGGTCAGCGATCACCTGATCACCGGCGAATTGACCTCCAGCGAAGAACGTCAAACAACATTCAACGACATGATTATAGTTGCGCTGGAAGCAGCCATCCAGGAGTAATACTTAGACTTAAACAAGCGCTTGTTCCACAGAAAAAAGCTGATTGCGGGTATGCAATCAGCTTTTTTTTTGTGCTATCAATTTTCTATTTGCCTTAACATCAAATCATTTATTGACTCATTACTCCCCTACCGTCTTCACAATGCTGTACGCATCAACCACAGACTGATCGGATACTTTGTAAGTTGTGAATGTGAGTGCGTTGTCAGTCACCTCAACGTTCATATAGGTCGGCTCCTTGAGCTGCAAGGCGACTGCGGAATAGCGCTCGTAACCAGAGGCGTCCTGCATATCGTAGTATTTGGAACCGGAGGACGAATTGCCGGTCAGGTAGACGGTGCCGTCCGGATCGACGGCCGCCCCCTCCTCGTTGTAGGCAATTTCCCCGACCACTTCATCGCCTTTCATCTGATAGGTCCGCACATAGACATGATCGTGCCCCATCAGCACCGCATCGATATTCAGTTCATCGAAGACCGGCACCAACCCAGCACGCAAGACGAGGACATCTTCATCAAGTGCATGGTTCGCACTGCTGTATAGCGACTTGTGCAGGAATACAATCCGATGGGTCGCATCCGGGCTTTCCGCGATCGCCAACTCCATCGCTTCCTTGTGCTCAGCGATGTCGCTGCTTTGGGAATTCAGCGCCATGAACAAGGTGTTTCCGTAAGTGAAATAAAAATCGCTGCCTTCGGAATCCTCCCCCAATCCGGTTTCGTTCGGAACATTGAAATAATCCGTAAACGGGGAGTCATCATGTATTCCGGCAATGGTCATGACGGGATAAGCGGTCAGCTCCTCCGGGAAGAACCAGCCATCATATTGGCTCAAATCACTAGCTCTGTTCACCTGATCACCTGATGAAACAAGGAAGGCCGTATCGGGAAACATTTCCGTCGCGGCCGACACCGTCCTGTCCCAGCCGTCCGCATCGATCCAAGTTCCATCACCCGCTCCGATCTGCGGATCGCCGAAGAACAGGATGTTGAAATCCCCCTCCGCCTGCGTCTGGAATGTGTAGGATTCCGACCAGGCACGGTGGCCGTCCCCGAATCGATAGGAATAAAGCTGGTTCTCCTCCAGTCCAGAGACAGTCGCTTTATGTCTTGAACGGCCGCGCAAAATGTCTTCAACTGTCGCCTCGAACGTCTCGCTCGACAGGATATTCCCCTCTTCATCCAACCGGCTCAACTCCACCACACCCTTTTTGTTCGTATCCTGGGTATGCCAACTGAACGTCCGCTCCGATTCATCCGAGCCGGGTGCAAGGGCCACATGGAATACATCCAAAGCATGGGGATCATATTTGGTTGATGCCAACTCTTTGGCTGCGGGATCCCTACTTGGTCCGTTCGCGCAACCAGACGCAACAGATGCCAAAAGAAGTGCTGCAAAAAGGATTCTCATCCTCCGTTTCCCATCAAACATGGCCATCCCTCCTTGAAAAGTAAATCAACAACCGCAATCACAACAGATGCGGCAAGAACATTTTCGCTAAGCTCAAAAAAAGGAAGAAGCCGAATACATCGGTCGCCGTGGTCAGGAAAATGGAGGAAGAAATTGCCGGATCCAAATCCCATTTTTTCAAAGCCAACGGAATCAAGAATCCGAAGAAGCCTGCTATGATGAGATTTCCGATCATGGCTATCAGAATGATTAGTCCCAAAAAGAAATTATCATATCTCAAGTAAAGAATGATGCCGGTGATCAATCCGGTCACCGACCCGTTGATCAACCCCAAGCCAACCTCGTTGAAAACATATTTCCAATCGTTTTTTATGTCGACTTCCCCCAAGGCGATGCTCCTGATGACCACGGATAACGTCTGGGAGCCGGCATTCCCTCCCATTCCGGTGACGATCGGCATTGCAGCAGCAAGCGCGACGACTTGGATGATGACATCCTCGAACATCCCGACCGTAAAGGAAGCCAGGAAGGCAGTCATCAAATTGATTACCAACCAAGGCAGCCTTCTGACAACAGAAGTGCTGATTTTGTTGCCGACCTTTTCATCCTTGCTTACCCCGGAAAGCATCAGCAAGTCTTCTGTTTGTTCCTCGACGATAACATCGATGATGTCATCGATCGTGATGATACCGAGGATAACGTTTCGGCGGTTCACGACCGGAATGACTTTCAGATCGTATTTGGAAACGATAAGCGAGGCTTCCTCCTGGTCGGTTTCCGGGCGGACCGAGAGGACATTGTCGTTCATGATCTCTTCCAAACTGACATCTTCGGCGGAGGCCAAAATGTCACGCAAGTCGGCCGATCCGATTAATTCATTCGCTTTATCGACGACAAAAATCGTTTCGATGATTTCCGTTTTAGGGCCGATGCGCCGGATTTCCTGCAGCACATCTTTCATGCTGAGCCCGCTTTTCAAAGCGATGTACTTCGTCGTCATGATCCCCCCGGCAGTGTCCGGTCCATATCCCAAAAGCATCTGGATCTCATTCGAATCGCTTTTTTTCATCATCCCTAAGATTTCTTTGCGTTGTCCGACACCGAGCATTCCAAGGATATCGGCAATGTCATCGGGCGACATGTAGGCGAAGAACTTGACGATTTTCTTCGAGTCCAACAAGCCGATCATACCTTGTTGGAGTTCCTCTTCCGCTTCCTCTATGATGGCGGCGATTTCCTTCGCTTCCAATAGATTAAGCAAGGCTGCCAATTCTTCATCTTCAAACTCAAACAGAGCCGTTGCGACATCCACTGGATAGTGATCGCCGACGAGCTCCTTCAATTCTGCAACATTTTTGTTTTCTACTGCTTTTAATAACATTTCGTTCAATTCCATGTCCATACCTCCAATTTGATTCCTCTTTTTGAAGGTATAACAGACGGATTCGAGACGACAAGTTTCCGGTTTATATTATCTGCGATTGGGCTGAGGATACAAACAGACCTGATGGCTGGCTCCACACGGAACCATTCAGGCTAAAACCGCGCCTAGGTGGTTTGTCTGCTATACCCTGACTACTATCTGCGTCCATTTGTTCTCACCTCAATCTTTTTGTTCTTTCATTACGCACAAGGATATCGATAAATTCCCCTACTCTCCATATTTAGTCTACTACTTATCATCGTGTATGGCCACCTTTGCCTAAAGAAGTATTCCTTTACGGATTTCATGGCCAAAGTGATATAATGGTCACAAATGAATCCGCTATCAAAAGCGGTCCGAAAGGGGAGGCATTATTATGAATGAGTCTGAACTATTAGCGAGTGGCTATCGGAAATATACAGGAGAAAAGGTCGATGTCTACTTCAATTTAAGCGTCTGCACGTACTCCGGCAACTGCGTGCGGGGGAACAACGCCATCTTCGACACGAAAAGAAAACCTTGGATTTTGGCTGATGCCGATACGCCCGAAGAAGTGGCGCGCGTCATCCACACTTGCCCATCCGGAGCGCTGAAGTACCGCTTGAAAGGATCGGAAGAAATCTTGCCGACCTTTCCCCTGGGAGCCATGAAACCCGAACAAACTGAAGACAGCCCTGAGGAAAAAAATGATTGCCCGCCGGAAAAAACTAAAAAATAGCCGACTAACCACGCCTTCTACAAAAAAATCACCCTCAAAGGACCTCAAGATCCTTCGCGGGTGATTTTTTCGTCTTATTTTATTTTTTCGTTCTATTCTGCCGCAGCTATCTGCGCATTTTCCCGCGGTTTCCTCAAGGTCATCACGAACCGGAATGCCGCCAACACAAGCAGGATCGCAGCTTCGATATAGAAGATACCGCGCACCGAGCGACAGAATCGGTGCCCTCCTCCGGCGAGCTTGCCCTCATCGGAGCACAGACTTTTAATGCGAGGCGTGCTCCGGCGTAGCCTCCGTTCGCCGGAGGAGAAAACCCGTTTGGCGTATCACGTCTGCCATATCTATGAGAGCGGAGAGTATGCGGAGACTCTCCCTGTTGACTTGCCCCCCGAAGCAAGTAGTATAATTGATATGCATACGCTTCACATCCCAGGAGGAACCCATATGAAAAAAACGTTGTACTTGATGCGCCATGGCCAGACCCTTTTCAATGTCCGCAGAAAAATCCAGGGGGCATGCGATTCGCCTTTGACGGAGCTCGGCATCCAACAAGCCGGAATCGCCAGTGCCTACTTTGATGATATAGATCTCGACCACGCCTACAGCTCCACAGCCGAGCGCGCCTGCGATACGCTGGAGATCGTTACGAACGAATTGATGCCCTACCAACGTCTGAAAGGCCTGAAGGAAATGCATTTCGGCACCTTCGAAGGTGAGAGCGAAGATCTGAATCCCAAAGACAAAAGTACCTTTTTCGTGCAGTACGGTGGCGAATCCGGCGATCAGGTAAAGGAGCGGATGGTCAAGACTTGCATCGAAATTATGGAACAAGACGACCATAAGACTGTGCTTGCTGTCTCCCATGCCGGTGCCTGCATCCACTTCCTGCGCGCTTGGCAGGATCCGCATGATGTGATGAAGGATGGCATCACCAACTGCTGCGTCTTCAAATACGAATACGATCCGGAGGCGAAAACATTCGCGCTGTTGGAAGTCGAACGGCATGGGTTCTAAAGTTTCTTGAAAACAAATCTGGATAAATGAAAAAGTTAAGTGGCGCCTCATTATTTCGAGGCACCCCTTAACTTTTTTGCGCATTTCTACATTTAATTGTTTGCCGGCGAGGCCGGAAAGATGAATAACTTTCTGTTATCCATCTTTTTTGATCCGTGTTGGCCCGGAAAGATGAATAACTTTTTATTATTCATCTTTTTCGGCCCACGGCACCCCGAAAAGATGGGTATCCCGATCTTATCCATCTTTTTTGATCGCAAGCTGAATGTTTTTAATCCCATCTGGTTTTATCCTGCAAATCGAAACTGAAGCGTTTCAACAGCCAGGCGTCCGCCAGATCAATCCACTTGGCGGCATTCTGATCGACCAATGTTTTGGCGTTCGCGGTGGCTTGCGTAGCCAGGCTCAATCCGTGCTGCCCTTCTTCGAATACATGCATTTCGAACGGGATATTTTTTTCTGACAAGGCCATACCCATCCGCAATGTATGCCCAACCGGGACTAACGCATCCGATGCCGTGGCCCACAAGAACATAGGCGGCGTCTTTTCTGTCACCAACAACGCCGGGCTCACTTCCTTCAGCGTTTTGTCGCTCGGGAACGCTTCCCCCAGCAGCGACATTGCGGAAGCATCGAACAGGATTGTAGCCATTTCATCCTTTTCGGTCTCTTTCATAAAGATGTAGTCACTTAACGTATACCCCAGAATCGTGGCAGCGGGGCGAAGTGTTTCTTCCGACACCTGGTAGTGAGCGGTCAGGATCGGTTTGTCCCAATAGACCGAATACGTCGCGACATTGTGCGCGCCTGCCGAAAAACCGCACAGTGCAATCCGTTCCGTATCGACCAACCACGCTTCGCTGTTTTCGTGGATCGTCAGCATGGCTTTGCCGATGTCCCGGATTGCGGCAGGAAAGACCGTATGCTCTCGCCTTTCGACTCCTCCAAAAATGGATTCAAAAGGTTCGTGCTTATCCAGGTAAACGGAATAGCGCAGCACGAAGGCATGATAGCCCATCGCTGCAAACCGCATCGCCACTGGCTCGGCTTCCCGATCGGAACAGGAGAGATAAGCCCCGCCAGGACAGATCAGCACAGCCGGACGCATCGCTCCATCCAACAATTCCGGTGAATCCTGCAGGACATAGGTCGTCAATGTGACGTCTTCCCGTTCCGGATATAATTTTATCGTTTCAACAATCATCTTTTTGCCTCCTTAATACGTTCTAATGCATAACCCACGTTGAATTGTTTGCCGGAGGGGGGCCGAAAAGATGAATATCTTTCTGTTATTCATCTTTTTCGGTCCGTATTGGCCCGGAACGATGAATAACTTTTTATTATTCATCTTTTTCGGTCCCCGGTGCTCTAAAACCATGAATATCTCACTGTTATTCATGGTTTCAGAGGCCCCCACTCTATAAGTTCGTGCCCCAGACACCGCAGAACGGATCAACAGGGCTCTTGCCTTGGAATTCGGACTTGCCGATCAATTTTCCCACGAGGATTTCGTTGACTGTGTCATTCGCCGAATAGCCGTTAATGTAGGTTCGGATCATCGGCGCATCGAACAGATGATACGGGTTCGCCAAGGATACGAACAAGGTTGGGATGTCCTGGACAAACCAAGGCGCATCGGCAGCCATCATACGGATCCAATCGATCCGGCGTGTCGTCTGGTTGCTCGCGGTATCGTAATTCGCCACATAGATGACCAGATCCACTTTCGCCTTCAGATCGTCCACGCCTTCCTCAAAGATTTCATGGAAGTTCAGTTGTTCATAATTGAATGTTTCTACTGAAAAGCCGGCTTCGCTCAATTTATCTATGAAGGAACCTTCGGAAGCCCCGCCATCCTTGAAGCCGCCGCTCAGTCGGTCTTCCAGCATATAGACCCGCACGCGCGGCGTCTTCTCCGGCGAGATCGGCAACAGATTTTGCGTGTCCTTCACCAGAGTGATGGCTTTGTCGGCACTCTTTCTTGCCAGCTCCAGATGTTCCGGGCAGCCAACAATGTCCAGTGCGTCCACCTCAGGAATCAGGCTGTTGGCTTGTTGCTTATCCACCAAGCCCATGCTCGCTTTCATCGCCAGAATGCGGGTGACCGCTTCATCCAGCCGCTCCATCGATACGTCGCCGCTGCTTACCGCATCGCGCATCGCTTGGTAATCTTCGTCGATGTTCTTGTTGAACAGGATCATGTCGCAGCCGGCATTGATCGTCGTTGGGATCGCCTTCTTGCGCGACATCGCTGCATTGTAGCCGATCATCGGCGTGGCATCCGTTACCGCTACGCCGTTGAAGCCCAAGCGGTCGCGCAGCAAGCCATTCACCAATTCCGTCGACAAGGAAGCCGGCAGAATGTCTTTGTCCGCTAAAGCGGGATTGAGCGCTTTGCTGTAGGCCGGCTGCAGGATATGCCCGATCATGACGGATAACGCGCCCTCTTCGATCATGGCTTGGTACACTTTGCCGTAGCTCTCATCCCATTCCGGAACGGACAGGCTGTTCACGGTGCTCACCAGATGCTGATCACGCTCGTCCACGCCGTCGCCCGGGAAATGCTTGACCGCTGTGGCGATGCCATTCTCGTGCAGGCCTTTCATTTGCTGGCGGGAAAAATCAATCACTTGATCGACATCCGAGCCGAACGTTCTGACGTTCGTGATCGGATTTTTGAAGTTCATGTCGATATCCACGATCGGGGAAAACGCCCAGTTGCAGCCGACTGCCTGCGCTTCACGGCCGGAAACAAAGCCCAATTGATAGGCTTCCTGATCATCGGCGGTCGCCGCGACACCCATCGGACGGCCGTAATAGGTTCCGTCCGAGCAGATCCCGTTTCCGCCGGCTTCAAGATTGGCCGCCAATAACAACGGGATTTTGCTTTCGTTTTGCAGAACACCGTGCGCCTGTCTAATCGCTTTTGCCGGCATCGGGCGGAACATCATCCCGCCCGGCTGGTATTTCTGCACAAATTCGGTCAATGCTTGATCGTCCGGATTCCCGGCGATTGGGCAGAAAATTTGCCCGATTTTTTCTTCCACTGTCATCTCGCTTATTGTATTTTCTACCCAAGAAATTTGGTCATCCGATAAAAAAAACGGCTTTTCTGTTAAACGTACCATCAAATCACACCTTTACTGTTATTCCTTATTAACGCTAATTATACAGCAGTTCCCGGCGCATTAACGCAAGCGCATAGGGTCCATTCTTTTCGCATTCACGACATTTTTTAAGGTATTTGAGCAATGCATCGCTTTACAGTTTTGCCAATGCCTCATTGATTTCTCCGAGAACGCGGTCATTCACAAAATGCTGCACAATCGGAACCGAGGAAAACGTTTCGAACGGGCTGTCCAACTGGTTCAGCGCCAGGTCATTCCCTTTCAGCATCGGCAGGTGTTCGAAAATCACCGTGCGGGCTGCTTTGTTTGCCAAAAGTTCTTTGTACGTCATCGCAATGGAATAGTTGACCTTATAAGATTTCAGCGGCTTGTAGGTAAATGCATACGACCCGCCGGCTACTTTAAACGATACGTTCTCGCCTTTCTGGATGATTTCCAATTGGGAAATGCCCAAGTCCTGCAATTGCGCAGCGATTTCAGCAACTTGGCAGTGCGGAAGCTCGATCGTAGCTGTACTTTGGGTCGGCACCTCGAAGGCGAAATGCAGTTGTCCGTCTTCAAGTATGCGCCATCCACTCTTGATTTTGCCTGAAGAAGAATCATATTCCCCGCTTGCGGCACCTAGTTGTGCGCTTGGAACAGGTTTCAGATAAAAATGACGATATCCGGCATGCAGCGGATCGGCTTGAATGCCGAGCACCGAACGGTAAATCCATTCGACGATCGATCCGTATGCGTAGTGGTTCAATGAGTTCATGTCCGTGCCGCTGATTTTCCCATCCGGCAAGACGGAATTCCAACGCTCCCAAATCGTGGTTGCGCCGAGATTGACCGCGTACAGCCAGCTCGGATAATCCTCGTTCAGCAAGATGCTGTAGGCTAGCTCCGTCAACCCGCTCTTCGTGAGTGCCTCGCACAGATAAGGCGTGCCGACAAAACCAGTCTTCAGATGGACATCATCCTCCAACAGCTTCGCTTCGAAATCGGCAATTACCCGGCTCAGGCTTGCTTGCGGGACCAGATCGAAATAGAGGAACAGGACATAGGCAGTCTGCGTATTCACAGCCAAGCGCCCTTTCGCGGTCAAAAATTCAGCCTGCAAGGCAGCTTTGATACTTTCCGCCAACACCGTGTACTTTTCGGCATCCGCCTGCTTTCCAAGCGCTGCGGCAGCCTTGGCCGTAAGGGTTGACGAATAATAATAGTAGACAGAAGCGACCAGTTTCGGATCTGTTCCGCCGATCGGAGCTTTCGGATTCTTTCCATCCAATGCCAGCCAATCGCCGAACTGGAAACCCGTCGTCCAAAGTCTGTTCGAACCGCTCCGCTCATCTTCGCGGTAGACATATTCCACCCAATCGACCATCGTGGCGTATTGCTCTTTCAACAGCGAGAGGTCGCCGTGCTGTTCATACAGCACCCACGGAATCACGGTCGCTGCATCGCTCCAAGCCGCTGCCCCGGCTCCCATAAAACCGCCTTCCGAACTTTTCGGTTTCAGCATCGGCACGACAAAAGGAATCGATCCGTCCAATTGTTCCTGCTCCAAGCGCAAGTCGTGCATAAACTTCCGGTAAAATGCCGGTGTGTACATGTTGTAGCTGGCTGTGCGGGCAAAAATCTGCGCATCTCCTGTCCAGCCCATCCGTTCATCCCGTTGCGGGCAATCCGTCGGCACATCCAGGAAATTGCCTTTTTGCCCCCAAAGCGCATTTTTGATCAATTGATTCACTTGGGGATTGGCCGTCTCGATTTTTCCGGTCACTTCCAAGTCGCTATGGATCACGTAGCCGATGAAATCAGCCGGATCGATATCTTGATCGAATCCGATCAGTCTTGCGTAGCGGAAACCATAGAATGTGAAGTGCGGACGGACGACTCTTTCGCTTCCGTCGCTGATGTAAGTGAACTTCGCTTCCGCGGTCCGCAGGTTATCGTTGTAGAAACAGCCGTCCTGCAGCTCTTCCCCTACTTCATAGCCGACTTCCGTTCCGGTCGGAGCCTGCGTCTTGAAGGCTATCCAACCGACCATGTTTTGTTTGAAATCCAGTATCGTTTCGCCCGCAGGTGACTGGATCACCTCTGGAATCAGGCTTTCGACATATTTCAGAGCCGGGCTCAAGCGAGCCGAAAGTTGATCAGTTGCATCCGGCAAAACAGCGACCTGCTGCCATCCCGCAAGATTTTCCGTATAAATGGACCAATCGGCAACCTCTTTGCGCGCATTGTAGACTTCGCCGTCGTAGATGCTGCTTTTCAGGATTGGGCCCGGTTTTGTCAGCCAAGAATCATCGCTGCCGATGGTTTCGGTTGTTCCATCGGCGTAAACAAGGTTCAATTCGGCAATCAGCTTCAGCTGCTCACCATATAGATTGGTGTAGCCGCCGTCAAAGCCGAAGCGGCCTTTGTACCAACCATCCCCAAGCAAAATCCCAAGCGCGTTGCCGCCGATTTTCAGGCTGGTCGTAACATCGAACGTCTGGTATTGTTGCCAAAAGTCATAGGCATGATAGCCCGGAAGGAGGTATTCGTCATGCGTCCGCTGACCGTTCACCTCAAATTCGTACAAGCCCAAGCCGCAGATGTACAAACGCGCAGCCAATACTTCCTTCTCGATCACAAATTGTTTCTTCACAATCGGCTGTGCTGCTTGATCCTCGCCGGGTGTGATCCATTGCGCCGTCCACGAACCCGACTGCTTCGCTGTTTCGAACCAAGCCGGCTCGCTTTCTGCTAGCAGTTCATCGCCTGCTTGAGCAATGACTTTCCAATAGTAGCGCGTTTGTGGCAGCACGCTGATGTCCGGTTGGAAATCCAACGCGTTGATTTCTTCTAGCCATTCGCTCTCGAAAAGGACTTCTCCGAATGCAGCATCAGCCGCCACCACTACTTTCGTCTCCATTCCCGGCTCATTTTTTCCGGACACGATCCAGGACAGGCTCAATGTATCAAATAGGTACCCGAGCGGATTCCCCAAATGGTTGGTGCGTAATTTCTGTATCTTCATGAATTTGCCTCCGTTTTCATTTTTTCTCGTTCTTGATTTATTTCGAATGATTGCTGTAATCCAGGTCTTCTTGAATAACAAAAATTTGTCTGCTATACTTTTCCAACAACCGCTACTCTAGCTCTGACAGGGAGGATCAAAAAATTATGCCCTACTACATCACGTACGGTGAATTCCAGAAACAAATGACCGATTATTACCGCCAGGCCGGCAAACGGATGCAATTTACCGAAATGACGGACTATCTTTACCGCAAAGGTTTGTTGAAACAGACAATCGAAATGCCTAATCTAAACGGCCTCTTTGAAAATATGTCGGATGAAGATTTCGAAAAAATCACCGATTCTTTTGTGCATATCCTGACGCCGCAAGTTCCTGCAACGTCTTCTGTCGTCGAGACGGATATCATCCCGCCCAAACGCGATGTTTTCATCATCCGCCACCCCCAGTTCACCCGGCCGAATCCGCATACGCATAACTTTTTTGAAATCAATTATGTCGTGCGGGGCAGCTGTCGGTTCACTTTTGAGGATGAAACTTCCACCTTGCAGGAAGGCGAACTGTGCATCATCGCACCTTCCTCACGGCATGATATTTTGATTGATGATGAATCGATTGTGTACACGATTCTGCTCCGGAAAAGTTCCTTCGACACGATTTTCTTCTCGTTGCTGTCAGGAAAAGATCTGCTTTCTTACTTTTTCCGCAAAATCCTCCAAGATGATACGAGTCCCAATTTCCTGTTATTCAAAACCGATCAGAACGACCAGCTGAAACCGCTTATCCGCAATGCCATGGTCGAATGCCATCGCTACGACAACTACAGCAACAGCTGCTGCATCAATTGGATCAACTTAATGTTCTCCAACTTGCTGCGCAATTACAGCGAGAGCATGCAATTCCATAACTATCACATCGGCACCGATTTTTCGGTCATCCTGCAGTACATCCAACACCATTACCAGGAGCTGTCGCTGTCCCGATTGGCCGAAGAATTCCATTACAGCGAGCCTTATCTGTCGACGATGATCCGTGAAAACACTGGCTACAATTTTACCGATCTGATCCGACGCCTGCGCTTGGCACATGCGATCGAATATCTGGAGAACTCCAACCTGAAAATCAGCGAAATCGCCGCGCAGGTCGGCTACAAGTCAACCGATCATTTTTCGCGCGTATTCCGCACAACTTATCAGATTTCACCGGTGCAATACCGCAAACAGCACCACAACACGGAAGAATCGTTTAATCCGTTTATTTAAAATCGGTAACATCCGGGCCTCCTCGATTCCAAGGCGGCCCGTTTTTGCGCGGCGGAGGAGCTGAAGAGAGAGCCCCCAGCTCCGGTGAGTGCCCTTCTCAACGGAGTTGCGGTGCCGGTAACATGCCCTGCTCCTGCGAGCGAATGTTGGCCGGAGCTGGGCGCGGAATCGGATGCTGTCCTCCGACGTACGATGGCTCGTCGGAGGTGATAGATTTGCGCTCGCATCAACTCCGGCGAAGCCACCCCACCAATCACGCTGCCCATCAATAAACCAACATAGGTGCTGCCCCTTTTTGGAGACAGCACCCTCTTTTGGACTAAAATTACTTCTGATTATGCATCGTGATTGTCTTCGCTGTGGTCGCGGATAAGCTCTTTCATTTCCAGAATATCTGCACGGTGTTTTTCGACCGGATTGAACTTCAAGGCGATCAACAGGATGCCGCTGATTAAGGCTGGCGCACCGAAACGCAGGAAGTTGATGGCAAACATCGTGCTCTCAGGTTGGTTGCCGATTTCACCGGCTCTGTAGCCTGCCCAAGCAAGTACAGCCAGAATCCCTGAGTTCGTTACGGTATTCCCGCATTTCTGCGCAAATCCTTTGATGGATGAAATAACGCCGTTTGCTGTGATACCATCTTTGAATTGGACATAATCGATGGCATCGTTCACCAATACGTTGACCAGCGCATTTGACATCGATGCCACGGATGTAGCGATGAAAGTGATTACATAAAGCAGCATCATGCTTCTGCTGCCGACGAAGAACAGCGTTACATAGCAGATGATCGCCGCAATTTGCGTGACAACCAATGTTCTTTGGGCTGTCTTAAAGATGCGCATGCAGATCGGCATCAAGACAACCATCGAAACCAAGGCACCCATGGAAACGACCAGCATGTAGATGGAGATCAAGTCCGGACGGCCCAAGTAATACATGACATAGAATACGGAACTCGCAAACATCAAGCCGTATCCCATTGAAGCCATGATCCAAACAACCACGAATGGCGACAATTCTTTATGGCGCAATATTTTCTTCAAATCTTGCGTAAGCGGTGTATCACTTACTGGAGCGATATATTTTTCTTTCGCTGTTGCAAACAAACTCCAGAACGAGATGCAGGAGATCAATCCCAGCACGATCATCAATGGAATATAGCCGTTCGAAATTCCGAATGCGCCTTCAAAGAACGCTTTCATTTGTGGGGTGAAGGATGCGCCAATTGTGAACATGACCGCTGTTGCGCCCGCACCCATCATGATGACTTTGTTTCTTTGATCATCTGTTTTTACGTGTGCAGGTAAAATGGCCATTTGCGGCATGGTGTACATTGTAACTGTCATGCCGTAGCCGATATACGTCAACAGCACATAGATGATTTTGCCGTTTGTCGAGAAGTCGGGATTCAACCAGATCAGTGTCCCGAAAATGGTAAGCAGGATCGGTGCAACCACAAAGTACGGACGATAGCGTCCCCATTTTGATTTGGTACGGTCGGCCAGCACGCCCATCATCGGGTCATTGATCGCATCCCATAAAGTCGCAACAAACATGATCATAGATGCTGCCGCTGCCGGGATCATCATTGTGTCCGTCATGTAAACTGAGAAATAACTTCCGATAATAGCTGCTATCAACATAGCGGTTCCACTTACTGACGTAGCGTGCGACCAGGCAAATAAGTTACTGACTTTTTCCTTTGGTGCGTTTGTTGCTGTTTCCACCAACACTGTTGCTTCTGTCTTTTCTGCCATAACATATCACTCCTTTTTTTCTATCAAGCTTGATAATCACATTATATAAAACCGCTTACCAAACAACCATGTTATTATTTACTGATAATCCGACATTTTTTAATATACGTTATTTTATTTCAGAAAGGGTTTACTTTGTTGTTTTATAAACTTTTCACATGCGAAAAGTTTATATTTGAAATGAAAAAAAAGGCGCAGCCGATATTTCTTCAGCGCGCCTTCCCCATTAAATGAATGATAGATGGATCGTTTCCGAAAGGTTGTCCCTGGAATTTCCACCCACAAAAAACGCGAATTCGCCAGCTTCAAAAGTGTAATCCATTTTCTGATCGTAGTAGCCCAATTTTTCGAACGGCACTGCAAATTCCACCGTAATCGATTCCCCCGGCTGAAGCAATACCTTCTGATAGGCTTTCAACTGCTTGACCGGACGCGCCCGCTTGGCCACTATGTCCTGCACGTAGCACTGGACGATTTCTTCGCCTTCACGCGCACCGCTGTTCGTGACGGTCACCGTAAGCCGGACCGCATCATCCGTTGTTCTCACTTGCAGGTTACTGTAGGAAAATGCCGTATAACTCAAGCCATAGCCGAACGGATACACGGGTTCAAGCGGCGTGTCCAAATATTTCGAGGTAAATTTGGATTTGCCTCCGGGACGTCCAGTGGAAATGTGATCATAATAAAGCGGGCATTGTCCCGTTGCGAACGGAAACGTTGTCGTCAATTTTGCGCTCGGATTCACCGCGCCATAGAGAATGTCCAAGATTGCATTCCCGGCTTCGATTCCCGGATGCCACGCTTCCAGGATGGCCGGGACCTGTTCCGCAACAGTCGGGATCGCCAACGGCCTACCGTTGAACAGCACGGCAACGACAGGTTTCCCTGTCCGAAGCAGTGTTTCTGCGAGCTCCAGTTGGATGGCCGGCAAAGAGATGTCCGCCTTGCTTGCTGCTTCCCCGCTCTCTTCCTTTTGCTCGCCGATGGCCAAAATCACCACATCCGCCGTCTCCGCTAACTGGTTGATCTCATCCTTCGCCACAATCCCGTCGACGATGCCAGGATGATAGGCATAAGAAATCTCCTGCGCATCCATGGCTTGAACCAAGCTGACGCAGTCATTTTCCTGCGCTCCAATTGCCCAAGCGCCCGTCATCTGGCCCGGATCGTTCGCAAGCGCGCCGAAGACGGCGATTTTTTGCTGCGGATTCAGGGGCAAGACAGCATCGTTTTTCAGCAATACCATCGATTTGGTTGCCGCTTCGCGGGCAAGCGCCCGATTTTCCGGCCTCACCAAGGTCCGTTTTTCTTTTTCTTCATCCGTCCGATAAGGATTTTCGAACAAGCCGAGCTCGACTTTAAGCTTGAGGATGCGGTAAACGGCTTGGTCCAATAAATCTACTGCGAGTTCACCGGCCTCGATCAGTCCGGCAAGATTCTCAGCATAGACATTCGAAGTCATATCCATATCGATTCCTGCTTGCAGCGCTTCTTTGGCAGCCGCTTGCCGATTCGTCGTGACGCCATGGTTCACGCACTCAGCGATGGCATTCGCATCGCTTACCGTGATGCCTTCAAAACCCCATTCGTCCCGCAAAACATCCCGCAACAGCCATTCATTCACGGTGCACGGCACGCCGTTCAGATCGTTGAAAGCCGGCATGACAGCACGTGCCCCGGCATCGACGCAGGCTTTGTAGGCAGGCAAATATTCCTCCCGCAAGCGTTGCGCGGACATATCCACCCGATTGTAATCCTTGCCCGCTTCCCCGGCCCCATAAGCCGCAAAGTGCTTCAGGCAGGCTGCCATCGCGTCCGCTTGCGACAAGTCAGGGCCTTGAAATCCTCTTACCTTGGCTGCACCATAGTCGCCGTTCAACAGAGTGTCCTCGCCGGCGCCTTCACTGACACGGCCCCAGCGCGCGTCTTTCGCGACATCCACCATCGGGGCAAACGTCATATGCACGCCCGCTGCTGTCGCTTCTTCCGCAGACATCCTGGCCGTTTTTTGCCACAGTTCAGGTTCCCACGCGCAACTTTCAGCCAACGGGATCGGCGTCACGGTCCGGAAACCATGGATCACATCATAGCCGAACAGCAAAGGAATCCCCAGACGGCTTTCTTCCACGGCGATTTTCTGGAGTCGGTTCGCTGTCAGCGCATCCCCGACGCCATTGTATGAACCGATCTTTCCGGCACGGAGATCATCCTCATGGAAGTCTTTTTCGGCGGTGCTCATCAATCTGCCGAATTCTTCCTGGCTGATCCGGCCATCGAACATCATATCCAACAGTTCCTCGAAACTGACCTCGAAGGCACCGACTAAAGAAGGGCCGCATTGCTGCAGCTGTCCGATTTTTTCTTCCAAAGTCATTTCGCCGATCAAGGCTTCTATTTTTTGTGTCTGCACATCCATCATAGATTGGTTTCTCCTTCCGGTTCGAATCCCTCGTAAATGAAGGTCTCGAAATCCGCATACTTTTCCTTCGTTTGTCCGTTTCCGGAAGCAAACATGCCGATATAGGCACCGACAAATCCGCCAGCTGTTTCCGAACCCAGGAAGGACCCGTCCACCTGATCCGCAACCGACTGCATTTCGTCTGCGGTTGTTCCTGCAGAGAAGCTGAAGCGCGAGTCCTTTCCTTTCACTTGCAGAGTAAAGTCCGATTGATTCGGAGCCGCAACGACTTCGCCCAGCTGCGCTTCGGTGAAGTGCTGGATGCCGTCTTGATCATAGTGCGAGACCACCCGCATACAGCGCACGACCGGTTTCCCCGCTTGACCTTTCGTGACTTCCAGACGCAATTGGTTGGCGTCATTCTGCAGGATAATGATGCCAGCCGTCTCGTTTTCCTCCGGCGAAAAGTGGACCGTGACCGTTGCCTGAAAATCGAGGTGCTGTTGGCGTCTGCCGACGAAGCTGACGTTTTCTTTTGTTTTGCCGATCTTTGCTATGCGGCTGAAGACGCTCCCGTCCGTATTGTCGAATTCCCATGGAACTAGCGCGTTTTTCAACAGTTTCAAGCGCAGACGCCCATCTTCCACCTTGGCGAAGTCTTCATGGGGCGTGCCCAAATAGTTCCAGTCAAACCCCAGTTCCTGTTCGAAATTCTCGACGATAGGTTGCTTAAACTCATTAATTGCGCGCCCAGCCGGTTGCCAACTCGGCAGGCCCGGGGAGGGATAGGTCCACTCCACTTTGCCTGTGCCTTTGCTGACGACAGGCCAGCCGTCCTCCCACACAACCGGCACAAGGAAGGTTTCGCGGCCCAGCAGTTTATGTTTGCCTTCACTCAATCGCGAACCAAGACAGACCATATACCACTCGCCATTCTGCAATTCGACCAAATCCCCATGGCCCACATTCCAGATCGGAAAACCTTTCCCGAGGTGGCGATGGGTCAGGATCGGATTGCCTTGGTGATTCTCATATTCCCCGAAAACTGATTGGCTGCGGCTGATTGTTATGGCATGGAAATGTTCCGTTCCGCCTTCAGCAATCATCAAATAGTAATAACCGTCTTTTTTGTACAAATGCGGACCTTCCGGGGCTTCAGCGTTGATCTGAGCCCCGGTGCCGATGATGTGGCGCTCGCCGACCAACTCGAAAGTAGCCAGATCGATTTCGGAGCACCAGATGCCTTGCCGGGATCCGGCTTCGTCATCGAAACGAGTCGTACCTGTGTAATAGCACTTCCCGTCATCATCCCAGAACAAAGAAGGGTCGATGCCGTCCGCGCCTTGGATGATGTGCATGTCCGACCACGGACCGGCAGGATCATTGGCGGTCACGACAAAATTGACGACACCCATGCTCATATTGGTCGTGATCATATAAAACGTGCCGTCATGATAACGGATTGTCGGTGCAAAAATGCCTGCAGAGATCATTTCATGCGTCAGCGGCAACTGTTCCGGGCGATCCAGTACGTGCCCGATCTGTTCCCATTGCTCCAAATCTTTGCTGTGGAAGATCGGCACGCCCGGAAAGTAACTGAAGCTGGAAGTGACGAGATAAAAATCATCCCCGACCCGGCAGATCGACGGATCCGGGTAAAAACCCGGCAGAATTGGATTTCGGATCATAACTTCACGCTCTCCAAAACGCTCAGGGTTTGTTGGTCCGACTCCATATCAGCCAACGACAACTCCCGCGTTTCCGCAACGCCGTTCTCAGCAGTGAGGGTCAAGACGATGTTTTCCGTATCGGCAGTCTTTTTGAGTATGATCATCGCACGGCCATAGAACGTTTGCGTCACATGCTTTTCGTTGTTTGTTTCCGGTTTCGGATTGCCGCTGCCGAAGCCGATAAGCTCCGCTCCTCCGGAAACTGCCACACGGATCGTCTGATCGGCATCCGGAGCAACCGTTCCTGCTGCGTCACGATAGGCAATCGGGACATAGATGAGATCATCCAGGATTTCCTCCGTTCCAAAGACCAACTTGCAGTCCTCTCCCGCAGTTTTCAAACTGATTCGGCCGATTTCCTGGCCGTTTTCGTAAGCCACGGCTGTAAGTGCCCCTGGCTCATAAGTGGTTTCGAATAGCGCGCGGAAACCTACCGCTTTGCCGGAAGCTTGTTTGCCCAACGATTCCTCGTTGCGGAGCAGTTCTACTTCCGTTCCCGGCGCGTAGACTTCGACGATCACCGGTTTGCCTTCACATCCCTTCCAGTTCCAACTGGACAGATTATCGCTCATGATCCACGGCGTCTTCAGCAAATGTTCGCCGTATCGGCGCGGATTTTGGACGGTGATGTAAGGATTTCCCCGCAGCCCGAAGACAATCTCACGCAAATAGGAAGCGGGTCGACGGATTCCGGTGATGTCGAAATCCCCTACATAAGCCAATTGACAAGGGAATTTCGCGCCAAAGCCGCCTTCACCCCATTGATAAGCAGCCACACCGATACCCGCTTCCCCCAGATAATCCCAACCGGTCCAGGTGAAATCGCCGATCACTTGCGGCAGTTTTTCAACCAAGTCCCAGTTGCGGGCAATTTCAGGCGGATACGTTTCGCTGCCGACCATGATGCGGTTCGGATAGGTTTGGCTGTCCCCTTCATAACGAGCAGTCATGTAGTTGTAGCCCGCGATATCCATCGGACTGCAAGCCATTTCCAAGCGTTCCGAGATGGCCGGATGCACAACGATATCATCAAGATGGCCGTCCATCAGCGTCATGAAGTCGTTGACGTTACCTTCGATTTTGCCTGACTGTTGCAGGTCGGAAACAACATCGCTCACGATCTGATCGACCTTGTCCCCCGCTGCAAAGACGCCGTTGATGCCAGCCAAGGTGAAGCGGGTGTCGTCCAACGATTTGATTTTGGCGCACAGCTCGTGGCAGACTTTAGCTCCGTGAGGGTTCCCGATTTCCGGAATTTCATTCCCCACAGAATAAAGGATGACAGCTGGATGATTGAAATCCTTACGGACCATCGCCGTCACGTCTTTTTCCCACCACTCCTGGAAATAGAGGCCGTAATCGTAGTCGGATTTCATCCGGTTCCACATGTCGAACGTTTCGTCCATCACGAACATGCCCAAACGGTCGCAAGCGCGCAGCATCGCAGGCGCCATCGGGTGATGGGACATCCGCACCGCATTGAATCCCGCTTCCTTAAGCAGTTTGATTTGGCGGAATTGGGCATCCTCGTAAGTGGCCGCGCCAAGCAGACCGCTGTCGTGATGGATGCAAGCTCCGCGCAGCTTCACCGTTTCCCCGTTCACATGCAACCCGCGTTTCGCGTCCACCTGCAACGTCCGGATGCCGAAAGTGGTTTCTGCTTCATCCACTAATTCCCCATCCACGTACAGATTGCTTTCGCATGTATAGAGGCTCGGATTTTCGTCCGACCAGCGATTGGGGCTGTCCACGGTGACGCGCTGTTTGATGATCCGTTCTTCTTGCTCGAACAATACGAAAGGCGAGTGTTCTTTCGCCACTTCATTGCCTTCCGCATCGCGGATCACGGTTTCCAACACGACTCGGCTTGGTGCATACTTTCTTGTCTTCACTTCTGTCGCAATGTCCAGCACTGCCAACATTTCATCGGCTTCTGCCGTTTTGATCTGGACCCCTTCCGGAACCAGATGCGTCACATCCGAAACCAACAGGTAGACATCCCGATAGATTCCTCCGCCCGAATACCAGCGGCTATTTGTCATCGCGCCGTTCCGGACTTGGACCCGGATCTCGTTCTCTTCGCCGTATCGGAGAAAATCATTCAGCGGCACATAAAAAGTCGAATACCCGAACATGTTCTTGCCCGCCAACTCACCGTTTATGTACACCATGGCGTTCATATACACGCCTTCAAACTTCAAAATAACCGTCTTTTCTTTGTAATCAGCCGGAGCGTGGAGCGTCTTCACATAGTTATAGAATGCCCCGTCATAATAACCTGTGTTGCCGCCGTTTAAGCTGTCTGCGTGCGCGTTCTTTTCGAACATCGCATCATGCGGCACCGTGATTTCCTTGGCCGTTTCAGGCACGTTCCACACCAACGCAAAGGAGTCCTTGTTCTCCCAGAATTTCCACTTATCATTAAATTTTTTCTCTATCATTTCATCCACCCTCTCCGGTATGCGCTTCCATTTGTGGGCATCCCCACTCTCACTTTATAGTTTAGTCATATCCCGCAGCAGATTCCATGCCATTTGATAGTGTATATCCGACATTTTTTAAGGTATCCTCGGGAGTTGGCACTTCCTCTGGTGAGTGCCCTTCTCAACGGAGGTGCGGTTCCGGTGATTTGCTCTCCTCCTGCGAGCGAATGTTAGCCGGAGCTGGATGCGTGGTCGGATGCTGTCCTCCGACGAACAGGGGCTCGTCGGAGGTGATAGATTTGCGCTCGCGTCTGCTCCGGCGAAGCCACCACAGCAAAACCGCACCAAAAAAACGACAACAAAAATAGACTTGCCATCTGGCAAGTCCACTTTTATCGATCTATTAGAATTTTCTGATCCGTCACTTGTTGCTTTCCGCCCACGCTTCCTGCAAAACGGCAAGCGACAGATCAGCGGTGCTCGGCAGCACGCGATCAGCCAAAGCCAAAACCTGCTTATCGCCAACCGCTACCGCCACGATGCCGGCTGCTTTGATGGCTTCAACGCCGGAAGCCGCATCTTCGACCCCTACACAGTCAGCCGGATCGGCGCCTGCGAGCTGCGCTCCCGCCAGAAAAATGTCCGGAGCCGGTTTGCCAGCTTTAACAGTCGCCGGATCAACGATACCGTCAAAATAAGCACGTACCTGCAGAAGATCCAGGATTCCCGGTGCATTCTTGCTTGCTGAAGTCACGATCATTTTGATGCCGGCAGCTTTCAGTTCTTCCAATAGCGGAATGATGCCCGGCAAAATGTCATCCGGCGTCATTTCTTTTATCAATTCCAAGTAATGGGCATTCTTTTTGACGCATAATTCATCTTTTTCGGCTGAGGAATATTTATCCGCAACCCCGCCTTGCGCCAATATGCGCTCTAGCGAATCGATGCGGCTTACCCCTTTCAACTCCTCGTTGAACGCCTCATCCACTTCTATGCCCAACTCCGCTCCCAAGTCGCGCCAAGCCAAAAAATGAAACTTCGCTGTATCGGTGATCACACCATCCAAATCAAATAGTACCGCCTTCATATCCCCATCCCTTTCGTCTGCATTTCTGCCTTAAGCTTAAATTTAGTTCACAGCTTACGCAAGAAATAGGGCGTTGTCAACGGATGACTTAGACAGTCAATTATTTTACAATCAGGCATATAACCGGTAGCCAGACGCTCTATCTTATATATCTGATTTACAAATGATTTCGCTATCATTTTCAAATCGGATGTACTCCACGCCTGAATCCTCCGCAAAAAAGCTACTTCCATTAATACATATCGTCTATTTTCATCCAACACAAAAAAATGGGAATTGATCCGTCTCCGGAAAGTCCGACAACACCAGACCCACCATCGGCAGTCAATCCCCGCTAAAAACCGGTAAATATATTT
This sequence comes from Sedimentibacter sp. SX930, assembly GCA_002155105.1. Taxonomy (GTDB): domain Bacteria; phylum Bacillota; class Bacilli; order Lactobacillales; family Aerococcaceae; genus Trichococcus; species Trichococcus shcherbakoviae. The sequence goes on along the minus strand of MUZD01000011.1, from coordinate 56,692 downwards.
ACAAAATCATATCCTCTGAATCGTTTTCTCAACAACTGCTAAACTTGATAGATTTCCGCTCCGAACGGCACTGGCGCCATCACCGCCCAGTTTACTTACTCACCAAATTCTTTTTACTCCACTCACCCATGCTCTGCAGTATCGGAATAAAGCTCTCTCCCAAAGGTGTTAAGGAATATTCTACTTTTGGCGGAACTTCTTTATAGACTTCTCTGTGAACCATCTGGTCTTCTTCCAGTTCCCGCAATTGCCTTGTTAATATCCCTTTTGAAATATTTGGCAACAACCGTTGAAGTTCATTGAATCTTCTCGTCTGCGTGCTCAAATTCCATAATATGATGATTTTCCATTTCCCTGCAATGATGTCTTGCGTTTGCGTGACGGGACAAATCTCTGTTTGATCCCCTACAGGTTCACCAAACCGACTTTTTGCCATAATAAATGCCTCTCTTTCACATTAGTCCTGTTTTTGTTACTAGGTCACATTAAAGTGCCTACTTACAAAAAGATCCCTGATACCATATTATAAGGTTACAACAAATAAGTAAACAAAAGAATTGGAGAGATACACTATGAAATTATTAGTAACGGGAGCAACAGGAAAATTCGGTACGAAAGTAGTAGAAACTCTGTTGAAAACAGTACCGGCTAGTCAACTGGCTGTCAGTGTTCGTAATCCAGAGAAAGCGGAAGCGTTACGGGCCCGTGGAGTGGAAGTCCGTCAAGGGGATTTTGATCATCCGGAAACACTGGATGCTGCTTTTGCAGGTTTTGATCGTTTATTGCTTGTTTCTGCGGATGGGGATAACGAAACAAGAATTCGTCAGCACGCCAATGCAGTGGCTGCGGCAGAGCGCGCAGGCGTCGGGTTCATCGCGTACACCAGTTTAGCGAATGCAAAAGAAAGCAAAAACTTATTCGCTCCAACACATCAGTTCACAGAAGCAGCAATCTTGAAAACAGGGATTCCCTACTCCTTTTTACGTAACAACTGGTACTTGGAGAATGAAATTTCAAGTATTCAAGGTGTCCTGGCAGGAGCTCCATGGGTCACATCAGCAGAAAACGGCAAGGTGGGCTGGGCACTTCAACAAGATTATGCAGAGGCTGCGGCGGCTGTACTTTCCGGTGATGGGCACGAAAACACAATCTACGAGTTGTCCGGCAAGGTATTGACTCAGAAAGAAATAGCCGCAGCTCTCGGAATTGTATTGGGCAAAGAAATAACTGTACAACAAGTTGATGACGCTACCTATGCTGAAATTATGCAGGATGCTGGTGTACCGGACTTCGTTATCCCTATCCTTGTTGAAATCCAAAGAAGCATTCGAGTGGGCTCCCTGGATGTTGAGAGCAACGATTTCGAAAAACTCCTCGGTCGTCCAGCAACACCGATTCAGGATGGTTTGAGCCAAATCGTTAATGGACTTCACAAGAATCAGTAATATCCCACAACAATAGCGTTAGAGATTATCGCATTGCTTGAATGCGTGGCGATGTTCCCCGCCAACATGGTTTTCGCGGGGAATATCGTGTTTTCCGCGGACGCTTTCCCCGCCAAGGTTGATTTGGCGGTTTTTCTGACTGTGATTTGAACTGATTTTCCCCGTCAACAAGGTTTTGACGGGTTATTCCGGACGTAAATTCAATTTCCAAACAGAAGAGGCTGTATCAACACCAGTTTAGTAGCTCTGGTTTTGATACAGCCTCATTTTTTCACTATGATATCAGCCATGACCTTGCCTGTTAAGCAACCCGATAGATTTCCGCTCCGAACGGCATCAATGCTAGTTTGGCATGCTTGAAGTGCTGCAGACCGAACGGAATGCCTACGATTGTCATGCAGAAGATGATGCCCAAAACAGCTTCTTCGGCTGCCAATGCCAAGCCGCCCAACAGCATCCAGATTATATTCAACACTAACGACGTGCCGCTTTCGCTGATGCGGATTTCCCTGCCGAACGGCACAGCCGCCATCACTGCGAACTTAAAGCACTGCATACCGATTGGGATCCCGACGATGGTCAGGCACCATAGGATTCCGATAACGATCCAAGAAATAAAACTGATGAAACCACCCAACACAAACCAAATCAGATTCATTAAGAAATTCATGATCCTTCCCCTCTCTTTCCCTTACATTATAATCCCCGCTGTGCTCAAAGGCATCAGACTAAGTACTGAATTTTCATCCAGAGATATCCCTTCACGTACTGGCAATGCCTTCCTTCCCCACTCAGCAAGTGCTAAAATAAGACTAACAACATATGATATCGGATTCATAAAGGAGCAATCGACCATGACAAAAATTGGCAGAAATGAACCTTGCCCTTGCGGCAGCGGAAAGAAATACAAACACTGTTGTTGGGGCGAACCAGAAGAAACCATCCTTTACAAGCGATTGAGCAACAATCTGGCAAATATGTGGTCCTACGACAAGGTCAACGAGATGAGCGATGCGCAAATCATTGCCAAACTCGAAGACCTGAACATTCCCTTTGATAAGGAACGTTTCTTGGAGAGCATTCAAGTTTATGCCTCTGCCAACGATATAGCGGAGCGGTGGTTCAAAATCTATGACGTCCATGCTGAAGGCTATGATGAAGATTTCCTCTTCCCTGCCGTCTGGATACTATGGGAACGATGGGCCGCAGGAGGACATTGGCCTATTGAGACAGTCGGTGATTGGTTTGACAAGGGCGTCCACGCCGAGGCGGAAAGCAAAATAACCGAGGCATGCGATGCTTGGCTGACAGCATGGGAAGCCTTGAAGCCGCATAATCCACCCGCCTCCAAGGACCTGGAGTACTTGGATTATCGTTGCACCAGTGAATTCTCGATCAGAGAAATTCTGTTATCCCTTGGCGACGAACTTCTGAACGCCGGATTGAGCGATCCATCCTACTATAGCAAAGCAATCACCTACTGTACCGAATTCCTTACAATGTTCCCGGAAGAAGATGAAAATACGCTAATTAATCAGAGAAGAAACATCTCCGATGCCTACCTTCAGTTGAACGAGCCTATTCAGGCGGAAGCTGAATTCAAAAGTATTGTGCAGGATTATCCGATGAACGTATGGGGCTACGTCGGCTGGGGAGATATGTACTACCTCAATCCTCCAACCGAGGATTTTAAGAAGGCGCAGGAAATCTATAAACAAGGCCTGGCTAGGACGGCAGCCAATGATAAAGACAGAGATGTGTTGGAAGAACGGTTGGAGGACTTGTTGAAAGACAATCCGGAATAAAAACCAGAGTCTGTCGCAATGAGACTAGAAAGACTCTGGTTTTTTATTAGATTCTCCGCCCTCCTCCGGTGAACGCAGGCCTCGCCGGAGGTCGCCCAACATTTCGTCTTTCTTCTCCGATAAGGCTGGCTTCGTCGAAGGTGGGGACGAAAGTTACCGCTGTTCTCCGGGGAGCGAAGCTTAACCGAAGTTGACGCCCCAGTTCCGTCGCGCTCCTCCGGCTACCAGGCACCCTCTGCTCTGCTGCGAAAAAAGAGCCGCCTCGCAGAGAGACGGCCCCACAATATTTCTTTGGATTAATAAGTCAATCCTGGGTTGAAGAATCCAAGCAATACACCGACAAAGGCAACGACTACCAATATCAACATGACTTTGATTGGGGACATATTCTTTTTGGAAAGCAAATACCAGCAGCCTACTACAAATGAAGCAGTCAATAAGCCTGGGTATACTGAATCGAATTTGTCTTGCAGCGTCAAGAGGCTATTGCCATCCGATCCAACCAACACGAACGAAGTTTTGACACTTACCCAAGTAGCAGCAACAGCCCCAATGACCATTCCGCCTAATAAAGTAATCGATTCACGCAATGCCAAACCTTGTGGTCCGACTAAGAAATCTACAGCTTTACCACCTACTTCAAATCCTTTGAAGTAAAGAAATTTCATTCCCAAGTAGGCAATTATGTTCCACACGATTATGTAGAAGATTGCTCCCAACGGTGAACCATCAGTAGATAATCCCAGTGCGATACCTAATAAAATCGGAATCAGAGTTCCAACTATCAGTGAATCGCCGATACCTGCTAAAGGTCCCATCAGACCAGCACGTAAACCATTGATTGTTTCGTCATCAACATCCGCTGCCCCATTGGCACGAGCGACTTCCAATCCAGCTGTAATACCGACTACCACTGTACCGATTTGTGGTTCCGTATTGAAGAAGGCAGTATAGGTTTTCATCGATCTTTCTTGATCTTCTTTTTTATCATAAAGTTCTTCAACGATTGGCAACATCGAACATAGATATCCAAATGTTTGCATATGTTCTTGAGAGAAACATGTCAAGTTTCCGTAATACCAATTGTGGAAAGATTTATTTAATGTTTTTTTGCTTAATTCCTTAGCCATCTTAAATGTCCTCCTCTTCGTCGCCGCTCACTGATACCATTCTTTGCAATGACAGCAGTTTGATACGATAGTTGATTAATGCAAACATAGCCGCAACCACTGTCGCTGAAACTAAGTTGATCCCTAATGACGCAGCCAAAGTGAAGCCAAAGAAGAAGGGAATAAAGTCTACTGCTTTCGTAACGATTTGTTTCAATAGAATCGCAATCCCGACGCAGGGAAGCAAGGATCCGACTGTGAATAAGGTTTTCATTGCCAAACCATCCATCGGTAAGGTTGTTTTGATTACCTCTACAACGTCAGCTCCCAATTTACACATGATCAAGGTTGGGATAAATGAGAAGAAGAAATGGGAAATCCAAGGCAAGCCCATGTTGACTGTATATAACTTATGGAATTCACCTTTTTCCACCGCTTTCCAACCGATGTGTTGCCATGCTAGGTTAGCTGTTGCAGTTCCGTAAAATAATACGGTACCCAAAGTTCCGACCATCGTACCGAATGATGTAGCTAATGCTGCACCTTCTATACTAAGAGCCGTCAAACCATAGCTTTTCAAAGCTACCATCGCAAGCGGAATACCGATATAACTGACTGCGCGAACGTCAGCTGAGACCGTTCCGCCTGGAGTGACCAATGCGATGTACACGATTTGCATTGCCGCGCCGACTAAAATACCCGTTTGGATATCGCCTAAAATAATACCTGATACTAAACCACCGATTAAAGGACGACCTAATGTATAATTTCCGAATGATGTACCACCTAAACCAGGCATACTTGATAAGCAGGCGAACAGCCCTAGCATAGCTGCTTGAATCCAACTAATTGTCATAATTTCTTCTCCCCTTTTGTTTTATTATTTAAACCCAAATTTGCTTCTGAAGTTTTCCCATGTTCCGATTGAAACATCAGGCAGTAAGGCAAACTTAATTTTATAACCAGCTTGATACATTGCTTCAAAGGCCTCTGCTTCTGCTTGTGTGATCGATTGGTTATTTCCCAATTTCGTAGCACCTTCACGGTCATTGCACGGACCTACGATCACAGTATCGATTCCGGGTTTGAATTTTTGATCCACCAAAATCTTTTTCATGTCCAAAGGATCTTTGGTGATCAGGAAATATCGATCTTTGCTGTCCAATACTTTTTGATTTTTTTGTTGCCATTCCTCATTGGTCCAAATGAACGTTTTTAAACCGCTGGCACTCTTATAGGCCGCTTTTAGAACGTCACTCTGAGCCGCCTTATCATTCACAGCTACCAATCCGTCACAAGGGAACTCTTTTGCCCAACGCGTACATGTTTGCCCGTGAATCATACGATCATCAATCCGAATAAATGATACTGTCATTTTTCTTTCCCCCTCTAAATTTCGTCGTCCTCTTCTGGTTGTTCTAATTTGAATTCTTGCAAAGCTTCTTTCGCTTCGGATACGACCGTAGCAGTGAATGTTTCTCTATCCAAGCTGTCTTTCATCAAAACTGCCGTTAAAGCCAATGGCAAGTTCATGCCGCCGATAGTGATTGTATTGGCAAGTTTGCCTTCATCCGCTAAAACATTCAATGAAGTTGTCAAAGGTGAGCCGCCTACAATATCAGCAAGCAAGATGATTTCATCATCCCCAGTCACAGCTTGAATGCCTTCCTTGAACATCAAAGCAAACTCATCTGCTGTTTTACCATCAGGCAATCCAACCGCGATCACATCATCCCGTTTTCCAGCCAGCATATCCACCGATGTCTTTAAGCCCGTCGCAAAATCACCGTGGCTTACCAGAACCACATATTTCAAATTATTTCCTCCTTCGCGTATATCAATTAGCCTCTAAAGAATACCACCCATCGAAGCGCTTGCATCGTGTCGCGTGTCAACACATTCATGTGACATTTGACATGAAATAATAGAAAAATTGTTTGACCGCAGCAGCGTGCGGTCCGGGTTCCGGGTCTGGCGGTGCGTTTCCCCGCCAAATTGGGTTTGGAGGGCTATCTCGTATTATCCGCGGACGTTTTGCCCCGCCAAATGTGTTTTGGCGGGCTATCTCGCGTTGCCCTTGAACATTTTTCCCCGCCAAAGGGGTTTTGGCGGGGAATCTCTGCGCATAAATTCAATTCCCATACAAAAAAAGCCCTGCTGCGACAGGCTATTCCTATCGCAGCAGGGCTTTTCGTGTTGCAGTATACAGCGGATTACTCGGGATTAACAGACCTCATCCTCCGTGTGACATTTGTCATTCCAATCATTTTAATTGATTGTCAATTTCTCTTTCGATGTCGACCAGCTCATCCTCGATCCGATTTTCATTCAATGCATTCGTGATCAAATAATCGCATCTTTCGATGACATTGTTGTACTTTTTGAATTTCGGTTCGATCACCGCGTTTTCGATAATAGCATCCAACACGTCTTGTTTTAAGGAATAATTGCTCATGGCATCCTGATCCAGCAACGCTTTCGTGCTGTCGCTAGCCATCACACTCTTTAAAGCTGAAGCTCCCTGCGAATTTTCAAATAATTCCTGTTGGATCTCTGGGTCGATCGTTAAGGTTTCCAGAAACTCAAACGCTAATTGCCGCTGCGTCGTTTTGGAATTTATGGATATTAAAGAAGTAGCTATTTGAGAAGTCTTCTGATTAGCTGTGGTCCCCGGCATCGCCAAACAGCTCCACTTGAAAGTGGAATATTTGCTGACGCGGTACGGATAAGGTTGATACGTCCGGTATTGCGCAAACGTCAGCGGGTAAAAAGCGACATTGCCTTTGTCGAAGTCCTCCGACGATACTTGATAGCCTTTATTCAGATCCTTCAGTTTTTGAACATAGGACAGGGCTTCCCTCACGTCACTTTGGTTCAGATTGCTTGACGTCCCCTCCTCATCAAACAAGCTGATGCCATAACCGTTGACCGCATCTTGCCATTTGAAACCATAGGAGCCGTATTGGTCAATCGAGCCATCACCATCCGTATCTTTCGTCACTTGTGCGCAGATTTGATAAAACTCTTCAATCGTCCAATTGCCCTCAGGTATGGCGATCCCTTCCTTTTCCAGCAGATCGCGGTTGACAAACATCATGGTCGGGTTGATCTCATAGGGTAATGCATATTGCGTGTTTTGGTAACCGCCCGAACTAAGAGCGCTTTCATAAAAAATATCCGCTCTTACCTTGTTTTCTTCAATCAAATCATCCAACGGCAGCAATGCACCCAAAGAAGATAACTTATTGAAGTCTTCAGCCAGAACCATAAAGACATCCGGTTGTTCCCCGCTGGCGATATTGGAAGCTAACCAGGCTGAATAATCCTGTTTCAAAATGCCGCTCTTATATTCGATGGTCACATTAGGATGTTCCTTTTCGAATTTTTCAATGGCGTCATCGATCACTTTATAACTTTCCGCATTGTAGACATCCCAATTGCTGCCGGTGAACATCCCCAGCGTAATCGTGATTTGCCTGTGGGAACTGACGAACAGATAGATCATCAACAGACTGCAGCCTATCAAAGCGAGGATTCCCTTTTTCATCTTAGTCATGCTCATTACCGAAATCTTTTGTGGTTTGACCCGTTTGGACCGCCCAAATCGCCAGTTGGGTCCGATCCCTCAAATCCAATTTCGACAGAATGGTGCTGAGATAATTGCGGACCGTCCCCTCCGACAGGAATAACTTCTGGGATATTTCCTTATTGGACAGACCGAATCCCACTTGTTGAATGACCTTCATTTCACGGTTTGAGATATCCGCAACATTTTTTTCATCCACTTGGATCGCATAATTGCTGGTTGCCATTTGCGAGAATTTTTTGAATACTTTCGTGGCGATATCCGGGTTGATCATCGCGCCTCCATTCACGACGGTCAGAATGGCTTGGTGCAAACCATCCATGCTGACACCTTTCAATAAATAACCACTGGCTCCATATTTCAAAGCACTGAAGACAAATTCATTGTCATCGAAAGTAGTCAGGATAATGATTTTGATGTCAGGATATTGTTCCTTGACCATCTTCGTGCAGTAGACGCCATCCATTTTGGGCATCCTGATGTCCATCAAAATAAGGTCCGGACGGCATTTTTTGATGCTCTCCAGCACTTCAAACCCATCAGCTACGGTTGAGACAACTTCAATACCCGGTTTGGTCGACAAAACAATTTCCAGGGATTGTCTTATCAACTCTTGATCATCGGCAATCATTACTTTAATCATAATTTCCTCCCCTTTCGATCGGAATTTCTATGGCAGTTCTGAATCCGTTCTCGCCAGAAAATCTGACCGTACCATTTAAAATCGCTACGCGTTCACGCATCTGCTTTAACCCATACCCACATTTGATTTCTTCACAGCCAACGCCGTTATCCTGAATGATGATGACATATTCATCATCGTAGACGAACATATTGATTTCGATTTCCGTGGCGTGCCCGTGCCGCAAAGAATTGGTGATCGACTCCTGGATCATCCTGAAAATGATATCTTCTTTGGTATTATCAATATCAACATTATCCCATTTATAATGCAAATCTATTTTCAGATTCGACACACCTGCATATTCGGCGATCATTTTGGTCAACCCATCTTTCAGCGTGCTATCTTCCAAAACGCCCGGGCGCAATTTATATAAGGAACGCCGCACGTCTTTGATGCCCATCCTGACAACATCACTGACCAGCAGCAATTGCTGTTTCGTTTTTTCCGGATCGATATCGATGATGGCAATACAGGCATCCACGCCAGCCGATATCCCGGTTAAAGCATGGCCCAGCGTATCGTGTATTTCCCTGGAAATCCTTTTCCGTTCATTGTCCTCGCCGATTTTCTCAGTCAAATTGGCGTAGTTCTTCAATTCGACATTTACGCGCGAAACCATCGCCAATTGCTCTCCGACCCGCTGTTTTTCCCTTTGTTGGACGAATAAGGAAGTCGCCAGAAAAGAAATGAAGCCCACGATATTCAGCGAGGCAAGGATATTTCTGAAAAACAATAGTAACGTTCTGGTTCCGTTGGGATAAAAATTGATATAGGTTTCAATCGACGGCATTCTGACGATGAGCGAAAGAATGGCATAATCAGAGATTATCAATAGTCCAAAGCTGATGATCAGCAGTGCCGGCCAATATTTGATGTTTTTCGTGTTGTACAGAATATCGGCGAACACCAACAACACGATGCCGTTGTAACTGCCGTTCAAAACGATGATCAACATTATCATTACGATTACTTCCAAATAGATCAACCAGTAAACAATATAACTGTCTTTCGTGCGGAAATACATGCTTGCCAGCAAGATCAAGAACAACAGGATCGCCCCAAAAAAAGTCTTTTCCGGCGCCGGTGGGACATAGGACAGGTTTTCCAAAAAAGCCGAGGCATACCCGTGGGCCTGCAAGTATTTGGTCGAAAGCAAAAAGATGGAGGCATTGAACAATACGATAATGAAATTCAGTAGTAATAAGGAATTATGAATATAAGCGATATGCTTCGTCCCCAAATTTACCATTATTGCCACCCCGAAATATCATATTCGCTGATGTTGTCCTTGGTTATCAAAGTAACCGGCACAACAATCGACTTTTCGTATGATTCATTATCAACCATTTTATAGGCGGCTTCAATCGCTTTGGCCCCCATCGTGCTGGGCGATTGCGAGGCAGTCCCTTGAACTTCATCACTGTCGATCAGCAGTTTTTTCATATCCGGTGAACCATCCACGCCATAAACCAGCACTTTATGGTCGATTTGTTTATCTTTTATCGCCGCCAAAGCGCCCAATGCACTTGGGTCATTTAAAGCCATCACAACGTCGAAATCGATTTTTCTATCAATTATTTCCATCATTACAGGCATCGCAACTTCCGTTTGGCCTAAACACTCTTCACTTGCAACAACTTTGTAATTAGGATTGTCTTTGATAGTATCCAGAAAACCGTTGATCCGATCGACAGACGATAAAGCAGCGCTATGCTTCAAAAGGACAATCTTTGCTGAAGTCAGATTGCGCATCATATCCTTGGCAGATTGCACGCCGGCATCATAATTATTGGATAAAACAGTGGCATCGGCAATTGTGTCATCATCCAACTGGGCATCAATGACGATTATCTTGATTCCTTTTTCCTTAGCTTTTTTCAAAGACTCATTGACTTTCGAATAGTCAACCGGGTTGATGATCAATACATCGATTCCGATATCGATCAAGTCATTGATTTGTTCGTTCTGTTTATCGACATCCAAAGCAGGATCACGGGTATACAAGATGTCGCCACGATCATTGATTTGTTTTTCTATTTCATCTGTTATAGCCTTGTAAAAGCTGTTGTTCATTGTCATATAAGTGGCACCAAAAACAATTTTTTCACTGTCATATCTGACAAATTTATAATTATAATAGATCAACGAAACCGCGATGACACAAACAGAGACTATCATAACCATCATTTTGTTTATCTTTCGCATCCAATCCTCACGCTCCCACCTCACAGTTTATATACTTTTGTCACGTATGTAAATTGACAATAGTAATTAATCTTGCAAGCATTTTCAGAAAATACTGATTGGATCATGCTTGGAACGCATATAAGGCACTCGTAGCCATTCCCCAAAACAAAAACAGCAAGCCCCTAATCTCCGATTGGATGTCGGAAATCGGGGACTTGCTGGTGTGAATAAATTAGCTGCAGAGAAGTCAGTCACTCGTTAGCTATCGTCCGGTGAAAAAAACTTGATGGAACAAGGTCTCTTCCGTATCGTCCGGTGAATCGTCCGTACATTATAGCTAACCTGTCATCAAATATTTCTGTTTTGATAGCAGTAAAGAAATCGATCTATCTAGCCCATTGTGATGTCAAAAACCTCTGCATGATTTCTGCTACTAAGCAGTTGGTTGCATCGTTTTTTCACACGTAACGTAACCGAATTAGGATGCTCACTTTCAAATCGATACAATTTATTAATAAACCGCATCAACAACTCGTGTTCGGCTTCTCTGTTGAAATATAAAAGTAAATGCACGATTTCCCGGGAGGGAGACACATACTTTAGTTTTTTGTTTTTAACGATCGCAAAATACATATTCACAAATTTTTTGAAGTGTTCTGTAGGATAATCTGGATAAAATGCATAGAACATCCTTTTATATTTCCCTTGATTTTCTAAGTCATCCGCAATCATTTGACTATATTTAATCAAGCAGTGTGTTCGCTTTTCTTTGTAAGGCCCATTTACTACGATTGATTTGGCGTTTTTCCCTTTAGGTGTACCTGCTTTTTTTCTAGCGCTCTTTTTTATTTTTGGATATTTCTTTTTCGGAAACACCAAGAGATTGGCATCGATAAAATTACTCCCTCTTCTACCTACCCGAATCATGCTGTCTGACATTGTATGCATCCCTTCAATATATTAATCAATCCCCTGCCCCATAGAGTACACGCTTACATTTCCGATGAACAAGTAAATAGGAACCTATTCTTCTAAGTTGAAGATTTTTCGGTTCCCATGCACTTTTTATAGTTTTGGGAATTTTCAAAACATTTTTGTCAAATTATATTTCCGAAGCAATATCAGAAATATAATGTCTATATGTTCGCTATCCGTTTCTCTCTATTTCTTGGGAATGTCTTTAATCCTAAAATTGTCAAGAGACGCTATTTTGGGGAGAAGAATCAACTTCAACAAAATCATTTTGGAGTTATTTTGATATCTGCTAAGCGAAATTATCAGCAGTGACATAGTCATTACCGCCTAGTAACTCCAGATAAATCAATGAACGATAGATCACGAAAAAAAACAGCAGACATGAGCATTACTCTTGTGGCACAAGACACTCAATGATGACCTGCCTGAACAGAGTTGGAAACTATCTCAGACAAAAATAAAATATACACTTTTTGAATTTGATTTCTGTATCTCCTTGCACTGACACACCTAATAGCTGGAGAATTAAAGTTATCTCATTTTTTCAAATTTATCAGTAACACTAATCAACTGATTATCTATAAAGTCCAATAAAAATCTATATTGCTCGTTAGAGTCATATCTATTTTTTCCTATTGATTCAGTTTTAATTGAAATAATACTTATATTTTCTACTACTAATTTGTCTAACTGATCATTTTCTATTCCTACCATGTAATTCTTGGAATAGTCTTTATTAGCTGAACAAATATTATTAAATTCTTCTTTAAAGTACTCATCTTTAAGAGAAAACCCCATAAATAGTAGTGAACTATCCATGATTAAGCTAGTTAAAATACGTTTATTAGTATCTTTCTCGTATAATTCTTCATAGTCACTATTAGTTACAATCATTGTATCAGGCATATTTATATCACCATGTATATGAAAAATAAACTTACTTTTTTGTAATTGATGAAATCCTGAAAAAGTCACTAAATTTTTTGTTTCATAACCTAATTTGAAATTTGAACTTATCTTTTCCAAAATATCATCATAATTTGTAGTAATTATATACGGCCTATTCAATTTCAGTATAAAAAAAGCTAATGCTGTTCTGACATCAGTCTCAATATTAAATCTTCTAATTTGTGGCAATATTAAATCTTGTTTAATTTTTTTTACAGTATCTAAACTAGATGTTGTCATAATGGTATCCAACATCCTATCAACATCACCATTATCATAATGCAATTCTAACATCGCATGGTATTTTGGATCCATCCATTTTTTTGCTTCTAAAAACATCTCTAACCAAAGTGGATACCCCAAATCCTTGCTAATCCCAGCACCGATAAACGGAACTATTTTACTATAATTTTGTTTTAAGTCATTTATTACAGCTAAAGACTTAGCTGTAAAATACTTCTCTAAAAGTTTCTTATTTAGTTCAATTATTTCAGATACTTTATTGAATTTATACATATAGTAATATTCGTGTTCCTTAATTAATTCTTCACAGTGCTCACATTTTGCATCAAGAATTGCAGCCCTCAATGTTTCTTCATCACATCGATAGTAAATTTGCTTAGAAAACCATTCTTTTAATTCAGAAAATATCTCTGAAGGTTTTGTGCGGCTACAGCTATATTTACTTTCAATCAGATTTAAATAATAATTTTCTGTTTTAAAATGGGTGCCGTTAATTGCAAAACTATTAAGCAAAATATAAAGATCATAATTTTTATTATAAACTTCTTCTAATTTCTCCAATTATGTAATCCACCATTCTTTTTCTTCTTCTGTTTGTATTTAGATTAATAATTTTAAAAAATTTTTTCGTTATTTTAATTGATGTTTGACTAACGTCCTCGTCCCTAGCATTATCAAAAAAATTAGAATCAAACCAGGAGAGTCGCCATTCTTCCAATTCTTCGTTTTCACTAAAATCTGTACTTAAACTGTAGTAAACTTCTTCAAAAGTTAATGGGGGACTCCTTATCTCTTGTCTTAGTTTGCCCTTTAGAGGTTGTGCTACTAACAAAATTAATCAGTGTTGGATATCCCGGTAATTTTCTTTCTTTTGCTATAAATACTAAATCAGATGCATCAAACGTCTTAGTCATACATTCTCCCAAATATGTAGAAAAAATTTTGTTAAATATTTTCTTCTTACTTACACTGTCAAAATTTATTTGCGTGCTCACTAACGAAGTAATTTCATTAATTTGACGAATACATGTATCCTCAATTTTTCTACTTAGTTCATTCTCAAACTCATTAATCATAACTTTATTTAAATGGTTGCAAAATTCAAACATTTTTTTCTTTTCATTCTTAGGGTCACGAACAGCAAATCTTATTCCTCTTTTCGCTAAAAAAGCTTTTACCTGATAATAAAACGAATCTGCAGAATTAATAAATATTTTCTGATCTCCTTCACTCGCTTTACTAGATAATCGACTATTACATAAAAAACATATATCACCAGTTTTTTTGTTTATTACAACTGAACATATTCTATATGCGCTAATATCTTTCACATCTGTAAACTTGTAGATAAACAGTGCCTTAAAACTATCGTCATCATCTAAGCATACCGGTACAACAATCTCATCATTTTTTCTTAGCTGTATTACATTTAATAAATTGTATCCCGTGTCATTAAGATAGCTTTTTTCATCTTCAGTAACATAGGAATTATTAAACTGAAGGTTTATCGAAGAAATTATTGAGTTGAAATCTACACCTTGGATGTCCACAATATTGTCGATGAAGTAATTACTAGTACTTGAATATGTTATATTTTCATATAGCATATTTAAAAATTTTTCAGTATCAATTATATCTTTTTCACTAATATGTCTGTATATGCTACCTACACTGCTTAGTTTTTTAAGTTCTTCTATTTCAGAAGATGTATCAGGTAGTTTAGATGCTTCTATTAATGATATACGTAATTCATTTATATTAATAACCTTGTTATAAAAATTCCAATTGCTAACATCAAATAGTTCTTCTTTTTTCACTAATTCTGGCATAATATCACCTCACTACAATATATTACAGCTATATTAACTCGATAATAAATGAGTTATTGCGGTATGTTTAAGAATATATAAAACAGACGTTATAAAAATATTTGTCTGATGCATTTGAGAAACAAAGGTTTACTCTTTAGTATTATCTCATTCTATCTGCTTAAATAAAAGACTCATTAGAATAAGGGGAGTACTAATACAAAAGAAGCAGCCAAAAGAATACATATGTAATAATTTTTCACATCGCCATACTACATAAATGAACATAACTAACTTCATTTTTAAAAACAACTAAACACTGGTGTTAAACAGAACACATTTACACAATGCATCCTTTGTAAATAAAATAAGTAACCCCGTAACATTCTGAAAATTTTTTTAATAGATATAAAAAAGAGACCACCGCCCCTATCATAGCAGGAGCAAGGTTGTCTCAGTTTATTATTCTTTTTTTGATTTCTCACTCAACTACCTATTGATAACCGTCTCCCTTTCGATCACTTCATGCGGCACGATCATTTTCGGCAGCAAGGCGCTCGGTTCGTTGAGTTGGCGGATCAGGAGGGCGGCGGCTTGTCTGGCCAGTTCCTGGACATGGATGTCGATGGTCGTCAGGAACGGGTGGGACAAGGTCGCAAAGACGGAGTTGTTGAAGCTGACGATGGAGATGTCGTCCGGCACTTTGTATTTTTCCAGCTGCAGATACTGCAGGACCCGCAAGGCCAGGCGGTCATCGCCGACGACAAGCCCGCTCGGTTTGGTTTCTTCGAGGAATTCCTGGAAAGCCATGAAATTGTCCGGTGTTTCGAAATAGAGTTCCGGATGGACAGTCAAATCGGCTTCGCGCAAGGCATCAGAGTAGCCTTTGTAGCGTTCCTTGTCGACCATTTGGGAAGGTGTCAGACCGACATAGCCGATCCGCTGGTGTCCATGCTGGATCAGACAGTCGGCCGCCGATTTTCCGGACAGACGGTTATCGTTGTCGATGTAGAGCGTTTCGTTCTCGTAGACGTCCGGTTTCCCCAACAAAGCATAAGGAATCTTCTCATCATGCAGGAACTTGCGGATCGGATCTTTCGCCTCCGAATACAGCAGGATAAAGCCGTCTACCAGTTTACGTTGATGCATCAGGCGTACGCTGTCCTTCAGTTCCGCCATCGATTTTCCTGTTGCCAAAGAAATCATGTATTTCTGTTCGTTGCAGACGACGCCGATTTCCTGGATCATCTCCAGAAAAAGCGGATTCTGCGCAGGGTTCCCCATCGTCGCCACCGGCAGGATCACGCCGATCGTCTGCGTGGACTTGTTGGCCAGGTTCTGGGCGGCGAAGTTGGGCGTGTAGCCCAGTTTCTGCATCGCTTGGCGCACTTTCACTTTTGTGTTTTCGCTGATCAGCGGACTGTTCTTCAACGTGCGTGAAACGGTTGAAGTCGCGACGCCCGCTTCTCTGGCGACATCTTTTATCGTAACGGTCATAGGCATTTTCCTCAGGTTCATTTTTGTATCTATAGATTACCATTTAAAAGTGTAATTTTGAACCCTTGTCACTAAAGTATTTGGCGCCAGAACGATATTGTCCCAGCCCGGATGATGAATGGCGTCCGGCACTTCCTGCGCTTCGATCGCCAAGCCGAGGTGGCTTTGCATCGGGCGTCCGTTCACAAGGTATGGCTCATTCATGTCGGTCGTCGAAAACAACACGATGCTGCTGCGGTTGCTGGAAAGTTCCATTTGCCGGCCGCTCTCCTCATCATGGAGGATCAGCTGCGGTTGGTGGCCTTGCTGCATCAGGAAAACATCGTCGAACCCTTGCGGCCGCTTGCGGATGGCGTCGCCGATAACAGTCGCTTCGTGGAAATCGAAAGCCGTCCCCGCCACCGTTTGCTTCGTGCCTGTCGGAAGCTTATCTGTATCCACTTCCAGTACTTCTTCGCAGGCCAGCTGCAAAGTATGCTCGGTGATCGGACGCTTGGCCTCGCCGCTCAAGTTGAAATAGATATGACTGGTCGGATTGAACAGCGTCTCTTCAGAGCAAGCGCCTGTCATTGTGATCGTCAAGCAGCCTTCCGCATCCAGCGTATAGCTAGTTTTCGCCTGCAACCGGCCGGGATAGCCGACCGCTTCAGGCGTCGATTCCAATGTAAAAGTAACGGTCACAGCTTCTGCCGTCTCTTCGGTCGTAAAGTTCCAGAACTGTTGGCCCCAGCCGCGGCTGCCGCCGTGGATATGGTTTTCTCCGGCGTTCTGCTCAAGCTGCACCGTACCCCATTTGCCCTCAGCGATGCGCCCCGCGACCGGTCCTACGGTGGCGCCGAAGGAGGCTTGGTCGTTTCCGTAGGCTTCGGCATCGGCCAAGCCCAGCACGACATTCTCGCTCTTGCCTGCCCGGTCCGGCACCAACAGGCTGACCAGCCGGGCGCCGTAGTTGATGCAGCTGACGGACATGCCGTTCGGCTGGCTCAAATCGATTCGCATGACTTGTTCCGTTCCGATGCGGCCCCATTCGCTGATATCTATGCTGCCCATCTTAAATCGCCTTCTCCCACGTATCGCGCAGGACGGCAAGTGACAAGTCGCTCGTGTCAGCCAAGACGCGGTCGGCTTGCGCCAGCACTTCAGCGTCGCCGATTGCAATCGCAGGAATATGCGCAGCTTTGATGGCCTCCACGCCTGAAGCGGCATCTTCCACGCCGATGCACTCAGCCGGTTGCACGCCCGCAAGCGCCGCACCGGCCAAGAAGATGTCCGGAGCGGGTTTGCCTGCAGCTACTGAAGCTGGATCGACGATGCCGTCGAAGTAGTCCTTGACCTGCAAAAGCTCCAGGATGCCAGGTGCGTTCTTGCTGGCGGAAGTCACGATCGCCTTCAGTCCGGCTTCACGCAATTCTTCCAACAGCGGCAGGATGCCCGGCAGGATGTCCGCCGGTGTCATTTCCTGGATCAATTCTAGATAATGGTCATTTTTCTTTGTGCAAAAAGCTTCTTTTTCAGCCGGGGAATATTTATCCGCCAAACCACCGAATTCCAGGATGCGCTCCAGGGAGTCCATCCGGCTGACGCCCTTCAGTTCTTCATTGAAGGCTTCGTCGACGGTGATGCCCAACTCCGCTCCGAGCTCGCGCCATGCCAAATAATGGAACTTGGCGGTGTCGGTGATGACGCCGTCCAAGTCGAACAATACTGCTTTTAACATGTGTTTCTCTCCTTTTGTGTCGCTCATGCGGACACGGTCTTTTTCAGTGCGACTTTGATTTCATCTTTCAGTTGCAGTTCTTCATCATAGATGCGGACAGACAACGCTTCGCCTTTCACCAAGGTCAGGCTGACGTGTTCTTCGTTCACCGCGATCAGGATCAAGCTACCGCGGTAGTTGATGTGGAATTGGTAGTGCGTCCAGTCTTTCGGCAAGAACGGCGCGAAGCTCAGACCATCTTTGGCGCGCATGCCTGCGAAGCCTTCCGCAATCGTCAACCAGCTGCCGGTCATCGAAGTGATGTGCAAGCCGTCTTCGGTATCGTTGTTGTAATTGTCCAGATCCAGGCGGGCAGTGCGTTGGTACAGTTCCACAGCTTTTTCTTCCTTGTGCAGTTCGGCGGCAAGGATGGCGTGGATGCATGGCGACAAGCTGGATTCATGCACGGTCATCGGCTCGTAGAAGTCAAAGTTGCGTTCTTTTTCTTCCAGCGTGAATTCGTCACCGAATAGATAGATCCCTTGCAGGACGTCAGCTTGCTTGATGAAGCAAGAACGCAGAATCTTGTCCCATGACCAGTGTTGGTTCAATGGTAAATCAGCTTTGTCGAGCGCACTGACCGGTTTCAGATCTTTGTCCAGGAACGTGTCGTGCTGTACGAAAACTTGGCGCTCATCATCGTACGGGAAGTACATGTTGTCGATGATGTCCTGCCATTTTGCTTTTTCGTCTGCGGTGATGCCCAATGCTTCTGCGCGTTCCGGATACTTCTCCAGGCTTTCCAAAGTATAACGCAGCACCCAGACAGCCAAACGGTTTGTGTACCAGTTGTTGTTGATGTTGTTTTCGTACTCGTTCGGTCCGGTCACACCATGGATCATGTAGCATTGCTTGTTTTGCGAGAAGTGTACGCGGTCCGCCCAGAAACGGCTGACGGCGCTGAGCACTTCCAGCCCTTCTTCAGCCAAGTAGCTTTCATCGCCCGTGTAGGCTGTATAATTGTAGATTGCATAAGGAATCGCCCCGTTGCGGTGGATTTCCTCGAACGTGATTTCCCATTCATTGTGACACTCCACGCCGGTGAAGGTCACCATCGGATATAACGCGCCCTTCAACCCTTGTTGCTTCGCATTATGGAAAGCGCCCGGCAATTGGTTGTGGCGGTATTTCAAGAGATTGCGGGTAACTTCCGGCTCGGTGACCGCCAAGTAGAACGGCACGCCGTAAGCTTCCGTATCCCAGTAGGTAGCGCCGCCGTATTTCTCGCCGGTGAAGCCTTTCGGTCCGATGTTCAGGCGCTCATCTTCGCCGTAATAGGTGGAGAACAGCTGGAACAGGTTGAAACGGATCCCTTGTTGCGCTTCGTCGTCTCCGCCGATTTCAACATCCGCCAGTTCCCAACGTTTCGCCCACAGATTCGCTTGCGTTGCTTCCAATTCCTCGAAACTTTGGCCAGCTACTTTTGTTGCGTAGATCTCTTCAGCAGTCGATGCAAGTTGGTCCTTCGCATAATCGCGGCTCGTTGTCAGCGTCACGTATTTCTCCAAGGAAAGGACTTGGCCGTTTCCGGTTTCCCCTTCGAACACTTGGGAAACGAACAGCTCTTTGCTGGTGTTGTCTTTTTGCGCGAAGCCTGTCGCTTTGTGGTGCATCGTTGCAGCCACGCTGAAGCGTTCGATGCCGAAGTTGTTCGGGATCGTTTCGACGACCAACGTATCGTCAGTCTGTTCAACCCATTCCCAGAACATTTCATCATAGTTGGCATCCTCGTTTTGGACATTCCCGTCCAGCGCGCTTTCGATGCGGATTTCGGCCTTTTCTGAAGCTGTGATTTCCACTTTAATGGCGCAAAGTTCCTTGATGTCGATGCTCAGGAAGCGCGTGAAATGGACAGTGACTTCTTTGCCGTTCTTCACGACTGTAAAGAAGCGTTCCAGGCGGCCTTTTTCCATATCCAACGTCAAAGCAAAGTCTTTCGTTTCATCCTTATGCAGATCGATTTCTTCCCCGTCCACAAAGATGTGCATATACAGAAAATTCATCGCATTGATCACTTTTCCGAAATACTCCGGATAACCATTTTTCCACCAACCGACGCGCGTTTTGTCGGGATACCAGACGCCCGCCACATATGTGCCTTGGTGGTGATCGCCCGAGTAGGCTTCCTCGAAGTTTCCGCGCATGCCCATATAGCCATTGCCGAGGCTGGTCAAACTTTCCTGCAGGCGGCGGTTTTCTTTGTCTAATTGTTTGGTTGTTACTTTCCATGGATTGATTTCAAAAATTTGTTGCGTCATCATTGGTTCCCCCTTATTTGTTCTTCCCCCTTAGTTTACGTGCAATCGGTTGCATTGTCAATGCAAATGTTGCATTATTATTTCCGTTGCGTTATTTATCGGGATTTTCGTTTTTCCCTTCATCTATTCGCTGAATAACCGTTGAAAAAACCGAATTATTCTGAAATAGAACGCTTGCATAATTTCTGGATATGGTCTATACTTCGAATCGTAAACGTTGCAATCGATTGCACTGGCAAATTTGAGAGGAGTTTTAAAATGAAGAAAATATTTACGTTTGATTTTTGGCAAAAATTCGGTAAAGCTTTGATGGTTGTTATCGCGGTCATGCCGGCAGCTGGTTTGATGATCAGTATCGGCAAGATGATCGCTATGTTCTCGGGGGATGTCCAACTGTTGCTGACAACGGCTGGGGTTATCGAAGATCTGGGCTGGGCTGTCATCGTCAACCTGCATATCCTGTTCGCCGTCGCCATCGGGGGATCTTGGGCAAAAGAACGTGCCGGCGGAGCCTTCGCAGCACTGCTTGCCTTCATCCTAATCAACCGCACGACCGGTAAACTTTTCGCAGTAACCGGAGATATGCTGGCTACGGACGGCGCGACTACCAAAACGTTATTCGGCCAAGATATCCTGGTCAATGGCTACTTCACGAACGTTTTGGGCGCACCTGCCTTGAATATGGGCGTCTTCGTTGGGATCATCGCCGGGTTTGTCGGTGCCGTTATCTTCAATAAGTATTACAACTACCGCAAACTTCCTGATGCGTTGTCCTTCTTCAACGGCAAACGCTTCGTGCCTTTCGTCGTCATTGGTTGGTCCGTTCTAATTTCCCTTGTTTTGGCAATCATCTGGCCAGTCGTTCAGACCGGCATCAATAATTTCGGGATTTGGATCGCGGACTCCGCGGATACCGCACCGATTTTGGCACCGTTCGTCTACGGTACGCTGGAGCGTCTGTTGTTGCCGTTCGGTCTGCACCATATGCTGACGATTCCGATGAACTACACTTCTTTGGGTGGAACTTACACCATTTTGACAGGCGCTGCTGCAGGTTCTCAAGTGTTCGGTCAAGATCCGCTTTGGTTGGCTTGGGCCAGCGATTTGGTGAACTTGAACAACACCGGCGATACAGCAGCCTACAATGAGTTGCTTAACGCATTCACTCCTGCCCGCTTTAAAGTTGGTCAAATGATCGGCGCAGCCGGCAGCTTGATGGGCTTGGCTTATGCTATGTACCGCAACGTCGATGTCGACAAACGTCCGAAATACAAATCCATGTTCTTCTCCGCAGCCATCGCTGTTTTCCTGACAGGGGTAACCGAACCGCTTGAGTACATGTTCATGTTCGCTGCACCGCTTCTTTACGGCGTTTATGCAGTATTGCAAGGAGCCGCATTCGCTATGGCCGACATCATCAGCCTGCGCGTCCACTCCTTCGGTACGCTGGAATTCCTGACCCGCATCCCGATGTCCTTGAAAGCCGGCTTATGGTTGGATGTCGTCAACTACATCTGGGTGACGCTCGCGTTTGCTGTCATCATGTACTTCGTCGCCAACTTCATGATCAAACGCTTCAAATTCGCAACGCCAGGCCGTTTGGGCAACTACACGGACTTCGACGGCGAAGCGGAAGAAGCTGCTCCTGCCACTGCGAAACCGGAAGGCAACGCTGGTGCATCCGATAACGACAAACTTGTTTGGAACATCATCGACGCATTCGGCGGACAAGAAAACATCACTGAAGTCGATGCTTGCATGACCCGTCTGCGCGTCACGGTCAAAGATGAAACCCAAGTTGCAGAAGATAAAAAATGGTCCACATTGGGTGCACGCGGCGTCATCCGCAAAGGCAAAGGCATCCAAGTCGTGTACGGTCCCCAAGCAGATGTCCTGAAATCTGATATAATAGATTTATTAGGAAAATAGAAAGGTGAGGACCACATGAAACTACTGACTTTGAATACGTATAGCTGGGTCCAAACAGCAGATCCTAGCCTGTTTGCCCCGCTTGTTGCCGACATCCTGGAAAACCAATATGACGCAATCGCTTTGCAGGAGGTGAATCAGCTCTCTACCGGCCCGGTCATTAACGATCCGGAAGGCTATCACGCGACTCAGAATGAAATCCCGATAAAGGAAAACAACTTCGCTTATTTCCTCGTGAAGGCGTTGGCAGAAAAAGGCCTTGCGTATCAGTGGTCCTGGGTACCGTGCCATGTAGGCTACGACATCTACGATGAGGGCATTGCCCTGTTGAGCAAAGCACCGATTCAATCAGTCGATCAGGTCCAACTTTCTACAGTCAATGATTTCGAAAGCATCCATACCCGCCGCGCTTTGGTCCTCGAGACCGAAGCCGCCGCTTTCGTCTCCGTCCACCTGTCCTGGTGGAAAGAGGAGGAAGAAAATCCGTTCCTGCGGGAGTGGACTTCAGTTGAGGGTGCAGTCAAAAAACTGCGCGGCACCAAGCCCATCTATGTCATGGGCGATTTCAACAACCCGGCCGATGTCCGCAACGAAGGCTACGACCTGATCACGAATGCAGGCTGGCAGGATGCCTACGCCGTCGCTGCAACGCGAATCGGCTCCGCAACCGTTCCACCGGCGATAGCCGGCTGGGAAGGAAACGAAGTGCCCTTGCGCATCGATTACATCTTCTCAGATCAACCGCAAGCAGTCGAAACGTACGAAGTGAAATTCGACGGGAAGAAATTGCCTTGCGTGTCCGATCATTATGGGGTTGCGGTTACGTATTTGTGATTTTGAATGTTAATGAATAAAGAGAAAAAGCTGCCTTGTTAGGCAGCTTTTTTTGGTTGAGCGTTATTCTTTTGGGGGATGTCCGATAAGTCCGAAGAATCGGACATCTAAGTAGCTTATTGTGAGGCTGATGTCCGATAACTCCAAAGAATCGGACATCCACGCAAATGATGCTCCCCCGCTTGTCCGATAATTGTTAAGAATCGAACAACTGAAAGCAGAAGACTACTCGACCGGAGAATTGACCGCGGAATACTGGGCGTTCGGCCCTAAACACCGAAAATGCTGGAAAACTATCAGAAGTTACCCGCATATAAAACGAGGCTGATTATAATCTAACATCATCAAATCCTTGATATTAGTGATTCTTGTAAAATCCTCGTTTCTCCCGGAAATCTAGGATTCATCAATACAAATATTCATATTGGCATATTTTGTCGTATTTTTTATTCATATTGATATAATTACATTGTAACCGTTTACGAAACTATTAGGGGTGCTCTCTCTTTCGTTGCTTGCCTCAAACACAATAGTTCCTTTGTCTATAGTGACTGCAGCAGAAATAGAACCTTCCCGCTCTTTAGTAACAAATAGCACTTCGATTTTAGAAAAAATAAATGATAACTATGCACCCACAAGCGTTTTAGAGAAAGGATCTAATACTGTAGAAGAGAATTATATTATATCTTCTGAAGATTTAGCAGCTTTAAACGCCCAATTATTTCAATCTCAACCAGGCAAATTCTCCACGATGTATATTGGAGGAGATTACCCCAAAAACACAGTCAGAGTATTCGCGGGAAATATAAACCTCTCAACAGTTTCCGCTTTAGCTGCATTTCTCGTTACTAAAGGTAAATTGAAATATGCTGCTGCAATAGAAGTTGCTAACATTGTATTTGGCACAAACCTCCCCTCCGTTTATTACACTGTATATCAAACAACTTGGAGGACGAATGGTATAACTTATGTTGAAGTGAAGACCACAGTCTGGAAATACAGCAACTATACTGGATATATTGGTCAGGGGACATCTTTAAGAACCTATTCAGATAACGGAATGGATTGATAATATTGAAAAGGAAATTTAATAGCTTCTATGGGCTTATATTTATAAGCTTAATTCTTTGTGAGTTTGTTGATATGCCTTACAGTCGGTTGGTACAGTACCTTTTAGGAGCAGTATTTTTAGGACTACTGATTCTGGAAATATTCTATACAAAGAAAAGGGAAAATAGGATTGAAATAGATTCCATCGTCATTCTCGCTATTTTTTTAATCTTAGCTTTTGTTTTTGGAATCAAGTAACTCAACTTTCAAAAGTATCCCCAACAATCAACGGCTGGGAAGGAAACGAAACCCCGCTCCGCAGCGACTACATCTTCATTGATGAATACAGAGAAAAAGCTGTCTCATGAGGCAGCTTTTTTTGGTGGGGTTCGATTCTTTTGGGGGCTGTCCGATAATTGCGAAGAATCGGACAGCCAAGCCAGATATCCGAAAACAGGAGCCGCCCCACACGGGAACGGCTCCTACTTTTAATGATGCATACTATTCAACGATGTTGTAATACACTTTTGAGGTTACTTGATAAATGATCCAATAAATCACACTAAATCCGACTATTACGCCGATAAAGCACCAGAAGACTAATGCTGTATTTACCACGCTAAACAAGAGCAATAATTTTTGAATAATCGGAAAGGCAAACGTAACATGAGTCACAGCAATAATTAACGGCAAAAGGAACATCCATACAATTTGTAAACGGGTGGTTTTGCGAATCATTTGCTTATCCAAGCCAACTTTTTGCATGATTTGGAATTTTTCTCGGTCATCATAGCCTTCTGAAACTTGTTTGAAATATGTAATCAACGCTGCTCCGAACGTAAACAATACGCCAAGAAAAATGCCTAAGAACAAAAACCCGCCATTCATAGTGTTCCATTCTTCACGCATAAGTTCTCTCGACTGAAAATATGAGTTATCGCTATCACTTACGTTAGCTGCCATTTTGTCAGAATAGTCTTTCTTCTGCTCTTGCGTTCCAGTCGTGTCCCAAGAAATGACTGCATCTGCAACAATCGGGAGTTCTACCCCTCTTGATCTAAAATCAGTTTCTATAATGGATTCTAAGATTTCTTTAGAATCCACTACCACGATCATATTGGGACTCTGTGATTTGTCCATTTTCAAGGGGTTCTCTATTTTTGCTTTGACCTGATACGTTGTGTCTCCTATAAGCAGCGTTGAAAAATCAAATCTGTTTTTTGAATCAAATATCAATACTTCATCGGATTGTAACTGGATTGTTTCGTCGGCTATCCTCTCATAATCTTCTTTGACAAGCAACTGGACAGTATCCGGTATCTCCTTAGCAAAATCAGACTCTCCAATCATAATTTTGTTATCTTCAATGATACTGAACAAATTATAGTACACATACATTTCTGTCCCCGTAACTTTTAATCCATTCGTTTCTGTTTCCTTTTCGATGGCTTCAAGTTGTTCTTCCAAATCGACGGGTTCATAATAGGTTCTTTGGTTCTCATAAGGCAAACGAACCGTTAAGGTATCTTCGGTCCCAATAAAAATAGCTGCTGTCGTTGATACCGCAACAATGACCATAGTTGCTAGAATAGTGATATTTGCTAACCCTACTGCATTTTGTTTCATCCGATAAAGCATCCCGGAGATTGAAATAAATGGACTCGGGCGATAATATAACTGCTTATTTTTCTTCAGTTTTTTCAGGATGAAAATAGATCCGGAAATGAATAAGAAGTACGTACCGGCAATAACCAACAGTACTGCAAGGAAAAAATAAATCATGGCATCAAGCGGGTTATCAATGGTCAGTGACATCCAGTATCCTGATCCAATCAATAACAACGAAAGAATAAACAGTATAAGCGAACTTTTCGGCTCCCGTTCTCCTGTCTGCTTGCCTTTAATCAATTGGATAGGATTAGAAAACGTAACTTGAGTGATATTGTAAACTAACGTTGTTAAAAAGATGAGGGCAAATAGTCCGATTGCAATCAGCATTGCCTGTATCGTAAAAGGAAAAGACATTTCTATCCCGAACTTTAAAGCATAGTTCAAAACAAGAAAAGCAAGCTCCCCCAATAGATGCCCAACCATCAAACCTACAACAATACTAAAAAAACTTGTTACGATTGATTCAATCGCCAATATTCTGGAAACATGGCTCTTCTTCATTCCCAATATGGCATATAGACCAATTTCTTTTTTTCGACGTTTGATCAGGAAACTGTTGGTATACAAAATAAATATAAAGGAAAACACCCCAACGACTATAGCCCCTAAAGCGAAAAGCAAAGACAACGTATCTGATCTGGTTTGAATAAATTTATTTCCCCTTAACGCGACCATCATGTAAAACATCGCTACCGTTGCAATTGAAGCAAAAATATAAGGAAAATAAATTTGCTTATTGGATTTAAGGTTACGCAGGGCTAGCTTTGAAAAAAAAAATTTATTCATGTTGCTCACCTCTGTTTGCCAAGACAACCAACGCTTGCGAGATTTTGTCCATGAACTGATCCGGTGTCTGTTCGCCACGGTAAATTTCATGATACACTTCGCCATCTTGAATAAACAATACCCGATTCGAGTATGCTGCAGCTCTTGTACTGTGGGTGACCATGATAATCGTCTGCCCCGCATCATTTATTGCTTCGAAGGTTTCCAATAGACTTTGGCTGGATTTCGAATCCAATGCTCCAGTGGGCTCATCTGCAAGCAATAATTTTGGATTTGTGATCAAAGCTCGGGCTACCGCTGCGCGCTGTTTTTGTCCCCCAGAAACTTCATACGGATAATGATTGATCAGCCCATCAATTTTCAATTTTTGAATGATGGGCATCAAACGATTCTCCATTTCAGTTATTGGCGTATTTGATAAGACAAGCGGCAATAATATATTGTCTTTTATCGAAAAATTATCCAATAAGTTGAAATCTTGGAAAACAAACCCTAGGTAATCTCTACGGAAGTTAGAAATCTCACTATCTTTGATCTGTGTCAGGTCTTTTCCTTCCAGCATTACTTCACCCGCAGTAGCTGTATCCAGTGTTGCCAAAATATTCAACAAGCTTGTTTTTCCTGAACCCGATTCTCCCATAATCGAGACAAATTCTCCTTTTTCAACTGAAAAATTTATGTCTTTTAAGGCTTGGACTTCCTGTGTTGAAAATATTCCCGTATAGGTCTTTTTTAAATGCGTCACTTCTAATAATGTCATGTTTGTTGTCTCCTGTTCATTTTTTTGTCCCTATCACTAGTTTAATGAAAATGAACATCGGCTGCCTTTATCTTTTCTTACAAATGGTTGTTTAACCTTACAGTTTTGTAAGATTATCAATCAATAGTCGCTTATTAGCGGTTCTCTGGCTAAATCAATCATTACTTTGGTGCCTTTCCCTAAAGTGGATTCGATTATGAGGTTATGGCCCAGACGTTTTGTAATTTCCTGACTAAGAAATAATCCTAGCCCGGTTGATTTTTCATGTATCCTCCCATTAAAACCTGAATACCCACGTTCAAATATGCGCGGTAAATCTTCAGATCGGATGCCGATACCGGTATCTTCAATAATGAGCTGCTGCTCTTGTGTAGGACTCATGTAAATCCTGATGATGCCGCCTTCTGGAGTATACTTCAAACTATTGGAAAGAATTTGTTCAACTAAAACCCGCAGCCACTTCTCATCTGACAAAATAATTGCCGCTGTCTCCCGATAGTCCAATTGGATATGATTGTAAATAAACAAAATAGAAAATTTTTTAACAGTCTCTTTGATTACGCGATTGAGCGAAACATTCACAAAATCCAAATCAGAACCGCTTTTTTCAATTTTCAAATAATTTAATGCCATATGTGTATAATTTTCAATCCGTAACAGTTCTTGTTCCATTTGGTGCCGATAATTCATTTGACTGTCCCGTTGCATCAATAAGCTGATGGCTGAAATGGGTGTTTTGATCTGATGCAGCCACAAGGTAAAATAATCCATCTGAGAATTGCTTCTCTGCACATTATTTCTTTCGATTTGTTGGATCTCTTTGATTAAGTCTACGATTTTAAGACGAAGAAAAGCTTCACTTGGGTCTTGGCTAGCAGCTAATTGTTTCAGCGCATGGATTGGATCTTTATCCAGGCGTCCCAGTAATCGAAACCGCTTGTAATACCTCGAAAATTGAAATGCGAAAAAACAACTGCCTAAAAATAAAGAAAGTTCAATGCTGAATCGTAAAAAGTAGAATGGCAATCGTCCCAATATGTAGACGGAACTAAACACTATAATGTTAAGCATGTATATTATCAGCAAAGAACGATTGGCTTTGATGAAAGCTATAAAAATATCTGTCCACTTGTTAGTCGATTTCATCATGATCGTCCTTCTGAAGTCCATATCCATATCCTTTTTTCGTGACAATAAAGGAAGTTACATTGATTTCTGCGAGTTTTTTTCGTAAGCGATTGATGTTGACAGCTAATGTATTATCATCGATAAAGGAATCATTTTCCCATAACTTCATCATGATGGCCTCCCGGGAAACAAAGGCCCCTTTTTGCAGAAAGAGTACTTCTAAAATTTTTATTTCATTTTTAGTTAGTTCAACTTCTTGATCCTGGTACTGAACCTTTAATTCGTTTGTCTTCAGATAGACTTGCTGATAACTCAAATAAACGTCATTGCCAGTAAAGTCATAGGTTCTCCGCAACAATGCCTGTATTTTGGCTAAAGCAACGGTTAAATCAAATGGCTTGCTGATAAAATCATCTGCTCCCATTTGTATCGCCATTACAATATCCATTCGGTCGCTCTGTGAAGAAACAAAAATAATGGGCACTTGAGAGATTTTACGAATTTCCGTACACCAATAATACCCATTAAAGTATGGAAGTTTGATATCTATCAAGACCAATTGGGGTGCTTCTTGCGCAAATGTGTTCATTACGTCATTAAAATCAGTGACATAGAAGGCATCGTATTGCCATTTCATCAACTCTTCCTGCAAACTTGAGGCAATCACTAAATCATCTTCAATAATCATAATCTTCATCAACCTATTCACCTACTCATCGTTCATTCGTTGTTTCTACTATACAGGATTAATTCCCGTCAGCCTATTGGACCTTGGACTTAGTAACCATTTTGACTGTTCAATTATTTCATAAAAAAGCGCAGCACTAACAATGTAAGAATTGCCGGCCAACTCGCTATGAAGCCCTGAGCAGAACCGATACCACTTTGAATGATTGGACACATTCCGGAAGAAGTTTTGTATTTTCTGCGGACTTCAAACAAAAAAAGAGAAAAAGATGAATTCAGTCTAGTCTGGCTGAATTCATCCTTTTCTCTTTTTAATCCCGTTTTATTCTACTGTAATTTTTTCAGTCCATGGTGTTGCGGTTTTTTCAATGACAGCATTCAGGTCTTCGATATTTTTGCGTCCGACTGTCTGTAGCCATTCTATTGCAGCATCCTCGCCATCACGGGCGAAAATGACTACTGAGTCTTTCCATGTTGCACGACCGCAGAGTACCCCATTGAATGTCGACTCGCCTTCTTTTGCGAATTCCAAGGTTTTTTGGAATAATTCTGCGGAGACACCCGCACTCAAGAAAATGAATGGTAATTCTGTGGCTTCTGACTGATCCTTAAAGAATGCTAAAGCTTCTTCACGTGTGTGAACAACTTCGCCCTTTGAAAATCCTTCAACATAATTCATGTTGACAGGAACTTCCATTTTCAACACATCCACGGCATAGCGCGGATCAGAGAACACTTTCATAGATTCAATGACTTTGCGTGGTTTTAATTTTGCATATTCAGGAGAATTTACGTCGATATTACTTGCATCATACGTTACAATTTCAAGAAAGAAAGGAATATCTTCAGCAATACATTCTGAACCAACACGTTCAACAAAGCCATGTTTTTGATCATTTATTGCTTCATCTTCATCGATATCGTAATATAGCAAAATTTTGACGGCATCTGCCGGGATTTCCTTGATGCGTTTCGCGGACCAGAATCCCAACAAATCAGGCAAACGGCCTACTTCGGTTGCATCATAACCTGTTTCTTCGTATGAAATTAATAGACCCGCATTTTCGTCGCGTAAACCTGCCGCAGGAAGACCATATTCGGGATCCAATAAGATGGAGGATGAATATTTCGTCAATTCTTGAGATACCAGTTTTTTGAAGTTGATGATGCCTTCATCTCCAATATCTGTTGTGCTGTTGTCAGCAATCATTTTTTTCAGTGACCCTCTTTGGTCAATTGCCAATGCCGCAATGACATTGTTTCGGTCAGAAACTTTCTTTAAATATTCGTATTTTCCCTTTGTTAATATATGCATAAGTACACTCCTTTAATTTTTAAATCTGAGTTATTTTTATTTTTTCATAATAGAAATCATAGTTTTCACAGTTAATGTATCCGGTCCGCTCTTCCAGCGTATTCAATACACCGGTGGTCATAGCCATCTTCAATAAGTCTTCATCAGTGCTTCTGGCTTCAAGCGCCGTCGCAATACCTGCCACTGTCGCATCCCCCGAACCTACTGGACTGATGGCCGTAATCCCAGGAACCTCAACATGGTAATACTTATCATGGTGTTTGGCAAAAGCACCTTCACTTCCCATAGAGACAATAATCCATTCTATATCACGGTAGCGTTGGCCTTCCAACACGGCCTTTAACTCATTCCAGTCCCCGTCTAAAGCCTTATCCTCTAGTGCGCTAAGTTCACTGATGTTTGGCTTGATAACGGTCGGTCTGATGTTGGTGGTTTCCAAAACTCTACGGAATGGTTCCCCGGATGTGTCCAGGATAACCAGGATATTTTTTTCATTTGCAAGTTCAATCATTTTTACATAACAATCCTGCGATAACCCTCTAGGTAGACTTCCGGAAATAGAAATGACGGAAATTTGGTCGTCCATCAGCATGCTGGAAAAATGCAGCAGGAAGTCAGTCTCTTCTTGGTCACTTAATATCGGGCCATCTTCCAGAACCTCAGTTTGGTTGCCCTCATGCAGAATGGCAATACAATTCCGGGATTCTTTGGTCGTCTGATAAAAATCATGTCGTATTTTCTGTGTATCCAATTGTTCTTGGATAAACTCCCCGAGTGTGCCACCAATAATACCTGTAGCCAATACGTTACTGCCGAGTTGTTTTGCGACACGGCTGACATTCAACCCTTTCCCGCCCGCTGTTTTGGAAACATTCTCAACACGATTCACATCGTTTATGACGAGCTTTCCAAGTGGATAAGAAATGTCCACAGATGGATTCATCGTTACCGTTACAATCACATTTCCACCTCATTTAGTGTTTGGGTATTTTAGTTCAAATTTTCTTGAAAAACACATCCAACGACAACTCGTGTCGTTGGATGACAACTGATTCAAACGTTATTCTAAGAGGGACTTTTTACCAAATTGAAGGCCAAATGCCCAGGCCAGATCCCAACAAACCAAGTATCAATAATAGTCCGATACCTTTTAAAGGTGTCCAATTTCTCTTCACGAAGAAGAAGTAGAGCATCAACGTCAATGCCAATGGAATCAACTGCGGTAAAATGCCGTCCAAAATGCTTTGGATGTTGATTGTTACCGGCACTTCATCGAATTCGTTGTACGTGATTTGCATGTCACCGTTTGAAAGTTCGCGAATGCTTGCTCCCTCAGCTAGGACAGGATCCCCAGTGGCAGCATCGATGACCGGATCTCCTTCTTCATCCAAACTGTAGATTTGGTCAGCGTAATTATCCACTGCATTGGCTTCTACAACAGTAGTGATGGCCACTGTTTCAAAAGTTGTCCCATTCGGAATTTCAACACCTAATTTTGTTGCACCATAAAGACTTGTCAATGCGCCGACAACGAATATCCCCAGGATGCTGGCAGCACGTGTGAATTCTTTTGCATTTGCGGTAAGAAGACCAATTGCATCAGTACCGAGCTTGTATGACCAATTCATCAAGAAGAACCGGATACCGAATTGTGCTGCATTGAATACCAAAAGGAAGATGAATGGTGCTGCGATGTTACCGGTTAAAGCCATGTTTGAAGTAATGCCGGCAGTTATCGGAACAAGTGTGAACCAGAATAAAGCATCACCGATACCACCTAAAGGACCCATTGCTGCAACACGTACAGCACGGATGGTTGGGATATCCGCTTTGTTTTGCTCCAATGATAAGACGATACCCATTACAAAAGTCACCAAGAATGGGTGTGTATTGAAGAATTCCAGGTTATGCGACATGGATGCGGATAAATCATCTTCATCTGTATGGATCTTTTTCAGACCGGGTAAAATCCCATATAGCCAGCCATTTGCTTGCATCCGTTCATAGTTGAAGGAAGCTTGCAGGAACAACGAGCGCCATACCATTTTGTTTAATGTTTTCTTATCCAGTTGTGGAGCTGGCGTTGTATTTTTGTATGTATCCGGAATATTATATGCCATCTTCTTCGCCTCCATCAGTCATAACACCTGCGTTTGCAGTCTTGAATTTTGTTTGCATTTGGTAATCCCAGAATGCGAAACCAAATCCGATGAAAGCAATCAGCAGCAATGCGGAACCGCTCAGTGCTGGAATACCAGCTACAATATTGGCTAAGGCAAATCCCATAAAATAGAATCCCCACATTTCGCGTGAAACCATAACTTTCAATAGAATTGCAAACCCGACATAACGCATCATGCCCCCGGCAGCGCTTAAGCCACCCATTAACCAAGCAGGTATAGCACCTACAATGGAATCTCCAAAAGCAGCTCCACCGATAAAGAATAGCGTTACGATAACACCAAATATAAGTCCCAGTATTGTCATTGCCAGATAATTCAATTTTTCGATCCCTTTATCATCAGCGCTATGTGCATACTTGTCAGCCACTGACATCATTGGAGACATCGCTGAAAAGATTAAGGTTACACCATACTGACCAAGCAATGAGAACGGAACCGCAGTCGCTACGGCAACGGTTGGTTCCAGTTTCAGCGAAATCGCCAAAATTGTCGCCATGATGCCTCCGATAACGGCATTGGGTGGTTGAGCTCCCCCAACCGGCATGTTCCCGATGGTCATCAACTGATAAGTACCTCCGACAATCAAACCTGTGGTTACGTCACCTAAAACCAACCCAATGACCGGCCCCATAACAATCGGTTGGTATAGTGATTCCAAAAAACTGAATTGATCAATTGCAGCAATGAATGTTACAACGAAAACGAGAATGATTTGAATAATGCTATAATCAAATTCCATTATTTATTTCTCCTTTCAAATTAGAACGCTTAACTGTACAACTTTGATACATCTTCAGCTGCCATCGTTGGTACACGTCGGATTTCCAGTTCAACGCCCCTCTCCTGCAGTTTTTTGAAGGCCGCAATATCGTTCTCATCAACCGCAACAGATGTTGCTACTTGACGTTTTCCTTCAGACATATGCATGTTACCGATGTTGACCTTCTTGATAGGTACACCTCCCTCCACTAATTTCAAAACGTCCGAAGGATTCTCGCAAATGATAAAAATCTTCTGACGCTCAGTTGCTTTATGAATGATTTCAATGGTTTTTTCCAAAGTGAAGTACCGTGTAGCTACTCCAGATGGTGCCGCCATGTCCATTAAGCCCTGCCTCATTTTGTCTGCTGCAACTTTATCATTCGCTACGAGAATCAGGTTGGACCCTAATGATGAATTCCACTGAGTAGCCACCTGTCCGTGAATGAGTCGATTATCTATTCTTGTCAATAATATGTTTGGCATTGTATTGCTCCTCTCTTTGCTGTCCACTTCACAAAAGGATACGCTTACAAATCCTTTTTGGATCCATGATTTTGTCATTGGATGTTTACTGTAAAATATCCGTATCGGGCTTTTCTATTTCAGTATTTCAGAAATGGCATAACGCGAAACAGTCATAACAGCCCCAGATTTCACTTGAATGTCCACTGTGTCTTTACTCACCGCATTGACAATCCCATAAATACCGTTTGAAAAACTGACTTTTTGTCCTTTAGCAAGTGATGTGTGCAAAGTGGAGAAATGCTCTTTCTGTTTCTTCACACCGCTAAAACTCGTTAAGTAATAGACAATAACCAATAAGATAATGAAAATTATCATTACGATGGATGAACCTAGGATGATTTCCCACATTTAAATCCCCTCCAGTTCGCTCTCATTTTCTTTCTCATCAGCAACGACCGGAAGCTTTGGATGTTGGACACCTTGCATTCCCACTTGTACGGCTTGCACGGCCAACGCCTCCACGTCTTCACTGTAGATGCGTCCCAAACCGATTTCGATCAGCATGGGAAGGTTCGTTCCGGTGATGACTTCAACCTTATCGTACTCAGATGCCTGCATCATAGCTGTACGGAATGGCGTCCCCCCCATTAAGTCAGTAAAAATGATGACACCATCCGTATTCTGACGAAGACTAGCTATAGATTTCCCTATATTATCCTCAAATGTTTCCAGTGAATTTTCCTCATAAAACGGAACAACTTCATAATGTTCCTGGTCTCCTGCAATCATTGTTAACGCCTGGGTCATGCCGATTGCAAATTCCCCGTGTCCGGTAACGATACACCCTATCATCGGATCATCTTCCTTTTCTGTTTTATTTATGCTTTCACATAGACGGATTTTCCATCTAAATACGTTTCTGCCAGTTCCAGATTGCTATCCAATACAATGAAGTCTGCTGCATATCCTTGTGCAATTTGTCCGCAGACGTCAGCGATGCCCACGCTTTGGGCCGGAACCAAGCTTGCCATTTTGATGGCTTCAGCGGGTGTAGCAAGCCCCCATGATACGACATTGCGAACCGCCGAAATCAGTTCAAGGACACTTCCTGCTAAACTACCGTCGGATACCAGTCGCGCAGCACCATCTTTAATCAAAACCGGGAACTCTCCCAGCATCGATTCGCTGTCCCCAAGACCGCCACCACGCATGCAGTCCGTGACCAAAATAGTTTTATCGCGTCCATGTGCATCCATTACGACTTGAGCAGCTACTGGATGCACATGATGTCCATCACAGATCAGTTCATCGAATACATTCTTCAACGTAATGGCCGCTCCGACAACGCCTGGTTCACGGTGGTGGAGACCGCGCATCCCATTATATGTGTGTACAAAGATATTCGCGCCATGCTCAACAGCAGCTTTGCATTGTTCATACGTTGCCTCAGTATGGGCAATAGCCGTGTGGATATTATGTTCTGTTGCATAATCGATAAATTCCAATGTGCCTGCTCTTTCTGGAGCCAACGCAATTTTTTTCACATGTCCTTTAGCCAAATTTTGCCAGTTAGCTAGTTTTTCAATAGATGGATCACCCATGTATTTCGGATTTTGAGCCCCTTTATATTTTTCGCAGAAAAACGGTCCTTCCAGAAATATTCCCCGTATTTTTGCGCCTTTTATATCCTCTATATTCTCGCCTATTGTGGCGCATACAGCATCCAACTGTTCCGTCGAAGCGGTCAATGTCGTCGGTAGGAACGATGTTACACCGCAAGAAAGGATCCCCTCAGCAATGACATTTAATCCTTTCAAGTCGTTATCCATCACATCATGCCCTTTATAACCATGGATATGAGTATCGACTAAACCAGGAGCAATCTGTTTGCCACTATAGTTGATGATTTCGCTATTGACTGGTTTTTCAGTTGTAAATGAGCCGAATTTTCCATCAGTTATCTCGAGGTAACCTGGTCCTTTTTCTCCGTCTGTGAAATAAAACGTTTCCGCAAAAACATATTTCTTCATTTCCAAGCCTTCTTTTCTTATTTATTCTGAATCAGCAACGCTATAGATATTCACGCCTTTCACTATGCGGTTCACTGTCCCTGATGGAGATGGTGTGTCAGGGCGATTGCCCACTTTGATTGCAGTGAAAAGAGATAAAGTTTGCCCAAACATAGCGTATGGTAAAGCCAGATAAGCATCAGGCACCTGCCCATAGCTTTCTTCAAACAGAAAGTTAGTTCCTTCAAATTTCAGTTTGCCGTCGACAGAAATGCCGCAAATCGTTTGAGCAACTTTATCTCCGTCCAGCTCTGTCAACATGTCGATGTCGTATTTGCGTGTGTAGGCATCATTGGATACAAACACGAATACGAGGGATTTATCATCGACGAATGATTTTGGTCCGTGTCGAAAACCTAGTGAGCTGTCAAACGCAGTTGCCACTTTTCCCGCTGTCAACTCCAGAATCTTCAGTTGTACCTCACGGGCTAAACCAGCTAAACCACCTGAACCTAGATAGATGACACGATTGAAATCCAAATCTACGAATGCTTGGATGTCCACTTCACGGGCGATAACATTACGTCCCATGGAAATAATCTGGGAAACGATGGCCTCTTTTTCTTCCGGTTCAGCTGGGTCAAACGTCAAAAGTGCTGTTAATGTCATACAAGTAAAGCTTCCTGTCATTGCAAAACCTTGATCGTTCGAACGACTCGGCATCAACAGCAGCAGGTTCTTGTCGTCTCCGTCAGAATGTTGCGCAAGCTTTCCATCTGGAGCACAAGTGATGGTGATTTGATAAAAATCATTAACCAGTTGTTTCCCCAACTCAACGGAAGCCAAACTCTCCGGACTGTTTCCGCTACGGGCAAAGGACACCAATACGGTCGGTATTTCTGCTTTGAAATAACTCTTAGGATTGGAAACAAGATTCGTCGTAGCTACGGTTTGAAACTCGAAATGCGCTTCGTCCCCTATTTCTTTCAGGTAAGGCAAAATAGTATCTCCTACATAGGCGGATGTTCCAGCTCCTGTAAAAATGACACGCACATGTTCATGTGTATCCGTAATCACTTTAAGGAAGTCTGTGATACGTTGAGACTCTCGTATGTAGTAGTCAAATGCTTCTTGCCATAATTCTGGTTGTTGTTTGATTTCTCTTGTCGTGATTTCGGCACCCAGAGAAGTTAAATGATTTTCTGAAAATGTAAACACGTTGAACACTCCTTTTTTTGGTCTTGTTTGTTATATTCCGCTGTTATTTTTGGGAATGGCGAATCTTGTAGACGAATTGGTCACCGCGCGCCACACTCAATGTATACTCGATAATTTTATTTTCTTGGCTATAGGTTGTCCGACGAATTCGCAAGCAGGCCGATCCAGCGGGTAGTCCTAGCTTTTCGGATTCTTTTTCCTGTAAGACGGAAGCGTAGAATTCTTCATCCGCATATTTGATATCCTGATTATAAAGTCGTGGAAATAATTCGTATAAAGGCATACTCTCCAGTTTACTGATTGTTAGATCCGGGAATAAATATGCGGGGATAAAGGTTGTCTCATACATCATCTTCATATCCTCTGCCGAACGCAGTCGCTTCATTTTGTATACGCGTTCGCCCTCCTCTACCCCCAGATGTTTTGCCACGAATTGATTAGCCGCAATTTCCTCAAGTGACACGACTTGTGTATGCGGCACTTTTCCCATTTGTTTCATTTGTTCAGTAAAGCTGTAGGCATCTGACAGGTTCTGCATCTCCTTCCATAGCCCAGAAACAAAAGTACCTTTGCCATGGCGTTTGAATATGTAGCCCATTTCTTCAAGTTCATTTAATGCTGCACGTACCGTTGTACGGCTAACATCATATTTCAAGCAAATTTCTCTCTCTGAAAGCATTTTTTCATCATCGTTTAAGTTCATTTTTATATACTCGATCAAGACATCAATTAATTGATTATATAAGGGAATCGAGCTGTTTTTTTCCAGCATGTTTTTATCCTCTTTCCTGAAATGACATTCATTGCCGAGAAAATTGACTGACCACCCTAACTGGTAACTACTTGTCATTACCAGTTACAAGTAAATAATAATGCTTGCGATTTCATTTGTCAACAATAATCTTCACAGAATTCATTGCGCCGTCCACTTTTTCTCCGAAAACATGATGGTTGCAGGATACGCATTCCAATTGTGTGCAGCACAAATAAAGAACTAGCCGGATACGCCGCGTTTTTCGCGGGTATCCGGCTAGTTCTGATTATTGCTTAATTTCTCTTGTCGTGATTTCAGCACCCAGAAAAGTTAACTGATTTTCTGGTAATGTAATCACCTTGAACCATCTTTTTTTAGTCTTGCTTGTGCTGATTCAGCTGTTATTTTTTAGAATGGCGAATCTTGTAGACGAATTGGTCGCCACGTGCCACACTCAATGTGTACTCGATTATTTTATTTTCTTGGCTATAGGTTGTCCGACGAATTCGCAAGCAGGCCGATCCTGCTGGTAGCCCTAGTTCTTCAGATTCTTTTGCCTGTAACACTGAGGCATAGAATTCTTCATCTGCGTACTTGATATCCTGATTATACACTTGTGGATACAATTCGTATAAAGGCATACTTTCAAGCTTGCTGATTGTCAGATCCGGGAATAAATATGCGGGGATAAAGGTTGTTTCATACATCATCGGCATCCCGTCTGCCGAACGAAGGCGTTTCATTTTGTATACATGCTCACCTTCCTGAATACCTACATTTTTTGCGAGGTCTTGATTGGCTACGATGTACTCCAGGGAGAGCACTTGTGAGTGCGGTATTTTTCCGAGTTGTTTCATTTGTTCCGTAAAACTATACGCTTCCGATAGATTCTGCATCTCTTTCCACAATCCTGAAACAAATGTTCCTTTGCCATGGCGCTTGAATATGTAACCCATCTCTTCAAGTTCATTTAGTGCTGCCCGGACAGTTGTGCGACTGACATCATATTTAAGGCAAATTTCTCTTTCGGAGAGCATCTTTTCATCAATATCCAAATTAGTCTTTATGTGCTCGATTAATACATCCACTAGTTGATTATATAAGGGGGTTGAATTATTTTTTTTAAGCATATCTTTATACTCCTTTTTGAGAACGGACCCATAAGCAATAAAACTTATTCTACGCTGGCAATTGCTGGTAGTTACCATTAAACAACAAATAATAATTCATCCAATTTCATTTGTCAATAAAAGTCTGCAAGAAGAATAAAGCCTCACATTTTTTTGACCATTTTCCATAAATAAAAAAAATCCTTTAAACGCCCGGAAAGATAACTTATCCATGAGCAGTTTAAAGAATTTATTCTTTAGATAGGCATAGTCAAGAAACTGGGTTACACGGCTTCTTCTAACTATTCATCCTCTTCATCAAAAACTCCATCGTTTAACACATCATTTACTTTTACAATACTTTGTCGGGTTTCCTTTACGAGAGAATTGGCGTTGCCAATTAATGCAGCATTTACGAAGCTGATAACCATCGGCAAGTTCATCCCAGCATATAATTCAAATACAGCACCATTCATAATCTTTTTTGAAGCAATATTACAGGGGGTACCACCCATCAAATCGGAAAAAACAGTGTAATTCCCACCCAATTTATCCGTTACTGCATCGAATTTTTCCATAAAATCCTTTTCACCTTCATTGGGAAGCAAAGATACTGTATAAATATTTTCCTGTGGTCCCAGAATCATTTCTGCGCTTCTTTTTAACTCCATGCAAAAATCCCCATGACTGATCAATATTAAATTAGTCAAATCACTCACTCCTTTATTTAGAAATAACCCCTAATGCAGACAAAGCTACAGATACAACCAATACAATAAAGATCGCTTTAGTCGAAGTAATATTTTTCTTTCCTAACAACCAGTAAACAGCTCCTACAATAGCTGCCGGCAACAACCGCGGCATAATCATGTCAACATTGTTTTGGACATCAATAACTAAAGAGCCGATTGACGGTGTCCAGGATAAACGTACATTAATCATAGTAGCAACCAAGGCTCCAACCATGAATACTCCCATCAATGTAGCAGCATTAGTGATAGCGTTCAGACGACTTTGCATTGTTGTAACAAGCGTTACCCCTTCTTTATAGGCAATCTCAATTTGTATCCAACGGAAGTACATCACTCCAATTTGCACAATCATCCATAGAAAAGCTCCAATAGGGTTTCCGTTCACCGCCATATTTGCTGCTAAAGCTCCAAAAATCGTTGGCAACAAAGCTCCAAAAATAGAATCTCCGATAGCTGCAAAAGGTCCCATTAAACCAACCTTTAGCCCGGATACTGTTTCTTTAGAAGCAATTCCTTCTTTCTCTTCAATAGCAAGATCGATACCTGTAATGATTGTATTCAGAAAATTGGTAGTATTAAAGAACTGCGTATGCGTTTTCATCATTTCTTTTAATTCTGGAGTTCCGTCTCCATATATCTTTCTCAACTGAGGCAGGATTGTATACAAGTACCCCGTACCTTGCATGCGCTCATAATTCCACCCCAGTTGAAATCCAAATAAACTTCTTCTATTAATTTGATTAAAGTCTTTTTTTGTTAATTTGTAATTAGATTTCGTCATCTTCGATTTCTCCTTCTTCTGATCCGGAAGCGTTATAAGAGGAATTTATTGGTGCTTCTACTGACCGTTTATATTCATTAAAGGCTAAAGCAAAACCAATCAACGCTATACCCAGCATCGGCATCGCTGTAAAGTTGGCGTTAAGACCTTCCACAATCCCAGCTACAGAACCGCCGATCCGTTGAATATTTCCAAATACAGTTGTAAGGAGTGCTGTAATGACAAAGCCTAAAATTAAATAAGGTGCGTGTTTTTTCACTGGCAGATATCTTAATAAAATAGCAAAACCAACAGCGGGCAAGACAGCTCCGGCTACTGATAATCCATCACCCAGCCATTTCAAATCACCGTTCAAAAATCCAACAATAGTGTTCACAAACCCGCCGCCAAAACTTAAAGCCAAAAATACTGGTAAGGCTCTGGACAATGACCAAGAGAGCGATCCCATAAGGAAATTCCTCTCAATCCCCTTGTAATCCATTTCTTCAATTTTTGCATCGACTCGATGAGCAAAAAAAGTATTTGCAAATCGTCCCAGAATATCCATTTGAATCATCAAACCAGCTACCGGAACTGCGATGGCTGCAATCGCTTGTTCAGGGTTCATTCCTAATCCAACCGAAAAAGCCGTAGCCAAGACCGTCCCTGAATTTGCGTCGATTCTGGATGAACCACCAAACGTTCCTACACCCAGAATAGTTAACTGCATACTACCACCAATAATCAAACCAGTTGTCATATCCCCCATTATCAACCCAGCGATCAACCCAGCAAACACCGGCTGACTAAGAGTTGAATAAACTGTCAATTCATCTAAAATCTGATAAGCTGCATACAGTGTAAGTAAAATAATTTGCCACCATGCTATTGTCATTGTTCCATTCTCCTTTTTTATCCACTAAATATGTGGTTTTAATAACGTCATAAAGTTTTCAGCGCGATCGTTCGGAACCATCTGAGAAACCAGTTGTACCCCTTTTTCATCAAGTTTCTTAAATACTTCTATATCTTCATCCAAGACATTGATTGACTTTGTAATCGATTTTGAATGCTGTGACTGAGACATATTTCCTACGTTAATTTCTTTGATCGGCACACCTAACTCAATCAAATGCAACAAATGATCCGGTCTTTTAGCGATGATCAGCAAACGTTGGCTATCATATTTGCCGGCCAGAATATTAGTAGCTGCTTTCTCAACAGACAGAACGCTTAGTTTTACTCCAGCTGGAGTTGCTAATTTCAGCCCGCTCTTCTCAATTGCATTGTTTACCACTTCATCGTCCACGACCATGATCCTGCCGATGTCCAATTTTGTGGCCCACAAATTTGCTACCTGCCCATGAATTAACCTGCCGTCTATTCTTACTGCTGTAATACTCATGATAATTATCCCCTTTTCCTATATTTTTTTAAAATTTGGCTCACTAGCTAAACTAATTGTATCCGACCAGATGCCTTCTGTTTCAAAAATGACGATTTCATTCTGGCCTTCCTTAAAGAGTGATTTTGGAACATATAACGACAACGTTGGTCCCACATCCCAGAATCTCCCAATATTGAACCCGTTCACAAGAACGATTCCTTTACCGAACAACTCCATATTGATATACGCATCTTTTGGTGCATCGAGGGTGACACTATACTGGTAAAATGACGGTGAATTTTCTTTCCATGCTTTATCGAAATCTATGGATAAAGGTTTCGTGAACTCTAAACTGTATTGCTCCCAGTCGGTAATAAAGTGTAAATCGGACATGACGCCCGTTCGGATCCCTTTTTGTTGTGTATCCGCTAGCAGCTTATGTCCATAATTGACTCGTCCCATATTTTCTACTAGCACATCCAGCTGGTTATCTCCAGATTTAGGGTAGGCATATATTTTTTCTCCAACGTCTTCTTGATACTGTGTAGCTAGTTTATTTTCGTTGAGGAAGAAGTGGATTCGGTCGCTAGCATCTATCACACGATAATATTCTTCGTCACTGTCTTTATTCACATTACTTCGGTACAAAGTATACCCATATTGTTGATCCAACGCTTCCATCGGTTTCGGATACTTAGAAACCTTTTTTTCAGCAAGTTCATCTATCACGGAAAACAAACTGACTTTCCCAGCCAATGGGATGTCCCTTATGCTCATGCTTTCCTTGACGAGCGGCTCGTGTTGTTCAATATCAGGAAACAATTGCTTCATCATTGTTTTCAAAGCGAAGTATTTTTCAGTCGGATTCCCTTGTTCATTTAGCGGTGCGTCGTAATCATAGGATGTCACTTGAGGGAGATCTTTACGTCCTCTTGCAGAACAACCATTCATAAATCCGAAGTTTGTTCCACCGTGAAACATGTAGAGATTGACACTCCCGATCTCCAGCGCCTCTTTCACATCATCAGCTAAATTTTGTGGATCTCTTTTTATGATTGGATCATCCCAGCGATTAAACCAACCATCCCAGAACTCCATACACATCAGTGGCCATTTCTTCCCTTTTGATTCATGAAATTCTTTCAAATCCTGAAAATTTTCTTTCGAGCGAGATCCAAAATTACCTGTGGTCAGGATATCGGATTCAGTTAGTGTTCCGGCTTCCTGTGTTGCTCTCCAAGCTCCATCCGATGTAAAAATCGGAACAGTTACGCCTTGTTTTAACATCAATTCATGCAGCGCCATTAAATATTCTTTATCCTCGCCATATGAACCGTATTCATTTTCCACCTGCATCATGATAACAGGACCACCAACATCAACTTGCAGAGGTGAAATAACCTCGAACAGTTTATCATAGTAGCGAGAAACTTTTTCGATAAAAAGGGTGTCACTGGAGCGTATTCGCATATTTTTGTAAGTCAATAACCATGCTGGTAATCCGCCGAATTCCCATTCTGCACAAATATAAGGGGACGGTCTTAGAATTACAAACAGACCCAATTCTTCTGCGATTCGGACAAAACCACTTATATCAAACTGTCCCGAAAAGTTATACTGCCCTTCTTTTGGCTCATGCACATTCCAAGGTATGTAGGTTTCCACGGTATTAAATCCAAGCGCTTTCAAATTATACAAAGAATGATACCAATCTTCAGGAAGAACCCGGAAGTAGTGGATGGCTCCGGATAAGATCTTGAACGGCTCCTCATTCAGTAAAAAATCTTCCTTTATTTCAAATTTACTCATTGCTTACATCCTTTCTGAAACGTTTACAGTTAGTATATTAACATACTAAGTTAGGTTCTGTAAACTATTTTTTTAGCCATTAAAAAACTGGCAATTTCTCTTTTTATAAGTTAGTATATTAAGTGAATTGTATTAAAAAAGGAGATAATCATGAGGATTCCAAAATACCAAAAAATTAAAGAAGATTTACTCCAAAAAATCAAATCCGGCGAATTTCAACACGGTGATCGTTTTTATAGTGAAGCAGAATTGGTAAAACTCTACAACGTAAGCTCTATCACAGTCATCAGAGCGATACAGGAGCTAGCTAATGAAGGCTATCTCATCCGGATCCAAGGAAAAGGCACCTACGTCTCTCGTTCGCGTAAACGCAAACTTGTTGAATTCTCTGATATTGAAATTTATGCTGGAAAAACAGAAACAGTAGAGGTTTTGGGTATGGAAATTCAGAATGACGATGAAATGAACCAAGCGTTACAATTAAGAAAGAACGAACAGTATTATAAAATTACAAGGA
This sequence comes from Sedimentibacter sp. SX930, assembly GCA_002155105.1. Lineage (GTDB taxonomy): Bacteria > Bacillota > Bacilli > Lactobacillales > Aerococcaceae > Trichococcus > Trichococcus shcherbakoviae. The sequence continues at coordinate 12,505 of MUZD01000011.1, read as the reverse complement.
TAAGAAAAGTTGATGGTGATCCTTTTTTACTTCATATTTCTTATATCCCCAGCCGATTTATCAAAAAAGATATTCCTGACCTCAGCTATTACGACTCTATTTATAATCGCTTCAAGAGTGACTTTAGCATCAACCTATATGATGCGGATTCCAAAGAAACAAATGAAATTTGTTTTCCCACTGACGAAAATATTGCCCAATTGCTAAATATGAAACCAAACGAACCATCAGTACGGCAAGAAAAGAAGACGGTCTTAGAAGACGGAACTGTAGCTGAAATGGTAATTAGCTACAAAAAGTGGAATTATTACAAGATAGAATTGTCTTCATTTAAAAATCAATATTAAGACACGCACCTGCGGACGCATCTTATTTTAAGATACATCTGATGGGATTATGGAACGCTAAAAAACAAGAGCAGCCTCTTTGTGAGGTTGCTCTTGTTTTTTAGCGAGATCGGAGTCTTTTCGGAACACCCGAAATTCCCTGTTTCTTTTATTTGTAAGTCGGCAGATAATCGCCATGGGCAGCGATCAATTCGTCCACCATTGCTTTGATTTCGGAAATGGACAGTTCCGAATTCGCATGCGGGTCCATCAATGCCGCTTGATAGATTTTATCTTTTTCAAGTGTCATTGCGGCTTCAACCGTCAATTCTTGCACATTTATATTTGTTCGATCCAATGCGGCCAATTGCGTAGGAAGGTCCCCTACATAGGTAGGTTGAACGCCATTTTTGTCCACCAAACACGGCACTTCCACACAGCAATTTTCCGGCAAGTTCGTGATCAGACCCTTATTCAAAACATTCCCGGCAATCACAGTCGGCGTTCCGGTTGTAATCGCATCCATAATATAAGAGGCATATTCGCGGCTTCTTGTGTGTTCCAGCGAACCGTCATTGACGATCTCGTCTTTTTGAGTTTCCCAGCGTTCGATTTGATCAACGCATCTTCTCAAGTATTCATCGATCGGGATCTGCAATTGATCGATCAATTCCGGATAATTCTTTTTGATGAAGTAAGGATGGTACTCCGCATTATGCTCACTGGATTCGGTGACATAGTAGCCGAAGTGTTTCATCAATTCAAAGCGCACAGAATCCTTATGCGGATTGGCGATTTCTGAAGCCCGTCTGCGGATTTCAGGATAGAAATCTTCTCCATTCCGGTTGATTTCCAGCAGCCAAGCCATGTGGTTGATGCCGGCGATTTTCCATTGGAATTCATCCAGATTGTATTGATCTTTTATACCCAGATGCTCAAAGAGTTCCGGCACACAGACTTGGACACTGTGGCACAAGCCGACCGTTTTGATCTTCGTCGCTTTCAGCATGCCCATCGTCAAAATGGCCATCGGATTGGTGTAGTTCAATAACCATGCATCCGGACAAACCTCTTCCATGTCTTCGGCAAATTCAAACATCACCGGAAGTGTACGCAATCCTCTGAAAATACCGCCGATACCGGTAGTGTCCCCAATCGTCTGTTGCAAGCCGTATTTTTTAGGGATCTCAAAGTCAATCACAGTGCTCGGTTTGTATCCGCCCACTTGGATCGCATTGATGACGAAATTCGCATCTTTCAAGGCTTCTTTTCTGTCGCTGAAAGATTTTATTTTTGCGCGGTTTTGATTCGAGTTTTTGTTGATGGTCTGTAGCATCAGTTCGGATTCTTTTAAGCGTTTTTCATCAATATCGTACAATGCGATTTCTGCATCCTGGAGACTCGGCGTCAACATCGCGTCCCCTAAAACATTTTTTGCGAAGATTGTGCTGCCTGCACCGATAAAACAAATTTTGACCATGTCCATGCTCCTTTTCCTTTTGATGTCTTCAGTATAGGCTATTCTCACTGAATAAGAAGGGCATGGTTTTAGCTGCAGGGTACAATTTTTTAGGTCTTATTTTTCGAGCTTATACCGTGTTGGGGAACTTTGGAATCTGTTTTTGAAGGCCCGTGTAAAAGAGTGCCGGTTCTGGTATCCTACTGCGCTTGCTATTTCCTCCACCGACAATTCCGTCGTTTTCAACAGTTGGCTGGCTTTGTTCATGCGGTACAGGTTCAAATATTTGAGTGCGGTCAAGCCCAACTCCTCTTTGATCACCTGGCTGAAATAGGACGGGTGGAGGTACATCGATTTCGCAATTTCTTCGATCGCCAGATCCTCGCGATAATAATTATTTTCCACATACAACAAAAAGGCTTCGCTGTATTTTTTCGTTCGGCTGACGGGGACCCCCATTTCCATATTTTCATTATGGATTTTGAAGAACGAAAAAATGTCATAGAAGAGCGCCTGATTCGCCAGTTTTTTGGCATCATCAAAAAAATCGGATTCCATGAAATGCGCGAATTTCCCCTGCAACCCTTTTTGTGCGCCAACTTGACCGATATAGTCTTTGGCTCCGATCCCGTTCGTATGCAGGATTTCTTTCACTTTGGTGCCCGAAAAGCCTATCCAATAGTATTCCCATGGATCTTGCGCATCCGCTTCGTAATCGACCAGTTCATTCGGACGGATCAGAAAAAAATCACCCGCGCCCAAATGATGCGTTGTATCGTTCACGGTATACCGCCCTTTTCCGCTGATCACAAAATGCACGATGTAGTTGTCCCGTAACGAAGGGCCAAATCGATGCCCACTCTGGCATTTCTCGTATCCTACATTAAAAAAATAAAAATCCGAGAAATAATATTCCTTAAAAAATAGATCTTTTAATAGTTTTTCGCTCATGGGGTATCCTCTGTTGTCTGTTTATTTATCGGTATATTTGTATAGCTAGATTTTAGCACAACACCTGTTGATGGTGATAGAACGGATATCTGCGAGTTATTCATCTTTTAACGCTCAAAAGCACCCAAAAAGATAAATTCTTCTAAAGTATTCATCTTTTCGAGCCCGAATGCCGACCAGAACATGGATAACCAAGCAGTATCCATGTTTACACGACAAAATCGCTCCACGCCAACCCCACAAAACGCAGAAATGCCCAAAAGGCGCTCCACCAAGAGCGCCTTTTGGGCTTTTTCGCTATACATTTTTATCCTTTGACTGATCCGGAAGTCACGCCTTCCACGTAGAAGCGTTGCATGAAGATGAACAGGATCGTGATCGGGATGGCGATCAGCACGCAGCCCGCGGTGAACGCCATGAACAGCGAGTTGGCGGTTGTGCGGGTCATCATCGTGAACAGGCCGATCGCTATCGTGTAGTTCGGGATGTTGTCGCCCATGATGATTTTTGCGAAGATGAAGTCCATCCACGGCCCCATGAAGGCCAGCAAAGACGTGTACACGATGATTGGTTTGGACAACGGCAGCGTGATTTTCGTGAAAATCTGCCATTTGTTTGCGCCGTCGATCATGGCCGATTCATCCAGCGCCATCGGGATTGTATCGAAGAATCCTTTGGCGATGTAGAAGCCCAGTGCGGAGCCCGCGGAATAGACCAGAATCAAAGCAAGCAGGCTTTCCGTCAGGTTCAGGGCTTTCAGGATGTAGTACACGGCGATCATGCTCATGAATCCGGGGAACATGTTCAGGACCAACGCGACTTTCAGGAACGGTTTCCGCATCTTGAAGCGCAGGCGCGACAGTGCGTATGCCATCGCGATCGTGATGAAAGTCGACAGGATGCAGCTGATCACGGAAACGAACAGCGTGTTCAGGAACCAGCGCACAAACGGATAATTTCCGGTGGTGTTCTGCAGCAGAATCCTGTAGTTTTCCAAAGTGAATGATTTTGGAATGATGTACGGAACGAACGCCCCGCCCTCTGCCCGGAAGCTGGTCAAAACGATCCATACGATAGGGAACAGCCAAACGACCGACAGGACAGCCAGGATGGCGTAGACTGCAGCCAGCGAATACCGCCGCTGCGCTTTGTATCCTGTTGTTTTCTTTGCTTTTGCCATTTTTTAGCCCTCCTTGAATGAATTCGTTCTTGTGTAGGCCAGCAGACTGAACGCTGCGGACAGGATGAAGATCAGGATACCGATGACGGACGCCAAGTTGTAGTCCATCGTGTTGACCGTCAAGTTGTACAGCCACGTAACCAGCAAATCCGTCGAACCCGCTCCGTAAAAGTCGGAATTCGAAGGTCCGCCGCCGGTCAGCAGGAAAATGACGTTGAAGTTGTTGATGTTGCCGATGAATTGTTGGATCAACGCGGGCATCATGACGAACAGAATTTGCGGGAATGTGATGTTCCGGAAAATCTGCAGTTTATTGGCGCCATCGATCCGTGCCGCCTCGATCTGATCGGTCGGCAGGTTTTGGATGATCCCCGTCGAAACCAACATCGTTGCCGGAATACCGATCCACATATTGACGACGATGACCGTAATTTTTGCCCAAATCGGATCCGTCAAAAACGGAATTGCCGAATCGATCAGGCCCAGGTTCAGCAGCGTTGCGTTGATGGGACCCGCGCCATTCAACAGATTGCGCATAACCAGCAGCGAGATGAACTGCGGCACTGCCATCGTGATGACGAAAATCGTGCGCCAAACGCCTTTGAATTTCAGGCCTTTGGTGTTGATCAAAAGTGCCAGCAGGATGCCGAAGAAAAAGCAAGTGACCGTCGCCAGCGTCGCCCAGATCAGCGTCCAGCCCAAAACCGGGAAGAAGGTGTCTGCCATATTTCCGGAAATGACGTTTCCGAAGTTCACCAAGCCGACCCAGGTAAAGAGGTTTTTCGGCGGCAGATGCGTGTGGTCATAGTTTGTGAAGGCGATCGAGATCATGTAAAGCAGCGGCAGGACTGTGAACAACAGCACGCCCAACAACGGAATCGTCATCAGGGTAAGGTAGAAGCGTTCATTCAGCAGACTCGCCAAATCATCCATCGTGCTCGGAATCTTTTCATCCGCTGCTTTAAGTTCATGGATATGCCGCGCGCTTTTCAGATTGATGATGTACAAACCAACAAGGAGCACACAAATTACAATGGCAGCAATGCCGAATAATAGCAGTAACATCGAGTTGTCGCCCTCTTGCAGCACTTCAATCCCCAAGCGTTCATCAAAAACGAGCCCTTGCCCCTGAGTACCCAACGTCGCCAACATGGACAGCGCGTGCAGACCATTGCGGATCAGCCAGTAGAAGAAGGCGATCTGCGAAAACAGGAAAATAAGACCCTTTAAGTATTGTTTATTGGCAAGATTGGCAGCTCCCATGACAACAAAGGAAAGTTTTGTTGCGACGTCCCCTTCTTTGAACAATTCCTGAAAGGTCATCTGCTGGCCGTAACTTTTTTTCTTGAACATGGCTTCCCCACTCACTTTCATGATTTAAATAAGAGGGACGAAAGATGCGTGATCTTTCGCCCTCCCTTTTAATTTTTGTTATTCTTTTTCTTCTTCTGGTTCTGTCACTTTGGATGTGTCTTCGACCAATTTGTCCAGTTTTTCCATGTACTCGGCTTCTGTGATGTTGCCTTTGTATGCATCATTGATGATGGCATCCATTGCTGGCCAGAAGGATACGATTTCCGGAACCTTAGGCATTACGACTGAGTGAGTGGATTGGGACATTTCCATGACCGCTTTCGCCACAACATCTTCTTGCACTTCCGCATTTGCCTGAACGACCTTGTTCGATGGGATGACGCCCATTTCCTGGAATTCAGTCATTTGGGAAGTTTCGTTGGACAGGTAGTTCGCCAAAGCCATGGATGCTAAAGGAGCATCTGTCTGTTGGTTTACGGCAAACAATTTGACGCCCAAGAAAGCTTTCATCTGAACTTCGCCGCTGCCGAAATCGACTGTCGGATAAGCCGCAACGCCCATGTTTTCGCCCAATGCTTTAGTGACATCATTTTTCGACCAAGGACCGGAAAGGAAAGCATCGGAAACGCCTGCTTCCAAGTTTGCCAAAGCTTCAGCACCGGATTGGATCACGCCTGGATTGTTCTTTTGAGCTGCGATCCATGCAAGTACTTCAGCACCTTTTTCGCTGTTGAAATTGGTTCCGCTTGGATCTTCACCGGTTTCGCCGTACAAGTAAAGGCCGTTACTCATGAACAGCGGTCCGAAGATATAGTTGGCTCCGGCTTCAGCAAAGTTTGTGCCGATTTTGCCTTTTTCAGACAATGTCGTCCAGCTCTTCACATCATCTTCAGTAAGTTTCGCTTTGTTATAGTAGAGAACTTGCGATTCAACGCCGTATGGGTAGCCGTAAAGCTCATCGTTCCACGTTACGCCTTCCACAGCCGATTCCACGTTGTTTGCTTTTACTTCATCTGCGTATTTTGTGTTCGGGTACAACAGACCGGCTTCAGCCATTTGACCGACCTGGTCATGCGGCATCATGAAAACATCGGCAGCCGCTTTTGGATCTTTCGAGACATCTTTTTTTGCATCCGCTGAGCTTCCTGCTGCCACTTCAACCGTAACTTCAGGGAATTCTTTTTCGAATTCAGCCACGATTCCTTTGAAGACTTCCACGTGATCCGTATCCACCCACAATTTGACATCGCCTTCTACGACGACTTCCCCGGATGTGTTCTCAGCCGATCCTGTGTCGCTTGTATCAGCTGTGCCGCCGCATGCGCCCAAGATTAAAGCAGATGCCCCTAAGATTAAACCGCTTCCAAAATATTTTTTCCAATTCGTCTTCACTTACTTGTCCCCCTTGAAATGAATTTCCTTTACAAGTCTGATTATGCAACCGATTGCTTTAATAGTCAAGCGTTATTTCTCATAAAAAGAAAACGGTTTATTTTTTTGATGAGAAACAACGCTTGTGAAAAGCTTTCTTATACAGCCATATCAAGGTTTCCAACCAATTCACCAGCCAACAGATCTAATTCCCAGCCCAAAAAATAAAATGCAACCGATTGCTAAAAGTTCTTGCAACCGATTATGCGATGTGCCACAATGTGGGAAAACAAAGAATGAAAAGGAGCCGATACTACTATGAACACTTCAGCACTTTACCATCGTCCCGAAAGCGAGTTTGCCTATCTATATGACCCAGAAACGATGCACGTCCGTTTGCGTACCGCCCGAGGAGACGTTAGAGAGATGGGGCTGCTTTATGGGGACCCTTATTTTTTGGACAAAGAGGAGTGGTTCCGCAAACCACTTCAGATGATCAAAACACTTTCCACCGATCTTTACGATTACTGGTTTGTGCAAGTGAACGCACCTTTAAAACGCTTATCCTATGCGTTCGCCTTAACAGGCCATGACGGAATCTCCGTCTTCTATGGCGATCACGGTGTTTACCCATTAGAAGAAGAATATTTGCGGATGCCGAATAATTACTTCCGGATGCCCTTCTTCCATGAAGTCGATCGCTACAAAACACCTGAATGGGTCAAAGAAACCATTTGGTATCAGATTTTCCCGGAGCGTTTCGCCAACGGGGATCCTAGCAACGATCCAGAAGGCACGCTGGCTTGGGGCTCGGAAGACCCGAATAGACAGAACTTCTTTGGCGGCGACCTGCAGGGGGTCATCGACAAGCTTGATTATTTGGAGGATCTGGGAATAAACGGGATATATTTCTGCCCGATTTTTGAAGCTTCTTCCAACCACAAGTACGACACGATCGATTACCTGAAAATCGACCCGGCCTTCGGCGACGCCGAAACGTTCAAAAAACTCGTGGACGAATGCCACAGGCGCGGCATAAAAGTCATGCTGGATGCCGTCTTTAACCATATCGGTGACTCTTCTCCGCAATGGCAGGACGTGCTTAAGAATGGCGAAGATTCGAAATATGTCGATTGGTTCCACATCAATGAGTTCCCGGCTTCGTACAAACGGGGCGAAAATTTCGAGGATGCTTATGACATCACCTACGATGTCTTTGCCGCCAACCCGCATATGCCGAAACTGAATACGGCCAATCCGGAAGTTCAGGATTATCTGCTGAACATCGCCCGTTACTGGATCGAGGCCTTCGATATCGACGCTTGGCGTTTGGATGTCGCGAACGAAGTCGACCACGCTTTTTGGAAAAAATTCCGGATCGTCTGCGATGAAGCCAAAAAAGATTTCTACATTCTCGGCGAGATTTGGCACTCTTCCCAAAACTGGCTGCAGGGCGACGAATTCCATGCAGTCATGAACTACGCCTTCACCGATGCGATCATGGGCTATTTCGTGAAGAATGAACTATCATTGAGTAAAATGGTGTCGGAAATGAACAACCAGCTGATGCTCTACCGCGATCAGACGAACCAGATGCAGTTCAACATTCTGGATTCCCATGATACGCCGCGGCTGTTGACTGAAGCCAACGAGGACAAGGACATCATGAAACAAGCGTTGGCCTTCACCTATATCCAGCCCGGTGTTCCTTGCCTGTACTACGGGGATGAAATCGGCTTGACCGGCGGGATGGATCCGGATTGCCGCAAGTGCATGGTATGGGAAGAGGACCAGCAGGACCGCGATCTGCACCGATTCGTGAAAAAACTGATCGGCTTCCGCAAAGAGCAGCAAAAAATCCTTTCGGAAGGTACCGTCTATTGGCGTCAAGTATCCGAGGAGTCCGGCGTGATCATTTTTGAGCGCATGCTGGGCGGCGAGGTCATCCGCGGCGCCTTCAATACCGGCGCACATTCGGCAAGGGTCGAGTTGATCGGGAAAGCTTTGTTCTCGAACCTTGCGGACGTTTCGGACGGATCTGTCGAATTGGCACGCAAAGGATTTGTGTTGATGAAAGAATAACAACTGCACATTGCGGTGGGCAGTTATGGCAATAGATTTTCTCAAATGACTAAGGGATGAGGTTGCAGCATGGAAAAACATTGGTGGCAAGAGGTTGTCGTTTATCAGATTTATCCGCGGAGCTTCAAGGACAGCAACGGCGACGGCATCGGCGATATCGCCGGCATGACCGAAAAATTGGGCTACCTGGAAAATTTGGGGATCGGGGCGATTTGGCTTTCGCCCGTCTACCAGTCGCCGAACGATGACAACGGGTATGACATTTCCGATTACGAAGCCATTCTTGATGAGTTCGGCACGATGGAGGAGATGGAACATTTCATCGCGGAGGCAGACAAGCGCAACATCAAAGTGGTGATGGATTTGGTGGTCAACCACACTTCTGACGAGCACGCTTGGTTCGTCGAAGCCAAAAAAGGCAAAGACAATCCGTACCGCGACTATTATGTTTGGGCGGACCCTGCCGCAGATGGAGGCGTGCCGAACGGGTTGGGATCGGCTTTCTCCGGACCGGCATGGGAATGGGATGCGGCGAGCGGACAGTATTACTTGCATCTTTTCAGCAAAAAACAGCCGGATCTGAACTGGCAAAATAAGACTATGCGCCAGGAAATCTACGCGATGATGAACCGCTGGATCGCTAAAGGCATCGGCGGCTTCCGCATGGACGTCATCGACCTGATCGGAAAAATCCCCGAAAAGGGCATCACCGGAAACGGACCGCAGCTGCATGAATTCCTGCAGGAAATGCAGCAAGCGACTTTCGGCAACCATGATCTGCTGACTGTCGGCGAAACTTGGGGAGCGACCCCCGAAATCGCCAAATTGTATTCCGCTCCTGAACGCAACGAATTGTCCATGGTTTTCCAATTCGAACATATCGGCTTGGACCAAAAACCGGACGGCGAAAAGTGGGATCTGCAGCCGATGCGGGTCGCCGAACTGAAACGGATTCTGGCGAAATGGCAGACCGAACTCGGGCAGGACGGCTGGAACTCCCTGTTCTGGAACAACCACGATTTGCCGCGGATGCTTTCGCGCTGGGGCAATGACCAAGAATACCGCGCGGAAAGCGCCAAAATGCTGGCGATTCTGTTGCACATGATGAAAGGCACGCCCTACATCTATCAAGGCGAAGAAATCGGCATGACCAACACACCAATCACATCCATCGCGGAAGCAAGGGACATCGAAACGATCAACATGTACCACGAGCGCTTGGCGAAAGGCTATTCCGAAGAGGAAATCCTGGCTTCGATCAATACCAAAGGCCGCGACAATGCCCGCCGCCCAATGCAATGGAACGCTTCGCTGCACGGCGGATTTACGACCGGAACGCCTTGGATCGGCTTGAATGAAAATTATACGGATATCAATGCTGAGGCTGTATTGGCGGATCCGGATTCGATCTTTTATACCTACCAAAAACTGATCCGCCTGCGCAAAGAGCATCCGATCATGATTTGGGGCGAATTTGACCTAGTGGATACGGTCGAAGAAGTCATCAGCTATTACCGGGAATATGACGGCGAACGTTGGCTGGTCGTGACCAATTTTTCCGATGAGACGCAGCCGTTCTCGGTTGAGGATGAGATCGCCGAAGTGATCATCCAGAATTATGAGATGGTGCTTAACGATCTGAAGGACCTGCAGCTGAAGCCTTGGCAAGCTTTTGTGGTGAAGGTGAAAGCATGAACAGATGGTGGAAAAACGCGGTAGGCTATCAGATCTATCCCCGGAGTTTCCGGGATGCCAACCACGACGGCATCGGCGACCTGCAGGGGATCATCGAAAAGCTTCCTTATCTGAAGTCATTGGGCGTGGATTTCATCTGGTTGAACCCAGTCTATGCTTCGCCGAATGTCGACAACGGCTATGACATTTCCGATTACCAGGACATCCATCCCGATTTCGGGACGATGGCCGATTTCGAGGAATTATTGGACAAAGCCCATGCGGCAGGCATCAAAATCATCATGGATTTGGTCGTGAACCATACGAGCGATCAGCATCCCTGGTTCTTGGAAGCAAAGAAAGGCAAAAGCAACCCGTACCGCGATTATTATTTGTGGGCGGATGCGACGGAAAACAAGATGCCGAACGCTTGGAAAAGTTTCTTTGGCGGCTCGACTTGGACTTACGACGACCGGTCGGGTCAGGCCTTTTTCCATGTCTTCGCTCCGGAACAGCCCGATCTGAATTGGAAAAACCCGCAAGTGCGGGAGGAAATCTACCGGATGATCCGCTGGTGGCTGGACTTGGGCATCGACGGCTTCCGTCTGGATGCGATCAGCCATATCCAGAAAGAACCGTGGGATTTCAAAATCACCGACAATCCTTGGGCACCCTTCATGAATGTCTCGGGAATCGAAGTCTATATGCAGGAGCTGAAGGAAATTTTTGATGCGTACCCCATCATGACTGTCGGAGAAGCGAGCGGCGTCTCCAGCAAAAAAGCCGTGAATTGGACCAAAGAGGACGGCTACTTGAACATGATCTTCGAGTTGGAGCATAATGTACGCGAAGGCCAGCCTGGTGCGGAACGGCTCAATCTGTTGGGATTCAAAAAGGTGCTTTCACGTTGGCAGAAGGACTTGGGATCGAACGGATGGAACGCCCTGTATGTGGAGAACCACGATAATCCGCGGATCGCTTCGATTTTGGGGGATGAATCACCGAAATCCGCCAAAGCGATCGCGACGATGTACATGCTGCTGAAAGGGACGCCCTTCATTTATCAAGGCCAGGAAATAGGCATGACCAATTTCGCTTTCGAGTCGATGGAGCAAGTCGATGCCCAGGATTCGCACAATCTCTATCGGATTCTCTTGGATAGCGGCTCGTCCCCGGAAGAAGCGTTGCGCAACGTCACCCATTGGACCCGGGACCATTCGCGCACCCCGCTGCAGTGGGAAGGCGGGATGTTCGGCGGCTTTTCCGAGCTGCTGCCTTGGATGGCAGTGAACAGAAACACCGCGCATGTAAACATCGCCGATCAAGAAAAGGATGAAAAATCTGTTTTGAGCCATTACAAGCAACTGATCCGCTTGCGGAAGGAGCAGCCCGTATTTTCCGAGAGCACCTTCGAACTGATTCTGAAAAACCATCCGCAGGTCTTCGCTTATTTGCGCAAGTCGGAGACGAAACAGGTGCTCGTTCTGACAAATTTGAGCCGGAAATCCTGCCAAATCGACCTGCCGACAAGAGTGTCCAACAAAAAATGGCAGCCGCTGCTGACGAATTCGGAGCAGCTGTCTATCGAAAAACGCATCCAGCTGCAGCCTTATGATGCTTGGGTTTTTGAGGAAGTAGCTAGGGTGCCTGCTGACCGGAGTTGAATGGCCGGATCGGGTGTGTTCCTCCGGTGAGGCTGCTGCCGGCCGGAGGACAACAGTCTCATCTACCACCCCGAACAAATTTCCAACAGAACGCTTGCCTGAACATGAAGAAGGGGCGGCCTCATTTTGAGGCCGCCCCTTCTTTGTGCATTTTGTTTATTGTGCTAAATCTTCTTCTGTGTGATATTCCGTATCGATCAGCTCTGCCTTATATTTCTCTTTATCGACAGAGATCGGGTTTGCCAAATAGATCGGCACCACTTTAACGCTGAGGAACAGCCTGTTTCAAAGCTTCCCATTTCCATTCCATGACTTCCGGGATGTCATCGCCGTTCTCGCGGATGAAGCGGTGATGGTAGTCCACCGTTTCCGTCATCCGTTGCGAGAAGGCTGCCGCTTCTTCGCCATAGACGGCGTTGGCCGCATCCTGTGCCAAGTGGAAACGATCCATCTCCGACAATACGCGCATGTCGAACGGTGTCGT
>MUZD01000037.1 GCA_002155105.1 Sedimentibacter sp. SX930 | reverse complement strand
TGCGGCGCTAGATCCTAAATCTAGTGCGTCTGCCAATTCCGCCACACCCGCAAATGAGTTATGCAGGGCTCGAACCTGCGACCCTCTGATTAAAAGTCAGATGCTCTACCAACTGAGCTAATAACTCGTAAATGGAGGTTGACGGGATCGAACCGCCGACATTCTGCTTGTAAGGCAGACGCTCTCCCAGCTGAGCTAAACCTCCATGATATAAATGCGCGGCAACGTCCTACTCTCACAAAGGGAAACCCTTCACTA
>MUZD01000028.1 GCA_002155105.1 Sedimentibacter sp. SX930 | reverse complement strand
ATCTCCTGCGTGACAGGCAGGCATGTTGACCCCTACACCACGGAACCAATGGAGGTTGACGGGATCGAACCGCCGACATTCTGCTTGTAAGGCAGACGCTCTCCCAGCTGAGCTAAACCTCCATAATGCTGGAAACAATGATCCGTACGGGAATCGAACCCGTGTTACCGCCGTGAAAGGGCGGTGTCTTAACCGCTTGACCAACGGACCATAAGGTTGAAAATATTATTACGATGAAAATTGATTGGATGGAGCTGAGTTCCATTCATATCCTGTCCATTAAGCAGCTAGAGCCGCAACAGTTAGGATGATGATCCGTACGGGAATCGAACCCGTGTTACCGCCGTGAAAGGGCGGTGTCTTAACCGCTTGACCAACGGACCGTAAGGTTGAAAATATTATTAAGATTGAGATTGATTGGTTGGAACTGACGCCCATTAGTATCCACTCCGTTAAGCAGCTAGAGCCGCAACAGCTAGGATGATGATCCGTACGGGAATCGAACCCGTGTTACCGCCGTGAAAGGGCGGTGTCTTAACCGCTTGACCAACGGACCATAAGATTGAAAATAAATAATGTAATGGAGGTTGACGGGATCGAACCGCCGACATTCTGCTTGTAAGGCAGACGCTCTCCCAGCTGAGCTAAACCTCCATAATACTGGAAACAATGATCCGTACGGGAATCGAACCCGTGTTACCGCCGTGAAAGGGCGGTGTCTTAACCGCTTGACCAACGGACCAATCTTTTATTCTTTGCGATAAAGCTACGGAGAAGGAGGGATTTGAACCCTCGCGCCGCGTTAACGACCTACACCCTTAGCAGGGGCGCCTCTTCAGCCACTTGAGTACTTCCCCTTAAAAGAGAACTCC
>MUZD01000027.1 GCA_002155105.1 Sedimentibacter sp. SX930 | reverse complement strand
CTTTAAAAATGTGCGGTGACGATGGCAAGAAGGTCACACCTGTTCCCATCTCGAACACAGAAGTTAAGCTTCTTAGCGCCGATTGTAGTGAAGGGTTTCCCTTTGTGAGAGTAGGACGTTGCCGCGCTTTTTTTTGTTTGCAGATTTATTCCGCAATAGCTCAGTTGGTAGTAGCGCATGACTGTTAATCATGATGTCGTAGGTTCGAGTCCTACTTGCGGAGTTTTTATCAAAATCAATAGTTGCCGCCTTAGCTCAGCAGGTAGAGCGCCACCATGGTAAGGTGGAGGTCGTCGGTTCGAACCCGACAGGTGGCTTATATTAAGCAGTGCTTGCTTATGAAAGCAGGCTATTTTTATCTTCTTTTTGGATGATCAAAATGGACTTTTATAAAAAATAAAAAACTTTATAAAAGGTATTGCAATCTCATTATTGAGATGGTATTATATAAAAGTTGCTGAACGTGTTCTTGAAAAAATGTTTCAAAAAAACATTGACTCGGCGGGCGTTTGGTGGTATTATATAGTAGTTGTCTCGCGTTAAGTTGATTTATTATTTTAAAATAATTGTTGACAAGCATTAGCGGATGAGATATAATATAAAAGTTGTCACGTGAGAGCGTGCGACACATTAGACCTTTGAAAACTGAATGAAGAATGAACGAACCAAATGTGCAAGGAGCTTAGACTTCGGTCGAAGCAAACGAAGGCGATACTTAGTATCGCAAACATAAAGTCAGCAAGAAATTAAGAGCTATCAGCTTAACATGTAGGATTTCTGTACAAGAGTCCACATTTACATGAGAGTTTGATCCTGGCTCAGGACGAACGCTGGCGGCGTGCCTAATACATGCAAGTCGAACGGTCTTTTCTATGGAAGCTTGCTTCCACT
>MUZD01000010.1 GCA_002155105.1 Sedimentibacter sp. SX930 | reverse complement strand
AAGCTGATAGCTCTTAATTTCTTGCTGACTTTATGTTTGCGATACTAAGTATCGTCTTCGTTTGCTTCGACCGAAGTCTAAGCTCCTTGCACATTTGGTTCGTTCATTCTTTATTCAGTTTTCAAAGGTCAATCGTGTATCACGCGTTACGTGATTGCTTACTCATATTAGCACGGCTTCGTTTATCCGTCAAGCTATTTTTGAAATATTTTTCAAAAATGTTTACTGACGACCGCTCGAAGCAGCAACTTTTATATCTTATCACCCATACGATTGCATGTCAACAATTTTTTTCAATTATTTTCTTTGCTCCCGTGGACAACTTCTAAATACTACCACCAGGCACCTCCTGTTGTCAACACTTTTTAGCAGATAAAAATCCAGAGCGCCGAATAAATGATTTCGTTTATGCATTCCTTCATTAGAGTGCGATCCAAAAAACCGCGAATAAAAAAGCGGATATCCGGTTTCCGCCGAATATCCACTTGCATTTGATTAATTATTTACTGATTTTCTCGTAGATTTCGACGATTTCTTTCGCCAAGTCTTTGAATGCGATGGAAGTCATCAAATGATCTTGTCCGTGGACCATCAATAACGACAGTTCCACTGCATCGCCTGATGCTTCTTGTGTCAACAGACCGGTTTGCGCATGGTGGGCTTCCACCAATGCTTTTTCCGATTCGCCGATTTTTTCGTTTGCTAATGCAAAGTCTCCTGCTTTTGCCGCTTCGATCGCTTCAATCGCATTTCCTTTTGCATCGCCCCCATGCATGATCAACTGCATGATGACATCCAGGTTTTTTGGTTCTGCCATGTTATAAACTCCTTAGTCTTCTTAATTATTCGCCCAGCAAAGTAAGAGCTGTTTTCAATACTTTTTCGCCGTTCATCATGCCGTAGTCCTGCATGTTGATGACATCCATTTTTGTGTCAGTGCCGGCAACTTTATCTTCGAATTGTTTTTTCATGTATTTAACTTGAGGTCCCAACATCAGGACGTCGATTTTTTTCTTAGCCAAGTGCGCATCTGCTTCTGAAGCGGATACTGCGAAAATATCAGCGTCCAATCCTTGTGCCACCGCCGCTTTTTGCATTTTTGACACAAGTAAGCTGGTGCTCATTCCAGCTGCACATACTAACATGATTGTTTTATCTGCCATATTCATTCTCTCCATCCATAAATATAATTTAATATGCAATTATTATAACACACATGATAGCGTTTGTCGCAAGCACTTACATAATTTTACAAACGTTTTCAGCAAATCGCTTTCTTTTTGCTTCCGCGAAGGCAAGACCCTACTTCAAGTTCTTGCCGTTTTTTTCAATAAGCTCTTTATACCAGTAATAACTGGCCTTTTTGTAACGTTTCAACTCTTTCGGACTGTCTTCATCGCGGTCCACATAAACAAAACCATACCGCTTTTGATAGCCATTCAACCAACTCAACAGATCGGTATAGCTCCAAGTACAATAGCCAAGTACTGTAACCCCATCCGTGATGGCTTCCTGGACCGCTTTGGCGTGGTCGTTCAAATAGTCAATCCGGTACTGGTCATGGATCTCTCCGTCCTCAAGCTTGTCGTATTCGCCCAATCCATTTTCGGTTATCAATATCGGCAATCCGTAGCGGCTGTTTATCCGACGCAAGGCAATCCGTAGACCAACTGGATCGATATCCCAATCCCAGTTGGTTTTTTCAACAAATGGATTCAGCACTTCTTTGAAGACGCCTGGAATTCCGCCTCTTTCCGTACTTCCCTTTTCACCGGAATAGTTCGGGGTCCCGATACCGACGCCATCCAATGGATTCGCGGCAACAGTTGCTGTCTGATAATAATTCACACCCATGAAATCCGGTTTGCCGGCTTTCAATACCTCAAAATCTTCCGGCAATGTTTCAGGCAACAGATCATTTTCTTCCAACCAATTCCAGATGACCGAAGGGTATTCCCCTTTGGCATAGACATCCATCCAAAAATAAGCATTCAGTTCATCGAAGTTCTCTGCCGCCAAAACATTCTCGGGCCTGGCATCAATAGGATAACCTGGCGAATAAGCGAAACTCGGACCGATTTTCCCTTGAAATCCAAGCGAACGGTATTTTTTGATGGCCGATGCATTCGCTAAATTTGCATGATGGTTGGCTTGGTACATCCGTTTCGGATCTTTCACTGCCGGCGGATGGGTGGCCATCAAGTAGCCATGGGAAATGAAGACATTTTGTTCATTCAATGTTACCCAATAGTTGACCCGATCACCATATCTCCGGAACACGGTTTCTGAATAAGTTGTAAAGTCTTCGATTACCTGACGGGATTCCCAGCCCAGATATTCATCCTGCAGATACTGCGGGATATCCCAATGATACAACGTGACAACCGGTTCAATATGATTCGCCAGCAATTCATCGATCAGATCGTCATAGAACTGCAGACCTTTTTCGTTCACTTCCTGCATGTTGTGAGGGAAAATCCGGCTCCACGCAATCGAAAAACGGTAAGCCTTCAGCCCTTGTTCAGCCATCAGCGCAACATCCTCTTTGAACCGGTGGTAGTGATCAACCGCTACATCCCCGTTCGTGCCTTTAAAAGTCTTGCCAGGAATCCTGACAAAGGTATCCCAGACAGATACGCCTTTCCCATCTTCATCCCAAGCCCCTTCGACTTGATAGGCGGCCGAGGCAGAGCCCCATAAAAAGTCTTCCGGAAAATCCTTCATTTTTTTGTGTTGCATATCATGACCCGCTTTCTGTTTAGTTTGTTTTTGATTTTAAAAATGCAAAATGGACCATAAATCATATGAGCGATTTATGGTCCATCTATGTTTGGTGATCAGTGACTATTTTGCGATTTTCTCATAGATTTCGACGATTTCTTTCGCCAAGTCTTTGAATGCGATGGACGTCATCAAGTGATCTTGTCCGTGGACCATCAATAAGGACAATTCCACTGCATCGCCTGATGCTTCTTGTGTCAACAGACCGGTCTGCGCATGGTGGGCTTCCACCAATGCTTTTTCCGATTCACTGATTTTTTCGTTTGCTAATGCAAAGTCTCCTGCTTTTGCCGCTTCGATCGCTTCAATCGCATTTCCTTTTGCATCGCCCCCATGCATGATCAACTGCATGATGACATCCAGGTTTTTTGGTTCTGCCATTAGAGTTACTCCTTCAGTGTTGTTATTATTCGCCCATTAAAGTAAGAGCTGTTTTCAATACTTTTTCGCCGTTCATCATGCCGTAGTCCTGCATGTTGATGACATCCATTTTTGTGTCAGTGCCGGCAACTTTATCTTCGAATTGTTTCTTCATGTATTTGACTTGAGGTCCCAACATCAGGACGTCGATTTTTTGCTTAGCCAAATGTGCGTCTGCTTCTGAAGCGGATACTGCGAAAATATCAGCGTCCAATCCTTGTGCCACCGCCGCTTTTTGCATTTTTGATACAAGTAAGCTGGTGCTCATCCCAGCTGCACATACTAACATGATTGTTTTGTCTGCCATAATATTTCCCCATCCTTATATCTAATTTGAGCCCCTATGAAAGGGGCTCATTTTGACGTTATATGATTATGCTACTACGTTGCCTGATTCATCAGCTTCGATTTGACCCATTTCGATTTGGTAAGCTTTGTTATCTTCCAATTTGAAGAATGGGTAGAAGATTAAAGCACTTAAGCCCATTTCGATTACTTGCCATACAGCACCTTGCCAGCCGCTTATAAGGAATCCAGAAATAATTGGTGGTGTAGTCCAAGGTATGTTTACCCCATTTGTAAGTGGAATCAAGCCAATGTTCATCAAGATATACGTTAAGGTAGTCATGACTACCGGTGACAAAATGAATGGAATCATCAAGATAGGATTCAATACGATTGGCATACCAAAGATCAACGGTTCGTTGATGTTAAATATTGCGGGTCCGATTGCTAACTTACCCAACGTTTTGAATTGGCTCGATTTTGCAACGAATAAACACAATAACGCTAGTCCAAAAGTTGCTCCAGCACCACCAATTTTAATGAAATTTGCATAGAATTGAGCATTGACGATGTTTGGTAATACTTCTCCTGCTGCATATGCACTAGCATTTTCAGCAGTCAGTGTCAACCAAATTGGGTTCATTACCGCACCCAAGATATTTGGACCATGCAAGCCGAATGAGAACAATAGTGTTTCTAAGATGACTACAAGGATTGTCGCTGGTAACGTGGCACCAATACTAGTCAATGGTGCTTGAATAATTTCAAAAATGAATGCTTGGGCTGTTTCAAATGATGTCATAGCAAAAATCAATTTCAAAATATCGAATACCAAGATAACAAACAAGCCAGGTATTAAGGCATCAAATGATCTCGCAACGTTTGCAGGAACCGAATCTGGCATTTTGATTGTCCATCCTCTGCCCAAAACGAAACGTACAATTTCAACTGCCAAAACAGTACTCATCATACCTAAGAACAATCCGCTAGCACTCAAGTTTCCCATTGGGATTCCTGCTGCATTATCGGTGCTTAAGATTGACGGTGTCAAAATAAGGAATCCAACAAGCGCATAAATAATCCCTGCTACATCATCAATTCCATAGGTTTTGCATAAATCTTTCGCCATCCCGATCATAACGAAGATTGTCATGATGTTCATGGTCATATCGAATGGAACCATGAAGAATTGTGTCCAGTCAGCGCCGAAAACACCTGCCATGAAATCAGCGTATCCTGGAATTGGTAAGTTAGCAACTAATAGGAACATGGAACCGATGATCAATAGTGACATCGCTCCGAAGAAACCTTCTTTAATTGCCGATAAGTAACGGTTTGCATTTAATTTATACGCTATAGGACCCAATTTTCCTTCTAAAAATTCTAAGAATTTATCCATAATAAAATCCTCCTCTGTTAGGAACACTTGTGAAGACAGCGTGCCGTCTTCGAAAACAGTAAAATAAATTGATATGATTGCTTGTCCGGATTCTGCCAGTCAGTCTCAGAACAATGGGCCTTCGTTTTCCGCATTCACTTGCCGCTGTTCTTTATCAACAATGGATGGTGCGAAAAACTATTCTTGCTTTCTACCTCTAACCTTCCAGTTTTCCTCCGTTTGACGCGATCACTCCTTTATACCAATAGAAACTATCTTTCCGGTATCTCTTCAGATCTTTGAGATCGAAGTCTTCCCGGTTGACGTAAACAAAGCCATAACGCTTGCGGAACCCTTGGTGGGTGCTGATGAGATCAATCGCACTCCAGGTGCAATAACCGAACACATCTGCTCCATCCGTAACTGCCAGGTTCATCTGTTCGATATGGTTGCGGAGATAGTCGATCCGATAGTTATCATGGACCTTCCCATCTTCCAGCTTATCAATACCACCTAAACCGTTTTCAGTAACGATCAGGGGTTTACGATAACGAGAGTAAATTTGGTTAATCGTCGTGCGGAATCCAGTAGGGTCGATCTGCCAACCGAATTCAGTATAAGGAAGATGCTCATTGTCGGATCCTGCGAAGAATCCTTCTTGGCTATCTGATAATTGCTGATCTTTTTTGCCTGTTGCGCGTTCCGTTCCGGCTGGATAGGCTTGAACAGTCGAGCTGTTGTAGTAGTTGAAGGCGATGAAATCACATTCCGCGGATTTCAGTATCTCCAAATCACCCGGTTCCATATCAGGCAGGGCTTCATTTTCTTCCAGGTAAGCCCACACTTGGTGATTGTATACACCATACACGGCGATATCAAGATAAAGCCAGTTACGGATTGCGGTATACAGATCGGCTGCTTGGACATCCGCTGGGTTGTTCGATTTCGGATAGACGGCCGATATGTTCGGTGCCGGTCCGATTTTCACATGCGGTAATTTTTCGTGGCAGTTGTTCATCACCATCGCTTGCGCAACAAGCATGTGGTGGTTTTGTTGGTACAAGGATTTCAAAGTGCTTTCACCTGTACCGACTGCAGCGCCGTGAAGAATCATCATGTTTTGTTCATTGATCGTCAGCCATAATTTGACGCGGTCTCCTAAGTTATCGAAGAGGACATCGCAGTAGCGGACAAAAGCATCGATTGTGGCACGGTTTTCCCAGCCACCTTTTTCAGCAAGTCCTTGCGGCAAGTCAAAGTGGTAGACCGTCACTAATGGTTCGATACCGTATTTCAGACATTCATCAATCAAATCGCTATAGAACTGAAGACCTTTCGGATTGACTTCTCCATCACCATCCGGGATGACTCGTGACCATGAAATCGAGAAGCGATAGGTTTTGAAACCCATCTCAGCCAACAATGCGATATCTTCCTGCATGTGGTGGTAATGGTCAGTAGCTACTTTAAAATCAGAAGTATCGGGAACGATTTCCTTCACATCCTGAACAGATGGTCCTTTTCCGTCTTCGTTCCAAGCGCCTTCAACTTGATACGCGCTGGTTGCGGACCCCCATAAAAAATCTTCTTTAAACGGTTTCAATTTCTTATGATACATACTCTCATTCCTTCCCTATCGATTTCCACTCAGGAAGCCGACTACCTTAAAGCGGTTACATGATTTTCAAAAGCGAACTCTCTTCTTTTCAAAAAGATTCGTTTCCAGATTGCGAATGCGCTTTCTGTTTTTCAATATAAGTTTATTATAGAGTTTGTGAACGAAATGTAAACAGTTACATGCATTAAAGGAACAATAATCAGCTTTTGGAATGCTGTTTCAGAAAAGAAACGATTTGTTTCAATTCAGGGCTCTGCTATAGCTTGTTGTTATGCATTTGTTGCATGTAGTTATAATTGCGTCTTGCCAGTGTTTCAATCAAAAACACGGCCGGTAATTGGGAAGTCACGTTTACCTCTTCATCGACATATTCAGGAGTCAGGTGATAAGCGAGGTTGATATCTGATTGCCTTGCCAATGAATTGGTGGAGGAATTTGTGATGCTGATGATTTTGCTCCCCAGACTCTTCAAATCGCCCACTTTTCTTAACATGATTTCTGTTTCTCCGGAAACGGAACAAACAATCGCTACTGTGTTTGTATATTGTCTGCTGATCAAATGGAATGGATAATAGGGGTCTTGGATATGGAAGGTGCTTTGACCCAGGTTTGAAAACTGTCGGGATGCATAGGCAGCAACCAATCCAGACGTGCCGATGCCAAAGAAAACGGCAACGTCGGAATTTGCTATCAACTCAACTGCGGAGTGGATTTTTTCCTCATATTCGGATTGCATGGAACGACTGAAAAACTCTTCAACGATTTCGGAAGTTTCAAACACCTTCTTATTGTGTTTGCGGTTATCCATTTCCTTCAGATGCAATTTGCACTCCCAGATATTTTCGAAACCCAACTTGCTGATTGTCCGCGTAACCGTCGCCGGCGATACATGGGTCTCGGATGCGATCTCACGAACACTCATACGGATGACTTTTTGGGCATGCTGCACGATGTATTCGTATACCTTTAACTCTGTATTCGTCAATAACTTCACATTTTCTTGGTTGAACACATAAAAACCCCTTTATCTGGAACAAAATAAGCTCTGAGGCGTGCATTAGTTCGTTGTCTTTTCTTCTTAACCATTTTACCATTTATTTTGAAAAAAACAAAAAACAAAACAATTTTACGGAACGCAAAATTGTTTTGTTTTTTATGATGCTTATTTCAGAAAAACGGGCTGTTTCATTAGAAGATATCTTCCGCAAGGCTTTTGCGGAATGCCTCGATTTTTCGCAGTTTGCTCTTTTCGCTGTGTGCGATGTCCAGCTCATCCAACAAGGGAACCAACATTTCGTAGGTTTCCAACACGCTGTCGCCGCGCATCTCGATTTTTGCAGGGAAGACTTTCGCTTCAAACAGGTATTTGTACAGTTCGAATTGGATATCGCGTGATTTATCGGAAGTCAGCACTGTAGCCAGAAGAACTTCCCCTGATTTCTTATCCGCGATGGCCATCATCTTCACAAAACGCGGCCGTTCCCCTTCTTTGAAGGTGATTGGTTGCGGTAAATAGAACAAATCTACTTCGAAGGTGTTTCTTAAGAACGTTTTCTTCTCCATCATCAGACGACGGATTTCGAACTGGGAAAGCATCAGATCGTATGGGCCTTTCGTCAATTCGCCGCCAGTCAGGAACGCGAGGATATGTTCTTCTTTCAATTTCCAAACGCTGTCCTTTGTTCCTGCTTGGTAATAGTAGCGAGTCGGAACGTCATCTGCCGCAAAGGACTTGTCAAAGTCCAGTTTGCTGTAGGTGGGGAACATTTCCAAAAAGCTCTCCAGTACCCGCTCAAAAAGAGCGATGTCCTCTTCGGTAGCCGACCAAGGAACAAAGCCTGGCGTAAAATCCAGCAGTTCCGGCCAAGCTTTCTTGCCGCGGAATTTGACATCCGTTGTGCGGATGCGGTTATAGTCGATTTCTTCCAGTTTGCTTCGGTCGACGAATTCAAGTCTGATGTTCTTCAGCTTTTCGGTGTATTCCCCGATGCCATCCGCTTCCGTGAACTCCGACTCCAGCAGATCCAAATAGAGGATGTATTCCGAAACATCCCTGAACACACTCAATCCGATGCTGTCCTCATCCAGCCCATCCAAAGCAAAGAATACAGGCTCCTTGCGATCGGAATATTTGATTCCGACGACGTCCGTGTCTTTCATTTTGTCCCAAGGTTTCAATTTATGAAAAGCCTTTATGTTCTCGTACAATTTTTGATAATCTCTCATTTATATCTCCTATCTATTAAAAAACACAAGCGCAAACACTTGATAATGGTCGAACGCGGAGCACACGCCGCTGCTTTTGGCATGTGTTTCCAGCGATTCCGCCGCTTATCCTGTTTCGGCTTATTGTAACAAATTCCTTTCCTATGCTATCATATCTTGAAGCCTGCATCAATTTTTCTTTTTAAGGAGTCCAAAAATGACCTTTTCTTTCAAGGATATCGAACACAGCAAGTCCATAGCCAAAGAAACCTCTCTGTACACGCACAATCGCAATGAAGAAGCTTTTTTCATGCACATCGAAAATTATGTGATTTTCCATCGCGTCCCCACCTTCGCTGAATTCGTGGAGACGGAAGCTTATTTGAAATCAGAGCACCAAAAAAATGGCCAGGATTTCATAAAATTCATTTGGCCCGAAGATTGTGAAATTCCGCAGCCGATTATTTCCTATCTGGGATCGAACGATTTCAGCCTGGATGTATTGGAGTTGTACGCGGCCCCTCCCGGAACCTTTGTGCCGACGCGGATTTATGAAACGCCTTCCGACGTCAGAGTGGACTGGGTGAACGCCGAGAACCGCAGTGCCTATCTGTCTTTATCCGCCCAGGCAGACAAGGAAGTCAGCGAGGAATTCGCGAAACAGAAGCAACCCTACACCCAAGCTAAATTCGAAAATCCGGCCTTCCGTCCCATCGTGGCCCTATGCTCTGATGAAGCGGTCGGTTCCATCGACCTTTATCTGAAAGAGGACAGCATTGAAATAGATAATTTCTATGTCGCCATAGATTCCCGGTGCAAAGGGATCGGAACGGCGCTGCAACAATTCGTGATGGAGCATGCCGACGGGAAGACCGTCCTTTTGGTGGCTGATGCAGCGGATACGGCGCGCGAGATGTACAATCGCCAAAATTACACATACATTTCTTTCCGCTACGAGCTCCTTAAAGTCTTCAAATAACCGACCAATGGGCTGTCTCATACGTAGACAGCCCATTCTTTGCGGGCAGCAGCCCTAACGGGAGCGCGAGATGTCCGATAATCCAGATGAATCGGACATCCAGAGCTCGTACGATGCGTTCGTTGTCCGATATTCCGAATGAATCGGACATCCAGAGCTCGTACGATGCATTCGTTGTCCGATAATTCGATTGAATCGGACAACCAGGGTTCGTCAGATCCGTTCGTTGTCCGATAATCCAGATAAATCGGACATCCAGGATGCTACAAGAAATAAAATAGGGATTGAATTAAAAAGGGCTGTATCAAAACCAGAAAATCCTATTCCGGTTCTGATACAGCTCCTTCAGCTTCTTATTCGACTTCGTTGATTTGGTAGATTTCCACCGGATAGTTCGATTCAATTTCCTCAATGATTTTATCCACGATTTGTTGGCATAGGACCCGGGAGCTGTTGACAACCGCCAATCCGATGACGGCCTGGTTCAACATATCCTGTGCCGATACTTCCGCAATGCTGACATTGTACCGTTGATGCATCTTGGCAAGGATGCTTTTCACAACGCTGCGCTTGTCCTTCAGAGAATTGGAATCAAAAAGCCGCATAGACAGTTCCACAGCCAACACGTTCATCGTCATCGCCCCATTTTTGTTTAATATGGAAACATTCTCTCTTCAAGACAAAAAATAACCGAAACTGCCCCTTCTGTCAAGGGATAGCTCCGGTTACCGGATAAATCAGAATTTGGGATTCAACGTATCCTAGAACGGTTCTGATTCGCAGACACCACTAACGTTTCGCAACCGCCTTTCGTCCACAAAAGAGGTGAACGGAAGGCGGTTACTCCAACGTACGGGTGTCTAAACGCGAATCATCACACTCTCCTAGTAGTTGAACTCTGAATTGCAGGGGATTCCGCCTAAGCTGACATTACGTCACGGCCAAAAAGCGGCCGTTCTCGTAATGTCCTCTTAGTGCTCATCCCCTACCCGCAATTCATCGTATCCTAGTAATTATCTACATCTTTTCGTTCGCCTTTGAAGTTGTTTTTCTTTTGGTGGCGTTCGATCAGGACTTTGGTCACATCGGCTA
Source organism: Sedimentibacter sp. SX930 (assembly GCA_002155105.1). Taxonomy (GTDB): domain Bacteria; phylum Bacillota; class Bacilli; order Lactobacillales; family Aerococcaceae; genus Trichococcus; species Trichococcus shcherbakoviae. Next base: position 115,843 of record MUZD01000010.1, on the reverse strand, counting down.
CGTCGACGCCTTGGTCGTACAGGAGTACGCCGAGGTGGTAAAGCAGGTCTGCCGTTTCGTTGGCGACTTCTTCTTTGTCGTGATTTTTTGCGCCGATGACGACTTCAAAAGCCTCTTCGCCGAATTTCTTGGCAATTTTATCTGTTCCCTTGTCCAGCAAGTAGTTCGTGTAGGACTTTTCATCATGTCCAACAGCGCGCTGGCGGATCGTCTCTTCCAAGTCATCCAAACCAAAAGCAACCGGCACATCGAAACAGCTTTCCGTGTTACGGTGGCAAGTCGGGCCAGCCGGATCAATCATGATGAGCAACGCATCCTGATCGCAGTCCAGATACATGTCCTTCACGAACTGGTAATGCTCGCTGGACTCGCCTTTTTTCCAGAGCCGGTTTTTGCTTCTGGAAAAGAACCAGACAATCTCGTCACGTTTCGTCAATTCAAAGGCCTCTTCATTCATGAATCCGACCATCAAAACATTTTTGTTCGTAAAGTGCTGAAGAACGACAGTCAATAACCCTTTCGAAAAATCAGGCACTAGTGCATCGTATTTAGACATTGCGCATATCCACTCCATTCTCCGTGCAGCATTCTTTCACTTCGGCGATCGACACTTCTTCATCATGGAAGATTGAAGCTGCCAATCCAGCCGATACATCTGTTTCCTTGAACAAGTCGGCGAAATGCTGGGCATTGCCGCCGCCTCCGGAAGCGATGACAGGGATCGAGACCAATGCTTGGATTTTGTTCAGCAAACGGTGATCGAAGCCTTGCTTCATGCCATCATAATCCATGCTGGTGACCAGCAATTCGCCGGCCCCCAGCGCTTCCACTTGCTGCACCCAGTCCAACGTCTTGATGTCGGTCCGTTTTTTGCCGCCGTGGGTATAGCAATACCATTCCTCTTTATCGGCTTCCCATTTCGCATCGACAGCGATGCAGATGCATTGGCTGCCGAACTTGTCGCTCGCTTCCTTGATTAGCTGCGGATTCGCCAACGCCGATGAATTCAGGCTGACTTTATCGGCTCCGGCATTGAGCAACCGGGAAATGTCATCCGTCGATTTGATGCCGCCGCCGATCGTCATCGGGATGAACAGCTGTTGCGCCGTTTTGCGGATGACATCGATCATCAGATTGTGCCCGGTTTCGGTTGCGGAGATGTCCAGAAAGACCAGTTCATCCGCACCCAAAGCATTGTAGCGCTTCGCCAGTTCGACCGGATCGCCGATTTCCCGCAATCCCTTGAATTGGATCCCTTTTACGACCGTGCCGTCCTTCACATCCAGGCAGGGAATGATCCGTTTCTTTATCATGCCAAGCCCTCCCAGAAGGCATCCGTATTGGCCGCTTTGCCGACGATCGCTGCCGCCACACCCAAAGCTTCCAATTTTTTGATGTCTTCGATGTTGCGGACGCCGCCAGATGCGGTGATGGGATGGGTCGAGAGTTCGACAAGCTTGCCCGTCAACTCAAAGTTCGGTCCGGCCATCTTGCCGTCTTTCGAGATATCCGTATAGATGATGCCGCCCAAAGCCATCGGATTCGTCGCTTCCACGACATCATAGATGGTTTGGCGGCCCGTTTCGGTCCAGCCGTTCACGGCGACCAGTTCACCTTTTGCATCCAGACCCAAGTAGATCTTGCCGGGATATTTCGCCGTCATCTCAGCCAACCATGGCAGATCCTGCAGCCCTTTCGTCCCGACGATCACATAGCTGGCGCCTTTTTCGAAATAGTGCTTGATGGTTTCTTCGGAACGGATGCCCCCGCCGATTTCGACAGGCAATGCGCTCTGTTGCAAAAGTTGCTCGATGAACGGTGTCTCTTCCGGTTTTTGGTTCAAGGCGCCCATCAGATCCACTATATGGATGCGTTTCACTTGTTCATATTGCGCATAAAAAGCGATAGCTTCCTGAGGCGTGCGCTGCATTTCTTCTTTCGTTCCGTAGTCCCCTTCGGTCAGACGGACACTCTTGTTGTCGATCAAGTCGATCGCCGGCCAAATCTCTATCATTTATTTCCATCCCCCTTGCAAAGCTTGGTTCAAAATTTCCAGACCGTAATCCCCGCTTTTTTCCGGGTGGAACTGGATGCCGATGACGTTATCCTTCTGGACGATAGCCACGATTTCCTGACCATAATCCGCCGTTGCCACAACATTTTCGTCGGTCACTACCTTGTAGGAATGGATGAAATAGACATCCTTGTCCAAGCCCGGTTGGCTTGAATGCAGATTGTTCCAGCCCAAATGCGGAACCGGCAAATCGCTGACGATGTATTTCACTTCGCCAGGCAAAAAGCCCAACCCATCCACATCGCCTTCTTCGCTGTGCTGGAACAGGAGTTGCATCCCGAGACAGATGCCGATGAACGGCTTTGTCTGCTCCAATTCAGTCAGCAGTTCCCGCAAACCGATCGCATCGATCCGCTCGATGGCATCCTTGAAATGTCCCACGCCCGGCAGGACGATGACGTCCGCCTTGCGCAATTCTGCTTCGTCATGCGTCAGGACCGTTTCATAGCCCAGAAAACGGATGGCGTTCGTCAGGTTCGCGATGTTCCCCAAACCATAATCAACGATTGCTATCATTCGATCACTCCTTTTGAGGAAGGCAAGCGCTGCACATCTGAATCAGCCATCGCGATGCGCAGGCTTTGCGCAAAAGCTTTGAAGACGGCTTCGATTTCATGGTGCGTGTTGCCGCCGCGGATCAAGTCGATATGTGCCGTGTAACGGGCATTGATGACCAAACCATGGAAGAATTCTTCAACCAGTTCCACATCGAAACTGCCCACTTTTTCTTTCGAAAACGCGGCATTGAAACTCAGATAAGGGCGGCCGCTGATGTCGATGACGGAACGGGCCAAGGTTTCATCCATCGGCACATAGGCACTCCCGTAGCGATTGATGGCGCCTTTATCCTGGCCCAATTCAGCCAACAACTGCCCCAAGACGATCCCGACATCTTCGGTTGTGTGATGATCATCCACATCCGTGTCGCCGTCCACCTGCACATCCAAAACGAAGTGGCCATGGAAAGCGAAAAGATCCAACATATGGTTCAAGAAGCCCACACCTGTGTTGATGACGGAAGGTTCCAACCCTCGTTTCAAGGTGATGGCGATTTTCGTTTCTTTGGTAATGCGCTCTTTTGATACGCTCACAGCTGTTCTCTCCATTCTCTGATGATTTCGGCTAAGGCATCCAACTGTTCATCCGTGGCGATCGAGTAACGCACAGCCGTTTCGATGCACGGGATGCCTGATTTTTCATAAGTCCGCGGCTGATAGCCGTGGTCGATGATCCATTGGCCCAACGCGGGCGCCAATTCACCGTAAGTGAAGACGAAATTCGTTTCGCTAGGCAGCACGGAAAGAATATCCCCTACGCCTTCATTGAATATTTTCTTCAGTTTGGCGGAAAGCCGGCGCTGATCAGCCATGAAGGCCCTCAGCCGTTCCGGATGCTCCAGCAAGTAGGCCGCTATGCTCAACGATAAAGTATTGAGCGGATACGGATGCGCGATGGAGTTCAACAACTGCATCGTCTTCTCAGTCGAACTGGCGATGCCGATGCGCAGACCGGCCAAGCCGTAGATTTTTGACAGGGTACGCAAAAGGATGACGTGATCCCCTACCGGACGCACCGGCGGATTGTCCACGAAATCCATGTAAGCCTCATCCAAAATCAGATAGCCGCCGGATTCAGCCAGCAGATCCGCTGTCTTTTCGATGAAAGCGGCAGGATGCAGCCCGCCCAGCGGGTTGTTCGGTTGCGAAACGATGAAATAGGAAGGCTTTTCCTTCTCGATGACGGCGTACACTTGGTCATAGTCAAAGGAATAATCTGCTCGGCACGGCACTTTGATGATTTCACGTTGGAATTGCGCGGCATACTCTTCGTACATCACGAAATCCGGCTCCAGCATCAGGATCGGCCCGTCCCCCAAAAGGATCGTGCACTTCTGGATCCACTCATCCGATCCGTTGGCAAAAGCGATCAGGGCTGGATCTTCTCCGTGGAAAGCGGCATACGCTTCCGTCAGGCGGTCGATGGCATCGTCCGTATACTCCTGGAAGCGCGTCGATACGGCTATTTCGGCAATTTCTTCATTTGTCAGTGCACGGATGGGACTTTCATTTTTGTTTATCCGGATCATTTGTCGTCCCCCATTCTGACAGCCAAGGAATCGTGGTGGGCCTGCAACGACTCTTCTGTCGCGATCAGCATTCCGGCCGGAGCCATTTTCCGGAACGTTTCTTTCTTCAGGTTCAGGACAGAGTTCGGGCGCAGGAAGTCGTTTACGGACAAACCGTTCGCAAAGCGTGCATTGCCTCCGGTAGGTAGCACGTGGCTAGGTCCGGCAACATAATCCCCGATCGCTTCAGGCGAATATTCACCGATGAAGATCGCTCCGGCAGTTTCGATGGCATCAATGTAATCTTCTGCGTCTTTTGTCTGGATCGAGACGTGCTCGCCTGCAATCAGATTCACGACTTCGATGTTCTCTTCTTTACCGCTAGTCAAAATCGGGAAGTGATTGTGCTTCAAACTCTCCTCGATGACCTCTATGCGGCTTTGTTTCGCTTTTTGGACAAGCAGTTCGGCTTCGATGGCGGCCAATTTCTCTTCGTTGTCGCAGACAAGGAAAGTGCGGGCCAATTCATCGTGCTCGGCTTGCGCCAGCAGATCGATGGCAACCCATTCGTTGTTCGCCGTTTCGTCGACGACTACGACAATCTCGGATGGTCCGGCGATCGAATCGATGCCGACATCTCCGTAGACCAATTTTTTGGCCAAGGCGACATATTGGTTCCCGGGTCCGACGATTTTGTCGACGCGCGGAATCGTTTCCGTCCCGTAAGCCAAGGCAGCAACAGCTTGGGCTCCGCCCACTTGGTAAACGTGGGTCACGCCGCAGATATAGCAAGCTGCCAAGGTTGCCTGATTGATGGCGGTCTTTTGCGGCGGGGTCACGACGATTGTTTCCTTTACGCCCGCTACATTAGCCAATACCGCAGTCATCAGGACTGTGGAAGGATAACTTGCTTTGCCGCCCGGCACATAAATGCCGACTTTGTTCAATGGATGGATTTTCTGGTACAGTTCCCCAGCAGGAGACTGTTGCCACTTGATGCTTTCTTGGTAGACCGTGATGTTGTCGCGGGCTTCCTCCAAAGCAGCGCGCAAGTCTGCATCCAAAGTGTCATAGGCTTCCTTGATGACGCTCCGCGGCACTTCCAATTCCGTGATGTCCGCCCCATCGAAACGTTTTGCGTATTCGAACAGAGCGGCATCGCCTTTTTCCTGGACCGTCTGGATGATTTCCATAACGGCTTGCGTCTTCGAAAAGTCGATCGTGTTTTTTGTTTTGTAAGCTTCCTTGAACGTTTTAGTTGTGTACATTATTTTTCACCTTCAATTGGTTGATTATAGTCTGGATTTCATCATATTTGGAGAAATAAGCATGCTTGTTCGAAATCAGGCGTGCGTTTATGTCATCAAGCCGGACCTGCTCGCTCAACCCATTATCATGCAGCGTTTTGCCGGATTGGACGATATCCATGATCGCGTCCGCCATATCGATGGTAGCGGCCAATTCTACGGACCCATTCAGCTTGATGATCTTCACGGGTTGCTTGATGGAATCAAAATATTGTCTGGTGAAGTTCACGTACTTCGTCGCAACTACTGGATAAACGTCTTTCTTCTCTTTGCTGGCGATGGCGAAATGGCAATAACCGAAAGGCAGATCCATCAGATTGTTGATGTTGCAGTTCTGCTCGATCAAAATATCGCTTCCGGTGATGCCCAGATCCGCGATCCCTTCCTCCACATATACGGGCACATCTTCCCCTTTAACCAAGATGAAGCGGGTGTCTTTTGTCTGAATGACCAATTCCCGAGAAACGGACTTCAATGCTGTCGACCATTCCGTCAGGTTGATTTCATCCAAGTATTGGATAAAATCCTTAAGCTGTCTGCCTTTTGATAGCGCGATAGTAATCATTTTTTCCCTCCGTTAATTGTTGATGGCCATTCCGAATGCTTTGGAAGAGCTTGTGTATTGACCGCCCGATGCTACGGGTTCCGTTTGATTTTCACCGTACAGCTGAATAAAGATTCCCTTGTAATAGGATTGGTTCGGCAATGCCAGCATATCCGCGTAGACGTAATCCACGTTCTTGCTTTTCAGCGTCGCTTCCCATTCCGCCAGTTCATTCAAATGTCCGGTCAGTTCAGGATAGTTTTCCTTCAGATAGCCGGCCTGTTCCGTAGGTGCTTTGTCCATCAAACCGATCAGCGGATGGTTCGCACCCAAACAATGCTTCAAGGCATCCTGGTTTCTTTCACAAATGAACTTGCGGACGGAAGGATCTTCCAACTCCCGCGGGCTCAGAATTTTTTTCAGTAATTTGTTATGGCTGACTACCGCAACCGATAAGGAAAGGTCCAATTCCTTCTCCATGAATGTGATCATATCCCCTAAAACCTCGATCTGTTTCGGAATCGAGTCGGTAAATGTTTCCACACCCAATTGGTGACGCTCTTTCAGCAGCGAATAGACCGGGCCGGAATAGGCTATTTTATCGGCGCGTAAATGGTACTGCTTGCGGTATCTCACGATGGCATTCGTCCAGTCACTGCGCAGTGCGAAAAGTTTATCGCCGCTTTGCCATTTATGCCGGTTCAGCATCAGATGCAAGTCATCATGAGACAGTTGTGTCCACTCAAATTTCTCTACGACTCCCAGGTCTATCAGATCGTACCCTAAGTGGTGGAAATGATGGAGAAACCCCATCTCTCTTTGTTTCTTCGCTAGCAACGATTCATTCGTCATCATTTCGTCCAAACTGTCTCACTCCCATTTCTTTTTGATAGTCCATCTGTTATCCTTAGAATATCGTTAGAATACCATTAGACGTTGGTGTTATCATACCATAGAAAGCCGCCACATTGTATCCTAAAATGATGACACTTTACGAAGGAAGGAAGATAGAAGATGCTCAGCGACAGACACGTCCATACCCCCTATTGCCTGCACGGTTCATCCGATGCTTTGGAAAATTATGTGAAGGTTGCCATCGAGGCCGGACTCGAGTCCCTCACGTTCACGGAACACGCGCCATTACCGATGGAAGATCCGCTTCCGGACAAAGACAGCTCAATGCGCCCTGAAGACGTCGATGCCTACTTGGCCGAAGTCCGCACACTTGCCAAAAAGTATCAAGGCATCATCGAAATCCATGCCGGTTTTGAATTGGATTATCTGGAAGGAAAGGAACCGGAAACGCGCGCCTTCCTGGAGAAATACCCGGGAACGGTCCCCCACTCGATTCTGAGCGTGCATTTCGTGCAGCTCGCGCCGGATGAATACTTCTGCATCGACTTGGACCGCGAATCGTTCACGCAAAAAGGTGCGGAAATCGGCTACGAAGCGCTCTACAGCCTTTACGAAGCGGCAGTCAAAAAAGCTTTGGCACTTCCGTATGGAGAACTGACCCCGAAAAAAATCGGGCACATCAATCTGATCCACAAGTTCCAAAAAGCTTACAGCGTCAGCGATCCGATCGACTGGAAGCTGCTGTTGGATAAGGTGAAGGAGAGCGGGTACACCCTTGATTACAATTTTGCCGGAATCGACAAACCGGACTACGGCAAAACTTACCCGGATCCGGAAATGATGGCTTACGCCATAAAAATCGGCCTCACCTACGAGAAGGGTTCCGATGCCCACGCCTCTCATGAAGTAGCCCGCTATTTCGGTACGGCAACAGAAACAGAATATGACGACTGGAAAGAAGCCTGAAAATGGTTTCTTTTTTTGGTTCCAGCCTCTCAATGCTGAGCCTTTTCGATTGAAATAATCTTTGAATACTGTTACATTTATCTAGTATCCAAAAGCATCACATCTAGTTTTTAAAACTAGTTTGTTTTTTTAGTTCAGAAAGCAGGTTGTCCCGTGAAACTTAAACCAGAACTGGAAGATTATCAGCACCAGCTGCTCGACTTGACGTTCATCCGATTTGACGAGCTGCCTGATTTTGGCGTCTACAGCGATCAAGTGATCGCCATCATCGAAAAGCAATTGAGTTTCCTGAACGCCACGCAGGAAGAACGCATCATCACGCCGGCTATGATCAATAATTACGTTAAACTGCAGCTGATCGACAAACCAGAGAAAAAGAAATATTTCAAAACCCACATCGCCCAACTGATCGTCATCACTTTGCTCAAACAAGTATTGCCGTTGTCAGAGGTGAAAAAAGGGCTTGACTTGCAAGTCTCCATCCGCGGCTTCCAGATTGCGTACGACACCTTCTGCCAAGAGTTGGAGTATGCCTTCCGGATGCTTTTCCGTGATCTAGACAAGAAAGAGCATTTTACGTATACCTTGGAGAATATCCACAGCGAAAACATCGCTTTGAAGATGATCACGCTGTCGCTTGCTTCGAAATTGTTGACACAAAAAATCATTTTGGTCGATGGCGTCAGTCACGCATCCCAAAAAGGAGAGAATACTAATGATGAAATCTAATTCCATTGCCGTCTTGGCCGATTCCTGCAACGATATTCCGCAGGAGTTGCTCGAAAAATACCAAATCTACACCTTACCGTTGATGATCAATTACAAAGATGCGAGCTATCGCGACCGGGTCGACATCACCCCAGAGCAAGTTTACGAAAGATTCCAGGAAGAGATACCGAAGACAAGCTTGCCTTTGCCGGAAACGATTGTCGAAACTTTCGCCAAAATAAAAGCGGACGGCTTCGATCAAGTAATTGTATCCGCCATTTCCAGCGGATTGAGCGGTACCTACCAAACCATCAAATTATTGGCGGAAGATATCCCGGATATGCGGATCGCCGTCATTGACACACTGAATATCGCTATCGCATCGGGATTTGTGGCGCTTTATGCTGCAGAACAGATCGAAGCGGGACTTCCGTTCGATGAAGTCGTTACGAAAACACAAGCAGCCGTGAAAAAGTCCACCATCCTCTTCGGGGTCGGCACCTTGGAGTATCTGATGAAAGGCGGCCGCATCGGTAAAGTTTCCGGTATCCTGGGAAGCGCCTTGAACATCAAACCGATCATTTCCTGCAACGAAGACGGCATCTATTATACGGTCGCGAAAGTGCGCGGTCGCAAACAGAGTATCCAGAAACTGATCGATATGACCCGCGAAAAACTGGGTCAGCATAAAAATTACTATTTATCGATTTGCCATGGCGATGACTATGAAGAGATGCTGCTTATGAAAGAGCAACTGAAGGATCTGGTTGCTGGGGCAAAAATCTACGCGGAAGGTCAAATTTCGCCGGTATTGGGTGTCCACACCGGACCCGGTCTGCTTGGAGTCGGCATCATGGTGTTGGAGGACTAAAAGAGAGTGTGATGATCCCGCTAGCCGGAGAACGGCGGCGTAATTCGGCCGTAACTCCGGCCAAGCCACCTTCGCCGGAGGACATCGGTAATGATCCGCCTCAACTACGGCGAAGGTTCCCTCATCGGAGAACACAACCAAAATGTAGGGCGACCTCCGGCGAATCCTCCGTTCGCCGCAGTTTGGCCAACAAAAAAAGAGTGGTTGCCCATTTTTCGGGCAACCACTCTTTTTCACGCTCTATTTTTTTTAGTTTGATTTCATCAATTCATCGACGTAAGCAACTGTTTCCGGTTGGTTTGCTTCGATTTCAGCGATTTTTTCTGCAAATTGTGGCAAGTGCTCTTTGTGTGCATACAATAATTCATCCAACAAAGTCTTAGCTGTTGTTCCGCCTGGCACAAGCGGGTTGATTGTGAATGCTTGCAATGCCGCACCATAGCTGCCTGTGATGGCTGCGCGGATGACTGTTTCTTCCATCGCTTTCATGCCTTGCAATAAGCCACGGGCCGCTGAAGGCATTTCGCCCCAGTTGTACGGTTCTGCGCCATGGGCTGTGATCAAGGCGGAAACTTCTACGACACAGTCGTATGGCATATCTTGGATTGTGCCGTTGTTTGCTGTCGATACGACCATGTCCGTGCGTTTGTCGTTTTGGATCGACGCGATCACTTCGCAGGCTGCGTCGCTGTAGTGCGTACCGCCGCGTTGCGATAATTCTTCCGGCTTGTAGTTCAAAGCTGGATCTTTGTAAAGTTCGAACAAGCGCGTTTCTGTTGCCTTGACGACTTGCGCACGCGTTTCGCCTTTTTCGAACTCTTCGATGGAATGCTTCAACATTTCATCTTCGATATAGTAATAACGGTGGTATCCGCATGGAAGCAATCCCAGGTCCTTCAATTGCTCGTAGTGGAATTGCGCACTGTGGATGTTCTTCAGATGGTTTTCGTCTTCTGTTTTTTGCGGTCCGTAAACCATATCGATCACTTCATCTGTGCGTTCAGCGCCCTTGTCATCCCAGACACGGTGCCAGTGGAAGTGGTTGATCCCGGCAAATTTGAATAATAATTCATCTTCAGGAATCGCTAATTTTTCTGCTGCGACTTTGCGGTGTCCGATCGGAACATTGCATAGACCGATTGTTTTCTTCCAACCGAAATGTTTGATGGCTGCTTCAGTCACCATACCTGCAGGGTTCGTAAAGTTGATCAACCATGCATCCGGACATTGCACTTTCATATCCGCAATGATTTGGCCGATGATTGGAATCGTACGGAAAGCTTTGAACATCCCGCCTGCACCATTGGTTTCTTGACCCAAAACACCATGGGACAATGGAATGCGCTCATCTTTGATACGAGCGTTCAGTAAACCTACACGGAATTGCGTCGTTACGAAATCCGCATCTTTCAAAGCATTGAAACGATCCAATGTTAAGTGGACTTCCCAGTCCAAACCAGCCGCCTCGACTTGGCGTTTCGCCATTGCGCCGACGATCTCCAGTTTTTCCTTACCTGCTTCGATATCCACCAACCAAATTTCTTTGATAGGCAATTCATCTTTTCTTAAGATGTATCCTTCAATCAATTCCGGTGTATAACTGGAACCTCCACCAATCGTTACAATCTTCAAAGCTTCTTTCGACATGCATGCTTCCTCCTATTTTTGGTTACTTTTTTGCTTTCCGGCTCAAAAATTCTGTCGTGACAATGCATTCCCTAGCAAAAACAGCTAATGTCCACCAACACCCGTACAGGAAAGGCTTTCATTCCAGCCGTCCGTGAAAGGGCTTTTCGCTTCCTGAGTTTATGATAGCACACCCCCGTTGCATCCGGAGAATCCCCTTACATTTTGATTGCAGGTTCTCTATTATGATTTTCGTTTCAGAAATGAAACAGTTTGTTTCATCTTCAAAGGATATCCAGCGCCGTTTTGTGAGCGGGTGCCGGGAACCTTTTGTCCAGCAGTTTCAGATCTTCGTCATCCAGACGAATTTTGGAAGCTTGGGCATTGAGATACGTGTGGTCGGGGTTGGAAGATCGCGGTATCGCTGCAATGTCCGGCTGGATAATGCACCACGCCAGAATGATCTGGATTGCTTCGACACCGTGTTTTTTGGCGATGCGCTGCACTTCTTCACTCTCCAGCAGTTGCTCGCGCAACCTGCCTCCCTGGGCTAATGGCGAGTAGGCCATGATCGGAATGTTGTGCTCCCGTTGCCATTTCAACAGATCGTACTCAATGCCGCGGGACCCCAAATGATACAAGACCTGATTGACTTGGCATTGGTTCCCGTGCTCCATCGACAAAAGATCCTGCATATCATGGATGTCGAAGTTGGAAACGCCCCATCTGCCGATCTTTCCTTCCGCCTTCAACTGCTCCATTCCGGCTATCGTTTGCGACAAAGGCACACTTCCGCGCCAATGCAGCAAATAAAGGTCCAAGTGGTCCGTATCCAATCTGCGCAAGCTTTCGGCACAGGCAGCCAAAATTTCATTCCGGCTGGCCCGATGCGGATACACTTTGGAAACAAGGTAGACTTGGTCACGGATGCCTTTGATCGCTTCACCTACCAAGCGCTCCGACTTCCCGTCCCCGTACATTTCGGCTGTATCGATAAGGGTCATGCCCAATTGCACACCTAAACGCAAAGCTTCTATTTCCTCTTGCCTTTTTGCAGAATCCTCACCCAAGTACCACGTTCCTTGCCCCACCTGTGGCATGATGCTGCCATCCGGCAACGCAACCATCCGATTGGCATTTGCTTTCCGCAGAGAAGCCATGATGTTTTCGTCTATGTTCGTCATTTACAGACCCCATCCTTTCTGTTCTTTGACACCGTTCCTTACATCAAGTATACCTTTTTTTGTCGTTAATACAAAAAAAATCACAGCGCTTCCATTTTTTTCGATTCGGTGGCCTTTTCCTTTGGCGATTTCGATTTTGTGGCTTATGATAAGGATAGAAAGCTATTATATTTATCATCAAAGTCTGATTAATGGCTCAAAGATTGTCATCATAATCAAGGAGGACGAGTGGATGAAATACAGGAATCTAGGGAAAAGTGGTTTGCGCGTCAGCGAAATCGCACTGGGCAGTTGGTTGACGTACGGAAAATCGGTAGCGGATCAGACAGCGGAGGAATGCATCCGGACCGCGTATGATGCAGGCATCAACTTTTTCGACACAGCCAACGTTTATGAAAAGGGTGCTGCTGAGACTGTGCTCGGAAAAGTGCTGAAGGACTATCGGCGCTCCAGTTTGGTCGTCGCCAGCAAAGTCTATTTCCCGATGGGTGACGGCCCGAACGACAGGGGCTTGTCGCGCAAGCACATCATCGAATCCTGCGACGCCAGCCTGAAACGCTTGGATATGGATTATCTGGACCTTTACCAATGTCACCGTTACGATCCGAGCGTACCGATGGAGGAAACGCTCTGGGCGCTCGATGATCTGCAGCGTCAAGGCAAGATCCTTTATGCCGGCGTCAGCGAATGGCCAGCCGACAAAATCCAGGAAGCCCACAAGATCGCAAAACAGCATAATTTCCGGCCGCTCGTTTCCAACCAACCGATTTACAATATGATTGAGCGCTACATCGAGGTCGATGTCCTGCCCGTCTCCGTCGCCAACGGCATGGGGCAAGTGGTCTTTTCCCCATTGGGACAAGGCATCCTGACCGGCAAGTACAAATCCGGACAACAAGTTCCGGAAGGCAGCCGTGCCGCCAACAGCAAGCTGAACAGCACGATGCAAAAATATCTGGAAAACGAGTCCCTGTTGGAAGCCATCGGGGAAATCGAAGCCATCGCCCATGAATTGGAAATAACCATGCCGCAACTGGCCTTGGCCTGGATTCTGCGCCAACCCGGCGTCAGCTCAGCCATCATCGGCGCCAGCCGTCCGGAACAGATCGAGGATAACATCAAGTCGGTGGATATCGAATTGACGGACGAACTGCTGCTTGGCATCAACCAAATTTTATTGAAAGTGAGCAGCTTCAAACCTAGAAGTTGAGAAGAAGCAACACCGGCAACCACGCAAGCCAAAAAGGCCAACCTTTCTCGGGATGGCCTTTTTGGCTTACTTGCTTATCCAGGGTTCCGCTTCTGTCCTCCGGTGAGCGGAGGCTTCGTCGGAGTTCGGACAACCTTTCATTTGTTTCCTCCGATTGGAGCGGCTTCATCGAAGCTGAGATGGAGCATTACCATTTTTCTCCGGCGGGCGCAAGCCTCGCCGGAGCTGAAGCCCACACATTTCAGATCGCGTTCCTTAATCCAACGCCAAAATCTCCAGGATGGAACGGACATCGCGGACAGACACTTGGCCAGGCGCGGAAACCTCTTTGGCAGCCGCGAAAGTCAAACACGAACCGAACAGTTCTCCTGCCAAGCGCGAAATGACACCGTATTTGCCCATCGACATCGTGATGCACGGGCGGTCAGCTTTCGCTTTTTTCATTTCCAATGTCGCCGCCAGCAGCGTCAGCACATCTTCCTCGCTTTGCGGCATGACCGCAATCTTCGTGATATCCGCCCCGATTCCTTGCATCTTCACCAATCTCGCGACGATTTCTTCTTTAGTGGGCGTCCGGAAGAAATCATGGCTCGACAGAACGACTTTCACGTTGTTTTCTTTCGCTTCGGCAATCAATTCGATCACCTCTGCTTCAGAACTGAACAGTTCGAGATCGACCAGGTCCACCAGCCCGCTCTGGATCACGAAACGGTTCAGTTCAACATAGCGATCCAAGCTCAGCTCGCGCTCCCCGCCCTCTTTTTTGGTGCGGAACGTGAACAACAACGGCTTTTTGTAGATGCTGTTGATTTCTGCCAACAATGCCCCGACCTGATCGGGATGCTCTACATCTTCGAAAAAATCGATGCGCAACTCAGCCAGATCGAAAGCGACGTTTTCCAACATTTTTACCTCGGCAATGATTTCCTGTTTTGTTTTCCCTACCAACGGCACGCAGATTTTCGGCCTGCCTTCGTTGAAGACGACATCTTTCACTTGAACGGTTTTCACTGGTGTATCCCCTCCATGGCGCATTCTGGTCCCCTCTCCCTTGAACCTTTCCGGCCAAAGGAAGCTGAACTTCCGAGTATATGATACCTCCCATTTTATCCTTAAACGCGCCAAAAGCATAGGGACACTTTACGGAACTTTTCCGATCTGCCCAATTTCCCGTTCTGTTTCTACTTGGAAACATACAGAGCGACGCCGTGCGGAGCGATAAAAGTCGTTTCCGCATCCGCAATCAACACCGTCCGGTTCGCCCAAACTTCATGCATGTCTCCGCCCATTGTCCGCAGCCATTCCCCGGCGGATTCTGGCAAACGGGCCGGATCATCCGACAGATTGAAGCAAGCGACATATTTCCTGGCATCACTTTGTGAAACCCAAACCACAAAATCATCCTTCCTGTACACTTCGCTTGCATTGCGCCCGTTCTGATGCGCATCGATCAGATAAGGGTCGGTCAACAGCGCCCGCGTCCAGTCATCCAATTTCCGCAGATCGCCGCCGTACAGCAACGGCGAACGGAAAATCGACCACAGCGTCATCAAGGAGCGCTGTTCATCCTTCGTGAACCGTGTCATACGCGCTTCCGATCCGTCGGCAACAGTTCGGGTGCCGATATGGCCCAGCGGCAGCATGTCGCAATCCGGCCAAGTGCCGGCGCCGACAAAAGCCGACCACTTTCCGCAGCGTCCGAACATGTCATAAAGCTGTTGCCAGTTGTCCCACATGTCATCCGTCAGCCGCCACATGTTGGCATTCCGTTGGAAAAAGGTGCCCGCTTCGATCGGGGCGGGTCCCGGTGAGAGGCTCAACACCATCGGCCTGCCGCAACCGTCGATGGCATTCCGGATCAGTTCGATTTCGCCTGTGTGGGTTCCGTATAATTTCGAATCGGCGATATCATCCACTTTCAGGAAGTCGATCCCCCAGGAGGCATATAAAGTAAAAAGCGAATCATAATACGCTTGTGCTCCTTCTTTCGACGCATCCACGCCGTACATATCCGTGTTCCATGGGCAGATGGAATTTTCATCCGCAATATCCCGGGCTGTTTTTTGCGTACCCAAAATTGGGGTATCGCCATGCACCGCCTGCCTCGGGATGCCGCGCATGATATGGATGCCGAATTTCAGCCCCATTGCGTGCACGGCATCCGCCAACGGTTTGAACCCTTGTCCCCCGGCACTCGAAGGGAAGCGATTTTCGGCAGGGATCAGTCGGCTGGATTCATCCTGACAAAGTTCGGTGAACGGGTGATAAGCACAGGAATCGGCGCGCGGTTCATACCACTGGATATCCACGACAACGTATTCCCAACCATAGTCCTTCAAATTTTTCGCCATCACTTCAGCGTTGGTCAACACTTCCTCTTCCGTCACGCTAGCCCCGAAAGAATCCCAGCTGTTCCAACCTTTTGGCGGTGTCTGTGCGTAACCTCTAAACATGCGCGTCCTCCTTATCGATCCATACCTGCATTTCTCCCAAGGAGCGATTGCCCCAACTGTAGTAAGGGATGAAAGTCAGTTTTTGGGGAACAGTTTGCAGTTTCTTATGGACGCGGTACAGCGTGTCCTGCCAATCATCCTCCATCACATGCAGCTCCCCTTCGGCTTCCAGGCAGACGATATCGCCGAGAATCTTATCCGATCGGAAACGCGGTCGGATCGCTCCGGTCAATGCCAGCAGATGCAGCTGTTTCCCGTTGTCCTGTTCTTCCATACAATATATGAAAGGCCCCCGTTGCAGGGAGACTTTGCCCTTATCCGCTTTGACGAGCGGGTGCGCCTCTAGTTCATTGATTGCGATTGTGTAGCTCAATTCGATAGCCATCGATTCGGACTTTACGGTCACATAGGTATAGCCATTGCTGATTTCAGCGACCACTTCTTCGCCATCCACAACCAGCATTGGATCCGACGCCCAATAAGGGATACGGATGCCCAAACGCAGCACAGCGGAGGTTGTTTTTTCGACCGTGATGAGGGTCCGGCCCTGCTCGGAAAACGTATGGCTTTGTCGAATCATGTATGCTTTGCCATCTTTTTCCGCGGCCAACTCGCAGTCGATGAACAGATTCAGCAGCACTTCATCAGCCTTTTGGGTAAAGGCGTATCTTCCGACAGCGGGCAGCGTGCGCGCCAAGTTCGGCGGACAGCAAGCACAACCGAACCAGGATGGCCGCGCCGCCTTCACATGGCTCTTGTCCGGATTCAAGGCGCTCGCTTGCGGATCCACCTCCAACGGATTGACGTAAAAGAAGTGTTTTCCGTCCAAGGCCATGCCACTGATGATGCCGTTATAGAGCGTCCTTTCGATAATGTCCGCATACCGGCTGTCGGTTTCGCTTTTCAAGAGTTCATTCGAAAAATTCAGTAGCCCGATCGCCGCGCATGTTTCGCAGTACATCAGATCGTTCGGCAAATCATAATCATAGGTGAAGGCTTCCCCGCGGACAGTCGAGCCGATGCCGCCTGTGACGTACATCCTTTTTTGGACGATGTTTTCCCAGATTTTTTTCGCCGCAGCAACCAATTTTTCATTTTCCTGGTAATGTCCGGTACCCGCCATGGCCTGCGCCATATAGACCAACCGGACAGCGTGCCCTCTGGCTGTATCCTGTTCAATGACCGGTTTATCCGCTTGATGGTAGACGGTGTTGATGACAGGCTTGGATCCTTGCTGCAATCCCAAGCGGTCATTTTCTTCCAGTTGGTCCGCAAAGAAATCTGGTTTCTGGCCGCGAACATCCAGGAAGTAGGCGCTCAAATCCAAGTATTTCCGATTTCCCGTCAACTCG
Organism: Sedimentibacter sp. SX930; assembly: GCA_002155105.1. GTDB lineage: Bacteria > Bacillota > Bacilli > Lactobacillales > Aerococcaceae > Trichococcus > Trichococcus shcherbakoviae. Next base: position 98,628 of record MUZD01000010.1, on the reverse strand, counting down.
TACAGGCGCACAAGCGCCAGTTCGATTTCCTGGTGGCCGTCGCTACCGTCGATTTTCCCTTCCGCTTTGCCGAAATGCGCTTCGACGCAGACGATCGCTTTGTCGGCGATCTGAAGCAGCCGCTCGGAACCGGTCGCTTCCTTATAGGCGATGGCGGCTTCGATCAGGTGACCGATGCAGTACAGTTCATGGCTTTCGAACAACCTTCTGAACTTCAGTTGCGGGGCATCGATCTGATAATAGGTACTCAAATACCCATCATCTGCCTGAGCCGCTTCCAGGAGGTCGATCGTTTCTTCCACTTGGGCGATCAGAGCTTCATCCGTTTCCAACGCGAGTGTGTTGGCTGCCGCTTCGATCCATTTGTACAGATCGCTGTCCTGGAATAGCCAGCCGTAATGGTGTCCTGCCTTCAGTCCGGCCGCTATCTTGAAGTTTTCGATCACATGGCTTTTTTCCGTCGGGATGGTCGCATCATCCCTTTCGCTTTCGATGGTGATGTTCCCTCTGTCGTTGAGGACATCCCATTGGAATGGGATCATTTCCTCTTTAACCAGTTGCCTGTACTTCAGCCAAAAGCTGTCAGATACTGTCACTTTCGGATGTTGCTGCAGCGATGGTTTGATCATTCTGAATCCTCATTTCATCCATTTTTTTATTCTGATTTCACACCAAGATACAAGAAAAGCCACCAGCAAGCCGGCAGCTATTCCTGTTTTTATGCGCACTGATGCAAATGCGGTGCCTGAAACGGATGGATTCACCACTTCCCCAAAGGGCAACGTTTGTCCTGCAGACTGGCCCGGAAGCGCACGAAGCAGCCGCAATGCTTACACGTATGCTCCGAAAGCGCCGGACACACACTGCAGGCAGCCAGCCGTTGATCCCGCAGACCTTCGGAAGCGTGGTTCAGTTCCATCGACAGTTGCTCATCGATGGCGCTTTCGATATCCATCTCCATCATCTGGTTGTGGCGTTCACAGCCTTTGCAGGTCATGTCAGTTTTCCTTTGCGTATAAAGAAACGACACTCATCGGAGGCAGCGTAATCGTCACTTCGTTGCCATCCACCGCAAAACCAGTGAATGCTTGTTTCGCAACGGCTTCAGGATTTTCGAACGAGTTGTGATCATCCGTTTTGGTCCCGAAGATGCCCTCTGCTGCTACTTCCCCGAATGCGCCGCCGACTAGGCTCAACGTGATGGTTTCCGCGTCAATCAAACTGTAGTTGCAGAAGGATGCCGTCATGACACCGTCTTTTTTGGATATCGTGTAACTGGTCGTGCCGGAAACAGCGCCATCAGCGTCCACGAGTGTGGCGTCTTGGTGGTTTTTGTAAAGATCGAACACATGATAGGTTGGGGTCTTGATCATTTCTGCGCCTTCGGTCAGGATCATGGCCTGCAGCACATTGACCATTTGGGCAATATTCGCCATCTGAACGCGCTCTGCATGCTTATGGAAAATGTTCAAAGTCAGACTTGCAATCATCGCATCCCGGATCGTGTTCTGTTGGTACAGGAAACCCGGGTTTGTGCCCGGCTCCACAGCCAACCAGGAACCCCATTCATCCACGATCAGACCGACACGTTTGTCAGGGTCGTACTTGTCCATGATCGTGCTGTGGCGCGTGATCAATTCATCCATCTTCAAAGCGCTGTCGATCAGCGAGAACCATTCTTTTTCAGGGAAGCCCAACGCCGGGCGCTTGTCTTCCCATACCGAAGCCAGCGCATAATGGTGCAGGCTGATGCCGTCCATGAACGGTGCCGCATTCTTCATCAGCACATCCATCCAGTAGTAATCGTCGATATTCGGACCGCAGGCGATTTTGTAAAGTGGTTCTTTCGTGTACTGTCTGACGTAGGTTTGGTAACGGCGGTACAGATCAACGTAGTATTCCGGCCGCATGTTGCCGCCGCAGCCCCAGCTCTCATTGCCGACGCCGAAGAATTTGACTTTCCAAGGCTCATCCTGGCCATTTTCGCGCCGCAACTTCGACATCGGCGAAATGCCGTCCATCGTCATGTATTCGACCCACTCCTGCATCTCCTGGACCGTGCCGCTGCCGACGTTGCCGTTGATGTAGGCTTCCGCCCCGACCTGTCTGCATAATTCAAAGAACTCATGCGTACCGAAATGGTTGTTCTCCGTCACGCCGCCCCAGTGCGTATTCACTATCGTGGCGCGCTCTTCGGTAGGACCGATGCCATCTTTCCAGTGGTACTCGTCCGCAAAGCAGCCGCCCGGCCATCTGATGACCGGAACCTGGATGGCTTTCAGCGCCTCCACAACGTCTTGCCTGATGCCATTGACATTCGGGATTTCCGAATCGGTTCCCACCCAGACACCTTCATAGATGCATCTGCCCAGATGCTCCGCAAATTGACCGTATACGTAGCGGCTGATCGTCCCTTTTTCTCTGTTCAAGGTTACTTGTATCTTATTCAAATCGCTATCCATCCCTTCTAGTCATTGTCTGTTCCGGGTTCTCCGAAAATCGGAAACCCGTTATCGCTCCAAGAAAACACTTGCGCATGCGCATGGCGGTCCGGCACATCCAAGGGATCGCCTTCCGTCACGATTTTCGGCCGCGCGTGGTAGATCAGCACGTCGTTCTCACCGTCTTCGCTGCGGGTGAAGCTGTTGTGCCCCGGCCCGAACAGTTGGTTCTTGGCGGAACTCCGGAAGACCGGTTCCGCCAGTTTGTGCCAGTTGTAGCCGTCCAACAAATTGGTTTCCGCATCCGCCCACAGCAGTCCCATGCAATAATTTTCATCTGTGGCGCTGCCGGAATAGGTGATGAATACTTTGCCGTTGCGGATGATGACTGCAGGCCCTTCGTTCACCAAGAAGCCCACTTTTTCCCAAGCGTATGCCGGAATGCTCAGGAGCGTCTGCTTACCGCAGAGTGTCCACGGGTTCTGCATTTCGGAAATATAGAGATTGGAGTTGCCCGGGATGGCCGGATCTTTTTGGGCCCAAACATAATAGAGTTTGTTGCCCAATTCGAACACAGTCGCATCCAGGCTGAAACTTTCGAATGCCGTTTTGACCTGGCCTTTTTCGATCCAATTGCCTGTCAACGGGTTTTCGCCGTCGCACTCCAGCACGTACATGCGGTGCTGGAACGTGCCTTTGGCGACTTTATCCGTTCCTGCAGCGGCGAAATAGATGTACCAGCGCCCTTGGATCAGATGGATTTCCGGCGCCCAAATCAGGCTGCTCATAGGGCCTGTTGCATGCGCTCGCCAAACGCTCGCACGTTCGCCGTCTTCAAGCTCGTTCAGGCTTTTCGCGCGGCGCACTTCAATCTCCTGATAGCCCGGAACCGAGCCGGTGAAATAATAATAACCGTCCGTATGTTTGTAGACCCATGGATCCGCTCTTTCGATCACAATCGGGTTTTTGTAAGTTGTCATAGCCTTAACCAAAGAATCCACCTCTTTATTCTTTACTCTAATTTTCTGTTTTTTTGATGCCGAACAAGGCTTCCCCTTGATCGGACATGCCTGAAAAAGTCGTCGTTTCGACTCCGTTCACTTCATCCCATTGTCGGATGAAGTAGCCTTTGTATTCGGTGAAATTCAGGACCAAACTCGATTCGTCCGGCAATTCCGACCCTTTCCAATAGCCTCCGCCTTTACCGTAGGCAAGGTGCATAGCGGTCAACGTCAGCGCGAGTTCCTCTTCATAGTCGGCATCGATTGCATTGTCCATTTTGTAGAAGCGGTAATCCCCTGCTATATCCGCTGTTTCCAAAGCGGTGAGGGACTCCCCGGCATATCTCATCGGTGCAATCACCGGCCAGCCATCTGAATTAAAGAACAATTGATGGACCCGCACTTCATTATGCTCACCCTTGTTCGGAAAACGTGCGTGGAAAATGATATAGTATTTATTCTCAACTTCATCATAGTAGGCTGAATTATGCCCAGGCGACACATAGCCGCCGACAGGGATATCCTGTTCATTCGTGATCTCAAAATTACCGATAAGCTTGGTTCCGTAATCTTCTATCGCCTTATCATCGAAGAAGCTGCCTTCTTCACCTTTGGCTTCCATCATCGCATTGCCGCTTGCGTCCTCATACGGCCCATCGGGATTCTTCGACCGCGCGACCCTGATGTTGTAGCCGCCGCTTGCGTCCAAGCCGCCAAAGGACAGGAACAGGTAATAATACTCTGTGTCTTTGTTGTACAGAATATAGGGGGCTTCAATCCTGCTGTGGTTGCCGCCCAGCAACTTTTTGCCATAGCCTTGATCTTCTTTCGGAAACCCGGTTGCGGAATCCATCTCAAGTATAAAAATACCTCCTGAGTAGGAGCCATATACCATCCACAGCCTATCTTCCTCGTCGTAAAAAACGTGCGGATCAATGACGTTCGGCTCTTCCGTCGCATCGAACGCTGCCCCGGTAACGCTCTCGGTGCCCGATGTCAAAAAGATGCCTTTGTCCTCGTAGGGGCCTTCGATTGAATCCGACACTGCAACTCCCAGCGTCGACTGCGGGCTGCTGCCTTCACAGAAACAATAGTAAAGATAGTATTTCCCGTCCTTCAGTTGGGTTATGTCGCTTGCCCAGAGCGTATCCGTTCTGGCATAATCGAAACTTTCCGCCAGCGAAACGGTGACGTCCTCGAACAACTCGCTTGTCGAAACACTCGTCGCCAATTGATCCCAATTCATCAAGTCCGGACTCTTCGCGAATGCCAGATGGGACCCGATGACATAGTATTGCTCCTCAGCAAAAATGATCGACGGGTCATGGACGGAGGCTTCCTTGAAATTTTGATTCAGGCTGACCTCCTGGTTCGGTACCGCTGTAGCATTTTTTGCTTCTTCCCCGCAGCCGGCCAATAATGCCACAGCCGACAGACTGAATAGTATTTTTTTTTGCACAATCACAACCTCGACTTTTCTCTTCATTATGAAATCAAAGGGACATTTGGTTTGCCAATAGGATCGCTTTATTGCGCGATTGATAGATGACGAACAGCACCGAGTAGATGATGATGCCGATGACATCCATTGTGCTGATCGAGAAGAGGAGCAATCCCACCAGCCAAACAACTACCCTTTTCTGTATTTGATTATTCCGGAGACGGCGCACAATAATGATATTGAATACACCGATGATCAACTGCAGAATGCCGTACCCGACTGCAATGGTGTAGACGGAGTCGATCAAAGAACCGTCGAAGTTGATATCGGATGACATCCCGGAAGACAGCGCACCGATTCCGGATGTTTTGATCCAGGTTGCATATCCCAGTATCGTGACCATCCCATTGATGAGATTCCAGATGGCACCGCCTCTTAATAGGTTTCTTTCCAAAGTTCTTTTCATCTATTAACACCCCGTTACTTAATGCCTACATTTAGATTTAATGAATCAATGAAATACTTCTGTGCAAATACGAACAGCAGCACTGTTGGGATCATGGCGATGACTGCAGCCGACATCAGTTGCCCGATCATCACATAGTTGCCGTACAAGTCCTGCAACAATTGCAGACCAGCTGTGATCGTCATTTTTTTGACATCGCTCAAAACGATGGTTGGCCACAGGAAGTCATTCCATGAGCCGACGAACGAGAACATTCCCGCAACAATCAGGACAGGCTTCACTAAAGGAAGGATGATGTTTTTATAGATCACGAAATCCGAAGCGCCATCCATTCTTGCGGACTCATCGTATTCTGCCGGAATGTTCTGCATGAATTGGCGGACCAGAAACACATTTCCGACGCCTCCCAAACCCGGGATGATGACTGCCAAGTACGTGTTCACCCAACCCAAGGAATCCACAATCTTATAGGAAGGAATGATATTCACGGCGGAAGGGAACATCGAGATGGCAAGCACGCCATAGAACAAAGCATCGCGGCCTTTGAAATTGACCCTTGTGTAGCCGAATGCGGCCAAGGAGACGACTACCACAACCAACAAAGCATGCGTGGTCGAAACGAACAATGAATTGAAGAACCACGTGATGATTGGCGCGCTCGATGTATTCTGCAGCAATTTCAGGTAATTGGTGACGATCCAGTTGGCAGGGAACATCCGGAAGCCCACTTCCATGATGTCACCTTGGGATTTGAAGGATGTGAACAGCCCGAAAAGAGCCGGGAACAACCAGACAAGCGCCAACAGAATCAGGAAGGCATAAGCCAAATATTTTGAAACATTGTTTTTTCTCATCTTTTTCACCCCTTCGATCTTTTCGTCATGACATAGAATTGCAAGGCAGAGACTGCCAGAATGACCAGACCCAACAGGACTGCCATTGCGGAAGCCATACCCGCAACCGACTCGCCCGAGCCGAATGCCAGGTTGCGGATGTACATCATCAAGACAGTTGTGGACTGATTAGGTCCCCCATTCGTTGCCATCAGTGGTTGAACGTAGACATTGAAGGCACCCGCAGTGGACATGACGAATGTATAGAACAGCGGGAACCGGATGGAAGGCAATGTGATACTGATGAATTTTCGGAACGAGCCCGCACCGTCAATTTCAGCGGCTTCGTAAAGGTCCTCCGATACGCCCGCCATAGCGGAACGATAAATGATCAGGTTTCCGCCGATCGCACCCCACATCGACATCACGAAGATGACGATCCAGGCATACGGTTGCTGGGCTGTCCAAACGACATCCGAAGCGACCAAGTTGTTCATGGGCCCCAATCTCGGATTAAAGATCAATAGCCAAATCAAGGCGCCTGCCGAGGCGGAAACGAGTCCTGGAACATAAAAGATGGCTTGGAACAAGCCTTTGAATTTCAGTCCTTTATGCTGCATGACGGTTGCGATCATCAGCGGGAACAGAATTTGGAAAGGGATCGTGTAGAGCACAAAGAGCAAAGTGTTTTTCAGACCATTCCGGAATTGAAAATAGAACGTCGACTCCTGGTCCAACAAAATCGTTTTGTAGTTGTTCAAGCCTACCCAAGTCTGGTCGGAAATAAGGTTCCACTGTGTGAATGAAGAATAAATACCGTATATGATCGGCAACAGCACGAATACAAAGAACAGAATCAAGTGGGGACCTATGAAATACAAAAATTTAAAGTTTTTTTTCTTGTTGTCTTTAACGTTCACTTTGGTGGATACAGCTTCAGATGTTTGCATATTATCTTCCTTTCAAAAAAATCCATACAGCGATTCCGATTAAGAATGCCGTATGAATTTTTGAATTACTTCCTTGTCACTCCATTGCGGTTGGATGATCAGCTTGCGTTTTCGGCAATCAGATCTTCGACTGTTTTTTGAGCTTGATCCAGACCTTCATCGATTGTGATGTTGCCGTAGATCATATCAGATAAAACGGTAGCCAGAGCCGATTCGACATAGCTGTAATATTTGTACTCGAAGATATAGGAAGCTTCTTTTTCGACATCTGAGCTTGTGAAGAAGGATTGTGGATACTGTTGATATTCTTCGCTCTCGAACACTTCTTTACTTGCCACGATTTGACCGGCACCAGCCCAATCGATCGAGTTTTCGCGCATCCAGCTCAAGAAGTCTGCAACCCCTTGTTCTTTTTCGTCGGTTCTGTCTTCGTTGTTCAACAACGAGAATAAGTGGGCAGAAGATCTGTTTGTGAATTTGTCAGGCGTCACGGAATAAATGTTGGTCACTCCGAAGTTCAACCCTTCAACAGACCCGTGTGCTGTGGATGTCCAGGTTCCGTCAGTAGAGAACAACACGTCTCCCGATTGGAACATCGCATAACCATCTTCTCCGTAAGGGGACATCAAGCCTGCGTCCGCTACCGATTTCAATTGTTCGACTACCGTTTTCATCGCATCCGTATTGATGGTAGGATTGCCTGCCTCATCGGAAATATCCCCACCAACGTTGACGACGTTCGCCAATGCAACCCATTCAATCAAGGCATTGTTGATGGCATACTGTCCTTCGTCCAGTTTCCCATCCAACGACAGGATTTCTTCGATCGTCACCACATCATCATCCAGGAAAGTGTTTGCGTCATATTTATCCAACAGATCGGTGTTGTAATACATCGCATTGCCGTGGATATCCAACGGAACCGTGTATTGCGTTCCTTCATAATTGCCTGCATTCCAGGCTACTTCAAGGTAGTTGTCCGCTTTCAGATCGGTATTCGTTGTCATCAACCCTTCGACAGGCTCCAACATATCCAGGTCAGCGAATTGGGGAACCCGGTCCGCGTGAATCAAGGTTAAATCCGGAATGTCTTTGCCGGAGTTCATGACTGTGTAAATTTTGGTGTACATATCCGCTGTGATGACGCTCTCAACTGGGAATTCAGGGTCTGTCTCATTGTACTCGGCAACCAACGCATCCATGTAGGCACCATCGTCCCCGGTCAACGGGTTCCAGAATGTGATCGTATTTGCGTTCCCGCAACCTGCCAATAAGGTGATGCCTGCCAAAGTCGCTGCTGATAAAAACTTTCTGTGTGCATTTTTCATTTTAATGCCTCCAATTTTATTTTGTTTTTATTCTGATGACATTCCAAGATAACGGTTTCAAAACAGTGGACAACTTTCCATCCTTCAGTTCAACATCCGACTTGTCTTTCAATTTGACCAAATCATGATCCGTTGCATTTGTGTCGCTTTTATCATACCCAGCCATCTCCGTCGCTTCGGAGATGCTTTCCAACCCGAACCCTTCTTCTTCGAAGGTGAAGGCGATGTCCGTATCTTCTGATCGGTTCACCGCAAAAATCACCAGTTCATCCGTCTCATCGTTGTGGACTGCGATTGTTTCGATATACGGCACTTCGGCAAAATCCTTCGAAGCGTATGTTTCCGACTCGACATGCGGAGTCAGCACCACGCCTCTTCCATAATTGGATACTTGCATGAACGGATAGAAGATGGTTTGTTTCCATGTATCTCCGTTCTTTTCAGTCATGATCGGTGCGATGACATTAACCAATTGGGCGAGACAAGCAATCTTGACGCGATCGGCATTTTTCAACAACGTAATCAACAAGCACCCCACCATCAAGGCATCCTCGAAATTATAGATATCCTCCAATAAAGGCGGCGCGACTTGCCATGGTTCCAATTCCTTATCCTGATCATTGGAGTGATACCATACGTTCCACTCGTCAAACGACAGATTGATCTGTTTGTCGCTGCCTTTTTTGACCTTCACGAAATCGCAGATGGAAACGACTGTCTTGATGAAGCGGTCCATATCCAAAGATTGTGCCAGATAATTGCCAATGTCATTTTCCTTATTTCCATAATAGCAATGCAATGAAAGATAGTCGACATAATCATAGGTATGTTCCAGAACGATCCGTTCCCAGTCACCGAAAGTCGGCATTTTGCTGGTCGAACTTCCACAAACGACCAATTCGATGCTGCCATCGACCAACTTCATCGCTTTAGCCGTCTCTGCCGCCAAGCGTCCGTATTCCTCCGCGGTCTTATGACCGATTTGCCACGGACCATCCATTTCATTGCCGAGCGACCAAGTCTTGATTCCGAAAGGTTCCGCTGATCCGTTCTGCTTGCGCAGGTCGCTCCAGTGGGTTCCACTTTCAAAGTTGCAGTATTCCAAGCATTCCACAGCTTCCTGGATGCCGCGCGTGCCTAAATTGACTGCCATGTTCACTTCAGCATTGACTTCTTTTGCCCATTTGGCGAATTCGTGAATGCCTACCTGGTTCGTCTCCAGAGAGCGCCACGCCAAATCCAATTTTTTGGGACGCGTCTCTTTTGGCCCGATCCCATCCTCCCACTTATATCCTGAAACAAAATTTCCTCCTGGATAACGGATAAGCGGTACATTCAGTTCTGCCACTACCTCTTTGACATCTTTCCGAAAGCCCTCTGCATCGGCATTTTTGTGTTCCGGTTCGTAAATGCCATCATAGACAGCCCTTCCTAAGTGTTCTATGAACGAACCATACAAACGCTTATCTATCTTGCTGATGGTACTCTGCCTGTTGATTGATAATTTCGCTTCCATTTGTCCTCCTCACCAACTTAGTTAACCTTTTCATTCACTAAGATTAATAAAATTAACTTATGAGGTAATAATATCGAACTATGCAAACGTTGTCAACATTATTTTTGTTGTTTTAACAAAAAAACACTTAACTTGATAAACACATTTGTTAACCTTGTTCGTTTTTGCTGCCACAGCAGGCTTCTTAGCTAGCCTTTTTGTCGCTATAATAGACAAAAATCATTTTTAGTTAACTTATGGAGTAATGTAAGCCAACCTATTGACAGACTAGTGATAAACTTTTATATTTATCACATACAGTGATATACAATATCATTAACAAAAATGAAAAATGAGGTGAGCTTATGCAATTGGACATATCCGAATCATCTTTGGCTGTATATGAGGCATTGGCTAGCGATATACGCTTAAAGATCATCCAATTATTATCCAAACAAAAAATGAATGTGAAAGATCTCGCGCTTGAACTGAATCTAAGCAGCGCCATCATTTCAAAACACATCAAAAAACTTGAAGCCGTTGGTATCATCAAAACGGAAAGGATTCCCGGCATATCCGGTCTCCAAAAGGTATCCATCCTGAAAGTCGATCATATCGACATCCATTTTCCGAAGAAAATCTACCACTCCTTCGAAACCTTTGATACCGCCATTCCAATCGGGCACTACACGGATTATCACGTCACTCCGACCTGCGGCTTAGCTGACTCCAAAGATTTCATCGGAAATGTCGATGAACCGAAATACTTCATGGACTCCGGGCGAATGGACGCCAGCATCCTTTGGTTCACTGCAGGCTATGTGGAATACAAAACCCCCAACTTCCTGACGCCTGACGACACGCTGGAGCAAATCGACATCAGCATGGAAATCAGTTCGGAATTCCCTTTTTCGAATGATGTTTGGCCGTCCGACATCACATTCACCTTGAACGGAACAGAATTGGGCACATGGACGAGCCCAGGCGATTTCGCGGACACGCGCGGGAAGCTGAATCCATCCTGGTGGCCTTCGAATTTGAACCAATACGGTTTGTTGAAAACATTAAGGGTAACCCATCATGGTACTTATATGGATGGAGACCCTCTTTCCCAAGTCAGTATCGCTGACCTGAATAAGACAGCTGAAACATGGGAGATCCGCATCGAAGTGAAGCCGGATGCTGAAAACGTCGGAGGCGTGACCCTATTCGGCAAAAAATTCGGAAATCATGACCAGGACATCAACTTCAAAGCCTACTATTCCTGAAAAATGAAAAAAAGCTGCGATCCGCTCCGGGAGGAGTGGGTCGCAGCTTTTTGATTCCTAAAATTGAGGTCTATTTTGTGAATTTTGCTTGATAGGCTGCAACCACTTTTTCAGTAGTGAAGCCATATTCCGCCATTACGACGTTGCCATTGCCGCTTGCGCCGTAAGTATCGATGCCGTAAGCAAGGCCATCCAGGCCGACATAACGTTCCCAACCGAAGGTCGCGCCCATTTCGATGGACATGCGGTTGCGGACTGCGCCAGGCAAGACTGTTTCTTTGTAGGCAGCATCCTGCGCTTCGAACAGATCGAAACTCGGCATGGAGACAACAGAGACGTCCACTCCAGCTTCACGCAATTGTTGCTGCGCTTCCACAGCCATGCTCACTTCCGAACCGGTTGCAATCAGGATGCCGGCAGGTGTTTCGCCTTGTTGCGGCGAAAGCACATATGCCCCCTTCTTCACGCCTTCGCGGGCCATTTCTTTTGTGCCTTCCAAAACAGGCAAGTTTTGGCGCGTCAGCACCAACATCGTTGGTTTGTCCGCTGAAGACACGGCGATTTCCCAAGCAGCACTGACTTCGTTGCCGTCGGCCGGACGCAGAACCGTCAAGTTCGGCATTCCACGGTAGCTGGACAAGTGTTCCACTGGCTCATGCGTCGGGCCGTCTTCGCCGACCGCGATTGAGTCATGCGTCATCACGTACGTGCCAGGCAAGTGCGAGATGGCAGCCAAACGCATTGCTGGACGTAGGTAATCCGTGAAGACGAAGAATGTCCCTACATACGTTCTGGTTCCGCCATGCAGAACGATGCCGTTCATGATAGCGGCCATCGCGAATTCGCGCACACCGTACCAGATGTTGCGGCCGGCATAGTTGCCCGGCTCAAAGTCACTTGCCGATTTGATCATTGTGTTGTTTGAAGACGATAAGTCCGCAGAACCACCCCAGAAATAAGGTACAGCTTCACCCAATGCTTGGATCGCTTCAGCACTGGTCACACGGCTAGCTTTGGCTGCGCTGCCCACTTCATAAGTCGGCAGTTTGTCTTGCCAGCCTTCAGGTAATTTACCGTCGATGGCAGCTTCGAATTGTTGCGCCAATTCCGGATAAGCTGCTTTGTAGTCGTTGAACATTGCTGTCCATGCGGCTTCAGCCTCTTGGCCATCTGCAACCATTGTTTCGTCGAAACGGGTTGTCACTTCAGCCGGTACGCAGAAAGCTTCATCCGCACAGCCGTAAGCCGCTTTAGCAAATGTAACGCCTTCCGCTCCAAGAGGAGCACCATGCACTTTATGCGTTCCTGCGTCAGGAGCACCAAAGCCGATGATCGTTTTGATTTCGATCAAAGTCGGTTTTTCGGTTTCAGCTTTCGCTTCTTCGATGGCTTTAGAGATGGCTTCCAGATCATTGCCGTCCTTGACCAGGATATGTTGCCAACCGTAGGCTTCAAAACGGGCTGCTACATCTTCAGTGAATGATTTCGAAGTCGGTCCATCCAAGGAGATATCATTGGAGTCATACAAACCGATCAGTTTGCCCAATTTCAGGTGGCCGGCTAAGCTGGCTGCTTCATGGGAGATGCCTTCCATCAAATCGCCGTCGCCGTTCAGGAAGTAGGTGTAGTGATCCACAACCGGGAAGTTTTCTTTGTTGTAAGTAGCCGCCAAGTGCGCTTCCGCCATTGCGAAACCGACTGCATTCGCGATCCCTTGTCCCAATGGACCGGTTGTCGCTTCCACGCCGTCCGTATCATGCACTTCCGGGTGTCCAGGTGTTTTGCTGCCGAATTGGCGGAAGTTCTTCACGTCGTCCAGGCTCACATTGAAGCCGGATAAGTGCAGCAAGCTGTACAACATGGATGACCCATGTCCAGCTGATAATACGAAACGGTCACGGTCTGCCCATAAACTGTTCTTAGGGTTGACTTTCAAATGTTTTGTCCAAAGCGCGTAGGCCATCGGAGCGGCTCCCATCGGCAAACCAGGATGCCCTGAATTGGCCTTCTGTACGGCGTCTATGCTAAGTGTACGTACTGCATTAACTGCTAACTCATCAATTTGATCAAACATTTTTTTCCTCCTCAAGATAGTGAATCTAGTATTGAACTCCTAAACGAACACACAACCTGAACCATGCCGGCTTACCCTAAACCATTCCGTTCGAGGGGCAACCAACTTTTACAATCATGATTTAATCTTATTATAGCATATTCCGAATCGGTTTATATCGGTTTATTAACTTAGATATGCATCAATAATGGATTATCAATCCGACAATTCAACCAATCGCTCACCCTCGGCTTCCTTGCATCTTTTCTCTTCCAATAATGTCAATTTTCTTTTCAACTGACGATAAGCGTACATCATGGGTACGGCAGCCCCCACCCAAGCAACGGGATTGGCAAATGCGACAGCCTGGTAGCCCAGCAGACCGGAAAATCCCAACGGAACGAGGACGCGAGCGACCATCTCCATTACACCCCCAAAGGTAGGCGCAGCGTTTTCCCCAACACCTTGCAGCGTATACCGCAAGATGATCAACGTCGTCAATACAAGATAGAAGCTGGCCGTGGCAACAAAATACGTATGCGCATACGCCAATACAGCCGGATCATTCTGATTGAACAACGACCGGATGAGATCCGTCCCGAAGAACAAAAGCGCTCCTCCCAACAGAATGCTGTAGAAAAAAGACAGCAGCAAACTGATGCGGGCGCCCGCCCAAATCCGCGAGTACAAACCGGCTCCATAGTTTTGGGCTGCGAAAGTGGCCATCGCGATACCGATGGAAGCTATCGGCAATGTTACCATGATGTCCAATTTTTGGGCGATGGCGTATCCACCGACAGCTTCCGGGCCAAAACCATTCAGACTTTTCTGCAATACAATCAAACCGATCGAAATGATGGAGGCTTGCAGACCGATCGGGAGCGAAATTTTCAACGGCAACGAGAAATCCGTAGGCTGCATGTGCCAATCTTCTCTGGAGAAACGCAGGATCGCCATTTTCTTCCTTATGTATAAGAAACAGAGAAAACTGGCGAACAATTGCGACGCAACAGTCGCCAGCGCCGCTCCTGCGACCCCCATAGAAAACCAGACAATGAACACATAATCCAAAACCACATTCAATAGGGAAGAAATCATCAGGATGACCAGGGGCAGTTTGCTGTCACCCAGCGAACGCAGGATGTTACTCAACAAATTGAACACCATGATCGCAACCGAACCCCACATCAATGTCAAAAAGTAGGCTTCGGCTTCCTTGCTTATTTCAGCCGGCGTATCCATGTACAGCAGGATATCTTCAGCGAACAAAACACTCAGGAGGGTTATGAGGACAGTCATGATGAGCGTTATCCAGACGCTTATCGTGATACTCTTCCGGATCCGCTCCTCATTTTTCGTACCAAAACGCTGCGCGATGACGATCCCTAAACCCGAAGTGACCCCGATCCCAAATCCATGGATAAAAAAGAGCACCCCGCCGACCGATCCGATGGCCGCCAGTCCGTCCACTCCCAATGTCCTGCCGATGATGATTGTGTCCGCTAAGCTGTACAGTTGTTGGAAGATATTCCCAATCAGCATCGGAACCGAGAACAGCACAAGCAGCTTCGCAGGACTGCCGGCAGTCATATCTTTTGTCATCCTTCACCTCCGTTTGATGATCCTAGGCCTTGCTGATTTACATTATACCAGATATGTACGAACAAATTAACAAAAACATATAATTTGTACCTACAAAAATTTCGTTCTATCCGTTTGGCTTGTTTCCGAATCCGTTGTCGGCGAGAATTTTCTCGCACAACGAATGGCTCAGATAGCTTGATTCTGTGGAGACTGGGTTGGTATGTTCCTTTACGCCCGCGACAAACGAATCGATCAATGGCTCGAATCCTCTTTTGCGGAGCGTCCCTTCCCAATCGCCGAAAGCAATTTGCTGCTTGCCATTTTTTTGTTGGATGGTCATATCGGTCAAATTCAGGACGCGCGCGATCCCCTCCGGACTTTGGACTTCCATGACTTCCTGATTGGCTCCCGCTTCATAGTTCATCGAAACGAAACAAGTGGCGCTCTTCGTTTCGAGCATCAGCCATAGCCGTTTCAACTCCCCTTCGTTTTCGACCAGATGCGATTGCACCGACACCACCTCATCATCCAACAAATACAAAGCGGTATCCGCGATATGGATGAACAAATCGTAGACGGCGAAGCGGACGGGTTCCACGTTCTTCACGCGATCCTTCTGAATCAGGATCATCTTTTTGTCAGGAATCCCTTTCAACCGTTCCACCATCGGAGCAAAACGGCGGTTGAAGCCAGCTGTAAGGAGCAAGCCCTTAGCGTCCGCCAACTCAATCAATTGCTTTGTTTCTTCCAGATCATCACTGATGGGCTTGTCCACATAGACCGAAATGCCGCGCTCCAGCAACTTGCGGATGATTTCCGCATGGGCAACGGTAGCTACGTGCACAAAGGCAGCCTCGATTCCGCTGTCCAACCATTCCTCGATCGAGGTATACAAATGCTGGAAGCCAAATTTTTTTCCTACGGCTTCCAGCTTCTCTCTGTTTCGCGAGCACAGATGCCATTCCACCTCATCCTGCATCTCGACCATGACCGGGAGATACGCCTTTTGTGCAATGTTACCTAACCCGATGACTCCAATTTTCATCACCTATCGCCTCCAAACCTGTTTGTTCTTTTTATACCATAATCTCGTTGCGAATTCTCGCTAAAAGGCGGAAATAATTGAGAAATAATAAAAATATATATTTTTCTTTGAAATCGATTGCATTTTCTTTTTTTGTTTTGTATAATTCTTTTTGAAGTTATGTATAGACATAGAAATGGAGTTGTTTAGATGAAATACGAATTTCCTGCAGGTTTTTGGTGGGGCTCGGCAGCAAGCGGACCGCAGACAGAGGGCACGGTTGCCGGAGACGGCAAAGGAGACAGCATCTGGGATCATTGGTACAAACAGAACCCAGAGCTGTTCTTCAATCAAGTCGGTCCTGAAGACACATCCTACGTATACAATCGCTACAAAGAAGATATAGCACTCATGAAAAAAACGGGACACACTACGTACCGAACCTCCATTCAATGGAGCCGTCTGATTCCGGATGGGATCGGCGCAGTGAATCCTGAGGCGGTGGCGTTTTACAATAGCTACATCGACGAGCTATTGGCCAACGGCATCGAACCTTTCATGAATCTTTATCACTTTGATATGCCGTTGTCATTACAACAGAAAGGAGGCTGGGAAAGCAAAGAAGTCGTGGATGCCTATGCGGATTACGCGCGCATCTGCTTCGAACTGTTCGGCGACCGCGTAAAAAAATGGTTCACCCACAATGAACCGATTGTTCCGGTCGAAGGCGGCTATCTCTACCAATTCCACTACCCTAGTGTCGTGGATATGAAAAAAGCCGCTCAAGTCGCTTATCACGAAACGTTGTCAAGCGCAAAAGCCATCAAAATTTATCATGAAATGAACCTTGACGGGCAAATCGGCATCATCCTCAATCTGACGCCTAGTTACCCGCGCAATGAGAATGATCCTGAAGACGTCAAGGCAGCCCGTCTCGCTGATGCCTTCTTCAACCGTTCCTTCTTGGACCCTGCCATCAAAGGCACCTTCCCCGAAGATTTGGTTTCGCTGCTGAAGGAATTGGATTACCTACCGGAATATACGCAATCGGAATTAGAACTCATCAAACATAATACCATCGACATTCTGGGGATCAATTACTATCAGCCAAGACGCATCATGAAAAAAGAAAGCACGGAACGCGTGTCCGACAACCCGATGCCGGATGATTACTTCGACAATTACATCTGGCCGGAACGCAAAATGAATCCATACCGTGGCTGGGAAATCTACGAAAAAGGCATTTATGATTGCCTGATCAACGTCCGTGACAACTACGGAAACCTGCCCTGCTACATTTCCGAAAACGGGATGGGTGTGGAAGGCGAAGAGCGCTTCATCAACGCGGATGGCATGATCGAAGATGATTACCGTATCGAATTTGTCCAAGATCATCTGAAATATGTCCATCAAGCGTTGCAGGAGGGTTGCAACGTGAAAGGTTACCATATGTGGACGTGCATGGATAACTGGTCTTGGACAAACGCCTACAAAAACCGCTACGGCTTCATTGCGGTCGATCTGGCGGAAGAAGGAAAACGCACAATCAAGAAAAGTGGTTACTGGTTTAAACAGGTTTCAGACAAAAATGGTTTTGACGCATAAGTTTTCTAAGAGAGGAAAATGACCAATGAATAATTTTATTGATAATTTAGCCGAAAAATTGACTCCCCTTGCCGGCAAGCTCGGCTCAAACAGATACTTAGCAGTATTGCGTGACGCTTTTATGCTTTCTTTCCCACTGACGATGTTCGGTTCAATCGTCGTTGTATTGAACAACCTGCCGTTCTGGAGCGATGATCTGAAAGGGACTTTGGGCGGTCTGTTCGGAAACGGGCAAAACGCGACTATGTCCATCATGACGATTTTCATCACGTTCGGTATCGGGTATTACCTGACCCGTTCTTATGATGAAGATGGCATCTTCGGAGGAGCTGTTTCATTATCTTCTTACTTGATTTTGACACCCTTCAACTTTACAACAGCAGACGGTGCTGAAGTCAGCGGCGCCCTTTCCTTGGATCGCCTAGGCGCTAAAGGAATGTTCATCGGCATGTTGGCTGCCTTCATCGCAGCTGAGATTTATGTGCGAATCACCAAAAAAGGAATCGTCATCAAAATGCCTGAAGGTGTTCCTGATGCTGTTGCCCGCTCATTCGGTGCCCTGATTCCGGCAATTTCTACACTTACCATTTTCCTGATGCTTAATGCATTGGTTTCTGGCGTTTTTACAACAAACTTGCATGATGTCATCTACACAGTCATCCAAAAACCGCTTGTCGGATTGGGAAGCAGCTTGCCTGCTACTTTGGTTTCCCTGTTCTTCGTGCAAATCCTTTGGTTCTTCGGCTTACATGGCCAAATCATCGTCAACTCCGTCATGGATCCGATCTGGAACACCTTGGCTTTGGAAAACTTGGATGCTTTTAAAGCTGGTGAAGCACTGCCGCACATCATCACAAAGCCATTCATGGAAACATTCACAGTCGGTCTGGGTGGTTCCGGTATGACGTTGATGGTAGTCATCTTGATGGCATTCGTCATGAAGAGCCGTCAAATGAAGGATATCGGTCGTTTGGCGATCGGACCTGGCTTGTTCAACGTTAACGAACCTGTCATCTTCGGATTACCGATTGTATTGAACGCATCCATCGCTATCCCTTGGATTTTGACACCTTTAATCGTAACGACCGTAAACTACTTATCAATGGCATCCGGTTTGTTCCCTACTCCAACTGGTGTAACGGTTCCGTGGACTGTTCCGTTGTTCTTCAGCGGTATGATGGCCACCAACTCCGTTATGGGCGGCGTGCTGCAACTGATCGACTTCGTAATCGTCGGTGTGATGTGGTATCCATTCCTGAAGGTTGTCGATAAAGCGAATTTGGCACTTACTTTCGAGGAAGACACGCAGGCATCTGACCGCACTTCCTTGCAAGGCGCGCAATCAAAAAACTAAGCTGATTCAATCCGGAAACTGCATTCTCTGTTCTTTCCTAGCAAATGGCCCGAGGCAACCTGCTTCGGGCCATTTGCCTTTCCTTAATCAGCCAAATGTAAAGGTTAGCTTGTTTCAAGTCTAGCCATTACGGTATAATGGGGATTGAAATCGTGTAATTTCCGGGAGGATAGACTGTAATGAAAAAATATGAAGAAATAGCGGATGAATTGCGGCGCCGCATCGCTGATGGCGAATACGCGGAAGATGAAATGCTCCCGGACCAGATCGCTTTGGCGGAAGAATTTGGCGTCAGCCGGATGACCTTAAAGAAAGCCATCGACATGATCGCAATGGAAGGTCTGATTTTCCGCAAACGGGGTGTCGGCACTTTTGTCATCAAGAGCGCCCTCTGGAATAGCGGAGATTCCAAAGCAGATGAATATGCAGGCTTATCCAAACAGTTTCCGAATAAAACGGTAAAGAGCAAAATCATCCTCTTTGATATCCTGTTCCCTTCCGAAAATATAAAATCCTTGTTGATGCTGGAGGACAATCAGCCTGTCTACCACCTGCAACGCCTGAGGATTATTGACGACAAACCTTATATCCTTGAAAACACCTACTTTGTAGCCGGATTGGTCAAGGACTTGACTGAAGATATTATCCATCATTCCATCTATGACCACATCCGCGACACCTTAGGGCTAAAAATCGGTGGTGCTTACCGAAAAATCCACGCTGATCGCTCTAATGAACTGGATTGGCAAGAATTGGCATGCGATCAACATACGCCGATTCTTGAAGTGGAACAAGTCGTTTATCTGACGAATGGGACTCCTTTCGAGTACTCCACTGCTCGCAGTCGCTTCGATACACGTTCCTACACCATCACCGATATCATCAAACAATAACAAAATATTAGGAGGAAAAATATGCAAGAGCCATTGTTTATCCAACCTGTCCTGCAAGAAAAAATCTGGGGCGGCACCAAGCTGCGCGACATCTACGGGTACGACATCCCCAGCGACCATACCGGCGAATGCTGGGCCATCAGCGCCCATCCCGACGGCACCGGTGCGGTGGAAAACGGACAATTCGCCGGCACCAAACTGGATGTCCTCTATGCGGAGCATCCTGAGTTGTTCGAAAATCCGACTTCGCCCGTCTTCCCATTGCTGACCAAAATCATCGATGCTGCCGAAGCCTTATCCGTCCAAGTGCATCCTGATGATGCTTATGGACTGAAGCATGAAGGCGAGTTGGGGAAAACCGAATGCTGGTACATCATCGATGCCGATGACGATTCCGAAATCATCTACGGACACAATGCCCAAACAAAAGAACAGTTCTCGGAAATGATCGCGGAAGGAAACTGGGATGGGCTGTTGCGCCACGTCAAAGTGAAGAAAGGCGACTTCTTCTTCGTTCCGAGCGGTACCATCCATGCCATCGGCGGCGGAATCACGATTCTGGAGACGCAACAGAGCAGCAACACGACTTACCGCGTCTACGACTTCGACCGCAAAGACGATCAAGGCAACACCCGCGACCTGCACATCCAACAATCGATCGCTGTGTCGATGATCCCGCATAAAGATCCTGCGAACCATTTCGAAACAACCACTGTGGACAGAAATACCGTGACGACTTTTATCGAAAGTGACTATTTCACTGTCTATAAATGGGACGTCCTTTCGGAAATGGCCTTCAACAAGACGGCTCCCTATACCTTGGCGAGCGTCATTGAAGGCACCGGCAGCCTGACTGTCGATGGAAAAGCTTACCCATTGCAGAAAGGCGACCACTTCATCTTACCTGCGACGGTTACAGCTTGGTCTTTATCCGGCAGCATGGAACTGGTAGCTTCCACTCCCGGACCGAAAAACAGCTGATAATAATAATAATAAAGCGGCCCCATCCTGACGATAGCTTCGTCGGGATGGGGTCGCTTTTCTGTTACTGGTTCGATCGTTTTTTACGCCTTCACTTCATTCGCCAGGATGATCGCACCGGTGATGCCGGCATCATCTACCAAGCCTGGCAACACAAGATAATCATCGACAGCAGGGACCGGCACATAGTCGGCAAGCAGCTTCGTAAATTTCGCTTTGATATTATCAAGCATACCAGGGACCTTCATGACGCCCCCGCCCAATACAATGCGCTCCGGACGCAGGATGACCGTGTAGGCTTCCAAAGCTTGCGCAATATAATAAGCGATGTAATCCCAGACTGCATCGGTAGGTTCCACATCTTTGCCGGCTTTACCCAGACGTCCGTCGATTGAAGGACCGGCAGCCATCCCTTCGAGGCAGTTGCCGTGGTAAGGGCAGAAACCTTCATAGTGATCATCTTCATGCGGACGCACCAATATGTGCCCCATTTCCGGATGGCCGATGCCTTCCAGAATTTTCCCATCGACGATTGCACCGGCTCCAACACCTGTGCCGATCGTGATGTACATGATGTTCTTCATCCCTTTTGCAGCACCAAGAGCGGATTCGCCCAAGGCAGCGCCATTCACGTCAGTCGTCCATCCCATTGGAACAGCATATCTTGCTTTCATGGCACCAAGGAAATCAAAATCTTTCCAGGCCAACTTTGGTGTGGAGAGGATATGTCCATATGTTTCCGAGTCTTTGTTGACGTCGATTGGCCCAAAGGAACCGATTCCGATTGCGGCTAAATCAAAACGATCAAAGAAAGAAAATACCTGCTCCAATGTTTCTTCCGGCGTAGTCGTCGGGAAAGCGACCCGCTCCAACAACTCATTTTTTTCATTTCCGACGGCGCACACAAATTTTGTTCCGCCTGCTTCAATTCCACCTACTAGCATAAATTTCTCACTCCAATTGGTTAGTTTTCGCGTGCGTTGCCACCTCGGATTCCGCTCAATAGCCGTCCGATTTTTTATGAAAAAGCAGATTCGCACCTCTTTCCATTATACCGCTTTCAGTTGCCGGAATCATGTTTTTCAAGCATTTTCTGCTGAAATTCAGCACTTTTTCGTACACCGCCTACAGCATTGCTAAATATTTACTTAATTCGCTAAAAATTTTACTGTTTGTATTGATTTTAAAAAATCAAACGCTTACAATGTGGAGTGGGAATAAAACTATACTTTAAAAGAAAATCATAGCGGATCGATTGCTTCGCTTGAACGAAGCAATCACGAAAGGGGAACAATAATGAAAGTATCTGAAACAATAATCGGGCAAGTTCACGGAAAGGAGGTCGTAGCTTACACCTTGACGAATCCAAACGGCATCTCCCTTACAGCGATGACCTACGGTGCCACTATCACGGAACTTTTGATGCCGGATAAAAATGGAAAGACGGAGAACGTTATTTTGGCGATGGATTCATTGGATGATTACGTGACGCATCGACCGTATTACGGAGCTACTATCGGCCGGGTTGCCGGACGCATCACCAAAGGGGCTTTTGATTTGGACGGAACAGCGCATCAAGTGGTCGTGAATGAAGGAGGCAATCAACTCCACGGCGGCCCGACCGGATTGGATACCCTTGTCTGGGATGCGGAGGTGCAGGCATCCGCTGACGAGGCCAGTATCCACTTCAAGACAATCGATGCAGATGGCGCCAATGGCTATCCTGGAACACTTTCGGTAACGGTCAGCTACACGCTAACTTCCGACAGCGAATGGAAAGTCACTTATCGGGCAACGACGGATCAGGCAACTTTATTCAACCCGACTAACCATGTCTACTTCAACCTGAGCGGGGACATCAACAAACCGATCCTGCAGCACGACCTGCAACTGAACAGCGCGGCTTTTGCCGAATTGGGCGATGAGAATCTCCCTTCCGGAGCCTTGTTGCCGGCTGAAGGCACCCCTTTTGATTTCCGCAGCGGAGGAAAGCTCTCAGTCGCAGCTGAAGGGAGCCATCCGCAGACTCGGAAAGTCGCCGGCTTCGACCACCCTTTCCTGCTTCAGCATGACGAAGGCCAACCCGATGCGATCCTCAGCGACACAGAGTCCGGCCGAAGTGTCAAAATGTTTACCGATCAGGATTGCGTCGTGATCTTCATGCACAACGGCGCCGTCGATAAGTACACGATCGCCGGCAGTCCGGTCATCCAATATGCAGGCATCACCTTGGAGACGCAGGCATTGCCTGACGCCATCAACCAAGAAGGATTCGGTGACATCACGCTCCATCCGGATGAAGTCTATTCGGCTGAAACGATCTACAAATTCGAAATCCAGGACTGATAGATAAGTAAGGCGATAACAAGAATGGGCTTACGGCTGTATCTTTATTTGAAACAATCTTAAGTCCTACTAACGGAAAAGCGAAAGAGGCTGGGATCAATGCATCCCGGCCTCTTTCAATTTATATATTGTGCTGAACATATACCCTTACTGCATACTTTTCCAATCTGACTTGCCCTTCTTCTTTCCGCTGCGTAAGCATGTCTTCGAGTTGGAAAGGCAAACGAATCGTCTGTTCCTCTTCCGTAAAATTCATCACGAATACATAAGCTGCTTCGTCGGCAGTGCGCACTTGCACAGAAACGCCCTTCCCATGTCCAATCGCGAAAGGTGCCCCAATTCCTGCTTGTTCGGTAATTTCATTATAGAGCATTTCATGAAACGCTTGTTCCGTACGGGCTCCTATCACATAGGTTCGGCCTTTTCCAAAGCTATGTCTCGTCACAGCTGGAGTACCCTGATAAAAATCATCAAGATAGGTCGCAAGCACTTCCCCGTCAGTTACCGTAAGCAGAGCAGCGTAATCTTTCACTTCAAAAGTCTGCCCTTGATAAGTTATCCGATTAGTATCTGACGGATAAAAAGTGTCCGTTTCACCCAATTTCACTCCGCAGATTTCCTGCATGATCTCCGGCCAGCCGCCTAAATAGGTCAAATCATTTTCATCCACAATACCCGTAATGTAGGTGGTCACCAGCGTTCCGCCTGCAGCCACGAATGCTTTCAAGCGCTCCTGCATGGCTAGCGGCAACATATAAAGCATCGGCGCAACCAGCACTTTAAAGTTCGAAAAATCTTGTTTCTCCGTGATCACATCCACAGGGATATCATGTTCCCAAAAATAGCGGTAATGTTCTTGCACCGTTTGCGGATAACGCAGCGTTTCCTTACTGTAGCCCTGAATTTCCTGCAAAGCCCAATGGTTGTTCCAATCATAAAGGATTGCAACCTCCGCCTCACGGATACTGCCGACAACATTTTGGAGCCGCTCCAACACGTTCCCTACCTCCGTCACGTCCTGGAAAACACGATTGTGCGGATCACGATCATGATCCACTACCGCACCGTGCAATTTTTCTGAAGAGCCGCGCGATTTTCGCCATTGGAAATACATGATGCTGTCCGATCCGTGCGCAAGCATCTGGACGGAGGACAGGAGGTGCATTCCAGGCCGCTTCGTTTTGTTTACGCCATGCCAATTGACTCCGCTGGGTGTTGATTCCATCAGGAGGAATGGCTGTTGTTTCAACGAACGATATAAATCATCGACAAAACCGACACGCATCGCCAAATCGGCTGTCGTAACGCCTTCTTTATGCCAAGCCGGGTAGGCATCCCAGCTGATGACGTCGACATGTTCGGCAAATTTACTGTAGTCCAAAGCCTGGAAAGGAAGCAGTTCGTCGGTATCGGCCATAAAATTGACCGTAATCGGCACTTCCGGCGTCAACTCGCGGAGAGGGGCTGCTTCGTTCTCATAGAACGCTATCGTCTGATCCGTCACAAACCGTTTCCAATCCAGGACCAAGCCGTGCATTTCGTATTCCCCTAAAGGTGAAGGTGATTCGATTTCATCCCATTCCTCGTAACGATGGCTCCAAAAACTGGTCCACCAAGCTTGGTTCAATTTTTCCAGATTGTTGTCGTATTTCTCTTTCAGCCAGCCTTGGAAAGCTGTTTGGCAGTGATCGCAATGGCATTCCCCACCGTACTCGTTCGAAACGTGCCACATCAATAAAGCTGGGTGTTGCCCATAACGCTCAGCCAGTTTCCGGTTCATTTGGGCAGTCTTTTCACGATAGACAGGCGCTGTGAAACAATGGTTATGCCTCCGCCCCTGAAGTTCCTGCTCGCGCTTGCTTGTGACCCGGCGAATTTCCGGATATTTTTTTGCCATCCAGGTTGGTTTCGCTCCGCTTGGTGTTGCCAAAATGATGTTGCCGCCATTCTTATGGATCGTTTCGAAAAGATCATCCAGCCAACCAAATTCATATTCGCCTTCACGCGGTTCCAATGCGCTCCATGCAAAAATCCCTAGGGAAAAAGTGTTTGTTTTGGAGAGACGCATAAACTCCAAATCTTCCGCCAGTATATCCGGTCGATCCAGCCATTGATCCGGATTGTAATCACCACCGTGAAGAAAATGGTTCTTCTTGGTGACGTATTTTCTTATTGCCATAGTCGAAAACTCCTTTAATTGAATTAACCTTTCGTCCCGCCTGCGGTCAAACCAGACACAAAGTTTTTTTGCAACAGTATGAAGATGATTGCAACGGGTAAGCTGATCAAGATGGCGCCTGCCGCAAAAGTTGTGTAACTGGCACCCATCACGTCATTGACTAAATTATAGAGTCCGATCGGCAATGTATAAGCTTCCGTCTTCCTTAATATCGTTGATGAGATGACGAAATCCCCCAATGGCCCCGTAAATCCGTTCATGGCAGCCACTGCAATCATAGGTTTGGAAAGCGGCAGAATAATATCGATAAATATTTTCGTGTGACTCGCGCCATCAATCCGTGCGCTTTCGTCCAAATCATAAGGGATAGTATCCATGTAGCCTTTCATCAAATAAGTATTCATGGGAATCTGTCCGCCGATGTACAACAGGATCAGCAGCACATGACTGTTGACGAGCCCCAACAATTGCGCCAACACGAATATCGCCACTAAGGCCGAGAATTGCGGAATCATCTGCAACAACAGAAACAGCGTCAGCCCATTCTTCCTTCCTTTGAATCGGAATCTTGAGAATGCATACCCCGTCAGACTTACACTGACGACTGTCCCGATCATCGTGAAAAGACTGATTTTAAGGGAATTCAAATACCAGGTCCCATAAGGCAAGCTTTGTTTTCCGGCGAAGAGTTCCCGATAATGATCCAATGTCGGATTTTCCGGAAACATACTTGTGCTGATCAGACTGTTCCCCGGATTAAAACTCGCACCGATCGTCCACAAAAGAGGGTACGCAATGATCCCAACAAAGAATGCAATGATCAGGTAGGAAAAGAATAATCGTGCATATCTGCGATTTTTTGTCGTTTTCATACTTATCTCCTCTCTTGGTTAAACGAATTAGATTTTCTGAACTGCCACATGGCAATCGCGATGACAAAAACAGACAATAGGATCGTGAGTGCTGCAGCCAAAGCGTATTGGCTGGACTGCATCGTCAATTTGTAGATCCAAGACACCAGAATGTCCGTCCCTCCTGCTGTAGATCCTGGAGTGGCTGGTCCTCCGCCATTGAACAGATAGATGATATTGAAGTTATTGAAGTTGAACGTATATTGTGTAATCAATGTCGGTGCCATCGATGTCAGTATCACAGGCAGTGTGATGTTCATGAATTTATCCCATGACGTTGCCCCATCAATGACTGCTGCTTCATAAAGATCCTCCGGAATCGACTGCAGAATGCCGGTTGTGACGATGAATATATACGGAAAACCCAGCCAGCCTTGGATAGTGATCAGCGCTACCCTTGTCCACAACGCATCGGTCATCCAAGGGATCGGACTGATGTTGAAGAAAGCCAAGATATCGTTGTTGATTGCTCCGAAGCTATCATTGAACATGCCGGCAAACACCAAAATCGTCACAAACCCGGGCACTGCCCAGGGCAAAACGAACATGGTCCGAATGAAGCGTTTCAACTTCAAATCCTTTTGATTCACCACTACAGCCAAAAATACTCCGATAGTGATCTGCAATGTTGAAGCCAGCAAGGTCCAGACAACGGTCCACCCCAACACATCAAAGAAGGTGGAGCGCCAAATATCGACAGTAAATATATTTGCGAAAGTCTTGAACCTCACCCAATCAAACAAATGCGCGGGCGGACTGTGGTACAGATCATAGTTGGTGAAAGCCAAGGCAAAGCTGAACATGATTGGAAAGATGACCGCAAAGATAAGCAACAGGATTGCCGGGCCGCTGATGACGTAGGGATAACCTTGTTCCACCAGGTTGAGATAGCTCTCTCTTAATGAGGTAACCGGCAGTTGAAGATCCCTTCTTTCACCGTTCTTGTAGGCATCCCGTATGTTCAACCAGTAAAGGGTCACTCCAAAGAATAGGATGATGATTGCCAATATGCCCTCTGCCAACAAAAAGACCGAGTTGTCGCGCGGGATTTGGTCCCCCAGGGTAATGATGCCCCATAATCCCATATTCAATAGATCTCCAAAAGCAAAGGCGAAACTTACTGTCGCAATCAGATAGAGCAGGCCCTTTAACCACTGTTTATTGTAAAACTGCCCCCCTCCCGGTAAGAGAGAGAGGACAGCTGCCGTTTTACTATGTTTCAATATTTCTCACCCCATTTTCTTTATGTGCTGTATTGCTTATTGACCGCCATGATTCGCCAAAATCTGACTTTCGATAGTCTCTGCGGCCTGATCCAAGGCTTCCTTCGGTGTTGCTTTTCCGGTTGCGATGGTTTGTAGTGCCGCATCCGCAGGAGACCAGACTTCATTCATCTCAGGCACGTTCGGTGTCAATTCAGAATGCAGACTTTGCTGTGCGACCGCTTGCGCTGCAGGATCATCCGCCAAGGCATCCCCTTCAGCCAAAGATTTCACGGCTGGTACTTCTTTTGTTGTTTGGTAACGACGAAGCGAATTTTCTTCATTTGTGATGAATTCGATGAACAATTCCGCTAATTCCGAATTTTTTGAATAGCTGCTCACGTTATAGCTCTTCACGCCTACAAAGGCACTCATAGGGTTTCCGTTCGGCAATTCCGGCAAAGGAAGGATGCCGTAGTCAATGCCGGCACTGGAGAATGGTTCCAAATTCCATGGCCCCGAAATCACAGCCGCCGCTTTCCCTTCACTGAACAAGGAATCCAACACATTGATCGCTTGCTCTCCGATCATACCGGATGGGAATAACCCTTCTTCATACCATTTTTGTATATAGGCTGCCGCTTCGACTGCGCCATCGGTATTCAAGCCGATATCCGTTGTATCGTATTTCCCTTCTGCATCTTTTGCAAAAATATAGCCTTCATAACCACCGATTACGCTTTGGGCATAATAAATCTGATCCCATAAAGCCAACAAACCGTATTGTCCATCCGCTGTCGCTGTTTTCGAAAGTTCATACCAATCTTCGATATTCGTAGGCACTTCCGCTTCAGAAATAAGATCTTTGTTGTAATAAAGAATGGTCGTTTCGACGACTTTCGGCAATCCGTAAAGTTTTCCGTCAACCATCTGCGACTCCAAAGCTACATCTGTATAGAGATTCTGAACATCCTCTTCTACTGTTAGCTCTTTAAGCAAACCTTCAACTACAGCAGTTCCGACTTGATCTCCTGGTATCGTGAATACATCGGGTCCCGTTCCGGCAGGTCCGTCCAAGCGCAGATCTTCCAGTTGACCACCATAGGCTTTTTCGGTCACTTCCACAGTAACGCCGTATTCACTTTCAAACTCGGCAATGGCCTCCTCGATCCCAACTGATTTGTCAATGTCTTCCCACACGACCAAGGTTTGACCCTCAAAGTCTCCATCCTGGCTAGTAACCGAATCAGCTGCATTGGCGGAATCCGAATTACTTTCAGCTGGACCGCACGCTGCCAACGATAATAAAACTACACTGCTGAGTGATAACAATAAGGCTCTCTTCTT
The DNA here is from genome assembly GCA_002155105.1 of Sedimentibacter sp. SX930. GTDB lineage: Bacteria > Bacillota > Bacilli > Lactobacillales > Aerococcaceae > Trichococcus > Trichococcus shcherbakoviae. Next base: position 69,926 of record MUZD01000010.1, on the reverse strand, counting down.
CATATCCGAAACACTCCTCTATTAGATGTAATCGCTTTACTAAAAATATAATACCAAACCGGATAAATAAAGTAAACAAATTTTCACTGATTATTCGGTAAAATATTTTACTTGTTTGTGCAGTAAGAAAAAAGCACTTTCTCCCATCTGTTCAGATGTTCGAAAGTGCCTTATCTGCAAGACTATGTACTTTTCCTTTCGATGAGAAAAGCATTCAATAGTACTTTTTTGGTGATGACTCTTTTGTCGATCAGCTGCTCCAACAGTAATGAGACCGCAGTCTGGCACAGTTCCTTCATATCGATGGCATATGTGCTCAGCGGAGGCGAAACATAATTCGCAACCGATATATTATTGATGCTCAGGACACTGACATCCTGCGGAATGCGGACATGATGCTCATTCAGAGCCTGCAGCACACCCACAGCAATGGGATCCGAAGCGGCAAAGATGGCACTTGGCAGTTTTTTCCCAGACTTCAAGGCTGTATCAATCAACTGATACCCGGTTTCCAACGAGAATCCCCTACGGATATAGATATGTGCTTCTTCCAGCATATTCTGTTGTTGCATCTCATCGCGGAAAGACCGTTCCCGTATATCCATTTCGTCAAAATGAGTATCGGGATTCACAAAGGTACCGCCTACAAACCCAATTGCCTTATGTCCTTTCTCCTGGAAAAAATGGACTGCTTTTCGGGTAATGTAATCCAAGTCCGGACGAACGGCGTCATAAATGTCCGAATACGGCGAACTGTCCAAAAACACCCCGTTTTTTGTCAGCTTTTCAAGATAGGCGATTTCCTCGCTGCTGAACGATCCCACAGCGATAAAACCATTGATGTCTTGCGGAATCATATCCATTCCTTGGGCTTTTTTGTATACCGTCAACGACACATTCTGTTTATCCGCTTGTCTGATCAGTTCTGTACGCATCGTTTTAAAATAGACATCCTGTAATTCTTCCATATCGGAAACCCAATACAACAGTGCGACATTTTTGACGAGTGGCCGAGAAACTTTTTTGCGGTATTCCAAATCTGTCGCTACTTCATATATCCGATCCCGCGTCTCCTCCGGAACAGACAAAGTCGGATCATTATTCAACACACGCGAAACGGTTGTGATCGAAAAACCTGTCCTTTTAGCTATATCCCTTAATGTTGCCATATTTGCACCTACTTTTCAGTAAAAAATTTCACCTTCATCATACCCGTAATATTCAGAATCGTCAAATGAAAACACAGGGGCGTGAATCCGGCTAGGATTCACGCCCCTGTGTTTTCGATTTCAGTTGATGCTCTTACCATTTAATCCCGCAGATCCAGATCCCCGAATGGTGCATCCACTTTTTCTTGCTTCGGTTTCAGTTCCACGACCAATACGCCAGCCAATATCAAAGCTGCTCCGATAAGCATCCGCAACGTGATCTCTTCCTTCAGAAAAAGCGCTGAAGCGACCATCCCGAACACGGCTTCCAGCGACAGGATGATGGCTGTTTCCGTTTCTTTGGTGAACTGCTGCGAGGCCGTTTGGATCAGAAAGCCCAGCATAGTGCTGACCGTCCCCAAATAAATGATGGAAAAGTAGCCTTCCGCGGCTGCCGGAAACAAAAATTCTCCCCTTACGAGCGATACGAGCACCCCTAAGAGAGTGGCAGTGCCCATCTGGATGGTGGTCAATGCATAAATGTTTTCACCCAGCACGAACCGGTTTGTGAAGATGATCTGCAAGGCGAACAACAGAGCGCAAACCAGCGTCAGCATATCCCCGAAGTTTACACTGTGGAAGTCGGTAAGGGAAATGACGGCGATGCCGCCGATCGACAACAGCGCGCCCACGATGGCCGGGGCTGTAACTTTCCTTCTGAAGAACAATGCGCCTATGAACGGCACCAATACGACATTGAAGGCGGTAAGGAAAGCGTTCTTCGAAGGTGTCGTATATACAAGACCTACCGTCTGAAACAAGAAAGCCAAGTAAAGGATGGTTCCGAGACCGATGCCTTTGAGATAGGTCTTTTTGGTCGCATGCTTCAGCTGGCCGAAAAAAATTGCCCCCATCAGTATGAATGCCAACAAAAAACGCATGGTCAATATTTGGTATGGGGAAAAATACTCCAAAGATATGGCGCTCACGACGAAACCTGAACCCCATATCATCGTCACAAAAATAAGTCCGATCTGTCCCTTTCTTCTGTCTGTCATATAACTTCCCCTTTCTATGAATAAAGATGCTTGCCCGATTGGCTTGATGCTGATGAACAATCCGGGCATACTTATCCACTTTACCCAACATTCTGATTGTCTGCAAGCAGATTTCTGCAAAATAGTAATACTATTTTCTGTTCACAATGCCTTACACTGGAGCAGATACATCAGCCTGTCAGCAAAAAAGCTCCCCGAATGATGCATGGCATCGCTTCGGGAAGCTGTTCCTATTTTTTATTTTGCCAATACCGCTTCGATTTCATCCAATTCTTCATTGGTGAAATCAAGGTTTTCCAACGCTTTTACGTTATCATCGATTTGGCTCACTCTGCTGGCGCCGATCAGCACGCTTGTTACTTTCCCATCACGGAGAATCCAAGCGACTGCCATCTCAGCCAAAGTTTGGCCGCGTCTTTGCGCGATTTCATTCAAAGCGCGTGATTTCTCGATGGTTTCCTGCACCCGCTCCGCGTTCAAGAACGGAGAAGAAGGTCTGCCGGCACGTGAATCTTCCGGAATGCCATGCAAATAGCGGTCGGTCAACATGCCTTGCGCCAACGGACTGAAGGCGATGGTTCCCAACTTATTGGCCGTCAGAACATCCTGCAGCCCATCCTCGATCCAACGGTTGTACATATTGTAGGCCGGTTGGTGGATGATGAACGGCGTCTTAAGATCTTTGAAGATGGCTGCAATTTCAGCAGTCTGCTCCGCAGAATAGTTGGAGATGCCGATATACAGAGCTTTTCCTTGACGGACCATCAGATCCAATGCTTGTGCAGTTTCTTCGAATGGTGTTTCAGGATCCGGACGATGCGAATAAAAAATATCCACATAATCAAGCCCCATCCGTTTCAGACTTTGATCAAGGCTCGCCGTCAAATACTTTTTGGAGCCCCATTCCCCGTATGGACCGGGCCACATATCATAGCCGGCCTTGCTGGAAATGATCAGCTCATCCCGGTAAGGCAGGAAGTCCTTCTTCAAAATCTTGCCGAAAGTTTCTTCCGCGCTGCCCGGAGGCGGACCGTAGTTGTTCGCCAGATCGAAATGGGTGATCCCCAGATCGAAGGCGCGTTGGACCATTTTGCGCGAATTGTCGAACAGATCCACCTCGCCGAAGTTATGCCAAAGCCCTAGGGAAATGGCAGGCAGTTTCAGCCCGCTGTTGCCTACGCGGTTATAGATCATTTTGTCATATCTGTTTTGTGCCGGTTGATACATATCATCACCTCAACAAGTTAATATACCTAGTATAGCGTTTTCATTATTGTAACGCAAAGCTTTTACGGAAAACGGACAACGAAAGTCGCCACGCAACCTCGTTGTCCGTAAAAGCTATCCCAATAGTCCGTCCCGGCTGACGTTGATGAAGGACATCTCGACCATGTCATAGCGGTGATGCACGACAGAATATTCCAATGGCGTCCCTCTTTCAAGGAACATGACCTTGCTGACTTCAAGGACCGGATCCTCATTGGAACAATGCAGATATTGCTTGTCGTTATCGTCCGGTTTGACCGCGCGGACTGTCTGCCGGTTGTCGCCGAAAACAATCCCCAAATCCCCTTGGAGATAGTCATAGAGGGAGCGGTTCAGGATGTCCTTCGTGATGTTCGGGGCCAGCACGATCGGGATGATCGTATGCTCCAAAGAATAAGGCTTTTCGTCCAGGATCCGCAGCCGTTTGATGTCATAGACGGGCTCCTCCTGAGTGATGCTCAACTGGTTGCATTCTTCCTCATCCGGGAAGCGGACGTTGAAATCCAGCACTTCCGTCTTCAGCTCCAGTCGCTCACCGGCCGCAGCGGTCAAGCCGACATTCTGACCGATTTGGATGCTCCGCTCGGCCAGATTGACCGCGTTTTTTTTCACATAGGTCCCCGAACCTTGGATTGTGTATACCAACCCGGCGACGCTCAGCATATCGAGCGCTTTTTTTACCGTCACGCGGCTGGTGCTGAACTCTTTCGCCAATGACTCCTGATCGGGAATTTTTTCTTCGGAATGATAGATTCCGCTTTTGATTCTTTTTCTGATTTCATTTGCGACTTCTTTGTATTTTGCCATGCGCTTCACCACTTATCTACGTGATATGGAAATTTGTATTTACAAATCTCTCCTTGTTGATTATAACATAGACAACTGGCCATTATGCAATAGGGAAAACAAGGGTCACTTGTACATGTGCTCCGCCACTTCAAGTCGCTTGCTTTGGATGAGATCCCGGTACCAATAGGCGGATTGTTTCAGGGAACGCTTCTTGTCGTCCTCCAGATCGATCCGCACAAGTCCGTAGCGATTCTTGAAGGCATTCATAGGAGAGACGCAATCAGTGAAGGCCCACAGCATGTAGCCGTTGCAGTTCGCTCCGTCTTTGACTGCATCCAACAAGGAATTCAAATGTTCAGTGATATAAGCGATACGGTAATCGTCCTGAATGGTGCCCTTGCTGTCCGCAAAGCGCTCCTCTTGCTCGATGCCCATCCCGCTTTCCGCGATGAACCACGGGATATTTCCGTATTCCGATTTCAGGCGCATGGCCATATCATACATGATCTGCGGGTAGATTTCCCAACCGCGCGAAGTGTTCATCCTTCTGCCCGGCAAGGAAAACTCTTCGTAATAGTATTCCGGATGGAAAGGTGTCTCCTTGTTCCACTCGTAACGCGGGGACCGGACCCGTTTCGGGAAATACAGATTGATTCCGAGATAGTCCACCGTATTTTCTTTGATGATGAGCAGTTCCTCTTCGGAGTATTCAAACGGGATAGCGTGCTTTGTGAGCACATCAAACAACTCGTCGGGATACTCCCCCTTCACCAACGGATCCAAAAAAATACGGTTATACAACAGGTCATACATCCGGGCGGCTTTTTGGTCAGCCGGTGATGAGGAACGCGCGTAGGTCACCTCCGGATTGAGGATGGCTCCGATCTGGCCGCTATAGCCTTTTTCATGGAAAATTTGGACTGCCCGTGCCGTAGCGATCACCTTGTTGAAATTCCATTGCATCCATTTCGACGTATCCTGTTCATGCGGATAACGGATGGCATCGAGGTAGATGCGCGTCTGGATGACAACCGGTTCGTTGAAAGTGAACCAATTTTTGACGCGGTCGGCATAGCGTTCGAACGCTATTTCGGCATATTTCGCGTAGAGTTCGACGACATGCTTCGAGCTCCAGCCATCGTACTTCTCCATCAGATAGGCAGGGACTTCGTAATGCTCCAGGCACAGCATTGGCTCTACTCCAGCATCAAGCAGCGCATCCACAACATCGCTGATGTGCTGGGCATAATCTTCATCGACTACTGAATTTTCATAATCCGTAAAGAAACGCGCCCAGTTGATCGACGTCCGGTAATGCGTCAGACCGATTTCTTTCATCAAGGCCACATCTTCGTTGTAGCGGTCATAGAATGAGGTAGCTCCAGCCGGTCCATAGCCTTCATGCCATACGAAAGGCTCCTCTTTGTACCACATGTCCAGGTAGGAATCCTGCCCTTCTTTTTTGCCCTTCCAGCCCTCCGTCTGCCATGCAGAAGAAGATGCACCCAAGATGAATCCTTCTGGTATATTTTTTAACATTCCTCATTCCCCTTTCTGTTCAAATCCTTCATTATTCTGTGGCTGCCGCCACTTTTGCTTCCTTTTCGGTTTCTGGTTCCACTGCAAGCGTACGATTGCTGGCCTTCACGAACGGCAGATAGATCAGCACGGAAACAGCGATACAAATCAGTTGCGTAGCAACCGCACCCAGGCTGCCGGCTGTCGCAAGATAGCCGCTGATCAATGGTGGCGTTGTCCAAGGAACCATCACGACCGCCTTGCCGGCAAATCCGATTGCCGTCGCGAAGTAACCGATTGTACCTGTAACCAGAGGCGTCAAGATGAATGGGATCGCCATGATCGGATTCAGCATGATCGGCATCCCGAAAATAAGTGGTTCATTGATATTGAAGAGGCCAGGGCCTACAGACAGTTTGCCGATTTCCTTGAAGTCGGCTCGTTTCGAAACCAAGAAGACGGCGATCAAGAGACCGATCGTAACGCCGGATCCACCCATGCTCATGTACATATCCCAGAATGGCATGTTGATGATGTTCGGAGCTTCCTTGCCGGCTTCAAAAGCGGCTGTATTTTCGGCGATCGCAGCCAATAAAATAGGCTCGCGAATCGGTTTGATCATTTGGTTACCGTGGATCCCGATCACCCAAAAAATCTGCGAGACGAACATCAGCAACAGGATACCCGGCAAACCTTGAACGACTTTCGCAAGCGGCGCTTGGATGGTCGTATAGATGATGTCATACAAAGTCAATCCCGTGATCATGAAAATCAGATGGGCACCTGCCGCAATCAACGAAACCGTCAAAATAGTCGGAATCAAAGCAGAGAAACCGCGGGAAACATTCGTAGGTACCGTATCAGGCATGGTGATTTTCAGTTTATCCTGTTTGCTCAACCAGGTGTAAAGTTCAACGGATAAGATGGCGATGAACATACCCAGGAATAAGCCGCGTGACCCTGTATAATTGCTGGAAAGGACATTTGTCACCGGAACCGGCGTCTCTTCAAAGAGAACTTCGATTGCTGTCGGGATGGTCGCAATATAACTGATGACCGCCAAAAGACCGGCGAAATGATCGGATACTTTGTTCAGTTTAGCGACTTCAATCCCGATCAAAAAGACCGCACCGATCGTCATCAGATTCATGGTGGCATAGTTGATCGCCTGCGTAATCGGTTTCATTTGTTCCAAGAACCGTAAAGCCTCAAATTGGGCCAACCCATTCGTCGAATCGAACACCATGTTCGAAAATAAAGTAGCAAAAGCACCTGTGATGATGACCGGCAACAGCATTGAAAAGGCATTTTTGATTGCGATGATATACTTCAAATCATTGATCTTATAGGCGATCATATTCAAACGTTCAATCCACTTCGCATTTTCCATTCTTTTTCCTCCTAAACTTTTTGCTCTGCTTGTTCTGATTGATGATTGAGTTGCCTCCTCCAACTCTCTTTTTCACATTGTAACCCCTTTCTCTTTCGTTGTAAATACCTATTTAAAATTTGTGTTTACAAATTATCAGTTTGAACCAAAGAAGGCGCCGCCTCGAATGGAGGCTTCTGTTCTGTACTCCGGTGAACGCAGGCTTCGCCGGAGTTCGGACCGTAATTTCCCATGCTTTCTCCGATGAGGACGGACTCGCAGGAGTTGATAACAGATTGCTGCCGTTGTACTCCGGCGAAGGGGCCCTCACCGGAGCTGAATGGAAAATACGTGGAATCCCCAACCAACAAGATTGGTAAGAACGGCCGAAAAAACGGGGAGCGCCTCAAATGAGACACTACCCGTTTCAGCTAAGCTTTATTCATGCAGCTCCAGCGGCAAGCCGTCCGGATCCTTGAAAAAAGTGAATTTTTTGTTCGTGTAGTCATCCAAGCGGATCGGCTCAGTTTCCACACCTTTGCGATTCAACTCCGCTACAGTCGCCTCGACATCCTCCACATAGAAGCAAAGATGCCGGAGCCCGACTGATTCCGGACCGCTCGGGCGCTCAGGCGGATTCGGAAAAGAGAACAACTCGATTTCGCTCTCCCCCAGCTTGAGATCAAGTTTGTAGGAATCCCTTTCGGCCCGGTAGTTTTCGCGGATAATCGGCAATTCCAACACCTCAGTGTAGAAAGCTTTTGAGGCTTCATAATCGGAGGCGATGATCGCCACATGGTGAATTTTTTCAAATTTCATGGTAACAGTCCCTTCTGTTTCGAATCTTCCGTAATTTTACCATTAACGAACAATCTGTACACTTTTACCATAACATTTTTCTGCCCAACGGCCACCAAGATGACAGGTTTCTGTATCTTTTCAAGCCGTACTTTTGATATAATGAAGGCATCACCAGAAAGTTATAATCGATTTGTTGCACTGATTGTTTCACCGTTAGGAGAAAGGATGGTAAGTCACATGATTATTACAACAACAGCCCATATCGAGGGCAAAAAAATCACTGCCTATCAAGGCATCGTTTTCGGAGAAGTCATCACAGGCATCAACGTGTTCAAGGATTTCGGAGCCGGCATCCGCAATATCGTAGGCGGACGTTCAAAGAGCTACGAGGATGAATTGACTGTGGCACGCGAAAACGCCTTGGCGGAAATGCAAGATCGCGCCTCTGCAAAAGGCGCAAACGCCATCGTCGGCATGAAGATGGATTATGAAGTACTGGGAGCCGATAACGGCATGCTGATGGTCACCTGCAGCGGCACCGCCGTTAAATTGATGGATGAATCAGAATATTTAGGCTAAAAAATCAGAAAAGGTATCCGGGAATCAATTTCCTGGATACCTTTTTAGGTTCATTGTATTTTTTTGCGCACCGGCTTTTTCTTGCTCGGAGCGAACGGTTTGAAGGAAACGGCATAATTGCCGGCTTCGTCTTTTCCCAACAGTAAAGCCGTCGAAAAACTCTTCCCGTCTTTTTTCTTGAAACCGGAAAGACGCTTCGTTTCTTTCCGGGCCAACAGTTCTTTGGCTTCCTCAGGAGACAGATAGCGGCGGGCGATATAGCGGGAAATCCGGAACGAACAGGCCTCACCGTAGTCCTGGCATTGGAGGTAACTTCCCTTGATGATCGCTTCTTTCCCGCAGACCGGGCAAGCACCTACGACCGCACCATCGCCGGCAGCATCGATGCGCTCCGCAATCCCTTCTGACTGAAGCATCTCGTTCTTCGTTCCGAGTATTTCCATGACGAAGTGTTTGATGTTATCCAGGAAATAGTCCTGGTCACCCTCGCCTTTATGGATTTTCGCCAAATACTTTTCCCATTCGGCCGTGAAGGCGACATCACTCATCTTGTTGCCGGCCACGGCCTCACAAAGCAGGATTCCCTTTTCGGTGATCGCCAACTGGTTCTTCGAAGCAGTTATGTAGCCCCTGTCCTTCAGGTTTTCGATGACGCCGGCGCGGGTCGCTTCCGTTCCGATGCCGTGCGTTTCCTTCAGGATTGCCTTGTCCTCGGCATCATCCACTTCTTTGCCGGCGTTCTTCATGGCTGCAATCAGCGTGCCTTCTGTGTAAGGCTTCGGAGGAGTGGTCTTCTTCTCCTTCGTGGCCAAAACGGCTGTTCCGGCTTCCCCTACCGTAACCATCGGCAGGATTTTGTCCTCCGGTTCGCCTTTTTTCCTTGTGTTGCCTTCCAGCTTCTTCCATCCGAGATTCTTGATGATCTTACCGGATGCCACAAAGTCCAGTCCGCCGATATCGGTAATGATGGTAGGTTCATCGTAGATGAAGTCCTCTTCAAACATCGCCAAGGTCCGGCGCAGGACGAGGTCATAGATTTTCTGCTGGTTCGCATTCAATTTCGCGATCCGGGCCTGATCCGGCACTTTTTTTGTCGGGATAATGGCATAATGCTCCTGCACTTTGGCATCATCGACGTATTTTTTTCGAGGAGTCAGGTTCGGCTTATCAATGGTATGACCCAAGATCCCCAAGTAACCGGAAAGATTGTCCTTCAGATAGGCAAATTCATTTTTGGTGATGACCGTCGCGTCCGTCCGCGGATAGGAAAGCAGCTTCGCTTCGTACAACGTCTGCACGGTTGCCAATGTGTCTTTCGCACCCATCTTGAATTTGGCGTTGGCTGCCCGCTGCAGATCGCTGAGGGAATACAGACGCGGCGCCAACTCGCGCTTGTTCTCGTTGGCTTCGAAGCGCTTGATAACGGCGGGCATCTCAGCCGCCAAGCCGTGTGCCGTGATGAAGGTTTTCATTTCCTGCTTGGACTCAAATTCATGCTGATACTTCGCTTCGAATGTCCCATTCGTTACCGTAATCCGGGCCAAACACTCGTAATGCGTCTCTTCCTTGAAGGCGGCGATTTCCTTCATGCGCTTATAGATCATGAAGAGCGTCGGCGTCTGCACGCGGCCGACCGAAAAGGCACCTTCTTTGATTCCGGCCTTCTGGAGCGCAATGGTGTAGAGCCGGCTCAGGTTCATGCCAACCAGCCAGTCGGCGATTTCCCGGCTTTGGGCCTCGATGTAGGACGGATAGGTATCTTTCCCGTCCAGCAATTCGCTGAACCCGCGACGGATTTCATTGGATTCTAGGCTGTTGATCCAGAGACGTTTCATTTCCTTCTTTTCGGCACCAGCATGGCGGATGATCGAGCGGGCGATATTTTCCCCTTCACGGTCCGAGTCGGTGGCGATGATGATGCGGTCGGCTTCCTTGAGCTGCTGTTTGATGTTCGCCATCTGCTTGCCTTTACCGTATTGGATCTTGTATTTGTAGTTTTCCGGGAAAATCGGCAAGTGGTCCAGGCTCCATTTTTTCCATTTCGGATCATATTCTTCCGGCTGCAGCAGCCCCAAAAGATGTCCCGAGGCATGCACGATGACCGTTTCGCCATCGAACAGACTGTCCTGGATGACGTAGTTCCCGGCAACCGTCGCCTTCTTTTGAAAAGAGCTCGCGTAGGCAGCCGCCTGCGATGATTTCTCGGCTAAAATGACTGTTTTCATTCTGAAATTCCCTCCCTGACAGGATTGCCGTCTGAGACTTTTAAGGCAATCGATACCTTACGATTATAACATACGCACATTCCCGAAACCCGATCGAAAAAGGACTGCAACAGGCACAAAAAGCGCCGTTGCAGTCCTTATCGACCTAATTATGCTTATTCCCCCAGATTGAGTTTCTTAAGCGCCTCGAACAAGGCATTATTTACTGGCTCTTCAACTTGATTTTGTTTCTTCAGATATTTTTGGACATCTTGCTTCGCGGCTTTTCCGCCGGTGCCTTTTTTGCGTCGCTCATTGAAGGCCGAAAGTTTTTCGCGGTAACCGCATTTGCAGGTGAAAATCTGGCCGTCGCCTTCGCCATGCAGTTCCATTTTCTTCATGCACTGCGGGCAGCGGGCATTGGTGACCCGCGCCACATTTTTGCGGTATCCACATTCGCGGTCCTGGCACACAAGCATCTTACCTTTTTTCCCGTTCACTTCCAGCATCGGTTTGCCGCAATCCGGGCAGGTTTTGGTGGAGATGTTCTCGTGCTTGAACTTGCCGTCGCTCGTTTTGATTTCCGAAACGATTTCTTTCGTGTAGGCCTTCATTTCGTTGATGAAGGCATCCTTCTTCAGCTTGCCGGCAGCGATCTGTTCGAGCTTGCGCTCCCAATCGGCTGTCAGGGCTGGGGATTTCAGTTCTTCCGGAACCAGCTCCAACAGTTGCTTGCCTTTGGAAGTGACATGGATTTCCTGTCCGCGCCTTTCGATCAGGAAGGAATTGAACAGCTTCTCGATGATGTCGGCGCGCGTAGCGACGGTTCCCAAACCGCCCGTTTCCTTCAGCGTCTGCGCCAAAGCTTTGTCCGTCGTCTCCATATATTTTGCCGGATTTTCCATCGCCGTCAACAGCGTCGCTTCATTGAAGTAGGCAGGCGGTTTCGTCTGGCCGGATGTTTCGCTTACGTAACGGACCGCCAGCACATCGCCTGCTTCGATTTTCGGCAACAGTTGTTCCTGGAGACCGTCTTCGGACTCCTCATCCTCCGTGCGGTTGCTGTAGACTTCTTTCCAGCCGGCAGCTATGACGGTCTTTCCGCGGGCCACGAAGCGCTCGCCGCCGATGTCCGCGCGCAAAGTCAGCTGCTCGTATTCGTAAGCCGGGAAAAGCACAGCCAAGAAGCGCTTCACGACCAGATCATAGATTTTGAGTTCCTGCGCTGACAGCTTCCCGATCTGGACGACTTGTTCCGTCGGGATGATGGCATGGTGATCGGAGACCTTGCTGTCGTCGACGAACGATTTGTTCGCCTTGATCGGTTTCGCCAATACTTTGTTCACAAGCGGACGGTATTCCTTGATGGCGCAAGCCTTCAGCCGGTCCGGCAGTGTGGCGACGATGTCGTTCGACAGGTAGCGGGAATCCGTACGCGGATAAGTCAATAATTTATGCTGCTCATAAAGTTTCTGCATGATGTTCAGCGTTTCTTTGGCGGAATAACCGAAAAGCTTGTTGGCATCGCGTTGCAGTTCAGTCAGGTCATACAGTCCGGGCGCATAGGCTTTTTTCGGTTTGCGGTCGACTGCCGCAACGGTCGCTTGCTGCCTATCCAATTTTTTGACGATGGCCGTGATTTTTTCACGATCGAAACTCTTCGTGTCGTTCGTTTTCTCGTCCTGCCAAATCAGCTTCAGCTTCGTATCTGTCTGCGCTTCGATGCCGTAATAGGTCTTCGGCTGGAATTTTTTGATTTCCTCTTCGCGCCTGGCGATGATGGCGACGACCGGCGTCTGGACGCGGCCGCAGTTCAACTGGGCATTGAATTTCGTCGTCAGCGCACGAGTCGCATTCAGACCGATGTACCAATCAGCTTCCGAACGGGCCACGGCCGATTGGTACAAGTTTTCATAGTTCTTGCCAGGCTTCAAGTTCTGGAAGCCGTCTTTTATGGCTTTGTCCGTAACGGATGAAATCCACAGGCGTTTGACGGGTTTATTGACTTTCGCTTTTTCGATGATCCAGCGGGCTACCAGTTCACCCTCGCGGCCGGCATCCGTTGCGATGATGATTTCCGAAACGTCATTCCGCACCAATTGGGACTTGACGGCATTGAACTGCTTGCCTGACTGCTTGATGACAGTCAGCTTCAGCTTTTCCGGAAGCATCGGCAGATCAGCCAAGTTCCAATTTTTGTATTTCACATCGTAGGCTTCCGGATCAGCAAGCGTCACAAGATGCCCCAATGCCCAAGTGACGATGTAGTCTTTCCCCTCCAGATACCCTTGACCTTTTTTCTCGCACTGCAGCACACGGGCGATGTCGCGCGCCACCGACGGCTTTTCAGCTAATACTAGACTCTTTCCCATACTCTATTTCCTACTTCCTTGTTTCTTGATTCGTCAGTCTTACTATATCACAGAAGTTTTACGCGGACCTTACTTTTCGTCTCTTAGCTCATATGGGCCCCTATCAGTTCCAGTTTGATGCTCCAGAATTTCTGAAGAAAAAAGAAGGAACAGATCCGTTCATGGATTCTGCCCTTCTTTTATTTTTGAAGCTGTTCCCTGATGGTCTCCGAATTATGGCATCTGCTGCATTCAAACGCCTTCCGGAACCCATTTCCCCATTAAGCTGTGGTAATCGATTGTTTCCCCATCAACTACAAATGTGCCGTCACCATTGGCATGAAAGGTCCGGCGTTTTTTTCGGTCGTTGTCGCACCACACGCGTTCGGCTTGCAAAACGACTATTCCGTGGGATTCCACATAGTCGATGACTTTGCACTCCAGGCATGCAAGGCATTCCCCGATCAAAGGAGCCTCGACGCCTTTTGCTGGCAATGGGGTCAAGCTAAATTCCTTGAATTTATCCACCGTTGCTCCCGAACAGGTGCCGATTCTGATCACTTTTTCGGCAAGATCAACCGTTGGAATGGCTATGACACATTCTTTTGTCCGCATAAATGTTGTGAATGAATGGTTCCACGGCCCCGTTGACAGTGCGATTCACGGTGTGAAATCCATCACCATATGCCAAGAAATGGTCATTGCATTGTTCTTGCCTTCATCGTTCGTGGTGACCAAAACAACCGGCCCGGGCTCAATGAACATAAACGCCTTCTCGATAGGCAATTCCACCATTGACATAATCGTTCCCCCTCTTTTACGTATAAAATCAGATTTACAACTTACTCCTCGGTACCATCTTATGTGAGCACATACAGGATAGAAGGAAGTACTTTTCTCCCGGACAAAAATAAACAACTCTTGTAGATTCGCTGCTCGGATCCGCACGGGCTGCTTGCATATTTACTTTTTAATGCTGTATTTCAGATTCCGTAGCAAGCTCTTAGAAGGTTTGCCGCTTTCGAAACGAAGTCAAATAGCGCAAGCAACTTTCCAAATCTCCCTTGCTTTGAGATATTTCTTTTGCCAGTTTTCTCTCCACTTCATCTTTATCGATCAGCAACTTGCATCGGGTGACGAATTCGTACAGTTCTTGTCTGAATGCTGCATCTTGTCTTCTGAAGTCCAACTGCAAGCGGCTTCTGTCTTCCGTGGCCAAATATTCTTGATACTGTTCCTTCGCCCAACTTTCAGCACGCTCAGTAAACCCATCAGCTATTTCTTGATTTTCTCTGGCTAGCGTTCTCAAAGCAATCATATTCGGTTTCAAATATCTTGTCCACAAGGCCTTCTTTTGAAAAAGGAAGAATGTCTTGCGATATTTTTCCAAATAATACCTCAAGAGCGTTTCTTGCAAATAGTCTTTATGCACTGCGTAGCAATGCTCTATTTCACTTTTCCCACCCTCGTCTGCTTCTTCATGGTCAAACTTATATGAGAACCCTCGGATAACGCCATCCACGTGAACTTTTGAAGCACCGTAGTTGATAAGCAGACTGTCTTCTTTTGAGACCCCGGTCGATCCGTCGGCAAAATATCTGCGGAAAGCTGCGAATAAGCTGTAATCCGTTCGGATAAAATCATTTATCGGAACGGCCGGCATCGCTTCGTAGAGTTCTGCAAGTTCAGGATTTTTCCACGCAGATTCCAAAAATGAGCGCATCTTATCAAAGCTGAAATAATTTTCGTAAAATCCTGACACTTTTGAGGACATCAGAAAGGCCAAATAGGAACCTGCCGCAAACAGCAACACCAGTACCGTGACAAGAAGACCTTGGGAACCACCCGCGACAAATCCGATAGTTGCAAGTGCCAGAAAAATAATCAGGAAAATATTCCTTATTTTTTTCATAGCCGAAGCTCCATACAAGTTTTCGATAGCCCCATCAAAATTACCCCTTCCTCCATGAATGAACCGCTAAGTGTATCTGTACACTCCATTATACTGGAGCACGTGAGCTATTTCTATTGCTGGCCATCCATTCCGGAGTCCAAAAAATCCAGAAAAAAACAAGCCATATGGAAGGCACTCTTCAACGAGAGTTTCCTCCTTATGTGGCTTGTTTTCACCTTTTCTTCAATTGCGCCAGCAACAAGGGCGCCAAAATCGGCTCCAGTATCAGATAGAACCCGGCATTCCCCATGCCGTGCAGAAGATCGAAAGGGATCCCGGCAATGTAATAAGCCCAAAAACTGCTGATGCCCAGCATTTTTACGGAAATGATGGAGATGACGAACCCGTAAAGCAGACCCCCAAAAAAGGCGAACAGCGCGAAAAAGATTCTCCGGCCTCTCTTTTGGTTTGTGCTGTAGAATGGCTTCACGAACAGCCCCGTGACCACAATCAGAACACCAAAACTGGTGATCTGGGCGATCGTCCACGGCCCCATCCCCAGCAGGAAGTTGGTCAAAATAATCGACAGGATGGCCACAATAAAGCCGTCCGTCATGCCCAATGTCAGCGTCAGGATGATCAGGACGGCTGTTACAGGCTGGACATTCGGGATGAACTGGAACATCATTCTCCCGACATAGCACAAAGCCGTCAAAATCGACAGCAGCGCCAGTCGTCTCACGCCGAATCCCACAGTCTTCTTTACATTTCTGTCAGGTTCCACACGATTACGTCTCCTTCTTGGAGCGCCACGTCAGCGGCTCCGACCATTGAAGGCTCGCCGTTTACATCAAATAACCAATATTTCGCTTTGGTTTCGGCTGTTTCTTCCACTTGTGCCAACCCGTCGATAGCTGTGATGAAGCCGTCCGCTTCTTCGATAGCATAGTTGTCTTTCATGGCATCCAACAAGTTCGTGCCCGCTTCAACTTCCAGCGTTTTTTCTGAGCCTGCAATGATAGTACCGCCATCCGTCAAGGAGATTGATACGCTGACTGTCTCCGCCGCTTCGGAGCTGACTGCAGCAGTCGACTCTTGCAGGACGGAGCTTGTTTCCGTTTCTTCCGTCGGGGAGCACCCGAATAATACCAAACTCAACGATAAGGCCAACAATAATTTTTTCATTTCTCCACTCCTAATCTGTATTCGACAGGGGTTGCATCGCCAACGGCCGGGATCATGCAAAAAAAGCCCATGCGCCATCGCATAGACAAGTAACGGGACCGTTTTACCTCGAAACGGCACGCTTGCAAAAAATAGCAGCTTGGAATGAAGACCTGACTAAGACGTTCCGGGACGTCATCACAGTGGCGGGACCGCGTTGGATTTTCACCAAACTTCCAAATTCCAAGTGTCTTTGAATGGTTTTCCTATCCCTTCCATTTTACCCAAAGGAGAAAAAAATACAAGACCAGTTGCGCATTTCAGTGCAGTCTGGCCTTGCAATTGATAATTAGTGTGTCAAGTCAATATTCGGTTCCCTGTTACGCCTTCAAGCTTTCGCCATTGGTTGCAATAACATCTTTATACCAATAGAATGATTTTTTCTTGTAACGGTTCAGCGTGCCGGACCCGTCGTCGTGGTGGCTTCTCTCCCAAAATAGTCTTGTCCTTTGCTTGAGCTAAGCGATTTTCAGCAAAACAGACAGCTGACCAATGGCCAATCAGCCAATCTATTCAAAATTAACAGCAATAGGAACCCTTTATATCCTATTTTTTGTGAGAGCGTGTTGGTCAGTTCACATCCCGCAGATAATCCATATACCCAAACGCAAAAGCTTCGATTAGTAAAAAAAAGGAAGATGCTGTTTGCAACCACCAATCGTTCGGTATTGGACTTCGGCTACTCGAAGCGTACAAACTATAGTCAGCGCGTCCAGACAACCAATTGTTTTGCATATTGGTGATGGAAACCAGCGTCGATTGCTGGACCGAAAGAATATTCAATACATTGGAAAGATGTTGATTCTCGCCCGACAAAGACAAAATGAAGATTAGATCTCGTTCGGATAGCCTTTCGACGATACGCCTAAACTCATTGGATTGCGAAGAAGCGGGAATTAACTGTGCCGGCTTTCCAATCAGCAATAACAGCCGCTGTAGCTCAGCTGCTTGGCTTTGCTGGGTAACGCCGGTAGCCAACAGATAGACATTTTCACTTTCTTCCAGTTTTTGATAGATTTCCTTCCAGTTTGCATCTTTTATATAGGTTATCGTACGAGAAGCATCATCGCATACCCGACTGGCAAATGCTTCAAATGCCGTTTCGGTTTTAGGATCTTTTTGCCATTTCAAAAAATTACGCAGCTCACTGAATCCGGTAAAGCCTAGCTTTTGTGAATAACGAATCACCGACGACTTGGAGGTATGGCAGGATTTGGCAAACTCGTTCGTACTCATCAAAATCACTTGATTAACGTTACTGTTAATGTATTTTCCCATGATGAGATCTACCTCGTTTAGCTCATCGTAATGCTGATTAACAATATCTGAGAAATGCATGTGGCCACCTCACATCTTTTTCCTTAATTTTATCGACTCTGGTCTGGAAATGCAAAAATCGGAAGGAGCCAGAATGCTCCATCCGCAGTTTATCTAGTTCAGTGCTGGCCACCAGCCAGCATTAGCAACAATCATCTCATCCAATATCTGCTTAGCAACGGAAGCAGACGGTACCGTTTTGGATAATGTCATAGCTTGCCAAAGCTTTTGATAAGATTTTTCAAGATAGGCATCGACAACTAGCTTTTCTACCGCTATTTGCTGTTCAATCATCCCTTTTTGAAAATATGGGATTTTGCCCATACACAGCGGTTCATAGCCTCGTTTACTAACAATGCAAGGTACTTCCACCATTGCATCATCATCTAGGTTTGCGATTGCCCCTTCATTTTTAACGATCAGCAGCATGCGCTCGTATGTATTATACGCCAATGCCCCTGCTAACTGAACGATGAACTCCGCATGTTCCCCAGCCTCGATAGCGGTATCCTTGGCTGTTTGGGCTGCCGTGATCCGTTTGCACTCCGCGAAGACATTCTTTTCACGATTTTCCATGACCTCATTCGCTCGAGTATGATTTGGATCCGCATGTGCCACTACGTAGTCGGGATACAAATAGTATTTCAAGTAAGTGTTGGGAACGGTTTGAGGATCCACAGCATACACATCTTTCGCTTTTTGGAAAGTATCCATCCAACTGGCTTCCTCCAACAGGGGATTACCTTCTGCAGCCGCTGCAGCATAGCCATGCTTAGCGACATGCTCTTTCAATCGAGGCATCAAATCATTTCCTTGGCGATCGGTCATCTCGGTCCACCAACCAAAATGGTTCAAGCCATAATAACGATCGACAATCTCATGTTCGTTTTCCAATCCTAAAATTTCCGCAATGGATTTTTTGATTGCTACCGGCATGTCGCAAATATTGATGATCTTAGCATCAGGTCGCAACCGACGTGTCGCCTCTGCAACGATGGCCGCCGGATTGGAGTAATTCAACATCCAAGCATCAGGAGAATATTTTTCCATGTAATCGATCAACTCTATTACTCCAGGAATTGAGCGCATCCCGTATGCCATCCCCCCTGGCCCACAGGTTTCCTGCCCCACGACGCCGTACTTGAGTGGAATTTTTTCATCTTGTTCCCGCATTGGCAATCCACCTACGCGGATATGCGCCATCACGAAGTCAACATCGGAAAAAGCTTCTTCAGGATCAGTAGTTGCCGAAAATTCAATCTCCGGTGCCCGTTCTTTTACAATCACCTCACAAGCTTTAGCAACGATCGACTGGCGTTCCCCATCGTTATCATAAAACTTCAATTTACGCAGTGGAAACTTTTCCTGATTTTCGATAAGCATCATTACGATCCCCGCTGTATAGGTACTTCCACCCCCAGCAATAACGACTGATTGTTTTTTTAGTCCCATTTTACCCATTTTACATCCTCCATTTTTCGAACTATTTTTATGCATCTACAATTCCTAGTTTCTCACAGATATCATCCTTGAAATCTTGTACACCCATCCCGATGATTACTTGGACATTGGCACCATTCAAAACGATTCCTTTTTGCTGAGAGATCTGTTCTAGTTTGGTACGATCTACCAGAGACTCGTCTTTGACCGTGACCCGCAAGCGTGTGAAGCAGTTGGTGATTGTCTCGATATTGTCTTTACCACCCATGCCCGCAATAACCAGTTGGAAATCTGAGTCACCGCTGTCGATTACCGCTCTAGTATCAGTTTCCCCTCCAACATTCGTTAATTCTGATTCTTCGCCTTCACGACCTGGTGTTTTGATGTCTAACTTTTTGATCAGCACGACAAACACGAAGAACCAAACCACACTCATAATAAGGCCAACAATGATTACCAAATGAAACTTAGTGACGTTCGGGCTAAAGACTGAATTTGAAACGACAGTGTCAATCAGGCCGTAGAGCATGTATGTTCTGGCGCCAATAGCCCATAATACAGTTTCAGATACCGCTGTTAATACGCTATGCACCAACCACAATAACGGTGATGCAAACAGAAAAGAGAAGTCTAGCGGTTCCGTGATTCCGGCAACAGAGGCCACAACCATGGAAGGCAAAATCATTCCTTTGACTTCCTCTTTCCGTTTCTTATGGGCACAATAGATAATAGCCAAGGATACAGCGATAGAGCCGAATATCTTCACAAATCCAAATGTTGCAAACCTCAATGATGGATCTAGCGCTGTAATCGTACCAGCATTAGCCATCTCTGCATAGAAAATGTTAGCCGCACCATAATATATCTGACCGTTGATTTCAGCTGTC
This sequence comes from Sedimentibacter sp. SX930, assembly GCA_002155105.1. GTDB lineage: Bacteria > Bacillota > Bacilli > Lactobacillales > Aerococcaceae > Trichococcus > Trichococcus shcherbakoviae. The sequence continues at coordinate 50,081 of MUZD01000010.1, read as the reverse complement.
CCACCCAATGCTGTGAAACAAAACGGCATCCATAACAAATGATGTAATCCCGTAGGAATCAAGAACCGGTTACCAAAGGAGTAAATAAAGACCCCCAGTAATCCTGTGGTCAAAATGAAACCGGATAGTGAAGAAATCCACCCATTAACAACCGGCCAGATATAACACATAGCGACAGCTAAGATTAAAATGACTGGTATCAGGATCATGAATGACAGTCTCGAACCTCCGTAGATGCTTAGAAAATCCAAAAACTCTTTGTCAGAGAAGCGATTATGTATAAAGGCTACCAAGCATCCGACGATCATCCCTAAGAAAACATTCATGTCAACAACTTGGAACCCTAGCACCACACCTTGTCCGGTACCAAAAAGCCCCATCTCTCCAGCCTCTGCCAATTGGTCAGTTAAGCTCAGCCAAGCATTGTTGGCTGCTAAAAAGAATAAAAATGCGACTAACGAAATAAGTGCCGCTTCAATTTTTTTCTTATTAGCCAAGGAAGAGGCAATCCCCACACAGAAGATCAACGCCAGATTGTTCAACATAGCATCCATCATGGTCTTGATGAGACCACCGAAAGTCTGAATTCCTCCAGGCATGAAGTCTAATTGCAAAATTACAGAAACAGCTAGAAAAAGCCCCATTACAGCCATGAATTTCACCGGAATGATTACCGCTCGGGAAAAATTCTGCATCGTTTGTGAAACCTTACTCTTCATATTTTTTTCTCCGTTCAGATTATTGAGTATACGTATCTCTAAATACATCATAGCAAGTTATGTAACCCTTTACAATGGTCTGTATACGTTCTGGACCAAGGTCCGCCGGCTGAGACCATCATGCTATGAAGGCCACATATTTCCCCTTGATGAAACCTTACTCTTCATATTTTTTCTCCGTTCAGATTATTGAGTATACGTATCTCTAAATACATCATAGCAAGTGATGTAATCCTTTACAATGGTCTGTATACGTTCTGGACCAAGGTCCGCCGGCTGAGACCATCATGCTATGAAGGCCACATATTTCCCCTTGATATTGGCCATCGCGCCCTTATGATCCGGATTGGAAATGTGATTAGGAAATCGTCCTTCTAAATCTAAAGACTGAGAACCTGACGTATCCGCAGCATGGATATTGATCAAATCAGCACCCTCTCGACACACAACATGTTTGCTCCTGTATTCCTACTGATTTTCCATAATATAGATGATATCTTCAGGTTCGGCTCCACCATGGTTTAAAAAATCTTTGACGTCATTGTAGGCAGATGATAGATGGCCCGCAGCCAACATCATGCCTTAATCAAGTCTAAACTCATTATCTTGTGTATATATGAGCAATCCAGGTGTCGTTGGTAAGATAAACTCCAAAACATTTACCCTTATTTCTGCAATTTACGATTTCCGATGTTTCTTTTCAGATTGTCTGCACAAATGAAACTGTTACCATCCAAGTATCGAATTCTGCTATGATAAGCATAAGAAACTGCAGTCATTTTTATATACCTTATTGTTTGGATGTTTTGAAACAAAGGAGGAGTGACAAGATGGATGAACATAAACATACGGAGCACACGCACACAGACCATACTCTAGAGGTCCCAAAACCGATCGATCCGCACGCTGGGCACGACCATTCGGGCCATCATATGGCCCCATCTCAGCCGGTTGCTGCCGAACCACAGTCAGAAAAGCACGCAGCTCATGCGCATACAGAGGCACATGAGCCTCAACTTAAACAGGCCGCTCCCCAGAGCCACGAACAGCATGAACAACATATGGCGCACGGTCCGGCCGGGCATGGCGCCACAGGGCATGCAGGCCACCACGAACAGATGGTGGCTGATTACAGGAAAAGATTTTGGATCGTGTTGTTGCTGACCATCCCCGTCACTTTGTTGTCCCCAATGATCATGATGCTCTTCGGCTACCATTTTGAATTTCCCGGAGCCAATTTCATCGTATTTGGCTTGTCCAGCGTGATTTTCTTTTACGGCGGCAAACCGTTTCTGGAGGGCGCTTGGGAGGAATGGAAGAACCGGTCGCTCGGTATGATGATGCTGATTTCCTTGGCGATCGTTTCGGCCTATATCTACAGCAGCTTCACGGCCTTCTTCATAGAAGGATCGGACTTTTATTTCGAACTGGCAACCTTGATCCTGATCATGTTGCTAGGTCACTGGATCGAGATGAAATCCCAGATGGGGGCATCCAAAGCGCTGGAAGAACTCATCAAACTGATGCCTAAAGTTGCCCATCGTTTGGATGCGGCCGGCAATATTGAAGAAGTGTCGATCGAAGCCCTTGTTCCGGGTGAGCGCATTCTCGTCAAGCCCGGTGAAAAGATCCCTTTGGACGGAAAAATCTACGAAGGCCTCTCAACGGTTGATGAATCGATGCTGACGGGCGAATCTGTGCCTGTCGAAAAACAACCGGGCATGCAGGCCATCGGCGGCTCCATCAACGGGTCAGGCGTCCTGAAGCTGACCGTGGAAAAAGTCGGGAATGAAACCTACTTGGCCCAAGTGATCAATATGGTCCAGGCGGCCCAGCAACAAAAATCCAAGTCGCAGGGATTGGCCGACAAAGCGGCCGGTTGGCTGTTCTATATCGCCGTCACAGCCGGACTCCTGACTTTCCTTTATTGGATTTTTGCAGCCGACTTGGCCTTCGCTTTGGAGAGGATGGTGACGGTACTCGTCATCGCTTGTCCCCATGCACTCGGGCTGGCTGTCCCTTTGGTGAATGCGGTGTCCACTTCAATCGCAGCCCGAAACGGCTTGCTGATCCGCAACCGGACGCAATTCGAGGAGGCGCGCAACGTAAATCGAATCGTCTTTGACAAGACCGGGACCTTGACGGAAGGTAACTTCGGCGTGACCGACATCCTTCCCGCAGCTGGGGTCTCCGAGAAGGAATTACTGACGTTGGCCTATTCTGCCGAAAGCCAATCTGAACACCCGATCGCAAAAGGGATCGTCCGCAAAGGGGAAGCAGAATCTGTCGCCCTTTTGCCGGTAACTGATTATCAAAACCTTACTGGCCAAGGTCTGCAGGTCACTGTGGACGGCATGCAGGTCGCTGTCGTCAGCCCCGGCACCATGGACGAGCGCGGCATTACATACGACAAGGAGACATTCGCCAGCTTGGCCCAGCAAGGCAAAACCGTTGTCTTCGTCCTGAAGGAAGGCATCTTGCAGGGGATGATCGCCAACGCTGATATCATCCGTTCGTCCTCGCACGAAGTCGTGACTGCCCTGAAGGAGCAAGGCATTGAAGCCATCATGCTGACAGGCGACAATAGCCGCGCAGCGCAATACGTGGGCGATCAGTTAGGGCTTGCTCAAGTATTTGCGGAAGTTCTGCCTGCCGAGAAATCGAAACACATCGCCGCATTGAAAGCCGGAAACAAAAAAGTCGCGATGGTCGGGGATGGCGTCAATGATGCGCCCGCTCTGGCGGAAGCTGATCTTGGTATTGCCATCGGCGCCGGAACGGATGTCGCAATCGAAACCGCCGACGTCATTCTGGTGGACAGCAATCCGAAAGACGTATTAACCATTATCACCCTTTCGAAAGCCACTTACCGCAAGATGGTCGAGAATCTGATTTGGGCTGTCGGTTATAACGTCATCGCCATCCCGTTGGCTGCAGGTGTGTTGGCCAATCAAGGCTTCCTTATCACCCCAGCCATCGGGGCAGCGGTCATGTCGATCAGCACAATTATATGCGCGGTAAATGCGCGGCTCTTGAGGATAGACTGAGCATGCATTTCCAATAATCACCGCAACAGACAGCAAAACTACATCCAATCTACACAATATGACTGTATACTGCATATATAGAGAAAAAAGGGGGCTTTTGCATGTTCGGCAGATGCTTACAATATTTTGGAGGTTTTGGTATGGGCGGCATGATGTTTATGTGGATTTTCTGGATTGCTTTGATCATACTCGTCATTTATTTGGCAACCAGGCTTTTGAACGATAGATCAGGCAAAGTTTCTTCAACGGACGAGTCCGCTTTGGATATCCTGAAAAAAGAACTGGCTAAAGGGAACATCACCGAGGAAGAGTTCGATCGCAAGAAGAAACTTTTGTAATCCAGCATGAATACAAAACGAGGGACAGTCACATTTTGTGGCTGTCCCTCGTTTTGCTTGTCATTCTTCTGACAGTAAAAGTTCGAATCTCTTTCGTTCATGATCTGTGTTGATCCAACGGAATGGTAACCGTGAACGTAGCTCCCTTGCCGATATCGCTGGCAACCCGCACAGTCCCGTTGTGCTTCTTGATGATGCTTTTGACGATGGCCAGGCCGAGCCCTTGCCCTCCGGATCGGCTGTTGCGCGACGGCTCCGTCATATAGAAGCGCTCAAAAATTTTCTCCTGATCTTCCGGATCGATGCCGATGCCGTCATCGGACACTTTCAGTACCGCCCTATTACCCTCCAGATGAGTTTCGATATGGATATTCCCTTGCTTCGGAGTGAACTTGATCGCATTAGCCAAAAGGTTCGTCAGCACTTGGCTGATTTTGTCCTGATCCGCCGTTATCATCAGCGGCTCCCCGGTTACCGCCAAGATAATATTCTTTTTGGCGGCTGCAGCCGTAAAGTTCGTCGCGACTTTCTTGCTCAAAGCCTGCAGGTCAAAACGGCTGAATTCCAATTTTTCGTGATTGCTTTCCATTTCGTTGATTTTGTCGATATTCCCGATCAGGCGGGAAATCCGGTTCACTTCATCATAGCAGATCTTCAACCGCTCGCTGCTCGGCTCCCAAATGCCGTCCAGCATCGCTTCCAGATTTCCTTTCAATGTCGTAAGCGGGGTTCGGATTTCATGCGCAATATCGGAAGAAAGGCGGTTCCGGATTTCCTGTTGGCTGTCCAGTTGACGGGATAGGCTGTCCACCGAACGGATCAACGCATCGATTTCGACGATGTTCGTTTCCTTAGGCGGATGCTCCGTGTAGTTGCCTTTGGCGATTTCTCCAGTGAAGCGGCTCACCGCAAAGACCGGCACGCTCAACTTTCTGGCGATCCAGACCGCGAAGAAAAGCGACAAGGCGAAAGCCAGCAGCGCCACGATCAGCAGATTGTTGCGGATGTCGCTCATGAATGAGACATCATGTTCCGTATAGAAGTACGTCCCCATCGTTCCGATTGCCAAGCTGCCGATTGTCCGGGTACCATCATTAAGTTCAACAGTGGTCACCGTATATTCGCTCTCTGTCCCGCCCATCATCTCGTTCATCTGCGACATATGGCTGGACATCATCTGGCGGTTGTCCTGTTCCTCCATCGCAGTGGGGGTCCAGATCAGCGTTCCTTGGCTATCATAGACTTTCAGGATGATGTCGGCCTGCAATGCCTGTCTGCCGATGACCGCTACGGCAGCCTCGTCCCAACCGCCTTGTTGGGCATAGACCGCCTCGATTTCATCCGTAAAACCGGTTATTTCTTCCGTGCGCCGTTCGCTGACATATTCCGAGAAGTGGCTGTCCAATAAGCGTACGCTGAACCAGCCGAACAGCCCGATGATGACGATTGAAAAGAGCAGGAAGGAAAAAATCAGCTGCCAACTGATCGTCCTCCTCATCGTTTCCCTCCAAACCGATAGCCGCTTCCCCGGACAGTCAGAATATAGATGGGCTGTTTCGGTTCCGGCTCTATCTTTTGCCTGATGTTCTTGATATGCGTATCGATGACCCTATCCAAACCTTCAAAATCCATCCCTTTTACGGTCTCCAGCAATTCTTCCCTCGTGAAGAGTCGGCTCGGATTCTTGGCCAATAACGTCAACAGTTCATATTCGGTAGCCGTCAATGCGACTTCCTGCTGCTGCGCGAAAACTTGCTTCGTTTTGGGATGAATGACCAATTCGCCGCCATCGAAGCTCCATTTTTCTTCAGCATCGGCTGGGGCAGCGCGCCTCAAAACTGTCTCGACCCGCGCCACCAGCTCCTTAGGGCTGAATGGCTTGACCATGTAATCATCCGCTCCGATCTGCAAGCCGCTCAAGATATCCTTTTCGGTTGACCTTGCCGTCAGCATGATGATGGGAACGTTGGATTCTTCGCGGATTTTGGCGCAGACATCGCCGCCTGCCATATCCGGCAGCATCAGATCCAAAACAATCAGATCCGGATGGAAGGCATGAAATTTCTCCAATGCCTCCGCCCCGGTCTCGGCACGGTACACTTGATATTTTTTGGCGGCCAGATAGGCCTCCACGATATCCAAAATATTTGGTTCATCATCGACGATCAAAACCTTCATCGGCATCCACCTCCATCATATTTCCCATATTTTTATTGTACACTGACCTGACCCATCATGCCATTATCCTCATGCTCCAAAATGTGGCAATGATACATGAAGACTCCCTTCTCAGAAAAAGTCACCGCCAGCCGGACCGTTTCGCCGGGATAAACGGCGATAGTGTCCTTCCAGCCTTGCTCGTTCTGCGGCGGCTCTACTCCATCACGCGAGAGCACCTGGAATTGGACGCCATGGATGTGGAAAGGGTGAACCATGCTGCCCATCATATCCTGCGCATTGCGGACTTCCCAGATAACTGTTTCATTCAGGCGTTGTTCGATATCGATCCGAGCCATGTCGAACTGATTGCCGTTGATGTTGACCATGAAGGACATGCCGCTCAGCGTGAACTGTTGGACGGCCGCCCCTTCCGTCACCATTTCAGGAATATCGTTCAACGTTTGCGGAAGCGCCGTTTGCTTGTCCGTCTCTTCCGTGACATTCAGGGCAAGAACGGTTACGTTCCCGTCCATCAGTTTCACGGTGTCCCCTTCGGCGTATTCGCTCAGGTCCACGATGATTTCCGCCCGTTCACCAGGCGTCAACGTCACAGATTTCAACGCAACCGGCTGCTCCAGGAAACCGCCGTCGCTGGCGATCTGATTGAACACCGCGCCATTTTCCAATCCAAACGTGTAATTGCGGGCATTCGAGCCATTCACCAGACGCAACCGGACCAGTTCATTTGTGACTTCCACATAGGGATTGATGGTCCCGTTAATCAGCAAGGTATCGCCATAGGTACCGTCGGGATTGTAAGTCCCTGCGTAATCAAATTGATTGTCCACATCGAAGGTCCGGTCCTGAACAATCAAAGGAAAGTCATTCACCCCATAGTCCTTCGGCAAATCAAGCTGATCGGAGTTGTCGTCCTCGACAAAAATCAATCCGGCCAAACCGGCATACACTTGTTCAGCAGTCGTTCCCAAGGCATGCGGGTGGAACCACAACGTCGCCGCCTCCTGTTTGACCGTGAAATCCACTTGCATCGTTTCATTCGGTCCGACCGGATGATGCGGCCCGCCATCCATATCAGAAGGGAGCTTCACGCCGTGCCAATGGAAAGAGGTTGCTTCGGACAACTGGTTTTCGGTCTTGATATGCACCTCTTGGCCTTCATGCACAACCAAAACCGGGCCAAGATAGGAACCGTTGTAGCCGAGCGTCTCCGTCTTTTCCCCTTCCAGGAAGGCAGTCTCCCCTGCTTGAGCCGTGACCGTATAAGTGATTTCAGTAGCGGATTCGGAATCAGGTTCCATCAGTTCCGGCAACCGGAGCGCGGTCATTTCCTGCCCGCTTTCGTCCAAGACTGTAGCCCGATCTGCCCCCATCATATGCCCCATCCCGCTGAAATTCCCTGAACTGTTCAAATCTGTATCGATAGTCGTCACAGATGTCCGGCTTTCCCCGTCATTAAATAACGTCGAAAAAAGATTGACCGATACAAACAGCAATAAAGTTAGCGAAACGACCAAAGCGACAATCAATGATGTTCTTTTATTCATTGTAATTCGCCCTCCATTTCTGACTCTTTTGTTGCCTTCATTATACATCCTCCATGTGTAGAACAGATGGATTTAGCAATCTTGCGTCTTCGAAACAATAAAAAATCCCCTTCTGACATGAAAAATCAGAAGGAGATGATTAATAGTCCGCACTCAGCCGAAGAACGCCAACAGGACACCTGCAGCCACAGCCGACCCGATGACGCCTGCCACATTCGGACCCATCGCATGCATCAGCAAGTAATTGGAAGGGTTGTATTTGATGCCTTCTTTCTGCACGACCCGCGCAGCCATCGGAACGGCTGAAACACCGGCAGCACCGATCAGCGGATTCACTTTGCCGTTCGTCAGTTTGTACATCAATTTTCCCATCAGCACGCCGGCTGCAGTCCCGATCGAGAAAGCAAAAAGGCCAAGAACGATGATTTTTATCGTGGTCAGTGAAAGGAAGAGCTCGCCGTTCGCCTTGGCTCCGACGGTTACGCCCAGGATGACGGTGATGGTGTACATCATGGCATTCTGCAGCGTTTCCGTCAGTTTCGGAACCTGGCCGCTTTCCCGGATCAGATTACCCAGCATCAGCATCCCCACAAGCGCTGTGGCTGATGGGACGACCAAGCTGACGAAGATCGTGGTGACGATTGGGAACAGGATACGCTCGTTCTTGGACACTACGCGCATCTGCTTCATGACAGTCTGCCGCTCTTTTTCGGTCGTCAACAGGCGCATGATCGGCGGCTGGATAAGGGGAACCAAGGCCATATAGGAATAGGCCGCCAGGGCGATGACCGATAAGAGATGGTTGGCCAATTTTGTCGTCAAATAGATGGCAGTCGGTCCGTCCGCCCCACCTATGATGCCGACGGATGCGGCTTCCTGGGGCGTCATCCCCAAGGCCAAGGCCCCGAAGAATGCCGCAAAGATGCCGAACTGTGCTGCCCCGCCCAACAACAACGTTTTCGGATTGGCGATGAGCGGCCCGAAATCGGTCGCTGCCCCCAGACAGAGGAAGATCAACGGCGGATAGATGCCCAGATTAGTACCTTGGTAGAGGTAATAGATCAGCCCTCCCGGTTCGCTTTCGGTAGGCGGCGTCATCAATCCGGCTAACGGAAGATTCACCAACAGGATGCCGAACGCAATCGGGATCAACAAATAGGGCTCATAGCCCTTTTTGATGGCCAAATAAAGGAAAATGCAGGCAATGATGATCATAATGATTTCTTTATACGTAAGGTGAGCCAATCCGGACATCCGGATCAGATCAGTCAGAGCTTGAATCATAGGAATCCCTCCTCTTCTAGAGAATCAACAATGGTTGGTCGGATTCGACACTGTCATTTGCTTTCACCAAAATACTTCTGATGACGCCATCCTCATCTGCAACGATCTCATTTTCCATCTTCATGGCTTCGAGGACGATGAGGTTTTCGCCTTTTTTGACCCGTTGCCCCTCTTTGACGAGGATGCGCAAGATGGTGCCCGCCATAGGAGCCAACATTGTTTTCCCTTCTGTTTGGGTCGCAGAATCAGCAACGTGTCTGCCGCTGTCTGCCTTAGGTTGCTCCGTCATGACTGCATCATCCGGCAACTCCCTCACTTTGACATGATAAACTTGCCCGTCAATTTCGATCTCATAATTTTTCATAAAAAATCCTCCCTTTATAGTCAGCAGATGGCATTTATTTGATACGCGTTACATCAACGATCTCGAACTTCTTAGCCGGATGAGCCTCATATGCGGCGACCAATGCCATTATCGCCGCGGCTTTGGCCCGTTGCTCATCCACACCCGGATCCAGCAGAACGGGCTGTAGATCATCTTCTTGGTGAACCGGTGCTATAGCTGCCTGTGCAGGTTCCCCGACTAATTTATGGACCAGTTCAACCAAGAACCAAAGGCTTGCCAGTACGGCAAAAACAACGATCATCGCAACAACCGTGACAACCAGACCATCTCCCAAATTGAATGTTTCCATTTCTTTCACCTCTTCCTCTTAACTGCGGTAGCGGGCTTGGATCCGAATAACTGATTCCGCCGTCTCACCCTGAGATGGCGCTTTTATTTCTGCTTGTTCTTCAGGAATGGTTGGATAGTAGACTTCCTGCAGATAAGCTTTGCCGACCTGTGGGAACAATGCATAAGTCAATACGTCCTCGTCCGTACGCGCCAAGTCACCCAACTCCGCCTTCAATCTTGCGAACTCCGGCTCCAGATGATCCGCCGGGCGATCCGTGATGACAGCATCATCCCCGATGATACTGCGCCGGAAATTGTCGTTCACCGGGACCGGTGTCTTTCCGTATTTTCCGTGCAGGTAATCCTTCACTTCATTTGGGACCATCTTGTAGCGTTCTCCCGTCAGGACATTGAAAACGGCCTGTGTCCCGACCATTTGGCTCATTGGGGTGACCAATGGCGGAAAACCTAAGTCCGCTCTGACACGGGGAACCTCCCGCAGCACGGCCTCATATTTATCGCTGGCCTTTGCCTGCTTGAGTTGCGAATTCAAATTCGACAGCATCCCACCCGGCACTTGATAGATGAGCGCTTTGGGATCGACTGACAGCATCTTTGGGTCCAGCACACCCGAAGCGATGTACTTGTCGCGAATCGGTTTGAAATAATCAGCAATCTCTTCCAATTTGGCAATGTCCAAGCCCGTACTGTATCCAAGTTCTTCAAGCACTAGCGCCATCGATTCGGTAGGCGGTTGACTTGTTCCTTCCGCAAAAGGCGAAATGGCACAGTCGATGATGTCCGCACCCGCTTCGATGGCAGCCATGTAGGTCATCTGTGAAACGCCGCTGGTGGCATGCGTGTGGATATTCAGCGGCACATCGATAACGGCTTTGATGGCCGGAATCAACTCTTTGGCTACTTTCGGCGTCAATATACCAGCCATATCCTTGATGCAGATTGAGTCCGCACCCATTTCAGTCAATTCCTTGGCCAAGTCGGTGTAAAATGGGATCGTGTGGACATCGCTGATGGTGTAACAAATCGTCAGTTGCGCATGGGCGCCATATTTCTTGACGGCTTCCAGCGATGCTTTCAAGTTTCTCGTATCATTCAAGGCATCAAAAATCCTAAAAATATCGATGCCGTTTTCGACAGCTTTGCCGACAAAACGATCCACGATATCATCCGCATAGTGGCGATATCCAATCAGGTTCTGCCCCCTGAGCAACATCTGCAGCTTCGCATGCGGAGCGCGCTTGCGGATTTGACGCAATCTTTCCCACGGATCTTCATGCAGAAAACGGATTGCCGCATCATAAGTGGCCCCGCCCCAGCACTCGAGCGCGTAATACCCGGCTTCATCCATTTTCTCCACAATAGGGAGCATGTCGGCCGTAGACATGCGCGTCGCCATCAAGCTTTGATGCGCATCGCGCAGAACGGTCTCAGTAAAAAGCACTTTCTTTCCTTTTTCCAATCCGATCACATCCATTCTTTTCATTGGTGCCAGCGTCACAAAAAAATTGTGATTTTTTTATCTATCTTTATTTTTGAAATACCCCTCACCAGTCAGGAAGTTCTGTGGTAGCACCTCACTTTGTAAGCGGTTTCCTTAAGGATAGCTTACACTAAATTGACCGATAATTCAATCTGCAGATAAAAAATAGTAGTAATAATAATGAGTCAATCCAGCTTGAGCAATAGAATTAATGGGTGTTTTTTGTCCACATCCGCCTATTCCAGCCACACATTATGGACAACCAACAATCCCCTCGGGAATAGTTTGTGCATAATGACTAAGTTTTTTTTATTTTTAGGAAAACGCTGCATTGTTAGCGCTTTACCTCCTTGTTATACTAATGTCATATTTCATTTGTGATTATCTGAACACAGGGAAATTGAATCGGTTAGCCCAATATACAGTACAGACAAGGAGCGGTTGATATGGAAACAAGAGGAAGCATTTCTGAAATGGAAGCAGTTGAGGTGGAACACACAAATCATTCAAAAATCAAGGAGCGTTTATTCAAACTGGATGAGGTCGTTCAGTTCGATGCTGAGGCCGGTAAAAAGACGATTTTTTACGAAACTGAAAAAATGGCTCTTGCGGTATGGTGCCTGGAACCTGGTCAGAAAGTTGTAAATCACTCGCACTCCAATGCCGACGACATCTGGATCTGCACGGAAGGGACAGGAACATTTTATCCAGGTTACGGCGAAGCCGTGGAAATCACAAAAGGGGACATCATTTACTCCGAACCTGGTCAACAACACGGAATGGTCAACACCGGCAATGAGCGGTTTGTTTTCATAGGTGTTGCAGGACCTATGCCGATGGATTTCATTTCCCACGAAGAATAATGCTTGATCGGGGGCTGACTCATTGAGTCAGTCCCTATAATTTTTGCCAACTATCCTGGACTTCCATTCACTGAAATTCTCTCCATTAAATTCAAGCATATAAAAGAAAGGTCTGTGGCACTGAGCACGCTCGCTCATACTACAGACCTTTCTTTTATCATTTTAGGCTTTCTTTGTCCTTCCGTTCACCAAGTAGAAGATTGTCGTCCCTACGAGGATAATGATGACGGACAGGTAAAAAGCATACACTTTTGATCCGGTCGCATCGGAGATCGCACCGGTAAGGGACGGAACGATTACGGAAGAACTCATCCCAAAGAAATTAAAGAACCCCAGTGTTGTAGCGATACCCCGTTTCGGTGCGTGCTCGCCTAACCACGAAATGATGATCGGCTCAACCGCCAGCTTACCGAAAAAACCATAGGAAATCAGTCCGACCATCAACAACACTTGGTTGGGAGCCTGAACTGCCAAGAAAAGCATGATGGCTGCGACTATTTCCAAAATGATGATCAAACTAACTTTTTTATGACTGAATTTATCCGCAATCCTACTGAAGAACAAAGCACCCGGGATGGCCGCGAAAAACACCATCGATGAAGCCAATCCGATTGTCGCTCCTTCAAAACCTCTTTCAGTCGACAAGAAATTTGGCAACCACGTATCCGTAAGGTAATAAGCATAGCAAGTCGCGAAGTAAAGAGCGTAGGCACCCAACATCTGCGGACGCATCAATGTCTTTAATGACGGTTTTGCTTCCGGAATTTCCGTGATCATTTTGGTTTGCGAAACGATTGCTGCACTTTCTTTATTGCCCTTGATGAATTTCCAGAAGATAAACACCATTGCGATGATCAGGAAGAACGTAAAGAACAACATGTATTGCCATGGCAATCCCAACTGGGAGACAAAGTAACTGGAAGAAATCATGCCGATTCCGCTGCCGACAGCCGTACCGCTGTTAACGATGGCTGTTGCCAAGCTTTTTCTGGAACTTGGCACATGCTCCGCAGTCAAAGAGTACGCTACCCCATAGTAAGTCCCGCACCCGACCCCCGCCAGCACACTTCCGATGTACACGACCAACAAGGTATTCGCCATACCGACAACCAAGGTTCCCAGTCCGAACAGCAGGAATCCCGGGATCAGGATGGTCTTCTTACCGAAACGATCCACCAACAGACCTGAAGGGATCTGCATCAAAACATAACCCAGGAAATAAAAACTGGAGATGGATCCGAGCTGGGAATCCGTTGCACCTCCAAAATAAGCACTGATTTCAGGATAAATAGGCGCTAATGCTGTGCGATAAACCCAGATTGCTATCCAACCGGCCGTCATAACATAAATGATTTGTTTCCAGTATTCCACTTTTTTTTCTGGTACTACTTCCACTACTTTTGTTGCTTGAGTCTCACTCATATGATTCTCCTCCATCACTTATTATTGTATCTCTTTATTATGGGCACGACTTCCAGATACTCCCCCAAACACAACCGTAAGCCCTTCCATTTCCTCTCTGACTGTTTCCATTATAAGCATTTACGGCTGGACTAACCCTGTACATTCCATACAATAATATGCGCTATTTTGTTTAGAATGACCAAGCAGATGCCGCAGCAGGGACTCCTAAAAATACAAAAGAAGGATTCAGGCGTAAACCCGAATCCTTCTTATTTGTTGTTTTATTTGACGAAGACGAATTCTCCCGAACGGGTATCCGAAACGCCATCTTCCAGACTGTAGACCGTTTCGCCGCGCAGAATCGTTCTTGCTACTTGCGCTCCGATTTCGCGTCCTACGTACGGGCTGATTTTGTTTTTGTACTCTAAATCTTCCGTTTGCAATGTGTAAGGCGCATTCGGTTTGATCAGAACGATGTCGGCATCCTTGCCGATCGCGATGTGTCCTTTTGAACTCAAGTTGAAGCGTTTTGCCGGATTTGCAGCGATAATATCGGCAAACAGTCTTAAGGACATGCCGCGTTTCTGAACGCCTTCATCAAACAATACATCGACGTTGTTCTGAACGCCTGCAATACCTCCCCAAGCTTCAAAGGCATTCTCTTTATCCTTCAGATCAGGTGTACATGGTGAGTGGTCGGAAGTCACGAAGGCGATTTCGCCAGCCAATAATTTTTCCCACATACCGTTTTGGTTTTCTTTGTCACGGATTGGAGGAGAGCACTTAACGATCGGTCCGATTTCATCCAATTCGGAAGTATCGAAGTACAGATAGTGCGTACAAGTTTCGCAAGTAACGTCAACGCCTTCATTGCGGGCTCTGGTCACTTCTTCTACGCCTTCAGGGCAAGCTACGTGGCAAATATGGATGCGGCAGCCTGTTTCTTTTGCGAAAAGGATCGCGCGTCTGATTGGTTCCACTTCCGTGAAGACAGGACGGCTCGCTACATAGGCTTTCAGCGTTGTTTCGCCGTTTTTGTAGGCAATCTCTCCCAATCGGTCTGTGATTGTCGCATTTTCAGCGTGGATCGCCAATACTTTACCAGTTTTCGCGATTTGTCTCATGCCTTCATACAGAGTGTAGTCATCCGCATTCATGAAGTCGCCTTCGATCGAACGGTCACCGCAGGTAGCCATGAAGCATTTATAGGCTGCAACGCCGCCTTCATCCAACTCCTGGATTCCACCTTCGATGTTGAAAGGAACCAACCCGCCAAAAGAAGCTACGTCCGCTGTCAGTTTATTTTGACCGGCATCCACTTTTATTTGCAACGTTTTGGCATCGACTGTCGCTGGGACTTGGTTCAAAGGCATTTCCATGAAGGATGTCACGCCGCCTTTGGCACAAGCTTTTGTTCCCGTCAGATAGCCTTCCCAATCGTCACGGTAGCTGCCGCCTGGATCTGTGATATGCACATGCGCATCCACCATGCCAGGGCTGACAACAAGACCTTTTGCATCGATGACTTCAGCTGCGTCACCCAAGTCACTGCCGATAGCTGCTATTTTACCATCTTTGATGGCTACATCTGTTTCAATTTCACCATTATCCAGGATAACCAAACCATTTTTGATCAGTAAATCGTAATTCATACTTTTTCCTCCTAATAATAAATGATTTATATCAATAATTTTGAAACCACAAGTTGGATGAAACTATTTTTTGCCTTTTTTCAACATCAGATAGATCCCGAAAGCCAATGCAGCTCCGATCAACCAAGACAGATTGGAAATCATCTGCAGGGCAGGAATCACTTGTCCGCTCACGGAAATCAGCAAAGCCGCGATTGTTGCGATATAAGCTTCTATGTTGATGCCCTTATACGGATTTTGCGAGTTATCTTTGCTGAAATCCATGTACAAAGCGTCTATATCGATTTTCTGTTTCTTGACGATATAATAATGAGCCAACATGACACCCGCTACAGGCCCCAAAACAGCGCCGATGATGTTCAGGAAAGCGAAAATGCTCGCGGAATTTTCCATCAATTTCCATGGCATGATGAGGTAGCTGATGACAGAAGCAATCAGAACGCCCTTCTTGTAATCGACAGATTTAGGGAACAAGGCAGACAATTGATACGCTGCCGGAATGATGTTACCGGTTGCATTTGTCGATACGGTAGTCATCAGGAATACGACCACAGCCAAAGCCGCAGCAGGGACGCTTTCCCACTTGTTCACGATGTTCAATACGTTCCATTCCTGTACCCCGAAGTGGATGGATCCGCCTATCAAAATGGCGACACTGGATAATGCGAAAATCAAGTAAGCAACCAACAGGCTGGCGGTTTGTCCGATCGACTGGTCGCGCGTTGAAGTGGCGTTCTGCGTAAAGTCGGATACGCTTGCCCCAGGAGCGGCCCAAACGGAAATGACGGAATTGATGATGATGAAATAAGCCAATAAAGGCGCATATCCTTGAACACTGTCAGCAGCTGGTCTGTAGGCCAAAATATTGCCCATTCCTCCACCCACATTGATCGCCCAGATAGCCATACCTCCGAACACGATGTAGATCAACGGATTCAGGATAGCGGTGAATTTATTCAACACGCCACCACCACCCAGACCGATCAGCACATTGATTGCCCAGAAAATCGTGAAAGTGATCAAACCCGGTAAATCGATTCCGAAGAAACTGAAATCACCGCCGATAGTCAGGAAGCCCGGCCAGAATTTACTGATCAAAATCAGCAGCGCCAACGATCCCGCATAGTTCTGAAGTCCGAACCAAGCGATGGCAGCAACCCCGCCACGTAAGAATCCAGGAAGTTTGGCTCCTAGATCCCCATAGGTCGAACGCAGGTGCATCGCAAACGGTATCCCGTATTTTGATCCCGCTCTACCGTTGAATACCATAAAGGCGCTGACTGCCAGAGAACTGATGATAAGAGCTAACATAACATTGATCGGTGACAGACCCAGGAACAGGAATCCCCCAACAGCTGTGTAGTTCGGAATATTATGAACCGATCCCATCCAAAGTGTGAAATAGTTCTTTGCGTTCATATTCCTTTTTTCCGCCGTTTTTGGAACGACGTCTTCATTATAACCGCGTTTCTTTAAATCTTCGACTTGTGCATCACTGACAAAAAGATCAGTTTCTTGCATGTTGACTTCCTCATTGCTTGCTTGCATGTAATAACCCTCCCAATCTTTGTAATCGCTATCAATCATTGATAAGCTTATTGTACATGGGCTCTAAAACGTTTACATCGGAAGAGATGTACAAAGTGATTTTTGTGCTTGTGCACAACAGACAACGTTTTTTTATGCCGTCTATTAGCTGTGGTCATGATCTCCAAATAACGCAAGGAACGACCCAGGCGGATTTCTCTCCCTGATCGTTCCTTCTATTATTATTGGGAACCTTGTCTATTTTTGGTTATACTCTCGCAGAGCCGCCAGGACGGCTTCCCCACGGTTTATGGTTGCCCCGTGGAACAGGAGTGCCGCTTCGAAAGCAGCCAGGACGTGCAATACATTCTCTTTACGGCTGCTGAAGCCCATATTGCCGATTCTCCAGACTTTCCCTTGCAATGGACCGAATGAAGAGGCGATTTCGACACCGAAATCATTCAACAATGTATTGCGTACCGCATCGCCGTCGACACCTTCAGGAATCAGGATGGGCGTAACAGTCGGCATTTTCGTTGTGCGGTCGCCGAAAATGGCCAATCCCATCGCTTCGATACCAGCCTGAATGGCGCGGTCATTTTGGCTATGACGCTCATAACCGTTCTCGATACCTTCCTGAATCATCATCCGCAGGCCTTCGTGCAGTGCATAGATCATGCTGGTTGCTTCGGTATGGTGGTTGATGCGTTCTTTGTTCCAGTAGCGTTGCAGTTGGCTCAAGTCCAAGTAGTTGCTGCTGATGTGGCGGTCATTACGGAAATCTTTGCTCAGACCAAGTTCTTTCTGATAACGTGCTGTCAAAACCTTCTCCACGCGGTCGTTATAGGTAATCAAAGACAGCCCGGATGGTACGCTGACGCATTTTTGGGTACCTGCAATAGCGATATCAATGCCCCATTCATCCACCTTCACGGGTGCCCCACCATAAGTGGCGACTGTATCGACGACAAAAAATACATCGGTTTCTTGGCAGAATTTACCGATTTTTTCCAACGGCTGCATCTGGCCATTCGCTGTTTCTCCATGAACGAGTGCGACTATTTTAGGATTGACCCTCTTGATTTCCGCGATGATCGCATCTTGATCGAAGACACTATCCCAGTCCTTTTCCAAGTAGGTCACTTGCGCTTTCGCGCGTTCACAGATTTCGCCCAGCAAGTACGCAAAACGTCCGTATGCAGGAATAAGCACTTTATCACCTGGTTCAATCAGTCCGATAAGCGCAGCTTCGAGCCCGGAACGCGAGGTGCCGTCGATTGCAAAAGCTTGCTCATTCTTTGTTCCGAATGGGATTTTGATCATTTCTTTCACTTCATCCATAATGGCTAAAAATGCTGGATCGAATTGCCCCAAAATAGGCGTGCTCATAACACGAAGTACATTCGGATGAGCTTCTACAGGCCCAGGGGTCATGATGGTACGTATAGGTGTGATGATTTCTTTGAACATAACTATTCCTCCAGAGTGGTTATTGGTCTGATAATTTACTTACATCCTACCACTCTCAGCAAAAATGTCATTGTATGTTATGAACAAATTCATATGATTTTTGTAGCTTTTGCCTAAATTAACTCTTGATGATGATGGCGGTTTCATTTAAAATAAAGCCACTAGGAGGGTTTTTAATGACTACAATGAAAGAACTGTTGGATTTGCCCCGCTTCTCCGATCTCAAAGTGCTCAATGCCGGAGCAGATCTCTCTCATGCAGTGACGAGCATCGAAATATCCGAGACACCAGATGTGGCTTTCTACATACCAAAGGATGTTTTTTTGCTGACGACTGCCATGAGCTACAAAAATGACCAACAAGGGTTGATCCCTTTGATTGATTCTTTGATGCGTGTAAACGCTGCTGGACTGGGGATAAAAGTCGGTCGCTTCCTTCCAGAAATCGATCATGTCATTATCAATTATGCCAATTCAGTACGTTTCCCTTTGATCCAAATTCCAAGTACGACCCCGCTCGGGACACTATCCCATCAAATGCTGAACTATTTGTGGAACCAAAAGACAGAACAAATGAGCTACGCTTTGGACATCCAAAAGCGTTTCTCGAACCTGCTGATGAACGACGCGAGTATTGCGCGCTTCATTTCCGATTTCGGCAAAATGATCAAAACACCGGTCATCTTGTTGAATCCTTTCCGGCAAGTGATCGCCCATTCCAAGCATTTCACCCAATCCAGCAAGCCTGCCGAATATTATGTTGGGCAAGTGCATGAGAAAAAGCCGCATCTTTCGGCAGACACAACGGACTCTTTTTTGATAACCGATATGGACAACCAAGAGATGCAGATTTCCATCTATCCGATCCGTGCGAACAACTATTTCCCTTACTATTTGATCATATTGAGGCCTGAACAGATCCCTTATCCCGTATCGGAATTTGCGGTTGATCAGGCCTCCATGGTTCTGTCGTTTGTCATCTACAAAAATCTGAAAGTGGAGGAGTCCAAGCAGGATATCCGCAGCGATTATTTCAAACAATTGATAGAGAACCAGCAATCTCCAACACTTAAGCAAAAAAATTGGCTCGACCTTGGGCAAAGCTTTGGCATCATCAATTCCCATTATTATCAAGTTATTTACATCAATTGTCGGAACGAAAAGAGTTCGATCTTCAAAGATAAATTGAGCCGGGAAAAAATTCAATTGGTCAACCAATGGCTTTCCGACGCACTGGCTTTCCACTTCCGGGATGCCTTGCTTTTCCCGATGAAAAATACAAACCATCTGCTTCTTTTGCTGCAGTCCAAAAATGAGGCGATAGATGATATCCTGCGGACAACTGCAGAAGAACTCGAGAAGGTCCTTCCGATTTCCTTGGCGTTCTCCTATGGTCATCCTTATGAAAAAATCGATATGATCGCCAATTCCTACATTGAAGCCAAGATAGCTTTCGATGAAGGGTTTGCCAAAGATCCACAGCCACGCATCAGCTATTATCGCCCGCAAGGCATGCTTAGCCTTTTCGAAAGGATGCAGTCGGACGAAATCAAATATTTCTGCCAGTCGGTTCTCCACGAGCTGGCCTATCCTGAAGAAGACGCCATGATCGAATTGCGCCGGACGCTGAAGACCTACCTTGACTACCAATGCGAAATCACGCGCACGTCAAAAGCGATGTTCATACACCGCAACACAGTCAAGTACAGAATCAACCATTGCGAAGAGATACTCGGAACACCGATTGATGATCCAAACTTCAGCCTAAACCTAAGACTAGCCCTGGAATTATCCCAAGACGACGAATAGAGCGTGATGAATCCCGCTTTAGAAATCGAGCGCTAAGAGGACTAACACAAAGCGGACGCTTTTGTCCGTGTGGGTTAGTCAGCTTAGGCACAGATTTCTGGGATTCAGAATACGTTTGCGTAGAGTGTGATGATTCGCGTTTAGACACCCGTACGTTGGAGCACCCGGCTGCCATTCACTTCTTTTGTGGATGACAGCCGGGTGCGAAACGGTAGTGGTGTCTGCGAATCAGAACACGTTTGCGTAGAGTGTGATGATTCCCGGGTAAAATCTGCTGCTTCATACAACAAATAACCTTCCGAACAGCTTTCGGAAGGTTATTTTGTGTGGAGCGTTGCATTTAAGCCCGCCAAATTGATTTTGGCGGGTTATTTCGCCGTGCTGGTCGCATAACAAAAACAGGAGTTAGCCTCGGGATGAGACAACCTCCTGTTTTTTAATTCTTCATTTAAATGTTGACGATGCGCGTACCCGCAAAACCGGATAAGGCTTCAGCCGCTTGGTCCAATGAACAGATGATGGCTTTTTTGCCTTGCAATGCAAAGTCGATGGCTGCCTCCATTTTTGGGCCCATGCTGCCGTCCGCAAACTGGCCCTCATCCAAATATTGTTTCGCTTTCAGAACGGAAATCTCTTCAAGCTTTTCTTGGTTCGGTTTCCCGTAATTGATGTAGACATTGCTGACATCGGTCAGCATCATGAATACATCGGCATCCAGTTGTTCCGCCAACTTTTTGCCGGTGCGATCTTTGTCGATCACGGCTTCGATCCCCGATATTTGGCCGATTTTATTGCGGACTACAGGAATCCCCCCGCCGCCGCCTGCGATTACAATCGTATTCTGTTTCAATAACTTCAAGATGGACTCCACGCCATGGATTTTCTGGGGTTGAGGAGAAGGAACAACCCTACGGTAGCCTCTTCCCGCATCTTCCATCATGACCCAACCTTTCTCCTCCGACAACAACTCGGCTTCATCCTCAGAATAGAAGACTCCGATCGGTTTTGTAGGATTATCGAATGCAGGATCATCCGGTGATACCTCCGTTTGCGTCAATAACGTCAATACACTGCTCGTCAATTCTTCCTCATGCAAAGCATTTTTCAAAGATTGTTCCATCATATATCCGATGAAGCCTTGCGATTCTGCGCTGCAGACGTCCAACGGCATCTGCGGTACGAAAGCTTTCGCTTCCTCATTTTGGCGCAGGATGTTCCCTACCTGCGGACCATTTCCGTGCGTCACCACGATTTCATAATCCAATTTTTCTATTTTCGCAATCAGCTCCGCACTCATCTTGATATTGTGCATCTGGTTATCAAACGTCGCTTCTTGGTTCGGACGCAGGATTGCATTCCCGCCTAAAGCGATGACAACTCTTTTCGCCATTGATTGTACCCTCCTTCAAATCTGTTCCATACTAACAAGGCACCCGTAAGGCCTGTCAACATATCCATTCCGGACGTATGTCCTATAGCCATTATCTGTTTGATGCATTCTTCTATGGTTTTTTCTTCACTTTCCTGCCGCAAAACGTGCAGCAAACGATGGATGGGCTCGTTATATAGACCCTCCAAGGCGCACGCCAGATAGTGCTCACTTACTGTTGTAGTCGGCTTCGGTGTTTGCGATAACCGCTTCCTGATACGGCCTTCCGTATCTGCCGGGAGCATCCCCAGAAGCTGATCGGCTGCCAAAGCGCCCACCAGAAGATCGTCACCGGACGGCGTCAATCCTTTACCTCTGCCGATGAAGTAACTAATCGCCTCGGTTCTTTTTCCCGCGTCACCCGAATACAGCCGCAGAATATGATTGCCTTCCGGGGTATTCGCTAAAAACGAATCCCGCGTCAAGTCAGCCATCATGAAATCGAAACCGTTCAACTTTTCTATTTTTGCCATCAATGCCACGTAATATCGCAAACTTCCCTGATGCAAACCTCGTTCCGTTGCATAGCGGGACTGATACTGCGGTGTTCCATCAGCAACAATGGTGCATCCGTCGAAAATCAGCCTACCGCCCGAGATGGAGACGGTTTGCCCAGTTTGAACGATTCCGACCAGTTTCCCCAACATGTCATCCGGAAGATAGAGCGCCTTCGGCAATCGCGGTGAGGTTGTGCCTGCTATCAGCATCAGATTTTCCTGATCAGCGCTTTGAATGTTCAAACTTTTATTGAAAAGGCTATGGACGCGCCAAGTGCTCTTATTTTGCAGCGTGTCCGTCAAGCGTTCGTCATGGTATGCTGCCTTTATGAACACTGCGACCATCCCCCTTTGTTATTCCTGAAAACCCAATTTTTTGGCGTATGCCAAGACAGCTTTTTCGAAACATGCAATCGGCGGATGCACCGTTCCCGCTCCGATTTGACCCAATCCAGCCTTTTTGTTGGCGATGCCGGTATTGATGACAGGTGTGATGCCCGTTTCAACTACCTTGCGGGCATCGATTCCAAGGCAGATGCCTTGGAAATCCCATGTCGGTACGGAGAAGTTCGGATTCTGATCGATACAGATTTCGCGCATTTCATTGCTTGTCTGTAGCGCATCCTGGAACCCGCCACTGCCTACGAAGCGCGTAACTGCAGGAGCTGCAATCATCGCCATACCGCCGACACCGAATGTCTCGGTGATGGCGCTGTCTCCCATATCTGGAGCAGCATCGTCTTCGCTGAAGCCTGAGAAATAAAGACCCTGCGGTGTGTTGACCGGCCCGGTGAACCATTCATCCCCCATTCCGGCAATACGGATACCGAATTCGTAGCCATTGCGGCACATTGCGGTGACAATCGTGCCCTCTTGGATCATCCTTGCGCCATCCAGGACAGCTTTGGCTGCTGCCATCATGATGTTCAGGAAAAATTGGTCCGTATCAGCCAAGAATTGCATGACCTGTTCTTTTTCTTTTTGATCCATATCCAATCCGACGATGATCGGCGCCATTTCCTTCAAAAAAGCCAATGATGCGGCAATGTTTCTTTGGTGGAATTCATCCCCCATTGCGATTGCTTTAGCAACCAATACATTCACGTTCAATCCGCCTGGTTTGGTTTGCAGCGCTTTGCTTAAGGTCGGGCCCAAGACATCCCGCATCCAGCGCAAACGGGTGATCACTTCATCGGAATATGCTCCGAAGCGCAGCACTGCGCCGATTCCTTCGTTCATTGTACAGAAAGCTCGGTTGCCATCTGTCCTGTTTTCCACAATCAGAACTGCCATATTTGCCGAAGTGATCCCGCCCATAGGACCGACAGCATTGACATGATGACAAGGAATCAAGCTAACCTCTCCGGATTCCAATAATTTTCTGGCATCCGCTTCATTTTCTGCCCATCCCTCGAAAAGCGCTGCACCTACACAGGCTCCCTGGATTGGGTCGACCATTTGCTCATATTTGATGGGTGGCCCTGCATGCAGCAGGACTTTCCCTTCGTTAAATTCTTTGATCACTGATTTTGCTGGTACAACATCCACTAAGAAAGGGGATCCAGCGACAATTTTAGCAGCTACTGCTTGATTAGCTTCATCAATCGTTTGATAATGCATCCTTGTTTCTCCTCCCTTATATGCTATCTGTTTGTTCGGTTTTATAATTATTCAAGTAATACAAAGCTTTCTGCAAGGTGACGTTGCCACCCGCAACCGGACGCCAATCGAATTGCGTCGCTTTCCCACCGTTTTCACGGATGGTATCGGAGAAACTGCGCAGACCAATATTCAAAAATTCTTTCGCATGCAGAAGATCCAACATAGCTTGTGAAGGCACTAATTCTTCCGTAAATGCAGGCGCATCGATTTCTTTCAGGTCCTTTTTGTTGTCTTGGATATGGATGCCCAGCATCGCCAAAGCCGTGCGGACCGCTTGGTTGTTGCTCATCCGGATAATGACTCCAGCATCTTCCAATACTTTTTGTTGTGCTTGGCCGTCTTGTGGATCAGCGTCAGTCCCTACGATTGTCGCAACGAACGCAAGCTCTCTGCCTTCAGCAGCGGCCTTCGACTTCGCTTCCTTGATGGCCGGCACCAATTCGCTGGCCATATCCATGTGCGAGCCGTAGCCCAAAACAATATCCAATAAGATAACGGCTGTTTCAGCATCATCAGCGGCTTGTCTGATCATTTCGATGCGTTTCTCAGGATCGATCATCGGGTGCGGTTTGCCTTGCGTATAGATGTCATCCCCCAGATCCAGGACTTCATAGCCCTCGTTCTTCAGGATGTAGCCTTCCTTCTTCTCGGCGTTCCCGATCAAACTAAGGCCATCCTTGATCAGCATAGCTGCTTCATTAGCCAAAGTGCCACCTGAATAATAGCCCTTGATATATTTTTGATCAGCAGAGAACTTGACGGCAGGCACTTCGATTGCATCGGTGTCTGAGCCGATCGTTTCTTTGTTCACCAATTTTACAGCCAGCTCAGCCGCTTCCTCCAGCGTATAGGCATGGTAAAGATCAGCTTCATGATAAGTCGGTTTTTCGCCCAAGAAAATGGTTACAGCAGGCTTGGAAATCTTTCTCAATAAAGCCAGAACCCTGTCCCTGACGCTGGCTGCCGGTGGTTTGGAGATGACGACGATCACTTCCGTGTTCGGGTCCTGCTCCAATGTGACGATACCGTCCATCAACGTGATGCCGCCGATGTCCTCTTTCAGGTCGCGTCCGCCAGTGCCGATCGCATTCGTTACGCCGCCTCCTAATTTATGGATAAGCGTGGAAACTTCTTGGATCCCTGTTCCCGAAGCTCCGACGATGCCTATTTTCCCTGGTCTGATGACATTTGTGAAAGCCAATGGAATGCCATTGATGATTCCTGTTCCGCAATCCGGCCCCATAAGCAGCAGACCTTTTTCATGCGCCTTCATCTTTAGGCGTTTTTCATCTTCGACCGAGACATTATCGCTGAAACAGAAGACATGTTTGCCGGCATCAAGCGCTCGCTCGATTTCAAGCGCTGCATGGGTTCCAGGGATCGAAAAGAGCGCAACTTGAGCATCTTTCGCCATTTCCAATGCTTTGTCCCACGTACGGGCAGTTTCCTCCACGGAAGCGCCGCTGTTCCCTTTGGCCTGTTCTTCCAGGAAAAGATCGATTTCTTCCATGACGGTAGCAATGACTGCTTCATCCTCCACTTCCAGGACAACCGCCATATCATTCGATGATGCTTTCTCCAGTTCCGGCGTGTACAACCCTCCTGTTTTGAAGATGTCTTTATTTGCAGGCGTACCCATCATGATGGAAACTTTTGTGACTCCTGCAACCGTATTGATTTTATTCGTCAACAGCATCAAAACGATGGAATCCTGGTAGCTGTTTGATTTAATGATTGTGTGTAACATTGATTGCCTCTCTTCCCCGGTTACCCGTTTCTTTATATGTGAATCGATCAGTTTTTTATTACGCAAATGCTCCCTTGCCGCCGTATTGATCAAAATGTATCAGATCACTTTTCAGATAAGCATAAATGCTCTCTTCGACGGGGATGCCTTTCTGCTGATGCTTTTCATAGTTCAATTGGTTGATTTCCCCTGGATAATAAACTTGGCTGAACCCGGTCGCCGGTTTGACTTCATGCAATTCCGCCACCGTCGTCTCGATTTTATCTTTGAAACTGTCTATATCAGTGAATTTTTTTGGATCGATGATGATATATAATTGCCCTAGGTTGCGTCCTTCAGAAATTTGGTCATACATAGAGGAAACGTGCTTTCCGAAAGGTAGCCCCAATAATACTCCTGATAAAATGTCTATCATCATCATTAACCCGTAGCCTTTTGGACCCGAAATCGGCAACAGTCCATGCACGTCATGCGGATTGGTTGTCGGGTTCCCCTCTTTATCCACTGCCCAGGTATCCGGTATGGCTTTATTTTTTGCACGGGCATCAAGGATTTTCCCCCAAGCCTGCACAGTGGTTGCCATATCGAAGACGATCGGGGGACCGTTTTTCCTTGGAGCCGAAAACGCAATCGGATTTGTTCCGTAATAAATTTCTGAACCTCCAAAAGGAACAACCATCGGATCGGATTGGCACATGGCAATCGCAATCAGGTCCTGCTCAGCCGCCTGTTTCACATAATAGGAAAGTGCGCCGCTGTGGCTCATTCTGGAAATGCCCACCACCGCTACACCAGCCTCCTTTGCCATGGCGATTGCTTCCTTCAGGCCTAGGTTCGCTACATACTGACCGATTCCGTTATCGCCATGAAAGATTCCAGTGCTTTCTCCTGTCCTCTCGAAAGAAACATCGGGAGCAAGCGTCAAACCACCCTTGGCAATCCTTTCGGCATAGTAATCGACGCGTACGGCACCATGGGAATGGATTCCGGAAGAATCCGCAAACACCAAATGGCTGGCGACCTCCTGAGCTTGCTCGGGGTACAATCCTGCTCCCTCTAATTTTTTCTTGATCAGTCGATGAAGTTCATCAGGCATTACAGTAACTAATTTCGCCTCAACTTCTATTCCTGTCCCTTCCATTTTTATGCTCCTTGTCATCAAATTTTAGGATCGCGATTACAGTCCTTCGAATAAAGGTAGCGCAATGGCTCTCCTCTGCCGACTGCATATGCGGCTTGCGGCACATAGGCACCCATGAAGATATAATCGCCTTTCTCTACAGGCATCCAGTCATTATCCAAGTTGTACATCCCTTGACCCGACAGGATGTACGCTCCGTGTTCCTGTACATGGGTTTCGATATAGCCATGGCTAGCGCCCGGTTCGAAGGAAAGGATATGGAAATTCATGTCAAACCCGATATCTGTAGGCAACAGATCCCACAGCAAGACATCTTTCATCCCTTCATATTCGCTAGGCACCAAGTCGTTGCTGTTGCCCACGACTTTATGCGCTTTATGTCCTTCGAGTGGCTCATAACGCTTTTTGTACAGGAAGATTTCTGTGTCAGCTTCCTGATTGTTTTCCAAATGCATCAACACGCCAGCCGGCAAATAAACATAGCCACCTGTCTCCAGCTCATGGCTCTCGGTTCCGTCACTTACCTTCAGTTTTCCGGCCATAACATACACGAATGTCTCGACGCCTTCTGCGCCGAAGCCCTGCACATTTTTACCGCCCGCTTTCATGGAAATGATGTAATCCACAAAGCTGGCTCCCAATTTTGGCGAAGCCAAAATGGTGACCTCGCAATTTTCAAAGCCGGGAACGACGTTTTTCACCAATCCATCATGCGGAAGTAAAGCATAGTTGTGTCTCTTGATTACGGCTCTCGATTCCAAAAGTCCGTCTCTGTAGCCCGTATTATTGTTTTTGTACCCCATTCTCTTTCCACCCTATCTATTTGAAATTTTTCTATTTATATGCTAATTCATAAAGCGCGCTTGCCATCATTTTGACGCCTTCCACCAAATCTTCCAGCTTGGTTGCTTCAGCCGGGTTGTGGCTGATGCCCCCGATGCTCGGAACAAAGATCATGGCAGTTGGATAATGCGGGGCGATGATTTGGGAGTCATGTCCGGCTCCGCTGTGCATCACACGGTATTTCATATTTGCTTTTTTAGCTGCTTCTTCGAGAATCGATACGATAGCTGCATCCATCGGAACAGGCGCTTCATCCATCCAAAGATCGATAGTTGCTTCGATATCCATTTCGTTCGCGATTTCGTTGATTCGTTGCTCCAGTTTTTGGGTGAAATCGATCAGCACATCGCTGTCCGTATGGCGGCAGTCGATTGTGAACAGAACTTCTCCCGGCACCACATTCACCGTATTCGGTTTCGGGTCCACTTTTCCGAAGGTCAACACCAAAGGATCACCGATCGCTCTCGCCTTTTCGATCGACTCAGCACAAATCCGGCTGAAGGCATAGACTGCATCGCGGCGATAACCCATCGGCGTCGTACCCGCATGGTTCGCTTGCCCTTTCAGAACGACAGTGTAACGGCGCTGGCCGGCGATGCTGTTGACGACGCCGATTTGCAGCCCCTGATTTTCAAGGACATTCCCTTGTTCGATATGCAGTTCCACGAAGGCTTTGATGTCTTCCCTGCGTTTCTGTTCGCCTTTCTTGAAGTCAAATCCGGCTTGGCGCATCGCATCGACAAATTTGATCCCTTCAAAATCGCTGATCGATTCGACGTCTTCGATTTTGGCTTCATTGACAAAGTTTTTGCTTCCCCAGAACACAGTCGGGAAACGACTGCCCTCTTCCTCGGCCATCGAGATGACTTCCATTGAACGCAAGGGTTGGCCGTATGTTTCTTTCAAGTAAGCCATGGCGACATAGGCAGCTATCACACCAAATTGCCCATCGAGATTGCCGCCGTTGATGACGGTATCTATATGGGAACCGGACATGATTGTTTCATCAGGATATTTTGAACCTTCCATTCTTCCGAACAGATTTCCGATTTCATCGAAATGCGTTTCCATTCCGATCTCTTCCAGTTTGTTTTTGACGGCATTCTGAGCTTCCAACCAAGAATCGGAGTAAAGCAAGCGCGTCATGCCGCCTGTCGGATCGCTGCCGATACCCGATAATAAATCTACATTCTCTTGAATAGTCTTAAACCAGTCCATTTTTCCATTTCCTCCTCCGAAATATCATAACCATATTGTAAGCGCTTCTTGATTGTATATCATTAACATAATACACAAAAACGGATATATTTTTGTGCCATATGTACACATTGAGCCGTTTTAAATGAGAAAGATTATGCTAAAGTGAAAAAGAAAGCACCGAAAGGAATGATGAAAAACATGAACAGTTCAACTCATACTTACTTCGTTTATGAAGGCCTGCCGCTGCAGGCGACGTTCTATCCAGCTGCGGAAGCCTCTGCTAAACCGTTGACGCTCCTCTACTTGCACGGGGGTGGCTTGGTTTTCGGAGACCGCAATGACCTTCCCGATGCGTACAGCGAAATGCTGGCGGATGCCGGATATTCGCTGCTGACGATCGATTATCCGCTGGCACCGGAAGCACAATTGCCCGAAATCACGCTGTGCCTGCACCAGGCATTGACTTGGTTCAAAGAAGAAAGCAAGAATTTGTTCAATTTGGGTTCGGCGGATTATGTGCTTTTTGGCCGTTCTGCCGGCGCTTATCTGGCTTTTCTCTTGGCAGCCCGCTCGGCGGACCCCCAACTGAAAGGCCTGGCCAGTTTTTACGGTTATTATTCGCTGGAGGATCCTTCTTTCCGGTTGCCGAACGCGCACTACAACACCTTCCCTAAGGTGCCTGCGGCGTATGTGCAGCAACAGATCAGGAAGAAGCCGCTGGCGGTGGGCGCAGTTACGGAAAGATTTCCGTTATACCTCCATGCCCGCCAGACCGGAAAATGGGTTCCGCTGTTCCTAGAGGACAAATCAAAAACAACAGCCTTCAATCTGACTGAAGAAGAGGTGCAATCATTGCCCCCAACGTTTCTTACAGCCAGCACGGCAGACAAGGACGTGCCCTATCGGCTCACCCAACAAGCTGCTCAGCTGATACCAATTGCTGCCCTTCATCCTATCCTGGGAATGCCCCACGACTTCGACGCGGATCTGTCAAAACCCGCCGGCCGACGCATCTATCAGCAATTGATCCGCTGGCTTGATGGACTGTGCGAGGAATAAAACAGAAAAAGAAGGTCCGGAAAAAATTTCCCGGGCCTTCTTTTTCTGTTTTGTGACTGCCTTTTTCAGGCAGGGGTTTTCTCGATCAGCAGAATGATCAGATCATTGACGTTTGTGCCGGTGGGACCGGTAACGATCAGATCTCCACTGCTTGCGAGGGCTCTATTGGAGTCATTGTTCGCCAGCAAACCTTCGACATCCGCGTAGCTTCCCCGCATGCGCGCCAAGCTGCAACCATCAACCAATCCTCCCGCCGCATCCGTTGGTCCATCCGTTCCGTCCGATCCGACCGATGCCAAGACAACTTGCGGCAATCCGGAGATCTGAAAAGCCGCAGCCAGCGCCAGCTCCTGGTTCCTGCCACCCAATCCATCCCCTTTGATCGTGACAATAGGCTCACCGCCGGCGATGATGGCACACGGAAGCTGCGCATCTTCTTGCCCAGAGACAATCTTTCTGGCGAGTTGACCAAGACGCTCCCCTATCGAAGCAGCTTCCTCTTCAAGGGCTGTCGATAACACGCAAGTATGGTATCCACGCGACTGTGCATGCGTTACCGCTTCGCGGCACAAAATATCCACACTCCCGATCAGCGTATTCTTTACGTTATCCAATGACTTGGGTGTTTCCCTCAGCAAGGCTGTCCGAGCTTTTTCCGACAATTTCAGAGCGTATTTCTCGACAATTCTCTGCGCCTCTGCGCTCGTCGAAAAATCAGGGTACGCCGGGCCTGATGCGATCGTGTCCAATCGATCACCCAAAACATCGGACAGGATAATAGCATGTATTTGACGAGGAGAACACAACTGGGCAAATTGGCCGCCCTTCACTTCCGAGAGATGCTTACGGATCGTGTTGATTTCGATGATGTTCGCGCCGCTATTCAAAAGCTGCTTGTTGATATCCTCCAATTCATCCAAGGAAATCTGATCCCGCGCTTTTTCGAACAAGGCGGATCCACCACCGGAAATCAAAAACAGAATCGTATCTTCTTCCGGGATCGCGGATACATAACGCAGAATCTCAGTTGTTGCATCGATGGATGCCTGATCCGGTATCGGATGCCCGGCTTCAAAAATAGTCACCCGCTCAATTTCGCCAAGGGAATGTCCGTATTTTGTCAAGGCCATCCCGCCTTGGAATTGCTCGCCCAGACAATCCGCAGCCGCCTTCGTCATGCGCCAGGCCGCTTTTCCGATCGCGATGATATGGATGTCACCAGCTATATCCATGTTACTCAAGGCATTTACGACCGCCTTATCCGGTAATACCGCCTGGATCGATTGATTTATGATATACGTTGCATCATCTCTCAGTTTCATATCTGTTCTCCTTCTCAATCATTGCAAATTCAGTTCATCAGGAAACGCTGTTCACTGGCTTCCCTTCCAAAAATGCTTCAACATTATCAATCGCAATATCCAACAAGCGCTGTCTGGCTTCAATCGGCGCCCATGCGATATGCGGTGTGATCAGGCAATTTTTCGCAGTGAACAATGGATTTTCTTCCGTCACTGGTTCTGTCGAAACGACATCAACGGCCGCTCCATGCAATTTGCCGGCATTCAATGCTGCAGCCAAATCTTCTTCAACGATCAATGGTCCACGTGACGTGTTGATCAAAATGGCGCTGGATTTCATTTTATCCAAAGCTGCTGCATTGATGATTCCTTCGGTTTCCGGGAATAACGGGCAATGCAAGGAAACAACATCGGAATGCTCCAACAGCTCATCCAAATCCACGATCTTCGTGTGCTCGTTCTCTAAGCTCTTATCAGCATAGTGATCGTATGCCAGCACGTCCATGCCGAATGCGATCGCGATTTTTGCCACGGCCTGGCCAATCCGGCCGAAACCGATGATGCCCATTTTTTTACCGGCCAATTCGATCAGCGGATAATCCCAGAAGCAGAAATCCCCTGATTCTTGCCAACGGCCTTGTTTGACTGCTTTGTCGTGCGCGCCCACATGGTGGCAGACTTCCAGCAGCAAGGCGAAGGTGAACTGAGCCACTGATGCGGTCCCGTAAGTCGGAATGTTCGTCACAGTGATGCCGTGCTCTTTGGCCGCCACTGTGTCCACTACGTTATAACCTGTCGCCAAAACACCGACATAGCGGATATTCGGACAAGCCGCGAAAATTTCAGCCGTTAATGGCGTTTTGTTTGTGAATACGATCGAAGCATCCCCGATGCGCGAAATGACTTCATCTTTTGGCGAGCGATCATAGATGGCGCATTCCCCTATTTTTTCCAGACGTTCCCAAGAGAGATCCCCTGGGTTCAACGTATATCCATCCAATACAACTATCTTCATTTTGTTTCCTCCTTGTGTCATAACAGGCTCCAAGCGCGATTCAATGTCCGTTTGGCATTCGCGATGACGATATCCGGATCTTCATCTTTCCACGGCTTCACTTCGAAGGATAGCACTGGCGGGTTAACGCTGTCAAAAAATCCTTCTGCTTGCAGAACTCTCAAAAAGTCCAATAATTCAGGCACATCATTTACACTGTTCGGGAAACCGAAGCGTGGGTGCGTATCTCCGAAAGCTTCCGCGCCTTCTTTCAATACACCATTTCCCATGTGCAGATGTGTGATATAAGGTTTAGTGACTTGGATAGCATATTTTGATGTTTCATGAGTTTGCGGGATATGGGACAAGTCCATCATCAAACCGAAATTCTCGACCAGACTACGCATTTCAGCGGCAAATGTCGCAGCATAAGGTGCTGGACCAATCAAAGATTTCTTATCCAGATCGTAGTCAAAAACTTCCAACGTGATGGTCATGTCTTTCTTGGCTGCGTATTCGCAAATTGTCTTTGTCGTTTTGACCAATTGACGGAAAGCTTGTTCCTTTGTATCCTCCTCATACTTCCCGGAAAGGAACGCAATCCCTTTGGCGCCCAAGTATTCCGCTTCGTCGATCGAATCGATCAGGATGGCTTCCGCTTTCAGCCTTTCTGTTTCGTCGATGGCATTCGGGTTCAAACCAGCTGTCAGCAAGCGTGGCTGAGCTCCGTAGCAGACTTTCATATGGCTGGAATCCAGCATTTTTTTGATTGCTGCACGGTCTTCATCCTTCTCGATATGCGATACTTCAATAGCATCAAAGTAATCATCCACAACTATTTTTTTTACAGTCTCTACAATGTTCCCTTGATCTTTAAAGTTCATCGCTTGTGGATAGGCCATAAAATGGATCAAGCCGATCTGCAAATATTTGTTCATTGGTTCTATCATGGTTTTCCCTACCTTCACTGTCTTTATTGCTTACTTATTTTCCGATAAAGATGGCAGCATTCCCGCTTGCGGCATTTCGCAAACAAGCGTGCTGCCTCCTTTCTTTAATCGATTTACACGAATTCTCTCACGGCTGTGATGCTTGGTCCCATTGAGCAGTCTGTAGCTTCTTCACACACGATATCGATGACATAAGGTTTTTTGGATGCATATGCACGCTCCAACGCTGGTTTGATGTCTTCCGGATTGAAGACGCGTTCTGCTTCGCAGCCGAAGCCTTCCGCTACCTTAACGTAGTCCATCAAGCCTTGGTTTTCCGCCATACGGACAGCATAGTCAAAACCATAGCCATAATTTTGATTTTGGCGAATCAGTCCCAAATAAGCGTTGTTGACGATGACTACAACCAACGGAATATCGTTGACTGCCGCAACCGCGATTTCCTCAACCATGAAAGTGAAGCCGAAATCACCCAAAACGGAGACTGTTTTGATTCCCGGTGCACCAACGGAAGCTCCGATTGCGCCTGGGATATCGAATCCTAACGTACCTGCGCCGCCTGATGGCAAGTATTTTCTTGGACGATTGATGTCCTGCAGTTGGCCTGACCAAATCTGCGTCAATCCGCAACCAGTCGTATACATTACTTCATCACCGAACACTGCATTCATCTCTTGGAATACACGATGTGGTTTGATCGGTCTGCTGTCATAGTCAGTTTTTCGTTTCAGATCGATGCTCAACTGCGGCAATTCCGACACAAGCCCTTTCGCACCGAATGCTCCCATTTGTTTCGCCTCAGCCAGCAATGCTTCGATCGCCATTTTTGCATCCGCTACGATACCGATTTCAGCCGGAATGATTTTACCGATTTGGCTTGGTTCGATATCGATATGGATGAATTTACGCCCTTCCGAATACACTTTGATGTCACCAGTGTGGCGATCTGTGAAGCGGCACCCGATTCCTAAAACGACATCTGCTTCACTCAATACTTTGTTCCCTAGAGGTCCGCCGACTTGGATTCCGGCATGACCCGCATTCAAAGGATGATTGACGGGGATGCCGCCTTTTGCCATATAAGTTGTGATAACTGGCAACTGCAGCATTTCAGCAAGTTCAACACATTCGCTTGTTGCTTCGGAAAGGATGACGCCCCCACCCATGATCATGACAGGCGCTTTCGCTTCTGAAATCAATTGCAGAGCCTCTTTGATTTGGTCTGTTTCTGGAGCAGGTCTTTCGATTTCATAAGGGATGTAGCTATCGATGTCAAAATCGATTTCAGCCATCTGTATATCCAGCGGCAAATCGATCAGGATCGGACCTGGTTTGCCTTCACGTGCAATCCGGAAGCCTTCGCGGAAAATCTCGACGGTATCGTTAGGATCCATGACGCACCAAGCGCCCTTTGCGATCGGTTTAGCGATTGACACGATGTCGACAGACTGGAAAGCGTCCTTGTTCAACTGGGATCTTACGGATTGCCCCGTTAATGCCAAGAATGGAATCGAGTCGATATTCGCAGTATAAATTCCGGTTATAAAATTCGTCGCGCCAGGACCTGCTGTGCAAGTAGCCATTGCCATTTTTCCGCTGGAACGATAATAGCCATCAGCTGCGTGGGTGCAGGCTTCTTCGTGTCTCATGACCATATGTTTGATCGAATCGGATTTCTCCAAATATTTGTATACTGGGTTGATGCCTGCACCTGGGATTCCGAAAACGTCTTCAATTCCTTCTTTTTCCAAAATTTGTACAATCGCTTCTGCTACTAACATGTCTTTCCCTCCATACAATTTCACTCTGTGAAATCGGTTTTTGTTTTGTGTAACCACAGTTTAGCAGAGGCTTTTTCCGCTGTCAACATTTTTTGAAATACATTTTCTCTTAGTGAAATTAAAATTGAGAAATTTATCTGTCTATGGTAAACTGCAATCAAGAGAAATCCTTTCATGAGGGGGAAAACAAAGTGATTGAAAAAAAAGTTAAAAAAAATCAATCGGTCGAAAAAGTATTACAGATCATCGAATTACTGGTATCTCAAGGTGGTGAAATGCGGCTGCAGGACATTGCTGATCAAGTGAATTCTCCAAGCAGCACCGTATTGCGTTATTTAAGCACGTTGAGTTCCTTCGGATATGTTTACCAAAACGCCGACTCATCCAAATATGCACTTACCTTGAAATTGGCCCAGCTGGGCAGTCTAGTGAGCGGGCAATATGATATCCGTGACTTAGTCCATGACGATCTGGTCGCGTTATCGAAGGAATTCCAGGAATCCTCATGCTTGGCTATCGAAGAAGATCATGAAGTGGTTTACATCGATGTCATCAACGGGCCGGACAACATGCTGAAGACGATGCAACGGATCGGAAAAAGAGCTCCTTTGCATGCGACCAGCGTCGGAAAAAATATTCTTCAAAACTATACGGAGAAGGAAATCGAGGACATCCTGAAAGAAAAAGGAATGCCGGCATTGACCGCCAAAACCCTCACAACACCTGAGGCTCTTTTTAAAGAGTTGGAAACTGTCCAAGAAACAGGTGTGGCGATGGATAACGAGGAATGCGAAATCGGAGCCAAATGCATTTCGGTACCGCTTATCGACTACACCGGAAAAGTCGTGGCAGCCATCAGCATCAGCGGCCCCGTATTCCGTATGACTGATGAAAAAGTTGAGAAAATAAAAGAGTACATGCTGCGCATGTCGAAAGAAATCTCAAAAAAACTCGCCTATACAAAATAAAGAGCGTGATGATTCGCGTTTAGGGAGTGAGCACTAAGAGGCTATTACGAGAACGGCCGTTTTTTGGCCGTGACGTAATAGCAGCTTAGGCGGAACCCCCTGCGAATCAGAACGCGTCTAATAAGTGCGTGATGATTCCCGGGTAGAAATCGATTGCTGAGCGTTCTAATCTCTTTTCAAAAAAATAACCCATGAGTTTCTCCTTTTGAAAAGGAAAACCTCATGGGTTTCTTTTGGCTTCAATATTTCATTTTACGTACAATTCCTGCAACTGTTCACGGATTTTTTCAAAGGGCGTATCCGCCTGCAGCAAGGCCGCTGCCAGATAGGATCCCTCCACAAATGCCGCATCGCAAATAATCAACTTTTTTTCGGTCATTTGACTCACCAACTCAAGATTCATCTTGGCGCTGCCTAAATCATAAAAGCCCAATATGTTACGCTCTGACATTTCATTGAGTGCCGCCATGAGTTTGTCGAAACTAGTGCCGATGCCGCCTTCTTCCACTCCACCGACTGCTTTCACGGTGACGTCCTTCGCTACTTGTTTCAGCAAACGGGCCAGTCCGTCAGCGAGCTCCTCAACATGCGAAACCAATAAGATACCGTACTGCTCACTCATCGTACACCCCCGCTTCCAGCATGGCCTCAAAGAAATAACCGCAGGAGGCAGCTCCCGGATCGATATGGCCATTCAGCTGTTCCGACACAAACGCCGCGCGTCCTTTTTTTGCCTGAAAATCCTTCGTGCTTATGACATGTTCATTGATTCTGTCCAACGTCAGGCGCTTATTCCGGATGTCTTCCATGACCGGAATCCAAACATCCACTAAGGTCTTTTCCTTCAGTTCCGTAGGGCCGAACGTTTGGATGCCTTCAAGCCCGCTTGCAAGGCTGTCCAGCAGATTGGTGTCTTCTTGAAAAGCCTCCGACATATGCAGAAAGACTTGTCCATAAAGGAGTCCAGCTGCTCCTCCCGTTTTCTGGATGAATGACATACCCGCCATTTTGAACAGATCTGACAATCCTGCCTGAAGCCCTTCTGCCAATTTCCCCCTTAGGTCTTTCGCGCCCCGAAGCATATTGGCCCCGTGATCGCCGTCACCGATGGGGTCATCCAGCGTGTTCAGATACTTCTCATTTTTTTCCAGCTTTTCGATGAACAAGCTCAGCCACGATCTGACCGTCTCAACAGTCAACATTTACATCACCGCCTTGGATTCCTGGATCACATGCTTTCCACGCTACCTCTGCTTCCATTGTAAACGTTTTAATCAAAAACGACAATCCGGAGACTCATGGGTAGTAGCCTGCGGATTGTCTGATTCACTATTTTTTGCTGAGCATTTGCGCTGCTTCTTCGTCCAGTATCACGGTCACATCCTTGTGCGTCTGCAGAACGCTAGCAGGCAGTTCTTCTGTGATTGGTCCTTCCAACGCTGCTTTGATGGCAGAGGCTTTTTCCTTTCCAAAAGCCATCAGGATGATTTTTTTAGCTGAGAGTATCGTTTGGATTCCCATTGAATAAGCAAAACGCGGTACATCCTTCTCATCCGCGAAGTAACGCTTGTTGGAATCGATTGTGGATTGCCACAGCGCAACTTTCTGGGTCCGGGAATCAAAAGCGGTACCCGGCTCATTGAAACCGATATGCCCGTTCGTGCCGATGCCCAGTATCTGAACATCGATTGGGTTCGCTGCAATGATTTCTTCGAATTGCGCACACTCTTCCTTCTCATCCGCCATGCCATCCAGCAGATAGTTTTTTTTGAAGGGTTTTGCATCAAATAATTGCTCATGCATAAAGTGATGGTAGCTGTGTGGGCTGTCCTCGGACAATCCCATATATTCATCAAGATTGATCGATGTCATCCCCGAGAAATCAATATCGCTTTCCCGCATGATCCGGTACAGCTTGACCGGTGTGCTGCCGGTTGCCAAACCGAGAACCTTCGCCCCACTTCCCATTGCCTCCTGGATTTTTTCGAATGCATAACGGCTCGCCTCTTCTGGATTCGCTTTAATAATTAATTTCATGATAGGTAACCTACTTTCCGTTTTTATTGAATACTGTTTTTCCAAAACTGATTGTCCGCTCTACTGTGAATGCCTTCGAAAGCAACACCATATCCGCATCTTTTCCAGGTGCGATACTCCCTTTTTGCACCAGACCGAATTCGCGCGCCTGATTGACCGAACTCATTTTTACCGCATCGGAAATGCTGCATCCGGTAAAGCTGATGACGTTCTCGAAGGCTTTCTGGAATTCCAGCACACTTCCTGCCAGATTTCCGCTTTCCAGACGGGCTTCGCCATCCTTGACGATGACCTTCTGCCCGCCCAACTCGCTGATGCCGTCGCCCATTCCTTTGGCGCGCATCGCGTCGGTAATCAATTCGATGCGGTCGGCCCCCTTCTGTTTGAAGGCAATCTTCACCATTTCCGGATCGATATGCAGTCCATCGACAATCATTTCCACATAGATGTCGTCCTCCAGGAACGCATGCCCAGTCACACCCGGTTCGCGGTGGTGGAGCCCTCTCTGCGCATTATAGAGGTGGGTGATGTGCGATGCCTTGGATTGTTGCAATTGGCTACGACGAGCATTTGAATGCCCTACCGAAAGCACGATTTGGTTGTCCAGACAATACTTTTCAAAAGCTGTCGCATCGCTCGTCTCCGGCGCATAGGTGACCAAACGGATCAATCCCCCGCTCAATTCCTGCCACCTGCGCATCAGGTCTGCATCCGGCAATTTAATGTGTTCTTCCGGTTGTGCCCCCTTAAATACTGCGGAAATGAATGGTCCTTCGAGATGGACGCCTTGGATGACCGGATTTTTTTCCGCGGCCTTGCGGATGCCGACCAATGCCTTCTCGATATTTTCATTTGATTGCGTCATCGTTGTCGGAAAATAACTGGTGATCCCTTCTTGATGCATCTTTCCGATCATCCGGTTGATTTCATCGGCATCACCGTCCATATTATCCATGCCGTAACCGCCATGGCTGTGGACATCAATGAAGCCAGGCACCAACCTGCTCCCGGATGCGTCGATAACTTCCTCATCTGTTTCGGCAACGTATTCCGCCATGTTCCCGACCGCGCTGATTTCTTTTCCGAACCGGACAAACCCATCGGCAATGACCGTTTCTCCCGTATACACTTCTGCATGGATGATTACTTTTCCCATTTGTCTTTCCCCTCTTTGATTATGACCTGAATTTTTATCATGAAAGCACAGGCTATGCGCGCCACTTGCTATTCCGTTTTTTTTGAATAACCCTGCACATTTGCTCTCGTCAGATCCATGTTGTATTGGAAATCCTCGTCCTGCAGCAGGAGTGTCGAAATCACATCGATCAGGTACACCATCCCGAACTGCGTATTGACGAACACCGTGTTGTTGACGAACCGAGAGTGGTAACCGAAGCAAGTGACATCCGCTAGCTTCGTCAGAGAACTGTTTTTGAAGCTGGTCAGCGCGATGATCTTCGCTTTTTTCTTTTTCGCGATTTCCAAGGACGCAATCAACTCCGGCGTTTCCCCCGAATTAGAAATGGCGATCACCAATTCGTCTTCCTTGATGATCGAGCTGTTGATGATCATTAAGTGGGAGTCGGTGACCCCAGTGACATTCAAGCCCATCCGGATCAAGCGTTGCGCCAATTCAGCGGCCGTAAATCCGGAACTGCCGATGCCGTAGATGACCGTTTTTTTTGCGTTTTTGATCCAATCGACAACCGTTTCGATTGCTTGGTCCTCGATCATCTGATTGGTTTCATCGATGACTTGCGTATAGTAGCCATAAATATCATCATAGACGGTCGGCATTTCTTTCAACTGCTGGTTGCTTGTCGCTGAGCGCAACGCAATCTTCATATCCACAAACCCATCGATGTTGATATGTTTGCAGAAACGGGTGATGCTGGACGTCGAGGTATCCACCTTCGCCGCTAAATCCTTGATATTCATATTTTTGATGGAAGCTTTGTTCCGGAGAATGTAATCCGCGATTTTTTTCTCATTTGCGGAAAAAGCGGAATACTGGTTTTGGATTTCCTCGATGATTGTCATTGCTTGTTGCCTCCTGCTGTGCGCAAACGCCAAAAGCGAGGTACGCATTTTTGACTTCGCCTTTTCTCTACGCTGATAGAATAACACATGAAAATAGTTTTTTCAATTATTATTTTATGAAAATTATTTTCTTTCGCGTTAATGTTAGTCGCCTGCTCCGGTGAGCGGCTTTAGCCCGGAGGACACCGGACACAACAGGGATTAACTCCGGCGAAGTTGTACCCATCGGAGAACAGATCAGAATACGGACTTCAACTTCTGCGAAGCTTCAGTTCGCCGGAGAACGGCAAAAAAACAACCGGTTTGCTTTCCGGTTGTTTCTTCGTTAGTTTATATAACAGCCTTTTCTTAAGTTCTGTTCCGGTCCAACACGTTTCTTTTTCCCATTTCCAGGATGATGAAATAAGCCATACCCGCTCCGATGGCGGAACTGATCGCAAAGCTAGGTAAAAAGAGCAACAGCGCTGCTTCCATGCCCATAAAGAACTGCGCCAGCAAAGTGCTCACCAACGATCCCAGAATTCCGGTGCCTATCCACTCACCCAATGCCGCGTAACCGATTTTTTGCGTTTTGGCATAAAACAGACCTGCGCAAACAGCCCCGATCATGCTTCCTGGGAAAGCAAAGACGGTCCCTGTACCCAACAGGTTGCGCAGCACGGAAACACCGAAGGCCTGCAGGACGGCATATCCGGGTCCTAACCAGACAGCGGTCAATACGTTCAAAAGATGCTGCATCGGTGCTACTTTTGCCAGTCCGATCGGGATCACGAAGATGCTGTTGCTGACAACCCCCATGGCGATGATCAAAGCAGTGGTGACTAATTTTTTTGTGTTCATATGTTTTCCCCTTTTCAGTTTGAATGATTCCTTTTTAAGCCTGACCTATGCGAACCGTTTCCCCTCCTCCCTGAATTGAATGAAAATAAAAAGACATCTCCCCTGAGATGTCTTGGATATACATACGGACTCCAGACCGAGCTCAGTTCCCTCCGCCAGTACGAACTGGATCAGGTTTGAAGGGTTCCGACAGTGTCGGTCTCAGCGCAGTTGCGCACCCCTACTGAAATTAAAAAACGCTATATGATCTGATGCGAAAATCAGAAAATATAACGTTTTGATATCTATTTATGCGAATAGTCAAACGCCACATTCCCTACGCTAGTAT
This sequence comes from Sedimentibacter sp. SX930, assembly GCA_002155105.1. GTDB lineage: Bacteria > Bacillota > Bacilli > Lactobacillales > Aerococcaceae > Trichococcus > Trichococcus shcherbakoviae. The sequence continues at coordinate 9,250 of MUZD01000010.1, read as the reverse complement.
GAACTAGATCAGGGACAAAGAGTTCCGGCAATGCCGGTCTCAGCGCTCGCGCGCACCCCCAGTGTTTCTCATTCAATTCTAACCAATAATACGCAGAAACGCAACCCTATTCTGAAGTTCGTTCTCCCTCAGCACTCGGATCCAACACGATGACTTTCCCAAAACTGTCCTGGCTCTGCAAAAAGGCATGGGCTTGGGCAACCCCTTCGAGCGTGAAAACCCTCTCCGGATCCACCGCAACGCCTTTCCCCTCGATGTAAGCCAGCAGTTCATTCAACTTTTCGCCGGAAACTTCACTCGAATGGAAAGTAGTCAAGTAGCTGTTGTGCTTCAATTCCATGATGGGATCGAAATCCTCCAGAAACCATTTTCCGCCGAGTTGACCGGTGCTGCAGACAATGCCAGCTTCCCGGATATGGGAAAGGCTGTCCTTGATCGTCGCGGGCCCGATCAATTCCAGAATCTTGTCGAAAGTCTCTTCGGTATCCAAAATGCCGTTGCGATCTTCGACGTAGTCGGTGAAGCCGGCTTCCTTCAGTCTCTCGCCCTTTTCGGCTTTTCGGGTGCTTCCGTAAATCCGGACATCAGGGAATTGGGCTTTGACTAACTTGGCAAAGGCAACCCCGACACCGCTCGTTGCCCCCCGAACCAAAATTTGATCGGATGATTGGATCCGCAGATTTTTCATGGAACCGAAAGCTGTATAGTAGGTTTCCGGAATGGCAGCCAGTTGGGCCCAAGGCAGATCGGTGTGGATGGGGTAGATTTGGTCATTCGGCAACAAAGCATATTCCGCATAACTCCCGTCGAATGCTCTCCCCATCTCACCCATGATCGACACCACTTTTTGACCGAGCGGCAATCTCTCCTCGTCGCTCGAACGTTCCACAATCCCTACACATTCAATCCCTAAAATGCGGGGAAATTTGACCGAAGGGGATTTCCCCTCCCGCGTAAAGATTTCCGAATGGTTGATGCCGAAGCCCATGACCTTCACGAGCGACCAGCATTCCCGGATTTCCGGAAGAGGAACTTCCTGATGCACCAGTTTTTCCGGTCCACCCGCTTCATGCACTACGACTGCCTTCATTCTTCCACCCTCTGTCTTAATTTTTCATAATGATAACATGCAGCTGGGTCTGCCCGATTGCGTACCGCAAAATTTCCTGTAGGCGCAGGAGTCACACAAAGTCACAGCATCGGTTCGAAAAAGCGGCACCGATTCACCCTGGGCAACTTCCGTCAGGTGAACCGAAACCGCACGCCCTTCATAAGACAGGCCGGATTTCTTTGCTTGCTCCTGCTGCTTTCTTTTGTCTAAAATTTCATACTTCCGTCCGTTTTTCACAAAATGATTCCCGGTTTCGATGAATTCGAAGTTCACATGATGATCCCCGCAATCTTGGTGCATCCTCTGCACCCATTCATAATGGCATTCCCTTGCCCCGTCATAGTTTTCCCCGCCGACGATGACGCGTTCGATTTTTCCGGAAGACAAATGCTTCGTCAAGTCGATTTCACCGATCAGCGGTGCGTCCATGATGCCTCTGTGTTTGAAAGGCAGATCCAGGAGTACCGGGATCCGCCTGTCGGCCATCTTTTGGTTTTCGGCAGAGACATTCATCCACACGTTTTCCCAACCGTCTCCCCAATTTCCAGGCAGGCAATCCTTCACGCGTTCGATTCTTTTCGTCAACAAGTAGAAAAGCACGTCCGACCGCTTCTCGATCATCTTCCAGACTTCGCCGCGCCACTCGTCCGCTTCCTCAAGAAAGAAGTCCGAAGTCATGCAGACGCGTATCGTGGAACCGGGAGGTATGACGTAGTCGCCGTTCCGGTTCCTTTTCAGCGGCCGATCGAAGCTGCTCTGGACTTTATAAATATCCGCGCCATCTTTTCCTCGTTGACTGTCCAAATGAAACATATAACAATTTTGGCATCCCGGGCTGACCTTTTTGCAGCCGTGCCACGGGTTCCAGATATCACTCAAGCGATCACTCCTTTGAAAAGATCAGGCGAATTTCCGACGCAACGCATTCTCAAGAAAATACAAGATTACATTGACAAGGACGCACAACAAGATCGACAACGCAGTGCCCCACAACAGTTTTACGACGCTGAATGTCCGCAAGCCATCGAAAAGGACGGTTCCCAACCCGCCCGCATTGATCGTTGCGGCGATGGTTGCGATGCCGATTGTCGAGGTTGCGGCGATCCGTATCCCTGCGATGATGGATGACATTGCCAACGGCAGTTGGATTTTCCGGAACATTTGATTCCTCGTCATGCCCATCCCTACAGCGGCTTCGATGATTGTTGGATCGATCTCTTTGATTCCTGCAGAAAAACTGCGCAACAGGACATATTGGCAATAAATCACCAACACGATAATGGCCGTGTTCCTTCCCAGGCCAGTCAACGGAATCAAAATGGCAAACAGAGCCAGACTTGGGATCGAATAAAGCAATGACGTCAAGTAGATCAAACCGTTCATCACGCGTTCCTGATGCATGCAAGCCAGAATTATGCCACTTGCAATGAGGATCGCAATCGTCAGCGTCGTCCCCACTAATTCGATGTGCTGCATCGTGGCGGTCAACAGTTTTTCATGGTAAGTATTCCAGTATGCAATCATTTCAATTCACTCCAAAATGCCTCTTGTTCCTTTACGGTGGCAATCAAGTTCGCAACAAACTCCGTTTTCGGATTCCGCATGATTTCCCGCGGCGTATCAAATTGACAAATCTTGCCTTTGTCCATTATCAGAACTCTCATCCCTAGCTTGAACGCCTCATTGATGTCATGGGTGACCAGCACAAAAGTTTTGTCGCCCAATTCTTTATGAATCTTTTGCAGTTCATTTTGCAGTTGCAGGCGCGTAATCGCATCGACCGCTCCAAACGGTTCATCCAACAGCATCACTTTCGGATTGGCGGCAAGCGCCCTCGCAACGCCGATACGCTGTTGTTGCCCGCCGGATAATTGTTTCGGCTTTCTGTCGGCAAACACTTCCGGATCCAGTTGGACAAGTTCCAGCAGTTCTTTGATGCGGGATTGGATTTTCTTCTTGTCCCACTTCAGCAGTTCCGGAACTGTCGCGATGTTTTGGGCAACGGTCATATGCGGAAACAGGCCAATCTGTTGGACGACATAGCCGATTTTCCGCCTAAGATCCACTTCGTTCATTGAACTGATGTCTTCTCCGAAGAAGGTTATGTGTCCTTCATCTTCACGGATCAGTCGGTTGATCATTTTTAAAGTCGTCGTTTTGCCGGAGCCGGAAGAGCCCAGGACAGTGATGAACTCGCCCTCCTTAATTTCGAAGGAGATATCATCGACTGCTTTCGTACCCCCTTCCCCGTAGAGCTTCGTCACATTTTTGAATTCTATCGCGGTTTGCTCCATGCGGCCTCAACGCCTCCTTAATTAATTGATTCGAAGTATTCTTTCGCTACCGCTTCATATTCTTGTCCATCGACGTCCACTTTGGCATTCAACCCGGTCACTGTTTCTGTATCCAGCGTGCTGCTGATATTGTTCAAAATTTCTGCAATCTCAGGATTTTCTTCCAATACTTCATTACGGATTACTGGAGCCAAGTTATACGGCGGCCAGAAATTTTTGTCATCCACCAAAACTGTGAATTCTTCTTTATTGGTCAGTTGACCTTCCGTCGTGTAGGCTGGTGCGACATCGGCTTCATCATTTTTCAAGACTTCATATTTCAAGCTGTTGTCGTAGACTGTCGAGCTCTTCCAGTTGAATTCTCCGTAAGCTTTAGTCAATCCAGGAATGCCATCTTCCCTCAGATCGAATTCACCTTGGGAAGCAAAACGAAGCTCTGAAGCATTTTTCTGCAGATCGGAAATGGTCTCAATGCCGTATTTTTCGGCTACGCTCGTTTTGATGACCAGCCCAGCGCTGTCATTGGCTTCCGCATAATCCAACCAAGTCAGATTAAACTGCTCTGCGTATTCTGCTTTGATTGTGTCATAGACTTTCTGCGGATCGGTTTCCATCTCCATTTCCAATATTACCAACAGACCTGTACCTGTATACTCCGGATAAAGATCGATTTCATCATTGGTGATCGATGTATGAACGACCGAGCTGGCGATATTCGGGATCCGTTCAACCTCATAACCGGCATCTTCCAAAGCCAAGGCATAAATTTCCGAAACAACCAAGTTTTCGGTAAAATCCTTGGAACCCACTCGGATGACTGTATCTTCCGTACTTCCGCCACCCAAACTTGAACACCCTGATACTAAAAGTGTTACGGCCAACATTGCAATCGTACTGATAATATTTTTTCTTTTCATTTAATTTACGCTCCTTTTAATTATGTAATCAAGAAAGATGCTTGTCGTGAAGGCAATCATCGCTACCGATACCCCTCCAATGAGAAGCAGATCCATCCTGTTCAAACCCAATCCTGTAAAAATCAATGTTCCTAATCCACCAGCACCGATGTATGTTGCCAGCGTCGCACTCGAGATGATTTCCACCAAAGCAAGCTTCACACCGGTCATCACAAAAGGAAAAGCCAGCGGAATCTTCACCCTTTTCAGGAGCTCCCAATCGGTCATCCCCAAACCTTTGCCTGTCTCTATCATAACAGCGGGGACTTCCAGGAAGCCGACAGTCGTATTGACCAAAATCGGCGGAATGCCCAACAACACCAAAGCGATCAATGCGGGTGCCCTGCCGACACCTATGAAGGAAATCAACAAAAAGAGGACTGCCAGACTGGGAATAATCCGCAAGGCTTGAGAACTGAAGGTGATCATCTGGCTGAGTTTCCGGTGCTGGTGGCTGATATATCCCAGCGGAATGCCGATCAGACATGAAATGACGATCGCTTGGATACTCAACCCAAGGTGCTGATATACGTAAATAAGATATTGACTAAAATTCTCTTGAAAGTATTGCAGTATGTCTTCAACTAGCATTTTGGACCTCCTTTCACTTCATACAACGCTCCGAAAAATCTGCTATCTCGCTAAACACCTTCAAACTGGCTGTGCCGCTGCTCGTCAAGGAGTAATAGCAGTTTCTGTCGTCCTCAATCTGATTGACCACAATCGTATCCATTTGCAGTCGCCACAGACTGGTGATGACATTTTACTTTTTTCTCACCCGTCATTCGGACGATGTCATTGCAGCTCATACTCGGGTAGTAAAGGAACAGAGACACAATGGCAAACTTAATGTCAGCATCAAAGATTGTTGCAAATACCAATAAAGGATCTATCATTATCCGCATTCCCCCATTCAACAGATACTCACCTAAAATTACCGCCGAACCAGCTTTTTCGTACAAGCAATATCATCGTGATGGGCATTCGTTCTTGTCTGAGTTGCTTAACGCCTCGCTGATATTGCTCCCTTCCCATACTCTTACTATATCTTTAAAGATGCCCTTGCAATAGTACGCACTTTTTTATCAGGTACTTACCTTTTTCTGACTGCTCCCCATGGATAAATCCAGGGGGTTCCAAGGGCTGTTGGGACGTCACGGACCGTACTGGCGATATTTCCAAAAAAGTGGAGATGTCGTTTTTCTATTTCCGTTCTATTCCCAAAAGCCCTTAGACTTTCTCAACAAGGCGCCCGATGGCACCATTCGCGTTGAAGGCTCACAGCTGAACCTTTTGGTTGCTATTTACATTTGTTAAGCAAATTGAAAGTCTCGCAGTCCGAAATTACGGGACTGGCGTTCGGTTGATTGGCAGAGTGTTTGGATGCAGGTGTCGTGGTGTGTCATAAAAGTGGCGAACGTCGTGCTACACTTTGTGCGGTCAGTCTTGTTGCGTGTCGGTTGGCTGTTTTTCAGGAGGAACGCACTGTACAGATCCCGTTGGACAAGCTGCCCGCCAACAATGGTCGTACGTTCCTCACGTGTCTTCTTAATGTAGGTATCGTTTACGTGGTTATACTGGCTGGCACGGAATTTAAAGGTATCCACCTCTTGCAGGGTGCCCCCTTCTTGGAGTGCTTTTTGCTTCACGATGCCGACCAACATGGCCGGCGCATGATAGCCGACGGACTTACCATAGCGTTTCTTGCGGTTGAACCGCCCGTTCTTGTTGACGGTCGTTTCTTTAGCCCGCTTCATCAATGCACGGAAATCCATGTCCTCCACATAAACCTGATTACCCAGTGCCAGGATGGCATTGGCGGTTTTGTTGTGGGCTTCTTTTAATGCCACCGCCCGACGGCGGTAGAGGTCCTTCAAGCGAAACATTATTTCCATGTAGTTCTTGCTCCGTACCCAAGTCAACTTGACACCCTGCTTGACGGTGCCGTCGACATTAAAGTTGGCGGGGTTGGTTGCGCGGCGACTCCGGTCCATTTTTCGTTGCAACAGATGAATCGCGCGGTCATAGGACGCTCCTTCTGGAAATAATTCCTTCAAGATGACGCCGTCATCACCTACCACCGCCACCGTAGAGGTGCCGATGTCGATGCCCACTTCCGCATTCGGAGCGGGGTTTCGGCGGGACATGCCTGTATTATTGTTGCGTTTCACTGGCGGGATACCTTCCAGCACCAGTTGCAGGAAGTACTGATTACCGCCCTTGAACGCCTTGCGTACGATGCGGCAATATTTCACCCGGTGCAAGGAAAGGGATTGCTGAACAAATAGGTCATTGGTACGGATAGTGACGGGCAGAATCAGCCCGTTCCACTCCAAACGGTCGCCTTTGAAGCGCATGCCTGTAGCGTTCGACTTGCCTTCCAACGATTCCAGCTGGCCGAACTTTTTGAAACGTACCTTTTTTCCTTTGCCATACAGAAGGGAGGACACACTTGTCCAGACCGTTGAAGCGATTTTTTGTGCTGTGAAGCTGTCGATACGCTTCTTGTACGCCTCGCGCATCCGTCCGATGTAGGCATGCAAAGCGTATTCCGTCATGCCGAAGGTCTTTTGGATAGCTTGCAATTCCTTTTTGCACGCCGTCACACGATTCTTGTCGTTTGCTTTGATGGACAAGCGGCGTTCTGCCAGCACGTCTTGGTATCGACGGTTCTTATACAACTCTGTTAGCTGCGTCTGCGCATGGTACAAGACCTTGTTATACAATTTTTCAGCAATTTTGAAACGCTTATCCAGCACTGCTTGTTCATTTTGATGTGTAACAAGTCCCAGCTCTACGACGAATGAAGCTGTTTTGCTTTTAGCCATACGTGTTCCTCCTTTCTTGATGATTGCTTTGCATTTATTGGCGTTGTGAGGTCTTTTGGCTTTGGATGTATTGCTGAATCATTTCAAGCGGTGCCCCACCCACTGTGGAAACGAAATAGCTATTCGACCAAAGAGTGGGTAGCTTCGTCGTCAGTTCCTTAAACTCCTGTCTCAGCACGCGGGAAGAAACTCCCTTGATGCGTTTGACTGCTTTGTGAACCCCGAATTGTGGGTCTATATCCAATAGGAGGTGAACGTAGTCTGGCATGATCTCCATTTCCTGAATTTCGACGGATAGACCGGTGCACGTTTCTACAATGAGCTCCTTTAAGCGTGCCGCTACTGGTCCGACAAGGACCTTTCGCCGATATTTTGGACACCAGACAACATGGTAGGTACAAGAATAAACGATGTTATGATTTGATTTATATTTTTTATTTTCCATATATTGATTATGCAACGAATCACCACATAACACAACTAAGTGCACGTCTTATATCCCCATAGCTAAAGCAAGGGGCTTTACGACGCTCTTTCGGTAAAAAAAAACTCCCTTTTGAAGCATTATAACGCTTCAAAAGGGAGGATGAAAATGATATAGCTTTTGGCTCTGCATCGGATAACAGAAAATACTGGATTCGCGACCCACTTTTCATTTGCCTACACTCGGTTATTTTTGATATAATCGGTTCCCCAATCACTCATACTGTTGATGATCGGTCTTAAGGAATCTCCAAGATCGGTTAACGAATATTCCACTCTGGGTGGCACTTCAGGAAATACTTCCCGTTTCACAATCCCATCAGACTCCATTTTCCGAAGATTTTCGGTCAATACTTTTTGGCTGATGCCATCCACCAATCGGTGCATTTCATTAAAACGCTTGGTCCCAGTCAACAATTCGCGCATTATCAGCAGTTTCCATTTATTTCCGATCAGATCGACGGTTGTCGCAACCGGACAAAATGGCAATTCTTCTTTGGTCAGCATTTTGTTCACCTCATAGATATTAAGTTTCTTTTTGTAAGTTACAACGAATTATATACTTAAAATGAAACAATTTCAAATATTCCTTTCAGCTTCGTGTATAACTATGCAAAAAAACAGGCTCCCAACGATGCTGTCATCGTCAGGAGCCTGTTTTGTGTGATACCGGCGGCCGGGGTCGAACCGGCACGCCCTTGCGGGCACTGGATTTTGAGTCCAGCGCGTCTGCCAATTCCGCCACGCCGGCATGATATGAAGAATGCAATTTTCCATCTTACTCATGGAAAGGCGGTAACCGGATTTGAACCGGTGATAGAGGTTTTGCAGACCTGTGCCTTACCACTTGGCTATACCGCCGAAATGCTGTTAATTTGAAAAAACTGGGCTAGCTGGATTCGAACCAACGAATGACAGAGTCAAAGTCTGTTGCCTTACCGCTTGGCGATAGCCCAATAAAGAGGGCGACCGATGGGAATTGAACCCACGAATGCCGGATCCACAAACCGGTGCGTTAACCACTTCGCCACGATCGCCATAATAAGAATGGAGGGAGGCAGATTCGAACTGCCGAACCCGAAAGAGCGGATTTACAGTCCGCCGCGTTTAGCCACTTCGCTATCCCTCCATCATATAAAAAATGGTCCGAGACGGATTCGAACCGCCGACACCTTGAGCTTCAATCAAGTGCTCTACCAACTGAGCTATCAGACCAAAATAAAAATTTAAAAAACGGCTCCGACGGGATTTGAACCCGCGATCTCCTGCGTGACAGGCAGGCATGTTGACCCCTACACCACGGAACCAATGGAGGTTGACGGGATCGAACCGCCGACATTCTGCTTGTAAGGCAGACGCTCTCCCAGCTGAGCTAAACCTCCAGGTGTAGAAACACTGTGAGCTGACGCTCAAGTGTATCATGCCTGTAAAACAGCTGAAGCTGTAACAACCATGACAATGATCCGTACGGGAATCGAACCCGTGTTACCGCCGTGAAAGGGCGGTGTCTTAACCGCTTGACCAACGGACCATGTTTTTTTATTTTTTTGATAAAGCTACGGAGAAGGAGGGATTTGA
>MUZD01000001.1 GCA_002155105.1 Sedimentibacter sp. SX930 | reverse complement strand
GATGCGATGATCTTTCCAAAGCATACAAATTGACCTTTTGGGCATTCATTTTTTGTCTATTTCGCTTTTCATCGGATCCAGCGTGGAATTTAGTTTTACAAACTGGAATTTACTATTGCAAGTAACCTTTCAAATTAAATAAAAAGAAGCAATCCTTTGTGGGATCGCTTCTCTCTTTTACTTTATTTTTTTTCTTTATCAAGAATTTCGGATATTTTTCTGTCGACATAATTTAAGCCCATACCCATGAAATATTCAGCCAAGTCTTCATCGCTGATATCTTTTACATCGTATCCGCCCTGTTTTCTTTTAGCGGCATACCCTTTTCTCATTTTTTCAAGCATGTCTTCAGGTAGCTCCACTTGGAATTTCTTCATTGTCATCGCAACCGCCTCCTATGTCGTTGTTAGCCTGAACGATCGGATAAGATAATGATTCTTCCGCATTGTTCAGGTAACGCTTTCATTATACCCTTCTTTTCAAAATATATACAGAATTTTATGCAAGAAGCAGCAATATAATCGATAACTGTTATTCGAATATAGAAAAACCCTTGAAAGAAAAGGTATAAATCCAATTCCTTCAAGGGTTTCCCATTTGGTTTTCTATTCAAATAAGAAATGTTATTACTTCAGCAGATCATTCTTCCGAGCTATTGATGATCAGTTCGCCGTTCTCGGTATTTCTCTGATAGTCATTGAAGAAGTCCCAGATGAATGCAGCTTCCGGTTTGTAGTTCCAATGCGCCAGGTCCTTGACGGCAGCCAATTTCATCATAACGCCGTTTGCATTTGAGGCCGTCCCGACAAGCATCTGTTTTTCGCCTAGTGACGTCCATTCCTGATTGTCCAACGCCACGCCGTAGAATTCGTTCAACGACAGATCGTACTGCGGCGCTACCTCAAGCTGGTTGATTTTTTGGTATGCTTGGATGAACGGGAACATATCGACGTTCGGGTCATTCTGGAAAATGCCCGGTGTGCCGAATTGTCCGGAACCGTCCACAGGGATCATCTGGAAATTATCGTGATCGCCGCAGATGTAAAGATAAGGCACTTCAGGCCCTGTATAGGTTTCCGCGATTGCGGTAAGTTCCTGTTTGTCGACACCAGGTGACGAGACAGCTGCCACTGCCGCGAAAATGCCCGGATATTTGACTCCCATCAAGGTAGCTTTGGATCCGCCTGCCGACAAGCCCGTCAGATAGATCCGCGAAGGGTCGATCTGCGGATATTTTGCTTTCAAATCCTCGATCAGATTCAGGACACCTTCCTCACCCAATCCCTCGATTCCGCCGAAATTCACTTCTTTGTCTTGCCATTCAGGCGAAACGACGATCAGATTCTCTTCAGCCGCCAACTCGGCCCAACCGCTGGCATCTCCCTGCAGTCTCGGATCGTTCGCAAAGCCGTGAAGCGTCACGATCAACGGCACGGTATTTTCATCCTGGCCCATTGTTGCTTCAGGGATGTATTCGTACCAGGTATACGACCCTTCCCCGTTGACGGGTTCGGCTATCATTTGGTTATAAGTGATGCCCAACTCCTCGAAATTCGGCACCGCAACAAACGGGTAAGGATCTGTGTATTTGCTGACATCAGCCATGTAAAATTCCGTCAGCTCGTTATGCATGCGGTAATTTTTCGAGAAGACGTGTTCCCAAGCATTGGCATAGGCTTCCTGCACGGTTTCTTCTTCCGCGTTCACAACGACCTGCTGGAACACATTATTCTGATTGCGGTAAACGGCCAGATCGTCCTCTGTCAGCTGTTCCTCGGCTGCATTGGCTGAGGTGTAGAAATCCGTTACAGCTTCCCCGGCATTGCTGAGGTATACGGGAACTGGCGTTGTCGAAGTGCTGTCCGCTTCGATATCCCCATCGTACAGCATCATTCCTGCAATCGCATAGCTTTTCTGCGCCAGGAAATTGTTTGCGAAAGTTGCGCCTTCATCCAGCGCGATCACTTTGACGTTCTTCACTGGCGCTTTCGCCAACAATTTGATGAAGGCTTCCGCATCCTCCGCTTGATAACCGCCCTCATTCAGAGGATTGATCACATAAGCTTGCCCTGCCCATTCCTGAACATCCGGCAACAATCCGATTTCGGCCAACAGTTCTTCTGCTTCCGCCTCGGTCTTTTGGCCTGCGTAGATGTAGAAGGTTGGCGTCAGCACATCCGAGCGTGAACTTACGAACCCGTCCTTCATGGCATCGTAGACAAAGTAATGCAATTGTGACGCTTCATCTGTTTCCGACTCTTCTAAGGTGATGCCTGTTTCCTGCGGACTTGCAACTGACTCCCCCGTTTCTGAAGGAACCGCGCAGGCACCAAGGTTCAGCAGCGCCATCAGCAGGGCCGCTTGACCGATTTTTTTGATATTCATCTTTTTGCCTCCATTATTTTGAAGTGGTGATTCAAACATAACTGAACAGGAAAGAATCAAGCATTTCCCTGCCCCACTGCTTCAATCGGGTTCGTTGCCCGGAGAGTTAGCCGGATTGTTTGGCGATTGTCTCCCGAATCAGCTATCTCTTTATTGATGATATGGAATGCGCCCTCAACTCGGAGATCGTAGCTCATTAATTCAGGCAGCGTCACGCTGTACATAAAATTATTGGCATCGGTCCGTACCCACTGCGCTTCAATTTCCCCTTGCGAAGTGAGGAGCGAACCACTCACTTCTGTCAGATCCGTTGCGAAATAAGGAACCAATTGAATGCTGCGATCTTTTTTGACGGAAATGCCTACCAGCTTTTCCATCATCCAGACCGTGTACGAAGAAAACATCGCATGGTTCAGTGAACCTTTCAAAGTGACATCCATAGTTCCGACCGGAAAGTATTCTCCTAAAGTCTGATTGCCATCCGCCAGCATGCTCAGATAATTCGGTTCCTGGCGGCGTGACAGCCAATTGTAGATCAAATCGTCTTCGCCCAGCTCGGATAGGATGCTATACGCCCACGACATCCCAAAAATGCCGAAGCGAAAAATGCCGGCATCATCGTGGATGCGTTGGACCAGTTTTGCTTCAAGGGCACGTTGCTCCCCGCTATCCCGAAAAAGACTCGCCTTCAAGGCGAAAATAGTACTCGATTGCGTTCCCGAGGCAAAACTGCCGTCCTCATTGCGGAATAGATCGATGATTGCACTTCTAGCTTCAACGATGCGCAATCCCAAGGTTTCCATCATCGTTTCAGAAACTTCGTGCGCAGCAAACAGCGCTTTGTATTCCTCCAAAAGGATCAGATACATGCTTGCCGAACAGAACTCCTGATCGGGCGAGACGATGCGCTTATTCTGGATGCTGGCATCGACTGATCCCCAGTCGCCGAGACAACAGTAACGGATGTAGTCAAAATCGAATGCCAGCAGATATTCCAGATGCTTCACCAATTCAGGCAGATGTTCTTGCACAAAAGCCTTATCTTGGTAATATTGCTCAATTTTTGCAGCAAGCACCGGGAAAACCAGCTGCCAGCCCAAGGAACCGGCCCTGTTGGAAGTTCCGTTCGTCATGATGCCGACGTAAGGGGCAGTCTGCGGGATCCCGCCTTCCGGTGTCTGATCATTAGCGAAGTCCATAAAGACTTTCTTCAGCAGATTGTGCACATCGTGGCTGTAGCGGTGGGATTCCAACAACGCGACGATATCACCGCCATAGCCGAAACGTTCCCTTGTGCAGTCTTCGAAGTAGGAATGGATATTGTTCAGGCGGGTATTCCGGGCCGCATCCCACAACCGGTTCAACTCATCCGAAGACGATTCGAACCGGCTCACTGACGCGAGATCTGTGTATACACTGTAAGCCTGGATATTGGATAGCAGCTCCTCCAGCGCGCCTGTGTAAGATTCTGTATTCACAAGCACATAGCGGAAGGAGTGATAGCAGTACTGATTTTCAAAATGGAAGATTTCTTGTCTATTTTTCTTGATGACGTCCTTCTGGATGATCGGATCACTCATGTCTATGCCATGCTCCTCATCCGTCACACCATAGGTTCCGCTGATGCTGGAATCAAAACTAATGGTTCCATCAGCATTCAGTTCCTCGGCGTACAGAAAAGTGACCTGGCCCAGAAAATCTGCGGCGATGTCGCAAAGGAAATGCCCGGATAGGATCGTCCCGAAATCGATCAGGATGCCTCCGTTTGCAGAATGGTTCGCTACCATAGTAGGAAGGTAATGCTTCTGCCGCTTGATTTTCGGGATGAAACTAGGCGTCAAACGGCCTCCTGGTCCGGCGATTTTCAGCGTCTTCTGTTTTGTGTCTGCCACCGGATCAGCATCCGTCACGACTTCCCCGATGTACAGATTATTGAACAGATAGTTGCCTTGCTTGCTTTCCCAGCTCGAATCCGAATTGATCACGATTTTTTCATTTGAAGCAGTCGTAATCGTCAGTTGACTGATCAGGCAAGGTTTTCCGACAGCGAGCTGCTTACGCACATTGTATTTGCCCAAAATCGTGATGGGAGCCGCATTGTACCAACCATTCGCCAGTTCTACCGACAGCTTGTTGCTGCCCTTTTTCAAATAGTTTCCGATGTCATAAGTGTCGTAATAGACCGTTTTGTCGTATTTCGTCACATCGTTGTTCAGGTAGGCATCGCCAAGACGCTGCCCGTTGACGTACAAGGTGTAATATCCCAAGCCGCAGATATCGATCAGGGCTTCTTTAATTTCATCGGAAACTTCAAACGCCTTTTCGAGGATGATATTGGGCCGTTCGTTCAAAAATTCTGCTTCCTTTTCAAGCGGATTGTCCAACCGCGTGATCCAGCTGGCCTGACCCAGACTGTCACTCAATGGTTGGACCATTCCGTTTATCGCCAATGGATCCGTTGCGGTCATTTAACGGATTCCTTCTGCTTCCTGGACAACCGAATCCGAACCTGTGCTGTCCATTTCATTTTCCTCTTTGTAAAGTTGCTTGTCGGCCATCCGAACAAACGGAATCCAAACGACCGTCGTGATTGCGATCAGGGCAATCTGCAGGAGTGAACCTCTGATGCTGCCGGTGACGAAGTAGCCGCTGATGATTGGTGGCGTTGTCCATGGAATCTGCGCCAATCCGGTTGGAAGCGGCACAAGTCCCATCGCAAAGACAACATAAGCAACAACAGTCGAAATGGCATTCGAGAAGATGAACGGGATGAAGTATAAGAAATTCAGCATCAACGGGATACCGAACAACGCTGGTTCACCGATATTGAACATGTAAGGGACGCTTGAGATTTTGCCGACTTCCTTGTATTGTCTGCTCTTGGCTACGATCAGGATCGCGATGACGGCACCAACGACGCCGATCGATGCGAAATGATTACGGAAGCTCATGCTGATGATGTTCGGCGGAATGGCTCCTGCCAACGATGCAACTTTGTTCTGATCTTCCAAAACTTGGTGGATGGGATCCATTACGGCTTGGATGATCGAGCCGCCGTGTAGGCCGAAGAACCACAGGAATTGTTCAAAAATCTTGACGACGACCAAGCCACCGATTGAGCCGCCCAAGTAAGTCAATGGTTTGCCTAATGTGCCGTTGATCAATGTCAATGCGTCACTCTTCAGCAACAACTCGATGATCAAACGGATGATGAAGAATGTGGTCACAACGATGAAGGAAGGGATGACCGATTCAAATGGTCCGGCTACTGCAGGAGGTACGGATTCAGGCAGTTTGATTTTGATTCCTCTTTCTTCAATTTTTTTGTAGATGATGGTGCTGAACATGCCGACCAAGATGGACAGGAACATCGATTATGCGCTGATTTTCGTGATGTTCAGAAAATCGACGCCTTCGATGTTATCCAGCGGCGTCAGCAAAAGGAAGGAGACGACAGCGGTAATGATGCATTGCAGCACGTTCGTTTCCAGCTTGTCCGCCAATGATTTCGCCATGGAAATGACGACGATCAACCCGCCTACCGCCAACGTTGCACTGTTCACGTATAATAATTTCGATTGCCACACGAATGCATTTTCAGTGCCTAAAACCATCGTTATAAAGTCAGTAACCTGGGTGATCGGGAAAAAGGCGATGATCAAAAAGATCGAAGCGATAAAAGTAAAGGGCATGTATGCCAACATGGCATCCCTAACGGAAGTCAGGTAAATGTTATTGTTCACCTTGGTGGCGAAAGGTCCAACTGTATTTTGAATCTTGTCGCTGAGGGACATTTTTTCAGTATTCATGAATTTTCCTCCTATATTTGATGCTTCTGTGCAAAGAACAATGTCAGGCGAATCATATTGACTAAATTTATCATCCGGATTATCATTATGGTATCGCTAACAAGTACATCTTAACGGATAGAACGTTATTTATTAATATCATATTCTTACGACATGATTGACCATTTCTTACCTAAGGGAGATATTATGGATAAAGCACAGATTCGCAAAAAATTATTCACCCACACAAAAACGGAGACACATTTGCTACAGAAAAAAAGCGAATCCCAGTCCGATTTCGTTGAAAAATTTGATTCTTACCTAAACGATGACAGCGAACCGGTCTATCGGTATACATTCGAAAAGCATCTGGAAAGCGCAAGGGAAAAACAAAATGAACGCGCCGCTTTTATGGAAGGCAGCCAACTGCTGATCCTCAAGCACGCGCGCTTCTCCTATACCCCGCTGCACGTCCATGATTTCATCGAGATGAACTACGTCTATTCAGGCAATATAGATATTATAATCGATGGGACAGAAATTTCATTAAAAGAAGGGGATTTTTGCATCCTGGACACCGGCGTTTGCCATCGAATCCTGGATACGGGCGAAAACGATATTCTGATCAATTTCTTGATGAAGAAGGAGTACTTCTCTACCCATATGCTGAGCAGGCTGGCCTCAAACAGCATCATCAGCCAATTTGCAGTCAACGCCCTATCCAAAACCCAGAAGCACGACCGCTACCTTCTCTTCAACACAACAAACAGCGAATTCCTTATCGACGCCATCGAGGGGATGCTCGTCAATTACTATGAACCGTCATCCTATTCAAAGGATGTGACCGACGCCTACATGATTATCCTCTTTTCCGAGTTGCTGAAGGCTTTCCAGCAGAAACAATCCAGCGAACACCGCAAGGCGGATCATTCCTATATCGGTGATATCCTGCTCTTCATCGAACAGAATTATCAGGACTGCAGCCTGCAACAGATTGCCGATATTTTCAAGTTCAATCCAAGTTATTTGAGCCGATTCATCAAAAACCAGACCGGAAAATCCTATGTAGCGTTGGTCCAGGAACTGCGCCTCAACAATGCCTGTATCCTGCTGAAGAACACCGACACCCCGATCGAAATCATCAGCGAACAGATCGGTTACAGGAACGTGACTTTCTTCTACCAGAAATTCAAGCAAGCCTATGATATGACGCCGCATGAATACCGGATGAGTCTGAATTGACCTTGCATTTCCGGGCAAAAAAAATGACCGCGCTCCAACTAAGGAGGCGGTCTTCATTATTATTGACTTATTTTCTTTTTTTGAACAGATCCCAAATCGAGAAAGTGGCTTTTTTGTAAATCCGGTTATAGGCGGTCCTTTTGGCATCCCGGATGAGTCCCATCCCCTTTTTTCCATAGAACGGATTGGTTTTGCGCTTGATCGCCCGCTTCATCTTTCCGGTTGTCCTAGCCTTCAATGAACGTTTCAGGCTAGGTTTGCGCATCCCGAATTTCATAGTGACCAGTCCTTTCTTGCGTACAGGAATATTTCTGGATGTTCGAACAGAGGTTACGGTTCTTCAATTGGAGAAAGTTCCGATTCGGTAACCCACTTATGGTTTTTGATCGTTTCCCCGGTGACCGTATCTATGTAATCCACCATATAGACTGTAGTCGTTTCAGCCGCATCGATAGTGGCAGTAGCGCCGCTCATCCCTTCCGTGTGCTCGGCTTCCAGCATCACTTCACTGCCGACGCCTAATGGGTCTGTTCCGGCATCTATGATTTCTTCCTGGATCACCCATTGATGGTTCTCCACTCTTGGGTCTCCATTGGTTGGATCATAGGAAACTTCATAGGCAACCGTGTCGAAGGCTCCAATGATTGTCGCTTCCGCACCTTCCATGCCTTCCATATGTCCTGCCTGCATGATGACGGAATCGCCAACTTTATAAGTAGGATTCTCCGCTTCCATCAACCCTTCAGGAATTACACCGGAATCGTCATGGACCATATCCCCCATTCCTTCAGAACTGCTGACGGAAGACTCCTCAGCCATGCTTTCCATCGAAACACTCTCTACTTCGACAGAAGCTTCCTCAGTCGAAGTCTGCGTTGAACAAGCGGCCAATAATACGGTAGCCGATAGACTGAAGAAACTCATCAACAATTTTCTTTGTTTCATTTTCATCCATCCTTTCTTAATGGTGGTGCTTGTCACTTATTTATAGTTTATAGAAAATGACAGTACATTTCAAAGGATAGCCCTTTCAGAATGGCCTCGGCGATAACCAGAAAGCTTCAGAATCCCTTCGCTCCGGTTCTGGGAAGCTTCACGATTCTCTTTTTACTTGCGACAGGCTGCAAAAATATTTTGTGCATAATCCTTGCTTTTTGGAATGGATGCCGTATAATATGAAATGCAAGATAACTCTGTGCATTCCCATTACGGGGACGTTACGGATTCGACAGGTATAGGTCGAGCTTTTGATGCGCTCCGTAGGTTACGTCTACGCTAAAACGTTACAGTTAAAACAACTGACAAAACACAAAACAACACTTTAGCTTTCGCTGCTTAATTGTAGCTAGCTAAGATCCTCCTGGTATCGCCCATGTACTCAGATCAGGGTCTCAATGATGTGGGATACGCTGTGACCTTCCATCTGGAGGAATCAGAAGAGAACAATCAGATTAGCCAACAATAATGCCTGTTAAACGGCTAGTTCAAGGCGAATTCCAATAGTTTAACTATGAGCGTAGACTTGGAAGTGCCGATATGCTTGGACACGGGTTCGACTCCCGTCGTCTCCATCTAGATGAAGGCAACACCCCACAGAAATGCCGATATGAAGCGATTCATTCGACATTTCGTGGGGTGTTTTTTGTCGTGCATCAAGTTGATTGGATGAGAGAACGCAGCGGACGGCCCCTTGGACTAAGGTCTCGACTGTTTGGGTTTGTGGCCTGCATCAACTACCGACACAAACAAAAGAAAAGAGAAGCGGCCGCCTCCAATGAGGTACCCGCTTCTCTTTTCTGCTTTACAGCTTATTTACTCATGTCTTCCAATTGGAAATGGATGGTTTCCATCGCTTGCAGCAAAGCTTCTGCTGTATCCAATGAAGTCAAACATGGGATGTTGTTTTCGACTGCTTCACGGCGGATCAAGAATCCGTCGGTCTCGCTCGTCTTACCTTCCGTCATCGTATTGACGACCAGATTGATGCGGCCGTCGCGGATGGCATCAAGAATGTCATTGCTGTTCTCATTGATCTTCTCAATGACGTCGACTTTGATTCCTTCTGCTTCCAACGCTTTGCCGGTACCTGTCGTAGCAACGATGTGGTAGCCTAATGAAATCAAGCGTTTCGCCAATGGGATGATTTCTTCTTTGTCTTTATCCGATACAGTCATCAATGCCGTGCCATAGTCAGGCACATTCACGCCGGATGCGATAAAACCTTTATACAAAGCTTTCGGCAAGTTGACATCTTTACCGATGATCTCTCCTGTGGACTTCATTTCAGGTCCCAGAACCGTGTCGACTTTCTTCAGTTTACTGAAACTGAAGACTGGCATCTTCACGTATACGCCTGATTTTGAAGGAACCAAACCTGTCTTGTAACCCATATCCTTCAGCTTCAGTCCTAGGATTCCTTTTGTGGCCAATTTCGCCATCGGAATACCGGTCACTTTGCTCAGGAACGGGATCGTCCGGCTCGCGCGCGGATTCACTTCGATGATGTAGACGACGCCTTCGCTGATGACGAACTGGATGTTCACCAAGCCGATGGTGTTCAGGCCTTGCGCCACACGGATCGTATAGTCTTCGATCGTTTGGATCAATTCAGGTGACAAGTTTTGCGGCGGGTAAACAGCGATCGAGTCGCCCGAGTGGACGCCGGCGCGTTCGATGTGTTCCATGATGCCCGGGATCAGGACGGTTTCGCCGTCGCAGATCGCATCGACTTCCAACTCTTGTCCGATCAGGTAATGATCGACCAGGACCGGACGTTCCGGACTGGCCACGACCGCTTCACGCATGTATTTCTCCAGATCCGCTTGGTTATAGACGATCTGCATCGCCCGGCCGCCCAATACGTAGGACGGACGCACCAAGACCGGATAACCGATTTCGTCCGCAACTGCGACCGCTTCTTCAACGGTCACAGCTGTTTTGCCGGGTGCTTGCGGAATATCCAAGTCGCGCAACAACTGTTCGAACAGCTTGCGGTCTTCGGCGCGGTCCAGATCTTCCAAGCTCGTGCCCAGGATCTTCACGCCGTGTTTCACCAATTTGTCAGCCAGATTGATGGCCGTTTGGCCACCGAATTGCACAACGACGCCCAGCGGTTGTTCCAAGTCGATGATGGCCATCACGTCTTCTTCGGTCAAGGGTTCGAAATACAGCTTGTCGGAGATCGAGAAGTCCGTCGAAACGGTTTCCGGGTTGTTGTTGACGACGATCGCTTCATAGCCGGCTTCCTGGATTGCCCAGACAGCATGCACAGTTGCGTAGTCGAACTCGACCCCTTGCCCGATACGGATCGGACCGGAGCCCAAGACGATGACTTTTTCGCGGTCGCTCGGGAACGATTCCTGTTCCATCTCATACGTGCTGTAGAAGTACGGTGTGAAGGATTCGAATTCGCCCGCACACGTATCCACCATCTTGAAGACAGGGACGATGCCGTTGGCTTTACGCAACGCGTAGATGTCTTCCGAAGCCATGCCCCACAATTCAGCGATGATTTCATCGCTGAAGCCGTATTTCTTCGCTTCGCGCAGGATTTCCAAGTCTTTCGGTTCAGCTGCCGCCACTTCCTTCTCCAAGTCGATGATGTGCTTGAATTTGTACAGGAAGAAGTAGTCGATTTCGCTCCATTCGTGGATCGTTTCCGGTGTCACGCCGCGGCGCAACGCTTCTCCCAGATAGAAAAGACGTTCGTCGCAAGCGACGCGGATATTCTGTTCGATTTCTTCCATCGTCACGGTCTGGCCTTGGTCTTTCGGCAATGCCAGATGATTGACGCCGTATTCCAAAGAACGGACGGCTTTCAGCATCGATTCCTCGAACGTATGGCCCATGGCCATAACTTCGCCTGTCGCTTTCATCTGTGTTCCGAGGGTACGGTCGCCCTTTTCGAATTTATCGAACGGGAAACGCGGGATTTTGGAGACGATGTAATCCAAAGCCGGCTCGAAAGCTGCATAAGACGTGCCGGTAACCGGGTTCTTCATTTCATCCAAGGTCAAACCGACAGCGATCTTCGCCGCCATCTTCGCAATCGGGTAACCGGTCGCTTTACTCGCCAAAGCCGAAGAACGGCTGACGCGCGGGTTCACTTCGATGATGTAGTAGTCGAACGAGTAAGGATCCAATGCCAACTGCACATTGCAGCCGCCTTCGATTTTCAGCGCGCGGATGATCTGCAGGGAGACATCGCGCAACATTTGGTACTCTTTGTCGGATAAGGTTTGGGAAGGCGCCACGACGATTGAATCGCCTGTGTGGACGCCGACCGGATCGATGTTTTCCATGTTGCAGACTACGATGGCGTTGTCGTTGCTGTCGCGCATCACTTCATATTCGATTTCCTTGAAGCCTGCGATCGATTTTTCCAGCAGACATTGCGTCACTGGCGAGTAGCGCAAACCATTCGCCACGATTTCGCGCAAATCGGCTTCATTATGACAGATGCCGCCGCCGGTGCCGCCCATTGTGAAGGCCGGACGGACGATCAACGGATAACCGATTTCCGCCGCGAAAGCCAGAGCTTCCGCCACCGTGTGGATGATGTCGCTCTCCGGAACCGGCTGATTCAATTCCGCCATCAATTGACGGAACAGATCACGGTCTTCGGCTTGTTGGATGGAACTCAATTTTGTTCCCAACAACTCGACATTGAATTCTTCCAATACGCCTGCTTTGTCCAATTCCACAGCCATGTTCAGACCGGTCTGGCCGCCCAATGTCGGCAATAAGGCATCCGGGCGCTCTTTGCGGATGATGTTCGTGATGAATTCTACAGAGAGTGGCTCCATGTAGACTTTATCGGCGATTTCAACGTCCGTCATGATCGTAGCAGGGTTGGAGTTGACCAAAATAACTTTGTATCCTTCTTCTCTTAAAGCCAAACATGCTTGCGTTCCGGCATAGTCAAATTCAGCGGCCTGGCCGATGATGATGGGGCCTGAGCCGATCACTAAAATGGATTGAATGTCGGTACGTTTAGGCATGTTGTTTTCCTCCTTGGACTGCTTTCATCATATCTACAAAATGATCGAACAAGTAATTTGCATCGTGCGGTCCGGGTGCTGCTTCCGGATGGTATTGAACCGAGAAGACCGGTTTGGTTTTGTGTTTGACGCCTTCGTTCGTGCCGTCGTTCAAGGCGCGATGAGTTGCGACCAAGTCTGTTTGGCTCAGGCTGTCTTCATCCACGGCATAGCCATGATTTTGGCTCGTCAAGCTGATTTTTCCGGTTGCAAGATCCTTCACCGGATGATTTGCGCCGCGGTGACCGAATTTCATTTTGTAGGTTGTCGCACCACCGGCTAATGAGATCAACTGGTGGCCTAAACAAATACCGAACATCGGCAGATTATCCTGCGCAATCAATTGCTTGATCGTTTCGATGGCTTCCGGAACGGATGTCGGATCTCCAGGTCCGTTGCTCAGCATGATGCCGTCCGGATTGAAAGCTAAAATTTCGTCTGCGCTTGTGTTCCAAGGAGCCAGAATGACTTCGCAGCCTCTTTTCAATAATTCTGCAAGGATGTTGTCTTTGAAACCGAAGTCAAGCAAGACGACACGTGGACCTTCACCCGCAAATTTTTTGATTTCTTTTGTTGAGTTAAATTGGATTTCGTCAACCGGTAATTCGTAGGCTTTCAACGATGCGACAATCTCATCCAAGTTGTCCGCATTATTTACCATTGTGCCGCGCATTACGCCGGCATTGCGGATTTTTTTGGTGATGCTGCGTGTATCCACGCCGTAGATTCCTGGTACATCAAATTCCTTCAAAGCTACATCCAACGTTTTGGTGCAGCGGAAGTTGCTCGGATGTTCCGCCACTTCATGAACGACCATCCCTTTCAAACCTGGATTTACGCCTTCAAAGTCATCTTCGTTGATGCCGTAGTTGCCGATCAACGGATACGTGAAAGTGATGATTTGGCCTGTGTAGGAAGGGTCGGACAAAGTTTCTTGGTAACCTGTCATCCCTGTGTTGAATACGATCTCCCCGATTGCATCCTTTTCTGATCCGAAAGCATATCCTGGATAGCAGCTGCCATCTTCTAAAACTAAAAATCTACGTTGTTTCATGTTGTTCCTCCTGATTTCTGATTGACAAGGTACGTACCTCACTTGCATGAAAAATAGGAAAATGTAAAAAAAACACACCTATTATTGGGCGTGTTTCAACGGTTGTTTACATTAATCGTTTCACATGCCTTGTTAGCCTCTCTGTGCTAATTTAAAGACGTTCTAGCCACGCTGTATCCCGTACAGTATTGTGGATTACGTTAATTTTAGACTATCTGGACGGAATTTTCAATTGATATTTCCAAAAAATGAAAAAAAGATGTGATTTTTAATTGTTTTTGTCTTTTAGATACAGAAAAACCCTTGGAAACAAAGGGGTCTGTTCCAAGGGCACTACTTTAATTTATTTGACGTCCTCTTCGACTTTATCGGCAGGAGTCACTTTATGGACTTCCGGTTCCTGCTCATCTCCAGGCGTGAAGTCATCGACAAAATGATCGGTGCCGTTGTAGAGATCCAAGTGATAGAAGCCATCCTCATAGCGGACGACCGAAATGCTGGCATTATCCAGATGGCGGTCGATCGAGAAATCAGGAATGACGGCATGGATCATGTTGCGGATCGTCATCCCGTGGGAAACGATCAGAATGTTTCTTTCGGAATCGCGGTGCTCGCTGATCAGCTTGATCAAGCCTCGTTCGACGCGCAGCCAGAAAGTCATGTAATCTTCCGCTTCGTGGTAAGGATCCATTTCCTTCAATCCGTTCAATTCTTCGATGACGGAGCGGTGGGCTTCATAATTCGGCTCACCATCCGCGCTTCCGAGGAATTTATTCAGGTTCCCCCAGGTTTCGCTCGCATCCAGCCCTTCAAAAGAGCCAAAGAAAATCTCCCTGAATTCGGGCATGGCGACCACTTTCAAATGGTCGGCATGCTGGTTTTCCTTCAAAATGATCTGTGCTGTTTCAAATGTCCTTCTCAAGTCGCTGCAGTAGACCGCATCGAACTTGACATCGCCCAAGCCTGCTCCGCTTCTCATGACGTCGCGTCTGCCTCTGGGCGTCAGTGGTGTGTCGGACCAGCCTTGCATCCGATTGTATTTATTCAGATAAGTTTCTCCGTGTCGCATAAAATAAAACGTTACTCCCTTTTTCAAGGTTAACCCGCCTCTCTCAAGCTACTTTCGCATTAGGATACTTGCTTTCCTTCTCTTATCTTAACAATTCCGGCGGCTGATTGCATCTATTTTCATGCAACTATTTGTCGCTGAGCAGATCTTCGACGATTTCACCGGATTTGTAGGCGCGCAGCAGCTGCTGCAGATCAATGACTTGTTGGGTCAGCTTCTTGCCGACATCCGTCTGCCTTACCGTTTTGCGTTCCAATTCCTTGTCGACGATGCGTCGGGTCGAAACAATATCCTTTTCATTTTCGATGGCATCCTGACGGGAGGTGAACGGCTGATGCGAAACCAGCTGCATCCCGAAGGAGTTGTACAGCAGCGTATAGCCGGCCAGCCCTGTCGTATTCTGGTAGGCTTTCGAGAAGCCGCCGTCGATGACGATCAATTTGCCATCCGCCTTCAACGGATTCTCACCGATTTTCTCTTTGACAGGCGTGTGGCCATTGATGATATGGCCTTTCTTCGGATCCAGTCCGAATTCCTTCAGTATTTTGTAGGACAGTTCCACATTGTCGCGCTGCTCGTAATACAGGTTTTTCTTCTCGACATGGGTTTCTTTGTCGGCGACGTAAAGGCGCTCGAATGTCGTCATCTTATCCTTGCCGAACAAGGACGAAGCTTTACCCTCCCACAAATACCAGATCAGATCCAAGCTACGGATGTTGTGTTTCGTTGCTTCGCGGTTCAGATAGCCTCTGCGCAGCACTTCTTCGTATTTGTCCAGGAGGGCTTTGCCGCTATACTTGACGTTAGCGATTGCCATCTCCATGAAGCTGCCGTCCGGATTCAGCGGCACGCAACCGTGGAACAACAGATTGTCATTGTAGCTCAAATACATGCTGCCTTTGCTGAAAAGGAACTGGACATGTTTCTGCAGTCTTTCCGAATTCAGGAATCCGGTCATGAGCCTTTCGACTACCAGTATTTCCTCTTCGGTCAAACGGTATGGATCGGCTGGATCCACGGTGGGGAAATAATCGCACAGCATCGGATATTCTTTCCCATCCAACTTCACTGTTCCTTTTTCGTAGTCGATGAAGTCCAGCACCATCCGATCAGCCATGTCGAATTCAGGATGGCGTTTGATGATTTCCCCTTCGAGTTTGAACTGGATAATTGAAATGGCTTGGTTCATTTTGGCGATCTGACGGATTTCTTCCGGGAAGATCTTGCTTTCGTCCTCGGTGTTGATTTTCGGCATGAACGGATCGTAGCGATCCTCCTTGTAGACCATTTCGGCGAACGTGATCAGCGGACGCAAGGAGATCCCATAAGCGTCCTCGATTATTTCCAAGTTGTTGTAGCGGGCGCTGATGCGGATGACATTGGCCATACAGGCGGCTGACCCGCTGGCGGCACCCATCCAGAGGACATCATGGTTGCCCCATTGGATATCCAGTTCGTGGCCATCCATGAAGGTGTCGATGATTTTTCCAGGGAAGGGTCCTCTGTCGTAAATGTCCCCGACAACATGCAGGTGATCGACAACCAGTCGTTGGATGACATGCGAAATGGCAGAAATGAGCTCTGTCGCGCGATCCAAGGATATGACGGTCTTGATGATCTTTTCGTAATAATCCTCTTTGTTCGTCATGATTGTGTCTTTGAAAAGCAGTTCCTCGATGATGTAGGCATAATCGGCCGGGATCGCCTTTCTGACTTTCGAGCGCGTGTATTTCGAAACGGTGAACGCGCAAAGTTCAGTGATGCGCAGCAAGGTCAAGGAGTAAAATTCATTGATTTCCTCTTCGGTGTCCAAACTGTCCACGATCATATCGATTTTGTCTTCCGGATAGTAGACGATCGTCGCAAGCTGGTTCATCTCGCGGGTGCTCAATCTCCCTTGAAAAATCTCCCGGATCTTTTCTTTGACGTTCCCGGATCCGTTCCTGAGTACATGCTGCAAGGCATCGTATTCCCCATGCAGATCGCTGATGAAGTGCTCAGTTGCTTTCGGCAAGTTCATGATGGCTTCCAAGTTGATGATTTCGGTTACAGTTTTTGCTGCTGTCGGATATTCTTTTGCCAGCAATCGAAGATACTTGTCTTTCGTTATCATTACAATTACACCCCTACTTTTTTCAATTCACTCAGAACGGAACCCCGCAAAGCAAACGTTGCTCACAGGATTATCTTAATTTTCCTGACAAGATGATTACTTCTATCATAGCTTGAATTAAAAAAAAATGATAGACAAGATACAAAAATTACACAATTGGTCACAATTTAGATAGTGTACCTGTCCGGGGGGCTTGGGCCACCCGGAGCGTGTGCCAACTCCGGCGAGGCTTACCTCATCGGAGTTGAGCACTTGATTCCACAGCTCTCCTCCGGCGAAGCCTGCCTCGTCGAAGTTGAGCACTGGATTCCGTCGCTCTCCTCCGACGAATCCTGGCTTCGCCGGAGCTGGCGTTATCCTACCGCCATACAGACGCTCAAACCGTAAAAAACGCGCCTGCATTCCATCAGGAATGCGGGCGCGTTCGTTATTCACATTTATGCTTATCTTTCTTTCATCGCTCTGTCGATTTCGCGTTTCATATCCTTTTGCTTCAATGCGTCACGCTTGTCATAGCTCTTCTTCCCTTTTGCGAGTCCGATGAGCACTTTTGCGACACCATTCTTGAGGTAGACCCTCAACGGCACCAGCGTAACACCGGTCGTCTTCGTCTCCTCGATCAAGTACTTGATCTGCTTCTTGTGCAGCAATAATTTCCTTGTGCGCAGCGGATCATGGTTGAAGATATTCCCCTGTTCGAACGGGCTGATGTGCACATTCTGAAGAAATACTTCCCCGTTCCGGATGCTTGCGTAGCCGTCCTTCAGGTTGATTTTCGCTTTGCGGACGGATTTGATTTCCGTTCCCGTCAGCACCATACCGGCTTCTATCGTGTCGAGGATGATGTAATCATGGCTTGCTTTTCTGTTCTGCGCTAAAACTTTTCCTTCGCCTTTTGGCATAGTCCGGCACCTTCATTTCGTTAGCTTACTTCTTTTTGCCTCGTTCTTTTTTCCCTTTGGCTTTTTTGCCTGGACGGGAATAGAACGGCTCTTTTCCTTTTTCGGTCTTTTTGCGCTGTCCGCTGTCGCGCTCGGATTGCCGAGGATTCCGTTTTTTGCCCTTCGGAATCTTCGAACGGATCTGTTTGACCAGATCCAGGTCGCTCTGGCTCTGGGCCTTTTCCTTGTCGATGACAAGTGAGAAGTCGATTTCACGCGTGACAGGATCGGATTTTTCTACTTTGATTTTGACTTTTTGGCCGATACGGTAAATGACGCCGGTTCGTTCGCCCATCAAAAGCAGATGGCTTTCGATGTAGTTGAAATAATCTTCAGTCATTTTCGAGATATGCACGAGGCCTTCCACCGTGTTAGGCAACTGTACAAAGATGCCGAATTTCGTGACGGAACTGATGACGCCTTCGAACTCTTGGCCGACTTTGTCCATCATGAACTCTGCCTTCTTGAGCGATTCGGTTTCGCGTTCCGCATCAACCGAGCGGCGTTCCATCTGCGAACTCTGAACGGCGATATCAGGCAATTGCCCTTTCCATTTTTCAACCACCTTTGGCTCAACAATGCCTTTTCCATACGTGCGGATCAGGCGGTGGACGATCAAGTCGGGGTACCTTCTGATCGGTGAAGTGAAATGGGTATAATCTTTCGCAGCCAAGCCATAGTGGCCGACCGGTACTGCATCATATTTTGCTTGCTGCATGCTGCGCAACAGCGTGGTCGAAACAACAGCTTCGTATGGTTCATCCTTGACTTTCGCCAAAACGGCCTGCAGTTGCTTAGGCTTGACGTTTTCATGCGTTCCGCTCACCAGAATTCCGAAAGTCGTCACGAATTCCAGGAAGCGCATCATTTTGGTTGGGTCCGGTTGATCGTGGATCCGGTAGATGAACGGCAAATTCGCCTTCGTGAAATGATGGGCGATCGTTTCATTCGCGCTCAACATGAAGGACTCGATGAGGCGCTCGCCGACACCGCGATCCGTCACATAGATGTCCAACGGGTGGCCATTTTCGTCCACGATGATTTTCGCTTCATCGGATTCGAAATCGATGGCGCCGCGTTTTTGACGTTTCTTCAGGAGGATCTCATGAAGGATGCCCATTTCTTCGAACATCGGCACAAAATCGCTGTATTTTTCGCGCAGCTTCTTGTCGTGGTCAGTCAAAATCGCATTGACATCGGAATAGGTCATCCGTTGTTTGGACTCGATGATGCTCGGGAAAATATCATAGGCGACCACTTCCCCATCCGCATCCAATTCCATTTCACAAGACATCGTCAAACGGTCTTCATGCGGCAACAAGGAACAGATGCCGTTGGATAATTTCTGAGGCAACATCGGCACGACACGGTCCGTCAAATAGACACTGGTGCCGCGTTCATAGGCTTCGCGATCGATTGGGGAATTCTCAGTCACATAATACGAAACATCCGCGATGTGCACGCCCAACAGATAATTGCCATTTTCGAGTTTCTTCAAGGAAATCGCATCATCCAAGTCTTTGGCATCGGCCCCGTCGATTGTGACGATTTGTTCCGAACGCAGATCTCGTCTGCCTTCCAACGCCTCGGCTGGAATCTCCAATGGAATGCTTTCAGCCTGGGCCAACACATCTTCAGGGAATTCAGAAGGAATGCCGAATTTATAAAGGATAGCCAGGATATCAACGCCTGGTGCATCCTTATGGCCGATTTCTTTCGTGACCAGTCCTTCCATTTTGACCGGATTCTGCGGTGTCGGATAGCTGGTTATTTCCACCAGACAGACACTGCCTTCAACCGGATGTATGCCTTCCGGTTTGATGTAGACAACGATACTGTTGATTTTCGTGTCCCGCGGAACAACGAATCCCAAAAAGCCGGTTTCTTCACGGCGATCGGAATCGTAAGGCACAAATTCGCCGACGACTTGATTCGATTTGCGCGTCAAAACAGCCGTTACTTCAGCTTCGACTCCTTTGTCATTCCAAGGCTCCGCTTCTCGGGTGATCTTCAACTCGACCGTATCGCCGTCCATCGCGCTGCCTGTTTTGCCGCGCGGGACAAAGAGGTCACTTTCGTTCGGATCGACCGTCACAAAGCCGAATCCGCGGTCGTTGCTGCGGAAAGTCCCCGTCAAAGTGGCGCCTTGCACCTTCAGACGGAATTGCCCGGTCTTGTTCAGCAACAGGATACCTCTTTCCTCCAATTGCGCAAAAACTTTGACCAATGCTTTGAATTCTTCGGAATCGGTGTAGCCCAACGCTTCACTTACTTCCTTCAATGTCATGCTCTTTCCGGCATGCTCCTGAAAATAGGCTAGAACGTCAATTTGGATCTGATCTATCTTTCTCATAATTATCCCTCATTCCAATTTAGTCGGTTCAAAAATGCCAATACTGTTTCTTCAAATATGTTTCTGTCTTTCCCAACGGTGATGACATGCGTTGCTTCCGGGAAAAAATGATAATCCACTTCAGCATCCACGAGGCTATCCGCCAACAACTTCCCGCAGTCGGCGCTGATCATTTCATCCTTGCCGGACTGCGCGATGTAATAGGGAACGGTGATGTCGGCCAGATTCGCCTTAATCAGTTCCGTAAAGGCATCAATTTGGGCAAGCTGGGCATTCAATTTGGGCTTCATCAACGCCAGTTCGTGTTCGATTTCCAGATTTGCCATGCCGAGTTTCTTCTTCGAAAGCTTGGCGAAATGCATAAAACTGATCGGCACCCGCGATTCCCCAAAGCTGATGATTGGTGAGTTGAAGGAGCCTCCACCGATGAAGCCTCCCGTTTCGATGGCCCTTGTCGCCATAATGCCGCCCATTGACAACCCGAATACGGCAAGCTGATCGTAGCCCTTTTCCATCAGTTCATCTTTTGCGCGCATGGCATCAGCGAACCAGGCATCCGGGCCTCCCAAATCAAGAATGTCCTCAAAACGGCCGGTCGCATGCCCCGTAAAATTCGGTGCATATACAGTATACCCGTTCCGTTCCAAAAAGCGTCCCAACAAACGCACATCATTTGCGCTGCCGGTGTAGGCATGCAGCAAAAGGACGGCGCGCGGGCCAGCTTCGAAGAAAAAGGGTTCTGGTAAATTGATTGCTTTCATAAAATTCCTCCCAACTCGTTCATCTTCATTTTACTGTATTTACAGCTTTTTTCCTAATATATCA
The DNA here is from genome assembly GCA_002155105.1 of Sedimentibacter sp. SX930. Lineage (GTDB taxonomy): Bacteria > Bacillota > Bacilli > Lactobacillales > Aerococcaceae > Trichococcus > Trichococcus shcherbakoviae. The sequence continues at coordinate 688,278 of MUZD01000001.1, read as the reverse complement.
GATATTTGCGGACGAAATTTTTCAGCAATTCATAAGCTGTGTCGCCTAGTTTAGGCGAGCATCCTTTTCAGGCGAAAAAAAAGCAGAACCCGGTAATGTGGTTTCTGCCTGCAATAGTTAATTTGAGGATAGATAGGTTAAAGCCAAGGCGATCAGGATGAACAATGCTCCCAGAACGACTGTGATCTGACGCAATACCGCTTCAAAGCCTCTTGCCTTTTGTTTGCCGAATAATTGCTCCGCTCCACCTGTAAGTGTGCTGGCTGCATTTGTTTTTGATGGCTGCATCAGCACAACAATGATCAACAGCACAGAAACAACCAACAGGGCCGTTAATAGTACATCGTATAATGACAAAGGATGGACCTCCCTATAATAATTTTCTACTACTAACTTTAGCACAAACTATAGGGTTTTGCTAGCAATTTCCGAAAAGAAAAGCGCCCGGACCCGCTCACCTCCACTGGAGTTGACAGTCCGAACGCTTTCGCACTCTTTAAACGTGTTCTGGATCCCAGAAATCTGTGCCTAAGCTGACTACCACACACGGACATAAAGCGTCCACTTTGTGTTAGTCCTCGTAGTGCTCGATTTCTGACCCGGGATCCATCACACTCTTTTTGAAACGTGTTCTGATTCGCAGGGGATTCCGCCTAAGCTGACTAACACACAAGGACAAAAAGCGTCCTCTTTGGGTTAGTCCTCTTAGTGCTCATCCCCTCCCGCGAATCATCACACTCTTATCTTCTGATGATGCGGACGTTTACGATGCCGTCGATTTTTTTGAAATTTTCAACGACTTCATCCAGTATTGCTTGATCTGTTTCGGCGATATCGATGACAGTGTAGGCATAGTTGCCGCGGCTGCGGTTCAGGATATCTTCGATGTTGATGAAGTATTTAGCCAAACCGGAAGAAATTTGGCCGACCATATTCGGGATGTTCTTGTTGATGATCGTCAAACGGATTGGTGAGTGCATCGCAATATCGACTCCAGGGAAGTTCACGGAATTCACGATGTTCCCTGTTTCCAAGAAGTATTTCAACGTTTGGGCTGCCATGATTGCGCAGTTCACTTCAGCTTCTTCCGTAGAAGCTCCCAAGTGAGGCATTACAATGATAGCATCGTTGTGAAGCAAGGCTTCGTCAGCGAAATCCGTTACGTATTTGCGGATGCTCTTTTCTTTCAATGCTGCCAGCATATCAGCTGTGTTGACCAATTCGCCGCGGGCAAAGTTCAAAAGAACAGCGTTGTCTTTCATTTGAGCCAGGAAGGCTGCGTCAACCATGCCTTTTGTTTCGTCATTGACTGGTACGTGAATGGAAATGTAATCCGCTTTTTCCAACACTTCAGCAATCGAAGCAGCTTTTTGGACACGACGGTTGATGTTCCATGCTGTTTCCACGGAAACATATGGGTCATAACCGATGACTTCCATGCCTAAACGGAAGCCGTCATTGGCCAGCATCGCGCCGATAGCGCCCAAGCCGATGACACCCAATGTTTTTCCGGAGATTTCTGTCCCCGCGAATTGGCTTTTGCCTTTTTCGACTTGCTTCTCGACATCGTCACCGCTTAATGTTTGGACCCATTCCATTCCTTCTTTGATCGGACGGGCAGCCATGATCATAGCAGCCAAAACAAGCTCTTTAACAGCATTGGCATTCGCACCAGGTGTGTTGAAGACAACCACGCCTGCTTCGGAACATTCTTCAACGGGTACGTTGTTGACGCCGGCGCCGGCACGAGCGATGGCTTTCAAGCTTTCAGGGAATTCCATGCCATGCAGTTTTTCGCTGCGCAGGATGATGCCGTCAGGATTTGCGCCTGTGTTAAGGGCGAATTGATCTGCATTCAATAAATTTAAGCCTTCTGGGGCAATCGCGTTGTAAGTTTTAATCTCAAACATTATTTGAATTTCCCTTCCTTAGCTTCAAAAGCTTTCATAAATTCTGTTAATTCCTTAACGCCTTCATACGGGAATGCATTGTAGATACTTGCGCGCATGCCGCCTACGGAACGGTGGCCTTTCAGGTTAAGGAAGCCTAATGCTGTAGCTTCTTTGACGAACTTCGCATCCAAGTCTTTGTTTCCGGTAACGAATGGGATATTCGTCAATGAACGGGAATTGACTGCAACTGGAGAAGAGAACAAGTCTGATTCTTCGATTGTGCGGTACAGTAAGCCCGCTTTTTCTTCGTTCATTTTCACCATAGCTTCAACGCCGCCCAAGTCCTTCAACCATTCGAAGACTAATTTAGCTACATAGATGGAGAAGCTTGGTGGTGTATTGTATAACGAATCATTTTTGATGTGTGTACGGTAATCAAGCATGCTTGGCAATTTATTCTCGGTCTGGATAAGATCTTCTTTCACGATTACGATCGTCAATCCTGCAGGTCCGATATTTTTTTGTGCGCCAGCATAGATCAAACCGAAGTCATTGACATCGTAACGGTTGGACAAAATGTTGGAAGACATATCGGCAACGAGCGGTGCATTCACGAAACGAGGGATAGTTTGGAAAGCTGTACCTTCAATTGTGTTGTTTGTTGTGATGTGGATGTAATCGTAGGCTTCGTCTGTTTCCGGAATTTCAGGAATGTAAGTGAAATTATCCTCTTCGGAACTAGCCAATACTTCCATATTCGGTACTTTTAAGATTTTAGCTTCAGAGATGGCTTTTTTAGCCCATGATCCGGAGTTGATGTAACCGACTTTGCCGCCTTTTCCAAGATTCATCGGAATCATGGAGAACTGCAGGCTTGCGCCACCTTGCAAGAACAAGACTTTATAGCCTTCAGGGATATTCATCAATTCCCTTAATAATTGCTCTGCATCTGAAATGATCTCTTCGAACAAGGAGGAGCGGTGACTCATCTCCATAACTGACATGCCACTATCTCGGTAGGATAGCATTTCACTCTGTACTTTCTCTAAGACTGATTCTGGTAGTATTGCTGGACCAGCGGAAAAATTTCTTGCTCTTTTCATCCTTTTGTCTCCCCCTTATCAATTGTCCTCATTATTTATTAATAATAATTTAATCTTATTATAGCAGATTCCGCGGCGAATGAAAGGGAAAATGCCTATTTCCCAAAAATAATTACATGCGGATGTTAGGAACAAACCTAAAAAATGTGATTAAATCGGAGTCTAAGTCAAATTTATCACCTTAAACCCGAACATTTAAGGTTTATAAAACAAAAAAAGTCCGGCGTTCCAAGCGCCGGACTTTCTCTCGCGTCTGGTCTTGCCAGACGTCAATTATGTGAAGACAGTGTTCCAAGCAGCTGTCTTCCTGTTAATCAATTAAAATTATTTGTTTTTTAGGTTGTAGAAAGATTTCAAGCCATCGTATACAGCCAATTCGCCTAATTGATCTTCGATGCGTAACAATTGGTTGTATTTAGCAATACGGTCAGTACGGCTCAATGAACCAGTTTTGATTTGTCCAGCGTTTGTTGCAACAGCGATGTCAGCGATTGTAGCATCTTCTGTTTCGCCTGAACGGTGAGAAACAACTGCAGTGTAACCAGCTTTTTTAGCCATTTCGATAGCTTCAAAAGTTTCAGTCAATGAACCGATTTGGTTAACTTTGATTAGGATTGAGTTAGCAACGCCTAATTCGATAGCTTTAGAAAGTTTTTCAGTGTTTGTAACGAACAAGTCGTCACCAACGATTTGAACTTTGTCGCCTAAAACTTCAGTTAATTTCTTAGTACCTTCCCAGTCATTTTCGTCCAAGCCATCTTCGATGGAGATGATTGGGTATTTTTTGCATAGGTCAGCGTAGAATTCGATCATTTCATCGACAGTCTTTTCGCCTTCGCCTGAATCAGCTAAGTCGTAAACACCTTTTTCTTTGTTGTAGAATTCTGAAGAAGCAGCATCCATAGCAAGAACAACGTCTTTACCAGGTACATAGCCAGCTTTTTCGATAGCTTCGATGATAACTTCGAAACCTTCTTCGTTTGAACCCAAGTTAGGAGCGAATCCGCCCTCGTCACCTACAGCAGTAGAGTAACCTTTAGATTTCAAGATTGCAGCCAATGCGTGGAATACTTCAGCACCCATACGTAGAGCTTCTTTGAAAGTAGGCGCGCCTACTGGCATGATCATGAATTCTTGGAAGTCGATGCTGTTGTCAGCATGTGATCCGCCGTTGATGATGTTCATCATTGGAGTTGGCAATGTTTTAGCGTTGAATCCGCCTAAGTATTGGTACAATGGTACATCTAAGTAATCTGCTGCAGCGCGAGCTACTGCGATAGATACTGCCAAGATTGCGTTTGCGCCCAATTTTTCTTTGTTAGGAGTGCCATCTAAGTCGATCATTGTTTTGTCGATAGCTAATTGGTCACGTACATCGAAACCTAAGATAGCGTCAGCAATGATGTCGTTTACGTTTTCTACAGCTTTCAAAACACCTTTTCCAAGGTAACGTGCTTTGTCTCCGTCACGTAATTCGATTGCTTCGTGTTCGCCAGTGGAAGCTCCTGATGGAACCATTCCGCGTCCGAAAGCGCCGCTCTCTGTGTAGACTTCAACTTCAATAGTTGGGTTACCGCGTGAATCTAGTACTTCTCTAGCTAAAATATCTGTAATGTATGGCATGGTTTTCTCTCCTTTTAGTTGGCTGAATTACTTGTGTTACCAAGTATCATTGTAGACAATTTTCTTACTTTATGCAATAGCTGAAGCGTTTTGCTTACGCTTTAACGATCAGCGATTCGCCTGTCATTTCTGCTGGTTTTTCTACGTTCAATAAATCAAGCATAGTTGGAGCAACATCGGCCAATTTGCCGTCTGTGCGCAACGTGACGCCTTTTTTCGTTACGATCACCGGAACCGGCACGGTTGTGTGCGCAGTATGCGGCTGTCCGTCTTCAGTGGACATAGTGTCCGCGTTACCGTGGTCAGCGAAAATGATGGCATAGCCACCTTTTGCATGGATAGCATCAACGACTGCTCCAAGGTTCTCATCTACCGCTTCGATCGCTTTGATTGTAGGTTCCAACATACCTGAATGGCCGACCATGTCAGGGTTCGCAAAGTTAAGGATGATGGCGTCGTATTTATCGTCATTAATCTCTTTCACTAATGCTTCGCCCACTTCATAAGCGCTCATTTCAGGTTTCAAATCATAGGTTGCAACTTTCGGTGAAGGGATCAGGATGCGTCCTTCGCCTTCGAAAGGCTCGTGACGTCCGCCATTCATGAAGAAAGTTACATGCGGATATTTTTCGGTTTCAGCGATACGCAATTGTGTAAGTTTATGTTGCGCCAGAACTTCACCCAGAACGTTTGTCATCGGGATAGGCTTGAAAGCGATATCCGCGATTACAGTATCTTGGTAAGAAGTCATCGTCACAAATTTCACGTTTTTAGCGCGTTCCCCGCGTTCGAAGTTCGTCCATTCTTCGTTAGTGAAGGCATTTGAAAGTTGGATTGCACGGTCAGGACGGAAGTTGAAGAAAATGATCGCGTCATTGTCTTGCAATGGCCCAACTGGTTTGCCATCTTTAACGATGACAGTCGGCAAGACGAATTCATCCGTTTTACCATCTGCATAGCTTGCTTCTACAACAGCTTGTGCAGATTCAAATTTTTCGCCTTCGCCGTGTGCGATTGCATTGTATGCCAATTCCACACGTTCCCAACGGTTGTCACGGTCCATAGCGTAGTAACGACCTGAAACAGTCGCGATTTCGCCCAGCCCGATTTCTTCCATCGCTTTTTCCACTGTTTCGATGTAGCCTGGTGCAGCGTGCGGATCCACGTCGCGGCCATCAAGGAAAGCATGCAGATAAAGTTTTTTGACGCCTTTTTCTTTTGCGCTCTTGATCAATGCAATGATATGGTTGATATGACTGTGCACACCACCGTCAGAAAGCAGACCGAAAAGGTGCAAAGCAGAATCATTTTCGGTAGTGTGATCGTAAGCACCTACAAGCGCTTCGTTCGTCAAGAATTCGCCATCGATGATGGCTTTGTCGATTCTGGTCAAACTTTGGTAGACAACTCGTCCGGCACCAATGTTTGTATGCCCTACTTCGGAATTACCCATTTGGCCTTCAGGCAGTCCAACAGCAAATCCGGAAGCCAGCATCGTTGCATGCGGAAAATTGTTCCAATAACGGTCAAAGTTCGGTTTCTTCGCTAGCTTAACCGCATTGCCCATCATTTCGTTTCTCCAGCCGAAACCGTCTAAAATAATTATTGCTACCGGTGTTTTACTCATTATTTAATAGCCTCCAATAATGCTAAGAATGACTCAGAAACTAAACTAGCACCACCGACTAACGCGCCATCAATATGTTCTTCAGCCATGTATTCTGCAATGTTTTCAGGTTTAACACTGCCGCCGTATTGAACGCGGACTTTGTCAGCCACTTCTTGGCCGAAGATTGTAGCAACAGTTGCGCGCACTACGCCGCAAGTGTCGTTTGCATCTTTTGCAGTAGAAGATTTGCCAGTACCGATTGCCCAGATTGGCTCATAAGCGAGAACTAGGTTAGCCACTTGGTCTGCAGTCAGATCTTTCAAAGCTGCAGTGATTTGTCCTGATACCCACTCGTTTGTTACGCCTGATTCACGTTGTTCCAACGTTTCGCCACAGCAAACGATAGGTGTCATGCCATTACGCAGAATAGCATGTGCTTTTTTATTGATATCTTCATCTGTTTCGTGGAAGTACTCACGTCTTTCAGAGTGTCCGATAATGACGTAGTCGACGCCTAAGTCCCCTAAAGCTTTCGGGCTGATTTCACCAGTGAAGGCACCCTCTTCTTCAAAGTAACAGTTTTGCGCGGCAACTTTCAAATCAGTTCCCTCTGTAGCTTCTACCATTTTTTCTAAAAATAAAGCCGGTGATCCAATAACAGCTTCTACTTTATCAAAAGCAGGAACCTTAGTTTTTACAGCCTCGATGAATGCTTGTGCTTCCTTAGCTGTTTTGTTCATTTTCCAGTTACCGGCAATAATCGGTTTACGCAATATAATCACTCCTTAAGAATAGGTTGCTTATTTGTCAGAAATTGATGCTACACCTGGTAATTCTTTACCTTCAAGGTATTCCAATGATGCTCCGCCACCTGTTGAGATGTGCGTGAAATCATCAGCAAAGCCTAATTGCATTGCAGCTGCAGCTGAGTCTCCGCCGCCGATGATTGTTACAGCATCGCTTAATTTAGCGATTGCTTCGCAGACACCGATTGTTCCTTGAGCAAAGTTAGATAATTCGAACACACCCATAGGTCCGTTCCATACGACAGTTTTCGCGCCTTCAAGCTCTTTAGTGAACAATTCGACGGAAGCAGGTCCGATATCCAATGCCATTTGGTCAGCAGGGAATGCTTCGTTTTTAGCGATTGTGATTTCTCCATCGTTGCCGAATTCGTGAGCCATTTTAGCATCGATAGGCAAGATCAATTTGTCGCCGGCGCTCTCCAACAATTCTTTAGCCAATTCAACTTTATCAGCTTCCAATAAGGATTTACCGATTTCCAAGCCTTGTGCTTTCATGAATGTGTAAGCCATGCCGCCGCCGATAAGTACTTTGTCGGCTTTGTTCAATAAGTGTTTGATGACACCGATTTTGTCGCTTACTTTTGCTCCGCCAAGGATAGCTACGAATGGACGAACAGGCTCGTCAACAGCTCCGCCGATGAACTTGATTTCTTTCTCCATCAAGAATCCAGCTGCGCTTTCAAGGTTAGAAGCGATTCCGACGTTGGAAGCATGAGCACGGTGAGCCGTACCGAATGCATCGTTTACGAACAGGTCGCCCAGGCTAGCCCAGTATTTGCCCAATTCAGGATCGTTTTTGCTTTCTTTTTTACCGTCAACATCTTCGAAACGAGTGTTTTCGAATACCAAAACATCTCCGTCTTTCAAAGCTGCGATAGCAGTTTCCAAAGCTTCTCCGCGTGTTTCAGGAACGAAAGTGACTGCTTTGCCCAACAATTCAGCCAAACGGTCAGCTACAGGTTTCAAGCTCAACTTCGCTTTGTCTTCTTCAGTTTTTACTTTTCCTAAGTGAGAGAAAAGGATGACTTTTGCGTTATTTTCGATCAAGTAGTTGATTGTAGGAAGAGCTTGAACGATACGGTTGTCGTTAGTGATTGCTCCATCTTTCATAGGAACATTGAAATCAGCACGAACCAATACTTTTTTTCCAGCTACATCTAAATCTGTTACAACTTTCTTTGTCATTACGTCGCCTCCTGATATGTGTATCTACATAAGAAAAGCGAGGAAGCGCGTTGCCTCCCCGCTTTTGTTATCTTCTACGATTCAGCTTTCATTAAATGAAAGACGTGATCTTATAAGCTAGCAAATTCTACTAAAGTACGTACTAATTGTGAAGCGTAAGACATTTCATTGTCGTACCAAGCAACAGTTTTAACTAATTGTTTGTCCCCAACTGTCATTACTTTAGTTTGTGTAGCATCGAATAAAGAACCGAAGTTGATGCCTACGATATCGCTAGAAACTAATTCGTCTTCAGTGTATCCGTAAGATTCGTTAGAAGCAGCTTTCATAGCAGCATTGATTTCTTCAACAGTTACAGTTTTTTCCAATACAGTAACTAATTCAGTCAATGAACCGGTAGGAACTGGAACACGTTGAGCAGCTCCATCTAATTTGCCTTTCAATTCAGGCAATACATCGCCGATAGCTTTAGCAGCACCAGTTGTATTAGGAACGATGTTTGCAGCAGCAGCACGTGCACGACGGAAGTCACCTTTAGGATGTGGAGCATCCAAAGTGTTTTGGTCGCCAGTGTAAGCGTGGATTGTAGTCATTAAGCCTTCAATGATTCCGTATTCGTCGTTCAATACTTTAGCCATTGGAGCCAAGCAGTTAGTTGTGCAAGATGCGCCTGAAACGATAACGTCTTCAGCGTTTAATTCGTTGTGGTTAACGTTATAAACGATTGTTTTAACGTCGCTGCCTGCTGGAGCAGACAATAGAACACGTTTAGCACCTGCATCAACGTGAGCTTGAGCGCCTGATTTGCTCATGAAGAAACCAGTACATTCTAATACGAACTCTACGCCAAGTTCTGCCCATGGAAGATCTGCTGGGTTACGTTGTGATAACACTTTGATGTCTTTTCCGTTTACAGTGAAGAATCCGTCATTAACTTCTACATCACCATTGAATCTGCCTTGAGTTGTATCATATTTCAATAAGTGAGCTAACATTTTAGCGTCAGTCAAGTCATTGATTGCTACAACTTCGATTCCTTCTACTTCTTGAATACGGCGGAATGCTAAACGTCCAATACGTCCAAAACCGTTAATACCAACTTTTACTGTCATACTGAGATTTCCTCCTTAGGATAAGTCAAAATTTTTATTTTAAAGGGTTACCCCTTTTAAAATCAGATTAGCTGCGCCCTCATCCGTAATCAGCCATGTTTGATGCGGGGCATATTTCATGAACGCTTTAATAGCCTTGGCTTTCGTGCTTCCCCCTGCAATGGCCATTGCGTACGGGATCTTTTCGATGTCTTCAATCTGAAGTCCGAACCGGGACAATCGATAGACGATTTCTCCGTTCTCATTGAAGTAACAACCAAAGGCTTCACCTACCGCATTATGCGCTTCTAGGGACGAAATCAACCCATGCGACATCCTGCGTCTTTCCATCATTACTTTAGCATTACCGATACTATATAACAAGCAGTTTGCCTTTTTCATGACGGATAAAGTATGTTTGATTGATGGCTCGGATTTCATGGATGCATAAGCTTTTTCGCTCAAATTATCGGGAACGAAAAGTGCCATGTTCTCACCGCCTACCAACTGCGCCATACGATCGCTGACACTGTTGGCTTGTATCGACATGGATTCGCCTAAACCGCCTCGTGTCGGGACAAACATGAACTCCCTGTTCTGTGACAATTCAGGTGAAAAATGTTCGGCAGCCTGTGCCATAGTACTCCCGCCAGCAACAGCAACGATAAATTCGCCTGCCGGCAATAACGCATGCAGTTCTTTGGCTGCAGTTTTTCCGATTTCATCCAGAACGGATGCATCTTCATCACAATCGCCAGGAACAATCCTACAAAACTGAATATTCAGATAATCCGCTAACGCCTTTTCTTTCGCATTCATATTCAGCAATAACCGCATGAACCTTTCCAGCTGACGAAAAATGTCCTCGCCTTCCTCAGTCAATTCCATCCCGTTCTTAGAACTGGAAAGAAGACCTTGTTTCCGCAAAAAATCTGTCTCAGTCCGTAAAGTCCTTTCTGACAAGGATACTTTATCGGCCAGGACGCGTCTCCCGACTGGAGCATACATTTGGATATTACGCATGATATGGTAACGATTTTGAAGGACTGACATAATGTCCGGGACTATTTGCTGCAAGACTGAAATAGACTCTTCCATAAAAACCCTCTTCATTTGCACGTGGACGCTTTTCGCCCCGCTGCAATCTTAGGCGGTCCTCGTTTATTTCATATCAGGAGAGATGGAATAGGACTGCAAATATTTTTTTATTCCGTCTATTCTCCCTCGTCTTTACTTCATCATTTTAACAGTAAACACTAGACGTTTCAAGCGTTTTGGCAAATAAATTCGAATTCCTTTAAAATAGATTCGTTCAATATATCACGAGTAGCCTATAATCCGATTGCCTTTTAGACATACGCTTTCAGAAAACCTTGGTACATCAACTTTTTGATAAGGGTCGATAATTGTCCCGTTATTGTTTAGCGTTTCGCATCTTTTTCATTTATTATTGTCGATTCACAGCCTATTCACCGCATAACTGGTGCAACAAAAATGTCCCACGGTCCGTTTCGATCGTTTTCTCCAATATTTCTTCGCGCATGACAGTCGCCGGGACCGCCAAATCTCCAGCCAAACGAGTCACATCGAGCGGTTCCAACTCCCGACCTTCCAGGAAAAAGCCTTTCTGCAAGCCGCAGATCAATTCTCCCGCCGCAAGCAGCAACTCTTTTCTGAATGCAACTGCAGACCGCAACTGCTCCCACTCCGTTTTCTTCGCTGCCAGAAATTGTTGCACGTCCACATCTTCGTGTTGCATCATCTCTTCATAATATTCTTTTTGGAAAATGATGAAAGGAGAAGCCCACTCATTGTATTTAACAGTCAGATGACCATCCACCAGCTGCAGATACAGATCCGGTCTGGGCAACGAAAAACTGTCATCTCCGAATGCCGATCCCGGTGTCGGGTCCAAGGTTTGGGCATACTCGAATACCGCCTTCACATCGGACAGCTCGACATTCATCTCTTCAGCTATTGCTTGCCAGTTTTTGTCACTGAAGGCCGTAAAGTAATTCTCCAGAATATAATAGGCGATTTCCGGCGCATATTCATCACGCTCAGTCTGCAGCATCAGGCATTCCTGCAGATTTCGGGCCCCCACACCCGGGGGATCCAATTGATGCAGGAGCGTCAACGCATCCAGCATCACGATCGGTTCGACACCCTTCTGTTCCGCGGCTTCATTCAGATCGATTGTGACGTACCCTTCCGGATTGATGAATGCCACCAAAAATAAAACCAACTCGCGCAAGGGCGTGTCCCGCATGTTTGCATAGATTTGTTCCAATAAGAATGTATCCAACGCCGGCACTTCTTCAAATACTTGATCCATAGCGGAAACCATATCCATCGGATCGTCTTTATCCGGTTTATACACTATCGTTCTTTCTTTTACAGCGCGTTCATCGAATTCTTTATTGATTTTCACTTCGATTAAGGGATTGCCCAACGCTTTTTGTTGAAGATAAGCGAACAATTCTTCATTATCGTACCCCACCAACCTCAGCGATTCCTCCAAACTTTCTTTATCCATATGCATACTTGATATAACCGACACACTAACCCCTCCTCACCTTTTCAGAATCATTTTATCACACACAGCCCTTTATTGAAATCGTTTTCAATTTAGGGTGGGTAATTTCAGCAGCAGTGGAACTGTTGTTCTGACAAGTCAATATGAGGTTCCGAAAAGTGAAATAAGTGCCAAAACCATCTTGCGGTTTGAGATTCAATTTTCCCCTTGCTATCTTTCACGCTATAGGTTATAATTTTAATGTTGCTTGTCTCCTTGGTGTAATGGATATCACGTAAGATTCCGGTTCTTGAGATGGGGGTTCGATTCCCTCAGGAGACGTACTATTTTATTGACGCTTCAACGTTTTTGGACTTTGAATGCAAAAAAGATGCAAAAAATCTCCTTTCCCAAGCGGAATAGGAGATTTTTTTATTACCTTCTCGTTTCACATTGAATCCGATCGGCATTTTCAAAATCTATTTTTGGACATTTGCTGACTGAAACGATATGATTGACTAAGGTATATTTCATCAGAAAACGCGAAGCTTCAGGCCAAACATTACAATTGACCTTTTCTGACCAATGAGTTAAAATAAACCTTGTAAAGAAAAACTGTTCATTCAAAACGAACAAGGAGGAAACATATATGAATTTAATCCCTACAGTAATCGAACAATCATCCCGTGGTGAACGTGCGTATGATATTTATTCCCGTCTTCTGAAGGATCGCATCATCATGTTGAGCGGCCCGATCGACGACAACACAGCAAATTCTGTCATCGCGCAATTGCTATTCCTGGATGCACAAGATTCAGAAAAAGATATCTACATCTACATCAACTCTCCAGGCGGCAGCGTTTCTGCCGGCTTGGCAATCTTCGATACGATGAACTTCATCAAGGCCGACGTTCAGACGATCGCAATGGGTATGGCAGCTTCGATGGGCAGCTTCTTGCTGACTGCCGGCGAAAAAGGCAAACGTTTCGCGTTGCCGAATGCTGAAATCATGATTCACCAACCGCTTGGCGGCGCGCAAGGTCAAGCAACCGAAATCGAAATCGCAGCTCGTCACATCCTACAAACCCGTGAACGCCTGAACAAAATTTTGGCGGAACGCACAGGACAACCGATGGAAGTCATCGAACGCGATACCGACCGCGATAACTACATGACCGCCCAACAAGCCAAAGAATACGGCTTGATCGACGAAGTTATGGTCAACTCAAAATCATTGAAATAAAAATGTGCGAAAAAAGCGAAGACGGTCAGCAGAAAGATGCTGATTGTCTTCGCTTTTTGTTTTGGGGTTGTTTTGTGGTGCTTGGCAAATAGGTTGTGGCCACTTTCCCTGATTATAGCAGAGGATACGAGTTCGCAGCTCCGGCGAGGCGCCCGCTTGCCGGAGGAGACCGGTTGATATCCACACGAACTCCCGCGAGGACATCTTCGCAGGAGTTCGCTCGCCAAATTGCGTCTTTCCTCCGGAGAAGCCTTCGTCCGCCGGAGGAAAGACGAAGAATTAAAAACAAACAATCCGCCAGCGCGCCTGCGCATCTCCAATTCGACAAGAAAGGCAGACGGAACGCAAGCGTTCCTGTCTGCCTTTCTTGTTTCCTTAACGGATATAATTGAAGATATGTTCCCAAGTCTGCTTGCTGAATACAAGCATCGGATTGCCGTCACCGAGGACGCCATACCCTACCATCAGACCGGCTCCGAAGAGAATGAAAGCCATCAACATGAAAATCAAAACCCACATCACTGTTGACAGTACAGGTTTGAAATCAAATTTCACAGCAAACACCTATCTTCCTTTTTTTATTTTGGTTTTTTGGATCAATCGTGCCAAAATTCCGAAAAGCCCGCTGGACGGACGATTCTTTTGGTCGATGTTATTCAAGAGGATACCCGTTCCCAAAGCAACAGCATCCAAAGGTTTTTCCGCAGCGAAAACCGGAACCTTCAACTCGCTCGAGAAAAGCTTCTCGATTCCGCTGATCAAGGCGCCCCCGCCTGTCAATACGATCCCTGTATTGATGATGTCCGCAGCCAACTCAGGAGGCGTCATTTCCAACACTTCCTTCGCTTGCTCCACGACAAGAACCAAAGTTTCGTGCATCGCTTCGTATACTTCTTTGGAAGTGATGTAGATGGTGCGCGGAAGGCCCGTCACCATGTCTCGGCCGCGGATTTCCATTTTCTCTTCTTTTTCAGGCTCCAAAGCAGTTCCGATGGTGATTTTGATCTTTTCGGCTGTCCGCTCACCGATCAATAATTTATGTTCTCTTTTTACGAAGTTCATGATGTCGGCATCCAGTTTATCACCGGCCGTTTTGATTGAACTGCTCGTTACGATGCCGCCCAACGACAAGACTGCGATATCACTCGTTCCGCCACCCATATCGATGACCATATTTCCGTTCGGCTGAAAAATGTCAAGTCCGGCTCCGACAGCCGCAACTTTCGGTTCTTCTTCCAGATACACATTTTTGCCGCCGCTCTTTTCTGCGGCTTGGATGATTGCTTTTTGTTCGATTGTTGTGATGTTTGTCGGACAACAGATCAAAATATTCGGCTTGGTCAAAAAGCCCTTTACATTCAAACGATCAATAAAGTGGGTCAGCATTGCTTCTGTGATGTCAAAGTCTGCGATGACGCCGCCTTTCAACGGACGGATCACTCTGATGTTTGCCGGCGTACGCCCGACCATCATATAGGCTTCTTCCCCAACTGCTAAAACTTTTCCGGTTTTTGTGTCTACTGCTACGACGGAAGGCTCATTCAAGACGATACCTTTCCCTTTAACGTGAATCAGTACGTTCGCTGTACCTAAATCGATCCCTATATCTCTGGCCACGTTGTTCCCCTCTCAAACATTCATCATTTAGCGATAGCTATCTTGCGGACGACAGTTGTCCGACTTATTTTGCAAAAAGTGCTTCAACATCTGAATCGCTGAAAGCATTCTGTTCATCTTCCGTTACACGTTCGACGTCAGCTCCCAATGCCTGCAGCTTTTTATCGAATTCATAATAACCGCGATCCAAATGCGATAGATTCGTGACGCGCGTATAGCCTTTGGAAACAAGGCCAGCGATGATCAAAGCAGCTGCCGCACGTAAATCCGATGCGGCTACTTCTGCACCTTGCAGATCAGTGTTGCCATGAATCAGGACCGTCTGCCCTTCGACTTTGAAATCAGCGTTCATACGGCGCATCTCTTCCAAATGCATGAAGCGGTTTTCGAATACTGTCTCAGTCATTGTGCTGGTACCTTGGGACACCAATTGTGCAATCGTCATTTGCGCTTGCATGTCGGTAGGGAACCCCGGATGCGGCATTGTTTTGACGTCAGTCGCTTTCAAAGTACGCGGACCGATGACACGCAGGCCATTTTCTTCTTCCTGGAAGGCAACGTGCATTTCCTTCAGTTTTGAAATCAGCGGTTTATTGTGTTCGGCAATCGCATCTTCAATGAACACATTCCCGTTCGTGACTGCAGCTGCAATCATGAACGTTCCTGCTTCGATACGATCCGGAATGATTGAATGCTCCGTTGCTTTCATGGATGAAACGCCTTCGATACGGATTGTTTCTGTTCCGGCTCCGACCACTTTCGCGCCCATGCGGTTCAAAAAATTCGCCAAGTCAACAATTTCAGGTTCGCGGGCGACGTTTTCGATGATAGTGGTTCCTTCAGCCAAAGTAGCGCCCATCATGATGTTCTGGGTTGCACCGACACTTGGGAAGTCCAAGTAGATGCGTGCGCCGACTAATCTGTCGACTTTCGCTTCAACAAAACCATTTTCGATCTTGATGTCGGCACCCATCGCTTCAAACCCTTTCAGGTGAAGGTCGATAGGCCGTGTTCCGATGGCACAGCCGCCAGGCAAAGCGATGCGTGCATGGCCCAGACGTGCTAATAGCGGACCCATTACGACGATTGATGCACGCATTTTGCTGACATAAGCAAATGGCGCTTCAAAATTAATGTCGTTTGATGCATCCGCTAAGATGGTGTTGTTGTTTTCTTGAAATTCAACGCCGACATTCAGATGTTTCAGAACATTATTCATTGTGAAAACATCAGACAGTATCGGAACGTTCGTCAATACAGATTGCCCTTCGCTTGCCAAAAGTGTAGCAGCCAAAATCGGCAAAACTGCGTTTTTTGCGCCTTCAACTTTAACTGTTCCTTCAAGACGGTTACCGCCGCGAACAATTATTTTTTCCATTAAAAATCCCTCCGAAAGTCAATTGTGATTTCATTTGTATGTTTGTATGCAACTATTTAGTAAACCTGGAACTCTGAACTGCCCGTACAGTGACAATCTCTTGTGCAACCGTGAGCGGATCACGAGAACAGTAAGTAACTGATGTTCCGCGAAGTCGTCACCAACTCAAGCAGAAACGTACTTACTGTATAGCCTAAAGCAATCGACAGAAAGAAATAGAGCACCCGTGCTTCGCGTATGTGCCCCTTCCTTATCCATTTCTCCAATCTGATGGCTTTCATCGACCAGAAAGAAATGAAAATAAATATCATATGGGATAGCAATACTATTATACCGTTAAACATCGTTATGTCCAAGCGACGCACTCCTCCCATATTCTCAAACTATACTAACATAAATATTGTGAAAAAAAAACCAGGAAGATCGTTTTTGTCGGGCCGTCTCCTAAGAATTTACTAAGAAAATCGTTTACATTTATATTACCAATCAGGTATAATAATATGTTACAACACATAGAAATGAAATTGTAGGCTATTTCTGTAGATAATTTGTGCATATTATCTCGTTAACTAATTAATTGTTAGGAAATAATTGTCTGTAAAAAAAAAGAGGCCAGCGATGGCCTCTTTTTTTACCTAGATCTGTTTTTCGAAACACCGATACGGTTGATGGCTTTCGATAGCGAAATCTTAGCACGTTGGAATTCTTTTTCATTTTTGATGTCGCGAGCTTCTGCCATCCGTTTTTCGGCGCGTTCTTTGGCGACTTCAGCACGGTCGATATCGATATCTTTCTCGCGTTCCGCACTGTTCGCAATGATGTTGACGATATTGTCACGCACTTCCATGATGCCACCGTTGACGGCAATATGGTTCTGAGCCAACTCATCGGTCACGCGTGTTACGATCAGGTCGGCAATCGCCAAAGGCACAATGATAGGGGTATGGTTTGGCATGATGGTAATGCCGCCGTCCGTTGTTTTGGCGGTCACCGCTTTAGCGCGATGCTGAAAGGCGATTCCATCCGGCGTCACCACGTTGACTTGCAGGTATGCCATCTTATTCCCCTCCTTTGTAGCCTAACTCTTTTGCTTTGTTCAGAACTTCCTCGATCGTACCGACGTTGCGGAAAGCTTCTTCCGGCACACCGTCGTATTTACCTTCCACGATCCCTTTGAAGCCGCGCACGGTTTCGGATACAGGGACATACGATCCTGGAACGCCGGTAAAGGCTTCGGCCACATGGAAGTTTTGGGAAAGGAAGAATTGGATTCTTCTAGCGCGGTTAACAGTGATTTTTTCGGAATCGGACAATTCGTCCATACCTAGGATAGCGATGATATCCTGCAGTTCACGATAACGTTGCAGAATGCGTTGCACTTTCGTGGCAACGTCATAATGTTCATCCCCGACAATTTCCGGAGATAAAGCACTTGAAGAGGAAGCCAACGGATCCACAGCGGGATAAATCCCTTGCTCAGTCAGTTTACGCTCCAAGTTGGTTGTTGCATCCAAATGGGCAAAGGTTGTTGCAGGTGCCGGATCGGTATAGTCATCCGCCGGTACATAGATTGCTTGGATGGAAGTGATTGAACCATCTTTTGTGGAACTGATCCGTTCCTGAAGTTGGCCCATCTCTGTTGCCAACGTCGGTTGATACCCTACTGCTGAAGGCATCCGGCCCAATAGCGCGGAAACTTCGGAACCAGCTTGGGTGAACCGGTAAATATTATCGATGAACAACAGCACATCCTGTTTTTCTTCATCACGGAAATGTTCCGCCATCGTCAAACCGGACAAGGCGACACGCATACGTGCACCAGGCGGCTCATTCATTTGACCGAATACCATGGCCGTCTTTTCACCGACGCCTGACTCCTGCATTTCGTGGTAAAGGTCATTTCCCTCACGCGTACGCTCACCGACACCAGTGAACACGGAGATGCCGCCATGCTGTTCGGCTACGTTATGGATCAATTCTTGGATCAGTACCGTCTTACCGACACCGGCTCCACCAAAGAGGCCGATTTTTCCGCCTTTCAGATAAGGCGCCAGTAAGTCGATGACCTTGATGCCTGTTTCCAGGATTTCAAAGTTACTGCTCAATTGATCAAAAGTCGGTGCTTTTCTGTGGATGGATTCACGACGGAAATCATCAGGGATATCGCCCTTCAAATCGATCGCCTCACCCAACACGTTGAACACACGGCCTAATGTGCCTAAACCAACCGGCACTTTGATGGGTGCGCCGGTATCGACAACAGTCAACCCTCTTTGCAGACCATCAGTCGACTCCATTGCGATTGCGCGAACCACACCATTCCCCAGTTCAAGCGAAACCTCCAACACGATGGTTTCTCCTTCTTCATTACTCCCAGCTTTGGGCGCTTTGTGTACGATCAGCGCATTGCGGATGTCCGGGACACCTTCTTCCAATGGGAAGCCAACGTCGACTACCGGCCCGATTACTTGTACAATATGACCTTTTTTCATGCCTTTTCCTCCCATTTTCTATTCTTCCAGAGCAGAAGCTCCACCGACGATCTCGGTGATTTCTTGCGTGATTGCAGTCTGTCTCACTCGGTTGTATTGAATCGTCATATCGTTGATCATATTGGTCGCATTATCTGTGGCACTCTTCATGGCCGTCATGCGTGAAGCATGCTCGGATGATTTAGCATCGATAATGGCGCCGTAAATCAAACTTTCCGCATATTGCGGAAGTAAAATTTCCAAAATTTCTTCTTTGTTTGGTTCAAAAAGATAATCGACTTCGTAACCGACCGCTTCATGGGAATCCAAGTCCGTCAATGGCAGCATTTTTTCAGCCCTATACTCGGAGATCAAAGCGTTGACATGATGTTTGTAGCAAACATACAACTCATCAAACGCACCATCACGATAAAGCTGGATAGCCTTCACTACGATATCACTGACTTCCGTAAAGCTGGGTTGGTCGTTCAAATCCCTGATTTCGAACGCAACTTCGATGCCGCTCTTTCTGAGATCATCAGCGACCGCACCACCGACCGACAGCACAACAAACTCATCGTTTGAAGCATGGTCGATCGCAAGCATATCTTTTGTCGCTTTAAGGATCGAACTGTTGTATCCTCCTGCCAAGCCTTTATCGGAAGAAATGATCAGATAGCCCGTTTTACGGACCGGACGTTCGATCAACATATCATGAAAATCGACCAGAACCTGGTCGCTCGCTGATACGTGGCCATGTTCCTCAATCAAAGATAATTGTGTGCTGGCTATATGTGTTACGATTTCGCGTATTTTTGCTGCATAAAGCTGATATCCCCGCACCTTTTGTTCGGCACGTATCAGTTTGGAGGCAGATACCATTTGCATGGCGCTTGTTATTTGACTTGTCTTCTTTGTGGAAGAAATGCGTTTCCGGATGTCTATTAAAGACTCTGCCATATTATCACCTCAATATTATCTGTTCATGCTGACCAATCTACTCGACATGCGGAATAAAGATGCTCGCAAATGCACTCAATGCTTCATCCAGGTCTTCCGTAGGCGGCAAGTCTTTTGTCTCCGAAATGATGGAGAACAGATTCGGATAGGACATTTTGACGAATTTGAACAGCTCAGACTCATATCGTTCGATGTCCTGTACCGGAATGGAATCGATATATCCATGCGTCAATGCATAGAGAATGAGAACTTGTTTTTCGACATCCAAGGTCTTGTGCAAGTCCTGCTTCAGTATTTCGACGGTTCTGCGGCCGCGGCTAAGGCGTTTCTGTGTGGAAACATCCAAATCCGAACCGAACTGGGTGAATGCTTCCAGTTCGCGATAGCTGGCCAAATCAATACGCAATGTTCCTGATACTTTTTTCATGGCTTTGATTTGAGCAGACCCACCCACACGGGAAACGGACAAACCGGCAGATAGAGCCGGACGGATTCCCGAGAAGAACAAATCGCTTTCCAGGAAAATCTGACCATCCGTGATGGAGATGACGTTCGTCGGAATATAAGCGGAGATATCCCCAGCTTGCGTCTCTACGATCGGAAGGGAGGTGATTGAACCGCCGCCCAACTCATCGTTCAATTTTGCCGAGCGTTCCAACAGACGGGAGTGCAAGTAGAAGACATCCCCTGGATACGCCTCGCGACCTGGCGGACGGCGCAACAGCAAGGACATTTCGCGGTAAGCAGCTGCCTGCTTAGAAAGATCATCGTATACGATGAGTACGTGTTTGCCTTTGTGCATGAACTCCTCAGCCATAGCTGTAGCAGCGTAAGGCGCGATATAGAGCATCGGCGCGGATTGAGAAGCACTGGCGGTCACGACAATCGTATAATCCATTGCATGATATTTTTTCAATGTTTCCGTCATATTACGGACTGTCGATTCCTTTTGTCCGATTGCGACGTAGATGCAGATAACATCTTTTCCTCGTTGGTTGATGATTGCATCGATTGCGATGCTTGTTTTCCCGGTTTTGCGGTCACCGATGATCAGCTCGCGTTGGCCTCGACCGATAGGTACCAAAGCATCCAATGCTTTTAGGCCTGTCTGAAGAGGTTCTCTGACGGACTGACGATCCATAACGCCCGGCGCTGCATTTTCAACCGGTCTTGTGCCGGTCGTTTCGATACTGCCTAAGCCATCCACTGGGCTGCCTAACGCATCCACAACACGCCCGATCAAAGCATCTCCGACCGGTACTTCCATGATTTTGCCTGTGCGTTTGACGATATCGCCCTCATGGATATTTTCATAAGCTCCAAAAATGATGATACCGACATCCGTCATTTCCAAGTTTTGGGCCATACCGATGGAACCGTTGGAAAATTCCAACAATTCACCAGACATAACGTTCTCCAAACCTTTCGCGCGTGCGATTCCATCACCGATGTAGGTAACTTTCCCAATTTCTTCAAACTCTGATACAGATTGAAAAGTGTTGATCCTATTTTTGATCAATGAACTCAAATCTTCGTTTTCAGTAGCCACATTATTCACCTCTTCAACCCTATTAATCTTTTAGGATATGTCTCTTCATTTCTTTCAACTTTGTAGCGATGGTATTGTCGAAATAATGATTCTCCGACTCCAACCGGACGCCGCCCATCACCGAGGGATCGACCACTTCAGTCACAAAGAAGGTCGCTTCCCCGATTCTTTTTTCCATTTTATCCATGATGCGCGACTTTTGTTCTGCCGTTAAAGGAACAGCAGAAGTCAACTTCATATTCACGAACTCTTTTTTATTTTCGTACAGTGCATTGAACGCCTTGACGGAAGCCAAGATACCTTCGTTATCAAGGTTATCTTGGAGTCCTTCGAGAAACTGAAGCGTCTCGGGAGCGAGATACTTCACTGCCAAATCAAGATTTGGCTTCTCTCCCGCTGCGGCGTCTGCGTGATTGAAGGCATCCTTTAACTGCGATAGATCGAGATAGAGTCTATCCGCAATCTTCGAGTTTGTCAGGCGGTTATAGTAGGCTTGCACATAGGCTTCTACAGTAGCGATTGCTTTACCGTCCTTTTCCATATCAATCATCCAGCCCTTCAATGAACGCTTCGATCAAAGTCTGTTGATCTGCATGGTTGATCTCCTTGCCGAGGATCTTTTCAGCGATTTCCAGTGAGATGACTCCGATTTCGGCGCGTAATCCTTCAAGAGCTTGTTTTCTTTCGAGTTCGAGCTCTTTTTGGGTCACTAGTTTGATCCGGAGTGCATCTTCTTTTGCTTCTTTGATGATGCTCTTTTGTATTTCATTGCCTTCTGCTTGAGCTCTGTTTAAAATATCGCTCGCTGTTGTTCTGACTTCTATCAGCTGCGCATCGACTTCCGCGTGTTTCTTCTCGGCATTCTCGCGCGCCGTTGCCGCTTTATCAATATTTGTGTGTATCATTTCTTCCCGATCCGTTAAGATCTTCATCAAAGGCTTCCATGCGAATTTTTTGATAAGAGCCATCAATATCAGAAATGACAACAGCGTGACAATCGTATCACCTAATGCGGTAATCTCTCCCAATACGAGATTGGCTGTCATTCTCATCCCTCCTGTAGTTATCTGTCTTGCTGGTCCCTATTATTGGAAAATCAGTAAGAAAGCTATAACTACCGCCATGATGGGAACAGCTTCGATTAAACCGACACCGATGAACATCAAAGTTTGTAGTTTGCTTTGCAATTCCGGTTGTCTTGCGATCGCTTCGATTGTAGTAGAAATAACCTTTCCGTTTCCTAATGATGCTCCGATTGCCGCACCGGCAACCGCAATAGCAGCTCCTATAAAGTTCATAATAATAATCTCCTTTTTCTCATATAATAATGCGCACTTATTAAGCTCATGGATCAGCAATTTATTCCGCTTCGATCTTATGAGCGAGGTAAACCATAGTCAACGTAGTGAAGACGAAGGCTTGGATGGATCCGATAAAGATGGAGAATCCTTGCCAAACCATTTGGAGAGGAATCCCGACCACCCAAGTCAACAAGCCGTATGAATTCGCTAATGAAGCAATCAATCCCAATAAAATTTCACCGGCATAAATATTTCCGTAAAGACGCAACGCCAATGTCAAAGTGTTCGTGAATTCCTCCAAAATTTTGATAGGCATGAGAGGTGCAACCGGGCGAACATAGCTGTTCATGAAATATTCCTTGAACCCATTCTCCTTGATACCAAAGTAATGCGTCAGTAAAATCACCATCAAGGCCAAGCCTAATGTGACGATTGGACTGGCTGTCGGACTCTTCCAATAGGAGTAGCCATCGATGTTCAAGATGAACACAAGCCCCAACATATTGGCAACCCATACAAATAGGAACAAAGTGAATCCCAACAAGTGGAATTGTTGCCCGACTTTCCAGTGAAGCGAGCTGGAAATCATGTTCCGGATAAAATCAACCAAATATTCAATAGCCAATTGGCTTTTGGATGTTGGCCTCACTGCCAGTTTCCGGGTAGCAATAAAACAAAATAAAAAAACAATGATGCAAGTCGCCAATACACTTATGATGATATTCAAACTGAAACCCAATCCCATAAAATGGATGACTTTAGATTCAGCTTCCAATATTTTCACCTCTTTTCAATACAAATAAAAAAACAGCTATGCCAAACCCAGTCCACGCTACATTATTTTAAAAGACATTCGTAAAAGTAGACAACTAATTTAGCTGGACCTGCCATACTCTAGTCACAATAAGTGGCTATTTCATAAGTTTCTTTGCATATCTGTTCAACATCGCTAATCATAACACCAACTTTATCGAAATTCAAAGCAAATCTACGGAATATAAGGATATTATCAGCCTTTTCATGAAAATGATGAAAAGATACCGCATTCATAATCATACATACTCGATATATAAATATACTTATAGGATTCTGAAAATCCGAACGCTGAACAAAAAGTGATTCAACTGGGGAAATAAAAGCAAATTTATTGCCTTTGATGCTACCCTTCAAACCCGTCGGCACGATAACCTTACGCGATTGAAGTATAACAAACTTAACTTGCACAAAAAAACTGAGCCAGAAATACCCATCGGATATCTGGCTCAGCTCTTTATTTTTATTTTTCAAGATTATGTAACTGGGAAGATCGTTCTCATGATAATATTGACTGTTCGACAATTATGGACACAATTGTCTCAATGCCATTTTGAACGCTTATTTTGTGCCGAACAATCGGTCGCCAGCGTCACCCAAACCAGGAAGGATGTAGCTGTTTTCGTCCAATCTTTCATCCAAAGAAGCTGCATAGATATCCACATCCGGATAAGCCGCGTGCAATGCTTCCACTCCTTCAGGAGCTGCCACAAGGCAGATGAACTTCATGGATGATGGTGATGCGCCTCTCTTTTCCAACGCTTCGATAGCCGCGAT
The DNA here is from genome assembly GCA_002155105.1 of Sedimentibacter sp. SX930. GTDB lineage: Bacteria > Bacillota > Bacilli > Lactobacillales > Aerococcaceae > Trichococcus > Trichococcus shcherbakoviae. The sequence goes on along the minus strand of MUZD01000001.1, from coordinate 664,345 downwards.
GGCTGATCCGCCTGTCGCCAACATTGGGTCAACGATGAACAATTGACGTTCTTGGATGTCAGTCGGTAATTTCACGAAATATTCTACTGGCTCCAATGTCTCATGGTCACGGTACATGCCGATATGGCCAACTTTTGCAGCAGGCAGCATCGCCAAGAAACCATCGACCATCCCTAAACCTGCACGCAGGATCGGAATGATGGCAACCTTTTTACCTGATAACGTTTTTTGAGTCGTTTTCACCAATGGCGTTTCGATCTCGATGTCTTCCAAAGGCATATCCCTTGTTACTTCATAAGCCATCAACATCGCGATTTCGCTTACTACCTCACGGAAAACCTTTGTTCCGCATTCTTTCTCGCGGATGATTGTTAATTTGTGTTGAATCAACGGGTGATTCATTACATGGAATTCTCCCATATACTTTTGCCCCACTTTCCTATTTTTGCTCAACCTATTGTAATGGAAAACCGCTGTAAATACCAGAAATAAAACAATGAGAAAACACTGAACGATATGTTTAGGGATGAAACAGGCCTGGTTGTGCTTGTTTTTTGGGATAAATGATGAGGTCGTCGGCTCTTCGGTATGCTTCAATCTGCGTTCAGCCGACAAAGTACGCAGACCGAAGAAAAGAGCCGCCTCATAGAGGCAGCTCTTCAGTAATCTATTACGCTTCAGTTGCAGCTAATTTTTTGTGCAATGGGAAAGCTTGCGTGATGGCTTTGACAGCCGCACGGACTTCATCCAATTTCGCTTCATCTGTGTGGTTTTGGATAGTTTCCACGATCAATTCAGCAACTTTGCGTGCTTCTGCTTCCTTCAAGCCTCTAGTTGTGATGGCAGGTGTGCCGATACGGATTCCGCTGGCTTTGTTGGCGCCTAGCGTTTCGAAAGGAATCGTATTTTTGTTGACAGTGATTTCAACTGTATCCAACAATTTTTCTACTTGTTTTCCGTTCAAGCCGCTGCTTGTAACATCCAACAATAATAAATGATTATCTGTTCCGCCACTGATGACGCGCAGGTCGGATGCATTGAAGACATCAGCCATTGCCTGGGCATTTTTGATGACTTGTCCGATATATTCAGTATACTCTGGTGTTGCAGCTTCAAAGAACGAAACAGCTTTAGCAGCGATGACGTGCTCTAAAGGACCACCTTGGATGCCTGGGAAGACAGCACTGTTCAACTTTTTGCCGAATTCTTCTTTGGCTAAGATGACGCCGCCGCGCGGGCCGCGAAGCGTTTTATGTGTTGTGGTGGTTACGATGTCGGCATATTCAACAGGATTTTGGTGATGTCCTGTTGCGCAAAGTCCTGCGATATGAGCCATATCGACCATGAAGTAAGCGCCGACTTCATCAGCGATTTCTCTTAAACGTTTGAAATCGATTGCGCGTGGGTAAGCACTGGCGCCGGCAACGATCAATTTTGGTTGTTCTTTCAGGGCAATCTCTCTGACAGTGTCATAATTGATTGTTTCTGATTCTTTTTCCACACCATAAGCAACGAAGTCATATGTCTGGCCGCTGAAGTTCACGGATGCGCCATGCGTTAAGTGGCCGCCATGGCTCAGGTCCATACCCAAGATTTTGTCGCCGGGTTGAACTAATGCACGGTAAGCTGCCATATTTGCTTGCGAACCGGAATGGGGTTGTACGTTGGCATATTCTGCACCAAAAATTGCTTTAATGCGATCGATCGCCAAATTTTCGATGATATCGATAAACTCGCAACCACCATAGTAACGACGACCAGGGTAGCCTTCAGCATATTTGTTGGTCAAGATGCTGCCTTGTGCTCTCATAACATCTTCAGATACAAAGTTTTCGGAAGCAATCAGCTCGATTCCGTTCTCTTGTCTTTCGCGTTCTTTATCAATTGCTGCAAATAATTCTTTATCCATGTTTGCACCCTTCCATCACATTATTCCAAAATTTTAAACATAAAAAAATGTAAGTTGAGTATAGCATAATTTTTCAGAAATAAAACATATAAGCTCCTGAATTTGGATATTTTGTATAAAAAGTAAGCTAAAGACGGATATTAGGCGATTATTCCGCCTGTTTTTTCGGATATTTTGAAGAAGCCGCTTTTTCCAGACGATTCATGAATGCCTTCCCGAGGCCGCCAAGGTCATAAGCCTCTGCCAAAATCACATCGATCGGCTGTTCATCCAGATAACGCAATCCGGCATAGAGACGCTGCGATGCTGCCGCCACATCATTCTTCGATCCCAATGAATAGGTAGCTAGCGCTGCATGCTTATGGGCAGCCAGTTGTTCATCGGATGCCAAAATGCCGATTTCCTTGCCTTCACCGCGATACTCCTCAATGGCGGCTTCCCAATCAGCAGCCGTTCCATCGACGAGCACGACCGGTTGCGCGGGAGCATAATGTTGGTACTTCATCCCTGGCGCTTTCGGAGCCTCCGCTTCATTTGTTGTTTGCGCACTGCTTGACAGTTTGCCGATGATCGGCTCCAGCTGCACTTCCGTGATGGCACCCGGGCGCAAAATGACAGGTCCTTCGGCATTGGTCAAGTCCAGTACGGTGGATTCCAAACCGATCTGCGTTTCTCCGCCATCAAGGATTCCCGCAATTTTTCCCGATAGGTCGTGCATCACATGTTGGGCTGTCGTCGGGCTCGGTTTGCCTGATGTATTCGCGCTCGGTCCTACCAAAGGAAAGCCGGTTTTTCTGATCAATTCCAGCGTCTGCTCTTGATCGGGCATCCGCAGCGCGACGGTTTTGTGGCCTGCGGTAACGGTAGGCGCAAAAACCCCTTCTTTCATCGGAAAAATCAACGTCAATGGACCCGGCCAAAAAGCCTCCATCAAAGCTTCTGCCTGTTGCGGAACAAAAGCTACATACTGAGCAATATCCCGATCAGATACATGAACAATCAAGGGATTGTCACTGGGCCTTCCTTTCACTTTATATACATTTTTGACGGCTTCATCATTTGATGCGATAGCGCCCAAGCCGTAGACAGTCTCTGTCGGGAAGGCGATCAATTGTCCGGCTTTCAGCAACTCGGCTGCCTCATCAATCGTTGATGTGTCGTATAATTTCGTTTCCATAGTAAATGCTCCTTTCTGGATATTTTGACTTGCAAGGTCGCTGTTCAGGTAAAAAAATAGCTGGGGCAATTGCCCGCAGCCATTTTTTGCCCATGGATAACAGGCGACTCTTTTCTTCATAGATATGCTTAATAAGTCAGTTGGCTAGCTTCACGGGTTAGCCCTTCGGAAATTAGATAAATTGGGCCTATTGCGCTCTACGATGCTCAGTCGGCCCAATTTCCTAAATTTCATTCAGGGCTGAACGAACCCGTTCAGCTTTTCTTATTTGACTATGAGCATGCGATCGAGGCCGGACAGATCTTTTTCGATCGTGACCGTTTTATCCGGGAAAGCTTTTTTGTAGAGTTCCAACAGTTTTTCGCCTTGGCTGAACCCAATTTCCAGGAACAGACATCCGTCCGTTTTCAAATGGAACGGCAGCGTGAAAGCCATCTTTTGGTATAGGTCCAATCCGTCGTGGTCAGCGAACAAAGCCGAATGCGGTTCGTACTCCAAAACGGAGCGGTCCATCAAACCGATCTCATCTTCGCTGATGTAAGGCGGATTGCTGAGGATGCAGTCGAAGGTCTCCAGCTGAACGGGTTCCAGCAGATCCCCTTGTAGGAAACGGATGTCGGCATCCAGTTGCTCCGCGTTCTCTTTCGCAACGGCCAACGCTTCTTCAGAAATGTCGGTGGCTGTCACTTCATCCTGCGGGCGTTCCTTCTTCATCGCAATGGCAATGGCGCCGGACCCTGTCCCGATATCGAGGACCTTCTGCGGCCCTTTCCCTTCCAGGCATTTTAGCGCCCGTTGCACGAGCTCTTCCGTTTCCGGGCGTGGAATCAACGTAGCTTCAGTGACTTTCAAGGGATACCCATAGAACCACTCGACGCCTACGATGTACTGGATCGGTTTGCCAGCGACATACTCATTTATGTCGCTGAAATACTGCTTGTATTGCTGCTCCGTTATCGTCTCGGCAAAACGCATCAAAAGATCCGTTTTCGTCCAACCCAAGCGATCCAAAAGCAGCCTTTCAGCAGCCAACGGACTTTTCTCGTTTTGTTCCAAAAAAAGCGCGCCATTCTGCAATGCTTGCTGGTAAGTGAGCTCCTTAGATTGACCCATTGTTTAAGGACTCCAATTTTTGCGTTTGATCTGCCATGATCAACGCATCGATGACTTCATCCAATTTTCCGCTTAAAATCGTATCCAACTTTTGCAAGGTCAAGCCGATACGGTGATCCGTGACACGGTTTTGCGGGAAATTGTAGGTGCGGATCCGTTCGGAACGATCGCCTGTACCGATTGCGGATTTACGCGTCGCATCGTATTCTGATTGTGCATCTGAAGAAATTTTGTCGTAGACACGCGTGCGCAAAATTTTCATCGCTTTCTCGCGGTTTTTGATTTGGGATCGCTCATCCTGCATGGCAACGGCGATTCCGGTCGGCAAGTGAGTCAAACGGACCGCGGATGCAGTCTTGTTGACGTGCTGTCCGCCGGCTCCGCTGGCATGGTAGATATCTGTGCGGATGTCTTTGTCTTCGATGTTCAATTCGACATCTTCCGCTTCCGGCAAGACGACAACGGTGGCAGTGGAGGTATGCACACGTCCTTGAGATTCTGTTTCCGGGACACGTTGAACACGGTGTGCACCGCTCTCGTATTTCAGTTTGGAATAGGCACCGTTTCCGCTGATCATCAGGATGATCTCTTTGTAACCGCCGATGCCGGTAATGTTCGCATCCATGACCTCAACGCGCCAGCCATGGCTTTCAGCGAATTTGCTGTACATTGTGAACAGCTTCCCAGCGAACAAAGCAGCCTCATCCCCGCCGGCAGCCCCACGGATCTCCATGATGATATTTTTGTCATCATTCGGATCTGTAGGGAGCAACAAAACTTTGATGCGCTCTTCAAGCTCGGTCTTCTCTTTCTTTAAGTCGTTCAATTCCTCTTTGGCCATAGCAGCCATGTCGTCATCCAACTTTTCTGACAACATTTCTTCTGTGTCGGAGATTTCTCCTTCCACTTCTTTATAGCGATTGAAGGTCGCGACTTTCTCGCGCAGCCCTGCTTCTTCTTTGGTCAATCCCAAGAACCGTTTTGTGTCAGCCTGGACTTCCGGATCGCTCAACAATTCGGAAAGCTCTTCATAACGGATAATGAATGCATCTAATTGATCATACATAACTTTTTCAAACTCCTCTTTTTATGTTTCTGAGTATCTGTTCTAGGCCAAGGGCGGATGGTGGTAATGGTTACGGCAGACGGGAAGATAGGATTCGTTTCCGCCGATCTGGATCTGTTCGCCGGCATATACTGGTTTTCCATCCACGACACGCATGTTCATGATCGCTTTTTTATGACAGTACCAGCAGATAGTCTTGATTTCTTCTATCTTATCCGCGTAGAGCAACAGATATTTGGAGCCTTCGAACAATTCGTTCTGGAAATCATTCTTCAATCCGAACGCCATCACCGGGATTCCCAATTCATCCACGATGCGCGCTAATTGGATGACATGCGCTTTGGATAGGAATTGGGATTCATCAATCAAAATGCAGGCTGGCTTTTTTGGATTTTTGCTGACTTCCAAAAACACATCCGTATCATCCGCAATCGGAGTGGCCTCGCGCTTCAAACCGATCCGGCTAGAAACATAGCCTACGCCATCGCGGTCATCGATTGCGCTCGTAAAGATCATCACTGATTTGTTCTGCTCTTCATAATTGTAGGCAACCTTCAGGATCTCGATCGATTTCCCGCTGTTCATCGCCCCATATTTAAAAAATAACTGTGCCATTATGTCCACCTTTCCAACAGCGACTTGCCTATTTTTTCATAAATCGGCCGGAATTTCCTGCAAAAAGAAAGGATGCTCTTATGTCATCCTGCTTCCGACCCGCTATTATCTCACCTTCATCATTCCATTCCGGTAAGATTACCGAATGATAAAAAAACTGAATAACATCCCGTATAATGATAGTAGGAAATGGCTCCAAAGTCAATAAAATTCACGCTCAGCAGCCCTCCAGATGCAATCGGAACACCAATTCCTGACACGAAGCGGCATCTAAAAATATTCAATCCGGGCAATTTCTGCTATACTAACGCTATCGAAAAAAGCCTTGTTATATGCTATGATGGCAAGAGATACATAAGTAAGGAGCGAATTTATTTGACTATCCGCGGTTCACTAGCAATCAATATCGGGAAAATCGCCCAGTGGGGTCTTCAGACATTCACAAAAGGCGGAACCAGCCTGCCAGGTAAACTGGCCGTCAAATTGGATCCCGACGTTTTGCAACACCTTTCTGAAAATTTTGATGTCGTCATCATCACAGGCACGAACGGCAAGACGCTGACGACATCTTTGACTTATCACGTCCTGCAGCAAAAATACCCACATATCCTGACGAATCCGACAGGCGCCAACATGGAGCAAGGCATCATCTCCTCGTTCCTGGAAGGCTATTCGCGAAAAGTAAAAAAGGAAAGAGCCTTTGCTGTTCTGGAGGTCGATGAAGCCAGCCTGGTTAAGGTTACAAAGTTCATCAAGCCGAAAGTCATCGTCAACACGAATGTTTTCCGTGATCAGATGGACCGGTTCGGTGAAATCTACACAATCTACCAAAAAATGGTCGATGGCGCTGCGCTCGCACCGGATGCCGTCATCTTGGCGAATGGGGACAGCCCGATTTTCAACTCCAAAGAGTTGGTCAACAAGCAGATCTACTTCGGCTTCAACCATGAACCGGATGGCGATACCCTTGCGCATTACAACACGGACGGCGTGCTTTGTCCGAAATGCCAGCACATTTTGCGCTATAAATTTAATACCTACAGCAACCTCGGGAAATACTACTGCCCACATTGCGATTTCAAACGTCCAGAGCTGGCTTATGCTGTCACCAAAGTGGACAAATTGACGCACAAGAGTTCTTCATTTGAAATCGATGGCCATCCGTTCCACACGAATGTCGCCGGTCTCTATAACGTCTACAACGCCTTGGCTGCCTATTCAGTCGGCAAACACTTTGGTTTGACTCCGGAAGAGATCCAGGCAGGTTTCTCGGCTGCCCAGCAAAAATTTGGCCGTCAGGAAACGATCACAGTCGACGACAAGGAAATAATCCTGAACCTGATCAAAAATCCGGTCGGCCTGAATCAGGTCATCGACCTCCTCCATTACGAAGACGAGCCATTCAGCGTCGTGTCGATCCTTAATGACCGCCCGGCAGACGGAACCGATGTCAGTTGGATTTGGGACGGAAATTACGAGAAGTTTTTGGATTTTGACATCCCGAAAGTAACCGTCAGCGGCATCCGCCAAAAAGAGTTGACCTTACGGATGAAAGTTGCCGGTATACCTGAAGAAAAACTGGAAGTTTTACCGGAAATCACCGATGTCATCAAAGCTTTCAAAACGGCTCCGACGAAAAAAATCTATGTGATGGCAACTTACACCGCTGTGCTGCAACTCCGTAAAGAGCTGGCGAACCAAGGCTATATAGCGGAAAGGATGAAATAAATGCGACTACGTATTTGCCACTTGTACGGCAACCTGCTGAACACTTACGGCGACAACGGGAATCTGTTGATGCTCCAATACTGTGCCCGTGAAAAAGGCATCGATTTCGAAACGGAGATCATCAGTTTGGACCAACCGTTTGATCCCGAAAAATATGACCTCGTCTTTTTCGGAGGGGGCCAGGATTACGAACAGTTCATCGTCTCAAAAGACATTCAGGCTAAAGCGGAAGGAATCAAGGAATATATCGAAAACGACGGCGTTGTATTGGCCATCTGTGGCGGCTACCAATTGTTGGGGCATTATTATATGGATGCATCCGGCAATAAGATCCCAGGCATCAGCGCCTTGGATCACTATACATTGAGCCAGGACAACAACCGGTTCATCGGTGACATCACGATCCGCAGCGAGGAATTCAATGAGACCTATGAGGGTTTCGAAAATCATAACGGACGGACCTTCCTTGGCGAAAATATGCGTCCGCTCGGAAAAGTCGAAAAAGGCATGGGCAACAACGGCGAAGATAAGACCGAAGGCGCACGCTACAAAAATGTCTTCTGTTCCTATTTCCACGGGCCGCTGTTGGTCCGCAATATCCATTTGGCAAACCGCATCGTCGATATGGCCATTGCCCAACACAACAAAAAGATCGAAAAGTAAATCGAAGAAGAGGAGCTGCCCCAGAATGGGGAAGCTCCTCTTTTTTGGCTATAGCGCCCTAGTTGTCCGATTCTTCCGCGTTATCGGACATCCCCATAAGATGACGCATGCCGCTTGTCCGATTCTTCCGCATTATCGGACAACCCCATAAGATGACGCATGCCGCTTGTCCGATTCTTCCGCATTATCGGACATCATCCTGTATTCCTTTGAGTGTGGCATCACAAAAAAGGCTGCATCAGAATGATGCAACCTTCTGTTCTTTGCTTTGACAGATTACTATTCCATCGCGAATGAAAGTACGATCGTCAGCACTACAAAGGCCAACAGACCGGCGACGAAAGCCCATGATTGCCATCTGGCCATATTCAGCGTACTGCCGATACCGAAGCGTTTTTCGACAAATATCGATGGATCTTCCGGGTTGTAATACCATACTCCCCACTTCCAGTAGCGCTCTTCATCCGCTTCCGTCACTTCATCAGGCAGTTCACCCGCTTCGTTCAGGAACAGCTTTTCGCCGCCTTGGCCGTATTTCCAGGTCAGATAGACGCTGTACCCAACTATGATGACCACGAACGGAATCGTCATACCGATGACCCACTGGGCACCCTTGTCTGCGAAGAACAAGGAAAAGAAATGGATGCCGCTCAACAAGAGCTGCGTCAGCACCGTCACGACCAGGAAGTAATAGGACCAAGCCTGACGGAACAATTTGCTCTGCTTGCTGGAGAGGTCTGACAGATAGGGCGAAATCTTCTGTTTCGATTTGATGAAGGAATAGTGGCTGAAAAACATCATCGGAACCATCAACAATTGTATCGCCGGCAACATGAATACATTCACATACGTTTTATCGACAATCCGATCCGGTTCATTCGAGCTGTTCCAGTGAACTGGGAAACGCTCGGGTATCAGGTCATAGAAATAGAGCGTGACCGCCACCGTCACCAACAGGATGAACAATTGAGCCGAAACGAAGACCGAATGGGAGACCACCTTCAGATCTTTTTGATAGCCGGTATCGATGACGATTTTGGCCTTTTTCGGTTCAATTTTGATGTCGTTTGCTGTTTTCCAACTGCGGAGCTGTTTCCGTTTCTGCAGATAGAGAAGGAAGGACAGGAAGATGAAAACGAACATCGCAACCGTCACATAGATGCTGGAGAACATCTCCACTTTCTCCTGATCATCCCAGCGAAGAAAGAAAAAGATTGGAGCAGCGAGCAGAATACTCCCGACCACATTTTGGTACAGGTAGGCTTTTTTCAGCTTCAAAACATAAGGGTCCTTTTGATGCGATGTCGGAACCGTCACTCCAAACGGTGTACTTAACCGGCTGTAATATGGCGTAATGCCGTTGACGACCCCAATAATCAAAAATAGTATCACCATGAACCAACTAAATATCAGCATCTGCTTTTTCCTCGCCTTCCAGCTCTTTCTTGATTTCGTTCAACCAGCCGTTGAACGTTTCTTCATTGACCTCAAAAATCTGTTTGTCGATCAGGATTTCCTTGAGCTTATCCTGAATTGCCGCTTTCGTACGTTCGTTTGACGCCATCGCTGCGCGCTCGCTGACGAAATAGCCCTTCTGGTTTTTTTCCAGGACGCCTTCGTCCGCCAACAGATTGTAAGCTTTGTTCACGGTATGCATGTTGATGCCCAGTTCGCTTGCCAGGCTACGGACGCTCGGTAATCCATCACCAAATGACCATTCCCGTTTGAGGATCCCAATTTTGATTTGGTACATCAATTGCGTATAGATCGGCGTATCGCTGTTCGGAAGAATTTCGATGAACATTTTTACCCCTCCTGTTCGTTATATAACAAGTATAACACTTGCAGAAAAATTTGCAAGTAGGAAAAAGTGGACTGCCGAGGCTGCAGGCTGACAAATATTCACTCTGTCCTCCGGTGAACGACGGATTCGTCGGAGGACAGATCCACATTCCTATGTGTCCTCCGACGAGGCCGTGCTCATCGGAGGACAGGCTGCATTTCAAAGCGCTTCTTCGATGAACGACGGCCTCGCCGGAGTTCAACACTATTATGTGCTCTCTCCTCCCCCACCCATACCCAAACCAACTAGATCAGCACAACATAAAAACGGTATGCGACCGATAACCACCGGTCGCATACCGTTTTCCAATATTTGTTTTCGCTACTAGTAACTTTCCTGCAAAGCCCTGATGCTGTTTTCCGTCACGACCGAAGTATCGCAAAGCATATCGATCGGATGTTGTTTCTTGTTTTGGAAGGCAGCGACAAGATAAATCACAGCCACGATTTTGCCGATATAGCGGCCAACGCCCTCGCGGATCAGGATAGTCTGCCAACTGAGTTTTTCTTCCTTGAAGCAGACGACACGGATTCCGAAGATCATCTTCCCAAGTGTTTGGCCGTTCGTATATTTCGTCATCAGTATGAAATACCCGACAAATATCAGCAACTGAATAAATCCGTACAAGGTTAAGGGAGAACTCCCGCTCATACTGATGCCGCCCAAAGCGAAAATCGGTTTGATCAGGATCCCCACCAAAGCCTGTACGACAAGCAAATCGACGAGGTATGCAAAGAACCGAATCCAAAAACCGGCGAATACGTAGTCCGGGTAGCGGTTAAACGGACGTTCCTGCTGATCGGATAAGCGCTCGGCTTCCTCCCAGGCTACTTTCTTTTTCCGGATTTCTTCCAAGCGTGCTTCATGCGTAGTGGTTTGCTCTTCCATCATCACTCACCTCCGTAGAGATAAAGCAATCTCGGAGCGGCGGTTGTCCCAAAAGTGTCACGGAGCAGTTGCAGTTCAGAAAGCGTCTGGTTGTTCTGGCTAGTCAGTTTGGCAGCCGCCTGAGCGAACAACCAAGAAAAATCGGAAAACAATCCAGGTGTCGAAGTATAGTCGAACACTTCCGCATCCTCGAGGTCATAAGCTGCTTTCATCGCTTTTAACGCATCATCCGTGTAGGCTATCTCATCCACCAACCCTAGCGCTTGAGCTTGGGTTCCCGAATAAATCATGCCATTCGCTACTGCGCGGACTTCTTCTTCAGGCATATCCCTTCCCGTAGAAACAACAGTGACGAAACGCTGATAGGCCTCATCGACATAAGCCTGAAGCAACGCACGCTCTTCTTCCGTCATATCCCGGTCCGGCGACCCGATGTCCTTGAGGCTGCCTGATTTGATCGTATTGTATTCGATACCCAATTTTTCAAGCAGGCCGGAGTATTCGATTGCCTGCATGATGACACCGATCGAACCGGTAGTCGTTTCAGCTGTAGCATAAATTTTGTCCGCACCAGCGGAAATGTAGTAGCCTCCGCTTGCGGCAGTTCCTTGCATCGAAGCATAGACAGGAAGTTCCTTCTCAGCAGCTATACGGTACAACTTATCGTGCGCTTCCGCACTCTCATATACCCCGCCGCCCGGGCTATCCACTATCAGGAAAATCCCTTTGATCGTGTCATCTTCTTCGATGGCTTTCAATTGCTCCAGAAAAAGGTCGTGATCATAGCTGGAACCGTCCGTCAGCATACTCCCTGCCCCTGATTGGATGGTTCCTTCGATATGCAGAACTGCGATCCGATTGCTGGCATCGCCGCTTTCCAGAACGCTTTCCTGCAGACTCGTTCCTGGTATCAGATTGCCGGTAAGCTGGCTTAGTGAATCTTCTGTTTGGTTAGCCAACCGGGTCGACAGAACTTGCGAGCCGAGTGATGCCACGAAAAGCACAAGCGCGATTGCCACCGCAATCCATCTCTTTTTGTTCATCAAGCATTACCCCTTTTCGTTTCGTTTATTCTTGAGCATAATCCTCTTCCGGTTCTTCCTCGATTTCCGGTTCATCCAAATACAACCCGGAAATCTCTTTGTACCAATCGAAAATATGCATGAACAGCACTTTAAGGACAGCATAACCGGGAATACCCAAGATGAATCCGGTCAGACCGAACAGTTTTCCTGCCGTAAGCAATACGAAAATGATTGTGACCGGATGGACTTCGAGATTGCTGCCGAGTACCTGCGGAGAAATGACGCGCCCCTCGATGAATTGCTCGATCGAGAAAACAAGCAGCACTTTTGCCAACATCAGCGGAGAATCCACTATCGCAACAATCACCGCGGGCACCATCGCAATAAAGGAACCCATGTACGGGATGATGTTCAGGAAGCCTGCGAGTATCCCCAGGACGATGCCGAATTTCATTCCGATGATGGCATAGCCGATGACGAACATCAGCCCGACAAAGAAGGCGACCGTTATCTGACCGCGCACATATTGACTGATCTGCGTGTTGATTTTTTTCAGCAGTTCTCCGATCGATTCCCGCAGATTTGTGGGAAAGAATTGCAGAAAAGTGAGCGGCAACTTATCTCCTTCTTTCAGAAGATAATACAAAATGATCGGCATCGTGATGATTCCCACAAACGCATTCGTCAACAATCCAACGACACTGCCTAGCCCGCTGACCGTGTTCGACAAGACTTCGTTCAATTTCGCGGAAACGGTGTTGAAGATGTCCGAATTGATTTCGTTGATCTGATCCTGCAGGGAGGTGAACCAATCATAATTGACCAATTCAATCGTCATGCTCTCGAGCGCCTGCCAATAAGCCGGAAATTCACGGACAATGCCTATCGTCTGGTCGCGGATGATCGGAATCAGGATCGCAAATCCCCAGATCATCATCAGCAACACCAGCACGAAAGCGATCCACGTCCCGACAAAACGCTTGATGCCCCGCTTCTCCATCAGCGTAACCAACGGATTCAGCATGTAATAAAAAATGCCCGCCATTATCAGCGGAAAACCGATGACACTGAAGAAGCTGCCTATCGGACCCAAAAGATAGGAAATTTTTGAAAATACGAAAACGATCAGGAGAATCAGTAAAGTGATCAACAGGACAGTCACGAACTTGTTGTTCAGAAACCATCTTTCGAACCACGACAGCCGATTCCCGGATTTAGTTCCTCTACGCGGAGCTCTTTCCATTGGACTCACCTTCAATCTTTCTTCTTATAAGTAATTGTAGTGCCGTCCGTTATTGTCGGCAAAATGTAAGGGGTCAAATAGATGCTCGTTTCCAAGCGTTCATCATCCCAGTTTTTGAAGATCATAGTTGTATGGCCGATCGACTGCAGATTTTTCAGGACATGCGTACCGACATAGGATATGCGGTATTCCTGATCGTCAAACAAAATCCGGTCACCGTCTTCCAGTTCGAACCATTCCTGGGGCTCCACAAAACGATGGATGACGGAAACCTCCTGCAATGTTGGCGTTGCGCTGTCATCGAACAGGATGATCATCGGTTCCTTTATATCTATCGCTTTTTCTCCAATTTGAATTACTTTGCTTTGCATTGACATATCTCCTTTTCAGACACTTTTTACAACTTCTATTCTATCACAGTTTAATTGGCAAACCATTGATTATGCCGTTGAATCCAACTTTATTTGCTTTCCAAGCTTTTTTTTCTGTAATTGTGAAGGGCGTTTGTTATAATGGAATTATCATAATATTTAGGAGGTCTTTGGATGGAACAAGTTTTATATCTTGGCTCTTACACGAAAAGAGAAAGCAAAGGGGTTCATCAAATCATTTTGGACACCGATAAAAAAGAATTGCGTGATTATCGCTTGATTGCGGAAGTCGACAGCCCTACTTACCTGGACTTATCTGCGGACAAAGAAACGCTGTACGCAATTTCCAAAACGGACGAAGGCGGCGGCGTCACTTCTTTCAAGAAAAATGAAAACGGAACCTATGACAAGGTGGCCGAAATTTCTGCTGAAGGATCTGCGCCTTGCTATATCTACTTCGATGAAGACAAAAAATTGATCTTCACTGCCAATTATCACGGCGGTTATTTGACTGTGTACAAAGAGAACGCTGACGGCTCATTCACGATGACCGACCGTGCGCAACATGAAGGTTCAAGCATCCATGAAAACCAAACCATCCCGCATGTGCACTACAGCGCACTTTCCCCTGACAAAAAATTCTTGCTTTCATGTGATTTGGGAACCGATGAGGTATACACCTACACAGTTTCCGCTGAAGGCAAACTGGCGGAAGTTGCCCGCTATAAAGCGACTCCTGGCACTGGCCCGCGTCATTTGGTTTTCCATCCGAACGGTAAAGTGGCTTACATGTTCGGTGAATTGAGCAGCGATGTCGAAGTGTTGGCTTATGATGCAGCAGCGGGTACTTTCTCATTATTGCAAGTCATCACGACTATCCCTGAAGAGCATACAGGGTTCAACGGCGGCGCGGCCATCCGCATTTCCGCAGACGGCAAATTCGTGTATGCTTCCAACCGTGGACATGATTCATTGGTTGTCTATGCTGTATCCGAAGACGGCGAAACATTGTCATTAGTGGAATATGTCCCTACCGAAGGAAACATCCCGCGTGACTTCAACTTGGATCCGAGCGGTCAATTCGTGATCGTGGCCCATCAGGATTCCGATAACCTGACTTTGTTCGAACGCGATGCAGAAACCGGCAAATTGACGTTGCTGCAAAAAGACGTCTACGCGCCAGAGTGCGTTTGCGTCTTCTACTAAAATAATAACAATATGCCTCCCGTTCTGATGAACGCGGAGGTTTTTTGATATCATTCAGTCGGTTTCATTTATTTCCACCCACGGGTCCAGCTCTTCCTCCCCACTGAGCAGAATAGTTACCTCGTTTAGGTACTCTCCTGTATACTCGACTTATGGATTATTTGAATGGAGGTTGGAGCTTACATGATTTCCGGTTTTCACCATCTCACCGCCATCACCAAAGATGCGGAGAAGAACAAGATTTTTTACACCGATATCCTAAGGTTGCGTCTCGTCAAACAGACGGTCAATCAAGATAATTTGACAGATCCCCACCTTTTTTATGGGGACTACAAGGGGACCCCTGGTACGATATTGACCTTTTTCGAGTTGCCGAGAGTCGGCCAACGTCACGAAGAAGACAGCTACATCCATGAAGTGCTACTGAAGATACCTCAAGGCAGTCTGCAGTTCTGGAGAAACCGCCTTACCGCGGGAGCCGTTCGTTTGATTGGAAACGATGAAGCTAGCTGCACTTTTCTGGATCCGGATGACATGAAAATCAGCTTGGTCGAAATGCCCGAAATGATTGCGCCCGATCAGGCTACGCGCCATAGCGACGTGCCCGCCGAATACCAAATCATCGGAATCCAAGGCATCCACTACACCGTGTCCGACCTGGAAAAAACGGAAGCCTTTTTCCGCGATGTGCTGAGCATGAAGGTGACAAACCATATAGCCCATCCGACCCCTTCCCCGGATGAGGAAAGTCGTTTGATCCTGTCCACTAGCCTGAAGCCTACCCGTCTCGGCAAAGGAGCCATCGACCACATCGCCTACAGCGTGCCTGAACGAAAAGTCCTAGATTTGATTCTGGATAAGGCAAAAGACAGTCAGATCACCGTTGAAAAAATCATCGACCGCGGATATTTCCAAAGCCTTTATCTGCGCGAACCGAGCGGATTGCGCATCGAAATAGCGACCGAGCACCCAGGCTTCACGCTCGACGAACCGCTGGAAAAACTCGGGGAATCTTTTGCCCTCCCTGATTTCCTGGAAACAAAACGAAAAGCGATCGAAGACACCATCCTGAACAGAAAGAAGTGATCCCATGCAACATTATAATACCGAAGATCTCAACACGAAACAGATGTACAAATTTTTGACAGGGAGCATCATCCCCCGCCCGATTGCCTGGATCACCACCCAGAATCCGGAAACTCAGGTCGTCAATGCGGCGCCATTCAGCTTCTTCAGTGTCGCTTCGAACGTGCTGCCGCTGATTAGCGTGGCCATTCTGAGGAATGACGGGAAAATCAAGGATTCCGCCAAAAACCTGCTGGCTTCCCGACAAGGGGTCGTCCATATCGTCAGCGAAGACTTGGTTGAGGAGATGAACAGGACGGCCGCTCAGCTGCCGGACACAGAGAGCGAAATCGATCTGACGGAATTGACGTTGACCGCCAGCCACACTGTCGCTGTACCCGCCATCAAAGAAGCGAAAATCCGGATGGAAACCACGGTGCATCAATATGTGCCTCTGATGGATGCTGAGGGCAAAGTGCTGACGGATCTGTTCATCTTGCGCGTCGAAGATTTCCTTTTCGATGAATCGGTGTTCGATCAGGAGAAACAGTATGTTTTGGCAGACAAATTGGAGCCTGTCGCGAGACTGGCCGGCAACGACTATACAAAGCTCGGGGAGATCTTTTCGCTGAAACGTCCTTAACGGATTGTATGTTGGTTGGCAACAGCCGTTGTCTCGGTTGTTCAGAATATATCAGGTTCCGTTCAGCCAGTCATCGGCATGGTGTCGGCTGTTTACACGCATAGCGACGAAAAAGCTTCATCCGGCGATCAGCCGGATGAAGCTTTTTTGCATATTTCCGATTATTCCTTCGGCAGGACGCTTCCGATTTCTGCTTTTACGGCAGCCTCCCCGGTCACATCCAGGCTGAAGTTTTTGACTTTGTCCATATTAGTGATGACGACGACCATCGCGGAATCTTTTCCGGCTTCCTGAAGTTGCGCCAGATCCACTTTGGCGACCAGAGTATCCGCAGTCAACGCTTGGCCTTCCTTCACGAAGATTTCGAATGGTTTCCCATTCAGTTCAACCGTATCCAATCCCATGTGCAATAAAATTTCCAATCCGCTGTCCAACAAAATGCCTACTGCATGCTTTGTCGGAAATACACTCAGCACTTTTCCTTTTGCAGGAGAATAGATGTTTCCGTCTGCAGGTATGACCGCGAAACCGTCACCCATCATTTTTTGGGAAAACACTGGATCTGCAACATCCGAAACAGGTACCACTACACCGTTGGCTGGTGAATATAAGATTTCCTTTTCAACTGGCAGTTTTCCCTTTTTATCATCCTTCTTAAAAAAGCCAAACATGCTATCGCCTCTTCCTTATTTAAATGAGCTTTTGTGAAAATTGGTATACTTCATTTTACCACAAACAGACTAGGATTGTGAAATTCTTTTGCACCGCTTACATTCAAAAACGCTCCCTCATTTCCTTAAGAATCCATGAAAAGCATTGGCTAATCTTTTTCATTTCGCTATACTAGATGGTGGAGTATCAAAAAAATGCACAACAGAAAGGATATTATATGGAATTTATGGAAATACTGAAAGCAATCATCCTCGGCATCGTTGAGGGTATCACCGAATGGCTGCCCATCAGCAGCACAGGACACATGATTTTGGTTGAAGAGTTCATCCAATTGAATCTTTCGCAGGCATTCAAAGAGATGTTCTTCTACGTGATTCAGCTTGGTGCCATCCTCGCGGTAGTCGTCATCTATTTTCACAAACTGAATCCCTTCTCCCCTAGCAAAACGAAGGAAGAGAAGACACAGACTTGGGATATCTGGAAAAAAGTGGTCATCGGCTGCATTCCGGCTGGAGTCATCGGCTTGCCTTTGAACGATTGGGCGGACGAAAACCTTCTGAACGCGACAGTTGTGGCATTGGCGCTGATCATCTACGGGATCCTGTTCATCGTGATCGAAAACAAGCATAAGGATCGCGAACCAAGCATCACCGATTTCAGCCAATTAACCTATATGAAAGCTTTCCAGATCGGCTTGTTCCAAGCACTCTCGATCATTCCAGGTACATCGCGCTCCGGTTCTTCCATTCTGGGGAGCATCGTGTTGGGCACTTCCCGCTTCATCGCGACGGAATTTTCCTTCTTCATGAGCATTCCGATTATGTTCGGGATCAGCTTTTTGAAGATCATCAAATTCGGTTTTCATTTTACCGGACTTGAATTCGCTGTTCTCTTGTCGGGCATGCTTACTGCTTTCCTCGTTTCGATAGTCGCCATCAAGTTCCTGATCGGTTACCTGAAACGCAACGACTTCAAAGCGTTCGGTTGGTACCGGATTGTACTTGGAGCAATCGTCCTGGTCTATTTCCTGTTTATCTGAAAAATCAGTTTCGCCATCCTCTTGGGGGATGGCTTTTTATTTTGCCATCCAGAACTTTTTGAGCTCTTATTGATAATCATTATAATCTGTCATTTTAAGTTAGCCTTCTGGTTTTATTGCTGTGTGCAATTTTCGACCCTTTCAAATTATGTCAGAAATATGGATATTGAGAATGAGATTCATTTCCGTTTGATTATAATGATTATAATCTAGACTTTTTTAGTGCTATCATGAAGGCATATAAGGAAGGAGTGTCAAATCATGAAAGACTTATTCAAGAATAAAGCGATGATCGCAACCATGATCAGCGGCATCCTCATCATTCTTGGCATTGTGCTGCAATGGCAAAGCTTTGATACTGCTGCAGCCATCATTTTCGTGCTATCGTTCATCATAGGCGGCTATAAGCAAGCAAAAGAAGGATTCATCGATACATTTGAAAATAAACACTTGAACGTCGATATATTGATGGTGCTTGCCGCAGTCGGTGCCTCGCTTATCGGTTACTGGATGGAAGGCGCGCTGCTCATCTTCATCTTCTCGCTCTCCGGTTCGCTTGAGGAATACGCGACAGAGAAAAGTACCCAAGCGATAACCGCGTTGATGAATATTGTCCCTGAAATAGCAAAACGCATCAACCCGGACGGTTCAATCGAGGACGTTGCGGTCAAGGATCTGAAAGTCGGCGATACCTTACTGGTCCCTAAAGGCGCCAGCATCCCCATCGACGGCACGATCGCATCGGGCCAAGGCCTGATCGATGAAGCCGCCATTTCCGGCGAATCCGTCCCTGTCGAAAAGACTGTCGGCGATGATATCTTCGGCAGCACAATCAACTTGAGCGAAGCGCTGACGATGACCGTCTCGAAAGAATCCAAGGATACCCTATTCGCCAAAATCATCCGTATGGTCGAAGAAGCGCAAAAGACCCCTTCGAAGACGGCAAGCTTCATCAACCGCATTGAAAACACCTATGTAAAAATCGTCCTCATTTTTGTGCCGGTCATGATTGCCGTTTTTTATTTCCTCCTGGATTGGGGTTGGAATGAATCATTCTACCGCGGCATGGTGCTGTTGACGGTCGCCTCCCCTTGCGCATTGGTGGCATCGGCCACTCCTGCTGTCCTTTCCGCCATTTCCAATGCAGCCAAACGCGGTATCCTCTTCAAAGGTGGCATCGCGATCGAGAACTTCTCGGCCATGGATTGCATCGCATTCGACAAAACAGGCACGCTGACGGAAGGCAAACCTGTAGTGACGGAAGCAGGCTATCTGACAGGCACAGATGAAAAACATATCATGTCCGTCGTCTATGCGTTGGAGCACTCATCAACCCATCCGATCGCTTCCGCGTTGGTCCAACATCTCGATACGAAGGAATATGAGAAGTCCCAGATGGATTCAATCCAGGATCTTACCGGATTCGGTTTGGCTGGCGAAGCATTCGGAAGCCATTGGAAAATCGGCAAAAAGACCTTCGTCGTAACCGATGAACTGAATGAGCCTCCATTCGTAAAGGAGGCTTTCGCGCTCCAGAATGAAGGAAAGACCGTCATTTACGTTTCGCAGGATGACAAGGTCGTGGCCTATTACGCTTTATTGGATACGCCTAAGTCAGAGGCAAAAGACATGATCGCCTTTTTCAAAGCCAATGGTGTCCATACGATCATGATTACAGGTGATAATGAAGCAACCGGGCAGACGATCGGCAAGCAATTGGGTGTGGATGAAATCCGTGCGAATTGTCTTCCCGAAGATAAAACCACCATCCTGAAAGATCTGCAGGCGAAATACAAATTGGTCGGCATGGTCGGAGACGGCGTGAATGACGCACCAGCACTGGCAAACGCCGACATCGGCATCGCTATGGGCGAAGGCACGGACATCGCCATGGAAACAGCGGATGTGGTACTGATGAAGAGTGAACTCGATAAGTTGGAATATTGTTATGGCTTGTCGAAGAAGCTGAAAAAAATCACCATGCAGAACATCATCTTTTCGATCACCGTCATTCTCATTCTGATCCTATCAAACCTGTTCCAACTCATCAACCTTCCGCTCGGGGTGGTCGGACACGAAGGCAGCACGATACTGGTCATCATGAACAGCTTGAGGCTGTTGGCGAAAATACCTACCCACCACTTTCAGGGCACTGCCAAACCTGCCGCAAAGACTTCGAGCAGCGGACTCGCGCACGAAAAATAATTTTTACTCATGCTAGTGATAGCTGAAAACATAAAAACAGGGCTGTATCAAACCAGAAGAGAATTTTCTGGTTTGATACAGCCCTTTTCTATGGAAAAATGAATTTATGCTGACGATTAGCTCCGGGCAGAAGACCTTCCGCCGGAGCTAAACAACAAAAAAAGCATCACCTCCGACCACCGTGGCTTCGCAGGAGAACAGCCACCGATTCCGACCCCAGCTCCGACCAGCATTCGTTCACCGGAGTTGAGCAACCCGGTATCCCTGCCATCAAACCAGAAAAACGAGGCTATCTCATTATGAGACAGCCCCGTTTTTGGTTTAATCTAATCTTTTTTGGCCGGGAAGAAGGCATCGTAAAGCACTTTGACTGCTCTGGCTTCGTCCTTTTCGTCGATTCCGAACATGATGCTGACTTCTGATGAACCTTGGTTGATCATTTCCAGGTTGATGTCCGCTTCAGCCAGTGCTGTACAGGCTTTCGCTACTGTCCCGACGGAATTGACCATGCCTTCGCCGACAATCATCAATAAGCAGATGCCGCCCTTGACATTTACATCGTCCGCTTCCAATTCGTTCTTCAAGCGATACAACAACTCTTGCTCCTGCTGCATCGTCATCTGGTTGGCGCGCAGGATGATCGACAAATCGTCGATACCGGATGGCATGTGTTCGAAGTTCAGGTTGAAATCTTCGAAGATCTGCAATACTCTGCGGCCGAAACCGACTTCTCGGTTCATCAAGTATTTGCCGATGTAGATGCTCATGAAGCCGGTCGAGCTCGCGATGCCTGAAACGATCTGCTTGTTTTCAGGCTTCGTTCTCGTGATGCTGGTACCGGGTGCAGCCGGGTTGTTTGTATTTTTGACGACTACCGGGATTCCCGCGCTGAAAGCCGGCTGCAAAGCTTCATCATGGAAGACTGAAAATCCGCTGTAGGATAATTCACGCATTTCACGATAGGTCAATTGCTTGATTTTTTTAGGGTGTTTAACCATTTTAGGGTTTGCCACATAAATGGCATCCACGTCCGTAAAGTTTTCATACAGGCTGGCTTTGACACCATTGGCGACGATTGCGCCGGAGATGTCCGATCCACCTCTTGAGAAGGTAAGTAATTGACCATCCTTCGTATAACCGAAGAACCCCGGGAAAACGATGATTTCTTTCGAATCCCGCAATGCATAGAGATTCTTGAAAGATTCCGGCAATACGCGCGCGTTCCCAGGGTTGTCGCTGACCAAAAGGCCGGCATCTTTCGGGTTGACGTATTTGGCAGGGATGCCCTCTTTATTGAAAAAAGCAGCTACAAGGATGGCACTGTTGTCTTCACCGCTTGCTTTGTAAGCATCCAGTGCATACAATTCATTGTAGAATTTTGTCTGAATCAATTTCTCATAATTTTTGGAAATGATGTCCATAACACTAGGATCGATCTCCAATTCATCGACGATATCTTGATATCTTTTCAGGATCGTCTTCAGGGTTTTTTGGTGATCTTCTTTATTTTGTACCTCATCGGCCAACTTGATCAGCAAATCCGTAACCTTCTCGTCTGAGTCATTACGCTTTCCGGGTGCTGAAACGACCACAATTCTTCTGTCTGCGTCATCTTTCACAATCTGCAATACTTTTTTCAATTGAGTTCCATTCGCAAGGGAACTCCCGCCAAATTTAATAACCTTCAACCCGAACACTTCCTCGCTTAATTTCTTTAATGCTTTTTTAATTTTGTAATTGTTTTTTCATTTATGCTTTAGAATATCATCATATCACAGCTATGGCAATTACCTTTTCAAACTTTACATCATTTGTAACATATTTGTATTGTTAATGCTATGGCCATTTGCAAAAAAAGGAATATACTATGAGTTAACTTAGTGTGGGAGGTTTCAAATCAGTGAAAAAAAATAATCCTTGGAGGATCGTAGTCGGATTATCCGTAATCGCAAGCATCAGCTCTGCTTTGTTCAAGTCAAACCGCAATGCCGGTAAGAGCCAATCAACATCATATACCCCTTACATCGGCACATGGAAAAACGACGCACAGTCCTTGAAGGTTGAAATTACTGATAATCTGGAGATTCTCCTGAACAACAAAAAATTAAAAGCAACCCTTGAAGAAGCCAAACCCAACGAACTGGTCTTCCGCGACCACTTCGGCTATTATCTGATTCTGAAAAAGGATACATCCCCTACGCTGACCATCTACGATGAAGCGGAAGAACAAGAATTCTACTTCAAACGCGAAACCGATAAATAGCGAATCGTTAATGCAACACCGACGCCCTTAAACAGGGCTTTTTTTTTGGAATTGAATTTATGCTCAGAGATTCCCCTCCAAAAGCCACTTTGGCGGGGAACTACACCGCTAAACCGCAAACAAGGGCTGCCCATTTCCGGGGCAGCCCTTGTTTGCAATTAACATTCGATTAGGAATGTGGTTTGATCTTCCAGATTTCATCCGCGTAACGCAGAATCGTGTAATCCGATGAAAACGGCCCTGAGCTTGCGATATTCATCAGTGCCATGCGGTTCCATCTATCTCTGTCAGAAAAGGCCACATCTGCCTCATATTGCGCTTGCAGGTATCCGTCAAAGTCCTTCAGCAAGAAATACTCGTCGTTGTACATGACCAACGAATCGAAGATATCCCGGCCTTCCGTCTCGACACCTGGAATCGTGCCATCAATAAGCAGATTCAGGATACGTTTCAAACGCGGATTCTTGTCGTAGATATCTCTTGAATTGTACACGCCATTGCGATAGTATTCTTGCACTTCATCACT
Organism: Sedimentibacter sp. SX930; assembly: GCA_002155105.1. Taxonomy (GTDB): domain Bacteria; phylum Bacillota; class Bacilli; order Lactobacillales; family Aerococcaceae; genus Trichococcus; species Trichococcus shcherbakoviae. The sequence goes on along the minus strand of MUZD01000001.1, from coordinate 641,085 downwards.
CTTCAGGCCAAAGATGAAGATATTGTCTTCACCGACATGATCCCTAATTTCAACATTGGCACCGTCCAATGTTGCCATCGTGATGGCACCATTCGACATCAGCTTCATGTTGCTGGTGCCGGAGGCTTCCTTGCCGGCAAGAGAGATCTGTTCGCTGATATCGGCTGCCGGGATGATCAGCTCTGCCAACGAGACCCCATAGTTCTCAACGAAAACAATCTTGATTTTGTCATTGATGGAAGGGTCATTGTTGATCAGATAAGCAATCGAATTGATCAATTTGATGATTTGTTTTGCGTAATAATAGCTAGGCGCAGCCTTCGCACCGAAAATGAAGACGCGCTTCTGTAGGTTAGCATTGGGATTATCCTTCATTTGCAGATATCTGTCCAAGATGTGCAGAACGTTCAACAATTGGCGTTTATAAGCATGCAATCGTTTGATCTGCACGTCGAACAATGCAGTCGGATCGATTTCGATGCCCATCTCTTGCTGTACATAAGCTGCAAAACGTACTTTGTTTGCCAACTTGACTTGTTCTAGCTTATCCAAGACATTTTTATTGTCGCGGTGCGCCTTCAGAATTTTGATGTCTTCCGGATCGCTCTTCCACTCCGTCCCGATTGTGTCGTCAAGCATCGCAGTCAGATTTTCATTCGCAATCTGGACCCAGCGCCTTTGCGTGATTCCATTGGTTTTGTTGTTGAATTTTTGCGGATACATCACATAGAAGTCATGCAGCGTATCAGCCATCAGGATGTCAGTATGTAATCTAGCGACGCCATTGACGCTATGGCTGCCGATGATGGCAAGGTTGGCCATTTTGATTTGTCCATTTGCGATGATGGCAGTGCGCTGCGATAATTCGTCTCCGTATAAAGGCGTTTTCTTGTCGATATGGCGGCGGTTGATTTCCTGAATAATCTGGTAGATACGCGGCAATAAATCTGAAATCATCGTTTCCGGCCAACGCTCCATTGCTTCCTGAAGAATCGTATGGTTGGTATAGCTGACTGTTTTCTTCGTGATTTCCCACGCCTGGTCCCAAGTCAACCCTTCTTCATCCAACAGGATCCGCATCAATTCAGGTATTGCCAAAGTTGGGTGCGTATCGTTGATGTGGATGGCGATTTTATCCGGGAAAAGGCTCCAGTCCAGATTTAATTGCTTGAAATAGCGGACGATGCTTTGGATGCCGGCAGAGGAGAAAAAGTATTCCTGCTGAACGCGCAATAGACGCCCTTCATAGTTGGAATCATCCGGATACAATACTTCGGTGATACGTTTGACTTCTTCACGTTGCTCTTCCGTCGAAAAACGTGCTTCATCACCATACGGTATTTCTGCAGACCAAAGTCGCAGATTATTGACGACGCCGTTATTGTAGCCGACTTGCGCTGTATCGTAAGGAACCGCTAAGATATCACGGGTATTTTCGTGACGCACACGCAATTTGCCGTCCCCATCCTGAGTAAAGCTGACCTCTCCGCCGAAACGTACGATGACGGCTTTATTCTCTTTTCTGACTTCCCATACGTTCTTGTTGCGGAGCCAATTCTCAGGCAATTCAATCTGATAGCCGTTGATGAATTTTTGTTTGAAAAGACCATAACGGTAGCGGATTCCGTTGCCGTTTCCGGCAAGGCCGGTCGACGCGATCGAATCCATGAAGCAGGAAGCTAATCTGCCGAGTCCGCCGTTTCCTAAAGCCGGATCGACTTCAGCACGCGCGACTTCATCCAAATCCAAGCCCATATCCTCCATGCCTTGTCTGACGCAGTCCAGTATCCCCATATTCAGGAGATTGCTTTTCAGCATCCTTCCGGGCAGGAACTCCATCGAAAAGTAATAGATTTGCTTTTCCTTTTTGTTGTTGTACTCCGTGACTGTTTTAATCCAATCCTCGGAGTAGAGTCCGCGGACCAAGTCCCCCAAAGCAATGTACTGTTCCGTTTTTGAACCCGCCTCATAACCGTAAGCGAATAATTCCTCAAATTTCTTTTTATATTCTTTTTTGAACTCTTGAACGTCAAATGCCATATATGCTTCCAACTCCTCTTATTCGTTGACTAATGACTGATAGACATCCAGATAATCCTTAGCCGGTTCTTTCCAGCTGAAATCGCTGCTCATTGCTTCGCGAACCATTTCGGCCCAGGCTTTCGGTTGGTTTTCATATACATCCAGCGCACGATAGATGGTTCCGAGCAATGCATACCCACTGAAATCAATGAATGTGAACCCGGTGCCTTCACCCGTGTAGGAATTATAAGGGACCACGGTATCTTTCAAGCCGCCCGTCTCGTGCACGATCGGCAAAGTGCCGTAGCGCAAAGAAATCATTTGCGACAATCCGCATGGTTCGAATGCGGAAGGCATCAGGAACAGATCCGCGCCAGCGTACATCTGCTGTGCCAACGAGATGTCAAAATCGATGACCGCTGCAAAGCGATCAGGATATTTGGCGGCAAAATAACGGAATGAGTTCTCGTATTGCGCTTCGCCGGTACCCAGGATGGCAATCTGCACATCGCGGGCATTCAATAATTCCTCGGTTTTTTCCTGCACAAGTTGGTAACCTTTCTGATCCGTCAAGCGCCCGACGCTCGTGATCAACGGGATGTCAGGATTCACTTCCAATCCCAAACGCTCCTGCAGAGCCGCTTTATTTGCCGCTTTACCGGTCAAATCGTCGGCTGAAAAATGGAATTCCAATTTCGGATCGGTTTCCGGATCATTGACATCGTAATCGATTCCGTTGATGATGCCTTTGATTTTCCAGCTGTTGTACTGCAGCGTTCCTTCCAGCCCTTCACCGAATTCCTGCGTCTGGATTTCATTCGCATAAGATGGGCTGACCGTCGTGACGACATCAGAGAAATTGATGCCGCCTTTCATGAAGTTGACGTTCTCATAATACTTCACGCCAGCTTCATGGTAGATGTTCATGCCTGTCCCGAAGATACTCGTCAGGATGGAAGGATCATAGACACCTTGGAAACGGATATTGTGGATCGTGATGACTTTACGGATGCCTTGGTATGCTTCGATCCAGTGGTATTTATCCACAAGCAAGACCGGAACCATAGCCGTATGCCAATCATTCACATGGACGACATCCGGGATGAAGTCAATTTTTTCCATCATTTCGCAGATCGCCAAGGAGAAGAAACCGAATCTTTCGGCGTCATCCATTTGGCCATACAAGGACGGACGATCGAAATAGGCCTGATTATCGATGAAATAATAAGTTACCCCTTCCAATTCCAAAGTTTTGACACCGCAATACATGCTTTTCCAACCGACTTGCACACGGAAATGAATCAATTCCTTGATCTCTGCTTTGTATTTTGCAGGCATGGTCGAGTAGTACGGAAGCACTACCCTGATATCCACTCCTTGTTTTACTAACTCTTTCGGCAATGCGTACGCGACATCGCCGAGACCACCTGTTTTAAAAAAAGGAGCAGCCTCACTTGCGGCAAATAAAATTTTCATCGTGCGCATCCTTCTTTCTAAACAGTAATGGTTTTATTTTTTTCGATCACGACAAGATTATCTTTTGTGCCTTTCAAAGTCACGCCGGGTCCGACTGTCACATTTTTGTCCAGAATGCAATATTCAAGGATTGCGCCCTCGCCGATTTTAGAGCCTTGCATAATCATACAATTACGCACTTCGGCATCCTTAGCGATGTTGACTTTACGGAAGATCAAAGAATCCTCGACTGTCCCCTCAATGACGCAACCTGTCGCGAATTGGGCATTTTTCACATGTGCCCCTTTAGCATAATAGGTTGGTGCCCCATTTTTCACCTTCGTGATGACGTTTTGGCTACCATGGAACAATGAGGAAAATTTATTCTTTTCCAACATTTCCATATTTGCGTTGAAATAAGCTGGGATGGAGTCGATGTCGGCCAAATACCCTGTATATTCGTAGGTGCTGATTTGGTATTCCGGCAAATAATGTTCAATCAGCTTGTCCGCATCGAGTTGCATGTCTTCCAATTCGGCACGTTGAATCAGTTCCAGCATCTTATCGACTCTCATGAAATACATATTCATGTCCAGTGCGAGACGTTCAAGGTCGGCAGGAGCATCTTCTGCATCTATAAGATGAAGCAAGTATTCATCGCGATCAATCTGAAGAACTTTTTCCTGCGGTCTCATCTCAAAGAAAGCTTTAGGTACAGTCTTGTAGAGTACGGTGATATCGCCTTCCTTTGTCAAATGGTGCTGCATGACTGCTTTGATATCGACATTCGCCAGGATTTTGCTGCCCATGACGACAACGTATTCGGCTTTGGATCGCTCGATGAATTCCTTATGGTTCTGATAAAAATCCGGAGCATCGCCATTTTTTTCTTGGACTGCTTTCAGCATTTGTTGAGAATAGGTGAAAATCCCGCCGGCCAAGCCGGACTCAAGGTCCCAGATGGAGCCGCTGCGGATATGGTCATAGATCGAGCGTCCGCTTCCTGCGATGAACATGCCCACTGATTTGATTTCAGCATGGCTGATGCTCGAAAGATTAAAATCGATCAGGCGATAACGGCTAGCGAACGGTAAAGAGGCAATCGGGCGGGCATGCGTCAAAGGTTTCAACGCAGTCTCGTCCTCGGTTAAATTTAAAATGGCACAAATACTATTCATCTTCATCTTTCAGTCCTCCTATAACTTCAGCATATCCAACAACTTCGATTTCACCGTTCTTGCCGATGACATTTGCATTGTCGGCGATTTTTGCATTTTCCCCAATGATGGCATGCTCGATTGTGACATTTTCACCGATCGTAACATTTGCCATGATCAAGCTATCGCGTACGATTGATCCATTGCCGACGCGAACGTTCTGGGATAGGATCGAATGCGTGATTTCACCTGCAACGTAGCAGCCATCAACGATCATGGAGTCTGTTACGTTGGATGACTCTGTCAAGAACTGCGGAGGGGACACCGGATTTTTCGAATAGATGCGCCAGTCTTCATCACGGATATTCAGTGTGTGATTTGGATCCAGGAATTCCATATTCGCTTCCCAAAGGCTTTCGATTGTACCGACATCTTTCCAATAACCATCAAACGCGTAAGCGAAACAGTTTTCTCCGTTTTCAAGATAGGTCGGGATAACGTTTTTGCCGAAATCTTCCATTTCGCGTTGTTTCGCCTGATCTTCCACCAAATATTTACGGAGCACCTGCCAATTGAAGATATAGATCCCCATGGATGCAAGATTGCTTTTCGGTTCTTTCGGTTTCTCTTCGAATTCGATGATGCGGTTTGTCTGATCTGTGTTCATGATCCCAAAACGCGGTGCTTCTTCCATCGGAACAGGGATAACACCCACTGTCAAACTGGCATTGTGCGCAATATGGAACTCCAACATATGGGAGTAGTCCATCTTGTAGATATGGTCACCAGACAATACCAGCACGTATTCTGGATTGTATCTGTCTATATACGCGATATTCTGGTAAATGGCATGGGCAGTCCCCTTGAACCACTTTTCGCCGTCCGCACTCGAATATGGCTGAAGGATAGTCACTCCACCGTCTCTGCCGGTCAATCCCCACGACTCACCATTTCCGATGTGTTCATTCAATTCCAAAGGTTGATACTGTGTCACTACCCCGACTTTATTGATGCCTGAGTTAGCGCAGTTACTTAAAGCAAAATCGATTATTCGATATTTTCCGCCGAACGGAACGGCCGGTTTGGCTGTTTCGCGCGTCAATTTCCCAAGCCGGGTGCCTTGCCCTCCGGCTAATATCATTGCCACCATTTGATTTTTCATAGTATCAGGAAGAATGCCTCTTCCTTTCCCCTCCTTCTCATCATAACTATCTGTAGATCTATTTATTAACACCAAAAACGCGTTTTGGTTTGATGAACAAAACTCCTAATGCGGGTAACGTAAATTCGATCGAGAACGGTTGGCGATCCATGCCATCGAGGCTGGTGACCATTTCAGGCAGATTTTCCGTCCAAGTACCGCCGAATTCCTGCATTTCCGTATTCAGCAATACTTCGTAGTGGCCCTCATACGGCACACCCACTCGGAAATTGCGACGCTCTACAGGTGTGAAGTTGCAGACGACAATCAGGAAGTCGCGCGGTTTATCACCTGTTCTTATGAAGGAAAGGACTGACTCCGAGCTATTGTCCGCGTCCAGAATCTCTAAACCAGTATTTGCATCATCAACTTCATGCAAGGCTTTCGTCTCTTTGTATAGATGATTCAATGTTTTGATGTAATGCTGGAACTCCGGATTGAACTCGTTGTTCAAGACACCCCATTCGATTTGGTCGTAGAAGCGCCATTCCAGGAATTGACCGATTTCATTACCCATGAAATTCAATTTTTTCCCTGGGTGAGCCATCATGTAGGCTTGCAGCGTCCGTAAGCCCGCAAATTGTTTATAGCGGTCACCCGGCATTTTGGCCAAAAGGGACTGTTTCCCGTGGACCACTTCATCATGGGAAATCGGCAATATAAAGTTCTCATTGAAAGCATACATAAATGAGAAGGTGATCAGGTTGAAATTGTCTTTTCGGAACAATGGATCCATTTCGAAGAAACGCAACGTATCGTTCATCCACCCCATATTCCATTTATAGTTGAAGCCCAATCCGCCCACCTCGATAGGTTTCGTGACGTTGGCCCAGGCAGTGCTTTCCTCTGCAATCATGTAGGTATCAGGCTGGCGTTCGAAAACTTTTGTGTTCATCTTCTTCAGGAATTCGATCCCTTGACGGTTATGATTGCTGCCGTCTTCATTCGGTGTCCATGGACCTTCATCATAGTCAAGATAAAGCATATTCGAAACGGCATCGACGCGGATTCCGTCAAAATGGAACTCCTGGAGCCAGAAGATCGCGTTCGAAATCAGGAAGCTGTGCACTTGCGCTTTACCCAAGTCAAAATTCAACGTCCCCCAACGATTGTTGATGGCGCGGTTCGGATCAGCATACTCGAAAGTCGGTGTGCCATCGAAATTGGATAAAGCATAATCATTTTTGCAGAAGTGTCCGGGAACCCAGTCCATGATGACCCCGACCCCTTCTTTATGCGCTTCTTCCACGAAATCGCGTAATTCGAGCAAATTGCCGTAACGTGCAGCCACCGCGAAGTAACCGGTGATTTGATAGCCCCAAGAAGCTTCCAGCGGATGTTCCATCAAAGGCATGAATTCGATGTGCGTGTAGCCCATTTCCTTCACATATGGAATCAACGTTTCAGCAAGGTCCTTAAAGGAATACCAACTGCCATCATCATGCTTTTTCCAGGAACTGAAATGCACTTCATAAATGTTAAGCGGCTTTTGGTAGATGGACTTTCTTTTTTTGTTTGCGGCCCATCTGCCGTCTTTCCATTTTTTTTCTGGCATGTCGAACACGACTGAGGCGTCTTTTGGCGGGACTTCATAAGCGAAAGAATAGGGATCGATTTTATATTTCTTTTTGCCGTTTTTGTCCTCGATATAATACTTGTAACAGTCCCCTTGTGCCGCATCCACTGTAAAGAGCGACCAGCCTCCGGTTTTGCCGATTTTTTGCATTTCTACGGGTTTCCACTCAGTAAAATCCCCGACCAAAGAAACGGTTTTTGCATCGGGCGCCCAAACTGTGAACCGCCATCCTTCAATCCCATTTTCTGTCCGTTGTTTACTTCCTAAAAAGCGGTAGCTTTCAAGATGTTCCCCGATGTTGAACAAATACATCTCTTTTTCCAACTCTTTAAGTATGTTCATTTTTGCACTCATCCAGACACTTCCCTTACAATTATATTGCAGTAACAAAACGACCTAATTATGATTTACTTAATCATACCCGATCCTCTCATTAATATATATTCATGATACCATTTTATAAATGATTTTGCCATAATCCATGATAAATATATTGAAACCTGTTTCCCTTACTGATAGTAATAATCTATCAGCCTTAATAGTTTTTTTAAATAAAAACAACATTGTAAACGCTGTCCGAAACAAAGACACGAATATCACTATATAGCATCCCAGCAACTCGTAAAAATGAATTTATTATTAGAAATCAATGAAAACACATTCTGCAAAGCTTACTGTTACAACATTTTGTTGGGATTCACTTACAAATAAGAACATGGAAATACACAAATAGATTTAGTTAATATTTTCACATGTTCAATTCTTCCTTACTATATGGATGTTTGCGCTTACATTTATATAGTAAGAAAATCCTGATTTGCAAAGATTGTGGCATAATTTTTACAATTCAGGATTATATTTACTATGTATTTACAATCGCCGGAGCAACAGCTCCACCGTAGGCACATCTGCCGGCGCCCACCCCAACTCGGGCAACTCTGAAATGTTCACCCAACGCATTTCCGTGTGCTCCGACAATTGCGGTTCGCCCTCGTTCAATTCACAGAGAAGCGTCGTCAACTCGACGGTCCCAAAATCATACGGATGCTTGATTGTGAGAAGCTTTTCCTTAACCAGGATTCGGCAGGAAAACTCCTCCTCCATCTCACGGACAAGGGCCTCTTCAGCCGTTTCATCGTCTTCCAGCTTTCCTCCTGGAAATTCCCACAAGCCGGCCAATGCTTTCCCCGGGCCTCTTTTGGCACAGAAAATTCTGCCCTCTTTTTCTATTACTGCTCCCACTACTTTGATCATGCGACGATTAAATCCTCCTGATTATAGAAATATTTTATTGATGACCCTTCCATCCGTGGCTTCCGGAAATTTCAGCCCGATTGCGTGCAGGAAAGTCGGCCCTTCATCTATCAGCTTGCCCTTTTCCACAACGGCATTCTTGTCGATTCCGGGTCCTGAAACCATCAGCGTCGTAGCATATTTTTTCTTTTTCGGACTGAAGCCGTGCGTTGCGCTGTGCAGTCTTCGGTCGGGAAGGTTTTTGGCGGTGCTTTCCATGAAAGGATAGAGCACGTCGCTTTCGAAATAATAACCCGGTTTTGCTTCCAGAATGAAGAGGCAGTTCTCATCCGCTCCCATTTTCCTGGCTTCTGCGGCCGAGTGGATGGTTTCAACCCTGCCTTCGATCCCTTTCAATGCATCCAAGATCATTTTATTGGTGATGCTGACGTCTTTCCGATAAATATAGCAAGCCCCATCAGCGGCTTTTGCCAATACTTTCCAGTCCTTGATGTTCCTTTTGCTATCAATCGTCTGCCAGCCTTTATCCAAAAACAGGTGATTTGGGCGGATGACCGTATGCGTATCGATTTGATAATGATCGCCCAGCACTGCCAACACAGTATCCTCATAGATTCCGATTTCTTTCATCGCATCGATGATTTGACCGAGATGGCGATCCATCCGGACGATGGCTTCTTTCGCTTGGTCGCTCAAGACGCCATAATGGTGACGCATGCTGTCCAGATCGACCAGATGTACGGCCATCAGATCCGGTTGTTTCGTCTTGATCGTGTCGACCGCAATCGCCGTCACAAAATCATCCAGTTCCGGTTGGTCAATGCCGTTTCGCAATGAGCTGTATTTTTTGTTCATCTCCAGCGCATATTTTGTGCTGGAGGCAAAAGCGGAAACCATCACCAGAGTTTGCCATGGCCTGTTCGGAAAAATTTCCGCGAGGTTATAGTCGATGGAAGGACTTCTTCCCGTCACCGGCCAAAGCAAAGCGCAGGTTGTGTACCCAGCCTTCTTTGCGACATCAAATATGGTCGCCTTCTTTATTTCTTTGGCATACCAATACCAGTCTGGAGACTGCCTTTCCGGTTGCCGATGTGTATTGTGGATGATTCCATGACGATTCGGATTCATCCCTGTTGCAATCGAAGTGTGGGCTACGTATGTCAAAGAAGGATAAACCGACTCCACTTCTTTGACGAGTGCACTTCTGTTCAATATTTCCTGGAAATGGGGCAGCGTCTTGGCAAATTCTAAGTCACTGGCACCAAATGCATCTAATGAAATGATATACAGTTTTCTCTTTACCATAATATACCCTCCTATTCTGTTATTTTACCATATATTAGAAGCTGCATGGATACGGTAAAGCATTATATTTCAACATTCTTGTGACTGTTACAGTGCTCGTTTCGTCACCGACTTCCAAAAACGGAAACAATAGCCTTCCGCCCGCTATGTTTCTTTCAAAAAAGCTATTCTATTTTTGGTCAGGTAGGAGTAAAATGAATGATGTGCAATATCTAACAATATAATAGCGGAATCATCAAACGTGCTGCCCTCTGCCTAACCTGGAATCCGGCTGTATTTTGCACCGGGTCCGAAATTAAAGAGAGCGGTTTCATCAAATTGGGCACGCTATTCAAGAAAGAGTGGAAATGCAAACTATGACAATTACATTTTCGGATTTTATCGATAGCATCCAGACGAACCCTATTCTTTTGATCATAGTGGTATTGACTTTGGGTGTGATTTTGGTCAACGGTTGGACCGATGCTCCGAACGCAATCGCAACTTGCGTGTCCACCAGATCCATCGCTCCAAAAAAAGCCATTCTTATGGCAGCCGTTTTCAACTTTCTCGGCGTCTTCGTGATGACGTCAATCAACGCGACGGTAGCTCAAACAATCGCGAACATGGTCGATTTCGGAAACGACCCGAAGCTTTCGATCATCGCCCTCTGCGCCGCTCTTTTCGCAATCGTGCTTTGGGCGACGGCAGCTTGGTACTTTGGAATTCCGACCAGCGAGAGCCACGCTCTGATTGCAGGAATTTCAGGTGCTGCGATTGCGCTGCAGGGTGGATTCGGCGCCATCAACGGATCGGAGTGGATCAAAGTCATCTATGGTCTGGTCCTCTCAACCATACTGGGCTTCGGCTTCGGTTTCGGGGTATCTAAGATCACTACCGCCATCTGCAAAGATAAGGAGCGGCAAAAAACAGGGCCGTTTTTCCAAAAAGGCCAAGTACTTGGCGGAGCAGCGATGGCATTTATGCATGGGGCCCAAGATGGTCAAAAATTCATGGGAATCTTCATGCTCGGAATTTTTCTTGGCCAAGGGAACAGCGATACGACGCAATTCATCATCCCGCTTTGGCTCATGATCCTCTGTTCATTAGTGATGGCCTTAGGCACGTCCATTGGTGGCTACAAGATCATCAAAACGGTGGGCATGAACATGGTCAAGCTGGAAGGTTACCAAGGCTTCAGCGCGGACGTCGGCGCGGCTGCCTGTCTTTTGCTCTCATCCATCTGGGGATTGCCGGTCAGCACCACCCATACAAAAACGACTGCCATCATGGGTGTTGGTGCTGCTAAACGGCTATCATCCGTAAACTGGGTCACCGTCAAAGAAATGGTGTGGGCTTGGGTGCTTACGTTTCCGGGCTGCGGTCTGGTCGGTTACCTGATGGCGCTTATATTCATGAATATATTCTGAGGAGATTGCAACTATGCTTAAGAGAAAAAAAACAAAAGAATACAGTTACTATCAAGAATTCATCGAAGTTTCCGCAATGGCCGTTTCCGCAGCCAAGTTAATGACCAGCATTTTAAATGATTACAATCTGGAGACTCTGGAAGCCCGGCTCAAGGAACTGCATGAAATCGAACATGCAGCGGATCAAAAGAAGCATAAGATGATGAGTTACCTATACAGCGATTTTCTGCCTCCGCTCGAACGCGAGGACATCATCGACTTGGCCGGAGAATTGGATACGACCATCGACACCATCGAAGACACGCTCATCCACATCGATATTTATCAGATCCATGAAATCACGCCAGAAATGTTGAAGTTCATGGAGATCATCGAAAAAAGCGCATTGAGTCTTGACGAAGCCATCAACGATCTGAAGAATTTCAAGAAATCAAAAGTCATCAAAGATGCCATCATCGCTATTAACCGTCTTGAAAAACGGGGAGATTCCCTGTATACCCATTCGGTCAAAAAATTGTTTGTCGAACAGAAAGACGCACTGACGACAATGGCTACGACGAACATCTACGATCGGTTTGAGCGAGCCACCGATTCCTTTGAGGCTGCGGCCAACGTCATCGAAAGAATCGTCCTGAAAAATTCGTAGGATTTTTCGTGTCATGTGTTCAGTATCCAGAAAATTAAAGAAGCAGCCGCCGAATCCGCTAAGATTCGGTGGCTGCTTCTTATTTGTTTCAATAGTATTTGTTAAGCTTATGGTTCCAAAGGATCTTCGCTGTTTCCGGCTTCAGAGGTTGTTTCCTTTGACGTATCATTTTTAGCTGTCGGCGTTTCCGGAACAGATGGCGCAGTATCTGTTGGTGATATTGGTGGTGTTACTTTAGGTTTGGATGCAACGGTTGTTCCTCCCGGTTTTCTTGGGTGGGTCCTTTCAAACCGTTCTTTCCGGCGCTCTTCAATCTGTTTTCTTTCCAAGAGTTGCTTTTCAGCTCTTTGCTTGCCCCAAATCGTTTTGCCGAACAGTTTTTTGATCGCCCACAACAGCAGTAATAGCATCAGGACAGCTACGAAGAACGGCAGCGCATAGATGAACCAGATAGCGGCATCCTGCAGCCAATAGTAGAAGGAATAAAGCGAATCGGTGAAAGCATCCTTGACGCGACCCCAGAAAGGCGCCGATCCGCCTTGGTTGTTCGAAATGCGCGAACGCTCGGAAACAGTCAGATACAAAGCCGTATAGTCGATCAGATCGTCGATGTTGTCCAATTCGGACTGCAGCATTTCCCTTTCGGCTATGGCCGCACTGAGACTGTCTTCGATAGTAAGGATCTCTTCTACCGTTTCTGCCTGCTCAAGCAGTGTCAGCAGGCGCTCTTCTTTCCTTTGCAGCACGCTGATGCGCGTGGCTGTGTCTTCATAATATTGCGTGACATCTTCGTTGCCTTGCTGCTCGCTGACTTTTGTGCCCAGCCCACCCTCCAGGTCATCCAGGAAGGCTGTCACTGAATCTTTTGGAATCCGGATCGTGTAGCTGCCTTGGCGATAGTTTTGGCTCAATGAGGAGGTCGTGTAGAACATGTCACCTCCGCTGGATTCATAGGAATACTCCACATAGGCTCCATATTTACCGATGATTTCCTTCAGATAGTCGATGGAATCATCATATTTCAATGTTTCATAGGAAAGGTGGACAGTGGTCACTACCTTTTCGCCGATAAGTAAACCCGATCCGACTTCCCCATCTGCTTTGGACATTTCCGTCGTCACGTTATCTACTCCGGCAGCGTCCTGTTGCGAAACACTCGTTTCTTCCGTTGTTAAGAATGAACAACCCACCAGTGAGAATGACAGCAGCGATAGGATCAATAATTTCAGATTTTTCAATTGAGGCGCCTCCAATCTTCCCTAAGTTTCCTACTTAGATTATACCGCATGGCAGCCGCTGCGCCTAATAAAGCCCTTACAGATTTAAGGTCCTGCTGTGGCGGAGGTGGCTTGGCCGGAGAAAAGCTGGAGAAGACGGAGAAACCGGGCGCTTCTCCGGTGAAGCAGCCCTCACCGGAGGTGACATGGCTTTAGCGCACTCTCCTCCGGCGAAGCGATCCTCGCAGGAGGAGAGGTGTCTTTGGCGGCCGTCAGCTCCTGCGAACCGGCCCTCACCGGAGCTGACGGCCTTTTCCACGCCAACACAAAAAGAAAGGGCCGGAAAGGTAAACACCTAAGTGTTCAACTTTCCGACCCTTTCTTCTGATACGGCATGGGTAAACCCATGGATGGGACTGTTCACAGCAGTCACCATCAAACATCCACATCCTGTGGTTGTGCAAGCACGTATGTCCCGTTTGATTTGCAATCACTTCGCCGCTTGCGCGGAATGGGCGAACCCACCTGATTGCTCGTCGCCTCATCGCATGTAAAACATCTTATCATGCAGAAACCGAAAAAGCAAGACTTTTTTTAGGGTTACAGACAGCCTGCTCAATAATCCTTATTCTTTCCCGCCCTCGTCAAATTGCTTCAGCCAAGCGTCGGCGATGAGACGGTGACCTTTTTTGGTCGGATGGACGCCATCATTCGATAATGTTTCATATCCCTCGACAGCACCGATTTCATTCAGATAGGCATCCAGCCCGATCCAGTCGGCATCGAATTCTTCGGCCAGGCGTTTGACGATTTCCTGCTTCGGATCCAAATCAACCCGCCATGTTTTGCGGTCTTCCGGATACGGAAAGACGAACGGCTCCATCAGAATGAGCCTTGCATCCGATTTTTTCCGCAAGGAGGCCAACAAATGACGGTAATGCATTTCGAACTGTTCAGCGCCCGCTTGGGTCGCGAACACACTCTCGTCGCCGACATTGTGCCACGTATCATTGATGCCGATCAACATAGTGACGACGTCGGGTTCGAGCGAAACGCAATCGCTGTGCCATCTTTCCGCTATATCATGGATTCGGTTGCCGCTGATGCCGCGGTTGATGAGCTGATAGTGTTCGGAATCGCCTCTGTCCTCAAGAGCCTTCGCGATCATAGCCACATAGCCTTTCCCCAACGAATCCGGATTGTTGCGGTTGCGGCCGACATCGGTGATGCTGTCGCCGATAAAAAGCAATTTATACTTGGTCATTTTCTCCATAGGTCAGCCCTATTTGTTCTGGATGACTTCAACCTTATAGCCATCCGGATCGGTGATGAAGTAGTATCTTACGGATGAATCAGGCAAACCTTTGTAGTCGGTCACGTTGAATCCGGCAGCCACCTGTTTGTCATGAAGGGCTTCAAATTCATCCACCCCGATGGCGATGTGGCCGTAACCGTCACCGATATTGTACGGTTCGTGATCGTAATTGTAAGTCAACTCCAACTCGTAGTCATCGCCTTCCAAACCTAAGTAGACGATCGAAAACTTGTGCTCAGGGTAATCCAGTTTCTTTTTCTCGCGGAAATCAAAAGCCTCTTTGTAGAATGCGATCGATTTATCGAGGTGCTGCACGCGGATGCAAGTGTGTAACATTTTCATTAAGTCATCATTCCTCTCATTAATACTATCATTATCATACCGAATTATCGGTTCGTTTACAAAAAATTTGTCGCAAAAATAACCTTGCTATATCCTACAAACTGAATTATTCTAGAAGTTAGTTACCAGTGAGAAGGAGAGAACCGATGAAGATATGTACCTATTGCCATAATCGCATACCGAAAGAGGCTTTGATCTGTCCGATGTGCGGGTCGGATGTTTCCGGTTCGGACGCAATCCATCAAGATGATTTTTATCAATCCACTTTATTCGAAGATAACACGGAAAATTTTGTCGACCTGACGGCTGATGAGGATGATGAAACGGCTGAAGCGGCTTCGCGCGCTGAAAAGCAGGCTTTCTCTTTCAATGAAGCATTGAATAAATTCATCCGCTACGTGCGTTTTTTGTGGAAAAAAATGAAAGACCCAGCGGAGACCCGGAAATCGCGCAGAGAAAGCCACAATCTATACGGCTACTTCACCTTTGTCCTATCGGCGTTGCTCTCAGCTGGATTAGTGACCCGGATTGCGGTCGCATTGGCTAATCAATATGATCTGCTTTCGCAGATTTCATTGCTGCCGACAGTCACTTTCCAGGTTGAACCGGTTATTTGGTTCATGAAGAATTTCCTGCTTTTCTTGGCGTTCTATTATCTGTACCCATTCTTGGCGTACCTCATCAAAACATTCTTTTTGCACAGACGCCATGCCTTCCATAACTGGATGACGCAGTATGCGGGAATGAACGCTTTCGGCCTGTTGCTGTTGGGTGCTGCTTTTGTGATCAGCCTCATCGCTCCAATCCTGATGGCGGTCCCGGTGCTGTTGTTGTTCTTGGTCCATCTGTCCAGCTATCTGGTGACATTCATCGCCAGCCTGTACCAGACGATCAACGAAACGAAACGGGATACCCTTTACCTTTGCCTCGGCGGCATCAGCGCGCATTTGCTGTTGATGATGACGTTGGCCTACGTATTATTCCTGAAAATGTAAATTCCAGAGGAACGCAATCGCTCCAAAACCAATAAAAACAACTGCGGTTCACCAGTAATAGGTGGGCCGCAGTTGTTTTTTTACATATCCAAATCGGTAAAGGCGTAAGGAACCAACTCTTTGATTGTCAGCTCCTTGATTTTCCCGTGCTTGTCTGAAAGGTAGACTGGCGTTTCGTATCCGCATAATTCCACCATCACTTGGCGGCAGATGCTGCACGGCGGGAGGAACGTATTCGTGTCGCCCGCTATGGCAATAGCGGCGACATCCTCTTTGCGGTAGCCTCGCGTCACACCTGTGAATAAGGCTGTCCGCTCCGCGCAGTTGGTGGCGCCGAAGGAAACATTTTCCACGTTTACGCCTTCGATCACTGCGCCGTCCTTGTAGAGGACTGCCGCTCCTACCGGAAAATGGGAATACGGGCTGTATGCATGCTGCATGGCGGCTCTTGCTCTGGACACTAATTCTTCACTGTTCATCGACTATCCCTCGCTTATCAAGAATGGTTATTTTTCTGATCGGTAAATGTTCGTGTTTACAGTATACCGATTATTCCAGATTTTGCCAAACCGGAAAGGTCATCAATCCGCATTGCCCAGTTCCTGCTCAACTGCCAGGCTCTTGGATCAGAGTTCAGGCAAATTCGCCATATAATCCTCGAGCGCCAGGATCGCTTCCGCCATCAGTTCGGCAGTGACATCATATGGCAGGCCGTGCGCCGGTGCTTCAGGTTTCGTGGACAGACGGGCGATTTCCATGATTCCTTCAGCGTCCAGTTTATCCAAGTGCAGATCGTGGAGGCTCTTCGGAATGTCCAAATGTTCATAAAACGGAATCAGATTATCGATCTCCGCCCATTTCTTTTCGTAAGCCAATTGGACCATGATGCCATAGGCTACCTTATGCCCATGCAGGAAATGATGCGACGCCGGGAAATTGGTTATGGCATCATGTATCTCATGGGCGATGGTCGTCCGCGCAAAGGCGTCGCCCATCCCGCCGACCATGCCGCTGATGGAAATGATGACCTCCGTCAGCTTCACAAAAGCTTCCGTCACTTCCCCCGCTTCCAAGCTGGCGATCGCCAACTCGGCGTGATCGAGGATGCTCTGTCTGCAGATGTATGCCGCTTGGCGCGCCATCATCAGCATCGGTTGTTGGGCATTCTCAGGCAGCGAAAGGATTTCATCCGATTCGTACCATTTTGCCAGCGTATCCGCCAATCCGGCCACAAAGAAATCCTTCGGCGAATCGATGATCAATTTTGGTTCCAGCAACAAAAGCGAAGCTTGCTGCTGCAGGAAATCGTAGCGGATGAACACGCCATCCTCGCTGTACATGACGCTGAGCGGCGTCCATGGCGCGCAGTTGCTCGCCAACGTCGGGATCATCACATTCAGGATGCAGCCCGCTTTCGCGGCAGCATACTTCACCGCATCCATGATTTTCCCGCCGCCGATACCGACGATTGCATCGCTTTTGTGCTGTGCGGCCAGCCCGACGATGCGGTCGACCTCTTCATAGCTGCATTCGCCCGAAAAAGCCATTTCGGTGATCGAAAAACCGGCTTGATACAGGTCTTCAAGGTAGGGACGGGCTTTTTCCCAGGATACGGTTCCGTGCACAATCAAAATATTTTTTACGAAACGCTCTTCCAAGCGTTTCGGCAAAGTCGACAGGACGCCTGCTCTGCATTCATATTCTTGCGGTCCTGTCCTTACGATCAATTCTTTCGTCATAACCTCAATCCTCCCTAAATCTCTAGACTGTACGCGTGAATGGATCGCGGCTGATGCCGGCCGCCAACACTTGCTTCGCGTATTCTTGTGCGCCGAACAAGGAATGATCGCGGTAATTTCCGCATTCCTTTGCCGTCGTTGCGGGAACTACTGTCGTTTCCAATACAATCTGCAGCACTTTTTCCAAAGCAGTAGCGATTTCTTCCGGAGTATGTTCACCCCAACAGATCATGTAAAAACCGGTGCGGCAACCCATCGGCGAAAGGTCGATGACGCCATCCACGTAATCGCGGATATTGATCGCCAAAAGGTGTTCCAGCGTGTGCATAGCCCCTGTCGGCAATGCATCCTGGTTGGGCTGCACAAAACGCAGATCGAATTTTGTGACGACAGCTCCTGTTTCGTGCACTTCGTAGCCCGCTTGGCGGACATAAGGAGCCTTCACCAAATTGTGGTCCAATTCAAAACTTTCTACTTTAGCCATCTATATTTCTCCATTCTTCAGCCTAAGACGCTGTTGCTTGTTTTATGATGCATACCAATTCATTATACTAGACATTTATGAGAAAATCCTTAAAATTATATCACGTGGTGTGTTATCATGTTAGGAACAGAAAAAAACTGAAATCAAGTTTCCACACATGAAAGGAGTGCCGCGCCACTTTGATAAGCATCGTTTTCCAACAGCTGTTGACCATGTTCACTATCATGTTCTTTGGTTTTATTCTGATCCGGTCGAAAGTCATCACCAGCGAGGGTACGCGTCAGATATCGACTATCCTCTCCTTGTTCGTGATGCCCGCGACCATGATCACATCGTTCAATGCCGATTTTGACGCGCACCGTTTGAAGTTGTTGCTATGGGCGACGCTGGCGGCTTTTCTGACAATTTCCATCCGCGCGTTCATCGTCCATGTGCTGCTGAAAAAAGAGGACCGCATCGATAAATATGCCACAATTTTCCCGAATGCCGGTTTTGTCGGCATCCCCTTGGTCCTTGCGACCGTGGGCTATGAGGGCGTCTTTTTCATGTCCGGTTACATCATGGCAAACAACGTCACCCAGTGGACTTACGGCCAATACTTGATATCCGGCGACAAAAAAGCGATGACCTTGCGGCAAACCCTTCTCAATCCCGGAATGATCGGGGCTGCCATCGGTTTGTCCATCTACATCAGCCGCCTACCAGTCCCTGCTTTTCTCTGGAAATCCGTCGACAGCTTAGCAGCGTTGAATACACCGCTGGCCATGATCATCCTCGGCAGTTACATCGCCAACAGCAATTTTTCGGAATTGTTGGCTTTCCCGAAAGCGTATTGGACCACTTTCCTGCGTTTGATCGTCACCGCCCTCATTTCGATCGGCATCATCTATTTGTTGCCGATCGATGACTATATGGTGGAAATCGTCCTGACCATCGCTTCCTGTGCGCCAGCTGCAACGAACACCGCCATCCTTGGCCGTTTGTTCGGCGGCGACTACGAATACGGCGCGCGTCTTGTGGTCTTGACCACTTTATTGTCCTTATTCACCATCCCGATCATCGTGCAATTTGCACAACTCTTGTTCGGATAATCATTTCAGAAAGAAGGTATGAGCATGGAAAAGTTATTAGAAGGTATCGTCAATTTCAGAAGAGGGGATTTTGAATCTCATCGTGAGCTTTTCAAAGGTTTAAAAGCTTCCCAGAAGCCTCATACGCTCTTTATTTCCTGTTCTGACTCACGTATCGATCCAAATATGATCACCGGAACGTTGCCGGGCGAATTGTTCATCGTCCGTAACATCGCCAATATCGTGCCGCCTTATCGCATGACTACCGAATACGTGGCAACGACATCCGCCATCGAGTATGCCGTGCTCGCGCTTGGCGTAGAGAACATCATCATCTGTGGCCACTCCAACTGCGGCGGCTGTGCTGCTTGCCTGCATCCCGAAGGCAAACTGGAGGAGTTGCCGCACACCCGCAAATGGCTGGAACTGATCCATCCGGTCCGCGACCGCGTCCTGAAGGAAATCCCGGAATCCGAACCCGAAGCACGGGCTTGGATGATGGAGCAAGGCAATGTCGTGGAGCAGCTGAAGCATTTGATAACTTTCCCCTACATTGCTGAAAAAATGAGGGAAGGCAAACTGAAAATCAGCGGGTGGCACTACATCATCGAGACCGGTGAAGTCTTCATCTATGACCGGAAAAAAGGCGAATTTTTGTTGGGCAACGGTTGAGCAAATTCGAAGAATGAATGGTACACACAGAAAAAGGACGCATCCCGCAATTAAAGCCGGGATGCGTCCTTTTCATTTTATTCGTTTTCCGATCTACACAGAGCGTAGAGGCAGGGCTTTTTTACCGACCGTTTTCCAGACGATTTGGGCCAACCAGTAATCGACCATGCTGTGGATGACGGTTCCGACGCCGACCAGCAGCATGACGGAAGAAATCAGGCCTTTATCGTAATAGGCTGTCGTAAGGTTGCCTGCAAAGTAGAACAGGCTCACGACGATGACTTCGGAGCTAGCATGCAACACGCCAAGGACCAGGCTGAATAACAACGATTTTTTGATATCGTGCGCCATTTCCGGGTGCTTTTGGATGTATTTCGCACCGACATAAGAAAAAATCATGTGCGTTGCCGCACGCAGGACTACGACCAAGGGAAAGCCGCCAAGCATAAAGCCGACTGCCGTTCCAAAGGCAACCGCAACAGCGATGCCGGGTGAAAGGAACATGGCGATCATCGTTGCCACATGGCTAGCCAAAGTAAAGGAAGCCGGTTCCAGAATTATTTTCAAAGGGGATATCATTGGTATCAGGATCCCTATCGCAATCAGTAGAGCAGCTATCGTAATATGTTTCGTTTGTGTACGTGTATTCATTTCGCCAATCCCTCCAAAGATGTTTACAACTGTCTTGACAGTTGTAATATATTATATAATCTTTTCAGGAGTTGTCAAGCATATTTTCATGCGTTTTCAATCGGAATAGAGGATGCCCGCTTCCTGCAGTTCTTTTTTGATGCGCAGGAATGTTTCTTCATCCTTGCAGGCAAGTGTATGCAGATGCACGCCGCCCGTCAGCGAAGACAGCATCGCTGCTTCGTTTGATGCGATTTTTTTCATAAAATCGATGACATCATGGCGCGAGCGGATATGCAGTTCCCCGGTCAAAGTACCGTAGACGGGGTGCTCGACCTGGACATCCACGACCTCGCCGCCGTTGTCCACGATGATGTTCAGTTCCGTAACGGTCTCGGCTTGCGAGTGCTGACTGGCAATTTTGCCCGTGAACAGGCTGCCTTCGCCTTTGAATGCATTCGCTGATAGATAGCCCCGCGGCGTTGCCAAAATCTCGATCCCCTTGGCGCGAATCAACGCGATATCGCCCACGATGACCTGACGGCTGACCGATAACAGTTCAGCCAGTTGGGTGGCGTTCACCGGTTGATCCGTGGCCTCCAATAATTTGATGATTTCATTTCGTCTCTCTGCTGCTTTCACAAACATCACCCTTCCGTAACGCGTTCTCTTCTTAATAGTACCCATTTTTGCCCTGGACTGCAAGAATCGAAAAACAAAAAGCCAGCAACGACCGCCCGAAGCGGTTATTGCTGGCTTTTCAGGCTTTCCGCGCAAGGGCGGAAAGCTTTGCTTATTTGTTTTCGGTAGCGGCCTTATAGCAGCCCAGCAGTCTGAAGTAGACGCTGCTCCGGTGGATGAAGCGCAGGGCTTCATGGACGTTTTCGTCGGCGATGTTGCCTTCGAAATCCAGGTACAACAGGTATTCCCATTTCTCCCCTTCGACAGGGCGGGATTCGATTTTGATCAGGTTGATGTGGTATCTCGCGAAATGACGCAGCAGCTTGAACAGGGTACCGGCTTGGTTGTCCAAAGAGAACACCACACTGACTTTGTTGCAGCGCGGGTTCGACTCGAGATCCTTGCCGACGATGATGAAGCGGGTCGTATTTTCGCTCTGATTCTGGATGCTCTCCGCCAATATGGAGAGGCCATGGATCTGGGCGGCCCTTCTGCTGGCGATGGCGCCTTTGTGCGCATCACCGGAATCCTTCACCATTTTCGCGCTGTCGGAGGTGCTGTGGAACGGAATCTGACGCCACTGCTCATGATCCTTGAAATAATCGGTGGATTGCTGGAAACCTTGCGGGTGCGAATAGACTTCCTCAATCTGATCCAGACCGGTCCCTTCCAGGCCGATCAGATGCTGCTCGATTTTGATGTATTGCTCGCCCACGATGGAAAGGCCGTATTTGTACAACAGATCAAGCACTTGAGAAATCGCACCGGTAGAGGAGTTTTCCACAGGCAGAACGCCGTAATCGATTTCCCCGTTCTGGATGCCAAGGAACAACGATTCAAAGGTATGATAGTTTTTCGGATCGCGGGGTGCTTCCTTGAAATAAGCCAACATGGCTTCTTCACAGAACGAACCCGTTTCCCCGAAGTAACCGATCTGCGCGTGCTCTTTTGGATTGTGGATCGCAAAAATCTGCTCGTAATCGTTCGAGGCTGCCCGGACATCTTTTTGGACTTCCTTCGAAAGATCCATGATCGTATCCAGGAAATGATGGGTCTGCACCGCAAAGTCATCACTCTTCAGATGGGTAAGATTCTGCTCCACTACACGCTGCTCACGGCCCTCATCAAAGATGGGCAAATCATGAGCCACCTTGTAATTGCCGATGGCTTGGGAAATGTGCATCCGTTTCTCGAACAGAGCCACAAGCTCCTGATCAAGGGCGTCCAACTCTTTGCGATAGTCTTCTAACTCCGTCATACTCGCCTTCCACTCCGTTCTCAGTCGTATTTGTAGAATTTCGAATCCAACAGCAGATCCAGGATCGCGATCGCCGTCACGGCTTCCAATACAGGAATGGCGCGCGGTACGATGATCGGATCGTGTCTGCCTTCAACCGATAATTCCGCATCCGTCTTGTCTTCGATGTTGATGGTTTGCTGCAGCTTTGTGATGGAAGCTGGCGGCTTGATCGCCACTTTGTAGATGATTGGCATGCCGTCCGTGATGCCGCCCAAAATACCGCCGTTGTGGTTCGTGCGGGTCTTGATCTGGTCGCCGTCATAATAATAGGAATCATTCGCTTCCGATCCAAGCATTTCTGCGATGCCGAAGCCGCTCCCGAATTCCAAGCCTTTGATGGCAGGCACGGAGAAGAGAATGTGCGCCAGAACGGACTCAACGGAATCAAAGAAAGGATTGCCGACTCCTGCCGGGATGCCCAATACACAGATTTCTGCGGTTCCACCAACGGAATCGCCGCTGGCTTTCGCTTCGCGGATCAGATTGCGCATTTCCTCTTCAAGCGACTCGTTCAACAACGGCAGTTCTTTACTTGCAAAACTTTTCAGCATTTCCGGTGTGACTTCTGTGTTCAGGAAGCTGTCATCCTGGATTTTGGCTACGCTCTTGACGTGGCCGCCGATGGTGATGCCTTGCTTTTCAAGCAATTGCTTCGCGATCGCACCAGCAAACACTAGCGGTGCCGTTATCCGGCCGGAGAAATGGCCGCTGCCGCGGTAATCGTTGAAGCCGTCGTAGCGGACATAGCCTGGATAATCGGCCTGGCCGGGACGCATCAATTTCTTCATCTGACCGTAGTCTTTGGATCGCGTGTCGCTGTTGCGGATGATCGCCGCAAGCGGGCTGCCTGTCGTCATGTCGTTGAAGTAACCGCTCAAGATCTCAGGCTGATCTTTTTCTTTCCTTGGCGTCGTCAAAGCCCCTTGGCCTGGCGCTCTCCGTTTCATTTCCTCCAGAACTTTATCCATATCGATCTTATGGCCTGGCGGCAGACCGTCGATGGTGACGCCGATTGCGGAACCATGTGATTCGCCGAAGATGGATACCTTTAATTTATTCCCAAATACACCGCTCATTGTATCTTGCCCCCTATTGCTTTATAGTCTTCCCAAAAATTCGGATACGATTTTGAAACGCACTCGGCATCCGTGACTGTGATCGGCTGTTCGCAGACCGTCGCAGCGATTGCCAGCATCATGGCGATGCGGTGGTCCTTGTAGCTCCAGACCGTCTCTCCGCCCTTTAGCGATTTGACGCCATGGATCAGCAGGCCTTCCGGCAATTCTTCGATGTCAGCGCCCAGTTTGTTCAATTCGCTGGCCG
This sequence comes from Sedimentibacter sp. SX930, assembly GCA_002155105.1. Classification (GTDB taxonomy): domain Bacteria; phylum Bacillota; class Bacilli; order Lactobacillales; family Aerococcaceae; genus Trichococcus; species Trichococcus shcherbakoviae. The sequence goes on along the minus strand of MUZD01000001.1, from coordinate 617,292 downwards.
TCGCCTGCAGACGATCGCATTCTTTGATGCGCAGTCTGCCGGCGTTGATGATTTCCGTTTTGCCTTCGCTCAGGCAAGCCGTCAACGCGACGACCGGAATGATGTCCGGGCATTGCGCTGCGTCGATCAACGTGCCGTGCAGCCCATTTGCTGCCGTGCCGATCAAACCGTTGCCCTGCTGTTCAAAAGAGACGCCCATCGCTTCCAGAATGGAAACGACAGCGCGGTCTCCCTGGAGGGAATCCATCGAGAGATCGTCCACCAACAGGTCGTTCCCCAATGCGTCAGCGCAAAGGAAGAAGGCCGCTTGGGAATAATCCCCTTCGACGCGGTAATCTGTCGCTTTGTAGGATTGTCCACCCTTGATCCGGAAAAGTTGATGGCCTTCGTTTTCGATGGTCACACCGAAAGCGTTCATGACGTCCAACGTCAAATCGATATAGCCGATCGATTCAAGCGGCGTCGTGATCGTGATGACCGAGTCTCCGCCCAATAGCGGCAAGGTGAACAAAAGACCCGTGATGAATTGCGAGCTGACATTTCCAGGAAATGAGAAATGACCCGGTTTCAGGTTCCCGTCCACTACCAAATCAAGTTCGCCTTCAGTCGGTTTGTAAGAAATGCCCTGCTCTTCGAAAATATCGTAGAAGATGGTCAATGGACGTTTGCCCAGATTCCCTCTGCCGACGAAGCGGCTCGCGCCTTGGAAAAGCGTTGAAATCGGTACGACAAAACGCAAGGTCGAACCGGATTCATTGCAATCGATCAGGTACTCAGCGGTCGTTGCGCTCTCAGCGGCGTTTGCTTCTGTAACGTATTGGCCCGCGCCGGTGATCGTCAATGTGCTGCCGTCCTGCTCGATGATTGCTCCGAATGCCTTCATGGCCTCTGTAGTTGCGATGATGTCATCCGAAAGCGCGATGTTGTCGATCTTGCAGGTGCCGTCAGAAAGCGCGGCACAGATGACCGCACGGTGCGCCAAACTTTTTGAAGGCGGGACAGTCACTGTTCCCGATAGCTTATGTGGCTGTATCGTCAAATCCATTGTAATCCTCCTGTTGTTTCTTCGATTTTATTTCTTCTGTTTCTTCTATAGTATAGCTCTACATGTTCTCCAGATCGTCAAAGAAGGCGATGGTTTCATCCTGAACGTAGCTGTTGCCTATTTCCTTCAACAGGATGACTTTCAGATGGTCGTCCAAATTCTTTTTGTCCAACGTCATGATCGCCAACAAGCTGTCCAAATCAATTTCTTCCATATGCAGTTCCGTAGGCAAGCCGACTTGTTTCGCCAATGCTTCGATCGCCGCGGCCGTCCCGGGTTGCGTGAAACCTTTTTTCTCGGAAAGGCGCGTGATGGCGACCATCCCGATGGCCACCGCTTCACCGTGCGAATATTTCGCATAATTGGTATAGGTCTCCAAAGCGTGCGCGATCGTGTGGCCAAAGTTCAGCAGCATTCTTTCGCCGGTGTCCTTTTCGTCCTCTTCCACGACTCTGCGCTTGATGTCGCAGCACGTGTAGAGGATTTTTTCGATGTGCGCCATCATCTCTTCGCGGGTATGCAGCGTCTGCAGGAAACTGAAGAATTCGGCGTCCTTGATGCAGCCGTATTTGATGACTTCCCCGAGACCGTCGCGGAAAAAGTGGTCCGACAACGTGTTCAGCATTTCCGGATCGATGAACACTTTCTTCGGTTGATTGAAAGCCCCGACCAGATTCTTCCCCCTTGCCAGATCCACGCCGACCTTGCCGCCGATGCTGCTGTCCACTTGAGCCAACAAGGAAGTCGGGATTTGGATGAAGGGCACTCCGCGCAGGAAACTGGCAGCCGCAAAGCCTGCGAGATCCCCGATGACGCCTCCACCCAAGGCAATGATCAATTCACTGCGGTTCAGTTGGAAATCCAACAATTGTTCATAGATCAGCGGCAGCATCTGGAAATCTTTCGTCTGCTCGCCTGGCGGCAAGGCTACGACAAGCGTCTCATATCCCGCTGCCTGCAGGCCAACATCCAACTGGGAACCGTAGTGCGCGTTGACGTTATGGTCCGTGATAATGGCAATCTTCTTGCCGCTGTAGATTTTTTTGATTTCTTCCGGAAGACGGTGGCGCAAACCATTTTCAATCAGGATCGTGTAGCTGTCTTTGCCGAGTCCTACATGTAATTCAGCCATTATTTCACTCCTTATTCAGATCTCATTCAGATTTCGTTTTTTATCAAGGAAAGTTCTTCCTTTATTTTACCGCATCCAAATGCTTTCCTTCAATGGCAATCAATTGTTTTACGACAGCCATCAACTCGTCGAACTCATTCGGGTTCAGGCACTGTTGGCCATCGCTCCATGCGTTCTCAGGATCGTGGTGGATTTCGACCATCAGACCGTTCGCGCCTGACATGACTGCGGATTTGGACATGGATGGCACCAGGTAAGCAGAACCGCCGGCATGACTTGGATCGATGATGATCGGCAAGTGGGATAATTTTTGGATGACCGGAACCGCTTGGATATCCAAAGTATTGCGTGTTTCCGTTTCGAATGTGCGGATTCCACGTTCGCAAAGGATGACGTTTTCGTTCCCTTCGGACATGATGTATTCAGCAGACATCAACCATTCTTCGTAAGTTGCGGACAGACCGCGCTTCAACAGGACCGGTGTCTTGGTTTTGCCGACTTCCTTCAACAGATCGAAATTCTGCATGTTGCGGGCGCCGATTTGGATCATATCCACATCCGCCTCGAACTCATCAACGAATTTCGTGGACATCAATTCGGTTACGATCGGCAAGCCAGTCGCTTCCTTCGCCAATTTCAACAAACGCAAGCCTTCCAATTCCAAACCTTGGAAGCTGTATGGGGATGTGCGCGGTTTGAAAGCTCCACCGCGGAGGAAGTTAGCCCCTGCTGCTTTTGCGCGTTGTGCGATGCTGATGATCTGTTCTTCGCCTTCAACGGAACAAGGACCTGCGATCACGCCGAAGTAGCCGTTACCGATGCGTTGGCCGTCGATTTCGACAACCGTATCGTCCGGATGGAATTTGCGGTTGGCTTTTTTGTAGGGCTCCTGAACTTTCAATACGCGCTCTACGATGTGATGTTGCTGAATAGTGTCCATCGATACTTTCGAAGTATCCCCTACCAAGCCCAAAATAGTCATTGTTTCGCCGATTACCGGGCTCACGATGACCCCTTTATCCGTTAAGCGTTTTGTCAGTTCGTTGATTTCCTCTACTTTAGCCGTTTTCTTCAAAATGATGATCATGTCTTGTTCCTCCTAGTGTTTTTTTGCTTTTAAAAAAATAAAAAGCGGTGCCCATGTTATATGAGCACCGCCTTAAGCTTCGTTATCCAAAAATGCTGTTGCCTGACGATCCGTCCTGCAACCTATTTCTCGCATCCCCTGATGTTTCTCATATTCGCTCTATGCAATTTTTTCCAAACAAAATATCCAGCGCTAAAATAGAAGCCCCAGAATGTAAAGTATGTAAAGTAAAAGTTTGTTTGTAAAAGATTGATAGCATGCGTGGAACCCATCGGATGACCTCTTCTCTTGTGTATCATTTAATCAGCTGAACTCATAATGAAAACGTCTGATTTCAATTATTATAACAAACACTCTAATCATTGCAATAGTTTTTTTAATTTTTTTTTAATTTAATCTGGGTATTGAAATTTACATGGCAATAATCTACAATTTCCTAAAAGGAGTGAAACTTGATGCAATTTTTCGGCTTATTCGGCGAACATCTGAGCCACAGTTATTCAGAAAGAATCCATTCGACTTTTTTCGATCTGATCGGAATGAATGCCGGTTATAAACATATTGAGATACCCCCAGACGAGCTGGCAGCGGCGATCGAAGGGATCCGCGTGCTTCGGTTTGTCGGCGTCAACGTGACGATTCCCTATAAACAGACGGTGATGCCTTACTTGGACGAAATCACACCGGAAGCCACGCGCATCGGTGCAGTCAACACAATCAAGGTGAAAGACGGCAAGCTCTACGGTGCCAACACCGACTATTACGGATTCGGCACCATGTTGGCTTCGCACGGCATCGCAGTCGAAAACCAGACGGCAATGGTCTTGGGTTTCGGCGGATCCGCCAAGGCGGTCCTTCTATATTTACTGGATAATGGCATCAATAACATTATCATCGTTTCACGAAAAAAAGGCGCTCTTACTGATATTCCGGACGATCCGCGCATCTCCTTGATGAGTTATGATGACATAGCGGACATCTCAGGCGATCTGATCATCAACACGACGCCGCTTGGCATGTTCCCTGACAACATCGGCATCAGCGCGGTACCGGTCGAAGTGATCCGTCATTTCAGTGCGGCAGTGGATCTGATCTACAACCCGCAGGAAACGGAATTTCTCCGTTTGGCAAAAACAGCCGGTCTGAAGATCTGCAACGGATTGGAAATGTTGGTGCATCAAGGCATCAAATCACAGGAAATCTGGCTGGAACGGCCTTTCGAGCTTACATTGAACCAAGAAATCTATGATAAAATAACATCATAACGGGAATAGGTGAAGGATTTGGGAAAAAATATCATCCTAATTGGACTGCCTGGCGCAGGCAAGACGACTTTAGGGAAATTATTGAGCAATATAATCGGTTACCGTTTCATCGATTCGGATGCCTTCATTGAGGAGAAGACCGGCAAAAGCATCACCGACCTCTTCCAAATCGGAGAGGACTATTTCCGCAACATCGAGTCGGATGCCTATAAGGAAATTGCCGAGTTCGAAGATACTATTGTCAGCACGGGCGGCGGTGTCGTCAAGCGCAACGAAAATATCGTGGTCTTGAAACAGAGCGGCACAATCTACTACATCGACCGGGCAGTCGAAGATATCACGCATGATATCGAAGTTTCCCATCGTCCGCTGCTGAAGGATGGTTTGGAAAGGATCTATGCGCTGAAGTCCGAGCGCGAGACCCTCTATCAGGACGCTGCGGATTTCGTCGTCAAGAACGATAAACCCTTGGAAGAGCTTGCCGCTGAAATCATCGCGCACCACATTGGAGCAGGAAAGGAAGGCGACGCACATGACAATCCTCAATAAGGAGCTGAACATCACGATCGTCGGACTGGGCGTGATTGGCGGGTCTTTCGCGATGGCCCTTCACGATGCCGGGTACCGCAATCTTTACGGCATCGACATCGACCAGGCGACGCTGGACAAAGCCAAAGCGCAACAGCTCATCAAGGAGGGCTATCAGGATGGAAAGGACATCCTTCCGCAATCCGATTTGGTGATCTTTTCGCTCTATCCCCGTCTGGTGCATGATTTCATCGTCACCCATAAGCAGCATTTCAAGCCGGGCTCGATTCTGACGGATGCGACGGGTGTCAAAAAGTTCTTCATCGAGGATATCCTGTCGGTTTTGCCTGCCTCGATTGATTTTGTCTTCGGTCATCCGATGGCCGGACGCGAGAAAAAAGGCATCGATTTCGCCAGCAGTTCCGTCTACAAAAATGCGAATTACATCCTCACGCCGCTCCCTTCCAACAAAGAGGAGAATCTTGCTTTCATGGAAGATTTGATCATGGAGATGGGCTTCGGGAGGATCACGCGCATCTCTGCCGATTACCATGACGAAATGATCGCTTTCACCAGCCAGTTGCCGCACGCGATCGCCGTCGCTTTGGTCAACAGTGATGTCGAAGGCCGCGAAACGGAGAAATTCACCGGTGACAGTTACCGTGAGTTGACCCGGATCGCCAAGATCAACGAGGACCTGTGGAGCGAACTTTTCCTTGAGAACAAAGAGTATTTGCTGAAGAGCATCCAGACGTTCGAAGATCAGCTCGACCTGATCAAGGCAGCCATCAAGAACGATGACAGTATTGCGTTAAAACAGCTTTTCATCAAGTCCACCAAGCGACGGGAAAAGTTCGACAGATAAGCGCCCGTATTTATTTTGGATCGCCGCAAAAAAGGATGCCATAACGGTATCCTTTTTTCGCGGCATAAAGAGGCCTGACAAGTTGCGAATCCCGCTGAAGTCGACTAAAATGAGAGTAGATGATATATGCGCTGAACAAATGAAAGAAGGCTGAAGAACCATGCGTGAAACGCTGAAAAAATTCAGTTACGCTGTTATCCTGTTCATCTTTGCGAGCTTCATCCTGATCACCGGCTATGAATTTGTGCGGTTCGTCCAAACGAGAGGCACTGAGAAGCAAGCTGAGCATTTCCTGAGGCTTGTTCAAGTTGGCTTCGGACTGGTTGCCTTGCTCTTCCCTTCGCTCCTGAAGCAACATACGCGCATCCTCTTGCCTCAAAGAATCACCTTTATCTATGCTGTGTTTCTCTATTTGGCTCTCTTGTTGGGCAGTCTTGGCGGTTTCTATGACACGGTTGCCGAATGGGATACTATCCAACATGCCTTGAGTTCTGCTCTGTTCGGGGTGCTCGGATTTTCCGTCATCGCCAATCTGCAGGAGGGAGGCGTCCAAAGATTGAACCTGACACCGGTTTTGTCTTCGCTTTTTTCTTTCTGCCTGGCAACTACAATCGGTGTGCTCTGGGAATTTTATGAGTTTTTCGCCGACAGCATCATGGGACAGAACACGCAACGGACCATGACGATCGAGGGCGTCCCACTGATCGGCCAGGCGGCTTTATTGGATACGATGGGTGACCTGATTGTGAACTGCACCGCAGCAGCGATCGTTGCTATCCTGGGCTACTTCGCCTTGAAGAGCAGCGGTAATTGGCTTGAAGCCTATCTCATCACCTTCGATACGGAGACCAAAAATAACGAAACGGACTAGGAGCAAAAAATGATCACTATACGTAACCTTTCACAAGACAATATCGAGGCCGCGCTTGCGTTGAGCGTCGATGATTGGCAACGCAAATATGTTCGAACGAATGCGGAAATGATCGCGTTGGCTTATGTCCAACCGCAAGAATTGTTCCCTGTCGCCCTTTATGCTGAAGAAGCACTGGTCGGCTTGGCGTTCGTCAAAAAAGAGCAGAAGACAGCGATCATGACGCTGGAACAGATCATGATCGGCCAACCCTTCCAATCCAAAAGTTTCGGTTCCGAAAGCGTAAGGGAAATTGCGAAATGGATCGAGACCCAATTCGACTGCACGCTGCTGCAGGCATCCATCCAGATCGGCAACCAATGGGGACGGGAAACGCTCGAAAACGCCGGCTTCATGAAGCGCAGCACCGATCTCGAAAAGCGCGAAATCGAAATGATCTACATCACGAAATAATGAAAAGTGAGGAAACAATATGAAACCTGGACAATACGAAGCATACATCAAATGGCGCGACAACATGGTCGATCTTTCGGAGGATCTCGATGAGGACGAAGCGGCGCACACGCTAATCTGGGATGCCACCGATCCGGAAGCCCGCGACGATTTCAACCTGTTGTTGGCTTTCATGACGCTCGACCAAGTGAGTCAAAATGAAATGAAACAGTTGGAGAAGCAATACGACAGCGAATTCATCTGATTATTAAATCTATATCACGGCGCAGCCGCCAAAAAAGGCAAGCATTCGGTTTTTTACCGAACGTTTGCCTTTTTGATATGCATATTTTTTATCGTTTGATCGCTCCGGACTCGGAATTCATGAAATCTTCCACTTCTTCGGCGGAAAACTGGTTACAGTCGCCATGGATTGTGTGTTTCATGCTGGATGCGGCAATCGCGAAATCGACCGTATGCTCTGCCGTATACCCGGACAGGATGCCATGCAGGATCCCGGCGGCATAAGCATCCCCGCCGCCGACCCGGTCAACGATCGGTGTGATTGTGTGCACGTTCGAGAATGTCGTCTCCCCGTTGCGCCACATTGTCCCTTGGAGCACATTGTGGCTGGCGGAATGCACCTGACGGATTGTGGAATAGAAGACTTCGATGTTCGGATATTTTTCCGCCATCTTCTCGTAATAATAGGTCACGTCTTCCTGCTCGCTTGTATTTTCCGGAATCCCCATCAAATACAAGGCATCCAATTTACCAGCAGAAAGATAGTCGGTCAACGGTAAGACTTGCTGCAGGAAAGCCCCGCATTCGGCCTGCGTCCAAAGTTTGGCGCGGTAGTTGATGTCGAAACTGACTTTGATCCCGCGTCTTTTCGCTTCCCGCACCAACACGACCGACCATGCAGCCCAATCCTTTGTGAGTGCAGCAGTGACGCCGGAAATATGGAACAGGTTCACATCCTCGAACAATTCATCGAAATCCCACTCCAAGGCTTCCATGCTTGAGAAACTTGAATGGGCACGGTCATAGACAACGGAAGCCGCACGTTCCCCAACACCGCTTTCCAAATAGTAGGTGCCCAGGCGTTCGCCACCTTTTCTAAGCAAGGCTGTACAAATTCCGTAGCTCTTCAGATGTTTGCGGACCGCAACACCAAGCGGATTGGCCGGCACTTTGCTTGCGAAAGCCACTTCATGGCCAAAATTCGCCAGACTGATGCCGACGTTCGCTTCCCCGCCGCCGTAATGCCCTGTGAAATTTGTGGAATAGGTCATCAATGTTCCTGGATCTGTAGATAGGCGCAACATGATTTCGCCCAATGTCAAAATTTTACTCATCTTCTCGCACGCTCCCGATTATGTTAATGTTTTTTTTGCTGAACGCGGTTACATTCTTCTTGCTGGTATGACGCAACCGCCCTGAAATGCATGATGTGAAACTCGATTGATTTCCAAATAGGAAACCTCGTTTTCTTTTAGGAAATTCTTTGATTTCATTATACGGTTTCCTTTTAGTTATTTCAACACCTAAGTGATCGAAATTCTCTTTTATTGCTGTTTGGACAGTAGTCTGTCACTTAACATTCTCAATTCCCAGAGATTTAGGGCTTCGGAACATAGGGATATGAATTACCGCACAAAAATAACCCGCCAAAAGCATTTTGACGGGGAGAAACAGTTCAAATCACAGAAAAAAACCCGCCGAAACCACCTTGGCGGGGAAAAACGTCCATGGACAACACGAGATTCCCCGCCAAACACATTTTGGCGGGGAGGTCCTGTCAAATCAGAACGCGCAAACTCGAACCAGAATACCAAATCAACTAATAAACGTGTTCGTCCTACTCAATTCGGCCAATAAATTTTTTTTCGTTTCCAGCACCTTTTCGATCGTCTTCTCGCGTTCGAAACGGTACTTCGGCGTGCTGACGCTGAATGCGCCATAGATTTTGTTGTCGATCACGAGCGCTGCCCCAATGCAGATGACATCCAGGTCGTTCTCTTCGTCATCGGTAGCAAAACCCGACTCTTTGACTCTTTTCACTTCTTCCTTCAGAACATCACGATCCGTTATGGTGTTCGGTGTATCCGCGACCAGTTCGACCCGCTCCAGATAGGCTGCCAACTCTTCGTCGCTGAAGGCGGCCAGCATCGCCTTGCCCATCGCGGAACTGTAGAGATGGTTGGTGTTGCCTATGCGGGAATTGATGTTGGCGATCGCTTTCTGGGTCTCCAATTTATTGACGTAGAGGACCTCATCCTTGTCCAGAATGCCCAAATGGACCGTTTCGTCCAGGCCCGCCTGCAGATTCCGCAGGTACGGATCGGTGATTTTGATGATGTCGAGATTCGCCAGCCGGTTGTTCGCATAGCGGATCAGCGCACTGCCCAAGGTAAACCGCTTCGTCTGCTCATCCTTCTCGACATATCCGATCAAAAGCAGCGTATCCAGGATCTTCAGTGCCGTTGGGCTGGACAGACCGGTGCTGGCTGCGATTGCGGCCAGACTCTGGGCTTCCTTGCAATTGGACAAATGATCGATGATTTTTGCGGCTTTCAGCAGGACCGTTCCGTAAGGTTTTTTCTCTTCTTCCATTTTTGACACCCCTCAACTGTTTCCTATTTAGAAATAGTTTACCCCAAAACCAGTATTCCGTACAGAACCATTTCCAAATAAGCAACGCAAAAAAGCGCCCTATCAAAGAGCGCCTTGTGGTGTTGATCAGTTGATCAGTTATTCGGTATCTCGTTCAGTTCTTCCACAAGCGTGACTTGCCAGCCTTCGCCGTCGATCCAGTTGAGCTGGACGCGTGCAATCTTCTCTTTCTGTGTATCGGAGACTGTGGCGGTCACTTGTTGATCGCCGGCGTTTCCGATCCACCATTCGATCATGTTATCGGCGCTGATGCCGGTCACGGCAGAGATGGCTTGCCTGATTTCATTGCGGTCGGCGGAGCCGTCGCTGTAATCCGTGACATGTTCCCCGGTTTGGGTCGTGCCGATCGGTTCCCAGTCACCGGTATAGGCCGTGCTCACATTGTCATCGGTTGATGGAACTTTCTCCGTCTCGGTGTCTTTGTCTTTATCTTTATCGTTCTCTTCTTCCGAATCTTCCTCGGCGCTGTCTTTCTCTACGTCCGAAGATTTTTTAGTTGAAGAAGACTTTTCGCTGGAGTCATCCGATTCGGTGATGATCATGCTTTGTGAGTTTGTTTGATTACCTGCCGCGATGGATGGTTCTTCATCATTCCCGTAAAAAATATTATAAAGGAGCACGAGCCCTAAAAATGCGGCTGCGATGATGCCCAATATAACGAGCAGGTTATTGCGTTTATGATTTCGGTGTAAATCTTGTCTGGTCGGTTTTTGATTGTTCTCGGACATGCAGGAGCCCCCTTCTGAATGATACAAGTTTAGCATATTTCCGAGACGGCTGCGTTAAATCCAGTTTACAACTTTGTGTCACGGAAAACCATGCACTCGATTGCCCGCGCCTCGCAAACACTAATTGGCGGGGCTATTCTTTTCCTTTGTAGCCTTGATTCTGGCCATGAGCCCGAAGAGACTGTCCACAATGAAGATCGCAAGTGCGATAGCGCCCGATATCTGCAGCGTCAGGACCAGATGCTGCTGCGCGACTGCATATTCTTTGTTGATGAAGGAATAGACCGATTGATAAACGCCGGCTCCAGGAACCAGGGCGATGAAGGCCGGGATGAAATAGATCGTCACCGGCGTCTTCAGATGACGCGCGAACAGGTGCGCGATCCAAGCGATGAACAGGCTGGCCAGAAAAGTGGCCCCAACGATGTCCAAAAAAGACAACCCGCCAAGGTAAACACCCCAGCCCAAAGCCCCTCCCAACGCGCCATACCGCAATGTCCGTTTCGGCGCTTCCAAAGTGATGGCAATGAAGTAGACAGCAACAAAAGCGACGACCATTTCCACAACGATGCTAAGCAAATTCATCGGATCACCTCCCCTCCGACGATCAAACCGGCACCGATGCCGATCGCGATGAATACGGCAATCACAAAGGCCTCCAATATCTTGGCTGCTCCAGACATGTAATCACCCCGGAAGGTGTCACGGATGCCGTTCGTCAATACAGTGCCGGGCAACAAGGGCATGATGGCACTGATGATGATTGTATCCGGCTGTATCGGAAACGTCAACAGTTCGGACAAAATAGCCGTCAACACCGCGATCACAAAACTGGAGACCATGTTCTGGATGAACGGGCGGATCTTCCATTTGACCGCGATGTGCCAAACAAAAGAAACTGCGGCGCTGACCGGAATCATCGCCAGAAAGTCATAGAAAGTCCCGCCCATCAAAAAGATGAACAATTGGATAAAGCCGATCAGAGCAAAGCTTTTCTGACGCCTGCTGTATTGGATTTCGTCGATGTTCTGCAGCGCATCGTAAGCCTCTTGGATCGTCAATCTGTCTTCGACGAAATTCCGCGAAACGGCATTGACGCGGGACACTCGGTTCAAGTTCGTCGTGCGTTCCGTGATCCGTTTGACGACTGTAATCGCGTGCATATTCGGACTGTCGAGCGTAGCCACCAGCCCGGTCGTCAAAGCCAAGGCTTCTGTCATCTGCAGCCCAGTCTTCTTCAGGATGCGCGTCACCGTATCCTCGACACGGTAGGTTTCCGCGTTGCTTTCCAGCATGATTTGCCCGGCCAGGACCGCTGTATCCATGTATAATTCAAAATCCATTTCCGGATTAGGTGTAACTGTCATCCAAATCCCCCTTCCTTCTCAAAACATTATTGGCTTGTGCGCAGCCTGCGAGCAGCCCACGCCGATTCATTACAGCAAGATCTATATTTCCAGCAGCTGCATCAATTCTTCCTTCGTCAAGGAGGTGACCGATTGGCCGCCTGCCTGGATGACGGAATCGATCATTTCGCGTTTCTGTTCCTGCAATTCGTTGATCCGTTCCTCAATCGTGCCGGTCGCAATCAGGCGGACGACCTGCACGACCTTTTTCTGGCCGAAACGGTGCACACGGTCGGTCGCCTGGCTTTCGACGGCCGGGTTCCACCAGGAGTCATAGAGGATGACGGTATCCCCGCCGGTCAAGTTCAGGCCGGTTCCGCCTGCCTTCAGGGAAATCAGGAACAGATCCTTCTCGCCTTCGTTGAAGCGGGTCGTGAGGGTCAAGCGATCCTGATTCGGTGTCTGCCCATCGAGATAGAAATAGGTCTCGCCGGCAGCATCCAGTTTCTCGCGGATGATGGCAAGCATTTGCGTGAATTGGGAGAACAACACGACGCGTCTGCCGTTCTCTTTGGCCTCCGCCAAATATTCCATCAGCCTGTCCAATTTGCCGGAACCACCTTTATAATCGGCCATGACCAAGGCCGGATCGCAACAGATTTGGCGCAGGCGCGTCAGGCCTGCCAAGATTTTGATCCGGTTTTCGTTCAGCGTATCCGCGTCCAGCATTTCTTTTGTTTCCTGGCGCATCAACTGCAGCTGCGACAAATACACGGTCTTCTGTTTTTCGGTCATTTCGATGTAGGAGATCGATTCGATCTTCGGCGGCAGATCCTTCAGCACATCCGCCTTCAGCCTGCGCAGGATGAATGGTTTGACTTTTTTGGCGATCTGAGCCGGTTCCATTTTCTTGAAATCCGTTCTCGTTCCGAAAAGGCCGGGCTGCGCAATGCTGAAAATGGTGTATAGTTCTGACAAAGCATTTTCGATCGGCGTCCCGCTCAGAGCGATCTTATTGTTGGCGATGAGCGCGGAAGCGGCCTTGGTCGTCTTCGCGGTGGCGTTCTTGACGCTCTGGGCTTCATCCAGGATGACGGTCCGGAAGGCTTGCCCTTCATAGAGATCCTCATCGCGCTGCAGCAGCGGATAGGAGGTGATCCAGACCGGAATATTTTCGGCGATTGCGGTCGTTACGCAGTCGCTTCTTTCGCTCTTCGTGCCGGTGATGAGCTGCGTTTGGATGCCGGGCGCGAACTGTTTGAATTCTTTCTGCCAATTGTAGAGCACACTGGAGGGACAGACGACCAAATAGGGTTTGCCGTCGCCTTCCCCAAGCGAACCAGCAATGAAGCTGATGATCTGCAGTGTCTTCCCAAGGCCCATGTCGTCCGCTAGGATACCGCCAAAGCCGTAATGATCAAGTCCCTTTAGCCATTTGTAGCCTGTTTCTTGGTAAGGACGCAAGGTAGCTTGCAAATCATCAGGCAAGTCGAAGTCGATCTTTTCGGGTTTCTCCATCCGATTGATGAGCGTCATGAAATCCTCATCCTGATGGACAATCCCCGCATCGGTATCCACACCGAAAGCCTTATAGAGCGGCAAGGACATCTCTTTTTTCAGATCCTTCAATGGGACATCCAGTTGCACGACCGCATCGGTCAGTTCCTTGATTTCTTTCTGGCGCAGATTGACGATTTTGCCGTTGGACAATCGATGATACGACTTGTTCGCCGCAATCTGCCGGATCATCTGCTTCAGGTCCTCGACATTGATTTCGTCGGTGCTGAAGGTCACATCCAAAAGCCGCGACTGGTTGTTGACCTCAATGGCGACTTTCGGCGGCCTGACCGGTTGGTAAAGCAGGTTCTCGACAGCCGCTGTCGTGAATATTTCGCAATGCGGCGCGAGCTTCTCAAGACCTTCGTAAAGGAAGGCGCTGATTTGGTCCACATCCTGCAGAAACAGCTTATCCTCATAAAGGTAGGTGTGTTTTCCTGCATCCATAACCTTTTTGGAGATGACTCTTTCGGCAACTCGGTCACGGATGACCGATTCCGGCGTTAAATCTATGCGCTCCATCGATTCTTTTACGACATCGATTTTCGCCTCGCCGTAGTTGAAGAACACCTCCAGGATCAAACGCTCCTTTTGCCAATCCAAATAAAGCTCGGTCTTCAATGGGAAGCTGCGGTATTTTCCTTGCACTTCATCGGTCAGCAGCACTTCGACAATTTTCCGCATTGCCGGAACCGCAATCGCCAGAAAATCAGCTGCCTTATCCGGTGGGACACGCATGCCCTCCTTAGCAGAATGGAAAAGTACAGAGTTGACGGCCGCCAGGCGCTCCCACGTACTTTGGTTCAGAAAGTAGATGGTTTCATCGACCAACAGCAAGCCGCTATCACCGAAAAGCAGCACCGTTTTCTCAAGATCCTTCATTTCCGAAAAGAGAAGCCCCCCGTCCGGCAATGCACTGACGGCGAAACTGAGCGGCAGCTTTTTGAATTCCGTCACAAAGTGTTCCGGACGCAGACGCATCTCCTGCTTCTGGTACTGATTCGTTTTCAGTGACACATTCGTATTTTTGGCAAATTTCAGCAATATTTCCTTCATCATACTGTTCGGGATGATGATTTCCTTGCGGTCCTCAACAGTGCGAAGGTCACGTCCCGAAGTGCGTGCGGCCTCGGCAATCTGCTTCAGCAGTACAAAAACAGCATGGTCCGCCTCGGTCAGTTCATGTTGCTCCGGTGTATAGATGAACTTTTTCCCGAAAGGAAGCTGGTTGCCGTTCAAAATATCATTGACCACAGACTCGCAATCTTTCACCTGATACAGGTGGTCGAGACCAACTTTCATCCGCAGACTGAAATTGTGATTGTCCTGATAAGGGTGATATGTCAGCATATATTCCACCTGCAAAGGTACGCGCTCGTAAAAATCATTTTCATCCATCAATTCGTACTGGAGGAATCCCAAAAGACGGTTTGTTTCTGCGACATTGTAGTATTTATCATGTTGAACAGGTGGGTGCGTTTGATTGCTGGTTAGTGGTGCCAGTACAGCAGCCTTCTGCCTATATTCCTCAGCAAGGTGCAGCACCGTCAGCATAAGGGCGACCAGATGATAGCAAGGCACTTCCGGATTGCTTTGGAAATACTCACAGGAGCATTCGTAATCATCAATCTTACCAAACTTGTCCAGTTTTAATTTCCCCGTGTATGTTGCTTTGTCGTGGATTTTGGAAACGATAACCTTCTCATCTGCGCTAATGGTGACTTCTTTTACGGCTCCACTTTTATACAGACGTCCCCCTTTCTCAAAGGTCATATAGTTGTTCGTCAGATTTTTGATTTCCCGCCTATTGTATGTCGCATTAATCGTCATTGGTTCACACCCTTACACATATAGTCTCTGCTATTTTACCATAGAGCAAGGTGCAGCATGCTACAAAAATGGTGCCGGGTTTGTTGGATGCGACAGAATTCAGCCCCACCACTCACTGCCCTCTGAACCATATCCGCAAAAAAAGATGTCACTTTGTGTTGACAACGCACCCAATGTGACATACTATATATTCATTAACACATCACATTAAGAATTGAGGTGGAAAAATGGAACTTACCGATAGGCAAAAACAGATCATCGAAATCGTCAAGAAGCAGCAGCCGATTTCCGGTGAAAAGATTGCCTCCATACTGGGATTTGCGCGGGCGACACTGCGCCCCGACTTTTCGCTGCTGACGATGAGCGGCATCCTTCAGGCCAAACCGAAAGTCGGCTATCTCATCAACGAGGAGCACACCAATTCCGTGCTGGTCGAACAGATCGCCAAACAAAAAGTCGAAAAGGTGATGGCCATCTCAGTCAATCTCACCAAAGAGACGAGCATCCAGGATGCCATCATCCAGCTTTTCCTGGAGGATTGCGGGTCCCTTTACGTCACAGACAACCGGGAAATACTGGGGATCGTTTCCCGCAAGGACTTGCTCAAGAGCGCGTTGGGCGATTCCGATCTGAATGCCATCCCGGTCGGAATGGTCATGACGAAGATGCCGAATCTGTATACCGTCTTCAGTGATACGCTCGTTGTCGATGCCACGAAATTGCTCGTCACCCATCGCGTCGACAGTTTACCAGTGCTTTCCCGTTCCGTGTATGAAGAGACCGGAAAAAAAGAAGTCATCGGAAAATTTTCGAAATCGACCGCCAGCAGATTACTGCTTGATATATTCAACAAAGACCTTTAGGAGGAAAGTGTGCAAATGGAGCTTAATGCGATCTACTTAGTATCCGATTCCATCGGTGAGACAGCCGATGTGGTGATCCGTTCCGCCCTCTACCAATTCGAGACGGAAAATTACCAACTGAAGAAATATTCCTATGTGCAGACGACCGAGGAGATCGACGACATCTGCGCAAAAGCGGCCGAAGATGAGAAGGCGATGATCTTCTACACCTTCGTTAAAAAGGAAATGGCCGATTACATGAAGGAGCGGATCGAACAAGCCAATCTGATCGGTGTCGACATCTACAGTCCGATCCTGACCGGTTTGGGGCAACTGTTCCAGCTTCCGGCCAAGGAAAAACCGGGCATGAACCGCCAGCTTAACGAGGACTATTTCAACCGCGTCGAAGCCATCGAATTTTCCGTCAAATATGACGATGGACGCGATCCGCGCGGCATCGAAAAAGCGGATATCGTGCTGGTCGGCGTATCCCGCACCTCCAAGACGCCGCTATCGATCTATCTGGCGAACAAGAACGTGAAAGTCGCGAACATCCCGCTCTTCCCGGAATCGAAACCACCAAAAGAAATCTTCACGATTGCGCCGGAGCGGATCATTGGCCTCGTGAATTCGCCGAAAAAGCTCAATGAAGTCCGCAAAGAACGCCTGAAAACGTTGGGGCTGCCGCCCTCCGCCAGCTACGCCGGTATGGAACGCATCCTGGAGGAACTCGAATACGCAGACCAGATCATGAAACAGATCGGCTGCGAAGTCATAGATGTTTCGAGCAAAGCTATCGAAGAAACTGCAGACCACATCCTGCACTACATGGATGTCATGAATATCAGCCGCAAGCAACTATAGACCACTCACAAGGAGGAAAAGCATATGACGAAGCAATGGGTTTACCGTTTTTCAGAAGGCAAAAAAGAACAAAAGATGTTATTGGGAGGCAAAGGCGCAAACCTCGCCGAGATGACCAATCTCAGCCTGCCCATCCCTCCAGGATTCACGATCACGACGGAATCCTGCATCCATTATTTCGATGAAGGCCGGACGCTTTGGACTGCAATCCAGCAGCAGATCGACTCCGCCCTCATCGACCTGGAAAACGCGGTCGGGAAATCTTTCCATGACCCTGCCAACCCGTTGCTTGTGTCGGTCCGTTCCGGTGCCGCCTTCTCGATGCCCGGCATGATGGACACGATTCTGAATTTGGGGCTGAACGATGCTTCAGTCGCCGGTTTGGCCGAACAGACGCAGAACCCGACATTCGCTTTCGACAGCTACCGCCGTTTCATCCAGATGTTCGCCGATGTCGTGAAATCCGTGCCGCGCATCCATTTCGAATCAATACTGGATACAGTCAAAAATGAGAGCGGTTACCTATTCGACAACCAATTGACTCTGGAAGACCTAACCCAGTTGGTCGCGCAATACAAGACCGTTTACCAACGCGAAACCGGCGAAACTTTCCCGCAGGAACCGCTGGATCAATTGCACCAAGCCGTCCAAGCCGTCTTCTCTTCATGGAACAATGAAAGGGCTATCCTTTACCGCGAAATCCACAACATTTCGCATAACCTCGGCACAGCGGTCACTATCCAAAGCATGGTGTTCGGAAACCGCGGCAACGATTCCGGCACCGGCGTGGCCTTCACGCGCAACCCGGCGACCGGCGAGAAAAAACTGTTCGGAGAATTCCTGATGAATGCGCAAGGCGAAGATGTCGTGGCCGGCATCCGCACACCTTTGGACATCGACACACTAGAGGAAGTGATGCCAGCCGTCTACAACGAATTCAAGGCCATCGCCGAGAAACTGGAGGACCACTACGCCGATATGCAGGACATCGAGTTCACGATCGAAAAAGGCAAACTGTACCTGTTGCAGACACGCAACGGGAAACGGACAGCAGCTGCAGCCGTCGCAGTGGCCGTCGATTTGGCCGATGAAGGCCTGATCACGAAAGAAGAAGCCGTGATGCGCATCGAAACCGGCCAGTTGGACAAATTGCTCCACCCTACTTTCGACACGAAAGCACTTGAGGAAGCTGCAATATTGGCGACCGGACTCGGCGCTTCGCCAGGAGCGGCTTCCGGACATATCTACTTCTCCACTGCTGATGCCGAAGCGGCCCAAAAGGACGGCCTGCCAGTCATCCTCGTCCGCCGCGAAACGTCCCCTGAAGATTTGGCCGGCATGATGAGTTCGGAAGGCATCCTGACGGCGCGCGGCGGCATGACTTCGCACGCGGCAGTCGTTGCCCGCGGTTTGGGCAAATGCTGTGTCGCAGGCTGCACGGCAGCGGTAATCGACGAAGAAAACAAAACCGTCGTCATCGATGCTGTCACCCTGCACCAAGGCGACTTACTGTCGATCGACGGCGCAACCGGAAGAGTCTACGCCGGCAACATCGCCAAGCAGAACCCGACTTTGGGAGGCAAATTCAGCATCTTCATGGAATGGGTAAATGAAATGAAAGTGCTGCAGGTCAAAGCCAATGCGGACTCCCCGACCGACGTCAAACAGGCATTGTCCTTGGGTGCGGAAGGCGTCGGCCTGTGCCGGACTGAGCACATGTTCTTCCATAAGGACCGGATACCGGTTGTCCGCCAAATGATCCTTTCCCAAACGTTGGACGAACGAAAAAAATACTTGGCTGAGCTGTTGGGAATGCAGCGCCAGGATTTCCAGGAAATGTTCGCCTTGCTGCAGGATCGCCCGATGACCGTCCGCTTGTTGGACCCGCCGTTGCATGAATTCCTGCCGACAGCGCTGGCTGACAAAGTAGCGCTGGCTGAAGCCATGGGAGGCACTTTGGCTGGCTTGGAGGCGCACATCGATTCCTTGCATGAAGTCAATCCGATGCTTGGCCATCGCGGCTGCCGTTTGGCCGTCACTTACCCGGAAATCTACAGGATGCAGGCGCGCGCCATCATCGAAGGCGCCATCGCCGCTTCCGAAGAAACCGGCAGCACGATCACACCGGAAATTATGATTCCGTTGGTCTGCGATGTCGACGAACTGCGCTACGTCAAAGCGGAAATCGTTGCGGAGATTGAGGAAGTCCTCTCCGAAAAAGCTGCGACCATACCTTATCTGATCGGAACCATGATCGAGATTCCGCGCGCAGCCGTCACTTCCGACGAAATCGCGATGGAGGCCGACTTCTTCAGCTTCGGCACGAACGACATGACGCAGATGGGCTTCGGCTTCTCGCGCGATGACGCCGGCAAGTTCCTGCAGGAGTACGAAGACAAAGGCTTGCTGAAGCCGAATCCGTTCCACTCATTGGATGTGAAAGGCATCGGCAAACTAGTCAAATTGTCCGCCAAACTGGGACGCGAAACCAACCCTGGCTTGGTGCTGGGCGTCTGTGGCGAACACGGTGGTGATCCTGAATCCATCGCCTTCTTCTCAAGCATTGGCTTGGATTACGTTTCCTGCTCGCCTTACCGTGTGCCGATCGCCCGCTTGGCTTCCGCGCAAGTAGCGATCAAAGAAAACAGAGCGAAAATGTCTGTAGGGAAAGATGCCGTAATGAGCGGCATCTAATCGAAAAGGCCCGGATCGATGACCTCGATCCGGGCCTTTTTGGAATGTCATAATGCGCTTGCGCTCTGGTTGTCCGATTCTTCTCGGTTATCGGACAACCTCAGCCAACAACACATATAGAGCCTCCCCCGATCCGTTATCTTTCTTCTTATTGGTTATTATTCTTATATTGTCCGGATTCTATTGTCAACAAGGCGAAAATGTGGCAGTATATAAGCATCTTCCGCCTTTGAAAAAGGCCGGAAATGAAAAGTCAGAAGACAACTAATCAAAACAACGGAGGAATAAAAATCATGATGGAATTACCTAATTGCCCGAAATGCGGCTCCACTTACACTTACGAAGACGGCGCGATGCTGGTCTGCCCCGAGTGCGCGCACGAATGGAGCGCGGATGCTGCTGAGGCAACAAGCAAAGATCAATTGATCGTCAAGGACGCTAACGGCAACCTGCTGCAGGACGGCGACACTGTTACAGTCATCAAGGACCTGAAAGTCAAAGGCAGCTCAAGTGCCTTGAAAGTCGGAACAAAAGTCAAAGGCATCCGCCTGGTGGAAGGCGACCACAACATCGACTGCAAAATCGACGGCTTCGGCGCTATGAAACTTAAATCCGAGTTCGTTAAAAAAGCATAATCCCGATTCCAAAAAAACTGGCGAGGCTCCCCGAAAGGGATCCTCGCCAGTTTTTCTATGTTTACATCCATTTGGGTGATACGTTACCATTCTATCCGGCCTCACGCCTTTCATCGATACGATGGCTGTCACACCTGACAGCTAGGAGATATGCGTCGGATCACCGTTCCTTTCCTTTTTGTCTTATTTTGAGAAAGTTTGATAATGATCACCCCCGTTTTAATGCTCATGTTCATGATGATAAGCCCCGCTGATCCCAGTCAGGACCAACAAAAAAACACATGCGAAAGCACGTGCTCTGTCGGGCAAAAGAATGAATGGGAAGATTGTTGCACAACAGATCCGCACTGACCTTGAGAAGCGCGCATTTGCATATTCAACAAGTCCATCCGACTCACCCCTTCGTTTTCGATTGAAAAGTATCTTGCCCTTGCCTATCATCTTACCCCTATTATACTAGGTTAGTTCCCCGGGCTCAATTAATTTACCCATTCCTTACAGAAATATAACATTCCCCTTTTGACTGAGTAATCACCGTTTTTGTAAGGGCTATCCTTTGACATTTTACGGCGGCTTGCATACAGTTAAAGCAAAGCCACTCACGAGAATACCAGCAATGTTTGCTGAACAGAAACAAGGGGGTATACCGATAATGACCACGATAATGATCACCGGTGCAAGCGGTAATATAGGAAGAGTTTTGGTGGATTATCTGAAGAAGAGCTACGAGCTGACTTTGGTTGATGTCCATTTCCATGACGTCGAGCCGGCCCTTTTGGAGGGTACCATCGTCAAGGAATTGGACCTGACTGTCGTCGGCAACTGGGATGGCCTGCTTGAAGGGATCGATTACGTTATCCATCTGGCCGGAAACCCTTCACCCGATGCCGTTTTCGATGATGCGCTGATCGGGTTGAACTACAAGATGCCCTACTACCTGTTCAAGGAATCCTCCAAGTACGAAAACTTCGTCAAGCGCATCATCTTCGCCAGCTCTATCCATGCTGTCAGCGCCTACCCGAAAAATGTCCAGGTTCCGGTCGACGTGCCAGTTCGCCCTGGTGACCTTTACGGCGTTTCGAAAGTCTATCTGGAGGGTTTGGCCAGCCATTTCGCCTTTACCGAAGGCCAGGAATCGATCGGCATCCGCATCGGCAACTTCAATGAAAATATCGATGATCCAATCGTCGACGAAGCGGGATTGGCAGAATACCTGTCACCACGGGATTTTTGCCACTTGGTCGACTGCGCCCTGAAAGCGAAGCTTGTTGAGCCATTCTTGTTGGTGAACGGACTTTCCGACAATCGTTTCCCGCGCCTGGACATCTCGCAGGCGCGCACCGCCATCGGTTATCGGCCGACAGATGATGCCTTTGTGCTGAAGGGTTTCTTTAAGGATGATAACGGCGATCCCGTTGAACTATCCGAAGAGGATTGAGACGTCGATTTATGAACAAATTCCCGTTTTTGCACGGTTTCGCCTGCATCCGCCTCCAAAAGCTATTGAAGAGCCGGAAATGAACTGATATGATGTTCATTGGAGACAATACAAGTGTCAAATAGACGGAAGGAAGTACACAAAATGGCGAAAAAGAACAAAGGTAACCAGATCCAACGCAGAAATGTGACCCCAACAATACCGGAACTGCATAAAAATAAACAAGCAGCGGCAAAGAAAAATCTGCCGGTGGATGAAGATCCAACATTGCAAAATTCCTTTACTTACACGATGTACGGCATGCTGATAGGCGCTTCAATCGGCTACTTCGCGGGCAACCTGACGATCGGCTTCGGTATCGGCACAATAATAGGCGGCCTAATCGATTCCTACCTGAATACCCAGAAGAAAAAGAAACGCGAAGCCATCCTGAAGGCACAGGCAGAAAAAGAACTGAAATAGGTAGTTTTGCACAAAAGATTGTTCAGGCCGCCGTTTTTTCGGACGTGCCTTTGTGCAGCGTGAATCTTGCATAACGAAATAAACTGTAGTAAAGTTAGCTGTAACTAAATAAACCGTTTCACAAAGGGGTGCCTTCATGGCTGAGATTGAACTTAGATTCTGACCCTTCGAACCTGTTCGTTAGCACGAGCGTAGGGATTGTGATTGAGAATTGAAATTCATTCTCCTCCTTTGTTGATGGTGTATTATGCCCAAAAAGGAGGAGTTTTTTATGTCAAAAAATCTGAACATCTGGATTGAAGGGACCATCATCGCTGCTTTAGCGACAGTGTTGTCTTTGATCCCTTTCAATATCGGCCCTAGTTTTTCGGTAACGGTAGGAGCGCCTGTCATGATTCTTTATTGCCTGCGCCGCGGTCTGGTTCCCGGTTTCTTCGCCAGTTTCCTGTGGGGTGTGTTGCACATCCTGATCGGGACTGCATACATCCTGACACCGCTGCAAGGATTCATCGAGTACTTCATCGCCTTCGGTTTCACCGGTTTGGCCGGTCTGTTCACGCCGAAAGTCCAACAAGCAATCGCGGATCAGAACAAAAAAGCATTAGTATGGCAAGTCATCTTGGGCACTATCGTCGGCACGGTCGGCCGCTACTTCTGGCACACGATCGCCGGCTACTATTTCTGGGGATCCTACGCCCCTGAAGGCTGGAGCGCATGGTTCTACTCGATCACGCTGAACGGCGCCAGCGCCTTGGCGACCGGCGCATTCACGATTATGGTACTGGCCGTCATCGCAAAAACGAATCCGCAGTTGTTCGTTCCGAAAAAATCGGCGCGCGGGTACTGATTTTGTGCCGATCCAACCATTGTTGATGAGCTATGTCGGCTGTTTGCGTCGGTTCTCTGCCGGAACAGCCGACACTTCGGCTTTCTGTCGGTTGTTGACGTACGAACGCAGCCAGAACAACCGACAAACCAAGCCTTGATAACCTAACCTAATGTGGACCGGTAACCCGGTCATGAAACACCCCATCTGCATGTGCAGAAAAACAGAGGCGTGCTCCGATTTGGAGCACGCCTCTGTTTTCTGATTCTATTCTACAAGCCCGGATTGGCGTTCCAACGTGAAGCCCTTCCCTGCGACCTCATGCACCTGTCCGATGATCACGAAAGCAAACGGATCGATATCGTTGACCAAGGCATTGATGGCGGACAGTTTACGCTGCTCGATGACGCAAAGCACTGCTTGCTGCTGTACCCCTTCAAAGGCCGTTTCGATGTTCACCAGCGTCAGCCCGACATCCTGCACATACAGCAACGCCTCTTTGATTTCCTCAAACTTTTTGGAAATGATGAAAAGCTGCATCTTATTTGTCCCGGTGACCATGACTTTGTTTATGACGATGGACGTCAGGAACACCATGATGAGCCCGTAAAGAATCTGTTCCATGCTGGAAAAGAAGGCCTGGATCAACAGGAAGATGACGTCAAACGCATACATCCCCACCGCTACCGGAATGCGGAAGTGCTTGTTCAGGAGCAATGGCGGAATGTCCATCCCTCCCGTTGAAGCGCCGACCTTGAACACCAGCCCGACACCCAACCCGCACAGGATCCCCGCATAGATTGCCGAAAGTAAGATGTCGTCAGTCATGTTCTGCAAAGTAGGCACCGTCCGGAAAAAAGTCAAAAAAGTCGGAAATATGATGGTGCTCAGGATTGTCGTCAAGGCGAACTTCCTGCCCAGCAAAGCCGCTCCGACGAAAAACATGAAGCCGTTGAAGATCAGCACGACCAAGGAAATGTTCAAGCCGAAGAAATGATTCAAAATAATGGCAAGCCCCGTCGATCCCCCGGCTATCAGATTCTTCGGCAAAATGAACGCCGCAATCGCAAATGCGACAATAATGTTCCCGGCAATGACTGCAACTATCGGTTTTAATGTATGTAAAAGCTTCAAACAAGCCCCTCCTTTATTGGGATGAAAAGTAGCTGGGTAACTAACTTTCAGTAAAAAGATATCCACGCCATTATAACAGATATATGGAAGATGGAAAGAGCAGTAGTACACTTTATAAACCAAAAATGCAGTGCCCGGTATGTAATGAAAGAATATAAACCGTTCAACAGAATTTGTTTCATTTTCACGAAAATAAAACATCTTATTTTGTCCACAATATATATTATTTATTAGAGTATAATGATAATGACGGCAAGTGGTCTGCCGATTAATACTATATATTGGAGGAATATGATTATGGCTAAAAAGATCAAGGGTGAAGATGGCAGAATTTACGTGGTAAAGAAACCGTTCTACAAAAAATGGTGGGTTTGGTTAGTTGTAATTCTAGTTTTAGGGATTGGTTCACTGGGAGGAGAAGACGCGACTGACAACAATGCAGATGCAGATGTTGTAAGCGAAAGTGTCTCTTCGGAAATTGTCGCAGACGCGGTTGCAAATGAGGAAATAGTCGAAGAAGCAGTTGAGGTGGAAGCTGTGCCAGAAACTGACATTCCGACTGAATTCAGATCCGCCTTAAATAAGGCAGATGCTTACGTAAATAAGATGCATATGTCCAAAGCAGGCTTGTATGGCCAATTGACATCCGAATACGGAGAACAATTTTCTCCTGAAGCTGCTCAATATGCCATTGATAATATTCAAGCTGATTGGAATGAGAACGCATTAAAGAGTGCAGAAAGTTATGCTGAAACGATGCATATGTCCAAGGCCGGAATATATGATCAATTAATTTCAGAATTTGGGGAACAATTTACTCCCGAAGAAGCCCAATATGCTATTGATAACATCGTTGCCGATTGGAATGACAACGCATTGAAAAAAGCACAGAGCTATCAAGAAACAATGAGCATGTCCCCAGAAGGCATCAGAGACCAATTGATATCGGATTACGGAGAAAAGTTCACTCAAGAAGAAGCTGACTACGCAATTGCAAATTTGAATTAAGAAAATCAACAAAAAAGGTTTCCGACATCAATGCGATGAAGGAAACCCTTTTTTTGTATTATTATGCGGCCAAGAAGACTCGAACTTCCACGGGAGATACTCCCACCAGCCCCTCAAGCTGGCGCGTCTGCCATTCCGCCATGACCGCAAAACCAACTATTTCATTATACTTTTGAAGTGGTTTTCTGTCAACGAAAGTTGCAAAATATTTTTTTGAGCATTTTGTTGATAATCTTAAAAAGCCAACTGTTGAAAAGCCGGCTTCATTATTATGCTCCCTTATTCAATTAAGGTAGATTTAACCAATCCATTCAATAGATTATAGTCGACAGGATACTCTCCCGATCCGATATTGTAGACGTTCTTAACCTTCAGTACCAATGCAGGATTGTTGCCGTTTGGATCAAAAGATACAATCTCTACCTTGATCAGCACAAGATCCTTGAAATCGATCACCAACTTATTCCCGATATCTGCATATTTTTTTGAGTCTATGACTGCTTTTGACAGACTCAAGATATAGACATCCTGTTTGCGGTCCATGATGATTTGCATATTTGACTTTATCTTTTCCGGACCTTCCGCTACGACACCTTTCGTGACGGATAGGCCATCCGCATATTCAACATCAAAAAAGGCATTACTCTCGCCGCTGTTGACTGCCTTGTAATCATCTTTCCATAAACTTTCGAAATCACCATTTCCCAACTTTTCCCACAGTTGGATCTGAAGATTGGCTTTAGTGTAATCATCATCCAAATTTACAAACGGCAATGCTTCACCGTCCCATCGTTCCGTATACTTGGCCGTAGCATCCGCCTTGATTGTAGTTGTTCCAGCGGAAAGGATGCCGGCAAAAAACTTCGGTGTGACCTGTCCTACAGATACCTTAACCGTCCTGATCGTTGCATCCACCACGAGGTCATCCGCCTGGGTGTATATGAAGGCTCCATCCAAATTGTCGTCAAGATATGTACCCACCGTAGCGTTGACAGCAGTATTTACGCCAGTTGTCGTTTTCCCTAACGTAATCGCTCCAGCCAAAGCAGCAGCATCCGCTGCGCTCTGCAGTTGACTCTTTTGGACATACATGTAGCCCACATCGACTACCAGTGCCGTGAATCCTCCTAAGACGCCCAGCAGCAAAGCAACCATGATCAGCGCCTGCCCTGACTCTTCTTTCTTGAAATTCTTGAAGATTTTCAGCATGGCCTGCCCTCCTTTCAAAATATATTCCTCCATAAGACGTTACATCAAAAATCAGTCGGCTCACTAACCGCTTAATCATAAAAAGCTAGTTTATCTCCTAGCTCCAAGACATTACTGAGGGTGTCGGCATTGGCTTCGATCACGCTCTTTGCCTTTTTGATGATTGGGGAAATGCTTCCGGGCTTCATGTTTTTTTGGATATGGATGACCTGATTCTGCTTGTCCAAAAAAATGACATCAATCGGAAAACGCATAAAAAAACAATGCACGCTGTTGCACGGAGCAATCCTCAACCCCATATTTTTGGCTATCGCCTTGACTCCCATCAGGCCACGGAACCTTGTCAGAAAGGTATCCGCGGTCTGCAGGTCATCCAAGATAATTTCGTTCGTTCTCATATTGATTATTTTACCCATATCACATTTTACCTTCCAATAGATTTCTGGCTTTGTCTTCTTCCATCAGAGCTTTTTCTGCCTGATAGGTGAATTGATAACCACCGGATTCAAAAACGTCCTGATCAAATATTTCTTTGCTCGTGTAAACTTCACCGTTCAATTTGATGATACCGGGAGGTGTGGTGGCAACCGTTATATGCATAGGCAGATGTGCCTTCGAAAAAGAACGCAACCCTTCCAGCCATTTACTTCCAGATGGATGGAAGCCTATTTCCACAGTCAACAGATAAGGGATTTTTGGCCCCAGCAGAAAGAGATCCGCATCAGTAGTTTCTTCGCCCATTGCAATCCTTAATTTCCCAGCTTTCTTCGGCAAACGGAGTTCTTTTGCATCCTCAAGGTTTTCTGTGCGGGAATATTTTAAAGAACGTGCTATTTGCAAAGCTTTTTTCATCTTGAGAGCGTACAGGATTCTTCCCAGCATGAAGATCAGCAGTGGCAACAACAGTAGGGACACTATCAGAAGTGTATTATTAGAAAGAAAAATACCCAAATTTCTGATGACCAAAGCATTTCCAGATAGCACCGCTATGCTTATTTTCTTCCCTCCCTCCACGCTTGTCAAAGGATCTTCGGCAGATAGCGCCAGCGAAACTTGCTGCTTCTCGAGCGGTGTGTCAGCAGCCAGTTTCACTGAAAAGGCTGTTTCGATCTTTTCTCCGGCTTCCAGCGTCAGTATCTGCTCATCGGAAATTGCCTTTTCCGAAAGCAGTGAAACATGGACCGTTTCGCTCCTTTCTGAATTGTTTTCGAGTTGTACGGGAATGGTCAGCTCTCCGCCTGGCTTTCCGAAAAGCTCAGCTTCTGCAAATGTTCCGGAGATCATCCCGCCGGAAACGACCTGATAGTTGCCCAATTCCTTTTCGAGCGTAAACGAACCGCCTTGATAAATCCCTTGAACCATCAAACTGGCAGTGAAATCCCCGTCTTCATCCATAGACAGAGGATATGAATAGATGCCGTCTCCATTCAGCGCATCGCCGCTGTTTTCGGATTCGCTGTCCGACATCGGATGAATTTCCTGACGGCCATCCGAAAAATGTTCGATGAGGCTGAAGCTGGTGATGTTAAGTTCCGGTATGCCCGTCAACGGGACACCGTCCAAGTCAAGCGATCCGCTTATGAATTGGCTTTCCGACAATTTATAGATGCCGTCCTGGATAACCGTTTCACTTATCACTGCCGGGAGTTGTTGAACAGAAACGGATGTGGAATTGCTTGTGATTGCGGTTCCGTTTTCGCTGATCTGTGTTTCCAAAATATAGGTTCCCGCTTGGTCGACGTTCTCATATGTCGCCATGTATGTACCGTCCTTCAGTACCAAAGGAACCGTTTCTATTTCCGTGCTGCCGTTTTTTGAGATAAGAACAGCCACAGACATATCCTCTGTTATCTCACCGGTAACGACTACGGCTAATTCAATGGGTTCATCCAAAGAAAGCTGCACATTGGCCTTCGGTTCCTGCATCCAGGCTTTCAAGTTCAAATCCTTGTCTCCGAATAATTGCGCGGTACCTGCACCGCTGAGCACCAATTCCCATTCCCCTGCCAACTCATTATCTGTCTGATTCAGCGTGAGGATGGTGTAACTTTCGTTTTTTTGGATATTCATTTTCCCGGTGCTGTCCAATCCATTTTTTGACCGTACCCATGCATCCATGCCTGTTGCGTCAAACGTCACTGCCATCGTAACCTGGGAATCATACCCGTCTATCTGAAAAGGCAAAACCGTTTCGCCCGCAACTGCAATTGTCTCGTTCCAGAATCCCTGTCTGTTCTTCAGTGTGCGCAGTACCTCAAAAAAATTGACTGCGATTTCATTGGCATTTCCGAGGAATTTGGCTTCTCCACGCGTTTCGCTGGCGATCCGTTGCAGGGCGCTCGGATCAGCTGTTCCGAATCCGAGCGCGTAGACGGCATAGTTCTTCAGCCCAAGTTGGGCGGTCGTTTGCCAAAGCGATTCCATATACGATGACATGAAGGCAGCATCTTCCCGCAATGCATAGTCCGGCTCCGGGACGCCATCCGTAAGGAAAATGACGACCTTGCGGACATCCTCTTGCGTATAGCTGTCCAATTGCTGTTCCGCTTTTTGCAAGGCCAACTGATAGTTCGTGTTCCCGTTCGCATTGACAATTGGGGCAAGCGCTGCTTTTATGGCCTGCTTGTTCGTCGCATCCCCAACTTGTTGCAGCGGCGCCAATTCCGTCACTTCAGTAGAAAAGGAGACGATGCCGACATAGTCATCCGGACTGAGCATATCCACAAAGATATCCGCAGCCGTTTTTCTGAGGTTGGCAGGGTCCGTTTCCTTCATGCTGCCGGATGTATCGATCACAAGCGAAACCGCAATCTTCTTAGATGTGCCGGTCTCTGCTGCTGAGTAAACCGGCATGCTTCCGAAGCCGACAAGCGCCATCATAACACAGATTATCCATCCTTTTTTGATGGTCATGCAGCTCGTCTCCTTTCTATTATTAGTTCATTAGTGTGCCCATGATATTGATGGCAGCCGGCCCCAGTATGACGACGAATAAAGCCGGGAACATGAAAAATACGATCGGAAATAGCATGGTCGTCGGTATTTTGGCCGCTTTTTCCTCCGCACGCTGGCGTTTATTCAACCGCATCGTATCCGCCTGTATCCGCAGGACATTACCGATGTTGGAACCCATCTCCTCAGCCTGGATGATCGATGTCACGAAAGTCCCCAAATCAGCGACTTGCGTGCGTTTGACCATGTCCCGCAACGCTTCAGATCGATCCCGCCCCTTATTCATCTCATTCATTGTGTAAAGCAGTTCTTCACTCAACGGCCCTTTCATCTTATCAGTGGTCCGGTAGATGGCCATATCGAAGGACAAACCCGCTTCCACGCTCACATAGAGGATGTCAAGAAAGCTCGGTAGGGCATATTTGATTGCCTCTATCCTTTTTTGTGATTTTGATCTCAACGAGAGATACGGGAGCAGGAAACCGATGGCACCCGCCAAGAACACATAAAGATTATTGGACGGCTGTGCGGTCACTCTCATTAGATAGTAGGCTGTAAAGGAGAGGATGATGCCCAACATCAGTTGGATGGCGATGACATTGTTGAACCGCATCTTGTCCCTCGTCCCGCTGCTGTTGAGCAACGAGTCATACTGCTCTTTTATTGCGGAGGGTGCCACATTCCCCAACGCCTGAATCAAGCGCTCATAAGCTGGGTTGATGACTCTTTCGGCAAAGGTCTCCCGCATTTCTTCATCAAAGACATCGCGGGTATCAGCCATCACCTTGATATTGTCAAGTCGTTCGCGCAATACTTGTTTCGGATGCAGCAATACTTCATAGAAAAGATAGAACAGAAATGAACTGGTAAGAAACAAAGACATGTACACGAGCAATTCCATGGTGATCCCCCCTATAATTTAATTTTTACGATTTTAGTCAATACAAAAGCGCCGAGCAGGATCATCCCTCCGGCAATGCCCAATAGGGCCAAGCCCATTGGTTCGTTCAGCATGGTCCCCATATAATCAGGGTTAAGGACAAACAACGCTGCTCCGATTGCCACCGGAAGGACGCCGATTACCCAAGCTGACATTTTGCTTTGGGAAATAAGCGTTCGGATATCCCCTTTCAGTTTGACGCGTTCCCGGATTGTTCCGGAAATGGTGTCCAGAATTTCGGACAGATCGCCGCCGACCTGGAGATGGATCAACAAGGTTGTGATGAAGATATCCAGATCCTCATCATCGGTTCTTTTCCCCAAATCCTCCAGTGCTTCATCCATATTTTTGCCGAAGGAATTATCCCGCAGCACCTTGGCGAACTCATCGGCAATCGGCGCTTCCATTTCCCGGCTGACTACAGCCATTGCCTGCGGAAAGCTGAAACCAGCCCGGAGCCCGTTTGCGACCAAACTGAGCGCCTGGGGCAACTGATCATTCAGTTGTTTCATGCGCTTCCTGCGGATAGTTTCGATGACGGATTCAGGCAGCCTGAACCCCAAAAGTAATCCTATCGATGCCAGGAGCCCGTTAGAGGTAAGCAAGAACAAGATGCCCGACAAAGCCAGCCCCGAAATAAGCGAAATCTCGATGAACTCGATCGGTTTCATTTTGATGTAGGCTTGCAATAATTTCGTCTTTATCTTTGCGTAGTAATTGGATTTCTCGATGTTCTTAATCGCTTGCCGTACCAGTCCTTTCAGCAGGGTGGTCTGTTTTTTTGTTTCCTCTGCTTCATAGGGATTGAAAGATTCCCCTGCTTGAATCAGCCGATTTTTGACGGAATAGCGGTGTTCAAAGAACAACAGAAATAACGCATAAAATAAGCAAATCGCTGTCGCAAAGACAAGCAGCAACACAACCGTTCCCATATTAAAACCCCTTTCTGAAAGGGTCGATATTCGTTCCGCCTGTCTTGAACAGGCTCGGCGGAACCGTTTCGCCATGAGCTTGGATTTTATCCAAGAAATTCGGCATAATCCCCGTCGCCTGGTGTTTGCCTTTCACGACACCCTTTTCATCGATGCCATTCTGACGGAATGTGAATATATCCTGCAGGGTGACCATTTCGCCCTCCAAACCGACGAGTTCACTGATTTTTGTCACCTTCCGGCTGCCATCGATCATCCGCTCCACTTGGACGATCAGGTCGATGGCGGCCGCTACTTGTTCCCGGATGGCGCGCGAGGGCAATTCGATGCCGGACATCATAACCATCGTCTCCAATCGGGAAAGGCTGTCCCTTGGTGTGTTCGCATGGATCGTCGTCAAAGAACCGTCATGCCCTGTATTCATGGCCTGCAGCATATCAAGCGCCTCCCCACCGCGCACCTCCCCGACAATGATGCGATCCGGGCGCATCCGCAGTGAATTGACGACCAGATCGCGGATTGTGATGTTTCCTTTTCCTTCAATATTTGCAGGCCGTGATTCCAACGTGACCACATGTGATTGCTGCAGTTGGACCTCGGCGGCATCCTCAATCGTCACAATCCGCTCGGACTCAGGTATGTAGCTGGACAGGACATTCAGCAACGTTGTCTTCCCTGAGCCGGTCCCTCCGGAAACCAGGATGTTGGTCCTTCCCTTTACGCACAAACGGAGAAACTCTGCTATATCGCCGCTGAGCGTACCGAAGGAAATCAAATCATCGGTCATCAAAGGGTCTTTGGAGAATTTCCGGATTGTGATGGACGGACCTTTCACAGCCAATGGCGGAATGATGATGTTCACCCGCGATCCATCCGGCAATCGGGCATCCACCAATGGGGAACTCTCGTCAACCCTTCTTCCGAGCGGCGAGATGATTTTATCGATGATGTGCATAACATGTTTGTCATCCCTGAATTCGTTGTCCGTCTGAATGATCTTCCCCTTGCGTTCAATGAAGATTTTTTTGGGGCCGTTCACCATTATTTCGGTGATTGAATCATCACTCAATAAGTCACTAATCGGACCGAATTGGTAAATCTCATTCATGACGGATTGGTTCACTTTTTGTTTATCCGCAAAGGACAGGTGCCGCTTTTGTTCAAAGATGATGCTGCCGATGATTTCATTGATTTTTTCCTGGTTTTTTTTCTGCACAGAGACATCGTTGCTATCCTCTTTTGTCGCAGAAATTTGGTCTATCACAATCTGCAGAACCTCATAAGCCAGTTCATCCAGGTCCCTCCGCCTCTTCACAAGGCCATTTTGAGTTTCCTCTTTTTCTTCACGGCTGTAGCTCTCCGTCAAACCAAAGTTCCCGTAAGATCCTAGATTCATGTCTTTCACCCTCTTTTATGTGTGCATTCTGATTTATGCCTTCAGTGGCTCATTCTGTTCGAATTGTATCTTCATTTTATCAATGTTTTTGGAAAGGATATTTTTAGGATATTCATGGACAAGTGGTACGCCACGGTTCAACGATGAAAGCACCCTGCGGTAATCGAATCCGATCGAAGCATCCACCTTTTTATTCAGAGTGGCTTCCACATCATTTTTCTTGATGTCGCCTCGGCTATCTGCTTTGTTCAGGACGATGCGGATCTTCGATTGTGGAAAATTCAAATCTTTCAAGGTGACCAACATGGATTTGATGTTGCGGACCGAGGAGATTTCAGGGGTGGTGATGACTAGGAGATGATCGGCCAGAGCCAAAGCGGGCATGATCGTTTCGAAGAACCGCGCAGGCATATCGACGATGACATAGTCAAAGGATTCCCGCAGGGCTTCCAGAATGATCCGGATATGTTCCGCATTGATGAATTCATTCAGCGATGGCTGACTGTTGGCGGGCAGCAACTTGATGCCTGATTCATGCGGAATGAGGTAGCTTTCGATCAAGTCGCTGTCCACATGGCGAATGTCGTCGATGACATCCGAGATAGTGAATTTGGGATACAGATTCAAGGCCAAAGCTGCGTTGCCAAAATCGAGGTCCAAATCGACAAGTACAACCCTTTTTTGAGAGTCCTTTGCCAAAGCCGCCGCCAGATTGATGGATACGAAGGTTTTGCCAACCCCTCCCTTGGTGCTGAACACTGTATATACCTGCCCCAATTCGCTCTTCCTGATTTTCTTTTGCGGGGCTTCCTGCTTGGCGGTGCCGATGCGCTCCTTCAGTTGGTGGATGCGGTAAATGGCATTCATCAACTTCTCCGGAACGATTGGTTTGATCAGCACATCTTTCGCTCCTGCGAACAACGCATTGTGCATGGTCTCTTCCTGCAGCTCCCCTTCGATCATGATGATGCCGGCTTGAGGATAGTGGGAAGAAATTTTTTGCGTGAATGCGTAGCGTTCGCCATTGCTGCCCGCTCCGACCAAAAGGATGTCCGCTGGGGAGCGTTCCATCATTTGCCAAGCCTCTTCTTCAGCTATGAAATCTCCGATTAATTGAATGTAATCTATGTTTTTCAACATGTCGACTAGGTCCAGACGCTCGGTTTCTAAGTCCGCTAGTAATATCACTCTCATTTTGTTCACTGTACTCACCGCTCTCTCCAAGAATCAAAATTTTCCGTGCCATAGCTGGGTACTTCCTGCCATCCCGTATCGACCGGATTGCGCAATGTGAAGTGGAAGCTGCCGCTCAAATTCGCGTAAGCGATCACTTCTGCCTGTGCTGGGGTAACCAATAAGGTCAGGGATGTCGGGACTGCCGATTCAGCTTCAGCGGCTGCCATGTTTGGCCCCGTTTCCAACACTTCAATATTCTGCAATTGTGTGTAGACAACCTGCACCCCGTCCGAAGGGACGTAGCTGACCAGAATATCCAGCTTATCCCCCGAGACAATGTATCCGCCTAAGCCGTTGACTTCCGATGCCGGCACTGTGATTGCCCGCATATTTTCCGGAATACGGTAGGACAATTCCGACTCCCCTGTATCCAAAACGATACGATCGCTCAGGACTTGCTCGCCCGCTATCAACTTCGTCGTCGTTGTGCCACCGACCACATCAGTGATATCCGTATACGTGTCCCCATGCACTGCTTCCGTTGGTATCTCCTTGATTTCCAGCATCTCCTCCGTCACTTTGACGTGGGCTGGGATTTCACTGAGCGCGACGACTACCTGACTCATTTCTACCTTATTCTCCTGGCTGGCTGCCTTCACTTGGCCTAAATAAAGATAGACCATGGCCGTTGTGATCAACGCCAATACAGCAGTGATGATCCAAACTCTTTTTTTGGTCTTCATAAACCGCTCACCTCTCCTACTTGTTGCATAATAAAATCTGATAGAACAACCAACGAAACAGCTCTACTCCATCCGCATCGTCACACTGCTCGTTATGAGCATATCATCCTTGATATAAAGGCCGACAAGCGGTTCCTTATCATACTTGATGGTCACTTTTACGTTATCTGCCGAAACCGTTACCGTCACGTCGCCAGGCGCCAATGTTCCCACGCCCATATATGCATTCGCTGCGGCAAAAGCTTTTGCATAGGCTTGACTGCTGTTCGCTTTTCCTACAACGGAGCTTGCCCGTGCCCCTTCCCTTGCTGCGCCGGTAACGGATATTTTTGCATTGAGCATCCAGCCGTATTCCAGCATTCCCAGGACCAAAAGCAACAGAATCGGCAACACCAGCGCAAATTCGACAAGTGACTGGCCTTTTTCATTTTTTCGTAATTTTGATAATAGCCTCAAGACGACCACCTTCTTTCATCAGAAAATATGGATCCCTTGACTGGTTGCCAGCAAGACAAGTACGGTTCCGCCTGCGATGGCAACGCCATAGGGAATATAGATTTTCTTGTACGTTTGCCCATCTTTGACGTAACGTTGCTGGATCTGGTCGATTGTTTTGTTGTAGCCCATCTGGTTCAGGAGATGGAATAATTGACTGATCAATGCCAAGATCATTTTTTTGAGTGTGTCCTTCAATTTTCCTGTATAAATTAGATAGATCAGGACCATCACCCCACCGACCAAAGCTGAATAGAGCGCCGTGACCAGTGAAAAGCGCCAGCCCATCAAGGCACCGATCGCTCCCATCAGTTTGACGTCCCCGGCTCCCATTCCGCCCATCACAAAAGGCAGGAAAAAGATCGCCAAGCCGGCAAACATCCCGAGCAGGCTTTGCAACAAACCCATCCAGCCTCCCGTGATGATGTTGAACAGAATGCCGATGAGAATGCCCGTGAAAGTGATTTTGTTCGGGATTTTCCGCTCCTTCAGGTCAAAAAATCCCGATACCGCGACGAGCATCAGCAGCAGTAAGTTGTTTGCCGTAACCATAGTAATCGCTCCTTTCATGTTCTTAGTTTTTATTTTTGGATAAATGAATTACTATCTAATGATTGCTGTATTATTTACGGATATCATGCAGGAGTTTTTAGAAAAAAATCCCGCCGGAATCAGCGGGAATTTTCTGTATTATTATTCCGGTAGTTGTGCTATTACTTTATTAAAAGCTGTTTTAATACCGTCACCAACGTTAGTCATAAGTGCAACAGCGACAACTGAAATTAAACCAATAATCAACGCATACTCTACCAAACCTTGTCCTTCTTCTTCCTGAACCAATCTTCTCATGATTTCCATGATCTTTTCCTCCTCTTTCTATCCGCTTTTTTAATGTTGTTGTTGTTTATGAGGCGGCTTCGGTTGCTGAAGTCACTTCATTGAGCAACAACTCCATTTTTCAATCGATATATTTCCCGTTTTATATCTATTCAAAAATGGAGGCCATCGGAATGAATCCGTTAATGGCATTTACATTAAATAATTCTCATGTAGTTATTTACAAGTTACCCAAAAAAGGTTATATTGAAGATAACTATATTTTATTTTTTTTGACAATTTATCTGCGCATTGAAAAGAGCGTTAAAATCACCTTGATTGTATGTTCATCCCACTAACTTAATGGTAAGTAACTCGGTAGTTGTTGGATTAAATAGATTTGTGTGCGGTAATAAATGCAGAAGCTGAAGCAAGCTGTTGATGGATTTCAAAGAAGAGTTGTGCAGTTGTTGTTGTTGGTTGGAGACATCGTATTAAAAACTTTGAATTTTTTTGATAGATTTGAATGTAATGAAGGGTAATAAGATGATGAAAGTGTTGTAGACCGGATCGGTCAGTTTGAAGGTGTGAAGCTTGAAGATACAGTTCGTTGCGTCGGAATGTTGTTCCGTTCTTTTTTGTGGTGTATTTAACTTATGTCCTTATTTTATAATATTTTTAAGTATATTCAATACACAGATTCCGGAGCTTTGTGCAAATTCTGGACACAACGGAGTGATTTGTTCATATTTTCAACATTTGGAATGAATTTGTTTCTTTATTGAAGGAGGATTATGGATGCAACATGGATCGGATAGCAGAAGTGCGCACAGAACGAGGAATTTGTTCAAGAACGCTTTGCTGCGTTTATTGGAGACGGAAAGTTTCGCCTATATATCGGTCAAGGATATCGTTGAAACGGCCGAGTTTAACCGCACGACCTTCTACAATCACTACGTCGACAAATTTGCGCTGTTGGATGATGTGACTCAGGATCTGCTTGACGAATTTGGTGCTGCCCTCCAAACAAGCTTTCAAAAATACCATCCGAAGAGCAAAATATTGATGGATAAAAAGGACATCATCATTTTTGACTTCGTCTATCGGAACAGATACAGCCTTTCAATCTTTAAGCAAACTGATATTCTGCCTATGATTTCCCAAAAATATTCACAGACTATGCAGGATAAGCTGATGGACATCTGGTCTCCACAAGCCGAAATGGCCGAACACAGATTGAAGACATATACAAAAATATTTACTTATGGATTGATGGGTACAATTTCCGGATGGATATCTGAAGATTTTTCTACTTCTCCTGAAACGGTGACACAAGACTTCGTTGATTTCTACAATTTTAAAATCGAAAACATAAACAAGTAATCATTATCTTATTATTTAGCTTTTATAGAACCCAAAAAAGATGGGATCGCGTTCGTTTTGAGCGCAGTCCCATCTTTTTTGCTGTGCTGCTGAAGCCTCATACGTTGTGAAAACCCTGATTATTCATCATTTCAATTCCGTATTATATTAAACTATTTTTTTGTATATAAGCTATAATCCTCGTTGGAGTATACTTGCTCATAATCGGCATCATACGGTAAATAGGCATTCAGGATATCATCTTCTTTAACAATGATGTGAGTAAATCCATATTTATTCAAGAACGATTTATAATATTGTATTCCCATCTGAAGTTGGTAATATTCATTCATGACATCTTCTTTTTTATTATTTTTCTTAACAAATACTTCGGCCCTTGGATCAATATAAGAGGCTATGCCTCTAAATTCAGCCAAACCGCCATCATTATATCCCGTGTACAAAACAACTTCTTCGACTTCCGCATTTTTAAAAATATAGTCAATTGTTGCATTTAATTCATCATATTCAGCCCCGTTGTCTGACTTCCGAATATACTGCCCCCCTCCAACCAAGATAGTAACAATTAGCAAAGCAATCAAAAATTTTCTTAATCGCGGTGTCTCTTTGCCGGACTCTTTTATTTTGTAATCTTTAAGAAAAAAGGCTATTGGGAAAAAGCCACAGATAGCGAAAATAGAAAGACTTCTTATGGATGACAAGGCCATGTAGGTCGTTCCTAATGTCAGCAAAATGTACCGAATACTCATTTTCCCTTTCTTGAAAATACAGTAGCAGTAGACCAGAAATTGGAGAAAAAAGGCAAAAAAAATCATTAGCCCAATAGTGGAATTGATGTTTATTGCCTGCATTTCTCTCACCATTGCATTGATTTCAGGATAACCATATGAATTGAAAACATAGATCATTCCATCAATTCCGTAAGGATTGATAAATCCTGCTACGAGCATGAACAAGGATGTTAAAAGTATTCCCTTTTTTTCGTACCCTTGACCGACTAGGATTCCAAGTTTGAACCGAAAGGAATCGATGAGGTAAGGGACCAAAATAATGAACAACATTGGCCACATCGCAGCATGAAGATTCACTAGCGACACCGATAAAAGCGGCAAGGCAAAAAGATATTGCCTATCTTTTTGCAAAAGGTAACTCTCCAGCACATATATTTCACCCAACAGAATCAAATTCGAAAACATGAATGGCCGTTCCGTCATAAACGGAATTAACAATACACTCACAGCAAAACACGTTGCATAAGAAACAATGAAGTTTTCCTCAGAAATTTTCATGCATAATCGATATGCGAAAAAAATAATAAGGCCATAAAGTGCCATTACAAGTATGCGCAACCCCATCTCTCCGAAGCTATTGTAGGTTAGCCAAAATATTACCGCGGATAACCATTGTTGCATCACAAAATTCCAACCTTGATGAATGGTGAACGGCTCCATATGCGGAATTCCGTTCGCTAACACATACCGACCGCTGTTCAGCAAAAACCAAATATCATTGTCCAACTCCTTGACAAGAACAAAAAGACAGGGCATCAAAAGCAACGGCATTAGCATCCTCTTCTCCTTTGGAGATATGCCCCTCCGTAACTCTATTTCATTTTCCATCTATCTATCTCCTTTACTAATCTCCTTCACTAAGGTTTTCCCATCTTGAAAAAGGCTTCAAATCAAGCACCCAGGATGTCAGAAGTAAATTTTTTTTACTCAGTTTCTAATTTTTGCTCTTCTTGCACTGTTCGTTCAGTATTCAAACTTTCTTCTGCACTGTTTGCTTCATGGTATTCCTTTTCCGTATTGACCTGCCAAATCGTTTCTTTACTCTTTATATTATGCGCATAACAGGAAACCGCCTCAATCGCCGTCAGCATAGAGTGGTCCATATTGTTATAGCGATGCTGGCCATTTCTGCCGATGCAATATAAATTGTCGATACTGTTCAAATAGTCCTTTACTGTGTCAAACTCGCTGAAGCTTCCGAAATAAGCTGGGTAAGCTTTTTTAACTTTTATACAGGTTGCGTCAAGTACATCTTCTTTATTGATCATGCCTATTTTTTCCAATTCACCTTTGGCAAACGCAATAAATCCCTCTTCTGACAGCTTCCATTTTTCATCCCCTTCATTGCAGAAATATTCAAGTCCGATCCAAACTGTATCCTCGGGCTTATCAACCATATACGGGGACCAATTGTTGAATATTTGTACTCTACCCAGTTGCACATCGGGTTCTTGAATATATATCCAACAATCTGGAACGATGTTTGATAGCGTCTCTATTTTCGTCTCATTTTTGATTAACATCTTATCTAACAGCAAACCGACTGTTATGAAATCCCTATAAGGCAGTTCGGAAGCAATCTGTGAAACTTTTGTTGGTGCAGGTTTCTCCATTGCTTCAATCAAATCTTTAATCGGCATGGATGAAAAGAGCGAATCCCCTGAATAACTGGCAATCGTTCCATCAGCTCTGGTCCCCTGTAACTTTACAGAACCAGTATCGCTAAAATCAATTTTATCTACTGCAGTATCAAAAACGATTTCCCCTCCCAGTTTCGTTATCTCCGTAGCCATCGTTTCCCAAAATTGACCTGGCCCATATTTTGGATAATGGAATTCCTCGATAAGGGAAGTTTCTCCTTCATCTGAATTCACAAAAGGTTTTGTGAAGAACGTGAGAACCATTTTTGACAATGAGAGCCCTTTGACGCGTTGTGCACCCCAATCCGGTGAAATTTTTGAAGGATGTACGCCCCACAATTTAGTTGTATAATCTTCGAAAAACATCTGGTAAAGCGGTTTGCCAAAACGGTTGATATAAAAATCTTCTAAGGAATTTTCCTTACATTTATACAATAACGATGCTAGATAACCTGATCCAACCCTAACCGTCCTTTTGAATCCCATATTTAAAAATGTTTCAGGCTTAAGGGAAATAGGATAATCAAAGAATTTTCTCAAGTAAAATATTCTGGAGACTCTATTGCGCTTCAAGAAGACTGTATCCTCTTTTTCCGGATCTGGCCCATTTGGTGACCATTCAAATTCCCTATGTAGTTTGATATCATCCATAGACGGAGCGCCTTGTAAAGGCATCACCGTTTCCCAAATGGCTTTCACCTGATCGTTTTTGGTGAAAAACCTATGTCCGCCTATATCGATACGGTTGTTGTTGTATACTACGGTTCTGGCTATTCCGCCAACAAACGCAGATTCTTCAATGAGGATTGGTTTTATGTCAGTTGTTTTCAATAATTGATATGCTGCAGTCAGACCTGCTGGCCCTGCCCCGATAATAACGACACGGTGTTTATCCAAAAAAATCACTCCCATAATTTAGTTGTATTTGAATAACAAAACCTTTCTCCCCACATAATTCCAAATCAAAACAACTGCAGCCATCATAGCCTTAACCGATAAGTAATGGAAACCAAGCTTTTCCACACCGACATAAAGCCCCCATTCGGTAAGCAGCAACCCAACTATTCCAACTACCGCAAAAGAAATGAAGGTACTAGCACCATTGCCTCTCTTCCTCTCCTTCCCACCTCTGAATACAAACGCCAAAGATAAGATGTAGTTATAGATTAGTCCTCCTGTGAACCCAAGTGCTGTCGAAATATATAATCCAATAATATCAAGATTGTAAAACACATGCTCCTTGAATATATAGAGGAGGCTGGAATCAATGATAAACGCAGATCCACCAACCAAGATATATCGTCCGAATTCTTTCAGAAGATTGGATGCGTACGCCATTTTCCCCTTATCATAAAAGGTCTCTTTCATTTTCTGCTCCTTATAGCGTTGACATGTACTTTTTTCAATTGTAACATTATTTATTACGAATTTTTAATTATATTTCCTGATTATTGTATATAAAAATAAAAATCATATAACTATTTTTATTTAGTTCGGACTAAAGTGAAAATAGTTATATGATCAAAAGTAGCATTACCTCGTATGTGTTACCCTACCAAGGCATCATTATTTCCCATGAATTGTAAGCGGATGTAAGTAAGATTTCTTTAATGACAAGCTTTCTGTCAATAACAAAAACAGAAAAGGATTGTAGGCTATTTCTAGCAAATGGTGTTCTATTGTACACTGAACGGCTATCAGCGCCAGAATCCAAAGAAGATGAAAATCTTTCTGTTTTTCAGCACGCAGCGAAACTAGACTAAAAATAACAAGTACCGCTAACAAAACCAAACTCCCGTAGCGGATCAAGAGTAACACATAAGAGGAATCCAGGAAAAAGTAATCCATTCGGGGTGAAGTACTGCCGCCAAAACCATTCATCTGGAAAGCATTGCCAAAAAAGCTGAAGCCATATCGTTCAAAGCCAACGGCCCCCAATTCCAAACGTCCACTGACAAGCTTATTGATTGCTTTCATCAAGGAGTTGGTTGGTTGGAAATGGTACAAGAAGGTTAACGCAATGAAGGCGAAAGCACACAATGGCATTGCAAAAGCAAGTATTTTGCTGAATTTTGGATTCATAACATAGCAGGTTCCTTTTTTTCCACTTGCTTGGTTTCTTATTTTCAAATAGAGGAACACAGCAAATGTCATGAAAAGACTGATTGCATTCGTCCTAGCATCACAAAAAATATAGGTAAACAGACTTAGCGCAAAAATACCGGCTAATTCCAGATACATTAATTTTTCCTTCCTGAGATAACAATAACCCATTACAAGATAAAATATGTGGGCGGTGAAATCAGTCGGATACTCGAAACCAAAAGAAATCCTGCTTCGGTTTCCTCTCTCATAAATTAGATTCTCGACTAAACCAAATTGGGATGATAGCATCGTGATGATGATAATTATCCCGGAAATCACACAAAACAACTTGATTACTTTTTTAAATGAAACATTTTTTGCACCTAAAATCAGAATAAGATCGAATATCAAAAATGCATATCCAGTGTTTAGAAATGCTCCGAAAAAACCAATGAAAAGAATGAGATACAGAAACATTTCTTTATTATTGCGCTTGTCTATAAGGATGATTTTCGCCCCAAGGATAATCAACATAACTTCGAGTAATACAATTGTCGTAAATTTTGGCCATGGGATATAAAACATTGTCGTACCTAATAAATTTATTGTGAGGATAACAGAATAGAGAATCAGGTATAGGTTCTCAAAAATCATGCTATTTTTTTCTGATTTTGTGATAGTAAGCATCAAAAATGCACTCCTTCAGCTATAAATTATTGTTTATCTATTCTTCTCTTGTTTCTGGACATTCAAGTTAATCACTTCAATCGCTGTTTTGCCGATTGTTAACATACAATACCATTTCGACCGCCTGTTTTTGACCTATCCATGAAATTTCTAAAAGAACCACTAAAATTACGTATCTGAGTAACATAACGCTACCTAATCAGGAGGTAATTAGGAGTTCTTTTTCATGTAATCATTCCCATGATTCCGTTTAAGCATACCTTAGAGCACGACAATTAAACAACAAAAATATCACATTTCTTTAAATAAAATTGAACTCGTTCATCATACTTGCACTATGAATTATGTCAAAAAATAATTCAGAATAGAACTGTATGAACTTTAGTTGCCCTTCCTCAGCTCCCAGAATACAAAAAAAGTCCTGAGAGACTGCAACTAACGAATCTCTAAAGACTTTTTTTGTATTCTATTATTTGATTTATTAAACTGTTAAACCGTTATTCGCAGCTTCCCCTTGCACTTCCCGCAGACATATTTCTTCAGATCGATTCTTCTTTTCCTTGGATACATCTGTCCGCAGGCACTGCAGCTGTAGAGCCATTTCGGCGGAGCCGCATCCACCGGTCCGCGCAGGTCCTTCACAAACCGGCTCCCCCCGCTCTCCTTCAGCAGCTTGCGGAAATCAGCATCCCGATGCTGATAACCTCGCCCCTCCAGATGCAGATGATAGTGGCAGAGTTCATGCTTCACAACTTTTTCCAGTTCCTCGGGTCCGTGCAGTTCCAGCACCAAGGGGTTGAAATCCAAATCGTGGCTTCCCAGGTGGTACCGCCCGCCTGTCGTGCGCAGACGGAGGTTGAAGGTTGCGCGGTGGCGGAACGGTTTATCAAAGACCGCTTGTGAAATATCTTCCACCAACCTTTGCAGCTCTTGTTCGTTCATTAATTATTCCTCATTATTTTTGCGGCAGCATCGTCAGAGCAACACGGCCTTTGTTCGTGTCCACATTATCGACCCAGACGGTCACGATGTCGCCGACCGCGACAACATCGGATGGATGCTTGACGAAGCGGTTGCTGAGTTTCGATATGTGTACCATGCCGTCCTGTTTGACGCCGATGTCGACGAAGGCGCCAAAGTCCACAACGTTGCGGACGGTTCCCTGCAGTTCCATGCCCGGCTTCAGGTCTTCCATCGAGAGCACATCTTGGCGCAGTAATGGTTGGGCGATATCGTCGCGCGGATCGCGGCCTGGTTTTGTCAAGCCGGCGATGATGTCCTGCAAAGTTTCTTTACCGAGTCCGGTCACTTCCCGGGCTTTGGTGCGATCCAAGGCGCCCAACGCTTCGCGGGCTTGTTCGGTGCCGATGTCCTTCAGGCTGAGTCCAGCCAACGCCAACACTTCTTTGGCGGCCGGATAGGATTCCGGATGGATATCGGTGTTGTCGAGGATGTTCTTGCCGCCGGCGATGCGCATGAAGCCGACCGATTGTTCAAAAGCTTTCGGGCCGAGGCGCGGCACTTTCTTCAACTGTTGGCGGCTGTCGAAGGCGCCGTTCTCTTCGCGGAAAGCAACGATATTGTTGGCGATTGTTTTGTTCAGGCCGGCAACGTGCTGCAGCAAAGGCGCACTGGCTGTGTTCAGGTTGACGCCGACTTGGTTGACTGCGGTTTCGACGACGAAGTCCAAGCGTTCACCCAATTGTTTTTGGGAAACATCATGCTGGTACTGGCCGACACCAACCGATTTCGGATCGATCTTCACCAATTCGGCAAGCGGATCCTGCAGACGGCGCGCGATGCTGACGGCACTGCGTTCTTCGACCTGGAAATCAGGGAACTCCTCACGGGCGATATCGCTGGCGGAATAGACCGATGCGCCAGCTTCATTGACGATGACGTAATAAACGGTTTCGGCGACTTGTTTGATCTGATCGGAGACGAACAGCTCGGATTCACGGCTGGCGGTTCCGTTCCCGATGGCGACCATTTCCACTCTGTAGTCCGAAAGCATTTTGCGGAAAGCCGGACCGGCTGCGGCGCGTTTTTCCTGGTTGGCCGGTTTGTGCGGATAAATGACGCTCTTCGCCAACACTTTACCGGTGGCATCGACGATCGCCAACTTGCAGCCGGTACGGTAAGCTGGATCCAAACCGA
Source organism: Sedimentibacter sp. SX930 (assembly GCA_002155105.1). Taxonomy (GTDB): domain Bacteria; phylum Bacillota; class Bacilli; order Lactobacillales; family Aerococcaceae; genus Trichococcus; species Trichococcus shcherbakoviae. The sequence continues at coordinate 572,625 of MUZD01000001.1, read as the reverse complement.
GCACAACTTTGCCTTTCAAAGGCGGCTGCAGCAACAAGTTGCGCAGGTTGTCGCCGAATACATCGATTGCTTGCGCATCGGCGGCTTCGGTCAATTCATTGCGCAGTTCGCGTTCGATGGCCGGTCCGATGAAACGGCGGTAGCTGTCTTCATAGGCAGCCTGCAAATAAGGTACGGCGATGCTTTTCGGATTCTTCACTACCTTTTTCGCCAAGTAAGCGAAGATTTTTTCTTCATCGACCGCGATCGTAACCTTCAGGATGCCGGTTTTTTCGCCGCGGTTCATTGCCAGGATGCGGTGCGGTACGGCCGTGGCCACACCCTGGGAAAAATCGTAGTACATCTCGAAGACGCCCTTCTCGTCGCTTTCAGCATCCTTCACCGTGCTGACGACCTGGCCGTTTTTGCGCGTGAATTCGCGGATGTGTTCGCGGTAAGCCGGTTCGTCGCTGACGATTTCGGCGATGATTTCATGCGCGCCGGCCAAGACGTCTTCTATAGTAGCAAGTTCCATTTCTTCATTCAGGAATTCCTTGGCTTTCGTCTCTACGGATCCGTTCATTGGACCGCTTAATAGCCACTCGGCAAACGGAGCCAGTCCTTTTTCGCGGGCGATTGCGGCTTTCGTGCGGCGTTTTTGTTTGTAGGGACGGTATAGGTCTTCAACGCGTTGCATCTTTTCGGCGCGTTCGATATCCGCTTTGAGCTTCGGCGTCAGCTTGCCTTGCTCCTCGATGATGCGGATGACTTCTTCCTTGCGCTTGTGCAGGTTCGTCGCGTACTGGTGGCGCTCTTCGATTTGGCGGATTTCGACCTCGTCAAGCGAGCCCGTAACTTCCTTCCGGTAGCGTGCGATGAACGGGACGGTATTGCCCTCTTCCAATAGTTGAAGTACTTTTTCGATCTGTGCGGGTCTGAATTGGTTCAGTTCGGCTTTCACCAAGTCCAAAACGATTTGTTGTGCTGTTTCTGTCATTTTATTAAATACTCCTGCCTTTCAAAATAAAACTGCCCTTTCGGCAACTTCATCATTTCTTTATAATATGGTCCTCTTTCAGACCGTTTTTGTCAAACACGACGCCGTGCAGCGATCCGCCGTAGACGGCTCCGCCATCGATGCCGATTTTGTCGTCCGAAATCCAGAGATCCGAACGGTCATTGTCACCATGCAGGTAAAAGGTCGGGGTATGCCCGAATACGATCGTTTTACCGGTGCGGTTCTTCTTTTTGTGGAATGGTTCGCGGATCCAGAGAAAGTCCTCCTCGGTGCTGTCGTGCCAATCCTTTTTGCTCAGATTAACGCCGGCATGGACAAAAACGTACTGTTCCCATTCATAGTACAAAGGAAGCTCGGCCAAAAAAGCGAGCAGATCCTTGTAATAGTGTTTCATCATCAGCGCGATTTCGGTAGGCGAATACTCCTCGTTGATGTGCTCATGCAGGAAACTTTCCAAGGAACCCAACCCGCCGTTCAGGAAATAATTGCCTGCGAATTCCTCCGGCTTTGCGATGAAATTCAGCAGGATGCCCTCATGATTGCCCTTCAGATAGATGGCACCTTGTTTTTCCACAAGCTCCTTCGCCAGCAGAAAACAAGCTTTCGAATTTTCGCCGCGGTCCCCCAAATCACCGATAAAAATCAACTGTTGCTTCTCCCGGTCCCACTTTTCCAATAATTTCTTCAGTAAGGTGATCTCCCCATGGACATCGCCCACCACAAACACTTCGTCTTTCACAATCATCACCTTCTAACTTTCAGACTGTTTCGCTCCTTCTCATTTTAGCATATCACCCACTTTCCTGCTCAGGCAGATTTACCAAAAAAAGGACCTAATTTCCTGAAATGCTAACGTTAAGTTGTAAGGACGGCGTTTTTGATGCGCTTTCATTATTGAATTCAGCAAATCACGAACATTAAAGTGATAAATTGATTAAATCATTCACTTATTTATTGCAAGCTTTTGTGTGATTGGTTATAATAGTCGAGTGGTAAGCAAGGAAAGCATCTGAAATCATTTATTGTTACTGTTTCCTGTCGCTGCCGAAAAAAATTCAGATGGGAGATCTTTTCAAAATGGAAAATTTCTTTAAACTCAAAGAACACGGAACAACAGTTTCCACAGAAGTTGTTGCGGGGATCACAACTTTCTTCGCAATGTCGTATATCATTTTCGTCAATCCGGCAATCCTTTCTTTATCTGGGATGCCTAGCCAAGCAGTCTTCTTGGCAACAATCATTTCCGCTGCAGTCAGCACTTTGGTGATGGGCCTTTTCGCAAACGTACCTTATGCTTTGGCACCGGGTATGGGCTTGAACGCCTTCTTCACTTTCACTGTCGTCTTCTCACTTGGTTTCACTTGGCAACAAGCTTTGGCCATGGTATTCATCTGTGGGATGGTCAACGTTCTGATCACAGTAACAAAAATCAGAAAAATGATCATCAAATCGATTCCTGAAAGCCTGCAGCACGCAATCAGCGGCGGTATCGGCATCTTCATCGCTTATATCGGGATCAAAAACGCCGGCTTTTTGGAATTCTCTTCCGACGCCAGCTCCATCACTGCAATCAACGGCGCTCCTTATGACGCAACAGCTGAGACTTTCACTGGCGGAGTAGGATCAGTCGTAACTGGCGGCGGCATCGTCCCTGCCTTGGTTAATTTCACGCAAATGCCTGCTTTATTGGCTTTGATCGGTTTGGTCATTACAGCTGTACTGATGGTCAAAAATGTCCGCGGCGCTATCCTTATCGGTATCGTTGCAACTACTCTGTTGGGTATCCCGATGGGTGTTGTTGATATTTCAACCGCAAGCCTGCAAGCAAACTCGCTTGCAACAGCTATTTCCGAATTAGGTGTAACATTCGGTGCTGCATTCGGTTCAGAAGGTCTTTTGTCCTTGTTCTCCGATGTTTCCCAACTGCCATTAGTATTGATGACCATCTTCGCATTCAGCCTTTCCGATACTTTCGACACAATCGGTACATTTATCGGAACTGGCCGTCGTACTGGTATCTTCTCTGAAGAAGATGAAAAAGCGCTTGAAGAAGGATCCGGATTCAGTTCGAAAATGGATAAAGCTTTGTTCGCCGATTCAGTCGGTACGGTAATCGGTTCGATCTTCGGTACTTCAAATACTACTACTTACGTTGAAAGTGCTGCCGGTATCGGTGCTGGCGGACGTACTGGTTTGACTGCAGTTGTTGTTGCCGGCATGTTCATCATCAGCGCATTCTTCGCACCGCTGATCGGTGTTGTTCCCGCTGCTGCAACAGCTCCTGCTTTGATCCTTGTCGGTATTTTGATGATGGGATCATTCACGGAAATCAACTGGCATGATCTGGAAGATGCGATCCCTGCTTTCTTCGCATCCATCTTCATGGGTCTTTCTTACAGCATTTCCTACGGTATCGCAGCCGGCTTCTTCTTCTACTGCATCGTGAAAGTCGTAAAAGGAAAGTCGTACGAAATCCACCCGATCGTGTGGTTCTCTTCGGCTTTATTCTTGGCCAACTTCATCATTTTGGCATTGCTTTAATATGACTGGGCGCATTTCCGATTGATCGGAAATGTGTCCATTTTTTTAATTGTTTTCGTTTTCGGTAATAAATTGTTGCGATTACATGATTTTGTCGATATAATAAATTCGAGTGTTAAACTGAATATCTCCATAGGGGAGTAACTAGCAGTACAAGGCTGTGGTAATGTCAACAATAAGTAGAGTAATCCTATCTGCTGGTGTTACCTTAAATAGTGAGACTTATGCATACAGTGTTGTCTGAAAGACAATTTTATGCATAGGTCTCTTTTCATTTTAACACTACTACATTCAGGTCAAGAGAGGGGAAATACTGTGTCAAAAGAACAACTGAATAAAGCGTTCTTCGCGCAAACGGAAGAGGAAGTCTTAGCAGAACTTAATTCGACCAGAGGTGGACTTACTAACGAGGAAGCCGCGAAGAGATTGGCTGAGTATGGCGAGAACGTACTAGAAGCAGGTGAAAAACGCACCACTTTACAAAAATTCTTGGATCAATTCAAGGACTTCATGATTCTCGTTCTATTGGCTGCAGCTATCATATCTGGTACTATCGGTCATGAAATCGCTGATGCTATCATCATCTTAGCTGTTGTTATCATCAACGCATTCCTGGGTGTCTTCCAAGAAAACAAGGCAGAAGAAGCGATCGAAGCTTTGAAGAAAATGGCTTCACCACTCGCTAACGTAAAACGTGGCGGAGAAGTCATCCAAGTCAAGTCCGAATTACTTGTGCCTGGTGACATCATCGTTTTGGAAGCCGGAGATGTTGTTCCTGCAGATATCCGCCTTTACGATGTAAATTCGCTTAAAGTTGAAGAAGCTGCTTTGACTGGTGAGTCTGTACCGGTCGAAAAAGACTTGCGCGACGTTGAAACCGATGCTGCTTTGGGTGACCGCAAGAACATGGCGTTCTCAAGCACTAACGTAACTTATGGCCGCGCTGAAGGTGTCGTCGTCCTTACAGGGATGAACACAGAAGTCGGACATATCGCGAACATGCTGCAAAACGCTGAAGAGAAGAAAACGCCATTACAGATCAACCAAGATCAAATGGGTAAATCTTTGACTATTCTGATTTTGGTCATCGCTGTATTGATGTTCATCATCGGCTTCGGTTTCAATGGCCGTCCTTGGTTGGATATGTTGATGGTTTCCATCTCCGTAGCCGTTGCCGCTATTCCTGAAGGTTTGCCTGCCATCACGACAATCATCTTGGCGTTGGGTACGCAAAAAATGGCGAGCAGAAATGCGCTTGTCCGCAAATTACCTGCTGTTGAAACATTGGGTGGTACTGAAGTTATCTGTTCCGACAAAACCGGTACATTGACTCAAAATAAAATGACGATTGAAAAAGTTTACTACGATGGCCAAGTCCACGATGCCGATGAAAACATCGACTTGGAATTGCCTGTCATGAAGATCATGAACTTGGCTAATGATACAAAAATCGCCCACGACAAATCATTGATCGGTGACCCTACTGAAACAGCAATGGTTCAATATGGTTTGGAAAAAGGTTTTGACCTTTCCGCCAAATTGGTTGACATGCCGCGTGTTGCTGAGGTTCCTTTTGAATCAGACCGTAAATTGATGTCAACGATCCACCCTGAAGGCAATCAATTCATGATCGCAACAAAAGGTGCTCCTGATGAATTGTTGAAACGTTGTACGCACATCATCAAAGCTGGCGTCATTTCACCGATCACAGAAGCTGACAGAAACGCAATCCTGGACACAAACCACAGCTTGGCTATCCAAGCATTGCGCGTATTGGCGATGGCATTCAAAAACGTCGCTGCTGTACCTGCAAAAATGACGACTGAAGCAGTCGAAACGGACTTAGTCTTTGCCGGTTTGATCGGTATGATCGACCCAGAGCGTCCGGAAGCAAAAGAAGCAATCGCTCAAGCCCAAAAAGCGGGTATCCGTACAGTCATGATCACTGGTGACCACAGAGACACTGCATCTGCTATCGCAACGCGTTTAGGCATTTTGAATGAGAACTCTTCTGCTAAAGCAGTCATCACGGGTGCTGAATTGAATGATATCTCTGATGATGATTTCTTGCGCACGGTTCAAAACTACTCTGTATACGCTCGTGTTTCTCCTGAGCATAAAGTACGTATCGTTAAAGCTTGGCAAGACCAAGGTAAAGTTGTTGCCATGACTGGTGACGGTGTAAACGATGCTCCTTCATTGAAACAAGCTGACATCGGTATCGGTATGGGTATCACAGGTACGGAAGTATCTAAAGGCGCTTCCGATATGGTATTGGCTGATGATAACTTCGCTACAATCGTTCACGCGGTTGAAGAAGGACGTAAAGTTTTCGCAAACATCCAAAAAGCGGTTCAATACTTGCTTTCCGCTAACTTGGGTGAAGTATTGACATTGTTCATCGCAACTGTTTTGGGATGGCAGATCCTTGAGCCAATCCACTTGTTGTGGATCAACTTGGTTACTGACGTATTCCCTGCTATCGCTTTAGGTTTGGAAGAAGCCGAGAAAGATGTTATGGAACAAGCGCCTCGTGGCCGTTCTTCCAACTTCTTCTCGAACGGCGTATTCGCCAGCATGATCTACCAAGGTATCTATGAAGGTGGGATCACATTGTTCGTATTCTGGTTGGCAACTGGCTACTATGGCTTTGAACTGCACATCGGTGAAGCAATGGCCTTCTTGACATTAGGATTCATCCAATTGTCACATGCCTTCAACTGTAAATCAGTATTCAAATCATTGTTCTCGGTCAACCCGTTCGGCAATAAAATGTTCAACTACGCTATCTTGCTTTCGTTAGCATTGATGCTGATGGTGGCATTCACACCTGGATTGAACAGAATCTTCGGCATCTACGACATGACTGGCCAACAATGGATGATTGTTGTCGCAGCTGCATTGTCAGTTATCCCATTCGTAGAGATTATGAAAGCAATCTTACGTGCTGTCGGATATGACAAAAAAGTGAACCAAATCAAAGAATAATAAATATAAGTGGAAAACCCCGTCGCGACTTATGGTCGTGGCGGGGTTTTCTTTTTGATCTGGTGGTCTGGCGCGTGGGTCGGTGTGGGTTCGGGGCGAGATAGCCCGCCAAAATGCGTTTGGCGGGCTATCTCGTGTAGTCTGCGGGCGTTTTTCCCCGCCGAAGTGGTTTCGGCGGGTTTTCTCGTGGTTTTCGGAGCTGTTTTTCCCCGCCAAATTGATTTTGGCGGGTTAGTTTTGAGCCCAAACTCAATTCCCATGCAGAATAAATGCGGGGCTTCGCCCATAAACAAGCTATACAAGTCAGATTATCCCCTCCACAGAAATTTTTCCTGCAATACTATACGTAATAGCGCATATTTCCGCTTCCTTTAGCAGCATATTCCTCCCTCAAAACCCGAAAAATTCGGTCCCTCCGTCCTATTCCGCACCAATCCGTCATTCGAGCTGAGGTCACTGGTTCATTCGGAAACAACAAGCGAAAATCCGAAACGCTGGTCTTGATTGCGTTTTTGACATTCACTTTCTTTCCGCACTTCGCGCATGATTGACGATGTCCGCTGAATGTTTCCAGAAGAGCACCGCATGCAGTGCAAGGAATTCCTTTACTTAGTTGGTCGTAGCGATACTCTGGCATTTTGCTTGGGTAATCTGGTTTGTGTAATTTCACAAGTGATTCCGCTAATTTTATCTGTTCTGCAGCCGGTGCAGCACCCCTACGCAGATTCCCAAAATATCCAGGAATCTGGCTGTGCAGCAGCAATTGTTCATAGGCCGGAGCACCCAACAACGTGAATTCCGGATTGACGTATACGACTAACGCCTCCACTTTCATCTGACAGCCCAATTCCGACAGCAGCAATTCCAGCCGAACCCGCGTCTTCTGCAGTTGCAACGCGGGATCTTCCATAGCGACTCCGTTGAGTTTGGTTAATTTATCTTTGCCCCAATAATGCACCCCTTCATAATTTTTTATCTCAAACAAAATTATTCTGTCAAACAAGATCAGCAAGGTATCGATTTGGAAAGAAGATCGCCTGATTTCCAATTGCAGATCATTAAGAATCAAGCAAAACTCCTTCAGTTTTTCAGTAAATTCATCGAAACGCCTCTCCCCTTCGAATCCTTTTAGTAAATTAAGATAATAATAGTAGTCGTCGCTTGCCAAATGCATACGTGAAGATAATACCTGGTAAATGTTCAAAAGCTTTGACTTTGTTCGTTCCTTGTACGCGATAGCACTCACCTCTATTTTTGTTTTCGAATGTAATATGCGCGAAGGCCCTGTGATTGCTTTTCACATTCATGAATTTTTATTTGGATCCTGGGGTGGTTCGGATTATTTTGTTTGGCGGTAGGTCATTTAGCCCGCCAAAAGGGATTTGGCGGGCTATATGGCCTCGATATCGTCAGAAATAGCCCGCCAAAATGCATTTGGCGGGCTATCTCACGGTAAAGTGTATTCAGTTTGCCCGCCGAAATGGTTTTGGCGGGTTATCTCGTGCGTTGAGACGCGCGAATTGTCGCTCTCTATCAAACGCGTTCTGAATCCCAGAAATCTGTGCCTAAGCTGACTAGGTCAAGCGACCAAAAAGCGGCCGCTTTGTGCTAGTCCTCTTAATGCTCGATTTCTACCCGGGATTCATCTCGCTCTCTATCTCATAGTCACGAATTCTTCCGCGCCAGTCGGATGGATGGCTACGGTGTTGTCGAAGTCGGCTTTGGTGGCGCCCATTTTGATGGCAACCGCAAAGCCTTGGATCATTTCATCGACGCCATAGCCGATTCCGTGGAGTCCGACTACTTTCTCGTTTTCTCCTACACAGACCAGTTTCATCTTCACAAGCTGACGATGGGCTGTAACGGCCGTGTACATCGATGCAAAAGTGGACTTGTATACTTTCACCTGATCCACACCAAACTTCACTACAGCGTCTTTTTCACTCAATCCGATGCTGCCGATTGGCGGGTGGCTGAAGATCACGGTTGGAATGTTGTCGTAGTCCAGTTTTTCATTCGGCTTGTTGTTGAATAGGCGTTCCGACAGTCTGCGGCCAGCCGCGATCGCAACAGGCGTCAGCATGTTCTTGCCGGTTACGTCCCCTACCGCGTAGATGCCGTCAACTGAGCTATTCTCGTACTCGTCGACGATGATGAATTTTTTGTCGCTGACTTTCACATCCGTCGCTTCGATGTTTAAACCGTCTATGTTGGCGGTCCGGCCGATCGCCCAGATGATTTTATCGAAAATTTCCGATCTACCGTCCTCAAGATGCAGCGTCAAAGTACCGTCCGCATTCTTTTCGACTGCTTTTGAGACAGCATGTGTGTGCAGCGTCGGACCGTCTTTTTCGATTTCCTGCATCAAGCCTTCGATGATACTGTCATCGTATTTGCGCAATGGCGTGTCGTAACGGACATACAGATGTGTATCCACGCCCAAATTATGCAGCACGCCGGCCAATTCGATGGCAATGTAACCCGCACCGACGACAGCGACTTTTTCCGGTAATTCTGTCCATTCGAAGAACGTATCGGATACGTCGCCGAGCTTTGCTCCAGGAATCCGTGGACGGATCGGTTTTGCGCCGGTCGCAATCAGGATGTGCTTGGAGCGGATCAGCTCTCCGTTCACTTCAACGGTATGGTTGTCGACGAATTTGGCGAAGCCTTCGATCACATTGACATTGCGGCGTTCGAATCCGGCTTGATAGGAGTTGCGGGAGCGTTCGACGTAGGCATCCCGGTTCTTCAATAAGGTCGGGAAGTCGATTTTGTGCGCGCCTATATCGAACCCATAATCCGGTCCGTATTTGTGGATCGCCTCGGATATTTGGGACGCATACCACATGATTTTTTTCGGTACGCAACCGATGTTCACGCAGGTTCCCCCCAATAATTTCCCTTCAATAACAGCTGTTTTGGCACCATATTCTGACGCACGGTTCATCGTTGCGATGCCGCCGCTGCCGCCTCCGATGGCGATAAAATCGTATTCCCTCATTTTGTTCCTCCGTTACTATCTATAGTATTCTCAATTATTTTTTTCTTTCTTCCAACCAAACACACCCGATCGTCTGCGATGCCGGCAAAATGGCCTGGTAGCGGCCATGGTTATCGTAAGCTTTATAGAAAAGCTTGCCGTCTTCGTTGTAGCCGTAAGCATAGACGACCACCCAATGGTTCTTGTACTTGCTGTTGAATAGACGCGTCGTTCCCACTATGACAGGCACCGGATCCGGGCGATCCAACAACGCCGGAACGATTTTTTCCGTGATGAGGCCCGACTTCACGGTCCAATCCGGAATATCTGCCAGCAAGACTTTCAGGCCGTGCTGCACATCCCAGAAAAACGTTCCTTTGTAGGGCAGAAATTCGTCAACGACCGTCAGCAAACCTGCCAGCAACGTATCTTTATCAAGGGAATGCTTGTATTTCTGCAGAACCGCATCATGTACCAGCACGGCGCTGCAATACGTTCCGCAGATCCCTGGGCTGCCGCTGTTGATCCAACTGCGGTACTTTGCGAAACGTGATGGCTTCAGGCCGTGCCACTTCTTAGGCAGATTCTTTTTAGACTGAAGCTCTTTACCTGTATGGTTTGACGTCATGACAAGTTCCTTTCTTGACGAAGTGAATGTGCTATTTTTTCATTATACACCCTGTCAGCTGAATAAATGGAAGAGGATGCTCACGGCTCCCGATACGAGTATCAGCCAGATCGAATCGATTTTAGTGGTCCGGAGCGCGTACAGTGCCGCAAGGAAGATTGCCACCGCGAGGAAATTGATGGTGATCCCACCGATGGCTGTCCCGCCGGATTGGAATAAGGCTGCCACAAAGAGCGCCAGTCCAGCCGCAGCAATCAAAGCCACGACTGCCGGACGGAGCCCGCCGAGGATTCCCTGCATGATTTTGATGTCGCGGTACTTGTAGTAGGCCCATGCCAGAATCAGCGAAAGGATGATCGAAGGCGTGACCGTACCGAGTGTCGCGACAATTGCGCCGGCGAAACCACCCACTTTTGTCCCGACGAAAGTCGCCGAATTGATGGCGATCGGACCCGGGGTGATCTGCGATATCGTGATGATGTCCGTGTATTCCTGCATCGTGAGCCAGCCCTGATTCGTGACGATTTCATCCCGAATCAGCGGCAAGGAAGCATAGCCCCCGCCGATCGTGAATAAGCCGATCTGGAAAAAAGACCAGAATAATTGAAGATAGATCATTTGCCCACCCCCATCTTCGCGCGGTAGCTCAAGTTGATGAAACCGATCAGCCCGGCCAGGAAAATGATCAGGACTACGTGGACATCAAAAAAGTAAGAAGCTATGAATGCTGAAATCAACAACAAGGTGTTGATGATGTCCCGTTGTTTGACGACGCCACTGACCATGCCGATGACGACATTGACGATGACCGCAGCCACACCGGCCTGCATCCCGATCATCAAAGCATCCACAATCGGATTTTCACGGAAATTCATGTAAAAATAGGAAATGAGCGTGATGATGATAAGCGGCGGCGTAACTGTCCCGAAAACCGTCACCAAAGCACCAAAAAATCCCGCCATCCGGTAGCCGATCAGAATGGACGTATTGACGGCGATCGCACCCGGAGCGGACTGCCCCAAAGCGACCAGATCCAGCATCTCGTCCGCCTCGATCCACTTGAGTTCTTCCACGAATTTCTTTTGCATCAACGGCACGATCACGTAGCCGCCGCCGAATGTGAATGCGCTCAGCACAAACGTTGATTTGAACAGCGTCCAAAACAACTGGGCTGATTTTTCTTTATTTGCCAAAGTTTCTCCCCACCTCTTCTTCAATTTCAACTCATATACTTTTGATTCTACCAAAGTTGCCTATCGATGTAAAAAGAACGATTCGAAGGACACACGTTGGAACAGGTTGTGGGCATGATTCTGACTTCAATTTCTGATAGGATTTTCTTAAGAATGTTCAAAATAAATTGAAAATGCCGGTGCTTCGTGTATAGTTAGATTAGAACATTGGAATAATATAGAACTATTTTTAGAGGAGTGAATCACTATCGAAGCTTGGATTCAAAGCATTATGGAGCAATTTGGCTACTTCGGCGTAGCATTTTTGATTATGATCGAAAATCTTTTTCCGCCGATCCCTTCTGAAGTCATTTTGACTTTTGGCGGTTTTATGACAACCACTACGGAGCTCAATATCCCCTTGATGATTGTCGCTGCCACAATCGGTGCAGTCGTCGGGGCTGCGATTCTTTATGGTCTCGGTACCTTATTGGATGTCGAAAGACTGGACAAAATCGTCGACAAGTACGGCAACATCCTGCGCATCACGCATGCTGATATCCACAAAGCAGATTCTTGGTTCGATCGCTATGGCTTCTGGACGGTTTTCTTCTGCCGCTTCGTGCCTTTGATCAGGAGCTTGATCTCTTTACCAGCCGGAATGGCGAACATGAACTTCGGTCTTTTCCTTCTGTTCACGACTATCGGAACCGTCATCTGGAACACAGTCCTGATCTATCTGGGCGCGGCTGTCGGCTCGCAGTGGGAAACGATTGTCCATTATATGGATATCTATTCCAACATCGCCTACGTGATCATCGCTATTATCGGGATTGCCGTCATCATTTGGTATATCCGCAAACGAAAACAGCCTGTTAAAACAGACTGACAAGCCTGGCCATCCTCCATCCGGAAGATGGCTTTTCTTGTTTTTTGGGCCATATGTCGTATACTTATAGTAAGAATACACAACCGGATAGGCAGTTTCCCCGAACGGTCACTTGCGGTTAACATACAGAAAGAAAGGGATTATATTATGAAATTCACTTTTACCGATTCCGCCATCGCGGAAATCCAAAAACGTTACGACCTTAAGGACATCAGCCTGTTCTATGCAGTCGGTGAAGATTGCGGCTGCCCGAGCACCGGTATTTTCATGCTGAAGGTCAATGATGCCGGAATGGCGGAATACGATGCCGTAATCGAAACGAACATCGGACCTGTTCCTGCTCAAAAATGGGCACTGGTTTTCCTCGACAGCGACAATGTCGTTGACTTCAACGCCACTAAGCACGCTTTCCAACTGAAAAGCGAGCGCGGCTTCCTGAACATGAACCTGTTGCTGGAACAGACTGTCGCACAATAATCACTGCGCAGACAACGAACAGCCCCCGCCGATCCATTAATCAATGGATAATCGGGGGCTGTTCTCTTTATGAAAATAAATCAGTATTTCACCTTGATCACCCTAGCGGCGCGCACTTCATCCAGTCGTCTGACCGATGTATGATGCGGCGCTTGGGTGACGGTTTCAGGCGTTTCGGCAGCTTCGCGGGCGATTGCGATCAGCGCGGCCGCGAAGTCATCGAGCGTTTCTTTGCTCTCGGTTTCCGTCGGTTCGATCATCAAGGCTTCCTCGACGATCAGCGGGAAATAGACGGTCGGAGCGTAATAACCGTAATCCAGCAAGCGTTTGGCCATATCCAAAGTCCTTACGCCGCCTTTCTTCTGGCGGTTTCCTGAGAGGACGAATTCATGCTTGCAGATGACCGGGTACGGCGTGTCAAAATCATTTTCGAGAAGCTTGCGCAGATAATTGGCATGCAGCACAGCGCTCTCGGAAACTTTGCGCAAGCCGACCGGACCCATCGTGCGGATGTAGGTGTAGGCCCGCACCAGGACGCCGAAGTTGCCGTAATAGCCTTTGACCGGGCCGATTGAAGCGGGATGATTGCTGTTAAGCACATAGCCATCTTCCGTCTTTTCCACTCTCGGGATCGGCAGGAACTCCTTGATATGTGCTTTTACGCCTACCGGACCGGCTCCCGGTCCGCCGCCGCCATGCGGCGTGCTGAAGGTCTTGTGCAGATTCAAATGGACGATATCGAAGCCCATCGTGCCCGGCGTCGTTTTGCTGAGGATGGCGTTCAGGTTCGCTCCGTCGTAATAAAGCAATCCTCCGGCTCCATGGATGATTTCCGCGATCTGAACGATGTCGCGTTCGAACAGGCCAAGCGTATTCGGATTCGTCAGCATCAAGGCGGCAGTCTGGTCATCAACTGCATTGCGCAAGGCTTCGAGATCGACCAAACCTTCAGCGGTCGATGGGATGCTTACCACATCGAACCCCGCGATATGGGCACTGGATGGGTTGGTTCCATGGGCACTATCCGGCACGAAAACCTTCGTGCGCTGGAGATCGCCATTCTTTTCATGGTAAGCACGCACCATCATGAGGCCGGTCCATTCGCCGTGCGCACCGGCTGCCGGTTGCAGGGAAACGTCGTCCATGCCGGTGATGACGGCCAGATCTTCCTGCAACTCATGCATCAACTGCAACGCGCCTTGGACGGTCTCCACCGGTTGATAAGGATGGATATTGGCGAAGCCGTCCAAGCGGGCGGTCACCTCATTGATTTTCGGATTGTATTTCATTGTGCAGGAACCCAGCGGATAAAAGCCGTTTTCCACACCGAAGTTGTCCTGGGAAAGGTTGGTGTAATGGCGCATCAGCTGCAGTTCGCTGATTTCAGGCAGTTCTGCAGGTTGTTTGCGGACGAGATGCTCCGGCAGTCTGGCTTTGAAGTCCGTTTTCGGGACATCGCTCTTCGGCAAGCTGTAGCCGACGCGACCCGGACGGCTTAATTCAAAGATCACATTTTTCGTTTTACGCATGATTCATACCCTCCAATACCGCAATGAATCGGTCGATTTCTTCCTTCGTGCGTTTTTCGGTGGCACAAACCAACAATTGATTTGGTTTTTTATAGGTTTCCGCCAAGCTGTAGCCGCCGATGATGCCCGCCTCCAGCAGAGCGCGGTTGGCTTCTTCGGCCGGGAAAGGCAGATCGATGACGAACTCATTGAAGAACGGCGACTGGTTCAGGATCGCGAAGCCTTTATCCTGCAAAGCTTGGGCAAGATAAGCCGCTTTGTCGACGTTCAGTTGCGCCATTTCCTGGACACCCTGTTTCCCGAGGGCTGCCATGCAGACGGCGGAGGCCAAGGCATTCAAGGCTTGGTTCGAACTCATATAGGAAGTCGCTTTTTCGCGGCGGATATGCTGCTCCCTGCTCTGGAGCGTCAGGACAAACGCGCGCTCTCCATCGGCATCAAGCGTTTCCCCGACGATTCTGCCGGGAACTTTGCGGATATGCTTCTGGTTCACGGAGAAGTAACCGCAGTGAGGGCCGCCGAATGACATCGGCAAACCGAACGGCTGCGTGTCGCCGACGACGATATCCGCACCCAAATTGCCGGGCGCTTCGAGGATTCCCAGCGCCAATGGATTGGCCATCACGATCAACAGCGCGCCTTTGTCTTCGGCGATTTTTTTGACGACAGCCAAATCTTCGACCGATCCGAAGAAATTCGGATACTGGACGACAATCGCCGCGGTATCCGGCGTAGTCAGGCATCGCGTCACATTGAAGTTGGTGACATCCTTCTCCATCAACACTTCGATCACATCCAGTCCGCGGCCTTTTGCAGCAGCATGGACGACTGCACGAGCGTTCGGGTGGACTGACTGCGAGAGGACGATTTCGTTCCTTTTCGTGACTGCCGCTGCCAAACCGACTGCTTCGCTCAAGGAAGCGAAACCATCATATAAGGAAGAGTTTGTCGCTTCCATTCCGGTCAATTCGCTGATCATCGATTGGAATTCGAAAATCGCCTGCAGTTCCCCTTGGCTGGCTTCCGCCTGATAAGGGGTATAGGCCGTATAGAATTCGGAGCGCGAAATCACTGCATCGACCACGCTCGGAATGTAATGATCATAAGTACCGGCGCCCATGAAGATCGGCATCTGCCCGGCGCTGACGTTTTTTTCGGCCAAATCTTTCATTTGTTTCAATAGTTCCGATTCGGAAACGGCAGCCGGAATCGCCAGTTCTTCCTTCAGGCGGATCTCTTCAGGGATATCCGTGAACAGGTCCTCCATGCTCTCGACCCCGATTACGGCCAGCATTTCCTTTTCATCTTCGGCTGTATCCGGTAGATAACGGAATGGCTCCTCAGTCATTTTACGCTTCCTCCTCGGCCACGAAAGCTTCATATTCGTCGTAGCTCAATAATTCATCCAATTCGCTGGCATCGCTCAAGGTCATTTCGTACATCCAGCCGCCTGCAAAAGCTTCCGCATTGACGGTTTCCGGCGCATCAGCCAAAGCTTCATTTTGCTTGATCACCGTTCCGGACACAGGCGCATACACTTCCGATACTGATTTTACGGATTCGACAGTGACCGCTTCGTCCCCTTTGGCCAATTCCGCATCCAGATCGGCCACGAAATCCACGAACACGATGTCGCCCAATTGTTCCGCCGCATGTTCCGTAATGCCAATGCGTACCGTATCTTCCGTGATTTTTTCTACCCATTCATGCTCTTTTGTGTAATAAAAATTTTTGTGGTCTGCCATTTTGATCATCCTTCCGCGCGGTGCGCTGGTTTATTATTTTTTTCATTAGTATGATTGCTTATTAGTTTTTTTATTTCGCTCTTTTGTAGAAAGATTTTGGAATGATTGTCGCTTGGATGCGTTTGTTGCGTATTTCGATCTGGATTTCTGTGCCGATGGCGGCCGCTTCCGACTTCACCAAAGCCATTCCGATGCTTTTCTTCAGAGTCGGCGACTGCGTACCGGAAGTGACGATCCCGATTTCTTCACCGTCCAAAGAAAAAACTTTGTATCCTTCGCGCGGGATCCCTCTTTCGGTTGCTTCGAAACCGATGATCTTTTCGGTTGGTCCGTTTTCGCGGATTGCCGTCAAGGCAGTTTTTCCGATAAAATCGCTCGTTTTTTTCGTCTTGACCGCAAATCCCAGCCCGGCCGCCAACGGATTGATTTCCTCGGACAATTCATGCCCGTAGAGCGGCATCCCTGCTTCCAGGCGCAGCGTGTCCCGCGAACCGAGTCCGCAAGGCAACACCCCGTAGGCTTCTCCGGCGGCCAACAGTTTTTCCCATAAGGAAGCGGTCTGCTCGCTCGCCAGATACAATTCAAAGCCATCTTCGCCGGTGTAGCCCGTCCTCGAAATCAGGACATGCGGAATGCCCGCCACTTCCTGGTCCGCGATGAAATGGTAATTTCCGATGGCATCCAGATCGGCTTCCGTCAGTTCCTTCAGGATTTTGATGGCTGCCGGTCCCTGCAGGGCGAGCAGGCCGATGCTGTCGGAAATATTGTTGAGGATCGCTTCCGATCCATTGTTCTCTTGCATCCATGCATAGACTTTATCCGTGTTGGAAGCATTGCAGACCAATAGGTAGCGCTCTTCGTCCATTTTGAACAGGATGACATCATCCACTGCCCCGCCATCCGGATAACACATGATATTGTATTGGGCTTGTCCGATGCTCATCACGCTGACATCATTCGTCAGCAGACCGTTCAGGTAGCTTTCCGCTTCATTACCATTAATTTCGATCTCCCCCATATGCGAACAATCGAACAGTCCGGCGCGTTCACGGACCGCCTCATGCTCGGCTAGGATACCGGTAAATTGGATTGGCATCTCCCAGCCCCCGAAATCAATCAGCTTCACGCCGTTCGCTTTATAATAATCAAATAATGGCGTGCGTTTGCCTATCGTTGGTTCACTCACGTACAAATCCCCCTTTTCTTTCCTGGATTCCGCATTTTTTACGACTGTTATTCGGCTTTCCGTCACATTAACGTGTAACCGCTTCACGTCCCTTTGTTATCTATTTTAGCACAGAAAACGGGCAATATACTCTCATAATAGATCGTTCGCATTAAACGCAAATCCATCCTCACAATAGCATGGTTCATTTCAAATTACGAAAAATATGCTTACGTTATGAAGACCTATATTTTAAATAGTTCGTATTTTGTCTAAAAATGACATTTTACTCAATTATTAATCAATTCTTAAAAAGGTAGTTGTAAACAAGCAGAATAATGTGTAAAATGAATAATTAAAAAGATATAATTGATTTCTCTCGCCAAATTTTCATCTTTGGCGGAAATCACGAATCATTTTTAATCATTGTATAAGAAATGTTTCTGAATTTAATAAAACTGGCGAGGTGGAAATATTGAAAAAAGTTTTGGTTGCAAATCGCGGCGAAATCGCGATACGTGTATTTCGTGCACTGACTGAACTGAAAATCCCTACTGTTGGCGTTTACGCGCAAGAGGATGAAGGTTCTGTGCACCGTTTTAAAGCAGATGAAGCCTATTTGGTCGGAAAAGGCAAAAAGCCTATCGACGCCTATCTGGACATCGAAGACCTTATCCGCATCGCTAAAGAATCCGGTGCAGACGGCATTCATCCTGGATATGGTTTCTTATCTGAAAATATCGACTTCGCTAGACGTTGCCAAGAAGAAGGCATCAAATTCATTGGCCCTTCTTTGGAACATCTGGACATTTTTGGCGATAAAATCAAAGCAAAAGTTGCAGCTGTGGAAGCCGGCATCCAATCAATCCCTGGTTCGGACGGTCCAGTCGCAAACATCGACGAAGTCATCGAGTTTGCGGAAACCTACAACTACCCGATCATGATCAAAGCGGCTTTAGGCGGCGGCGGACGCGGCATGCGTATGGCCTTCAATGAACAAGAAGCCCGCGAAGGTTTCGAAAGAGCCCGCAGTGAAGCTTTGGCAGCATTCGGCAGCGATGAAATTTATGTCGAAAAATACATCCAGGATCCTAAGCACATCGAAATCCAGATTTTAGGGGATGAGCATGGCAACATCGTTCACCTTTACGAGCGCGACTGCTCCGTGCAACGCCGCCATCAAAAAGTTGTCGAAGTGGCACCATGCGTTTCCATGTCGGATCAAGTCCGCCATGAAATCTGCAACTCTGCACTTCAATTGATGAAACACGTCGGCTATGTGAATGCCGGAACTGTAGAATTCCTTTTGGAAGGCGACCAATTCTACTTCATCGAAGTGAATCCGCGTGTCCAAGTGGAGCACACAATCACAGAATTGATCACAGGAGTCGATATCGTGCAATCACAGATCCTGATCGCCCAAGGACAAGATCTGCATAAAGAAATCGGCATCCCACAACAGGCAAATATCCCATTGATCGGCGCTGCTATCCAATGCCGAATCACGACGGAAGATCCGTTGAACAATTTCTTCCCTGACACCGGAAAAATCAACACTTACCGTTCTCCAGGCGGCTTCGGAATCCGATTGGATGCGGGTAATGGATTCCAAGGTACGGTCGTAACACCGTTCTTCGACTCCTTATTGGTTAAATTATGCGTACACGCTTCGACATTTGATCAAGCCGTCAGCAAAATGGAACGTTCCCTGATCGAATTCCGTATCCGTGGCGTGAAAACGAACATTCCGTTCATGTTCAATGTCATTACGCACCCGATTTTTGTATCAGGCGATGCGAAAACGACATTCATCGATACGACGCCGGAATTGTTCGAATTCCCTAAAACGCGCGACCGTGGTAACAAAACGATGCAATACATCGGAAACATCACAGTCAACGGCTTCCCGGGCATCCAAAAAGGCCACAAGAAATTCTATGATAAGCCTAGAATTCCGACTGACATTGTCGTGCCGGAACAAAAAATCATCACAGCCAAAAACATTTTGGATGAAAAAGGCCCTGCAGCCGTCAGCCAATGGATCAAGAATCAAAACCGTGTGCTCTTGACGGATACGACTTTCCGTGACGCGCACCAAAGTTTGTTGGCTACCCGTATCCGCACAAACGAGATGCAAGCCATCGCAGCCGAAACGCAAGCAGCAATTCCGCAATTGTTCTCTTCGGAAATGTGGGGAGGCGCAACCTTCGACGTTGCCTACCGCTTCCTGAGCGAAGATCCTTGGAAACGATTGAAGAAACTGCGCTCGCAAATGCCGGATACTTTATTGCAGATGCTGTTCCGTGGATCGAATGCAGTCGGATACCAAAACTATCCGGATAACGGTTTGGAAGAGTTCATCAGACTTGCCGCTAAAAACGGGATCGACGTTTTCCGTATCTTCGACAGCTTGAACTGGACGAAGCAAATGGAAAGAAGCATCCAGTACGTACGCGATAACGATAAGATCGCTGAAGCAGCCATTTGTTACACAGGCGATATCAATGATCCGACACAAACGAAATACACGATCCAATACTACAAAGAGATGGCTAAAGAGCTTGAATCACTGGGCGCACACATCATCGCGATCAAGGATATGGCAGGCCTTTTGAAACCGCAAGCGGCTTACCGTCTGATCAGCGAGTTGAAGGATACCGTCGATCTGCCGATCCATCTGCATACGCATGATACAAGCGGAAACGGCATCTACACATACTCAGAAGCGATCAAAGCCGGCGTCGACATCGTAGACGTGGCCATGAGTGCCATGAGTGGTACGACCAGCCAACCGAGCATGAGCAGCTTGTACTATGCATTGGAAGGTTCTGAGCACGAGCCGGAAATCAACATCCACAACGTGCACAAAATCAACCGCTATTGGGAAGATATCCGTGATTACTACGAAGAATTCGAAGGCGGCATCCAAACGACTTCGACAGAAGTCTACGACCACCAAATGCCGGGCGGACAATACACGAACCTGCAACAACAGGCGAATGCTGTCGGCTTGAACGACGAGTGGGATAAAGTCAAAGAAATGTACGCTGACGTGAACAAAATGTTCGGCGACATCGTGAAAGTGACGCCATCCTCAAAAGTTGTCGGCGATATGGCCCTCTTCATGGTCCAAAACAAACTGAATGAAGAAGATGTCTACGCAAAAGGCGATACCATCGACTTCCCTGAATCCGTCATCAGCTTCTTCAAAGGCGACTTGGGTCAACCGACAGGCGGATTCCCTGAAAGATTGCAGGAGATCATCCTGAAAGGCAAACAAGCCATCACAGTAAGACCTGGCAGCCTGCGTGAACCGATCGACTTTGTTGCCTTGAAGGCCGAGTTGGAGGAGAAAATCCAACGCCCAGCCAGCGATGAGGATGTCATCAGCTACCTGATGTACCCGCAAATCTTCCTGGATTATATCGCAGTCTACGATAAGTTCGGCGATGTCACAAAACTTGATACCCCTACTTTCTTCCACGGCATGCGTATGGGCGAGCAGATCGAAGTTCAGATCGAAAAAGGAAAAACCTTGATCATCAAATTGAACTCGATCGGGGAACCTGATTCGGACGGGATGCGCATCCTTTACTTCGACCTGAATGGCCAAGGCCGTGAAATTGAAGTCAAAGACATGTCCATCACCAGCACGAAAGCGATCCGCAAAAAAGCGGAACCTACAAACAAAGAACACGTCGGCGCAACAATGCCGGGTTCTGTATTGGAAGTTCTCGTCAAACGCGGCGACCGCGTTTCGCAAGGCGATCCAGTCGTGATCACCGAAGCGATGAAAATGGAAACGATGATCCGTTCCACAATCAACGGTGTCGTCGATCAGATCTACGTCATCGACGGCGATCAGATCGAAGCCGGAGACCTATTGATCGAAATCGAAGCAAAATAAAAAAATAGAAAAGCGGAACGGGTTCGTTCAGCCCTGAAAGAATTTTAGGAAATCGTGCCGACTGAGCATCGTAGAGCGCAATAGGTACGATTTATCTAAATTCCGAAGGGCTTACCCGTGTAGCTAGACAACTTATTATAAGCACAAGAAGGGGAGGCTCCAAAGGAGACCTCCCTTTCGTGCCGCTTTCCCTAGAGTCATATCAGTAAATGTCCGATAACCATAATGAATCGGACAACCAGCTTCCACACGCTTCGAGCGTTGTCCGATAACCGCAAGGAATCGGACAACTAGCGACCTATCAGCAAGAAGAAAGACAGCTCATTTCGGGATAGCTCTTTCATATCCGTAATGAACTGCCCAAGGAGGAACCTTTTTTGAAAAATGAATTAAAGCCCTATGTTCACGTCGCCCAATACTACGAAACGGATCAGATGAAGATCATCCACCACTCCAATTACATTCGTTGGTTCGAGGAAGCCCGCGTGGACTTCCTTGACCAGATCGGCGCGAACTACGCGAAATTGGAAGAGGTCGGCATCATCAGCCCTGTCCTTTCCGTCGAAGCGCATTACAAAACGATGGTCCGTTTCGGGGACTCCGTCTATGTCCTGACCGAAATCGATTCATACAGTGGGGTTAAATTGGGCCTAACCTACCGTGTCATCGATGTCGCAACTGGCGAGTTGCGCACGACCGGCAAAAGCAAGCATTGTTTCCTGAACGAGACTGGCCGACCTGTTTCGTTGAAGAAAGTCCAACCACATGTACATGCTAGCTTCGAAAAGTATCGGGATCATATTTTCAGCATCTGATCAGGTGTTTTAGGCAGCTGCCAGAAAAAGAACTGACAAAAGCATCTAACAGCCTCTCAGCTTCGTAAAAGCGGCCTTTAAGAGTTAAACCTGTTTCGGATGCGCCAATATACTCATCACCAGAACATGCCAGCAAGGTGTCTTTATCTATCGCAAAAAGCATGAGCCCTCAAATGAATGGGCTCATGCTTTTTATTCTGCGTTCTGATTTTCATTTTGTTCCAATATGCTCACGAAGCGGTCGGTCAGGTTCGCGGTGAATCCCCAGAGTCGATGGGTCTCCAGATGGTAGAACGGGACGCTATGGACGCCGATCCTGAATTTGTAGTCCCTGCCGTTCGGAATCAGTTCGAACGGGAAATCATCCGGGTGTTCAAGCCGAACCGTCGAGGAATAATAGGTCGGCCGGTTGTCCATGAAATACTGGAGCGGCACCGTGAAAATTTCCTGAACTTCCTTATTGAAGCGGATATCATCCTTGTCCACGCCGACGATTTCCCCGACGTAGCAGTGGATGATCGCGCGCTCGTTCATGATATAGTCCATTTCCCCCAAAATATTGATATTGTCCCTTTTTATGTTCAACTCTTCCATTGTTTCGCGGATCGCCGTTTCTTCAAAGCTCTCCCCAGCCTCCACTGCGCCGCCCGGGAATGAGGTATCCCCCGGTTGGGAGATATGCTCGCCCCGCACCTCATAAAGGACATGCAGCGCCCCGTCCACCCTGATCAAAGGGAGCAGGACGGAGAAATAGCGCTGTTCCCCGATCGGCTCGGGTTCGTGTTCCGCCAATATTTTTTTGATATCCTCCAGCATTATGCCATCACCTACCGCTTGTTTTTCTTACATTATACACAATTTTATCTCGAATTCGAAATAATATGCTCGGACCATTTTTTTAAACTTATCCAGCGATGATCTTCACGTGGAATTTGCGGTTGCGCGGGCCATCATAATCCCAGAAGTAGATGCTTTGCCAAGTCCCCAACAGCATCTTTCCTTCCGTCAAGATGATCGTTTCGCTGACGCCTGTCAAAGAAGACTTGATGTGGGCATCAGAATTGCCTTCGACGTGCCTGTAGCTCCCCTTGTTCGGAAACGTGTCAGTATAACCCCAATTCAGGTCCTTCTGCACATCCGGATAAGCGTTTTCATTGATCGTGATGGCGGCTGTCGTATGCGGACAGAAGACGACCAGAATGCCGTCCTTCACGCCGCTTTTTGCCAAAGCACCCTCGAGGTAGACATCGATGTTCGTCAGCGACTGTTTGCCGCTCGTTTGGATGCGGTACGTGAACAGATTTTGGCTCAATTGCTTCCCCTCCCTTACGTTCGATAAAACGTTTAGCGCACGACTTCGATGCCGGCTACATTCCCGACATCGTGATAATTTTTCCCGGTTTTCTTATCGGTGAAGTCAACAGTGACGATGCCGGACAGTCCTTCTTTGATTAACTTATTCATTCCCTGTTCGGTCGGTGCCAGTAAAGCCCCGCCGTGGAGCACTTCCGCACAGATGGTAAGGGAAGCGGAGGCATGCGAAACTTCGATTTCGATCCGGTCATCGGTCAACAATCCCAACGTGAATGTGCTGCGGTTATAGGTCGCAAATCGGTATTCCTCTCCTTCCACGATAAAGTTGCAGATGAAACCCTCAAATGAGGATCCGCGAAAAGGGATTTTCGCCACCGAGAAGAAAAGGCTGGTGCCCTCGTCCCGGAAATGATTGCACTGGATCCAGACATACTCTTCCGGAAAAGACGTCCCCCAGTCCTTTTCGAGGTAGCCTTTGCCCCCTGTAAAATCGCGGGTCTTGGTTCCAATCGCCACAGTTCCGTCGATGGCGTGATTCATGCTGATGACGCCGTGGTAGCATTCCATGTTCGGGATGTAGGCGAAGAAACCCATGATGGATGGCGACATCGGTGTGCGTTTGACCGCTTGGAATGGCCCTAGTTTCAGTATGCCTTCTATCCGGAAATCATCCTCTTCGAGATGCACACTGACGAGCGTTTCCGAAAAGACGCTGTTGCCGACTTTCAGCACAAATGGCGTTTGGTTGTATTGAAACGCAGACAATGGAAAGCGGATATAGCCGGTCCGCAACTCTTTTTCAAGCGCTTCTCCGCTGTGGACATAGGAATATTGGATAAAACAATGCGGGTCTTCCTCTGTGAGCGAAATGCCGGGAATCAGGCTGAGGACGGTCTTTTCATCTGCCGATACACTCTTGAAATACCACCCTTCAAAATATGGGCCTTGCTTTTTCAGGTCGCCTTGAAACATGATCGGATGGGTCACTTTATTCGCCATGGCGCAGCTCTTCCTTTCGCATGCATTCTTATCTTTACTATGCAACAACAGCCCTTGTTCCGTCAATTTTTTGCATTTACGGGAGGGTCATTTTTTCTTTTTATCCGGTTGTTTTTGAATGTCAGCTCCGATGAGAGTGCCCTCATCGGAGAACGGTATTGCGCCAGTGAGCTCAACTCCGGTGAGCGAATGTTCGCCGGAGTTGACTGTATAGCGGACGACTGTACTCCGGCGAAGCCGCCGTGGTCGGAGGTGATGATCTTTTTGGCTTTCCTCCTCCGGCAGAGCACCATCGCAGTCACCAGCAACCGAACAACAAAAAAAGAGCCCGCCTCCAAAATGTGAGGTGGACCCTTCTTCCGATTGTTCTTATTGTTTGATGATTGATACGACGCGAGCGCCGTCCACTTCTATCGTCACGCTGTCGCCGGCTTTGATGAACGGCAACTGCTTGTCGATTGACACTTTAGCGATATAGATGGTTTCTGCATCGCCTTCCAGCGTGAAGTAGTAAGTCGTTTCGCCGTCTATTACGACTGATTCCAGTGCAGTGATGGCACCGCTGATGGTTTCGGTTTCGACGACTTCTTCCTCCTCATCGGTTGTTGTGGAAACTACGCCGCCGGTATAAGCGTTCCACGCAGCAGCCAAGGAATTGCCGGTCCCGACTTTCTGGTAGTTCGTCGCATTCACAAAGGCGTACATTTTGATCAACCCGGCATCATCCTTCAAGGACAATTGATAAACCGGTTTGTTTTCCATGTTGAACAGAAGCGGGAATGTGCTGATGTAGCCTTTTTCCTGAACCGATCCCTGCGCGCTCTCCATGGCACTCCATTCGGTCGCTGTGCTGATGTTGTATCGTTTCGATTCCTTGGTCCTTGAATTGACCAGCACAAAACCGATATTCGATTCATCTGCAGCGACGGAAGTCAAACCGGTATACAGATACAGATCATCATTCAGCACGATGTAGTTGTAGCCATCCGCATTTTGGATGACACCCTTCTTGCTGATGACGCTGTTCAGGTATCCGCCTTGGTATTGCCCGTTGTAATTGATCTGCGTCATCACCATATTCGCCGGGAACACGCGATCTACCCAATCAGGCACATCGGCAACACTATAGCGCGTGATGTCACCAGAGGAAGCATCCACAACGAAAATACCGACGACTTCCTTAGGCCCCATGAAGCTGAATTTCTTTTCAACGATAGGCGCGATATAATACGGATTGCCCTCTTCGTCCAATTCAAAGACCGGATTTTCAAACATCACTGTCGGATAGTTGAAAAAGATATGCCGCGTGATATCATCCCCGAAAAAGCCGGAATGGGAATAACGGATATTCTTTTCCAGATTCACCAATTCAGAATCCCCCGTCACCATATCGACGGTCACATAATGCGGAATGCCATCTGCGCGGTTGTTCAACCAACGGAAAAAGCTGACGTATTCCAATGGCGAAACGCGGACCGAATCACCTTTATAAGCGATCTGTGTGTATTCCGTGCTGACATCGAATTGCGAAACCAAGTTGAGGACTTCCCCAAGCTTACGGCTTCCCAGACGCTCCGCCATATCGCGGTCGATCGTCGGGATCTGTGAAGGATCTGTGATGGTCAGGTCCTCCTCAAAATTGCCTTCCGTATGCGTAATCAGGCTGGCGTAATCTTTTGCCCTGAAAATTTGAGAGCCAAAAAGCATCCCTCCGATTATGAAGACAATACTGATTCCGATGATGGCTCCGGAAACTTTGTTGACTTTATCAGCTTTCGATCGATCCAAGACGTTCATCAATGCTGCACTTGCGACCAAATACAAAAACATATTCGTCCAAAATTCCGGTGACTGGATCGACACTGGGGTCAACGCCGAATACCAATATCCTAAAAGAACGATTGCTGGTAGGCCATAGGCAATCGCCACACTTTTCCAATTTTTCACAACTCTACACCCTTTCTTTTCCTGTGAATCTTCCTTGATAAATCACTTAAGGATTTGTTGCTAGTATTATACCATTTTTTTGAGGTATATTTCGAATTTCAATATATGGGATTATTTAGGCTGTCGGGAAAAATTAGGACTCTGGATCAGCACTCCGGGCGAATGCAGAAATTCGGGTTCACCGGAGGACGGCACTCCGGGATGAGCGGCTGCTCCGGCCAGGCGGATGCCCGCCGGAGTTGGCATCCATTTCCGACCTCCTCCTCCGGCCGCCGCGGCTTCACCGGAGTTCACCCTTTTATCCGATCCCCACCTCCGGCCAAGCGCTCTTGGCCGGAGGTGGGCACTTAATGTTGCCGCGACACAAAAAAACCGAAGCAGCGAATGTCCGCTGCTTCGGTTTTTTAAACTGAATTAGTAGATGTCAGTGTCGCCTGACAAGAAACGGTCCACTTCGCCTGCGGCTAGTTTACCTTCTTGCAAAGCCCACACGACCAAGCTTTGTCCACGGCGCATGTCGCCGCATGTAAAGACTTTTTCCACGTTTGTTTTGTAGTCGGTCTCTGTCGCTTGGATATTGCTGCGCAGATCGCGTTTCAAAGCTAATTCATCCGGAATCGTATCTTCTGGACCGGTGAAGCCCATCGCCAGCAGAACCAAGTCCGCTTTCCAGACTTTTTCGGTTCCTTCGACGGGTACTGGATTCATTCTGCCTAACGCATCACGTTTCCATTCGATCTGTACAGTGTGGACAGCCGTAACTTCGCCTGCCTCATTCTTTTCGACTTTCGTCGTGTTGATCTCGTAGTTGCGCGGATCGGAGCCGGTCAAGTAGATCGCTTCTTCTTGGCCGTAGTCCGTTTTCAGCTTTTTAGGCCATTCTGGCCAAGGGTTCGTATCTGCATCACGTTTCTCCGGAGCTTGCGGCATGATTTCGAATTGATGCACGCTCTTCGCGCCATGACGGATGGATGTGCCGACACAGTCGGTACCGGTATCCCCACCACCGATTACGATGACGTGTTTGTCTTTGGCAGAGATTTTGCTTTCCTGCGGTTCGCCTGCAAGGATATTTTGTGTGTTTGCAGTCAGGAAGTCCATAGCCATGTGCACACCTTTTGCGTCATTGCCTTCGACATTGATGCCGCGCGCGCGGGTTGCGCCGCCGCACAGAACGACCGCATCATACGTATCAACCAATTCCTGGGCTGTGATGTCTTTGCCGACTTCGGTGTTGCAGACAAATGCCACGCCAGCTTCTTCCAGGATGTCCAATCTTCTTTGGATGATATCCTTGTCCAATTTCATGTTCGGGATACCGTACATCAACAAACCACCCGGACGGTCGCTTCTTTCGAAGACAGTGACCGCATGCCCGACTGAAGTCAAATAGTGCGCAGTCGCAAGGCCGGCAGGACCGGAGCCGACAACCGCAACGCGTTTGCCGGTAGCCGGAGCTTTAGCCGGTTTTACCCAACCGTTCTGGAAAGCGTGTTCGATGATTTCGTATTCGATGCTGCTGATCGTAACGGGTTCACCGATAAGTCCGACTGTACAAGACCCTTCACAAGGAGCAGGACAGACACGTCCTGTAAATTCCGGAAACGGATTGGTCAAGGATAAACGTTCGTACGCTTCTTTCCATTGACCGCGATACACCATGTCATTCCACTCGGGGATGAGATTGTGCAGAGGGCAACCGGACGCACCGTTCGGCAACATGATGCCTGCTGAACAGAACGGAATGCCACAGCTCATACAACGGGACGCTTGAGTCCGAATTTTTTCTTCTGATGTTTCTTCACGCATCTCGCCCCAATTTTTGATACGGACTTCCGGAGAAATCTTTTCATAATTGGAACGGCTATATTCCTTAAATCCAGTAACTTTTCCCATCTTATCCCTCCTCCTTAGTTTGTCACAACTGGTTTGTAGCGCTCATCAAAGGCATAACGCATTGCGTCTTGACCAGTGATGCCCATCTGGTTCGCTATTTCGATGTTTTCCAGTATGAACTTGTAGTCGTTGGAGATGACCTTAGTGAAGCGGGATTTCATTTGATCCCAGTTAGCCAAGATATTTTGCGCTTTTGGACTTCCCGTAAAGATCATATGCTCCTGCAGCATGCGCTTGATTGTGTCATGCTCTGTGTCATTCAAATCTGTCGTTGCGCTGACCATTTCCATGTTCAGGTTGTTTTCGTCGAAATCAAGGATATAAGCTACCCCGCCCGACATCCCGGCAGCGAAGTTACGACCGGTTTTTCCGATGATCAGAACCGTTCCGCCAGTCATGTATTCACAACCGTGATCACCGATTCCTTCAACAACAGCATCCACGCCACTGTTACGGACGCAGAAACGTTCTCCGGCGATTCCGTTGATGTATGCTTTACCACTGGTTGCGCCATAGAAAGCGACATTACCTGTGATGATGTTTTCTTCAGGTGCGAATGTAGCTTCATTCGGTACGCGTACGATGATTTTACCACCGGACAAGCCTTTACCGATGTAGTCATTCGAATCGCCTTCCAGCGTCAATGTCATCCCTTTCGGAATGAATGCGCCGAAACTTTGTCCTGCCGAGCCCACGAATGTCAATTGGATCGTATCTTCAGGCAAGCCTTCAGCACCATATTTTTTCGATATTTCGCTGCCGATGATGGTTCCGACAACGCGGTCGATGTTCTGGATGGCTGATTTCGCTACGATGCGTTTCTTGGAGTCGATTGCCGGTTTCACGATTCTCAACAGACGACGCATATCCAATGTTTTCTCTAATTCATGGTCTTGCTCCGTCATGTTGTATCTGCCGACATTCGGTGCTGCATATGGTTGGTACAATACGCTGGACAGATCGACTGTCTTCGCTTTCCAATGCTTCACATTTTCTTTCATCTTCAGCTTGTCGCTGCGTCCGACCATTTCATTGATCGTGCGGAAGCCTAATTTCGCCATGATTTCACGCAATTCCTCGGCAACGAACATCATGAAGTTCACGACGTATTCCGGTTTTCCTTGGAAGTTTTTGCGCAATGTTTCATCTTGCGTTGCGATACCCACTGGACATGTGTTCAAGTGGCAGACACGCATCATGACGCAGCCGATAGCCACTAGCGGTGTTGTCGCAAAGCCGAATTCCTCGGCACCCAACATACAGGCGATCGCAACATCGCGGCCAGTCAATAATTTACCATCCGTTTCGACGCGGACACGGTCACGCAATTTGTTCAACACCAATGTTTGGTGCGCTTCAGCCAAGCCAAGTTCCCACGGCAACCCGGTATTACGGATGCTGGTTCTTGGTGCTGCACCTGTACCGCCGTCATACCCGCTGATCAGGATCGTATCGGCATTTGCTTTCGCAACACCTGCTGCGATCGTACCAACGCCGGCTTCGGAAACCAATTTCACGTTGATGCGCGCATGACGGTTGGCATTCTTCAAGTCGAAGATCAATTCTTTCAAATCTTCGATGGAGTAGATATCGTGATGCGGAGGTGGTGAAATCAGGCCTACACCCGCGATGGAGCCACGTGTTTTAGCGATTTCAGGATACACTTTCGGTCCTGGCAATTGTCCGCCTTCACCCGGTTTTGCACCTTGGGCCATCTTGATTTGGATTTCCTTCGCGTTCACCAAGTAATGGCTCGTAACGCCGAAACGTCCGGAAGCGACTTGTTTGATGGCACTGTTGCGGGAATCTCCGTTTTCATCCAATTCATAACGGCTTGGATCTTCTCCACCTTCACCAGAGTTGCTCATCCCGCCGAGACGGTTCATAGCGATCGCTAAGGTTTGGTGTGCTTCGATACTGATCGATCCGTAAGACATCGCTCCGGTCTTGAAGCGTTTCACGATGCTTTCAGCCGATTCGACTTCTTCGATCGGAATCGCGTCTTGTGCGTTTGGCTTGAATTGCATCAGTTGACGCAGTGTGTACGCCTTCGTATCAGCATTGATTTCGCGAGAGAACTCTTTGTATTGCTCATAGTCCCCTTGGCGAGTCGCTTGCTGCAGTCGGTAGATCGTGCTCGGATTGTACAAGTGTTCTTCACCCATTGCCGAGTATTGGAAATGACCGCCCACTCCCAGCGTTTCGCTGTAAGGCGCTGTAGCTTTATAGGCACTGTCATGACGCATTCTGTTTTCTGTAGCAATTTCCTGCAGACCGATACCTTCGATACGGGTAGGCGTGCCTGTGAAGTATTTAGCGACAACTTCGCTGTTGACTCCCAATGCTTCAAAAATTTGTGCCCCATGATAACTGCGCATTGTTGAAATACCCATTTTTGTCAATACTTTGGACATACCGTGGACAGCTGCGTGGATGTAGTTCGCTTCCGCTGCTTCAGCATCCAGTCCGTCCAACAATCCTTCTTCAGCAAGTTCGCGGATGGTCGCATAAGTCAAGTAAGGATTGACCGCGTTACAGCCATATCCTACTAATGTACAGTAATGATGCACTTCTCTTGGTTCACCGGATTCCAGCACAAGGCCGACGCTTGTGCGTGTTTCTTCGCGGATCAAGTGATGATGCAGACCGGAAACAGCCAATAAAGCCGGAATGGCTGCCCATTCAGCGTTCACACCACGGTCGGAAAGGACCAAAATGTTGGCGCCTGAGTCAATTGCCTTGTCCGCAGCACTGAAAAGACGTTCCAAAGCTTTTTCCATCCCTTTTGCATCTTCTTCGACGCGGTAAAGCAGGGAAAGCGTGACTGTTTTGAATTTATCGTCCTGCAACGCTTTGATTTTCGCTAATTCAGCATCCGTCAAAATCGGGCTATCCAAGTAGATGGCATGCGTGTCCGCATTATCCGGATCTAAAAGGTTACCGCAATTTCCGACAAGCATGGTATCGGAAGTAACGATCTCCTCACGGATCCCATCAATCGGAGGGTTCGTAACTTGCGCAAATAATTGTTTGAAGTACAGATACAGCATCTGTGGTTTGTCAGATAAGACTGCCAATGGAGAATCGATCCCCATCGCTCCAACTGAATCGCCACCTGTGACGGCCATCGGTTTGATCAGTAACTGGATGTCCTCGAACGTATAACCGAAAGCTTTCTGTTGGTGAAGCAATTCTTCAGGTTCAACCGTTGCGGTCAACGGAGCTGGCGCAAAGTCCTTCATCTTGGAAATGTGCTTCTCAGCCCATTCTCCGTAAGGTTGTTTAGCAGCTACAGTTTCTTTGATTTCTTCATCCGAGATGATACGTTTTTGCTTCGTATCGATCAACAGCATCTTGCCTGGCTCCAGACGGCCTTTATAGGCTACATCTTCCGGACGCACATTCACGACACCTACTTCGGATGAAAGGATTACGCGATCATCTTTCGTCACATAGTAACGGGACGGACGCAAACCGTTTCTGTCCAACACCGCTCCGACGATTTCGCCATCCGTGAAGCCCATTGCTGCAGGGCCATCCCATGGTTCCATCAGGAAGTTGTTGAAGTTATAGAAATCTTTTTTGGATTTCGACATTGTTTTGTTCTTTTCCCAAGGCTCAGGAACCATCATCATGACAGCTTCCGGCAAGGAGCGGCCGTTCAGATACAAGAATTCCAGATTGTTGTCGAATTGGGAAGAGTCACTCCCTGTTTCGTCGACGATCGGATAGATCTTTTCGCTGGCATCCAACAGATCCTGGGACATGCTGCCTTGGCGGGCGCGCATCCAGTTGATGTTACCGCGGATTGTGTTGATTTCGCCATTGTGGATCAAATAGCGGTTTGGATGGGCTCTTTCCCAGCTCGGGAAGGTATTCGTACTGAAACGGGAATGGACCATCGCCAAAGCGGATGTGAAGTCCAAATCAGTCAAATCAAGATAGAAGCTGCGCAATTGTTCTGCAGTCAACATCCCTTTATAGACGATCGTTTTCGAAGAGAAGCTGGCAAAATAGAACGAGCCGCCTCTTTTTTCGCTCATCGGAACGATTTGTTTTTCGGATAATTTACGGATGACGAACAATTTGCGTTCGAAATCCATTTCAGTCATTTCAGGATTTCCTTTACCGACAAAGACCTGGATAAAACGCGGGATGGCTGCTTTGGCAGTCACACCGATTTCGGAACTGTCGATCGGAACCTCACGCCAACCCAACACTTTTTGACCTTCGGAAGTGATAATCTCTTCCACCATTCTCATTTGTTCCTGACGTAGATCTTCGTATTTATGGGCAAAGAGCATCCCTACTCCATAATCGCCTTTTTTAGGCAAATGGATTCCCAGGACGTCGCACTCCCTGCTGAAAAAATGATGAGGAATCTGCACCATGATACCTGCTCCGTCACCTGTTTTGGCATCAGCGCCGGAAGCACCCCTATGCTCCATGTTTTCCAATAAATCCAACGCATCAGAGACTAATTTATAAGAGCCATTACCATTGATATCAACGACAAATCCCATACCGCATGCATCATGCTCGTAGGCGGGATCATACATTCCTTGTTTTTTTGGAGGAGTGTAACTATTCATTTCGGCGTCCCTACTTTCTATTATGTTATTCTGATATTATAATCAAACTCTAATTTAAATACAATCCATTTTCATTCATTTTTTCACAATTAGTTGCATCTTTTTTTTGATAGTAACAATATTAACTTTGGAAAAAACATTTGATATAACACAATTATACAACCTGACGACCGGTTACTGACTTGTGATAGATTTCATAACATCACCATGTAAACAATTACCGTTTTCATTACTTTTTAATGCAAGATGCCTTCATCATGACATTCTGATAGAAAATAGCTGATTTTTATTAAAAAATACCCGACCTTGATTATTTTTAAGGTCGGGTAAATGATTTTGTTCTATTTAGTAAGTGTCAACAGCATTTCTCTGACGGTCTTGCAGGCCATAGCAGTCGAAGCACCTGACGGATCGTATTGCGGAGAAAGCTCCACGACGTCGGCTGAAACAATCTGGTTCAAGTCCTGCAACGCAACGATACCCGCCAACAATTCCTTGTAGGTGATGCCGCCCGGCTCAGGTGTGCCTGTTCCAGGGAAAGTGCCTGGGTCCAATACATCCAGATCGATTGTCACATAAACGGGAACATCCTTCAATTGCTGCACTATCTGCGGCAACGTATCGATGGTGAATTTCTCCATATAAGTGTGCTCTTTCGCCCATTCAAATTCTTCCTTCAAACCGGAACGGATGCCGAATTGGAAAATGCGGCCGTCTCCCAGGAAGTCGAAGCAGCGGCGGATGACCGAAGCATGCGACAAGGATTCTCCCATGTAGTCTTCACGCAGATCTGTATGGGCATCGATATGGATGACATGCAGATCTGGGTATTTTTCATAGGCAGCCTCGATGGTAGGCAGGCTCACGAGGTGCTCGCCGCCGACCATCAGAAATTTCTTGCCATTGTCTAATACTTCTTTTGTATAGGTTGCAATATCGCTCAATACGCGCTCTGTGTTGCCGAAAGGCAGATCCAGATCTCCGCCATCATGGATGGCTTCTTCTTCCAGATCACGATCCAAATAAGGGGAATAACTTTCCAAGCCGAATGAATCTTGGCGGATTGCCTGCATGGCAAAACGCGTGCCTGGCCGGAAACTGGTTGTTCCGTCGAATGGGATCCCGAATAATACGGTAGTTGCTTCTTCAAATGAAGATTCGCAGCCGATAAAGGTCTGGATGTTCATGTTATTTTTCACTTTCTGCCGTCCTCCAACTGTATGCTATTTATTGTTGATTCGATTGCTTAGTCTTTCAGGACTTTAATCTGATGAGGCATTTTTTCCTCAGTCAGGACGTTGCCTAAGGTTTCATTGTAGTAGTGGTAATGCTGCACGACTGCCTCAGAAATCACTTCACCGGGAATGATCAACGGAATTCCTGGCGGGTAGATCATGATCGAGTCGGCACTGATGCGGCCGATCGCGTCATCTATGCTGACCACTTCATTGTCGGCATAAAAGGCATCGCGCGGGCTGCAGGCCAATTCATTGATGCTGCAAGTCATCACGTGCGCATCGAAATGTTGGCTTTCTTTTTTGTAGCATCTGCGGACATCCATCAAGGCATCAACCAGTCTTCCGATCGATTCGCGCGTATCTGCTGTGCTGATGACTGCCATCACGACGTAGCCTTCAGCCAGCTCCAATTGGATGCCATATTCTTCCTTCATGATCGTGTAGACTTCGAAGCCGGTCAGGCCGATATCATTGACACGGATCACTAATTTAGTCCAGTCATAAGTTTGGTAGAATTTATCTTTGATGTAGTCGGATTTCAATACTTCATAGTCGCCGAATGCTTCGATCGCTTCAATCGCTTCGCTGACGATCGGGCGCAGTTTCTTGTAGCGGTCTTTGCCGTACATCGCCAATTCGCTGCGTGCAGCATCGATGGAGCTCATCAACAAGTAATTCGCGCTGGTCGATTGCAGCATGTTCAGCACTTTTTGTAATTTTGTAGCGGAAATGCGATCCCCTTGCATCACCATCAAGGAACTTTGCGTCAAGGATCCGCCGGTTTTGTGCATGGAATAAGTCACCGCATCGGCTCCTGCTTTCATCGGATCCTTCATTTTTCCAGGCATGAACGGCAAATGCGCTCCGTGCGCACTGTCGACGATGACCACAACACCGCGTTCGTGCGCGATATCACAGATCGTTTCCAAATCGTTCAAAGAACCGAAATAAGTCGGATAAGTGACCAAAAGAGCTTTCGCTTTAGGATTTTCATCCAAGCCTTTGATGATGCGTTCCACGGAGATGCCATGGGAAATTCCGAAGGCCAAATCCATTTCGGGCTGGATGAAGATCGGCTTTGCGCCGCTCAGGATCAACCCGTTCATTACTGATTTATGGCAGTTGCGGGGAACCAAGATTGTATCGTTCGGTCCCACAACGCTCATGATCATCGCTTGGATGCCAACTGTCGTGCCGTTCACCAAGAAAAAGGCTTGATCGGCATTGTATGCTTTTGCAGCCAATTCCTGTGCTTCTTTTATGACGGATTGCGGATGGCTCAACAAGTCCAATTCTTTCATGGAGTTGACATCCATCTGCATCGTCATATCACCGACTGCCATTTTAAATGGCGTCATCTGCGCACCCATTTTATGTCCAGGGACATCGAAAGGCGTAACGTCCTGTTTCGCATATTTAACAAGCGCTTCGAAAAGCGGCATTTTGATATGTGTAATATTTTTTGCTTTAACGTTAGAAATTTGGTAAGTAATTTTATCGGAATGACCTTCCAAATAAGTGTCTGAATTGAATAAAACCTTTTCAGCCAAATAGATTTCCCCCTTTGATATAAAAAATGGGCATAAAAAAAGCTCTCCAACCAAAGGAAAGCTTCGATATCTATCAGCTGCTTTTCCTCTTATTGCTCATAGGACTTGGATAATCCTACGCTCAGGTTGGGCACCCAATATCAATCTGTACTGAAAAAAAATTAGATTGATTGGTTTGCCACCGTATCTTCGACCCCTCGTCTCAACGGCTATTAATAAGAGATATTCAATTTATGCAAGCTAAATTCTATACAAATATACTGTATATGTCAATGATTTTGGACATAAATTTATATTTTTTTTCAAACGGTTTTTCCGAACGATACTTAAACATTTGTTTCGCAACATTCATGAATCACTGTGAACGCCCTCGTATTCTGAAAAAGTTGTATTCGCCTTTCCTACATTCCTGCTCCGGCGAGAAGATCCTCACCGGAGTTGAAGGTCGATTTCTCCCCTGTCCTCCGGCGAACCTCACCTCGTCGGAGTTGCGGTCCGGATTTCTGTTGGCCTCCGGTGAAAACTCGATTCACCGGAGATCAGGTCTGGTTATCGGATTTTACTTGCACACCCGGCACTACGCCATAAAAAAACACAACCCGTATGGATTGTGTTTCTTTATGCGCACTATTTTTAGGCTTTCGACTGGCTTTTCACCATTTCGAATTCCTCTTCCATCGCAGCGGACGGTTTTTCCCCGATCAAGGAGAAGATCACGATTGCCACGCAGGAAAGGATGAATGCCGGCAACAGTTCGTAGATGCCGAATACGCCGCCGATCGGTTTGATCAGAAGTTTCCAGATGAAAACAGCGATTCCGCCTGTCATCATACCGGCGATAGCGCCTTGACGCGTTGTTTTTTTCCAGAATAAGGAGAACAGCATCAACGGTCCGAATGTCGCACCGAAGCCCGCCCAGGCGAAAGATACGATTGTGAAGATGACGGAGTTCTCATCCAAAGCGATGATGATGCCTACGATCGCCAATACGATCAAAATCATCCGCGTCATTGCCATGATTTGCTGATCGGATGCATCCTTGCGCAATACGCCTTTGTAGATATTTTTTGAAAAAGCACTTGCGGCAATCAGCAGATATGAATCCGCAGAACTGATAGTAGCTGCCA
This sequence comes from Sedimentibacter sp. SX930, assembly GCA_002155105.1. Lineage (GTDB taxonomy): Bacteria > Bacillota > Bacilli > Lactobacillales > Aerococcaceae > Trichococcus > Trichococcus shcherbakoviae. The sequence goes on along the minus strand of MUZD01000001.1, from coordinate 536,126 downwards.
AAATGCCTGACATGACGATTCCGGCCAATAGCGGCGGGAACAACAGTGTCGCCATTTCGATGAAAATTGTTTCCGAAGTTGCTGCTGTCGTCAACGCCATCGGGAACATCGCGCGCCCGATCAGACCGATCAGGACTGCAGCGGTCAAGGAAAGGGTCGACCAAATGATGCCGATGCGGCGTGATTGTTTGATATCTTCAGCAGAACGGATAGCCATAAAACGCAACAACACTTGTGGCATACCAAAATAGCCGAGACCCCAAGCCATGCTGGAAGCAATTGTTATCAGCCCGTATTTGCCTGCAGGTCCAAAGGCAGCCATCGCGCCGTCAGCCTGTTGCACCCCATCGACCAATGTCGGTGTCGCGATACCGAAGAAATCCAAAAATCCGGGGATGCCTTTCAGGTTATCAATGACCGCTCCGGGACCCCCTGCATGCAATACGCCTCCGACCAAAACAACAGCCAAAGCAGCAATCATGATGATGCCCTGCATAAAGTCGGAGACACTCTCCGCCAAAAATCCGCCGATGAACGTGTAGAACACGACGAACACCGCTCCGGCAATCATAACCGGGATGTAAGGCACTTCGAACAAGGTTGCGAAGAGCTTTCCTACCGTCACAAAACAGCTGGCTGCATAGACAGAAAAGAAGACGAAAATGAACGTCGACGATACCGTCAAAATAACGCGCTTGTCCTCATGGAATCGATTGCTGAAGAATTCCGGCAAGGTGATTGCTTCCGCTGATTCGGAATAATGACGCAACCGTTTTGAGACGATGATCCAGTTCAGCGCTGTTCCCAGTGCCAAGCCGATTGCTGTCCAGAATGCGTCTGACAATCCCGACCAATAAGCTACGCCCGGAAGTCCCATCAAGAGCCAACCGCTCATGTCCGAAGCTCCCGCACTGATGGCGGCAACCCAGGGACCCAGACTGCGTCCGCCCAAAAAGAAATTATCGGAACTTTCGTTCGACCGCTTGTAGTAATAAAAACCGATACCGATGATGATCGACATATAGCCTGCCATCGCCATAAAAATTAATGCTTTATCCATAATTACCCTCCAAAATAAATAATGACATGTTTCTTCATTCTAATTTAATTAAAATTTAATGAATGCACTACGCCATCATAGCACAAGAGTAAAAATGTAAGCAACCTTATTTTCAGGATAAGCAGGAATCGGTCTCTGTCAAACAATCATCAAGTCAAATTATGGAGCTCGTCGATTTTCTTGTTGCATGCCATAGCCTGCTTAAGAAAAACAAATGCAAGCATTGTCAAAAGCAAAGACATGAATAGGAGCATCGGCTCCTTTGTTTGGATTGAATTGTACCACTGCGGGATGGAAAGCAGGAATTCCACAATGGCCACTCGGATAAATATCTTACGGATGCGTTCGAATTGTTTGATTTGGCTTTCCGGATCCGTATACAATTCAAAGTTCCCTTTTTTCCGGAAGATTGCCCATATTCCCCAAGTCTGCACAAGTTCCCCGCCGGAGTCACGTATCAGATCGAAAAGTTCATTGCGTTGCTCGACCGTCTTATCGCTGATCAGATCCACCCGGTAGGTATATTCCCCCGGCTGGCATTTTTCGAAAGTATACAATCCCAAGAAAAAACGTTTCATGGCGTAGCCTTTTGCGGACATCTCATTCAGGAATGCTTCTTCCTTATCTTTGTCGTAGTAGAGCCTAAATTTTTTCATCATTTTCCATCGCCTTTCTGCCATTTTCGAGAAGTTCGCCCAGTCTGGCGATTTCCTCATTCAGAACTTTTTTCCCAAGTGCCGTTATCAGATATTCCTTCTTTTTGCGAGATTGGTCGTCCTGGCTGTGCAACATGATCCATTTTTTCTCCAACAGCGTATTCAATGCGCCATACAGCGTACCTGCTCCCAGAGCGACCCTGCCCTTCGTCAGCTCCTCAACCTGTTGCATAATGCCGTAACCGTGGTTCGGCTGCAGCAAAGAAAGCAGGATGTAAAACATCGATTCCGTCAGTGGTACCCCCATCACATATCTCCCCTTCCGATATATCGTGTATCGTTATATATAATATATCGCCTCCCGATGTATTTGTCAACGAATTACCTCCTAACACATATAAATAAAAAAAGCTTACCTGGTTTCTCCAATTCCGGAAAAATCAGGCAAGCTTAAAATTTTTATGCCGATCAAAGGGATTCCAAACGAGCAAAAATCCACTCGATTATGTCTTGCGCTACTTCGTCTTTGTTCATCTCGTTCAGCAGTTCATGGCGGGCACCCTCATATAGTTTGCAGCTTACATTCAGAAGGCCAGCTTGTTGATAGGCCCTGCATATTTGGACGATACCTTTTCCGTCCTTGCCTCCAACCGGATCAGCGGTGCCTGAAATGAAATGCAGGGGCAGGTCTTTCGGTGTCGATTGGATGTTATCGACGTTATTCATTACCAGCAATCCGCTGAAAAAATCATGGAAATAACCGGCCGAACCGATCTTTCCGCGCAACGGATCCGCCAGAAATTTATCCACTTCCACTGGGTCCCGGCTGATCCAATCCAAATCCGTCCGAGCGGGCTTGAAACCCCGGTTGAAGTTCTGGAAGACCAGTTTGTCCAGCAAACGACTTGGATGGGCGCGACCATTTCTTTTGATTTCCGAAACTGCCACGACTGTCCCAAGTTTCAGCAAGGCATTCGAAAACACACCTGAACCTGACAGAATTGCGCCAGCAAGATCTCCCCCGTACAGTTGGATGTAGCGTCTGGTCAACATCGAGCCCATGCTGTGGCCGAAAAGCAACAGCGGAATGCCGGGATTTTCTGTTTGGATGATTTCAGCCAGCGCTCGCATATCCGCGACGACCTTATCGAATCCAGCCTCATCCGCAAAACAGATTGCTTCGCCTAAATTCCTGTTCGTTTTGCCATGGCCACGATGATCATTTCCGTAGACGACTATCCCTGCTTCCGCCAGTTTGCTTGCAAAAGCATCATAGCGTCCGATATGTTCTGCGTAACCATGCGCAATCTGGACGGCCGCTTTCGGTTTCTGAAGACCTTCCGGCGACCATTTCATCGCGAAAATTTTCCTTTCATCACCTGATGGGTATCTGAATTCCGTTGATGAGATCATTGCAGGTTCCTTTCATATCGACGATAATTTCAGAAGATGTCAAAAAGAGATCTCCTTTCTATTAACTTTTATATTTACTAATTTAATTGTCATTAGCATACATATAAAAATGCTTTTGCCGAAATTTAATTATAATCACAGACAAAAGTAAATTTTAGCCATAAAATAATCACCAAACATTATTTGGATGCATTGAATTCTTATTTATATATTACATAAAATATCCGGCTTATATTACAGCTTTTAGTCCCTAAACATAATCTATTTTTTATTTTCGACATTTGTTTTGCTGATAAAGCGGTATAATCATATCTTTTCTGGAGAATTTTTATAGCTTCACCTTCATAAGAGACAAGATGCAATAAAGTTGATGTTTGGTTTGAAGATAATTTACAAGAAAAAATTAACCCTTTTACTAGTTTAATTAGTTCTATCACCTGGTTTTCATCATTTATAAATCGGTAGGAATAGCCTAGGCCGAAATGCATAATTTTGCCGCCTTTATCGACTGATGTTATTCCGTATATGCTATTCATAACCTTGTAATAAAGTATCCAAAACTGTTTCCTCGAACGATTACTTTTCTTAAAAGTATAAAAGTGCTGTTTTATTTTGTTCTCAATTTTTAAAATTTTTTCTTCAGAGATACTTATTATTAATTTGCCACCCCTTAAATTAAATTGATATCCAAGATAGTTAAAAGATAACTCGCTATTACCAAAATAGCTGGTAACATTTGTTTTTGAACGATTAATTGTTAATGAATGTTTCGCAAAAATTCCTTCCAAACATTTCCGTTCAGTTTCAAGGTCCAACTTTGTTATCATGTCATATTTGATAATTATTAAATCATCTACATATCTAAAATAGAAAGTTGGAGTAAAATTAGAATATATATCAAGATCGAAGCGTTCTAAATATATTTCTGCTAAAACACTAGAAAAAGGTAGTCCTAAGGGCACCCCAAGAACTGATTTAGAAAAAAACATAGGCTTGAGTATTTCAATTGTAGAATTCGATAAGATATTGGTTCTGGATATTTTTCTATATAGTTCATGTTTATTAATTGAAGGGTAAAAATTTTTGATATCAGAGCGGATAATAACCAGATTGATATCTGGAATAGAATAATTTATGTAGTCTCCATGAGTCAGAGTGGCAATAAGTTGTTTAATAATAAGGTCCCTACTAGTTAATTGGATATTAAATTTTCCTTCAAATTCTTTTTTAATATTATTAAACACTGCTTTTTCATTTGAATTTGGATTGTAATAAAGTCGTTTTCCGTCGTTTATTTTATTTAAATTTGGTATTTTTTTCAATACGATATCACCTCTATTACTTGCTTCCTTCTCCTCATCTGCAGAGCAAGATGAGGAGTGAATGCCAATAACTGGCATTTGGCTACAAATAAGTTGAGTAGCCATCGTGTGTGTATTCCGTCCCGCTTTCTGATTTCTCATCAAGGTTGGAATTGTAATGCTCATTGAGCACTACAAGGAAGCTAGTGTATAATATGAAACATATTATATATAGAATTCTATACTAATTTGTTTCTTATATCAAGAAAGCTATTAAGATAGTGAGGTAATTATGAAAAAGAATTTATTTTTGAGAACAGACACACTTCCTGAAGAGATACCAGTTCTTTTTTCAAATAAAGCTGTATATTTGAATTTTACAAAAAAAAGAATGGATGAAATATTAAATATAGATAATGTCTTGAATTTTGTTACCGTACCATTTTTCTTTTATATACCAAAATCAAAAGATGAAAAAAGGAAGATTGGTTTACTTCACCCTATAGCTCAAATCCAAGCATTTAACTACATTTTACGATATGAACAATTGATTATTTCTTTTTGTAAAAATTCCCCATACAGTGTTCGATCACCAATTAAGAGAAATATCCCAAAATTCAAAGATGTTATTCTGAAGAAGAAAGAAATAAAGAAAATAGAGGAAGAGTACAATTTCTCTGATAAATTATCAGTGACCAGCGATGAGGATCAAATATTATTTTATAATTATTTTTCGTATAATAAACACAAAAAAATTACAGGTTTATATAATTCTATAAAATTTAACAGAGACAAATACAAGTACAACTATTTCCTAAAATTAGACATTCAAAGGTGTTTTCCGAGTATATATACTCATTCTCTTGCTTGGGCTATTTTTGGAGAAAAATCTTTAGCTAAAAAGTATAAAGAAAAAAAATATAAATATACCTTTCCAAATGCAAGTGATTCCATTTCCCAAAGAATTAACTTCAATGAAACACACGGACTAGTTGTGGGACCCGAATTTTCACGTGTAATTGCAGAATTACTACTCACTAGAATAGATGTGAATCTTTATCAATTCACAAAGGAGCAAAATTTAGAGCACAAGAAAGATTACTCTCTCTACAGATTTATTGATGATTACTTTATATTCGCAAAGAATAAAAAAGATATAGAATTAATCGAACAATTTTTAAAAATTGAATTAGATAAGTATAATTTAGCTTTAAACATCGGGAAAACAGCCTTACAAGAAAAACCTTTTGAAATATATGACAATTCTATCATTTCATTAAAAAAAATATTAAAAGAATTTGAATTTGATAAAATGTTGGCATCTATGAAAATTGGAATAGATTATGATAAGTATAAAGGGAAATTAAGTCAGTGGGATGACCTTTTTTACAAAATGGAAAACTTAATTTCGAATCATAATGAATCTAAGACGAGAATAATTAATTATTTTTTAAAAACCATTCGTTCATCTATTTTTTTTGACGGTAACCCCAAACACAAATTTATAATCGCTAATATTTTAGAAATTGTTTCAAATATTTTTACTTTAGAGATAAACTCGAAAAGTACATCTTATTTGATTTCTATTTACATCAAATTGTTTAAGCAAATGGAAAGTCAGAAGAAAGAACTTGAATTAAGTATTGCTCTTATTGATTTAAAAACCCATAAAGATGAAACAGACATCAGAGATTTATTGTTACAAAAAAAGAAACTGGAGTCTATTGAATATTTAAATGAAAAAATGTTCCAACATTTATTTAGTGTTCTCAAAAATAATATGATTTCAATTGACAGTATGTATGATATTCTAATTTTTATGAAACTATTTGAAAAAAAATTATCTGCCAATTTTCTTTGTGAAATTTTAACTATGCATAAGGAGTCATATTTTGTTTGTTGTAGCATTGCATACTACATCTTAGATGAAAAATTGAATAGTATTGATAATAAATATATAACAGTTGTTAACAAACTAAGTTCAATAATAGATTCTAATATTAATAATTATAGTGAAAAAGGAGCAACGCACCGTATATTAGAAGGAGAATTTTTCTATTTTTTGAATGATTTTTCAAAATATCCAGGGTTTAGAAATAGTCAGATTACCAAATACAACAAATTATTGATGAGAGAATACAAATCAACGATAAAAGGAACACCAGAAGTTCGACATGCTCAACTTGAAATGTGGGAATCTATTACTCGCTATTCTTATTATGATTGGAATACCCAAACGGATACTTTCATTAGAAAAATAGTAAAGAAAAGTTCAAACATGGCCAAAATAGATAGCACTAGTGAATATTAAAAACAACCCCTGTCAAATTGATTTAAGTTTGACAGGGGTTGAGAGCATTATATTTTGAAGATTTTATCTATGCGTATAAGTTAGAATCGCAATTCATTCTGTTATACTCCCACTCGATAGTCATTGGTGGCGTGATCGAAATGTCATATACTACACGGTTGATGTGCTGTCATTTCATTTATAATACGTCGGACAATATTATTGTCCAATACATCATAAGCGATAAGTGCCCAAGCAGGCATCAAGCGATTTCTTTACCAAATAATTTTGCGTTATTATTCCGAATCGCTTCCGCAATCCTAAGTGCAAAGGTGTCATACTGGCCTATATTCTAAGCATATCAATAAACAATCTGTAATTTATCATTCGATTGCGGCTGATTTTCTGGCATCCATTTCATCGCGAAATTTATTCTATATTACTGACTCAATCCTTCATGAATCTTTTCTAGATTCCATTTCATCATATCGTAATAACTGTCGCCGTCTTCCCCTTCTTTTGCGATGGAATCCGTGAACAGGTTGCCAAAAATTGGAAGATCCACCTCATTTGATAATCGTTCCATGCTTCTGTGATCGACACTCGTCTCCACAAAGAGAACCGGAACTTCTGAATTTCGGACTTTTTCAATGATTTGCTTCATCTGGTCAGGCGTACCTTGCCCTTCGGTATTGATTTCCCAAATATAGGCGGCTTGTAATTCATATGCTTTTGAGAAATACTTGAAAGCTCCTTCGCTGGTCACCAACAGCTTCTTTTCCTCTGGAATATCAGCAAATTCTTTTTTTGCTTCGCTGTCCAGTTCCGTCAAAGCGGCAATGTATGTATCCGCATTTTTTTCATATGCTTCCTTATTTTCAGGATCTTTTTCGCTCATGACACGAGAGATTTCGGTGATGTACTGAATGCCGTTTGAAATGTCCAACCAGGCATGCGGATCTTGCTGCGAGCTGTTTCCTGTCAGATAGATTGGTTCGACATTTTTACTGACAACGAAGTAGTCCTCATCTTCTGCTTTACCCGCAGTTTCCATCAATTTATCAAACCAGCCATTGCCTGTTTCCAAATTCAAACCGTTGTAGAACACGACATCGGCTTCGCTGGCTTTTCGAATGTCTTCCGGCAAGGGTTCGTATTCGTGCGGGTCGGTCCCGACAGGCACGATACTGTGCGCATCGATCAGATCCCCTCCAACTTTTTCTACCATGTCGCCGATAATGGAATTGGTGGAAACCACTTTAAGCTTGGTTTCGGATGTGTCTGTTGCATCCGTCCTTCCTTTATCATCTTCCGGAGAATTTCCGCATCCTCCCAAAATACCGACAAACAGCACTGCAGCAAGCAGCCGTAATTTATTCTTCATAATGTAAATTCTCCTTTCTTAATTGACCAACAAGTCCCTTCTTCGGTGCAAAAATGAATGCAACAATGAAAAATATAGCCGCTGCCATGACGATCGTCGCCCCAGACGGCAAGTTGTAGCTATAGCTGAAGTAAAGCCCTACGATAGAGCTGAGGGTTCCAAACACTGTCGACAGGACAATCATAACGAGCAATTTATCGGTCAGTTGGTAGGCTGTCGCAGCCGGTGTGATCAGCATTGCGATCACCAGAATCGTCCCGACTGTTTGTAGCGAAGTCACCGCCACAAGTGTCAGCAAAAACATCAAGCCATAGTTGATGGCACTGATGTTCCAACCATATGATTTTGCAATCGTCGGCGCAAAAGAAGTCAGTTTGAGTTGTTTATAGAAAAGCGGCACTGAGATCAAGACGATGATAAGGACAGCGGCTGTCAAGAACATGTCTGAGTCCCGGACTGCGAGAACATTCCCGAAGAGGATGTGATACAAATCCGTGGAACTTCTTGCGAAGGAAATCAAGATGATCCCTAGCGCAAAAAATGTGCTGAAGACGATTCCGATTGCCGTATCGTTTTTTAAACGACTGTGTTTCGTGACAAAACCAATGAGAGCGGCCGATGCCATCCCAAAAACTGTGGCTCCGATGATATAGCTGCTCCCCAGCATGTAAGAAAGCGCCACTCCCGGTAATACTGCGTGCGAGATGGCATCCCCCATCAAAGACATCCCTCGCAGGATGATGAAGGAACCGATGATTCCGGCAGATATCCCGACCATGACGGAAGTGATCAAAGCATTCTGCAGGAATTGGAAATCCAAGAGTCCTTGTATAAAATCATTTAACATTTGTTCCACCCCCTAGACTGATCATTTCGGAAATCGCTTCCCCATAAGCCCTTCCCATATTATTGGCAGTGAATACCTCAGATACCGTACCAAAGGCAACCACTTCTTTATTGATCAGGACAATATTATCGAAATAAGATTGTACTTTATGCAAATCATGATGCACGATCACGATTGATTTGCCTTCATCGCGAAGTTGTTTCAACAGCTCAATGATGATTTTCTCGCTGGTAGCATCAATCCCGGCAAAAGGTTCGTCAAGCAATAACCATTCCGCTTCCTGTGCCAATGCTCGCGCAATAAAAACACGCTGCAGCTGCCCACCGGATAATTCACTGATGTGCCGATCTTTAAAAGCTGCCATACCGACTTTCTCTAAAGCTTTCAATGCCAAATCCTTTTCTTTTTGTTTTGGTCTCTGGAAAAAACCTAATTTGGCGTAGGTGCCAAAAAGTACGGTTCCGAAAACATCTATCGGAAATGAGAGGTCGATTTCTTGTCTTTGTTCGACATAAGCTATCTTGTTTATCATGTCTTTCAGCGGTTTGCCGAAAAGACTTACTGATCCAGTATTTAACGGCGTCAAGCCCATGATCCCTTTCAACAAGGTTGATTTCCCGGCTCCATTTGGTCCTATGATCCCTGTTAATTTGTTCGGCTCAAACGCAAGCGTTGCATTTTTGATTGCAGACTGCCCCTGATAGGCTATGTTCATATTCTGGATTTTTAGATTTTCCATGATGTATTGTTCCTTTCTCGTTTATATATTTTCTGGGAACCGAATTTATATCGAGCGCCCACCATGCATATGGTTTAATTAAACATATTGTTAGGTATGCCTAACAATATGTTTAAGTTTAGCTTATTACATGTAAATGAGCAAGTATTTCACATTTCCCACATGCCTGTTCTAAAGTTGCTTTCATATGAATGCAAAAAAATCACCTTTTTAGGTCATATACATGAATGAAGTTCATTCATGTTACAACTTAAAAAGATGATTTCTGTTTTATTACACCATACAGCCCGTTAAATCAGTATTTACAGGGTTCTATATGTGAAAGTTTACTCCCACTCGATGGTCGATGGTGGCTTGCTCGTAATGTCGTACACTATGCGGTTGACGTGCTTCACTTCATTTACGATGCGTCGGGAAATTTTGTCCAACACTTCGTAAGGGATGCGAGCCCAGTCGGACGTCATGCCATCGATCGATGTCACGGCGCGGATACCGATTGTGTAATCATACGTGCGGCCGTCGCCCATTACGCCTACGCTGCGGAAGCCTGGCAGGACAGTGAAATATTGCCATACATCGCGGTCCAAACCAGCATTCGCGATTTCTTCGCGCAGGATGTAGTCTGATTCGCGGACGATCTCCAATTTTTCTTCGGTGATTTCGCCGATGACGCGGATACCCAAACCAGGGCCCGGGAATGGTTGACGCCAAACGATGCTGTCAGGCATGCCAAGTTGTGTTCCCAATTCGCGGACTTCGTCTTTGAACAATGTGTTCAATGGTTCGATCAATTTGAATTGCATATCTTCAGGCAGTCCGCCTACGTTGTGGTGGGACTTGATTGTTTGGGCAGTCTCCGTTCCACTTTCGATCACGTCGGTGTAAAGCGTTCCTTGCGCCAAGAAGTCGATGCCTTGTAATTTCGTAGCTTCATCGTCGAATACGTAAACGAATTCGTTACCGATGATTTTACGTTTTTGTTCCGGATCGCTGACGCCTGCCAGTTTGTCCATGAAACGTTTTTTCGCATCAACGCGGATGATGTTCAAGCCGAATTTGCCTACAAGGCTTTCCATAACTTGATCGCCTTCGCCTTTGCGCAACAGGCCGTGGTCAACAAAGATACAAGTCAATTGCGAGCCGATCGCTTTGTGCAGCAGTACGCCGACTACGCTTGAATCAACCCCGCCGGACAGTCCCAACAAGACTTTTTTGTCGCCGACAGTTTCTCTGATTTTTTTGGTTTCGATTTCGATGAAGTTGGCGATTGACCAGTTGCCTGAGCAGCCGCAGACTTCGAAGGCGAAGTTCTTCAGCATTTCATTGCCGTGTACAGAGTGCTGTACTTCCGGATGGAATTGGACACCGTAGAATTTTTCTGCTGTATTGGCGAAGGCCGCAACGGGACAGTTGTCGTTTGTCGCAGTCACTTTGAAGCCAGCAGGGATTTCAGTGATTTTGTCACCATGGCTCATCCAGACAGTCTCGATGTCGGAAAGGCCTTTGAACATTGGCGTATCCAAATCAAGGATTTGGATGTCGGAACGTCCGTATTCTCTTTCATCAGCAGGAATGACTTTTCCGCCGAAATGGTCGGTCATCAATTGCATGCCGTAGCAAATTCCCAATACAGGGATGCCCAAAGCGAAAATAGCCGGATCGACTTTGAAAGCGTCGTCTTCATAGACGCTGTTCGGGCCGCCAGAGAATATAACCCCTTTGACGTTCCCCATCGCTTTGATATCTTCAGCAGTTGTGCGGTGTGAAACCAACTCTGAGAATACGCCGAATTCACGGATGCGTCGTGTAATCAATTGGTTGTATTGACTACCGAAATCCAGTACGACGATTTTTTCCAACTCGGTAAATTGCTCTATCATCTAATAATCTCTCCAATTTCTTTAATATTTTTTTATGTACAATTCATCAATAAAGTGATTTGTTGTTTTGTGAATCACTAAATTTGCCCGTGTGATTGTGGGATAGATATACTCCCGAAGGTTTTTGAGGTTGACCCTTTTCCAGACGCCTCTGGCCATCTCGATGGCATCCTCGCGTTTGCCGATTGCATAGTTGTAATAATAATTGTCCGGTTGATCGATTGCCAAGTCCATCAGCATTTCAAAACGTTCGATATACCATTTTTCGATCATCTCTTCCTCGGCATCCACATAGATGGAAAAGTCAAAGAAGTCGCTGACGTAAATCTGTTGATTGCTCGGCAACTGCAGCACATTGATCCCTTCCACGATCAGGATATCCGGATGATTCACTTCCTCATAATCGCCAGGGACGATATCATAGATCCGGTGGGAATAAACCGGAAACCGGACATTCGGCTTGCCTGTCTTCACATCCAACAGGAATTGCACCAAATTTTCCATATCATAGCTTTCCGGGAATCCTTTGCGATCCATGATGTTGCGTTCCCTTAATATCCGGTTCGGATACAGGAATCCATCCGTCGTCACCAATTCGACTGCTTTTGTAGGATAGGCCCGTTTCAAAAGATTCTGCAGGACACGTGCTGTCGTACTTTTCCCGACTGCGACACTACCCGTAACACCGATGATGAGCGGAGACGGTTCATAGGATCTGCCAAGAAATCTGCTTTTATCCCTCTGAAGATTCCGGTACTGCTGCAAGTAAATATCGAACATATGCACCAAAGGCACATAGACATCCTTAACATCTTCCAATGAAAGCCTATCATTCAATGATGTCAATTCCTTCAGTTCCTCTTCCGTGATTGTCGGAATGGAATCTTGATGAAAAGTTTGCCATTCTTCACGATGGATTTCGTAGTAGTTTCTATCTTCTATCATAGCTTTTCCCTTCTGGAAATAATCAAACTTTTGGTAATTGTATCACACTTTTCTGAAAATTTAACCCCCATCAAATACGAACATTTAATTTTAATTGAAACCTAATCTTTGCATTCTGCGACAGGATAGCTTTTTAAGTTTCCGTAAAATCCCAAAGATTTGATTTACTTTGCATTTTTGCTCCGATACAATGAAAATGATGAAAGAAAATAGCGAAAAATATGTGCTGAATTTGTCAAATTTTATTTAAAAAAGAATTTATAAAGCGAATGCCCCGGCGAAATCATGCCGATTTGCAAAATCCATGTACAGCAAGCATAATAGAAGACGCGTAAGAATCAGCGACAGTACGACTTTTCCGCTTGATTCATAACCAGTAAAGGACGATCCTATATGATAAAAACTCGTTGCTCAACCGGCAAGTCTCACGGCAAAATCATCCTGATGGGTGAACATGCCGTCGTCCACGGGGAGCCATCCATTGCCCTGCCCTTCCCGGCAGTCGAAATGACCGCGACCGTATGCGAAGCGGAAGGTCCCTTGACCATTGATTGTTCATATTATAACGGCATCGCTGCAGAAATGCCTGAAATCCTGGAAAGCATGCGGACAGCCATCCAATCGGCTTTGGCCGAACTGCAGGTTTCAGACAAGGATTTGGCGATTTCTCTCGCGAGCACCATCCCGGCCGAAAGAGGCATGGGTTCCAGCGCTGCCGTGTCAGTGGCCTTGACCCGCGCCCTTTTCGCTTACTTCGATAAGCCGCTGGACCAAGCGACTTTGCTGCGGCTCGTTAACATATCCGAGATGGTCGCACACGGAAACCCAAGCGGTCTGGATGCCGCCACGGCAAGCGGCGAGGCACCGCTCTTTTACATCAAAGGCCAGCCTTTCGAAGCTTTCCCTTTGAACCTGAAGGCTTACATGATTGTCGGCGATACCGGCGTGACCGGCCAAACAAAGGAAGCAGTAGCCAGCATCGCCATGAAACTGAACGGAGCAAATCCGCAACCTTACCGAGACGCCATCACCCGTTTGGGCGGTCTTGCTCAAACGGCGAAGTCCGCGATCGAAGCGAATGATCCGCAACAATTGGGGCAATTGATGAACCAAGCCCATGAGGTGTTGTCTTTTCTGGAAGTATCCAGTCCTGATCTGGACAGACTCGTATCAGCCGCCCTTTCGGCTGGAGCACTGGGCGCCAAACTGACAGGCGGTGGACGCGGCGGTTGCATGATCGCATTGGCGAGTACCCGCTCCGAAGCGGAAAAAGTGGAAGAAGCTATACGCCAAGCCGGGGCAATCCGGACTTGGATCTATCAAATGGGAGGAAATGAAGATGCCTAAGAAAGCTTATGTCCGAGCGCATACCAACATCGCGCTGATCAAATATTGGGGGAAGCGGGACGAAACCGACTTTCTTCCTATGAACAGCAGCCTTTCCATGACCTTGGATAAACTCTACACGGATACGATGATCGTCTTCGATGAAGCCCTCCCGCAGGATTCCTTCTATCTGAACGGCGAGAAGCAAGGCGAAAAAGAGACGCAAAAAATATCCAACTTCCTTGATCTGTTCCGTGAAGAAAAAAACACAGCCATGCGTGCACGCGTTGAAAGCATCAACCATGTCCCTACCGCAGCCGGATTGGCATCCTCCGCCTCCGCCTTCGCTGCTTTGGCAGGAGCTGCCAACTTGGCCTTGGGTCTTGATTTGGATCCGCAGCGATTGTCAACCTTCGCAAGACGCGGAAGCGGCAGTGCGACGCGCAGCATCTACGGCGGTTTTGTGGAATGGGATATGGGGACTTGTTCCGATGATTCCTTCGCGGTACCGGTCGACGATGCCGGCTGGGATATCGGCATGGTCATCGTTGCGGTCAACCAGAAAGCGAAGGAAGTCTCCAGCCGCATCGGAATGAAGCGGACTGTCGAGACTTCGCCCTTCTATCCCGCTTGGGTGGAATCGGCGAAAAGAGATATCCTGGACATCAAAGCAGCCATCGCCGCGAAGGATTTCATCCGCTTGGGTGAAATCACCGAAGCGAATGGCATGAAGATGCACGGAACCATGTTGGGTGCGGAACCACCTTTTTCCTATTGGGAACCGGACAGCATCGTCGCCATCAAGACCGCTCAGGCTTTGCGCAAGCAAGGCATTGCCTGTTATGTCACAATGGATGCCGGTCCGAATGTGAAGGTGCTGTGCCGCCTTTCGCAAGCCGAAACGATAAAAGAAGCGTTGTTGGAGCATTTCACAGAGGATAAATTGATCATCACCAAGCCCGGAAAAGGAATACGGGAATTGACTGCAGCCGAACGCGCTGTCTACAATTGGAACGATTAATCAGGAATAGAGAGGGTTGAACGTATGACTGTAACAGAAGCAAGTGCTCCGGGTAAATTGTTCATCGCCGGAGAATATGCGGTAGTGACGCCGGGCCATCCATCGATTTTGGTCGCCTTGGATCAGTTCATTACAGTGTCTTTGGAAGAAGCCGATACGACCGGAACGATCCGGTCGGCGCAGTATGGCGGTTTGCCTATTCCTTGGACCCGCGAAGAAGATCAGTTGGTCATCGACCAGCGCGAAAATCCGTTCCTCTACATCACCGAAGCTGTCAAGGTGACGGAACGCTATATCAAAGAAACCGGGGTACCGTTATCCTATTTCCATCTGTCCGTGAAGAGCGAGTTGGACAACGCCAGCGGGAAAAAATATGGACTGGGATCGAGCGGTGCAGTGACGGTCGCGACAATCAAAGCGTTGCTGAAATTTTATGCGATCGATCCGGAATTTGAATTGGTCTACAAATTGGCCGCATTGGCGCATCTGTCCGTCAAAAGCAACGGCTCTTTCGGTGACATTGCCGCAAGCACCTACGGCGGCTGGATCGCTTATGCCTGTTTCGACAGGGAATGGGTAATGAAACAAGCAGCCGAGTTGACGCTCACCGAGTTGTTGGAATCACCCTGGCCGCAATTGATGATCCGGCCCTTGACACCACCAGCCAATCTGCGGTTGGTGATCGGCTGGACCGGCTCGCCGGCTTCGACCACCCATCTTGTCGACCGCGTCAACGATGTCCGCGGCGGCATCGACGATTATTACAAAACATTCCTGGAAGCCAGCAAAAAGTGCGTGAACGCCATGATCGCCGCTTTCGAACAAGGCGATCTGCAGGCGATTCAGGTAGGCATCCGCGAGAACCGTTTGCTGCTCCAACAATTGACTGCGCACACAGGCGTCGTCATCGAAACGCCTCCTTTGACGCAGTTATGCGACTTGGCCGAAAAGAATCTGGGTGCGGCAAAATCATCAGGTGCTGGCGGCGGAGACTGCGGCATCGTCATCATCGATAGGCAATCGGGCATCATCCCCTTGATTTCCGAATGGGAAAAAGTCGGGATCATGAACTTGCCGCTGCATGTCTTCAGCTACGTTAGAAGTGCAGCAGCCATCGATTGGAAAGGAGCATCCGAATGACGCTTGATTCAAACAGAAAAGACCAGCACGTCGATTTGGCCGAAAAACAATATGAGCCAAGCAATCAGTCCGATTTCGGGAAGATGCGCTTTATTCATCACTCTTTACCCAATCTGAAAGTTGCGGACATTTCGCTGCAGACGGAGATGGCAGGGATGAACCTAGCTGCGCCCTTCTACATCAACGGCATGACCGGCGGCAGCGAACGTACCAAACAGATCAATGCAGATCTGGCGACTGTCGCAAAAATGACCGGCTTGGCGATGGCTTCCGGCTCGGTCAGTGCGGCGTTGAAGGACCCCAGCGTAAGCGACAGCTTTTCGGTCATCCGCAAAGTTAACCCGAGCGGCCAGATAATGGCGAATATCGGCGCCCACCATTCGCTCGAAAATGCCAAACGCGCCGTGGATATTCTCGAGGCCGATGCTTTGCAGATCCACATAAACGCGCCACAGGAAATGATCATGCCCGAAGGCGACCGTGATTTCACGATGTGGCTGCGCCAGATCGAGGAAATCACAGCGCATGTCGGCGTCCCCGTCATCGTGAAGGAAGTCGGTTTCGGCATGAGTCGGGAAACGATCGGACAACTGATTGCTGTAGGTGTCCGGACGATCGATGTCTCCGGCAAAGGTGGCACGAACTTTGCGGCTATCGAAAACGCAAGGCGGACAGCACTAGCCTATGATGAGTTGGAAAACTGGGGCCAATCGACTTTGATTTCGCTGTTGGAAGCCGATGCTCACCGCGGAAAAGCGGAGTTCCTTGCATCAGGCGGCATCAAAACACCGCTGGACATCGTCAAGGCTTTGAGCTTGGGCGCGAAGGCTGTCGGACTTTCCGGCCAGTTCCTGCATATGGTACTGAGCAATGGACCGGAGAAGACTGCCGAAACGGTCGAAGCTTGGAAGGAACAGATCACGACGGTGATGGCGATGCTTGGCAAAACATCGGTTGCCGATCTGGCTCGGACGGATCTCATCTTCCAAAGGGACATCATCGACTGGTGCGAGATGCGCGGGATCGACTACCGTCAGTACGCCAATCGTTCAGTAAAAAGTTGAATATAATATAAACGCGCCAGCGAACGGTAGGAAGATACTGATCGTTGGCGCGTTTTTGTTTTTTTGATCCGTTCGACCGACAGATCAGTTTTTCTCCGCATCCGGTAACCTCAGCTCACGCCTACCCAGTGCCACTCCAAAAAAAGAAGCTCATCCGCAATTGGATGAGCCCCCCATATATGACTATTATTCAGCCAATTCCACAAACACCGCATCGGCTTTGACGTCTTCCGGAATCGTCAAGCCCAGTTCGTCCACTTTGGCTTGGTTGATGTAAACGGAATTCTCTTTGACAAGTTGGACCGGATAAGTCGCCGGGTCAGCGCCTTTCAGGATGTCGGCCGCAATTTGGCCGATCTGCGTACCCATGCCGTATTGGCTTGGCGCGAAAGTCGCAACGCCGCCGTCTTTCACCATCGTATCAGCAGCCGGGAAAACCGGGATGCCGAACGCATCGGCCGCATCCACCAAGGTTGCCATCCCGCTCGCGATGACATTGTCATTCGGTACATAGATCGCGTCCACCTCTTTGGCCAGACTTTCCGCTGCTTGGGCGATATCGTTCGAAGTAGTGATCGTTCTTGTCACGACTTCAAATCCAAGATTCGCTGCCGCCTGTTCAGCGCGTTGGCCGGAGATGATCGCATTGTCTTCGGCAGTCGTGTACATGACGCCGATTGTTGTGGCTTCCGGCAGGAATTGCTTGATCAAAGCCATCTGCTCGTTCGAAGGTGTCCGGTTCGACAGCCCCGTTGCATTGCTGCCGGGAATTTCCAAGGATTCAACCAGTCCAGCGCCGACTGGATCCTGGACCGCGCCAAGGATCACCGGAATCTCATCTGAGGCATTCTTCAGCGCTTGCGCGGCTGGCGTCGCGACGCCGATCATGATGTCTGCGTCATGGCTGACGAAGCTTTCAGCGATCGATTTCATGTTCGCTTGGTCGCCTTGCGCATTCTGGAAATCGATGGTGGCATTCTCGCCGTCGACATAGCCGGCAGACGCCAACTCATCCAGGATGCCTTCCGTGATCTGATCCAAGGCCGGATGCGTCGTCAACTGCAGGATGCCGATATAAACCTGTTCCTGTTCGCTTTCATTTGTAGCCGCAGAAGAATCATTTTCCGACGCTGTGTTTCCGCAAGCAGCCAACAACCCGATCGCCACTACCGAGCTCAATCGCAACATATTTTTCATCCCATTTTTCATCATCAAAACTCCTCCATTTTTTGAAATTTCATTTTCCGTACACATCCTAATCCGGATAAAAAAGCGTTTTTGGATACAAAAAAAACCGCAGAGACCCTGATAGTCTTTGCGGTGATGGTTTCCTGAATAAGTAAAAGAAGGAAAAATCCGCATAGACGCTAATCCAGATTAAATCTGAGGTTGCATCTATGGACAGTCCTGTCACACGATCAACCTACACTATGCGGCTTTGCCAGCTTTTTCCGTTCGTTGCTGTTACACGTGTGATTGTTTGCATCGCGACTGCCTCCTCTGCTTGTATGCATTCATCATAATCAACAAACAAAAGCATGTCAACACAATAATGAAAATATGATGGCAAAACAATTAAAAAAAGGAAAGTAAAATCAAAGTGCCCACACCATCAGACTGATGCCCACGATGCCGACGATGACGGAGAGAATCATATTTTTCGAATAATAAGCCACCACTGCAGTCACAAGCGACGGTAATAGTTTGGCGTTTTCCAATATATTAAAGGAAACATTGCCTTCCCAGAAAAAGATATCCGAAGCGATCAATGCCGAAAAGATGGAAACCGGCAGGAAGCTCATCCATTTCTGGAACCAGATTGGAATCCGCGCGTTCTTCAAGGCAACAATCGGGAGCCATCTGGGCAGAAAAGTCACCAAACCGCCACCCAAAATGAGCCATAATGCTTTATCATCCACGCAAAATCCCCTCCTTTTCGTCTTTCTTATTCTGAAGGTACAGCCCAAATCCGGAGGCCAGAATCGACGTCAGGACGATGGCGATGTTATGGTGCAGCAGACTCATCAACAGGACTGCTGTGATGCTGGAAAATACAGCCGTCCAGAACACGATACGGTTCTCAATCTGGGAAATGAGCAGGAAGATGAACATCGCAATGAGGATGTAATTCATCACAACCGGCGACAAAGCGATGCTCTTACCGGCCATCGCCCCGATCCCGGTGCTCAAAATCCAGGTAGCGTAGGCCGTGACATTTGCGGCAATTGCTTTCGTTGGATTCCACATGCCTTCGGTTTTGAAATACAGCGTGTTGACGGCGAACGATTCATCGGTGATCGTCTGGGCAAAGAATATGCTGAAAACCGTGCTCTTCTCGCGGATTCTGTGGGCCAGGCTGGAACTCATCAAGAGATGCCTCAGATTGATGAAAAAAATCATGATCACCATTTCCAGAAGGCCTGCCCCCGCCGCAGTCATCGAAGCGATCATGAACTGCGAAGCGCCCCCGTAGATGATCAGGCTCATCAGCATGACAGCCAACCAATGATAGCCGGCTTGCTGCAGCAGCACCCCGCAGGCCAAACCCATCGGAATGTAACCGAAACAAACCGGATAGATGGCTTTCATCCCAGCCAGCCACTCTTTTTTCGACATATTGTCCCTCCTCTAATCAAAAATTCATGTTAATTCCCATTTTATCACATGAGGAAGGAAGAATCGGCGTGATTCTGCATATTTTCAGAAAATCGTCATTTCCTTTTACAGAATACTGCAGATGCTTTAAAATGGAAGAAATGCTCTATTTTGAAAGGGGGGACTGCTGTGTATTCCATCAGCACATTGGAAATAACGATGCGCTTGCTTGCGGCGGTATTTGTCGGTGGCATCATCGGCTATGAACGCGAAGAGAATCGTCAAGCAGCGGGTCTGCGTACGAACATCATCGTTTCCGTTTCAGCTTGCCTCATCACATTGATTCAGCTCGAAATCGCTTTTTACAGTCTGAACTTGGCGATTGCGAATCCGGATATCGCATCCAGCATCACGGTCGACTTCACGCGCATCATCGCCCAGATCGTCAGCGGTATCGGGTTCCTCGGCGCCGGCACGATCCTCATCACCAAACGGGATACGGTCACCGGCCTGACATCGGCAGCAACGATTTGGACGGTCGCCGGTCTCGGGATTGCCGTCGGGATGGGTTATTATTTCCTATCTTTCATCGGCTGCCTGATTCTTTATGTCGTTCTGCATATCATCAAAAAACTCAGGACTTCCATCGGCGGGCTGCATGTGGAAATCCATTATCGCCACCAGGATTTGAAGAAAGCGATCGAATTGTTCCTTTCCGAAAACAACATCGAGACTTCGGATATGAAGTTTCTGATCGAGAATCCGGAGAGCGATTACCCGAAATATATCGTCATCTACGGGATTGGATTACCGCATTACTATAAGAAAAAGGATCTGGTGAACGATCTGCTGAACATGAGCAAGGACATCACGAACGTAACCTTCGACCAATAGGAAAAGCGGTACAAGCCCGCTCTGCCTCGAAAGAAATTTAGGAAATCTGGCCCTGAATGAGCATCGCAGAGCGCAATGGGTCAGATTTATCTAATTTCCGAGAGGCAGGCTTGTACCGCTAGACATCATTTTTGATGCATAAAATATTTTACAAACCCGTAAAACATCTACAGTGATGCACCTTTGGATTGAAAATGTTTTATACTTGCCTAATATTTAAAAAGCATCCGAACTGCACACATTTTATCGTGTGCGGCTCGGATGCTTTTGTGTTCAATCTAAGATGACACTGTGGATCAGCGTGATTTCTTTTTGTTCTTCCCCGATGGAATAGGCTTCCTGGATCAGTTTTTCGGCCTGACTGAAATCTGCTTTGTTGGCGAACATCTTGACGATTGCTTCGCCTTTTTGGACCGGATCACCGACTTTTTTAAGAATCTTCAGTCCAGCCGACAGATCGATCGTGCTTTCTTTGGTGGCGCGTCCAGCCCCTAAAAGCATAGCGGCCACTCCGATATCATCCGCAATGATTTCCGTCACATACCCGGATGCTTCTGCCAAAACATCATGTTGGCGCGAGGCTTGCGGCATCAATGAATAATCATCCACGACTGCCGGGTTCCCGCCTTGGGAGGCTACAAAAACTTTGAATTTCTCCAAGGCTTTGCCGTTGCGGAGGTTTTCTGTCACAAGTGCACGGGCTTCAGCCAAATCAGCCGCTTTTCCGCCCAGATAGACCATCTGGCTTCCCAATTCGATACAGAGCGCCTCCAGGTCTTTCGGCCCGTTGCCCTTCAACGTTTCGATCGCCACTTCAACTTCCAAGGCGTTCCCTACAGCCACACCCAAAGGTTGGCTCATGTCGGAAATGATCGCCATCGTTTTGCGGCCGGCCAGATTGCCGATTTTGACCATCGCATGGGCAAGTGCCCGCGCATCCTCTTCCGTCTTCATGAACGCTCCGGCTCCGATTTTCACATCGAGCACGATCGCATCCGCACCGGCTGCGATTTTTTTGCACATGATCGAACTTGCGATCAGCGGCAATGAGTTCACGGTTCCGGTCACATCCCGCAGCGCATATAATTTTTTGTCTGCAGGGCAGAGGTTGCCGGATTGCCCGATTACGGCGACCTTGTTTTCATTCACGATGGACGCAAAGGTCGCTTCGTCGATCTCCACGTGGAAGCCGGGGATCGATTCCAGTTTATCCAGCGTTCCGCCTGTATGCCCCAGTCCGCGTCCGCTCATTTTCGCTACCGGCACGCCGCAGCTGGCGACCAATGGAGCCAAAACCAACGTCGTCGTGTCGCCGACGCCACCGGTTGAATGTTTGTCGACTTTTATTCCTTCAATGGCGGAAAGATCGATCTGATCGCCGGACTCAGCCATGGCCATCGTCAATTCCATCCGCTCTTCATCGGTCATGTCCTGGAAAAATACGGCCATCGCCCAGGCGCTCATCTGATAATCAGGGATCGACCCATCCGTGTAGCCATCGATGATGAAACGGATTTCTTCTTTCGTCAATGCTTTGCCTTCTTGTTTCTTGATAATTAAATCTACCATTCTCATAGGCTTTTCCTCCATCTGAATCTGACTTTTCGAATATCAAGCACAGCGCAAAACGTTTTTGTGCATCTGAGGTGAAGCTTATCTTTTCGCTTCGATCACTTTCACGCCGTCTTTTGTACCGACCAAAACGGTATCCACACAATCCAGGAACAAACCATGTTCCACGACACCGGTCAGATGGATCAGGTCCTCGGCAAGTGCCTTCGGATCCAAAATTTCACCCAGATGCAGATCGATGATGTTATTCTTCTCATCAGTCAAATAATAGTCCCCGGTTGCTGTCTTGCGGAATTCCGGATTGTAGCCTTTTTCGTTGAATTTATTGAACAGTTGGATCGATCCGTAGCAGACAACTTCCACTGGCAGCGGGAATGCTCCCAGATGTTTCACCATTTTGCTTTCATCGACGATCCAGATGACTTTCTTGGAATTATCGGCAACGATCTTTTCGAACAGCAAGGCTCCGCCGCCGCCTTTGATCCCTTGGAAATCTTCGCTGATTTCATCGGCTCCGTCCACTGTGATGTCGATGCAAGTAACTTCATCCACACTCTTCAACGGAATCCCTAACGACTCAGCCAATTCCTTCGTTTGGATAGAAGTCGTCACCCCAGTGATCTTCAATCCTTCCTCGTTCACACGTCTACCGATTTCCTTCACAAAATAATAGGCAGTCGAGCCCGTCCCCAGACCTACTGTCATACCGTCTTTGATGTATTCTGCAGCTTTTAATCCAACCAGTTCTTTTAGTTCCATTTTCTCACGCGTTCCTTTCAGGATGATGAGGTCATTATATCATATGAAAAGGAAGCGTTACTATGCCGGAATGC
This sequence comes from Sedimentibacter sp. SX930, assembly GCA_002155105.1. Lineage (GTDB taxonomy): Bacteria > Bacillota > Bacilli > Lactobacillales > Aerococcaceae > Trichococcus > Trichococcus shcherbakoviae. The sequence goes on along the minus strand of MUZD01000001.1, from coordinate 513,166 downwards.
CGATAATGAGAGAGCTTTTGCAATACCACATGAAAATTTCATTTTATGGATGAATCAGAAAGACACACACACATTGTCCAGGTAATTTAATTTCTCGATTATTATTCATGTGCCATTAGAATCTGCTAAAAAGCGTGTTGGCGTCCTGTCATTCCTACAGCCTTTTCGCTATAATGAAATGCAAGCTTTCACGAATCGATAAGGAAAGGGGATCGTCATGAGCCATACATTCAGAAGCATATTCGACATCATCGGACCGGTGATGGTCGGCCCTTCCAGTTCGCATACTGCCGGCGCCCTGGCATTGGGGAAAGCGGCGGCGCAGCTGTTCGAGGTCAAGCCTAAAAAGGTCACGATCCATTACTACGAATCCTTCGCGGATACCCATCTCGGGCACGGCACCGATTTTGCAATCCTCGGCGGCATACTCGGTTTTGCGGCGGATGATCCGATGATTCCGCAATCCCTAAAGATGGCCGAATCCCAAAAGATAGCCGTGACATTCATCGAAGAGATCGGCGACTCCCCCGTCGGCCACCCGAACACAGCCACGATGGTGTTGGAACGGGACAAGAAAAAAATATCCGTTACGGGCAGTTCTATCGGGGGAGGCTCGATCGTCCTGAACCATGTTGCCATCGACAACTTTTCGATGCGTTTGGATGCGCATCTGCCTATCTATTTCATCCATCAGAATACGCTCCAATACCATCTTTACAGCGAAGCGGAATGGCAGAATTATTTCGCATTCAAAGGCTATCCCCTGAATGATATCCGCATTTTCAGGGAGAGCGATACCGAATGGGTCATCCTCTATCTGGATACGGTCCCCACCAAAGAAATGATCTACGAAATCAACGAGCTGCCTTTCATCGAAAAGGCGATATTGATAAGTTAGGAAAGAAGGAATACGGCTTTGTACAATAAGATTGCAGAACTGGTTACTGCCGCGGAGGAAAGCGGCAAACCGATTTCCGAATTGATGCTGCTGCAGGAAATGGCCAAGAGCCACCGGACGCGCGAGGATATTTGGGAACAGATGCGCAACAATTACCACGTCATGAAAGCCGCAGTCGAAAAAGGCTTAACTGGCGATGGCGTATTTTCCCCCACTGGTTTGACAGGCGGCGAAGCCGTGAAACTGCGGAACTACCGCCAACGCGGCAATACCCTTTCAGGCGATGACCTGCTGATCGCAGTGGAGAGCGCCATCGCCACGAACGAAGTCAACGCTTCGTTGGGCATCATCTGCGCCACTCCGACTGCCGGTTCATCGGGGACTTTGCCCGGTGTGATGTTCGCGATCAAGGACAAGCTTGGGCTGACGGAGGAGCAGATGGTCCAAATGCTCTTCTGCGCCAGCGGGTTCGGCATGGTGATCGCCAACAATGCCATGATCGCGGGAGCCGCTGGAGGCTGCCAGGCCGAAGTCGGGAGTGCATCCGGGATGGCAGCAGCCGCGGCCGTCGAAATCGCGGGTGGCACGCCAGAGCAGGCATCGGAAGCGATGGCGATGGCCATCAGCAATCTGCTCGGCCTCGTCTGCGACCCGGTTGCCGGACTGGTGGAAATACCCTGCGTCAAGCGCAATGCGATCGGTGCAGTCAACGCCTTGATCAGCGCCGATATGGCCTTGGCCGGGCTGACGAACAAAATCCCCGCCGACGATGTGATCGAAGCGATGCGCAAAGTCGGGAAAACCCTTCCGGCCTCCCTGCGCGAAACCGGCTTGGGCGGCCTTGCAGCCACCCGTGAAGGCGTCCGCCTGAAAATGATGATCTTCGGGCAGCAGCTGGAGGTCAAGCCGGAATGGGTGGATGATCAGCCACCGGTCAAAGCGAATCCATTCGAATAGCGGGCGCCTCTCTCCTAATTGATTGACCTGAGATTCATCGTGCTGCATCCACATCAATGCTAGGAATGTCTAATAAAGCGGAAGAATCGGACATACAGTACACATTCAGATCGATTGTTGTCCGATATCTCATATGAATCGGACATCCCGAACACGTCCAGATCTAAACTTGTCCGATAACCCGCATGAATCGGACATCCCGAACACAGTCCTGTCAAATAAAAGAAGAACGGCTTTCTCCAAAGGTGAGATAGCCGTTCTTCTTTATTAGTATCAGTCTTTTCCTGCGATGGCTTCGATTTCGATGATGGCATCTTTCGGCAAAGCGGCCACCTGCACCAATGAACGGGCTGGTTTATGTTCGCCGAAGAATGCAGTGTAAGCGCCGTTGATGGCGTCAAAATCATTGATGTCCTTCACGAACACGTTGACTTTCACGATCGATTCCAACGATCCGCCGCCTGCTTTGACGATCGTCAAAACATTGTTCAGGCTGGCTGTTGTCGCTGCTGCAGGGTCAGTCACAAGCTCTTTCGTTTCCATATCGATCGGTAATTGTCCGGATGAGAAGATGAAGCCGTTCTTTCTTGTTCCTTGCGAATAAGGCCCGATCGCTGCAGGCGCTTTTTCCGTACTGATGAATTTAGTCAAGAGATTACCTTCTTTCTTTTTAATCTTATTTTAATGATAGCACAACCTTGCGCGGATTGTGAAGCGGAATTTCTTCGACAGACTTTTTGAGTATATTGTGAGTGCGGCTGCCAAACCAATACACTCCAACTGATTTCAATCAGAAACCTTGGTAACAGATATTTCCCCTGTCAATTCTCTGATATGTTCTCCCCCTGAAACAGCTATTCCCAAATCATACAACCCCCGATAACGTCCAAAGCTGCCATAATACATGACAACATTTCCCCATGGTTCGAAATACGCAAGTGTCCCAGCGGGGCCTTCTGCACTTGGAGTGTTACTGGTATTCAGTTTCGTTGGCGGATAAAATATTTTTTCGTTGTTCCCATAATTCTCCACCATTATTTTCAACGGAAGCTGCTTATAGAGTGATCCTGCCGCAACACTATTATTTAGCATAAATACAACAGTATGCGCGTTATCTTGAATTTGTATCTGCATTTTATCTCCTCCAGTCTCAATACCATTTTCTGACGATTGGTTAATCTGTAGTCCTGAGTTCAAATCTATCTCACCTCTTTCAAAAGTTTGTCTAAAGCAAGCGGCTAATAGACCAACTGCGAAGAGCATGAAAGTTAGCAAGATTCTCTTTCTCATTATCCCGCCTCGCTTAAATGAAATTCTAGTATGTTTCTATGCAAGCTTACCTCTTAACCTTAAGATTAAGTCAATATTTTTCTCCACACAAAAAGCGACTTCTCAGCCGCTTTTTGAAGAAAATTAGAATACTGACACTAAAAATGTTAGCTTATCCCCTACCCGCAATTCATCGTATCCTTATAGTCGAACTCTGAATCCCTAATAGAACATGCATCTCTAGCCTTGGTACAAAGAATGTTAAAGACCTCAAACGTCGCACTGTGACGTTTGAGTGCCTAAGCTGATATTACGTCACGGTCAAAAAGCGACCGTTCTCGTAATATCCTCTTAGTGCTCGATTTCTAGAGTGGGATTCATCGTTTCCTCTATTTCCGGAACATCTTGATTTCAAGAAATAGATCATTGTACGTTCCCAGGGTTTTGGCGCCCAGGTTTTCGTAGACCTCGAGTTTGTCCATGATTTCGTCGGAAGGATAAAACTGTTCGTCGCTGGTGATCTCGGGATCCATCAGCTCGATGGCGGTTTGGTTCGGCGTGGCGTAGCCGACGTATTCCGCATTGATTGCAGCATTTTCAGGTTCCAGCATGAAATTGATGAAGGCATAAGCGCCATCGATATTTCTTGCGGTCTTCGGTATGACGATATTGTCGAACCACAGATTGGAGCCTTCTTCCGGGATCACATAATGGAGATTTTCGTTTTCCCAGAGCATCTCGCTGGCTTCTCCGGAGAAAGTCACGGCGATGGCCGCCTCCTCCTGGATCATGTACATCTTGATTTCATCGGCAACGATCGCTTTGACGTTCGGCGTAATGTCCTTCAATTTCTCCGCAATCTCAGTCAAGATCATCGGGTCGGTTTCGTTCAGCGAGTAGCCTTCACTTTGGAGGCCCAGCCCCATTACTTCACGCGCCCCGTCGATCAGAAGCAGACTGTTCGCATAGCTCGGATCCCACAGATCGGACCAGGAAGTGATCTCTTCCGTGACCATTTTGTCGTTGTAGATGATGCCCAAGGTTCCCCAGAAATAAGGGATAGAGTATTTGTTGCCTTCGTCGAACGGCAAATCCAGGAAGCGCGGATCGATATTCTCCAGACCATCGATCTTCGAATGGTCCAGTTCGATCAGCAAGCCCTCTTCAGCCATTTTGTCGATCATGTACTCCGAAGGGATACTCAGATCGTAGGCCGTTCCGCCCTGTTTGACTTTGGTGTACATCGCCTCGTTCGAATCAAACGTTTCGTAAGAAACTTTATACCCGGACTCCTCTTCGAATTTTGTGATCAGCTCCGGTTCGATATAATCGCCCCAGTTGTAAATCGTCAGCGTATTCCCATCCGAAAAACCTTGCGATCTGTTCAAGGAGTTTATTCCGAAAGCGATGACTGCACAAGCAAGCAGCACAGCAACCGCCATTCCCATTAATTTTTTCATCCGCGCTTCACCGCCTTATCCGAACCGGCGCGTTTTCCAATCGCCTTTAATTGTTGCGCCCGTTTATTGTGCCCGTATTGTTGAATGAAATAGTAGCCCAAGACCAACAGCAGCGTGAACAGGAACATCAGCGCACTGAGCGCATTGATTTCCAGGCTGACACCACGGCGGGCCCGCGAATAGATTTCCACCGCCAAAGTGGTGAAGCCGTTCCCCGTCACGAAAAAGGTCACCGCAAAATCATCCAAGGAATAGGTGAAGGCCATGAAGAAACCGCTCAGGATCCCTGGAGTGATACTCGGGATCAGGATTCTGCTGAACACTTGGCCGGAGCTGGCGCCCAGATCCTGGGCCGCACTGATCATCGAATCATTCATCTCATAAAGCTTCGGCAGTACCATCAGCACGACGATCGGAATCGAAAAAGCGATGTGCGACAGCAGCACCGAAGAGAATCCCAGCGAAAAGCCGAGCAACGTGAAAAGGATCAACAGGCTCGCCCCGATGATGACGTCAGGGGAAACCATCAACACGTTGTTAAGACTCAGAAGCGCATTTTTGGTGCTGCGTTTTTTTGTGTAATAAATGAAGATTGCACCCATCGTACCGATTGCAGTCGCGCTGAGGGCCGAAAGCAAAGCCACCAAAAATGTGTTCAAGACGATGCCGATCAAGCGCGTATCCTCAAAAACGGCTTGGTAATGCTCCCAGGTGAAGCCGGTGAAGCTGTTCATGGTCCCGCCGGCATTGAACGAATAAAAAATCAGATAAAAAATCGGCAGGTACAGCAAGGCGAAAACAAGCGCAAGGAAGGCATTGTTCCACTTCGTGTTGGCTGTTGTCTTCATTTGGCTCGCCTGCCTTTCTTCTTTTTGTCACTCGTCAGGGACATGATGGCAATCATGCTGATGATCAGAATGACGCCGATCGTCGATCCCATCCCCCAGTTCTGGGTGACGAGAAAATGCTGCTCAACTGCGGTTCCCAGCGTGATTACCCGGTTTCCGCCGATCAGACGCGTCAGCATGAACAGCGACAACGACGGAATGAAGACGGCCTGAAAGCCACTGCGCACGCCGCTCATCGTCAAAGGAAAGATGACCCGAGTCAAAGTCTGCATCCTTGTCGCACCCAAGTCCTCGCTTGCTACGATCAAGGACGGGTTCAGCTCTTCGATCGAATTGAAGATCGGCAGGATCATGAAAGGCAGCTCGATGTAGGCCGCCACGAAAATGAAACTGAAGTCCGTGAACAGGATCTGTTGGGGACTTATGCCCATGAAGCCAAGGAATTGATTGACCGTACCACTCTGACTGAACAAACCGATGAATGCATACGCCTTCAGCAAGAGATTGATCCATGTCGGCAGAATGATTAAGGACAGCCAAAGTTGCTTGTGCTGCGTCCGGCTCAGGAACAGCGCCGTCGGGTAACTGATCAGGAACGTCACGAGAGTGATGATGAACGCATAAAGGAACGAATTCATCGTCATCCGCAGATAATTTCCCGAGCTGAAATAGGTCGCGTAGTTGGCAAACGTTAAGGACCCGGTGATGTCGAAAAAGGACTGATACAGGATCAACAGCATCGGCGCGAGGACAAACAACCCCAACCACAGCACGTAAGGAACAGAATAAAACGCTCTAGAATTTTTCGTCATGTCTCTTCCCCCCTACTCTTCATAACTTTCGAGACGGGCATCGAATTCTTCTTCGGATTCGCCCAGACGCATGACATGGATATCCTGCGGACCGAAATGGAGCCCGACATCCTTGCCGATTTCCGCACGCTTGGTGGAATGGATCATCCACTCGTTTCCGTCCTTGTCGTAGCCGATGATCTCATAGTGGACACCGCGGAACAGCTGCGTATCGATGTTCACGACCAGTTTGCCGTTTTCGACAGTCGTCAACTCCAGATCTTCCGGACGGATGACGATTTCGATTTTTTCGCCCGGCGTGATTCCCGCATCGGAACATTCGAACTCCTTGCCGACGAAGCTGACTTTGTAATCTTCAACCATTTTCCCCGGAACGATATTGCTTTCGCCGATGAAATCTGCGACGAAACGGTCGATCGGTTCATCATAAATATCCACAGGTGTGCCACTCTGGACAATCTCGCCTTTGTTCATGACGAAAATCCAATCGCTCATGGCCAACGCCTCTTCCTGATCGTGCGTAACAAAAATGAAGGTGATGCCCAGACGCTGCTGCAGTTCCCTCAGTTCGTACTGCATATCCGTGCGCAGCTTCAAGTCCAAAGCCGACAACGGTTCATCCAACAGCAGCACATCCGGTTCGTTGACGATGGCCCTGGCGATTGCAACGCGCTGTTGCTGGCCGCCCGACATTTCGCTGATTTCACGGTTCTCATAGCCCTCAAGTTGAACCATTTTCAGGGCTTCCTCAACTTTCAGCTTGACCTGGTCCTTGGGCATTTTTTTGATCGTCAGCCCGAATGCGATGTTATCGAAAACATTCATATGGGGGAACAATGCGTAGTCCTGGAAAACGGTATTGACTTTGCGACGGTTCGCCGGTATGTCATTCACCGTTTCGCCATTGATTTTGATGATGCCTTCCGTAGCGTCCGCGAAGCCGGCAATCAAACGCAGAATAGTCGTCTTCCCGCAGCCGGATGGTCCCAAAAGTGTGTAAAATTTACCTTTTTCAAGTTCAAAGCTAATATCGTGCAATACAGTTTCATCATCGTATACTTTTTTTACATTCTCTAAAGTAATGATCGGTTTGTCAGTCATTTTCTCCCGCCTTTATCGTTTATTTGTGGGCGCTGAACGATCACTCCGATTGCGGATAGGCAATCGGATATTCACTCATCACTATTATGTTAGCACAAAACACTATTATTATATAAGAAGTAGCATCATTTTCAGCAAAAATACGAACAAAAAACGCCAGAAATGATCATTCCGGCGTTTGGAGCTTAAAGGGATTATCATCAGAATAGCCGCGCTGCCCGATCGTAGTAGACGAATTTTTCCGTAAAGGAATACGGATCCGTCATTCCGATCTGATTGGCGAAGGTGAACAAGGTGGTCTCTTTCAATGAGGCGATCTGGATCAGCCTCGGATTGATGAGGACAAAAGCGGAACTCGTATCGGCCACGATCTTCCCTTTGGCCATGACGACCGCTCTGCGGGTGTATTCCAGCATCAGGTGCATGTCATGCGTTACGATCACGACGGTCACACCGTTCTGGTGGATCCGCTGGAGGAAATGCATGATGTCCTTATAATGGCTGAAATCCTGCCCGGCTGCCGGCTCATCCAAGATGATCAACTCCGGATCAAGTGCCAAGACGGCTGCTATAGACACCCGTTTCAATTGGCCGAAGCTCAGCATTGATAACGGCAAGTCTTTGATGTACTGCAGTCCACAAACTTTCGCAACTTCATCGACTTTCCTTTGGATCTCTTCATCCGGCAAGTTGCGCTGTTTCAGTTTTAAGGCAATCTCTTCATATACGGTTTCCTGTGACAGGCTGTCTTTCGGGTTCTGCGGGACGTAGCCGACAAAGTTTTCCGCTTCATCCGCATCGATGTCGCTGACTTCATGGCCTTTCCAGTAGATATGGCCACTCTGCGGTTTTTCCTCTCCGGTCATCAAACGGGAAAGCGTCGATTTGCCGGCGCCGTTCGCACCGACCAAGCTGATCATTTCTCCTTTGTAGATGCGGAGAAAGGCACCGTCGACGATGTCCTTGTCGTTCCAAGGGTATTTGAACGATAAGCCATCCAGTTCCAGAAGCACTTCATCATAATCGGGATACCTGAATTGCGGCAGATAATTCAGCCAACTCTCCATCTGTTCCTTTAATTGCGGCCCGTTCACTTTCTTGGCGTTCGCCAGTTCCCGGACATTGTCCAGATCGACTCCGGCATAGCGCATGGCCGTGATGTAAAGCGGTTCCCGGATGCCGATATCGCTCAAAATTTCGGTGCGGAGTATCTCCTCCGGCGTCGCATCGGCGATGATCCGCCCGCCGGAAAACAGCAGGATACGATCAATCGGTTGCGCCAATACATCTTCCAACCTATGTTCGATGATGAGGACGGTCGTGTCGCTGACGCGATGCAGATCATCGATGAATTTCATGGCCAAATCCCCGGAACTCGGGTCCAGATTCGCCAATGGCTCATCGAATAGAATCACTGGCTTGCCATCCAAGGAGATGCCGGCCATCGTGATGTCACCCAACTGCTGTTCCGACAATTTCATGAAACTGCGCTTCAGATAAGGGCGTTTCTTCAAAAAATCATGCCAATTGTCCATTTTTTTCACATCATCCGCTGTACGGAACGGGACGTGTTGCTTCACTCCAAATTTTCCCATCTGATCCGCGTGGGGAATCAGACTGTTCTTGACCAGTTTCATTTCATTCGGAAGAAAATCTTCAAAGGGGGCAACCGTTTGATTGATCTGATGGTGAAAGAGGATGTTTCCGCTTGCATCGCCGTTCTCTTCACTCGGCAATACGCCAGTGAGGCAGCGGGCAAAGGTCGTTTTCCCGGAGCCGCTAGGGCCGAGCACAAGTATTTTTTCTCCTTCGTAGATGGTGACATTCAGTTCTTCCAACGTCGGTTCCTTTTGATCTGAATAGGTGAAACTAAAGTTCTGAAAAGATATCAGTGGTCTTCGCATGGACTATCCTCCTTCATTATATATTCAAAAAAATAATAAAAAAATAATTAAGTGCTATTCAAAAAAGAGCTGAATGTTCGCACCCAGCCTTCTTTTCACCTATACGCTTCCCACTGTATCTTCTCCGATGATCCGGACTTCCGTTTCCAATGGCACCCCATAATGTTCCATTATGACTTCTTTGATATGTGCGATCAGTTCAATGTAATCGGTCGCTGTGGCACTATTGATGTTCACGATAAAGCCTGCATGCTTCATCGACACCTGTGCCCCGCCCCAAATCAAACCTTGCAGACCCGCTTCTTGGATTAATTTGCCTGTGAAATACCCGGTCGGCCGTTTGAAGACGCTACCGCATGAAGGATATTCCAAGGGTTGTTTCGATTCGCGCAAAGCCGTCAAGTCATCCATTCGGGCTTTGATTGTTTCCTGCTTGCCTTTTTCCAGATGGAAGACGACTTCCAGAACAATTTCATTCGTTTCCTGCAGCTTGCTGTGGCGATAGGAAAACTCAAGTTCATTCTTCTCGTAATTTTTGATTTTGCCTTCGCGCGTGATCACCACTACGGATTCGATGACTTCTTCGACTTCACCGTCATAAGCTCCGGCATTCATGTAGACCGCTCCGCCGACGCTGCCGGGAATACCGCATGCGAATTCCAAGCCGCTCAACCGCTCAGCCAAGGCCATCCGCGAAGCATCGATCAAGCGTGCGCCGCTCTGGACGATCAACCTATGGCGCTTCACTTCCATGTGGTTCATTTCCGTCAGGATCATGACGATACCGCGGATGCCGCCATCCTTAATGATGACATTGCTGGAATTTCCCAATACCGTCAAAGGTATTTGCTTTTCATTCACCCAGGCGACGATTGCCGCAACTTCATCTTTTGTTTTCGGAAAGACCAGCGCATCCGCCGGGCCACCTGTTTTTGTATATGTATAATGTGATAATTTTTCGTTCTCTTTAACGATCGTTTCAGGAAACTGTTGTTTTATTTCCGTCCCCAACATGCATTTCACCCACTAATTTTATTTATGTAGTCCATTCTAACATCACTTGATGCCGATTTGTATCAAATAAGTAAGCGGCAGCAATTAATTATATTTTTTTAATCATTAACTAATCAAAATTTAACCAAAAGCGTTTCCGCACCTGTTCATGCTATTTTAACACAAGTTTATGAAAAAATTTACAATTTAATCAATTTGCAAGAGCTTTGTTACATATCTGTCTGCCGGAAAGAATCCTTCTTCATTTTTTGGACACGCATTCCGGCCCTCTTCCTTGTGATTCGCTCGCTCCAGTATGGTAAAATATTACAGATAACAGAAAAAGGAGGCTGCTCTATGCAACCGAAACAAACCAGAAACGGCATCACATTCACACTCTTATCCATCCTATATCCGCTTTACCTCTTCACTACCAAAGATCCTGGTTCCGTATCCACTACCTCGTTGATATTGGCGCTGTTTTTACCGATTGTTGGAACGATCTTTGCCCTGAACATCCCAGAGCCGAAAATGAAGTGGACATTGGCCGCCATCAATCTGATCCTCTTCATACTGTTCCTTTACTATACAATCGCGTTGCGTTAAGGAAGGTGGGCAAAATGGATTTGAAATTTGTCTCATGGAACGTCAACGGCTTGCGGGCCATCGTAAACAAGAATTTTGCAGATATTTTTGCGGACTTCGATGCCGATTTTTTCTGTCTGCAGGAGACGAAATTGCAGGAAGGCCAGATCGAGCTTGCTTTCCCTGGGTATGAATCCTACTGGAATTACGCGGAACGCAAAGGTTATTCCGGCACGGCTATTTTCACGAAGCACACCCCGCTTTCGGTTCGGCTGGGCATCGGCGCTGCCGTACATGATTTGGAAGGACGCGTCATCACCTTGGAATACGCTGAATTCTTTCTGGTCAACGTCTACACCCCTAATTCACAGGAACAACTGAAACGGTTGGACTACCGGATGGATTGGGAGACGGACTTTTTGGCTTATCTGAAAGCTCTGGAATCAGAAAAACCGGTTGTCGTCTGCGGCGACCTCAACGTTGCCCACGAGAACATCGACTTGAAGAATTGGAAAACAAACCGCAAGAACGCGGGCTTTTCGGACGAGGAACGCGCCAAGTTCAGCGAAGTGGTCGCCAACGGGTTCATCGATACTTTCCGCTACTTCCATCCGGATGCGGAAGGCAGATATTCCTGGTGGAGCTACCGCTTCAACGCCCGCAAAAACAATGCAGGTTGGCGGATCGACTATTTCCTTGTATCGGATGCTTTGAAGGATTCCTTGGTCGACGCGGATATCCATGAAAATATCTTCGGCAGCGATCATTGTCCGGTCTCGCTTAAACTTTCGTTGCAGAACGCGGGATAGTCGAAACATAAATCATTCAGGAGGAATAGAAGATGGATTATCAAAATCGTTTGGTTGTGGTGACTGGCGGAGCGAACGGCATCGGCCGGGCCACTGTGGAATCTTTTTTGTCATCGGGTGCCGCTGTCGCATTCGTGGATACGGATAAGGAAGCAGGGGATAAAATCGTTTCACGCTTTGAAGCGAACGACGTGTATTTTCATCACGGGGACATCGCGGAGGAAACTACCCTGCATGCTTTTGCGGAAGCTGTCAAGCAACGCTTCGGCAAAGTTGATTATCTGGTGAACAACGCCTGCATCAGCAAAAAAGGCATCCTGTCGGAGTGTTCGTATCAGGACTTCAATTATGTCCTGGCTTTGGGCGTCACGGCTCCGTACCAGTTGACAAGTTTATTTTTGCCGGTGTTCACAGCTGACGCTTCAGTCGTGAACATCGCATCAAGCCGCGGTTTCATGTCGCAAAAGGATACCGAAAGCTACTCAGCAGCTAAAGGCGGCATCCTTTCACTGACGCACGCCCTCAGCATTTCATTGGCCGGGAAAGCCCGCGTCAATTCCATCAGCCCTGGTTGGATCGACACGGGTTCTTTCCATAAAGATGAGAATTACCAGCCTGACTACGAACCCGCTGACCTCTTGCAGCATCCTGTCGGACGTGTTGGTGTGCCTGATGACATCGTACAGACGATCCGTTTCCTCTGTAGCGACGCAGCCGGCTTCATCACCGGGCAGAATTTCACCGTCGACGGCGGGATGTCCAAACTGATGATTTACCACAATGACCACGGCTGGACCTACAATCCTTAATCCAAGTGATCGATACCTTCGGGAGCAAGGCACAACACTCCCGACGTTTCACCTAAAAAAATAAGCAGGATACCTTCACATTGAAAGGCATCCTGCTTATTTTTGTTATCCGGTTTGAAATTAGTCTGGCTGGTCTTATTTCCCCGGAAGCTGCTTCACGAACCATTGCGCAGCCAACTCGGCGACTTGTTCCAGTGTGCCGGCTTCTTCGAACAGATGGGTAGCTCCCGGGATGATGCTCATTTCCTTCTCGCAGTTCAGCAACGCGTAGGCCTGCTCATTCAGTTCGATCACGCCATCATCATAGCCGCCCACCAACAACAGCGTCGGGGCTGTGACCTTAGCCAAATATGCTTTCGCCAAGTCCGGACGCCCTCCCCTTGATACGATGGCCTTTATTTCATCGCCTAACGCAGCTGCCGATTGCAAAGCAGCTGCCGCTCCGGTGCTCGATCCGAAATACCCGATCGGTAACCGTTTTGTTTCATCCTGTTGCTTCAGCCAGTTTTCCGCAAGTGTCAACCGTTGGGTCAACAAATCGATGTCAAAACGCTTGTCGGTCCACTCGCTTTCATCTTCCGTCAACAGATCCAGCAACAAAGTGGACAGTCCATGCGCCCTCAGTACACTAGCCACGTATTTGTTGCGCACACTATGTCGGCTGCTGCCGCTGCCATGGGCAAAAATGACAAGCCCTTTCGGATCTCTGTGCAGGGCCAAATCACCATTCAATGTGACGCCAGCACCGGTTATCTTAACTGCCTTTTCTGGATCACTCATCTGCCTTCTCCTCCCTCACGTTCATGCTTCGGAGCAGCTCGACGACCTCCGCGTCGTCGAGCTGATCAAAACGGACATAATAGGCACCTACAGCGCCGAGGTAGTCATCCGTCCGCTCCAAGGCAATGACTGCATCCACCATTTGGTCCATCTTTTTCGCGGTATCCTCCGGCGTGACCGGGATTGCCACGATGATGCGTTTCGGATTCCGCTTTTTGAGGGCCGCAATCGAGGCGAACATCGTGAAGCCGGTCGCGATGCCGTCGTCCACGATGATGGCCGTTTTGCCTTCCAAGGACTGGATGTTCGCAGCGCCGACATACGTTTCCCTGCGCCTTTTGATTTCCTGGCGAAGCCGCTTCAGCTCCCATTCCAGCCAATTTTGGTCCAACACCCCATGCTCTCCCGGATTGAAGATTGGGTCCGCATCCTCTGTGATGGCCCCAATGGCATATTCAGGATTGAACGGGTGTCCGATTTTTTTCGTGATAAGCAAATCCAGCGGTGCCGCCAATTTTTTGGCGATTTCAACCCCCAAAGGAACCCCGCCTCGCGGCAAAGCAAATACGACGATATCTTCTCCGCGGTACTTTTCCAAGGCTTCAGCCAGCAGGATGCCGGCCTCTTTCCGATCGTTAAATAACATATCTTTTCCTCCTTGTCCGACAATACCTTCTCATTGACTGAAACAAGTGCATGTTGTTCGACTGTTTTCCGACTTTCACTGCAAGTTTTTTCTGCATTCTTTTCTCAACCAAATCATAGCACGCAAATGTCACAAGGAGGAGCAATAACACTTCCGAATCATTTGATGCTTTGCTTCAATGCCTCAAGATTATCAAGCATGACCGAAATATAATCCGAACCACTTTCCTGGTCCTCTTCGGTGATCCCTTCGAGAGGACTCAACACCGCTAATTCCACTTCAACCTCTTCCGAAAGCGTCTCCGCAGTCTGCGAAGAGGCATTTTTTTCAAAATAAATGTGCGAAATATTGTTCACCTTAACGTAATCAGAAAGTGTTGCCAGAGCAGCCGCGCTCGGTTCAGTTTCAGCATTCAGACCCGTTACGGACATTTGAACAAGATTGTAGCGGGCCGCCAAATAAGCGAAAGCAGCATGCTGTGTTACGAAAGTACGGTTTTCCGCTCCCTCAAAAGCAGCACGGTAGGCTTCGTCCAATTCGTTCAGTTGTCCGATATACGTTTCGGCATTCTTCAGATAATTTTCAGCATGATCTGCATCTGCTTCTGCCAACCCTTCCGCAATCGTCGTAACCTCCGTCTGCGCCAGCACAGGGTCCAACCAAACGTGCGGATCGACAGTATGGGTATGTCCGGTCTCCGACTCTTCTACGTCGGATTCGTGCTCATGCGCATGCGCCTCACCTTCGTACTCCAATAAGGTGATTGCTTCGCTTGCACAGATGACCACCATATCTGATGTGTCGATGGATGCCAGCACATCCGGTACCCACGTCTCCATCTCAGGACTATTGTAGATGAAAACATCCGCGTCCTGTATTTCAGCGATCATCTGGCTCGATGGCTCAAAGGAATGGACCTCCATTCCGGCTTCCAAAAGCATGCTCACGTCGGCATCGTCCTGCGCGACCTGTTTCGTAAAATCGTACATCGGATAAAAGGTCGTGACAACCTGCAGCTTGTCCGACTCCGTATTTTCTGTTGTGCTCCCTACTGCTCCGCAACCAGCTAACAGTGCTGCTGTCCCCAATAGCGACAATGCCCACTTCGTACACTTTTTTTTATTCATTTGTTTTTCCCTCCGCCTTCTCTTTATGGACTATCCGAAATCGGATAATGATTTCTCATTACAAATCGTAACGATTACGTTTTAAAGAATAACGTAAAGATTGAACTGATGCAAGTCATTTGTGTGCAATAATTTATTTCTTCATATATGCAAATTTTTATTCCCTTTACAACGCAAAAAAGGAAGTGCTCCAAAAATCGGAACACTTCCTCCTAAATCAGTAGGCTCATCCTCGCTTCATTGATTGTTCAATCTTAATGATCTACGAACTTTTCAATACTAGTTATGCTTGTCTTTCAGGCAAGTCATGTAAGCTTTCGCTTCTAGCTGCTTGAATGAAATCTACTGTTTATTAATCTTAGAATGGTTCAAGTTTTCATGTCTTAGAAATGCATCTAGAACACAAATTCCGAACCATCTAAGACTTTGCATTAACAGCTTAACTGAAAAGCTGTTAACCGGAAAATCTTTTTGAAGGATTTTCCTGAAAGAGCAGCATACTCTTCTGTGTTTCTTTGTTTAACTTAGTATGTTTCTCTTTGTATAGTTATATTAACATGTAAGCGCTAACACGTCAAGTAGGAAATGCCGATTTCAACAAAAAAATTTAAACTTTTTTTGCCTCAAACGTCATTCCGTCCCTGTACGCTAATCGATCATCAGACTCATCAATACGCCATCGATAAATTCCCCATCGATCAGCATGGCACGCGGCATCACCGCTTCTTGCTGATATCCCATTTTCTCATAGAGATGGATGGCCCGTTCGTTTTCTCCATGTACTGTCAACTCCAAGCGGCGGATCACGCCGCTCTCGATTGCCCATGTTTCGATTTCTTCCATCAGAACCGAGCCGATTCCGAATCCCCAATAATCCTTCTCGACGGTGATACCGACTTCTCCTACATGCCTAAGCTTCGGTTTATCTGTTGCCCCGACGGACGCCAACCCTATCAATTGTTTGTTGTTTATCGTCGCAATCAGCATCACATTGTTGTCTTTCTCCATCAAATCTTCCAGATATAATTCTTCGAAGGCTTCGGACAATTCCAAACCTTCAGCCCCATATGCCAAATAAGGCGTTTCGGCGCCGGTTTTTCTGCTGAAAGCAATGATGTCCTTCGCATCGGCCGGGATGGCTTCCCGGATCATGATTTCGACTTTCTCTCTTTTGCGCATGCTATTGTCCTTCTTTCATGAGTATTCCCTGTAGTGTTTCGACTAAAGTGGCATAACGTTCGCCGGTCGGCAGAAAAGTGATTTCCCGGTTTTCATAAAATTCCCCAGTAGGAACCAAGCGGATTGTCAAATATGCATCCGGCAATTCTTCTTCGATGAACTTTGCCCATTCGATTACGGAAACGCCATTCCCGTAGAGATATTCTTCGAAGCCCAGTTCATCCCCGCCGACATCCTCCAAACGATAGACGTCCATATGGTACAGCGGCAACCTGCCCTTTGTGTACTCTCTGATCAAAGTATACGTGGGGCTTTTTATGACCGTGTCAATGCCCAGACCCTTTGCCAATCCTTTTGTAAAGGTGGTTTTACCTGCACCTAAATTTCCTTCAAGGAGGATGACATCTTTCGGTTCCAATAGTTGCGCCAATTGCGCGGCTATCTCCATCGTTTCTTCTTCATTCTTTGCTAGTAAGGTGAACATTCTGAATCTGCTCCCATCTTCACCGATTTATTTGATTACATTCCTTATTATAGGAATATTCACTCCGGAATGCACCTTTTTTCTGCGGATGCATCATTTTCAAGCACAACAAAAAATGGAAAGCCGGGTTGATCCAGGCTTTCCATTATTTCATTAATCAAGTAATGTTTGGTTTGCTGTGATGATGGCTGTTTTGTAGACATCTTCCTCGTTACATCCGCGCGACAAATCGGAAATCGGTTTGTTCAAGCCTTGCAAGATTGGGCCTACCGCTTCGAACCCGCCGAAACGTTGTGCGATCTTGTAGCCGATGTTTCCTGATTGGATTTCAGGGAAAATGAATACTTTAGCTTGACCAGCTACAGTTGAGCCAGGAGCTTTTTGTTTAGCGACAATTTCAGAAAAGGCAGCATCGAATTGCAATTCGCCGTCGATGTTGTATTGGGGCGCCAATTCTTTAGCGATTCTTGTAGCTTCCACGACTTTGTCGACTTCCGGTGATGCTGCTGAGCCTTTTGTTGAGAAGCTCATCAAAGCAACGTTTGGTTGGATTTCGAACATTTCAGCCGTTTTAGCACTTTCCACTGCGATTTCAGCAAGTTCTTGTGCATTTGGATTGATGTTGATTGCGCAGTCAGCGAATAGGAATCTTTCAGTACCACGGAGCATGATGAAAGCACCACTTGTGCGGCTTACGCCTGGTTTTGTTTTGATGATTTGAAGCGCCGGACGGACAGTATCACCTGTAGAGTGAACAGCACCGCTCACTAGACCATCGGCTAAGCCCATGTGTACCATCATTGTTCCGAAATAATTCTCATCCAACAACAATTTTCTAGCTTGTTCTTCAGTGACTTTACCGTTACGGCGAGCGACGAAAGATGCAACCATTTCATCGAGTTCAGCATAATCAGCTGGGTCGATGATTTGGATGCCGCTTAGTCTGAAACCGCGGCCTTTTGCAGCTTCTTTGACTGCATCCACATTTCCGATAACGATTGGTTCAACTAAATCTTCCGCTTTAAGACGAACGACTGCCCCTAAAATTCTTGGTTCTAAGCCTTCCGGGAAAACGATTTTTATTTTTTTTCCTACGATTTTTTGGCTTAAGCCTTCAAACATGTCCAAAAAAAATCCCTCCAGATTCGATTTATAATACTCAACTATCATACAGCAAACGAGAATAAAAAAACAGTCATTTTTGGAAATTACTGTTACAATTCCATCATTTCTCATCAAACTGTCATATCTGCTTCAATTTTTGCCGGGGCTTTTCTTTTGCAATCCTTTACATTGTTGTTTATACTATGTTTTAACACTTGCAAGTAGCATAACCAAAGGAGACCTTCGATATGTCCATTTATGAATATTCAGCTACTAAAACAGATCAGTCATCTGTACCATTGGAACAGTACAAAGGAAAAGTCATCTGCATCGTCAATACAGCTTCGAAGTGCGGTTTGGTGGGCCAATTGGATGAACTGGAGGAACTTTACGAAAAATACAAAGACAAGGATTTCATCGTTCTTGGATTTCCGTCTAACCAGTTCAATAACCAAGAACCATTGAACGGTGCCGAGGCTGCTGAATTCTGCCGACTCAGTTATGGTGTCACTTTCCCGATTTTCGATAAGATTGAAGTGAATGGAGACAATGCGGATCCGCTCTACAAATATTTGGTCGAACAAACAGGCGGCGGCGCCATCAAGTGGAATTTCACAAAATTCCTGATCGGCCGCGACGGCGAAATCATCAAACGTTTTGCCCCGATCACCACGCCAAAGAAAATGACAAAACTGATCGAAAGCGCCTTAGAGCAACCAGTCACGAATGATTGAACAAAAAAGACATAGCCACTGAGTAAAAATTCAGTGGCTACGTCTTTTTTATTCGTTCAATTTCATTTGTCTGTATAGAACGCCTGCAATAGCTGACTCATTTCCTGGTAACGCGGGAACATCGCTGCATAGACAGATTTGCTGTCTTCATCCGGTTGATGTTCGATCGAGGCACCCATCATTTTCTCTGCGTCATCCACGGATTCCACCAAGCCCAAGCTCTTCAGCGTGATCAAAGCGGCACCCGTACAGGAACTTTCAAAAGTTTCCGGGAATTCAATCGGCATGCCGATGATATCGGTCAAAATTTGGCGCCAGACCTGCGAGCGCGAAAAGCCTCCGCTGGCCATGATTTTTGTTGGCTCCCCGTTCATCGGGATGACTGCCGCGAGCACATCCTTCAGATTCAGACAGATGCCTTCCAATACGGAGCGCAAAAAGTGCTCTTTCGTATGCAGCATGTTGATACCGCTGAAATTGCCTCTGGCATCCGCATTCCATAAAGGCGCCCGCTCTCCATTCAGATAGGGATGAAAAACCAATCCATCAGCTCCCGGTGCGACGTTTGTGATCATCTCCATCGCCTTATCGTAGAGATCTTCATCAGCAATGTTCGCCGGCAAAAATTGTTTGATGGCCCAATCAAAGATGTTTCCGCCATTGTTGACGGCGCCACCATTCACATAATGGTTTTCATCCAGGATATAACTGAACGTACGTCCTTCCGGGCTTAGATAAGGTTTGTCGCTCGTCATCCGGACCGCACCACTCGTACCGATTGTGATTGTCGCCGTACCAGCGCGAATCGCTCCCATACCGAGGTTGGCTAAGCAGCCGTCATTCCCACCAACAATAAAAGGTGTGTCCGCAGCCAGACCCAGCAACTCCGCAACTTCTTCCGAGAGTCCGCTCAGCTGATGGCCAGGACTTACCGGCAACGGCAGCATTTGACTCGTGATGCCACAGAATTCCAGAATTTCCTCATCCCAGCGGAATTCCCTGATGTTGAACAAGCCGGTAGCTGATGCAACGGAAAAGTCCACAACGAATTCACCGAACAGACGCCAAAGAATATATTCCTTGATGCCGATGAACCAGCGCGCTGCTTGGAAAAGCTCGGGATTCTCCGCCCTCAACCAGAGAATTTTGTTCAATGGGGACATAGGATGCAAAGGTGTGCCCGTCTTTTCATAAAAACGCTGACCCACCTCGGAATGTTTCAGCATGCTTGCATATTTTTTAGAACGATTATCGGCCCAGGTAATGCTCCTCGTCAAAGGAATTCCTTCCGCATCCATGAGGATCAGGCTGTGCATCGCGCTCGAAAAGCCTATACCGGCAATATCCGTCGGACCCAGTTCCGCTTTCTCTATGACTGCTTTTATCGTTTTCAATACGGCAGAAAAGATTTCGTCCAAGTCTTGTTCCGCCATTTCGGGATTCTCTTTAATCAATGGATAATGCGCATACGCTGATTCGTAAGCAGAGCCATCCGTTTCGTACAGTACGGCTTTTGTGCTTGTGGTACCGACATCCACTCCCATGACATATCGTGCTGCCAAATTAATAACCACCAATCCAAAAAAATTTAACTTATTTTCACGACCCTAACCATTATAGCAAAATTCCACAAGCATGGGTGCAAATTTTTTGATAATGTTTGATATTCTGCCTTCGATCGTTTACATTTTTTTAACGCAATCTTTTCTGGATATCCATAGCTGTCTGCTATACTGATGACATCTATACACAAGGGGGAACGATTTTGGGATACTATGATCAACATATGCACACGCATTTTTCGCCCGATTCTGCTGAATCATTTGAAAATTATCTCGAGCAAACTGACGGGCTGCTCGTCACTACCGAGCACCTGGATTTTCATGATGCCTACAACGGCGGTGTGGACACCGTCTTGGATTATGCCGCCTACAGCGAAAAAATAGACGCATTGAACGCAATCCATGATGGACGCATCCGTCGGGGCATCGAAGTCGGCTACACGCCGGAATCCCACGCGCGGATTATGTCCTATCTGGAAGGCAAAACGTTCGATGTCATCCTGCTGAGCGTTCACCAAAACGGGCGCTATGATTACCTGCAGCCGATCATCGATGAGATGGATCCCAAAGCGGTCATGCAGGAATATTTCCAGCTCTGTACGGAAGCTGTCCGGCAAGTCGATGGCGCAAACATCTTCGCGCACTTTGATTACGGGATCCGTCGACTGCCAGTCACGGTAGAAGACCTTCGGGAATTCGAGCCTTTGCTGAAGGGGCTGCTCAATGCAATCATGGCGAAAAAAATGGCGCTTGAATTGAACACGCGCAGCATGTATGAATACAACAATGCAGACTTGTACCGCTATATGATCGGTCTTTATCTGGAAATGGGCGGATCCAGCTTCAGTCTCGGTTCAGATGCGCACAGCATCCAAAAGTACCGTTACCATTTCGACGATGCCATCGCCTTGTTGCACGAGTTGGGTGTGACCGAATTGACCCTTTTCAAAAATAAGATGGCATATACCGAAAAAATCTGATCCGCTTTCGAGCAGAATTTTTTTATTCAATGGAGGGATTCCGTGACTTATTCTAAAGAAATCTACAAGGAAATCTGCCTTGTTTTTGCCAAGCTGGGGCTGTTTGCCTTCGGAGGCCCGGCCGCGCACATCGCCATGATGGAGGATGAATTGGTGACGAAGCGCAAATGGCTCACCAAATCGGATTTCATGGATCTGCTCGGATTCACGAATCTGATCCCCGGTCCAAATTCAACGGAGTTGGCTATTGCTTTGGGCTATAAACGTGGTGGAAAGCTTGGGCTTTTCTTGGCGGGCGTCTGCTTCATCTTCCCTGCCATGGCGATTGTGTTACTGCTGGCCATGTTCTATAAAGCGTACGGCGAAGTGCCGCTCATCGAAGCGATTTTCACCGGCATCAAACCGGTCATCCTTGCAGTCATCATCCAGGCCCTTTTCCGTTTGGGCCAGACGACCATCAAGGACACCAAATCGCTGTTTTTGTTCTTGGCGGCCTATCTGCTGTCGCTGATGGGCGTCGGCGAAATCACGATCCTGATTCTGACCGGATTAACGATGCTGCTGATTCAGCAGTCAGCCAAATGGCGGTCGCGTCATCTGGCGATCGAACCTATGTCGCTGACGCTGTTATTCCTGACTTTCTTGAAGATCGGCTCGGTCCTTTACGGGAGCGGTTATGTTCTGTTGGCTTTTCTGCAGGCTGAATTCATCGACCGCTATGCGGCGCTGACCAGCACCCAGTTGCTGGATGCTGTCGCAATCGGCCAGTTCACGCCTGGCCCGGTCTTCACGACGGCAATTTTCGTGGGCTATCTGATCCAAGGAGTCCCGGGTGCCTTATTGGCGACTGTCGGCATCTTCTTGCCTTCCTTCCTGCTGATTCTTTTGTTGCACCCGTTGTTCAACAAACTGCGTTCATCCAAAATCTTCGCCGGTATTTTGGACGGAATCACGGTCGCTTCGCTGGCGTTGATGGCAGCTGTATCCTGGCAATTGGGGACAGCGACCTTCGTTTCGTGGTTCAGCGTCCTCATCTTCACATTCAGTTTCATCGGCCTTATCAGATTCAAAGTGAACTCCTCCTATCTGATCATCATGGGCGGATTCATCGGGTGGTTAGTTACAATGTTATGAATGCAGAACCCACACAAAAAGACCCTCTCCACTGCCTTTCGGCTGTGGGGAGGGTCTTTTCAAAATTCCAGAATATTTCGCTTTTCTACTTTCAGAAAGACCTGATCGCCTTTATCAAGCAGATTGAAGGTACGGTACAGATGATCCGCGCGCAAAGCGACACCTTGATCCGTTTCGATCACATAGGACAGGATATTCCCGCTGATCGTTTCATCGACCACTTTCCCTTTGAAATACAGGTGTTCTTCCGTCTCTGGCTGAGGCTCTTTGAAGTACTCGATGGCCTCCGGACGGATAGCGATTTGACTTGCCTGCGTTTTCCGCTGGGTCAATTTCTTAAAATCCGTGTTGTCCAACAGATTGTAATTGCCGATGAACGAAGCCACGAAATGCGTTTTAGGATGCGTATATATTTCGGTTGGTGTACCCGACTGCTCGATTTTTCCGGAAGCCATGACATGAATCACATCCGACATCAGCATCGCTTCATCCTGATCATGCGTGACAAAGATTGTCGTGATATGCAAAGCCTTCTGGATACGGCGGATCTGCTTTTGGAGATTCTTCCGCAACAAGGCATCAATAGCAGACAGAGGCTCATCCAACAACAACACTTTTGGCTCGGTCACGATGGCGCGTGCCAGGGCAACCCGTTGTTTTTGCCCGCCGGACAATTGCGCAGGATAATGGTTCTCTTTCCCCGATAGGTCAACGAGCTCGATGATGCTGGCAACTTTTTCTTTGATCAGATTCGGATTCATTTTCTGCATCTTCAAGCCGAATGCGATGTTCTCCGCTACATTCATATTGGGGAACAACGAGTATTGTTGAAAAACCATCCCTATGTTCCGTTTTCCCGGTGGCAACTCCGTCACATCCTGACCGTTGATGTGGATGCTCCCCCCGTCAATGCTTTCAAAACCAGCCAATGAACGCAGCAAAGTTGATTTCCCGCAACCGGATGGCCCCAGCAAAGTGACCAAATCGCCTTCATTCACCTGCAGATTAAGATCTTTCAACACTAAATTTTCACCGTCGTATGATTTTCTGATGTTTCTGAATTCTATGTATGCCATTGTGTCTCCTCTATACTTTACGAAAAATGTGAATCACTTACTCGCTATTTACATTCATTTTGCTTTTTTGAGCTCTTTCGATCCCAGATAACCCGACAAGTTCGTCAAAATCAGCATGATGCAGAAGATGACCACGGAAATTGCGCTAGCCGCATGCCCCGACACACTTCTGGTTTTATCAAGGAAAATACTGGTCGTTTCATAATAACTGCCCGCAATGATATTCACCAAGACGAAATCGCTGAACAGAATGCCTATCGAGAGCAGAATCGTCGCAACCAAACCTTTCAATACGCTGGGTACGATGATCCGGAAAAAGGCATAGAGCTTACTGGCACCCAACGTTTCAGCAGCCTCCAAAATCGGCATGACCTCCAGTGTGGTCAAAGCGTTTTTGATGCCTTGGTACATGTATGGCAAAATGACGATTCCATAAGCACAACTCAACAAAAAAATGCGGTTCGACAAAAAAGTGCTGGAAGAGGCGTACAGCGAAATGATTGAGACCGCAAGTATGACGCCTTGAATGCCGTAGGGGATTTTTGACAACAGGTCCAAATATTTATCGCCTTTCGGATAATGGATCTGCACGACATACATCGCCAACAAAAGGAGCAGCAACAGCACAAGCGTCGGTATGATCGCAATCAGTAAAGACCTGCCTATCGCGCCTGCCATCCCGCCTGAACCCGCAAAAATACCGCTATAGAATTCAAAAGTGAACCCTTCCGGGATAATATTGCTCAAATCCCTGAACAAAGAATTCAGCAGCGTCACAAACAGCGGCAGCAGCAAAATCACGGAAAGGATAACGATGATGAATGAAGAAAAGGCATTGCTTCGTTTCTTCATTTTTTACACACCCTTTCTGAATTTCTTTAATAGGCTGTTGCTTAAGACTGTCATCGTGCTCATCAATACAAGCATCACGATCGACAAGGCACTTCCCAATTCCACCTGTTGGACAATATCACCCGTGAACATGGATGAAATCCGGATCGGCAATAAGGCAAAATTATTCCCGAGCAGGGCATACGGTGTCGCATAGGCTGCAAGCGCATTTGAAAAGAGAACGGAAAAGGTTCCGAAAATGCTGGGCAACACCAATGGGAGACCGAGTTTTGACCAGAATTGCCAAGTCGTCGCATTCATCAGACTTGCCGCTTCCTTGTACTCTGTCTTGATGCCGTCAAATGAAGGATAGAGCAATAACGTAGCCAATGGAATCTGGAAGTAGATGAAGGTGATCAGGATCCCCGATGTAGTATACAAATCGTAGTCATTCAAACCAGCCAGGCTCCATCTTTCCCCCAATGTTGTCAGGATCCCTGAATTCCCCAGCAACAGAATGAAGGCAAAAGCCAACACGATGCCTTGGAAGTTTGATGTCATATTCAATGTCGTGATGTAGAACTTTTTCATTCTGTCGCCCGCAGCATGGATGGCATAGGCGCCCAAGAGTGCAATCGCAATCCCGATGAGTGCGGAAAGCACGGAAACGAATAAGCTGTTCTTGATAGACATCAAGTAGTAATCACTCGTAAAAATGGTCGTAAAATTACTAAGCGTAATGCCGCCTGTTCCGGGTTCCAGAAAACTGTTGATGAGGATATTGGCTAAAGGCATCAATTCGAACAAAAGGATCAACAGCGCGAACGGCAACAGTAATATGAGGTACTTACGTTTTTCATTCTGAAACATCGCCTGAACCTCGTTTCATAATGATTCCCTGAACCGCCTGCATGCGATCCCCTGCCGGAATGCCCAGCAACTTGCACAAAAATGGCGCTATTTCAAGCTGCGGCACAATGGCTCCTTCTTTGCGGAAGTCCTTGATGATCACTTTGTCCGAAAACAAATAAAGCGGAACAAGGCGATCTTCATTCGAGATGCCATTATGGGTATGATAGTCATTCATCCCATGATCGGAAGTGACCACGATTTGATAGCCTTCGCTCATCCATCTCCAGATGTACTGGGAAAGTTCAGCATCAACGCGGACGGCCGCCTGCACATACTCTTTGCTGTCGGCACCGAATTTATGGCCGGCATCATCGATGTTCATCGAATGGATCAGCGTATAATCCGTAGCCTTCTTCCTGATCAAGTAATCGCCATCCGCAATCAGGTGACTGTCCGGGTAATGATCTTCATGATAAAAAATGCCCTGTTCGATGAGGGAATTCGTGTCCAACTGGATTCGATCCTCCATCACTTGAAATGGCGCATTATTGTAGAGCTCGCTCACCCAGTAGTAACTGGCCGCACCGGTCTTGAACCCATTTTCCTTTGCAATCTCAAAAACACTACGTTCTTTGGAACGACGGACTGTGCGATTCGAGGTGATGCCATTTTCTGCAGTTGGCACTCCCGTCTGCAAAACCTCATACAAAGGCCTTGATTGGGCAGGCATCTCTGATTTGACTGTATAAGCCGCCATGATTCCTTTTTCGACCAGATGTTCCAAGAAGCCCATATGGTTATGGGCTGTCTTGGCATTCAATCCGTCCAACACTACAAAAATTACTTTATCCACTCTATTCAACCTCGATTATTTTACTTTTGTCAGTACTTCTTCTTGCCATCTTTGACCCAGACCGGCTGCAGCCTCTTCCCATGCATCAAAATCAGAGACCGGTTGCGCCTTCACGTATTGCTCTTCCGGAAGCAAGATATCCTGCACCTCTTGCGGCAATTCAACATTATCGCGGATAGGACGCGCATAGCCTTTAGCCAAGTTGATCTGGCCTTCATCAGAAAGGATATATTCACGGGCTAACGCTGCCGCATGCGGATTAGGCGCCGTCGCGTTGATGACTGTTGCATATCCGCTTTGGATCGTTCCATCCAGCGGAATAGTCACTTCAAAACTGGCATTCGGGTTCGTTTCTGCAACTTGATTCGCATAATTCAGTGCGTTAAAGTCCCAGAACAAGCCAACTTCGATTTCGCCTGATTCCAAACGGGCCAACGAAGTGTCGCCCAAGTCCAATCTGCCTTGTTCAGCTAGCTGTGCGAAGAAAGCAATACCCGGATCCAAGTTAGTTTCATCCCCACCATTTGCGATGGCTGCAGCCAATACCGCATTTTGTGCTTGGGTAGCGGCATTTACGTCACCAATCGTGACTTTATAATCGCCTTCCAGAATATCGGCAAAGCTGGTTGGGGCATCCGTTACTTTTTCAGAATTGGTGATCAAAGCCAATGTCCCGTAATAACCGACGATCCAATCGCCATCATCGTCTTTCGCCCACTCCGGTATATCATCCCAATACGATGTTTTGTAAGCTAGAGTCAACCCATCCGCTTCTGCAACAGGCCCGAATGATTGGCCGACATCGCCGATATCTTTCGTTGGATTGTTCTGTTCTGCTTTGAATAAAGCCAATTCTTCAGCTGAACTCATGTCCGTATCTGCATGCGTCAAGCTATAAGTCGTTTCGAGTTCTTCCCAAGTCTCTCCCCAGTTCGCCCATGTATCCGGCATCCCTACCGATTCCACATGGCCCTCTTCTTTGGCTTGCGTTTCAATTTCACTCAAAGACAATGCGTTCAGATCGACTTCCGCCTCAGCAGTCGTCGCCGCCTCTGTTCCGCACGCACTCAAAACTAGCATACTGCTCAATGCCAAACCTGCAAACAATCTTTTGTTGGACAATCTCATTTTATTCTCTCCTTATTTGTGAACAATGGTTTCATTGTTTTTCATTACGTATTTGACTACAAATAAATACTAACAGATGGTTGTAAATAACCTTTGAATTCGCTGTTAACCTTTTGTAAACAGCAATGAAACCATGGGGTTACTGAATTTTGATTAAAAAAAAGAATATCAATATAGGAAAGGATCGCTGGCTTTTATTCATTCAGACGCAACCACGAGCTAAAACATGAATAACGCAAATTAATTCATGCTTTCAGACGCAACCACGAGCTAAGACATGAATAACACAAAGTTATCCATGGTTTCAGACGCAATCACGAGCTAAGACATGAATAATAGAAAGTTATCCATGGTTCCGGAACCTGCCTCAGCAAACAACACTAAAATTGTCGAGGCACAAATCCAAAAAAGCAAGGAGAGCAGCGAATCGATCCGCTGCTCTCCTTGCTTTTTGTATTAGTTAATCCATTTGACGTAATCTTCGTCTTCCATCGCCTCGACGGCTCCCAAAAGGTAGCCGTTGCCGACTTGCGAGAAGAAGTCGTGGTTGCTGGTTCCGGTCGAGATACCGTTCATGACGATTGGATTCACATCGTCTGCAGTATCCGGGAACAAGGGATCGAAGCCCAGATTCTGTAGCGCTTTGTTTGCGTTGTAGCGGATGAACACTTTGACGCGCTCCGTCCAGCCCAGCTCATCGTAGATGTATTGTGTGTATTTCACTTCATTGTTGTACAGTTCATACGTCAGCATATAGACCCAATTCTTCATTTCTTCCTGTTCCGCTTCGGACAGTTGGTTAAATGCGATCTGAAATTTGTAGCCGATGTAGGTTCCGTGGACCGATTCGTCGCGCAGGATCAGTTTGATGATCTCCGCCACGTTCGGCAATTTGTTGTTGCCGAGATACCAAAGCGGTGCATAGAACCCCGAATAGAAAAGAAAGGACTCCAGCAGCACGCTGGCGGCTTTCTTTTCCAGCTGATTGCCGGTCTTGTAGATGTCGTTGATCAGACTGGCTTTGCGCTGGATGAATTCGTTGCTGTTGGTCCAGTTGAAGATGTCCTCGATTTCAGCCTTCGTGTTCAAGGTACTGAAGATCGATGAGTAGCTTTTCGCGTGCACCGATTCCATGAACTGGATATTGTTCAATACCGCTTCCTCGTGTTGTGTGCGCATATCTTCCTTCATGGCGGCGATGCCGTCCTGCGATTGCAAGGTGTCCAGAAGCGTCAATCCGCCGAACACTTTCCCCAACATATCCTGCTCGGGTTTGCTGAGGGTGCGCCAGTCGTCCAAGTCATTGGACAACGGGATCCGCGTATCCAACCAAAATTGTTCCGTCAGTTTTTCCCATGTCAACTTGTCCAGCATGTCTTCGATACTGTTCCAGTTGATTGCTATATAAGGCTTGTTTGCCATCCTTCATTCCTCCGTTAGACTTTCCGATTATTGCATAAGAGTAATCAAATACAGTTGCGCTGCATCATCAGATTGTGCATGATTCGCAAGCGTTCGCTCCGATTTCGTCGTTGTTTTCCGTAAATGTACGCACATAATAAATCGATTTTGCGCCTTTTCTCCATGCGTAGTTGCGCAGGATGTTCAGATCGCGTGTCGTCATTTTGTTTGTGCGCCCTTCTTTCCATTCGTACATGCCTTCCGGCAATTCAGAGCGCATGAACAATGTCAGGCTCATGCCCTGGTCGATATGTTTTTGGGCAGCGACATAGATGTCGATGACACGGCGCATATCGATATCATAGGCTGAACGATAATAAGGCATCGTTTCGTTGGAAAGCTGCGGAGCCGGATAATAAGTCTTGCCGGTTTTCTTCTCTTGCCGCTCTTCGATCAGACGCGTGATCGGGTGCAGGCTCGCACTTGTTTCATTTACGTAACTGATCGAACCGGTCGGCGCAATCGCCAAACGGTTTTGGTGGTACAAGCCGGATTCACGGACTGCCTGCTTCAACTGCAGCCAGTCTTCCTTCGTAGGGACTTTGATGCCCTCAAAAATATGTTTCACTTTTTCGGATTGGAAGACGACATCGGAATCGGTATAGGCATCAAAATATTCGCCCGTATAATAGCTGGATTTATTGAAATTGACGAATGCTTCTCCGCGTTCCTTGGCGATTTTGTTGCTGGCTGCCAACGTGTAATAATTCAAAAGCATAAAGTAGATGTCCGTGAATTCGATGGATTCCGGCGAACCGTAATGCATCTGATTGGTCGCGAACATCGTGTGCAGACCCATGCCGCCCAAACCGATCGTATGCGCTTGATCGTTCCCGTTTTTGATTGTAGGGACCGCATCGATGCTGGAATGGTCGGTTACGTAAGTCAAGGCACGGACCATCGTTTCGACCGATTTCCCGAAATCAGGCGATTTCATCAGGTTCGGGATGTTCGTGGAACCCAAGTTGCAGCTGATGTCCGTCCCGAGCACTTCATATTCCTGCTTATCATTCAGCAAGGAAGGTTGTTGCACCTGCAGAATTTCCGAGCACAGATTGCTCATGACGATCGTTCCGTCCACCGGATTGGTGCGGTTGGCCGTATCGATGTTGATGATGTACGGATAGCCGGATTCCTGCTGCAGTTTGCTGATTTCGTTCTCAAGGTCACGGGCACGGATCTTGGATTTGGAGATTTCCGGATTATTAACCAAATTTTCGTATTCCGCGGTGATATCGACATAGGAGAACGGTTTGCCGTAGATGCGTTCCACATCATAAGGGCTGAACAGATACATCTGATCGTCCTTCGCCGCCAACTCATAAAATTTGTCCGGAATGACCAGACCCAGAGACAAGGTTTTCACGCGGATCTTTTCATCGGCATTCTCTTTTTTCGTGGATAGGAAAGCGACGATGTCCGGATGGAATACGTTCAAATACACCGCACCGGCTCCATTGCGTTGGCCCAGCTGATTGGAATAACTGAAGCTATCTTCGAGAAGCTTCATGATCGGCACGACGCCGCTCGACGCGTTCTCGATTTTCTTGATCGGATCCCCGGCTGCCCGGACGTTCGACAGGTTCACGCCGACGCCTCCGCCGATGCGGGACAACTGCAGAGCACTGTTGATCGTGCGGCCGATGCTGTTCATGTCATCCGTCGTTTGGATCAGGAAGCAAGAAACCAATTCCCCGCGGCGTTTTCTGCCTGCATTCAAAAAGGTAGGCGTCGCCGGTTGGTAGCGTTGATGGATCATCTCTTCCGCCAAGTCTACAGCCAATTGCTGGTTCCCGTCAGCCAAAAAGAGTGCATTGAAGACGATCCGGTCTTCGTAGCGCTCCAAATAACGCTTGCCGTCGTTCGTCTTCAGTGCGTACTGGGTATAGAACTTGTAGGCCGCCATGAACGATTTGAAACGGAATTTCTTGTTGTACGTATCCTGCATCAGCTTTTTGATGAAATCGAGCGGGTATTTCTCCAGGAATTCTTTTTCGATATAGTCGTGTTCAATCAAATAATTCAGTTTTTCATCCAAAGTATAGAAGAAAACCGTGTTCGGATTCACATGCTCCAGGAAATAAGCCCGAACGGCTTCCTTATCCTTATGCAATGGGATGGCATTATCAATCGGACGATTGATTTCGTTGTTCAATTTATAATAGGTTACATCATCTGTTTTGGTTACTAATTTTGGACTATCCAAGTTCCGTCACCTTCTCTTTCAAAATCTGAATGTCTTTCTCATTTCCTTGAAACTCAAACAAGTGCAGCAGCGGGACACCATAATCGCGGGACAAGTCTTTTGCGGTAAAACCGAAAAGCTTGCCAAAATTCAGGTTCCCGCCACCTGCTACGCCTTTGAAGTAAGATCGGTTCCGATCGGTCTCGATGAAATCGACCAGAATATCCGTCACCTCTTTTTCGTAGGTCGGGGCCACGATGATGAACGGTTCCTCAATCTTCCGGAATGCGTTATCGGCCGTCAATTCCATCGTTTCCAGGCCCAGTTTGTTTACGAATTTCCTCGTTTGGCCTGTCAACGACATAAACACTACCTTCATTTTGCATCACCTTTTCCCAGCTGTTATTCACCCATTATACGGTTGACAAGATGGAATTACAACAAAAAGACACAACATGTAGTGTGCGTACATGGAAATCACACAACATATCGTGCCTTTGTTTATATTTTCACTTTTTTCGTTCAGAAGTCGCGCGGCAGCGAATGACTGCCACCGGCGACATTTCAGAACTTCATTCTAACATAATTTCCCAGGAGCACCTCCTGATACGCTCCGGAAATCACAAGCTTTTATAGAATTTTTTTGCAAGACGTTCCAGCACTTTTGGATCATCCACGAAAAAGCCATGGCTTCCCCCGGGCACGATATATTTTTGCGATCCGGAAATCAATCGATGCATCGCCTCGGTTTGGTCGTCGCGGATCAGATCAAACTCCCCCGCTAGCAGCATGGTTGGCGCTTGGATGCTGCGCAAAGCTTCAGCAGAAAGATCCAATTCCTCCAGCATAAGATTGTGGATGCAGAGGCGATGGATCTTGTCCGGATCGGTATCCGGCAAAGCCAGCAGCTCTTCGTATCGTTCCAGTGTTTCTTCATTGCAGGCATCGGTCAGGCCGTCCGCTTCGTAATTCGCCCCCATCGCAATCAAAGAAGCAATCCGCTCCGGATAGTGCGCAGCTAAATACAAACCAAGATTGCCTCCATCGCTGAAGCCGAGCACGTGGACCCGTTGAATCCGCTCCTTTTCGAGCAATGCGAGGATGTCCTCTGCGATCTGCTTGAAGGTCAACCGCTCCACTCCCAGATCTGATCTGCCATGTCCTCGCGTATCAAGCGCATAGACCGTGAAGTGTTTCTTAAAAAAAGGAAACTGCTTCGCGAAAATGTCCGAACTTTCGCCGTTTCCGTGCAACATGAGCAATGCATCGCCGCTACCGCCTACCTGGTAGTAGAGTTTTCCTTTTCTGGTCTTCAATGACTTCCCTTTCATACGGCAATGCCCCTTCCTTCTATTTATTCTGGCAAACGCCAGTCGATCGGTTCCATACCGAACGATTTGAGTGCTTCATTTGTTTTGGAAAAAGGCTTCGATCCGAAGAAGCCTCTATAGGAAGATAATGGACTAGGATGGGGTGAGGTGATCACGACATGTTTTGTTGTGTCGATGAACACTTTTTTGGCTATCGATGCATTTCCCCAGAGGATGAACACGACCGGTTCTTCCCGCTCATTCAGCGCTCTGATGACGGCATCGGTCAATAATTCCCAGCCTTTTCCGCGATGCGAATTCGCTTCTCCGCTTCGGACAGTCAGTACCGTGTTCAGCAGGAAAACGCCTTGCTTCGCCCAAGATGTCAAGTCCCCGTGTTTC
Source organism: Sedimentibacter sp. SX930 (assembly GCA_002155105.1). Lineage (GTDB taxonomy): Bacteria > Bacillota > Bacilli > Lactobacillales > Aerococcaceae > Trichococcus > Trichococcus shcherbakoviae. The sequence goes on along the minus strand of MUZD01000001.1, from coordinate 480,893 downwards.
GCAATCGGAATACCGAGATCATCCTGCAGTTCCTTGTAGATGTTGACCAAGGAAGGCGGCAACTTGACCCCTTTCTGGACTGAAAAACTCAACCCGTGCGCTTGTTTCGGGCCATGATAAGGGTCCTGCCCCAGGATGACCACTTTCACCTTGTTGTACGGTGTCAATTCGAAGGCTTCCCAGATATGATTCATTCCGGGATAAACCGTCTCATTCAGATATTCTTCCTTCAGAAACGCCCGCAATTGTTGGTAATACGGCGCTTCAAACTCCTTTTCCAACTTTTCTTGCCATTCATTATGGATAATCGCTTTAGCCATCTTTTTCACATCACTATCTATCAAATTTTCCATTTCCGGTTGCGACTATCTTAACATAATGTGCGTAGCTTTTTCAGTCCATGCGCCTTCCTGTCGCTTATTTTATCCAGCCCTGAACAAATTTTCAGTGAAACTGAAAAAGCATGGTAGAATATAAGTGTGAATATACTGCAATTACCGAACAGGAGGATGAATGTATGATAGAACTGATCGTCTCTGATATGGACGGCACATTATTGAACGATAAGATGGAAGTCTCCGCATCGAACGTGAGCGCCATCAATGAAGCAAATAGATTAGGCATCAAATTTATGGTCGCTACAGGCAGAGGCTATACCGAAGCTGTGCCAGCCTTACAGGAAGTCGGCATCGATTGCCCCATGATCACGCTGAACGGCGGACAAGTATTTGACGAAGACGGAAAACTGGTCGAAAACCTGGGTATCGATAAAACAACCACCCGCCATATTTTGGATGATGTGAAAAAATACGGACTCTACTGCGAACTCATGACATCCAAAGGCATATTTTCGGATGACAAAGTGCGCAGGATCGAGTCAATGACTTCCTTGCTGCATGAAACAAACCCTGACACAACCTTCAAAATGGCGCTCGTTCTGGCGGTCGCCCGTTTGGAAGTGATGCATGTAAACTACGTTGAAAATTTCAAAGAAGTTTTGGAAGACAACTCCCAGCAAGTCCTGAAGATTCTGGTCTTCAGCGATATCGGCCAAAGCGAGCTGGATCCGATCAGAGTAAAACTGGCTGAGGACAGCCGTGTGGTCGTGACTTCCTCCTTCAAAAATAATATCGAAATCAACCATGTGGAAGCACAAAAAGGAATCGCTTTGGCGAAGTTCGCCAAAAAAAGAGGGATTCCTTTGGAGAATGTCATGGCGATTGGGGATAACTTCAATGATGTCTCAATGCTGAAAGTCGCTGGCGCCAGTTTTGCGGTGGCCAATGCCGAGGATGGGGTCAAGGAATTCGCGAAGTACCTCACTTCCAAAAACTCAGAAAACGGCGTAGCCGAAGCCATCATGCGCTGCATCAACGAAAATTTGTGATCCCGAAAACAGTACGCTGACAGTTACACTTCCCTCCCTTCCTTCGTCTTTATAGATGTAGGAAAGGAGGGAATATGAATGGATGCGAACGTGGATGTGCTGGCGTATATGGAATTGATCAGCAATACCGGCTTTCCGATCGTGATTGCGATGTACCTGCTGCACCGGATGGAAAAAAAACTCGATGCACTTGTAGGCGCGATTGAAGAACTGAGTCGGGCCTTTAAATGATCACACCCTTGCCTCACAAGACCTAAAAAAAGCCCTGACATGACAGCTTTTGTGCCATCGTGTCAGGGTTTTTTGCTGCATTTTTCCGAACGTTCCTAAATAACCCGGTTTGGTTGCCGTTTATTTGTTAGCGTTTTTATTAAATCCGAGGTTTATGTCACATTTTCTAACATATTTGTGTCGTTATATGATTGTGCTTTCTCAGAATTTAAAATATAATCTCGATGTGGTATTATATGAATATTCAAGCAGAGGCTTCATCGTAATCTCATGGTTATTCAGAAGGAATGCTGTTTATAAGGAGGAAAAAATATGTTAAGCAAGAAACTGCGACTAAAGTTGCCGATGCTCTTCATGGCTTTGGGCTTTTTTATTTTTGGATCAGCCCAGCACGAAGTAGTTGAGGCAACAGAAACACAAAAGTTTGTCATCGCGACAGACACCACATTTGCACCATTTGAATTCCAGGATGCGAACGGCGAATTCGTCGGCATCGATATGGAACTCATCCAAGCGATTGCGGATGATCAAGGATTTGAGGTGGAGATTCGTCCTTTGGGATTCAATGCCGCGCTGCAGGCCTTGGAGACTAAGCAAGTTGACGGCGTCATCGCCGGCATGAGCATCACCGACGAACGCAAACAGACCTTCGATTTTTCAGAACCGTATTTTGAAAGTGGCGTGGTCATGGCAGTAGCCGATGACAGCGACATCTCAAGCTACGAAGATTTGGAAGGCCAGAATGTTGCAGTCAAAACAGGAACGGAAGGCGCAACATTTGCCGAATCCATCAAGGATGAATATGGCTTCACTACCACCGTTTTTGAAGATTCCGCCAATATGTATCAGGATGTCCTGTCCGGCAATTCTGTAGCGGCATTCGAAGATTACCCAGTAATGGCCTACGCCATCGAAGACCAAGGTTTGGCTCTGAAATTGGCTACAGACAAAGAAGCCGGCAGTTCATACGGTTTTGCAGTCGCTAAAGACACAAATCCTGAATTGTTGGCAATGTTCAATGCAGGTTTGGCCAACCTGAAAGCGGACGGCACTTACCAAGCCATCCAAGAGAAATACCTCGGTGCTTCCGTTGATACAAGTCTGGATGTCCCGGCACAGAACGGAAAAACGTATATCATCGCAACCGACACAACTTTCGCTCCATTCGAATTCCAGGACGCTAACGGCAACTATGTGGGTATCGACATGGATTTGATCCGCGAAATCGCTAAAGACCAAGGTTTCGGAATCGAAATCCGTCCGCTAGGATTCAATGCGGCCCTTCAAGCGTTGGAAGCTAAACAAGTGGATGCTGTCATCGCCGGCATGAGCATCACCGACGAACGCAAACAGACTTTTGATTTTTCTGAACCGTATTTCGAAAGCGGTGTGGTTATGGCTGTTGCCGCCGATAGCGACATCGACAGCTATGAGGACCTGGAAGGTCTGACCGTTGCCGTCAAAACCGGTACGGAAGGCGCAACTTTTGCAGAATCCATCAAGGACGAATATGGCTTCACTTTATCGACTTTCGATGATTCAGCCAACATGTATCAAGACGTCATCGCCGGCAATTCCGTTGCGGCATTTGAAGATTACCCGGTTATGGCTTATGCCATCGAAGGTCAAGGCATCGCATTGAAACTGGCTACTGAGAAAGAAGCCGGCGGATCTTACGGAATCGCAGTCGCAAAAGACACGAACCCGGAATTGTTGAACATGATCAACACAGGATTGGCAAACTTGCAGTCCAATGGTACTTATGAAGAAATCGTCAACGACTATCTAGGTTCCGACACAGAAGAAAGCAACACTTCCTTCTTCGGACTGATCCAGGAAAACTGGAAAACTTTGTTGCAAGGTTTGGGAAGAACCATCCTGATCACTTTTGCATCCATTGTGATCGCTTTGGCATTGGGTATCTTCATCGGATTGTTCAGCGTTTCCCCTAACAAAGCATTGAACTGGATCGCAACCATCTATGTCGACATCATGCGTGGTGTGCCGTTGATCGTCTTGGCATTCTTCGTATACTTCTCGATTCCGCAATTGATGGGTCTCCGGATGAGTTCGACGGTTGCAGGGATTATCACACTGAGTTTGAATGCGGCAGCTTATCTGGCTGAAATCTTCCGCGGCGGTATCAAAGCGGTTGACGTCGGACAGATGGAAGCAGGACGCAGCTTAGGGTTGACTTATCAAACAACTATGAACAAAATCATTTTGCCGCAAGCAATCCGCATCATGATTCCTTCATTCATCAACCAATTCGTCATTACTTTGAAGGACACATCCATTTTATCCATCATCGGACTTGTCGAGTTGACACAGACCGGTAAAATCATCATCGCAAGAACCTATGCTTCCGGTAATATGTGGTTGATCATCGGATTGATGTACATCATCGTCATCACGATCCTTACGAAGATTTCCAAAAAACTTGAAGGGAGATTAAAGAATGGCTAACACAAAAATAAATGTCACGAATCTGAAGAAAAGCTTCGGAAGCAACGAGGTTTTGAAAGGGATCGACCTCGAAGTAGCTGAAGGCGAAGTGGTCTGCATCATCGGCCCATCCGGTTCAGGAAAAAGTACGCTTCTGCGCTGTCTGAACAAACTGGAAGAAGTCACTGACGGCCACGTGCTGATCGACGGAAAAGACATCACCGAAAAAACCACGGACATCAATGAAGTACGTGAAGAAATCGGTATGGTTTTCCAACATTTCAATCTTTTCCCGCACCTTTCGGTAATGGACAATATCACATTGGCTCCGGTTGAACTGAAACGGCAAAATAAAGAAGCCGCAAGAGTTAAAGCAGTGGAATTGTTGGAAACAGTCGGCCTGTCCGAAAAAGCTGACGCTTTTCCAAGCTCGCTATCCGGTGGTCAAAAACAACGTGTCGCTATCGCGCGTGCGTTGGCAATGAATCCGGAAATCATGCTTTTCGATGAACCGACATCCGCACTTGATCCTGAAATGGTCGGCGACGTTCTTGAAGTCATGAAGAAACTGGCAAAACAAGGGATGACCATGGTTGTGGTTACTCATGAAATGGGCTTCGCCAGAGAAGTCGGACATCGCGTCATCTTTATGGATGGCGGATACATCGTCGAAGAAGGCACGCCTGCTGAAGTATTCGGCAACCCGCAACATCCACGTACGCAAGATTTCCTGAACAAAGTATTGTAATAGCAAAACAAACAAAGGTTGCCCTTATTTTAGGGGCAACCTTTGTTTGTTTATGGAATGTGGAAAGTGAAAATTACTTGACCGGAGGAGCGTGCGTGAAACTCGTAGAACGGACCGTAGCTCCGGGGAGACTTGGCTTGGACGGAGCTGAAAAGACGACCGTGGTGCGACCTCCGACGAATGGAGGCTCGCCGGAGGAGCAATTGATTCCATCCCCTCAACTCCGGCCAATCTTCGCTTCATCGGAGTTGGGGACTTTGAGGAGTTTGGAGATTGGCTAACAAACCGATCAAAAAGAATCGGGCTGCCTCAATTTTCTTGAGATAGCCCGATTCTTTATTTTTTATTGTAATATCGTGATCGTCAAAGTCTGTCTGCCGAAAGCAAGTGCGGCATTCAGGTTTTCCATGTGCAAGTCTATTTTGTTCCCTACGATTGCTCCACCGGTATCTCCTGCAATCGCGATACCGTAGCCCGGTACGTTGACCAGACTTCCCAACGGAATCACGGAAGGATCTACAGCAATGACCATCGGATTGACCGACAAGTCGATGCCAGTAGCGGTAAAGTTGGATAACCCCGCTTCGTGGCGCGAATAGGCTGTTGCCGATACGACCAAGGTCTTGCCCTGCGCGGCTGGTGTTTCTGTCACAGTCGGAGCCGTAACAGTCACGACAGGCGCCGTTACAACAGCGGCAACGGAACTGTCTGTGATTTGGCTGACCGGTGCTTGAACGGACGATGAAGCTGCAGACGATGCAGATTCGGCAACCGCAACTGCGCTGCTCGATTCCGCAAGTTGCTGCTCTTCCGCCGCTTTGGATGCAGCTGCAACCGCCTCTGCATCAGCGTTTGCTTGCGCTTCTTCGGCAGCCAAACGGGCAGCTTCATCCGCATACTCCGTTTTCACTTGGGACAAAACAGTTTGGTTGTCGGATAGGATGCCTTTCAAAGAAGTCAATTCTTCCGCCAACGCAGTCGATTCGGATTTTAGGCGGCTCTCTGCAGCCTTGACTGTTTGGATTTCATCAGCTAACTGTTCTTCCAATGCCACCAGTTTCTCTTCTTCGGAAATGGCAGTTTTGATCTGTTCATTATCAGCAGACTGCAATTGGCTGATTACATACGCTTTGTTGATGAAATCGGCAAAATTTTCGGAATCCAGTAACATCAATACTTGGTTCTTCGTTGCATCAGAAATCTGCAAAGCAACGAGCCGTGTTTTAAGCTGTTCTTTCCGTGAAGCAATCAATGCTTTTTGCGCTTCGATGGCTGCTTTTGTTTCGATTTGGCTTTCTTCAGTCGCATCAATCTGTGCTTTTAGATCATCGATCCCCATCTGCTTCAGGTTGATTGACTCTAGTGTTTCACCGATCGTCACTTCCACAGAAGCGATTTGAGCTTCCGTCTTTTGTTCTTCTTGGGTTAAGGTATCTAAGGTGGAACCTTGAACTTGTGTAATGGAAAGGGTCAGACTTGCTGCCAAGCCGGCCAACATCAGTTTCCCTATACGCTTTTTATGATTCAAAATCTCACGCCTCTCTTTTCTCGTTGGAAAATGCTCCTTTATTATATCGAATTTCCCTTAACGGAGGGTTGCATTCCTTTTACCGTTTCATATCAAATGATTCAACCGGTGCGTATTTTGCCTTTTAGCGAACAGTTTTGTAACCTGCCCGTAACATAAGATTCCCCGCTGTAACAAAAAGTCCACTTTACTTGCCTAAATCGGCATATGAAAAAGATAATTTTATGACAAACCTGCCGAATTCCAGTAGAATGGAAAGTGAGGAATCTTGGAAGATCCGGGATTCAGAAGGAGACGTTCATGTTATTAGAGAGAATAGGTTTAATCGATATCGGATCCAATACCATCCGGTTGGTCATCTTTGAAATCGATGAACACTTTACGATGTTCCAAGTCCAAAATATCAAGACCCCCGCACGCCTGTTTCAGTATTTGGACAAAAAGAAAAAGATGTCCCAAGCAGGGATCGATGTCCTCATCAAAGTCCTGAAAAGTTTCAAATCGGTCGCTGATCAGTATCAAGTCAGCACCCTGATGCCGGTAGCAACAGCCGCTATCCGCCAATCCATCAACCGCGACGACATCATCGCGCAAGTACGCAAGAAGACCGGAATCGAAATGCTGTTGTTGCCGGAAGAAAAAGAAGCCTATTATGGGAATTATGCCGTTCTGCATACGACCCAATTCCCTAGCGGTATCACGATCGACATCGGCGGCGGCAGCACAGAAGTCACTTACTATGAGAATAAGGAGCTGCAGCAGTATCATAGTTTCCCTTTTGGGGTCGTGACCCTGAAGCAGATGTTCTTCGACGGCAAGGCTCACAATGACCCGAAAGCGATTAAGAAGATGCAGGAATTTGTGAAGGAACAGTTCAAATCAATCAAATGGCTCAGCAAGAAACAAGTGCCGATCGTAGCTATGGGCGGCTCTGCCCGCAGCATCGCGAATGTCCACCAACGCCAAGTCAATTATCGATTAGCAGGCGTGCACGGTTACCGCATGTACCGAAATGACCTCCAAAAGACAGTGGATTTGTTCCAATCATTGAGCATTGCGCAGCTGCAGAATCTGGATGGGCTGAGCCGGGACCGCACCGATCTGATCATACCCGCGAACGTGGTATTCAATACCCTCTTCGATGAAGTGAAGGCCCCAGTATTCCTGTTCAGCAATAAAGGCTTACGCGAAGGCATCGTGATGGAATTCCTCAACAACAAGTACGAAAATAAAGCCTTCAGCGTTTTCAACATAGCAGCTCAAACGGTGAGCAGACTGGCCGCCAGCTACCACACCTTAGCGCATGTCGCACAACAAAGAGTGAAATTGGTCGATATGCTGTATGAGGAATTGTGCCGACTGGGTATTTTTGACAAGAATCCGGAGATGGAAAAACTATTGCATTTCGGAAGCTATCTTTATTACCTCGGGCAATTCGTCGAGACGGGCGCCAGCTCGCAGCATACTTTCTACATCATTTCCAACAGCGACTTGGATGGTATCAGCCACAAGGAACGGGTAAGTATCGCTTTATTGGCCAGTTTCAAAAACCGGTCGCTCGTCAACCAATACCTGCTGGGCTTTACGGATTGGTACACAGTGACCCAGATCGATCAGCTGCAATCATTCGGTGGCATCATCAAATTCGCTGACGCCATCAATGACTCCCATATGGAAGTCATCCAAGACATCAAAATCAATAAGACAAAGAATGGGCACGATCTCGTGCTCTATTACAAAGGTGACATTCTAGCCGAAGAGTACCGCGCAGAGCGTCAACGCAAACACATCGAGCGCCTTTTGAGCGGTAAACTTAACATTATATTTACAAAGTATTAACAAAATTATGTTATAAATAAAGCTTACAAATCGAACGAACGGATGTGTAATATGATGGAATCAGATAGTAAACCCAATCTTGCTCATGCAGATTATTATTTCAATCGAGAGTTGAGTTGGCTGGAATTCAACAAACGTGTCATTGAGGAAGCAAAAGATCCTCAGAACCCTTTGCTTGAACAGCTGAACTTTTTATCCATAGCAAGTTCCAATCTTGATGAATTCTACATGGTTCGAGTTGCCGGATTACAGGATCAGTTCAAACTTGGCTATCATTTGACCGACACCAAAACCGATATGAGACCTCTTGAACAGTTGTCTGCTATCTCCGATAAGAATAACGATAACATCGCCTTACAATACGAGTACTATTATGAACTTTTGAATAAATTGGCTGAAAAGAATGTCCGCATCAAAAAAATCAGCGATCTTTCCAAAAGTGAATTTGCTATCGTAGAAGAAACTTTCCACGAGCAAATTTTTCCCGCTTTGACGCCGCTAGGGATCGATGCATACCGCCCCTTCCCTAACTTGAACAACAAACTGATCCATATTTTCATCAACTTGGAGAAGGAGGACACGACCCGGGTTGCGATTGTGCCTGTTCCCTCACCGCTGCAACGGTTCATCTTGTTGGATGAGGACAAAAACGATATCGGCATCGTCCTGTTGGAAGATGTTGTGCGCCATTTCATCCATACCTTATTCAAAGGTTTCACTGTCACGAACAGTTTCAGCTGCCGGATCACACGTAATGCCGATTTGGAATTGCATGAGGATGGTGCGGATGATCTGCTTTTGGTCATCCAGGATTACCTGAAGAAGCGCAAAAACGGAATGGCAGTCCGCCTTGAAGTCGACACACGCGATACAATCGATTCACTACAGGGAGATGTGCGCTTTCTGCAGACAGAACTGGATCTTGACGATCGCGATGTCTACCTGATCGATGGCCCATTGGATCTTACTTTCCTCAGCAAATTGACGCGTCATCTGGCGATTGCTTCGCCGGATGACGTTTACCCTGGCTTCTCACCGGTCACACCGAGTGATCTTTCAGGAAAAGACATCTTTGATGTGGTCGAAAAGCAGGACGTCTTCTTGCACCATCCCTATGATTCGTTCGATCCGGTCGTCGATTTCATCAAGAGCGCCGCTGAAGATGAGGATACGATCGCCATCAAGCAGACCCTTTACCGCGTCAGCAAAGATTCGCCGATAATCGAAGGGTTGAAGACGGCAGCCGAATCCGGCAAACAGGTCACCGTGCTTGTCGAACTGAAAGCCCGTTTCGACGAAGAGAACAATGTGCAATGGGCCAAGGAATTGGAAGAAGCCGGTGCACATGTCCTTTACGGGATGACCCACTTGAAGACCCACAGCAAGATCACGATGGTCGTAAAGAAACATCATGACCGGATCGTCCGCTATGTCCATCTGGCTACCGGCAATTATAACGATAAGACAGCCAGACTTTATACCGATATGGCCATCTTCACCGCCAATAAGGAAATCGGCGAGGATGCCACTAACTTCTTCAACTACTTGAGCGGCTATTCCGATCAACCGGAGTACAATCATCTGCACGTGTCCCCATTCGAAATCCGTGATTCCTTCATCGAGTACATCGATGACGAAATCTCCTCGCATGAACAATTCGGGAATGGGCATATCATCGCGAAAATGAATTCCTTGACCGATAAACGCGTCATCATGAAACTGTACGAAGCCAGCCAAGCCGGCGTCCGGGTCGATTTGATCATCCGCGGCATCTGCTGCCTGAAACCCCAAGTGCCGGGCGTCAGCGAGAACATCCATGTCCGCAGCATCGTCGGCCGCTTCCTGGAGCATAGCCGGATCTACTATTTCCATCATAATGGGGATGAAAATCTTTTTCTTTCTTCCGCTGACATGATGACCCGCAATATGATCAAACGCGTCGAAATAGAGTTTCCGATCCTGGACAAAGCCATCAAGAAGGAAATCCTGTCTTTGATGGATGTCTACCTCGCCGACAACACGAAAGCGCGCGAACTGCACCCTGACGGGACCTATCGACACGTCCGTAACGATGAACCAGCGGTGGATGCACAAAAGTACTTCATGGAACTGGCGAATAAGGAAAAAGAAATTCCAATGCTTACTGAGAAAGATTCATGGTTAAAAAAAATCCAACGCAGATTCAAAAAATAAGAAAAGCGGAACGGGTTCGTTCAGCCCTGAATGAAATTTAGGAAATTGGACCGACTGAGCATCGTAGAGCGCAATAGGCCCAATTTATCTAATTTCCGAAGGGCTAACCCGTGAAGCTAGCCAACGATTTGGAACGCATGAAACATTTCATAAATTCCTATATAACGGCAGAAAGAAGAAGGCCAAGAGCTACGCGCTCCTGACCTTCTTTTTCTGCCGTTATTGGGCTAATTTATTGTTTTTCGAAACTGCCAAGCCGATCGCAAAACCGATCACGGATGGGATCAGCCACCCCATTCCGATATCTGATAAAGGAATCGCTGAATCGGTCCAGGCGATGATACCATTCATGCCGACAGCGTCCTTGATTCCCTGCGGCAAAGCCTTCAGGAAATCAATGGTTGCGAAAGGCAAGGTGAACAGGGTCGTCATCTGGTAGACGATCGTCCGGTCATTGAACAGGCTGCTCGTGATCGACAGCAAAATTAAAGTGATTGCGAGTGGATAAAGGAACATCAACACCGGAATCGAGAAGGCGATGATCTGGCTCAAGCCCAGATTCGCCAAACCGAAGGAAATGGCTGTGAAAAGATAGACGTATTTTTTGTAGTCCAATGAGCCAGGAAACATAAGCACGAACGTTTCACTGATGGCTGTGACCAGCCCGATTGCCGTTTTTAAACAGGCAACGGTGATGATGACAGCAAACAGGACAGCACCGAAGATGCCGAAGTACTCGTTTGAGATCTGCGCCAAAGCGATACCGCCGTTGTCGCTGATTTCAAAAACACCACGGCTGGTTGCGCCCAAGTAAACCAGCGATCCGTAAATGACAGCCATCAACAACATGCTGATCGTTCCGGATTTTATCGTGTCCTTCGCAATCGTTGCTGGCTTTGTGACGCCCAGGCCTTGGATCGTCGTTACGACGATGATGCCGAAAGCCAAGGAAGCCAACGCATCCATCGTGTTGTACCCTTCCAAAAAGCCTTTGAAGAATGCGCCTGTCTGATAGCTGGCATCCACCGGTATTTCATTCGCTGTACCCATCGGCGCAAAAAAGCCGAAGAGGATCAGAATCGAAAGAAAAACCAGAAAAATCGGGTTCAGTACCTTGCCGACCCATTTCAATATTTCCGATGGCTTCAGGGAAAACCACAGCACAGCTGCAAAGAAAAGCAACGAGAACAGGAACAGCGCCATTTTTGTCATTGAAGGATCCAAATAAGGAGCAAAAGCTGCCTCGAACGAGACCGTCGCGGTACGCGGTGTCGCAAAGAAGGGTCCGATCGTCAGATAGAGTGCCGCGGTGAAAAACACGCCGTACTTCGGATGGATTTTGCTCGCCATTTCCAGCAGGCTTTCTTTACCGGACAGCCCCATCGCCACGATACCCAAAAACGGCAGCCCCACTGCCGTCACGATAAATCCCAATATCGCCGGAATCAAGTTTTGGCCAGCCAATTGTCCCATATGGACCGGGAAAATCAGGTTGCCGGCACCGAAAAATAAGCCGAAGAGCATGGAGCCTATGTATATATATTCTTTATTCGATAATTTCTTATCCATTAAGTCTCAGCCAACTTTCTGTTTCGATTTTGTCCATTCTATCACGGCATTCCTCCTGTTACTATAATTGGGAGCGCTAACCCAAAAAAACTTACCATTTTCTCATTTAAAAAAAATGTCCATGAGTATTGGTTGCCATCCGTAAAATAACAGCAATATTGCAACAAACCAGTACGAACGATTGCCACAAAAGAAACAATCTCACTCGTTTTTTGTAAACACTCTGTTAAAATCCTTTTATTTTTTCAGGAATATGCTAGAATTAATTGACTATAAACAAGAATTGAGGAATGTAAAAAAATGATTACCGTATCAAATGTCAGCCTACAATTTTCCGATCGCAAGTTGTTTGACAATGTCAACCTAAAGTTCACCCCTGGTAACTGCTATGGCGTCATCGGTGCCAATGGAGCTGGAAAATCTACTTTCTTGAAGATTTTATCAGGCGTCATCCAGCCCACAACCGGCGACATCATTTTAGATCCAAATGAACGTTTAGCTGTACTGAACCAGAATCACTATGGTTTCGAAGACCATCAAGTATTGGACACTGTCATCATGGGTCACAAACGTCTTTATGCCATCATGGATGAAAAAAATGCCATTTATGCAAAAACTGATTTCACAGAAGAAGACGGCATCAGAGCCGGCGAACTTGAAGGCGAATTTGCTGAATTGGATGGATGGGAAGCCGAATCCGATGCTGCAAGTCTCTTGCAAGGTTTAGGAATCGGTGAAGACTTGCACTACAAGCAGATGAGTGACTTGCTGGAGCCGCAAAAAGTAAAAGTTTTGCTGGCGCAAGCATTATTCGGCAAACCTGACGTATTGCTATTGGACGAGCCGACAAACGGTTTGGACAAAGAATCCATCGAATGGTTATCCGAGTTCCTGATCAACTTCCCGAATACCGTTATCGTTGTTTCCCATGACCGTCACTTCCTGAACACGGTTTGTACGCACATGTGTGACGTCGACTTCGGAAAGATCAAACTTTATGTCGGAAACTATGACTTCTGGATGCAATCCAGTCAATTGGCCGCTAAATTGGCTGCTGATTCCAATTCGAAAAAAGAAGAGCAGATCAAGGAATTGCAGGACTTCATCGCGCGATTCAGTGCAAATGCATCGAAATCCAAACAAGCGACTTCACGTAAAAAGACCTTGGACAAAATCACATTGGATGATATTCAACCATCCTCCCGTAAATATCCTTTCGTCGGCTTCACTCCGGAACGCGAAATCGGTAATGACTTATTGATTGTTTCGAACCTTTCCAAAACAATCGATGGCGTCAAAATTTTGGACAACATCAGCTTTGCGTTGAACAAAAACGATAAAGTCGCTTTCGCCAGCCGCAAAGATATCGCTACTTCCACCCTCTTCAAAATTTTGATGGGTGAAATGGAAGCTGACGGCGGTACCTTCAAATGGGGCGTTACAACTTCACAAAGCTACTTGCCGAAGGACCACACGAATGAATTCCCGGTTGCCGACATCACCATTTTGGAATGGTTGCGCCAATTCGCAGGCAAAGAAGAGGACGACAATACCTTCTTGCGCAGCTTTTTGGGCCGCATGCTGTTCTCAGGTGAAGACGTCATGAAGAAAGTTTCTGTCCTATCCGGGGGAGAAAAAGTACGTATCATCCTTTCGAAAATGATGCTTTCCAAAGCAAACGTCTTGGTATTGGATGATCCGACGAACCACTTGGATCTTGAATCCATCACTGCATTAAATGACGGCATGATCGCCTTCAAAGGCGCGTTATTATTCACTTCACACGATTACGAGTTCATCAACACTACTGCGAACCGTATCATCGAAGTGACTCCAAACGGCGTTGTGGACAGAATGGAAACAACTTACGAAGACTTCTTGGCAGATAAAGACGTTCAAGCAAGAATCAACGCACTTTATAAAGAACAAGCATAAAAAAACACTTGTAAAGCCTGCAAAAAAAGAAGGACAAGCCGAGCATTCGGTTTGTCCTTCTTTCTTTTTATACTTTTTTCCAGATCATATGGGCTTCGCAGGCCAAGTCTTCGCCGTTCATGATGCGATGCGCGGTGATGATTTCGCCGTTCTCCACTTCTTTCGTCGACATGACGCTGGTGATGCTGTTGCCGTATTCGACTTCTTTCTCGTACTTGATGGTAACGGCAGTCATCTGGTGATCCATGATGAATTTCGGGTCGATCGTGTTGATGATCCAGTCGAAATATTTGGCGTTGTTGACATGGCGATTGTAGTCGATATCCAAGTATCTGACGCGAAAATCCTGTTCCTTGCGGTTTTCCGGCTCCAGTTGAATCGGCTTCTGCATGCGCACCATCGTCCGGATTTCATCAGCCTGATAGACGGTCAGCAGGTCTTTTTGGATCTGGACCATTTTACGGGTCTCGATGTCCATCATGACGAAGTTCGTCATCACTTCCGCACACAGTCGTTCACTTTCATCATAAGCCCGGAAGCGGCGATAGGTGAAGAAACGGTTATAGCTCATCGCTTCCGTTTCCAGGATGATTTCTTCGCCTCGGTGCGGCATGCGTTCAATTTGCATATCGTACTGCACGATGATCCAACTGAGTCCTCTTTCGGACATCTGATCATTCGTGTTCCCGAGTGAATCGCTTTGTTGGCCCGACAAGTCCATCATCAGGTTGACGAGCGATGGCAAAGTGATCTCACCGGTTATGTCACATTCATAGCCTTTGATGCGATGGGTGCTGCGATAGATTAATCCGCTCAACGTTTTCCCTCCAAAATCAATATTATAATAGAAAGGATACCATACTTTTCAGGGTGAACCAACCAAAAGGATGCACAATTTCAGACGCGCAATTGCTGTCTGTCATTGTAGAATTCACGGTATGCCAGGAAAGAAGCGATGTAAGAGGAGATGCTTGTCGCCGCCACCAGCATGAAAGTCACCATGATCTGATACATGATGGCCGTCATCGGTACCGTACCGGCAAACATCAGACCCGACATCATGCCCGGCAAGGAAACGATACCCACCGTTTTGGCGGAATCCAAGGATGGCTGCATGCCTGATCTGATTGTTTCCCTCAAGATGGTGCGCGAAGCTTGATTCGGAGTCGCTCCCAGTGAAAGTTTTTCCAGAATCTGCTGGCGCTGATCGCGGAACAAGGAATTCAGGTTGCGGTAGCACAAGCCGATGGTCGTCATCGCATTCCCGGCTATCATGCCTGTGATCGGAACGATCTGTGAAGGAATAAATTTGACGGACCCCGACAGGACCAAGATTGATAACGTCAAAATTGCTGAAGAAGAGATGGCGATGAGCGAAATCTTCAAGGAATTCGGGATACTGCTGCTGCGTTTGTGGGCATTCCATGACGCATTGAAGACGATGACTGCAACCATCACCAAAGTGACGATCGTGTTGTTCACATTGAACAGATACGTCAACACGTACCCGACCGCAATCAGCTGAACAACGGCTCTGGCAATGCTGTACAAAATGTCTTTGGCCGTGCCTAATTTTTCTTTGTAGGAGATGTAGACTCCCACCATCACCAACGAAAAGCTCAACATGAGCGTGATTGGACTGACTTGTAGATCCATCTTAGTTCCCCTCCCCTTTTACGATTTTCCCTGCAACGATATGGATGTTCTTATCAGCCAAGCTGGATTCTTCCTCATTATGGCTGACCATGATGATCGTCATATCGGCATGCTCCCGCATTTCCTGGAGCCATTTCCAGATGATTTGGCGATTCGCTTCATCCAAGGCGCTCGTCACTTCATCGAGCAGGAGGATTTTCGGTTGAAACAGGACGTTGCGGATCAAAGCGACACGCTGTTTTTCCCCGCCTGACAAGGTATTGATTTCTTTATCCAAGTATTCCTTCGGCAGCCCCAGCGACTCCAGATACGAAATAGCTTTTTTTTCATCAAATTCCTTTTTGCGGATTTCGTAAGGAAAAGCCAAATTATCGCGGACGGTTTTTCCGAACAAAACAGGTGTCTGGAACGTATAGGAAACCTCCTTGCGGTATTCGGTAGGTTCATACGCATCCAACGATTTGCCTTGGTAGCGTATTTCCCCTTCGGTACGAGAAAGGATGGTCGCGATGATCTTCAACAGGGTGCTCTTGCCGCTTCCGGACGGGCCTGTTATCGAGAGAAACTCACCCTCCTCAAGTGAATAGGTGATGTCGTCCAGAATGACTTTGCCATCCGACACAAAACTCAGATGTTCCATTTCCAATAATGCCATTTTTCAAATTACTCCTTTGTCATTCAAATTACAGCCGAAACTGTTGCGAACCCAAAAATCGCCGTACAGGTCGGCTATGCTTCATTTCTCTATTCTATCACTACTCCCTTCATTTTTGTTAATGATAATTATTATAAATTAGTAATAAATACAAAAAGGCATTCCTGAATAGGACTGCCTTTAATCACAAACATCATTATTCCTTCAATTCAGCATACGAAATCAACTGGATTGCCTCATCTTCGCGAATCCGATCCGCAAAATCGGAGTGCATCAAAAATTCCGCCATGTAGGCCCGATCCTTCTGAAGACTGCTCACGCGTTCCAAACTTGCATCGACATAACCGGGATGGACGATCAATTCAACCGAAGTATCCGCTTTTTCCAGGACAGCCATGATGTCATCCAATTTTTCCATCACGCTCATTCCCAATTCGGCCTGCGGTTTTTCAGCAGCGAAGCCGAGGTCAAATTGGCGGTCCGTGTGCAACACCCCATGGCTGCCTTCAAAGTGATCCCGAATCGGCAGATCGTGCTGGATCGCCAACGACAGGATGACCTTGTTGAGCGGCTCCAGCATATGCACATGGTGGTGCGAATCCAAATGCGTTGGTTTGATGCCAGCCTTGCGCACCTTTTCGATCTGCGCATGCCACTCCGCATAGACTTCATCCAAATCCAGCGAAGCCGCATGCTGCTGCACGTATTCCCTGGTGTGGAAACGCCCATTGGCACTGATGCTGACTGAATCAGGCAGTAAAGGCTTGCCTAGCGTCAAATTCAGATGGACCCCGATTTCCAGATCCGGATGATCGGATGCCAACTCCACTGCATGGTCGAAAGCCGATCCGTTTGCAATAAGAGTCGTCGAGGTGGTGATGCCGTACAAAAAACTATCGATGATGCCGTAGTTCACGCCATTTGTGAGACCAAAATCGTCTGCGTTGATGATTACTTGTCCCATATTTCATTCTCCTGTCTGTTTCGGATGGCGGTTCGCCTTCAAATCGCTTTGACTGCCCCACCATCCACATAAAGTGTGCTACCGGTAATGTAGGTGTTTGCATCGGAAAGAAGGAAAACGACGGCTTTCGCGAATTCTTCCGGTGTACCGTAGCGTCCCAAAGGAATGCCTGCAATTGCAGCTTTGTCGACTTCCGCCAATGACAGCTCTTTCGCTTTGGCGTTCGCTTCATTCAGATATTTCAGACGATCGGTTTCGATTTTTCCCGGCGCAACGACATTCACAAGAATGTTGTCGGACGCCAATTCATCGGCAAGCGTCTTGCTCAAACCGACGATACCATTCCGGAATGTATTGGAAAGGACCAGATTCGGCAACGGCGTCTTCACCGAAATCGAAGCGATATTGACGATGCGTCCGCCTTCTTTGCGAAGATCAGGCAGCACTTCGCGGATGATCCGGATATAGCTCAACAGGTTCAATTCGAACGCCTGTTGCCACGCCTCATCGGAAAAGGAATCGAATTTTCCGCTTGGAGGGCCGCCTGCATTGTTCAGCAAGATATCGATTTTCCCGAACACTTCATGCGTCCTTACCACAAGTTTCTGAATATCCTCATTTTTGGTGATGTCGCAAGGGAAATAAGCGACCTTTCCGCCATGCAAGGCTTCCAGTTCTTCTTTCACCTCAGCCAATTTGTCTTCGCTTCTGCTCGTGAGCATGACGTGCGCGCCTTCTTTGACGAGTTCCTTCGCCACCGCCTTGCCCAATCCTTGGCTCGAAGCGATGACCAACGCCACTTTGTTCTTAAGCCCCAGATCCATTTCCGTTCCTCCTTCAACTGCTCTTTATTATCCTGACCTCATACCCATACTATAGCCCAAAAACGCCAACATCACTAGCATTTCACTCACGCCACTGCATTTGTCCCTGCTTGCCGACTGGATAATCTGTTATAATGGAAGACGAACTTATTTGGCTTACCGATAAGATACGCGCAACTTTTTTATTACAAAATACTAACCGATGGACAGGAGACTTTCCCATGAGAATACTGCATACAGCTGATTGGCATCTCGGCAAAATCGTCAATGATTTTTCCATGCTGGATGACCAGCGCCACTACTTGATGGACCTGATAGAGACACTCAAAGAAAAAAATATCGATGCAATCATCATGGCCGGGGACCTTTACGACCGCGCGTTGCCTCCGAAAGAAGCGGTTGCCTTGGCCAACCGGACGCTGACCCGGATGGTGAAGGAATTGGGCGTGCCTGTGTTTGTCATCGCCGGCAACCACGACAGCAACGAGCGGATCGAATATGCCGCCGATCTGCTAGCCGAAAGTCGCCTTTACATAGAAGGAACCCTGAAAAAAGAGGCCATCCGAAAAGTTGCTTTCGAGGGAACCAATTTCTATCTGCTGCCCTTTGCTGACCATGTCTATGTCCGCGAAACGCTTCAGGACGACACAATCAAAAATATGGAGGATGCCGTTCGTGCGCAGTTGGCGACCGTCAAAGCAACGATGAACCCGGATGAAGTGAACATCCTGATTGCGCACGGCTATGTGATCCAGACCGGAAACGACACAAGCGAGCCATCCGATTCCGAACGTCCGCTCAGCATCGGCACTTCCGAATACGTGGATGTGTCGCTGTTCGAGGATTTCGATTATGTCGCATTGGGCCATCTGCACAAGGCCCAGAAAGTCAAAAACGATAAAGTCCGCTACAGCGGCTCGATCCTGAAGTATTCAAAATCGGAAACTCCGCATCAAAAGCAGACGAGCATCGTAACGATAGAAAAAGACAAGCTGGAGATCGAACCGCTCCGGATCAAGCCTTTGCGCGATATGCGAACAATCAGAAGCACATTTTCCGAGTTGATGAACGGCCAATCCGACGATTACCTGTTTTTTGAACTGGAGGATACGGAATATGTACTGGATGCGATGAATCAATTGCGCCGTCGCTATCCACACGCGATGGGTCTCGAATACGTCAGCCGGAGAGAAACCGAATCGGTGGCCCTGCAGCATAACCGCGAAGATCTCCAACAGTTGTCCTACCCGGATCTCTTCAAGGATTTTTATGAGCAATACCGCGCCATAGAATTGGATGAATCCGGTCAAAAAATCGTCGCGGATGTCTTTGCCGCTCTGGGAAGGAAAGATTAGATGAGACCCTTAAGACTAGAAGTGAGTGCCTTCGGGCCATACAAAGAAAAAATCGTATTGGACTTCACGCAATTCCAGAACCAAACGCTGTTCCTTGTGAGCGGGCCAACAGGTGCCGGCAAAACCACGATTTTCGACGCCATTGCATACGCACTTTACGACGTCGCCAGCGGCAGCAGCCGGGAAAAGGACACGTTCAAGTCCCAGTTTGCAGCGGAAGAAGCCATCTGCTACGTCGATCTGACGTTCGAATACAACGGAAAGACTTACCGCGTCAGACGCTCCCCTGCCCAGACGGGTCCTGGAAAGAGCGGTAAAATCATCAACCTTCTGGCTGATGTGGCCTTTTACCATGACGACACCGTGACGACGAAAGCGCGCGATGCCAATGCGGAAATAGAACAGCTGCTTTCCTTGAACTACGAGCAATTCAAACAGATCGTAATGTTGCCACAGGGAGAGTTCAAGAAACTGCTCGAATCGAACAGCAACGAAAAAGAGATGATCTTCCGGAACATTTTTGGGACCGAAATCCTGAAAAGTTTCCAGGAGGAGCTGAAGGAGAAAGCCAAATCCCTGCAAAGCCAAGCGACTTCCGCACAGGACTCGCTTCAGACAGCCTACTCGTTTGCCTCCGGAATATATGACGACGCCTTGCAGGAAGTGCTCATCTTACAGGACACCGAACGCATTCTCGTTCGGATCGCGGAACTGTTGGCGGCCCTCGAAGAAGAACGCAACGCCAAAGAACTGCAGCTCGCGGCTTTGCGTCTACAAAGCCAATCCACTAGCGATACCATCAAATTGCTGGAAGACATCGCACAGCTGGAAGTCAGACTGAAAGTTCTTGAGCAAGAGGAATCTTCTGCCCTCGAATGGAAACGGCAGTTGGAACGCCATGAACAAGCCGTCAAAGCCGAGGAAAAAAGATTGCTGTGCGTCGCTGCAGTCACTAACAAGGATGCAAAACAGGAACAAGCCAAACAAAATGACGATCTTTTCGACCAATTGAATCAGGATTCTCGCGATAAAAAGCCGGCGTTCGAAGCTGCTGAAGTTGCGATTTCCCTGATTCCGGACTTGCGTGAACAGGTCGATGCCGCAAAGGAACAGGAAAAACAGCTTGTCGCATTGGCTAAGAAAGAGAAAGAACTGGCTAGTTGCCAAAAAGCGTGCGAAGATGCCACGAAAGAACTGCAGAAACATGCGGAACTCCTGCAAGCGCAAAAAATAAAACAGGAACAATGCCAGCAGAAGCTAGTAACGGTGAAACGAGCCCAAAAGGATGCTGCCATCATGCAAGAGCAATTGAGTGCCTGCAGAATGAACGTGCAGCAATCCGATCAGCTCCACAAAAGGATCGTCCAGGCCGAAAAATTGTTGGCTGAACAACTTGAAAAAGGCGAGCGATTCCTGATTCTCGAAAAAGCATACGTGACGGTCGATCAACAGTTCAAGGATGAAACCCTCCTCTACAACCGCAACATCGCCGGCATCTTAGCCGAACAGTTGGTTGGCGGAGAGGCTTGCCTTGTCTGCGGTTCAACACACCATCCCGCCCCCGCGAAAAAAACGGCGGACACCCTTTCGGATCAGGACCGGGAGTTGCTGGAGAAAAAACGGAATCAGGCCTATGCGGATTACCAGCAGGCAACTGCCGAACTTTCCGGCATCCGAAAACAGCTGGCTGATCTCTTCGATGAGTTCGCCGTCCCAGCTGAAACTTTCGAAAGCTACAAACAGGAGCAGCAAGAAAAACGCGATGCGGAGATTGCGTCGGAAAAAGCATTCCTCTTGGAAATGAAAAATATACAGAAGGTGCTTGATGAAGAAGATGCCCTCTTCAGAGAGCAAAGCGACATCGAAGCGAAACTGCAGGCGATCGACCAAAACCGTATTGCCCTTCAGCAAACGCTGCTCTTGAACGAAACCCTTTCCCGGGACCTGTTGGCCGAAATCGACCAGGATAAACAAGTTTTGGGCGACAAGAACATCGCAACCGTGCAAAAAGAGATCCTGCAGCTCAGCGAAAAGATTGATACTTGCACAGGCAACTACAACAAACTGAAAAGCGAGCTGACGGAACTCGAGAAACAGCTTGCTGTCTGCCTTGCCAACCGGACCACCTACTCAGCTCAGGTAGAGGAAGCCACAACTGCTTTGCTGGATGCTGAGACGATATACACAACGGCACTGGATGCTGCCGGTCTGGAAGAACCTTTCAACCATCTGATTTTGGATAAGGCTCTGTGTCTGGACATCCAGAAACGGATCCGCAGTCATGAAGACGACCTGAATGTCACAGTGACCCGTTTGCGCGATCAAAAGAAAGCCGCAGCCGCGTTGGATCCGGATCAGACAATCGCCTCCTGCGCCGAGCAAAAAGTGCTTCTCGACAATGCCATCCGCGAATCGGAAGAGCAAAAAGACCAGCTCGCAGGCGACATCCAAATGCTCAGAAAAGCGGCCCAAGAAATCGCCGCAATCTACAAAAAGCAGCAGCAGATCATTGCCGATTACCAGAAATACAGGACCTTGTCTGACATCGCCAACGGCACCAAAGAAACCGACTATATTTCCTTCGAGCGCTATGTGCTGGCGATCTACTACGAGGAAATCATCGAAGCCGCCAACCTTCGCTTCCAACAGATGACCAACAACCGTTACCTGTTGTTGCGGAAGGAAGATAAGGGAAAAGGTGCCGGAGCCAAAGGTCTGGACCTGGATGTATTCGACCATTACACCGGTCAAACCCGCAGCGTCAAAACGTTATCGGGAGGCGAAAGCTTCAAGGCATCCCTTGCGCTCGCCCTTGGACTCAGCGATGTGATGCAGAGCCGCAGCGGGGGCATCCAGATCGATACGCTGTTCATCGATGAAGGCTTCGGTTCGCTGGACCCCGAATCATTGGATTCCGCAATCGAAGCGTTGTTCTCCCTGAACAGCAGCGGACGTCTGGTCGGCATCATCTCACACGTCGAGGAACTAAAGACGCGGATACCAGTCCACATCGAAATCGACCGCACCGCGGAAGGCAGCACCGCTAAAATTATTGTGTAGAAAAAAGGAAAGTCCAGCTACATTTACGTAACTGGACTTTTTTTGCGTCTCCTGATCCTTTGGTTCAAAAGCGTCTGATCAATCTTCCCTTACAATTAATACATCGCACGGTGCATGCTTGATGACATGATTCGTCACTGAACCGACCACCAATTTTGCGATGGTGCCTTTACCGGTCGCACCCATTACAATCAAATCACAATTCCATTCTTCCACAAGCGTCTTCGCAATCATTTCCTTAGGGCTGCCAGTGCGCATTTCCTTGTGCACCGCGACCCCGTTTGCCCGCGCGTATCTGTCAAATTCATCGAATAAAGAGTCCTTATCTTTCTGCAGCTGTGCAGCTTCATCGGCATTATCTTTTTTATCAAGTATCGCAACAAGATAAAGCGCGGCATCGTTCCTTTCAGCGATATGGACCGCCTGTTTGAACGCCTTGATCGAAGCCTCCGATCCGTCCACTGGGATCAATATGTTTTTATACTGAACCATTCAAACTCACTCCTTTGGAATAATCAACCAGAAAACGCTTTCCTTACTCTTATTTTACTATACTTACGGAAGAAACAAAAGATTAGCGGTGCTTCGGTTGATAAATTTACAAACCAAAAAAGAGCCCGGGTGGCAGGCTCTTTTTGGTTATTTTGTTACTCCGATGAATATTCCATCGGGGTATAGCTTCATTTCACTTGAGCTGAAAGCTCTTGTCCATCTAAATTTCTCTGCTTTCCAATTGACCGATTTCTTTGACATCCTTGCGCAATACTGCTTGAGATAGGTTCGGACGGACTTTGTAGGCTGATTTCGATGACATGACGGCATTCACTAAGCCAGTCTGGATCATTTCCGAAATATCATCAGTCCTCAAGTAGGAATACACGATTCCGGCACAGAGCGCTTCGTTCGTTCCCCATATGTAGGTGTCGCTGTTGCTGTTCTTCAGGTCATAGACGTGCATGCCGTATTTTTCGCTGGCATAGCCGACGCTCTGACTGTTTTTGGTGATGATGACATGCTGCACCCCTTTATCCAACCAAAGCTGCAAAGCTTCCCGCAAAGAGGCATCATCCTTGATTTCAATCCCGAAGTGTTTCTCAGTTTCGTCATGCTTCGTAATCAGCAATTTCAAACCCTTCAGATTTTCCGGGATATTATACAGCTTCAGCAAGGATGCGCTGACTAGGGTGACCGGAATATTGTACTTCGCGCCGATTTCAAGCAAGTGCTCCACGCTTTCTTTCGGACAGTTCGAGTCGATTATGATCATCTTCGCCCGTTTTAGTGTCGCCAGATGTTTCAACAACCATTTCGGCTGCATGTATTCATAGATATCCATCTCTGCCAATCCGATGATCATCTTACCTGATTCATCGATGACTTCCATAAAGGTTCCTGTCGAAAATCCAGGGACCATTTCCACTTCGGATGTCTTCATCAACGGGCGCATGGATTCCTCAATCGTATGCCATTCCGCATCGTCTCCCACTAAAGATAGCATAACGACATCTTCCTGCAGCCTGCCCAGATTCTCAGCGATGCTGAGAGCAACCCCGCCGATCGAGGTCTGCGAAGTGACATTGTTCGATTGTCCATGAATTAGACCACCTTCCACAAAATAACGGCGATCGATGCAGGCAGCGCCGATACAGACAATCGGTCGCGTGTCATTGATGACATAGGCTTTCCCCAAAAGGTATCCCCGTCTCACTAAGCCGGAAATGATATTCGCCACCGCAGGACGTGAGAGGCCGATTTTTGTAGCTAAGTCTTGCTGCGAAATGAAAGGATTTTCCTTTATGTAGCTCAGTATTCTTGATTCTTTGTCGTTTAAAGCCATGTTTCAATTCCCCTTACTCTATAAAAACTCGGCAACGCCGACCTAATTCTTCTAGCAACATTGCATGCTCCTAAAGGTATAGTATATAACCAATGAACGCTATTGCCAAACGAACACGGGACATTGTAACCTTTTTTTAATGCGATTGCATCATTCGGGGTTGTTTTATTACTGTTCCATGCTGTGCTATAATGATTTGGACTATTTCAAGGGAGCTGGTTATATGATTCATACATTTATTTTTGACGTTGACGGTACAATTGTGGATACCGAAGATTCCATCTTCAGAGGTCTGGATGATGTCCTTCAGGAACATGCCGGCCGACCTGCAACCCCGGAAGACATGCGTACAATTTTCGGCATACCGGGCATGGAGGGCTTGCAGTCTTTGGGCTTCACACCTGCAGAGGCTGCCGAGCTGCATCCGAAGTGGAGTGCACAATCGAAAACTTATGCGGACAGCGTGAGTATCTTTGCCGGAATGGAAGATACACTGCGTTATTTGAAGGAAAACAATCATCTGCTGGGTATTGTCACCTCCAAGACAAAAGAGAGTTACGAGCTGAACATCACACCATACGGTTTGGATGACTATTTTGACGTCATCATCACATCCAGCGATACAGAAGAACACAAGCCTTCCGGACAACCTTTGACGGAATGTTTGCGCAGATTAGGCGTTTCCGAAAATGAAGCCATCTACATCGGGGATTCCATTTACGACAACCAATGCGCACGCAATGCCGAAGTCGCTTTCGGCTTGGCTGAATGGGGATCGCATACGTCAGAAGGATTCGATGCCGATCACATCTTCAAGACACCTTCGGATATCTTATCGATTTTATAAAAAATGCAGGCAACCTGGGAACAGGTTGCTTTTTTCGTTTAAGTAGGGATCGGAACGGTCCAAATTGGCATGGTTTGGTTCTCACCGTACGTCCTCAACGCGCTTCAGCCTTGTCAGCAGTTCATCTGCCGCTTCTTCATTTCTATTTCTCATGTATAAGGCATGGCTTTCCAGATAGGAATCCCGGGCGCTTTGCAATTCATTGAGGGTGAAGTGATAATCGCCGAGGCCGCGCATGATGCCGGCTTGGCATTCTTCATCTCCCGACTTATCGGCATATTGTTTTGCCTTGTCCAGATTAATTTTTCCCTTCATTGGATTCCGTTGCAGCAATGACAGCGTGGCCGCTTCATGATAGCTTCGCGCTAATCCGCAATAATCATCAGGGAAATGTGTCAGCCGGAAAGTGATTTCTTCCTCACACATCAGAGATGCCAAATCGTATTCTTCCATGTTGCGGGTATTCACCGCCAAGGCATGCAGATACTCGGCTTCCTTCTCCAGGTCTTTGTTTTTTTTTGCGTAAAACAACAGTTCCTCGAGACATTCTTTGGCTCCAGCAAAATTTTTCTGCGCGGCATAGCACTTCGCCAGCAAGTTTACGACTCTTTGGTATTCTTCCGATTTCGGGTCATCCAGCAAATATAAAGCATCGATGTATTTTTTCTCAGCATGAGTATAGTCGTTCGCCTGCATCGCAATTTCAGCGATTTCGATCAGTTGATGAACTTCCTTATCCATAACGCATCCCCCTTGCTTCACAAAGAAATTGTTATCGTTTTCACCACCATCTTAACATCAATCAGATGGTTTCACAAAGGATAACGATAACCTTGAAAACAAAAGAGAGGCTAGCCGATGCTTCCTTATCGGATTGCACCTGCTAGCCTTCTTCAGTCGTCTTTGTACTCAAGAAAAGATTATTTTTTACTTTTACGTAGCAGAAATAACGCAGCCATCATCATACCCAGTCCTACCACTAAAAATAAGGTTGTGCCGATACCGCCTGTGTCAGGCATGACTAATTCCATATCCTTCTCCTCCATCTTTCTTGTTGGTCAGGCTTTTATTTTTCTTTGAATCGCTTTCGTACATTCAGTATCAGCACTATCACTAACAATGCCGCAACAGAAATCGTGTAAGTTTCGAGTTTCATATACCAAGGTTTGACTTGAACTTCCGCTGTTGTGATGTAACTTGGGGCGGTGTCCGGGCTTGTGCCGCTATTTGTTTCTGTAATAGGTTCGGCACCCGTCACGGTTTCCGTACTTGTCGGATCATCAATTGTTCCTGAATTGGATTCTGAAGGATTGATAGTTTCATCGGCAGCAGCGATTTGCGTTTCCGAATCGTCAGATTCCGGTGATGCTTGTTCCATTTGTTCTCCGGCAGTCTGCACGGTGCCTTCCGGATACCATCTTTCCGCGAATATCAAAAAACGATCATTTGCGGTGGTACCATCATAACAGGTCAGCAGCGTGATCATATCTTTTTCCGGAATTACCGCAAGATATTCACTTTGATCTGGCCAAATCAGAATGTTGCCGGTGACCCGATAATGGAGTGTTTCCCACCGATTCGTGATGGTGATTGTGTCCCCGATAGCCAATTCCGGCAAATCCGTGAAGAACTTCTGAACCAACCCAGTATGCCCGGAAATGACGGAGTTCGTATTATTTCCCCCGATTGGCAAGCTCGTCCCTTGAATCACAGCTGCCCCGACCGCAAGATGCTCATCTGTCGCCCCCAGATAAATAGGAAGTGTCTGATTAATTTTAGGGATATCTATATATGCAAAAATCGAACTGTAATCAGCGCTGACTTTCGGAACCGTATCCTCTGTGATTTCACCTTCACCGAAAGGATCGACTGTGGAGAGGGACTGATTCCAGAGAGATTCATTGTATGTCGAAAGGTAATCCTGATTCTTATCCAACAAAGGCGTCATTTCCGGATCCGTTGCGATTGTAACCAAATCGGCGTCATCGAGGGTGGCATCTTCGTCCAATTCCAAATTAGCAAAAGCCAGCTCCTCGTCGCGTTGCAAGTCCAACACATAGTAATCATAATAAAGATTCGAGAAGAGCGGATACAGAAACACCATCATACCCACCAGAAAAAGCAAAATGTAGCGAGTATTTCCTTTTGTTTTTTCTCTGCGCATTTCTTATGCCCCTTCCCCGCTTATTCCGTTTCCGACGATGGCTCTTACTTCTTAGATAAATACAATTTTACTCCGACCAAGGACAAAACAACTACAAGCACTGCTGCTGCAATGAAGAATAATTCCTGGTAGTTTCCGCCGAGTTGGTTCTCGCGGATTTCTTTCTCCTGGAGGGCTTCCACATATTCAATCCGATACCCACGGACCAGCAAACGATGCGAATTGACCATGTATGGGGTGCAGGTCAATAATGTCAGATAATCCTGCCCCTCTTCGATTGTGATCTGACTGAAATCGGTCGGTTCGACAACTTTGATCTGATCGACTTCGTAGGCCAATGTACCGCCGATGTATTCGACATAGAATTTGTCGCCTATTTCCAATTCATCCAATTCCGTGAACAACTCAGCAGAGGGCAATCCTCTGTGACCGGTTATGACAGCATGAGTACTTTCACCACCTACCGGAAGCGAGGTCCCCTCCATATGACCGATTCCCTTTTGTAGTACCGTTTCTGAAGTTCCCGCATAGATCGGAGCATCCAAGCCGATTTTGGGAATCTGCACATGCCCCATCTGCTCATTAACCTCCAGCATTCGTGCGTATTCGGCCAACCCGGCTTCTTTTTCTTCTTGGGTGTAAGGGTCTTCCAGAGTGATGTTCCCGGTGGTTTCCGATAGAAAGACATTATATGCATAAGCTAAATTCAGGTTTTCTTGAATGGTCGAATCATCGATTTGGGCGACAGTTGCATCAAAGTCGTTGTTGACCGTATCCGCAGTTTTCTGATATATGTAATTGCTGATGGCTGGATAAGCAAAAATCCCCAAACCCAACAGAAAAATCAATATTCCTGGTCTGAATCTCATCGGTCTTTTTTTCATACTTCACCATCCTTATCAGCAAATGTAATGCAGTGCCAAGGAAACAATCTTTAACCCGACAAATCTTATCTTTTCCGTTTCTTCCTGTTCTGCAAATAATGCAGCAACAACCATAGCAATACAATGATCAAAACAGCCAATGTCGCATAGAACAGATTACGGTACAGGTAATTCGTTTGACTTTCCTTGATTTCATTTTCTTCAACTGCTTCCACGTATTCAATGCGATGCGCCCTCACAAGCAGTCGGTGGGAATTCACCATATATGGGGTACATGTCAACAAGGTGAGATAGTCATGTCCTTGGACGACACTCAGTTCGCTCAAATCTGTGGGTTCAACAACTTTTATCTGATCGACTTGATAAGCCAGCGTACCGCCGATGTATTTGATGTAGAATTTATCCCCAATCTCGAGTTCATCCAATTCAGTGAACAACTCGGCTTCAGGCAATCCTCTGTGTCCCGTCAGGACTGCGTGTGTATTGTTACCACCGATTGGGAGCGATGTCCCTTCCATATGCCCAATGCCTTTCTGCAATACAGCTTCGGAAGTTCCGGCGTAAATCGGTACATCCAAGGCGAGTTTCGGGATGACGACATGGCCGATCTGCTCACCGACTTCGAGCATTCGTGCATATTCCTGCAACCCGGCATCCATCTGCTCTTGCGTATATGGGTCCGCCAGTGCGGCCGAATCCGAATCCCCCGATAGGAGGGCATTGTAGGCTTCCGCCAACTTAAGCCGCTCATCCACTTCCGAGTCTGTTATTTTAGCTACCGAACTATCAAAGTCATTATTGACACTATCAGCCGCCCGTTCATAGAGGTAATTGCTGACGATAGGATAGGCGAAGATGCCCAGCCCTACGGTGAACACCATCACCAGGATGAGCACTTTCCAGAGTCCGCCCTTTTTCTTTTTTACTGGCTGCTTCTTCTCTTCCATCGAAATCCCACCTGTCTTTATGATGTATGTATCACTGATGAATTAGGTCAAATTTAAGATTAAATGTGCAATTTGAGTTATTTTTATAATAGCATTATACCATACAAGAAAGCGCATTCGAACCATCTAGATCCCGATCGCTTTCTTTTTGATAGTGTTTTATATACCATAAAATGGAAATAGGCGAGATTACTCTCGCCCATTTCCGGATCATTCTATTCGGTTAGGCTTCTTCTTTTTTCTTCAAGGCAACCACAGCGACAGTCATCATTGCCAAACCTGCGACAGTGAACAATACTGTTCCCATTCCGCCGGTTTGAGGAATCATAGGACGTTTTACGTTGCGGATTAGCATTGGGCTTATCGTGACAGTCGCATTAGTGTATGTTGTAGCATCAATAGTGAAGTCTACTGGGTTCATCGTAACATAGCCTGTCGGTGTCACGACTTCTACTAATTTATAAGTGACCGCTGCGCCCAAGTCTCCGTATGCTAGGCCTTTAATTTCGAAAGCACCTGTCGTTCCGTCAACTGATAGTTGAGTTGCGTCCCCTTGATTATCTACCCAACTAATGTGACCAGTAATGCTGTTCTTCACCATAAATTTCCCTTCAGAATTTTCGATTACAAATTTTGCCGTAGCCAAAGCCGTGGTAGGATTTCCGGTTGCATTGTCAACTTTGACGAATTGACGTCCGCCTGTATGGACTTCTGGCTGTTTATCATCATCCACATCGACCTGAGTAGTTGTTATGTAGCCATTGTTATAATCCAAGGTGGCGTTGTTATAGATATCAGTTCCCATTACAGCTTCGTTATTGATTTCTGCTTGGAATTTGATTTCTAGGTTCTTTAGGTTTACCGTGTTATCTGTAGGTACTCCGACTGCCAATTTTGCTAATCCGACATCAGTGAATGTTACACTGAATCCGTTCGGCAATAACGGATCCGCTTCATCCAAGATATAATCTGTACCTTCAATAAATGGATCTCCATCATTGTATCTGATTGTAACCCCACCAAGATAAGTCAATTTAGAGTCTAGAGAATCTGATACTTTGAAAACCGTATAATCTTTAATTCCTAGTGGTACTTTCGGATAAATCAGATAGTCGAAATCCCAGCCAACATCATAACCTGCATCATCTTGACCTTTAGCTTCGACATCTTTGTCGATGACAGGCATGTCACTTTCAATTACGTTTTTTGGATAAAGGTGTAATTCTGGAAGATAAGTGTCAAGATAGTCAGGAGTGTCAGGATTTGAAGTCAATACCGGCAATTCCATAAAGAACGGCACACCTATTTGTGTCACCAAGGTAGCAGGTTTTTTGGTTTCTTGTACGAAATAGTAGCCAGTTCCGAAATTAGTAATTGCTCCAGCTGCTACTATTTCAGGGCTAGCTGGGCTAATGCCAGGGATAGCTGGGCCAGTGAATGCATTTACCAAATCAGTGTCGTTCATTCCTTTAATGATGTTTTTTTCAGCATCAGACAATCCATCGGCCAGGTTCACACCTGCCGTATCTTTCAATCTCCACACTGTGAACTCAACCCCTAGGTTATTTTCCACAGCGTTGTGTCCTAATAGAGCTGTAATAGCAGCTGGAGTAAGCACCCCTCCATTGTGACTCTGCTCAGTTATCCCAGCATCTCCGACGATTTTATGGATGGTGACTGCCGTAGTTGCTGGTGGTTCTGGCGGTCCCACAGGTGCTATTGAATTAAGTTCCGAAGCGCTTGCCATAACTGGCAATACCACAGTCAACACCATCAAAAATGACACAATTCGACTGATGAATCTGCTCATTTTACCCATTTTCTTTTCCTCCTCGACTTTTCCTCTTTTTTTGTTTCTTTTTTCTGTAAAGATGCCTAAAGCCATCAAACCGATTCCCAAGCCAATGAAGGGGAATATCCCGAATCCGCCGGCCTGCGGTAATTCGGTCAAAGGTCTGTTTTCTACTGTAATTTCGTA
The DNA here is from genome assembly GCA_002155105.1 of Sedimentibacter sp. SX930. Taxonomy (GTDB): domain Bacteria; phylum Bacillota; class Bacilli; order Lactobacillales; family Aerococcaceae; genus Trichococcus; species Trichococcus shcherbakoviae. The sequence continues at coordinate 449,847 of MUZD01000001.1, read as the reverse complement.
ATTCCCTGTGATTTCACCAGTCGTATCATCCACCAGTTGCACCGGTGTATACGCTTCTGGACCTGTGATGACGCCTTCAGCTACAACAAATGGCCCGATTGGTTCAGAGAGCCAGTTATAACCGGAAGGAGGTTGTGTTTCAGCAACCCAGTAAGTACCATCTTCTAAAGCTGGGAAGGTTACTTTACCGGCGGCGTCAGTTGTTTGTTCCGATTGAATCGGGTCTCCGGATGGGCTATTCTCGTCACCACTATAAATAACAAACTTAGCACCAATCAGAGGCGTCTCGCCATCAATATCGACTTTCGTCAATACAAGGGATGGCTTGAAGGTGTTCGTGACCGTCAATCCGTCTTCAGAAATCGTTTTTGTGAATCCAGGAATGGATATCCGGGTTCCCGAGGCATCCACTTCATCCACATAATAGATGTAGGCAACCCCTGCCGTGTTCGTTCCATCCTGCAAACCGAATGGTACGGGAACATCATAAGTTCCTGTTTGGTTAACATCCGTTATCAGCTGCGGAGTTCCAACCGTCTCTTCCGTTCCGGTTTCGCCAGCTTTGCGATAAAGTTGGAAATAAACGGTTGGTTTATCTTCCGGACCATTCACCCAACGTTTGATCGCATTGATATCTGTATCCGGACTTTGATAAGTGTTGGTGATGGTCATGAAACCAGTAAAAGGATTTGTGGAGAACGATTTGACATAATTCGGAATCGAAATCGATTCCCCGAGTTCATTCACTTCATCTACTGTGTAAATATAGAGTTCCAAAGTCGGACTATATGTCTCTAAGCCTGTCCATGTATAGGTGAACATGTCTGCTGTTCCCGTTGTTGGAGTGATGGTCGGCGTAACGCCGGTCACCAATTCTGGTGTGCCCGTTCCTACGTGTCTGTATAGGGCCATGATTACTGGAACGTGATCACTTGTCGGTCCGCCTGACCAAACCTTATAGGCTGTCACGGCTTTCAACGGAATGACATTGGTTGGCTCACGCCATGCATTATCTGTTAAATAAGGGTCTGTGGTGACCATGGATAAAATTCGGACCACATTCAACAGGTCCGGAGCGGGGGTAAGAGGGAGAGTTGTTGGTACGAAGTTACTGCCTCGGTTATCCGGCAAGGTGCCGGCGTAGGCAGTTGGGGCATTCAGATTAACCGTTGTCGTAAGCGTGAAAGTTTTAGTCGCTAATGGTTCTAATGCGAATGGTAGCCATGTTACTAGGCCTCCATTGTGCGTTCCGCCATCACTTGCACTGACAAATGTCACATTGGGGTCTAGTGTGTCGGTCACGACGATTCCATTGGCAACGACTGTTGGAGAATTATTGGTGACAGTGATGTTATACGTCAAGGTTTCACCAGGGTATAGTGGATCCGGAGAGTCAGTTTTTATGATGCTTACATCAGCATCTGCCGAGAAAAAATTCCCCACTTGCAGCATAGGGATCGTCTGATTCCCAGTCGATATTGTTTCAGGTGATGCAGCTACTGTTTTGGCATTATCTAACGCAGTCTGAAAATTACTTCCTGTACCTAACGCTATTGATTTTTTCAGAACAACCCAAATTTCGACAATAATTTTATCACCATTATCGAGTCCGGTTACAGTAATGGTTTCCTTTATTTCTGTTCCGGATAAAGGAGAATTTGTGATTCCTGAAACTGTTGCATTACTGCCGGGATCATAAATATATGGATCACCATAATCAACAAACGCGGCAAGTACTTTATATGCAGGATCATATCCAAAATCCTCTGAATTATTGGTAATTGTATCCCAAACAAGAGTCATGTTAATTGTTCCGTTTTCCGGCATTACACTCCCGCTGACATCTATCTTTACTTGGAATGGAACAATTTGGCCAAGCGCAAGGTTGTCTGGCATCAACGATGTCACTGTATGTGTGCTATTAGTACCCAACATCGGATTAGATGCCCGCCCTGTTGGTAATGACGGGTAATCACTCGGCATTTTGAAACTATAGTAGTCGGGATCGTAAGCAGAATAGGTGAGTTTATAGCTTCCCTTGGAATCGGTGAATTCCGTAACAGCGACAGTTCCGGTTGTGACGCCGGTTGCGGTGACTTTGTAGTTGGCAACGAACCATTCTGGGAGATTGAAGCTGAATTCTAGGGTACCGTCCTCATTTACGGCGATTGTTTCTTCCAAACGCCAAGATTGAGGATCTGTCGAGATATCATCTACGATTATATTTACTTCTACATCTTCAGTCCACCCCGCTCCAGTTAATGTTACCAGTCCTCCTGGAGGGTAATCATCCAAATCGGATTTGATCCATGGCTCTTCAGCTATAGTCACTTCCTGAGGTGCAAGGGTATCAGCTTCCTGAACAACTTCTTCCGTTGCAAGATCGGTTGTTTCTGGAGTTGCTGCTGGCTCTCTACCAGGCTCAACTTGAGCCTCTTCAATGACTTCCGTTTCTGGAACCTCGGGTGCCGTTTCCGATGATGCCTGGGCTGCTGCTTCCGCTTCTGCCTGGGCTGCTGCTTCCGCTTCTGCCTGGGCTATTGCTTCCGCTTCTGCCTGGGCTATTGCTTCCGCTTCTGCCTGGGCTGCTGCTTCCGCTTCCGCCTGGGCTGCTGCTTCTGCTGCCGCTTTGGCTATCGGATTCGCTAGAGATATGGTTTTTGTGTTTCCTGATGAGAGAATTTCAACAGTTCCGGATTCTGCTTCGTTGACAGTGCCTGCCAGCATTTTGATGGATACTGTTTCGGAAATGGGGTCTGTAATATCGGTGGTGAAAGTCATGGTGAGTGTTTCTGCGGCTGTGCTGTAGGTGTATCCTCTAAAGACTGTCACCGCTCCGATATCCGTACGATTGATTTGTTGAACATTCGTACTAATATTATACGGTGTGCCTAGTCCGCTGCTGTATTCAAGCTCCAGATTCGGTGCCCGTTCATCCGCCGAATCAAATTTTGTTACGGTCACAACCCAATCAACAGCGGTTCCTGATCCGTTGACCGTTCCGGTTGCACTCGCAGTCCCATCATCCATCGTTAGTGATGTTTGGACGGTTCCGATATCTGCGGCTAATACATCGATTGCGGTGTAGGCTGACAAAAAAGATGGCATAACTGTCATCAATGTTATCAGCCAAAAGACAATTCTGTCTAACAGTAAAAAACGTTTTTTTCTCATACTCCTCCATCTCCTCTATATTTAGAAAGTGACGGTACAAGTGACTGGCGCAGTGGATTGAAACTGCTGATGAATCACACAAGTTAGCCAATCATCCGAAAATACGGACTTTGCTTGATTCAATCCAGGGGCCTTTAAGGACCGGATACAATGAACAGTGACAAACTGCTTTACTCAAAACGGATCTATCGAGAACAGGGAATAATCAATGGGAGGGGTAAAACGTGGAATTTTCGGATAATGTATCCGAATAAAATGGACGCCTTCAAAATTGCCGGCAGCCAACCTTTGAGGTACATATATCAAAATAACTATTTCCGCATGCTAAATAAGTTTGTTGAAACAACTTACCTATCGATAGTGACACTTGTGATTTAAGCATGCACCATTTGCTCAATTGAATCTTTATAGGCATACAAAATATGCTGATTTCTCTGCGATTTTTTCATTGAATGTATTTGAAATTAAATATGTGAAGAGTTAAATTGGGTATGTTTTGCTGAAGGGGACTTACGGGATGCCTTGTGAAACGAGCCGATCATAAACTTAAGTTCAACGCGAACGCATTTGTTTAAATCGGTGGTTTTGTCTGATTCAGGAAGAAAGTTTGTGAAAGTGATTAGATGGTTTGCTCAATGGATTGAGCGGAGGATGTATTTCTGGTGGTGCGGTGACGTTATCACCGACTTATGTTGTAGGAGTCTTTCAGGGTTGGATAGAATATCACGATAGGATTTTCTACCTGTATACAATATAGAATAAATAAGCGGTTTCGTCAATAATTAGTAAGCACTTTTCAGAAGGCCTCGGATGCAACAGTGTTTCTTTTCAAAAAATGGTTGCCGCACCGCGGATTACCGACGCCTTCAAAAAAATGCATTATTGTATTTTTTCCGTTAATCCAGCATTTCTGCAGGGATGACGTTCTTCACCATGGAAAGATAGTTATCCGGCGTTACTTGCAATCCTTCATAACCGTTCAACCCATGCTCTGAGGCCAACTCTTCAGAGTAATCTTCCAACTTGTAGATTTTGAAATCACGCCTTGTGTTCTCGACATTCCCCGGATCCGCCACATAATGCGAAACGGTAGGCTCGAATTGGACATTTTCGACGGTCACCGTATCATCATCGGCAACGACAAAATCGAAAGTCACCATGCCGCCGAGCGTATTGTAATCAGTCATTGAATGCGCGATGAAATTCCCCAACGAATAGACCACGAGTGTTTTGTTTTGATTTACTCCGGTGACCCACTCGATCGGCTGTAGAATATGCGGATGGGTCCCGATGACGACATCGACCTCCAAGTCGGCGAACAGTTGGGCATACGTGCGTTGCATTTCATTGACTTCCTGCGTGTTTTCGTCACCCCAATGCGCCGAAACAATGACAACATCGCTGACGTTTTTGGCATTGGCCACATCCTGACGAATCAGCGCTTCATCAAAGTACGAAACGCGATAGGAGGTGTCGGGCTGAATACCGTTCGTCCCGTAAGTATAGGTCAAGAAAGAGAACGTGACGCCATCCCTTTCAATCGTCCGGATTTCATCGCGATCCGACTGGCTCTCATAGATGCCCGTGTAGACAACATTTTCCTGTTCATTCCAGACTGCCAGGGAATTGAGGGCGCCGGGATAATCAAAATCAAGTGCATGGTTCGTTGCGCCGTTGACCAAATCAAATCCCAGATCGTTCATGTCCTGGGCGATTTCGGGTGGTGTATTGAATGCCGGATAGCCGGAATAGGCATAATCGTCCCCAGCGCTGATTGTTTCCTGGTTCAGGAAAGCAATATCGGCTTCTTCGATATCCTCCGCCACATTCTCGTAGATAAATTTGAAATCATAAGTGCCGTCCGCCAGTTCCGCATCCCGGAAAATAGAATCGTGGATCAGGTTGTCCCCGACTCCGATGAAGGAAATGACTTTCTCCTCCTCAGCTACTGCTGCAACATCCTTTTGTTCGGAAGAGTCATTTGCGGATGCAACTTCAGAAACCGTATCCGGTTCATTCGCGCACCCCCATAAAGCCAGTACCGCCATCGATGACACTACCATTTTTCTCCTCATGTCATTCCCCTTTCTATTGGAATTATGCGCAATATTCGACAATTTGATTATACCGGACACGTCCGGTTTTGTCACTTGAACCAAATCGTTTGCAGCCATATTGTATTTTCAATGGCTGTACATTTTTTGCCCCGCAACTCCGGCGAGGCTTCTTTCGCCGGAGTAGACAGGTAATATTATGTCTCTTCTCCGAGGGGGCTTCTGCCCACAGGAGGAGACCATCAGAATGTGGTCCTCAACTCCGGACAAGCCCCCCTCGCCGGAGAACAGCAAAAAAACTGCCTCCTCAGAGACAGCCCTAATTTAAAAACTATAGTCTTGATTTGAAATCTTCGTAGCCAAAGGTCTTGATGACTTTCGTGCCGTCTTTGACCGTATGGGCAGCGATGGCCGGCAGTTGGATGCCGTTGAAGGTCGTGTTCTTCACCATGGAATAGATAGCCATGTCCGTGAAAATCAGGCGGTCGCCCGCCTTCAAAGGTTCATCGAAAGAATAATCCCCGATGACGTCACCTGCCAAGCAAGTCTGTCCGCCCAAACGGTATGTATGTGCCTTCTCATCCGCTTCGCCGGAACCGATGATGAACGGACGGTAAGGCATTTCCAATACGTCAGGCATGTGGCAAGTCGCTGATGTATCCAGAATCGCCAGATTCATCTGGTTGTAGGTCGTTTCCAGCACACTCGCAACAAGGAAGCCCGCATTCAAAGCAATCGCTTCGCCAGGCTCAAGATAGACTTGCACAGCATATTTCTCTTTGATGTAGTTGACGATTTTCACCAATTTGGCGATGTCGTATCCTTCTTTGGTGATATGATGTCCGCCTCCGAAGTTCACCCATTTCATGCCATGCAAGTATTTCCCGAATTTCTCCTCGAATGCGACCAGTGTCGCTTCCAAAGCATCGGAACCCTGTTCGCAAAGGGTGTGGAAATGCAGACCGTCCAACAGTTCGACTTGGCTTTCATCAAAATTGACAGCAGTCGTACCCAAACGCGAAAATGGACTGGCTGGGTCATAGAGTGCATGGTCCTGAGTGGACAGCTCCGGATTGACGCGCAGACCGATTTCGATCGGGCGATCGCTATTTTTCACCATTTCGGCATACAACTTCACTTGGTTAGGGGAATTGAAGACGATGTGATCCACAATCGGGAGCAACGCCTCCATTTCTTCCTTCTTGAAAGCCGGCGCAAAGACATGCGTCTCCTTGCCGAATTCCTCATGACCCAATTGCGCTTCGTGGACAGAGCTGGCGGTCGTGCCGTCCAGATACTCCGCGACCAAAGGGTAGAAATGATACATCGAAAAAGCTTTCTGGGCCAACAAAATCTTGCAGCCCGTCTGATCCTTGACCGATTTCAGGATTTCCAGATTGCGGCGCAATAAGGTTTCATCCACCACATAGCTGGGTGTCGGCAAGGCTTGAAAATCGATTGTAGTGTCCATCCGTACCTCCTAATCGACCAAGGTAGGATTGAAGTCCTCTTGCCAAGGCAAGCCGTAGACGTTCAATGCTTCCATGAATGGATCCGGATTAAATTCTTCGATGTTGTACACACCTGGTTTTTTCCATTGTCCGGTCAAGACCATAGCTGCCCCGATCATCGCTGGAACACCAGTTGTGTAGGAAACAGCTTGCGAACCGACTTCTTTGTAACATGCTTCATGATCGCAGACGTTATAGATGTAGTATGTCTTCTCTTTACCGTCTTTGATGCCGGTGAAGATGTTTCCGATGTTCGTTTTGCCTTTAGTGCGCGGTCCCAATGAAGCTGGGTCAGGCAATACGGCTTTCAGGAATTGCAGCGGCACGATCTGTTTGCCATCGAATTCGATTGGCTCGATGGAAGTCATACCGACATTCTCCAACACCTTCAAATGCGTCAGATAGCTTTCGCCGAAAGTCATGAAGAAACGGATGCGTTTGATGCCTTTGATGTTCAAAGCCAAAGATTCGATTTCTTCGTGGTGCAGCAAGTACATGTCTTTTTTGCCGACCTGATCGAAGTTATACTCGCGTTTGATTTCCATCGGTTCCGTTTCGATCCATTTACCGTTTTCCCAATAGCTGCCGTTTGCGGTAACTTCGCGGATGTTGATTTCCGGATTGAAGTTGGTTGCGAAAGGATAACCATGGTCGCCGCCATTGCAGTCCAAGATATCGATTGTGTGGATTTCGTCGAAATGGTGTTTTTGGGCATAGGCGGAGAATACGCTCGTTACGCCCGGGTCAAAGCCTGATCCCAACAAAGCGGTGATGCCGGCTTTTTCGAAGCGTTCGCGGTAATCCCATTGCCATTTGTATTCAAATTTAGCTGTATCTTCCGGTTCATAGTTCGCTGTGTCGACATAATCTGTTTTTGTTTCAAGACAGGCATCCATGATGGTCAAGTCTTGGTATGGCAAAGCCACATTAATCACGATATCCGGTTTGTATTCATTGATTAGCGCCACTAATTCAGGAACATTGTTCGCATCCACTTGGGCAGTCGTGATTTTGGAACGCCCAGCATAAATACCGCTTTCGATCCGATCTTTGATTTCATCGCATTTTGACTTTGTACGACTAGCAATCATAAATTCTTCGAACACTTCTGAATTTTGGGCACATTTATGGCATACGACGTTGGAAACGCCACCGGCACCAATAATTAAAGCTCTACTCATCTTATTCATTCCTCCTGTAGGGAAAATTCATTCATCCATCCTGCGGGCCTTTTTCTGCAGATATCCTCAAATCGGGGCTTAACGACAGACAAGATATTATAACATAAAGCAGTATAGGATAATGTTTTTTTAGCGACAACGACAACATATCGTCATATTTCATAGACCTTGACACAGCTCCATCTTACCTTAATTCAAAAAAACAAGCGAGAATTTCCCTCCAATTGAAGGAAATTTCTCGCTTCTTTCATCTATGCGTAAATATTGTCCCATTTTGCTTCATACGCATCAATCTCATCTTTATAGGCCATCGTTTCGGTGATGTCGTCGATGCCGTTTTCCAATTTGTGCTTCCAAGTCGGATCGATGGCGAAAGGATACTCTGCAGTGCTGGTTCTGACTACTTGATTCGGCAAATCGATTTGGATGGTTTCATCCGCAGACAACTGCGCCAAAGCGTCACGCTGCTCTTGCGGCAACTCAATCAACAACAAGCCATTCTTCAAGGAATTCATGTAGAAGATATCGCTGTAACTGCCGGCGATGATGACGCGGAAACGGTAATCCTTCAATGCCCAAGCGGCATGTTCACGGGAAGAGCCGCAGCCGAAGTTATCCCCTGTTACGAGGATCGTTGCTTCTTGGCGGTCGGCATCGTTCAAAGGGAACTCCGGATTCGGGTCGCCGTTTTTCAGGAAACGCCATTCATCAAAAACGAAAGCGCCGAAGCCCGTTTTTTCGATCCGTTTCAGAAATACTTTCGGGATGATTTGGTCGGTGTCGATGTTGTTGTTCATCAAGGCAACGGTTTTACCGTTATGTACTTTAATTGGCTCCATAAGTCACTGCTTCCTTTCTGATGTCCACAAATTTACCGTTCACTGCTGCAGCGCCTGCCATGGCCGGGCTGACCAAGTGCGTCCGCGAACCCTTACCTTGACGGCCTTCGAAGTTACGATTGGAAGTCGAGGCACAGTGTACGCCGGCAGGCACTTTATCCGGGTTCATCCCCAAACAAGCCGAGCAGCCTGGTTCGCGCCATTCAAATCCTGCATCGATGAAGATTTTGTCCAATCCCAACTCCGCTGCAGCATCACGGACTGTCCGGCTGCCCGGAACGACCATAGCCTGGATGTGAGCAGGAACTTTCCCGCCCTTGACGTACTTCGCTGCTTCGATCAGATCGGACAGACGCGCATTTGTACAGGAGCCGATGAAGACAAAGCCCAATGGAATCTCTTCCGCGGTTTGACCGGGTTGCAGATCCATGTAGTTATAAGCGCGCTCGTCATTCTTGTCCTGAATTTCAGGGAATTTCTCGCCGAATTGCACGCCCATACCGGGGTTCGTTCCCCATGTTACATAAGGCGCCAAGTCGGAAACATCGATAGCGATGTCAGTATCATAGACAGCATCAAGGTCGCTCTTCAACGTCTCCCAATCGGCAATGGCTTTTTCCATGTTTTCTGGTGCATAGCGACGGCCGCGCAGATAATCGTAGGTAGTCTGATCCGGTGCCATCATGCCGATTTTAGCCCCGAATTCGATGGACATATTGCAGATCGTCATCCGTTCCTCCATCGTCAAAGCTTCCACAGTATCCCCGTAGAATTCAATCGCGTAGCCACTCCCGAAGGCTGTCCCGTAGGTCGCAATCAGGTGCAGGATGATATCTTTCGCATAGACGCCTGCAGGTAATTTGCCGGTGATTTTGACGCCCATCGACTTCGGTTTCTTCTGCCAGATGGACTGCGTTGCAAAAACATGCTCCACCTCCGAGCTGCCGATACCGAATGCCATCGCTCCGAAAGCGCCATGTGTAGCCGTATGCGAATCTCCGCAGACAACAATCTTGCCGGGTTGGGTTGCACCCAATTCCGGTCCGACCATGTGCACGATCCCTTGGTTGGCAGTTCCGATGTCCATCAAGGGGATGTTGAATTCTTCGCAATTCTTCTGCAGCGCTTCAATCTGTTTCTTCGAAATCAAATCCTTGATGTTGAAGATATCTTCCGTCGGCACATTGTGGTCGACAGTTGCGATCGTTTTGTCAGGACGTCGGACTGGGCGGTTGGTTTCGCGCAAGCCATCGAAGCCTTGTGGTGAAGTGACTTCATGGATCAGGTGCAGATCCACATACAACAATTGTGGTTCACCTTCTGGTCCTGTAATAACGTGTCTGTCCCATAGTTTATCAAAAAGCGTTCTGCTCATACTGTCTACTCCCCTTTACTTTTCCAAAATGGCTTTCACTTGTTCAGTAAATGCTGTCGTTGTCGTTGTGCCGCCCAGGTCAGCCGTCAGGAAACCAGCATCCATCACTTCAGCTGCCGCTTTTTCAAGCGCATCCGCCTCTACATGCAGCTGGAAGCTTTGGCGCAGCATCATGGCAACGGACAGGATCATCGACATCGGGTTGGCAATGTTTTTTCCGGCAATGTCCGGTGCGGATCCATGGATCGGTTCATATAACGAAGGACCGGATACCGCGTGGCTTCCGGAAGGCAACATGCCCAATGAACCCGTGATGACGGAAGCTTCGTCGCTCAAGATGTCGCCGAACATGTTTTCCGTAACAATGACATCGAATGCAGTCGGATCTTGGATGATTTTCATAGAAGCTGCATCGACATACAAATGATCGACGGTAACTTCCGGGTATTCCATTGCAATTTCATTCACGGTTTTGCGCCACAGTTTGCTGCTGGCCAATACGTTCGCTTTATCGACGGAAGTCAATTTTTTGCTGCGCGTCATCGCGATGTCAAAAGCTTGGCGGACGATCCGATCGATTTCGCTCTTCTTATAGAAGAGCGTATCTGTCGCTTCCTCATCATTCCAATGCTTCGGCTGGCCGAAGTACAGACCGCCCGTCAATTCGCGGACAACGATGAAATCAGTGCCTTTAACGCGTTCCGTCTTCAACGGGGACAAGTGGGCGATGCTGTCGCTCACTGAAATCGGGCGGATGTTCGAGAAAAGTCCCAAAGTCTTACGCAATTGCAACAGGCCATCTTCCGGCGTTTTTTCGGCTTTTTCCCATTTTGGTCCGCCGATAGCGGCCAAAAGGATCGCATCAGCTTCAGAACAGCCTTTGATTGTTTGTGGTGGGATCGGATCGCCGGTTTCATCGATGCCGGCTCCTCCGAATGGGTATACCGTTACGTTGAATTCATGTTGAAATTTTTTGCCGATTGTTTCCAGCAAAGTCAATCCACTTTCCATTATCTCTGGTCCAATGCCATCTCCGGGCAATGCTGCAATCGTATAATTCATCTTACTTTTTCCCCCTCATCAGAAATGTGCTGATACTTTTTCTATTGTCTGTTTATTTTTTGCTTTACCGCTGGCTTGGATATAAGCTTTCGCTGATGCCGTCAGGACGTCGAAGTCGATCCCTGTACCGTTATAGCTCTTGCCGTCCTCATCCTCCACGACCACGTGCACTTCTGCTTGTGCATCTTTTCCGCCCGTGATGGCTTCGATGTTGTATTCCTTCAAAATGATTTCTTGATCCAGGATGCGGTTGATGGTGTTGTAGATGGCTTCGATGCTTCCTGATCCAGTTGCGGAATCCTGCATCTTCGCGTCTTTATTGCGCTTGTCCTGGATGCCGACGATAGCTCCTTGGATGCCATCCTTGACAAACTGCACTTGCAGGCGTTTCAACTCATAAACCGACTCGTCCTCGATCGATTTTCCGACCATCAATGCATGGATGTCCTCTTCGGTCACGTTCTTCTTCTTGTCAGCCAGTTCTTTGAAACGGGCGAACAATATTTTGATTTCTGCCGGGTCGCTGATTTCATAGCCCATTTGCGCAATCCGATCCACAAAGGCGTGGCGGCCGGAAAGTTTACCCAACGGCAACGAATTGTGCTCCACACCGACCAATTGCGGCGTGATGATTTCGTAGGTTTCCGGATTCTTCAGCACGCCATCCTGATGGATACCGGATTCGTGAGCGTAGGCGTTGCCACCGATGACAGCTTTGTTGCGCGGAATCGGCATGCCGGAAAGGCGGCTGACCAAATCGCTTGTGCGCTTCGTTTCCTTCAGGACCATACCGGTTTCTTTTTCATAATAGCTTTTGCGGATGTGAAGAGCGACCGCAACTTCTTCCAACGCCGTATTCCCTGCACGTTCGCCGATGCCGTTGATGGTTCCTTCCACCCGCAGTGCGCCATTTTCGACTGCGGCCAAAGCGTTAGCCGTTGCCATGCCCAGATCGTCATGGCAATGGGAGGAGAAGATGACGTCATCAAAGCGGGTTACGTTTTGCTTCAGGTATTTGAACAGGTTACCGAACTCGGTCGGATTGGTGTAGCCAACCGTGTCAGGGATATTGATGACTGTTGCGCCCTTTTCGATGGCCAGGTTGATGACTTCAACCAGGAAGTCCCAATCGCTTCGGGTAGCATCCTCCGGAGAGAACTGGACTTTCTCGAATTTTGATTTGGCATAAGCGATATGATGGGCCACTGACGCCAATACTTCTTCTTTGCTCATTTTCAGTTTGAATTCCATGTGGATGGGGCTGGTCGCGATGAAAATATGGATCTGCGGATCGACTGCATCCCTCAAAGCATCGTAGGCAGCATCGATGTCCTTTTCGTTACAGCGGGCAAGTCCTGCTACTGTCATGTTTTTGACAGCGCCGGCGATCGCTTTTACGGCCTCGAAGTCGCCTTCTGAAGAGATCGGGAAACCTGCTTCAATAACATCGATCCCCCATTTTTCCATCTGCAAGGCAATCTGCACCTTTTCCTTCGTATTGAAGTTCACACCAGGTGTCTGTTCCCCATCGCGCAGGGTCGTATCAAAGAATTGAATGTACTGTTTTTCGGTCATGGTCTTTTCCTCCGGTTCATTTTTCGTTTATTGGTTTCATTAAAGAATCATAAGAGTAAATTTCGAAAAAAAATGCATCCACAAATAATGGATGCATTTCGAAGGTCAATAAATAATCGCTTCAGCCCCATTATTTGTCAATGCCAAGCAGGGCTCAAACGACTGATATTCCAGTGTCCAAGCCCTGCTATAATAATAAGCCGTTATAAGAAGGGGTTGTCCCCATGATTACGTTAGCTGATACGTTTGCATCTTCCATGACGATCCCCTCCTCTTTTTTTGTAGCCTTCTAATTTTTCGTTAAGTTTTATTATCGTATTCTCATTTTATGCAAAGTGGCTTCTTTTGTCAACCCCTTTTGCTGTTTCCTTACAAAATCATGTGACGGTGTGTGGAACCGGAGGAGCGCGGTGGACTGTGGTCGATGATTATGGTCCCCAACTCCGATTAGGCCCCTTTCATCGGAGTTCACCGGTAACTTTCGGCTTCTCCTCCGGCGAAGCCTCGCTCATCGGAGGAGGCAACTCTAAATGTTAGTCCAACTCCGGCGAGGCCTCCGTCCCCGGAGCAGAGCGATATAATCTCAGGCAGTACACTAAAAACGAGGTTGCCGCACTTTTAGTGGGGGCAGCCTCGTTTTTGATGGATAACTTATTCCGGTAATTTGATGCTGTCTGGATCGATTCCCAGTGCTTCAGCCATCTCTTCATTTATGACCAATTGCAGTGTCTCAGGGAATTGGACAGGCAATTCGGAAGGAAGCTTGCCTTCTTCCAGAATCTGCAAAGCCATTTCGCCTGTCTGGCGGCCTAATTCCTTGAAGTCGATGCCGTAAGTCGCGAGACCGCCAGCTTCAACCATTTCTGTTGCGCCAGGAATGACCGGGATTTTTGCTTCCATAGCGATTTGGCCGACAGTGGCCATCGTGCTGGATAAGGTGTTGTCCGTTGGGATGTAGATCGCATCGACTTTTTGGACCAATGACTCCATCACTTGTTGGACGTCATTGGTAGAGGTAACAGTCATGATTTCGACATTCACGCCTGCTGCTTCCAACAAGGCTTTCGCTTGATCGCTCTGTACAATGGAATTCATCTCGCTGGAGTTGAAGATGATACCGACTGTTTCCGCACTAGGTACGATCGACAACAACAATTCGATCTGTTTGTCCATCGGTGCTTGGTCGCTTGTTCCGGTGATGTTCGCGCCTGGTTCTTCTGCACTTGCTACAAGCCCAGCATCGATCGGATCGGTTACGGCGGTGAACAGGACTGCATTTTCTTTTTCAGCGTTCGCTATTGCTTGTGAAGCTGGTGTCGAGATCCCTAAAATGAGGTCGTTGCTGCCGGCTAAACGCTCTGCCATACTCTGCAGATTGGCTTGGTCACCCTGAGCATTTTGGTAATCCACGATCAGATTGTCGCCTTCAACATAACCGGCTTCCTCCAAAACTTCCAAGAAACCTGCGCGTGCTGCTGATAAGGATTCGTGTTCAAGGATCTGCAGGATTCCGATACGCACAGCATCCGCTGATACTGTTGAGCTTGCTGCGGAAGAATCCGTCGCTTCTTCTGTACCGCCGGCGCATGCACCGAGCAGCAAAGCAGAAGTCAGTGCCAATGTTGTCGCTACTTTCTTTTTCCAATCCATTCCAATCATTTCATTTCCCCCTATTTTTTGATTTGTGCGAGAACTGCTTAGGCAATCAATCGCTAGTCCCTAGTACGAAAAAGCCCATTCAGATAAAATTATCCAAATGGGCTTTTACTGATGATGGGACTGCGGCACTTTTGTTTGCGGTTGCATAAATCCTCCTAGCACATTAGTTATTTGCTTTCAGTTTATAAGAATTAAATAAGGATGTCAACGATAAAATTAAATTCAGATGAGCGTATTCTCATTTTCCGGAATATCGATTGATTATTGGATCAGCAGGCGATGCTCTGTAGGCTTCAGTAACTTCCAAACCAATTTCGGATCGGCCTTCTGATCCAGATATAATGCTTCATCTTCAGGATCCAGTATCACCGGCATGCGATCATGGATGGCATGCATCTGTTCATTGGCGGCAGTGGTGATGATGGAAAAAGCCGTAAAAGGTTTCCCAGTTTCATCCTGATACGTCTTCAATATACCGGCCATCGAAAAAATCGGGATATCCGCTACGGCAATTTTTCGCTTCAACTTCTCTTCGCCGACTTTCTCCCATTCAAAGAATGCAGTCGCCGGCACCAGACAGCGTGCTGTCCGGAAAGGCTGGCTGAACGTCGGCTTTTCAAGGATGGTTTCCGCCCTGGCGTTGATTAAAGGGCGCTTAGCGAAAGGCTCCACAAATCCCCATTTGTGGTGAAAAAGCTTGTTGCCCGACACTATCAGCGGTGTGCTGTTGGTCGGAAATATTTCCGCACGCTCTTCGACATCCTCTTCCATTTCCCCCAACAAGTACCTTTCCCACAATTCCCTCTTTGTCGCTTCAAGCGCATAACGTCCGCACATACTCCCGTCCCCTCTCCGTTTGGCTTTCCTTGATACCGATTATAAGGGAGACAGAAGCGTTATACAAAAAAAGACGTCCGCCAGGGAACGTCTTTTTCATTATTCACATAAAAAATCCGAAAAGGATCGGGAAAAAGACTGCAGGCGCATAATTCATGATTTTCAGATCTGTCAGCTTCAACATGTTGAGTGCCAGGCCGACAATCAAAAGAGAGCCCACGCAGGTCATTTCATTGATCACAGAATCAGTCAGAAGCGGCGCCAGGACATTCGCAAAAAGCGAAATGCCTCCTTCATAAACGAGGATCAGCCCGGCTGAAAGGAGCACACCGATGCCCAAACTGGATGCCATCACGATGGCTGCGATACCGTCGATCAGCGACTTCGCAAATAACGTGTCATGATTTCCTGTCAAACCGCTCTGCAGAGCCCCGACAATCGCCATCGCGCCGACACAGAACAATAGACTTGCTGTAACGAACCCATTAGAAACAGAATGTTCCTTATTATCAGAAGATACCCGGCTTTCTATTTCATCGCCCAGCTGATTGATTTTTTTATCCAGATCGATCCATTCGCCAACCAAAGTCCCAAATACCATCGATAGGATGGTGATCAAAATATTTTCGCCCTTCAACATGCCACTCACGCCTATGTAAAGGACACACAGAGCCAAAGCGTTCATCACTGCACTGGCTATCCTATCCGATAAACCTTTCTTCAAAGCCAGACCGATACTGCCTCCCAAAATAATGGCAGCACTGTTGACCAAACTTCCCAACAAAACCATTTAATCCCCTCCAACTGTTGTTACGTGTATCCTGATTACGTGATTCGAATACTTGCTTTTCTGCAAGCTCAGTACGTATCAGTATAGCCGCTTGCTTTCAGAAAATCAATGGACGAAAGGTGACGGAAGCATTTGTCTGGCAATGCGAAAAGACCACCATGTTACCAATGGCGGCCTCCTCCCATCATTCATGTTCTTCTATACTGTTACCGGATTGTTTTCAATGCTCCGGACCATTTGATCAATTCATTGAACATTGCTGTCGCATTGCCCGCATGATAATCGTTCGGCACAAAATTGCTCATGTTCTCGAAATCAGTCATCAATGAGAAGTTCACGGTTGTGTGCACTGTCGCTACGCTCAATTCGCCTAGGATGACGCGCATGTTTTCGTGTGCGCGGGCCCCGCCCAAGCTTCCGTATCCTACAAATCCGGCTGCTTTATCGGCAACTTCAGGTTTCAGGAAATCCAACGCATTCTTCAAAGCGCCACCGACTGCATGGTTGTATTCAGGTGTCACAAACACGTATCCGTCGAATGAAGCCATTTTTTCTGACCAAGCTTGGATCGCTGCGCCAGCTGCTGCTTGACGGTCTTCCGGCAATTTAGCGCCCAACAAAGGCAAGTCATAGTCTGCTAAAGCTACGATTTCGTATTCGATGCCGCCGTCATTGCGTTTTTCGGCAAATTCATGGATCCATTCTGATACTGCTGCTGAGTTTCTTCCTTCACGTACGCTTCCTGAGATAATTCCGATTTTCATAGTTGTTTTCCCCTTTTCGTCTGTTGTTATTGTTGTATTTTTATTTCCAAACAAAGCATTACTAATTCGAGATATTATAGATGTGTTTCCCAATTTTTTTCCTCCATGCACTTGTTTTTCAATGAAGGACTCACCTTCATCTCTCTTACATTTCGTAAGCTTGATATTATTATGCCACATCCCGGAATGTATTTCAAGTTATATATTCACGAATTCGAGATATTTTTTTTAAAAAAAACATCCATCCCGTCATACAGCGGTTTTGGATGCTTTTAAATCATTCATTTTTTTTTCAAAAACCTAAATCAATGCTGGAATACGCGCACACGACCTTTTAAACGATCAGCCAGGATGATGGCCAACACGGCTTTGGCGATGTCCCCTGGAATGAATAACAACATGCCCATCTGGAAAATTGCAGCCAAGTCGAATTGATTGCCCATGACAACATTCAGGATCATCGCCATGTAAGGCAAACCGATTGCGTACATGACGATCGTGCCGGCAACAGCTGAGATCCCATAATTCAAGAAGCTTCCTTCTTTATTATGCACGAGATAGGAAATCAAAGTAGCCGCTGCAATAAATCCAAACACAAACCCGAAGCTAGGAGTCAAAAAGGCTTGGAATCCTCCAAGCAATAATTTCAGTAATAAAGGCAGCAGTTGCGCAAAAAAGGCCGCTTTTGGACGCAAGAAGAAGCCGGTCAGCAGCACCATAAGTGTCTGCAAAGTGATCGGAACGGGACCGACGGGGATGCTCAGGAAGCCGCTGACGAATGTCAAAGCCGCGAATATGCTGATTTGGGTCAAATCTCTTGTTGATAATTTCATGTTATTTTCCTTCTCTCTTTTTGATTTTGATGCTGATTTCGCCATAGGTCAGGGTTTTCGTTTCCCCATTCGGCAATGCCACAACAAGTCCGCCATCGTCGTCGATTGCAATCGCTTTGGCTTCGATCGTTTCGCTTCCTTGCGGGAAAGTGACTTGTTCACCCAAGACGAAGCAACGTTTGCGGTACTCGTCCAGGTAGGAACGGGATGCCAAATCAGGATAAAGGACATAAAAACGGTTGAGTATTTCGGCAGCCATTTGGTTTCGTGTCACCACGGCATTTTTTGAATCGAACAGCGTGCCGGCGATCGACTGGATTTCATCAGGAAAATCCTTTTCAGGCGCCCGGAAGTTCAGGCCGATCCCTAAAATGATCGTTCCGATTGTCCGCGATTCCATATCCATGATCCCTTCCGTCAGGATGCCGCAGACTTTCCTGCCATCCAGGAAGATATCATTCACCCATTTGATTTGGGGTTCTTTTCCCGTCAATGTTTCGATCGCCTGACAGACGGCCACAGCGGCGGCAGTCGTGATCAAAGTGGCGTTATCCAGATCAGCAACCGGCTTCAAAACCAAACTCATGTACAGGCCCGATTCGCTCGGCGAGTGGAAAACTCTACCCAAGCGCCCTCTGCCCTTTGTCTGTTCTTCCGATAAGATCACGCCTTCGAAGGTCGCTTCTTCATTGACGATCCGTTTGGCCTCCAAGTTGGTCGAATCGATCGTTTTGTGCGCAATGATCAGGTGATTTTTCAGCGCTTCCGATAATAGCGGCACGATTGCGGCCTCCGACAACAAATCGGTATCTATGGATAGTTGGTATCCTTTATTCGTCGTTGCTTCTATTTGATAACCCTCTTTTTTCAGCCCATTGATTGCTTTCCACACGGATGTTCTGGATACTTCCAACTGATCAGCCAAATCTTGGCCGGAAATACTTTCGCCTTTGTGCTGCTCCAGAAACTGCAGGACTTTCTCCTTTGTTGACATCCTTTCCCTCCATTTCTCTTCTATAAAAAAACCACCACTTGAACCGAAGTGATGGTCTCAATGCTGTATTCAGTTTAACCGCTGCCCGGCTCCTTGTCAACCCTATAAACATAAAGGGTAACAATGTTTTTTTAGTGTTTCTTTGATTCCTTATATACGCTGACCATTTCGGCATAATCCGCCATGATCGTCTGCACAATCGGATTATTCATCGTCGGAATCGCAACAGCTCCGATTTTCGATATCGGCAGTACATTATTGCCGGTTCCGGAAACGAAGGCTCCTTCAGCATCCTTGACCCACTCGACAGGGATGGCCGTCTCGTTGATCGGAATCTGTCTTTTTCCACAGATTTCGAACACTTTCTTGCGGACGATTCCCAGAAGTACCGCGTTTGCAGGGGGCGTGTACAATTCTTTCCCTTTCACAAAAAAGACATTCGTGCGGCTGCCTTCCGTGATTTCCTCATTCCCATCCACCAGCAACAATTCGTAGACCCCTTTATCAGCCCTTTCCTGCAGCACGGCTTTCTGGTAATCCGACCGGACAAGCTTGATGTTCGGATCCAGCCTTTCGATACGGAACAGGCTCGTCGCGATGCCCTCTTCATAATAGCATTTTGGCGGGTAGATGCTTTGGGTGAAAAAGATCCACAAAACACTTTCGCTTTTTGACGTTTTTCCAAGGATGAACTTAAGGTTCTGATTCCCCACCTGATTGGCGGCTATCAGGCGATAGACGCGGTCCTCGATGGATTCCGCAGTGGCTGGCAGCGGCAGATCCAGATAAGCAGCAGACCGAAAAAAACGATCCAGATGATCCTCCAGAAATATTGCAATCCCATCCTCGACACGGATGACTTCGTATACCGTCCGGCCTTCAAATTCCGGATAGCTTTCGCCGTCAGCATTTTTTACTAGTTCATCGTTCAATAAGTAATAAGATCCTTCCACTTTTTCCATATTCGACGCCCCTTCCCGTTCTTATATTCCCTATTCTACTCCGGAATCCCGAAAAGTACATGCCAATTCGTAAAACAGCAGATATGACAGCCAAATGACAAACTATTTAAAAATTAGTAAAAGTGAAGAAAAACACAACGAGTCCCTTCCTTTTTTTATGCTGCGGGTGTATAGTATGGGCATCATGAAAAATACGAACACAACTACTTACACAAAGGATGATAGAATAAGCATGCAGATGCCACAATCCAATTGGAAAAATGATGTTGAATACGTCGCTTTGGTCGAAGATCTCATCTATCACGAAGAATTATTGCACATGGAGACCATTACCCATCACCACTTCACCAATCGTTTGGAGCATTCGATCCGCGTATCCTATAAGAGTTACCAGCTTGCAAAAAAATGGAATCTGGATGCTCGATCCACTGCACGTGCCGGTTTGTTGCACGACTTCTTCCACGAAGATCGTGATGCTGTCGCCCAGTTGAATATCGGTGCCCATGCAGATGCCCATCCGAAAATAGCTTGCGAAAATGCTTGCCGCATCACTGAAATCAGCTCTCTAGAGCGCGATATCATCCTCAAGCATATGTTCCTGGTGAGCCGTTGCGGCCTGCCGCGTTACAAAGAAAGCTTTGTCGTAACCTACGTGGACAAATATGTCGCGATCAGAGAGGTCGTCGAACCGATCAAAGAAATCGCAGGATCTCGCATCCGCAATCTGGTTTCAAAATTGAGTCCGGTAAACTTGAACATCAACATTTAAGTGTAAACTTAATGAAGAATTGACTGTCTCAGAAGAGACGGTCTTTTTTGTGTATTCGCCTGGTTGTCCGATTCTTCGGTGTTATCGGACAACCTCCGGCTCTCCCACATGCTGCTTGTCCGATTCTCCCGCGATATCGGACAACCTCCGACCCTTCCGCATGCTGCTTGTCCGATTCTCCCGCGATATCGGACAACCTGCAACCCTTCCGCATGCTGCTTGTCCGATTCTTTCCCGGTATCGGACAACCTTCGGCTTTATCCGACGATTCAAACAAAAAAAGCTGAACCCGCAAAGGATTCAGCTTTTTACTTTGTACTATCAGTATTGTTTATATTTATTAGAAGAATACGTTTGTTACGCCATCGCCTGAAGCACGGAAGCTTTGTGCTGAAGTTGAACGGTACCCGTTCAATACTTCGTTAACTGCTTGGATTGTGTCAGCAGAAGGTACTTCTGCTGCAGCAGCTCCGTTGGAAACTACTGAGAACTGACCTGATGCATACAATACAGCATCAATTGTCGTTCCGCCCCAGATTCCTGATTCAACGCGGTTCATGATAACAGAAGCAACATTCAATTTTTCTTGGTAGCTTGGGCCTGCTTCAGCTTGGACTACTTGATACAAGAAGTAGCTCGCTTGGTAAGTCGGTGCTGCCGTTTGTGCTACTGCAACTGGCTCAACATATGTTTCTACAGCTGGCGCTGCAACTGGTTCTGCAACTGGTGCAGCTGCCTGCACTTCTTCAACTGCTTCAACTGGAGTTTCAACTTCCACTGCTTCTTCAGAGCTGACATCGTAGCTCTTCACTTCTGAGTCTTGTTCAACAGTCACGATGTTGTGATCCGCTGACAATACGATTGCGTTGCCGGCAATGATCATGTCTGCATTTCCGATGCTGTTCACATCAACTAAGGCATTCACTGATACATCAGTTGCCAATGCGATTGCTGATAAAGTATCGCCCCATTGGAAAGTGTATTTGCTGCCGCTCTCCAAGCTTTGGATATCCGCTTTGATTTGATCTGCTGTACGTGCTGTCCAAGTGGATGAAGTATATTCTGTTGCATTTGCTTGTGTAGGATTCGCTGTTGCCATAAAACCGATGGCTGCTAAAGTTGCGCTTGTTACGAATAATCTAGATTTGAAGTTTTTCATGTCTATTTTGTCCCTTTCTTCTCTTCGCAATGTTTTCGTATTGCAATTTATACTCTTCATGACCTTTTTTATTTGATAAATGAAGTATTTATCCAGGTCTCGATCGGAGTTCTTTCAACAGAGACAATCCTATCATGAATCAAATCGCTAAAGTTAAATATCCCTTCTTTGTTATTCCATCTTAACGTGACTGTCTCAAATATCTGTTTATCTTACAAACATAAGTCAAATATTACGCTGTCGTAATATAGAAAATCAATTTGTAACAATTGGCATAATAGCTGTCTTTTTTCACAAACTCCATGTCAAAATATAGACAAAACATTGATTTATCAGTTGTTACATCTGTAACATATGTTTCAATCCGTGTTATTTCCCAAGCGGGCAAGACTCATTCCGCTTTTAATGACTTAAAATTATTACAAAACATTTGCTTATTGTAAACATAAATAAAAAAACCTTACCGAATTTATCGGTAAGGTTAAGATGCATTCAATTCCTTAAGCGGGCGACGGGAATCGGACCCGCGACATGACCTTGGGAAGGTCGCATTTTACCACTAAACTACGCCCGCATGCTGGTCTGTTCGACCGGACTGCATGTTCCATTCTACTCCTAAATTGCGCTCACTACAATAGCCAAACAGAAAAAATGTACAAATTTGTGCGAAAAAAAACTCCCTCAGCAATCATGAGGGAGAAGGGTCACTGTTTTTAGTTATTTGCTGCCGGTCACTTTGAATTTCGTACCGGACAACGCTTCATTGAAAGTCACTTCGGAAATGTCTTGGTTCGTCTTGACTGTTGCTTTCTTTCCTTCCAGATCAACCGTTACCTCTTCCACACCTGCAATCGCAGAGAATTTCTCTTTGACTGTCGCTACGCAGCCATCGCATTTCATTCCTTCTAGCATCAATTCTTTTTCCATAATCGTTTCCTCTTTTCTCTATGTATGATATTCCCTTACCGTTTTGAGACGGAGGGTTTGAATCCTTTCAGACGTAACGCATTCAACACAACCGACACCGAGCTGAAACTCATCGCTGCTCCGGCGATCATCGGATTCAACAAGGGCCCTCCGAAGACGTGCAGGATTCCCATCGCGACAGGAATGCCCAGGACATTATAGGCGAATGCCCAGAACAGATTTTCCTTGATGTTTTTGATGGTTGCTTTGCTGAGTTCGACGGCTGTGGCTACTGCCATCAGGTCGCTCTTCATCAGAACGATATCCGCTGATTCGATGGCGACGTCCGTCCCTGATCCGATGGCGATACCGATATCTGCTTGGGCCAATGCCGGTGCATCATTAACGCCGTCTCCAACCATGGCGACTTTGCGGCCTCCCTGTTGCAGCTTCTTGACTTCTTCCGCTTTGTCTTCAGGCAACACTTCACTCAGGACACGGTCGATGCCCACCTGATTAGCGATGGCTTGCGCCGTACGTTTATTGTCGCCGGTGATCATCGCGATTTCGATGCCCATGCCACGCAGTTTTTTTATCGCGGCCGCACTGCTTGCTTTCACCGTATCGGCAACAGCGATGATGCCGGCCAATTCTCCATCCATTGCGATGTACATCGGTGTTTTGCCTTGTTCAGCCAGCGTGTGGGATGTTTCAGCAAATGAACCGAGCCCGATCGCATGGTTCAGCATCAACTTTTCATTCCCCAGCAAAAGCTCTTTCCCATCGATTGTGACAGCAATACCGAAGCCAGGCAGCGCCTTGAAGGCGGATGGTTTCAATAAAGACAGCTGTTTCTCCTCGGCATCACGAACGATTGCTTCGCCGAGCGGATGCTCCGAACCTTTTTCGGCCGATGCCGCCAGCAACAACAATTCATCCGGATCGAGTCCTTCACGGACCAAGACATCAGTAACTTTCGGCTTGCCTTCCGTGATTGTCCCCGTCTTGTCGAAAACGATTGTCTGAATTTTATGCGTCACTTCCAGAGCCGTCCCGCTTTTGATCAGCACACCGTTCTCGGCGCCCTTGCCGGTACCCACCATGATGGCGGTAGGTGTGGCCAAACCCAAAGCGCAAGGACAAGCGATGACCAAGACCGAAATCGTGATGGTCAGTGCGAAAATCCAGGATTCTTGTCCCAGGAAATACCAAGACAAACCGGCCAGAACAGCGAGCCCGATGACGATCGGAACGAAGTAGCCCGAAATCGTGTCAGCTAGTTTTGCGATCGGCGCTTTTGAACCTTGGGCATCTTCCACCAACTTGATGATCTGCGCAAGAGCCGTATCTTTCCCGACTTTTTCGGCACGGTACTGGATGGAACCATTTTTGTTGATGCTGCCGCCGATGATGGCATCGCCCGCTTTTTTCTCCACGGGCATGCTCTCGCCTGTCAGCATCGATTCATCAACAGATGTCAGGCCTTCCGTCACTTTTCCATCGACAGCCATTTTTTCGCCGGGACGGACAACCAAAATATCCCCTACCATAACAGCATCCAGTTTGATTTCCTGCTCATTGCCGTCACGGATAACGCAGGCTGTCTTAGGCGCTAAGCCCATCAACTTTTTGATGGCCTCTGAAGTCTTGCCTTTTGAAACGGCCTCGAAGTACTTCCCGAGCGTGATCAGCGTCAATATGACAGCCGCCGATTCGTAATACAAGTTCATGACAAGTTCGTTGTTCCCTCCGATTGCTGCAAAGGTGCCATATAGGCTATACAGAAAGGCAGTACTGGTCCCCAAAGCCACCAGCGAGTCCATATTCGGGTGTCCTTTGAACAAGGACTTGAATCCTACTGTAAAAAATTTCGTCCCGAGCACCATCACTGGAATCGTCAGCAAGAGTTGTGTGAGCGCGAACGTGACTGGGTACATAGTCGGATGGAGGCTCATCGGCAACGGCAAGCCCAACATGTGGCCCATCGCGAGATACAGCAGCGGAACCGTGAATACTGCTGAGAGCCAGAAGCGCCTCCACATATTTTTGATGTGCTGTTCTTTCTTCGCTTGGTTTTGGTCGCTTTCTTCTACAGTAGCGCTCTCTTCGATCGCCTTGTAGCCGGCTTCGGCCACAACTTTTTCGATATCCCCTGGATGAAGCACGGTCGGATCGTAGGAGATGACCATTTTTTCGGTAGCCAAGTTCACTGACGCATCAGATACACCGGCAACTGCCCGGGTCACTTTTTCCACAGTTTGAGAACACGAAGCGCAACTCATACCTTCGATCAGAAACGTCTTTTCTTTCTTGTTTGCCACCAAAACGTAGCCAGCTGCATCGACTGCATTCTTCAGAATTTCTTCGGAAAAATGGCTTTCATCGACAGCAACCGTCAATTTCTCGGTCGCCAAGTTGACTGTGGCTTCCTTGACGCCTGCGACTTTAGCTGCCGCTTTTTCCACGGCCTGTGAGCACGATGCACAACTCATGCCTTCTATATCATAACTTTTATTTTCCATCGGGCGACTCCTCCTTGTGTACGCAACCGGTTTGTTTGCAGTTGCATTGTCCTGGCGTGCACATGCACTTCACTTCATCGACTGCCGTCCTTTTTTTGGCAGCGATCACCTTTTCCAGCAGCGCCACATCCGCGTGGCTCAGCGTCGCTCTTTCGATCAGTTCCACTATCGTGCTGCCGACTTTTTTCGTGCAGACGTGCGCCAAAAGATCTTCAGTAGCGCCGCCGACGCTTTCCTGTTCGGATACGTTTGCGCTGTAGATGAATTTATTGCCGATCGGTTCCGTTGCCAACAAGCCTTTGTCGACGAGTCTTCCGATCAGCGTTTTTACGGTGGCTTGTTTCCAATCCATTTTTTCCTGCAGAACCGAAATGATTTCCCGGCTGGTAGCTTTCCCGTTTGTCCAGACAACACGCATGACTTCCCATTCAGCATCGGTTATCTTCTTCTGTGTCGAATCGGTCATTCTTTTCATCCTTTCGTTGCTGTTTCTTGCTTCTGAAGTAAGTTTACATCTGTAGACGATTTATGTCAAATGATTTTAACCCAAAATAAAAAACAGCAAGTTACCGCCGATCGGTTGGCCTGCTGTTTTGCTCTCAATTAATTTGTTTGTACTATAGTAGGTCATCAGTACCGTTGCTCTCTTTCGCGCTTGCGCACGCGCCGGCGGTATAAGGTCGGCGCCATGCCTTCCTTTTCCTTGAATTTGCGGGAAAATTCCGCCGCTGAGGGTATTCCGACCAGTTCGGCTATTTGCTTGATGAAGCGTCTTGAATGAATCAGCAAGTAGCGCGCTTGATCCATCCTGACACGATCCAAATAGTCCAGCAACGAAACGCCATAGATCCGGATGAAAACCTGCTGCAGTTCCGACGAGGGGCCATGACAGGCTTCGGCAATGCTATTCACGCTCAATGGGTGTTGATAATGGTTATGGATAAAGCGTTCGGCTTGGCCGGCCCATTCCAGATCCGTAACGCCCTTCCCGTTTGGTCTGCATCTGCGGCAAGGACTGTAGCCATTCGCCTCCGCATCCTCAGATGAGATAAAAATGCAGACATGATTGAATTTAGGAAGCCGGGAAGAACAGGACGGCTTGCAGTACAATTGTGTATTCCTGTCCGCGTAAAAAAATTCTCCATCAAAACGCTGATCCCGTTCATTGATTGCTTGCCATTGCTCCACATTCACTGCTTGTTCTGCCCTATCCGCCGCCATCGTCTGGTTCCGTCCTCTTCAACTGTCATTTATGTCTGTTTCCTAATTATATTACATAAACCCATCATATGCTTCGGTCCCTCGCGAAAAATTTATGCTTTCTCGCCAAAAAAACAGCAGTCGCACCGAATGGCACTGCTGCTGTTTGATGACGACCTGAATGATCTGTCACTTATACGATATTGCTTCCGGCATAAGTCAATCCGGCCTCTTCGCCGCGGACTTCCAAGAGCGCTTTTTCGATGATGGCCATGACCTGCTCTTCATCACCGCTGTTATTGACGATGTCGAACGTATCGATGTTGATCTTGATTTTTGGACTTTGATCGTACTCCTGATACCATTGCTCATAATTTTTGAATAGCAATTCATAGTAGGCCAATAACTCGGAATCATCCTCGATCTGCTCAAATTCACGGCCGCGCTTGCGGATATGTTCCAAAATCGTCTCGAATGAACCATCCAGATAGATCAGCAAATCCGGCGCTTTTCTGGGCATGCCTTCCAGTTCTTCCATCATGTTCGCCAACAGGTCGTTGTAGATATCCATCTCTTCTTGGGAGATGTTGCCTTGCAGGTGGTTAACCCGCGTGAACAACGCGTCTTCATATATGGAACGGTCCAAGACATTATTGTCATCAGTCAATGCAGCCTTGATGCTGCGGAAACGTGTATTCAAGAAATATATTTGAAGGCTGAAAGCCCATTTTTGTGGATTATCATAAAATTTATCCAAGATCGGATTGTAATCGACGCTTTCGAAAAAGGCCTCCGTCCCCAATCTTCTTGAAATCATTTCAGTGTAGGTCGACTTTCCAGCACCTATCATTCCTGCCATTACCAGCACGCTCAATCATATCCCTTCCTTTGGTGTTATCTGATTATTTCTGTATTTTTATGTAACTTCCGATCCGCTGATTTGCGGAACAACATTTAGTATCATACCACGCAAGCAAAACGAGATATAGTGTTTTTTTGATTAGAAAATCCATTTTTGGCGTAATAAAGCCAAGGTTTTCCTGCTTCCGAAAACACTGGTCAAAAGCATCAAAATCCACTATCCTAGAAGAAAGGAGTGTCGCCCATGAGTTTGAACCATCGCACCATAAAAATCGCTTTTGCTACAGTCATCGCCATTCTGATTGCGCAATTTTTTCAGTTGAATTATTCCGTTGCAGCCGGGGTCATCGCAATCCTCAGCGTGCTGGACACCAAAAAATCCTCCGTTATGACGGCTCTGCAGCGGATTGCCTCCACAGTGCTGGCATTGACGATCGCCACGATCCTGTTCCGCCTCTTCGGCTTTCACATCGTCGTGTTCGGCGTCTATCTGCTGTTTTACGTACCATTGGCCTATCGCTTCAATCTTCAATCCGGCATCGCGCCTTGTTCGGTGCTTGTGACGCATCTATTGCTGGAAAAGCAGACAAGCTTTCCTTGGCTTCTGAACGAACTCGCCCTGATGATGATCGGCGCCGGCGTGGCTATTTTGTTCAATCTTTATATGCCCTCCAAAGCGAGCCAAATCATTTTGCTTCGGGAACAAGTGGAGACGCAAATGAAGGAAGTGCTGCATAGTTTCAGCGTCGCCCTTCGCGAGGGGGAGGACCGCAACCAAAGCCGGTTGTTGGACGAATTGGATGATCAATTGGAAAAATACCGGCAAGTCGTCTATGCGGAATTCGACAATCAGCTGTTGGACCAATCGACCTACAATATCCGCTACTTCGATATGCGCAGCGAGCAGGTCACTATCCTGAAATATATGGCCACCAACCTCGGCTTGTGCGCGCTGCCGACAAGCGAAAACAAGATTTTAGCTGGCCTATTCTTCCTGACTGCCGCCCAGCTGCATGAGCAGAACACCGGGATTTATCTGATGGAGGACATCGATTCATTGCTGCAATCATTCCGCGAAAGCGAGTTGCCGGCCACCCGTGCAGAGTTCGAAAACCGCGCCATCCTGTTCCAGTTGCTGAACGACTTCAGACGCTTCATCCAGACGAAAAAAATGTTCTACGAAGAGTACGCAGCGGAAATAATTACAAAAAAATGAGTTTTCCGTGAGAAAACATTTGACACTTACTAATCGTGTTGTTATTATGTATATAAATTCAAACAACCTCACGGTGAAAAGAAGAGTACGGATAACGGAAATGCACAGAGAACCTCGGCAGCTGAGAAGAGGACAGGAAAGTCATCCAGAAAATGGTCTTAGAGTGATTGGTTTGCGAACGCCTTAGGGCCTCAGCAAGCCACGTTAGCATACGTTACAATGCCGCAGTATAACAAGACTATTGGTCGTCTTGCGTACTGACTGAGGGGGCATGCGCGAGCATACCCTGAACCAAGGTGGTATCACGATGAGCAATCATACGTCCTTGCACAGCAATGTGCAGGGGCGTATTTTTTTTACTGTACGATATCGTTTGACAAAAAATAAAAATTGAAAGAAGGAAAATACCATGACAACAGCACAAAAAACAACAACTTTACCATTCAGAGCCGACCACGTAGGGAGCTTTTTACGCACGGAACCATTGAAGGAAGCGCGCTTGAAATTTGCAGCCGGCGAAATCGACGCA
Organism: Sedimentibacter sp. SX930; assembly: GCA_002155105.1. GTDB lineage: Bacteria > Bacillota > Bacilli > Lactobacillales > Aerococcaceae > Trichococcus > Trichococcus shcherbakoviae. Next base: position 421,075 of record MUZD01000001.1, on the reverse strand, counting down.
GCCGCTTTGGACCAAGTGGAAACGGAAGAAATCACGAAACTGGTCAAAGATCAAAAGGAAAACGGATTGAAAGGTTTCACTGATGGCGAATTCCGTCGCTCTTGGTGGCATATCGATTTCATCGAAAACCTGAACGGATTTGAAGGCTATGTGCCGGAACACGGCTACGACTTCGGGGATGTTGAAGTCCGCAAGTATGCTTTCCGCAACGTCGGCAAAATCTCCTTCAATCCGAACCATCCTTTCCTGGCTGCTTTCAAATCATTGAACGAAATCGTCGGTGACCAAGGCGTAGCGAAATTCACAATCCCTAGCCCGAACGAAGTTTTCTATCCAGGCTACCGCAACGAAGAGATCTATCCTTCGGTTGAAGCGTACCAAGCGGACGTGCAACAAGCCTATATCGACACTGTCCAGGCTTTCTACGACCTAGGCTGCCGTTACCTGCAATTGGACGATGTGCACTGGGGTTTCCTTTGCAACTTCGCGAATGATTCGGAAGAGTACAAAGCTTCCAAACGCATTGCTGCCGAGAACGTTCAAGCCATCATCGAAGCAAAACCTGCTGATCTTATCTTGACGACGCATGTCTGTCGCGGTAACTACAAATCCCACCACTCGTTGGAAGGCGCTTATGATCCGATTGCAGAAGAACTGTTCGGACAAACAAGCTTTGACGGTTACTTCCTGGAGTATGATACCGATCGTTCCGGCGGTTTCGAGCCACTTGCCTTCTTCAAAGGCAAAGGCCGCATCGTATTAGGTCTGGTTACTTCGAAGACAGCTGAGCTGGAAGACAAAGAAGAAATCAAAGCCCGCATCAAAGAGGCCAGCAAATATGTGCCTTTGGATCAATTGGCGTTGAGCCCGCAATGCGGATTCGCCTCCACCGAAGAAGGCAACTTGCTGACGGAAGAAGAACAATGGGCTAAAGTACGCCACGTTGTGGAAATCGCCAAAGAAGTTTGGCCGGAAGACTAATCGTTATATGCGAAAACGCACAATCAGCCGATTGTGCGTTTTTTTTGGTTGATTCAACCTCGGTGGGTGGAAGCGCCAGCTGACGGTCGGCAATCGGTAGTCTGAACTCCGATGAGGCCTTCTTCGCCGGAGTTCAGGCTTGTTTTTCATACGTGTTCTCCGATGAGGCGTTGTTCACCGGAGTTCAGGAATTCTCACTATCCTGAACTCCGATAAGAGCTCTCTCGTCGGAGTTGCGGCCCTCTCATGCGCTCATGGGCTCATGGGCAAGTTGCGTACCTGCAATCGGCTTCACCCCTGTTGCCGATGCTTTTCCAGCAGATCGTAGTCAATCGGATTATTCCGCAGCATCTCATTGGCGATGGCGATGACTTCCGCACCGGCTCCCACCTTAAAAACAAGCTGCGGTTCAATCGGAAAGTTCACCTGGATGTCCGCCTGCTTCGTCAATTGGCGGTCCATTTGCCGGATCAGGATATCCAGGCTTTGGATTGCGACATTGAACGGCGAAGCCAGTTGACGGTCGACTGCATCATAGATCATCGACACGGACAGCAGCACACTGAATAGCGACCGGTCAAACAGCGGAATGGGCAAATTCATCATCACCCCGCCATCGACTAACTGCCTCCCGTCTAAGGATGCGGTGGAGAAAATCATCGGAAACGCACAGGATGCCGCCACGGCCATCCCCAATTCGATATCATGCGGATAGATGAGCCAATCTCCGGTTGGACTCGTGAAAAACTCGGGTTTGTTGGTGAAAACAATCAGTTCGCTTGTATGGATGTCAACTGCCGTGATTGCGACAGGCAAACGGCAATCGGAAAGCATCCGGCAGCCTATTTTTTCGAATAATTGACAGGCCATCTGCTGCAGGTTCTGAAGTTCAACGAAACCGTTATTGTGTTCCCGAACATGCTGAAAGAGCAGATAGGCGGGCCTGCTGAAGACCCCGCGATCAGCAAATTCCCTTTCCTCGTCCAATAAGGTTTCCTCGATTTCGGATGCCGTTAGTCCGCTGGCCACCAAAGCCGCTATGACCGCTCCCATCGAAGTGCCTGCAACTGCGTCGATTTTCACATGATGCTTCTCCAGATCATGAAGGACGGCAAGCTGCGAAAAGGACTTCAAGCCTCCTCCAGCCAGACTGAGCCCAAACAATCCCTTCCCTTTTACTCCTTGTTGCGGCGATTCCATATGCGTTCCCTTCCTTCAAAAAGTAGTTTTCTACTATAATTATCGCTTATTTCAGCGGAATCCACAAAAAGGAAGAACGCTGAAGCCCAAAGGTGCATCGCCACAACGCAAAAAAGCAACCTACTGGCTGCTTTTTTGCCACCTCTATAGACCGTTCTCTTGCAATCATATCTCAGTATCGTTGAACTCCGAATTCAGAAGTAGTATGTCCACCCTTCTATTCTGGGCACGGCCTTCGGAAGTATTGTTATCTCCTGTTGGACGATATTCGCCATAACCAACTGCAGATACTTTTGTCGGATCAATACCGGATTGATCGATTATCGCTTTTGCAACATTGCTTGCCCGCATTACCGATAGATCCCAGTTCGAATCATATTCTTCATTCTTCATGGGTACGTTATCGGTATAGCCTTCCACCCTTATATAACTCTGTTGCAAGAAAGGTTGATTCAGTAATTTAGCTACTTCCACAAGACTGGGGATCTGTTCTGTTTTAATCTCTGCTTCGCCGCTTTCGAAGAACATCGAACCATTAAAACTTACGACCAATCCTCTTGTTTCAATCGAGGTTGTGATATCATCCGACAATGAATTTTCGGCTATGTATTCATCAAGCATTTCCTTGACCTGCTCCTGTTTTTCGCCTTCCGATAAAGTCGCGCCTTCTTCATTTTCCCCTGTCTGCGGATTCGCCTGCACTAAAGGTTGCTCCGATGCTGTTTCGACTCCCATATCGACTGGTTTTTCTCCACCATTGTCATCAAATATAGCGCCGAACTCAGCACTGATGGAGTGCTTTAACTCTGTAGATTTGCCTTGATCCATCCTGCTCATCGCATACATGACAACAAAAAAAATCATTAATAAAGTGATAAAGTCTGCGTATGAAAGAAGCCATCTTTCACTGTTGTCGTGTTCTTCTTCCTTCTTCTTGCGCCTACTCATGTAGCGCTCACCACTTCTTTAGCAACAGTCGTATTTGAACCATTTTTCTCGTCTTTTTCATCGCCATTCAGAAAACCCATTAATTTTTCCTGAATAGTTTTAGGGCTAACCCTTTTTTCTAATAATAAAATGCCTTCCAATGTTAATTCCTTTTCTAAAAGCTCTTTTTGATTGTTTATTTTCAATCGGTTACCCATAGGCAGAAAAATAAGGTTTGCACTTGCTAATCCGTATAATGTTGCAAGGAAAGCCGATGCAATGCTTTTTCCTAAACTTGACATATCTGCTTCAGCCAATCCTTCAAGTACATGCACCAGTCCCAAAACGGTGCCCACAATCCCCATGGTAGGGGCTGTCCCGCCTGCAGAATTGAATATTGCGGCCCCAATTTTATGCCTCTCTTCTATACGGTCGATTTCATTACCAAGCGAATCGCTTATCGATTCATGTGATTCTCCATCAACCAGCGATTGAATCCCTTTTTTCAAAAAAGGATCAGCATCCGGATTCAGTGCTACTTCCGATTCTAAACTCAATAGGCCGTCTTTCTTACTTTTGACCGATAATTCATAAAAATATGCTACCAGTTGATTTAAATCCGCTTGCTCATACAATAATCCTGATTTCATAATACGCCCTATTTTTTTAAGATCGCTCACAGGAAAAGCGAGCATGGAACTTCCTATTGTACCACCAAAAACAATCAGGGCAGGTGTCCATGATATCAATGCACCAACGTGTCCGCCTTCTCCTAAAAAACCTATAATTAACGCGCCAAAGCTTACCACCAATGCAATTATGACACCCATTGAATTTTTACCTCCGTTATAATGATATCGCATAGTCATACGCTATCATTGTCGGTATTTCAGCTGAATTATTAAGTATATTTCGCAATGATTACCCAATTTTTTCTGTAAAGAAGGCAGTATGGAGGAACCTGATAGCTCTGACATCTTAATCCATCAAAGCCGACAAATAGGTCGCATACGCAAAAAAGGACACCTCCCTCATTTGGTGAGGAAAAGTGTCCTTCTTCTATTACATACAATACAGCATTTTCAGCGCCGCAATTCGTCATCTCATCGTTAGGTTTACTCGAATCCCAAGATAAAGATGCCTACCATAATCATCGCGATGACCGCGTATTGTTTTGCGGTCAGTTTTTCTTTCAGGAAAATCCGCGAAAGGATGACGGATACCATACTATAGGAAGAAATCAGCGGCGCAACGATGACTGCGTTCGCGCTGATCGCAAACACATAGAAGAACTGCCCCAATGTTTCGAAGATGGCTGCCAAACCGCGGTCTTTCTGATCACGCAAAGCGAAGGTTTCCTTCTTGATCCAGACAAGATAAATCCAAGCCACAACGGCAACGATCAGCCAGGTTAATTCATAGGAAATGTTCGCTTGCATTTCGTCCATCCCTCTGTCGAAGACCCACGCATCCGCGAATGTCCCCAGCGAATCGATCAACGCATAACCCAGCGGGAACAACAAGGCGATTGCGCCGTACTTATATTTCCGGTCAACCATTTCCTTGTTCTCTTTCCGTTCCGCCTCTGCAAACCGTTGTTCGAATACCGACAGCAGAATGACTCCGACCGTGATCAGTCCTACCGCGAAAAATTGAAGGCCGGTCATGGATTGGCCCAAGAAAATGAAAGTCAACAAGCCGGATACTGCTCCGGACGAGTTCTGTACAGGTGAAGAGATCGACAATTCCAGAAAACGCAATCCGGCATAGCCGACCGCCATCGATAAGATGTACAAAGCCGATACAGGCAGATACGTAATCATGTTGCTGGGATCGTAGACCACGCCCGAAGTCAGCATGACATAGACCGCATGGATCCCCATGACCGCGCCTACCATGATAACGATCTTCAGATAACTGTATTTATCTTTAGGGTCACTCCCCTTTTTATAAAACAAATCCGCTGTGCCCCAAGCCAAAACGGAAACTATCGCAAATAAAAACCACATGCTACATCCATCCTTTATAAAATAATTTCTAAAACTTGCTTACTTATTATACTAAAAGGATGGAGGCTGCAATAAAAATAACACAATGTTAACAATATATCAACAGAACTATCATAAGCGACCCTCAATATATTCGCCTATGATAGATAACTGACGCGAGTTTCTGTACCTGCAAAACGGAAACCGCAAAAGTCCTTCAATCCCCAATTCTGCCGCTTCGAGAGTCAGTCGCGCACTCGTTTGCCCAAGTAAACGAGGTCGCGCTCGATGCCGTCGAGTTCGGCCACTCTAGGTAAATATCCCCATTGTTCGAAACCGAATTTTTTCATCAGCCCGATGCTTGGTGCATTGTGGCCGAAGATGAGGCAGACCAGATTGGTGATGTCCAACTCGTCGCAAGCAGCCAATACTGTTTCCATGATCTGCGTGCCCATTTTTTTGCCGCGGTAGTCTTCATGGATATAGATGCTCAATTCTGCCGTCTTGTCGTAGGCGGCACGCTCATGGAAAGCTTGAAAGCTCACCCACGCACAGATTTTCCCATCCTCTTCAAAAACCCAGATTGGTCTGTAGCTGGGCGAATGGTCCAGGAACCAGCCCATTTTTTGTTTGACGGTCACCGGTTCCAGGTCGGCCGTCACCATCCGGCTGGATATCGTCTGATTGTAGATGGCGACGATATCTTCCACATCGTCCAAAGTTGCGTTTCTATGTGTAAGGGTCATAGTTTATTCCTCCAAAAATCAAAGATTCACAGCCCGACTTCTCGAAGGACTATACGCTATTTTACCAGTTTGTCGCAGTCATGTGCCATCTATTTTCACGAGAGTATGCAAATAGTGTTTCCCTGTTCCAATTTCTGCAGGATTGCCGCAGTTTTTCGTAATCTTCCAATTGAAAATCGGTTATACTGGAAACAAGAATGGGGTGGATAACACTATGAATGAACAAATATATATTGCAGAAGATGAAGATGGCATCCGTTTGACTGTGAAGACGTTTCTGGAGAGCGAGGGCTATATGGTCTCCGACTTTCCCAATGGCGACCTGCTCTACGAAGCTTTCCAGAACAAACAACCGGACCTGGTCATCCTGGATGTGATGATGCCCGGTTCGAGCGGCTTCGAAATCACAAAAAAAATCCGCAACATCAGTTCGGTACCGATCATCATCCTGACCGCAAAAGACAGCGATATGGATTATGCGACGGGCATCAACCTTGGGAGTGATGATTATTTCACAAAACCGTTCAGTGCCATCGCCCTGAATATGCGCGTGAAAGCGATGCTCCGCCGCATCAAGATGGATCAGGAACGCCTGCCGTCCCATCAGGAAGAAGCGACGCTGCGGATCGGCGATATCGAAATAGATCTGGCCGCCATGTCCGTCAAACAGAATGGTGTCTCCCTCAACCTGACACCGAATGAATACAATGTGTTCGTTTATCTTATAGAAAACAAAAACCGTGCTGTTTCCAGGGACGAGCTGTTGGATTCAATCTGGGGCTACGGCAAGGACATCGAGACGCGAGCCTGCGATGATACTGTCAGGCGCCTGCGCAAGAAACTAGCCGGTTCAGCAGTCGAGATCGAGACTGTTTGGGGATTCGGCTTCACTGTGAAGGAGTCGTCTGAAGGATGAAGACATCGAAAAAAAGTTTGAAGATCCGGCTTCTGACGACCGTCACCTTGTTGTTGGCGGCCATCTTTACCTTGATTTATCTGGTGTTCAATTTTTTCTTTACCCAGTACATCGAAACAGCCGCGACCTCGCTGCTTTCCGAAGCGAGACAAGATTACATCGAGCGTCCCTTCGCCGAGGACAAAAAATTGGAACCGGAGCCCGCAGCATCGGATGGGACCCTTGTGGATGAGCCAAGGGACAAGAATAAAGAACCTCACACAGCCTTCGCATCCAGCGTCCAAAAGACGATCATTTCCGAAGATTTCGAAATCCTCTTCCCGCAGATTCAGGACACAGGGTTCAGTGATGACGATTCGTTGACGAATTTCGTTTCCGGGCTGGAAAATTCCGACATCACGCTGGCATTGACAGCCGATGGGAAATTGGAATTGGAGGATAATCTCTATTACTATTCCATCGCCCCCAACGCCGAAGAGGAAGGGACCTACGCGGTGTTCTTCCTTAATATGTCCGACCTGTTCGTCTTCGAGCAGAACCTGAATCAGATTCTTTTGATCATCATGCTGATCGGGCTGGTGACCATCGCCACCATCACCTACCTGCTCGTTTCAAGGATCACGAAACCGTTGCAGACGCTGGCATTGTTCGCGAAAGAGATCGGTGAAGGGAACTATCAGACGATCGATGAGGAATTCGTCGACTTGGAGCTCCATGAACTGAAGACGACCATGAACGAGACCACAAAAAAACTCAAGCTGTATGACGCAGATCAGCGCACATTCTTCCAGAACGCTTCCCATGAATTGCGGACACCGTTGCAGATCATCAAAACAAACGCGGAAGGCATCGAAATCGGCATCATCGACGACAAAAAAGGCGCCATCGCAATCAAAAACGAGACCGACAAACTCGGCACGCTTGTCGAGGACATCCTCTACCTGTCGCGTCTGGAGACCCGTTCATCGGATCGGTTGACCGCCACCAACGATATCCGCGAAACATTGGCCTATACCGCCGAACGCTACGCCAGCGTCAGCGATCAAAAAAATCTGCAAGTGCTGTTCGACTTCCAGAGGGATCCTGTCCTGTTCCATTATGATGAACGGGATTTTGAACGGGCCTTCCAGAATCTTATCTCCAACGCCCTGCGTTACGCAAAAGGCATCATCCGTCTGGGCTGCAAAGAGATAGACAACCGGATCATGATCACCATCTACAATGATGGCGAACCGATTTCCAAGGCAGACCTGCCGCATATTTTCGACCGCTTCTACAAAGGCAATAAAGGCGTGCATGGCATCGGACTCTCCATCGTCCAATCGATCGTTCAGACTTACGGCGGACGCATTGAAGTCATGTCATCCGCAAAAGGAACAACTTTCACGATCATCCTGCCGCAACAAAATGCATCCAATTAAATAAAACAAGGACCGAAACGCTGACCGCCCCCATAGGCTAGCGTTTCGGCCCTTTTTTTTGCATTGGGATTCGGCGCTCTTTCAACTTTACGCATCTTTCCGCTCAATTTGCTCCATTTTTGCAACAACTCTCTGCCCTGTTTACGGAGAATTGTGACCCAAATCGGCATAGAATAAGGACATCAAGAGAAACAAGAAGCGAGGTCGAGCGTTATGAGCGAAATATGCTACCGAAACGAATTCAAACACGAGATTTCCCAAAAAAACAAAGTCATCCTCACAAGTCGGCTGAGAAAGGTCCTGAAACATGACGAGAATTCAGTAGGCAACAGCTACAGCATCAGGAGTCTCTATTTTGACACGATTTATGATGATGCTTATTGGGACAAAGAGGATGGCCGCAGTTACCGCGAGAAGTTCCGCATCCGTTATTACAACAATGACGCTTCCTTTATCCGCCTAGAAAAAAAAGTCAAGGACGGAGCAGTCGGTTACAAACAGAGCGCCTGCATCACGAAAGACATGGCCGACCAGCTTATCAAAAAAAAATATGACTGCCTTGCTGATGCCAATCATCCGTTGCTCCAGGAATTTTATGCAAAGTGCAAAAGCCAATGCATGGAACCGAAAGTGATCATCACTTATGAACGGGAAGCCTTCGCCTATGGACCCGGTAACACGCGCATCACATTGGATTTTGATATGCACGCCAGCACACAAGTATCCTCTTTCTTCCACGATGGCCGCATCGGAATCAGGGAGCCTGGGATCGACTGCGTACTGGAAGTCAAATTCGACAATTACCTGCCTGGTTGGATCCAGAGTCTGGTGCAGACAGAAGAAACAAACAGCACCTCGCATTCAAAATACGTAATTGGAAGACATTTAAACCAAATATAAGAAAATATCCAGGAGGAATTTTGAAATGACAACATTCACAGATATCATCAAAAACAGCTTTTTGGAGGAAACGGCCGACTTTTCCATCGCGGCGGCTTCAGTTTCCCTGTTATCGGCGCTCTTCATCGGCCTGTTCATCTTCTTCATCTATAAAAAAACCTACGCCGGCGTCATGTATTCGAAACCCTTCAACACGTCGTTGGTACTATTGTCGGTCCTGACCACTTTCGTAATCCTGGCAGTAACCTCCAACGTTGTCCTTTCACTAGGTATGGTCGGTGCCCTTTCCATCGTCCGCTTCCGCACCGCCATCAAGGAGCCGCTTGACCTGGTTTTCCTCTTCTGGTCGATCAGCGTCGGCATCATCTTGGGAGCTGGATTGTATTCTCTGGCTTTCCTCGGATCTGCATTCATCACGGTCATCCTGTTTGTTCTGACAGGGAAAGTCGATTCCTCGGCCCCTTACATCTTGATGCTTCAACTTGAGAATGAGAATGCGGAATTGCAGGCGACCGAAATCATAAAAAACCGTTTCGGAAAAATCATCGTGAAATCTAAGAGCATCACGGACGGTCAACCGGAATTGATCTATGAAGTAAAAGTCAAGAACAACGAAACAAGCTTCATGAATGAATTGAGCGCCATCGAAGGCGTCCAGAACGCCACTTTGGTCAGCTACAACGGCAACCAAGCAGGCTAAGAAAAGCTAACCAGTGTAGCTAGGCATTAACACCAATTACCAAATAAAAAACATACCCGACAGGAGAACTAACCCATGAAAAGTACTATAATGAATCTAAAGAATAAACCTCTAACTCAAATGCTCGCACTGACAGGCACTCTTGCCTTATTGACCGCTTGCTCCACTGAAGCGAGCACCACAACAGCATCAAGCGACGGTTCGACCACTGAGGCTACCGTTGAATCCACTCTTGCATCAGACTCCAGTTATTCAGCAAGCAACGCAACAGCCATCACTTTTTCCGACCAAACCATCACAGTCGACGGATCCGGAGCTGCTGCTGACGGTTCGATCCTGACCATCACGCAACCCGGCACGTATATCCTCAGCGGAACCCTGAGCGAAGGCCAGGTCCGTGTCGAAACAGTCGATGAAGCCGATGTCCAGATCGTTCTCGACGGGGCTACTATCACGAATTCCACCGGAGCCGCCATCTACGTGAAAAGCGCCAACTCCGCGACCATCACTTTGGCTGAAGGAACGACCAATACTTTAAGCGACGGAGAAACGTACACCTTCGAAGACAGTGAGGATGAGCCGGATGCTACCCTATTCAGCAAATCCGATCTTATCCTGAACGGAACGGGAACTTTGGGCATCGATGCCAATTATGCTCATGCCATCAAAGGTAAAGATGACGTGACCATCGCAGAAGGAACCTATGAGATCACTTCTGTCGGCGACGCCATCAAAGGGAGCGATTCGCTCTTCATCAGCTCGGGTACCTTCACGATCGATGCGGGCGGCGACGGACTGCAGTCCACAAATGAGGAAGAAGAAGGCAAAGGAACCTTGACTATTGAATCAGGCACTTTCGCGATCACGGCAGCCTCTGACGGCATCCAAGCCGCAACCGATCTGCAGATACTTGGTGGCGACTTTACGATCACAACCGGCGGCGGCAGCGCGAACAGCAGTACAGCGAGCGAGGCTTGGGGAACATGGGCAGCACCTTCTGAAGCAGCAGCCACAACTACCACCGAGGAAACAACTAGCGCCAAAGGTTTGAAAGCGACAGGCTCATTAGCGATCTCCGGCGGCACCTTCGTATTGGACACATCCGATGACTCCATCCATACCAATGATGCGATCCAAATAACGGGCGGAGACTTCACGATTGCTTCTGGTGATGATGGTATCCATGCCGATAACACCTTGACAATCGATGACGGAACCATTAACATCAATCAAAGTTATGAAGGTATCGAAGCAACCGAAATCACGCTGAATGGCGGAGACATCACTTTGACATCAACGGATGACGGTGTAAACACAGCCGGCGGAAATGATGCGTCAGCCGTCAGCGGACGCCCTGGTGAAAACACGTTCACCTCTACTGCAGAAGGAGCAGGACTCTTGACCATCAACGGCGGAACGCTTGTGGTAAACGCGAGCGGCGATGGACTCGACAGTAACGGAAGCATCGAGATGAACGATGGCACCGTAATCGTCAACGGCCCGACCGACAGCATGAACGGTACGTTGGATTACGACAGCACGTTCAACATGAACGGCGGTACGCTTATTGGTGTCGGCAGCTCCGGAATGGCGATGAGCCCTTCTTCGACCTCAGCACAAAGCTTCCTGTTCACATCCTCTATCCCATTGGTTGCGGATGAAGCCATCCAAATCACTGGACCGGACGGAGAAGTGATCATGACCTTCGAGGCTTCCACAACGGCTCAGTCGCTTGTATTCTCCAGTCCTGGCCTGGTCAACGGATCTGCTTACACAATCACAACCGGCGGAACAGTTTCCGGCGAATCCGCAACTGGTATCTACGAAGATACGTCCTTCAGCGGCGGTTCATCCACCGTTGATGTCAGCGCCACAACTGAAGCAACCAGCGGCCAAATGGGCGGCATGGGTGGCAACTCAATGCCCGTATCCGGTGCGTCCGTGAAATAAACGCACATCAATAAAATATCTTTCCTAGCCGAGCAACCCGGAAAAGAGTCTAACCATACCCTCTTTCCGGCCATTGGCAAAAATTAGCCCCAGAAGAGGTAACTGCTATGAAAAAAAGAAAAAAACTAAAGAAAAAATATGCACTTTTCCTGTCTACTTTGTTCCTTGTGGGCTGCGTCAAGTTCCTATTGTGGGACTTAGCGAAATCCCAAGAAGGGGAAAGTTCCGCATCAGCCCAGACCTTGACGACGGATGTCGCGTACGCGGTTGATGAAATGCAGGAAGCGGATGAAAACAGTGTGGCTGAAGCAAATGCGCTTCTCCAGAGCAGCACGATCATGACGACAGCCGGAGAGGATTTGGCGGCGGATTTGGATGAACTGAATGCTGCCTACCCTGACCAGCTTGGCTTTGTCCTCATCAATGAGCAGACCGGAGAAGCAATTACGACCAATGAATCCCGCGTCTTCACCAGCGCGAGCCTGTACAAATTGTTTCTGACTTACGCTATCCTTGAACAGGTCGATGCCGGTGTACTTTCCTTGCAGGATCAGTTGGCAGATGGAGCAACCATAGATGATTACCTGACCAGCACCATCACCGTTTCAGACAACGAAACGGCCAAGGAACTCGCCTATCTGATTGGATGGGACAACATCGAAACCTTCATACATGATCAGGGATTCGTTTCCACGAGCTTTAACCCCTATCTGGAATCAGATGGCGTCTATTACAATGGCGACCTGGAAACAACGCCAGCCGAAGTCGCTTTCTTGTTGGAACGCCTATTGGATGGCGAATTGCTTTCAGAATCCAGCACGGCGTACTTTCTCGGGCTATTGGGCGATCAGCAACTCGTCTATGCCCTGAACACAGGCCTTAATGATGAAGTAAACTTTGCGCATAAAACCGGCTTGTTGGATGACGTATCCCATGACGCGGGCGTCCTCTCAATGGACGGTCAGAATTATATCGTAGCCGTCTTGACGGATGGTTGGCTAAACGCGACCGATGACGCGACCCCAGTATTCGAGGAAATCGGCTCGGCAGTGATGACTTACTTATATGCACAATAAACAAAAAACACGACGAAAGCTTGGTCGTTCGGAATATTTTTTCCGGACCCCAAGCTTTCGCTATACAGCAACGATTTTTAGCGGATAAACCTCTCATTATAGGCTTGAAACCATAGCCAACAAAAGGCTTATCATTAGCTATCTGCCCTGAGTTGCGGTATGCTACAGAGGTACTATCTATTTGCTGACGTTATATTTTTTATAGCCAGCTCAAATCCAAGCCAGTACAGGTATACTTCCAGGAGGAAAACATATGAAATTACAAGTAGAGAAACGCGAAAAAGTTGGCTCATCTGCAGCGAAGCGTGCACGATTGGACAAGAAACTCACTGCAGTCATCTATGGTAAAGATGTTGAAGCAACTCCAGTATTACTTGATGCAAAAGATTTTGACGAAGTGCTTAAGCAATTAGGTAAAAATGCAATCTTTGAAGTCAGCATATCCGATGGAAAAACGATGCAAGTCATCCTTAAGGACATCCAACAGGCTGCCCTGAAGAACGAGATCCAAAACGTCGAATTGCAAGTAATCACAAAAGGTCAAAAATTGACGATGACTGTTCCGATTCACTTGGTCGGTAGTGAGGACGTCAAAGAAGGTGTCTTGACTCAAACATTGAACGAATTGGAAATCGAAACGGAAGCTACCAATGTCCCTACTGAATTCCAAATCGCTGTGAATGAAATGACCATCGGTGATACTTTAACAGTTGCTGATATCAAAGTCGATGCCGACATTACAGTCCTTACGGATCCAGAAGAGGCAGTTGTTGTCCTTTCTGCTCCAGTAGCCGAAGAGGTTGCAGAGGAAGAAGCTCCAACCGAAGAAGCTGAAAAAGTAACTGAATAATTTTCAAATCAGATAAGCTTAAAACCTTGATTGGCACACTTACAGGTTTCATCAAGTTTTAGGCTTCCCTACTCAACAAAAAAGTTTCGGTTTTGAAATTCAAAACCGAAACTTTTTTGTGTATACCCAATTAATTCCTGAACTATACTGCTTAGGAATTCTTCAAAGCAAAAAATGGCTCCAACCCATGGCTTTTCCCCAAATAGTTTTCCAGGAAGCGCTGAGCCAAACTGCCTTTTTTGATGTTGGCCCGCGCAGCTTCGATGGAAAACCATTCCGCATGATCCACTTCATCCGTCATGCCATTAAGGCACTCGCTCGCGACGGTGCAGGAAAAATTCAGCATCAAGGTGTTATTTTTTTCAAAATACTCGCTTTTGTTGTAGCGCAAGCCGACCGTTTTAAGTCCAAGCTCCTCGGCGATTTCACGGGTTGCAGCTTGCTCCGCATCTTCCCCTTTATTCACATATCCCGCACAAAGGATATAATCCGCCCCGCCGTACTGTTTAATCAACAATATCTTATCTTGTTCTTTGTTCAAAATGACCATGCTGACAGCCGTGTTGAATACGGGGAATCGATACCCCTCACAACTGTTGCAATAAGGGATATTCCCTTCATTTTCCAGATGTTTCGCTTCCAGTTCTGTTCCGCATTCCATGCAATAATTCATCTATTATGTACTCCCTTTCCGCTTATGATTCCGTTCACTCCTTCTAAAACCGGTACCCCACTTCAAAACTCGTAGGACAATATGGGATATTATAGCACGCCGGCCTTGACTTTCTTTCTTTTATCATTAAATATATTTCTCAAAAAAATCCCCAACTTATTGGTCGTAACGTTTGTCCTCCGTCAGGAATCGCACTAAAATAGGATTAGCAAGAGAAATTAATCCTTCAGTATATGTACACTGTTGTGGCCGCCCAATTCAAATGCCTTCTGCTCAGGGAAAATGCTAATAAAGCGAGGGGATCCCAATGGAAGATGACGTCAAAAAAAGCAATCGGGAAGAAATATTGGAGAACCGCCAAGCAATTTTGAAGGATTTGATTCTTCGCCTTCATGCAGGTGATGACTACGAACAGATCAAGAAGGAATTCAAGGAACATTTCGCGACGGTCAGCGCTCTGGAAATTTCGATGATGGAACGGAGATTGATCGAACAAGGGATTGCTGTCGAAGAGATTCAGCGTCTCTGCTCAATCCATGCCGATTTGTTTGCCGAAGCAGTGACCTATGGACAAGCCCCCTCACCGGATAGCGAGAAGCCGGGCCATCCGATCCGGGTGCTGAAGGAAGAAAATGTGGCCATCGAAGCGACGCTCGACCGGATTGCGCGCCTCTTGGAAAGCTATCTTGCAGAGCCGGATCCCGATCTGAAAACCGGGCTGCTGAAACAACTGGAAATCCTCTGGGGTTTCGACAAGCATTACGCGCGCAAAGAATACGCCATTTTCCCGATCATGGAGCGCTACGGCATGACCGCTCCGCCGAAAGTGATGTGGGGGGTGGATGACGAGATTCGGGGACAGTACAAGAAATTGAAACGATTGTTGGAAGAAGGCCAGCTGGACGCCCTCAAAGTGACCTTCGAAACACTACAGCAGGAAATGAAGGAAATGTTCATCAAGGAGGAAGACATCCTGTTGCCGATGGTATCCGACTCTCTCACTGAAGACGATTGGCTGAAGATTTCGGCTGAGTCGGATGAGATCGGCTATTGCATCGTCCAACCGGAATCGAAATGGCAGCCTGAACGCGCCGCTTTTGAAACAGAAGAAGGAATGGCTTCCATTCCGGAAGGCAACATCGCCTTCGGAACCGGCTTTCTGACAGTGAAAGAGCTGGAAAAGATGTTGAACAGATTGCCGTTGGAGCTCACCTTCATCGATGCGGATGGGATCGTGAAATATTACAATGACGGGCCGGATGAGAAGATATTCATGCGCACGAAATCCGCGTTGGGAAGGCAAGTAGAAAACTGCCATCCGCCAAAAAGCGTTGCGCTCATGCGACAATTGGTCTCGGAGCTGAAATCGGGAAAGAAAGACCAAGAAACCATGTGGTATGAGGAAAACGGGAAGTTCATCGTCGTGAATTATTGCGCGCTCCGGGATGAGAACGGCATTTATATGGGTGTCCTAGAATACGTGCAGGAGGCGCAGTCCATCCGCGAGCTGACTGGGGCAAAAAGACAACTTTCCGAGTGAAGTCCGTTGGGGGCGGATGAGATGCCGGATGAATGTTATCTTAACCCGAGAATCCGGATTTCGTCATCTGCTCCGATGAGCGCGTTTTCGCCGGAGCTTACGCTCTTTTCTCCATTCAAAAAGACGGTGCCTCAATCATTTTTGATTGAGGCACCGTCTTTTTTTGCTGTTCATTTTTATTATTTGATGATTTGGGAGGTTGGGCAATGCTTTTCTGCGGATGCGCCCTCTTGCGCAACACCAAGTTGCACCATCAGTGCGGTACCGGCAATGCAATCAGTCTCCGCCTCTACCGGAACGGGCTCATTCATCGGGCAAACCGTTACGGTGCAGGCGTTGCATTTCTTCCTCCCGCTCGCGATCAAACGGATTTGACGGAATAAGATGTACCCCATCAAGGTCATAAACAACAACAAAACGATCCAAGATTGAACATTCATAGGTTATTCCTCCTCTTCCTATTTGACCATCGGTTTCGCCAAGCTTCCCCAGATCGGCGAAGCTTTTTTAGGCGCGGGTCTGACGACCAAGAACACCAATATCGCCGCTGCTGCGGCCGCTATGCTGGCTCCCGCCCCGAAAGGCGTGCCCAACACGAGGACAGCTCCGAGCTGATTGATGATGAAGGCCAAGACATAAGCCAAAGTAGTTTGATACAAGACGCCGAAAAGCGTCCATTTAGCGCTGCCGAATTCGGTGCGCATCGCTCCGACAGCCGCGAAACACGGCATGCAAATCATATTGAACACAAGGAACGATACGGCGCTGACCGGGTTGAACAGTGTGCTGAATGCGGCAGCTACCTCCGCTTCCGAACCTGTTGTGTTCATCAGCACACCAAATGTGCCGACAACATTTTCCTTCGCTATCAAACCTTGGATGGTCGCCACTGTCGCTTGCCAAGATCCGAAGCCCAATGGCGCGAAGAAAACAGCAACCGCACCGCCGATCTGAGCCAGGATGCTTTGGTCGCCTTCAACCGTCATCTGCATTTGCCAGTTGAAGGAAGAAAGGAACCAGATCAAACCAGAACTCAAAAAAATGACGGTCCCGGCATTTTTTACGAATGCCATGCAGCGGGCGCCAACCGCGCGGAAAATGCTTTTCCATTGCGGCCAGTGATACATCGGCAACTCCATGACGAATGGCGATGCTTCTCCGGAAAAGATAGCTGTCTTACGCAGCAGCACGCCAGAAAAGATGACCGTCGCAATCCCCAACAGGTACATCGACAAGGCAACCCAGGATGCGCCGCCGAAGATGGCATTCGCGATCAGGGCGATGACCGGCAGTTTCGCACCGCATGGGATGAAGGAAGTGGTCAGAATCGTCATGCGGCGATCCTGCAGGTTTTCGATTGTGCGGGAAGCCTGGATGCCCGGGACCGAGCAGCCGGAACCGATCAACAACGGGATGAATGATTTACCCGAAAGTCCGAAGCCGCGGAAAACCCTATCCATCACGAAAGCGACGCGGGCCATATAGCCGCTGTCCTCCAGCAAGGTCAAGCAGAGGAACAAGGCAGCCATCTGCGGCAGAAAGCCCAGAACTGCACCTACGCCTCCGATGGCACCGTCAACTACAAGGCTGCTGACTGCTGGATGGATGTCGATGCTGTCGAAGAAACTTTGCACGATACCTGGCACGATGCTTCCGAACAACACATCATTGACCCAATCGGTCCCCCACGTCCCCACAGTCGTGATGGCGAAGTAGTAGACCGCATACATGATCAGGACGAAAATCGGCAACCCAAGCCAGCGGTTCGTTACGATGTGATCGATCATGACCGAGAAAGAAGCGTTTTCGCTATTTTTCACGAGCACTTGGCGCGTAATTTTCGTCACGAATTTATAGCGTTCATTGATCAAAATCGCCTCGGAGTCGTCGTCCAGTTCCTTTTCATAACGGCTGAGGAGCCCTTCCATGACAGCATGTCCGTCCTCGGGAATCGCAATTTTCCCGCTCGTTTGTCCGTCCCTTTCGAAAAGCTTGATGCTGTAGTAGCAACGCAATTTTTTCGGAACCAACGGAGCAATAATTTCTTCTATAGTATCAAGGATGCTTTCCACGACGATGCTGTAAGCAATCGGTTCAGCCACAATAATCGGTTCAGCGATGGCCTTGTACAATTCTTCCAATCCGCTTTCCTTCAGAGCCGAAATCGTTACGAACGGCAATCCGAACGCGCGCGACAAACCGGCGACGTCCAGCTGATCCCCCTTCTTCTCGACGATGTCCATCATGTTCAGAACGACAACAATCGGCAGATGCAATTCCATCAGTTGGGTGGTCAGGTAAAGATTCCGCTCCAAGTTGGAGGCGTCGACGATATTGATGATCAGATCCGGTGCATCCAGCGTCAAATAATCGCGCGTGACGATTTCCTCGATCGTGTAAGGAGAAAGCGAATAGATGCCTGGCAGATCGATGACCTGTGTTTCTCCGTCATGCAGCAATGTGCCGGCCTTCTGTTCGACCGTCACCCCCGGCCAGTTGCCGACGCGTTGGGTGGAACCTGTCAAATGGTTGAATAAGGTCGTTTTTCCGCTATTAGGATTTCCGACCAGCGCTATGGTTTTCCCCATCATTTTTCCTCCCCGAACGTAACTTCGATCATCTCGGCATCTTTTTTGCGTATCGATAATTCATATCCGCGCACCATCACTTGGATCGGATCGCCCAATGGAGCGACTTTCCTGACATAAATGGCAGTGCCTTTCGTGATACCCATATCCATCAATCTTCTGCGGGTAGCGCCTTGTCCTGTTATTTTGTTCACAATTGCAGATACACCGATCGGCAAGTCCCTTACATTCGTCAAAATCGTCCCCTCCATTCTTTCAGCAATAGTAATTTCCCGACACTAATTGAGAACCATTCTCATTAAGTCATAGCTTAAGGCATAGACGCCTTCAGGTCAAGACAATTCGTGCATTTTTACTTATTTTTTATACCGGAAATGAATGGATGGGACCTGTCCGCAAGGGTGCGAAAAAAGCACGGAAGAAGTCACACTCTCTCCCGTGCTTGTGAAATGCTGTCTCTTTTCAGCGACGATATTTATCATAATTGTTGCGGCTGACACTCGATACTTCCAAAACGGCTTTGATCACTACAGCTACCACTGCACCCAGAACGGCTCCAAGCGGCCCGAATAACAGGATACAGATGACAGTCGCCAGAAACGTGTATAGCGGTCGGATTCCGAGTTCCTTGCCTGTAATGAACGGCTCCGCGATCTGACGGACGACCACCAGAATGATGTACAGCAGGCCGATTTGCCAAGCCAACGTTGTGTTCCCCAGCAGCAGATGGATCACCGCCCAAGGAATCATCACCATCCCGCTCCCCAGAATCGGGATGAGATCGAAAACCGCGATACCCAGTGCCTTCAGGAACCAAAAATCGATGCCGAAGTACAGAAAGCCGACGCACAACAGGACAAAGCTGATGGCAGCCAATTTGACGGCTGATATGAGGTACCCCTTCAAGCCTTTTCCGGTTGCGTTGATGATTTCTTTGATATAATAGCTGATCGTATCCAATGCGATCCCTCGCTTTCTCTTAATGAATTCAGTATACACGCCTGTGCGCCTGCCCGTCATCGGGCATTGGTCGGATTCTTTCGTCCTCTGCGCAAAGCAACTGATGGCGGATGCCATCAGGATAGTACTATGATAAAATGATATAGGAAACAGACACTGATTACACGTGAAAACACTTGGGAAAAGCGGTCCAAGCCCGCTCTGCCTCGAAAGAAATTTAGGAAATCTGCCCCTGAATGAGCATCGTAGAGCGCAATGGGTCAGATTTATCTAATTTCCGAGAGGCAGGCTTGGACCGCTAGACATCTTTTGGGGCGCAGAGCATACTGTAAATATGTGAGATGCCTATTGTGATGCACTTCTAACATTAACAATTGTTATATATTTCAGCCATAATTAAGGAGCATAAAATGGAATCCAAATATCTTCAGAAATTTTACGATAAAACCCCAGCCGAAAGGATCACTGCCTTACACTCGGCCGGGATCCTGAATGAAGAAGCGACAGCCAAGCTTCATTCAGGATTAAGCTTGCCCCAGGAAATCGCCGACAACATGATCGAGAACCAATTGAGCACGTACGAGTTGCCCTACGGTGTCGCCTTGAACTTTCTGATAGACGGAAAAGACTATGCCGTCCCGATGGCCATCGAAGAACCTTCCGTCATCGCTGCGGCCAGCGCAGGAGCAAAAATTATCGCCAAGGCGGGCGGATTCCGTACGACGATCCAGAAACGGGTCATGATCGGGCAAGTCGCCTTGAAAAATATCCCCGACAGCTCTGTTGCGGAAAAACTGATCGTCGCCCATCAGGAACAGATCCTGCAGGTGGCCAATGCTGCCCACCCTTCCATTGTGAAGCGTGGCGGAGGAGCCCGTCGCGTCAGCGTCAGGATTCTTCCTGCAGATGATGTTGAAGGGATACCTGCATTTCTTGTTGTCCACCTCCATGTCGAAACGCTCGAAGCGATGGGGGCCAACATCATCAATACGATGATGGAAGGTGTCATCCCTTACCTGGAGCGTTTGACCGGCGGCGAAGCTTTGATGGGCATCCTGACCAATTACGCGACAGATTGCTTGGCTACTGCCGAGTGCCGGATACCGTCTCCACTTCTGGGCAAAGGAGAGTTCTCCGGTGATGAAGTGCGCGATCGGCTGATCGAAGCCTATCAATTTGCCTACGTCGATCCTTATCGCGCCGTTACCAACAACAAAGGCATCATGAACGGCATCGATGCCATCGTGCTGGCATCCGGAAACGATTGGCGCGCCATTTCCGCCGGAGCGCATGCCTATGCCTCCCGCAGCGGACAGTACCGTTCGCTGACAACCTGGAAAAAAGCGGAAAACGGAGATCTGCTCGGAAGTCTAACTTTGCCATTGCCGATCGGAGCTGTGGGCGGGTCAATCAACTTCCATCCTGCCGCGAAAATGACGAAGGAAATCCTCGGCTACCGTTCGGCATCCGAACTGGAGTCCATCATCGCCTCGGTTGGGCTGGCGCAAAACTTCTCCGCCATCAAAGCGCTGGTGACGGAAGGTATCCAAAAGGGACATATGGGCCTGCATTCGCGGTCACTGGCGATCAGCGCGGGAGCGGTCGGGAACGAAATCGAACAGCTGTCGGAAATGCTTAAGGGCGAAAAAAATATGAATCTGGCGACGGCGCAGGAACTTTTGAGCCAAATCCGCGGTGCGGATGCAGTCGATTGAGTCATAACAAGGTCGGCGGATGTTTTCAGAGCGAACTGCCTGGCTGGATTCCAGTTTTTCCTCCGGTGAGGCTCGCCTCGCCGGAGTAGAGGTGTGGGATTTCTATTCTACTCCGGTCACGGCGGCCTCGCCGGAGTTCGGCTACCAATTTTATTTTTTCCTCCGGCCAAGGCCGGCTTGGCCGGAGGAGCCGGCCCACGGAACCGTCGAAATGAATAAAATAAAACAGCACGCCATCACCAGTAATCTGGCTGACAGCGTGCTGTTTTTTCATCGCATTCATTATCTGGTTTTGTTCAGATAGATGCGCTTGTTGTCTTCCATTCCTTCGATGCAGATAGTTGCTGGATCTGATTCCACATCCAATTCAATGCTTGAACCATCGACAGGCAGAACGTGGGAAAAAATCTCTTCATATTCTTTGACTGTCACTTCTTTACGACCAGCGAACAATTTACCGTGCTCAGCAGCGGCCAAAGCTTCTTTGAATCCATCCTGCAGTGTGCCTGCGAAGAACTCGCCGACCGCTCCGGATCCGTAACTGAATAGACCGATTTTGTCGCCAGCCTTCAGGTCGTGGGAAAGCTCCAGCAAGGACAGCAGGCTCAGATACAGGGAACCCGTATAGATATTGCCGACGATTTTGTTGTAGATTGTACTGGTTTGGTAATGCGCCAACAGACGTTCGCGGTCGGCTTCGGAACCTTCATCCAGCACTTCGCGCAGAGCTTTCATCCCCATCTTCGTGTATGGAAGATGGAAACAGATCGCTTCGAAATCAGACAAGGTGGCGCCGTATTTTGCTTTGAATTCTTCCCAAGTGTTCAGGAAGAACGCGATGTACTGCTCATTAGAATATTTGCCGTCGACAAAAGCCGTTTCCGAGTAGATGGGTCTCCAAAAATCCATCACATCGGCGGTCAGATAGCTGCTTTGATTTTCCAGCGCAAGGATGCGCGGTTCTGCGCTGATGATCATGGCCACCGCACCGGCACCTTGCGTGACTTCACCGGCCGTGCCGATTCCATAGCGGGAAATGTCTGAACCGAGCACCAATACCCGGCTTTCCGGATTCAAAGCGACATGGCCTTTCGCCAATTGGATGCCTGCAGTCGCTCCGTAGCAAGCCTGTTTCAATTCGATGCAACGGGCATGTTCCTGGATCCCAAGCAGGTCGTGTACATAGACGGCACCTGATTTCGAATTGTCGATGCCGGATTCCGTTCCGAAAATGACCAGGTCGATTTTCGCCAAATCTTCCTCATCGATGATGCGTAAAGCGGCATTCGCGGCTAGCGTAACGGCATCCTGCGTTATTGGCGCAACAGCCATTTTTTCTTGCCCGATGCCGATCGTGTACTTGGCCGGATCCACTCCCCTGGCCTCCGCCAATTTTTCCATATCCACAAAGAAGTGCGGCGCATAAAAGCCAATCTTATCTATCCCAATCCTCACGACAACTACCCCTTACTGTTCATATATATATCATATTTGATGCCTCTCCTCCCAAATGATAGACCAGACCGCTCAAAAAAACAACCTTAGGCCGTCCAAATTAAGGATATCTTAGAAATCTGTTATTCGAAAATTGCGTTCCAATTGTAATTCTTTACTAATTCTTATATGATAAAGTGCACTGAATATCGTAAAATAGTTAATACACAGTCTGGAAGAACATACCTACACAATTAAACATGAAAAGGAGACCTTAAATGGAAGAAGTCGTAATTGTCAGTGCTGCCAGAACCCCCATCGGGTCATTCGGCGGCAGCCTCAAAAATTGTACCGCAGTGGACATGGGAAAAACTGCCACTGAAGCGGCATTGAATCGCGCTGGTCTGCCCCCAGAGGAAGTCGATTCCGTCATTTTCGGAAACGTCCTGCAGGCAGGCATCGGCCAGAACACTGCGCGGCAAATCGCAGTCGCTGCCGGTATCCCCTATGAAAAAACCGCCATGACAATCAATGAAGTTTGCGGCTCCGGTTTGAAGGCAATCATCCTGGCAAGCCAAGCCATCCGTCTGGGCGATGCCAGAACGGTAGTCGTTGGAGGCACCGAAAGCATGTCGCAAGCTCCCTATCTCTTGCCGAACCAACGCTGGGGAAGCAAACTCGGCAACATCAGCGCCATCGATAGCCTCGTGCATGACGGCCTGATGGATGCTTTCGATCAGCAGCATATGGGCGTCACAGCCGAAACAGTGGCGGAAAGATTCCAAGTGAGCCGCGAAGAGCAGGATGCGTTCGCGTTACGCTCCCAACAGAAGGCTGCAACCGCGCAAGAAGCGGGCTACTTTAAGCAAGAAATCGCACCTGTCATCCTCACGGATCGCAAGAACCAGCAGACGGTTGTGGCCGATGATGAATATATCCGCAAAGATGCCACCCTGGAGAGCTTGGGCAAACTAAGGCCTGCTTTCCAAAAGAACGGCACGGTGACTGCTGGGAACGCATCCGGGATCAACGACGGCGCGGCCGCCTTGGTTCTGATGCCGAAGTCGGAGGCCGAAGCTAAAGGCATTCCTTACCTGGCCACAATCAAAGGCTATGCCGAAACCGGGATAGATCCTGCCATCATGGGCTACGCACCTTACTATGCCATCAAGCAAGTATTGGAAAAGACCGGGTTGCGTGCGGAAGACATCGACCTTTTCGAATTGAATGAAGCGTTCGCCTCCCAGAGCATCGCCGTAATCAGGGATTTGGGTTTAAATGAGGAAAAAATCAACATCAGCGGCGGCGCTATCGCCTTGGGGCATCCCATCGGCGCATCCGGATCACGGATTTTGGTGACCCTGCTGTATGCGTTGGAACGGACAGATACGAAGCTCGGTCTTGCCTCCCTTTGCATCGGTGGTGGAATGGGCATCGCTATGATTGTCGAGCGTCCCTAACCGCATCTTTTATCGTATACGTTCATTCCCCTGTCATTTGCTTGACCGGGGAGTTTTTTTCATAAAAATACTGATAAGAACAGCGCGCATTTCGATATGTTATTGAGTTTTCAACGAAAATGTGGCATACTCTTTATGAGAAATTTTTAATTTAAAAATGAGAATAATGCAGAGGAGACTGAATCCGTGACGACCTATCACAGCACACGAAATGCAGAAAAAACACTGACGGCTTCACAAGCAATATTACAAGGGATAGCGCCAGACGGCGGATTGTACGTACCCGATCACATTCCGGCTTTGGATATCGCATTGGATCGCCTGGCCGACATGACTTATCAAGAATTAGCTTACGAAGTGATGAAGAAATTTTTCGACGACTTCACTGAGGAGGAATTGAAACATTGCGTCAACGCAGCCTACGATGACAAATTTGACGACTCCAGCATCGTTCCGTTGGTGAAAGCCGGCGGAAACCACTATCTGGAATTGTTCCACGGACCGACTATCGCCTTCAAGGACATGGCCCTTTCGATCCTGCCTTACTTGATGACGACTTCCGCCAAAAAGAACGGCAGCACGAAAGAAATCGTGATTCTGACGGCGACTTCCGGCGACACCGGAAAAGCGGCGCTTGACGGATTCGCTGATGTGCCGAACACACGCATCATCGTGTTCTATCCTAAGAACGGCGTCAGCGCCATCCAGGAAAAACAGATGGTGACTCAAAAAGGCGACAACACCTCTGTCGTGGCCATCGACGGAAACTTCGATGACGCACAGACGAACGTCAAAAACATGTTCGGAAACGCAGACTTGGCAGCACGGTTGGACGCAGCAGGATTCCAATTCTCCTCAGCCAATTCAATCAATATCGGACGCCTGATCCCGCAGGTGGTCTATTACGTCTATGCTTACGGCCAAATGGTGAAACAAGGCGCCATCGCTGCCGGCGAACCTATGAACGTTGTTGTCCCTACCGGCAACTTCGGTAACATCCTGGCTGCCTACTTCGCGAAACAAATGGGCTTGCCTATCCAAAAACTGATTATCGCTTCAAACGAAAACAAGGTCCTGGTCGATTTCTTCGCTACCGGTGCTTACGACCGCAACCGCGACTTCATTTTGACGACATCCCCATCGATGGATATCCTGGTTTCCAGCAATCTGGAACGCCTGCTGTATCTGATGGCCGATGAAAGCACGGCGGCTGTCCAAACTTTCATGGACCAATTGAAGGAAATCGGCCGCTACGAAGTGACGGAAGCGATGCAGGAAAAAGCGAAGGACTTCTACGCGGACTACGCGACTGAAGAGGAAGTCAGTGCTCAGATTGCTGCGCTTTATCATGCTGAAGGCTATGTCATCGACCCGCACACAGCTGTGGCGGCGCATGTCGCAAACACTTATGTAGCCGAAACCGATGATCACACACCGATCATCATCGCGTCGACTGCCAGCCCGTATAAATTCCCGCAAGCTGTCCTGAATGCCATCGACCCTGAGTTTTCGGATGATTCCATGGAAGAAATGTTGGACCGCCTGAGAGAATTGAGCGGCGTTGCTTTCCCAGCTGCAATCGAAGAATTGTTGCATGCGGAAGTTCGCCACAACACTGTTGTCGCTTCCGACGACATGCAGAAGAGCGTCGAGTCCATCCTGGGCTTGAACTGATTGATAAATGTTTAACTGCCTAGCCGGCGGTCCGGAATGTTTCCGGGCTGTCGGCTTTTTTGCGCGTTGGATTGTATTTCGTTCTGTCCTCCGGCGAGAATAGTCTTCGCCGGAGCTGAGTATGCGAATATTTGCTCTCCTCCGATCAACCGGTTTTGGTCGGAGGTGGCGGCTATATTCCACTCTCAACACCGGCGGAACGCTCTTGGCCGGAGTTCCCGGTAACATTCCTTTCATTTCTTCGCTCTGGCACACACATCATCAAGAAATCCGCGCCGTTTTTTGGTAAAATGGAATCAGAAAGAAACAGAATCGAGGCGCCATATGAATATACTGATCGACGGGGATGCTTGCCCCGTAAAAGACATCATCATCGAAGAAGCCATCAAACGCGACATACCGGTCACAATCGTCACCAGCTTTGCCCACTTTTCCAATGCGCCCCAACCGCCCGGAGTGAAGACGGTCTACGTCGATTCCGGAGCGGATGCGGCCGATTTCAAGATCATCCAGCTAGCAAAAAGAGGCGATCTGCTGGTCACACAGGATTACGGTTTGGCCTCACTCGCTTTGCCGAAGGGACTCACCGTTCTTCATCACAAGGGTTTCGCATATGACAACAGCAATATGGAACGGCTGCTTGAAGACCGCTACATGAACGCCATGGTCCGCAAAAGCGGCAAACGCACAAAAGGCCCGAAACCATTCACGGATGCGGATCGGCACAAATTCCGGAAACTGCTCACTTCAAAACTGCAAGAAACCTAACAGAAAGAGGTGCTTCAAGATGCGCAATGAAATCATTATCGAAGATGTGAAACACATCGTCGCGGACAAGCTGAGGAACGAAGCAACGGGGCATGATTGGTGGCATACTTTGCGGGTCTACAACACATCCATGGACATCGCCGAATCGGAAGGCAAAGGTGATCGCCTCATCATCGGCTTGGCGGCCCTTTTGCATGATGTCGCCGACCATAAATTCGGCTATACCGATTCCGACCGCGAAGCTATCATCACCGACATCCTCACACCTTTCGAGCTGAGCGACTCCGTCATCGAGCAGGTCATCTACATCGTGAACAACCTTTCCTTCAAGCAAGGGAAAAATAAGCACGTGCTGGAAACGATCGAAGGCCGGATTGTGCAGGATGCCGACCGCTTGGATGCCATCGGCGCAATCGGTATCGCGCGCGCATTTGCGTATGGTGGGCACAAAGACCGGCCGCTTTATGATCCCGAGCACAGCGATGATCCGGACAGCGATACAATCGGCCATTTCCACGAAAAACTGCTCCTGCTGAAGGACGGCATGCACACGGAAGCCGGCAAGGAAAAGGCACTCTCCCGCCATGAGCGGATGGAACAGTTCCTCAAGGATTTCCATTCTGAATGGGAAGGGAAGTAGCACGCAACACAAATAAGAGTGGCTCCAAATCAGTTCGAATGATTTGGAGCCACTCTTTTCCATTAAAATGGCATTACTAATCTGAAAATAAAGCAAGTTATTAATTCTTACTCGCATGAGCCACTGCTAAATAACAGGCCCCGATAATTCCAGCATCGTTCCCCAATTCTGCAAGCTTCAATTTAGTCGATTGCTGTACATTCGGGAAAGCAAATCCCAAGTAGTGTTTATTGACTTTTTCAAGCAAAAATTCCCCTGCAGCAGAAACGCCGCCACCGATGATGATGGAATCCGGATTCAGCAAATTTCCGATATGGCTGCATGCCAGACCTAAAAAATGGGCAAAGCGATCCACAACGATAAGCGCCAATGCATCACCATCTTTAGCGAAATCGAAAATCATTTTTGAAGTGATTTCCTGGCCATCATCGATCAGGCTTTTTAAGGTTGAATCTCCAGAATATTCCTCTGCGTGTTTACGTGCCAGCTTGACGACCCCGGTGGCACTGGCAACGGTCTCCAAACATCCATTTTTCCCGCAAGTGCACTCAAAGCCATCAGGATCGACCGTCATATGCCCGATTTCTCCACCCGAACCTGCTGTCCCGTGTATCAGGTGCCCGTCAGCAACGATCCCTCCACCGACACCTGTCCCTAAGGTGATAAATACGACATCATCGTTATCTCCACCTGCACCACGCCATTTTTCTCCCAGCGCAGCTACATTGGCATCATTATCGATGACAAAAGGTATACCCGTTTCTTGTTCCATTATCTCCCTTACCGGTTGCGGGGTAGTCCAATTCAGGTTAAATGCTCCAGTAACGGTCCCTTCGCTTCTGTTGACTGCACCAGGAGAACCCATGCCTATGCCCAAAAAGTCTTCAGAAGTGAGTCGGTATAAGTCCAAATGATGTTTGATGGATTCGATAATCCCCGGCACTATTTTAACCCCGCCGTCACTGTTGTCTGTCGGGATACTCCATTTCTGGAGCACTTCCCCTTCTTTGGATAGTATGGCCAACTTCACTGAAGTTCCACCCAAATCTATTCCCAATACTTTTTTCTGCATCTCGTAGTGCCTCCAAATCAAAACTTGTTCATCCGCAACGATAGCTGATGTTTCATCCATAAAAATCGACAGAACAGCCGACAGTTTTTAGCCAATGAATAGGGGGGGGCCCCTTCTCGCTGCACGAGTTGCTGTAGCTGTGTTCCCGTACGTCAACAACTTGCCCTGTCTCTGCTGCCTCAAAAATGGATTCGATGATTTTCATCAATTGAAGAATTTCTTCATTTTTGACGATAGGTTCCGACTCGCCCCTGACGACTTTAGCGAAATTCGTATAGAACGGATCCATCTGGGTTGTCACTTTTGCAAATTTTTCTTTTATGATCGACTCTTCGGAAGGCGGCGCCATAGTTTTGGTCAGTCCTTGGCCAGCTTTGATCGGTTTGGGTGCTGCCACAAGTTCAATTCCACTCTGCTTCACGATTTTTCCTTTTAGATCCCAATCTTCTATCACCGCTGATCCTTTTGTTCCTTTTATGTACCAACGCGGGAGTTGGATATAATTGGTCGTCCCGACTTCCACAAGGGCGGTTACGCCATTTTCGAAAGTCAGATAGCTGATGAAGCCATCATCCACCTCATCACCCAATACATAGCTCAAATCTGCAGCAACTTTCGCCAACGGGCTTTCGATCATATACAAAAGCTGATCCAGCAAATGAACACCCCAATCCAAGAGCATTCCGCCGCCGTGCGCTTTCAGATGGCGCCAGTCACCCGGTATACCATTGGCTCCCTGAACACGGGATTCGATGTGGAAGACCTCTCCAATTTTTCGATTCTCGTACAAATCCTTGACCATCTGAAAATCACTGTCCCAACGGCGATTTTGATGGACCATAAATACGCGCCCCTGTTCCTTTGCGGTATGCATTATTTCCGACAGTTCTTCGCTGGTCAGTGTCACAGGCTTTTCACAAATGACGTGTTTCCCGGCCTCCAATGCCTGGACAGCGATTTCTTTGTGTACATCATTCGGAGTTGCAATCAGTATGACATCCACCGTTTCATCATACAAAGCCTCTTCCAGACTGACATAGGCGCTATAGCCATCCGCTTCGCCAGCCTGTTGCCGACTTTCCAAAATATCGAATATCCCATGCACTTCCACTTCCGGATTTGCCTGAATCAGCTTAGCGTGAAAGCTGCCCATGCCCCCGTAACCAATGATCGTGACTTTTAATTTCTTCATCGTTAATCCTCTTTTCTACGCCCACCAAATATCCTGTGGGGTCTCTTTAATCAATACGGATTGCAGATTCGTAACGGCTCTGTTCAATCCTTCATCGATGGACATCAAAGGGTCCTCATGTTCAATGCTGACCACATAATCATAACCATACATCCGCAACGCACTCATCATATCTGACCATACTTTTACATCGTGACCGCAGCCAACCGATCGGAACGTCCATGCTCTCGTTTTAACATCTCCATACGGTTGCATATCCAACAAACCATACATATTAATGTTGTCCTGATCGAGATAGGTGTCTTTCGCATGGAAATGATGGATCGCTCCGGCTTCACCCAGAATCTTAATGGCGCCGACTGGATCAATCCCTTGCCACCATAAATGACTGGGATCGAGGTTCACGCCAATTGCATCACATGTATTTTCGCGCAATTTCAAAAGCGTGTACGGTGTGTGGCATAAGAAACCGCCGTGTAATTCAATGCCAATCTTGACGCCATATTCGCTGGCCATTTCTCCGATTTCTTTCCAGTAAGGAATTAACTTATTTTCCCATTGCCATTTATAAATATCGGTGTAGACTTCCGGCCATGGAATGACCGGCCAATTTGGTGCTGTTGCCTCTTCGCTGTCGCCTGCCGTTCCGGAAAAAGTGTTGACGACAGGTACCCCCATCAACGCAGCCAATCTGATGGTTTTTCTCAATATTTCATCGCTTGCCTTTGCCTCTTTAGGATCTGGTGAAATCGGATTGCTGTGGCAGCTGAATGCACTGATGGTTAAGTTCCTTTTTTTCAGTTCAGCCAAGTACGCTGCTCGCTTCTCTTCACTTTCCAATAGTTCATCTGTCGGACAGTGATGGTTCCCTGGATTCCCACCGGTTCCGATCTCCACTGCGTTCAAACCTGCGCGCTGAACTTTATCCAGCATGTCTTCAAAACTTAAATTTGCAAATAAGGGGGTGAATACACCTAGTTTCATATCGATTCCTCGCTCTCTTCATTTCATGATTTGCCAGCATTGACCCTCTTTTTTATACGGGTTGCTGCCCATTTTTTATTTCTTCCAACGCTTGGCTGTTTCCGTATGCAGGATAGGCACGCTTTGACGATTTGCACCAATCAATTCCGTTTATGATGACTTGTTGGATATCTTTATTGTAGTAAGTCGGGTATGTCTCATGCCCCGGTTGAAAATAAAAAATCTTCCCGTTGCCGCGTCTGTAAGTCATCCCGCTGCGGAAAACATTTCCGCCTTCATACCATCCGACAAAAATCAATTCATCCGGCGTCGGCACATCAAAGTGCTCGCCGTACATCTCTTCTTTTTCGAGTTCGATGTATTCGCCGATCCCGTCAGCGATTGGATGGCTTGGATTCACCACCCAAATCCGTTCCTTTTCTTCGGCTTCCCGCCATTTCAGGTCGCAGCTTGTGCCCATCAATTTCATAAAAATTTTGGACATATGCGCCGAGTGCAAAACAACCAGCCCCATTCCTTTCAGAACATGTTCATGGACGCGGTTGACTACTTCATCCGCTACTTCGTTATGGGCAATGTGTCCCCACCAGACAAGAACATCGGTTTCTGCTAAGATCGCTTCCGTCAAGCCATGCTCCGGTTCGTCCAGTGTAGCAGTCTTTACATTAAAACCTGATTCCTTCAAAAAACTTTCGATTTGCCCGTGTATTCCCTTGGGATAGACTTTTGCTACAGCTTCATCCAATTTTTCATGCCGATACTCGTTCCACACCGTTACTTTCATTCCATTATCCCCTTTTTAGATCAGTATTTTTCCCAGCTCTTCCTTATGTTGATTGATGTATACTGGCGCTCCTGTTTTGGCAGATTGGTAAATGGCTTCCAGTATTTGGGTCACTACTAATGCTTGTTCCGGTTCCACAACCGGATGGGTATCGTATTGGATGCTTTCAATCCATTGCTTCGCTTCCAGATAGGCCGGATCATCTCCCGATCCGTCGTAGAAGTCTACTCCACCTGGCTCCAGCACCATTGTTTTATCGTACATCATGCCATCAGCTTCTCCGTTGATGCGTAAGCCATCCTTCATGTCTGCTCCTCCGTTGGTACCGTGCAGAGTCGTTTGAGCCTCCCCTACATCCAAGGAATTCAAGGCCCAACTGGATTCCAGATAAATAGTTGCTCCGTTCTCCATTACGATAAAGCCGAAAGCGGAATCCTCTACGGTAAATTCAGCCGGATTCCAAGGTCCGAAAGCATTTGCCGCATTTTCAGTCCCCGCCAATTTATGATACGTATTCCCCACAACATATTTTGGTTTGTAGTTGTTCATCATCCACAACGTCAGATCAAGCGCGTGCGTTCCTATATCAATCAAAGGGCCGCCGCCTTGCGCTTCTTCATCAAGAAATACGCCCCAAGTAGGAACCGCCCGTCTCCTGATCGCATGCGCTTTAGCGTTATAAATATCTCCCAATTCTCCCTTTTGACAGATTTTGTGCAAATAAGAAGAATCTTTTCTGAATCGATTTTGATAACCGATCGTAAGCTTTTTCCCGGTCCGATTCATCGCGGCTATCATAGCTTCTGCTTCTTCCGAAGTTTTAGCCATAGGTTTTTCACACATCACATGTTTACCAGATTCCATCGCCGCTATTGAGATTTCAGCATGAGAAATATTTGGTGTGCAGACATGAATGACATCAATTTCTTCATTTTTTAAAAGCTCTTTGTAGTCTGTGTAGACATTTGCAGCATCCGTTCCAAATTCTTCTCTCGCTTTGCTTGCACGTTCCTCGATAATGTCACAAAATGCCACCATTTCAACAGTTTCCACTTTAGCTAAAGCTGGCATATGCTTGTTGTTTGCGATTCCCCCGCAACCAATAATTCCAATTTTGATCATATCTTTAACTCTCCTTCTATTATTCTAATTTTAATGTGATGAACGCATTCATTACATACTTTCCGTTCTTTCTTTTCGAAACATCCATCCTATTTTTTTGATGATAAAGATTTCATGTGACTATAACGTCAAAATTTCCAATCGATTGAATAGTTGTATCTATACTCGTATCATAAAATACCGATATTTCGTGATCTACAGCTCTGCTTACACCTCCATCATTTTACGGCCCCTCTAGTGACACCCGCGATAATTCTTTTTTGTGCAACGAAGTAGAGAATCAACATAGGCAGCATCGATAATAAATACGATGCAAATGATAAGGTGTAATCCGTGCTGAATTCTGACTGGAATATATATTGTGTCAGTGGTAATGTCGCAGCTTCATTTTTCCCACTCAATACTACTAGTGGTAACATGAAATCATTCCAAACACCCAATGTTGTGGTTATTGCTACAGTAGCGTTGATCGGCTTGAGCAGCGGGAAAATGACTTTCCAAAAAACTTGCCATGTTGTAGCACCATCGATGATGGCAGCTTCTTCCAATTCAACAGGAATCGACTTTATGTAACCTGTGTAGATAAAAAGATTAAAAGCTAAATTCAATACTAAATATAGGACCACTAATCCGCCTAAATTATCCATATTCCAACTGGAAGTTTGTTTTACAATAGGCAACATAATGATTGAGAATGGTACAAACATGGCACTTATGATATAAAAATAGATAAATTTATACATTTTTTTTTGAAGATTACGGGTAATTACATACGAGATGATTGAATGGAATAAAATTGTCAAAATTACTGTCGGAATCGTAATAAGCAAACTATTCGCCAACGCCTGAAAGAAGTTGGTCATCTCTATGGCTGTAACAAAATTCTGCAATGAAAAGCTCTCTGGAAGTGCCAATATGCTGTTTTGAGCTAATTCCAAGGGCGTTTTAAAGGCTATCGTAATCGTCAGATATAAAGGAAATAAAACAAAGAGTGAGCCGATCATCAGTAAAGTTGTCGTCATCCAGTTCGTTTTAGAATTGCTCATCAAGCATTCCTCTTTTCTAATATTTTGATTTGGAACAGGGATATAGCCACAACGATGATGAAGAAGATGACCGCATTTGCGGATTGATAAGCAAATTCTCCACCAGAGAATCCACCCTTATAGATCAAGAGTGAGATGGATTCTGTTGAGGTACCAGGTCCACCGCCAGTCAATGCCACAATTTGATCAAAAACCATCAAATAATTTTTCATCGATACAACAACGTTGATTATGAAGAACGGTGCTATCAATGGGAAAGTAATTTCCTTAAATTTAATCCATGACGTAGCCCCATCGATATCTGCAGCTTCATACAAATCAGGATCTATAGTGACCAAGCCGCTCAGATAGAGGATCGTGTTGAATGCAGTTGATTGCCAAACTGCCACGATGACGATGCCTATCCAAGCCAAATCCGGATTACCGAGGATATTATTGGCCAACAAGGCAATACCTAAATTTTTACCAATGGCTGGTAAAAAATATGAAAAAATGAAATTAAAAATGTATCCGATAACTAATGTACCTAATATGTACGGAAGGAAGTAAATACCTCTAAGTGACCTTTTAAATGAAATTTTAGAATTTAATCCGATAGCCAGCGCCAAACTGATAATGTTCGTTATGACAGTAGAGATGATTGCAAATCCTATCGTAAAAAGATAGGCATGCCCTACTCTATCATCTTTAAAAACGTTAAAATAATTTTTTAAACCCACAAACTCAAAATTTCCATACCCCTTCCAGTCCGTAAAACTGTAAAAAACACCTTGTAAAAGTGGGTAAGTATGAAGTACAAAAAATATAATGAGTGCAGGAATCATTATTGCTAGATAGACTTTATTGAATGACTTTTTCATTTTCTCCCTCGATTCCTATCAATCATGAGGGTACTGAATGAATACAGTGCCCTTATGATCAATAGATAATTTTTATCGGTTTACTACTTTATCCCACTCGCTGTCCATCGACTTAAGAAATGTATCTTCCTCGCCGTCGATTAGGTAGGCTTGAATAATATTTTCCGCACCCAAACCAGCCGGATAGAAATGATCAGGGAAACTGTCTATGTTTCCATCTTCAAAGAATACTTTGATATTTGTAAAGGTAGGATCTTCTTGCAGAACACCTTGGATGGCAGAAAAAGCTTTTTGTTCATTAATATATTTGCTGGCAATTTCTTCGCTGATCATAAATTCAACAAATTTCATTGCCTCTTCTTTATGCTCGGATGATTCACTGACTGCCAGCATTACGTCAATCCCTGAAACAAGTTTATTTTGCGTCTGATCGTCTGAAGATGGTAAAGCCATAAAGTTTATGTTTGCATCAGGATTATTTTTTAATATTTCAGGGATTGCCCAGTTACCTTGTATATAGAAAAGTCCTTCTCCATTAGCAAATTGTTTATTGCCGTCATCATAACCCAATCCGAACATATCGCCCTCGCCATACTTTACTAATTCTGCTATTTTAGTTGCTACTTCAGTATAATCTTCAGTAAAACTGGCATCGCCTGCGTTTTTAAGTTCAGCAAAATTTTCTGGGGCTAAGTTCCCGCCAAGACCATTCCATATGGGTAATGCGGTCCATGCATCTTTGAGAGTGAAAAGTATCGGAACTTCTCCTTGCTCTTTTGCAATTTCCAGAGCAGCAATAAATTCTGTATACGTTGTAGGAATGGCAAGTCCCAATTCATCCAATTTATTTTGATTGATTATTACACCATTAGCATTTGTGGCGTACGGGATACCAAAATTACCTTTTATCTCAGTCCCAACCAATCTATTGGACATGTCAAGGTAAGCTGGTTGGACGGTTTCCAATAAGTTTGTGTCAGATATATCCTCTAAAACACCTGCCCTTGCAAGTTCTCCAAATGTAGCATTTCCGCCAATAGACATAATATCTGGCACATCATTTTTAGTTAATCTCGTTTTTAATACGGTTTCGGCTTCAGGTGGTGACTGCAATTCGATATTCACATCTGGGTTTGCTGCTTCAAATTTTTCGATTATAGATTCCAAAGTTTTTATATTTTCACTTTTATTACTGAATAATTCCAAGGTTATACCGTTCTCCCCAGCGCCTTCACTGCTCGCCGCACCCCCACAAGCTGTTAAAAGTAAAATTGAAGAGATGGAAATAGTAGTCATTAATAGTTTTTTTGTTTTCATCATTCATTCTCCTTTTTATATCGTCATAAGTTAGCATCAACGTAAACGTTTACGTTGATGCTAAAAAAAATAAAAACTAACCTAACTCGCTACGTAAACGTTTACGTTACGATCAAAAACTAAATTTCCCGTGTCGTTCCAGGTAAACTTTTACGTCAATCGGGAAATTTATTACTTTATATTTTTCACACTTTCTCTTTCAATGATTTGATATGGCATGATAATCGAATGCACATCGCTATCCTTCTTAATGATAATTTTGAACAATATTTCAGTTGCCTTTTCTGCCATTTTCACTAATGGCTGAGCAGTGGTTGTCAGCGGTGGCACTGACATCTCAGATATTTTCAAATTATCATAACCCATAATAGAGACATCATCCGGTATGCTTATACCTAATTTATATGCAGCAGAGATTGCTCCAATGGCCATTTCATCACTTGCACAAAATATGGCTGTCAAATCAGGATATTGCTTAATTAATTGAATAAAATTATCTCTTCCGTCATCGAATCCAAACCCATTTCCTGATACTATCTGCCTTTCTTCAACAACCATATTCAGATTTTCTAGTATTGCTTTTTTGTACCCATCAATTCGTGGATTCCCCGCAATTGGATCTGCAGAGCTTCCGCTTATTAAGCCAATTTTTTTATGCCCCATAATGATCAAATAATTGGTGGCTGCATAAGATGCATCATAATCATCAACTTTCACGTATGGTACACTCGCATATTCAGCTGATTTCGTAGATAGCAATACGCAGGGAATATTGTTTCTTTTTATATATTCATAGTATTCCTTTCGTAGGATCTCACTGACGAATATAATGCCATCCACTCTCTTCTCATGTAACATTCGCAGATTCTCTTCTGTGCTTACAATATTCGATTTCGTATAGGTAACAATTAAGTTTGAATTTTCTTGCTTCGCTATAGCATCAATTCCATTAATAAATTCTGAACTCAACAGACTCGAAATCTCAGGTATAATAACCCCTATAGTATTCGTTTTTTTATTAATTAAGCTTCTAGCAACTTCGTTGGGTTCATAACCCAATTCTTGGGCTATTTTCTTAACTTTTTTTCTCGTTTCTTCTGAACATCCAGGCTGATTATTTAAAGCTCTGGATACTGTTGCGATAGAAACTTTTGCTTTTTCTGCAACATCTAGTATTGTACTCACAAAGCATCCCCTATTTCGTAAACGTTTACGTGAAATAATATATCACGTGTTTTTCGATTTGTAAACGTTTTTTATTAGTATATTATATGCTTTAAATTAGTCATCAGTCGATTGTTTCAACTTAGTCCCTTGGTCAACCAATTAATTCCTTTACTCTATGTGCTCAGTATCGGCTAAATGAGATATATTTATACACCAAATAGAATTACTAATGAGTTTAATTTGATAGTCCAAAATAATACTCTTCTAAAAGCAGTTTCCAAAAAATGATTTCCAGACGTATACATAAACTACCTCAGTTGGTCCCACAAAAGAGGCATCTTTTATACCTTAATTTATTAAATTTTCATCTTGGAACATTTATTTTATTTTACGTGAATGTTTCCAAACTATGCTTAATGATTCCACCACTTACGAATTAGCCTTGCAAAATAAGGTATTTCTGATAACAGAAGCTTAAATTTCTACCCTATTTTCTTTTATTACACACAAAAATATATCCCTATGAAGTACCTCCTGTTTGGAGATTTTCACAGGAATACAATTCACATCAACACATACTTTCTTTGGCGGCCTTATTAGCAAACAGCTATAAATAATACCTATTCTTAAAATCATTTTTTAATATAAGAGTATCTTTAGTTTCTTATGCATCAGTATATTCTTTGGTTTCATTTGCTCGCTCTATCATAAAGCCATTTCGTATATTTTTCTGCTGATGTCCAGTGTCTGGTCAGCGCGTTCTGAAAGGCGGTCCCGCTTGTGGACTTCCAGTTGTTCAACCATATAGTCGATATCAGTCTCTTCGATGCCGATTTCACTGAATCGGATCGGCATTTCCAACGAACGGAAGAATTCCTCTGTTTTGTGGATGCCAAAATCAATCCGCGCCTCATCGTCACCTTCCGTCGCACCCCATACGCGCTCTGCATACTGGAGCAGCTTATCCCATTTTTCCTTTTTGCGTACCTTCATGGTGGCAGGCAGGATGACCGAAAGCGTACGGGCATGGTCGGTCCCGTTCAAAGCCGTGATTTCGTAGCCAAGTGCATGGCTGGACCAATCGCCAGGCACCCCGGAAGCTGTGAATCCGTTGAAGCCGTTCGTGACAGTCCACATGAAATTCGCCCGCGTGTTGTAATCTATTTCTTCATCCGCCAAGACTTCCTGCCCGATTTCGATGAAAGTATGCAGAATGCCTTCAGACCAGCGATCCTGCAGCTTTGCACCGACCGGATAGGTCAAGTAATTCTCCATGACATGGACAAAGGAATCCGAGAGGCCGTTCGCCAATTGCCTTTTCGGCAAAGTGTAAGTCAATTCGGGTTCCAGAATCGAAAAATCCGGGAAGAGATTTTCATTTTTGATGCTCACCTTCGCCTGCAATTCCTCGAAGCTGACTACGGTAATCGGGTTCATTTCCGAGGAAGTTGCCGGAATCGTCAAAACGGTACCGAAAGGCATGGCCTTTTCAACCGGCAAGCCTTTGCCGACACCGCTTGCGAAGATGTCGATCGGATCGCCTTCGAACAGGCTGGCTGCCGCGATGAATTTCGTGCCGTCGATGACCGATCCGCCGCCCACCGCAATCAGGAAGGTGTACCCTTCCGTTTTGATCTTCTCGACAGCATCCATCAGATATTCAAAGACCGGGTTCGCCGGGATGCCGCCGAACTCGCCCCATTCCCTGTCACCCAGAGCCTCCACGACGCGATCGAAGGTGCCGGAACGTTTGGCGCTGCCGCCTCCGTAAGTGATCAATACTTTTGCGTCTTTTGGAACAAATTTGTCGATTTTTTTGACCTGATCCCGACCGAACGCGATCCGGACAGGATTATAAAATTCAAAATCCATGATTTCAGTTGACGGTACCATAGTATTCCCCCATTGGTTTCAGATAACTAGGCAAGCTTTGTGCACAAGGCGTCGATTGCATTTTCAAAAATGGCAAGACCAGCTTCCAACTGTTCATCCGTCATGACCAACGGGGCCAGGAAGCGAACCACATTCCCGTAGGTGCCTGCATTTTCGATGATCAGGCCGTTCTGTACACATTGGTGGATCAGCGCGTTTACCAATTCCGGAGCAGGTTCCTTAGTCAGACGGTCTTTGATGAATTCGACGCCGATCATGCCGCCTAATCCGCGCACATCGCCGATTTCTTTGTATTGCTGTTGCCATTCCTCAACGCGGGCAGTGTAAGCTGCACCCAGTTTCAATGAACGTTCGCAGAGATTTTCGTCTTCGATGACTTGAATCGTCGCAAGTGCCGCAGCACAGGATACCGAGTTGCCTCCGAAAGTGCCTCCGATCAATCCGCCCCCGATCCCTTTGACGATTTCGTCACGGGCAACGATGGCGCTGAGTGGGAAACCGCCTGCGATTGATTTTGCCGTACACAGGATATCCGGTGCACAGCCGGCTTCTTCGTAGTAGGAAGAGGCGAAAAGTTTACCCGAGCGACCGAATCCGGTCTGCACTTCATCCGTCATCATCATGATGCCATTTTCATCACAGATCTGGCGGACCGCTTTGACCCATTCGATCGGGGCCGGGATAAAGCCGCCCTCGCCCTGTACCGGTTCAAACACGATGGCAGCAACTTGGCTGGCTGGTGTCAACTCGTCAAAGGCGCGTTTGATGCGGTCGATGTAATAGGCTACTGCCTCTGAATCCGTATAATAGGCCGGTTTACGGTAAAGATTTGGATAATCCACACGGAATATCCCATCCGGGAACGGCCCTAAGCCGATCGAGTTGGCTTTTTTAGCCGTCATGTGCGTCGTCAGCAGCGTACGCCCATGAAAGGCACCGGAGAATACGATGACATTCGGACGCTTCGTGTAGGCTCTCGCCACCTTTACGCCGTTTTCGATCGCTTCAGCACCGCTGTTCGCAAAGAATGTTCTCTTCTTGAAGCCCTTCACCGGAACGATTTCATTCATTTTTTCAGCCAATGCGATATACTTTTCGCTCGTAAGGATATTGATCATCGCATGAAAATAATCGTTTTCCTGCTGTTTGACCGCTTCGACAACTTTCGGGTGACGATGTCCGATATTCAAAACACCTACGCCTCCGACCCAATCCAAAAAGCGGTTGCCGTCCACGTCCTCGATGATGGCACCCTCTGCCTTCGCGATCGCAACCGGGTAGACGCATGTTAAAGAAGGAGGGATTGCTTCAGATCTCCGTGCCAGGATGGCTGCTGCCTTTTCCCCCGGCAATGCTGCAGTGATGATTTCCGGCAATTGATATCTCAATTCTGTTTCCGTTAGTGATGTTGTTCCTGTCATAAAGCTCGCTCCCCTTTTCATGCATACTTGTAATATCTTTTGTAACTTCGATGGTTTGATTATATAGATTTATCAGGCAAACAAAAAACATTTCGTGACACGGGATAGGACATTTTCTGTTATGCGATGTCAGTTTCGTTCACATTGCTTTGGGAACAAGGTTGTAATAACGGTCAATATCTTTGATACATAAAGGATTCCAACAAAAAAAACCTCCCGTTATCTTTACGGAAGGTTTCCTGACATGGATATCGATTTATTTTTCGTTTTCATTTCATTTAAAGAATATTGCCCAGCAAACGGGAGCGGAAATGTAAGGAATTCCCAGACAATCCGGACTCATGACTTTATATCCCGCTCCACAAAATGACCGAAACTGAAACGGACCGCATTTTTTTGATCACCGAATTGGATGCCTTCCTTCACGACCACTTTTTCTTCCAATAATTCCTGGAGCATTTCATCCATCTCAGCATCGGTTTTATTGGCGAAGCG
Source organism: Sedimentibacter sp. SX930 (assembly GCA_002155105.1). Taxonomy (GTDB): domain Bacteria; phylum Bacillota; class Bacilli; order Lactobacillales; family Aerococcaceae; genus Trichococcus; species Trichococcus shcherbakoviae. Next base: position 380,615 of record MUZD01000001.1, on the reverse strand, counting down.
ACAATAAAGATGGTAGCCGCCTTTTGCTGGTTCAAAACTTATCTCCGGCCCATATTTTTTTCTGAGCCAGGTCTGCAATTTGTCGGCGCGCTCTTTCAACGCCGAAACGATGATCGGGAGATGGGCAGTGATTTCGCTAGTCAAATAATGTTCGGCCAACAGCTGCGGCAAGAAACTCAATCCGGAGTCGATCTGATCGCGAATGTCGGCCAATTCCCGGATAATGGCGGCAGGCCCAACCATCCAGCCGATCCGGATGTGTTGGCCGGCAAATTTGGACAAGGAACCCAGATAAAGCACTTGCTGTCGTTTATCCAGGCTTTTCAACGGACGGTTATCGACCGTTTCATCAAAAACAAAGCTGCCATATGCATCATCCTCCACGATCGGGATGCGCTTCAGCAAACAATAATCAAGGATGGCCTGTTTCCGCTCCGGACTCATGATCGTTCCTGTCGGATTCTGGAAAATCGGATTCAGAAAAAGCATCTTCAGAGGATACTGCAAGGAAGCTTCCTGAAGACCATTGACGTTCATTCCCTCACCATCCATAGGAATCGGAATAATCCGCAGACCGGCAGCCTGAAAAAGCCGCAAAGAATAGAAATAGGAAGGAGCCTCGATGCCGATCGCGTCGCCTGGCTTCAACAGCCCTTGCGTAATCAAAAACAATGATTGCTGGGTTCCCGAAGTGATGAAGATTTCCTCCAGCGGGACAGTCATCCCGTACGCGGTATGCAGATGTTTTTGAACGCTTTCTCTCGTGGCTTTGATGCCGCGGTTTTCCCTGATGAAAGTGGCTTCCCCATGCAGCATTTCCCCAAGCGAAATATCCGGGATCTTCAGTTCCGGCAAGAGGTCCTTCGGCAAATCCCCATTCCCCAAATCCAGGATTTCGCGCGACTTGTGCTGTGCCAATAGCTGCTTGACGTTCCTTTGGTAAGGGGTGTCCATCGAAAGATTATCCGGCGTCAAGGAAGTCCGCCAATTGATGGTGGGCCTTGTCTGCATCCCCCATTTATTCGGATTCACGAACGTTCCACTGCCCCTTTTGCGGATGAGGATCCCCTGCGTCGTCAGCTCTTCCAGTGCCCGGATGACGGTAGACCTGTTGACCTGCAGTTCCTCCGCAAGCTTGCGTTCCGCCGGCAAGGCTCGGCCGGGAACCAAATCGCCGGCTTTTATCTTCTCTTCGATCAGCTGCATAAGCTGTTGATAGAGCGGCATGCCCCTATCCTGATCCAGTCTCCACTCCACCATTGCTTCACTCTCCTTGGTTTTTAAACATTATACACCAAATTGGTTGGTTCGGAAACAGTCCAATTGGATGTAGGTGTTTCTGAAAAAAGGGATTATGATTTAACCATTCTTTAACCATTTTATCATTTAAACCAAGGAGGATTATTTATGAAAACAAAAATCATCGGTTCAGAAAAAGTAAAACGTGGGATGGCCCAAATGCAAAAAGGCGGCGTCATCATGGATGTCGTGAACGCGGAGCAGGCAAGGATCGCCGAGGCTGCAGGTGCCGTAGCGGTCATGGCATTGGAGCGCGTGCCATCGGACATCCGTGCAGCCGGCGGAGTTGCCCGCATGGCGGATCCCACCATCGTCGAGGAAGTGATGAACGCCGTGAGCATTCCCGTAATGGCGAAAGCCCGCATCGGCCACATCACTGAAGCACGCATCCTGGAAGCGATGGGCGTCGACTATATCGACGAGAGCGAAGTGCTGACCCCTGCCGATGAGGAATTCCACCTTTTGAAATCTGACTATACCGTTCCTTTCGTCTGCGGCTGCCGCGATCTGGGTGAAGCTTTGCGCCGCATCGGTGAAGGAGCTTCAATGCTGCGCACGAAAGGCGAGCCGGGGACCGGCAATATCGTGGAAGCCGTCCGTCATATGCGCAAAGTCAACGGCCAAATCCGCCAGTTGATCACAAAATCGGACGATGAGCTGATGACGTTCGCCAAGGAAATCGGAGCCCCTTACGAACTGGTCAAGGAAATCAAATTGCTCGGGAAATTGCCGGTCGTGAACTTCGCTGCCGGCGGTGTCGCAACACCTGCTGACGCGGCCTTGATGATGAGCTTGGGCGCAGATGGCGTCTTCGTCGGATCCGGCATCTTCAAAGCCGAAAATCCCGAAAAATTCGCCCGCGCCATCGTCCGCGCGACAACCAATTACGAGGACTATGCCTTGTTGGCCGAACTGTCCAAAGGCTTGGGTGAACCGATGAAAGGGATCGACATCAGTACGCTCCACGCCTCCGAACGCATGCAGGAAAGAGGCTGGTAAGCATGACAAATAAAATCGGCGTATTGGCCTTGCAAGGTGCGGTCACGGAGCACCTGCAGGCTCTGACTAAGTTGGGTGTCACCGCCTCTGCCGTCAAACTGCCCGCCGATCTGGACGGCTTGGACGGGCTGATCATCCCAGGCGGCGAATCGACCGCCATCGGCCGTTTGATCCGCGAACAGCATCTGGAGGAACCTTTGCGGAAATTCTTCGCAGCCGGCAAAGCGATTTTCGGCACCTGCGCCGGACTGATTCTTTGCAGCACGGACAGCAGCCATGCACCCGATGAATTGCGGCTCGGCTTCATCGACATCGCAGTCGAACGGAACGGCTTCGGGCGCCAAGTCGACAGTTTCGAAGCCCTGCTGCCATTTGAAGGCATCGCAGAACCGGTGGAATCCGTCTTCATCCGCGCCCCTTACATCCGCTCAGTCGGAAAGGGAGTCCGCGTGCTTGCAAGCATCGACGGAAAGATTGTAGCGGCCGAAAACGACCAGATTTTGGTTACTGCTTTCCATCCGGAATTGACGGACGATCTGTCGGTGTTCGAGTATTTTTTGAAGAAAGTCGGATAAAGTAGTGTTATCGGACAACCACCATCCTTGCTGGCTCCAGCTTGTCCGATTTCTCTCCGGTATCGGACATCCGCGACACTAACGCATGCTGCTTGTCCGATTTCTTTCCGGTATCGGACATCCGCAACACTACCGCATGCTGCTTGTCCGATTTCTTTCCGGTATCGGACATCCGCAACACTACCGCATGCTGCTTGTCCGATTTCTTTCCGGTATCGGACATCCACAACCATCGTAGGCACCAGCTTGTCCGATTTCTCTCCGGTATCGGACATCCGCGACTCTTGCAGGCTCCAACTTGTCCGATTTCTCTCCGATATCGGACATTCCGGCTGAAGTCCAAACGCATATTAGCAAATAAAAATCCCCTGCCAAACACGCAAGAGCGTGAGACAGGGGATTTTGTATTTGTTTAATCCAAATCTTCGCCATTGCTGGCGATGGCTTTTTGGTACCAGTAGAAGGAATCCTTCTTCAGACGATCCAAGCTGCCTGAACCGTCGTTATTGCGGTCCACGTAGATGTAGCCGTAGCGTTTCGCCATCTCGCCCGTACCGGCTGAAACCAAGTCGATACAGCCCCAAGAGGTGTAGGCGACAAGATCCACGCCGTCCAGCACGATCGCATCCCGCATCGCTTTGACGTGGTCGCGGAGGTAGGAGATGCGGTAATCATCATGGATTTGGCCATCGACGATTTCATCCACAGCTCCCAAACCGTTTTCGACAACCATCAGCGGCAGTTGGTAACGGGAGTGGAACGTGTTCAAAGCGACGCGCAGGCCCAACGGATCGACTTGCCAGCCCCATTCCGATTCCGCCAAGTACGGGTTCTTCTCGCCCATCAAAGCATTGCCTTCACCCGGCACGCCGGATTGTGCAAAGCTGGCTGCGCTGGAAGCATAGTAGCTGAAGGAAATGAAATCGACCGTATGTGCAGCCAAGATTTCCTCGTCGCCTTGTTCGAACGTAACGTTGATGCCTTTAGTGGCGAAGTAAGCCAGTTTGCTCGGCGGATAATACCCGCGGGCATGGACATCTGAGAAGAACAGTTTTTCTTCTTCTTTTCGTTGCGCTGACCAAACGTCTTCCGGTTTTGCCGACAACGGATAGACCGGCGCATAGGCGATCATGCAGCCGATGCGGTTGTCGGGATCGATTGCCCGCGCAGCCTTCGTCGCCAAAGCGCTGGCGACAAATTGGTGATGCAAGGCTTGATACATGATTTCTTCCTGGCTTTCGCCCGCTTCGGCTTTCGAACCGATCGAAATCTGCGGCAGGAACGTCGCCATGTTGATTTCGTTGAAGGTCAGCCAATAGTTGACTTTCCCTTGATAGCGTTCAAACAATGTTGTCGCATATCTTTCAAAGAAGCCGATCAGCTTGCGGTTTTTCCAGCCGCCGTAGTGGTCGACCAGATATTGCGGCATTTCGAAATGCGAGATCGTCACCAATGGTTCGATGCCGTATTTCGCCAATTCATCGAAGACGTCATCGTAAAAGGCCAAGCCGGCTTCGTTCGGTTCCAGTTCATCGCCATTCGGAAAAATCCGCGTCCAGGCGATCGACATCCGGAACATCCGGAAGCCCATTTCTGCGAACAAAGCGATATCTTCCTTGTAGCGATGATAAAAATCGATACCGATGTGCGAAGGGTAGTAGTCGCCGACTCCGGCGAAGCGCTCAGCGAAGTCACGCGAGCAGGTCAGTTGGTCGATTACCGACGGACCTTTCCCATCAGCGTCCCAACCTCCTTCAAATTGATTGGCGGCTGTGGCGCCGCCCCAGAAGAAACCTTCCGGAAATCCTTTACCTGCATACATGACAATTCCTCCTATTTCTGTACCAAAGATGCGCCGTTTGTTGCGATGACTTCTTTGTACCAGTTGAATGATTTTTTCTTGTAACGGTTCAAAGTGCCGGATCCGTCGTCGTGGCGGTCGACATAGATGAAGCCGTAGCGTTTCTTCAATTCTGCAGTCGAAGCGCTGACCAAATCGATGCAGCCCCAAGTCGTGTAACCCATCAGATCCACACCGTCCGCGATCGCTTCAGCAACCTGCACCAAGTGGTCGTTCAAGTAGTTGATGCGGTAGTCGTCGTTGACAGTCATTTGGCCGTCTTCGCCTTCAACCAACTGATCGACAGCACCCAAGCCGTTTTCGACGATGAACAATGGCTTTTGGTAACGATCCCAGAAAGTGTTCAGGATAATGCGCAAGCCTTTTGGATCGATCTGCCAGCCCCACTCGGAAGCTTCCAAGTATGGATTATGAATTCCGCCCAAGATATTGCCTTCACCTGCTGCTCTCTTGGCAGGATCAGCCGTTTCCGTGGAACTCATGTAGTAGCTGAAGGAAACGAAATCGACAGTGTTCTTCAGGATTTCTTCATCTTCAGGAGTGATGTTCAGCTCGATGCCGTGCTCACGGAAATAGCGCTTCATGTAACCAGGATACGTGCCGCGAACATGCACATCCGAGAAGAAGAAGTTTTGACGGTCCGCTTCCATGACCGCGATGATATCGTCAGGGTGGGAAGTCAACGGATAAGTCGGCATTGCGATGACCATGCAGCCGATTTTGAAGTCCGGATTGATTTCGTGGCCGATTTTTGTCGCCAAAGCGCTGGCTACCAATTCGTGGTGGCAAGCTTGGTACAGATCGGATTTCGACAATTTTTCAGGAACTGTCGCGATTCCGCCGCTCATGAATGGCGCGTGGATGATCGAGTTGATTTCATTGAACGTCAACCAGTATTTGACTTTGTCTTTGTAGCGCGTGAAGACCGTGCGCACATAATTTTCGTAGAAACCGATCATTTTGCGGTTAACCCAGCCATCGTATTCGCGGGCAAGGTGCAGCGGTGTTTCGTAGTGGGACAAAGTGATCAGCGGCTCGATGCCGTATTTTGCCAATTCATCGAACAGGTCATCGTAGAACTGCAAGCCAGCTTCGTTCGGCTCCGTTTCGTCGCCGTTCGGGAAGATGCGTGTCCATGCGATGGAAGTACGGTATGTTTTGAAGCCCATTTCCGCGAACAAGGCGATATCTTCTTTATAACGGTGGTAGAAGTCGATCCCTTCCAATTTCATGTTGTCAGGTGTAGGACCATCAGTGATCGGCCCAAATCCGCCTTGAGGGGTTACGTCCTGAACGGAAAGCCCCTTTCCGTCAACATTATAAGCACCTTCGTATTGGTTAGCGGCTGTTGCGCCACCCCATAAAAATCCTTTTGGAAATACAGTTTGCATGTGATCGCTCCTATTCTTTTTCTGAATCTTTTTTATGCACGGGTCTGACTCATTGCGGGACAGCCCTGAATGATGAAAACTCATCCCAAATGGGTTCGGGCGCCTGAGACCACAAACCAAATTCCCGAATATCTGGTTATTATTCGGGAAGCTGGCTTGCGGTCTAGGTTTTTTCCCCGGATATCTGGTTTTTATCCGGAAATATTTCTTGCGGTTGAATTGATTTCCCGAATATCTTTTGTTTATGCGATGACCGTCAGCAAATAGTCGCCGTCAGCCAATGTTGCTTCTTTCGTCGTGATGACATCCAAGTAGTCATTGCTGTTTGTGACGATGATCGGTGTGATGATTTCATAGCCTGCTTTTTGGATAAAGTCGATGTCGAATTCCAACAGCAATTGTCCGGCTACTACTTTATCGCCTTGTTGCACATGGCTCGTGAAGCCTTTACCATCCAATTGGACCGTATCCATTCCGACGTGGATCAGGATTTCCGTTCCGTTTTCAGTCGTCAAACCGATTGCATGTTGCGTCGGGAACAAGAGTGTTACAGTTGCGTTTGCCGGAGCATAGACTTCACCGACAGTCGGACGGATCGCGATCCCTTTACCAAGTGCACCAGTCGCAAAAGCTTCATCCGGAACATCTGACAAGAGAACCATTTCGCCGATCATTGGGCTAGCGACCAAGTCTTTTTCAGCTGCTGCGCTCAAGTCTTTTTTCATTGCTTCAACGACTACAGAGTTTGTGTTTAAAGTTGTTGCTGTATTTGTTGCAGTTGCTGCAACTTCAGTTTCTCCGTAAAGAACTGGGATTTTTGATAAGAAGACAAGCAGGAATCCAGCAGCAAGTCCTACCACAGCAACGATGAGGGAAGCCCAGAAATTGAAGCTCATTGTTCCGTTTGCATCCAAGTAGCTAGGGAATGAGAAGACGCCTAAGCCGCCCATACGGTAGCTCGTCAATTTGAAGATACCTGCCACGATACCGGAGATGGCACCAGCAATACAGCTCAATTGGAACGGACGTTTCATCGGTAAAGTGATTCCGTAGATAGCAGGCTCAGTTACCCCGAACAACCCGGAAATGAAAGCCGGAATACTCAATTGTTTTACTTTTGCTTCTTTCGTTTTCAACATAATCGCCAATACTGCACCGGTCTGTGCAAATGAAACGCCTAATACAGTAGCCAGCAATTGATCATAGCCTTGTGTCGCCAAGTTATTGATTGCGATCGGCACCAAGCCCCAATGCAAACCGAACATGACGAATACTTGCCAGCCTCCACCCAATACAGCGCCTGCGACGATTGGGCTCAAGTTATAGATCCAGGATACACCAGCCCCAAGCAACGTCGCAGCCCATGTGGAGAGCGGTCCGACAAACAAGATGGTCAAGGGAACGACGATCAACAAAGTTGTGAAAGGCACCATGAACAATTTCACAACATCCGGAATGACTTTCTTCAAGACATTTTCAACTTTGGAACCCAGGAAAACTGCCAAAAGAATCGGCACAACCGATGAAGCGTAGCTCATCATAATGACCGGCAAGCCGAAGAATGTCATGTAGATTGGCGATTCAAAAATGGAACCAGCAAACAAAGTGTACAATGGATCGATTCCTGCAGGATTGACCAAGCCTGGATAGACCATTGCGGTTGCGACTGCCATCGCAGTAAAGCTGTTCATTTTGAAATGTTTGCTGGCAGTGAATGCAAGGAAGATCGGCAAGAAGTTGAAGAATCCGTCACCTGCTGCTTGAATCAGGACATACGCCCCATCAGTAGTCGACATACCCGCGGCAATCAAAAGCGCTGCCACACCTTTCAGCATCCCTGTAGCTGCCAAAGGTCCCAGGATTGGTTGGAAAATTTTAGAAATCATATCGATGAATTGATTGAAGATACTGCCTTTTGGACCTTCGTCTTCAGCAGCTACCTCACCGCCGCCGTTCAATCCGCCGACAGCGTTGACTGCTGCGTAGACGTCAGGAACGTGGTTGCCGATAACGACTTGATACTGGCCACCGCTTTGGATGACTGTAACGATGCCTTCAAGTTTTTTCAGGTATTCCGTGTCCGCTTTGCTTTCGTCAACCAATTTGAAACGCAGACGCGTGATGCAGTGAGCCAGGCTGCGGACGTTTTCTTTGCCGCCCACATGAGCCAAAATGTCTTTTGCTAATTCTTCATATTTCATGTTATATCCCTCTTTTTCTATTATTTTTTATAAAAAAAACCTAAATAGAGAGCATGGGAATTTCTTCCGCTGCTGTCTACTTAGGTTTTGCCTGCTTTACCAGTAACAATCCTCTTGAGAGCATTTTAGGTATTCACTTTTGCTGCACGACCCGATGGATATGGATTGTGAGGTAAACAAGTTCGTCGGTCCCGACTTGGAATTGATGGGCAGCTCCGACATAGGTCGATATTTTGTTGGCACAGGTATAGGCAGCCGGATAGTTTGCCTTCACTTGCTCCACCAAGAAGGTGTCTGGAGCCGTCTGGAAAACTTCCCCCATGACGACCCGCTGCGCAAAGTACTGCAGATGGGTGTAGAAACGATTATAGGAAATCGATTCTTCATCGAAGGCGACTCCGAAATGCAAGCGGACGATGTTCAGGATGTCCTGAACAATCCGTGTCACTTTCATTGTCTCTTCGATCAATTGCCCTTCCTTCTGCGCATTCACGAAATGAAGAGCGATGGATGTCGCTTCATCGGGTGCCATCATGACACCGGTGTGTTCCGCGATGAGTTCCAGCCCGATTTTGCCGAGCTCGTATTCCCGTCGATAGAACTTCTTCACTTCGAAGGCCAAAGGATTGGTCAAAACGATCCCTTCCTTTGTCCGCTGGATGGCGTAATGGATGTGGTCGGCAAGCGTCAGGTAGACGTTTGCTTGGAAGATATGATTCAGCCTTGTCTCGGCCTCTTGGATGATCTTAAAAATGGCATCTGATTCTTCTTGCGGTAAATCCTGATAAATGGCCTTTAATTGATCTGCTGAATCATTTTCCTGGATGACGAAGGTTTTCTCGATCAAAGACTTGTCGAAAACGTCCCCTGATCTTTTCTGGAAACCGATCCCTTTTCCCATCACAATGACTTCGGATGAATCGCCGGCTTTCGCCAGGACCACGTTGTTATTGTAGACTTTTTCAATCTTCATCGATTATCCCCATTCCCCCTTCCATTAAAAAAAACCTAAACTAACACCAAATGATGTGCACATCATCTCGTATCAATTTAGGTTTTGCCTGCACAACCAGTAACAATCCTATGAACAACATGTTAGCACTTCCAAGAAAAAGATGCAAGCCCTTTCCATAAAAAATATCATTTTCATTTAGCACGTTGTTATGTCAGTATTTTTTTGAAAACAGATGTTATTCGCTTTATGACTAGTGTGCTGCGGAGCAGCATTCTGCGGTACAAAGATGGATTCTTTGCGTTTATTCATGTTTTTGAACATATTTCGCGCCGGAAAGATGAATTCTTTATAGTTATTCATCTTTTTGACCGCATTCCGCGCCGAAAAGATGGATTCTGTGTTTTTATTCATCTTTTCGATCGACATTCTGACTTCTCATTGCAAAAGAGGCTGCCTCGCTAGGAGTCAGCCTCTGCGTTACGCGCGTTCTTTGGTGACCATCATCTTCTGGAAAACGAAGCGGCTATTCAATCGGTTCACGAAATGTTGCGTCACCGTACCGGTGAAGAGCATGGCAAACACGGTCCCGAGCCCGACTCCAGCGATTCCCTCCAGGAACAACAAAGAGAAGACGACGCTCAACCCGACACAAGTAGCGTCGAATCCAGTCTTCATCTGTTTTACGGTGAGACCGAAATGCTCGGACATCTCGCGCACAAACAAGTCGAAAGGAAGGGCTGGCAAGCGGCAATTCAGCATCAGACTGATCCCAAGCGACAACATAAAAAATCCAGTGAAAAAGAACACAATCCGCAGCGGCATGTTTGCGACGATGCCCGAAAAAAGCAATTCGAAGAAATCCAGCAAGTAGCCGAACAGCAACGCGAGTGCAACCGAAAAGACATAGCCCAAAAACTTCCGCGTAATCAGAGCCATCACCAGCACAAGGACCACTTGGAAGAGAAAGTTCCAGCTGCCGATTGTCACGTGCGCAAACATTTCGTTCAACACCACCGGCACGGATGAAATCGTCGACACCCCTAATTCACTTTTAATCATCAACGACACGGCAATGGCATTGCACATCACGCCCATCGCCAAAGCAAGTTCACTTGCCAACACTTTTTTCTCCATATCTTCCTCCTTATTCTATCCTTCACATTTTTTACTCTTTGATGACCAGTCCGAGCATCACAACGAAGTCCAGCGCCTGTTCTTCGCTGACGATTGCGCCTTTGAGATCCTCAAGTGTGACGCTGATGCGCTCGAATCGGCAACTGCTGATGTCAATCGCCTTCAAAGGGGTTCCTGTGAAATTGATTCCGGACAGCTCGCACTCCGAAAAATCGACTTTCTTCAGTTTGCATGTATAAAAATCGGCTTCATTCAGGCGGCAGTTCTCGTAACGGACATTCTTCTGCTTGCTGAATCCCAAGGCCGCCATCTGCAGATTGCATTCCCGGAAGAGCACATCCTCAAAAACCCCTTCAGTCATCGAGGTCCCGATGAGCCGGCAGTTCATGAAGCGGACACGTTTCATCGTCACTTCATCCAGCTGCACATTGGCGAAATCGCAACTTTCGAAGATGACATCCCGCAGGTACATTTGCGGCACTGTCGCTTCGCTGAAAGTCACGTTCTGGAATCTGACTTCAGTGAACTCCACTCCTCGTCTGTCGCCAAGGTCAATGGCAGTATCTTTGAAGAGGACATGCTCTATGTAAGGTTCATCCGGATCGAAACAGTCGGCGAAATTTTTTTCAGGCAAATCCTTTGGTATTGCGGGTTCCATGATCTTTACGGGCACTTGCTTCATTCCTTCCAAAAAGTTCTCTTACTCTAAGTATACCTGAATAATCGTCGCTTAGATATCATTGCTTTCGCGATCTGCTCTTTCATCTACAGTGCTATAATGAAGGTAAAGAAGCAAGCTAAGGGGGAATTAGGATGGATCGCATATATGACAAGGTGTTTCGGGGGACAGCTTTCACGAGCAAGTCGCCGCAGGAAGTGAGCGCATTGGAGGATTATCTGTTTTGTCTGGATGAGGAAGGCGTGATCCGGCGCATCCTGAAGCCGCAGGATCCTGATTATGGAACGGTCATGGCTGCCTACAGCGGAACGGAAAAATTACATGCGCTTGCTGAGGGACAGTACTTTCTGCCGGGATTCATCGATCTGCACATCCACGCTCCGCAATGGGCGCAGGCCGGAACAGCCATGGACATCCCTTTGCATGATTGGCTGGATACCTATACATTCCCGCTGGAATCGAAATTCTCCGATCTGGATTTCGCCCGCAAAGTCTATCAGGATCTGGTCACAACTTTGTTGGCGAACGGAACGACGACTGCGCTCTACTTCGCGACCGTCCATAAGGAAGCCAGCTATCTGTTGGCCCAAATCTGCGCCGACAAAGGCCAACGCGGTTTGGTAGGGAAAGTGGTCATGGACGACAAGTCAGAGAATCCGGAGTATTATCGGGATGAAAGCACGGAAGCCGCATTGGCGGACACTGAAAGTTTCATCCATCTGGTCCAGGAATTGAACGAGACGACCAAACAAGGCGTCTACCCAGTAGTGACTCCCCGTTTCATTCCGAGCTGCACAGATGAAGCGCTGGCGGGTCTCGGCGAGTTAGCGAAAAAGTATGATACACATATCCAATCGCATTGCAGCGAAAGCGATTGGGAGCACAACTATGTCCTCGATCGGATGCACAAGAGCGATACGTTTGCGCTTCATGAGATGGGCCTTCTGCAGGATAAAGCAGTCATGGCTCATGCCGTCTTCCTTTCGGATGCGGATGCCGATTTGTTTGCCGAAACCGGCACCGCGATTGCGCATTGTCCGGTTTCGAATGTCTGCTTCTCAAACGGTGTCCTTCCGGCTGCACGTTTCACTCGGAAAGGGATCGACATCGGCTTGGGCACGGACATATCCGGCGGCTTCTCCCCAAGCCTTTTCGACAACATCCGCCAGGCTGTCATCTCCTCAAGAATGCTGGAGGAAGGCGTCGATCCGTCGCTACCCTCTGCAGAACGCGGCCTACCGCAATCGCGCATTTCCGCCAATGAGGCATTTTACTATGCGACTGCCGGCGGAGGGCAAAGTTTGAGCCTGCCGATCGGACGCCTGGAGGAAAACTACATTTGGGATGTCCAAGTGATCGACGTCAGCGCGCCGAACGCCAAACTGCCTCTGTTCGACGAAAATATTTCCATGGAAGATCTGCTGCACAAAATCCTCTTTTTGAGCCGTCCGGATAATATCCGCGAGGTCTGGGTTCAGGGCGAATGCGTGCACAAACGGACATAAATGAGTCGCAAGGCTAATTTACATTGTGCTGCATTTGGTTTGCTGCCGCGGCAACTCCATCTAGCCTCCGAATTATTGATGATTCGGAGGTTTTTTGTATTTTCGTAACGTGGTTGCCCGGGGGCTGGTTGTCCGATTCTTTCGGGTTATCGGACATCCGCATCATCGTACAGGGCCTAGTTGTCCGATTCTTTCGGGTTATCGGACATCCGCATCATCGTAGAAGGCCGGGATGTCCGATTCTTTCGGGTTATCGGACAACTACCTTATCGTTTGTTGCTGCGTTTTTTTAATCAGTACTTCCCATACGGGTCCCTCAACGCCTTTAATAAGTTCCGCTTCGGGTAAATAAAATGCCTATATGACCTATTCATGTTAGAATGAAAATAATATACTATTGGAGGATGCTATTATGAACCAAAAACTCGTTGAAATTTGCCTGCGTGTCAGAGATATTGACGCTACTTTAGACTTCTATACTAATCTATTTGATTTTGAAGTTGCCAGCCACAGAAAATTCCCTGAAGATAAGTTTGATTTAGTTTATCTGAATTCTCCCGGCTCTTCTGTACAAATTGAACTCACTTACAATTACGATGCCGAGCCATATAATGTAGGAAATGGCTTCAGTCATTTAGGTGTGACTGTCAGTGACTTAGAAAAAATGCATGAAGTTTGTAAAGCTTCTGCTTACGAAACAGGTGAATTAAAAGGACTTTCAGGCGGCACACCAACCTATTTCTTTGTGACGGACCCTGATGGCTATCGAATTGAAGTAAAGCGCGCAAAATAATTTTTCGAAAATTATTAATGGAAGCCTATCGTCTTTTCAATATGCCTTCATTTACCCAAAAAGAAACACGCAAGCAGCCAAGCGGATGCTTACGTGTTTCTTTTCATTCAAGCTGCTCAAGCAGCGTATGTTCAGACTTTTTCTTTCAGGATGATGTTCAAGACCAATGCAACGATCGTACCTGCCGAGATACCGGAAGAGAACAATCCGCTCAAGATGCCTGGCAATTGTGCCACTGTATCGGGAACAAAGGAAACTCCCAGACCGACACCCAACGCAGAAGCGACGATGATCATGTTGCGGTTGTTGAATTCAACGCGGGACAGTGATTGCACACCGGCAGCGGCAACTGTACCGAACATCAAGATGCCTGCACCACCCAAAACAGGTTGCGGCATGATTGAAATCAGGGTAGCAAATTTAGGGAACAGGCTCATCACGATCATGATGATACCGCCCATGATGGCTACTTTACGGGAAGCATTGCGGGTCAACGGGATCAATCCGGCATTTTGGCTGAAAGTTGCAGCTGGACCGGACCCGATGAAAGGCGCGATGAACGAACCGAAACCATCCGCACGGACACCGGCAGCAATTCTTTCATCCGTCAGTTTTGTTTCCGTAACGGCACCCAAAGTCTGCATAACGCCGACTGTTTCAATGACGGTTACGAGATAGCCGGATACGAAAGGAATCGCGTATTCAAGCTTGAAATCAGGCACTCCAAATTTGAAGAATTGTGGTAAGGCAAACCATTCAGCGGCAACTACCTGGCCGAAGTCGACCATCCCCAACGGAATGCAGACGACATAACCGATTGCGGCACCGATCAGAACAGCGGCTGGCGCGATTCTGCTTGGTCCGTAATGGTTGATCAAAGCGATGATCAGGAACACGAGCACTGCGATACCGATATTCATCGGATTACCGAAATCCTCAGATCCGAAGCCACCGCCTGCCCAGCCCATCGCAACGGACATCAGCGTCATCCCCATCAAGGAGATAACCGATCCGGTCACTACCGGCGGGAAAAATTTTAACAATGGTTTTACAAAATAACTTAAACCAACTTCAAGTAAAGCACCCAGCATCGTACCACCGAAGTAGGCAGTGATGCCGCCAGCACCGATGACGGCAGCAGCCGGTGCCACAAATGCAAAATCAGTTCCCATAATCGTCGGCAAGCCCGCTCCGACGCGGAACCATTTCGGACCGAAACCTTTGGATTGAATGATTGAAACGATACCCGAAGCCAAAAGCGCCGCGCTGACCATATAAGCAGTATCCTCAACCCCGAAACCTGCGATTCCGGCAATGATAAGCGGTACTGCCACTAAACCACCAAAAGCGGTGATGACGTTCTGAAATCCTAAAACAATTGTCGTGCCTAAATCCGGTTTATCTTCCACACCGTAAGTCAGGCCTGTATGTACTTTCTCTTCCATGTTTCTCCTCCTGATAACGAACATTAATGATTGCAAAACAAAATATAATTCGTTTATTAACGACAAATAAAATTATATCGATATCACATACAATTGTAAAGTGTAAAAAACGAATTATAAGGGCTTTCATTATGAGAATCTTCACATTTTAGGGATTAATCGGAGTTAGAAGCGAACATTATCAAGATTTCCCCGGCCGTTTGTATTGAAATAGCGAATTATTCTTTATAGATCATTAGTAAATACGGATGCGATGTAGTCCTAATTTTTGTTATACTATATTAAATGAATGAAGCTATGGAAAAAGTCACCTATACCAACGATAAATATATCCTGCAGACCGCAAGCGATTTTGTCGAAGGATTGGAGAACTAATCCAACCGGAAACGGCACAACAACAGCGGCCACACCGTTCATCTAAGCGCAACGCGCATCGGTTGCGCCTCAAACCAGATCAGGTAGTTATTGCTGAAAAATAAGGAGTGAAATTTTGACGAAATTAATAATAGATTCAACATGTGACCTAAACGAAGCGATGCGCAAGCATCCCAAACTGGAGTACTTGCCGTTAAACATCATCATCGATGGCAAAAGCTACAAGGACGGCGTCGAAATCGATTTGGAACGCGTCTACGAAGTGATGCGAAAAGGAGAGATGCCACAGACTTCACAGATTGACATCGCCAGCCTGTTGGAAATATTGGACCGCAACCGCAAAGCCAACGAAGATCTGATTTATTTGTCTTTCTCAAGCGCGATGTCTGGAACACATGCGGTAGCCCATCAAGTATTTGAGATGTACCGGGAAGAATTCCCGGAGATGAAGCTGACCTTGATCGATTCGCAAGGTGGTTGCGGCGGCGCTAGCTTGGCTGCCATTCAAGCCCTAAACTTGTTGGATAAAGGCCATCCCCATGATGAAGTTGCCCAAACTATCCGAGAGATCGTTGCGTATACTTCCTATTCCTTCACAATCGCCAATCTGGACTGGCTCCAGATTGGCGGGCGCATCAATAAAGTAACCAGCCTCATCGGTGACAATCTGAACATCAAGCCTTTGTTGACCGTTAAGGCAGGCAAAATCGTGATCGACCAACTCCTGCGCGGACATAAGCGTGTCTACAAACATATCATCAAAAAAACGGTCGACCATATCGGTCCCTATCAAGATCAACTCGTTGTCATCAGCCATGTGGGCGATCCAGAAATCGCACAAACACTCAAAGCAATGCTGAGCGAGGCAGTGCCTGAAGCCTCCTTTATCGTATTAAGAGTAAGCGCGGTTCTGGGCGTTCATCTCGGCATCGGCGGTGTCGGTGTCTTCGCCCTATCTCAATTGCCGGAAAGATATGATAGACGCCCTGCGTTTTTGGAAAAGTAAAATGAAACAAATGAATGGAGCATAAACTATGAAATCAGAAAAATCATGCGGAGCCATCGTGCTCTCCCCCGATAACACGAACCGAAAAGTATTATTGATCAAACATGAAAACGGCGGCCATTGGGCTTTCCCGAAAGGCCATGTCGAGGACGGCGAAACAGAAGTCGAAACGGCTCTGAGGGAAATCAAGGAAGAAACCGGCTTGAGCACCGATCTAAGCACCGCTTTCCGGAAATCCGTCAGCTACTCCCCCGCTCCCGGCATAATCAAAGAAGTCGTCTACTTCATCGCTTTCGCCCATACGGAAACGATCGAAAAACAGGATGCCGAAGTCACCGACTTCGCCTGGATGCCTTTCAACGAAGCTTTGCAAGCCATCACGTACGACAACGACAAGAGCATCCTGCAGTCCGCCATCGACTTCATCGAAGGCATGAAAAACTAAGAAAAGCGTAAAAGGGTCGCCTCGAAAATGAGGCGACCCTTCTTTACATCCAAAATTTCAGTGATGTGTCCTGCTCAGGTGAACGACGGCTTCGCCGGAGGTCAAGCTATCGAGTCACCACATCGAAACCGATCTTACAGAGCTTTCGTTCAATTGCGCGTCAAAACGAGTTCGACGGCAAACTTATCATAGCGATGGACAGCTGTGGAGAACTCAAACGCATTGCCAGTATCGAGATAGCCGACCTGCTCGGCTACCGCCACTGGATCACCCTTGTCCAGTCCAAGCTCCTCCGCCTCAAAATCAGTGGCTTTGCGAACAGCAACCGTCCTATGCGCGCTCTGAATGTTCAACTTTAGATCATTTTCAATATATTCATAGATCGAGCCTTTGAGATTTTTATCCTTGATGTTCGGTATCAGATCAATCGGCATGTAGATTTTTTCCATTACGATTGGTTCGTCTTCCAAATAGCGTACCCGATAGATGTCATACACAAAGCTGCCAAGCGAAATATTCAACTTTTTGGCTGCAACCTCCGGCACCTTCACAATCGAAAAATTCAGTATTTTGCTGTGGACCTTTTTCCCGGCATAAAGCGCAGTCATGCCGCGGAATTGATTCGCCATCGTCACGCGCTTGATTTCCTCCAGATTCAAGTCCTTCACAAAAGTACCGGAACCTCTCCGCTTGATGACCAATCCTTCCGCTACCAAGATGTCCAATGCCTTTTTTACCGTCATTTTGCTTGCATTGTAATGAGTACACATATCTTTTTCGAAGGGAATCTGTTGATTGGCAACGTACTCTCCGTTTACGATTTTATTCCGAATATCATTGGATATGATGACATATTTTTGCATATTTTAGCATTGCACCTCTCGTTAAATAATTAAGCTTGACGCAAGAAAAATCAAAAAAATTAGGCTTTATCGAAAAAAGTCTATATTTTCAGTATACATAAAATATGGCTCTAAGACAATCCTTCTTCAAGCTTGTCGATATCAGCAGGCGTATTCTACTTTATACGATAGTTGATAGGATCTCAAATCAGTCAATTTCAAAATCGTATCCATAGACACGAAAAAGAGCACTCCACCAAAAACGATGGTATGCGCTCTTTCGTCGTCTGTCACATTCAAATCGAAAAGAAGTTGTTCAGGATCCACTTGATTTTCAAGCTTGCGGGAACCAATTGCATGAATTTTTGATGGGCCGCCAACTCTTCGATGGCCTTCTCGTTTTTCTCCAGATAGGCTACGACATTATCCAGAGAAACATCCCCTCCAGCAAGTCGTTCCACCATCCTTTTTATGTCGGGACCCGTGATCAAGGAGTGTTTGTCATGCAGTTGATATTTTTCTCCCTCAGTTGCGATGCTCTTGATGAGCAGCAGCAACGCGATATTGAACTTAGTCCCCCTGAATGTCACGATGCCTATATTCGTCTGGTTGTCCTCATACCAATAGTTCCCGTCATCGTAGTATAGTTCACTCTTCAGAAAATTAAAATCGCGGGTGATCTTGTCATTGTTCAGGGTCAGATAATCTCCCGTCCGCAAGAGCTTTTCCATATTCTCACGCACTTCGTTGGAGACGAAGCCTTCGTCGCTGATGAATTTCGGGGGTCTTCCTTCTTTCGTCATTTCCACCATGATGCGCTTAGCCTTCACATCGATATCTTTCACGATCCATACCCTGGCCGCCAACAGAATTTTGCTTTCGATCTGGATATCGGGTGTGAACGGCAGACTGCCGATGCGCTCATGCTGGTAATGGACAGAAAAATCACTTGTAGTGAAAAACAGTGCATAGAAATCTCTGGAACGCAGCAGACGCTCTCCCTCCAAACCGACAATCGCCTCTTCATCCATGATTTCGATGAAGTCTTTTTCAACCATATAATCAATCAACAGCGCCAAATCTGCATCCGAAATCGCTGACCAGACCGGAAAGGTTTTATTCAGCTGCAACAATTGCGTCATCGGCATACTGACCTTTTGGAAAAGGATTGCCATCACCTGATGCGCCAAAGCATTGTAGGGAGTCTCAATCATTTCTGTTGCATCCAATTCACCCCGTTCCAGCAAATCCAATGCGGCATAGGTCTGAAGCATTTCCCAGGAGTCATCTTCCACAATGTGAAGGATGCTTTGGTGGTTTCTCCGTCCGCTGCGCCCCAGTCTTTGGCTCAACGAAGAAGTGGATGGAGGAGAACCGTACTGCACCACACTGTCCACCGATCCGATATCTATTCCCAATTCCAAGGTGGAGGTGCAGGTGATCGTGAACAGCTGATCCTCATTATTTTTGGCAAAAAATTCCACTTCTTCACGCAAAAGTTTGTCCACCGATGAGTGATGGGCAAAATAGCGGATGGGCGCGTTCTCTTTTTTTGCCATCTTATCCAATTTATGGGTGATTTCTTCCACTCTGTTGCGGGAATTCGGAAAAATCAGCATCGTTTCCGTTTTGGAATACTGATAGATCGCTGCCAAGGATTCCCTTGCGACAAAGGGACCCGCCTCACCACTCGTGTAGTCTATCGTGACGAGCAGATCATTTTTATCGCGGTCCACGAGAATATCCGTGTCCCGATAGCTGCCGAAGAAGGCTTTCGCGTAACCAAAATCCTTCTTGTTCAAGGTTGCACTCATCGCGATGAAACGTGGCGCTTGCATGAATTGGCTGATCCGTTGCAGCAACGATTGCAAATGAACACCACGTTCCGTCCCAAGAAAACTGTGCAACTCATCGATGATGATCCATTCCACCCCTTTAAAGAGGTGCTGCGCCTCGCCAGGACGATTCACCAGCATGCCCTCTATCGATTCCGGTGTGATCAACAGAATACCTTTTGGTTGATTGACAACTTTCTTTTTCTGAGCCTGGGAAACCTCACCATGCCAGGGCGTGATCGGTATATCCAAATACGCACTGAGTTCGCTGATGCGCTGAAATTGATCATTGATCAGTGCTTTCAAAGGAGAGATGTACAGCACCTTCAGCCCCGTATCCCAATCTTCCACGCTGTTCAGCGCCGGAATGAATGCCGCTTCCGTTTTCCCCGATGCCGTCGGAGCTGACAGAATAATGTTATGATCGGTATTGGCAACCTGTTTGATGGCAGCATTTTGGATGCGCGTCAAGCTTGGCCACCCTTTATCATAGATGTACTGCTGGATGTCTCTGCTGAGACTGTCAAATGCTTGCATCAGTAAACCTCTATTTCATCGTGGTCATCTGCGTCCTTCGCCACAACTGAAGGCTTTCTGCCGAAGCGATCGGCAAGGATCTGAGCGAAAGAATGGTCCGGGTTCTGGCGCTGCAAGGACAGAATTTCGATATAGTCCTTGATGACGGATCGCGGCGTCAAAAATGCCGCAGCTCCTGGTCGGTTCAACTGGTCTTCCATGTATTGCTTGATTTCGCTGTCCTTCACCGTCAGCGTTGTTTGATAGGCCGTATTGTATATTTCCAACAGCTTGGTCAAAAGGATAAAGATCTCCTCCGCTGTCAGCGGCTTCAGATCGATGACGGTGCTGTTCACATTGACATAGTCCTTATTTTTCATCAATCCGTTCCCGAAGCGTGTTTTCAAAGCGCCATAGCTGGCCAACCCTCTTCGTTCGTCATAAACCGTGTGCTTCGTTGCGCCAAAATTGATGAACAAGCCTTTAGCTTCATTGGTTTTCGTTTCGTTGTAAAGATTGAGGATCATTTCATAATTTTTTTCCCGGGTCAACGAACGCGGTAATTTGTACAGATTGACTGATTCATCAAAATTTATGACAAATCCCTTGTAGCCGATCTTAAGGAATAATTCCGCCAGATTTTTCAATGCGGTGAGATAGTTCGAGTCGTTGATGACGTTCTTGATGCCCAACTCTTTGGAGGCTTCCGTTTTCGTCGTGATATCCCCGCGGATCCAACGAATCGCCTCAATCTGAAGGGACATATTGTCGCCGGCAATCCCTTCGAAATATTTCATCAGCGCTTGTCCGAATTCATAGGAAAGCCCCGATGAATAAAAAGAATTCGTCGTCTTCAGGATGGCATTCTCCACCAATTTCCAATTGGCCTTTTCCATCAAAACGGGAACGGTTAGGCTGTTTTCCGCGGCAATCTGCTCGAGCAGAACCTGGATCCATTGCTGGACGATCGTCTCGATGGCATTCCCGTCGCGGTTGTTCTTGATGACGATTTTATTGACGACTTCATTGTACAACGCCAACGCTTTCCCGGATGAATCATAGAAACGACGCGTCGGGGTCAAGTCGATCGTGGAGACGACGAAATTCTTTTGCAGCGCCAACGATTCGATCGTCCGCAAAACAAAACTTTTGCCTGAGCCGAAATCGCCTACCCAAAACCGCAAATCACTGTTGCCGTCCTCCAATTTTTGCAAGGTGTCAATGATTTCCTTGACTTCATTGCTCCTGCCCACCAACACATGCTGTACCCCTTTTACCGGAACAACACCCGCCTCAAGTGAGGCAATAATCATTTGGGCATCCTTCTTTCTCAGCTTGCTTTCAGCCATAGATCCATTCCCTCATTTCTTCCATAAAATCTTCTTCAATGATGACTTGCTGGTGACTGATCACCAACACTTGATCATCAAATATTTCATAAAGCACTTCGTTCAATTCCGTCAGGTATGCCTGATGGAGTTTCCCTTTATTTTTTGCGTGTACTTTAAAATCATCCAAAGATATCCCGTTGCCTACCACCAACTGTTTCAGGAACAGCATATGCTCAGACTCCTGATTGCTGTGCGGATTTTCCGGTTCTTCAATAATAGTTACGGTAGCAGATACCGATGTAGAGACAACACTTTCTGCTTCAATTTGCTCCTCGACCGATGACATTTCAATTTCGGCAAACATGTTCAGGCTCACAGCCGAATCCAGCCCTTCGCTGGTTTCATCATCACTCAAGTAGGTGTCGACCATATCAATAATGGTATCCAATGCAGAATGTGAAGCGTTGATTAATGCCGTGTCCAGCTTTATTTCCTTGCGCATCGGTTGCGTGCATTCATTTAGAAGCTTCGGCAAACTTTCCATCTGGATATTTGCATCAATCAGCAACTGCTGATAATCGGTCTGTCTGGTTGGATGAATGAAGCCATCCCGCTCTTTTTGCAGTACTTTTGAAATCGGCAATTCCATACGTTCCATCAGGCAAATAAACAGCATGCGTTTGTCCGGCTCTTCGCTTTGCTTGATCACCTTCGTGGCTATCTTTTTCAAATCCGGATCATTGACAACATCCTCAAGCAGTCCACTGACCTGCCCAAGCGATTGACT
The DNA here is from genome assembly GCA_002155105.1 of Sedimentibacter sp. SX930. Lineage (GTDB taxonomy): Bacteria > Bacillota > Bacilli > Lactobacillales > Aerococcaceae > Trichococcus > Trichococcus shcherbakoviae. The sequence continues at coordinate 358,641 of MUZD01000001.1, read as the reverse complement.
GATGAGCAGATTGGCGGCCTCATTCCAAACAGTCTTGTTCACGTTGCGCAAGGCTGAGATGGTCGGATAATCCAGCTCTAAATCAACTTTTTGGCTCAGGCATACTTGCATCTTCCGGAACGTTTCATCCGGAAAATACTGTTTAAGATTCTGCAAGTATTCCTCCTCGGGCAGTACACGCAACCCTTCTACCTGGCGGCGGACCGTGTTCTCTGCCAAGATGTACAGGTCCGTCGGCAGCCGGAACGTTTCCGCCCAGATACGGCCATCATCCTGCGGTAACCGGAAAAATTTCCGGAAATAATTATTGGGTTTGATCTTCCATTTGATGGAGTCATCCTCCAGATCAAGCACTACGAGCTGCAAAAGCTCCACGTATTTCGACAAGCACAGGCTCATGACAGCCGGTATTTCCGTAAACCGCGTCACACGTTTTGACAACTGATTGAAATAATCCATTTCATTTTTGTCAAAGAGTTGTTTGTCCCGAAGCACTCCTGATGGATCCCACCAGACGATTTTGGTTCCAAACGTTGTCAACCCGAATCGTCTTCTGGTCTCCTCATCCGGAGCAGACATATGCTTGCGATACTCCTCTACCTCGCGGGTAAGGATTTTTTGGATATCCCTGGACAACATGGCTTGTAGGTCATAGGAAAAATAGATATCCGGGTACATATTGTCCTGTCGGTAAAATGAAAAAACCACTTCTCTGGCCAGCCGATGAATTTCGTCAAAGATGGTGACACGGTAATAGTAGCGTTCATATTTCACATGTTTGATATTTTTGCGCTTCTTTTTCAATTCGACATCAGCAACTGTGCATAGGATTTCAAATAAGGCCTCAACCGTTGCCTCCAATTGTCCTGTCAAATTGTCATTCATTCTCACTTGAGGTGAAACATAGCTGATCCATGATTCCTTCACAACTTTCGTTTCAGCTTTTTTTAGAGCGCACTGCTCTGCGATGAGATCTCTTGGATTGATGAAGGACTCCTCGTTCTTCACCAACTCGATGATCGATAATTTTTTTTCTTCGGTCATTTGCTTATTTTTGAATATTTTATTTACAAATTCAAACATCTTGGACGTTCCCCCTTTCCAAGTCAGAGTAAAGATACGTCCTAAGTATACGTCTATTGGGACACATGTTCAAGAACGCGTGTTCTATTCTGATTAGATTAAGAGCACATCTCTTTGGCTTCAAATGATATGGAAAAATGTGGGGCGAAATAAGTTGCCGAAATGCCACAAATAGCCCGACAAGTTTTAAAGTTATTGAAGAAACATGGATTTATGGAAGTTCGCATCATCGATACGAAGATAAATGAACAAGAAGTCAACCCCTTGACTAGGGTACAATGTGGATAAACATTTCTATTATTTTAGCCACTTCGTATAATGTAAACGCTTGAAAAACAGTTTACAATAGTGCCATCACTTATGAAAGGGGTTGCAACATTGAAGAAAATGAATTTATTGACCCAAATCGTCATCATGACTATTATGGGTGTCGTGGTTGGGTCGCTTTTCGGTGAAAACGTCGGCTTTTTAAGCATCATCGGGACCTTGTTCCTACGTCTCATTCAAATGTCCATTGTATTGTTGGTAATGGGACAGATTATTGAGGCTGTTGGCGAATTGAATCCAAAAACACTGGGAACGATGGGGGTTAAAACATTTACTATCTTTTTGATATCCTCCGTTTTAGCTGGTGGAATGGGTGTATTGTTCGGTGTGTTGTTCCAACCAGGTTCAGGTATCGATAGTGCTTCGATTTCCGGAGAAGGTTTCAAAATGGCCGAAGTAGCAGCAATGTCATTTGGAGAAACAATTTTAAATTTCTTCCCTACTAATATCATGCAAGCTTTGGCTGAAGGAAATATTGTTCATGTCATTGTATTCTCAATTTTATTCGGTTTGGCTTTGAGCTATGTGAGAGTAGAGGATGAAGAGAACACGATTTTAGACATTGTTAAACGTTTCAATAAAATCATCTTGCGTTTGATCAGCATGGTTATGCTTATTGCTCCGATAGGTATATTTGCTCTTATCGCTTCAACAATTGCAAATATGGGATTGCAAGTTATCTTGCCATTATTAAAATACTTAGGCGTTTATGCTTTAGGAACTTTAGTTTATCTCGTTGTATGGTTCTTATTAACATCATTCTTCTGTCGGGTCAGCTTTTTCCGTCTGATATACAACATGACGCAAATCGCAATCATGGCACTCGTTACAACATCTTCAGCGGTTACGTTGCCGACTGAATTGAAGGATGCCCGTGAAAAATTGGGAATTGAAGAGCGTGTATCAAAACTGGTATTGCCTTTGGGTATGACCCTTAACAGTAACGGTTCTGCCATGCATATGGCGATCACCGTCATCACGATCTCTCAGATTTATGGTGTGGAATACTCAATGACGAACTACATCTATATTGCATTCTTGGCTGCGCTTGCTTCTTTGGCAAATGCCGTGGTTCCAGGAGCTGGCTTGGTATCTTTGGCTATCGTAGTTCCGCAAATGAACTTGCCGATTGAAAGTATCGCTCTTTTTGCCGGGGTAGAATGGTTCGTGGGAATGTTGAGAACGATCCTGAATGTAACTGCAGATACTACAACAGCGCTGATTGTCGCTAAAACTGAAGATGCAATCAATTATGATATTTTCAACCATGGGATTATTCAAGAAGTATGATAAAGTAAAAGCCGCCTTGCATATCATCATGTGCAAGGCGGCTTTTTCATTGGGCTACTTTTTTCGAGCTGTTTTATCGTCTTCGATTATATTCACTCCGCTCTTATCATTTCCCCACCCCCTCTAAAAGTGCTACACTTTAGTTGATATAAAAGCAATCATCAGTTTTAATTATGTACGGTCCGTATGGGGCATTCACAAAAACTTCCATATCAGAATCATCATCAGGAATGGGGATAGAACGTTATGAATACAATCAGCAATTATGTGGAATCCATCTTTGCAAATCTGCCAAAAACACCGGAGATGCTAGCCCGCAAGCAAGCCATGCTAACGAAAATGCAGGACAAGTACCAACAGTTGAAAGCAGAAGGCAAAAGCGAGCACGAGGCTATCAGCACTGCCATAGCGGCTCACGGCAATATTGATGACTACACAGTTTCGGACATACCCACTTCACCTGCAGAAATTCCCGATAATGAAGTCTACCTTACTCCCGAACAAGTCGATGAATATATTGATCATCGCCATCACTTTGCCTGGGCGATGGCAACAGGTGTTTTCCTGTGCATCATGGGCCCAGCCAGCCTGTTCCTCGGCCAGTACCTTACCGGCTATCAAAATGCTCATGGAGGCCGTACGAGTGAACTGTTGGATATTCTGACGCTTGTGCCGCTGTTCCTCTTTGTCGCAGCCGGCGTTTCGCTGTTTATCATCTATGGCATGAAAGAACAGCAATTTGAACTGGAGCAGAAACGAATTAAACTCGACGCCACAACCTACGCCCGACTTAAAACTGAATACAAAACCTTCCGGCCGCGGTTGGCCATTGCTGTCGCAATCGGGGTCGCGCTTTGCATCCTGGCGCCCGTTTCCTTGTTGCTTTCCGTCGTCCTGATCGGGGAAGATAACAGTCTGTCACTTGTTTTCCTGCTCAGCTTCATCGCAATCGGCGTCTTCCTGTTTATTTTCTACGGCATTCAGGACGAAACGTACGAAAAACTGCTGTCGATCGGAGAGTTTGCGAAGGATAAGGCAGAGAAGAACAAGGTGGTCGGTATCGTCGCTGGGGTTGTCTTTCCGCTTGCCGCTGCCGTTTATCTGATTGCCGGCTTCGTGTATTACGCTTGGGCAAGCGCCTGGATCATCTTTCCGATCGTCGGCATCCTCTTCGGAATCTTCGCGACTGTCTACAACGGCTACATGGATCTGAAAAAGAAAAAATAAAATGGCATTCGCTTATCGAAAGCAGCTTCCGAAAATGATTAAAGAGAAGGAACAATCACCTCCGCGGGTGGCTGTTCCTTCTCTTCTTAACGCTTCATGCAAACTTGTCGGTATAGCTGCCCAGCACTGAAAGGCTACGTTTTGGATACCGCTTTTGCGTTTGTCTATCCACTTCAATCAAACCGAAAGTCATTGAGTAGCCTTTCTGCCATTCAAAATTGTCCAATAAACTCCAGTGCATATAACCATGGACAGGAATACCATCAGCGATACAATTTTTGACTCCGGCAAGTGCCGTATCAATAAATTGAACGCGACGCTCATCGTCTGCAGTTCCGATTCCATTTTCCGTTACCAGTAATTCCCCTTTAAATGATTCGGCAACTTTACGTATGACATTTTCCAGCGCTTCCGGATAATACTCATAATTCATTTGGGTCAATTCAGCATTTTCTGGCGCTTTTTGAATGCCATCCACTCCGATAATCTCCCGCGTATAATTTTGGATCCCCAAGAAATCATCTTTTTCGATGTATGGCATATAATGCAAAAATTCTTCCTGCCATTCTTTTTCCACATTTTTAATCGTTTCTGGCGCATCATCAGCAGCTTGCAAATCATGCAGACTGAGTGAAAGACCGACTTTTAGATGAGGACAAACAGCTTTCATGGCATCCCGTGCTGCTTCATGAGCCCGCATAATCAATTCATCCCCAAAAGATGTTCTTTGTGACAAGAAAGTATGTGCATTTTCACCAGTACTCAAGTCAAAGGCCCTCGTAGTCTCATTCATTTGTAGCTCATAGTCCTTCATCACCGGCATATTTATCCCAACTTGTATATTGGATTCCATTTGTTTCGTGATACGCTTAATGATGGCTGCCAGTTGGATTCCCATGTTCGCTTCATTGATTGTGCATACGTACGTGAACAGTTCGCCAAGATTCTCCGCAACGAATTGGCAATAATTCTTAAAATATGCGACAGTATGCTCAGATTCCCACCCGCCTTCAGTGATCAACCACTTTGGACTCGAAAAATGATGCATGGTAACAATAGGCTCGATGCCGTTCTCATGACAACTTTCTAAGACTTTTCGATAATGAGCAATTTCATTCTCATCGAATTTGCCCACTTCGGGTTCAATACGCGCCCACTCAATTGAAAAACGGTAAGCATTCAGACCTGCTTCCTTCATTAATCGGATATCTTCTTCAAAGCGGTTGTAGTGATCACAAGCATCCAGTGACGGTTCCACAAAAATAGTGTGTTCCATGTTTTCCTGAATCCAAAAATCACTGTGCGTGTTATTTCCTTCCACTTGATGTGCAGCTGTTGCCGTTCCCAATAAAAATGTCATCTAACTCGCTCCTTGTTATTTAAATTTTGTTCTTACAACTTTCACTTTTAATCATCCATCACCTTGTGAATACAGAATATCATAATAAAAAAGCGCATTCTTTCTCTTTACAAAGAAATATTATACTATTCAAATATATCAAAAAAAAAAAAAGTCCCGAAGCAACTCCGCTTAATTGAGTCATTTCGGGACCGATTCAGGTAATCAGATTTTCTTTTATACTTTAAGAAGTCCCTTGGTTCCTGAAGCGATGCATCCACCATCGCAAAGAATATCGATGCCAGTAAGATAGCCAGCTTTCTCATTTGATAAAACTTTAAATAGATAAGCGATCTCTTCCACCCTACCGTAGCGTTTGATTGCACATTTTTCTACAAATCCTTGGCTTAGCTCTCTTTCTGCGTCAGCCATAGGAGTTTCAAAAAGCCCCGGCGAAATCGAGAATACTCTGATTCCTCTTTCAGCAAATTTTTCCGCATGCATTTGAGCGTACCAAATCACAAAATTTTTGGATATGCTGTATGAAACCCCGGATTGATGTTTCTTTGGAAAAAGGGAAACTCTATTCATCATTTTCTTCAAAAATAATTCTATATTTGTTGTCGATAATGAATACTTTTTTGAAGGCATGACCATCTTTGGAACGAGATGACCCGACATGGATGAGACATTGATGATACAGCCATTCTGGATTACTTTTCCATAAAAAACCTCATTAACGTTGACGGTTCCGACAGCATTGATCCGCATGATTGTTTCCGCAGAGCCCATATTTGGCGACAGCCCCGCTGCATGTATAACCACCTTGATATTCCCCATACTTGACGCATATTCAGCTAATTTTTCAACCGCTCTGCGGTCAGAGACATCACAAGGAAATCCTTCTGCTTCTATCCCCTTCATTTTCAAGTCTTCCACCGCTGCTTGCAACTTCTCGATTGTTCGGCCGGTAATCAGAATTTGATACTCGTCACCCAACTCTTTAGCAGCTGCCAGACCCATACCGCTGCCTCCGCCAGTTATCACACATACCTCTTTCATCTTGCACCTCTTTACCTTTCTAGTTCACTCGCAACACTTTTCCGATAAGCTTTATTGCCAACTTAGGGCTTATTTTATACAAAACATTCATAAGCTTGGCATCTTTCCCGATAAACATGCGGAATCTATTCTTTTCTACACTTGAAATAATCAGTCTGGCCGCTTCTTTAGGCGTTAATAGAAATTTAGTGGTTTTTACATTAACATCCTCAACATTGATTCCTAAATCTGAATTTTTCATTATATTAGTTGCTATACCACCAGGGATTACGACAGATACACCCATATTCGTGCCCGCCATTTCGGCGTAAAGCCCTTCCGTCAAAAGTTTTACAGCCGCTTTGGAAGCGCCGTAAATACTTTGACCAGGGACCGGGAAAAAACCTCCCATACTCGAAATATTTGTCAGATGAGCCTCAGGTCGTTTTTTTAGCTCAGGTAAAAAAACTCGAACCATATTCAGAGTCCCATGCAGATTCACATTGATAATTTGATCAATCTTCTCTTTTCCGATTTCATCTACATTAAGAAAAGGCTGAATGATACCAGCATTATTTATGAGAACATCTATTTGACCATGCTCAACCAGGACATCCTGAAGTAAAGCTTCCACTTGTTCAAGCTCAGCGATATCCGTTATATGTATGGACATGTTTTGATTTTTTCCAGAAATTGTAAATGTTTCTCTCAGTCCAATTTCGTCGATATCAACAGCTGCCACCTTTGCTCCTTTACTTAATAATGTCAGTACCAACTCCCTACCCACACCATTTGCTCCACCAGTTACCACGACTACCTTATTTTTTACTTCCATGAAATCGCCTCTCCTTATCGTATTGCTCTTCTGCTTAATTTTATTATAAGAGCATTGAGATAAAGTTGATATTGTACCTTTGGGAAGTTTTCACATATTTGAAACTATTATTATTTTCTTAACCAGAGCCATCGCAACAGCTTCAGTTCTGGAATTTACGCCTAACTTCCTGTAAATATTTGTCAAATGCGCCTTTACAGTTCGCTCGGTGATGCCCATGTCCATCGCTATTTCTTTGCTCATTTCACCCCTGACGACATGAGTCAAAATCAACCTTTCTCTTTGAGTCAAATCCGTTCCTAAAGAGTGCTCCGGATTGATCAGCTTATGCGCATCTCTTTCAAGCAATTCTGTTATTTCCTTCGGAAAGAATGCTCTATCCTCCAGACTTTTATTAATAACTTCCAACATTTCCTTTCGCGAAGAATCTTTTATGATGAAACTTTTTACGCCATAGTCAATTGTTTTCCGAATAACGACTGCATCATCTGACATGGTCAAAACTATTACCGGCACATTACACCCTAGTTTCCTTTTTTCTTCCAAAAATTCTAACCCTCCCATGACAGGCATTTGAATATCCAAAAGAATCAGGTCGTACTGAACGATCTCCAGCATTTCCAACGCTTCTTTCCCATTTTTGGCTTCATCAATATCCGAAAATTCTTCTTCCGCATCAAAAATAAGTCTAAGACCTTCTCTGACAATAGTGTGATCATCTACTAATAAGATTTTAGTGGGTTTCGTTCTCAAAGTTCTCCCCCCCTCATATCTTGACAATCAGAGTTATACAGGTTCCGCACTGTTTTTCACTTTCAATGATCAGCTTTCCATTAATTGCTTTTGCTCTTTCTTGCATACCAAGAATCCCATAATGTCCATATATGCTGTGAAAGTGTTGATAGTCAAAACCAATCCCGTTGTCTTCCACACGAATGATTACTTGCTCATACTCCAATGAAACAATAATGTTAACTTGAGTAGCTTTTGCGTGCTTGGTGATATTCGTAAGAATTTCTCTGAATATGTATGCGATATTTTTTTCAAATACGATAGAACTATAGCTGCTTCCTGTTTTATTGAGTTTAATTTTAACAGCAGCTTGTCGCCTGAATATTTCTATTTCTCTTTCAATTGCTTCCCCTAGGTCATTTCTGTTTTCGTGATGCACTCGTAACCCTTGAATAATCTCTCTGGATTCTTTCAGTGACTCGCGTGTATGATCTGCAATTTTTTTTGCGATCATTTGACTTTTTTCCATATTGCCGTTTGCAAGATGAATGTCTAAAGCTTCCATTTTCATCAAGATACCTGCCATTCCCTGTAATAAAGTGTCATGAATATCCCTCGCTATTTTTTGTCGCTCACTCTCTCTTGCCATTTCTTCTAATTTGTCATTGGCAGTTTCAAGTTCTACAAGTAACCGTTGCGTTTTTTCAAATGCTCTGACCTGATTTGAATAGAGATGTCCGTATACTAATATTGAGAATGATATGAGTAATAATAATGAAATTGAATGCAATAGCTCCGTATATCCATTATTAAAGATGATTGTTGCGCAATAGATAAGATAAAAGTAGGAAGCAGAATAGAATGATTTCCGGATATCATTCCATAATTGGATGCTCTGGGCAATAATCATAGGAATCAAGCCCAGATAGGCAGCTTGATAATTTCCCTTAATGACAACAGAAAGTGAAAATATGATTATTCCTTGCAGGAAAAGATATAAGGCTATCTTTTCTTTGAAAATATGTTCTCGAAACAAGTACATTACTGCATGCAAAGAAATCAGTAATGAGAAACTAAGTACAGATTTTACATTCCAATTTTGCTCACTTTGAAAGAAAACAGTCGCCGTATAAACCAAGAGAATTCCTCCGATGACAGGAAATTCCATAGATAGTGCTTCTCTTTTTTTATTTTGTCTAATTATCATAATGACTCCTTATCTCAAAAACATCTTTACGATAGTCATTCTGGATTGTAATAAAACAGAAAAAAGTTTGGGAGTCCCAAACTTTTTTCTGTGTTTTATACCGCTGAATCAACTTTATCGTGTCTGCTCCATTTCTTTTTCTGCTTCTCTTTTAGCAATTTCTTCTTTCATGAAAGGGATTTGTTTTTCCAATTTATTGAATCTGATCATGACTAACAGCAACAGCATAAACATAAAGCCTGGAATCAACGAATTGCCCGCACGTATAGTATTTAAAACAGCAGAACTTTGATCTGCCAAGGCGCCATCATAACCGATTGCTCCCAGAATGATTCCCATCAAGCCGGCACCTACACCACCGCCTATTTTATTCAAAAAATTTGGCATTGCAGCTACTGTGGCTTCCATGGATTTGCCGCCTTTATAGACGTTGTATACAGCTACGTCCATAGCCATCATATTCAGAAAACTGCTGATTGGGATAATCGGCAACGCCGTGAAAGCGCCACCAATAATCAGCAGGGTTATATTATCTTTTGCAAACCAATTGATGATGTAACCAACAATTGCAAAAAGCGTACATCCAATGATAATTTCTGAAATTGTAAACTTTTTCAATAATGCAGGGACAAGAATCATGACAATAATTCCAAGCAGCGAAGCTATCGACAAAACCCCTAACAACGCAACATTACCCACAATATATTTAAAGTAATATGTTCCCATTCCGAGGTTGGCAACTAATCCTTTCAATAGAAAAATTACAGCTAGGACCCAAACATATCCATTCTCTTTAAGCATTTTCAGCATGTCCACTACTTTGACACGCTCTTGATTATCATCATCTACTTGCGGATAAATTTCCTTTACAAAAATGAAACGCATAAAACCTATCAGGGATAATGGAATCGCAAATATCAACAACAAGCGCGTCCATCCAGCGCCATTAATTGCAATACTTGCCATCAACACAGGAAATAGCACGGAAACTACTATTCCACCAATCGCAGAAAAGATAGCTACCATACTGGACACTTTTCCCATTGCTTGGGTATTGGGAAAAGCACGCATCATATATGGGGTTTCCGAGGCTGCACCCAAAGTCCCGAAAATCGATTGGACAAATATATACATCACAAACACCCATCCTGCTTTGACGGGTAGGCTGAATGATTCCGGCGTGCTGAACAGCAGCACCGTAGAAATCCACATACCGATAATCGCAAATTCATAAGGTCTACCTTTTCCGAAACGCGTTTGCGTGTTATCGACAATGTATCCCGCAATGAGATCGGTCACCCCATCGAATATTTTACTGACAAGCAGGATCCCCCCCACCAGGGAAATGGGAAGACCCAGGGTATCCGTACAATAAATGGATAAAAAACTAATAATTGTAAAAACGGAAGCTGTACCCAACGAACGACTTGCCCATGCTAAAGATTTCCCGAGGCCTACTTTTTCCAAATTTGACTCTACTTTCTGCTCAACATTGATCATTGTCAATTCTCCTCACTTTCATCAGGCATTATGCTTTTCCAATTTTGATTAATTCCTTGTTCAAATCTATTACCATATCTTGCGTAACCGATCCTCCTGATTGTTTCGCTAATTCAAGAACGGTCATCCGATCCATTATTTTTTCAACTTCAGGACCAAGTTGTACATTTTTGGCAACATCACCTCTGGCTTCAATAGCCTTTGCCATCATTCTTCCAAGCAAGAGTTTACCTTTGGGATGCTCTTTGATGTCTGCCATCGTATCTTGAACGGAATAGTATCCGGGTATAAATCCGAGGTTTTCATCCTCAAACCAGTTCTGAATCATGGAACTTTCCAGATAATAATCCGGATTAGCATGATCAACTCTGCATACGCTGATTTTTTCTGAGAGCTTGCCAGATCTGGCTTCAAAAATATGTTCTCCCTCAATTTCCGCTTCGAATGTAAAAATATGGGAGCTTGTTTTTTCTTCCAGAAGTACGCCATCTTTATATAGGGCGATTCGATTTAGATTACTGTATACCTTTATCTCTGTTATATCTTCAGTACGGTCCACATAACGACTACTGCAGATATGTAGAAATGGTTCTTTAGACCACCAAGCTTTGTAAATATAATAGGCGTCCTTCTTAATTTTACGGTCAAAGCTTACCAGGCCTTTATGATTCACGCCGTTGTCATCAGCTTCGTCCCTTCCGTCAGCGCCAAAGTCAAACATATTCCAAGCATAGGTGGACCACAGATAAGGTCTTTCTGAGAACATTTTCAGCATGTGTTCATGGTAAATGCTCTGATATTGTTCAGAATAATCACCTTTGTGCGGTTTTGCCGCTTGCAGTTTATATACTGCATCAGCGCCGTATTCAGATAAACCAATCACTTTTTTTGGATACTTTTCATGGAATTCATCAAAAAAGCGATCATTGTCTTCTAAATCACCGATATACCATCCGTAGTAAAGGTTATACGACATAATATCAGGAATATCAACCAAAGGATGGTCCGTTTCCAACATAAATACATTTGCCATTACCGTTACCCTTGATGGATCCAAACGATGAACCAGATCGTTCAATTCCCTATGATTATCCACTATATCATTCGTTACACCTGCAGCTGTTATTTCATTTGAGAGTGCCCAGCAAATGATTGATGCATGGTTGTAATTTTGAACAATCAACTCGGTCATCTGGGTGATTGTATTCTTTCTGGCCTCAGGAACATGTTCCGAAATATAAGGAATTTCCGCCCAAACAATGATGCCTTTCTCATCACAAAGATCATAAAAATACTGATCGTGTTGGTAGTGCGCCAATCTGATTGAATTCGCTCCCATATCAAGAATGATCGTCATATCCTCATCATGCATCTCTTGCGTTAGGGCATTTCCGACACCTTTACGATCCTGATGCCGCGATACTCCATGCAGAGGGTATGGATTCCCGTTCAAGAAAAATCCTTTTTCTGGATCGAAAGCGTAGCTTCGGCACCCAAATTTTGTTGAGATTTCATCGACACACTCGCCATCAATCATCATTTCTGCTTTAGCACTGTATAGATAGGGATCTTCGATGCCATTCCATAAATGAACCTGAGGAATTGTGAGGATTCCTTCAGCCTGTTTTTCATCAGGAATGATGTCAATCGAACCCACACCTTCTATCGAGAATTTTACATAATCGCATACACCCTGTGTATAAGCTTTGATGTTTACGTTTGCATTTCTGCCTTGAATGTCGGGTGTCACCTGAATGCCTGGAGTCCCAAAGTAGTCCATTTCAAAGTGATGTTTTGGGACACCGATCAGATAGACATCTCTATAGATTCCGCCATAAAAGGTGAAATCCGCTTTTTGGGGATAAACTTCTATGTTAGCTGAATTATCCACCAAAACTTCAATCTTATTCTGATTCCCATCTCTTTTGAGAGCATCTGTAATGTTAACCCGGAAAGTCGAGTATCCACCATCATGTTTCCCACATGGTTTGCCGTTCACTTTTACTTCAGCTGAAGAGTTAACACCTCTGAATTCAAGATATATCTCATCCTCATCCATAAAATTGCTTGGGTAAGGAATCATTTTCGTATATACACAAACGCCTCTGTAATAGTCGTTGCCTCCATCTTGTCCGTCCTGCGCGTTCCACGTATGCGGAAGGGTGACTGTCTCTTCCGTATTCTCCTTTTTGAAATGCCAATTTTGATTGATACACATCTTATTTCTCATTATTTGCTCCTTTCCCGATGATCGATGAACACGCTAATCTAGCGAAAAACACTAAACGGTTTCATTCCCATCCACTTTGATTATTTGACCTTCCGTTATTCCTGATTCATTAAAAGTATCGATTCTTAAATAAACAGGTTCTCCTTTTATTAATGCGCCAATTTTTTGTTTTGTTTTTCCGAAGACCATATAACTATGGTATAACTTTTCAGGAGCATTCCCCCAGAGGATGTTCACACCTGTCGCATCGTTTTCCCCCCAACTTACGACTAAATCAAGATCGCTTTCTTTGATGACTTTTACCTCGGTTGCCGGCTCTGGTTTATTCCCGGTACCTGAACCAAAAACTCTCAAACCGGAAACATGTGCGTTCTGTTGGTAAGGGAGGGCATTCACAGTTAATTTTACATATCTACAACCAAATCCGTTTTCCCTGACAATCAGATCATGTGGTAGATCCGTCAAGGCGTTTGTTTTATCTTCGATCGTAAAATAAGTATCACCATCAAGGGAGCCTTCCAACTTCCAGCAAGTTCGTTGATGGGTTTGATCAATGTACCTTTTACTCCCCGTTTCCCCTTGAAGTTCAGCTCCTTCAGGTAAAGGCAAGTGCAGTTGATCATCCGCAAAATTCACTTGAATGGCATGGACATCATAACTTTCGCCAAGATCAATTTCTATCCACTCTCCTGCTTGATTGCTTTCGGCACTCCACCAAGTACAAACATCTTCATCAACAACTGCTTCCGATTTCCTTCCAGAGGAGGCTCTCACAGATTTTCCGTAGGATAAAAGGAACCATTCCGGTTTCTCCCAAGGCTCTTGTTCCAATCCAATCGGCCAATCTCCAAATCGTTGGTCACAATACAACTCACCGTCGTCATCAAAGCCCGCTTTCCATAATCCGAGTCTGCGTTCAAAAGGATGATTTTTACTGATTTTCATCGTTGAAATGTGCCACCACTCATCACGATGATCTTGGATTGTTGATCCGTGGCCCGCCCCTGTAATAAAGCCACCCGGTTTGTATGAAAATGGATTGTTTTTCGCTAAACGGAAAGGCCCTAATGGCTGTTCCGCAACATAAACACCGTCTCCGTATACATTATATTGCGTGCCCGGGAAGGCATATTGCAGATAGTAACTTCCTTTGTATTTTGTAACCCACGCACCCTCGATATAGGGAGCATTGCCTGCATATGCAAGCAAGGTTTCTTGCATCGCTTTCGGTAATTGGTCAATATCTGTTACTCCTGGGAAATTGCTGAGCATATTCTTAACGGAAGCCGCAATCATCTCCGGCGTTTTTGCTGGGACATGGTCCTCTCCGTTCCGCTCGAATCCCAGCTCTTCAACACGACTGGAAATCAATCCTACTGCTTCTCCGATCGGAATCATTGTTTCAGGACTCACTTCTACTCCGTATAGTGGTGTATTATTGGAACATCCCCAATAAAAATAGATCTTACCATCATCATCTTGAAATAGATGAGGATCCCAAAACGAGAAGGTGCCTTTGATTTCTTCAAAGCCATTCTGAATAGGATTCTGCGATCGATAGTAGGGGCAGTTCTTGTCCCTTTTCGAAGCGCAAAAATACAGATAATCATCGATCACCCGAACATCGGGAGCGTAGTCGTATATCGGCATGTCCTCTTTGAGGGCATGGAACTCCCAATCACCCATATCTGAGCTGGTGTAGAATCCCGCTGTCATTGAGGGAAAGAGATAATAGAGTCCTCGGTAATGGACGAGTGAGGGATCCGCTGCTTCCCTTGAGGCAATTATTTTCCCATCGGTACTGTTCAGCTGGTATTTATAAGGTAAATTTAAGGGATTACAAAAATATTTCATCTGACACCATCCTGTTTTTTCTAGTTGTATGAGTATACCTTCATTCTTAATAATGTCGGCTTTTCGTAACGCATGATGGCAACTTCATCCCCATTCAGACGTCTTTGTGCTTTCCATACACCATCTTCGTAGCTTCCTTCTTCCAACGAGAGAATTCCGGAATATGGCTTTTCTTTGCTCAGTGAGAACGGATGGATAATACATCCATTTGCTATCAGATAAAATTCATCTTCGGCAATTTTAAGCGCTAAGCAGACTCCGTCCCGTCTCGAAATCATTTGTGATTCCGTCATAACCTTGATGCCATATTCGCCGAACAGCATGATGTCGTCATCTTTTCTTTCACAACTGATCGCCTGCAAATCCGTAGTGCCATATTTTGTCAGCAACAGCGGACTCAAATCATCCAATGTCTTCGTGATCCAATGATATTCGTGGACGTCTTGCGGTACTTCAAATAAAGGATCCGCTGTTTCCACTCCGAACAAGTAACTATCGATTGCCGAAAATTCCTCGCCCATCCCCTCGAACCCGAAAGGAGCATAACCAAGAGCATGATAGTGACCTACAACATATAACTGCCTAGGACCTGCGTAGGCATGGGTGACCGTTTCCGGAATGAATAGAGGATTGTTCAGTTTGATGTATTGATCGCAAACATCAATAAAATTAGGCACATAAATATCTGGAGCGATCACATCAATTTCGGGAGCACAAAATTTCCAAACTTCCATCATCCTTGAAACGGGGCCGCCGCTCGGGTACAATCCAGGTTTCTGACCTTTGTCAAGCCAACAATTCGCTATCAAAGGCAATGCGTACTCTTTCTTTCCTTCCGATGCGACTGAATTGATGTAAGTCGCCACATGATAAGCACTGAAGACTTCCTCCGCAACCTCACCGAATACCTCGCTCCAATTCCCATCGTATGCGCCAGACTTGACTGCTTTCTTCACGTCTTCAGCCATGGAATCGGAATTGGACTTCATGAATGCAACAAATTCTTGAGGCACTTCAGATTTGAATATTTTATCGGCCTCATCAGAATTTTCACGCGCTGCACCTTGCAATCCCGGTTCGTTTTCCACTTGCATCATAATCACAGTGTTTTCTTCTCCGTCGAAACCTTTGATGTGCTTCATCAGTTCCTTGAATGCTCGGGTATCGGATTTCTTGGTTTCTTCGCAAAGGTAGGATAGGGTTGTGTAAGGCATTCCGTAAAAATCCTCCAAATTTGTAAAATTGTGGCCTTTTTTTACTTCAGCTCGCTTGAACCGTTTGACATCTTTCTTTACCCATGCTGGAGCATAATAGCATTGTGCATTTTTCCAGGCACCGAACCATAGGAAAACTATTTTTTTGTTGTACTTTCTGGCTTGCTCAATTAATTGATCGACAAGAGCAAAATCAAAAATACCTTCTTCCGGTTCTATGTTTTCCCATGTTACGGGCAACAACAAACTGTTCATTCCCAGACTGATCGCTTTTTCCCAGGCGGATTCCATGCATTCAATAGAGGATGAAGCAGAATTATGTACTTCCCCCGCCAACACCAGGAAAGGCTTGTCATGGACACTCAATACTTTTTTTCCATTTATTTCTTTCAAATAAGGCATTCTCATTCTGTTTCCTCCGTCATCACTCTTCTTGCTATTCCAAAATTTCCGGGTGTCGCCACATACTTACATTTTTTGCGCCAGCTGATAGCGCACCGTCGACCGGGATTGCAGCTCCGTTGATATAGCGAGCCATGTCAGATGCCAAAAACAAGGCTAAGTAGGCACATTCTTCCGGTTGCCCCATTCTTCCGCTTGGGCAATCATTGATGAAAAATTGCCTTGCCTGTTCCGGAGTGCCATCAAAAATCGGTGTTTCTGTATATCCCGGACAGATAGCATTGACCGTCACATTATAAGGTGCATAATCCAAAGCGGCTGATTTGGTCATACCCACGACACCGAACTTCGTTGCTGTATAAAGTGATTGGCCGCGTTGAGGCATCAATCCAGCGATCGAAGCAACATTAATGATGAAACCGTTCTCTGCTTTGCTTTTGAAGATTGCCTCTGCTGCATACTTCATACCCGCAAATACGCCTTTTAAGTTCAAATCAAAGATTTTATCGGCGTCTTCAACAGAATATTCATGCAAGGGCGTTCCACCCATACCAATTCCGGCATCATTCACTATCCCATCCAAACGCCCATAATGCTTGACGGCGAAGGCTACTAAAGCTTTAATCTCTTCACTATTGCTACAATCTGTTTGACAGAATACTGCTTCACCGCCAGCATTTCTGATTGTTTCCACTGCTTTCGTTCCTTGTTCTGCATTTCGATTTGCACACACAACCTTCATTCCATGTTGGGCGTAACAGTTCGCAATGGCTTGTCCGATTCCTTTACTCGCTCCAGTGACGATGACGACTTTTCCTTTTACACTTGCAAAATCTACCATTTATCCTTATCCCCTTACTCAGAATTTATATTTTAATTGTTTTCGATCTGATAAATATGAATGCCTTTTTCTACTTCATGCTTGCTGCCGTCAGGAAGTTCAATAACTGCCGCGACCGGGGTCTCAAAGCTGAATGTGATTTGATTCCCTTGATATTCCCATGCAGACTTAATTGTTCCTGTCCGGGCTGCAAAGGAACCGGTGACTTTTCCTAACCTTGGATCTGTATACGGTTTCAACTGAATTTTTTTATAACCCGGAAGGAGCGGTTTAATTCCTAAGATATACTGATAGTAAAATTCACCGACACTACCGAATGCATAATGATTGAAGGAAACCATATTCCCAGCATCCCCCACTTTGGTATCGTTGACCGTTCCATCTTCTTTCAGCGCATCCCAACGTTCCCAAATCGTTGTTGCACCGTTAAGCACTTGATACATCCAGCCTGGACACGCTTCATCCAATAAAGTATCGAAGGCTAATTTCGTTCGGCCGGATTCGATGAGGAGCGGCAATAAAAACTCGGTTGCAAAGAAACCCGTGTTCAAGCCATTTTTTTCGACGTCCTTAATAAAATTGGCCATCACTTTTTCATAAAGATCTCCTTTGGGTAAAACATAGCGCAAAGCCATGATGTACGCCCCTTGGTAATCACCTTCCACAACACCGTCGCAACTGATATATTTTTCAATATAGGCATTTCTCGTTTTTTCTAATTGTTCCGTGTAGCGTTTTTCGTCTTCAGGCTTCCTTAACTTGCCGGCTAATTTGCTTAAAATTGTCAGATCGTTCACTATGAAAGAGTTGGAGACGGGTCCGTTATTCATAGCCATCCATTGGATATCTTTACCAGGCATCAGCCAATCCCCCAGATTCGCTCCTAACCAAAGATGATTTTCGCCCATTTGACGAATCTCCAATTCTACAAATTTCTTGATGCTGTCGTATTGCCGGATCAAGTGATCCAATGAACCATACTGCCAGTACAACATATCTGGGATTATCGTGACTGCATTCCCCCAACCTAGCATACTCAGAAAACCGACACCGGCAGGCCCGGAAGCCGGAACTGTGGGAGCAACATAACCTTCTGAATTATCCATCTGACTATAGCGAATATCTTTCAGAAACTTTTCAAAGAAGCGCTCCGTATCAAAGTTGTAGCTGCCAGTCCATGCATAAGCTTGTCCGTCACCAGTGTATCCCATCCGCTCGTCACGTTGTGGACAGTCGGTTG
This sequence comes from Sedimentibacter sp. SX930, assembly GCA_002155105.1. GTDB lineage: Bacteria > Bacillota > Bacilli > Lactobacillales > Aerococcaceae > Trichococcus > Trichococcus shcherbakoviae. The sequence continues at coordinate 340,279 of MUZD01000001.1, read as the reverse complement.
GAACTTCAACATAATTGGATTTCTGCCCCCAAAGTTGATTTTCATAGAGACGTTCAACTAATTTATTGTCACAACTGAACTTGCCGGTCCGTTCCATGTCGTTATAGAGGGCTTTCGCTTGTATCAAACCTTCGACATAATCAACCCCGCTCAGTTCAACATAGCGGAAACCCATATAAGTAAAGCGTGGCCTATATATTTTTGACGCAGAGCCACGTTGATAAATGATTTCCGCTTTGGCGGCCCTCAAATTATCTGTATACAAAGTGGCTCCGTCCAACAGAACCTCACCATGGCGAAGCTTTACTATGGCGTTTTCCGGTAAAAGATTGGGATCTATTTCAACTATCCCCGCAAAATTTTGTCCGAAATCCAAAATTGTCGCCTGTTCTGTCCGAATGATTTCTTTAACCGACATCGTCTCCTGCAGGATTACTTTGCTGATTGTTTCTGATAAATGATCCGGGACTTTACCTTCAAAGTTGATGGCTTTTCCGATTACCTCATCTTTTTCTGCCACATCTGCATCGAATATTTCACCGTCGTAGAAGCCGGCATACTGATAAGGCGAACGCAACTCAGTGACACCCTGAGTCGAATTAAATGTTTCGATTTCATGATCCGTATACTCGATTTCCAGAATCCAGGATACGGCGCTTTGATCCCCATATATTTGCGTTTTATTTTCATGCGTAAAACGCCCCGAATACCAGCCTTGACCTACATATACTTTCAGTGTATTTTCACCTCTGTGTATCTGATCTGTCACTGTATAAGACTGATAAGATAAGTCTCTCGGATAGTAAGTGTAGCCAGGAGCAAATACATGATCCCCAACCTTTTCCGAATTCAGTTCCGCTTCATAGATGCCTAAAGCGGTGATATACAAGTTGGCTGAAAGGATCTCTTTTTCAACTGCTATTTTCTGCTGAAACAAATTTACCTTTCCCTCTACATATACTCTATCGGTAGAGCTGATAAAACAATGTTTTAAATCTTCCATACTACAAACACATCCTTTTCTAAACGTATTTATTCATAAACTCCGCGCTGAGTTGCAGCGACTTGATGGCTGATTTTTCAGCCCAATTTTGATGACTTTCCAAAATAATGGATTCAACAGCATAACTCTTGGCAATGTCCACCAGATTTACTAAGTTGATGTTTCCATACCCCAACTCGATGCTGTCCGATTTTAGTATAGAATTTGTGGGACCTTCAATTCTTGTGCCACGATCGTTGATATGATAGAGTTTCATTCGTGTCCCCAATTGATGCATCAACCCGGGAACATCGCATCCTGCTTCGGTTGCCCAATAGGAGTCAAACTCAAAATTTACGTAGCGCGGATCTGTCGCTTCGATCAAAAGTTCAAAGGCAGTTTGGCCGGTAGCTAGTCTGCGAAATTCACAATTATGATTGTGATATAAAAGATTCAAGCCTGATTCAGCTATTGTTTCTCCAGCACGATTCAGTTTTTTGGCTAATGCCAGTACTTCACCTTCAATGGAATAATCAAACTTTCGCATACCTGTAATGACGATATTTTTTGTTCCAAATGCTTTTGCTTCTTCGATGATTGGCTGCGGTTCCTTCAATAGTCCATCCAAATATTCATGCAGACTGACTACTTTCAAATCCATTTCAGATACCAAGCGATGCCAATCCAAAGTCCCACTGGATCCTATCGGCATCCCCGCCATACTGCACAACATCCGCACTCCAAAAGACATTTTATGAATCATAAAGCCATTCAGCTCAATACCTTCGTAACCTGCATCTTTCATAGCCTGCAATGCTTTTTTCGCTTTTGCTTCTGTACCAAGCTCTTGCCGCAACTGAAATTGTTGAACTGCTCTAATTGTCATAATGGTCCCTCTTTTTTCTAGTAAATTCATTGGTTCTTAGTATGAGGTCTGAATGATACCCCTTTCGGAAGTATAATTGATCGTGAATAACCCTCAACATGTATTAAAGAATATCACAACAAGAAAGCGCATTCTTGCTATTTTCGGACATTTATTATAAAATCCAATGATAAATATATCTTCGGAGGAAAAAATATGGATTTAGAATTGCTTCTGCATTTTTGTGAATTGGAAGCGGAAACCTATCAGGTACCGTATACCGTTTATGACCACAGTGAAAAAATATACTGTAGTTCACCAATATTAGTAAACATCGATCTACTCACACCTAATTTAACGATTTTCAATAAACTTGAATCCAACGTAAACTATTTCATTACTGAGAATTTTTTGATTTTTGGTTACATAAGAAGCAAATGTGATGACAAATTGCTGTTTATCGGACCAAGTGTTATAGGCGTCATTTCTGATAATGATATCAAGAGGATTATCAGCAGGACCGAATCGAAGATGACGCCAGAACAAAAAAAAGAGTTGCAGGAGTATCTAAGAACCTGTTCCATCATCCCGATGGGAAAATTCCTTAACGCACTCAGCGTAGCAAGTTGTATGCTCAACCAAGAAATCGTATCGACTCAACAGCTTTTGACAAAAGGAATTGAGGAAAAAAATATACTGAAAAAAGCACAGCAACAACTAATTCATATTAGTGAAGAAGAAATTTACCTTAATGAAATAACTTCCCATCAATCACTTACAAACTATGAAGAGCAAATTTCATACTTAATTAAAACTGGCGCGGTTGATCAACTAAATAAGATGCTGACGGATTTTTCCTACAATTTCGGTAAACTAGGGCCTGATTCATTAAGGCACTTCAAAAATTCATCCATAATATTAAATTCTCTGGCACTCAGGGCAGCTATTGCCGGTAGCTTGAATCCTGGCACGTGTTACAAACTGGGTCGATTCTATGTACAACAACTAGAATTATGCACGAATATAGATAGTTTAAGCACTTTGACGCTTTCAATGGTAAAAGACTACTGTATGCGCGTCAAAAACGAACAAGCTATTAAAACGGGTGAAGATGTGATCAATAAGAGTATCGATTATATTACGGAAAATTGTCACGCTAAAATTACGGTTACGATGATTGCCGAAGAAGTCGGTCTTTCTCCTGAATATCTATCCTCAAAATTCAAAAAAGTCACTGGAATAAATCTTCCAAACTTTATCAATCAAAAAAAAATTCAAGAAGCTCAAAAACTCCTTGCATTTACATCTATGTCCCTTTCGGATATTTCTGAATCTTTGGCTTTTTCGAACCAAAGCTATTTTCAGGCAATTTTTAAAAAAGTTACAGGAATAACACCCTTATCATACAGAAAAGAAAAAAAATTCTGACAGACTGCACCATTGTTCTTTGATAAAATAGAATAGAAATTTCCTGTCAAAAGCAACTTCCGACAATAATTAAAGAGAAGGAACACTCAGCTCCGCGGCTGACTGTTCCTTCTCTTCTTTTTGCTATCTAGCTATCCAGTTAAACCCCGTTGTCCTCATCCATAATCTCAATATTCGTACGGATCAGTTCCTCGATTTTTCCGTTGTCTTCCATCTCATCCAAAATGTCGTTCACCGCATCCAGAAAATCTTCGCTGTCTTTCGCGACAGCGATGGCTGATTCGTTCGGCGTGCTGGCGACGTCAAAGGCGGCGATTTCAAGACCTTCGTTCTCTTCGACGTATCGCCTCGCAACAGTCTCCACCATCAATACGGCATCCACTTTGCCGGTTACCAAATACAGGATGGCCGTATTCAATTTCGGCACGGACTGGATTTCAGCTTCCGGGAAATTTTCCAGCAGATACGTTTCCTGGATCGTTGCCTTTTGCGTCGCCAGGCTGGCTTTCTTCAGGTCTTTTTCCGATCGGATATCATCCGCGTCCTCCGACTTGATCACCAAGGCATCCTTTTGAGTAAAGTAAATGTCCGTGAAATCGACGCTTTTTTTTCTTTCTTCCGTAGGGTTCATGCCGGCGATGATCATATCGACCTTGCCTGTGGACAATGCCGGAATCAGGCCGTCGAAGTCCATATCTATGACTTCCAGCTCGACCCCCAATTCATCCGCGATGGTTTGGGCGATATCGACGTCGAAGCCGATGATTTTGTCCTCTCCGTCCTGCACAAGATGCCACTCATATGGAGGATAATCAGCACAAGTTCCGACGACCAATTTGCCGCTGTCTTTGATTTCCTGCAAGGCGCTGCTTCCATCCGTCGCAGCGTTGTCGGCTGTTTCGCTCGTGTTTCCGCATGCTGCCAAAGCCAATAGGCTCATCGTTCCCAAAACCATTTTCATAAACCCTTTTTTCAATCGTGATTCCTCCGCATTCATTGCCTGAAAAAAGGATGCCCTTTTCAGAGCACCCTTGCACTTTTATTGGTATGTTACTTTTTTATTCTGCTGTGTTGTCTGTTACGATTTGATCGTTAAGTTGGTATAACTCTTCGATTTTGCCGCTTTCTTTCATTTCATTTACGATATTGTTGACAGTTTCCAGGAAGTCGCCGCCGTTTTTCGCAACTGCGATAGCTGCTGCATTTGGCGTGCTGTTGATATCAAAGTTAGCAACCATCAAATCATCATTTTGTGCAATGAATTGTTTCGCAACGGTATCCACCATCATTACGGCATCAACTTTTCCGGTCGTCAATGACATGATTGCTGTGTTCCATTTCGGTACGGATTGGATTTCAGCGTCTGGGAAAGTTTCCAGTAGATACGTTTCTTGGACGGTCGCTTTTTGGGTAGCCAATTTTGCTGTCTTCAGGCTGTCTTCTGAAGTGAACTTATCCGCATCTTCTTTTCTGATCACGACAATGTCTGTTTGCGTATAATAGACATCCGTGAAATCAACGCTTTGTTTTCTTTCTTCAGTGGCGTTCATACCGGCAATGATCATATCGATTTTTCCTGTAGACAACGCTGGGATCAGGCCGTCAAAGGCCATATCCTTCACTTCCAGTTCAACGCCAAGTTCATCTGCGATTGCTTGGGCGATGTCAATGTCGAATCCAATGATTTCATCTTTTCCATCTTTTATCAGATGCCATTCGTATGGAGGATAGTCGGCGGACGTACCCATCACTAACTTGCCCTTATCTTTGATTTCTTGCAATTTATCGGTCGTAGCCGTTGACGCTGCCGAATCTGTTGCAGAGCTGTCTGCCGTATCGCTTGTGTTGCCGCATGCTGCTAAAGCTAAAATACTCATTGTTCCCAAAACTAATTTCAGTAATCCTTTTTTCATCTTAACCCCTCCAAATTTTGTTTTTTGTATTATAGGACTTTTGACAAAAAGTCCTTTGTACGCTCATTTTGCGGATTGTCGAAAACTTGTTCCGGCGTTCCTTGTTCCACGATATACCCGCCATCCATGAAGAGGATGCGGTCCCCCACTTCCTTCGCGAATCCCATTTCGTGCGTTACCACAACCATGGTCATCCCTTCAAGCGCCAAGTCTTTCATTACCTGCAATACTTCCCCGACCATTTCCGGATCAAGGGCCGATGTCGGCTCATCGAATAGCATCATTTTGGGTTCCATCGCCAAAGCTCGTGCGATTGCGATCCGTTGTTGCTGGCCGCCGGATAAGGATTTCGGATAGACATTCGCTTTTTCAGTCATGCCCGTGCGCGCCAACAACTTCATGGCGATTGCTTCCGCTTGTTCTTTTGGTACTTTCTTTATTTGAGTCGGCCCGATGGTGATGTTCTCCAAGACCGTCAAATGCGGGAAGAGATTGAAGCTTTGGAACACCATCCCCATCTTTGTGCGGATTGCATCGATGTTCGTCTCTTTTTTATTGATGACCTGCTCTTCGAAAATCACTTCTCCTGAGCTAGGTTCTTCCAAAAGGTTCAGGCACCGGAGAAACGTGCTCTTTCCAGATCCGGATGGGCCGATGATGACGACCACTTCGCCAGCTTGGATTTCTTCCGTTATGCCCTTCAATACTTCTTTATCGCCAAATGATTTGGTAAGATTTTCTGTTTTAATCACTTTGTTTCATCTTCCTTTCTAGCATATCCACTAACTTCGAAACGGATGTCGTCAGGATGAAGTAAATCACGGCGACTATCACCAACGGGAAGAATGGCATAAAGGTTGCTCCGCGGACGATGTCGGATGCGAACATTAAGTCCCGCAGTCCCAGCACGGACACGATGGATGTTTCCTTGATCAGTGTTGCGACCTCGTTCCCCAACGCCGGCAGGATATTTTTGACCGCTTGCGGGTAAATGATTTTCTGCATGGCCAAACGCTTGCTCATCCCGATGGAACGGGCTGCTTCCATCTGGCCTTTGTCGACCGCTTGGATACCGGAACGGATGATTTCAGCGATATAAGCCGCTGAGTTGATCGAGATGGCGATGACCCCTGACAGGAAGTCCGGCAGTTCGATGTTGATGACATACAATCCGTAATAGATGATAAACAACTGCACAAGCAGCGGGGTCCCTCGGATGATCTGAATATAACCGTAAGCCAGTTTTTGAAGTATCTTGTTCGGTGACATCCTCATCAATGCCAACCCTGTACCCAATATTACCCCTATAATGATTGAACTGATGGAAAGTGAGATTGTATACCCGGCGCCTTGCAAGTAAATCGGCATGTAGGTCTGAAGTACGTCTGTGTATTTCTGAATAAAATCTAAATTCATTTGCTTGCATTCTCCTTCTTTATTATGATTGCTATGATTGATGCGGTCTTTTAGGGTATAAAAAATCCGCCCCTTGTATTGCTACAAGAGACGGGTCAATGTTTGATTCCGCGGTACCACTCTAGTTGATCTGTTGCGAAACAACAAATCCACCTCGATTAAAATAACGCATAAATTGCGTAAAAGGCTACTGAACGTTCACCTTTTCGTCATCCGAAGTGCGCTTCAATTTGATATTTTACTGCTGGGCTTCCACTCTGTCCCGGCTCGCTGGAGAAAATATTCAAATCTACTCTCTTCATCACTGACTTTGTTCTATTCAGTTGTGGTATGAAATCATAATATAAGATTTGAAAAGAACTGTCAACAAAAAAACTATCATCGGATTTTCATCTGGTTCTTTTTTCTGAGAAAAGTAGCGATCAATCGATCTTTTTCTCATTTTCTAATCCAATTTATGCCTCGTCCACGATCTGTTGCACGCGGCCGACTTGGTCGCCTTCAACCAGCATGACTTTGATGCCGTGCGGATGATTGGGGCTGTTCGTCAACAGCCGTTTCACATGCCCTCTTGTCAATTTCCCGGTGCGTTGGTCTTTCTTCAAGACGATGTCGACCAAAGCGCCGATTTTGATGTTTTTTCTAAGTTTTCCGTCCATAAATTCCTCTTTCTTAAGCAAGTTCTTTGCTTAGTGTGATGATTTGATCGACCGCTTCATCCAAATAATGGATCGTATCTTGCAGCGCCTGATCTGTTTTGATGTCCACGCCTGCCAAGGCTGCTGCTTCTGCGGCTTCCAATTGGTCCCCTAGAGCCAGGAATTCCAACCATTTTCCGACAGCCGGTTCACCTTCCGTTTTGACGCGCAGGAAGGCTTGCGTCGCGATCGTCAGACCGGCCGAATAGGTATAGGAATACAGGCCCATGTAGTAATGGATCTGGCGCATCCATGTCAGCTCCGCTCCGGCGTTGATTTCCACAGCATCACCCCAGAATCGCTCCAGCACGCTCCGTTTGATTTCGCTCAATTTGCCGGCATCGAAGCTCTTGCCCGCGTCGATCAAATCGTAGACTTCCCTTTGATAGGCTGCTTCCAGCAAGTGTGTGACGAAATTGTGGAAATAGGTATCGGAAAGCATCTTCGTCAAAGCGAATCGCTGCATGCGCGCATCCGTGCTCTTGCGTGCCAATGACTCCGTCAACAGCAGTTCATTGAAGGTGGATGGACCTTCGATCAGGTACAACGATGGCTCCGATCCGAGGATGCTGTTGTTTTCGTTCGACAAGATCATCTGTCCGGCATGGCCCAATTCATGGATCAGCGTGTAGACGTCCGAAAGTTGGTTCGCCCATGACATCAGGATGTACGGGTGCGTGCCGTAAGGGCTCGTGCAGAATCCACCTGTCGATTTACCGATATTCTGGGCAAAATCGATCCAACGCTCCGGATAAGCCTGCATGATCCGATCCGTATAGTCCTGGCCCAATACCGCTATGGCATCCTCCACCATCGTCTGCGACTCTTCGATCGAAACTTGCGGCGAATATTCCGGATCCAGCGCGATTTTCAAGTCGGCGTAGGTCATTTTGTCCAGCCCGCGTATTTCCTTCAGATGCGTGATGTATTTCTGCATCACCGGCGCTAGGTCGTTCATGATCGTGTCGATTTGACGGTCATACAGCTCCCGAGTCACTTCCTGACCGTAAAGCAGATAGTCGATCACGGAATCGAAACCGCGCATCGTCGCCAGCGTCTTTTCCTTCTGCAGCTGGGTATAATAGGCAGTTGCGACCACGTTCTCGTAATCGCTGAGGACAGCGGAGAATTTGTCGAAAGCCGCCCGACGGATCGCCGTATCGTCATGGTACATGTAGTAATCCTCATAGAGCACGAAGCTTAGCGGATATTCCTTCCCGTCGGCCGTGAAGGTGCCGAAGTCCATATCACCAAGGCGGGCCTGCTCATAGATGGCGCTCGGCGCATCCAAGGTCGGGGCCAACTGGGCCAATGCTTTTTCAACTTCGGGCGCCAGCTGGATGCTTTTGTTTTTCTTGATGTGGCGGATATAGGAAGCGAAACGCGCTTCTTCCGAAACGACCTGATCGAGGACAGCGGCGTCACAGCCGATCAGTTCCGATTCAAAGAATGTCAGTTGGGCGCTTATGTCCGCCATCGCGTTCGCCGTTTGGCGGGACAGCTCGACGTTGTCCGGATCGGTCAGGTCGGTCGCTTCCGGCATCATCGCATAGTGATCCGCCAATGTCGCGGTTTCGATGAGCCTTTCGTATTCCTTGATTGCGGCAAGGATCGTTTTGGCGTCCGTGAGTTTGCCTTCGTACGTCGTTGCAAAGGTTGCTGTTGCAGCTTTTAGACCATTCAAAGCTGCATCGAAGTCTGCTCGTGTTGTATAAAGGGCGGTCACATCCCAAGTCAATGCCTCAGGGACGTCCGCGCGGTTTTTCAGTTGTTCTTGTGTCATGATTTTTGCTCCTTTTACTCGTGCTTTTGACGAATGTTAAATGAATGCTTCCATTATAACAAAAAAATGCGGCCGGCGTCGTGCTGTACCCTGGTGAGCGGTTTCTTTTCATTGGAGCTGGCCAGCTCCGGGCAGGAGTCCTTCCGCCGGAGGAAAGCATCGATAGTGATCATCACCTCCGACCACAGCGGCTTCGCCGGAGATCGGCATCCCACAGCTCTCTGACCTCCGGCGAGGAGGGCCCCGCCGGAGTTGGGCTCGCCAAAAATCATCCAGCGCTGCCTGAAACCTCAGCAACAATGCAAAAGCCCCCGCAGGCGAGGGCTTGATGCCTTCGCCTGCGAAGGCCGGTAATCCGTTCTCTCAGTATGTTGCTTCGATAGCTTGGACCTGGTCGTAGAGGTACTGGTTCGTTGGGGCAGGCAATCCGTACTTTTTAGCTTTTTTCAGGATGGTGCCGGAAAAAAGTTCGACCTCTGAAGGCCGTTTCGCAATGCCATCCTGGCGCATCGATGGCATTCCCAGCGGCGTCAGTCCGTCGATGATCGCCAAATCATTCTCCAAATCGGTTTCCGTCAGGTTGACGCCTTCCTTCTGGGCAATCGGCAGGACTTCACGCATGGCGGCGATCATCAGATTGCGGGTTGGTCCCTCTTTGTGGATGTCGCGGAAAGTGCCTTCCTTCACCATCAGCACTTGGTTCACGCCGACATTCAGCATGAATTTTGCCCACATGCGGTGCAGGATATCCGCTTCGACTACATGCGGCAAAGCCGTTTCTTCGAAGAAAGCCGCCACCGCATCCAAACGCACCTGTTTTTCCATGGCGTCGAGGCCGATCCGCAGTTCGCCGATATGCACAGATTTCACATCGTTGCCGTTGCGCAGCGCGTCCATTCCTTGGGCTACGCAGTGGATGACTTTCTCATCGCCGAATGTTGCGCCGATGACTTCCTCGCTGGCAATGCCGTTCAGGACCGAAATGATCGTCGTCTCCGGTCCGACTTGGTTGCGGGCGGTTTTGATTGCTTCATCCAATTGGGTCCCCTTCACCGCCAGAATGACCAAGTCTGCAGGTTCCAGACTGGCATCCGTTTCGTCTACGTATTGGAAATCGCATGGCTCTCCGTTGAAGGAAATGCCTTGTTCTTGGTAGCGCGCCATCCGCTCTTTGTTGACGACTATGCGCACGCAGTCCTTTCCGATGGCTTTCGTGAAATGATTGCCGTAGAGGATCCCTAGAGCACCCAATCCGATGATGGCGACAGTTTCTATCTTCATTTTCTCACGCCTCTTTCCGAAAAAATTCTTGAAAAAATTTCTCTATTCAGCTGGTTTGTATTTACGCAACTGTTCGATCAGATACGGTAGGTCCGTCTCGAATTGGACGCCATAGTGCAATTCGCGTCCGCTTTTCAGGGTGCGTTCAATCACCATGCTGTTGTATCGAACGGCAGTTTCGGTGGCTACGGTCAGCGGCAGGTTCTGGAAAAGCAAACCGCCAACGACACTTGTGAACAAGTCTCCCGCGCCGTCATAGTGGCCGGGAAAATGTTTCGCGAAGGCATAATGCGCTTCAGGCTCGCTTTGGCTGACGCAGACAGCACCTATCGTTTCCGATTCCAAGGAAACCCCCGTCAGCACAACATTATTCGGGTTCAAAGCGCGCAAGTCGGCAAGAAGTTCAGACACTTCCGATTCAGCGTAGGGTTTCTTCAAAATGGGCTGTTTCGTCAAAAAGCAGGCTTCGGTCACGTTCGGCGTGATTACAGTCGCTTCATTGCAGAGTGCCGCCATTTCATCCACATATTCCAGCGTGAATCCCGGATACAGCACGCCTTGGTCGCCCATCGCCGGATCAAGAATGATGTGGGCATCTTCGGCCGCAAATGTATGGATAATCTCGCGTACGATGTTGATTTGCTGACGCGAACCCAGATAGCCGATCAGGATGCCATCGAACTTGATGCCCAAAGACTGCCAATGCTGCAGGATGCCGCCCATTTCCTGGGTCAGATCCAAAAAGGTATAGCCTTCAAATTCTTTACCTGTATGGGTGGACAGCAGTGCTGTCGGCAGGATGCTCACCCAATTGTCCAGGCAGCTCACTACAGGAACCGCCACGTTCATCGAAATGCGGCAACTGGCGGAAATATCTTGGATAATCAATACTCTTGGTTGACTCAAATGCTTCACCCCTTAACTTTAAAAACTCAATTATTCCCATTCTATCATCTTTTCATTGGATTTTCTCATTTTTCCATCATTTTGGAAATTATTGTGAAAACGATGAGAAAAAGAGTGCAAACTTTTGCATAAGGGCTATAATAAAAAATAATGCTTGGAGGAGAGTTGCATGAAAACTGAAAAAAACAGTACTTACAGATTGGTTATTTTGGCCTTATTTATGGCGTTTACCGTCGTCATGACTTTATTGTTCCGCATCCCGATTCCTTTCGGCTACGTTAACTTGGGAGACATGGTGCTCCTGTTGGCCGGTCTATCCTTCGGAGGCAGCGCAGGCTTCTTCGTTGGATCACTCGGCAGCATGTTGGCCGACCTGTTCGCTGGCTATGCCTTCTATGCACCGATCACTTTTGTCGTGAAAGGTTTGGAAGGATTCTTTGCCGGCTGGTTGTTCCAGAAAATGGATCACAAGAAGCCGCTGGTTGCCACGGTGATCGCCGGTATCTGGATGGCGATCGGATACGCCATCGGGGACACGATCCTTTTCGGGTTCGGTGCCGCGATCGCTTCATTCCCGCTGAACATTGCGCAGGGTCTCGTCGGGGCTTTCTTGTCCACCCTCTTGTATCGTTGGTTGAATCCTTACATCACGAAGAAATTGAAATGACGAATGTGCGCGCATTCAACGGACCTGCTCAAGGTTTTGTTGCTTGAGCGCTTTTGTTGCTCAGTTGGTGTCAAAAAGAACGCCCATTCCGCGAACCGTGCGGAATGGGCGTTCTTTGTGCATATGTGCCGCTCAAAACAGCAGCGCCGCCAACAGCGGGATCGTGAACACCGATAGCAGTGTCGAAATGAAAACGTAGCGCGTTGAGAAGGCCGTGTTGCCTCCGTACTGCATGGAAAGCGCCACAGCCATCGCCGGGCCGGGCATGGCGGCGATGATCACAAGGATCCCCAGCATGGTCGGGTTCGTCAGGATGCCCTTCAAAGCCCACCAAAGGAAAAGTGGAATCACAATCATACGATAGAACGCAAACAGATAGATTTTCCATTCCTTGAAGGCGCCTAGGATATCGATGTCGGCCAATGATGCGCCGATGATGATCATTGCCAAGGGGGACGTAATGTTTCCGATGCTGGTGGCGGTGTCCATCACCAACGCCGGCAATTTGATGTCGAACAAGAAAACGAAAACCGCGAACAGCGAAGCGAGGTTGCCGGGATTCAGCAGGATCGCTTTCCAGTTCGCCCGCGATTTTTTCGAGCCTTTCGCAATCAGAAAGACACCCAAAGAGTAGATCAACAGGTTGTTGGGGATGCCGTACAGCGAGGCATAAAAAAGCGCGCCTGTGCCGAAAATGGCCTGAACGACCGGCAGCCCCATGAAGCCATTGTTCGTGAAGATGGTCAGGAACTCGATGATTCCTTCCGTTTCTTTATCCGCTCGGAACAGTTTGGGACTGAACTTGGCCAATCCGACCGTGAAAAGATACATCAGCGTCGCGGTCAACAAAACAAAGAGCGTGTCCGATTTCGTACCCACCTCACCTGCGCCTTCCACCGATGCGATGACGAGTGCCGGCACCGTGACATAGGTGATCAATGCCGCAAAATTGGCGTTCGCGTGCTTGTCGAAAACCTTCATGACCGTCGCTAGATAGCCCACAAACATGATCAACACCAACATGATCATCCTACCAAATACAACCCCAACATCCAAAACCCGAACGCCTCCCCTGTTCCATCCATTTATATATCCAAATTCTAACACAGTTCTGCGCTGAAATTGCGTTTTCGATTCAGTTTCACGATTCAGCCTCTACGGTCCAGGGCATATCAATCGGTATCCTCCGCACAGAGTGTTAGAATGGAAACAATAATATAACCAATGCTACTGTCACATTTCGTCCAGAAAGGTGGATCCCTATGCAGGAAAAATTGACGATCCTTCAGATCAACGACACCCACAGCTACTTGGAGCTTCACAACGAACTGTTCTACGAAAAGGAAAAACTGGCGTTCCGCAAAGCTGGCGGCTATGCCCGTCTCCAAAGTCTGATCAAAGATTTCCGCAGCAAAAATCCGACTCTCGTTTTCGATAACGGCGACACGATCCACGGCACTTATGAAGCGATCGATTCAAAAGGCTGGCACATGCTGCCGATCCTGAACGAAGTCGGTTTCGATGCCATGACGTTCCATTGGGACACCGGCTTCGGGCCGGCCAACCTGAAACAAATCGGAAAGCAGTTGGATTATCCGATTCTCGCAATCAATGCCTACGAAAAAGAAAGCGGCAATTTGGCGTTCGAGCCCTATAAAATCCTCTCCGTTGGCGAACTTTCGATCGGCGTAATCGGCATCGCCTGCAACATCATCGACAAAACCATGCCGCCCCATTTCAGCGAAGGTCTTTCCTTCACTTTAGGCCGCGAGGAGCTGCCCGGCTATGTGGCGGAACTGAAGGAAAAATTAGTCGACCTGATCATCGTCCTGTCCCATCTCGGTTTCCCGCAGGATCTGAAATTGATGAGCGAAGTCGAAGGCGTGGCGATTTGTCTGAGCGGCCACACCCATAACCGTCAGGAACACATCGTCACAGTAGGCGAAACGGCAGTCATCCAGTCCGGTTCGCACGGCTCTTTCCTCGGAGCGCTCGAACTGACCCTTGAGGACGGCGCGATCCAAAACATCGAACATCAACTTATTCCGGTCACGGAGGACATCCCCGAAGATGCCGAAATGAAAGCTTTGATCGATGAAGCTTTAGCCCCTTACCGCGAAAAATTGGGTCGCCAAGTCGGCGAAACCAAAAAAGTGCTTCACCGCGGCTGGAGCGTTGAAACGACGATGGACAATTTCCTCTTGGATGCAATCCTATACCACACGAAAACGGATCTGGCCTTCTCCAACGGCTGGCGCTACGGGGTTCCGATCCTGAAAGGCCCGGTGACGCTGAGGGAATTGTATCAGATCATTCCGATGGATCCGCCGATTTCAACTGCTATCCTGACTGGTTCGGAAATAGTCGCTCTGCTGGAAGAAAATCTCGAGAGCACCTACGCAGCGGACCCATTTGATCAGATGGGCGGCTACCTGAAGCGGGCGATGGGCTTGCACGCTTACCTGAAACTGGAGAATCCGAAAGGCACCCGTGTCCAAAAACTATTCATCGCGGGCGAAGAAGTCATCCCGGATAAAGAATACAACGTCAGCTATGTGACCAACCAAGGCGTTCCGAAGAAATTCGGAAAAGAACACAAGAATCTGGAAAAACATGCAGTCGAAGCCATGATGGATTATCTGGCCGAGATGGGTCCTTACGAAAAAGAACTGCGCGGAACCTATCAGATAGTCTGATCCGCCAACACAACACAAAAAACAGCCCCGGCGGAGTCTGCAGTTTACATGCAGCTTCCGCCGGGGCTGTTCAAGTTTCACATTTTTCTTACGTCATAATAATCCGGATCCACGCGTTCCACCAGTCCGGCTTCCTTCTCGGAAACGGTCAGATAGAGCTCGTGCATCGCCCGGGTGCAGATTGTGTAGAGGATCTGCATTTCGTTCTGGGCAGCTTTTGCCGGATAGTGGCAAATCGCAAAAACGACATCGAATTCCAGACCTTTCGCCAAACGGGCCGGCATGATCAATACCGGATGGTGGCTGTTGTCGGTATCCTGCTGCACGAGTTTGAAGTCAATGCCGGCAACCGACAGTTCCTGGCTGATGCGTTCCGCATCTTCCGCATTGCGGCTGATGAAAGCCACGCGCATGCCGGCAGCGACGCTCGCGTCCACCTTCTGTTTGATGTAGTCCATATCGAGCCCGCCATCGTCGGTCAGCAGCACTTCCGGTTTCTTGCCGGAACGGATATAGGTCCCTTCCGGTTTTTCGCCTTCGATGAAGCTTTCCGAGAAACGGACGATTTCATTCGTCGATCGGTAGCTGGTCAGCAAACGGTACGAACGGAATGTGCTTTCGGAAAAGATGGTCCGGAGATCATCAAAAGAAAGGCGTCTGTTCAGGATATTCTGATTCAAGTCGCCGCTCAGGATGAAGCGTGCGCTCGGGTAGGCATGCTGCAGCATCTGCAGTTGGAAAGGTGAAAAATCCTGCACCTCATCCAGGCAGATGTATTGATATTTCATGTCACTGGATGGTCCCTTCAGCAACAAACGCAGACTGTAGTAGGCATCCAGATCTTCCAGCAGCACGCTCTTCTCTGCCATGTGTGCCGCAACCACAGCGATGTGGGTGCGCCATTCATCCTCATCCAAGCCGAAAGCATCCAATGAAAGCAATTTAGGGACGGCTCTCAGGAAATGGATGTATTGGTTCTTATAACGGATAAAGGCCAGCGCTTCGATCCTCGCGACGATCGGTTCGAAAGCGTCCTCCAGGATATCCGCCGTCATGGCCTCTTCCATCGCTTTTTGGTTGTGGGTCTCTTTCTCGTAACGGTACAGATCCAGATCGGACATGGCGATCATTTCTTTTTCGACCCATGGCTTGCCTTTTTGCGACTGTTGGATGCGTTCCACGCGCTGCAACAAGTGCCTTTTGAGGATATCCAATTTGCTGGCCAATGAACCTTGGCTTTCGATGCTGTAGAAGGCCGACTCGATCTCCTTCTCCGAGAGGATGATATCATCGCGGAAACGGATATCCGAGAATTTCAGGTAGCGCTTCTTCAGGAGTGTACCGTATTTCTGCAACGCTTCATAAAAGGCCAAGCTGCCCTTCAGTACCGTGACCTTGGCTAAGCTGTCCTCTTGATCGGCGCGCAAAGAAAAACCGGTCACCTTCCGCTCCATGAATTCGCTGAAGGTTGTGTTTCCAACGTTCAGTTCGCCCAATGCAGGCAACACTTGGGAAACATATTCCTGGAATATTTTGTTTGGGGAAAACAGGACGACTTCTTCCGACTTCAATTGGTCTCGGAAAGCATACAGCAGATAGGCGATTTTCTGCATCAGGACAACCGTTTTCCCTGATCCGGCAACCCCTTCTATCAGCGTGACGGCCGCTTTGGTTTCCCTGACGATTTGGTTCTGCTCTTTCTGTAAGGTGGATACGACCGTGCCCATCTGATAGGATGAAGGTCCTTCCAACACTTCCAGCAAATACGGATCGCCCATGACATTGTCCGTGTCCATCATGCGGATGATTTCCGCCTGTCTGATCAGAAATTGCCTCTTCAGGTCAACGCCGTAGGACATCGGTTGATCGGCTATCATCAGCTTCACTTTTTCGCCTTTGCTGCCTTCATAATAAAGCGAGGCAATCGGCGAACGCCAGTCGACGATCAGGTTCTCATCTTTCTCGAACAAGGATCCGATCCCGATGTAGATCGTTTCATTGCCGAAATCATCGTGATAATCGATACGGCCGAAGTAAGGCTCATCCTGCATTTTTTCCAAGACAGCGACACGCTCGTTGCTGTTCTGCAATTCGTTGTTGCGGATCATCAGCTCCTGCTCGAAAGCCCGCAGTTCAGCCGACGATTCCCAGACACTCTCTGAAGAACCTTGGCTGATTTTGATCTCTTTGGATTCCTTTAATTGCTGTCTTTGCTTTTCACTTTTTTCTTCTACTTGCTCGGCCAATCGCGTTTTTTCGTTGTTGATGACTTTAATGACGCGATGGACACGTTCCTGTTCTTTCGTTAGATCTTTATGCAACCAAATGACACCTCTCTCTTAAGAAAACTCTTGGACTATTCGGTCTACTCCACTAAATGCGACAATCAGTAGTATACCATCGCACAGGGATTCTGGCTATTCCTTGTACCTGGATTAAAACGTTCCAAATCAAAAAAAAGCCGGTAGGAAAGACCTGTTGAAGCTCTTCCTTCCGGCTGTTTTTTTGTTCGGATTGCGTTTTACAGGTCTTCGCGCATTTGTGTCTATCCGTTGAGGATCTTTTCGATCGCAGTGTATCCTCCCAGGATATTGACAATCTTTTTGAATCCCCTCTCCTCCAATGCACCGATGGCGACGGCGGAACGGACACCGGATTGACAATGGACGTACAGAGGTTCATCCCGATTGAACGGCAACGGGTCCTCCAAAAGCTTGCCCAGGAGTACGCGTTTGGCATCGGACAGGTGCCCTTTATCCCATTCGCTTTTCGAACGCACGTCCAATATCTGCAGATCTTTTTCTTGGCGCAAGGCGATGAAGGCGGCTGATGTAATCGTTTCGGTCATCTTATCATCCGCGATTTGTCCGGCGTCCAGATAGCCTCTGACTTGGTCGAACCCGATCAGTTGCAGGTGGCGGGCAGCCGTTTCAGCCTGCTCTTTGGTTCCGATGAGGGTCACTTGCCCTTCGTAATCCAGGAACCACCCGGCGTGAGTCAAAAACTTTTTATTCAGCGGAATATTGAGCGTCCTTTCGATGTGTCCAGCTTGATAGATTTCTTTCGCGCGCAGATCGATCACCCTGTCATTTGGGCCGGCCTGCTGAAGCGGGAAGACCGGATAAGGCATGTAGGCGCCGCCGTCCAGTTTGTTGATCTTCTTCATCTGGGCAAAGTAGGTCGGGGGCTCAGGCTGATCATCCGTCAAAGCATCGATGAAACTCGTTTCCTCGTCATGTTGGAAAGCCCAGTTGTTGTCTTTTTCGTAGCCCAAAGTGGTCATCGGTACGGCGCCCAACGACTTCCCGCAGGCGCTGCCGGCACCGTGCCCGGGCCAAATCTGCAGATGGTCCGGATAGTCAGCCATTCTCTGAAGAGAGCGGAACATTTCTTTCGCTCCGATTTCGGTGGTGCCTTGCATATGGGCTGCTTCTTCCAGCAAGTCCGGCCGGCCGACATCCCCCACAAAGATGAAATCGCCGGTGAACAATCCCATCGGAATGTCCGAACCGCCGCCGATGTCAGTCAACAGAAAGGATACACTCTCCGGCGTATGCCCAGGCGTGTGCAGCACCTCCAGTTTGACCTTCCCTACGGAGATGATATCCCCATCCTGCAGCAGCACGCTTCCTTCCGGCAGATCCTGGTAACGCCAGTCCTCCCCGCCCATGTCCGAAACATACAGTTTGGCTCCTAAACGCCTTTCGGTCTCCCGCAGGCCTGATGCATAATCGGCATGGATATGCGTTTCCGTTGCCGCAGTGATGACCAACCCTTCGTCTTCGGCTGCCAAGATATAGTCATCCAACTTGCGCAAGGGATCGATAATGATGGCTTCTCCTGTTTTTTGGCAACCCACCAAATAGGAAAATTGCGCTACTTGGGGATCGAAAAATGATTTAAAAAACATGCATGAACTCCTCCTTTATCCTCCATCAATCAAAAATTCAAAATGATTCATCTGCTCAGGCTTGCGACAAAATTGATGGTCGTGGCGATGATGGCCGTCCCGAAAACGAAGGACAGCAGCGCATGGCCCAGCGCGGCCTTCCGGAATTCCGTTGTCGTGAAAGTCGTGTCGGAGACTTGATAAGTCATCCCGATCGTGAACGCCAGATAGGCGAAGTCCCAAAAATTAGGCTTTTCGGTACCCTCAAAGATGACGCCGCCGTTCACATCGCGGTAATAGAGTTCCGCGTACCGCAACATGTAGAGACTGTGCACCGTCGTCCAGGAGAGCACGATGCTGAACAAACCAAATCCGATCGTCCCGAAGCTGCGTACATGAGTCGTCAGCATCAACGCGACAGCCCCGATGCTGATCAGGCATGCCATAAGGACAAAAAAATCGATCGTCGAATATTGGATATCTTCCTCTTGCGCAATCCGCTCGGTTTCCGTGCCATCATGCGGATGAAAATCCTTCCACAGCAAATACAACAAAATGATTGCTGCACTGTCCCAACCGATCAAAGGGGCCAATTCCCAACGCAAGCAGAATCCGCCGGCCAGCCCGATGCCCGTACCGATCGCTCCGGCAATCAGGAAGCGCGTCCTCTTTTTGCGCATATCCCTTCCGGCTTTCGTTTGATCGGCAAATAGATGGCTTCTTTTCTTCATGGCTGACAGCCCCCCTGCTTTTTCGGCCTGACTGTTCTTTCAGATCGTGATTTCGATGACATTCTTTTCCGGATCAAGGAACATGCTTTCATAATAGCCATCCCCTGTAATGCGCGGCTGGCTTTTGCATGTGTACCCCGCTTTGATGAGTCTATCAGTGAAATAGTCGACGTTCTGCTTGCTGCCGACGGAGACGGCCAGATGCGCCCAGCCAAGCATATCAAGGGGATAGCGTTCGTTGACATCCATCCTTTTCATAAGCTCCAAACGGGCCCCTCCTTCACGGAAAGTAATAAAGTAAGATTGGAAGTCTTTCTCAGGATTCCGGTATAATTTATTGGCCTTTCCATCAAAAAAACGAACATAAAAATCGCGCATCAGCTCCAAATCGCCCACCCACACTGCAACATGTTCAATCTTCATCGTTATTCACGTCCTCTCATCATCCTCGCCGGTGCGCTGGAGATAAACTCTGCGCGGATGGCCTGCAACAAAACATCCCGGAATCCCTTTTTGGACTTTCCGTAAAAGCGTTTCCTCAATTTGATTTTATCACATTGGCGGCGCATATGCGTTCCCGGAAGCATCCTCATATACCGGCACCTTATGTGTCTTTTTTGCCATCTTTTTCAAAGTATTTTCTCAGCATCCACTCAGAATATGATTGACAGACTGATTTGTATTTGATAGTGTGGAAGTAACAAAATACGATTCGATGTGATGAAGAGGTCGCGGTTAACAATCAGTAAGGGATTCCCTGAAAGGTGTTGCTGCCGAAATACTCTGTATTGGGGCCAAGGTTGAATAAATCTGGCACTGTCGGACAAAGCCGCCCAGCTTTGTTCGGTGAGCTTCTCACGTTGGGGCAAATTGGTGGAATTCACTATACGGATGCAACGCTTCAGCTTAAGCAGCCTGTTTTGAACGACTATGAGACCATTTGCTCATAGTCGTTTTTTGTCTATTCATAAATATAAAACAGAATTCAGGAGGAAGATAAGCATGGCAATTTTTGAAGGATCAGGCGTTGCGATCGTTACGCCGTTTAAAGACACGGAGAACCAAGAAATCAACTACGAGGTATTGGAAGAGCTGATCGAGTTCCATATCGCGAACGGCACCGATTCGATCATCATCGCGGGCACAACCGGGGAAGCTTCAACGCTGACGGATGAAGAGCAACTTCATCTCATTCGTTTCACTGTCGAAAAAGTCAACGGCCGTATCCCTGTCATCGGCGGTGCCGGAAGCAATGACACGCGCCACGGGGTCGGATTGACGCGCGCTGTAGAGGCAACCGGTGTGGATGCGATCCTCAGCGTAACCCCTTATTACAACAAAACATCGCAAAAAGGCTTGATTGAGCATTACAAAGCCATCGCCAACAGCGTGGAAGTTCCGATCGTCCTTTACAATGTGCCGGGCCGCACCGGTCAGAACATTACCCCTGAAACACTGGTGGAACTGGCGAAAATCGATAACATCGTTTCCTTGAAGGACGCCACTGGAAACTTCAGCCAAGCCGTGGACAATCTGAGTCTTTTGGGCAATCGCCTGGACATCTACTCGGGGAATGATGACACTATCATCCCGTTGATGAGCTTGGGCGCAAAAGGCGTCATCTCTGTCCTTGCCAATATCGCACCGAAAGCTACATCGGAAATGACGCATGCTTTCCTGGATGGCGACATCAAAAAAGCTGCCGCGATGCAAGCACAGTACAAAGAACTGATCGACTGCCTGTTCGTGGAGCCGAATCCGATTCCTGTAAAAGCCGGAATGCAACTGCTGGGCTTCAACGTCGGACCAATGCGTCTGCCGTTGACGGATGCCGATCAAGCGGTCATTGACCGTTTGGCCGCAGCCATGAAAAAAGTTGGCCTGATCTAGAACAAACCCAAAAAACCGCCATCGGAATTTTATGTTTCCGGTGGCGGTTTTTATATTTTTCAGAATAGATGCAGTATATACTTGTTGAGCAACAAAATAATCAACACAAGAAGCATAACGATGATAAAACCGATGGCTCGTTTCACATAAAAATCTCTCAACTTCATGGTTTTTCCTTCCTTGGCTTCCTAAGTGGGACATTTATTTCACGATTCCGAGTTTTTTGAAATGGGTCTTCGGAAAAGCGTTGATGCCGATGCCGTTCGTATCCCCCAGCTTGATTGTGCCTCCTGTGAACAGCGGACCGCCCTCATAAGCTTCGATTTTGTAGAACGACGGCCCAATGAGGTCGACCATCGTGATGCAGTTTTTGGCGGCTGCCAGATGGGCCGCTGCGCTGACCGAAATCTTGCTTTCCATCATGCAACCGATCATGCAGTCCACCCCGTAGGTTTCCGCCACTGTGCAGATTTTGAGTGCCTCGTGAATGCCACCCGTTTTCATCAGTTTGATGTTGATGAGGTCTGCTGATTGTGTCTGGATGATCTGGAGGGCATCCTTCACGGAGAAGACACTCTCGTCAGCCACTATCGGTGTTTGGACGTGTTGCGTCACAAATTTCAGGCCAGCCAAATCGTTCGCCTTCACCGGCTGTTCCACCAGTTCGGCCTGCACACCCTTATCCTCCATCATGTTGATGAAGCGGACCGCCTCCTGGGGTTTCCAGCTTTGATTGGCCTCTACCCGGATACGGATATCCGGTCCGACTGCCTTGCGGATGGCCAACAAGCTTTCCACATCCTTGATCCCATTCCTCCCGACAGCCACATTCAGAATGCTGAAGCCGTCCTGGACAGCCTGCAGACTATCGCGCACCATCTCATCGATGGGATGATTACTTACGGTCTGAGCAGTCTCGATTTTCCGTTTCGCCCCGCCCAACACTTTGTACAAAGGTTGGCCGAGCTTTTTGGCATATAGGTCATAGATCGCCATATCAACGGCGGCTTTCGCCGATGTGTTGTTGACGATGCTGGCATGCATCCTTTGCATGATCGTATCAAGATCGAAAATTTCCATTCCGATGATGCTCGGAGCGATGTATTGCATGATGGCCTCGCGGATGGAAGCCTTTGTTTCGCCTGTGATCAAGGCTGTCGGTGGCGCCTCCCCATATCCAGCGGTCCCGTCATCGGTCACGATGCGGATCAGGATGTTATGCACAGCGTCAACCGTACGCGATGCTGTTTGGAATGGCGTCCGCAGCGGGATGGCCACTTCCCCAATTTCAATTCTGTCGATTTTCATCATCAAAACCCCTCTCTTCACCGGCACGCTATCCATCCGGGCTAAGGCAGCGACTTTTTATGCTATTTTGGTTCCACCACCCATTTGTATCTATTTTACCAAGAAAACGAGTTTGCACCAAACGGGAGAGCGTAGCCTGTCAGCTTCCCGATACGGCACGCAAAAAAACGCACGAGCTGCCAGTAGGATGATACTGGTAGTTCGTGCGTTTTTTGGGGTTACAGGAGGTCGGTTAGATATTCGATTTCGCTGTTCTCTCGCGTTCTCCGGACAGCTTCGCTTGCGCCAGCTGGCCCCCCGCATTCATTAGCCTTGCTTTTTCTTTTGCTGCCTGCTTGTCAAACGGACGACCAAGTTGCGCGGCACCAGCTTGGACGAGAAGAGCGCTCCCTTCAGCAACATCGTCGGAACAATGATTTTCTTGCGCTTGTACATTTTGTCCAAGGCATAATTGACGCAGTATTCCGAAGTGATGCCCTTCAGATTGAATTTCACATCCGCTACTTGGTTGAACTCCGTATCAACCGGTCCCGGACATAATGAACCGATATAAACGTTGCTCTTCTTCTCTTCCAACTCTTCAGCAATCGCGGAAGTGAAGCTCGTGACGTAGGCCTTTGTCGCGTAATAAGTCGCCATGTAAGGCCCCGCCGGCATCAGTCCGGCAACCGAAGCCACATTCAGGATGTAGCCTTCATTCCTTGCGATCATATCCGGCAGAAATTTTTTTGTCAGGATATGCACAGCCTTGATGTTGACGTCGATCATCTCCAGTTCCTTGTCGAGACTGGTCGTCATGAATGCGCCGAAATCACCGAAACCGGCGCAGTTGATCAGCATGGAGATGTTTTTGTCCTTCGTTTCTTCGTACAGACGGTAGCATTCCTCTGTCTTCGCCAAATCCGCTGTGATGATTTGACTTTTGGTTGGCAATTGTTTGCTGATCTCAACAAGCCTATCCTCACGCCTCGCAACCAGAATCAGATCGTATCCTTGTTGGCTGAGCTTTTTGGCGAACTCTTTGCCTATGCCCGCACTGGCGCCTGTGATGAGCGCTATTTTGTTTGTCATTTTTGTCCCTCGCGTTTCGTGAATATGATTGCTGCCTTTAGCGTATCGCATTTCCGCTTCAAGGGCAATCATAAGACGCCGCGGTTGCTATTCTGTTACTTCCACAGCATGAATAAAGAGCCTGCCGTTTTCTGCGGAGTCGTTGCACGTCATCAGCGTGAGAATGTTATTTTCCTCTGTCACCAGGACTTCTGACGGAAAAAAGGACAGGTCCTTGAGCATGGACAGAAAATCGGTGTACTCGTTCCCCTCAAAATCAATATCCAAAAAACTTGTATCAGCTGGCGCCACATGGACGGAAAAAATCCGGTAACTTCTTTGTCCATAGCCGTCACTGAATGTAAATTCAAAATTTTCATTCAGGAATTCTTCGTTCAGAAATTTATCCAATTCCCCGAACATCTGGCCATACTGCGTATAGTGGCCATAAATGATAGTATGCCGGTCTATTCCCATGCCGATATTCCGATAATCCATGAAGATGGCTCCAAAGATATCCGGTTCCCGATAGAAATTATGAGAAAGATACATTTCATTATCTTGTCCCCGGACGACCGGGTAATCAATAACGGTTCCATTCACAGAAAGCCAGCCTACATAATCCGGATTAATCTGATAATATTCCGCAGATGGATTAATCGTAAAAGTCAATTCTTCCAAAGGAATTGCTGCCTCTTCTGAAGAATCGGTTTCCGAAAGGAAGTCCGTGGAAGAAGTCTTTTGTTGTGGGACGGCGGCCTGCTCCTTCTTCTCGGGTACAACCACGTCCTTTCTTTGCTCTGTTTCCTGAACACCAAAGTAGATGATCTGCAGAAAGAGTAACCTGGAGAGGAGGAGCACCCATATATTTTTTCGCATGATTCCTTCCTCCCTTTTTTAAAGCAAATCCCCGAAATTGACACCGCTTACATCATGGTGCTATTATAAGCCATGTAATAGAGATTACAAAAGATTTGCAACTATTGAAAGGAGTAGGGTAAAATGAAAAAAATTATCAGCCGCTTACTTTCACTTGCTACATTGCTGTTTCTCTCGTTCAGTATTGCTCCTATGGCTTCTGCTGCTACCGCTGAACCTACCGATGACATTGTAGGTATTGCACTTGGGAATGAAGATTTCAGTATTCTTGTTTCGGCACTTCAAAAGGCAGACCTTGTTGATGATCTTCAAGGGGACGGTCCATTTACAGTGTTTGCACCTACTAACGCCGCATTCGAGAAGTTGCTTGGTGAATTGGGCATCACTGCCGAAGAGCTACTTGCACAACCAGACTTAGGAAAAGTTCTTACTTACCATGTCGTTTCCGGAAAAGTCTTGGCAGCTGATTTAACAGATGGAATGAAAGCTGAAACCTTAAACGGTGAAGAGCTTACTTTTGATCTCTCAGACGCACCTATGGTCAATAAATCAAATATCACAACTACGGATATTGAGGCAACCAATGGTGTTATCCATGTCATCGACACTATTTTGGTTCCTGCCAACTTCGAGTTGCAAGAAACTGATTTAGAGGCAGACCAAGTGGCTCAGACTGGCATAGAAGGGAATGCACTCCTTCTTGTTTCCATTCTGGTTACAGGCAGCCTACTCCTTCTCTTTGTCTTCAAGAAAAAAACAGCTTAGGGCTTTTCTTCTTACGCTTCCGAATAATTAAACAAATAAAAAGCTTTGAGAATTCAAATTTCTCAAAGCTTTTTTGTTTGGGCAGATACAGCTCTATCTCGGGTTTCTGCTTTTGTGACCATCATGGAAATTTTTGAATAATCACGGTTTAAACATGCATCCTTTTCTCCAGTTCTCGCCATATCTCTCCGCCGTGATAGAGCAGGATGATGACCAAGGTGACTGCACTCATCATGACCGACAGACTTGAAGGCAATGACGTCGTGACCCAGTCCAAGGTCAGGAATAGCGCCGGCAGAAGCCCCAGCAAGGCAGCTGTCAAAAGGTACAACACGTAGTCCCTGACGCCTAATTTGACGAGGCGCACCGCGATGTATAAGGATACGATCGCAAAACTGCAGATGATCGGCACAGCATAGGTGGTCGACCAACCGCTCCACCCTGACAGGTAATCCAAATAAATGCACAAGAGCGACAAGGAGAAGATCAGATAAACGATGCCCTTTGCGATGTTCCGTCGTTTCCGGATCAGGATCAAGACGGAAAGCCACATGCTCAAGATCCCGAACAGGGCAAGCTGAAGATTTTCCATCCTTCCAATCCAAATCAGTTCGATCAGCAGAAAAGCGATGATCAGCACAAAGGAAAGCAAGGTCAGATATTTCCAGACAACCTCTTTATTGAACCGCAAAGGGACCTTCGGGTATGGATCCGGCAGCACCGGATCGGTGGCGGCATCCAAGGTCGTTTGGCACAAGGGACATTGTTCCCATTCGCCCTTGATGGTCGCATTACAATGTTGGCAGTGTCTCATGATAACTCACCTTCCAAATCTTCACTCGTAACCTTGTTCGCTGCGACGGTGACGGCAACGCCCACGTCGGTCAAAATCCTGACAAACTGTTCTTCGATCGTGGATTCGACAAAGGGAGAGGTGAAACTGACCGTCAGGTGTTCCCCATGGCTGATGGCGCAAAACTGCGGGCGGACCGCCGAAGTATGGAAATACATTTTCTCGATGTAGCCGTCGATCGGTTCAGGAAAGGTAACCTTGCCAAGATTAGAGATCGCGATCGTCAAATTCCGGTTGCTGACGTAATTGACCAACTTCAGAACAAGGTCTTTGATCGGTCGGAAGACCATCCGTGTGAAGGGACTGTACTCGAAGGCAATCAACGTCCGCAGCTTTTCCTCCAGACTTTCCGGCGTAATCTGTTGTTGGAACTGCTCTTTCAGCGTACTGCCGATTGCAGCAATGTCATCCGCTTCTCCCTTTTCATCTGTAGTATAAATCAGGCGGGTCGTGCTGAAAAAATTCCTGGCAGAATTGGAAGGGAAGAATTGCCGTAAGTTGACCGGAACAGAAACAGCCATAGCCGAGCCTGGTTGGAAATTTTGACTGGCCTTGCGCACGGCGAGCATGTACACGGCGGTCAGATACAATGTCAAAGAAGTTTGTTGTTCCCGGGCCAGGGCAAGAACGTCCTTGACCGGCATCTCGAGTTCGATGACATGCGGCCGGTTGTCCGGGGTCTTTTTGCCGCGGAACTGGTGCACGCGGAGCTTCTGCTTTGGCTCATTTTCCTCAGGCAAGGCGCTCTTTTGAGCATGGCCTTTCCCTGTCAATTGGCTGACTTTCGCGACAGAACGGATTGCGGATTGCGCCGCATCCGTAAAGTTCTGTTTCTTTTCCTTGCGGAAATAATGCGCAAAACTGTCCTCCAGTTGGTGGTTCAAGCGATCGTGCGCTGCGGCATCCAAGCCTTCAAATGCCTCGGGATGACGCAGCATGATGTACGCCTTCAGCAGATCCTCGAAAAACCACAACGCACCGGTGCCATCCGACAAGGCATGGAAGAGCTCCAAGTGAACCCGGTTTTGGTTGTAAAAGACCCGGAATAACAGCTCCCTCCGGTCAAAATGATAAATCTGCGCGCAAGGAGGCAACACGTCGGCCGTAACTTTCGGCTTCAGGTCGCTTTCTTCCAGATAATACCAAAAAAATCCGCGCCGCAGCACACTGTGGTACAGCACATAGTTCTCATAGACTTCATCAAGTGCCCGCTGCAGCAACAACGGATCCACGGCATCGGTCAGTTCCGCACTCATGCGGAAGACCTTCGTATCGCTGCTCGTCATGGCAGCCAAAAATATATTGGAGGCATTATCCAAACGTACCCACTTTTTTCGGTTCACTGCTTTTCCCCCTTCCCTCTTGTTCCATAGAACCGCTATCTCGGCTTATGCATTCAGAAACGCATTGATGACTTCGTATGCTTCGACAACTGATTCAGCTGTCTTCGGATAAGTGATGAAGCCATGGACGATGCTATTCACGCGATGGACTTGTACCTTGTTGCCGGCATTCCGCAAAGCTTCCGCGTAGGCTTCGCCTTCATCCCGCAACGGATCGAATTCGGCTGTGATCACCAACGTTTCCGGTTGATTCGACAAATCTCCCGCCATCAAAGGTGCGACATATCCATTCTTGCGCAACTCGGGATCTGGTTGGTACAACGCCATGTATTCTTCCATTTTTTTCGCAGTCAGTCCGTAATCATACCCATTCGTGCGGATCGATTCGAATGGAGATGCTTCAGAATGATCCCAATAGGTGACAGGATAAAGCAAAATCTGTTTCATCGGAGTCGCTTGGCCTCTGTCTCGGAGCAGCAAAGACACGGCTGCCGCCAAGTTTCCACCCGCGGAATCGCCGATAAGGATCAGATCTTTTTCATCCGAAAGACCGCTCATTTCCAGATGCTTCAGCAATACTTCCGCCACCCGGTAACAATCATAGAGACCGGCCGGATACGGATGCTCCGGCGCCAAACGATAATCGACGGAATAGACGGTCCTGCCGCTCAGGTCCGCCATATTGATGCAGGCATTCGTGTAGGTTTCGATATCACCGATGACCCACCCGCCGCCATGAAAAAAAAGCAGAGGCTCTTTATACAGGCGCTCTTTCGGATAGAAGACGCGCACCGGAATATCATGGGAACGGTCCTCCGAATAGATTTTGTGGTCCATGATGATATAGCCTTTTTTCGGCTTGGGAGCCAGTATCTGCTGCACTTTGCGGACACGGGCGTAGTCTTCCTGCATGTTGATTTTTGGTGACGACATCAACTTAAGCATCAATTTAAAAAATGGATTCATCCTTCTGTCCTTCCTTTGACAGCACTGGCTGTTCTGGTATCTTTGCTTCATTATAGCACAGGACAGCGCCAGTCCCATACAGCCGTGACCCTTTGCGAGGCCTCCTTACATGATAGGTTTCGCCACTCTTCCGACTTGCAAATCCCACTGTAAGTGTTATACTTGTTATATAACTACCAATAGGGATAAAGTTGTGGAAAACCATTCAGACGCGTAAAATGAAGATATGAGCTAATAGGCGTAAAAAGAAAGAAGGCAAACTTTTATGATAGCAGAACTGCAGCCATACTTACCCATCCTGATCCCTTTGGTCGTGATCCAGATCATCCTTCTGATCACGGCTCTGCTCCACCTGAACAAGCATCCACAAGTAAAAATAGGCAGCAAAAATCTTTGGATCTTCATCATCATCTTCCTGAACATCGTCGGTCCGGTCCTGTATTTCCTGATTGGAAGGGGCGATGAGTGATGGACATCCTCACGATTGCCGGATTGGGGAAATCCTTCGGGAACCAACGCGTTCTCGATGACCTGTCCTTCTCCGTCCCTGAAGGCTCGATCTACGGTTTCATCGGCAAAAACGGCTCCGGGAAGACGACAACCATGAAAATCGTTTTGGGCTTGTTGCAGTCTGATGCCGGAGAAATCAGCATCTGCGGCGAAAAAGTGCATTACGGCGACACAAGGACGAACCGCTTCATCGGCTATCTGCCGGATGTACCGGAATTCTACGGCTTCATGACCGCAAAGGAATATCTGCGGTTGTGCGGCGACATTACAGGCATGCCGTCCGCACTTATCCAAACGAAATCCGAGGAGCTGTTGGATCTGGTCGGGCTGGCGGATGTGAAAAAACGCATCGGCACGTTTTCCCGCGGCATGAAGCAGCGCTTGGGGATCGCCCAGGCTTTGCTGAACGAACCGCGACTGCTGATCTGCGACGAACCGACTTCCGCATTGGATCCGATCGGCCGCAGGGAAATACTGGATATCCTGCTGAAGGTGAAAGAACGGACAACTGTGGTCTTTTCGACGCATGTCCTGACCGATGTTGAAGCCATCTGCGATCGGGTGGGCATCCTTGACGGAGGAAAAATCGTCCTGACCGGATCGGTGTCAGAATTGAAAACCACCTACTCCAAACATTCCTGCACAGTCACCTTCCGGACCCCAGCGGATGCTGCTGTGTTCCAGGGCGATCCGCGGATAAATCTGACGAATACCGCTTTGCGTGCAAAAGATCCTTCCGTCACCATCAAAGCCGATGACCCGGAAGTGACCATGGCACTGATCATCCGGATTCTTGGCGAGACAGGACTGGTGCCGCTCCGCTTGGAAACGGCCGAACCCAAACTGGAGGATATCTTCCTGGAGGTGGTCCGATGAGAGCGTATCTTGCCTTCACCAAAAAAGAACTGACCGAATATACTCGCAACTTCAAACTGTTCTTGGCGATCGCCTTGTTTGCGTTGTTGGGCATCATGAATCCGTTGACGGCCAAATTTTTGCCCGATCTGTTGGGAAACTTCATGCCGGAAGGGATCACGATCCTGATTGCGGAACCGACGAACCTCGATTCCTGGATCCAATTCTTCAAGAACGGCACCCAGACCGGCCTGTTCATCATCGTCATCCTCTTGAGCGGCATGATGGCAAAGGAATATGAAAAAGGCACGCTCATCAATATGGTCACGAAAGGCCTGCCGCGCCGGACGATCCTCTTTTCAAAATTCACAAGTGCCCTGCTGCTCTGGACCGTCAGCTATTGGCTCTGCTTTTTCATCACTTTGGGGTACACGCTGTATTACTTCCCCGAAGGCACGACCGAAAATTTGGCACTTTCCGTCACCAGCCTCTATCTGTTCGGCATCCTGCTGATTGCCGTTCTGCTGCTCGGGGCTATCCTGTTCAAAAATGCCTATGGGCCGCTGCTGTTGACTGGTGCGTTCCTGATGGTGCTGTTCTTGTGGAACCTGTTCCCGGAAGCGGCCGAGTGGAATCCGCTTGTGCTGGCTTCGCGCAATATGGACATGCTGCAAGGTACACTTATGCTTGAGGATCTTCGGAATCCGCTGCTGACGACGGGACTGATGATCGGTTCAGCTCTTGTTGCGGCGGTAAAACTATTTAATAAGACTGCTTTGTGAACACAAATAAACGCGCCATCAAGCCCTTTTCGGCTGATGACGCGTTTTTTTGAGGTTTTCGGTAATAAGGATTTGTGGTGTTTTTCTTCAACTCCGGTCAAGAGAGCCTTCGTCGGAGGTGGATGTCGGTTTCGGACCCTCTGCTCCGGCGGCGAGCGCTTGGCAGGAGAAGAACGACTGTTTTGGGCCGAATACTCCGGCCACACCGGCTTCGCCGGAGAAGAGCAACTGATCCAGGCAGGTTGGCTCCTGCCGAACCGTACTTAAATCGACTCAGCGCATCCTCCCCAACAGCAGATACAGGAAATAAGGCGCGCCGATCAGGGAAACGACGATGCCGGTCGGAAAAGCGGTATCCATCACCGTGCGGCCGATTGCATCGGCGACCAACAGGATGACGCTGCCAATCAGCAGCGCGATCCAACTGTACCGTTCATGCCGTTTGCCGACCAGCTTTTTGGCGATGTGCGGGGACATCAGACCGATGAAACCGATGTTGCCCGTCAACGAGATCGCCGCGGAAGCGATAGCGACCGCGCAGAGCAACAGAATCAGTTTTTCGTTCCGGAGCTTCAATCCCAAGGCAGCAGCGGTCTCCTCACCCAGCGCGAGAATGTTCAGCGTCGGGGCTTTCAGGAAGAGGATCCCCAGCGCCAACAGCCAACCGGGCATAATCGTGAACACGAAAGGCCAGGTCGATCCCCAGATGTTTCCCGACATCCAGGCGGTGATGAAGCTGACATCTGTCCGGTCAGAAGCGGACATCAGCAGGACGATCAACCCCGAAAAGGCGGAGGAGATCCCCGCTCCGATGACCACCAGTTGCATCGCATGCTGTTTATGGCTGCGGCTGTAACTGAGCAGGTAAACCGCGGAGGCAGCCACCAGCGCGCTGATGAAAGCGACAAGCGGCAGGACCGCCGAAAACTGTAGCATGCCTTCGCCCGCAAACAGATAGAAGATCGTCACGCCGAGGCCGGCACCGGAATTGATGCCCAGAAGCCCCGAATCGGCCAAGTCGTTGTTGCTCAAAGTCTGCAGGATGATGCCGGCACCTGCCAAGCAGGCGCCGGCCATCGTCAATACCAAAGCCCGAGGCAAGCGAATCTGGTAAAAGACGTAGTTTTCTTTAAAAGCCCCATTCCCTGACAGCACCTGCAGGATGCGGTCCAACGGAAGCGAAGAATAACCCATGGACAAGGCAGCGATAAAAGCCGCCACGAACAAAAAGAGGAATAGCCACAATTTTTTCCGATAAGTCAGATTCCATTCATTAAACAGCTCTGATTCCCCCTTTTCTGGCGATCGTCACGTAAAAAGGCACGCCAATCACGGAAACGATCGCCACAACGGGAATTTCGAAAGGACTGACAACCGTGCGGCCGATGTAATCAGCCAGGATCACGAAAGTCCCGCCGACCGTGATGCACAACGGAATGATTTTTCGGTAATCCTGCCCGACCATTTTGCGCACGACATGCGGGATCATCAGACCGATCAGGGCCAGATTGCCGGCGATGGCGACCGCGCTGCCTGCAAGCAACGTGATCAAAAGAATCAGGGCGGTCCGGATCAGATTGGTCCGTTGCCCCATGCTGATCGCTGTTTCCTCGCCCAAACTCAGCACAGTCAACTGGCCGCTGAACACCAGGCTCAACAGCAGCGCCAGTCCGATGACCGGCGTGATGCTCAAAATATTCCAATCCACGCCCATCAGGCCGCCGGAAGTCCACATCGAAACATCCTTCGAGATGCGGAACCAGATCGCAATTCCGTCCGCGATGGCCTGGAAAAAGAACGAGACGGCTGCTCCAATCAGGATCAGGTTCAAGGGTGATTGTCCACTTCTGGTCGCATTACTGAGACCGTACACGAACAGCATAGCCAAACCCGCACCCACAAAGCAAGCAATTGAAACGAGCAGGTAGGAACTCTGCGGAGCCAAGGCATAGATCAAGGCCACAGCGATGTTCGCTCCGGAAGTCAGCCCCAAAAGCCCGGGGTCGGCCAACGGATTCCGCGTCAGCGCCTGCATGATCGCTCCGGCAACAGCCAAGGAACTGCCTACGAAGAAGGCACCCAGGATGCGCGGGAAACGGATGCCCCTAAGCACAAGATAATAATCTCCGCCGCCTTCACCGATGATTGCTTCGATCAGGTCCGACCAATCCGTGTCCGCCGCTCCTGTGTAAAGCGCCAGGACCGCTGCCGCAATCAACAAGGTGACCGTTACAGCCAGATAGATTCCAAAGGCGTTTCGTTTCCGTTTAATCACTGCAATCGTCCCCTCTTATTCCGCTAAAAAGGATTCCTCGAAGAAGTCCAGTTGGTAATCCAACGATAGCGAATCATTGAAATAGAATGTCTCGGCATCAGCCACAAACACTTGGTTGTTCTGCACAGCCGGAATGCTCTTGAACCATTCGGCATCCAAAAAGCTCGATTCCGGATCGGTTGCGGCCAAGCTCAGGATCAGGTAGTCGCCGATGTAATCACCGAGCACCTCTTCGGAAATGGCATAATAACCTGCATCAAGGGCGTTTTCTTTGACCGTTTCAGGCATGTTCAGCCCCATTTCCTGATAAAGAATCTCCGTGCCGCGTGCCCAATTGTCGCCGAAAATGTACATCTGTTTATCGAAGTTCTCGGCAACCGTGACCGTCGCTTCCTCGCCGATGGCAACCTTGATTTCCTCACCTACCGTTTGTGCTTCAGCTTGGAATGCCTCCACCCATGCGACAGCCTCCTCTTCCTTATTCACCACTTTACCGATTTCCACGATCTGATCCAGGTAGGATAATTCACCGTATGTGAACAATACCGTAGGGGCGATTTCCGACAATTGGTCGGCATTTTCGATGTTGTCCAGGCCGATGATCAAATCCGGATCCAATTCAAGAATTTTTTCGACGTCAGCATTCGATACGACTGCGACGCCTGAGAGCCCTTCGCTGAAGTTCGGATTCCCGGCTGACCAAGCGTCCACGCCGACGATGTTGACATCAAAGTTGATGAGGTCCCCAGCATAGGATGACAGCACCACTACCCGTTCTGGGCTTGCGGGAACCGCGATTTCTTCGCCGTCGACCGTTGTGTACGTCACCGTTTCGGCTGCTGCGCTTTCGCTCGCCTCATCAGATGTGTCCGTAGCGGAGCAGGCTCCCAAAATCAAGCCGGCACCCATCAGCATTGTCAGTGATAGTTTATTCATTTTTTTCATATTCATTCTCCTCTGTTTATCAATTCATACCCGATGATGACGGGTTTTTTTGTCTTTTCGTCCGGCTGGATGGTCGGGCGGATGTTGAAGATGGACGCTATATTCGCGGCGGTGACCACTTCCTCCGCCGCACCTTGGCAAACGACTTTGCCGTCCGCAAGCGCCACGATATGGTCGGAATAGAGCGATGCCTGATTGATGTCATGCAGCACCATCACGATCGTATAGCCTTCCTCTTCATTGAGTTTCTTCAGCAGTTCCAAAATCTCCAGCTGGTAGCTGATGTCCAGATAGGTCGTCGGTTCATCCAAAAAGATGATATCGGTCTTTTGCGCCAACGCCATCGCCAACCAGACCCGTTGCCGCTGCCCGCCTGACAGTTCATCGATATAACGGAAGCGCAGCTCGTCGATTTGCGTCTTCTTGATGGCCCAATCGATGATTTCCTTGTCCTCGCTGCCCAATCCCCTTAAGCCTTTCCTGTGCGGGAACCTTCCGTACGAGACGATCTCTTCAACCGTGATGCCGGCGAGATTTTCCTGACGCTGCAGCAGGATGGCGATCCGCTTCGCCAACTGTTTCGTATCCATCGCAAAAATCGAAACACCGTCCAGCAGAATGTCGCCGCTTGAGCAAGTCAGGATGCGCGACATCGCCTTCAACAAGGTAGATTTTCCGCATCCGTTCGGCCCGATGATCGTCGTGATTTTCTGCGGCGCGATGGTGACTGAGATATTTTTCACAATAATCTGCTTGTCGTATTTGATTTGCACCTCCTCAACTTTCAGGCTGCACATGCCTTCATTCCCCTTTCTTTATCCTTGCAGAAGCGATCCAATGCCGGACCGTTCTTGACATTTTCGAATAAAAATTATTTAATTGATAATGAGAATCATTCTCATTTATAATTTATTCCATTATCATTCATAACAACCAATTAGTCAACAGAAAATGAGGTGGTCTTTTGAACGAAGTATACGACGTAACGATAATCGGTGGCGGGCCTTCGGGTCTGTACAG
Source organism: Sedimentibacter sp. SX930 (assembly GCA_002155105.1). GTDB lineage: Bacteria > Bacillota > Bacilli > Lactobacillales > Aerococcaceae > Trichococcus > Trichococcus shcherbakoviae. The sequence goes on along the minus strand of MUZD01000001.1, from coordinate 305,583 downwards.
TGCTTTCTACAGCGGTTTGCGCAATCTCAAAACGAAGCTGATCGAATCCCAGTCCGTCCTCGGCGGCAAAGTCAACCTGTACCCCGACAAAATATTATGGGATGTAGGCGGTCTGACGCCGATCACCGGCAAACAGTTCCTTTCCAATTGCATCACGCAAGGACTGACGTTCAACCCGACCGTCTGTCTGAATACGGAAGTCAGCCAAATCACCAAAGGCTCCGGCATTTTCGACATCCGCGCCAGCAATGGCGACCATCATTACACGAAAGCGGTGATCCTTGCATACGGCAGCGGCATCATCACACCGAACAGGCTGGCGGTCGACGGTGCGGAGCAGTTCGAACGGACCAATCTGCATTACATCCCGACCAGTCTGCATGCGTTCCGCAACAAACAGGTTTTCCTTTCGGGAGGCGGAAACACAGCGATCGAACAGGCGAACGAATTGCTGTCTATCGCAAACGGCGTGACCCTCGCTTGCCGCAGTAGTGAATTGCGCGCGCATGAACACAGCGTGGAGACTTTCCGCAATAACGGCGGCAAGCTGCTTCTGGAAACGCAGATCCGCTCCTTCCGTTCCAACCGCGAAGGTGAAATCGAAGCCGTTTCCCTCTCGGTCGGCGGTGAGCATAGGACTGTCGTTGCCGATGCGGTCATCGTCAACCACGGCTTCGCCAGCAAACAGGCGATTGCGTTCGGTGATGCAATGGAGCTACAGTTCAACGAAAACAACTTCATCGAAGGCAGCCCCGACAGCACAATCGGCCACCCCGGCATCTTCGCCGCCGGAGACGCGATCGCCTACACGGGCAAAGTCAACCTGCTGGTCGGCACCTTCCAGGATGCCGTGAATGCTGTGAACAGCGTCAAGCAATACCTGAACCCCACCGCTGAAAAGCACGCGATGGTGTCCTCGCACAACGAAGCCTTCGTTGTGAAAAATAAACAGTACAGTGTATAGATTTGCAGAAAACAGCAAGGATGCGGTGAAAGTTTTCACTGCATCCTTACTGTTTTTACTTGTTGTTGTCCGATTCTTTCCGGTTATCGGACAATGCCCACGACATTGGCTTTCCGGTTGTCCGATTCTTCCCAGTTATCGGACAATGCCCACGACGTTGGCTTTCCGATTGTCCGATTCTTCCCAGTTATCGGACAATCCGCACGACATCCGAAGCCTACTGTTCATTAAAAACGCAGGCCAAGTCTCATCCAACGAATGATCCCTGCCCTGCGCCGTTATATTTAATTATCAGATTTCGTACTCGACAGCCCGTCTGGCTTCGTCTTCGGTTGCTTCTTTGTACATTTTGCGGGTTTTCTTCTTGCCCACGCCTTCCACCCACCATTGCCAGAAATCGTCGTCCTTGTGATGAGAAATTCCGCCCATCAGGATGCCACGTTTGTAGACATTTAGTTCCGTGTATTCCGCATTTGTTTTGTCCGATTTCAGCCAAAAAATCATCTGTACGCCTTCTCTCGTTCGATTTTGTTGTTATCCCTTATAAGTGCTTGAAAAATCCCATAAAACAACTCTACTCCTAAATCAAAAAGGTTTCAACAAAAAATAATTTTCATGTCAATTTTGAAGCTTAATACCGTCAAAATCTACAGGGCATTTCACTCAGAAATGCATAGCATTAGTGCTATACTGACTTTAGAGATCCTCATTCCACGAAAAAGCAGGACCGGATCCGGATTTCGGAAATCTGAAAATCGAAGGGGTTTGTATCATGAACAAAGAGCAATTCGATATCATGAAAAATCGCAAAGGTTTCATTGCGGCGTTGGACCAAAGCGGCGGCAGCACGCCCAAGGCACTGGCGTTGTACGGCATTCAGGAAGGTAGCTACAACGGCGAAGAAGAAATGTTCACGCTTGTCCATGAGATGCGCTCTCGCATCGTCACATCGCCTGCTTTCAGCTCGGAACACATCTTGGGGGCCATCCTGTTCGAGCAGACGATGGACCGCAATGTCGATGGACTCTATACGGCCGACTACCTCTGGGAGAAAAAAGGTGTAGTGCCTTTCCTGAAAGTCGATAAAGGACTTGATACGGAAGCGGATGGCGTGCAGTTGATGAAACCGAATCCGGATTTGGGCGCCCTCCTTGCGCGCGCAAACGAGCGCCACATCTTCGGCACCAAGATGCGTTCCGTGATCAAATCAGCCAATCGTGAAGGCATCAAAAAAGTCGTCGCCCAGCAATTCGAAGTCGGCAAGCAAATCATTGCGGCTGGACTGATCCCGATCATCGAACCGGAAGTCGACATCCACAGCACGGACAAAGCTGAATCGGAAGCTATTCTCAAGGAAGAATTGTTGTTGGCGCTGGATGCGTTGAATCCGGACCAATTTGTGATGCTGAAACTCTCGATTCCAAGCGTCGCTGATTTTTATAAGGAACTGATTGCTCATCCGCAAGTCGTGCGGGTCGTGGCTTTATCCGGCGGCTATTCGCGTGAAGAAGCCAACGAAAAATTGACCCACAATCCCGGCTTGATCGCCAGCTTCTCGCGGGCGTTGTCCGAAGGCTTGAGTGCAGACATGACGGATGATGTATTCCAGACGACCCTAGCCGATTCAATCCAGTCCATCTATGACGCATCGATTGTTTGACAAATGTAAAAAACACAGAGTGCTCTTTTCTTTCAGATAGATTTCAAAACTGAATAATAATTGAGGAAGCCGACAACTTGCGCTATATCTAGCCTCCGGTTGTCGGATTTTTGTGGTTATCAGACTACTTGCTACGCTTGTGTTCTCCGGTTGTCCGATTCTTCCGGATTATCGGACAACGCAAGCACCATTAATCCAATAAAGACAAAAAGCCCCCGCATACAGCGTTATAAGCTGTAAGTCGGGGGCTATTCATATTGTTAAGCATGTTCTGCATTACGCTTGTGCCAGCTTCTGACGACTGTCGAAAGCGTGAAGCAGATGATGAAGTATACCAAAGCCAGGAAGCCATAGACCAAAAATACTTCTGAGGTTTTCGTCACTTTACCAAGGATGACTTGTCCACTTCTTGTGAATTCCATGATCCCCAGACCGGCCAAGAAAGAAGTATCCTTGATGGTGGTGATCACTTGTGACAACAGCGAAGGGATGATTTTCTTGAATGCTTGTGGCAGAACGATATACCACAAAGATTGCATGAATGAAAAACCTTGGGAGTGGGCAGCTTCAAATTGCCCTTTCGGTATCGAATTCAATCCGCCGCGCACGATTTCGGCTACAACTGCCGATGTGTACAGGAACAGGGCAAAAGACCCTTTCAAGGTGATCGTGCTGCCCGGTATCAAGAATGAACATGAAAGCATCCATAATAATAACGGTGTATTCCGGAAGAGCTCGATGTAGGCACCGGCCAACTTTCCGAAGATTTTTTTATCATAATTACGCAACAGACCCAATACCGTACCGAAGATGATCGAAAGGATGACGACACCGACCGAAATCAGCAATGCCAGTTTCAATCCTTCCATCATGAACGACACATTCGATGGTGTGAAGACTGTTCTGATTGATTCCATCATTCCATCACCTCCGGAATATCTACGCCAATGTTGACGACAACCGAATCATTGTCTTTCAGTTTTTGCTCGTATTTCCGCGCAAATGTTGCAAGCGGGAAGCAAAGCAGGAAGTAAAGCAAACCGGCTACTGCATAAGCAGGGCCGTAGTTCAAACTTGAAGAAGCATAAGAATCTGCTACATACATCAGGTCCGCTCCGGCAATGATCGCCAATACGGAAGTATTTTTGATCAAGTTGACGGCTTGATTGGTCAATGGCGGCAAAATGATTTTGACCATCTGCGGCAAGATGACGTAACGCATTGTTTGGATGTAGTTGAAGCCCTCTGAGTAAGCTGCCTCTTCTTGGCCTTTCGGAACAGCGAGGATCCCTGCACGAACGACTTCAGCGATGTAGGCACCGTGATATATCCCTACACCGACTACCCCGATAGTAAATTCACTCAAAACCAAGCCTGCCATGGCAAGCCCGTTATACATGAAGAAGATTTGGATGAGCAACGGGATATTCTGAAACATTTCTACGTATATTCTGGCAACAGCACGAGGCAATCGGCCTTTTGCCGTGGACATGGTCCCCACGACAACCCCGATTACCAAAGCCAGCAATAACGCCAACACAGCGACTAGGAGCGTCCGGATAAATCCGGCTCCAAAGTCGCTGCTGTTTTCAAGAAGGCTTTCCCAACGCCAGAGAGCGAATGGATTGGTACTTCTCATTATTCGCCCAAGCCCCACTCTGTAGTCAGTGCATCAAGAGTGCCGTCTTCTCCCCATGCAGTGATTAATTCATTAACAGATGTTGCCAATTCTGTGTTTGATTTTTTGATCGCAACACCGTAATCTTGCGTAGCGAAGCGGTCTTTCAGGATTTCAGTTGAATCATCCAAGTAGCCAGCCAAGATGGATCTGTCCACGCTGAATGCGTCCACACGGCCGGAATCCAAAGCTGCTTTGATTTCTGGGTAAGTCGCGAATTCTGAATAGTTCAAAGTGATGCCGTATTGTTCAGCTTCAGCAGTAATCGCATCGGCTGTTGTCGAGCTTTGGGCAACCCCGACTGTAGCGCCGTCCATGTCTGCCAATCCTGCATAGCCTTTATCTTTCTTAACCAAAAGGCCGACTGCATCCACGTAGTAAGCATCAGAGAAGTTATACGTTTCTTTACGTTCCTCTGTTACAGTGAAAGTTGCAATGATCATATCCACTTCGCCGTTATCCAATAATGGACCACGCGTTTTTGCGGTTACTGGAACCAATTCGATTGCTTCAGGATCGCCTAAGATTTCTTCAGCGATTTTCTTAGCGATGTCGATTTCAAAGCCTTCGATTTCGTTTGTTTCAGTGTTTCTTAAACCAAAATTCGGTACATCTTCTTTAACGCCGACTTTCAATACGCCAGCTTCTTTGATTGACTCTACAGTCACTTGACCGGAAGCATCTGTTGCAGATCCAGCTGCAGAATCTGCTGTATCCGTAGCGTCACTGCCGCACGCACCCAAGAACAATGCAGCTGATAAACATAATGAAACCCATAGATTTTTCTTTTTCATACCAAATTCCTCCTATAATGTTGTATTCCGAAAAGTTCGGTTATCTTAAAATTTTACCCAGGAATGCTTTCGTCCGCTCATGTGTCGGATTATCGAAGAAGTGCTCCGGAGTGCCTTCCTCTACAATCATGCCATCAGCCATAAAGATGACCCGATCAGCAACCTGTCTCGCAAAGCCCATTTCATGCGTCACGACAACCATCGTGATGTTCATGCTGGAAAGCTTGATCATGACGTCCAATACTTCCTGAACCGTTTCAGGGTCCAATGCTGAAGTAGGTTCATCGAAAAGAATGATTTTTCGCTGTGAGCAAAGCGCTCTTGCAATTGCCACCCTTTGTTGTTGCCCGCCTGAAAGCGTTGAAGGATAAACATTCGCCTTTTCGCGCAAGCCAACGATATCCAAATATTCGTAAGCCATTTCTTCCGCTTCTTTTTTGGATTTGCCTTGCAGCTTCATAGGGCCGATTGTCAGGTTCCCTAACACTGTCATATGTGGATATAGATTAAATTGTTGAAAAACCATTGCAGAGGAATGGCGCACAATATCCAACTTATTTTTTGTTGTGACTTCTGTGCCATCTATAAAAACTTTTCCATCTGTAGGTTCTTCGAGGAAATTCATGCAACGCACCGTTGTACTTTTACCGGAACCTGAAGGACCGATAATGACCACTTTTTCCCCTTCGGCAACTTCCAGGTTGATATCCTTCAACACATGGTTGGCGCCGAAATACTTATTTACGTGCTCTAACTTAATCAATTTTGCCTCAACCCCTTTTGTGCTCGTCATCATACTACTATTATTTCAAGAGCATGGATTGGATCCTTATCAAGAAAGGACCGCTTCTTATTATTATACCATTAAGCAAAATTATAATGAAAGCATGATTAAAAATCAATTAAATTGTTCCGTGAAAATGTCAGGTTTTCTAACACGAATTTTCTGTATTCTTACTTAATTGTTAAAAACAGCCTATTTTATGCTCGTTATATTAGAAACCCTTCCACGGATGTCGCTTTCATAAAAATAAATCCGCGTAAATCAAGCGTATTGAGAAAAAACACTTCATTCGCAATAAATTGTCCGATGGACAATTTATTGGTAATTCTCATTTCATTTCACCGTAATGGGATGGATCAACCGAAACGGGCACTTTTCAGTATCTCTTTCAGCCGTTTTTTGATAAAATGACTGCAGATGAAAATTCCATGATAAAGGGGTACTTACTTTGCCAGAAAAACATAATAGAATTCTTTCTTCTAAAAACTGGGCACCACATACGCACCAAGCGCTGAATGCTGTCATCGCTGCCTACGGGAACCAAAACAGCTCATTCGACCCAGCTGACCCTCCATACGTTGTATTTGATTTCGACAATACTTCCGCCATCATGGATATAGAAGATACCTTGATGCTTTACATGTTGCTGCATTTGGATTACCGTTTGACGCCCGATCAGTTCCATGCGATTTTGACCGATGGCCTCGAGAATGTCGGCGCAACAGAGGCGACGCTACTCGATAAGACCAATCCGCTTGCAACTATCGGCAATATCGCTGACGATATCAAAACGGCCTATGCTTGGTTGTATAAGCACTATGAAGGTTTTATGCAAGGCGGTACACTTTCATTGGAAGAAGCTAAAAAAACTTCTTACTATGAAGAATTCGCCGCAAAAATACGTCTGTTCTACACGGTCATCAACGGCGATTTCAAAAGAAAAGCCGGCTATCCTTGGATGACTTACCTTTTCGCGCAACGCACAAGTGAAGACTTGCGCCAACTGGCTTACCAATCCATCTCTTATTGGTTGCAATACGGCAAATTCGAACGCGTGACCTTGACCAGCCCAGCTGAATTGTCTAGCAAAGCCGGCGTCATCGTGTCCCATTACGATACAGGCTTGGCGTTCCCTACCGAATTGAAGGAACTCTATCACGTTCTGAAGTCGAACGGCATCGTCGTCTATGTCATTTCGGCTTCGCCTGTAGATGTCGTCCAGGTCGCCGCAACGCATCCGGACTTCGGTTACGGATTGGACAACGAGCACGTCATCGGCATGTATTACAACAAGGATGAAAACGGCCTGATCCAGCCTTGCATGCAGCCGGGCAAAAACATCACCAAAGGCCCCGGCAAAACAGCCGTCATCACGGAACAACTGATGCCGAAGCACAACGAAAAACAGCCGTTGATGCTCTTCGGGGACAGCACCGGCGACTACGATATGATGGTGGAATTGCAGGACGCCAAACTCTGCGTCCTCTTCAACCGCTACATGAACGATGACACCCAAAAATTGGCGCGCGAAGCCTTCGACACAATCGAGGCCGCAAGCCCGCGTGTCGTTCTGCAGGGACGCGACGAAAACAAAGGAAGCCTGCGCCCTTCCGAAAAGACGATCCTTTTGGGAACCCAGGAAGAAGTACTCATCCACGAAGCATAGACAAAAAGAAGCCTCCGCACAATTTTTATTAATTGGCGGGGCTTCTTTTTTGAGTGTTTTGTGCTTTTTCGTATAGGCCGGTATGCTCGGATGCAAGCGTGCCGGTCTGGTTGCTTGCTGGTTGTCCGATTCTTCGCGGTTATCAGACATCGGAACTATCGAACGCTTGCTGGTTGTCCGATTCTTCGCGGTTATCGGACATCGGAACTATCGAACGCTTGCTGCTTGTCCGATTCTTCGCATTTATCGGACATCGGAACTATCGAACGCTTGCTGCTTGTCCGATTCTTCGCATTTATCGGACATCGGAACTATCGAACGCTTGCTGGTTGTCCGATTCTTCGCGGTTATCAAACAACCAGCCGCACCAAAGGCAAACCACAATAAAGAGGGGATCCTGAATCAGGACACCCACTCCTTTTGTTTATAAAATGATGCGTGATTCGAATTTCTGATGGCAGGTCGGACATTTGACTGTCTTCTTGCCTCGTTGGACAGGCAAACGCAAGGTCGTCTTACAGTTAGGGCACTTGCGGAAACGGGCCACTTTGATTTCCTTGAACCTTCTGAACAACAATTTCAGCTTTTTCTGGTTTGGCTGCCACCACTTCAGGAATCTGCGATTTTCTTCAGCGCGCTTATATATTTTTTTCGAATAGACCCTGAACAAGGCCCAAAAGATCAACAGTTGCGCCAAGATAACCAACACACCCAAGTCTGTCATTGCACCCAAAAAGTACAGCACCATGCCGGAAATGACCAGCGCGTTGTAAAGCTGATCCGCGCCGTATCTTCCGCGCATAAAATTCATTATTTTTCTTTTCAATTTTTCCAATCGGCTTATCCCCTTAGTTCTTCGTTTGCCTGTTCCTAGAGCCGAAAAAACGCTTCAGTAACAAGCACTATTGTCCCATTATAGCACAGCACTTGGTTCTAAAAGGTTAAGAATAACCGAATATGGACAGATGACATACGTTAATATGTGTTGGATTCTATCGCAGCGAGCAGGAGTGACAGTCCTAAAAAAGATCCTCTATGTCCGATCGGTCTGTTTTAACATTTCTTTCCGCAATTCCGAACTTGGTGGCGCTGTGATACAATTGAAGGAACTATTACAAATGAACGGAGATGTATCATGGGTATACGCGACTTTTTCAAAAAAAGGCCTAAAGAAAAGGCTTGGCCTGTTGCCGACGCTTCAGAAGATGCAAACGACGGCGTTGGCCGAATACTGTTTCAGACACGCTGGAGAAGCAGTGCACTGTTCGCGGATAACAGCCTTATCCAGAAAGTTGCGCAGCACATCATCCTGGAAGACCCCTTCTGCAAACCGTTCGGAGGTCTTGAGGATGAAGCGATTGCTCGGACAAATCGGCGAATCTATGAATACGAACAAGTCACTACGCTGAACGTGGCCATCAAAGACGGCAACCTTATGATTGAGGGCCTGTCCCTTGGGAAACTTCCTGCAGAACAGTGGAAAGAAATAAGCCCTTATTACGGAAAAAATGATTTCACCGCATTCGTCTATGTCACCGGTGGACGCTACAAAATCTATTCGGATGATTCAAAAACAGTCGAAACAGCCTATACGCCTTATGATCTGGACATTTTTGTCCAGTTTGAATGAAGTAAGAACAAGGGGCTCTCTCAGTTGAGGGAACCCCTTGTTTGTTTTATGTGCGGGATGGCAGGCACGTCATCCCCGCTTCAGACCACATAAAACGGATTGCCGATCACCAGCAGCCTGCCCTTTTCGCCCTTCGCTTCCCCATACAGTTCCAGCCTCACATATCCCGGTTGGAGCGTCAGCGGAACTTCCCTTGACTGATTTTCTTTCAGGTCGATTTCAGCAATGACTTCTTCATTTTGGATGACCGCCAGCCTTTCCCCTTTGAAGCCGAAATTTCTCAATTTATCCTGCAAAATCGCCTCCAGCCGGACCTGCAGCTGCACGTCTCCAGCTCGAAGTTCCTGGCCAAGATGATGGATGCGCCCGCTCTGCTCAATCTGCATCTGCAGCCGCGGACCGAGCGTGATGTAAAAGTTGCCATTTTCCAGACTTTCCTTGACTCCATCCTCCGTCAGCTCTTGCAATCCGATATACGTCAGCGCAGTATTGTCCATTTCGCTTTCGACGCGGTGCCAATCACGTCCGGCGCTGCAGGAAATCCGGTGGCCTTTCTTCAGCAGATCCGTCCACATTTCGTACGCCAATCGGCTCCGGAAGCTTTCGTCCGGATTGACCCGATTCCATAATTCGATGAAGTCGATGTTGTCGTAATCCTTCACCTGAAATTCCCAACGGCAACCGGTACAAATCGGACTGCCAATCGAAAAAGGATGTGCAATGCCTACAATGCCGCCACTTTCTTTGATTTCGCTGATGCGGGAATCGATTGTATCCAGCTCGGCTTTGCGCCAATCGATCATCTGCTTCGAACCGATGACCAGCATATGGCCGAAGTAGGTGGTCCATTCGATCCCCGGAATGACAAGCAGATTTCCCGACCAGTGCTGATTCTTTTTCCATTCCTCATAAGGTGCAACCGTATTGTGATCGGTGATCGTCAGGATGTCATAGCCGAAATCCTTGGCGCTTCCCAGCAGTTCCTCGGTCGTGAATCCGCCATCGCTGTGATTCGTGTGCGCGTGCAGTTCGATTGCATAATAATCCACATTAATTTCCTCCTTGAATCGTCAGACTGACTTGGACCTGATCCGAAATCAGACAATGCGGATGTCCCAGCACCAAAAATAATCTGGGAGCACCTGAGAGATGATGACTAATGCCTTTTCCCGGTCCACATGCTGCGGCGAAAAGGAAAACTGCACATACAGACTCTGATAGGCTTTCGCCAGCACGAACGGAATCTTGTTGTGCCTCAGATGGCAGGCCGGTGTCAAAACCATTTCCTTCTCGACTATCGTTTCCATGGACTCTGTTCTTGTGTGCATTTGGATCATCAAATTTCCTCCCTTGGATAATTCTCTATTCACAACCACAAAAAGTGCCTCCGCTGTTTAGCAGTGGAAGGCACCCTTTGCATGAGTGTGACGGATGCTCAACGATGCTTCCACTCTTTTCAAGCGTTTCATCCTGTCTGCACCCCTTTCAGTTGAACGTAGGTCCAGGCTTTTCTGGTCGTGATGTTGTAGATATTTTCCTTTTCGTAATTTCCGATCGCGTTCAAGTCGTTCACAGTCCACAAGGAAAACTCCAACGCTAACTGCTTACCTTTTTCCTGCACGGCATCCGTAAACAACTGATGATTGATGTTGATGACTTTTGCATGGCTTCGGGACAATTTGGCCAATGCTTCGAGCAATACATTTTCTCCCCATCGCCCGATGTGTTCGCCATGAAATGAATCATCCATGCCGTTTTCGATGTTCATCAAAATCTGATCGCGCCATTTATCCAGATACCTACAGGCCACCGTTCCGCTCAGCTCAACTTGCGGCCATAGGGCATAATTGTCGGCCAATCCGTACACGGCCTCTTCCAGGCCGGTTTCCTTCAGGTCGCAATTGATGCGGATCGGGCTGTTTTCCCGGGCGATATACGCAAACACGTCTTCCAAAGCGACATAATACTGTCCCTCTTCCAATGTATCGTGGTGCAGAACAAGTTGTTTTTCCTTGTTCATCCGAACATCAACTTTGATGGCGGAAATTTCCTGTTTGTCGCAGAAGAAGCCAACAAACTCCATGCTGTTGTCCGCCAATCCATCACTGCCGGATTGCGCTGTTAGATATGACAATTCTGATGACGCCCCCTTCATTTTGCTTATTAATTCACTATAGCAAGGCATTGTAAATATCCCGTCAAAATACAATAAAATATACACGAAATTTGTAGCATCTTTGTAAACGAAGTATTTTTTGTTCGAATGTGAATTTAGTACCATCAAATCGATTGGGCTGCGGTAGTCACAGTGGTCGCCTTCTCCGGCCAAGGCTGTCTAGCCGGAGAAGCGGAAATGAGCAGGGGCCTCAGCACCTGTTAGCCGCTGTTCGCCGAAGCTGGGGATGAAATAGGGTCATATTCTCCGGTGAAGGTTCTCTTGGCCGGAGCTGAGGTTTAGACACTCAAAAAAGATCAGCACACAAAAAGGGGCGCCACCCTGATCAACAGGATGGCGCCCCTTTAACGAGCTTACTTCATATTATTTTGCTGCTTGTTTACGGCGTTCTGCCAAGATTGCCACGTTTTCAGCTACTTTTTCTTTAGTCAACGGATAGATGAACCATAGACATAGCGCAACGCCTGTGTACCCGATCGCAGGCACGAGCGTAGCCACATCGTAGATGCTGTCAAGAACAGAAGCTTCTTGTGTTGCCGCAGCTGATGCATAACCGATAGCAGCCAGAGCGAATCCGCCCAAACCGCCAGCCAATGCTTGGCCAAGTTTTCTTGAGAAAGAGTAGACGGCGTATACTGTACCACTATCCGCACTTCCGGTTTTGACTTCTTGGTAGTCGATGATGTCCGTGATGAAAGCCCAGATGACTACGTTGAAGTAGTTCATTCCCAGACTTGCAAGAAACGCCATCGGTAAGAATAACATGACATTGTCTGTATGTAGGAAGTACAGGACTCCGTATACAGCTGCCGAGAAGAACAACGCTACAGTCGCTGATTCTTTTTTACCGAAACGGGAAGCGATTTTATTTGCGAAAGGCGCAAGCATCAATGTTCCGACAGTTCCTAGGATACCGGCTACAGCCAATGTCTTGGAGCTCTTGAAATAATCGGCGTACAGATAAGCATTCATTGTGTTCACCAACAGCATGGACAACAACAGGAAGATTGCAGCTGCGATGATGCCGCCAAGTGCGCGGTTTGTTGATAAGCCTTTGACCAGAACGGCCATTTCTTTACCGAAAGATTGTTTTTCAGTTTCTGGTTTTTGCGGAATCTGAACACGTTCGATTGTGAAGTGATAACAGAATTGATACAGTGCGAAAGCAAGAACAGCAAAAACACCGGCCAAGAGCGTGAAGCGTTCCGGAATAACGATTTGTGCGCCGTTTGCGTCGGTTGTGTAGACGAACAACGGAACAAAGAAGGAAATGAAGATGCTGGCAAGGCTGGCTCCCATGCTGCGGAAAACAGAAAGGGAAGCACGGTCTTCAGGTTTCTCGCTGATGACTGATGCCATCGATCCATAAGGGATGTTGATCGCTGTGTAGCAGATGCTGCCCCAGAACAGATAAGTCACGAAGATGTAGACGATTTTTGCAGTCATGGACCAGTTTTGAACGACTGACAAGAACATCAGGAAACCTGCGATAACAGCGAATGGCGCAACGCGTTTGATCCAAACGCGGAAGCGGCCGTCCTTAGAAGGCTTCAGCGTATCAACAAGACGTCCCATACCCATATCCGTAAAAGCATCAACAACCCGTGCCGACAAGAACAACGTACCTACAACGGCTCCGCTGATTCCCAATACTTTTGTATAGAACAACATCAAGAAAGAACTTGAAAAAATGAAGAACAAGTCATTTGCGATGTCTCCCGCCATATAGGCTAATTTATCGATCAGACCGAATTCCCTTACATTTTTTTTGTCATCGGTTACATTTTGTACTTTATTTGCGCTTGCGTGTTGCATTTCATGACCCCTTTTCTTATATTGATAAATCGACGCCGAACCAGTTGATAAAATGGATTGTAACAATATCACTATGCGATACTCGGTTGCGATTAAAAAACGATAAACGTTTTCAAATGAAACGACGTAACATTTACACACAAAATATACCACGCATTTTTTGTGCATACAACGGATTTATTATTAACAATTTGTGAACGTTTTTCACGATATCTGTCATGTTCTTGTTCTGCCAATGATGAAAACGATACCAAAAAGACCGACTATCCGCATGTTAACATGGATAGTCGGTCTGAAAATTAATGCTGAATTTTGACCTTCGTCACAATTGTTTCATTCCCCATCACCAGTACGTTCGTCAAAACAAACGCCAGGATGAAGGTAGCGATGCCGATCACCACATACATCGTCAATTGGTACGGATCGTAGATATACATCAGCGGTGACAACAATACCGCCAATCCGTAACTGTTCGCCTGGATTCCCAACAGCGACAGGGCCATGCCTCCCAGAGCGGAACTCGCCAACATCACGCCGATCGCCTTCATGCCGGTGCGCATCACGACCCCGAACAGCGCCGGTTCGCTGATGCCCAACATTTGGGTGACGGTCGCGGAAATGCCGGCTGTTTTGACCGCAGCGCTGTTGGTGCGCAACGCAATCGCCAGACACACGGCTGCGTTCGCAAATCCGTACATCGCACAAACCGTGATCAGCGGATTGAATCCGGTTGTAGCGATCAGCGACGTTTCGATCATGATGAACATGTGGTGCATCCCGGTCATGACCGCAATCGGATAGATGAAGCCGATGATCAGACCGCCGATACCAAAAGGCAGATGCAGGAACATCTCGATCAATTTGACAGCTTGGGCCTCAAAGCCGTGCACCAAGGGTCCGAGCACAAACAACGCGATGAATACGGAAACCAGGATGACCACAAAGGGCGTGAAGATAAGGTCCATCGCGTTCGGCATCACCTTCCGCAGCTTCTTCTCCAGATTGGCACCGATAATTCCGGTGATCAAAGCTGTCAATATCGATCCTTGGTAACCTACCAACGGAATGATTCCGAAAGCCATGATTGGTTCAGCCGTCCCGCCCGCTACCGCGTAGGCATTCGGCAGGGCCGGCGATACGAGCATCAATCCGATCAGGAAGCCGATGATCGGCAAACCGCCGATTTTTTTGAACGCCGACCAGCAGATGAAGGCGGTCAGGAAACCGAAAGCTGTATCCGTCAAAACGGTCACGCTGGCGCTCAGCCAAGTTGGGATGGCATCAGGCGTAAGCCCCATCGCACCCAGTACGGTTTCATTGAACAGCACGCCCTTCAGTCCCAAAAACAATCCGGTTGCGCCAAGGATCGGGATGATCGGGACAAAAATATCCGCGATGTTGCGCACTCCCCGCTGCAATGCCGATGATTCATCCCTCGCGATCTCGTCTTTGGAAGCTTCATTGAAGGAATACAGCGCTTGCAATTCGGCGTACACTTTGTTGACTATGCCGGATCCGAGGATGATCTGGTATTGGCCGGCGTTATAGAAAACACCTTTGACTTCTGCCACTTCCTCCACCTGATCGTCGTCGATCGCTTTGCGGTCTTTCACCTGCAGACGCAAACGCGTCGCGCAGTGGGTAGCGGAGACGATATTATCGTCCCCCACTATCGCTACTATTTTTTTGGCAATCTCCTGGTAATTCGGCAATTTAGACATTTTCTTCATCCTTTCTGATTACGATGGCTTGGTATGGTTTTAAAATCGATTGCGTTCCGGATTGTTCAATGGTTGCATAATTGTTCAATAAGATTTCTCCGGAAACCTTCTCAATTGCGGTTTCTTTATTGCTCATGTTCACTAAAATCTGGATGAGCTCATCTCCGACGCGCTCGTAGCCAATCACCGCATCCGGCGTATCCATCGGCCTGAATTCTCCATAAATCAGCGTATCCTTGTGCGTTGAATGATTCCTGAGCTGGATCATCTTTTTATAGAAGCTGAAGATGGAATCAGGATCGTTCACTTGGTCCGCAGCGTTCACTTCTTCGTGATCGCCCACCAGTTTGAGCCAAGGTTCCGCTCCCTCATTGAATCCGGCATTTTTCGTGGCGTCCCATTGGAAAGGCGTGCGCCCGTTGTCGCGGGAGCGCTGGTTCACAAAGGCGAGCGATTCTTCCGCAGTGAAGCCCTCCAGCATCGCGCGCGGATAGTTATCCAGGCTGGACACATCATTGAAGTCAGCGATTGTATCCCGTTTGAAATTCTTCATCCCGATTTCCTGCCCTTGATAGATGTATGGCGTCCCCCGCAAAAAGAAGAAGAGCGTTCCCAAGGCTTTCGCGCCGATTTCATTCTGATAAGCTTCTTCCTTGATATATTTGGAAATGGACCGCGGCTGGTCGTGGTTTTCCAGGAAGTTCGCTCCCCAGCCCGATTTTTGGATAGCTTTTTGGCTTTCGAAAATCAGTTCCTTCAGTTCCTTCGGCTGCCAGTCGGTTTTGCGGAACCATTCGCTGCCGTTCTCCACATCGATATCCGCATAGTGGAAATCGAAGATCATGTTGAAATAGCCGCCTTCACCGATGTATTGGTCAAATTCATCATAAGTCACACCGGGCGCTTCGCCAACAGAAACGCATGGATAATTGTTGAATGTTTTTTTGTTCAGTTCCGCCAAGAAGTCGGCGATTCCCGGCCGGTTCCTGCCCTTGTGCTTCACGCTGGCCAATCCATCGGCGCCATCGGCCGGTACATCGCTGTAATCCTGATCCTTTTTGATGAAGGTGATGGAGTCGATGCGGAAACCGGCGATGCCTTTCTCCAGCCACCAATTGATCATCGCGTAGATTTCCTCACGCAATGCTGGGTTTTCCCAGTTCAGGTCCGGCTGTCTTCTGTCGAATGTATGGAAGTAATACAGGTTTTCTTCGCCCGGCACTTTCTCCCAAACACTGCCGCCGAAAATGGATCGCCAGTTGTTAGGCGGGTTTCCGTCTTTGCCTTCTTTGAAGATATAATAATCCCGGTATTTGCTTTCCGGATCGCGCAATGCCTGTTTGAACCAATCATGTTCATCAGAAGTATGGTTCACCACCAAATCCAGGATGATGCTGATGTTCCGCTTCTTGGCTTCATCCAGCAATTCCTCAAAATCACCCATCGAACCGAACTCGGGCTGGATCCCTTGGTAATCGGAAATGTCATAGCCATTGTCTACCATCGGCGAAGTGAAGATCGGACAGATCCACAGCATCGTGATCCCCAGTTCCTCCAGATAAGGCAATTTCTGCGTGATTCCTTTGATGTCGCCACTGCCGTCGTTGTCGCTGTCGTAAAAACTCTTCGGGTAAACCTGATAGACGACATCCTCTTTCCACCACTGCTTTTGTTCCATGCGTTCACTGTCCTTTCTTTCCCTGATTGCGTTTTTCATGCTGACTCCTCCGTTTGTGGTATCGATACCACATTTCTGTTTTTTGAGAACCCGCCTAAGCGGATTCCCTTTCGATCAATTCTAATTTCAAATCTGTTGTATCTATCTGATAAGCAGTCTCTTCGATCTGCGCTACCAACACTTTCGTGGCTTCTCTTCCCAATGCATCGACCGGTTGCGCGATCGTCGTCAACTTGACCGCAAGCATCGCCGTGAACGGTTGATTGTCGAAGCCCATGATCGCCAAATCTTCGGGCACTTTCTTCCCTGCCTCCAAGAACTTCTGCAAAATGCCGCTTGCCACTTCATCGCTGCCTGTAAAGATCGCGTCCGGGCGGTTGCTTGCCGGCAAGCTCAAAATGTTCTCGGCAATATGATGGCCATCCGCGATGGTGTGGACCTCCTTGAAGATCCAATCTTTCTTCATCGAAAGTCGGCTTTCCAAGAGCGCCCTCTCGAATCCCGCTGTCCGGGCATTTCCGTGGCCGCCCTTTGTCAGGCTGCCGCCCGTACAATAGGCGATTTTTTTGTAGCCTTTCCCGATCAGGTAGTTTGTGGCTTCAAAAGTCGCCTGTTCCTGATCCGTATAGACTTGCGGAATCGTCGAACCTGGGATCCTTTCGTTGCAGAAGACGATGGGTCCGTATTGCTGGTACGTTTCGATCACGTCGGGATTCCCTTCGACTGAGCACATGATCAAACCAGTGATCACCTGCTGCTTCAGCATTTCCAGCATCTTCAGTTCAGCCGCCGGATCGTCGTAGGTCTGCATGACCAACACATTGTAGCCCAAAAGCTTGCTGTTCTTCTCGATCGAATCCACCAGATAGGAGAAAAACGGATTCGTTATGCGCGAAACCAAGATCCCAATCATGGTGCCTTTTTTCGAGCGCAATTGCGTCGCCACCAAGCTGGGCGAATAGTTCAATTCATCCATCGCGTCTTTGATGCGTTTCTTCTTATCATCCGAAATATAAGGATGGTCGTTCAGATACCGGGATACTGTCGAAACGGACAGCCCTGCCTTTTTCGCAACATCCTTAATCGTCGCCATGCGAATCACTCCTCTCCTGTTTGTGGTATCGATTTCATAAACAGAGTATAATGGAACCGATTCCGAATGTCAACAGCGATTTTGGAATTTATTCATTTTGGGGTGCGAGCAAAAAATAAAAGAGAAGCGAAAGCACCCCTGTTTGAATTAAACTTTAATTTTTACTTCTATCAGCTCTCTCTTCAATTGCTTTTTCCACTTTAGAGACACATTGTGGAAGATTGCTTAAAACTTCTTGTTTTTCCCAAAATCGAATTACTAGCCATCCTTGTTTTTCCAACTGCTCCACTACATACTTATCCCTTTCGATGTTTTTTTCAATCTTTTCTATCCAATATTCTCGATTGTGATGGAGTCTTATCTTTTTTTGGTTTTCCCAATCATATCCATGCCAAAATTCACCATCAACAAAAATGGCAATTTTATATTTGGTGATTGCTATGTCTGGTTTCCCAATTATTTTGGTGTAATTTCTAAAATACCTAATACCCTCGTGCCAAAGCGCTTTAGCTAAAATAGATTCTGCTTTTCCTCCGGTTGAGTGAATCTTAGACATCATTTGTGATCTGTACCCTCTTGTTTCGGACAAAATAACCCACCTCTCAATTACATAAAATAAATTCATGATAAAGCTACATTTTAAATTCGATATGGTATAATAAATTACTTATATAGCAAACAAACATTCGATTTCCCTTGAATTCTAACTTATTTTAAGGTAAGTTGCTTATTGAGATAATTGGGGGTAATACTATGACTTTTAGAGTTATTGAAACTTTTTCGGGAATTGGCGCACAAGCGAAGGCGCTACAAAGAATATATGATAACAATCCTGATTTTAAATATGAAGTTGTCGCCACCGTTGAGTGGGAAATTGGCGCAATGTATGCGTATGACATCCTACATCATGGAGAACAAGATTTGAGTAAATATTCGCACCTATCAAGAAACGATCTTATGGAAAAGCTAAGTGAATTCAATCTTAGTTCTGATGGAAAGCAACCCTTATCAAAAAATTCACTTAAACGCATGCCTATTGATAAGTTAAAAGCAATTTTACATGCTATTAATAATAACAACAACTATGTTGACATATCTTCTGTACATGCGTGCGATCTCCCTGAGGCAGACTTACTAACTTACAGTTTTCCTTGCCAAGATCTATCGATATCAAGTTATTGGCACAATAATTTCTCAGGTATAGACCGCAATGCAAACAATCGCTCTAGCTTGCTCTGGGAAATTGAACGTATATTAAAAGAGTATCATGAACAAGGGTTAAAAAAACCACGATTTCTTCTAATGGAAAATGTTACAGCGATTAAAAGTCCTAGACACCTTGATAACTTTGAAACATGGAAACATGAGTTGAAAGAAATGGGATACAGGAGTTATTCCAATTTAGATCTTAATGCAAAAAACTTTGGTGTTCCACAAAATCGTATCCGTACTTATATGTTAAGCATACTAGTTGATGATAATTGGAGCGAAATAAATGAATATCTTGAAAACAGTTGTTTGCATCAAATCACTGAAGAACCGAGCATAGAGCCTTTTCTTCGCTTAGATTATACAAATCCAGTTTATCTCAAAGAAGCGATTGCAAGTACACCAAACTGGACTGAATCCCGAAAAACAATTCATAAAGATTCCAGCATTTTAGCTGAAGGCTCACGAACAAAGGGATTAATCGCAAAAACTATCACAACTAAACAAGATAGAAATCCAAATGCTGGCGTAATTCTACACGAATTAGACTTAGAACAGACTAAAGCTCCCTACAGAAATCTAACACCTAGAGAAACTTTCCTACTAATGGGTTTTGATGAAAGTGATTTCGATAAACTTATGGGGAATAATTTAGAATTATCAAAATCTAGAAGTTTTCTCAGCCACTCAAAGCTTCTAAAGCTTTCTGGTAATAGTATTGTTGTAAATGTTTTGGAACATATTTTCAAAGAGATGTTTACTATCCAGAATTGTTTCTTTCAACATGATAACATCATCCCAATTAAAAAGAAAAATGTTGCAATATGAAATAAAAGACTGCAAGGGCCAAACATTTGGCTCTTGCAGTCTCTTTTTCATTCGCTGTATCCTTTAGCAATTAAGGAATTATAAATCCCAACGATTGCAGCAAATTGCCTCTCAGTTGGAATTTTTCCATCTGTATGAATTTTCACAGCTGCATTTAAAAGTCCTTCATCTTTGGGTGTTAGATAAAGATATTTCTTTCCCCAGTTTTTTAGTTGAATCCAAAAATCAGAATCTTTTTCTATGACAAATTCCATTGAATCTACAGTAGCTTCAGTAATTGCAGTTTTCTTTTCTTTAACTACCTGAACTAATGATTCGATAAACCCAGGAGAAAATGTCCACTCTTTTTTCTGAGCAATTGACCAACATTTTTCTTTTTTGGCCCATTCTGTTACGTTCTGAGTTTCTCTGGGACCAGTCAAAAAATCATAGACTTCTTTAGACGTGATTGTACATTGATAAACTAAAGCATCGTACATACGTTGAGTATTCCATATCTTATTTAAATCTATTTCCATTTTTCTATCTTTCGCATATTTAGAAAGGATTGCGATGGTATATGCAACTATATTGGCTCGGTAGGCTTTCACTTCCTTATACCAATCTAAATTCGAGACTATTTTTTCAGTTTCTTTAAACAGAATTGCTTTAGCAATCAATTCTTTAAAATATTTTTCATTTACAATGGAAGAATCTTTTGTCCAAAATCCGCCCTCACCGTCTGTCCCTTGAACAATTGAAGAAAACTTCCTCATAACAGATTGTGCACCTTTGCTTGACTCGTGAGGATAACCATCATAAGTCATCATATATTTTGCCAAATCAGTTTTATTAATCACTTGCTTTTTAGGATTTTTTAGTTGAAATGATTTAGCTTGTCCAGCAGTCAGCTTCATTTGTGCAACCGTGTATTGTCCTCGTGCACGCTCGTAGAACCAAGCTGTTTGGTATTGATTTCCATCAACAGCGGGTGCAAGTATTTTTTTAGACAATTCCTCAATTTTAATATGAAATGGATGATTAGAAAAGAAATCAGCTTCGTCAACTTTATTTTGTGAATTAGAAGCGCGAGATATTTCAGGAACTAGTTTAACGGCAACTTCATGACTGCTTAGAACTGATAATTTCATCATAACTTGAACGTTAGACAAATCTACTTTATCTTTAACTATCGCATTAGCAAGAGATGCCGTAGTTTGTCCACCATTAACAATTTGCAGATCATTTATTTCTTTTATAAGTAATCCCTCGGCTCGAATCTCAGTTTCAATTCCACTGCTGGTAACTGTTATACCGTTATTTAGTAAGAAAAACTTTTCAGGTTCACTTAAAATTGTCTTTCTTATTCCCCTATTCACCTTTCCTCGAACACTTAAAAACGCACGAACATTTCCTTCTAACACTTGAGTACCATGTGCTAAATAAATATTTGCCAACACTGTCCCAGGTAGAGGTGCAAGATAGCTTTCAAACTCCCCTTCTTTAGTCGCACACTGAATTGCAAGTATTCCTTCAACACCAAAATCAGCTAATTTAATATCTACCGGTTCTTTCTCAAAACCTGCTTTAGCCATATCAAATAATTTTGTAGCATCATAAACAGAAAACTCGACAGTAATTTCGTGTATTGATTCTCGCTTTATATTTTTAAATTTTGTACTTAAAGATTTATTGGTCAGTATAAAAATCCGTATTTTTTTCAGATCATAATCAATTTGTTGGTTTACGCGATTATTATAGAGCCGATAAATCTGGCTTCCCACATCATAGCCAACACTGCTTTCTTCCCAGTCAAGAAATTTATTTTCAATGCCACAATATACTATCTCTTCAGCACGCTTAATTAGAGTATCAAGTTTGGTATTAGTCAGTGTGGAATCAAAATCATCTAAATCATCTACCACAAAAAAATTGAAAGTACCATCCGCATCCTCGTAACTATAACCGTTGATTTCAATTTTACGATTTTGTCTTCCATTCTTTTTAAAATAACCAATAGTGTATTCAGAAATTGTTTCATTCTCAATTAGTTTTTCGGCAATATTTGTCAAGAAAGCTTCTTCAATGCTTGTTTGAAAAGTATCTGCATCTGCTTGTACATCATTAGTAAAGGATTCAATATACTCTTTTAGTTCCATTTTTTCTCCTATGTTCCTTAATTATTTGAAATCAATGGCTTTTTCTTCAATTTCTGCAATAATTAGTTCGTAACTAACAAGCCCAATAGCAGATGGTAAATCTTCACGCTTTATCCTTGGGAAAGTATCGTCTACAGAATAAAACCGATCGTTATGAATGATATACCGAGATTTATTGGCTTCATGGTTGGGGTCAGATATGATATCTAGCGAGAAACCTATCAAGCTAATTTTGTTAAGAAAACTTAGTTCAACATCTTCAAGTTCTATTTTTTCTTTGATTCTATTTATCTGATCAAATAATCTTACTCCATTTGAATTTTCAGAACTTGTTTTTTCTAATTCAGAAATTATTAATACTCCGTGACTATTCGCTTGAAGTTGTTCGATTGAGGATATCTTAACCGTAACTTTACCGACATTGATTGCCTTAGCCTCATACCACATTGCGTCACTATAAGCAAAATCTTTGTGATCGTTCTCTGACCCTACCCAACCACGGACTGCCTCGTCGGAACCATATTTTGAAAACATATAAGTTTCCAAAATATGTAACTCGTTAATTAAACCTTTTATTGTAGCTTCTTGTACTTTTTGCATTTCGACTTTGAACATTTTTTGCCAATAAAGATATCTGTTATAAATCTCCACTATCGAAACATTATCATCTGTATCAATAACAGTTTCTAAATCGATTGCGAATGCAATGAATATTGATAGGAGCTGTTCATCACTTAAAACAAATATTGTAGCCATTTCTTTTGGCCTGATTAATATCTTTCGAACATGAATTAATTCAGTGCTGGTTAAAGCAATTTCTCGCTCTTCGGACCGAACAGATATTGCATATTTTCCTTGGTCTATTCCAGCAAGGAGCTTAACCCTTTTTCCAATTTTTTGTGGTGTAAATACATTTTTATCTTCTTCAATATCCTTTTGAATTTCAGAAAAAGTATGCTTGTATTCACTAAATCTGTTTTCATTTATCATTCTTCTTCCACCTCAAGGTCCTCGATATCTTGATAAACCTTATTTACTCTGTAATCAACATATCTGCTTTTGCCAAAACCTAATTCTGGAATACCCAATGACAGCAACGGGATATATTCTGACGATATTGTTCGATTGTCTCCATCAATTGGAACAACTGAATATACTATTATTATCGGTTTATGTTTAAATTCAGATTCAAAATATTTTTTTTGCGCTATGGTTTCGCCTTTTCCGCCATAGGTTGATTTCACTTTTTCAAACTGACTCTCATTAAGTCCATATCTGCCATCCGTTGGTGAACCTAAACGAGAGTTAGAATTTTTATAAACTCCCTCTAAATCTTTAGCTGCTATCATCGTGCGTTTAGAAGCTGTTCCCTTTATTCCGTTACCGTAATCAAATATTTCATTTTCTGACCCAGTGACAAATGCCATATCCCAATTATCTAATATTTCTGATGTATTAGATCTCAACCATTTTATGATAAGTTGACTGTCAAATTTCGAGCCTGGGGCTGGAGTATAATCTTTTAAAAATTGAATAATGTCAACTTTTTCTAAATCAATTAAACCTCTTGAAATATTTTTGGGATTTGGATCTAAATTATCGGAAATACTCCCCTTGTGCTTATCAATTAACTTTTCAATAATCTTGTGATTCTGTTTGTTAATCTCATCATTTGCAATTGTGAGAGCTGTGGTTTCCACTATATCCTTACTGAAATCAATACGTGCTGTAATTTGCTTTCCTGTACGCATCTTATTTCTTGAGGTTATTATCAAACCTGTTTGACCGCTTCTCACCTTAATACCAAATTCTTTAGGTGTTAATCCTCGCTTTGAATTTATCTCCAAATCATCTTTCAATTCTTCTGTTGCCATTGCGATGAACTTGAAATCACTAATCACATCTTGAGTCATGTATACTTTACAAAGATCTGCATAATTAGGTCTATAACCAAACCATCGGCCCATTTGCAACAATGAATCATACATTACTGAATTACGAAAATAATAACTGATCATTAATCCCTCAAGTGTTAAACCACGCGAAAGTGCAAACCCTCCAATAACAATTACTCGTTCACCTTCATCTTCATTCAATAAATAATCAAGTTCCTTATTGTCTTTATTTACAATGGCAACTTGAATTCGATAGATCGAATCATTCATACCTTTTAATAGTTTTTCAAAAGAGACACCATCTTGTAATGTGGAATAATGTTCGTCGTAACTCTTTTTCATTGCAGCAATTGTGGGAATATTTAAAGCTTCTTCAAGAGGCAACTTACCATGTAATCTAACGTCTTTTTGTACTTGGATAACATATTCAAGTACTACACTTTTTATTTTGTCGTGCATCATCGTAAACCGGCTAATATTCATTAACATTGAACGATGTTTCGTTAAATCACCTCTTAAATCTCTAATCACATTAGCCATAAAAAACAAATTTAATGCGTCTATCATACTTGGCGCTAGGCTGGTAAACAAATCTTCTTTTTTATGTTTCAGTATTAAATAGTTTTCTACATTACTTGGATTTAATGGAACCAACATATTGGAGTGCTTTGCATCCTTACCAAAGACACTCTGAACACCAATATATTCCTCTGACTCCCCCAAAACGTAAATGTAGTCTCTTGGAAAAAGGTCCTGTCCATACATTTTTGTTTCATTATCCGGGTTAATAAAAATATTCGCATAAGGTGTAGCTGTAAATCCAATGTAACTACTCTTAGTAAATAACTCTAAAATTTCACGAATTTTCTTATTAATCGAAGTAGGTTTTTCTTTATCTTCCTTCATTGTATTAACTGAAGCAAAATCCGCTTCATCATCAATTAAAAGTATTGAAGAATCAATATGATCGTCATGTGGATTTTTTTTACTATAATTATCTAACCACTCATAAATATTTTGTAGTGCGGTTGAGTTTTTCTTAGTAACTATAACAATTGGCACGTTAGTTGTTTCTATAGATTGTTGAATATTTTTCCTTGAGTTAGTGTCAAAATCACTTTGCTTGCTTGTAAGATATACTGGATTTTTATGTGAAAATTCCTTGTAGTTTGTATTTTGTATAGTTGAAACGCCTTTGCTCAGTTTAGCTTTTCCCAAGCCTTCTTCAATTCTAATCTGAGTCTGTTCCCGAAGAGTATTCGTAGTTCCGGTTAATACAACAATTAATTTGTAGCGTGCATCTGTAGCTAAATTCATGAGTCCAACGTAATTAGCAGTCTTTCCCGATTGAACGTCTCCTATTATTAAACCTTTACGCTTAAAATTCATTCCATTTGGGTCTCCAAGAAGATCCGTAATTTTGAAAAGATTTTTTTGCATACCCGTTACAACAGCAGGTGCAAATTTTTTTTGATTACGAAGATAGTCAACATATCTGTCCCAACGGGTCACACCCAAATCTTTGTAATATGCTTCAAACCATGGTACATGTTTTTCATCACTTTCTACAACGTAACTTTGACCAAAAGATTCCCTAAGAGATTTTACAGCAACATTTAAAGCTCTTTCGTATTCTTCCTCTGCCAAATTAGAAAACATAGGTATAGTTCTCAATTGTTGAGCTAATTTAATAATCTCAGGCTCAGTTTCTAACATATCAATTTGACTTAATAACATAGCCTCAAAATTTAACATCTAATCCCCCAATTCTTTATTAATGTATTCAATTGCGTTTTTATTCGATGCATATGGCTCTTCTGACAATAGTGATTTCAACCAGTTATCCATATTAAGTAAATTATTTTCCCGAAGAATATGGACAGTCTCATCCAAGGATTCCACTAAATCATCATAATTATTCTGAATTTCTCTACCATTACTGATTTGAGCATAGATAGTTTGATAAGGGATACTTGCAGTCAAAGATTTCAAGAATACTTCAAATAATCGTTTTTGCTTTTCGTCAAGAGTCGAAATAAATTGGAGATAATGATCATTTTGTTTATTGATTTCAAAGTGAAAATTGCCATCCCTCTCTTCAAAAAATTCCCATAAAGGCTTAATTTTCCCAAACTCTCTTTTCCCTCTAAATGTGTTTACACTTTTTGACGCCATTTCTCCATCTGAAATTACCGAAAGAAGGTTCTTTTTAATTTTGCTAGGCACATTTGCTCTACTTTTCTTGACATCAATCTCCCACAAATAATCTAAACTGTTTGGAATATCTACTTTAATTCTTACATTTTTGCCTAATTCACTTCTCTTTGCCAGGCCAAGGTAATCTCCCCAAACGATTAAACGTTTATTTCTATATAAATAAAAACCTTGTGATTTAAAGTGTTCATTAATTTTTCCAGATTTTCTTTTATCTTCTTGATTGAGCTTTGTGTAATGTGGAAGGACATAAGGATATAAATAAATGGTTTCCCCTTCAATTTTTA
This sequence comes from Sedimentibacter sp. SX930, assembly GCA_002155105.1. Taxonomy (GTDB): domain Bacteria; phylum Bacillota; class Bacilli; order Lactobacillales; family Aerococcaceae; genus Trichococcus; species Trichococcus shcherbakoviae. Next base: position 279,353 of record MUZD01000001.1, on the reverse strand, counting down.
CTTTTTTTTCTTTAAGTTCTTGTGTTCCTCTGTGTTTTATTAAGAACGGATCTTTTGCTAAAACAGGTTCAAAATTCACAGAAATTTTCAATCCTTCATCTATAAAACGATGAAATATTAAAGCTATGTGATCGATTGCCTTGTTCATTAAGTCGCCTAGTTCACTATCTAAATCCTGAGCGGAGTCAGAAATTCTGTCAAAATTCTCCCACTGAACTATTGTGCCACTTTCCAATTTTTCTAATTCACTAATATTTTGGAATTTTTTAAAGTAATCCTCTGATAACTTTAATACATCAAATCTATCTGTTTTTTGTACAAGATCTAGATTCCATTGATATCCATTAATTTTTCTATTTTTTTTCGATACAACTGTTAAGACCCTACACTGAGAAAAACTAGCAGATTTTAAACCTAGTCCAAATCTTCCAAGATCGTCCTTATTCCTTTTTTCAGTTGGATTTCTGCTCCCTAAACGCATAGCTTCGATTAATTCGTCGTTAGTCATTCCTAATCCGTTGTCAATGATTTGCACATAATGAAATCCATTTCTTTTTCGTTCAAAAATTTCGATCTTTGTTGCTTTCGCACTGATGGAATTATCAATAATATCAGCAAGAGCGGTTTCAAAAGAATAACCTATTGAACGCATACTTTCGATTAAACTAGCCGCATTAGGTAAAATCGTAACTAAGTTATCCGTCATATTACTTCATCCTTTAACTAAATAAATTAAACAGATTATTTATGAATTTTTTTAATATTATTATTATTATTAATTATAAGTCAAAAGCATTATTTTTTATAGGCTTTATTAACAAAGCAAAAGTGAAAATCAATATATTAAGTATTTCTATTTGCTATTGTTTCTTCGATAATACAATTCAAGGTCGTTTTAATCCTTTACAATAAGTTGGTCATGTCCACAATACAAAACAAACTTGTAAATCTAACAAAAAGTTTGATATTCACCCAATATGTCATTAATTTCTAAAATAATAATATAAAAAGGACAAGAGCACATGGCTGCTCTCGTCCGTCCTTCTTCTTGTTTTGAAATTACTTTTTCTGTACAGTGTCTTCAACAATTTCCGATCGATGATTCAGAAATCACAAATCGATTACGTCGCCACCGGTCACGCCATAGATTTGCGCGGTCACATAGCTGGCGTTGTTGGATGCCAGGAAGACGTAGACATGCGCCAGTTCGACCGGCTGCCCCGCCCTTCCCAACAACGTTTTCTGCCCGAATTCCGGCAAAGCGCCTTCGGGTTGCCCATGATCCAATTGCAACGGCGTCCAGATTGGTCCCGGTGCCACCCCGTTCACGCGGATGCCTTTCTTGGCGAACTGTTTCGCCAAGCTGATCGTGAAGCTGGCGATCGCTGCCTTGGTGGCGGCATAATCCATCAAATGGGCACTTGGATCGTATGCCTGGATCGATGTTGTCGTGATGATGGCGCCTCCCGCCGGCAGATGCGGTTCAGCAGCTTTCACCAGCCCGAACATCGAGATGATGTTGACTGTGAACGTATCTTTGACCTGTTCCAACGGCAATTCCGAAATGGACTCCCGCGCAATCTGCTGGGCGGCATTCAATACAAGTGTGTCCAGACCGCCCAATGCTTCGACGGTTTTATCGATTATTTCTTGGTATTTGGATTCATCACGAAGGTCGTATGGAAGCAACACAGCCTTCCTGCCGGCCTTCTTTATATATTCAGCGACTTCTTCCGCATCGCGTTCTTCACCAGGGAAAAATTGGATCGCCACATCGGCGCCTTCTCTGGCATAAGCTATCGCTGCAGCCCGTCCGATTCCGGAATCCCCACCGGTAATCAACACACGGCGATTCTCCAGCAGGTGGTTGCCTACGTAGCTTTCCTCCCCGCAATCGGGTTTCGGCAGCATCTTATCTTGCAAAGCCGGGGTGTCTTGATCCTGATCTGCAAATTTTCCAGTATGATACAACTCACGTGGATCCTTCAAAATAGGTTCAGTCATCTAACTCACTCCTTTGTCTTTGTAAGAATAGTCTAATACACTTACTTACAATTTGGAAATGATAAGCCTTCTCAGAAGACGTGAAGCATCTTCCAACCATTCTTTTATATAATTTTTTATATATTCTATTGACCCTTATATTCAGTAAGCGTATAATTACTCATATAACCAATGTGAAACAAAGCACAATATCAACTCGAATCTCCGCTGCTGCCATCCGAGCCGCTTTGATTATTAGGGAGGAAAAAATGAACATTGAACGATTTATTGAAGCCCGCAAAGCGTTGAACCTCTCGCAAATGGAACTGGCGGAAGGCATCTGCACACAAGCTACCTTGAGCCGATTTGAGAACAATGGTCAAGTCCCCAATCTTAAAATTCTGATCAAGCTGTGCACCAGACTGAATCTACCCTTGGGGGAGTTGTTCCCTAAAGTAGGCGTCAAGTATACAGAAGCGACAGAAAAAATGAACAAAGCAGAATTCTTTCTGATCACAAGTGAATACGACCAAGCCTCGGACTTGCTGCAGAGCATCGCCGTGAGTGAAATCGAAGAAAACAGTCTGGCACTGCGCTTCCATTATTTGAACGGCTTCATCATGGTTGCGCAGCAGGTTCCAGTGACCGATGTATTGTTCACCTTCGATCAAATTTTGCTGGCGGATGATGGAGCCGACATGGAAATCTATCGCCTGCTGGCCTACACCGGTATCGGCATGGTCTACAGCCGTGAAAAAAAACTGGAAAAGGCAGAGTTTTATTTCAGTAAGGTCCTGGAAAAAATTTATGCTTATCCGATTAAGACGATGGAGGATGTCTGGCGTGTACTGAATATTGTTTTCCAAAGCGGTACCTTCTATTCCCTCATCAATGAAATTGAACTGAGTAATGCACTGCTTTCCTATGCTGTCTCCATTTGTTCAGACAATCACGTGACCTACTATCTTGCCCGTGCAGCCATCCAGTTGGCCAAAAATGCCATCATCCAAGAGAAGCCGCAGCAAGAGGTGCTGGAATTGATCTACGATGCCAGAGCCTATTCAAAAATCAACAAAAACACGATCGCGCTGAAAGAATTGGCGCAGTTAGAAAGCGAGATCCTTTCAGGGAATCCCGTAAAAGAATGACATGTTTATCCTGAAGGTGGGGGAAAAAATGGAACAAAAGAAGGCAACGGTCCGTCTGATGGGAACGATCATCGATCTGCTTGTGACACACACGCACCCTGATGCTATTTTGGAGGAGGCGATCCGACGCCTGCGAATATACGAACAGCGGTTCAGCGCCAATGATCCAACGTCGGAGCTGATGCAGATCAATCACTTGGCAGGGAAAGCACCTCTTGCCGTCCATCCTGATTTGTTCCACTTGATCAAGGTGGGGAAATACCACAGCTTAGCTCCTGGCAGTCATCTGAATATCGCGATTGGACCGTTGGTGCAGACTTGGCGGATCGGTTTCGGTGATGCAAAAGTCCCGAATGCCGAAGAGATTCAGAGGCTTCTCGCAATCACCGATCCCAACAAAATCCTCTTGTCCGAGAAGAACCAGACCGTTTTCCTTCAGCAAGAAGGCATGGCGATCGACTTGGGGGCTGTGGCAAAAGGCTATATTGCCGATCTACTGACGGCATACTTCAAGGAAGCCGGCGTAGCTTCCGCTCTCATCAATTTGGGCGGAAATGTCATCGTGTTCGGACCATCCCAGAATCATGAAGATCCCTATTGGCGCATCGGCATCCAAAACCCACTGCTCCCCCGCGCGCACTATAGCGCGGTATTGAAGATCCAGAACCAATCAGCGGTTACCTCCGGTGTATATGAAAGGCAGCTGGAAGCCCAAGGAAAGCACTATCACCACATTCTGGACCCCAAAACCGGCTATCCGGCAGAAACAGATGTCATCAGCCTGACCGTGGTTGCCGATGACTCTGTCGATGGGGAAATCTGGACGACCCGCTTGTTCGGCCAACCTGCCGACGTGATCCTCGCCACATTGGACCAATCCGAAACAATCGACGGCATCCTGATCATGAAAGACGGCGGCCTCATCTGCTCCAAAGGCTTGGAAAACCGGCTGAAACGAAAACAGCCCGCCTAATTACGTGTTTAAATGAATCATAAAAAAAATAATATTTGGAAGGAAGTATTCATATGAATAAATTAATCGGCCTCGTCGGCACAAACTCGGACCACTCCACTAACCGTATGCTGCTGCAATACATCCAAAAGCATTTTTCCGATAAGGCAGACATCGAGATTGTCGAAATCAAGGACCTGCCTATCTTCGACAAACCGGCAGACATGCAGATCCCGGCTGAGGCGAAAGCCTTGGCGGAAAAGATCGAAGCAGCTGACGGCGTCATCATCAGCACACCAGAATATGATCACGCAGTCCCCGCTTCCCTGATGAGCGCCTTGAGTTGGTTGTCCTACGGCATCTACCCCTTCGTCGACAAGCCCGTCATGATCACAGGAGCTTCCTATGGCGTACTCGGTTCCTCACGGGCGCAAGCGCATTTGCGTCAGATCTTGGATGCGCCGGAATTGAAAGCCCGCATCATGCCAAGTTCTGAGTTCCTGCTCAGCCATTCTTTGCAGGCTTTCGACACAGACAACAACCTGAAGAATCCGGATCAGGTCCAAGAGCTGGAAGGCTTGTTCGAGGACTTCCTAATGTTTATCAACATCATGAAACAACTATCGCACACCCACGCCGCACACGTTAAAGCAGCTGAAAACTTTTCTTGGGAAAATAACTAGAGATCGGAGACAAACATTATGAAATTAGTCGGTATTGTAGGTTCCAACGCGGAAGTGTCATATAACCGCATCTTGTTGAAATACATCAAAAAGCAATTCAGCCACTTGTTCGACCTGGAGATTTTAGAAATCAAGGACATCCCTTTGTTCAATCAGAGTGATGACCAAACGAACAGCGCTGCTGTGCAAAAGTTGAACCAAAAAATCCTGCAGGCGGATGGCATCATCATCGCCACTCCTGAACACAACCATACAATCCCTGCAAGCTTGAAGAGTGTGCTGGAGTGGTTGTCCTTCAAAATCCATCCATTGGAAAACAAACCGGTCATGATCGTTGGAGCTTCCTACTATGATCAAGGCTCCTCCCGTGCCCAACTGCACCTGCGCCAAATTCTCGATGCACCCGGCGTCAATGCCATCGTCTTTCCAGGCAATGAATTTTTGCTGGGCAAGGTCAAAGAAGCCTTCGATGAACAGGAAAATCTGAAAGACAAACGCACCGTCGTTTTTCTGGGCAGCTGCCTGGAAAAATTCACCCAGTTCATCACGTTGGTCTCTGCTGTTGAAGGGCCGAAAAAACCGGTGCTCGAACCGGAAGACCTTTACGCTACCGGAAAGATCGCAACAACGATTGAAGGCGTAGATAAGGAAGCCGACGACTGGCTGGAACAAGCCGCTGAGCTTGTGGGCGCTGTGGAAGGCAATACCTACGTCAAACTTGAACGCGGCTTGTTGACCGTTGATCAGCTGAATTACTTCCTGGCTTCTATGCCGATGGAATTGACTTATGCAGACAGCAACAACCAATTCCTATACTATAACCATACGAAACCGGCAGAAGAAATGCTCGCTGCGCGCGTGCCCGGCCAAGTCGGCAACCCGCTCTCCAAATGCCACCCGGAAAAAGTCCACAAAGGCGTGGAATGGGTACTCCAACAATTGCGTTCCGGCACAATGGACGCCTTCCGTGTCAACGTTCCGACTCATGGTCCGGACAAATATGTCGTGCATAATTATCAAGCGCTGCATGATAAAGATGGCAACTATGCCGGCGTAAACGAATACATCCTGGACTTCAAACCGATCATCGACTGGTATCTGGCCCAAACCGGCCAAAAACTCGAGGGCGATGTCGATGCCGTTTCCAGTGCCTCCGTCAAAGACAACTACAGCGATGATGTGGATGCTGGTACAAGTGCATCGGTCAAGGCATAAACACTGTACAAAAGCCGTTGCAAATATATTCCGCATAATAACAAAAGACGGGACTATCTCTTTTTCCAAGAGACAGTCTCGTTTTTTTTCTGCCTTAAGAAGCATAGCCATTACTTTTCCGGTAAACACAAATATGTTTGTCCATTTTTAATTAAGAGTTGAAGATCATTTTGATAAATGTTTGTTTCGTGAAACGCTTGCTCAAGTTTAACTGGATTGAGTCGATGTTTGAGCTTAATTGTTAAACTTTCCTCCCATTTAGTATACCGTCAGTCCTCATTGATCACCCCTGTAATATTGGCAACAACACCCTCAATCAATTTATCGTTTAGCATTGAAGTCTGTTCTGCATAAGTTTAAAATAATGAAAAGCTGCTTCCCAGAAATGCTTTCCCATCTTCAATAGTAAAATCTATATATCAAAAAGACCTCACTCTTTCTGTGAATGAGGTCTTTTTGGATAGAGCTGAGTATACTTATTTTAAAGGAACGCAATTTTGTCAAGCATCTTCTGGACTTCGGGTATTGAGAAGATTTCAATTAGTCTTTTACAAGACTAACTGTAATTTGAGGCGCCTTGCGACTATAATTAGGAACTTTCTTAGCGAAGTTTTGTAAATGAGACATTGTATTATGCAACTCAATCGCTTGTGGGTTTTCCCATTTTTCAACCATTACAAAATTATTTTCATCTGTAACTGCTTGGTAAATTTGATAGGACAAGCAGCCTTCTTCTTTCCTAGATTCCTTAATTAGTTCTGAAATTTCATTTAAAAATTGTTGTTTTTGCTCAGGTGTAATATAAAATTCTGCATTGATTACTATCATTTCTCCACCTACTTAAAGTTAGTGATTTTCTCTGGTGCAAATCGCACGGATTCATAGCCTTGTTCCATTGCCTTGCCGATTGACAAAATCATGACCGGAACATATCTTTCTTTGTCCAAATCAACCACTTCTGCCAATTGATCCGCTTCAAATCCTCCGATAGGGTTCGTGTCATAGCCATGGGCACGAGCCACCAGCATGAACTGCATCGCTGCCAGACTGGAATCGATTTTTACAACATCATTCATCTGTTCTTTTGAAAAGTTCTTGTAGTAAGGAATGATGGCAGCCAGTTGTTGATCCCGGACTTCTGCGGACATTTTCCCTTTTTCGACGGCTGCGTTGTAGATTTCTTCCCCATATTCGTAGCATTGCATATCGCCGAATATCAGCACCATCGCTGACGAGGTATCATTTTGTCTTGTGTTGAAACGGATCAGCGGCTTCAATTTGGCCTTCGCTTCCTCGCTCTCGACAACCACAAAACGCCAAGGTTGCATGTTCACGGATGAGGGGGTCGTCGTGGCTTCCTGGATCATTTCTAGCATCTCTTCTTGGCTGATTTTGAAATTTTCATCATAAAGACGGATCGATTTTCTTCCGAATGCGATATCCGAAAAATCGTTGTTGATAAGTTTATTGGTCATTTTTGCAGCCTCTTTCTTTTTATCTTTTCAAGTATAGTTTGTTCAGCAATTTGGATAATTGTTCCGCTTCCTCATCGCTTAATGAAAGGGTCAGGGAAGATTTCCCCTGATCATGTTCTTTTCTGCAAGCCTCCAAATCCTGGATCGCTTTGTCGGATAATTGAACAAAGACCTCTCTGTTGTTGTCAGCGTTCCGTTCCCGGATGACATAGCCCTTTTGTTCCAATATTTTCAGATGGCGCGTAATTGCCGCGCTATCTATCTTCAGCTCTGTCTGGATCTGGTTTTGGGAACAAATCCCCTTTTCTTTCAGGAACATCAGCATCTCATACCGCGTCAAACTGAAGCCAGTTTCTTTTTCGAACAGGGTGTTGATTTCCTGATTTGTGAGTTTGATTTGATAAAGCAGCCTACTGATTTCTCTTAAGTTCATAAACATTCACCTCGATTATGCGGATTTACTAGACTGACCAAACAATTGACTCGTCAACTGTTGATTAATCAATTATAAAACAGCGACTAACTTTTGTAAAGTAAGTTGCTTGATAAACCCGATTTAAATTAGAAAAATACAAAAAGATCCCACTCTTCTGAATAGGATCACCCAATTTGTAACATGCGCGCAGCAAGTGCACCGCCCAAGAAATATTTTTTGGAAGTCATAAGGGTTATGTAAGGATAGTTATTTACTGACTAAATAGAGTAAAATACCTGCAATTAGCCCACCACGAAGCGCAGCTGATAATAGGTATAGTGATTTTTGAAAACTTTTTCCTCCTAATAATCCATACACAAATATACCTACGCCAGTTGCTAATCCCATATCAACAAAAGCTCCTCCAGTTTGGTGTATAAGAGAAAAAGTCATGCCATGGTTCATTAACCATATTGGACCAACAATTAGAAAAGCCGACAAAAAACCTCCTGCTACTTTCCAGCGGTTTACCAATCTTCCCCATACTTGTAAAATAGTGAAAGGCAATATAAATCCGCCTATAATTGTTAATATTTCTCTATACATCGGGATTCCCCTGCCTTCTTTCAAAGTAGTGTGAAACTACTGCTGCAAACACTGCGCCGATTGATAAAAGAATAATTGTTGGTAAGGATGAAAAGCTACTAATGACCCCGTTAGATAAAACATCTCTCGTAAAAACAGCAATCGCGATGCCAGCTCCCATATCGACTGTCGCTGCCTCACTGTCTTGATAGATCAGACCCTTGTAGTGAACAATATACCAAACGGGTCCAATTATTAATATTGCCGCTGCAAAACCAGCATAAATTCCCAAAATGGAAACATAACTCCAAAGGTAAGGGACCAAAAAACCAGCTAAACAATACGCCAAAAATGTTCTGATATAGTTCAAAGACAACACCCCCTGATACCACAAATAATAACATGAGTCCTCTTGTTAATCAGTCAAATTTTCCATTTAATAATACCGTTTACAATTTACTCACGAAAGTTAATAATTATTGTAAACAGTGTTCTAAGAACGGAGATATTCTGCTCTTAAGTTAAGGTTTATTAGCTGTTCATTGCCCACTATTGAATTTGAGCCTGCCCCTCATTTCCATAAAAAAAAAGACCTCACTCTATCGAATGGGATCTCCAAAATATCATAGATCGGCTTATTTATTATAAATCTTTGGACCTTTACGCATGTTCTTAATGTCATTTTTCGGCGTGTCGATTTGCTTGGACCTTCCGCCGCCTTGTTTATTCTTGATTATTTCTAACATTTTTTCTTTTGGATTCACTGTTTACACCGCCTTTGTTGATGGAACACTCCATGCTTTCATTCTATTGATTTTATGCCATAAAAAAAGCATCAGCAAGATGCCGATGCTTTAAGGCTGTTAATTGATTTGTCAAATTGGTCTTTTGAACCAAATTGAAGCAAAAAACTTTTTTGAAAACGTTGATACAATAAATATTAACGTTTTGAGAATTGTGATGCTTTACGCGCTTTTTTCAAACCTGGTTTCTTACGTTCAACCATACGTGGGTCACGTGTTAACAGTCCAGCTGCTTTTAATGGTCCGCGGAAGTCAGGATCTACTTCTAATAATGCACGAGAGATACCGTGACGAGCTGCTCCAGCTTGTCCAGTGAATCCGCCGCCGTTTACGTTAACGAAGATATCGTAGCTACCTAAAGTACCTGTAAGGTTTAAAGGTTGTTTGATTACTTCATATAAGTAAGCGAATGGGATGTATTCTTCCATGTCTTTTTTGTTGAAGATGATTTTACCTGTGCCAGGTAATAAACGTACGCGTGCAGTCGAATTCTTACGACGACCAGTTGCGATATATTGTGCTTGTGCCAATGAAATTCCCTCCTTAAATTAGGTTAGTGATATCTAAAACTTCTGGTAATTGAGCTTCGTGTGGGTGAACTGCTTCACCGTATACGTGTAACTTAGTGAATTGTTTAGCACCTAAAGAGTTCTTAGGTAGCATGCCTTTAACAGACAATTCAACTAATTTTCTTGAATTCTTAGCACGTAATTCACCAGCTGAAATTTGTTTTAGCCCACCTGGATAACCTGAATGACGGGAATAAATTTTGTCAGATGCTTTTTTACCTGTTAATGTAACTTTGTCTGCATTGATAACAATCACATAATCACCAGTATCTACGTGTGGTGTGAAAGTTGGTTTGTTTTTACCGCGTAAAATAGTTGCAACTTGTGTTGATAAACGTCCCAATGGGATGTCAGTCGCGTCGATTACGAACCATTTGCGGTCGATCTCGTTTGCTTTAGCCATGTATGTTGTACGCACGTTTGTTTCCTCCATATTCTTCTCTGTCTGTTTGATCCAATTGAGTTTCCGGGGCTCATCGTGGGGCAAACAATACCGTCTTATATGATACGACATCCCAAAGGAATTGTCAAACGATTCAAAAGAAATAATTTATCATTCACTTCGCAAAAAAGTCTCCACATACCGCATGGACCGCGACTGTGAAGGCTTTTCAGATTATTTTTTTAAATATAAATATAATTGCTCGATGACCTCGGCTGGCACAAATGGATAGGCACCTTTGCTGGAAGTCTTGTGTGGCTTGAACGCTTCGATGATACTTTTATCCTTCACGATGTCTTCCACCGAAACGAACTCACCTTTTTTGGTGATCGTCAATTCAAATGCTTCGTATTCTTCGGCTTCGACGTTCTTTTTTGGGGTCGAGTAATGCGCCATGCTGGCTTGCACGGAAAGGACAACATCATTCGGGCATCCGATTGCTTCATAAAACTGGGGCATAGCGGCAGACACAAAATCCGGCACATCGCCGCGTGGGATGCGTTTGAGTTCCTTGATGAACGTTACCATGTTTCCACTCTCCTTCATTCATTCTTATACTTCCATTATACGCGAGTTTCGGAATTTTAACATCATTCCAGCGAAATAACCGTTCAAGCGTGATCGATTATTTCTCGCAGCTTCACTGACTTTAAATACATAAAAATATTGACCACTCTAAGACCTCATGCTACCATTACACTAATATTAATTTTAAATGATAAATAAATGATAATGCACTCATGTGTGTCATTTCGCATAAAGGGGAATCGATGATGGATAAGATCAGCATTCAAAGTTATCTTGCGCAATTGGGCAACAGAAAAGACCCAAAAACCGGTGCCGTCAGTGCACCGATTTATTTGTCCACAGCTTATGGACATCCCGGCTTGGGCCAATCGACCGGCTATGACTACACCCGCACAGCCAATCCGACAAGGGATATCCTTCAGGAAGGCTTGGCTGTGCTTGAAAACGGCGTCCAAGGGTTCGCCACAAGCTCCGGTATGAGCGCCATCCAGCTCGCCTTCAGCATTTTCCCGGTCAACAGCCATTTCGTCGCATCCAGGGATCTTTACGGCGGCAGCTTCCGTTATTTCCAGGATATGGAGAGAAAAGGATTCTATTCCTTCACTTATGTCGATGACCCGATCGATATCGCGTCCGCCATCCAGGACAATACGGCCGCTGTCTATATCGAAACACCGACGAACCCCCTGATGAAGGAAACGGATATCGCGGCTGTGGCTGAGATCGCCAAAAAACACGGCTTAGTGGTGATTGTGGATAATACCTTCTACACCCCTCTCTTGCAGCGTCCGCTCGATTTGGGCGCCGATATCGTCGTCCACAGCGCCACCAAGTACCTAGGCGGCCACAACGACCTGTTGGCAGGTGCAGTCGTGACGAACGACAAGGCGCTCGGCGAACAGTTGGCTTTCCAATTGAACACGGCAGGCGGCACTTTGGACGCCTTCGACTGTTGGCTCTTGGTCCGCGGGATGAAGACGTTGCCGTTGCGCATGAAGCAGCATCAAGCGAATGCAAAAGCTGTCGTGGCTTATCTGGAATCGGAAGATCTGATCAAATCAGTCTATTATCCGGGCAAAGGTGGCATGCTCAGCTTCACGCTCCATGATAAAGCATACATCCCTGCTGTGTTGGATGCCCTGAACATCTTCACTTTCGCTGAAAGCTTGGGCGGCGTGGAGAGTCTGATCACCTACCCGACCACCCAGACCCATGCCGATATTCCGGTTGAAATCCGCGAATCCTACGGCTTGACGGACGATTTGCTACGCATCTCGACAGGAATCGAGGATCCCGATGATTTGATCGCCGATCTGCGTCAGGCCTTTGCGAAGGCTGCGGTCACAGCTAAAGTCTGATAAAGTAAATTGTAAAAGAAAATATGTTGAAAACCTCCGAAGAGCGATAGCGCTTGACGGGGGATTTTATTTTTGGCGCTGTCCTCCGGGGAACGACGGCTTCGCCGGAGTTCGGACAGTTTGCGGGAGCGTCAGCTCCTGCGGGAGTTGCTTCGCCGGAGCTGGCGGAGATTGCAGAAGCTGTCCTCCGATGAGCTATGGCTACACCGGAGCTGGCGCTGATTTCCGTTTCCCAAGCACGCAAAAAAGCGGGTGTGGAAAAGATTTCCTCTTTTCCACACCCGCTTTTTCAGCATGCTTTTTGCTCTATTCTTCGTTCTGCTTGGTTTCGAATGCTTTTGTGATCGTCATCAGGGAACGGAAGAGGTCTTCCACGCTGTCTTCGTAGGCTTTGTTCTCGGTCAGCCCGCGCACTTTATCGAGCACCCTATCTTCCCTGGATTGGTCCAGGATCGGCAATTTGTGCGCTTTCTTGATCCGCGCAATCTCCGTCACCGCATCCATCCGGCGTTCGAACAGTTTTACCAGTTCCTGGTCGATTGCATCGATCTCCGCTCTTTCCTTTTTAAACATCATCTTCCCCCTATCCATTCCTTAATCTTTCTTCATCGTAATAAACTTCCACGAGATACAATCCTTGCGACGGGGCTGTCGGTCCGGCTTTGCGTCGGTCCTTCACTTCCAAAAGGTGGTCGATTTCCTCGACCTTTTTCAGGCCGTCAGCGATCTGCAACAGCGTCCCCACGAAAATGCGGATCATATTGTAGAGAAAGCCATTGCCTCTGAAGGTGAAGACCAGCTCATTGTTTTCCTCGTCCTTCCTGACGCTCGCTTCATAGACAGTCCGGACCAGGTCGGTCTTGTCCGTTTTTGTCGAACAGAAACTGGTGAAGTCGTGCTCGCCCTCCAGTTTTTTGATGGCCTTTTCCAAATTATCCATATTGAAACGGTAAGGATGGTGCGTCGTGTAGAGTCGTTTGAATGGGTTCGGGAAGCGATCAAGATCGACCCGGTAAATATATTTTTTACCCATCGCATGATAACGCGAATGGAACTCCTCTGAAGCGAGCTCCACGGATTTGATCAAAATGTCATCGGGCAGCAAACTGTTCAACGCCCGCAGCAGGTGATCTGGCTTGATTGCAGCCGGGTAATCAAAGTGGATGACTTGTCCGAGCGCATGGACGCCCGAATCCGTCCGGCCGGATGCATGGATCGGAATGATCTGCCCATTCGACATTTTTTTCAGAGCTTTTTCGATTTCCGTCTGGACACTGTTGCCGTTAGGTTGGACCTGATAGCCCACATAACCCGTTCCGTCATATTGCACGATGCATTTGTATCGTTGTGCAGTCATGGTTGGCGTATGCCCCTTTCTTTTTCTGGATAATTTGTGGGATTATGGTTTTTTCTATTTTAAAAGGGACCGGAAATACTACCCGGTCCCCAGACTCGTTCTATAGCGGCTGACTCAGCCTGTATGCGTTCAAGATCGGAAGAACAGCAACAGCCCTGTCAGTGCGACAAACGCCAGCAGACTCAGCGTATCGCGCAACTGCCAATCGAGGATGCGGTATTTCGTCCGGCCTTCCCCGCCCTGATACCCGCGTGCTTCCATGGCATTCGCCAATTCATCGGCACGATTGAACGAGCTGACGAACAGCGGCACCAAGATCGGTGTGACTGCCTTCATCTGCTTCACGATATTGCCTTCACCGAATTCGACACCGCGAGCCCGTTGTGCGTTCATGATCTTTGATGCTTCATCCATCAATGTCGGCACGAAACGCAGTGCGATGGAAAGCATCAAGGCGATTTCATGGACAGGAACCTTAAAGCGTTTCAATGGCCCAAGCAACTTTTCGATCGCATCGGTCAACGACAGCGGCATCGTCGTTAGCGTCAACAACGTCGAAATGAAGATGATCAGGACGAAGCGCATGAAGATGAAGGCGCCGTTGATCACCCCGAACGAAGTGATGCTGATTGGTCCCAGTTCCAGGTATGTTTCCCCGCCCCGTGTGAAGAGGATCTGCAGCAACACCGTGAACAGGATCAGCCAAATCAGCGGCTTCACGCCGTTCAGAAAGACCGACAGTTTGATGTCGGACAGGATGACGCACAGGAATGTGAACAATGTCATGATCAGATAGGTCTGCCAGTTATTGGCAAGGAAAATGACGAGGATGAAATAGAAAGCTCCAATCAGCTTCGCTCGCGGATCCAGTCGATGGATCAGCGAGTTGCCTTGGATGTAGCGCCCGAACAATAATTTATCCAACATCGATGCCACCCTCTTCCTTAGCGGCATCTTTGGAGCCTTTGTTCTCATTTATTTTCGCGATCAGCACAGCCGCCAGTTGTTCCGTACGCAGCGGTCTTTCGTTTCCAAAATCGATGCCTGTCTTTTTGCTGAATGTATCCAGAAAAGCCAGTGCGGACGGCAAGCCCAATTGTTTCTCCTGGAGCCAAGCGGCATCCTGGAAAATCTCTGCTGGCGGGCCCATCCGGACAACCGTACCTTTCTCAAGGATGACCACATGATCCGCAAACGTTGCGACATCATTCATCTGATGCGTGACCAATACGATGGTCAAGCCTTTGTCGATATGGAGTTGATAAAACATATTCATGATTTCGCGTCTGCCGGCAGGATCCAATCCAGCCGTCGGTTCATCCAAAACCAGCACTTCCGGTTCCATCGCCAATACTCCAGCGATCGCTACGCGTCTCATTTGACCCCCTGAGAGATCGAACGGGGAACGCTCCATGAAGGACTCATCCAAGCCGACCAAAGGCAACACGCGCCTCACAATCGCCATTGCGTCCGCTTCACTGACGCCGAAGTTCATCGGACCGAAGGCGATATCCTTCGCAATCGTCTCCTCGAACAGCTGCGACTCCGGAAACTGGAACACAATCCCCACTTTTTTGCGCAGGTCCTTCAGGTTTTTGTTGTTCGATTTGTTCGTTATGATGCGGTCTCCGATCGTTACGCTGCCTTCAGTTGGCTTCAATAATGCGTTCAGATGCTGCGTGACCGTCGACTTGCCGCTGCCGGTATGGCCGATCAATGCCGTATAGCTACCGTCCGGGATATTCAGATTCACATCATAAAGTGCCCGATTTTCGAAGGGCGTTCCGGCCGAGTAGGAATAGCCTACTTTTTCGAAAGTAATGTCCATAACCAACTCACCATCCCTTCCTCAGTCAAATATTCTTCAGGAACTTCCAGTCCCTGTCTCTTCAATTGGTATTTCAGCTTTTCAGGGAATGGGATATCCAATCCGATATCGATGATTTCCTTGCCCAAGCTGAATATCTCTTCCGGTGTGCCGATCCGTTTCAACTGCCCGGCTTCCATCACAAAAATGCGGTTCGCTTTGGCGGCCTCATCGATGTCATGGGTGATCGAAATCACAGTCAAATTTTCTTTTTCCTTGATCTCCTGGATGGTCTCGATGACTTCATGACGGCCTTCCGGATCCAACATGGTCGTCGCCTCATCCAGGATGATGATGTCAGGAGACAACGCCACGATCCCAGCAATCGCCACCCGTTGCTTCTGTCCGCCCGAAAGACGTGCCGGCTCCTTATCCATGAAATCGGCCATGTTCACAGCCGCTACTGCATCAGCAACGCGCTTCACCATTTCCTCACGGGGAATACCGACATTCTCCAAACCGAAGGCAACATCGTCCTGAACGGTCGAACCGACGAACTGATTGTCCGGATTCTGGAAAACCATCCCGATTTTTTTGCGTACATCCCAAACCGTCTCTGCATTTAAAGGTATCCCTTCAATGATCACTTCTCCGGAGTTCGCTTCTATCAAGCCGTTGATCGTTTTGGCCAAGGTTGACTTGCCTGAACCGTTTGGCCCGATGATGGCGATCCATTCACCCTGCTGGATTGTTAACGAAACGTTGTTCAATGCAGGTCTTGCATCTTCCTCTGAATAGGAAAAAGTCACATTGCGCAACTCGATAATTTCATTCATGATGGCTGTCCTACTTTCTCTATAGTTGAATCTTACTACCCGTAACCGTTCATCCGCCCCACAGCCAAGCGGGTATAAAAAAAGATGAAAATTACGGAAAAGGAATGTCTACTTTGTAAGTATAAACTACTCTTCCATATTTTTCATCCACTGTCTTGACACAGCACGGAAATAAAACGCTTTTATTTATATATCAAAAGAAACTAGAAAATATAGTGGCATTTTCTAGTTTCTTTTGATAAAAAAAGCACTTTTTTTGATGAAAAAATGCCCTCCCGAAGATCATGCGATCTTCGGAAGAACCTTGAGCTAGACTAGGGAAGCCAGAAGCAATCCCATCATCATAACACTCTATTTCATCTAAAAGTGAACGTTTCATCATTATGCGATTGAATTATACTAATTCAATGATAACCATTGGTGCAGCGTCGCCACGACGAGGTTCTGTCTTCAAGATACGTGTGTATCCGCCTTGACGTTCTGCATAGCGAGGTGCGATATCAGAGAACAATTTTTGTAAAGCTGATTGAACAACGATTTTGTCATCTTCTTCACGTACATCTGCAACTTCGTTACGAACGTATGCTGCTGCTAAACGACGAGCAGATAAATCTCCACGTTTGCCTAAAGTAATCATCTTTTCAGTAGTTGAACGAATTTCTTTAGCACGAGCTTCAGTTGTAACGATTCGTTCGTTGATGAGTAAGTCAGTAGTCAAATCACGAAGCATTGCTTTTCTTTGGGCGCTTGTGCGTCCTAATTTACGGTAAGCCATCCTAGGTTTTCCTCCTTTGTACAGTACTAGTCGTCTTGACGCAAGCCTAGATTAAGATCATTCAGCTTGTTTTTCACTTCTTCAAGTGATTTGCGTCCCAGATTACGTACTTTGATCATCTCTGCTTCAGACTTGTCTGTCAATTCTTGGACTGTGTTGATGCCTGCGCGTTTCAAACAGTTATAAGAACGTACGGATAAATCCAATTCTTCGATAGTCATTTCCAGCATTTTTTCTTTATGTGTTTCTTCTTTTTCAACCATTATCTCGGCCTTGCGGGCTTCATCGGTCAGATTAACAAAAATATTCAAATGTTCCGTTAAAATTTTGGCAGCCAAGCTGACTGCTTCTTCCGGGCT
The DNA here is from genome assembly GCA_002155105.1 of Sedimentibacter sp. SX930. Taxonomy (GTDB): domain Bacteria; phylum Bacillota; class Bacilli; order Lactobacillales; family Aerococcaceae; genus Trichococcus; species Trichococcus shcherbakoviae. The sequence continues at coordinate 262,063 of MUZD01000001.1, read as the reverse complement.
GATGGAACCATCTGTCCAGACATCCAACGTTAATTTATCGTAAATATTTTTTTGTCCGATACGAGTGTTTTCAACCTGATAATTCACTTTGCTGATTGGAGTATAGATGGAGTCGACTGGCAAAACACCGATCGGCATATCTTCCGTCTTGTTATATTCGGAACGAACATAACCACGGCCATTTTTTACGTCCAAGCGAACATGAAAATGTGCTCCCTCTGAAACTGTACATATATATAAATCAGGGTTTAAGATTTCCACATCGCTGTCATGGGTAATATCCGCTGCAGTCACGACTGCTGGACCTTTTACGTCAATCTCGATTGTTTTGTCTTCGTCCGTATACAATTTCAAAGCTAATTTTTTGATGTTCAGAATGATTTGGGTAACATCCTCGACAACACCATCAATCGTTGAAAATTCGTGTAGAACACCATCGATTTGGATAGTTGTTACAGCTGTACCAGGAAGTGAAGATAATAGAATTCGACGTAATGAGTTCCCAAGTGTTGTTCCATAACCGCGTTCTAGTGGTTCTACAACGAATTTGCCGAATTTAGCATCTTCGCTGATCTCAATCGTTTCAATTCTTGGTTTTTCAATTTCGATCATTTATCAATTTACCCCTTTCAAAACGTGAAGTTCATGTTAGTGAGTCCATTGCGTTTCGTTACATACAAGTACAATTCTCAATTAAACACGACGACGTTTTGGTGGACGGCATCCATTATGAGGAATAGGCGTTACGTCGCGGATTGCGGTAACTTCCAAACCTGCTGCTTGTAATGAACGAATGGCAGCTTCACGTCCAGAACCAGGACCTTTAACAGCTACTTCAACTGTTTTCATGCCATGTTCCATAGAAACTTTAGCTGCTGCTTCTGCAGCCATTTGTGCAGCATAAGGAGTAGATTTACGAGAACCTCTGAATCCTAATGAACCTGCTGATGACCATGAAATAGCATTTCCATGAACATCTGTAATCATAACAATAGTATTATTAAAAGTTGAGCGGATATGTGCTACACCAGCTTCAACATTCTTTTTCACGCGGCGTTTGCGAGCTACTTTTTTAGCCATGAAGTTTTGACCTCCTTCACTTAATTATTATTTTTTCTTACCAGTGACTGCTTTAGATGGGCCTTTACGAGTGCGTGCGTTGTTCTTAGTGTTTTGTCCGCGAACAGGCAAACCACGACGGTGACGCATTCCTCTGTAAGATCCAATTTCAATCAATCGTTTAATATTTAGGTTAACTTCACGACGAAGATCGCCTTCAACCTTTAATTTATCCACTTCAATACGGATACGGTCTAATTCATCATTCGTTAAATCACGAACGCGAGTATCTTCTGAAACCTCAGCTGCTGCTAAAACTTTTTGAGCTGTGTTCAATCCGATACCAAAAATATAAGTTAATGAAATAACTACACGTTTGTCACGCGGAACATCTACTCCTGCGATACGAGCCATTTATAGGCACCTCCTTGTTATTATCCTTGGCGTTGTTTGTGTTTGGGATTTTCGCAAATCACCATAACACGACCATTGCGGCGAATGACTTTGCATTTTTCGCAAATGGGTTTTACTGATGCTCTAACTTTCATTTAAATTCCCTCCTATTTAGTGATGGAGTGCAATTATTTAAAGCGGTAAGTAATGCGTCCACGAGTAAGATCGTACGGTGATAATTCTACCGTAACTTTATCGCCTGGCAAAATGCGGATGTAATGCATTCTAATTTTACCAGATACGTGAGCTAATACTATGTGACCATTTTCAAGTTCGACTTTAAACATTGCATTGGGCAAAGTTTCAACGACAACTCCTTCGATCTCAATTACATCGTCTTTCGCCACGCCTGCTAACCTCCTAACATTCTGTTGAGCTGATTAATCTTATGTCTTGGCAATTTTTACTCTAACTGCTAGATTATACCATAGCAAGTATCAATTGAAAAGAAAATTCCGATTAATTTCAAATGACATTTGCAACTATTCTATAATCTTTTGGATTTCGGTAAACAAGTTGTCGATGCCGATTCCGCCATCCACATTGTGTACCAATCCTTTTTCGCTGTAAAATGCAATGATTGGTTGAGACTGTTCTAGATTAATCTGAATGCGATTTTCTACGGTTTCAGGTTTATCATCTTCGCGTTGATAGAATTCGTGTCCGCCACAACGATCGCACGTTCCTTCCACTTTGGGAGGATTGTTCTCTTTGTGGTAAGTCGCTCCGCAAGAGCGGCAAATGATTCTACCCGTTAGACGTTGCATTAAAACTTCAGGGTTCACATCAATGTTAATAACAGCATCGATTTTTTTGTCGAGTTCATCCATGATAGCTTCAAGAGCTTTTGCTTGTACCAGGGTTCTTGGAAAACCATCCAATAAAAAGCCTTTTTCAGTATCAGATTCTGCTAATCTCTCTTTAACGATTCCGTTTGTAACTTCATCTGGAACAAGTTCGCCTTTATCCATATATGATTTTGCTTCCAGGCCCAAGGCTGTCTCATTTTTCATGGCAGCTCGGAACATGTCTCCTGTAGAGATATGCGGAATATTGTATTTCGCGATGATCTTTTCAGCCTGTGTTCCTTTTCCAGCACCGGGAAGACCCATAATAATTAGGTTCATCATTTTACTGCCTCCTAAAGATGTAAGAATATGTGACGAGGAAATCACTTTCCCCCCCACAAACTTACTATTGAATAAATCCTTGGTAATTACGTTTAACCATTCGACCTTCAATTTGTCTTGCCGTTTCCAATGCAGTACCAACTACAATCAGAAGACTTGTACCGCCAAGGGCGAGCGAGTCCGGCAAATCCCACAAACCTGAGGCAATGATAGGCAATAACGCAATCAGTCCAAGAAATAGCGCGCCGACCGTACTTAATCGCATAATCATGCCGGAAATGTAATCTTCTGTCCCTTTACCCGGACGTACACTTGGAATATAGCCGCCTTGCTTTTGCAAGTTCTCTGCCATCTTTTCAGGATTGATCTGAATGAAGGCATAGAAGTAAGTGAAGACAACGATCAATACCGTATAGATTGTTGCACCGATGGGTTCACGGTAATTAAAGATGGTTGACAAAATTTGATACCAGCTAGCTTCACTTTGACTTGCCGCGAAAAATCCAAGGATCGTCTGCGGGGTCATCATGAAAGAACTGGCAAAGATTACTGGAATAACTCCAGCAGAATTGATTTTTAAAGGTAAATGCGCAGATTGATTAGATCCGGAAGCACGCTTGGAATATTGAATGGGGATTTTACGTTCAGCTTGTTGAACGTACACAACGAGTATGACCACCAATAATATTGCTGTCAAAAGCGCAACCGAGAACAAAATGTTGTTCATTAAATCGGATCCTGCATCCACAAAACGATCATTGTAATAAGTGTAAAGATCTGTTGGGATTCTTGCGATGATACCTGAGAAGATGATCAATGACGTGCCGTTTCCGATACCGTGCATTGAAATGGATTCTCCGAGAAAAACAACAAGCATCGAACCTGCCGTCATCACTAACGCGATGATCATATAGGTTGTCATACCTGGATCGTTGACCAAACCCAAATTAGAGAGTTGATTGAAACCGATCGAAACACCGACAGATTGCACAAATGCTAAAATGACTGTCAAATATCTTGTAACTTGATTTAACTTTCTTCTACCTACTTCACCCTGTTTGGACCATTCCACAAATTTCGGAACAATGTCCATTTGTAACAATTGAACGACAATAGAAGAAGTGATGTATGGCGAAACACCCATAGCGAAAATGGAATACTGACTCAGTGCTCCACCTCCGAATGTGTTCAACAGACTGAACAAGCCCGTCGATGCCAAGTTTGTGATGGCACCCGCATCAACACCCGGTACAGTAATATGTGTTCCGAGACGGAACACAATCAACATACCTAGAGTAAAAAAGATTCTATTTCTAATGTCCTTCGCCTGAAATGCATTTTTCAGAAGAGCAAACATTAGATCACCTCAACAGTCCCACCTGCAGCTTCGATAGCTTTTTGTGCTGCTTCGGAGAATTTATTAGCTTTAACTGTCAGTTTTTTCTCAACGCTTCCGTTGCCCAAAACTTTGATGCCTGATTTTTCATCTTTGACAATACCAGTTTCAACTAATAAAGCTGGAGTAACTTCTGTACCATCTTCGAAACGGTTTAAGATTTCTAAGTTGATTACAGCATATTCCTTACGGTTGATGTTCGTGAATCCACGTTTTGGAAGACGACGGAACAATGGAGTTTGTCCACCCTCGAATCCAAGTCTCACACCGCCGCCTGAACGAGCTTTTTGGCCTTTATGTCCACGACCGGATGTTTTACCATTACCGGATGAAGATCCGCGACCGACACGGTTACGTTCTTTACGTGAACCTACAGCAGGTTTTAATTCATGAAGTTTCATAGTAACTTGGCACCTCCTTTAATCTGATGTTTATTATTTAACTTCTTCTGATGTAACTAAGTGGCTTACTGTGTTGACCATGCCCAAGATAGCTGGGTTAGCTGGTTTAACAACAGATTTGCCGATTTTGGACAATCCCAAAGCTTTGCAAGTATCTTTTTGGTTTTGAGGACGTCCAATCAAGCTGCGTTTTAAAGTGATCTTTACTTCTGCCATTATGTAGTCCTCCTTATCCTAGTAATTCTTCAACTGTTTTGCCGCGTAATTTCGCAACGTCTTCAGCATTTTTCAACTGTTTCAAGCCATCGATTGTAGCACGTACCATGTTGATAGGTGTGTTAGAACCAAGGGATTTGCTTGTGATATCAGCGATACCAGCTAATTCGACAACGGCACGGACTGGTCCGCCTGCAGAAACTCCGGAACCGGATTTAGCAGGTTTCAACATTACGTTACCGCCACAGAAAGATCCGATAACTTGATGAGGGATTGTTGATTCAGACATTGGAACTTCAATAAGGCTCTTTTTAGCAGATTCGATAGCTTTACGAATAGCTTCTGGAACCTCGGCTGCTTTACCAGTACCGAATCCTACATGTCCGTTTCTGTCTCCTACAACAACTAAAGCAGCAAAACGTAGACGACGTCCACCTTTAACAACTTTTGTTACACGATTGATCGCAACAACGCGGTCTTCTAATTCAATATGATTTGGGTCAACATAAACCATGTGTGGTTATCCTCCTTTTCTTAGAAATCTAGTCCATTTTCGCGAGCAGCTTCAGCTAAAGCCTGTACACGGCCATGGTACAGATAGCCACCACGGTCAAAGACTACTTTTTTGATACCTTTAGCAACAGAACGTTCAGCAATCAGTTTTCCAACTGCAGCAGCAGCTTCAGTTTTAGTACCGGTTGCGATTTCTGTTTCTTTTGTAGAGGCACTTGCTAGCGTCACACCCGCTACGTCATCAATTAATTGAGCGTAGATGTTTTTGTTGGAACGGAAAACGTTCAAGCGTGGGCACTCTGCAGTACCAGAGATTTTTCTTCTTACGCGTGCGTGTCTAGCTTGGCGCACTTTGTTTTTATCTGGTTTAGTAATCACAATTGTCACCTCTTTAATGTTATTTTGTTGGGTCGTTCAGGAAGCAAGTAATAATAGCGGACTATTATTTACCTGTCTTACCTTCTTTACGACGGATGATTTCGTTAACGTATTTGATACCTTTACCTTTGTAAGGCTCTGGTGGGCGTACGCCGCGGATGTTGGCTGCCAAAGCGCCAACTTTAGCTTTATCGTAACCTTTAACGATGATCTTAGTGTTAGTTGGTACTTCCACTTCGATACCGTCTTCTGGTGTGAATTCAACTGGATGAGAATAGCCGACGTTCAATACAAGTTTGTTGCCTTGCAATTGAGCACGGTACCCAACCCCTACTAAGTCCAATTCTTTCATAAATCCTTCAGATACACCTACAACCATGTTGTTTACCAACGCGCGTGTAGTACCATGAATGGATTTAGTGAATTTCTCTTCGTTAGGACGAGTGAAAGTAACAGTGTTTCCATCGATCTTGATGCCGATCATTTCATTAAATGTGCTAGTTAATTCGCCTTTAGGGCCTTTAACCGTAACAGTGTTACCTTGTTGAGTAACGGTTACGCCAGCTGGGATTTCGATTGCTTTATTTCCAATACGACTCACAGGGCTGCACCTCCTTTATTTTCTCTTATTTTTTTTAAAAATTACCAAATGTAAGCTAATACTTCGCCGCCGATGTTTTTCGCTCTTGCTTCTTTGTCGGTGATAACACCTTCAGAAGTAGACACGATTGCGATTCCTAAACCATTCAATACTTTAGGGATGTCGCCAGTTTTAGCGTATACACGCAAACCTGGTTTTGAAATACGTTTCAAACCAGTGATGACGCGTTCGTTGTTTGGACCATATTTTAAGAATACACGGATAACACCTTGTTTATCGTCTGAAGTGTAATCAAAGTTTTTGATGAAACCTTCAGCCTTAAGAATGTTAGCGATCTCTAATTTTGTCTTTGATGCAGGCACTTCTAAAGATTCGTGACGTACCATGTTGGCATTACGAATACGAGTTAAGAAATCTGCGATTGGATCTGTCATGACCATTTACATTATACCTCCTTTTGCGAGTATGGTTAAATTACCAGCTAGCCTTTTTCACGCCGGGAATTTGTCCTTTATAGGCAAGTTCACGGAAGCAAATACGGCAAAGTTTGAATTTGCGATAAACTGAATGTGGACGTCCGCAACGTTCACAACGAGAGTAAGCTTGAGTAGAATGTTTTGCGGGACGTTTGTTTTTAGCAATCATGGATTTTTTAGCCAATTATTATTCGCCTCCTTAGCTTATTTTTGGAATGGCATTCCAAGTTGTGTCAATAATTCTCTTGATTCTTCGTCAGTGTTAGCAGTAGTTACGATAACGATATCCATACCACGTACTTTGTCGACTCTATCATAGTCAACTTCTGGGAAAATCAATTGTTCTTTGATACCTAAAGTATAGTTTCCACGACCATCAAAAGATTTTTTGCTGATCCCACGGAAGTCACGTACACGTGGTAATGAAACTGTTACTAGTTTATCCAAGAAGTCGTACATTCTTTCGCCACGTAAAGTAACTTTAGTGCCGATAGGCATACCTTCACGTAAACGGAATGCAGCGATTGATTTTTTAGCTAATGTGATGACTGGTTTTTGACCAGAGATCAAAGTTAGTTCTTCAACTGCTTTATCTAGGTTTTTTGTGTTTGACACTGCATCACCCACACCCATGTTGATGACAATTTTGTCAATTTTAGGTGTTTGCATGATTGAAGTGTATTCAAATTTTTCCATCAATGATGGAACGATTTCTTTTGTGTATTTTTCTTTTAAACGGTTCATTTAGAATATCCTCCTTCCTCTAATAATTAATCAATGATTTCGCCGGTTTTTTTGGAAACGCGGACTTTTTTGCCATCTACGACTTTAGATCCTACGCGAGTAGGTTCGCCAGTTTTAGCATCAATTAACATAATGTTAGAAACATGGATAGGTGCTGCTTCTTCAAGAATTCCACCTGTTGGGTTTGTTTGAGAAGCTTTGCGATGTTTCTTGACAATATTAATGCCTTCGACAATAACACGATCTTTTTTAGGGAAAGTTTTAAGGATGACTCCTTCTTTACCTTTATCTTTTCCAGTAATGACTTTAACTTTATCACCAGTTTTTACGTGCATGCTTTGTTGCACCTCCTTCATTTATGACAGTTGATTACAATACTTCTGGAGCAAGGGAAACGATCTTCATGTAGTTGTTGTCACGCAATTCGCGTGCAACTGGTCCAAAGATACGTGTTCCACGAGGGCTCTTGTCGTCACGAATGATTACACAAGCATTTTCGTCAAATTTGATGTAAGAACCATCTTTACGGTGTGCGCCGTGTTTCGTACGAACGATAACAGCTTTAACTACATCACCCTTTTTGACAACACCACCGGGTGTAGCTTGTTTTACTGTGCAGACGATTGTATCACCAATTCCTGCGAATTTGCGGTTTGAACCACCTAACACTTTGATAGTTAACACTTCTTTAGCGCCTGAATTGTCGGCAACTCTTAAGCGGGATTCTGTTTGTATCACTTCAGTATCCTCCTTCCGGATATAAAAATATTTATTTGTCTGATTAGATGATTACTGATTCTTCAACAACTTCCAGTAAGCGGAAGTTTTTAGTAGCAGATAGAGGACGAGTCTCCATAATTCTAACTACATCTCCCATTTTAGCTTGGTTGTTTTCATCATGTGCTTTGTACTTTTTAGAGTACTTAACGCGTTTACCATAAGTTGAATGTGTTTTTGTTGTAGATACTTCTACGACAATTGTTTTATCCATCTTATCGGAAACAACAACACCTTGGTAGACTTTACGTTGGTTACGTTCTTCAGTCATTTCGTTGTGACCTCCTTTGCTGATCTACTATTTTTGCAATTCTTGTTGTCGCAATACAGTTTTAATACGTGCAATTGATTTGCGTACTTCTTTCAAGCGGGCAGTATTTTCTAACTGTCCGGTTGCAAGTTGGAATCGTAGATTGAATAATTCATCTTTGAATTGTTTTTCTTTATCAATCATTTCAGCAGTGGATAACTCTTTAAGTTCATTAGCCTTCATTCGATTCACCACCAATTTCTTTACGTTTTACAATTTTTGTTTTAACTGGCAATTTGTGAGATGCAAGACGTAGAGCTTCGCGTGCCACTTCTTCAGGGACGCCTGCTACTTCAAACATGATTTTGCCGCGTTTAACTGGAGATACCCAACCTTCAGGTGCCCCTTTACCAGAACCCATACGGACTCCGATAGCTTTGGATGTATATGATTTGTGAGGGAATATTTTGATCCAAACTTTCCCACCACGTTTCATGTAACGAGTCATAGCGATACGAGCAGCTTCGATCTGACGGTTTGTGATCCAATGAGAGTCAACAGCTTGCAAACCATATTCGCCGAAAACTACTTCTTTTCCGCCTTTAGCTTCTCCGCGCATTTTTCCACGGAACTCACGACGGTGTTTTACACGTTTAGGTACTAACATTGGTTATTTCCCTCCTTTCTCAGTTGTTTTTTTTGCTGGTAAAACTTCACCACGGTAAATCCAAACTTTAACGCCTAATTTACCATAAGTTGTATCTGCTTCTTCCCAAGCGTAGTCGATGTCCGCACGCAATGTATGCAATGGAACAGTTCCTTCAGCATGAGTTTCAGCACGAGCGATATCTGCACCATTCAAACGACCAGAAACTTGCGTTTTGATCCCTTTAGCGCCAGATCTCATTGTACGTTGGATTGCTTGTTTTTGCGCACGACGGAAAGCTACACGGTTTTCCAACTGTTTAGCGATACCTTCAGCAACTAATTTAGCATCCAAGTCTGGTCTTTTGATTTCCACGATGTTGATGTGTACTTTTTTACCAGTAAGTTCATTTAACTCTTTACGAGTTTTTTCAACTTCAGAACCGCCTTTACCGATTACCATACCAGGTTTGGCAGTATGGATAGAAACGTTTACGCGGTTAGCTGCACGTTCAATTTCAATTTTAGAAACAGAAGCTTCGCTTAAGTTCTTTGCGATATATTTACGGATACGTAAATCTTCATGTAAGAAAGCTGCGAAATCTTTTTCAGCGTACCATTTAGCATCCCAGTCACGAATGATGCCGACACGTAATCCTAATGGATGAATTTTTTGACCCACAGATTATCCCTCCTTCTTTTCTGATACCACGATTGTGATGTGGCTAGTACGTTTCATGATTGGTGAAGCTGATCCTTTTGCACGAGGACGGAAACGTTTCATCGTTGGTCCTTCGTTAACATAAGCCTCGCTTACTACCAAGTTTTCGATATCTAAATCATAATTATGTTCTGCATTGGCAATTGCTGACATCAACACTTTTTCTACAACGGGCGAAGCGCCACGTGGTGTGAATTTCAGAATGGAGATTGCTTCTCCGATGCTCTTGCCTCTGATAAGATCCACTACTAAACGAACCTTACGAGCGGCAATGCGAACAGTTTGTGCAGATGCTTTTGCAGCTGTGATTTGTTCTGGCATGTTATTTCCTCCCCTCGTAATTAACGGCGACCTGTTTTCTTGTCGTCTGCGGCATGGCCACGGTATGTTCTTGTTGGAGCGAATTCTCCTAATTTGTGTCCTACCATGTCTTCTTGAATGTAAACTGGAACGTGTTTTCTTCCATCATAAACTGCAATCGTTTGTCCGATGAATTGTGGGAAAATTGTAGAGCGGCGAGACCAAGTTTTAATTACTTGTTTCTTTTCGCTAGCTAGAGCAGCTTCAACTTTCTTAATTAAATGTTCATCGACAAAAGGTCCTTTTTTCAAACTACGACCCATGGTGAAGCCTCCTTTCGATTATGTGTTGCTTCAGTTAATTATTGTTGTGATAATTATTTTTTACGGCCACGAACGATTAACTTGCTAGATTTAGCTTTCTTGCTACGAGTTTTGTAACCAAGAGCAGGTTTACCCCAAGGAGTAACTGGCGCTTTGCGTCCGATTGGAGATTTACCTTCACCACCACCGTGTGGGTGATCGTTCGGGTTCATTACAGAACCACGGACAGTAGGGCGTTTACCCAACCAACGGTTACGTCCAGCTTTACCGATGTTGATCAATTCGTGTTGTTCGTTACCTACTGAACCGATTGTTGCACGGCAAGTTGAAAGGATTAAACGAACTTCGCTTGAGTTCAAACGAACTAATGTATATTTACCTTCTTGTCCAAGTACTTGAGCACTTGTACCAGCTGAACGGATCAATTGACCGCCTTTGCCTGGTTTTGTTTCGATGTTGTGGATAACAGTACCGACTGGGATAGTTGACAATGGCATTGCGTTTCCGATTTTGATATCAGATCCTACTCCAGATTCGATTTGTTGGCCTACTTCGATGCCTTTAGGGGCAATAATGTAAGTTTTGATTCCATCAACATATTGGATCAACGCGATGTTTGCAGTGCGGTTTGGATCGTACTCGACAGCTTTTACGATACCAACGACTCCATCTTTATTACGTTTGAAGTCGATCACACGGTAAGCACGTTTGTGTCCACCAGCTTGATGACGAACGGTAATTTTACCTTGGTTGTTGCGACCGGCTTTTCTTTTGATTGGTTCGACCAAAGATTTCTCAGGTGTTGTTTTTGTAATTTCTGCGAAATCAGAACCAGTCATATTACGACGGCCGTTTGTGGTAGGTTTGTATTTCTTAATCGCCACGTTTTTTCCCCTCCTATTTGATTATTTCAGTAAATTAATTTTCGAATAATTCGATTGTTTTAGAATTTTCAGTCAAAGTGATGATTGCTTTACGGCGTTTTTTTGTATAGCCTTTGTATTTGCCCATACGTTTAAGTTTGCCGCGTACATTCATGATGTTTACGTTTTTAACATCTACACCGAACAATGATTCGATAGATTGTTTAACTAATGTTTTGTTAGCACGTACATCCACTTCAAAGGTATATTTCTTTTCATCCATTGCAAGCATAGAAGCTTCCGTGATGATTGGGCGTTTGATAACGTCTGTTGCTTCCATTATATAAGAGCCTCCTCTACCTTAGAAAGAGCAGCTTGTGTCAAGACTAATTTGTTGTTTGAAACAACATCCAATACGTTGATTCCTGTTTCGTTAACGACTGTTACGCCAGGAAGGTTACGTGCTGATAATGCTGCAAAATCGTTGTCGTTTTCTACAACAACCAATACTTTCGTATCAACGTTAAGGTTTTTCAACACATTTGCAAATTCTTTTGTTTTTGGTGCATCGAAGTTCAATGTTTCAACTACGATCAAGTCTCCTTCAGCAACTTTCGTTGAAAGAACTGATTTGATAGCTAAGCGACGAACTTTCTTGTTTAATTTATAGCTGTAAGAACGAGGTGTTGGTCCAAAGACAACTCCACCGCCAACCCATTGTGGTGAACGGATTGAACCTTGGCGTGCACGGCCTGTTCCTTTTTGTTTCCATGGTTTACGACCACCACCGCTGACAGCGCTGCGGTTTTTTACTGCGTGAGTTCCTTGTCTTAAAGAAGCGCGTTGCATGATGATTGCATCGTAAACAACGTTTTCGTTAGGCTCAATCCCAAAGATTTCTTCATTCAAAGTTACTTCACCGTTTTGTGTTCCATCTTGTTTAAATAAGGCTACGTTTGGCATTTTTCTCGTTCCTCCTCTCTTTTATATTATTTGTTTGCAGCTTTGCGAGCTACTTTGATTTCGATTAATGATTTTTTAGAACCAGGTACGTTACCTTTGATCAGGATAACGTTTTTCTCAACGTCAACCATAACGACTTCAAGGTTTTGGATAGTAACGCGGTCGTTACCCATACGTCCTGCTAATTTTTTACCTTTGAATACGCGGGATGGGAATGAAGCAGCACCCATTGAACCCGGACGACGATGGTAACGAGATCCGTGGGCCATTGGTCCGCGGCTTTGTCCGTGACGTTTGATTACGCCTTGGAAGCCATGTCCTTTAGTGGTACCAGTAACATCAACAATGTCGCCGGCTTCAAAGATATCAACTTTGATTTCTTTTCCTACTTCGTATTCTCCTAGCTCAACATTGTTAAATTCACGAATGAAGCGCTTAGGAGCAGTTTTTGCTTTTGCTGCATGACCCTTAGCAGGTTTGTTTGACAATACTTCACGCATTTCTTGGTAGCCTAGTTGTACCGCTTCGTAGCCGTCCGTTTCGTTGGTTTTAACTTGTAAAACAACGTTTGGAGTAGCTTCGATAACTGTAACTGGTACTAACTCACCGTTTGCAGTAAAGAATTGAGTCATTCCTACTTTTTTGCCTAAGATTCCTTTGGTCATGGTAACACCTCCGTTTGTTTTTTATATGATAGGTTTGATTATAATTTGATTTCGATGTCTACGCCGCTTGGTAAGTCAAGTTTCATCAAAGCGTCAACAGTTTTTGTTGTTGGGTTGATGATGTCGATTAGACGTTTGTGTGTAAGCATTTCGAACTGCTCACGAGAATCTTTGTACTTGTGAGTAGCACGAATCACTGTGTATAGTGATCTTTCAGTCGGCAATGGAATCGGACCAGAAACGGTAGCTCCCGTTCTTTTTGCTGTTTCCACGATTTTATCCGCTGATTGATCAAGAGCACGGTGTTCATATGCTTTTAAACGAATACGTATTTTTTGTTTTGCCATGTTGTTCCCTCCTTCGTCAGATGTAATTCATAAGACTAGCTCCACGAAAATTCCCCGGCACACCCGCCGTGACAAAGCGACCGGGTGTGTCGCAACCTCTCGTCTCTTAGCTGCAGTTCCCGAATGAACGGTCCCCAATACATTATTCATAACCATGAATGCCGTACCAATATATTATACATAATCCCCTTAGTTAAAGCAAGTCTTTTCTGAAAATAATATTCAGTTTCTGCTATTATCCAAATGACTTGTATTGCCTGAGCACTGTGAAGTATTTTGTCCCTTCACTATTATACTGATCTGTAAGAAGAATGCAAGCCCCATGGTAATGTTGAATATCCTGACTCGAGAAATGCAACAAAATTAAATAAGGGACCATCTCGCATGAGACAGTCCCTTATTGCTTATTCGTTTGGATATTCCAAAGCTTTCTTGCCTTCATCACCTGTGCTGACGCGGATGACGTTTTCTACATTATATATGAAAATTTTTCCATCCCCGATGTTGCCTGTGTACAATGCTTTTCTGGCAGCATCGACTACTTCTTGGACGGGAACCGTGCTGACGACAACTTCGACACGGATCTTTGGCAGCAGGTCGGCTTCGGTCTCGACGCCCCTATAATAGGTGCTATGCCCTTTTTGCATGCCGTAGCCGAATACATCGAAAACGGTCATGCCTGTGATGCCGATGCTGTTCAGTGCTTTTTTCAAACCTTCAAATTTACTTTCGTTCGTGATGATTTCAATTTTGGTGATTTTAGTTTGTGCATCTTGACCGCCTGTTGTTGCGCCGGAGGCTTGGTATTCCACAACAACTGACTTTTTAAGGTCTTCCAGAGAAACATTCGCGAAGGCCAATTCTTGATCGTTGCTTCCGAAAGTGCGCTCCTGCAATTTTTGGAAAGCCGTTCTCAATTCGCCCGGCACGACAGACGCAGCTGTATTTGAATAATTGTTATCACTCAAAGCTACGGCGAGACTGCCATATGCTGTTTCGCCATGGAGAGCATAATCCAATCCGATTTCTTCCTCCTCTGCAGAGACACGCATTGGCATGAATTTACTGATTAGTTTCAACAGTAGATAGGACATGATACCCGCGTATGCAAGCACAGCTAAAATGCTGACAACTTCTGCAATCAAAAGTGAGGCACTGCCATCTACCAACCCGCCTTCAATGGCAGGATTGATGCTGCTTGATGCGAAGATACCAGTTGCGATTCCACCCCAGATTCCTCCGATACCATGGCAACCGAATGCATCAAGTGCATCATCATAATCAAATTTCTTCTTCAGAACGGATACGCCGTAGAAGCAGACGATACCGCCGATGAAACCGATGGCTAAGGCTGAAACCGGGCTGACGAATCCGGCGCCAGGCGTGATGGAAACCAGACCAGCAACGATTCCGCTGACAAATCCAAGAGCAGTCGGTTTCTTGTGGATGATCCATTCACAGATCATCCAGCTTATGCCGGCTGTGGCAGCGGCAGTGTTTGTAGTGATGAAGGCATCCAGTGCAATATCGTTGATCGCCAGAGCGCTTCCGGCGTTGAAGCCAAACCAGCCGAACAACAGAAGGCCGGCACCGATCATCGTCATCGGAATATTATGCGGCTTGACGGAATCGTGGTTTTTTCTTTTGCCTAGATAAATGGCTGCTACCAGAGCCGATATACCTGAACTGATATGGATGACGCTCCCGCCAGCAAAGTCGAGTGCACCCAGTTCGCGGATCCAACCGCCATTTCCCCAGATCCAGTGGGCAATCGGATCATAGACGAAAGTCGTCCATAAAAGGATGAAGGCAAGGAATGCGGGAAACTTCATGCGTTCCGCGATGCTTCCTGAAATCAAGGCTGGGGTGATGATTGCGAAAGCCATCTGGAACATCATGAATAGTTGATGCGGAATGGTCGGTGCGTAATCAATAGGCGTGAAGCCTACACCGTTGAGTAATGTGAAGGACAAATCGCCGAAAAATTTTGAGTCGCCTCCGAATACAAAAGAATATCCGAATAATAGCCATTGGATAGAAACGATAGCGATGGCAGCATAACTGTGCATCGTCGTGCTGAGGACATTTTTCTTCCGGACCATCCCTCCGTAGAATAGGGATAAAGCCGGCGTCATCATCATGACAAGGATTGTTGCGAGGAAGACGAAAGTTGTATCTGCATAATTAATGTTCTCCATATAGATTCTCCTTTTGCTGATAATTTTTCTGGTGTATTAATGCTTTGTGATGTTTCTTACTTTACACCCTAAAAAAAAGAAAATCACCAAAATGATGACGACTCGCGTCATGAAATGTGACATGAACAAGGCGCTCTTGCGGCTGGAGGCTGTGCAAGTTGCCCTACCAGCAATAAAAGGTTAGTACGCGCTCAATAAGTGCTGCGAGTACGTCATAAAATCGATTTAATCATGTAAATCGCGTGAAGATAGCTCACATGGAATGAAGTCACAACAAAAAATGCTCAAAATTGGGCAATATATCAGCAAAAACACGAATATGCCAGCAATGGTTAGATTCAGTACACCCGGTCGAAAATCCTCTTTCTTCTATATAATATGATTATTAATCTGGATAAAGCTGATATGGTAAAAATTCTGTGTTTCTCTCTTCGGCAGCCCATTTGCTCCAACTCCAACACAAAAAGACGCTCTATTCAAGAGCGCCTTCCCGGATCGGAATTTTTCAAAAAAAAAAAAAAACGGAAGCCGAGGCTCCCGTTTTTCGAATTTTATTTTGAAATAAAATTATTTAGTGATTGAAGCTACAACGCCAGCGCCTACTGTACGTCCACCTTCACGAATAGAGAACTTAGTTCCTTCTTCGATAGCGATTGGGTGGATCAATTCGATAGTCATAGTAACGTTGTCGCCAGGCATTACCATTTCAACGCCTTCTGGTAAGTTACATACGCCTGTAACGTCAGTTGTACGGAAATAGAATTGTGGACGGTAGTTAGTGAAGAATGGAGTGTGACGTCCGCCTTCTTCTTTTGAAAGTACATAAATTTCAGCAGTGAAAGTTGTATGTGGAGTGATTGAACCTGGTTTAGCCAATACTTGACCACGTTGGATTTGCTCACGTGTAACACCACGTAACAAAGCTCCTACGTTATCGCCAGCTTCAGCGTAATCCAATAATTTACGGAACATTTCAACACCGGTAACAACTGTTTTCTTAGTTTCTTCAGCAATACCGACGATTTCAACTTCGTCACCAACGCGGACTTGTCCACGTTCAACACGGCCTGTAGCAACAGTACCACGTCCAGTGATTGAGAATACGTCCTCGATAGGCATCATGAATGGCTTGTCAGTTTGACGAACTGGAGTTGGGATATATTCGTCAACAGCAGCCATCAATTCCAAGATTTTTTCTTCGTAAGCTGGGTCGCCTTCAAGAGCTTTCAAAGCTGAACCAGCGATTACAGGAACATCGTCGCCAGGGAAATCGTATTCTGTTAACAGGTCACGAACTTCCATTTCAACTAATTCTAATAATTCTTCATCGTCAACCATGTCGACTTTGTTCAAGAATACTACGATGTAAGGAACACCAACTTGACGAGACAACAAGATGTGCTCGCGAGTTTGTGGCATTGGACCATCAGCAGCAGAAACTACTAAGATAGCTCCGTCCATTTGTGCAGCACCAGTGATCATGTTTTTAACATAGTCAGCATGGCCTGGGCAGTCTACGTGAGCGTAGTGACGAGTTTCAGTTGAGTATTCAACGTGAGAAGTGTTGATCGTGATACCACGTTCTCTTTCTTCTGGAGCGTTGTCGATTGCAGCATAGTTAGATGCTTCAGCGAACCCTTTTTTAGCTAAAACTGTTGTGATAGCTGCAGTTAATGTTGTTTTACCATGGTCAACGTGTCCGATTGTACCAACGTTTACATGGGGCTTTGAACGGTCGAATTTTACTTTTGCCATTTTAAATCATTTCCTCCTCATATTGAGTGCTTATAATTTGTCTAGACTTTAATCGTCTATCGTATAAAGTATACCGATTTGTGCTCGAAAAAGCAATATACAAGCTAAGCAACAGCGAGATTACTCTTCGCTATTTTTTCCGCTCTTCTTGATGATTTCTTCTTGAACAGATTTAGGAACAGCTTCGTAATGATCGAATGTCATTGAGAACGTTCCGCGGCCTTGTGTAGAAGAACGTAAAGTTGTAGCATATCCAAACATTTCTGACAATGGAATGCTGCTCTTAACGATTTGTGCGTTACCGCGTGCTTCAGTACCTTCGATACGTCCACGACGAGAACTTACATGACCCATTACATCTCCCAAATAGTCATCAGGAACTGTAATTTCTACAGCCATCATTGGTTCAAGGATTGCAGGGTCAGCTTTCTTAGCTGCGTTACGCAAAGCAAGTGAAGCAGCAACTTTAAATGCTGTTTCAGATGAATCGACATCATGGTAAGAACCATCATACAATTTAGCTTTAACGTCAACTAAAGGATAACCAGCCAACACACCGTTTTCCATTGCGTCTCTTAAACCAGCTTCAACTGCAGGGATGTATTCACGAGGAACAACCCCACCGACGATAGCATTTTCAAACTCAAAGCCTTTTCCTTCTTCATTAGGAGTAAATTCAACCCATACGTGACCGAATTGACCTTTACCACCTGATTGACGAACGAATTTACCTTCAGATTGAACTGATTGACGGAATGTTTCACGGTAAGATACTTGAGGAGCACCTACTGTAGCTTCAACTTTGAACTCACGTCTCATACGGTCAACGATGATGTCCAAGTGCAACTCACCCATACCAGCGATGATCGTTTGACCAGTCTCTGGGTTAGTGGAAGCACGGAAAGTAGGATCTTCTTCAGAAAGTTTCTGTAGCGCGATACCCATTTTATCTTGGTCAGCTTTTGATTTAGGCTCAATAGCAACTTCGATAACTGGTTCCGGGAAAATCATGGATTCAAGGATTACTTGTTTCTTTTCATCACACAAAGTGTCGCCTGTAGTTGTATCTTTCAAACCAACTGCAGCAGCGATATCTCCAGCAAATACTTCTGGGATTTCGTTACGGTGGTTAGCGTGCATCTGTAGGATACGGCCTACACGTTCGCGTTTGCCTTTAGTGGCATTCTGAACGTAAGAACCACTTTGTAGAGTACCAGCATATACGCGGAAGAATGTCAGACGGCCTACAAACGGGTCAGTCATAACTTTAAATGCTAAAGCTGCAAATGGCGCTTCGTCGCTTGCAGGAACAGCGATTTGTTCTTCAGTGTCTACGTCAGTACCTGTGATGGCAGCAACATCCAATGGTGATGGAAGGTAGTCAATAACTGCGTCAAGCAATAATTGAACGCCTTTATTTTTGAAAGCAGAACCGCAAAGCATCGGGAAAAATTCTACATTACATGTAGCAGTACGAATACCTTGTTTCAATTCTTCTTTCGTAATTTCTTCACCATCAAGATATTTTTCCATCAAAGCTTCATCAGTTTCAGCAACAGCTTCAACTAATTTAGTGTGCCATTCTTCAGCCGCTTCAAGATATTCCGCAGGGATATCTTCTTCATGGTATTCAGTACCTTCATCGTTGTCATAGATTTCAGCCTTCATTTCGACTAAATCGATGATACCTTTGAATGTATCTTCAGAACCAATCGGTAATTGAATCGGATGCGCATTAGCATTCAGACGGTCATGGAGAGTTCCTAAAGAATATAAGAAATCTGCACCCATTTTGTCCATTTTGTTAGCGAATATAATACGAGGAACACCATAAGTTGTAGCTTGACGCCAAACTGTTTCAGTTTGAGGTTCTACGCCTGATTGTGCATCAAGTAAAGCGACAGCGCCATCCAATACACGTAGGGAACGTTCAACTTCAATAGTGAAGTCCACGTGTCCAGGAGTATCGATGATGTTTACGCGATACCCTTTCCATTGTGCAGTAGTAGCAGCTGAAGTGATGGTAATACCACGTTCTTGTTCTTGTTCCATCCAGTCCATTTGTGAAGCACCCTCGTGGGTTTCACCGATCTTATGGATTTTACCGGTATAGTACAAAATACGTTCAGTTGCCGTTGTTTTACCAGCGTCAATATGAGCCATGATACCGATATTTCTCGTATTATGTAGAGAAAATTCTCTTTGTGCCATCTTCTTCAAACACCTCTCTCTTGTAAAAGTAATTGCAAGTCCATTTTATTGGAAAAATGGTGACTTATACAACCATAAAGCAAATTTCTTGCAAGAAAAAATTCTTGCAAGAAAATTTTACCAACGGTAATGAGCGAAAGCTTTGTTAGCTTCTGCCATTTTATGTGTATCTTCACGTTTCTTAACTGAAGCACCAGAGTTGTTAGCAGCATCCATAATTTCTTTAGCTAGACGCTCTTCCATAGTATCTTCACCGCGTAGACGAGAGTAGCTTACCAACCAACGTAATCCTAAAGCCATACGACGATCTGGACGTACTTCGATAGGAACTTGGTAGTTAGAACCCCCTACACGACGTGCTTTTACTTCTAAAACAGGCATGATGTTTTTCATAGCTTGTTCGAAAACTTCCAACGGGTCGTTTCCTGTAGATTCTTTGATCATTTCAAATGCGTTATATAAGATTGTAGCAGCTTTACCACGTTTTCCATCAACCATGATACGGTTGATTAAACGAGTCACCAATTTTGAATTGTAAATCGGATCTGGCATTACTTCACGTTTTGTAACTGGACCTTTACGAGGCATTCAAATTCCTCCTTCCTTAACTTTTGTTTTTCGTTTATTGTTTAATTATTTTTTCTTAGGTCTCTTAGCTCCGTATTTAGAACGGCTTTGCATACGGTTGGCTACACCAGCTGTATCAAGAGCGCCACGAACGATATGATAACGTACCCCTGGCAAGTCTTTTACTCGTCCGCCACGGATTAGCACCACGCTATGTTCTTGTAGGTTATGTCCGATACCAGGAATGTAAGCTGTAACTTCTAACAAGTTAGACAAACGTACACGAGCGTACTTACGTAACGCTGAGTTAGGTTTTTTCGGAGTCATTGTACCCACACGAGTACAAACACCACGCTTTTGAGGTGAGTTTGTATTTGTTTGAGATTTCTTGAAGCTATTGTAACCTTTTCCTAAAGCAGGAGCAGTTGACTTTACAATAGCAGATTTGCGAGGTTTACGCACTAATTGATTGATTGTAGGCATTGATTTTCCTCCTTCCTCGATGGGATAGCTAGGTCCACACATCCAGGTGGTTCCTTTTTAGTTAAAAAAATAAATAAATCGAATATTTCGACTTACTATTCTTTCTGTGACAATCATACACCAGTCAGCACGACTGAAAGATATTGTTCAGGAATCTGTGTATAAAATCACCTTATGAATCATACCATGTATAATTCTGTCCGTCAACCATTTGTCTTGTATTATTTGTAATATTTTCCGTTTTTTTTCATTTTTTATTATTCGAATACGGGAGCAACTGGAGTAAGCTGCTCATTAAACATACAAAAGGGCTACCGCAGATTGCGGCAGCCCCTTACATCCAAGTTAAATCTCTAGGTTTCTCATCGTTGGGAACAGCAGGACGTCCCTGATTGATTGACTGTCGGTCAACATCATCACGAATCTGTCGATGCCGATGCCCAATCCGCCTGTCGGAGGCATACCGTATTCCAAAGCTTCGATGAAGTCTTCGTCCACGCCATGCGCTTCGTCATTGCCTTGCTCTTTTTCCATCGCTTGCGCTTCGAATCGTTCTCTTTGATCGATTGGATCCGTAAGTTCGGTAAAGGCGTTTCCGTATTCCTTGCCCATGATGAAGATTTCAAAACGGTCCGTAAAGCGCGGATCTTCTTCATTTTTACGTGCCAATGGAGAGATTGCCAGCGGATGACCGTAGATGAATGTCGGCTGAACCAACGTGTCTTCCACGAATGCCTCGAAAAATTCATTGATGATGTGCCCTACCGTCATATTCTTCGTGAAAGGCACATTGTGTTTTTCCGCCAAAGCTTGCGCTTCTGCATCCGTCATCGGTGCCCAAAAATCGACGCCTGTAACGGATTTGACTGCGTCAACCATGTGGATGCGCGGATATGGTCCGGCCAAGTTGATTTCAGTGCCGTCATAGACCACTGTTGAGGAGCCTTTGACCTTGGTTGTAACCGTCTCAAAGATGCCTTCAACCACTTCCATCACATCGTGGAAGTCTGTATAGGCTGTATACATTTCCAGCATCGTGAATTCCGGATTGTGGGTTGTGTCGATTCCTTCGTTACGAAATACGCGACCGATTTCATAAACCTTTTCCATGCCGCCGATCACAAGGCGTTTCAAGTGCAACTCCAATGCGATGCGCATGTACAATTCCATATCCAATGCGTTATGGTGCGTGATGAAAGGTCTTGCGGTAGCCCCACCAGCCATGTTGTGCAAAGTCGGCGTTTCGACTTCAAGGTAGCCGAGGCCATTCAGATAGGTTCTGATTTCGCTGATGATTTGGCTGCGTTGCACGAACTTATTGAAGCTCTCTTTGTTGCTGATCAAGTCAAGATAGCGTTGACGATATTTTTGTTCAACGTTAGTCAACCCATGATATTTGTCAGGCAACGGACGCAAGGCTTTCGTCAAATGCACAAGTTGCGTCGGTTTGATGGTGACTTCACCGGCATCTGTTTTCATGATTGGGCCAGTTACGCCAATGATGTCGCCGAGATCGGCCTGTTTAAAGATTGCATAATTCTCTTCCCCAACAGCGTCTTTGCGCACGTAAATCTGGATTTGGCCTTTGCTGTCCTGCAAATGTGCAAAACCAACCTTGCCTTTGCCGCGTTTTGTCATGATTCTGCCGGCTACGGAAACGATGGTCTCATCTTTTGCTTCGATTTCCTCTTTCGTAAAAGCATCGAAATCTTGATGGATAGTTGCGGATAAATGTGTTCTTACAAAACCATTTTGAAAGGGTTCAATTCCTTCTTCGCGTAAAGTCTGCATTTTTTCACGGCGAATCAGTAATTGGTCATTCATTTCTTCTGAATGTTTTTCTTGACTCAATGAGGTCACTCCGTTCTTAAATCTACTTGTTTCATAATCTTCTTAATATTGCCAATAAAAGAGTGAAAAATCAAGCCGTCTTAGCTATTTATTTCGATTTTTTCGGATGTAGGCGCTTCTTTCGAGGCTTCGCGTTCTTCTATTTCAAAAATGAACCGATCCAACAAGTCGACAACTTCTTGTTGTCTGGATGCAGATGTGACTGCAGCTTTTGTTTTTGAAGCACGCGGAATGCCTTTCAGGTAATAACCCGCGATGCTGCGGAATTCTTTTACAGCGACTGTTTCGCCCTTAAGATCGGTCAATCGGTCCAAGTGCAGTTTTGCAATTTCTAATTTTTCACGCGGGGTCGACTGTGGCAACATCTCTCCGGTTTCCAGATAGTGGACTGTTTGTTTGATCATCCAAGGGTTGCTCAAAGCAGCCCGGCCGATCATGACACCATCCACGCCTGTTTCGTCCATCATCCGCTTCGCATCTTCAGGCGTCTTCACATCTCCGTTCCCCAATAATGGGATACGCGTCAAAGCTTGTTTGACTTCCTTGAAGATGTTCCAGTCGGCTTTGCCATCATACATCTGTACGCGTGTGCGGCCGTGCATCGCAACTGCAGCTGCACCAGCGCGTTCTGCAGCCAAAGCATTCTCAACTGCAAAAAGGTGATCGGAGTCCCAACCGGTCCGCATTTTCACGGTTACAGGCTTATCAACGGCATCCACGACAGCGGAAACCATTTCATAGACTTTGCCCGGATCCAACAACCACTTTGCCCCTGCTTCCGCCTTGATGACTTTGCTGACGGGACAGCCCATGTTAATGTCGATGATGGCTGCTTCTGTGTTTTCCGCCACATATTTTGCGGCTTCCACCAGCGTATCCTTGTTGCCACCCATGATTTGCACGCTCAACGGATACTCATTCGGCTCGATGTGCAGCATCCGCAAAGTCTTCTCGTTGCGGAATTGAATGCCCTTGTCGCTGATCATCTCGCAGACGACCAAACCGGCGCCCATCTCTTTGACGGTAACACGGAAGGCGGCGTTGCTGATTCCGGCCATCGGTGCGACTGCGACTGGATTATTGATTTCAATATTGCCAATTTTATACATTTTTTACTTCCTTTGTTATTTATTTATGGTGATCCCATCCGTTTCCTGGATGCTCGAAAAACTCTTGGACCATTCTATCATCTTACAATCAGTAAGAAAAGAAAAATATCTTGCCTGATTGAAGATGACGCGTCAACAATAAGAAGAAGGACAAGCCATCCGATCGGCCTGTCCTTCTTATCCATTTATTATTGTACGCTGAACAGAGGCGTGGAGAGGTAACGTTCGCCGCTATCCGGCGCCACAGTCAAGACGGACTTGCCTTTGCCCAAACGGATGGCCACTTCGATCGCACCGGCAATGGCAGCCCCGCCTGAAATGCCCACCAGTATGCCTTCTTCCTGCGCAACACGGCGAGCCATTTCGAAGGCTTGTTCATTGGAGACTTGGACGATACCGTTGTAAAGTGTCGTGTCCAAGACAGACGGGATAAAGCCCGCCCCGATACCCTGGATTTTGTGCGGGCCTTTCGGCTTTCCGCTCAGTACAGCCGAGTCGGTCGGCTCCAGAGCATAGATCTCCACGTTAGGATTGACTTTGCGCAATGCCTTGCCGACTCCAGTCACGGTTCCGCCCGTTCCGACTCCGGCAATAAAGGCATCAGGCGTCTTGCCTTCAAACGCCTCGATGATTTCCGGGCCGGTAATGGCTTCATGCACAGCTGGATTGGCTGGATTATCGAATTGCATCGGCATAAAGTGTTCCGGTTGCGCTGCGATTTCCCTTGCCTTCGCAATCGAACCGTTCATCCCTTCAGCTCCAGGTGTCAAAACTAATTCGGCGCCATAAGCTGCCAACAATAAGCGTCTTTCCATGCTCATCGTATCAGGCATCACAAAAATGGCTTTATAGCCTTTTGCCGCAGCCAGCATTGCTAAGCCGACGCCTGTATTCCCGCTGGTCGGTTCCACGATTGTATACCCAGGCTTCAGAAGGCCTTCTTCTTCCGCCACTTCGATCATATTCAGAGCGATGCGATCTTTCACGCTTCCGCCTGCATTGAATGATTCAAGCTTGACGTAAACATCAGCCACACCCTCGGGTACCACTTTATTCAGTTTGATTATCGGCGTTTCTCCGATCAAACTTGCAATTGAAGAGACTATTTTTACCATGTCGATTCCTCCAGCTCAGATAGATTTTACTGATCAGTTCCGTCAAACGGATAGATTACTTTCATTGTAGGTTACGTGAAACCGCATTACAAGAGAGAAGCCGACGCCATCAGATGTTGGCAGCGCGCTTTTCATCAATGGCCGTCACCAGTTCCTGCAGATCTGCTTCCGAATAGTGGTACTTTTCGCCACAGAAATGGCAGACAACTTCAGCGCCATGATCTTCTTCGATCATTTCCTGCAGCTCAGTCTTACCGATCGAACTCAACCCTTCGCTGAAACGATCCCTTGAACAATCGCAGTGAAAACGCACAGGCATCTTCTCCAACACTTCCACATTTTCTTCGCCCAATATGCGCGTCAGAATCTGTTCAGGTGTTTCACCGTTTTCCATCAATCTGGAAACCAACGGAATGGCTGCAATATTCTTTTCCACTTTCGTGATGGCTTCATCACTAGCGTCTGGCATCACCTGGATCATGAAACCGCCAGCAGCTTTGATCGAATCGTCGGTGTCCACCAACACGCTCAAACCGATGGCCGAAGGTATCTGCTCAGAATTTGCCATGTAGTAGGTGAAATCCTCGCCCAATTCACCGCTGACAAGCGAAACTTGTCCCGTAAACGGTTCTTTCATCCCTAAATCTTTGATGACGGTCAAGGTGCCCTCCGTCCCCACAACTGCACGCACATCCAATTTGCCATGGTCGTTCAAGGAGAGATTGACATTCGGGTTTGCAATATAGGCTTTGATATCGCCCTTACCGTTCGCATCTGCGAGTATGCGGCCTCCCAGGCCATCCCCATTCACGATGACGGTCATTTTTTCTTCGTTCTTCAAACCGGCAGCTGCCAGCAACAACGTCCCTACCATCGTGCGGCCTAAAGCTGCAGAAGAGGCACTCCATGTATCATGTCTTCTTTGGGCCTCTGCAACCGCTGCTGTAGCGTCAATCGCGTAGGCACGGAATTGTCCTTCATAGGCTAACGCTTTAATTAAATAGTCGCTCATATATAATCCTCCATCGCATTCTTAAATTGTTTCTCTATCATTCTACTATAGGTCGGAACGAAAGCAACTATACTTTGCTCACTTACTTTTGCAGAGTTGCTCTTTGATGACAAAAAGTCCGGGATTGTCATCCCAGACTTTTTGCAAAACGCTATTTGTTTTATTTTTCTTCCGTATCTGTAGCTTCATTTTCCGCTTTTTCATCAGCAACTGGCAATGAATCTTCAGATGAAACTTCGGATTCGTCATCAGCAAGCATCTGCTCTTCTTGACGAACTTTTTCAGCCTCTTTCTTCTCAAGGGCACGTTTGGCTTCTTCAAAAGACTGCGCTTTTTCACTTGGAAATTCTTCTGGATTCGAGTCCGAAGGCATTTGGCCGGTTTCGAACAAGCTGCGGATTGTTTTCTCGTCCAATGTTTCCAATTCCAACAATTTTGCAGCGATCAAATTCAGTTGTTCACGGTGTTCTTCGATGATCTGACGCGCTCTGACATGCGCTTCACTCATCATACGACGGACTTCCGAGTCGATTTGGTAAGCAATATCTTCGGAGTAAGCTTTGGTTTGGCCATAGTCACGCCCGACGAATACTTGATGGTTCCCTTCATACTGCACAGTGCCCAGCTTCTCACTCATACCGTACTCAGTAACCATGCTTCTGATCAAGCCGGTAGCTTGTTCGAAGTCGTTGCTGGCGCCTGTAGTTTGGACGTTGAAGACAACTTCCTCCGCAACACGTCCACCAAGCAAGCCGACAACTTGCTCCAATAATTCATCCTTCGTCATAAGGAATCGATCCTCTTTCGGAAGCATGATTGCGTATCCTCCAGCGCGACCGCGCGGAACGATCGTAACTTTGTGGACAATACGCGCATCGCTCAGCACCATACCGACGATCGTATGACCGGCTTCATGGTAAGCAACCATTTCACGTTCGCGTTTGCTGATGACACGATCTCTCTTGGCAGGACCGGCAATTACACGGTCATGCGCTTCGTCAACATCAAGAGCATCAATTTTTGTTTTGTTCCGTCTGGCCGCAACCAAGGCAGCTTCGTTCAACAGGTTTTCCAGATCGGCTCCAGAGAAGCCTGGCGTCTGTTGCGCGACAACTTTCAGGTCGACGTTGCTTGCCAACGGTTTATTACGGGAATGTACTTTCAGTATCGCTTCACGGCCTTTTACATCCGGTCTGCCAACCAAAATCTGGCGGTCAAAACGGCCTGGACGGAGCAATGCCGGATCGAGTACGTCCGAACGGTTGGTAGCGGCAATTACGATGATGCCTTCATTACCGGAAAAACCGTCCATCTCAACCAATAATTGGTTCAGCGTTTGTTCGCGTTCATCATGTCCGCCACCCATACCAGCGCCACGTTGACGCCCAACCGCATCGATTTCATCGATGAAGATGATCGCAGGAGCCGCTTTTTTGGCTTGCTCGAACAGATCACGCACACGGCTGGCACCGACACCGACGAACATTTCCACGAATTCCGAACCGGAAATCGAGAAGAAAGGTACACCGGCCTCACCAGCAACAGCTTTGGCCAACAATGTCTTACCTGTTCCTGGAGGTCCTTCCAGCAAAACACCTGCCGGAATTCTTGCTCCAAGTGCAGTGAAACGACGCGGATCCTTCAGGAATTCCACTACTTCCACAAGCTCTTGTTTTTCTTCTTCGGCACCAGCAACGTCAGAAAAACGTACTTTCATCGGTTTTTTGGTGGCATCTTCAGACTTTGTTTTGCCGAAGTTCATGACATTGCGGTTACCGCCTTGCCCGCCTCCAGCTTGTCCCATCATCATGTACATGAAGAAGATGAAGATGACGATCGGCAATACGCTGAACAGGATGCTGATCCATGCGCCGGACTGATCTTCTTCCAGCGGCACCATCTGTGTATCCGTCGTTTCGGCGATGTCCGTGATCTGTTTCAGTGTTTCATCATTCGGTAAAACTCTGGTTGTGAAATTCTTCGTTGTAGTGCTGGTCGTATCATCAAACAACAGCAGATCGCTGGATGAATCAGCCACTTCCAGTTCTTGTTCGGTGCGGTATTCACCGCTGATTTCATAAACGCCTGCACCAGGTTGGATCGTAAAGCTATCCACCTCTTCCGAGTTCAAGGCATCCATAAATTCGCTTGCTGAAATTTCTTGGCTCGTCTCTGTGTCCATGCCGCCTGTAATCATCGAAACCACTGCAATGATCGCAAGGAAGATCAGCACATAAAAGCCGCTGCTTTTAAGAAAATTATTTTTTTTCATTAGAACCTCCTCGTCAGATATCGTTCTTCGCAGACTTTATCTTACGTCTCATCTTTTTTGTTTGTACAATATACTGGTATCTCACTAATCATATCATATCTGACCAATTTTAACGAATGATTTTACTCATAAACTTCGGTTTTTAAAACCCCGATATACGGGAGGTTCCGGTACTTTTCGTTGAAGTCCAATCCGTATCCGACGACGAACTCGTTCGGAACGTTGATACCAATGTAATCCGCTTCCAAATCAACGACGCGGCGTTCTTTCTTGTCCATCAAAGTGACCACTTTTATGGATTTGGCTTTACGGTATTTAAAGATTTCGATCAGGTAGCTCAACGTCCTTCCGGTATCGATGATGTCCTCGACGATCAACAGGTCGCGGCCATCCACGGTCGTATCCAGATCTTTCAGGATCTTCACATCTCCACTTGATTCCATTCCGGCTCCGTAGCTGGAGACGTCCATGAAATCCAATTCCAGATCGCATGCCATCGCGCGCGACAAGTCGGTCATGAACATGACTGCACCTTTCAGCACGCCGATCACCAATGGATTTTTCCCTTCATATTCTTTCGTCAATTGCGCGCCCAAGTCTTTGACTACTGCGCTGATTTCTTCTTCACTGTATAATACTTCCTTGATATCAGGATGCAACATTTCTTTCACCTCAAAAATTTATTTAATGTAAATCAATCTGTAACGCGTTTGTTCTTTGTCATTCTCGGACAACCAGACGGACTGGGCATAGCCCGGCACCCATAAAATACGTCCCTCGTCATCAGTGACGATACAGGCCTTACGTCTTTCTTCATCCGGAATTTTTTTATCCACAAAAAGCCGGCTCACTTTTTTTGTGAATGGCTGATTTTTGTTCAATACTATCTTGTCGCCCGAATGCCGGGAACGTACCGTAAAAGGCATCAGCGCCGATTCGTCAGTGATTCCAACGCTCAGAGCCTCCAGCGGCAGTTCTTTTGAAACCGCATTATCGTTATGAAATAATCCTATTCTACCATGAGAAGGCAAGGTTACCCATTTATTTAGCTCCAATTGTTCAGAAAAATCGGAAAAATCGATCCTGACTGAATCGGGGGATAAGAAAGTAAGTTTATCATACCTTTTTCTGGCCTGCCACCCTCCCGCCAAAGATATTTGCTTTTGGGGAGACTGGTTTTCGATAAGATCCATAATGGCAGTCAGCTGGCTCCTGCGGAAGAGTTGCCCTGCCGGTATCAACCGCTCCGTCACAAAATGACTGAGCACGAGCCGTTGCAAGGAAACGTCACACGCTTTCCATCCGGTCAGATCCAATACCCAGTCCGCTTCAACCTTGTTGAACAACGAGCGAAACGCCTGGGAGACAACAGGTTGAACGACTGTCAACACATCCTGCAGATCTTCCGAAAAATCGCCGAAGTGCCTGGATGCTTGGTTGTTTTCCACCTTCAGTAGTGGAATGATGCTGTTGCGGTATCTGTTCCGCGTGAAAGTCAGCTCCGAATTGGTGCTGTCTTCCCGATAAGGAATCCCGGCTATTCCGCAAATCTGATAGAGCTCGTCTTTTTGGAACTGCAGCAATGGGCGGACGAGCTGCCCACGACCAAAAGTGCGCGACATAGCGATTCCGGAGATGCCCTTCAGCGTGCTTCCCCTCACCAGGCGCATCAGGATCGTCTCCAGCTGATCATCCGCGTGATGTGCTGTCGCCAAGTGGGTCGCTGGCCATTTTTCCATCATATCAGCAAAGAAGGCATAGCGGAATTCCCTTGCTGCCATTTCCAGGTTTGACTTTGGGTGACTTTCTTCTGTCCAGTGTTCGGCAAAAAAAGCGATTTTTTTGGTCTCACAGTAGTCTCTGACCATCCGGTATTCCTCGTCCGACTCTTCCCTGAGATGATGATGGACATGCACCACCGCGAACTGCGGTTGCCATTCCGGCGGCAATTGTTGGACAAGCCCCAGCAACGCCATGGAATCCACACCGCCGGATACCGCCAAAAGCAAGCGGCTCTCATTATCCCAAAGTTGTTGGCGTCCCAATTCTTTGCATAGACGCAGAATATATTCCTGCATAACATCCCTGCTCTCTTTACTCGTAAAGCAAAAAAGAGGGTGCGACAATCGGTTTCCCTTTTGCCCAACCTCTAGAAATTACTGTTTTCTATCCACGTCTGCCGCCACGGCCGCCGCGTTTGCCTTCCGTATTACGCTTGATGGAAGTCAGACGATCTTCGCTGTCCTTCAAGAAGCTACTCATCAACGAGTCAAAGTCATTTTTCAGACCTTTGTCCTGATGGGCTGAGAAATCTTTTCTGCCTTTGGAAAAAGAGCCTTCTGGACGAGGAGTTGTACTTTTTTGATAAGGTCTGCTTTCTCGTTGAGGTCTGGAAACTTCCCCTGCTGGCTTGTCCACAGCTTTACGGATGGATAAACCGATCTTCCCATCATCCGCAATGGACATAACCTTAACGGTCACTTCATCGCCAACCTTCAAAACATCCTTTATTTCCTTTACAAAAGTATCAGAAATTTCACTAATATGAACTAATCCTGTCTTACCGCCACCTAAATCAATGAATGCACCAAAATTTGTAATCCCTGTAACTTTTCCTGATACTTTATTCCCAACTTCAATTGACATAAAAAAAAAGTTCCTCCTTCATTTTTGCTCAACTAATTATAACACGGATTATGCAGAAAAAAATAGAATCTTTATTCATTGCTGTATTCATGAATCCGAATCTGCCGCATTCTCTTGTTTCTCGGCCATTTTTGTCTGATTATCTTCAGGCAAACTGAAGATGATCTCGCCATCCTTGCTCAAGTAATATTTACCGCGCGCCAATTTGGCGATGTATTCATCATCCTGCAACAATTTGACTTCATAGGTCAATTGCGTATTTTCGTCCTCAGCCTGTTTTTTCTCTGTTTGGGCCAAAGCAATGGCCGCATCCAGATTACGGATTTCCAGCCAGTTTCCGACTGTTTTCCACAGGCACGGCACAATCAAGGCAGCGCCGAAGAAAAAGATCAGCGACAATCTTCTCATATGGGCTTTCTTTGCCCTCTGAAATATACGTTTCTGACTGTGCTGCGCCTTCGTGAAATCATTTTGCATGACGGTTACGTTGTCAGCTATCTTTTTCTTGGTCTTTTCATTCACCCTGATCGCCTCCTTGAAAACTTCCACACCCACATTATCTCCGAATAGTTTTACTCATGTAAAAGTATAGAAGAAACAGCGCGGATTGTCCATGGCCTTTCGCATCATCAGAAGCGATTTTCTTCCGCTCTTGGTGCAACCGTTTCGCTGATGAGGGTATACATTTCCTGTGCTTCATCCTTCTTGGTCGTTTCCACAATTTTGTCGACGCGCACGACGACGGTTTTATTCCCGAATTGCAGCGTCATTTCATCGCCGGCTTTTACAGTCGAACTCGACTTTGCTTGCTTGCCGTTGATCAGGATGCGCCCCTTGTCCGCCACTTCTTTGGCTACTGATCTGCGTTTGATTAAGCGGGATACTTTCAAAAATTTATCTAGTCTCATCGGAATTCCCCTTTTCTTTTGCTTTTATCGCTTGCCACATTTTATCGATTTCCTCGATCGTATCAGCCTTCACCCCGTCAAAAACATGCGGATGGCGTCTGCGTAACTTTTTATTCAAAGTTTCCAGGATATCCTCCATCGTGAAAAACCCTTCCCGCTCGCCGAATGAGGCGTGATAGAAAACCTGGAGCAGAATATCGCCCAACTCTTCGATCAGGTTATCGATATCATCGTTCTGGATCGCCTCGGCCACTTCTTCGCACTCTTCCTTCAGATAGGGCAACAGACTTTCATGTGTCTGCGATTGCACCCAAACATCTTTTTCTACGATGGCATCCATGTAGGCTTGGGTCAACTCAAAGCTTTTGGTTCGCTCATCTTTTTCAAGCGGCGGAACATACAAGGAGAGCAAGTTGTGCACGCCCTCTAGCCTGTCCATCTCGTACAACGGGCACCAGGTCACTTTCTGCATCTTTGTCCCTGCCGCATCGACCAAAGCCACTTGGTGCTCATCCGGATATTTCTCCATCAACTTCAATTTCACATCGCTGGCCACAAATTCATTGAAAACTTGCATGATGATCAGGTGATTGCCTAAGCTCAGCTGGTCCTGGTGGAAGGTCAACCCATCCAACAATTGGAAACCCTCGATCGGATCAATGGCTACAGCCTGAAAGAAATCGTCGATGAAACTCTTCCCTCCAACGATTTCCACTTCGATCCCCGCCTCGTTCTCCAGCAGATGCTTGACGGAATCCTCCGCAACCAACGGGTGTCCCGGCACTGCATAAATCAGATCCTGCGTTTTTGCTTTATCCAATAACTGATCTGCAATCTGACGGTATACGTCATCAAAATTATCCTTCGATTCATATATGTCATCAAAACTTTCAAACTGCACGCCTGCAGCCTTCAGATTTTCAACGACCGGATGCTCTTTGGTCCGCAGATGGACGAAATCAGCTGCCAGCAATCGACTGTATACGCCGTACGGCAGTTGTTCCAAATCTCCGGCTCCAAGCCCCATTATTTCAATTTTACCCATATATTTCTCCTTCTGGAAATCTTTCCTATTTTAAGTCGCTCGTTTTATCCGGCAATTTGCGCAGCAGTTTTTTCCCGAACGGAATGCTTATCCACTCCCGCAAAGTAAAGAGCCTCACTTTTAGAATATACCATAAGAATACGCCCACACCAGCACAAACCGTCACCGCAGCTATCACGGAATCCGTCAGCCGGCCTCCATCAGTGAAGAGATACCTTTCCAGACCGACCCGCAACGCCCATACCGTAACAAAAAGGACAACGCATCCAGCCAGCAGTTTGAGGAAAAAGTGATCCGTGAACCAGACATCCCGCAAGGCGCGTTCACTGTTCATCCAAAGCACCAACACCATGGCAGCCAAACCGGCTATCAAAGCAATGCTTGCCCCCATCGTCCCCAACCGTTCCACCAACAGCAGATTGCCGAAGAACTTGACCGCAAGACCCGCTGCCAGGGCAACCAAGGAAATCTTGTACTGACCCAGACTTTGCAGGATCGAATGATAGGCGGTCATGATTGAAGCCGCAAAAATGGCCAAAATATATACGGACAAAACCGCGATGCCTTCCCGGTCCCCGAAGAGCATGTTGTTGACATTAGGCAAAATAGCCAGCAACCCCGTCACCGCGGCTGCTGAAAAGACACTTGTCATCCTCAGCAAAGACAAGGCGGATCGCGTAAATTCGCCTTGGCGATTTTGTGCATGCGCATGACTCATCATCGGAATGAAGCTGGCCGAAAACCCGGTCCCTACGACCATACCCAGCTGCACAAGCGGTTGGCCACGGTCATAGATGCCCTTGACATTTTTTGCCAAATCACTGGCTGTACCGCCATCCAGCAAGCCGTTGTAGAGCGTAAACGAGTCGATGAGTTGGAACAGGACCAGGATAGCGCTGAGCAAGCAAATCGTCGCCCCTTCAGTCGCATAGCGGCGGATCAGGCGTCCCCATCGTGCGGCGGGCGCCTCCTGTTTCAGCTGTCGCCCATCAAGCGTTGGCGAATCATGATTCCGCCTTTCTTTGTAATAAGCGATCAATAGGATCAGGCTTCCCAGAACCGCACCTACAGTCGCGCCGCTCATGGCATTTGCGCCCATCGCATAGAGGTCACCTTTTGTTTTCGTGTACAGATAAGCCGCGAAAAGGATCGCCCCTACACGCACCAGTTGTTCCGACACCTGCGAAATCGCTGTCGGTTCCATGCGGTAGTTGCCTTGGAAGTACCCCCTCATCGTCGCCAGTATCGGCATCCACAAAAACATCCAGGATACCGACTGCAAAATGGGCTTCAACTCCGGGTCACCCATCAAGAGCGCCAGTTGACCGGAAAAGCCATAGATACCCATGAACAGGATGAAGCCAAAGACGCCAAGTATGATTAAGCTGCGCTTCAGCATCATTCTGCGGGTCCCGCTGTCCGGCGTTTCCGCAATCAACTTCGAAAGAAATACCGGAAAACCCGATAAAGCGAAGGTCATACCGATGCCATAGATAGGATAAACCTGCTGATAAACGTAAAAACCTGTATTTCCCACCATGTTCTGAAATGGCACTCGGTACACCGCGCTGAGCACCTTGCTGATGAAAGCGGCCAAAGACAGCAACAACGCACCCTTCATCATCTGCTTCAAGCGATTATTTTCCATCGGTTGCTCCCGTTGTTTCGTCCGATTCGGCGACGCACGCTTTGACGAATGCATTGAGATGATTCAGCCATTGGCGGTTCGGTAATTTCCCGATGACCAGACTGACACCCAATTTGGCATTATTCAGATTGATTTGGGCCTTCAACGGGATTTTGCTGAGGGCTTCAAACACTGCCGGCCCCTGCAAGCGGACTGTCGCTTCCTGTGAAAAGGTGATGACAATTGTTTCACCTTGGCGTTTGATTGTTTCAATCTGGCTCTTTTCGGCATAATTTTTGATCAGACCAACCTCCAGCAGATCGGAAACCTCTTGCGGGTAATCGCCGAAGCGATCAATCAGATCCGCATCGATTTCATCGTAATCAGCCACGCCGTCGATTCGTTGGATCCGTTTGTAGAAGTCTATTTTCTGGCGCTCATCCTCGATATAATCAGCTGGTATGTACGCGTCGATGCTCAAGTCGATTTCAACGATTGAACGCTTCGTTTTCGCTTTCAGGCCACGCTTGGCCGCAACTGCCTCTCCCAGCATCTCGGAGTACAGATCGAATCCGACCGAGTCAATGAAGCCGTGTTGTTGCGCACCCAAAAGGTTCCCTGCTCCGCGGATCGACAAGTCACGCATGGCAATTTTGAATCCTGCACCCAGTTCCGTGAACTCCTTTATGGACTGCAGTCTTTTCTCGCTGACTTCAGTCAGCATTTTATTCGGCTGATACATCAAGTAGGCGTAGGCAATCCGATTCGTTCTGCCTACACGTCCTCGCAGTTGGTAGAGCTGCGACAAACCCATCCGGTCGGCATTTTCTATGAAGAGTGTGTTGACGTTTGGGATATCCACACCCGTTTCTATGATGGTTGTGGTGACAAGCACATCGTAGCGGCCTTCGATAAAATTCATAATGACATTCTCGAGCTGGACTTCGGTCATCTGGCCATGCGCCACTGCGACACGGACATCAGGGACGAGCTCGCGGATCTCTTCGGCTTTCTTCTCGATTGTTTCCACCCGATTGTAGAGGTAGAAGGCTTGACCTCCACGGGCCATTTCCCTTTCAATCGCATCCCGGACGGCTCCGTTATTCTGTTCCATGACATATGTCTGGACCGGATAACGGTTTGCCGGCGGCGTTTCGATGACAGAGAGATCTCTGACCCCCAGCATCGACATGTGCAGGGTACGCGGAATCGGCGTTGCCGTCAACGTCAAGACATCCACAGAGGCTTTCATCTGTTTCAAGCGCTCTTTGTGCTTCACACCGAAGCGTTGCTCTTCGTCGACAACCAACAATCCCAAGTCAGCGAACACGACGTCCTTCGATAAGATCCGATGCGTGCCGATGACGATATCGACCGTGCCTTTCCGGATGCCGGCCAATGTTTCTTCCTGCTGTTTTTTCGTGCGGAAACGGCTCAGCAAACCTATTTCGAATGGGTATTCTTCAAACCGTTGCGTCAACGATTCATAGTGCTGTTGTGCCAAGATGGTCGTAGGGACAAGGAACGCGGCTTGCTTTCCTTCCTGCACAGCCTTGAAGATGGCGCGCATCGCCACTTCCGTTTTGCCGTATCCGACATCACCGACCAGCAATCGGTCCATCGGTTTGACATTCTCCATGTCCGCTTTGATTTCAGCGGCACTGCGCAGTTGATCATCGGTTTCTGTGTAAGGGAAGGCATTTTCGAAGTCGAGTTGCTCCGGCGTATCGGGTTGATAGGCATAGCCTTTTTCGGATTCCCGGTTAGCGTAAAGTTCGATCAATTCATCGGCGATGTCTTCGATTTTCGAGGCGACTTTCTTTTTCGTTTTCGCCCATTCCGTCCCGCCCAACTTGTGCATTTTAGGCGTTTTGGCATCGGAGGACACGTACTTTTGAATCAAATGGATTTGCGTCACAGGAATGAATAATTTGGCGCCTTCCTGGTAAGCGATCGACATGTAATCCTGGTGGACACCACCGACCTCGATGGTTTCCATTCCCGTATAGAGGCCTATCCCGTGATTCACATGAACGACGTAATCACCAGGATTCAGTTCGGTGTAGCTCTTCAATCTCTCCGCATTCGTCATTTTTTGGCGGCGCGGTTGCTTCTTCGTTACTTTGTTGAAAAGTTCTTTTTCGGTGACGAACACGACTTTTTCCTGCGGCAATTCAAAACCGTTCGCCATTCCGCCGACCAGGATGTTCACTTTGTTCTCGATAAACGGATCGTTGCCTTTGATATAGCTATGGATGCCGAAATCAGCGAATATCCGCTGTACCTTTTCGGCACGTTCGGCAGAAGGGACCATCATGAATACCGTCATATGTTGCTTGAGCCAACGCTCCATTTCCAGTTTGACTTGCGGCATCTGACTGAAGAAGTTGTTCAGCGTTCGGTATTGGAAAGGATAGACTCCGTGGAACCGCATATTTCCGAAGCCTCTGTGGAACAGTGCATAATAGATGCGGTGCTGTTTGGATTTTTTGATCACCTCGCGGATATCTGCGCTGAAATCCTGTGAAGGCAGACACACGCCTTCCGACACTTTGGCCATTTTCCATTCCGATGATTCGCTTTCGATTGTCCTTTCCACCTCAAGGATGCGACTGTAATCGTCCACGATCAGCAGCGCGTCTTCGGCGATATAGTCCAAAACCGTAGGCTGTTCCGGATAGACCAAGCTTGTGTACAGTTGCGGATCCCTCGATAGTTCTCCGCGCTTCATGTTGTCCGTCAGCTCGGAGAAGATACGTGTCATACTTTCTTTGACTTCTTGATTCTTGATGCCTTTGATGGCCTTTCCAGCTTTTTTCTCTACCGCGCCGGCCTGTTTCGCAATCTCCTCTTTCGTGAAGATGGTGTCATGCGCCGGCAAAATCCGGACGGTTTCGATGGATGCGCTGGACTTTTGGCTATAGGCATCAAAGTAGCGCAATGTATCGATTTCGGTATCGAAAAGTTCCAAACGCAGTGGGTTCTCTTCGTTCAGGGCATAGATGTCGATGATGCCTCCGCGTATACTGAACTCCCCTGGGCTGGCAACCATCCGTTCACGGGTATAGCCCATTGCGACCAATTTTTCAGGCAGGTTTTCCAGGTCCAACTCCATGCCGATGGAAAAATCAAGGCAATGCGTTTCCCAGATCGAAGCTGGAG
Organism: Sedimentibacter sp. SX930; assembly: GCA_002155105.1. Taxonomy (GTDB): domain Bacteria; phylum Bacillota; class Bacilli; order Lactobacillales; family Aerococcaceae; genus Trichococcus; species Trichococcus shcherbakoviae. Next base: position 224,881 of record MUZD01000001.1, on the reverse strand, counting down.
AGAGGATTTTTTTGAATCCGGCAGCCGGAATCACGACGATCCCTTTTTTGCCGCTCTTCAGAAAATCCAACGTTTCGACCCGTTGGCTTCGGTATTCCGGTGATGAAAAAGCCAGTTCCGCCGCGACCGATTCCTCCACAGGGAAAATATGGATGGGAACTTCGGGTGCGATTTGACTGATGTCCTCATACACTTGGGTCGCTTGGAGCAGATTGGGGGTCAAGACGATGACCGGCTTCTGCAATTCTTCGAACAGGATATTCGTCAACAGATTGCGGCCTGATCCGGAAAGCCCGGCTACCAACTGCGGCAGTTCTGAATTGATTTCAGACAACACTGTCTGTATATTTTTCGTGCTTTTTAAATATTTCTCTATTTCTTTCATGAATATTCTCCTCGTTGATGGTATGTTCTGCGGGAAAAGGTTATCGCTTTCATCTTGATTCAGCTATGCAGGCTGTGCGGCAGACACAAAAGAGGTCCAGCTGAAGCTGAACCTAACCTTTTTTATTGAATTGATTCATTGTCTCCAAAAAATTGTTCCCTTTGATGAAATGGTCGATCGCCTCGACACTATCCCGTACTGAATGCAACATTTCGGCGTGATCGTCCTTCGGAAAAGGGCTCAACACGTGCTGAATGACAGTCATATTATGTTGGGGCCTTCCTACTCCGATGCGGATCCGATTGAAATCCTGTGTCCCTAAGTGCTGGATCAAACTTTTGATGCCATTATGTCCGCCAGCTCCGCCTTTTTGGCGAAGTCTAATTTTGCCTACCGGCATATCCATATCATCGTACACGACAACCAGATCTTCGATCGGAATGCTGTAGTAGTCCATCAACGGTCTTACCGCTCTTCCGGAATCATTCATGAAAGTCAACGGTTTGACGAATAAAACTTTTTCACCGTTTACGGTCGTTTCTATGTACAAGGCTTCAAATTTATTTTTATTGTATTTCTCTTTATTCTGAAAAGCCCATTCATCCAAAGCAATAAAGCCGACATTGTGCTTCGTGTCGGTATACTTAGGACCTGGGTTCCCCAATCCAACGATCATTTTCATTTATATTCCCCTATTGTTTCCAGTCATAGTTATGTTTGCAAGAGCAAGTGTGTGCTTTTCTGCTCTATTACGCCAAAAAAGGCCGCACGGATATCATCCGCACAGTTTGCTTTCGAATAGTATACCACAATCATCGGAGAATCGTAAGAAATCGGATTGGGACCCGCAAAAAATATTGTGAACAAAATCGCAACTCCCCATTGAAAACAACAGCGTTTTATTTTATAATATCTTTATATAATATTTCACAGGTTGTTCACTGTCTATCACATTCGCGCAATCTTCGCTGGTTCTGAAAATCTTTGCCGAGCGGGATAGGCCCAAAGAGTAATCACCTTTGTTTAGTGTTATAATAGAATCAGCAAATAGCGAGAGGAGCATTATAATGGCAGAATTGAGTGGAAATACAGGACAAAAAGTTATTTTAGTCGGTGACGGCGCTGTAGGGTCAAGTTATGCGTTCGCATTGGTTACACAAAATATTGGTCATGAGTTGGGTATCATTGATATAAACAAAGCAAAAACAGAGGGAGACGCCATCGATCTTTCCCACGCTTTAGCTTATACTTCACCCAAGAAAATCTATGCAGCATCATACGCAGATTGCCACGACGCTGATATCGTTGTATTGACTGCAGGAGCTGCTCAAAAACCTGGTGAAACACGTCTCGATTTAGTAAGCAAAAACTTGCGCATCTTCAAGTCAATCATCGGAGAAATCATGGCTAGCGGTTTCGACGGCATTTTCTTGGTAGCATCCAATCCAGTGGATGTGCTCACTTATGCGACTTGGAAATTTTCAGGACTTCCTGCTAACCGCGTCATCGGTTCCGGTACTTCACTGGACAGCGCTCGCTTCCGTCAAAGCATCTCTGCGCTTGTAGGCGTAGATGCCCGTAACGTTCACGCCTATATCTTAGGGGAACACGGCGACACCGAATTCCCTGTATGGTCCCACGCTAATGTTGGCGGCCTGCAGATTTACGAATGGGTGAAACAAACATCAGCTGTTGATGAACAAGCTTTGGTTGATGTCTTCTTCAAAGTGCGCGATGCCGCATATGAAATCATCGAGAAAAAAGGAGCGACTTTCTATGGTATCGCCGTAGCCTTAGCCCGTATCACAAAAGCAATCCTGAATGACGAAAATGCGATCATGCCTTTATCCGTCTATCTGGATGGGGAATATAACCACAAAGATATCTTCATCGGCGTGCCGGCAGTCATCAACCGTGCCGGTATCCGCAACATCATCGAAATTCCTTTATCTGATGCAGAACAGGAAAAAATGGATCTATCCGCTAACACATTGAAAAAAGTGTTGGAAGAAGGATTCGCCAGCCTGGAAGCAGACGCAAAATAATCGTATCCGATTTCAAACACCCGCCAGTCCCTTTTTGGGACTGGCGGGTGTTTTTTATTTTGGTTTGTTGCGGGTTTCGGTGATGTGGGGTTTGGTTTTTTAGGGGCTGTTGGGGGTTGTTGGGGGTTGGGGGCTCGAAAACATGGATTCTTTCGATTTATTCATGTTTTCCAGCCGCATTACGAAGCCACAACCGCACCTCCAAACAAAAAAAGCCCTCCAAGGGAGGACTTTTTTTGTCTAACGGATTTTTAGTCGATGATTACGAATTTTTCTTGGAACAACGGGCTTACTGAGCGGTTTTCGTGGATCCGTTTGATTGCTTCAGCAATCAATTGTGACACGGAAACCATTACGATTTTATCGCTGACTTTGTCAGCAGGGATATTGATCGAGTCAGTAACGATCAATTCTTTGATTACGGAGTTGTTGATGCGGTCCATGGCTGGACCTGACAATACAGCATGTGTGCAGCAAGCATAGACATCCAACGCGCCTGCATCTTGCAGTGCTTGGGCAGCCAATGTGATTGTTCCGGCAGTGTCGATCATGTCGTCGATCAGGATACATTTTTTACCTTCGACATTACCGATGATGTTCATTACTTCAGCAACGTTCGCTTTCGGTCTTCTCTTGTCGATGATGGCAATCGGAGCTTTGATGAATTCAGCCAGTTTGCGGGCTCTTGTCACGCCACCGTGATCAGGCGAAACAACGACTACGTCATCATGCAAGACTTCATGATCCAAGAAGTAGCTTGCCAACAACGGAGCCCCCAATAAATGATCAACCGGGATATCGAAGAAACCTTGGATTTGAGGAGCATGCATATCAAGTGTCAACAATCTGTCAGCGCCAGCATTGGTGATCATGTTCGCCACCAGTTTCGCTGTGATCGGTTCACGTGATTGCGCTTTGCGGTCTTGGCGTGCATAACCATAATAAGGCAACACGATGTTGATCGTCTTGGCACTTGCGCGCTTCAAAGCATCAATCATGATCAAAAGTTCCATCAAGTGGTCGTTTACCGGAGAGCTTGTTGATTGGATGACGTAAACGTGGCAACCGCGGATACTTTCGTCGATGTTGATTTTGATTTCACCATCGCTGAATTGGGATGAAGAAAGGGTTCCTAACTCGACACCAACGTCAGCCGCAATTTTCTCAGCCAAAGGGCGATTTGAACTTAAGGAAAAAATCTTAAGTTTTGGATCTTTGTAATGTTCTGTCATGATAATCCTCCGTTAATCTTTTGTTTTTACCAAATTAAACACATACTGATATTGTATTTTCAAAATCATTCTACCATACATGTATAAGGTTTTGCTTTTATTTTTTAGCTGGCGGCAATTTTTCCCAATAGCCGGGTTTGTTCTCCTGGCGGCTGCGGGCGATGCCCATCGCGCCTTCAGGCACATCTTTGGTGATGGTCGAACCTGCAGCTAGGAATGTGTTGGCCTCTACGTTGACAGGCGCCACAATGTTCACATTGCAACCGATGAATGTATTGTCGCCGATGCTGGAACGGTGTTTGTGCTTGCCGTCATAATTCACGAAGACAGTGCCGCAACCGACGTTGATGTTTTTACCGAGATCCGCGTCTCCCACATAAGTCAGATGTCCGACTTTTGTGTCTTCGTTCAATACAGCATTCTTCACTTCCACAAAATTTCCGATGTGGACGCGTTTTCCGATGTGGCTGTTCGGTCTCAGGTGGCTGAACGGACCGATGTTGCTGTCCGATTCCATCACGGAGTCCTCCAGATTTGAACTTCTGATTTGGACACGGTCACCGATCGTTGTGTTGCTCAGTTCTGAGCCTGATCCGATGAAACAATCTTCCCCGATGATTGTTTTCCCTTTCAGGAATACGTTCGGTTCAATGACTGTATCACTTCCGATGATCACATCCGCCTCGATGTAGGTAGCATCCGGGTCGATCAAAGTAACACCATTGCGCATATGCTTTTCATTGATGCGTCTCTTCATGTAGACGGAGGCTTCAGCCAACGCCACACGATCGTTCACGCCCAAAGCTTCGCCCATGTCGCTCATCTGGTAAGCCGTCACGATTTCGCCTTGGTTCTTCATGATTTCGATGACATCCGGCAGGTAATACTCGCCTTGCGCATTGTTGTTGCCTACTGATTGCAGCGCGGCAAACAAAAACTTGTTATCGAACGCATACGTGCCTGTATTGATTTCCTGCACAAGCACTTCTTCCGGAGAAGCGTCTTTTTGTTCCACAATTTTTTCTACGTTATCTGACGCATTTCTGATGATGCGGCCATAGCCGTTCGGATCAGCAGCATGCGCTGTCAGGATAGTTGCTTTCGCTTTTTTCTCTTCATGGTATTGCAACAAGGATTCCAACGTCTCTGCAGTCAAGAGCGGTGTATCTCCGCAGATGACCAACGTAGTGCCCTCTTCGTTCTCCAGCACAGCTTGCGCTTGCAGGACAGCGTGCCCTGTTCCCAATTGTTGCGCCTGCAATACATATTCCGAACGATCCCCCAAGCATCCTTTAACAGTATCCGCACCGTGCCCTACAATTGTCACTACCTTTTCAATGCCAGCAGCCTCTACTTGATCCACGACGTGCTCTACCATTGGTTTTCCGCAAACTGCATGCAGTACTTTATAAAGCTTACTTTTCATGCGCGTTCCTTGACCAGCAGCAAGTATGATTGCAAAACGATTAGCCATAAGCAACTCCTATCTTTTCATTTTATTCCTTCAACTAAATTATCTTAGCCTAAAAACTTGCTTTTTTCAATATGATGTCGTACATAAATACAGACTTCTCTTCATTTTCTAATGGAAATACGAAGAATGCGGATACATTGTTTCTTATTGACCGGTTTTTTGGATATACTTGTAGACAGGAAGACACATCGAAAGGATTGATCCCAATGACAAAACCGACTGCATCATTTTGGATACACGAACTGTTGCTGCAACCGCATGCGGAAGGCGGCTACTTTCGTGAAACGGGCCATTCTCCCGAACTGATCGTTACCGAGGACCGGAGGGAACGCTATCTCTACAGCAACATTCTCTTCTTGTTGACTGCAGACAACCCTTCCCATTTTCACCGCTTGAAATCCGATGAGGCTTGGTATTTTCATGAGGGCAGCACCTTGACGATCCATCTGTTGTATCCCGACGGCCGTTACGAGGCAGTCAAGATGGGGCGCCATCCCGAAAAAGGGGAACTTTTCCAATTTACGGTTCCGAAAGGGGTCATCTTTGGAAGCAGCGTCACAGGATCATCCGGAGACTATGCTCTCGTAAGTTGCATGGTTTCCCCAGGATTCGATTACCGTGATTTTGAATTGCTGCCTTATGATGCGCTAATCAAAGTTTATCCTGATTACGGAAGCATTTTGGAAAAATTGGCCTACAAAAAACTACCGGAGGCTTCCTTCAGGAAAGATAACGTGTGAATTTTCCAATTACACTTGGCGAATCCAAATTTCAATTCCCAAGACAAACCAAAGAGCCGGTCCTTGATTTTAAGGTCCAGCTCTTTTTTAATGATTATTCTCACTCGGTGCTTGAATCGAAATAATTGCCCAAGCCCACGCTGATGGAATGATCTTTCAGGTCGATATTGTTTACGCGGATCAGTGACGTATAATCGAATACTTCACGCTTGGAATTGTAGCCAGCTTCAGCGAAGACGGTTACGCCGACTGTCTCCGATTCGAATTCGGAAATCATGCTGCGCATACCGTTGATGGTGCCGCCGCCTTTCAGGAAATCATCGACGATGAGAACTTTTGAACCGCGCGGCAAACTGCGCTTGGATAGCTCCATTTTTTCAACACGATCGGATGAACCTGAAACGTAATTGATGCTCACTGTGGAGCCTTCGGTAATTTTCGAATCACGGCGCACGATGACGAACGGCACATTCAGATAAGTGGCAACCGCTTGCGCGATCGGAACCCCTTTAGTGGCTACAGTCATGACTGCATCGACTTTTTTGTCGACGTATTGAGCCGCGATTACACGTCCGATTTTCTGCAGGATTTCCGGATTGCCCAACATGTCGGAAAGATAAACGTATCCCCCTGGCAGCAGACGATCTTTACTGTTCATGATTTCGCACATTTCTTCTATAATTTCGCGGGCATTTTCTTTGGTGATTGTCGGAATATATTTGACGCCGCCTGCTGCACCCGGCAGCGTTTCGACAATCCCTGTTCCCCGATCTTCAAATGTTTTTTTGATGATGGATAAGTCTTCACTGATGGATGATTTCGCTGATTCATAACGTTTAGCGAAATAGGTCAATGAAATCAACCGATGCGGTCTCTCTAATAAGTAACGGGTCATATCGACTAACCGTTCACTGCGCTTTATTTTCAATCCAAATCTCTCCTCATATTGCGTTCTTTTCCCTATTATATAGTTGGTTCCTGAAAAATGGAAGCTTTTAATTGTTGATTGTTCGTTTTTAATCGAATTTTAGCAAAAAAAACAAGAGCAATGTTCTGCTCTTGTCCATATATCTTATTGTTAAGATTCTACTTCTTTTCGACGATGACCTTATAGATGCTGGTCAAAATGAACATGGCCACGAAAACCAAGGTGATTGTGGCACCGGGAGGCGTCCCGTACTGATAGGATGCGAACAATCCCCCGTACATTCCCGTCAAACCGATGCCTATCCCAAGCAGGATGACGCCGTTGAAGGTATGCACCAATCTCATCGAGATGGCTGCCGGCAGAATCATGATTGAAGAAACCAATAGCGAACCGGTAATCGGCATCACCACGCTGATGGCAACCCCCGTAATCACCGAAACCAGCAGCGACATCATGCGGACCGGCAAGCCCGCTGTATGGGCCGTGTCTTCATCAAACGTCAACACATACAACGGTTTGCGGAAAATCAGATACAACAAAACGACTATGATTGCCAATGCCAACAAGATGAGGATCTGCTCATCATTGATGGTGATGATCGATCCGAACAAAAACTGCTCGACACTTGCGTTCTGTTTCCCGGATACGAAGCTCATCAAAACCAATGCTACCGCCATTCCCGTAGCCATCAGGATTGCGATGGATATTTCCGAATAGCCTTTGAAGATGACGCGCAAATATTCGATCCCGATCGCCGCCAAAATGACGATGCCTAATGTAGTGAGCGTCGGATTAATGTTAAGAAGCATCCCTAAAGCAACTCCGGCCAAGGAAACATGCGACAGCGTATCCGCCATTAAGGATTGCCTGCGCAAAATCAGCAGCAGGCCCAAAATGGGTGCCATGATTGCGATCAATGTTGATGCTTGGAAGGCTCTTTGCATAAATCCATAGAGAAACATCTCCACGGCGAATCCTCCTTTCTGACCAACTGAATATGGGTATCCATAAATTCTTTGATATCTTCATGCTCGTGCGTCACCATGATGATCGCTTTATTGTGGACTTGTGAATTGTGTTTCAGCAAACGATAGAAACGCTCACGCGATTCCTTGTCCATTCCGGTTGTCGGCTCATCGAGCACAAATAAGTCCGGATCGGTTGCGAAAATGCGGGCCAAGGCGATGCGTTGTTTTTGGCCACCGGATAGTTCACCGATTTTTTTGTTGCGCATCTCCCACATGCCCACTGATTCCAAAGCTTTTTTTACATGGGTATTATCTTCTTCATCCAATTTTTTGAACCATTTGCCTTTTTGGTATCTGCCCGACTCCACAAACTCAAGTACCCTGCTCGGAAACCCGATATTGAACGACGAAATTTGCTGCGGTGCATAACCGATCGTAAGCTTTTCCCCACGATAGTTCACCTTCGAAATCGTCGCGCTGCCCTCCCGGGGATTCAACAGGCCCAGGATGCTCTTCAATAAAGTGGATTTAGCGGCGCCGTTTTCGCCTGTAAGGATGACGAATTCCCCTTCGTGCACTTGGAATGTGATATCCTGCAGGACAGGTTCATCATCGTAATAGAACGACAGATGCTGTACATCGATATATTCCACTTGAATCCCTCTCTTCTCTTACTGGATCACTTTTTTCAAAGCTGTCAAATTTTCTTCCATCACACTCAGGTAATCTTTGCCCGCTTCTTGGTCTTCATCGGTTATCCCTTCAAGCGGACTCAGCACTTCAAGTGTAGCCCCTGCTTCTTCGGCAAGCGTTTCTGCGGTTTTCGAAGAGGCACTGTCCGAGTAATAAACGGTAGTGATCTGATTATCGATCATAAATTGTTGCAGTTCAGCCAGCTTGGCAGGATTCGGTTCCGCATCGGATGACACATCGGATACCGCCACTTCAGTCAGTTCGTAGCGACGGGCGATATAGCCGAAAGCTGCGTGCTGGACGACGAATGTGCGATTTTCAGCAGTCTCAAAGGCAGTCTGATAGGCTGCATCCAATTCCGCCAATTTTTCGTTGAAGGCAGCTGCATTCGCTTGGTAACTCTCTTTGTTGGCTTCATCCGCCTCAAGGACTCCGGCCAAAATGGCGGCGACTTCCTCTTGTGCATACACCGGATCCAACCAGACATGCGGATCGACATTGTGGGCATCTTCGCCTTCTTCATCACTGTGTTCTTCCTCTGCAGCCTCTTTCAACTCAAAAAGCGCGATATCCTCGGCAGCCTCGACGATGATCACATCGCTCGATTCAATGGATTCCAGCACGCTGGGTACCCACGTTTCCATTTCATCGCTGTTGTAGACGAACACATCAGCGTCAGCGATCGCCGCGATATCCTGTGGCGTCGGCTCATAGCCATGCGATTCTTGTCCGGCATCCAACAAAACGGAAACTTCGCCATTATCGCCTACCACATTTTTCGCAAAGTCATACATCGGATAGAAGGTTGTGACAACCTTTATCCCATCTTCAGAAACGGCTGATTCATCGCTTCCACCCGTTCCGCAACCAACCAGAACAAGGGCCGCTGCAGACAGAATGCCTGTCAGTTTCAATCTATTTAGCATAATTTATTATTCCTCCAAAACGTAATGATTACTGTTTAAGTCCCGATAGACACTTTATCACAATTGGATGCAACGCGTCAACCATTCCGCTTCCGTTTCACAAGCAAAAACCGCAAACACCCTTCAGGGGGATTCGCGGTTTTTGTCTGGCATAGATAGTCTTGCATTTAAATTTCGGCTGTGCATCACCATAGGTGTATTACAGATTTGCAAAATGTTTCATGCATCTAAAATGATGGCTAGCGGTCCAAGCCTGCCTCTCGGAAATTAGATAAATCTGACCCATTGCGCTCTGCGATGCTCATTTGCATGGGAGTCTTAGGGGTTCATCCCTTAGAGTCCCAGTATAAGGTGACCGTAGGGAACGTTGCGAGGCCAGATTTCCTAAATTTCTTTCGAGGCAGAGCGGGCTTGTCCCGCTTTTCTATTCATTCTTCGTTGAGCAGTCGGACCATGTATACTTCTTCGCAGAATCCGCGCAGACTGTTATAGGCTCTTTTGATGCGCGACGTGTTTCTGCTGAATCCGATGATGGTAGGGCCACTGCCGCTCATAGTCACGCCATCAAGGCCGTACTTCTCCATCCGGTCCTTCAATTGGCGCAGTTCCGGATGCTTATTGAAGGTCACTTGCTCTAAAGCATTCCCTACGTTCTGACACATCCGCTCGTAATCGCCCTCCTCGATGGCTTGCGTTACGATGCGGGAAGTCGGTTTGTGCTGCAGTTGCTCGACAGCCAACAGCCGGAAAATCGTCTTCGTCGAGACGCTCAGGCGCGGTTTCGCCAAAATCACCCAACAGGATGGCATCGGTCGCAGTTTGCGGACGATTTCCCCTCGGCCTGATACGAAGGCTGTGCCACCCACTATGCTGTAGGGAACATCCGAGCCTACTTGGTTGCCGATCGCAATCAGCTCCTCAACAGAAAGCTGCAGATCCCAAATCTTGTTCAGCGCGCGCAAAGCCGCAGCCGCATCCGTGCTGCCGCCGCCCAATCCGGCAGCGACAGGGATTTTCTTGTCGATTTCGATTTTGATCCCTTTCTTTATCCCGCAACGGTCTTTGAGAAGCTTCACTGCTTGATAGACATGATTTCGCGTATCCACGGGCAAAAACACTTTGTTCGTGTAGATTCTGATTTCATCTTTTTCGAGAGGAGTAAACGTAAGATGGTCCGCGAGGTCGACTGAAGCCATCACCATTTCGAGTTCATGATAAAGGTCATCCCGCTTATACAATACATCTAACGCCAAATTTATTTTTGCCGGTGCCCGTTCAATCCATTCCATCGCTCCACGCTCCTCTCAACTGTTCTTATACTACAATACTAGCGTAAGCGTGCCGTTTTTAAAAGAATTATATGTCAATAACCAAGAATTACTTTCTGAATGATCAATATCTCACGGCTCAGTGCCCGGAACCGGTTTTCCCCATACACGATTTCTCTTGCAGCAGGCGATTTTTCGATAAAAAAAAACAGACATTTCGATGTCTGTTTGATTTATTTGGAATAAGTTCTTACATAATTTAAGCGTACTGGCATTTTTCTTCATCATAAAATAAGATCTCTACAGCTTCGGTTAAAACATCTGCATAACTGTATGATACACGTTCAAATGCATTTTCGTTTTGGTCTAGATCAACCACAAATACAGCATGATACGTTTCCCGTAAAATACCTTTTCGTTCTGTCTTGCGTTTGCGTCCTGCTTGCGCAGTCAGCATAACTTTCTGCCCTAAGTGACATTCCAGTTGTTCCTTAATCTGACTCAAATTATCCGGCATTCTGTTTCACCTCACTGATTCACAGTATAACACAGATAAATTAAATTAACAAGTATATCACAGAGGACGTATGCACGCAACTATGAAACGAATAAATTTTTAAAGAAATCTTATAAACTTTTTTTACTTTTATTTAGTAAAACTACTGATCGGAAAATTGCACCGCGGATGCATCACCTTCCCTTCGCAATGGGATCCGGATGGTGAGGCATCCGTACCGATGGTGCCTCTGGACGCGAAAATATCAGGTTATTTTTTGATGTTCTATTGAACGTCCAAATATTTGACCAAGGCATTCGCCAAGTCCGCAAATTGTTCGATGCTCAGCGCTTCTCCCCGTTTTGAAGGCTCAATGCCGGCTTCTTCAAGTCCCGCTGTCAAAGCTGCCTTGATCTCTTCGGTTTTGCCGTAGCGGGACTGCAGATTGTTCCAGAGCGTTTTTCTGCGTTGATTGAACCCGGCGCGCACCAAATCAAAGAAGAACGCCTCATCGGTAACTTTGACTTTAGGTTCCGCTCTGCGCTGCAGCTTCAGGATTGCTGAATCGACATTCGGTTGCGGCACAAAAACGGTTTTCGGAACGATGAAGGCAATCTCGGCTTCTGTATAGTAGTCGATAGCAATCGTCAATGAACCGAATGCTTTCGTTCCAGGCTTGGCTGTCATGCGTTGAGCGACTTCCTTTTGCATCATCATCACAAACGTGTCGATCGGTAAGTCAGTCTCTATGAAATTCATGATGATCGGCGTCGTGATATAGTAAGGCAGATTCGCTGCCACCACCAAGCGGTCGGCCGGTTCAAAATGCTCTTCGATGACTTGCGGAACATTTGCCTCCAGAATATCCTGAAAAATGATTTCGATATTATCGTATTCCGCAAGTTCCGTCTTCAGAATCGGCGCCAGACGTTTGTCCACTTCAAATGCCACTACTTTTTTGGCTTCTCTGGCAAGGCGTTCCGTCAAGGCTCCGATACCGGGGCCGATCTCGATCACATTGGTGTTTTCATCTATGCCGGCTGCAGCAACCATCTTCGTCAGTATATTCGGGTCAACCAAAAAATTTTGGCCTAGGCTCTTCTTCATGGTCAAATGGTATTTTTTTAAGATGGCGTTCGTTCTGCTCGGTGTTGCTATATCCTTATGGTATTCTAATCCACTCATTTGTTTTCCTCCTCCTGCCGCAGAGCGGTCAGGCTATCCTTTTCATCCAGTTCTTTCAAAATGGCCGTCATCGCTGCGTTAACAGCTTCTTTTTCCAATTGGAACATGCGCAGACGTTTCAACAACTGTTTCCCGTTCGTATGACCGATCCCAAGCGCATCCCCCAGCAACTCCCGGTAACGGCTTGAGTCAGCATGTCCGACCAAACGCCATTCATCCAAGAATTTCCTGTCGATGTCGCTCGTTTCTGCTTGTCTTTGCGTGTAGATATTCTTCAGCGCTTCCCTTATGGTTTCCGGAGAGGCATGCTCGATTCCGAGGCTTCCGCCTTTCGGGGATTGCGCGTCATCCTTGCGTAAAAACGCATGCTTGACGCCTGGGATCCGTTCAACGATCGTTGCCCGGATCTTCCCGCCTGGAAAATCCGGATCGGTGAAGACGATGACGCCACGTGTCGCTTGCGCATGGGCGATCAGCTGCAGCGTTTCTTCGTTGATTGCTGATCCGTTCGTTTCGATCGTATCAGCTTCCACCGCCAGTTTGATCCGTCTTGTATCGTCTTTCCCCTCGACCACTATAATCTCTTCTATTTTCATCTATCATCCAACCCGAATAATGTATTTGCGTTTTTGGTAGTCTGCAGCGCGATCTCTTCGAAGGTCTGGCCACGTAATTCAGCAATCTTTTCGGCTACATAGCGGACATATGCCGGCTCGTTTCGCTTTCCCCGGAAAGGAACGGGAGCCAGATAAGGCGCATCAGTTTCGACCAAGAGTCTCTCGATCGGAACAGCTTTGGCCACTTCATGCACTTCTGTCGCCTTTTTGAAGGTGACGACGCCGCTGATCGAAATGTGCATGCCCAAATCCAAAAACTTCTTCATGTAGTTCACGTCACCGCTGAAGCTGTGCATGATGCCGCCTATGTCGCGCACATCCTCTTCCTTCAGAATGCGGTACGTGTCTTCGATGGCATCACGCATATGGATGCTGATCGGCAGTTCCAATTCTTTTGCGATCGCGATTTGCCTTCTGAACACTTTCGCTTGGACGTCATGCGGCGCTGTGTCCCAGTGATAGTCCAGACCCATCTCGCCCATGGCAACAACCTTTTTTTCTTCAAGCAATGCCATCAGGCTGTCTTCCACTGCTGCAGTATAGGTGGCTGCTTCAGTAGGATGCCAGCCGATGATGCTGTAGATTTCGGGATATTTTGCGCTCAATTCGAGCGATTTTTTTATTGTGTCCGCATCGAATCCCACTACCGCAAATCTTCCGACACCGGCTTCGTGGGCCCTTCCGATGGCCGCATCCACATCTTCCACAAAAGCGTCCACATTCAGATGCGTGTGTGTATCAAATAATAGTTTATCCATAGATTCCTTTCCGGTTCCTGCGGGAAGGCTTAGCCTGCCCTGATTCTTCTGCATCTAAAATGGACAAAGGAGTCCGGGACAACTGTCCCAGGCTCCTTGAATCACAAAAACCCTTATGCCACTGTCGAACCATTTGCTGCCGATTCAGGTGCGAGTATCACTTGCAGCACGCCATCCTTTTCAGCAGAAAGGATCATTCCTTGGCTGATTTCACCCTTCATTTTGCGCGCTTTCAGGTTAGCGACGATGATGACTTTCTTGCCGATGAAATATGCAGGATCCGGATACCATTGCGCAATGCCCGACAGGATTTGGCGATGACCTTCATCACCCGCATCCAGACGGAATTTCAGCAACTTGTCCGCGCCTTCGACTTTCTGGCAATCGATGACTTCAGCTACCTTCAGCTCGACTTTATCGAAGTCTTCATATTTGATCTGTTTTTCCTTTTCGGAAGTCAGTACGGTAGTCGTCGGATCCCATTCAGCCGCGACCATTTCCTCTTCCACTGGTGCTGTTCCGCCCATTTGTTCCTTGATGTAGGCGACTTCTTCTTCCGTAACAAGACGAGGGAAAATAGGCGTGCCTTTTTCGACTACCTTCACGTCCGCAGGGAACGTTCCGAAGGCCACATTTTCCCAAGCGCCTTGTTTTTCGAAGTCCAATCCAAGTTGTTCATACATTCTGAACGGCGCTTGCGTCATGAACGGAGACAGGAGAATGCCGACGACGCGCAAGGTTTCCGCCAAATGCGACATGACGCTTCCCAACTCCGCTTGCTTGGATTCATCCTTCGCCAAGACCCATGGAGCTGTCTCATCGATGTATTTGTTCGCGCGGGAAATGAGGCGCCATGTTTCGGACAAGGCCGAACTGAACTGCATGTTGTCCATTTCCTTCTGGTAATTCTCGGTCACTTCCGCTGCCATCGCTTTTAGTTCCGCATCGAAAGCCGTTTCCGCTGCTAGTGCCGCAGGGATGTTACCCCCGAAATATTTATTGATCATCGCGATTGTTCTGTTCAGCAAGTTGCCCAGATCGTTCGCCAGGTCATAGTTGATCCGGTTCACGTAGTCCTCCGGCGTGAAGATGCCGTCGCTGCCGAAGGTCACTTCGCGCATCAGATAGTAGCGCAAAGCATCCAAACCGAAGCGATCCACCAACATATCCGGATACACAACATTGCCTTTGGATTTGGACATTTTGCCTTCCTTCATCAATAGCCAACCGTGTCCGAAGATTTTCTTCGGAAGCGGCAGATCCAATGCCATCAGCATGATCGGCCAATAGATGGTGTGGAAGCGGACGATTTCTTTTCCGACCATATGCACATCAGCCGGCCAATATTTTTGGTAAAGCGAATCATCAGCCGAACCATAGCCCAAGGCAGTGATGTAGTTCGCCAATGCATCGATCCAAACATAGACAACGTGCTTCGGATTGCTCTTCACGGGAATCCCCCAGGTAAAGGTCGTCCGTGAAACAGCCAGATCCTCAAGGCCTGGTTTGATGAAGTTGTTGACCATCTCGTTTTTGCGTGATTCCGGTTGGATGAAATCGGGATGCGCTTCGTAATAAGCCAACAAACGATCCGCGTATTTGCTCATGCGGAAGAAGTAGGACTCCTCTTTCACCAACTCGACTTCATGGCCGCTTGGAGCAACCCCGCCGATGATTTTTCCGTCGGCATCGCGATATACTTCAGCCAATTGTGTTTCCGTGAAGAACTCTTCGTCGGAAACCGAATACCAGCCTTCGTATTCGCCAAGATAGATGTCGCCTTGTTCCAATAATTGTTCAAAAATCTGCTGAACGGCTTGGACATGATCATCATCAGTGGTGCGGATGAACTTGTTGTTGGAAATGTCCAGACGTTTCCATAGATCCTGCATATCCTGGGCCATGCCGTCCACATATTCTTTCGGTGTGATGCCCAATTCTGCTGCTTTGTTCTCGATTTTTTGTCCATGCTCATCTGATCCGGTCAGGTAGAACACATCGAATCCCATCAGTTTTTTATAGCGCGCCATTACATCGCATGCGATTGTCGAATACGCATTTCCGATGTGGAGTTTTCCGCTCGGATAATAGATTGGAGTAGTGATATAAAATGTATTTTTGTCTTTAGCCACGAATGAGTGCCTCCCTGAATTCTAAGTTCTTTGCGAATGTACGCAACTTACCGTACCATTCTACCACAAAAGTCAAGGGTTTGGGGGCGAAATTCGAAACAAGCGGCAACCCCTTGCCAACGCCTGCACCTCCGGATCCACGCACCAAAAAAGCCGAAAGAAAATTACAGCTCCCGGCCTTTCCAGCGTCATTCAGCTTTTTCAGTATAGTTGTGGATTGCATCCCGTAAAAAGGCAGCGGCCCCTTTGCCTGATGCTTTGTCGTAGTAAGCGGTGAATCTTTCGTCGTCGACATACATCTGGGCCAGGCCGCGATGCGCTTCCGGGGAGTAGGTCGGCCAAGTATAGCTCAGCCACTGTTTATGCAACGCAGCAACCGCCAATGCAGCCTCTCCGCCGGTATCCCCCGTGGCCATTGCTTCCGTCAGCAGCTCCTGCAAGCGTGCTGCCAGCTCCTGCATTGCGTCAAAATCCGCTTCGCTCATTCCTGCGAACTTCTTGTTCGAGGCCGCAACTGTCTTTTCTCCGTATTTTCCGCGGATTTCCTGTCCGTAGCGGGTTTCGTTCTCGTCGAGCAGTTCTTTCTTCAAGCCTTCAAATTTCTCTTTGTCGCTCATTTTTTTCCCTCCTCTTTTTTCATTAAGCGTAGCATCGACCGTTTTGATCAGCAATTCGATTTCCTTCTTTTTCTCCAGCAATGCCTGTTTATGCGCGACCAACGAACGTTCCGCGTCATAGGCCGGATCATCCATCGCTGATTTGATTTCATCAAGCGAAAAGGACAGCTGTTTGAAGAACAGGATCTGCTGCAGCCTGTCCAGCTCTGCTTCACCATAGATGCGATAGCCGGAGGAACTGGTGCGTTTGGGCTTCAGCAGGCCGATTTCGTCATAGTAGCGCAGTGTCCTCGTACTGATGCCGGCCAGACGGCTCAATTTTTGAATCGTATATTCCATCTTATCCCCTCCGTTGATTTCATCTTACACCTTGACGCTGCGTGAAGGTCAACAGTTTCCCTTCATAAACGCAAAAATCAAAAAAAGACAGCCCCGGAGGACTGTCGTGAATTTTTCGGATTATCTTGCAACACGTACGGCAAATGATGCGCCGGAAAGGTTGTAAGAAGAATAAGTAACTGTTTGGCCTGGTGCTGGAGCGTGGATGTATTGTCCGCCGCCTACGTAAATAGCCACGTGATAAGTCGCGCCTCTTGAACCCCAGAAAATTAAATCTCCCGCTTGTGCGGCTGATACAGCAATCTGCGTACCTGAGTTTTCTTGCGGAACTGTGTAGCCACCGATTTCGATGCCGTATGCTTGTCTGAAAACATAAGAAGTGAAGCCTGAGCAGTCAAAGCCTGATGGTGTTTTTCCGCCCCATACATAAGGAACTCCGATATATTGTGCAGCAATGGAAACAACATCTCCTGTTGGTGCTGATAATACCGGTGCAGTTACGACTGGCGCAGCCACAACTGGTGCGCTGACGACTGGTGCTGCTGGAGCAGACACAACTGGTGCACTCTCAACAACTGGTGCAGCTGCAACTGTTTGAGCAGGAGCTGCTGACTCGGAACTTGCAACTGTGCTTGATGCAATATCAACGCTTGAAGCAGCGGTTGAAGATTCTTCTGAACTTGCTTGTGCGACTGTTGCAGCTACAGTTGCTGCGGCAGCTTCAGCTGCGGCAATGGAAGCAGCCTCTGCGGCAGCGCGTTGGTCAGCCTCTTCTTTTTGCGCCAAGAACATTTCGCGGTCGGACTCAGCTGTTGCTTTTTCAGCAGCCAAAGCGGCAACTGCGCTCTCTTGTTCGATTCTCTTCACTTGCAGATCGCCTTTAAGTTGTTCCAACTCCATGGCCATTGCATTGATTTCATTTAAGTTATCTTCAGTTTTATTTTTCTTGTCCTCAACAGCTTTTTGATCCGCAACTTGCTGTTCTACCAATTCTTTATTGGCTGAAACCATTTTTGATACAACATCAATGCGGGATACTAAATCTGTGAAAGATTCGGATGCTACGATAAAGTTCAAGTAGTTTTCGTTTGAACCGTTCACTTGAACAGATCTTGCTTGCTCATCCAGTTGTTCTTCGCGTTGCGCGATGACAACTTGCAATTCGGCAATATCTTCTTGTAATGCAACAATCTCATCTTGTGTCTTTACGCGGTTTGCCAATAGAGTCTCTGCTCTTTGTTCGGCTGCATCAACTTCTGCAGTGATTGCAGACAAGTTTTCTGCTGCTGTGTTTTGTTTGCTGTCCAAATCAGAAATTTTAGTTTCTTGCTGTTGGATTTTTGTTAAGATTTCATCTGCTTGAGCTGTAAAAGGCGTTACTATACTTGTTGCAAGGATCGTACCTGCTAATGCGATAGCCACTAATTTCTTCTTCAAGTCTAATTCCTCCACTTACATTCGATTGTCGTTAGTTATAATTCTTATATATCTTTTAACTTTTTATAGTTTTTCTTAAGATTCATCAACATAATGAATCATAACATAGTTTTTTTTCGTTTAACCCGGTTTCGTCAAGTTGTATCCTAACTGTAACATTTCTGTAAAATGACTCTCCTAATGTGTCCAAATCCGCGCCATCAGTAATATTTCATGCACGTTCCGACTTTGTAACATTCCTGTAGCATTACTTTTTTCGTTGTCACTGTTGACATCTGAAGTTTTACTGCGCTATACTTACGGCAATTAAACAATAAAAGAAAAAGCGATGAAAAAGACAGTAGAATCGGGATTTTGTCCTATAGAGAGTCAGCGGCTGGTGGAAGCTGATGCAAGCCTGGATTCGAATTACACTTTGGAGCTTTCTTATGCGCATAAGCGGCCGGCATACGATACATGTCAGAGTGGCAAAGTCTTTCCGATTCAGGATGATTCTGCAAGCTGGGTGGTACCACGATAACTATCGTCCCTGTTCAAACAAGAATTTTCTTGTCTGGACAGGGATTTTTTTGCATATAAATTTACGAGAAGAGGAATGAAGCACATGAATATCATAGACGAATTAGAATGGCGCGGCGCCATCAATCAACAAACGGACGCGGCAGGTTTGCGCAAATTAACGGAGGATGAGCAGATTGGCCTGTATTGCGGCGTTGACCCTACCGGCGACAGCCTGCATATCGGACATCTGATTCCCTTCATAGTATTGAAGAGATTCCAATTGGCAGGACACAAGCCCGTTATCCTGATCGGCGGCGCGACCGGATCGATAGGCGATCCAAGCGGAAAGAGCGAAGAAAGAGTTCTGCAATCGATGGATCAAGTCGTCGAGAATGCAAATGCTTTGACCTCTCAAATGAAGAAACTGTTTCTATCGGACAGTTCGGCTGACATCCGCCTCGTCAACAATTACGACTGGACGAAAGATTTGACACTGTTGGATTTCCTGCGCGACTTCGGCAAGAACTTCAACATCAATACGATGTTGGCGAAAGATATCGTAGCCAGCCGTCTGGACACCGGCATTTCCTTCACGGAATTCACTTACCAAATTCTCCAGTCCATGGACTTCCTGCACCTATTCCAGAATGAGGGCGTCAACCTTCAGATTGGCGGCCAAGATCAATGGGGCAACATCACTGCCGGTTTGGACCTGATCCGTAAAAAAGAAGGCGCGGAAGCAAACGCTTTCGGTTTGACGATTCCTTTGATGTTGAAGGCGGACGGCACGAAATTCGGCAAAACTGCCGGCGGTGCTGTCTGGTTGGACCCGAAAAAAACAACGCCTTACGAGTTCTACCAATTCTGGGTGAACCAGGACGACCGCGATGTCATCAAATACCTGAAGTATTTCACTTTCCTTTCGAAGGAAGAGATCGATTCCCTGACTGAAAAAGTTGAAACAGAGCCGCACAAACGCGAAGCCCAAAAAGTTTTGGCATCCGAAATGACACGCTTCGTCCACAGCGAACAAGCTCTGGCAGACGCTTTAAAGATCACCGAAGCCCTGTTTACCGGTGAAGTGAAGGAATTGACCGCCGATGAAATCGCTGAAGGATTCAAAAATATGCCTACTTTCGAGTCCGACCTGAAAGAGCAGGAATTGGTCACTTGGCTGGTCGATCTCGGCATCGAACCGTCACGCCGCCAGTCACGCGAAGACATCCAAAACGGCGCCATCTCCATCAACGGCGATAAAGTCACGGATTTGGAATTCATCATCACTGCCGAAAATTCTTTCGAAGGCCGCTTTATCCTCGTGCGCCGCGGCAAAAAGAAATATTTCCTGGTAAAGTTGGTGGCTTGATATGACAACCCCGCAACTATTTTCGCGCGAAGCCGCACTCCGATTGGAGCCGGTCGAAAGCATGGAGCAGATCAATGAACTTTCCCGTTTGGCCGACATCATCTGGCATGAGTACTATCTGCCGATCCTAGGTCCGGACCAAGTGACCTATATGTTGGAGAATATCCAATCCAGAGCGAACTTGGAAGAGGATATCGAAACAGGCAAATTGGATTATTTCCTCATCAAAAGCGAGGGCCAATCCGCCGGGTATCTGGCTATCCAGTTGCAGGACGACAAACTGTTCATCAGCAAGCTCTACCTGCTGCAGGAAGCCCGCGGAAAAGGCTATGCCTATCAAATCATGCAAAAAATGGTCGATTTGGCTAGCAAGGAACATAAAAATGCCCTGGAGCTTACCGTCAACAAATACAACGAAGGTTCGATCGCATTCTACGAAAAATACGGTTTTGTGCGAACGGAATCCATCGTCTCCCCCATCGGAGGCGGCTTCGTGATGGACGACTACGTCTACCAATATCCGCTCACACCAAAACAATAAACAACCTAAATAGAGGACAGCCAAGCAAATGCTCAGCTGCCCTCTATTTTTTGCGTTTTCTAATTCGACCACTCTTTCGGGCTCCACATCCGCCCGTCCAGTTCGCCTTCCATCTGTTCCATCCGTTGGTACTGATCCTGGAAAAGCTTCTTCGTTTCCTGAAAAAGCGCTTTTTGTCGGTAATCCTTGCTCGTTTCCACTAAATGGTCCAGTTGTTTCTGCGCCCAATTTTCAGTTTCCATTGTAATCCCTCGCTTTATCCTTATCCAAGCTGATTGCCTTCCATCTGTGCCAACGTCCACGCCAGATCATCCAATTGCTCGCGGTTGTCCTCCATTACGGCGAGCAGATGCTCCACCAGTTGCTGATCCGCTTCGGAAAGTCCCGCTTTCCCGAGCGACTGCAGTTGGAGTTTGAACCAATTTTCTGAAGACTTGAGACTGGCGTCATTGTCTTTGGTCAGGTATTGCTGATAGGCGATCAGCAATTCTTTCTTCTTGGTGTCGCTCAGATAATCGAATTTTGAAACGACGAGCGTCGGCAAGTACGCCATGCCGCATTTTGTCGCCATCGCTTGGTAAGGCCGGGTCAGTTCCGAAATCGTGAAGCCTTCCCTGCCCCCTGCTTGGTATTCGCGTTCGTTCACACCAAGGGCCAGAACGAGGCCGAATTCTTTCCCCGACAGCCTGCTACCGTCAACTCCGTAGGCGAAACCTTCAGTCAGGACGACATCCTGCCATTGCTTCAAAAATGCCGGAGAGCTGTACCAATAGAACGGGAATTGGAAGATGATGCGGTCATACTGGAGCAATTGCTGTTGTTCGGCTTCCCGATCGATCTGTCCATCCGGATAAACCGATTCGAGATGGTGCCAAGTCACCCCTTCAGCCGGAAGACTTTCCCACAGAAACCTTTGCGCGTTGGAATCAGCCAGCGTCGGGTGGCTGACTATGATCAATGTTTGCATCCTTTCACCTCATTCTCTCAATAGTTCTTCATTCGAATCATAACAAGCTGCCGGCCAGAGTTCAAGTTGCACGCTCACTCATCGCGAAACCAACAAAAAATCCCTTGCTCCGCCACCCGGATGATCCGGAAGCAAAGAAAGGGACAGCTTTTAGCTTGTGGAAAAGTATATTATTTTTAACTTTATCTTGCATCACCACAGGTGTTCCATACATTCCCAACGTGTTTCATGCATATTAAAAGATGTCCAGCGGGCCAAACCTGCCTCTCGGAAATTAGATAAATCTCACCAATTGCGCTCTACGATGCTCATTCAGGGGCAGATTTCCTAAATTTCTTTCGAGGCAGAGCGTGGTTTGTCCCGCTTTTCTTATAAGTTTGCAGAAATGTTCAGCGCTTGTTCCTGCGCTTTCAGGCACAATTCCTGCGCCTTGAAGATATGTTCCTGCGTCATCGCATTTTCGGTGCGGTTGACGCAGTCCAAAATCATTTCGCCGAAGAACGGGAACCCGACTTCGCCTGTCAAGGAGTAGTGCTCCTCGCCATCCTTCGTCACCAGGAAGAGGTGATCGCCGGTCTGTTCCGTCGCAACGTTGATGTATTTGCGGATTTCGATTGTTCCTTCCGTTCCGGTGATGAACGTACGGCCATCGCCCCACGTTCCGAGTCCGTCCGGCGTGAACCAATCTACTTTGAAGATGAAGGTTGCGCCATTGTCTCCGACCAGCGTGGCATCACCGTAGTCCTCCAACTCAGGCGTAGCCGGATTGTTGTAGTTTCCGACTTTGCTGTGCAGCACTTTGGCGTCGGTATTTCCCGTATAGTAGAGGAACTGTTCGATCTGGTGGCTGCCGATGTCGGCCAAAATGCCACCGTATTGTTCTTTCTTGAAGAACCAATCCGGACGTTTCTCTTTATCCAGGCGATGCGGTCCGAATCCGGTCACTTGAATGACGCGGCCGATCCTGCCCTCTTCTATCAATTGGCCGGCAAATACGGCGCCTTCCACATGCAGCCTTTCGCTGAAATAGACCCAATATTTTTTACCCGTTTCAGCTACCACTTTTTTCGTCTCTTCTAATTGTTCCGATGTAGTAAATCCTGTTTTATCCGTGAAGTAGTCTTTCCCTGCCCGCATGACCCGATTTCCCAACGCACTGCGTAAGTTAGGCACAGCAGCAGCAGCAACCAACTGGATTTCCGGATCTTCCAAAATTTGTTCCAAAGACTCTGCAACGGTAACATCCGGGAATGATTCCAGATAATTTGCTACTTTATCAGCATCCGGATCGTAGACATATTTGATTGTCGCTCCGGCTTCGATCAATCCGTTCGTCATGCCATTGATGTGTCCGTGGTCCAGGGCCGTAACGCCCACGTTGAACGCTCCTGGTTCCACTACCCTGTTTATTTTCCCTTTCGGGGCATAATTCATTCCATCTTTATTTCCCACTCGTATGACCTCCATCATTATTAGATATAATAGGAAGAAGTCCGAAGAGAATATTCTCCGAACTTCTTCATCCGATTCATCAGAACAGGTTTCCGTAACCCAATTCCAGTAAGTGATCGCGAGAAATCTTCAAGCTTTCGAATGGATCCACTCCATACGTATCATCCTGCTCCACTAATAGGTAGCGAGCGCCTGATGAGATGCTTTCCTCGATGATTTCTTTCAAAGGCAGGCTGCCTGTTCCCAATTCAGCGAACTGAATTGTGTTTGTGAAATAGTCCATAAATTTGGCAACATCCCCACTGTATAAAGCATCGAAGCCATCTTGTGGGATTTCAGCGATACGGTAGTCCTTCAAATGGATCAATTCCACTTTGCCTTTGTAGTCTTTGATGACTTCCAGTGGGTTTGCGCCACCGCGTTGCACCCAGTGGACATCCAGCTCAAAGCCCAACAATGGCGCCTTTTCACGGATGATGTCCAACAGGAATTTACCGTCGTATTTGCGGAATTCGATGTGATGGTTATGATAATACAAGGTGATGCCGTCTTCTTTCAGTTTTTGCGTCACTTCATTGACGTCATGGCAGAATTCCAGCACTTTATCCAGACTGGCCATAGCGTCGATCGGCAACATGCCGATGCGCAACAGATCTGTTCCCACGGCTTTGCAATCCGCTACGATTTTATCATAGTGTGTCGTCAAAGATTCACCGTCTTTTACTTGAGGTTTCAATGATGCGCTCATCGATGCAATTTCCATCCCAAAGTCGGCTGTCGCTTTTTGGATTTGGGCGATATTCTCTGGCGTTGTCGCCACCTGCGAGATTTCGATCGAGTTGTAGCCGATTTCGTGCAGTTTCTTCAACGTTTCATAAGGCCCTACTTCTTCAAAACTTTTTTTGACCGTTGACGCTTGTACACCTATCTTAACTTTCGACATTTATGATTTCCTCCATTTCGATTGTACGCTTTTCTTTAGACGATAATTTCATTGCATCGATCATCAGCATGGCCGGCAAGGCATCCCGGACCGTCACATAATCATCCGTGTCCGTTTCGATTGCGTTGTAGAAACGCTGGATCAGGGCAGAATGGCTCGGGCCGTAATAAAATTTCGTCCCTTGCATCGGCGTGTCCTGCAGGTGCAATTCTTTTTCGCCGGAACTGTTCGAACGATACAAACAGTTATCCTTGATCGTGAATTTTGCCTTTTCGGTGATGACCTGCAATTCTACGCTGGAATTCTCGACATAGGCATTGGTCGACATGTAGAATCCGCGCGCGCCGTTCTTGAATGTGAAATTCGCGACGGCAGTGTCCTCGACTTCGATGTCATAGTCTGTGAGGTTCGACAGACTGGCTTTGCAGCGGTCTATTTCCCCGCCCAAAACTTGCATCAGATCAAGCGTATGGATGGCTTGGTTGATGATGGATCCACCGCCGGCAAATTCCATCTGACCGCGCCATGGTTTGGTGGTGTAATAGGTTTCAGGCCGGTGCCATGCCACCAATCCTTTCACCGCCTTCACAGCCCCGACGCTCTCGTCCGCAAGCAATCTTTTCAGTTCCAAAAACGTTTCGTTGTAGCGATTCTGGAAACACACGCCGATTTTCTTGCTGCTTTCCTCTGCCAAGGCGAGCGTCTTCAACCCTTCCTCATAATCCAAAGCTAAGGGCTTTTCCTGAAAAACGTGCACGCCTTTTTCAACACAGAGTTTCGTGATCGGATAATGCAGATAGTGCGGCAAGCAGATATGTACAACATCCAAATCCTCTTTTTCCAACATCGTTTCTACGTCTGTATAAAAAGGCACATCAGGATATTTGGTCTTCAAGGCTTCATTTAGGTCGCAGACTGCAACCAATTCACCGTTGTCGCTGGCGTCGATAGCATATTTGTGGACAGGTGATACATCTCCTAATCCAATTATTGCCGCTCTTAACATCTCTGATCACGTCACTTTCTTATTTTCTTGTTTCGAATTTACCTTCTTCAGCGATGCGTTTGTTCAGCTCTGCCAAGTACAGATCGCCGTCCACATTGTAGTCCACTTCTTTATCCAACCAAGAGGATAAGTGCATTGCATTCGCCAAAGTAACACCATTGATGCCTTCTTCGCCGTTTGCCAATAAAGGCTCGCCGTTTACGATATGATCGGCAAAATTATTCAACACAGAAATGTGCTGCAGACCTTGCGGTGTAACGAACTCTTCTTCTGTGACCTTAACGTAATCTTCCATATTGATCTGTCCCATAAAGAGTCTCATGACATCCTGCATATCCATGTTTTCGGATAGTTCAGCTTCAGGAGCAGTCAATTGTTTCACAATCAGTTTTTTCGAATCTTCGACGATGATTTTGCCTTTCGTCCCAAATATTTCGAAGCGGTCAGTGCCGACGATGTCGTTTGTGCAGGTGATGAATGAACCGGTAGCGCCGTTGCCGAAGTCCAAGAGTGCATTCACTTCATTTTCAACAACAATGTTACGGCCAGCGCCATATTGCAGTTTCGCATAGACTTTTTCAGGCTTTCCGCAGATCCATTGCAACAGGTCCAATTGGTGAGGAGCTTGGTTCACCAGCACGCCGCCGCCTTCTCCGCCCCAAGTTGCACGCCATGCGCTTTGGTTGTAGTAGCCTTGCGGTCTCCACCAAGTTGTGATGATCCAAGTCGCACGCTGCAAGTCGCCGATCGCTTTTTCATCCATCAATTGTTTCACTCTGCGGTAAAGCGGATTTGTGCGTTGGTTGAAGAAGATCGCAAAAGTCGTCTCTGGGTGTTTCTTCGATGTTTCGATCAAACGTTCCACATCTTTCGTATAAACACCAGCCGGCTTTTCGCCCAACAAGTGGATGCCGCGTTCAAGTGCAGCGATCCCCATCACGCAGTGATCGTAATGCGGTACAGTCGTTACGATTGCGTTTACAATACCGGATTCCAAAAGATCCAGGTAATTGTCGAAAAAAGGCAGTCCAGGAAAGTCTTCAGCGACTTTCGCTTTTTTGGCCGGATCGTTGTCGCAGATCGCTACCAACTCGATATTGTCGTTCAAGCGCTCATCGTTGTTCTTGAAGAACCCTGCGTACATGCCGCCTTCTGCACCATAACCAATAATTCCTAATTTCACTTTATCTACCATTCTCATCATTCTCCTTTTTCTATGCTGATTCTCTTGTTTTTTCTGTAATTACTGGGTGTACTGCCCATGTTCTGTTTGAAATATCTGCTGAAATGGGCATCGCTTTCAAAACCGCATTCGCCAGAAATCGTTTTGATGGACTTGGATGGTTCCATCAATAAAGCCATGCATGCTTGTGACAGCCGGTATCCCATCGCATAAGCCATGATGGTGTTTCCTGTGATTTCTTTGAAGGCATGGGACAAATATGATTTGCTCAAATTAAGGGTGTTTGCGATATCATCGATATTGAACGACTCCCGGTAATTCCTGAAAATGTATTCCGAAACTTTCTCCGCTATCTGCGTTTTTTCATCGACATAGGCCTGTCCTTTTTCAACGATCTTATCCGTTGAAGAATCTATCATCAGTAGCAACTGGACTAAAGCCAGTTTGCGTTTCGCTTCATTTGCGTAGGATTTGTCCAACTGTTGCAAATGATTCATTTCCCGGATAGCATTTTCCAACAGGAGTTCATCCTTCTTGCGGAAGGTCCGAATGAGGCCATCGCGATTTTCAGTAAAGAATCGCAAGAGATAGTCAATGTTCAGATCATTCAGTAAAGGGGCAATCCAGTCGGCATCGAAATGGACGATGCTGCGTTCATAGGCATCCTTATCGCCGATGATGTAGGCACGGTGAACCGTCATCCCATCCATCATCAGCAAGTCGCCGGGCTGAAGGTAATAGATTTTATTACCGACCAGGAACCGACAATTTCCGCCGTGGAACAGGAAAATTTCATATTGCGGATGTGTATGGAAGTCAAGGGCATATGCTTGTCCTTTGACGTGATATCCGATCAACAACTTTTCAATGATATGTGTCACCTCCCTCTCTTTGACACTTCAAAGTATAAAATAACAGCGGTTACAATTCAATGCCCTGAAATGCTTACTTTTTTAAAATTATTGACTGAGAGTGTTTTTTATTGTTCAAAAAAACAAAGTCGAGAAAAAGACTTCTCGACTTTACTTGGTACAACAGTGTTTTGGGTGATTTGTGAACAAAATGGTACATTAGTTGGATACCTTCTAAACGCAATTCATCGTATCCTGTAGAACGGTTCTGTTTATAGTTGAACTCTGAATCCCAGAAACCTGTGCCTAAGCTGACAACCACACACGGACAAAAAGCGTCCGCTTTGTGTTTGTCCTCTTAGTGCTCGGTTTCTACCCGGGATTCATCGTATCCTTTTATAATTTGGCTTGCCATTTGTCGGTCCAAACTAGGTCGTTGTGGCCGCCTTTGAATTCGGATTTGCCTTCTAGTTTGTCGATGACTTGTTTGATTGTTTCTTTGTTGTTGTGGTATGCGTTGATGAATGTTTTCACCATTGTCGCATCATGCAGATGTGTCGTGAAGTTCAATGATACGAATGCATGCGGAACTTCCCAGACAAACCAAGGAACTTCATTTGCCATGGCAGTACTCCATTGGATGCGGTAGTTGTTTTGTGCGCCGTATCCTACGATATCAGAAACTTCCAAAGCGAAGTCCACTTCATCACGGTATTTCAAAGTAGCGCCTTTAACGCGTGAGCCGCGTTCGTTGACAGTCACTTCATAGCCGCGGCTTGTCAATTCATCAATGAAGAGTTGTTGCGTTGCTGAACCAGCATCATTGATTCCGCCTTTTTCGCCTTCCAAAATGTACAAGCGGATGCGTTTGTGATCAATAGGGTTGATCGGCAAGTTGTTTTGGGTATCTTTGATCAAAGAAATCCCTTTATCAGCAGCTTCAGCTCTCCATTGCAGATGTTCTTCACAGCCGATGACGTTCAAGTCTTCGCGCGTGCGCAACAATGTGCCGTTTGCTTGTTTTTCAGGCAAGTGCAATTTAGCTTTCAAGCCCAAGATACGACGCAAAGCATCGGTCAAACGTTCTTCGGTGATGACACCGTTTTGGTAGCCTTTCAACATGAAACCGAAGTCCTCTTCGATGTTGTTGAAGAACAGGAACATATCGCAACCAGCAGCGATTGCTTTTGGGACGTAATCTTCACGGCGCATAGCGGATGTCATGCCCAGCATGTGCGTTGCATCAGTGATGACAAGTCCGTTGAAGTTCAGTTCGCCCTTCAATTCATCTTGGATCAATTCTTCAGCCAGAGTAGCCGGCATGATGTCTTTGTCTTCCAAAGCAGGGTTCAATTCTTTTTGCAAAGCAGGTACCGCAATGTGTCCAGCCATGATCATTTCAACGCCGCGGTCGATGTGGTTTTGGTAAACTTTACCGAATGAAGCGCGCCATTCTTCAGGGCTCAATTCATTGATTCCCAACACCAAATGCTGGTCGCGTTCTTCCGTTCCGTCTCCTGGGAAATGCTTGATGCATTGGATAACGCCATCTTCCATGTTTTCGCCGTTTTCAGCAGTCAAGCCATCCAAATATGCATTCGTATATTTGATGACTGTTTCTGCGTCCGTACCATAAGCACGCGTGTTGACGATTGTGTTTCTCCAGTTGTAAAGGATGTCCACACATGGGTCGAAGTTGACGTTGACGCCCAATGCTTTTTCTTCACGGGCAGAAACCAGCCCGGCATGATAGGAAACTTGTGGGTCGCCAGCAGCTTCACACTGTGCACCTGAAGCGATGTATGTTCCTTCGCCGCATGCGCCGTTTCCGCCTGCATCGCAGTTGGCAGCTACCAATAGAGGAATTTTGGACATGGATTGCAATTCGTTCAATAAATCTTGGATATCTTCTTTTGAATTGCCGTGATAGCGTGCGCCACCGATGTGGAATTTTTCGATGATTTCTTGATTTGTGAAGTCGTTTCCTGAGAAGGCATCATTTCCGAAGAAGAATAGGTTCGTGAACAATTGTCCTACTTTTTCCTCATCTGTCATATCAGCGATCGTTTCGTTTACCCAAGCGACCTGTTTGTCGCTAAGATTGTACGGTTTTGCTTTTAAATCAACTAATTTTGGCACTTTTTTTCCTCCTGATAACGTAATGTTTCTATTTTGCGATCATGAAATGATTTTAATCGAATTGAGCCAATAAAGCATGGAATTCCCCAAGCACTTTTTCTTGATAAGCTCCTGCATATTCTTTGTTCAAGAATTTCTCGATCGCTTCATTGCTAAGACGTTCCCATGAGAATTCTTCTTTCCCGAAAAGAATCGGATAATAGAATACGCCATTTACCGTTGCCGCTTGTTCATCTCCAGGCGCGTCCCCGACCATCAAAATTTCGTCCGCTGCATAACCTTTCGTCAACAGATCAGCGATTGCGTCCGCTTTACTGCCGACTTCCTGTCCATAGACTACGTCAACTTGCGGCATCAGATTGTGTCTGTTCCATTCGCTGTTCAAAGCTTCGCTGTTGGCTGAGCTTACGATTGCGACATCCGTCAGGCCATGGATTTTTGTCAGTCCTTCCAGAACGCCAGGGAAAGGCTTATCTTCGCCCGCTAATTCCGTTTCGATGCCTTCGTTGACTTTCTTGCTCCATACCAAAGCTTTTTCCAAATCTTCGGAAGATGCTTTCGCGATCTCCGCTTCCAGGGAAGCATTCGATAACGATGGCGCATTGTTTGCCCAAGCGGTCAGTGCCGTAATATCGCCGATGTCTTCGCCTTTTTCCTGTGCTTCAATCAGCGTCAAGACCAATGCTTTGAAGCGATTGATGCCGCGTGTGCTGGAGAACAGGTTGATGCGGTTCCAGTCAGCCAAGAAAGTTTCGCGATCTTTGATGCCGTACTCGTCAGCTGCCAAAGGTCCGAAGAAACGTTCATGTTTCACGTTCATCGTATCCATTGCGCAGCCGTCGGAATCGACGCATACTAAGAATTGTTTTTGTTTCGTAAATTGTGTTGGGTGTGTAGACATAATTTTTCTCTCCTAACTTGATATCAAAAAAAGGGCAGATAGAGAAGAACTGTGCAACACATTTCGTTCTATCTGCCCTATTCAATTACCTAAACTTATACGCCTGAATACGCGTTGAAGCCGCCATCGATCGGCAATACGACGCCGTTCACAAAGCTTGCAGCTTTTTCATCTGCCAAGAACAGCAAGCCGCCGATCAATTCATGCGGTTCGCCGAAACGGCCCATTGGCGTGCCGTTCAGAATTTTGCCTGTACGAGGAGTCGGTGTGCCATCTTCGTTGAACAACAACGCTTGGTTTTGTTTTGAAACCAAGAAACCAGGAGCGATCGCATTGACACGGATACCTACGTGCGAGAAGTGTACAGCCAACCATTCAGTCAAGTTGGAGATAGCAGCTTTCGCGCCTGAGTAAGCAACGATTTTGGTCAATGGTGTGAAACCGTTCATGCTTGAGATGTTGATGATGTTAGCGCCTGGACGGCCGACCATATCTTTAGCAAAAACTTGTGTAGGCAACACTGTACCCAAGAAGTTCAAGTTGAAGACGAATTCGATGCCGCTTTGTTCCAAGTCGAAGAACGTTTTTGTTCCTTCAGGAAGATCAGTTTCATGGTATTCGTTGTCGGTTGTTGCGCGCGGGTTGTTGCCGCCTGCGCCGTTTACCAAGATATCCACTTCGCCTAATTCAGCTACTACAGCTTCTTTAGCTGCTTGCAGGCTTGGCAATTCCAATACGTTGGCTTTGAACGCTTTAGCGATGCCGCCTTCGGCTACGATTTCATCAGCGTATCCTTGTGCGTTATCCAAGTTTAAGTCCAAAAGGGCTACTTTAGCGCCTGCTCTAGCGAATTCTTTCGCGAAATAAGAGCATAAAACGCCGCCAGCACCTGTTACTACTACTACTTTATCGGTAAAATCATGAACGAATGGGCTTGTCATGGTGATTTTCCTTCTTTCTTATTGTTATTGTTGAGATTTCAAGTTTTTCTTAACTGCTTCTTCCAAACCATTAAGGTAAGTTGCACCTAATGCACGGTCATACAAACCATAACCTGGTTTACCAGTTTCTCCCCAAATCATACGGCCATGATCTGGACGGATTGCACCTTCAAAGCCGCCTTCAACACATGCTTTTACTACTTCATACATGTCGATGGATCCCATTTCAGACAAGTGAGCAGACTCTTCAAATGAACGTCCACCGACTAATTTCACGTTACGTGCATGCACGAAGTTGACACGTTTTTTAGCAAGCATATCCTTCAAGATAGCCACTGCATCGTTTTTAGGATCTGAAGCGAATGAACCTACGCATAATGTAACGCCGTTATATTCGCTGTCGTACAATTTGATGAAGCGGTTCAATGCTTCTCCGCCAGTGATGATACGAGGCAATCCGAAGATGCTGTATGGAGGATCATCAGGGTGGATAGCCATCTTGACGCCGGCTGCCTCAGCTGTAGGCATGATCGCTTTGATGAAGTATTCCAGGTTTTCCCATAGTTTTTCTTCGTCAACTTCTTTGTATTCATCCATTAAAGCGTTCATTTCTTCAGCATTGTAGCTTTCGTCCCAACCTGGAAGAGATAGCGTACGTGGGTCCATTTTGTTTACTTCTTCTTCATCGAAGATCAATGCATTTGAACCATCAGGTAATTCGTATGCCAAGTTGGAACGAGTCCAGTCAAAGATTGGCATAAAGTTGTAACATACAACAGGAATTCCTGCTTTACCTAAGTTGCGTAAGGTTTCTTTGTATGCCTCGATGTATTGGTCACGGTCTGGACGACCCAATTTGATGGATTCGTGAACCGGAACAGATTCAATGACTGAGATGTACATACCTTCAGCTTCAACGTCCGCTTTCAACTTTTCGATTCTTTCCAAAGGCCAAGATTGACCAACAGGGATATCGTAAACTGCAGTGACTATTCCTTTCATACCAGGGATTTGACGAATATTTTTCAGTGTAACAGGGTCCTCATGACCGTACCATCTGAATGACATTTCCATTGCAATACACTTCCTCTTCTTTTTTTATATTTTTTATATTTTTGTTATTTTTTAAAATCAAAGTATTCTACAGCATTGTTGTAGCTGATGTTCGTGATCAGCTTTTCAAGTAACTTAGCATCATTCGGGATTTCTCCACGTTCCACGAGATCACCGATGAAATCACAAAGGATGCGGCGGAAATACTCATGACGCGTATAGGAGATGAAGCTTCTTGAATCTGTTAGCATGCCGACAAAATTCATCAACAAGCCTGCTTCCGATAATGATTTCAATTGTTTCAGCATACCGTACTTGGTATCGTTGAACCACCAACCGGAACCCATTTGGACTTTGCTCTTGATGCCTTTGTCATTCACTTGGAAGTTCGTGATTGCCGTACCCACTAAGTCGAAATAAGTAGGGTCAAGATTATAGGCGATGAATTTAGGCAGTTCATTCGTCAGGTCCATTGCACCAAGCAGATTGTTCAAAGCATAGGATACGTTCGGTTGATCTTGGATGGAGTCGAAGCCGGCATCCGCGCCTAATTTAGCAAACATGCGCTTATTGTTGTTGCGGATAGCGCCGAAGTGCAATTGCATCACGAAGTCTTTGGCTGCATAGATTTTGCCCAATTCCACCAACAAGCGTGTTTGGTATTTTGCATATTCCGCTTCCGAGATGCTGTCCCCTGCGATCGCTTTGGCATAGATGGCTTCAATCTCTTCATCCGTAGCTTCAGCATAGTAGATTTGGGATAAACCGTGGTCGGAAACATTCGAACCATGATCCGCAAAATATTGGATCCGCTCTTCCATTCCGTCCAACAACTCAGCGAATGTCGTCATTTCTTTGCCGGTCGCCTCTTGCATTTTTCCGATGAATCCAGCAAACTTGGCTGCATCCTGGATAGCGAAAGCTTCATCTGGACGGAAACCGGGAACGACCGCCACATCGAATGTCTCGTCTTCAGCGATTGCTTTGTGCCATTCCAACGTATCCGTTGGGTTGTCTGTCGTGCAAATGAAGGTGACGTTGGAATTTTTGATCAATTGGCGTGCGGTCAGCTTTTCTTCTTTCAACACGCGGTTGCATTCCGCATAGATTTCCTTCCAGTTGGCACTGGTAAGCGTTTCTTCTATATGGAAGTACTTTTTCAATTCCAAGGCTGTCCAGTGGAACAACGGATTCCCTACTGCATTTTCAGCAGTGTAGGCCCAAGCTTCAAATTTTTCTTCAGGAGAAGCATCGCCGGTGATTTTTTCTTCCGGAATTCCCATCGCACGCATCGCGCGCCATTTGTAATGATCTCCGCCCAACCATAATTCCGTAATGTTTTCGAACTCATAATCTTCAGCGATCTGTTGCGGGACCAAATGGCAGTGGTAATCGAAGATGGGCATGTTTTCCGCATATTCGTGGTAAAGTTTTTTGGCCGTTTCGGACTGTAACATAAAGTCGTCATGAATAAATGACATGTGAAGAAAACCCCTTCCGAGCTTTATTTTGAAATATCATTGATTATTGCGCTTTGATTTCTGCCAATCGATCGGCAAATTCTTTAGCTGCAGCCGCTACACTCGCGTAGCCGCCTTCTTTAAGGTTTCGTGTCAAGGCACTGCCGACACCGACTGACCAAGCTCCGTTTGCGATCCATTTGTCCATGTTCTCAATGCTTACGCCACCTGATGGCATCACGTCAACCCAAGGAATAGGCCCATGAACGTCTTTGATGAATCCAGGACCCAACAAACCACCCGGGAAAAGCTTCACTACTTCACAGCCAGTTTCCAGAGCCATTTGAATTTCTGTAACAGAACCGCATCCAGGCAAGTATGGAACAGTGTATAGGTTGCACATTCTTGAAATCTTCTCATTGAAGGAAGGGCTTACGATAAATTTCGCTCCGTTCATGATCGAAATTCTCGCAGCGACTTCATCCAATACCGTACCTGCACCTACAACCATATCCGTACCTGCGAATTCATCAGACAGTTTACGCATAACATTTTCAGCACCCGGTGTCGAAAATGTCACCTCGATGTTCTTGATGCCTCCTTGATATGCTGCTTTGGAAATCTCATAACCTGCCTCTTCGGAAGCTCCGCGCACTACTGCAAACAGGTAATTCTCTTGTAATTGAGCCAGGGTATCTCTCTTGACGCTCATTTGTCATCCTCCATTCATGGTTTCGCATTGTGGAACTCAGTATCATAACTCGAGTTCATTATAGAATTTACCATCTTTTATGTCAACGAAATTCCATCAGAAATACAAAAATGAGTGGCCAATTGTGAAAATTTTGTGGCGCACACCTAAATGGCCCCAGAAAAACAAAAGGATATACAAAAAAACTCCCCACAACCGCATGTATCATGCGGTTCGTGGGGAGTTACAGCTGTATCGGCCTCAGATCGGAAAGGATCAAAAGTGACCCAGAAAATGTGATATTTTTGTGGAATACTCCAAAACTTTACCTGTATAGAAGTCTTTATCGACCATGTCCGACAACGGCAAGGAGATGCTGATCGCACCTGCGGCAACTTCCCTTGCGCTCGAGAACGCTGCAGCGATGCAGACGATGCCCTCCTCAAACTCCTCGTCGTCGAGGGCGTAACCATTCCTTCTGATTTCATCCAGTTCGTTGACGAGTTCTTCGTAAGTGGTAATCGTGCGTCCAGTCTTCTGTTCCGGAACGATACTGTCCCAATATTCACGGACGGCAGCGTTTTGACGGGTGCTCAAGAGCGCTTTCCCGACCGCAGTGCAATAAAGCGGCGCTTTCGTACCGATCTTCGATTGCATCCGCACGCCGCGGGACTCACCATACTTATCGATGTAGAGCACTTCATCATTGTCTTCCACAACCAGATGCACGGTCTGTTTCGTGTCATCCGACAACTGGCGGATCATGCTTTTGGCCACATTCAAGAAGTCGATGTTGTGGACGCGTTTGTTCCCGAGATGGAACATCTTCAAGGAAATGCGATATTGCTTGGTATCAGGATTGCGGTCGATATAGCCGTTTTCCATCAAGGAATTCACCAAACGGTGGGTCGTTGCTTTATGCAGATGGACTTTTTCGCTCAGTTCCATCAGGCTCAAGCTAGGGTAGTCCGCTAATGTTTCCAGGATCGATAAGGCCCGATCTATCGATTGAACTTTTGTGCTTGGGTTAGATTCTGCTTTTTGTACCATTTTATGATCATCCTTTTCTTAATATAGTCCCAACCTTATAAAATCTTTGTATACCATTACATTTTCCATACTTATCTAATCAAAATTCAGCGTTTGGATTCATTAAACGGGAAACCGTTTCACATTGTGATATTATAGCAAATAAAATGAAGTATGATAAGCCCCCCACGAGTAATTTCAAAAAAAATTTAAACGCATACAAAAATCTACACATTCGCGATGCACAGCTTCTGTGTCTTCTTATGGAAGTGAATGCGTTGGATAAGAAGTTCGAGCGTCATTTTTTCGAAACATTTCTTCCGAAGGGGTTTGCTCGAGGCGCGTAATATTGGGTTAGGATTATGTCAAAAATTTGACAAGGCCGGCTATTTTTTGATTATTTCCTCTGATCTCCTTTGACTTGAATGCGTTTTCTCACTATACTCATATCAGATTAAGAAAGATGTTTTCATATTGTGATACTCAATTTTCGTCATTATTGTCTTAGATTTTCTGATCAAAAAATTCGTTTATGGGAGGAAATTTTGAAAATGGCTCAAAATCAGGTAAGCGGCTCTGTTAAGCGTCCATTCGGATTCCGTGACCTACTCGGATATTTCATGGGCGACTTCGGATGCAATATGAGTTTTACGTTAATTTCCAGCTATATGTTCATCTTCTACACCCAGTATATAGGGATTTCCTTGGCCCACTATTCCATCGTCATTCTGATCACAAAGATTCTCGATGGCATAAACGATCCAATCATCGGCGCAATCGTCGACCGTATGGGTGCAAATAAAAAAGGCGAGAAATTCAAACAATGGATTCTGCGCGGCTCTCCATTTCTGGCATTGGCTGCAACAGTCATGTTCATCGATGCAGCTGACTGGTCCTATCCTGCAAAAATGGCTTTATGTATCGGCGGGTATATCTTATGGGATATCACCTATACAGTCGTTAACGTACCATACGGCGCTCTGAGCTCAGTTATGACCGCCAAGCCTTCACAACGCGCTGCTTTATCCAACGCACGTTCTTGGGGATACATCATCGCAGGTGTTCCTCTAGGCATACTGATTCCGTTGTTCGCTTACGAACAAGTCACAAAAAATGGCCAAACAGCGAGTATTTTTCGTGGCGAAAAAATGTTCCCGATTGCGATCATTTTGGGTGTCGTTTCCATCATTGCCTTTGCGCTTCTCTATCTGAACACGGAAGAGCGTATCCAACACGTTGAGGTTGAAGGTGAAGAAGTAAAATTCAATTACTTCAAGACATTAAAAGACTTCTTCCATAACCGCGCGATTCTGGGTATCGCTCTTGCCTCTATCGCTCAAATCCTGTTCATCATGGGCGGGAACCAATTGCATCAATTGACTTACCAAATGTACTTCGGAGACGGAACCTTGAGTTCTTACTCCATCCTCACTCAAATTATCCCACTATTTGTTGGTACTGCCCTTGGTGGTGCCTTGGTCGGAAAACTGGGCAAAAAAGAATTGTCGACTTGGCCATTGATCGGCTCTATCGCCGTATATGCTTTGCTTTACTTGGTCGAAATCACAAATCCGATTCTTTGGATCGCGATGCAGATCATCGCAAACAGCTTCGCCTTCGGTTTGACCATCTATACTTGGGGTATGGTTGCTGACGCGATCGATTATCAAGAATGGAAGACAGGCATCCGTAACGAAGGTTCCGTTTACGCAACCTACTCCATGCTGCGTAAAGTCGCACAAGGCTTCGGCCAATCATTCATTCCAGCAGCCATCGCCATCCTGATACCTACACTGGATGTCAAGGACGCCATGACATGGACCGCCGAAAATTCACAGGCCATCCGTGATATGGCTGCCCTGTTCCCATTGATTGGCTACATCCTCATCTTCATCTGCTTCCAGTTCATCTTCAACTTGGACAGTAAGACTGTTGCAGAGATGCAAGTCGCTCTGGGTCGCGACGAAGAATAATTCGTCCGCAGCAAACGAATGGACTGAATTCCAAAACAAAAAATTCCAACCGGATTGTTTTCCGGCTGGAATTTTTTGTTTTATTCGTATTCTGCAAATAATTCTTCTGGCGTCTTCAGAACGCCACCGGTATTGGCTGATGTAACCAACGCGGCGTAACGTGCCAACCAACCTGTCTTCACTTTAGGCATGAAGCGTGTTTGTTTTTTCTTTCTCTCTTCCAACACTTCATCAGCGACACTTACGTTGATTGTGCGGTGCTCCAAATCGATGACGATTTCATCGCCATCTTCAATCAAGCCGATTGGGCCGCCTGAAGCAGCTTCCGGAGAGATGTGTCCGATCGCGATACCGCGTGTGGCACCGGAGAAACGGCCGTCAGTGATCAGTGCAACATCGCGGCCTAAGCCGCGTCCCACGATGGAAGAAGTTGGAGCCAACATTTCCGGCATTCCAGGTCCGCCTTTAGGACCCTCATAACGGATGACGACAACATGTCCTTTTTTGACTGTACGGTTATCTATTGCTTCCACCGCTTCATCATGGCTGCTGAAGCAGATCGCTTTTCCGACGAATTTTTTTATGTCGGCATCCACGCCGCCTACTTTGATGACGCCGCCGAAAGGAGCGATATTGCCGTTCAGGATGGACAAGCCACCGACTGGAGAATAGGCATTCTCGTATTTATGGATGACTTCTTCGTTCTTGATTTCATGGTCCGCAACATTTTCGCGGATCGTTTTGCTGGTTACAGTGATACGGTCCGGATGCAGGTTGCCGTGTTTGATCAATTCATTCATGATCGCCGGCACACCACCCGCCTCATGCACATCATGCATGGAGTAAACAGATGATGGTGCGATTTTTGATAGGTAAGGGGTTGTTTCCGCGATCTCGTTGATGCGGTTCATGTCATAGTCGATTCCCGCTTCTTTCGCCAAAGCCAATGTATGCAGCACTGTATTCGTCGAGCCACCCATCGCCATATCCAAGGCGAAGGCATCATCGATTGCTTCAGCAGTGATGATGTCACGCGGTTTGATGTCTTTTTTGACTAAGTCCATCAATTTGAAGGCCGCTTCGCGGATCAGTTCTCTTCTCTCGTCGCTGACTGCCAAAGCAGTACCGTTGTATGGCAATGCCAATCCCAATACTTCCATCAAACAGTTCATCGAGTTGGCGGTGAACATCCCCGCACAAGAACCGCATGTTGGACAAGCGTTTGCTTCCATGTCGAAGAATTCTTCCTCGGTCATGTTGCCTTCTTTGAAAGTGCCGACCGCTTCAAACATGGATGACAATGTCAGAGCCTGTCCGGTAGCTGAAAGTCCCGCCTTCATTGGGCCGCCTGAGCAGAAAATCGCCGGAACATTGGTGCGGACAGCAGCCAAAAGCATACCCGGAGTAATCTTATCGCAGTTCGGGATGTAGAAAACACCGTCGAACCAGTGTGCGTTGATGACCGTTTCAGCGGCATCAGCAATGATTTCGCGTGATGGCAATGAGTAGCGCATCCCGATGTGTCCCATCGCGATCCCGTCGTCGACACCGATAGTGTTGAATTCAAAAGGAATCCCGCCGGCTTCACGGATCGCTTCTTTGGCGATATCACCCAATTCTCTCAAATGCACGTGACCAGGCACGATATCTGTATAGGAATTGCAGACAGCTATGAACGGTTTGTCCATGTCCCCTTCTTCCCTGATTTGTCCGGTCGCTCGCAACAAGGAACGATGTGGCGCTTTATCTATTCCCTTTTTGATTTTATCACTACGCATTGCTGTCTCCCCTTTTTCCGTATATTTATAAAAAAGAAGCCCTCATGTGACATAGGGCTCCAGCTTACGTCGAGCCCTGATTCACTAAGAATAGGACTCAACTAATTGAATAGTTTGAATCCTAGGGCATAATAATGACTAATAAAGTGTTTACAGCATGGCAAGCTGTCGTACTGTGTGCGTTCATTTTTCTCATCATACTGCAACTCCTTTCATTATCTTTCTTTAAATATTAAATCTAAATTAGAAATAAGTCAATGCTTTTATTCTTCTTTCATAATCCGTTCATCTACCTCAATCCATCGGGTTGATTAAAGGATAGGGACAGGCGAAAAGTTATCCGGAAAATAGAGGTCAGCACTATCCGAATCAATGGACTCGATTATGTTTTCAGCTTCATATGCCAAACCTTGCGCGCTTGCACTCGTGGACAGCTCATTGAAATGATAAAGAACCCCTTCATACAAAGGTACAAACGGCAATGCTTCCAAAACATCTGTCGGCCTCATCAGGGCCACTGGCTTGTTGGCTTGCAGCACGTCCCCCTCCACTAATACAGTCGAAATAAAATGGGAACAAAAATAATAATTTTCCCTGTCCCATACCTTATTGAACAGAGCCGGCAATAACCCCAGCAGATTATAATGGTATTTTTCTTTGTCCTTCTCGAATGAAGAGACATAGCCTCTCATCACAGCCGCCTGTTTCTCTGACACGGTCAACTCATAAACCGCGCATTTTGCCCGGCTGTAGAAATCAGATGTCACATCTTCGTGTATGAACCCACCGATAAAAGGGTTATTGGCTTTTTTGCGGCCGAAACTGAAGGTATCCGCCAGTTCTGCGTCAAACGCCAAGGATACGTGGTTATATTTTTTTCTCGTAAACAGTTTGATGGTCCGAGTCAACATCGATCCTGTATCCGTCAATAATAAATAAATCTTCTGGTCTGACATCTTGTTGCTCCTAATTTGTTATTACAAAACCTGACTTCCACCCATTTAAATAAAATTAACGATAAGATAGGCCATCCCGTTGCAGCAAATGAAAAGTCGTTCTGTTTTTGTATCCATCCTTTCATTATACCAAAAACAGTCCGGCTGAATGCAACTTTTCAGAAAATTATCTTTATCTTCCTTTGGGGTCCATTCGTCTCCTCCGCTCCCGACACTAGGATAGTCGAAGAATTTCTGATAAGATAGTAGAAAAATAGAAGAAAAACAGAAAAAATTGAAGTAAAGTTTATTAAAAGGAGCACACCTACATGTACCATTGGTCTGAACTATCCAAAAACTATCCGGCATCCAGCATCCGAAAGATGGCGAAGCTGGCCGCCCAATTTGATGACACCCTGATGCTGACCATGGGCGAACCGAATTTCGAAACCCCGGAATATATCAAAAAAGCAGCGCAGGATGCCATCGCCGCCAATCATACGCACTACGGGCCGAATGTCGGCGAGCTCGCTTTTCAGCAAGCCGTCGCAAAAAAATACACGGACCAGACCGGCATCCCCTTCGAACCGAATGAAGTCATGGCGACTTTCGGCGGAACGGAAGGCATTCTGCATGTTATGATGTCAATCCTGAATCCAGGTGACGAAGTGATCATCGCCGACCCGAGCTATCCGAATTATCTCGGTCAAATCATGCTTTTGGGAGCCAAAGTTGTGCCGGTGCCTGTCTACGAAGAAAATTCATTCAAAATGCAGGCTTCCGACATTGAGCAGGTCATGACCGACAAAACGCGTTTGATCATTCTGAATACCCCGAATAATCCGATGGGTTCAATCCTTGATCCGAGCGATATGGAAGCCATCGTGGCATTGGCTGATCTCCATCAGATTGCGATTCTGTCGGATGAAGTCTACGAAAGTCTCATTTACGATGGAAAGAAACATTTCAGCCTGTTCCAGATACCCGGTGCAAAAGATAATCATTTCGTAGTGAACAGCTTGTCCAAAACCTATGCGATGACGGGTTGGCGGATCGGATATGTCGTCGGCAATCATGAAGCCATCGATCGCATGGCTGAGTTCAGGGAAGGCGTCGGATTCTGCGTCCCGCCCTTCATCCAGGAAGCCGCAATCGCTGCAATCACCGGACCGCAGGATGATGTCCGTTATTTTCTGGAACAATATGACCGTCGCCGCCACATCATCGTCGATGGCTTGAACCAGATCCCCGGCTTCAATTGTCTGAATACGGAAGGCGCCTTCTATGCCTTCCCGAACATCAAGGCATTCGGTAAGTCTTCCTATGATTTTGCGATGGAAATCTTGACGGAAACCCATGTGGCGCTGACGCCGGGCTCCGCTTTCGGGAAAATGGGCGAAGGCTACTTGAGGATCCCATTCGCGGAATCGGAAGAAGTCCTGCAGGAGGCCATTGACCGCATCAAAGCCTATATCATAAAAGCTTATCCGAATTTATAGACAAAAAAACGACGAGTTTCCTCGTCGTTTTTTTAATCATTAGTTTTCAGTCTTGGCTGACTTATTTTTTCCCCATGCTCGCCAGACATGGTAAGCATACTGGGAGAAGGTGATGACTGCCAATCCCCCGACGAACAGCTGCAGATAGATCAATCCCGGCAGACGGAACAAGGAAAGCAGGATCGTAGCAAAAACCAGGACGGTCGTGGCCTTCCCGAATACATTCGCCGGCACGATGATCTTCGGCTCGACATTCAGCAAAGCCACTCCTAGGAATATCTGCAAACCGTCTTTTATCAATACAATCAGGAAAAAC
Source organism: Sedimentibacter sp. SX930 (assembly GCA_002155105.1). Classification (GTDB taxonomy): domain Bacteria; phylum Bacillota; class Bacilli; order Lactobacillales; family Aerococcaceae; genus Trichococcus; species Trichococcus shcherbakoviae. The sequence continues at coordinate 183,116 of MUZD01000001.1, read as the reverse complement.
CAGTTTTCGATATACCCGATGTCCATCAATGTGTACAGAACCGAAATCTGCATCACTTTGTCCGCAAACGGGTCAGCCACCTGCCCAAATTTCGTGATGGCATCATATTTCCTGGCGATGTAGCCATCGATGATGTCGGTAAGGCTGGCGACCAGAAAAATGATCATCGCCCAACGGACCGGATGCGCCGTATCGGAATAGAAGACCATCAAATAAAAAGGGATCAAAAACAGGCGTATCAGCGTAAGGATGTTCGGTACACGTTTCATAAATTTGGCCTCCCAGCTACCATTGGCGTTCTTCTTACTTATATTTTAATCTATAGCGCGTTCTTTAGCTATTTTAAGCGGAGCCTAAAGCACAAAAAAAGTCCAGAGACCCAGCAGCCGGATGGCAGCAGGTTTCTGAACGATTCTCAATAATGTATCACGTTGTCTTGATAATGGATGCCTGTTCCCGCCAGGAAGACGATTTCATCAAAGAAATATTGCATTTTCTGGGAGGAGGCCAGCATAAATTCCGGATGCCACTGCACGGCAAAGATATTTTGGCTTCTTTCTTTTGCTTGGAAGGATTCAATCAACCCGTCAGAGCTCCAAGCGATGGCCTCAAAAGGCTCCGCCAATTCCTTGACGCCCTGATGATGGAAAGAGTTGACGAGATGCTTCTCCCCTAAAAAGGAACGCAAGAAATTATTCGGGGCAATCGAAATCGAATGGGAAGCATACTGGATGTTCGTTTTTTGGTCATGTTGGACATCATACTCTTCCAGCTGGCTGATATCCTGATGCAGGCTTCCGCCAAAAGCGACATTGATCAGTTGCATACCGCGGCATACCGCAAAAATCGGTTTACATTGATTGTAGGCTTCTCGGGCCAAAGCAATCTCGAAAGCGTCCCTGGCCGGATGCGTGACACCCAACCGATGCGTCGGCTCCTCATCATAAAGAATCGGGGATACGTCCTGCCCGCCTGCCAAAATCAATCCGTCCACAGCATTGATGTAATGCTCTGCATCCATTGGATCGCTGATGGGAATCACAAGCGGAATCCCTCCTGCTACTTGTACACCATCGATAAACCCTTGCGGTGTGTATGTTTTTTCCATCTGATTGCCGAGTTCAGCACTCAAATGGTTGCCTCCAATTCCTATAATCGGTTTCATCCATTATTCCTCCCGTCACATTGTTCTCTAATGAAGTGCGATTATGATCTGCAGACACTTCCCAAAAAGGCTGTTCAAATGAGCGCACGACGTACATGCTTAACTTTTCTGCAACACATATGCATGTCCATATAGCCGTCCATCATTCTCATTCCCCCGCCCCTATTATTGCTATTCGATAAATTTTTTCACCAAATTCACATTTAAAAATAAATTAATGCTATTGTAACGTGCTGTCCACCCTCTGTCAATGACGAGTTGTGGCGTTTTTCATTGCAGCATCTCATTTAAATTCTCCATTTTTCATGAATATCCTTGATTTCCCTTGCTTTTTGTATGTTTTTGCTCTAGGATTCAATATAGAAAATAAAATTAAAAAAGAATGAGAATACTTGCTTTGGCATAAAGTTTCAGGAATGAGTAGCATTAAAAATGGACAGATTATGCGCAATTGCAAAAAGGGATTGAACTCGCGTTCGAAACAATTGTACAATTGACAGAAGCAAAAGAATAAAGAAGCAATACTGAAGCGTATTAGAATACTATCGAAAAGAGCCAGGGATTGCGGTGTGGTCATCCACATCAAGACAAACACCCTGCCGAGGAGGAAATTATGGCAATTTGGTCAAATAATTATCACGGTTCCATGAATGAAAAGGCATTTGAATTCAATTCATCCATCGATGCGGATGCCCGTCTGGTCTATGCGGATATCGCCGGAAGCATCGCTCACGCAAAAATGTTGGGCAAAACCGAAATCATTCCCCGCGAAGAAGCGGATGCTCTCGTCAATGAATTGGGCAAAATGAATGATGAGCTGCAGGATGGCGATCTCACCATCGATTTCTCGGAAGAAGATATCCACAGCTTCCTGGAAGCGGAATTGACGCGTCGTCTTGGCGCTATCGGCAAAAAGGTCCACACTGGCAGAAGCCGTAACGATCAAGTAGCGACAGCTTTGAAGTTGTATTCTGTTTCAGCGTTGGAGCATCTGTCCAGTCTTACTGCCAACGTTGCCCTCGCATTGAGCGAAAAAGCCGAACAGCATCTGGAAACGATCATGCCTGGTTATACCCATCTGCAACGTGCACAACCTATCACATTTGCTCATCACCTGATGGCTTACACGGAGATGTTCCTGAGGGACAAATCCCGTCTGGATGATGCCAAAGAACGGGTACTGCATTATATGCCGCTGGGCAGTGCCGCGCTTGCGACAACTACCTTGCCATTGGACCGCGCCTTCACTGCTGAAGCACTCGGCTTCAAGGATTTTTCCCGGAATAGTTTGGATGGCGTATCCGATCGCGACCATTCATTGGAAATGTTGTCGGATATGTCGATCATCATGGTCCACATTTCCCGTCTGGCTGAAGAAGTCATCATCTGGTCATCGCAGGAATTCGGTTTTGTGAAAATCCGGGATACTTTCTCTTCCGGCTCCAGCATCATGCCGCAGAAGAAAAATCCGGACATCGCGGAATTGCTGCGCGGCAAATCCGGCCGTGTCTTCGGCGACTTGATGGGCGTATTGACTTTGATGAAAGGTTTACCGCTTGCATACAACAAAGACATGCAGGAAGAAAAAGAATTGCTGTTCGAAGCAATCGACACGGTCACATTCTGTCTGGAAATCCTGCCCGCAATGCTCAACGATATGGACGTGATGGAAGCAGCCATGCTGAAGGCTTCGCAAAAAGGCTATCTGAATGCCACCGACTGCGCTGATTACCTTGTCGAAAAAGGCATCCCTTTCCGTGACGCTTACAAGATCACCGGAAACATCCTGAAAGAGTGCGAAGAACAGAACCTGACGCTGGAAAACTTCCCGTTGGAGATGTACAAAAAACACTCGGATGCTTTTGATGAAACCATCTACAAGAAGGTTGACCTGAAGGAATGCGTCATCCGCAGAAATGTGGCCGGCGGACCGGCACCGGAACGCGTGAAAGAGCACATCGAAGCAGTCAAAACAAAATTAGAAGACTACCAGATCATTTCCTGATAACAGGAAAAAAAAAGAAATGCGGGGCTGCCAAAAACTGGCGGTCCCGCATTTTTTAGTGCCCTCAGAAAAACCGTTCCACTAAATGCGCTGCATTCAATCGGGTATCCGTTCGATCTTCATCAGATTGGTCGTGCCGCTTTCTTTTATCGGCGTCCCGGCAGTGATGACAATGGCGTCTCCAGGTTGCGCAAAGCCCTTTTCTTTCGCCAATGCGGTTACCTTGCTAAGCATATCATCAACATTTTCAGGCTCTTCGATGACGAAAGACTGAACTCCCCAGACAAGCGTCAGCCCTCTCTGAACCCTTTCACTGTAGGTTGCCGCCAAAATGTTCGCTTTCGGCCGGTATTTGGAAATCATGCGGGCCGTGTGCCCGGAACTGGTCGCCGCTACAATCGTTTTGATGCCCAAGTTCATGACCGTGCGTGCAGCAGCCTGACTGATGGCTTCGGTAACGGATGCCTTATCGAACAAGTCCATTGTGGATAGATTCCCACCATTTGCCTCCAAAGCTTCCTCCGTCCGTTCCGCAATCCGCGCCATCATCGCTACAGTCTCCACGGGGTACTGGCCGACAGCCGATTCGCCGGAAAGCATGACTGCGTCTGTTCCATCAAATATAGCATTCGCGACGTCGCTCGCTTCTGCCCTTGTCGGCCGTGGGTTCCATTGCATGGAGTCCAACATCTGAGTGGCGGTGATGACTTGTTTTCCGGCCAGATTGCATTTCCGGATCAGATCTTTCTGGACGATAGGCACATCGCCACCGTTGATTTCAACACCCAAATCGCCGCGCGCCACCATCAAGCCGCTGCACACCTTAAGTATCTCTTCGGCATTCTGAACGCCTTCCTGGTTTTCGATTTTGGCGATGATTTGCGTATCCGTCGCATCCATTTCTTCAAGGATTTCGATAATTTCCAGGATATCACTGGCTCTGCGGACAAAGCTGGCGGCGATGAAATCCACTCCCTGCTGGACACCAAAACGGATATCCGAAGCATCCTTTTCCGTCAGCCCAGGCATACTGAATTTAGCTTCCGGCACATTGATGCCCTTTGAATTTTTCAGGATGCCGTCCACTTGGACTATGGCTATGATCTCTTTGGCTTCATAATTGATATCCGTAACCTCCAGAACCAACAGTCCGTCATCGATCAAAATATGCATGCCGATCGTCACATCATTGATCAGCTCAGGATAGGTGACAGAGAATTTTTCTTTTGTTCCCAGCACGGGTTCCATGCTGATGACTACCGACTCTCCGGAAACCAACGTAACAGCATCATCGGTCATTTTATTTGTCCGGATTTTTTGGCCTTGGATATCCATCATGATTCCTATGTTTTTGTTTGCCAACCGCGCAGCTTCCCTGACATTATTCAGACTGACCATATGCGTTTCATGTTCGCCGTGCGAAAAATTCAGCCGCGCCACATTCATGCCGCTGTTCATCATCCTTACCAGCACATCGACGGAATCGCTGGCTGGTCCAATCGTGCAGACTATCTTCGTCTTTTTCACCATGTTAGCCCCTCATTTCTGAATTGACCGTCTTCATCATAACCTGACATTTACCTGTCTTCATTATAGAACAAATGCGTTGGTTTAGAAATTATGACGCTGTCAAAAGACAAAAACGCGATGCTTTTCGGCATCACGTTTTTGCGGTATTCAAATATTCGGTTCTGTTTGGATAGCCTCGCTTGATTTTATTGGTTTTGATTTCAGCGTCAACAAGAACACGGTTGACAGGATCAAGGCGATGCCGAGCAGATCCGTCCAGTGCAGACTGGTCCCTAACCAAAAAACGGAAAGGAATGTTGCAGAAAGAGGTTCGGCCGATGACAACAGGCTTCCGACAGTTGCGCCGATGCGATGCACACCCTCCAGATAGAGACTGAAGGAAATGACTGTCCCCAACAAGATGATGACCAGCATGGCAGCCCATGCAGCGATGTCCCAAGTGCCGATGATCCGCCAAGGCTGATAGACTATCGAAAGCAGAACGCCACCTATCAGCATCCCCCAACCCAACGAGAGCAGCGTCCCATAAGTTTTGATCAGACGGGCAGGCTGAAGATTGTAGATGACGACAGAAACAGCCGACAATAAACCGTACATTAATGCTTCCTGCGAAATGGCCAGACTATCCAATCGGCCATGTGTGGCCAACAGGAAAATGCCGGCAACCGCAAAGACAATGGCTGCCATTTCAGCTGGCCGCGGTAATTTTTTGTTCTTGACGGAGAGGTAAATCATGATCAGGACCGGGGCCAAAAATTGCAGAACGGTAGCCGTTCCCGCGTTCGAATGGCTGATTGTCGCAAAATAGGTGTATTGGCAAAAAGACAGGCCCAAAGACGCGAACAGGAACAAGTCCTTGCGGTCCCGCTTGTCTTTCCAGACCCGAAAGATGGCGTCCTTCTCTTTTTTGTAGCATAGCACCAACAAAATCAGGCCGGCCATCAGCATCCTGACGGCAACCAGCCAGCCGGAGGTCAACCCGCGCTGCTGAAGCAGAAACTGCCCACTGGTCCCCGAAATCCCCCACAGCAGCGCCCCTACAACAGTGAACAGCACGCCGGATTTATATTGAGACATTCCATCCCTCCATTCCTTTATTTTTTTCAAATAACATCATTATATGCGATGACCGGACAAATAGAAAGCTGATATTTTTGCTTTGTCCGAAAAGCGATTTTGTGGGATACTGATAGACGTGAACAAAAACGGAGGTAGAAAAACTTGATACGCATTAAAGAAGCCATTTTACACATTTTGGACATCAACACGAATGAACCGATTTTTTCCTATGCCGGACTGGATACGTCAGAGCGCATGATGATCGAATATATCGAAGCGATGGTCGCAAAGGTCGAAGATTCAGACAGCATGAAGGACGGGATTTTGGAAGAGGATAATCCGATGACTGCCCTGTTCAAGAATTGCCAAAGCGATTTTGTCGAAGGCACGAAAGCCTTGTCGGAAAAATTCTTCAATGTGACCAAATTGAATCCCGAAATCCCGCCTGCGGATCTGCTTATTGCGCATTTTGAATTGGATGAAGTACCTTGCCTCGGGGTGTTCAAACTGAACTACTCAGACAGCTATACGCACTTTGTCTCCTACGAAGGGGACGTTTTGACCAACCAAATCATCTTGAACCGTGCCATCCTACCTTCGCAAAGACAAGCCATCCAGGAAGGCCTTGTCGTGAATCTGGAGCAGCTGGTATACCATGTCATCGAGAAAAAGCACATGATCGCCGAACTGGGTGAAAAAGTAAACTACTTCACGGAAATGTTCCTCGAAGACACGCCAAAGCCGAGCCTGAAGGAGAACATCTCGATAATCAAAAAGGCCGTCCAAAAGACAAGCAAAGCCTTCAATGATGAAGAATTTCAGGTGTTGGCCGAAACGAAGGAAGCCATCGTCACAAGCATGCAGGAAGATAACCTAATCGATAACGAAAAAATCGCTGAGGCCTTATTCGGCGATAACTTCGCCAAAAAGCAGAAATATTTCGAACAGGTCGAGGAATTGGGCTATGTCGATCGCGCCCCCGCGGAAGCGGCAATCGCCGGACCGAAATATTCCAAACAAAAATTCCGACTCGACAACGGCATCGAAATCAGCATTCCGCTGGAGCTATACAAAGACCCGGATGTTGTGGAATTCATCAACAATCCCGACGGCACAACATCCGTCATCATCAAAAACATCGAGAAAATCAAAAACCTGTTTTAACCACAAAAGAACCGACGGCGCTCAATGCGAGGCCGTCGGTTCTTTGTTTATTTCGCTTTTCTGGAGATGTTCAGGATGGACATGCCGTAGAGCAACAGCGCGGTGCCGCTCAGGATCAGGATGCTGGTGAAGGGAGTCACTGCGGTTTCCCCGAAGCGGATGGTATGACCCATCATCAGTTTGAAGGCATCCAACCCTTCAACCGGAACCCCTGCGAAAGAGATTTTCAAAGGTTCCTCCATCATCACTTGCCTCATCAAGGAGGCCGAATAGGTCATCGGGAACAGTTTGATGACCGTCTGCACACTGTCCGAGAACTGCCCGATCGGCACATAGACCCCGGCAAGGAAGCCGATGATGGTGCCGAGGATCGTGCTGGCTGTCGCGAAAGCGTTCTGGCTTCGGAAGAAGGAAGTCAGGAAATAGACCATCGCACTGCTCGTCAACACGGTGAGCATGATCAGGCCTATCATCTTCAGCATGGCCATGGGAGGCAGCAACTCCCCACCGTTGAGGAAGATGTACGCTTCGGCCAACACGAACGTTACGATGCTCATGATGAACCCAACAACCACTGAACTCAGGATATAGCCTGCCGCCAATCTGCTCGAGCGGATTGGCGAGACCGTAAAGTCCTTCAATATTTTATTGGCCCGGTCATCGATCATGACGGCGAATGCCCCCATCGTCGTCGTCACTCCGGAAACCGAGATGACGCCGGACATGATCCAGCTGTCCATGACGTACTGCGCGCCTACTGTATCCCCCAGAGAGTTCGTCAGATTTTTACCCAAGAAAAAGACGTAGAGTCCGATGATGATCAGCACTGCCAACAAGGAGAAGAAAACATTCGCCTTATCCCTGAAAAATATTTTTATGTTGCGGCCAATGATCGGTATCATTCCTGCACCTGCTTTCCTGTGATCGCAATAAAGGCATCGTCCATCGAACCAGCCACCACCTCAAAGTATGTCAGATATGGTTTGCATTGCTCCAGAATGGGCAATGCATCCATCGTTTTGGCTAATTTCACACGGAAGAGATCTTGCTGCAGCTCATACGGTGCCTGTTGAGCATCCAAAATACGGCTCACTTCGGAAACTGTTCCGGTCCGCATCTTCAATACGTCAGAGCTGTACCTTTCCCGCAGTGCATCAGGCGTTCCTTCGGCGATGATTTCCCCTTCATCGATGATGACGACATAATCAGCGCTGGCCGCCTCCTCCATGTAATGCGTCGTCAGAAAAATCGTCATCCCGTGCTCCGCTTGGAGTTTCCGGATCGTATCCCAAACATTCTTGCGGGTTTGAGGATCCAATCCGGTCGTCGGCTCATCCAAAAAGAGAATCTTCGGCGTGTTGATCAATGCCCGCGCGATATCCGCTCGCCGTTTCTGCCCACCGGACAACTTTCCGTATGGCCTTTCCAAAAACTCCGTCACCCCGGCAGCCTGAGTTGCTCGAAGGAAAGCCGGTTCCCATTCCGATTTGGATAATCCGTAAAAACTCCCTCTCACCTCAAGATTTTCCTTGACTGTCAGCAGTTTGTCCAACAAGTTTGTTTGGAAGACGACGCCAATATTGGAACGGATCGCAAAGTCATCCTTGCCTATAGTGAATCCATTTATCGTGACTTCTCCGCTGTCCGCCTGCAGCAGTGTGCAGATGATATCGATCGTCGTCGACTTGCCTGCTCCGTTCGGCCCCAAAAATGCAAAAAGCTGGCCGGCATTCACATGGAAATCGATGTCCTTGACCGCTTGCACATCTCCGAAACGCTTTGATAAGCCTTTGACTTCTATGATTTTTTCCAACTGAAAACACCCTCTCTGATAGCGAAGCACTGCCCATCCAGAATATAAAAAAACTTCTTCATGTTCAGTGTATCAGAATGGCGAATGGAGACAAAATAATTGTACGCTGGAGTACGGTATTCATTTTTTTGCATGTGTGCTCCGGCGAGCGGAGGGACTTCTCTAATTGTCCGATAAACCGAATATATCGGACAACCAAGGCGCGGGGCCTTCTCTAATTGTCCGATAAACCAAAAATATCGGACAACCAAGGCGCGAGGCCTTCTCTAATTGTCCGATAAACCAAAAATATCGGACAACCAAGGCGCGAGGCCTTCTCTGGTTGTCCGATAAATCGTTCTATCGACTCTTCACCAACAGATTGATTGCTTGTTGGACGCTTTCTTCTTTCGAAATGTTGTCTTTTTCCTGGTCATTCACACAGGAAACCAAATTTTCCGCAACGATGATGCCCATTGCGCGGTCGATGCTGGATCGGACTGCGGACAATTGCGTCACGACGTCGGAACAGTTCTTTCCGTCTTCCATCATGGCAAGAATGCCACGCATTTGTCCTTCCGCACGCTTAATGCGGTTGATTATATTTTTGTTGTATTGGTTCACACAACTTCACCCCTCCAGGCCGAAATGCCTCCCATTACGTTCGTTACTTTGTAGCCCTTTGAAGCAAGATATTGGCAAGCTGCAGCTGAGCGAGCACCGCTCAGGCACATAACATAGTAATTTTCATCCTTATCCAATTGATCAACAGTGTCTTCTAAACCGCTCAAAGGCATAGAGATGGCACCATCAACGTGTGCATGTGCATATTCGTCTGCTTCACGTACGTCCACTAGTTTGACAGGAGTTTTTTTCCATAATTGTTCGAATTCCGGCATTGTAATTGATTGATACATATTATTTTACCACCTTTTCTGGTCTGACGGTTGCATATAAACTGAATGCACCATCTAAATTTTTGACTGTGAATCCATTTTGTTTCAATACACGTTCTGCTATATAGCTACGCAAGCCGCTTTGGCAGCTGACGATGATCGGTGTTTCCTTCGATAATTCTCCGATACGTGCGCGTAAATCATCGACTGGGATGTTGATGGCGCCCTTCAAGGCTCCTAGTCTTGCGATTTCGCCCTCACCGCGGACGTCCAACAGTTGATAGCCTGCTTCCTGCATCTTTTCCAATTCATACCATTGGATGGATTCAGAAACGCCTTCGATGATGTTCATGGCTGCGTAGCCGGCCATATTGACTGGATCTTTGGCTGAACCGAACGGCGGCGCGTAAGTGAATTCCAATTCCGGCAAATCATGGACCGTCAATTTGCCTTTGATTGCTGTAGCGATGATATCGATACGTTTATCTACGCCATCTGCCCCGATAGCTTGCGCTCCGTAAATTTCACCTGTTTTCGGATGGAAAACCAATTTCAGGACAATCGCTGACGCATTCGGATAGTAGCCGGCATGGTTCTTTCCTTGGATATGCACGACTGCATACTCTTTTCCTGACAGCTGCAATTGGCGCTCGTTCATACCTGTGGAAGCGCCGGCCAAACCGAATACACGCACGATTGCGGTTCCGATGCTGCCTTTATTTTTTCTGTTCAAGCCGCTGATGACATCAGCTACTTGACGTCCTTGACGGTTCGCAGGCGAAGCCAAAGCGATCATGGTGTCTTCACCGGTGATCTGTTGCTTCACGATGATTGCGTCGCCGACTGCATAGATGTCTTTTTTGCTTGTTTCATAGTTCTCATCGACCAAGATACCGCCGCGCATGCCTGTTTCGATACCCGCAGCAATCGCTAGGCTGTTCTCAGGTTGGACGCCGACTGACATGATTGTCAAATCGCTTTCCAGTGTCACGCCGTTTTCAAGGACGATTGTTTTACCTTCATTTTGGAAAGCCGTAGCCGCAACGCCTGTATACAGCGTCACGCCGTTCGCCTTCAATTCATCCGCTAAGTAAGCAGCCATTTCTTCATCGAATGGAGGCAAGACATGCGGTGCTTTTTCAACGATTGTTACAGCCAAACCGCGGTGCGCTAAGCTTTCTGCCATTTCAAGACCGATGAATCCTGCTCCGATGACGACTGCTTTTTTCGGTTTATGTTCAAGGATGAAACCTGTGACAGCATCCACATCCGGTACATTGCGCATCGTAAAGATGTTTTTGGCTTCGGACAGACCTTCAGCTGGCGGTACGAATGGTTTTGCTCCTGGGGATAAAATGACTTTATCGTAAGCCAGTTGGTATTCGCCATCTTTAGAACGGACTGTCACTTCTTTTTTATCCGGATCGATTGCGGTCGCTTCGCTGAAAGGACGGACATCCAAGTCAAAACGCGCACGCAATTGCTCAGGGGTTTGAACCAAGAGATCGCTGCGTTCTTGGATATCGCCTGAAACATAATAAGGCAAGCCACAGTTCGCAAAGGAAACGAAAGGTCCTTTTTCCAGTACGATGATTTCTGCATCTTCATTCAATCTTCTCAAACGTGTTGCAGCGGACATACCGCCTGCCACTCCACCGATAATAACAATTTTCATCATAGTTTTCCTCCTCTTGTAGGGCCTGACCATGCGGACATGCCGCCTTTGACATTGACTACATCGTAGCCTTTGGATTTTAAGATAGTTGCTGCACGTTTGCTGCGTCCACCTGATTGGCAGATCACATACACTTTACCCTTAGGGGTATATGTTTCCGCTTTTCTCAACGGAACATTTTTTGCGCCTGGAATATGTCCTGCGATGAATTCGTTCGGTTCACGGACATCGATTATTTGTGGTTTTTCAGTTAATTTTGCTTCCAGTTCCTTAGTGGATACGGAAGGCATACTGTTGAATAAATTAAATAGCATACTTGGCTCCTTTTTCGTAAGTAGTATCAATCGCTTATGGACTTATAATACCCCATAGGGTATATTTTGTAAACCATTTTTATTCAAAAATTTCAAAAATGTAAAAAAAGCCTGATACATAGCCATTCTTCTGATACTGAACAAAATTAACACACAAACAGCTCTCCCGCATAGTATAGAGAAAAAAGACCGCAAAAGTTGCGTAGGAACGCAACTCTGCAGTCTTTCTTCTTATTGATTGCTTTTATTCTCTGCACGTAGGCGTTCGATAAAGCTTTTTATGTGTTCGAAGGCTTCTTTCAGCTCTTCGATTGAATAAGCGTAGGAAATACGGATGAAACCCTCTCCGCTTTCGCCGAAGGCTGAGCCTGGCACTACGGCCACTTTCTCCTCCTGAACCAAACGGGTAGCGAACTCTTCCGAAGTCAAGCCGAATTCGGTTATGTTCGGGAAGATATAAAAGGCGCCATAAGGCACAAAACAAGGCAAGTCCAAATCTTTTAGGACTTTCATTAGATAACGGCGGCGTTGATTGTAGCTTTCACGCATCTCGGCAACATTGTCATCGCAGTTCCGTAATGCAACGATACCGGCGTACTGACTTGTCGTCGGTGCGGCCATGATGGCGAATTGATGGATTTTGATCATCTGTTCCATAATGATTGGCGGAGCAGTTGCATAGCCCAGACGCCAACCGGTCATCGCATACCCTTTCGAGAAGCCATTGATGTAAACGGTCCGTTCCTTCATTCCCGGCAAGGCGGCAATGCTGAAGTGATTTCCATTGTAGGAAAGTTCACTATAAATTTCATCAGTGATGACGAATAGATCATGGGCGATGATGACTTCAGCGATCGCTTCCAGGTCCTCTTTGGACATAACGGCCCCAGTCGGATTATTCGGATAAGAAAGAATCAGAACTTTTGTTTTCGGAGTGATCGCCGCTTCCAGCTCTTCTTTCGTCAAACGGAATTGGTTCTTCTCCTGCAGCGGGATAGCGACGGGAACCCCGTCAGCCAATACGATGCACGGAAGATAGGAAACATAGCAAGGCTCCGCGTAGACGACCTCATCGCCCGGATCCAGCATGGCACGCAGCGCCAAATCGATGGCTTCGCTTCCGCCAACCGTCACGACCGTTTCATCCTCGGGGGAATAGTGCAGATTATAGCGGCGTTCCAAGTATAAGCAGATTTCCTGGCGCAGTTCGGCCAAACCGGCATTAGCTGTGTAGAAGGTGCGCCCTTTTTGGAGGGTATACATGCCCTCGTCACGCACAATCCAGGGGGTGTCAAAGTCGGGCTCGCCTACCCCCAATGAAATCACTCCGGGTATCTCATTCGCAATATCAAAAAATCTCCGGATGCCGGAAGGTTTGATTTCCCGCACCTTAGCATTTATCGGATTTCTCATGGAGTCAGCACCATCCGTTTGTCGTCACCCTCATCCACGAACAACGTGCCGTGGTCTTTATAACGTTTCAATACGAAATGAGTGGTGGTTGATTGTACTTCGTCGATCACAGAAAGGCGTTTCGCAACAAACAGAGCAATCTCTTTCATTGGAGCTTTCTTCAGTTGCACCATAAAATCGAACCCGCCGGACATCAGGAATACGGTCTCCACTTCGGGGAATTGGTATACTTTTTCCGCGATACGGTCGAATCCGGACCCTCTTTGCGGATTTACGCGAAGCTCGATGATGGCAGAAACTTCGTCATCGCCGGTCTTGTCCCAGTTGATCAAAGTATGGTAGCCGCAGATGATTTTGTCCGCTTCCAGTTCTTTCACGGCAACCGCCACTACTTCTGTGTCCACGCCCAACATCACGGCAACTTCTTCATCAGTCAGTTTGTTGTTCTTTTCAATAATCTTCAGAATCTTTTCCTTCAATTCGTTTTTCATCGTTTTGCCTCCTCTGGCTGTACGCATTCGGGCCATTTTCAGGCTCTATTATTCATTTTTTGATAAATGAAATTTCTTTCATTTTATCACCCCTGACAGGCACTTGCAAATATGTTTTCGGGAATGGTGGTTGTTGGGATAGCGCAACAACACTGGAAAAATCGCAAAAAAACTCCACAAGCTCGCGGAGCGCGGACTTGTGAAGTTTTTTCCTTATCGATTAATAACGCGTATCCAGGAATCCGCAGAATGCATCTACTGGAGAAACGCCGGTGAATTCGGAACGGCCGACCATTTTGTTGACAAGAGCTTGCAGTGTGAAGTCTTTTGAATCGTATGTGTTGATGTACGTTTGTACTTGCGGCACGTCAGCCAAATGGTTCGGTGCTTGGACAGATACAAAGATTGTCGGGATTTCGTGGACATAAAATGGAATGTCCGGTGTTCCTTTTGAAGCTGGCCATTGGATGCGTTGATCCGTATTCGGTTGTACCGAAGCCACGTTGATGACCAAATCGTAAGCAGCAATCAAATCTTTGATCGGACGTTTTTGAGCGTACACGTTAGCAACGGCAGCGGCTCTTTCTTCTTCCGGTAATTTGTTGATCCGTTCTTCAGTAGATTCCCAGATGGAAACTTCAAAGCCTTCCGCTTCCAGGATACCTTTCAATGTATCGACAGGACGAACCGCTTCGCCGCCGATCATTGCGCCGAAGCCGCCTTTGTGGCCTTCAACGTTGACCAAAAGAACACGTTTCGTTTTATCCGGTGAGATTGGGAAGATGTTTTGGTTGTTTTTGACCAAAGTGATTGCTTTGTCGGCAACTTCAACTGCGATCGCTTTGTTTTCCGGCAAGCCGATTTTAGCCATCGCTTCTTCTTTGGATGGCAAGATTTCTGTTTTCGCTTTTTTGTGCAGACCTAAAGCAGCTTTTGTGCCCAAGATGCGCGTCAAAGCTTCTTCCAAACGCTCGTCCGTGATGACGCCATTGTTGTAGCCATCCAACATCCATTGGAAATCTTCGTCCGGATCGTTGAAGAACAAGAACAGGTCAGAACCTGCAGCGATTGCTGTCGGCAGCATATCTTGACGTTTCATGGCAGAAGTCATCGCAACCATGTGGCTGGCATCTGTAACGACCAGACCGTTGAAGCCCATTTTGTCGCGCAACAGATCAGTCAGGATGTATTTGTTCAAAGTAGCCGGCATAATTTGTTCTTGAACGGTAGCTGCCGGGTTGAAATGTTTCACGTATTCAGGCAAGGAGATGTGCCCAGCCATGATAGAAGGTAAGCCGGCATCGAACAAAGTGCCGTACACTTTACCGAAAGTAGCGTCCCACTCTTCAGTGGAATATGGGTTTACGCTGAATGATAAATGTTGATCGCGCTCATCGATTCCGTCGCCAGGGAAGTGTTTTGCCGCAGGCGCGATGCCGCTTTCCTGGATACCCTTCATGTATGCCAATGACAATGCGATGGTTTTGTCCACATCGCCGCTCCACGTGCGGGTTGCGATGATCGGGTTACGCCAGTTGCGGTTGATGTCCACGATTGGAGCGAAACTCCAGTTGCAGCCGATTGCAGCAGCTTCAACACCGGAAACGCGGCCCATTTCGTATGCGTACTTTGTATCGTTTGTAGCTGCGATTTTCACTTCAACGCCGACATACGTGCCGTCTTTACATGCACCGTTGCCGCCTGCTTCTGTGTTGGCAGCGATCAACAAAGGGATTTTGCTGTTTTCCTGCAGAATTTTGTTTTGTTCGTAAACTTCTTCCGCCATACCAGGATTGTAGCGGACTCCGCCGATATGATAGTTATTCAATACGCCCGTCAAATATTCCTCCGTGCGTTCTGAACCCATATTAATAAACAGTTGTCCGATTTTTTCTTCGACAGACATGCCTGCGATCGTATCTTTGACCCAATTGATTCCCTCGGCATCCAAGTTATAAGGTTTAGTAGTTAAATCGACTCTCATGATTTTTCCCCTTTCAAAATAGTTCTGGAACAGACAGATGCACCGTCTTTCCTACAAGAACAAGTATAGGCAGTTTATCCGAAAAAATGAAGGCACTTTCAACCTGTTTTTGAAAGGTTCGGATTCTGTTCAAAATTGAATCATCGGATCAAAACGGTTAACAAAAGACTCTCAAAACGTCAACAAACCTCTCTATGTAGCCATTTCTTCAAATTATATAATGCTTCGGAAAATCCCTACACACAAAAAAGAAGCCTTGAAAATTTGTCACTTTTTTGTCACAGTATCCGTCCAAATAGAAAATGGAGCTTTCCTTGGGAGAGCTCCATTTTCTATTTGCGATTGCAACAATCACTCCACAAGCTCGCCGACTATCGGCAGACCTTCAAGGACCTTTAGGCCGTGAGGCGACTGGTTGGTGATTTCTTCCGTCAGTTCATTGCCTGCAGTCAATCCCATTTTATGGTTTCCGTCTTTCCATGCTTCCACATTTGTGACGTCGTAGACTACCCCATCGACGGCTACATAAGCCGGCTGACCGTCCTTGCCGTTGTATTGGCTGAGTTCTTCGAGCGTGAAGGTTCGCATTTCTTCAGCTGAACTGCTGACCGATACGACTTTGGAACTCGTTGTTGCGCTATCTTCGACTATGGCAGGCGCACACGCGACCAACAACAAGCCGGCTATCCCTGCTTGCAGCATCAGGCTCAATTTTATTTTCGACATCTTCGGTTCCTCCTTCATCATAAACCAAATGTTTCATAATGGATGCGGTCTTTGGAAACACCTTTTTTAAGCAGAACTGCTTCGACGGCGTTCATGAATGGCGGTGGACCGCACAACAGGTACTCAGCAGCCTCGTATCGGATTTCATTGTCCTGGAGAATCTTATCGATTTTCCCTTCATCGAGAAAGCCGCTCTCATTGGCAAAGAAAGGCACCAAACGGAAATCAGAGAGCCTGTCCTTCAACGATTGGAGCTTATCGGTAAACCCATACTCCTCCTGACTTTTCAGACTCCAGACCAACACCATTCTGTTTGGGAATTGTAGGTGCGCACTATTTTCCAATATCCCCAGCATCGGTGTGATCCCGATGCCTCCCGCAAACATGACCATACTCACCGTTTTATCGTGCATCCCTTCCTGAACATGCCACATACCGCCATGAGGGCCTTCAAGCGACGCTTTGACTCCCGGCTGCAGCGTTTGGAAACGGTGGGTGTAATCCCCGGAATCCTTGATGGCCAGTGCAACTTCATCCCGATCCTGCGGGGCACTGATCAGCGAGAAAGGATGCTCTTCCGATGAATACTGTGGGTCATAGAGGCGCAGAAAGACAAACTGCCCGGCTTGGTAAGGGAATATTTCGCCATTGTCCGGCTTCAGATGGACTTCCAGGACATTGCCCTTTTCCGGTTTTGTGGCAGTGACTGTATATAGATTTTTTTTTAGTCTGACCGGCTTGAGGAATTTGTGGTTGATGTACAAGCCAAACGCCAAAGCGAAATAGCCTCCGAAAATGGCGGCGGCTAGGTAGTCGCCCTGCACGATCACGGTCATGGTCAAGACATGGATAGCCAAAAAAGTGGCGGCTAGGATGTTGAAATTATGTACGAATTTCATCTTCTCGTAGTTGGCGATAGGATATTTTTTGAGGGTTGTTTTGGCTGTTTTGACGATTTTTTTTCGTCCGAACCAGTTCGTTAGGATGAGGGCAGAAAGGACGGCGATGGTCAAAAAGAAGATGATGGCCAAATCCCCGAAGATGGTCGAGTAGCGGTATACCCAGCCCCAGAGAACAGTCACCCATAATTTATGCGTGACTCCGATCGATAAGGCGACGACGGCCATGATGGCATGGAATCGATTCAGCTTGTCCAAGCTGAAGTAGTGTTCGATGAACCTCGGACGGGATGCGATGATGACTCCCGTCAAAAGCCAAGTATAGGATACAATCCCCAGAAAAGGCGGTCCTGCGGAAAGAAAGCTTCTGTTCCTGAGAGAGACTGCAGCGATAAATACAGGGAGAAGGATATAAGCGGCAACAATCAGCATGCGCATCAGTTTTCTGTTCATTACTGAGCCCTCTTTTCTTCTGCTGGTTTCGGATAAAAGATGCAAGCAGCGCTTCTTACCCAAAGGAAACGCATCTCCTGTTTCCATTTTATAACGTTATGCAAATGGATACAAACCAGAAGCCTCGACCGGCAAAATGCAAAAGCGATCAGAAGACACTTCTGAAGCCAAAAGCTGTGATACAATGAAAAAAATAATCCAAACAAGGAATGATGATATGGACCATACAAAAAAAGAACTGACATGCAACCAGACGCGGAACGTGCGCACTGCGTTCGTGTCCTACAGCGAATTGAACGATAAAGATACCCTGTTCGGCGGTGAAATCATGTCGCATTTCGACTCAGCCTGCGGCAGGGCCGTATTCAATTTCGTCAAGCGGCCTTCCTTCACTGCGACTGTCGATTTGGTTGCCTTCATCCAGCCCGTCCGGAAAAATGAGGCCATCTACGTGGAAGCGTATGTCTCCGGCTGCGGGAACACATCCGTGGAGGCCTTCGCCAAGCTGACCGCCACCGATGTGAGCTCTGGCGAAAGCCGCATCTGCGCCTACGCCTTCCTGACTTTCGTCATCACCGACAGCTCTGATCCGGACTTTGTGATGCCACTGATCCAGCCCGAGTCGGAGGAAGAAAAGATGATTTGCGCCGGCTACGAGGAGCGCAGAATCAACAACCTGGTCAAACGCAACCAGAACAGCCGCCTGCTTTCCGGCCTTTCCACAAAACAGATTTGGGATAAGTGACGAAAGAAGAGCCGAAACGCCCGCGGGCATTCAGCTCTTCTTTTTGTCGTTCTACAATTCGTGGAATATCGGTTGCATCCCTTCGAAGGTGCATTACTGCTCATAGCCCAACGCATTCAATTCCAACTTGGTATCTTCGATATATGCCCCCAGGTGGTGCTATACATTGCTGTCGCTACCCTATGCTCACAATTTTGCCGTTCAAGTCCTTGTATAGCCTCAAAATGGCTCTGGATGGTGTCAGATCCTTCAGGCCGTATCGGTGCGAGGACGTGTTCACTTCGATCCCTTTGCCGTCCTGGATGACCTGCTTAAAAATTTCGGTGATGGTCTCCTTAACCCAAAAAAAACTTCAAGCGAACCGATTAAGGTTGGCTTGAAGTTTTTGATTACTCTAGGATTATTGTACGTCGATGGAAACATCGATCGTCTGTACTGGAACATCGTAGAATCTGTCTTCTCTGCGTCCAAGGAAGTCTTTTGCTTGTTGCGGGAACAAAGCGTACATCAAGACGTCTTCTGTGGATTTAGCGTATTGGCTGATCTCTTTTTCAAATTTAGGCATTTGCGGCAAGATCAGGTCGGCAGGTCTCACTGTTGTGATGCCTTCGTTGCCGATGATTTTTTTCGTGATTTCTGCAGAAATCGCTACTGGCGGTTTGCCGTATTGACCTCTTACATATTCCTTGATTTCGTTAGGCACAAGTTTGTAGCGCTCGCCTGAGATGACGTTCATCAAGGCTTGCGTACCGACCATTTGCGATAACGGGGTAACCAATGGAGGATAGCCTAAGTCCGCACGCACTTTCGGAACTTCTGCCAATACATCGTCGTATTTGTCCTGCAGGCCTTGTTCAGTCAGTTGGCTCAACAAGTTGGAAAGCATACCGCCTGGTACTTGATACAGCAATGTTTTCGGCTCGACGTCCTTCACTTTAGGGTTCAGGATGCCGTCGTTGCGGAAACGATCCCTGATTGGTGCAAAGTGATCGGCGATTTCTGCCAGTTTGTTCATATCAAGACCCGTGTTGTAACCCAGGCCTTCCAACGCGATTGCGACGGATTCCGTAGCTGGTTGGCTTGTGCCGCCAGCAAACGGGGAGATGGCTGTGTCGATGATATCAGCACCGGCTTCAACAGCCTTCAGGTACGTCATTTCAGCAATGCCGCTTGTCGCATGTGTGTGGACTTCCAAAGGCAAATCAACTGCAGCTTTGATTTTGCTTACCAATTCAAAAGCGACGGCTGGCGTCAAAACGCCGGCCATGTCCTTGATGCAGATGGAATCTGCGCCCATTTTAGCCATTTCCTTCGTCAAGCCGACGAAATAGTCGACTGTGTGGAATTCGCTGGTTGTATAAGAGATTGCAGTCTGGCAATGGCCGCCAGCCTTTTTGGTGATATCGATGGCTGTCTTCAGGTTGCGCAGGTCATTCAACGCATCGAAGACACGCACAACATCGATACCGTTTTCGATTGATTTTTCGACGAATGCGCTGACGACATCATCGGAATAATGTTTGTATCCCAATAAGTTTTGGCCACGCAAAAGCATTTGCAGTTTTGCATTTTTGACTTCTTTACGGATTGTGCGAAGACGTTCCCAAGGATCCTCGTTCAAATAACGGATACAAGAATCAAAGGTAGCGCCTCCCCACATTTCGATGGAGTGGTAGCCTGCTTCATCCATGGTTTTGATGATCGGCAACATATCTGAAAGTGGCATACGTGTTGCAATCAAACTTTGTTGACCATCACGCAAGACCGTTTCCATAAAACGGATTTCTTTAGTCATGTAATTGGTCACTTCCTTCTTGTATTATTTTAGAAATGGCATCTTGCATTTCTTCAATTGTGTGGCGACGGCTGCGTCCGCAATCTTTTGCATCACGATTGCAGATGAAGCAGCGTCTCGTGTTCAGGCCCAATTCGGTCCGGCTGATGCTCTTCAGATCATTGCCTTCCATCCAAAGAACATCCAGGTCAAACAATCGGCCGAAAGGATGCGTTTCTTCGATCATCACCATTTTTTCCTTCAGTTGTGCTGGCGTCAATGGCGAAAGGAAATAATATTCCGCCCCTGTCTTCAGGTTCCGGTAGAGGGAAGCTTGCGGCAGATGATTGCCCAGCACTTCTTCTATGCGTTCCAGAACTTCAGTAAAGACAGCTTCCAACTGCTGATTGTTTTTTATAGGACCCGGAATATTCATGAGTGCCATCAAGAGGCTGTCCTCTTTCTGGCTGCTCAATAATTCCCGTTGGATGGCGACACGTTTTTCACGCACCTCCAACATTTCTGCTAAAGTAACGCGTTCTCCTTCAGTAAAAAGGGTTGTATTAGACATTTTTTACCACATCGATTATCGTGCCATCACGGTATTCGATTAAAGCAACTACTTTGTTTCCGTATTCAATAGGTTCTGGTGCTCCTACTACAGAATATGCAATGTCTTTTAATTGTTCAATTGTAAATTGAGGAACATCAAGATTACTGAAGTGTTCAATTAAATCTTTACGTTCAGGATTGATAGCAATACCAACTTCGGTAACAACTACATCTACACTAGCACCTGGTGTAACGACAGTATTTACTGTATCAACAATTGTTGGGATACGTCCACGAATAAGTGGTGAAATAACCAAACTCATTTTACATGCCGCACTTGTATCTGAGTGTCCGCCTGAAGCGCCACGAATAACACCATCAGAACCTGTTATTACATTCACGTTAAAGTCGGTATCGATTTCTAGCGCAGATAAAATAGCTGTATCCAATTGATTGATGACAGCGCCTTTGCTTAATGGAGAAGCATACATGTTTGCATCAATTTCATAATGGTTAACATTATTTCCTAAAGAAACAGCAGACGGATGGTCAAAATCTTGCACGTCGATGATTTTCCCAACAAGTCCTTCTTCAAGCAATTCTACCATTGCGTTAGTAATACCACCTAAAGCAAAGCTAGCTTTGATACCATCTTCAATCATAGAATCTTTCAAGAAGCGCGTTACAGCAAGAGATGCTCCACCGGTACCTGTTTGGAAAGAGAAACCTTGTTTATAATAAGGAGAGTTAATGATTACTTTAGAAGCATATTCTGCAATCAATAGTTCTTTAGGGTTTTTAGTGAACCGTGTTGCCCCTTTAGCAATTCCTTCAGGATCGCCAATTGCATCAACGACAACAACATAATCAACATCTGTTTGAGGAATACTGATTGGTGTGTTTGGATAAGGCATCAATGAGTCAGTAATAGCGACAACTTTATCAGCATACTTTGCATCTACCATAGCGTAGCCTAAAGATCCGCACGTTGTTTTTCCTGATGTTCCATTCACATTACCATATTCATCAGAACTTGGAGCGCCTAAGAAAGCAACATCGATATGGATATCTCCACGGACGATTGCTCTGGCACGTCCGCCATGAGAGCGAATCACAACAGGGTTTTCCATGATACCTTGGGAAATAGCTGCCCCAACTTTATCACGTAATCCGCTTGATGTAATGTTTGTCACAACACCTGATTTAATATGTCCAATTAATGGTTCATGAACATTTGCAATGGAGCTTGGTGCGATAGAAATGTTTTTGAAACCCATTTTAGCAATTTGATCCATAACCATGTTCATTACGAAGTCGCCTTCGCGGAAATGATGGTGAAAAGAAATTGTCATGCCGTCTTTAAGTCCTGTTTTTTCAATCGCTTCACGAATGCTACCTAACATCTTTTTGTCGTTAGGCTTTACAGGATGAAGTTTACGAGTAGACTCTTCGTAATCAGCGATGTTTGCTAATTCCCCGTCATAAACACCGTATTGTTGAGCAAATACTTCAGGAATGTCTTTTCCAACTTTATTGATGGCCATTATTAAATTTCCTCCTCGTTAATCAGTTTAGCCGCTTTGGCCAATGCAATAACGCGTTGTGCACGTTCAACAATTGGTTTGTCAACCATCTTACCCTTCAATGAGATGACGCCTGAACCTTTTTCTTCTGCTTCTCTGATTGCCCAGATAACTTCTTTTGCATTTTGAATTTCTTTTTCTGTTGGTGCGTAAATCTTGTTCACGATTGGGATTTGACGAGGATTAATAACAGATTTACCATCAAAACCAAGTTGTTTAACAAGTTCAACTTCTCTGGAGAAGCCCTGTACATTCTCAACGTCAGAGTAAACTGTATCAATAGCAGCGATTCCAGCTGCACGAGCAGCATGAAGAATGTAGCTTCTTGCGAAGAACAATTCTTGTCCGTCAGGGTAGCGTTTTGTTTTCATGTTTGTTACGTAGTCTTCTGCGCCTAATGCAATCCCGATTAAACGAGTAGATGCTTTTGCGATTTCACGAGCATTCAATGTACCTTCAGCAGATTCGATGGCTGCCATCATTTTAGTTGTTCCGATTTTGATACCATATTTTGTTTCGACTTCAGTGATTACTTCATCTACATCAATGATATCTTGAGCAGTTTCTGTTTTTGGGAGTCTGATAACATTTACGCCAGCCAAAACTACAGCTTCAATGTCTAGTTTTCCAACAGTGTCTAAACTATTGATACGTACAACTGTTTCTGATTTGCTGTAATCAAATGTTTTCAACGCAAAATGCACCAATGTGCGGGCTGAATCTTTTTCTTTCAGAGAAACCGCGTCCTCCAAGTCAAACATGATTGAATCAGCACCATACAGGGGTGCATCCCTAAGCATTGCAGCATTTGCGCCAGGGACAAACATCATAGTTCTTCTTAAACGTTCCATGTGTCCATCTCCTTCCAGTTGTAGTCGTTGTTTTCAGCAGCACGATGAATGGCTGTTACTGTACGCGCTTCGATCGTGCAATCCAATGCACCTTTGTCAACAGCGGATACTTTCGCGCTTGTGATGCCCAGATTTTTAAGTGTTGCGATGATGACTTCCTCGATACGATCGCCATATTGTTTTTCCACGCTTGAATCCAGTGTCACTGCAACTTCATTGTTATCGCTAGGTTCAACGACGATCATGATGTCACTTGATTCAGTCGTTCCAGCTACTGCATATTTTTTAATTTCCACTTTTTTCACCCCTATTAATTTTTCCATAATTTTCTATTAAATACAAATACGTTGTTGCTGGTACAAGTTTTTTAATTGTTTGAAAATCATCTTCTTTCAATGCTTTTCGTACACGTGTAGCACTGATGACCTGTCCATCCAGTTCGATCCGGGGAACGACTGTCAGGGCAAGCGTATCAGAAAAAATCTCACGCATACTCTCGTTATATACCTCTGTAACGGGGGATAATGGTTCTTCCCCTACAAAGCGCGTTTTGATCTGGAGAGCAGGCGCGATCCTCTCCTTGAACAAGGTTGCATCCAGCGTTGCCTGTACGCGGGCTATGCTTTCTACTGCCTGATCCTTCAGAAAGTAGGATGGGAAAGTAGCGGATGACACTTGATAATCCCTTGTCGGGAGAATGACCACATTCGGAAGGTGCTGTGTGCCCGCCTTGACAAGCTTTGATCGCTCTTCCGTCGAAAATTCGGAGCGATCGTCGGACAGGACAAAAAGATAGAGAACATCAACTTGAGCAGCAGCCGTTTCGACTAAGTACAAATGACCTTTAGTGAACGGATTCGCATTCATTACGATGGCTCCCGCATGATCGGCATCCCTCTTGCGGCTCTCTAGCAAGGCCAAGTAGTCCGAAAAATCGGGAGAACCTTGTTCCATAAAGAGAATCGTGTTTGTGCGGATAATCTCTTTAAAGCCAAGGGACGCAAAGGAAATCGCCACGCAGGGTTTCGTGTACAAAAAGAAGTGGATAATGCCCTCATCGTGAAGCTTGGAAGATAAAGCCATCACGATTTTTGTCAATAAATTTTCGCTTTGATACTCAGGATCGACAGCGACCAGTTTGATGATGTTTTGATAAGTCGATCCGGTAGCGACTAATTTGTTTCGGTCATAGAGGCCTACTGTATAGTCGACTTGCTCGTCCGGGACAAGTCCGCCTAAGAACAATAAATCCTCCCAAGCTTTTTTGTCCGCTGGAACACGCGTTATCCAGATTCTTTTCAGTTCATACATAGGTGAGCCTTCTTTGTTTTATTTTTAGGCTGGAAAACGTTTGATCAATACAATCGATACAACATACAAAAGGAATAGGACCAGGAAGATGCCGCCCATACCGAAAATCATCAATTCAAATGCAATTTTTAAAGCTTCTGGATCAAATACCATAATAATTCTCCTTTCAATGAACCTTCTTAACTAAAGAAGGCAAGTACTAAACCACCAGCGATAACAGATGCAATTTGTCCGGATACGTTCGCACCGACAGCATACATCAAAATAAAGTTTTGAGGATCTTCATCCGTAGCCATTTTTTGGATTACACGGCTTGACATTGGGAATGCGGAAATACCGGCGCCACCGATCATTGGATTGATTTTTTCGGTTCTGAACAAGTTCAGCAGTTTTGCGAACAATACGCCACCGATTGTGTCCATGATGAAGGCAACCAAACCGAAAGCGATGATCATCAGTGTTTGGAAATTCAAGAACAAGTCAGCCTGCATTTTTACGGAAATTGTAAGCCCCAACAGGATACTGATGATGTTGACCAATTCGTTTTGGGCAGTCAATGAAAGTCTGTCCAAAACGCCACATTCGCGCAACAAGTTACCGAACATCAGGAAACCTACCAATGGAAGGGAAATTGGTGCGATAAAACCGGCAACGATCGAAATGATGATCGGGAAAAGAATTTTTGTCATTTTGGATACGCCTTCCGCTTTATAAGTCATGCGGATGCGACGTTCTGCTTTGGTAGTGACAGCTTTGATCGCGATCGGTTGGATGATCGGAACAAGCGCCATGTAGGAATAAGCGGCAACCGTGATCGGTCCTAATAGATTAGGCGCCAACTGGTTGGATACGAAGATGGCTGTCGGGCCATCAGCTGCACCGATGATACCAATTGAAGCAGCTTCTCTGATATCGAATCCGAAGAAGATAGCGACTACGATTGTAAAGAAGATACCGAATTGAGCGGCAGCTCCGAATAATAACATGAACGGGTTTTGCAACAGCGGCCCGAAATCGATCATGGCACCGATACCGATGAAAATCAGCAGCGGGAACAACTCTGTGCTGATACCTGCTTCAAAAAGAACATCCAAAACGCCCTCTGATTCAGATCCGTTGACCATTTGGGTCAGAACGCCTGTCCCTGGGAAGTTGACCAAGATAGTACCCAGTCCCATAGGCACTAATAATGTAGGTTCGTACTCTTTCTTTATTCCTAAATAAATCAGGGTAGCCCCGATAAGCATCATCACGATTTGGCCAATCGTAATGGATGTAATTCCTGCTAATAG
Source organism: Sedimentibacter sp. SX930 (assembly GCA_002155105.1). Taxonomy (GTDB): domain Bacteria; phylum Bacillota; class Bacilli; order Lactobacillales; family Aerococcaceae; genus Trichococcus; species Trichococcus shcherbakoviae. The sequence continues at coordinate 157,442 of MUZD01000001.1, read as the reverse complement.
TGTCTCCATTTATTCACTTCCTCCTAATAAAATAATTATGCGATTGTGATTAATGCATCGCCGGCATTTACGACTTGACCTTGGTTCACATGGATGCCAGCTACTTTACCAGCATGGTTTGCGACAACTTCATTTTCCATCTTCATGGCTTCAAGGATCATCAATGGTTGATTTTCTTTCACTTCATCACCGATGTTCACTAATAGTCTTAGGATAGTTCCTGGCATTGGGGATGTCATTGCGTCTCCTGAAGCTGCTGAAACTGGCGCTGCAGCTGGTGCTGCTTGTTCTGCTGGTGCTGCTGGTGCTGCTACTGGCGCTGCTGGTGCTGCTGCAACTGGTGCTTGAACCGGTTGTTGCACGCCGCCGATTTCTTCCATTTCTACTAAGTATTCCTTACCATCGATTGCAATCTTGAATTTTCTTAACATTTATAATTCCTCCTTATTATTTAACCTGACTTATTTTTTTTACGACAAATTTACTTTCAGGCATAGTGCCTGCCGCAATACTTGCGGAAATCAGCGAAACAAGATGAGCCTCGGGATTACGCTTCATAATATTCTTTACCACAAACTGCGATTTAGGATGATCTCCTGCAGCGATTGCTGTCGCGATGACACTGACTAATTCATATTCATTCGGATCAGTGGGTATAAAAGCTGGAATTTCAATCAGGTCATTCACGGGTTCACTTGCAGAAACAGTTGCTGGCGGTACTGGCTTAGGCGCTATTGTGTCCTTTTTCCCAAAGAAACCTTTGAAAAAAATCATTTTCTCACGTCCTTTCTATGGATTTAATCCCATTATAGAAATTTCTCTCATTAAAAACAGGCCATTAAGCCTCTTTTATTGTTTTTTTTATGTTCTCAAAAACGACCAAACACTACAAACGTTGTCATATCAACGTTTTTGGGCATTTAAGACTTTTTTAATATTTGGTTAAGCCGCATTTAAGAAAGCGTTTCAATTAGCGTGTGTTTTTTGTGTTTTTTTTAAGTAACGGCTTTCAATTAACTTGCAAAGTAACTATTATTGCTCTTAGAGAGACAGCCCAATCAACTTTGGGATTTTTAAATTAGAAAAAATGTGAATCTATTCACTTCCTAGTTTGACTATCAAAGGAATCGGGTACTCTCAAAAAACTTTTTTATAGTCGGAAGGAGAAAAAAAATGTTACTTACAGTATTGTCTTATGGAATGATCGCGATCTTCATGTACGTGATCATGAAAAAGAAATTATCACCGTTCACCGCATTAGTAATCATCCCACTTGTTTTTACGCTTATCGCTTTGGCAACGGGTGTTACCTCTGGAAATATCGGGGAATTTGTTTTGGAAGGGGTAACCACAACTTCTAAAACTGGTATCATGTTATTGTTCGCTATTCTTTACTTCTCTATCATGTTGGATACTGGTCTATTCGACCCTATCACCAAAAAAATGATCCACTTCGCTAAAGGCGATCCGATGAAAGTCTTGATGGCAACTGCTGTCGTTGCTGCCACTGTTTCCTTGAATGGTGACGGTACTACAACAACTTTGATCTGCTGTTCAGCTTTTATTCCTATCTATAAGAAATTAAATATGAACCTGATGAACCTTGCTGTCTTGGTTATCCTGCAAAACACAATCATGAACTTGCTTCCATGGGGCGGCCCTACTGCTCGTGCGATGGCTGTTCTGGAAGTTGATGCAAGCATCCTTTCTTACCTTGCTCCTGGTATGGTATTGGCTTTACTTTATGTCACTTTCTGGGTTGCCCCACACATGGGCCGCAAAGAACGCGCTCGTTTAGGCGTTAAAGTCCTGACTGATGAAGAAATCGAAGAAATGACTACTGTTACAGACCCTGAAACACAAGAAATCCGTCGTCCACAAAACTTCGCATTCAATGGTATCCTTACAATCGGCTTGATCGGCTGGTTGGTTGCTGGATCATTCATCGAAGCTATCTCAATGCCACCTTTGATGTTATTCTTGGTTGGTACGTGTATCGCTTTGATGGTTAACTACCCTGCTCTTAAAGATCAATCTTCCCGTATCGGCGCAAACGGCGGCGACGCTGTTCAAGTAGTTATCCTGGTATTCGCAGCTGGCGTATTCATGGGCTTGTTCCAAGGTTCCGGAATGGCTACTGCTTTGGCAGAAAGCTTTGCAACAATCATTCCTAAACAATTGGCAGGTTTCTGGGGAATCATCATCGCCCTTATCTCTGCACCAGGTACTTTCTTCATCTCCAATGATGGCTTCTACTTCGGTGTCTTGCCTGTATTGGCTGAAGCTGGTCGCTCTTACGGATTCACAAACATGCAAATGGCTTTGGCTTCCCTGATGGGTCAAGCATTCCACTTGTTGAGCCCATTAGTAGCATTCATCTACCTGTTGCTTCGTTTGACTGGTTTGGATATGGGCGCTTGGCAGAAAGAATCTGCAAAATATGCACTAGGAATTTTCGTAATCTTCTTAGTGACAATCGTATTGTTCGGCCAAATGCCGCTTTACATCCCGCAATAAAAAAACGTATAATCCTAATAAGGAATGGAAAGCCGGGCGACTCTGCTCGGCTTTTTAGTATAAAAGGAATCGCTCTCATTTAGAACTAACCAATAGCTAACCAAAAAATAATAGGATGAAGGGGAAAAAGATGAGCACTATAATCAAAGCAGTCAGCAAAAATTTAGACCTTAGCCAAAATAAGCCGCTTAAAGACCTGATTTACGAGGCTTTTCGCAAGACCGTCATTTTAGGCGAAATCCCAGCTGGAGAGCGCATCAACGAAAAAGAGTTCTCCGAAAATATGAACATCAGCCGCACACCCATCCGCTACGCTCTGAAAAAGTTGACCGAAGAAGATTTAGTGAAACACGTCCCTGGAGTCGGCGTCGTCGTAAAAGGCATCAGCATCAAAGATGCGTACGAAATTTACGATATCCGCAAAGCACTGGATACCCTCGCTACAACAACAGCCATGAAGCTGATGACAGCCGAGGATTTCAAAGTGATGCGACTGCATTTGGAATACTGCGAAATGCTGAATCAGGAAGATAAAGTTGATGAATTGCAGCAGAAATTTTTTGAATTCAATGATTTCATATACGAAAAAAGCCAGATGCAACGCTTGAAGTCCATCGTTTTGAAGCTCTCGGAATACTTGATGTACTTCAGGGACATCTCGATCAGTTCGAAGGAACGGCGTGATTTTGCATTGGCGGAACACTGGTTGATCTACCGCGGGATGAAGACACAGGATGCTCTCCAGATCCAACTCATCACCCACGAACATTTGGATCGCTCACTGAATTTTATCGTCAAAGAAATGGAGAAACGTAAAATTGACTTTGAAACCAATGAATGAGCTACTTGTCGAAATTGCCGGGCAAGCCGAGAAAGCTCTCCTTTATGAGGTAGCATTGACACCAAAACCCGGTCTGGTGGACCGCAACAACAGCGGTGCCCACTCCGACATGGATTTCTTTACTTTCTTGGACAGCATCGTCAGCCTGAGCCCTTACCTTTATCAATATGTAAAATTAGGGATGGAACATGAAGGAACCGCAAAAGAGCTATTCCATAAAGTCCGCTCAATGGGCGTCCATGCCGAAAAAGCGATGCTGGCTGCCACCAAAAACATCAATACGCACAAAGGCGCGAACTTCTCTTTCGCTGTACTGTTGGGAGCGACCGGTGCTTGCATCAGTCAGGGTCTGCAGCCTCCTTTCACACAAAATGATACGCAAGCAGTACTCGCCTATGCCCAAGAAATGAGCCATGGATTGGTGACGGATGATTTTGCTGATCTCGCTGCCAAAACCTCCTTGACGTATGGAGAAAAATTATACCTCAGCTATGGCATCACCGGTATCCGCGGCGAAGCCGAAGCCGGCTACCCTGCCTTGAGCGAACTGATTTTGCCGTTTTTAAGAGCAAATCAAAGTCAGCCCATTGAATCACTATTATTAAAGGCGCTGCTCCTGTTGATGAGCCAAGTTGAAGATGGCAACATCATACACCGCGGAGGCATCGACGCCTGGCAGACAATCAAAATGGAAGCAAAACAACTCCTGCAAGATTCACATGAAGGAAACCTGAAAGAGTTGATGTACAGCTATGACCTGGTCTTGATAGAAAGACACTTGAGCCCAGGCGGAGCTGCCGATCTTTTATCCTTAGGTATCTTTTTTGCAAAATTGGAAAATTTATTCTGATTTTACTCGCCGTCTGGGCTGAACGTATAGCCGATTCCCCAGACGGTCTTCAAATAACGCGGCTTTTTCGAGTCATCCTCAATCTTGTTGCGCAGATAGCTGATGTAAACCATGATCAGGTTATTATCCATCTCTCCATCATTCCATACATTCGCATAGATCTGCTCCTTCGAAAAAACTTGATTCGGATTTTCCAGGAAAAACAGCATCAATTGGATTTCTTTGGATGACAGGGCGATATCCTGCCCCCGCTTCTGCAGTTGATATAGATTTTTGTCGAAAGTAAAATCGCCCACTTTGAGGACACGGCTGGTTGGATTTGATTGTTGTGACTGGATGGTCTTCATTCTTTGCAACGTGCTCAAAATTTGAGCCCGCAAAAGATTTGGCGAAAAAGGCTTCGTAATATAATAGTCCGCCCCTGTTTCGAGACCGTTGATAATATCGGTCTCGCTTTTTTTGCCGCTTATAAATATAATAGGGGTCAACGGGTAATCAGCGCGGATCAGCTGCGCCAGATGGTAACCGTCATTCTCATATTCCAGACTGATATCCAACAGAAAAAGATCAAAAGTCACACGGGTCATGATATCCAGTGTTTTTTCGATGGAATCACTTTGGTAAATAAGAACGCCCGTTGATTGCAGCGACTTCCAAATCAGCCGCCGAATTGCGATATCGTCATCAACGACGAGTATTTTTTGATTGTTCATATTTTTCCTCCTCAATGTTCTCTAGTTTCGCAAGTGGAACATCGTTTTGTCAACTGATAATTTACATACTGTGTATTTTTTAAGAAAGGGTTCTTATGATGGAAAATAAACCAACGACACGTATCATCAACATCATCATGGCAGGATTATTCATCATCATCGCAATTACCTTGGTCACGATCGCCGGCAGCTTCTACACCGTCGAACAGAATGCCAAGAAAAGCGGCCAGGAACAACTGATGCGCACCTTGAATTATGTGACGAACAACCTGAAGCTTGTCATCGAAAACAGGTCCTTATCGCTTCAGCAATTCTCCCATGAGCTGACTTCCGATAATCACCCGGAAGCGCCACTCGGCGAAGCCGACAAAGAAGTGATCATCGCCACTTATTTGGGGGCCTATGCAGATCAGACGAATCTTTTGATCCAGCTTGACGGCTCTGGTGTTTTGGCGGAGGCCTGGCAGTTCAAAAATGGCGCCCTCCAGGAACTCTCCGGAGATATCGCCGAAACTTATCTGAAAGCGGACCCGACCCTGGAATCTTTACTCGGCAGCGGCTCGCTCGTCCAAAACAGCAGCGATTATTTTCTTGAGAACCAATCGTTCGTCAACCTTTATTCCCCGATTGTTGCGGACGATGGCCAAATCACCGGTTATTTTATCGCACCTTTGAACCTTGAAAATATGTTCAAGGCGGAAATATTCAGCGACACAAGCGACTACAGTGGCTATCCATTGGTGAAGAACGCCGATATGGAAGTCGTCATCCATCCTGTCGAGAGCCAAGTCGGACTTGATATCATCTCCGGCCGCCAGGAGCAGTTCCCGGATTTGGATCTTTCCGATCTGAGGCGTTTGGAGGAAGCCCAGCTCACTCAAGAAGAAGGAACGCTCAGCTATTATTCCTATTGGTGGGACGAAGAGAATCCGACCAAGGTTCTGAAGTTGGGTGCCTTCGAGTGGATCGACATCGGTGCAGCCCACTGGGTCATTGCCCTGAACTCGGATTTCTATGAGCACAACCGCGTCCCTATTCAAAACAATTATATCCTATTAAGTCTGTTATTGCTGATTTCTGCTATAATTCTCATCTTCATCCTTTTGATTAGGGGCTACAACAAAAAAAACCAGGCCTACGAAGAAAGCCAACGCCTCATCGAAAAACAAAAATTCGAAAATGAGCGCCATCAACTGGAAAAACGGATCCTGAAAGAAAGCAAATTGGAAGCAATCGGACTTTTGACCACGACGATTGTTCACGACATGAATAATTTCCTGACCCCTATCCTAGGAAATGCCCAGTTGTTGATGGAAGATTACGCTGAGAACGAGGACTTGGTCAGCGAGCTGAAGGAAATCTACCTGGCGGCAGAAAAAGGCAAGGATCTCTCAACGAACGTGTTGCGTTTTTCCAAGGTCAGCGAAGGACAACAAGATACCGCGCACGACCTTTCGCAAGTACTCAAGGAAACCATTTCCGAAATCACGATCCTGACGCCTAAGAGCATCAAAGTCGAGAGTGACATCACTCCCGGCATCTTGGTTGAAGGCTTCGACAAGCAAGACTTGCAAGTGGTCCTGTATAACCTTCTGACAAACGCCTTTCAAGCAATCGATACGCGTCCCGGCAATGTCACGATCAGGCTGAAAAAAGCTGATGCCGAATGCAACGCCGATTTGCAGAAGCGCTCGATTGTGACGAAGGACAAAGAATATGCGGTCCTGTCCATCACAGACGATGGCCCCGGAATCGCGGAAGGATTGGAGAGCAACGACCTGTTCGATCCTTTCTTCACCACCAAAGGCAGCAACGGGTCCGGTCTGGGATTGTTTGTGGTTTCTTCCATCGCTGATAAATATGATTGGCAAATCAGACTGGACAGAGCCCAAAAAGGTCTGACCGTCCTCGTCAACATTCCCCTCCAGAAAAGCTGATACAACAAAAAATGAAAACCAACAGCATTAATCCTGATTGACGGGGACAATGCTGCTGGTTTTTTATTTTCAGATCAGTGCTCTACCGATCTGCTGGTATTCACAGAGATTGGACAATCTGGTCAAATGCATGGATAGCCTCATCCGGAAGCGGGAATTCCGGATGTTCTTGGTTGAACGTCTGCAAGAAATCAATCCGCATCGTCATCCGTTCCTTCACCAGCTTTTTATAGCTCTCGTCTTCCATAGGTGGTTCATATCCAGGCACATCCAAGTACGCCAAGCCGGTCCCGTCCCCGAAAGGTTTGAATGTGGCTGTCTCTTCGACGATGCTTTCGATCACGCCGAGGGTGACATCCTTGGTGATGTCCTTGTCCAGGAAAGCGCCGGTGTTGATGATGTAGCAGTCCACTGCCTCTTTGCTCAGTAAAGCTTTAAAATCTTCGTAATCTTCGATCAGCGGATAGACGCGGAACGGATTGGCATAAGGTTCGATAACCAATCGGTCTCTGTCCTCGCCCTTTCTGGCGGTTTCCGCAGTCGACCGTTTCGTGGCCAACGTTGCTCCGAAAGTGGCGGCAAGGATCGGATTCTCGATTTTAACGAGCGGCGGCAAGGCGTCATCTTTCATGATCCAGTAGATTCCCTCGATCGCCGAATGGAACTTGTCCACTCGGTCAGGCGTCACGTATCGCGACTTGACGGTGCGGCCATTGCCGTTGCGGATATCTTCCGTCACCAAGACACGTTTCCCGTCCACGTCCTTCGTCACGCCTACGTTCTGTGCCGTCAGGAAATATTCCTGCTCAGGATGATCTGCCGGATAGTCCTGAGTCTTGTCGAAGTAAGCCGGTTCCAATGCAATCGAGGAGCCGTCGAGCAGATCGATGATGAAGGCATCATCATGCAATACTTTCACTTTGTACTTTCCGTTGTGCTTCGAATGCGTCAGCGTCGACTTGCCCGAACCGGACAGGCCGAAGAACGCAAAGACGCGCTTCTTGTCTTTCAACACAAATTTCTTCAGACCGCCGTGACAAGAAGCATACCCGTTGCGGTGCGCGGTGCCCCATGCCAAGGATAGCGTGCCTTTCTTGAATTCCCCAAAATACTGCATGCCCAAAATGCAGGCGACGTTATGATCGGGTTCGAAGTAAGCCAGACCCAGCGGATAATCGGGATGGCGCCAGTCGGGATCCGTATAGATGTAGATATCCCCTTCCTCATATTTTTTTGAATGCGCGTACAATTCGTTGTACATATCATTGGCCCACTGGAAGTTCAACAACCAGGAATATAGATTATTTTCGTTGCCTTCCGGAAAGGCGATGTGCGCTTTAATGATGAACTCTTCATCCAATCCGACATAGCCGGTTGTCTGGTGGTATTTCTTCGTGCGGTTCTGGTAGATGACTTCACGGACCAGCGCTATCAATTGTTCGTCTTCTGTTTTGTCCTCGCCAACAATCCTTCTTGCTTTAGCTGTCCGTCCGACTATCTTGCCGCCGTTTTCGACCAACACTTTGGCATCTTCAGGCAGGCCCAATTTTTCCGTCTCTTTGATGGGAAGGTCGGTTACGATGACCCCTGGGGATGTTTTCGCCAATTCATAGGCTTCGGCAAGTGTCGTCACTTCATGCATATTGCTGCCGTAGAAAGCAGTTTCGACTGTCGTGCGTAATTTAGTTAACAATGGATTGGTCTTCTTCAATGCAGATCTTTGGTACGTTTCAATTGTTGCCATATGCGACCTCCGTAGTTTTGATGCCTTCATTATAGTATGCTTTTCTGTGTTTGTGCCGATATTGAGGTGTACTTATGATGTGCTTGATATTTTGAACAGAAAAAAAACACTTTCTTGGTGTATGGGACTTTTTTGCATCCGCGAAGTGTTTTTTCACTGTACTATGTTTAGGAGTACACAAAAGAAACACCACATCCCGAAAGCTTAATGCTACTATAGAGTCAACTAAACAAGTAATAACGGAGGAATGAATAGTGCTTACCGTAGCCGAAGCAGTCAAAATACTCAGCAAAAAAAATATTACCCATTCAGAAGAAATGGTGCGCAGATGGATCCGCAAAGGAAAAATCAAGGATGCCGTGAAATTCAGCAACAAAGAGGGTTGGTTGATTCCTGAAGATTCATTGGAAGAAGTCATCGCAGCCAAAACCTATATGAACAGCGGCATCAAATCCACTAAGGAATACCGCAAAGGATACCAGGATGCCTTGGCTTACATAAAGGAACGGGATTACGAACTCATCAAACAATCCCCTCCCGTTTATGAGAAAGAATTCACGATTTATCGGGATGATGCCTTGGACTTGGCGGAGAACATGCTGCCGGAAGAACAGTTGGTCAACCCTTTCAAAAAATTTGTGGATGATACGCTGTTCAAGTGCAGCCATGCAGAACCGCTGTCCTCCATCGTCGTGAAGGTATTGAACAATTGGGTGCTCGTGGAAGATACAAACGACATCTACAATATCGCAAAACTGCCAAACCTGAACGTGACATTTGAAGATCACCTGACGCGCGCCCTTCTGCGCGATCAATTCAACACATTCAAGAGAACGGGCTTGGCAATCTGAGTTTAATTCCAGGAAAAGTTGTCCGTTTCCCCGCCAAAAGCGCTTTGGCGGGGAAAATCAGTTCAAATCACGGTCAGATAACCCTCCAAAACCACCTTGGCGGGGAAAAACGTCCGCGGACAACACGAGATTACCCTTCAAAACCATTTTGGCGGGGAATTCCGCCACGAGCTTGACCCCAGACCAGACAATCATAGCACCGAACCACAAAAAACATGGAGCTCTCTCGAAAACGAGGCAGCTCCATGTTTTTTCTTATTATATACTGTATCGCGACGCAGCGGAACCGGTTGCTTGATTACATTTCCGAAAGTCTGTCCTTCACGCTTTCGTATTCTTCCTGCGTGATGAGGCCTTCCGCCAATATTTCTTTTAAGCAGTTGATCTCCGCATCCAGGTAATCCGGCAAAACGAGTTGCGGTCTTTCTAAGAAAGTCTCTTTTTCATCCGGACGCAAGCCTTGTATTTTATCCAAAATGACATGGAAATGAGGCTCTTGCTTCATGGCGCTGTTGGTGGACATTTCCACAAACCAGCCATCAAACTTCATCCTTAATTCCTCTTTTCGCATCTGCGTGTACTGGATGCTGAATACATCCTCTTTATGCTTGTCCTCAGCCATCGCTTTGGATTTGATCAGGTATATTTTTTCGTCGGTCACCAACACATATTTCTTCGGATTCTCTTTCATCCCGAAATGAAGGTACTCCCCTTCAGAACAATACTGCTCAGCTAATTGCAGAATAACATCTTGGCACGTTACGGACACAACTGTCTTCTCACCAATTTTCACCATGTTACCACCCCTTCTGCTTAATCCCCCGGAAACATCCAATCACTCATTTGCTCGGCCTGTAGTCTACGCGAATCGGTATTTACGGCTGAAATGCTATACCCCTATTATCGCATCCGGAACGGCAAAAGTGCTGTTCTTCCGGTGTGCTTCGGCAAGTATTTCCGCCGCGGAACACTGCGCTGTCCATCAAAAAAAACAGCAGCGCAGAGGACCGGAAACGGACCTTCGCACTGCTGTTAAATTTATAATTCTTCATATCTGCATCGTTGGGGCTCACGAGATGGAAATCCGATCTGCGCTTTCACAGAACATTTCCCGCCGACTCATTTCTTTTATGACTGCCGTCAATAGATCCAAGCGTTGCTGAATGGAATCCAGCTCCACATATTCGTGATCGGTATGGAAAGCACCACCGATCAGACCGATGCTGCAGACCGTCGGAACCCCGACGCTGGTCGTGAAGTTGGCGTCGGATACGCCTCCCGATTTCTTGAACGAAACGACCGTGTCCATTTGCTTGCCGACATCCTCGAAGACGCTCCGCAACGCTTTCGCTCCAGGAACGTCGACCATAGGCGGCCGCTTGCCGATGACTTCGATGTCGATGCCGATCTCCATTGCGGCGGCATGCGCCTGCAATTCCTCCAGCATATCAAAGAAAGCCGTGACGTCCGCGGGGTTTGAGTAACGGTAGTCCAATTCCAGCTGGGCATGCTCGGGGACGACATTCGGCACGCTGCCGCCCTGGATGGTGCCCGCATTTACCGACACACCGGCAGCGTAATCGATCAAGGTATTCATGCGAACGATCCAATGAGCCAGTTCGTTGATGGCACTGCGCCCTTCCTGGGGAGCATCGCCAGCGTGGGAAGGCCGACCCTTGAAATGGATCTTCAGTTTTTCGATGCCTTTCCTCTCCTTGATCATCGAACCGTCCGCTGAACTCGGCTCCATGACGAAGGCGAACTTGGCCGTTTTCGCTTTCTCGATGATCACTTCGCGGGAATAAAAGGAACTGATCTCCTCATCCGGATTGTGGATCACACAAATGTTGAGGTTCCCCTTCAGTTCTTCCGGCAAGTTTTCCAGCAAATAAGCCGTCAACAGGCTGCAGCCTTTCATGTCATAGACACCCGGACCATAAAGCCGCTCTCCCTCTATCGTGAAAGGCCGTCTGCTCGCTTCCCCATCCAGGAACACAGTATCGGTATGGCCGATGAAGAGCAGATCGATGGGTTCGTCCGGTGCATTCGTCGCCACCAGAACAGGTCCCACTTCCGGACCGACCGAAACCAGCTCGGTCAGAAACCCTTGCTGCCTATATTTCTCTTCCAAAAACGCCGCCACTTCCCGTGTGCCTGCAGGATTTCTGCTGCCACTGTCGATATTGACGATCGTCTCCAATTCACGTAAATACTGATTCCTATCGAAGCCCATTGCCATTCCCCCTTGGCGAAATTATAGCATCCACCCTAGCTTAAAATATACTGTTTTTTTCAAGCGCTATCAAATTAACCCTGACAATGGTTGTATCATTTTCTGACGAAGCCCGATCCGCGCACATGTTTAAAGACAAATACCTGAAACTGGAGCTCGGCTATAATCTCGGCTGCCGTTTCCGGTAAACTTAAAATAACTGGTTCTACTTTATTGAAAGTTCCGGTTCAAACTCTTGATACAACTCCCAGGGTACTTCGTTTTGAAGCTTATACTGAATCTCAATCGGTTTTTCATTTCGGTATGACAATGGGTTTATTTTGCCTAAATAGATGAACTTAGAAGTCACATTATCGATTTGTTTGAATTTCCGCGCGAACAGATGCAGGGTTACGCCTCGTTTTTTCGCATTGATGAAGTCTTGCCCTCGGTCAGAGTCTACTTTTGTGGAGTTAGGCGATTCCCATTGGAACTGCTTTGTGTTGATGAACTTATCCTTGTAGTTCACGCGTTCTTCTACGTCGTCACCTTTATGAAGATCCACAAAATAGAAGTAATGATTGATTTCATCATTCTTCAGCACGCCTTGCCCTCGGAAGGAAGAATGTATTTTTTTATAGTTTGAAACAACGGCGATGTCCCTCATCGTGTACTCTTCGTATAGTTTTAAATGCGGAATGCCATAGTTCATTGAGCCAAATGTTTTTAAATAGCGCATTCTGCCGTAATGGAGGACATCTTCGATAAAAGGACGATACTGTTCATCTGCCAAGATGATTGAAAAATCTTCCGTCCGATGCAACACATTCCTTTCATCCAAAGTCACCAAGCGTCTGGCAGATTTCAATTCCCCTTTATCGGAAAACTCCATATTCAAAGTGCGGAAAGCATGCAGAATAGTCTCGTCATCGACTGTATCCAAATACTCTAGTAATTCTGCTCTTGCAGTCTCCAAAGTACAGGTTTCATGTGTCAGCAGATAGGTTATGAGCATATTTTCATGCAGCCGAACTAAAGGTAATTTTTGTGACAAATCAGTCAACATAGCCATGAATAAAGGATTACCTTGCAATTCCATCACTAGCTCATTATTCGGCTCGACTTTATCCAAAAATTCGATGTAGTTCTTCGCTTTAAAACTACCGGATCTGGAGAAGAATTTAACCGGGTCTGGTGCAGCATCGACCTTTAAATAATCCTGCAACAGCCAAGGAATTCTTCCGCTATTCAAGTTTTTGAATTCATTGTACGTATTCTTTAAATAGGCCAGTGTAGAAAAGTTCTCAAAATCAATTTGCTCCAGAATCTGTTGTTTGCTGACTTCGTCTAACTGGATATGGGTCGCTCCCGGCAAATCCGAGAAATTGCGCTTCACTGACGTTTTGACGCTGTCTTTATCATAAAAACGGCGCCCGTTCAGAGCGATTGCGATCAGGAAGCTTTTGCTGTAGTTGCCGATGAAGTCCAAGACCGTCAGGAATTCCTTGTTGCCTTTTTTGCGCAAGCCACGTCCCAATTGTTGTGTGAACACAATGGAAGATTGGGTCGGCCGCAGCATCATGACCAGATTGACGCCGGGAATATCGATGCCTTCATTGAAAATGTCCACGGTGAAGATCACTTCCAGATCAGAATCTTCCGCTTCCAGTAACTTCGTGTAGGCTTCTCTTCTGGATACTTTATCGCCACCGGATAAGGCGATGCTTGGGATACCCCGTTTATTGAATTCTTCAGCCATAAATTCTGCATGCGCAATCGTCATACAGAAGCCTAACGCTTTTCGTTTCAAGCCATCATGACCATAGTAGTTCATTTTTTCGATGATAAAATCTACCCTTCGATGAACACTGAGGCGCTTTGCAATTTGATCAGGCGTCAGATTATCCGAATCCTTTAAATCGACACCCGATTCATCGGTGATGCCAAAATAGTGGAACGGCACCAGCAAATCGTATTCCAAAGCTTCGCGCAACCGAATTTCAAACGGTACATTGTTATCGAACAGGTCAAAGATGTTGCCGCCATCCGTCCGCTCCGGCGTCGCAGTCATCCCTAACAGGAATTTGGGATTAAAATGTTCGAGAACCTCCATATATCTCGGACTGGTCGCATGGTGCGCCTCATCCACGATGATATAGTCGAAGTGCCCCGGATCATATTCTGCATAAATATTCTTCATGCTTTGGATCGTCGCAAACAAATAATCAGACTGGTGCTCTTTGGATGTTCCGGATAAAATGCCGGTCGATTTGTCTTTCAGATTGATTATTTTTTTGAAGGACGACATCGCACTATGCAGGATGTCTTCTCGATGCACCAGAAATAAAAGCCGCTCTGGTTTTGTCTGTTTCACATCAAAAGCGGCCATGTACGTTTTACCAGTTCCCGTGGCAGCAATGACCAAAGCCTTCTCCTGGTGCTTTTCGCGCAGCTGCATCAGTTTTTCCATCGCCAATTCCTGCATCATGTTTGGCTTGATCGAGGGTCCGCGCGTGAATTGGAAAACCATAGGATAGGACTCTTGGACAATGAGGTCTTTTTTGCGATCGCTCAAGAAGCTTGCGTAATCATTGATGAAGGCGTCATCCAATATTTCGCTGCTCCCCCAAATCAGGTTGTAGGCTTCCATGATTTCCGAGATGAATTCCTCGTCCTCATTACCGTCCTTGGTGATGATCTGAAGATTCCATTCGATGTTGCTCTTCAAAGCGCTTTGGGTAATATTGGATGAGCCGACGATGACTTTATAATAATTGGTGTATTCAAAAATATAGGCTTTTGGATGAAAGCCGGTTTGTTGAGTGGCTACAAAAATACGGGTATCGATATGCTGGAAGGCTTTTAAACGGGTCAATGCATAGGGTTCCGTAAAATTCAGGTAAGTCCCGGTCAGTATCTTTCCCGACGCTCCATTCTCTGCCGCTTTTTGGATAGGATCCAACAATAATTGCAGTCCGGAAAAGTTGATGAAGGCCACGTTCAGGTAAAAGCGTTGGCACGTTTCCAAAGATTGGACTAATTCATCCAACAAGGTCCCTTTTTTACTGTTGGTAATTAACGAATACATGGCTTCACCTCGCTTTTTCTCTATACTCATGAGTTTATCATATTGATAATATATTACCAGATCATATAGAGATAATTATTCTATATACGCATATCTTAATTGCATCTCTTTTGGCCTTTCGAGGTGTATTCTTTTACATCTGCTGCTGACTGTTCTAAACTGAATAATAGTAAACGTTATCATATCAGGAGGTTATTTAATGACAACTAAAGATGTATTCACTTTTTACAACGGTGTAACGATTCCCTCTATCGGTTTCGGGACATGGCAAATCCCTAACGAAGAAGCCTACGAAGCGGTGACGATGGCTTTGAAGAATGGCTATACGCACATCGATACGGCACATGCTTATCACAACGAAGAAAATGTCGGAAAAGCGATCCGCGATTTCGGTATTGCGCGCGAAGAAGTGTTCGTGACCAGCAAGTTGCCTGCGCAAATCAAAGATTTTGACGGTGCACTGCAGCACTTCGAAGAAACTATGAGCAATCTTGGCTTGGATTATTTGGACCTCTATCTGATCCATGCGCCATGGCCATGGGACGAGATCGGCAAAGACTGTACCGAAGGCAATATCCAAGTCTGGAAAGCCATGGAACAGCTCTATGACGAAGGCCGGATCCGCGCAATCGGAGTTTCTAACTTCTCCATCAAAGACTTGCAAGCGATCCTCGACAACTGCGACATCGTCCCGATGGCGAATCAGATTCCTTTCTACATCGGCCGCGACCAAAAAGACCTGCTGACTTTCTGCAAAACGCACAAAATCGTTGTCGAAGCCTATTCGCCTTTGGCTACCGGCGCGATTCTGGATAGCCCGGAAATCAAGCAGATGGCTGAAAAATACGGCGTTACGCCGGCACAATTATCCATCCGTTACTGTCTGGAGAAGGATACGTTGCCTTTGCCGAAGTCCACGCATGAAGCGCGCATCATCGAGAATGCGCAGCTGGATTTCACCATTTCGCCGGAAGATGTGGCCGTTCTGGATGCGATGAAGGACGTCCGCGCAAATTAAATAATCAACAAAAAAACTTAAAATGGGTATGAATGCCCATTTTAAGTTTTTTCTATTTTTATAGATGGTAATTTTTACGAAAAATAGCAATCAATGCGAGTGCGCTGCTCCGGTGAGGCGTACGCTCACCGAAGCTCTTCGGTAATTTTCAGCCGCAACTCCGGCGAGGCTTCGCTCATCGGAGGACGCCAGCGGAATGTTGACCTAACTACGGCGAAGGCACCGTTCACCGGAGGTAGAGCCCCCGCTGGCCACAAACCCTTCAAAAAGAAAGTTACCGGACAATCGAAAAAAACAAAGAACCCAGGGGCCGCCTCGCATTCGAGGCAACCCCTGGGTTCTTTCAGTATCATACTCCTCAGACCATACCCTCTATGCCTGTTTCGATGATTTCCATCTGCAGCAGGGTCTCTTCATCCTTGGTGACTTTTTCCGCACCGTTCACGATTGCGTTGTACAGATCATCGTAGACTCTGGCGTAATCGCCTTTTTCGGAGACCACTTTTTCTTCATGGTAGACGCCTTCATCATCCATATACGTCAGAACTCCGTAATGTTCAGGCAGGTCGACACCGAAATCGGAATTGTTCGGCATGTGGAACATTTTCAGATGCTCTTCTTGACGGTCTCGGGTCTGTTTCACAAACATGCCCTTTTTGCCGTAAGCGACAAAACTCGGACGCTCTTTCAGTCTGAAGAAGCTGGATTTGATGGAAACCTTCAGATTCTGATAGTGGAAATCCAAATCGAAATAATCGTTCATCCGGCCCGGCCCCAACAATTGCCGCACATCATAATGGATTTTGTCCGGTTTGCCGAAATAGGAAAGGACCTGATCGATGGTATGGCTGCCGATTCCGTACAGGTAGCTGGTATCCTTGGTGAAGCTATCGATAGACAAGGGAATTTCCGGGCGATAATAATCAATGGCTATCTCGACTTCCAACAGATCGCCTAATTTGCCGCTTTCGATTACTTTCTGCGTCGTCAGGAAGTCCGAATCGTAGCGTCTGTTCTGGTAACACTGGACCAGCAAGCCCTTTTCTTTTGCGTAAGCAAAAATGGCGGCCGCTTCTTCGGAAGTTGCCATGAACGGTTTTTCGACCAGCACATTTTTGCCGTGGTCCAACGCTTGTTTGGCGAACTCGTAGTGGGAATTCGTATGCGTGCAGATGACCACCAATTGGATGTCATCATCCTCCAGAACATCCGCAATATTCCCGGTGTAGTGGATGCCCTCGATTTTTTCCCAATCGCTCTTCTCCGGATTCCGGCTATAGATTGTTTTGACTTTTATGTTGCTTCTTGATAAAGAAAACGGCAGATGATACCGGTTCGTGCTCTTTCCGTTTCCGATGTATCCGATTGTCAGCATATTTTTTCCCCCTAAATGATTGATTCTTCTCTCTATATTGTAGCGGTATATATCGGAATGTAAACAAATCCGGGCTGAATCGGTACAAAAGTGCAGCCTTTTTTCGACCGGACGCTGCCTTTTGGACCAAATGTTCAGCGCAGATTGTTCCATTTGTGTATTTCCTGTTGCAATATTAGTGGATTTTAGTAAAGTTGAAAATAAATATTGTGAGAGTCGCTCCGGCACTGTATAATTAAATGTAAGTTAACGTTTACATGAGTTTGTCAGCTTGGGGTCTAACAATAGCGACAAACAGCAATTTCCATATTTTATTTTCATTAATCAGTTTCAACACTATAAGATTGGGGGACACTAATGATACAGAAAAGACAGCCTACTATGAGTGGCGCAGAGGAACTCTACGAGCGATTAAAATTTGGGTTATTGGCCGGCTTCGCCTTATTGATGGGCGGTGTGGCTTTCCTGTTCAACAGCCCACGCGAAATTTATGAAGGCAACCTCACCATCCTGGCCTCTCCGGCTAATCTGTTTACGGATTACATGGCGTTGACGAACGTCGGCGCGGCCTTGTTCAACGTTGCCTTGATGACCTTGCAGGCTCTTTGGATCGTCCGGATGGCGGATGCCAAGATTAACGGTCCGGTCATAGCCGGCATTTTGACGATTGCGGGATTCGCCTTTTTTGGCAAGAACTTATTCAATTCCATGCCGATCAGCATCGGTGCCTTCACATATGCAAGAGTCACAAAAGTACCGATGCACAAATCGTTGCTGGCCGCCCTTTTCGGGACAGCCTTGGCACCGCTGGTCAGTGAACTCTCCTTCAGCCTCGGCATCGGTCAACCCTATGGAGTGCTTATAGGGCTGGGCGCCGGTTTCATTTCCGGCTTCCTGATTCCCCCACTGGCGCATCATTTCGTTACCTTCACAAGAGGATTCAGCCTCTATAACGTCGGCTTCACTTGCGGCATCATCGGAACGGTCTTCATCTCTTTGATGCGCAACTTCGGTTTTGAGATAAAAACAGCAAATATCCTTGCCAGCGGCTACAATGGTCCATTTTCAGTGATGCTCTATTCATTGTTCAGCGGCATGTTCCTGATTGGCTTGTGGCTCAACGGTTGGAGCTTCAAAGGGTTGAAGCGGATCATGCGCCATTCGGGCCAATTGTCCACTGATTACTTGGAACTGGGTGGTTTGGGTGCGACGCTCATCAACATGTCTTTGCTTGGATTCCTGTCTACGACTTACATTCTGCTTATGGGTGGAGAAATCAACGGTCCCGTTTTGGGCGGAATCTTCACTGTCATAGGCTTTGGAGCCTTCGGGAAAAACGTCAAGAATGTCCTGCCGATTCTGATTGGGGTCACACTGATGGGCCGACTCAACTATCAGGACAATCAGTCCACTATCGTGCTGATATCGGCACTTTTCGGTACAACCTTGGCACCGCTGGCTGGTCGCTACGGGAACATTGCGGGCATCATCGCCGGAGCCATGCATCTGACATTGGTCATGAATATAGGCTATCTCCATGGCGGCGTCAACCTCTACAATAATGGCTTTTCGGGCGGACTCGTGGCTTCGATATTGGTTCCGATCCTGGAAGCTTTCCACCTTCACCGGGCCAACCAACGGGCTTTGCGTGGACCAGTCGATCCGGCTGATGAAGTAGAAGTGGAAAACCTTAAGTAGCAGAAATATTCAGCCAGTTTTTAGAAACACAAAAAGAGATGCCTAATGAAAGGATTTTACTCCCTTCATTATGGCATCTCTTTTTAGATGAATAGGCGAATCGCCGCAATCGCGGTCATGATCATGATGATGCGTTTATACCACATTTCGTTGATTTTCCTGACGAAGTTGACGCCTAACATGCTGCCGAATGCGATAAATGGTATCATCAGCAGCATGTACCTGAGCGTTCCCCAGGTGACGGTTCCCCACATGAAGATATGAAAAGGCAATTTCACAATGTTCATCAACAGGAAGAACCAAGCAGTCGTTCCGATCATCTTGTTCTTGGTTAGGTCCTGCGACAGCACATAGACGTTGAATATGGGCCCTGCGGCATTCCCTACCATCGATGAAAATCCGCTGACAGCCCCCACCAGCCAGTGGAAAATCGGATTTTTCGGAAGCAGCAAAACTCTATTGGCCACCTCTCGGTATACCAATAGCCCCAAACAAATCAACACGACGATACCCAACAAGGCTTTGAACTGCTTATCATCGAGATAATTGCCCGCGATGGCTCCGCCGGCGATTCCGATCACTGCTGCAGGCAACAATTTTAGTACGTCACTCAATTTCCCCTGTTTGCCGTATTGAAAGATGGCAATCAGATCCCCCAGCATCAGCATCGGCAACATGATTCCGGCTGATGCCTTTCCGCCGAATAGGACGGCAACGAGCGCCACTGCCGGAATTGTCGCGCCTTGTATGCCTGTTTTGGAAAAACCGATGATGATCGCTGCGATGATCAACATCATCCATTCAATTCCGTTCAAACCCAACATTCTGTAAAAACCCCCTCCCACGATTCCTTTCATTTTACCGATTATCCCCAAAAATGACAATGACTCAGAAACCACAATCCGGAAATCGCTTAATCCTTTCGGTTGCATGAAAAAAGTACTCATGAATTGGGTTTGGCAGTCATCCAAACCTCGCAATTATCAGCGGAAAGTGTTAAAATGTATGCAAAGACGTATGCCCGCAATGACTGTTTTCCCCACCCATCGCTCTTCAACGAGCCCACTCTTGTCTTCATCCATGTAACCGCCTTCACAACCGAATTTCTGACAACTATACAAGGTAATTCCACCTCCAAAAGACTTTCTGGACCACGTTCGACTCTGCTTCAAGATGGCCTTTCTTTGTATATTTTTCAGATCCATCACCTTTCTGCGCCCAAAACTCAAAAAAATTTGTAAAGGGTGTGACACACCATGATCGTCAACCGCAACACAATCAGGGAACAAAACGAGACCATCGTTTTGACAGCAATCATCAATCATCCCAATACTTCACGAGCGGCCATCTCTCATGATTCCGGACTCAATAAGGCAACCGTATCCGAAATTGTCAAAAAACTTCTTAAGGAAAAACTTGTCGTCGAACTCGGTACAGGTCAAAGTTCCGTCGTTGGCGGGAGAAAACCGGTGTTGTTGAAGGTGAATGCGAATGGCGGATACGCGATGAGTTTGACCATTACACAAACAAAGATTTCTTCTCTCGTCTGCAATCTTCAAGGCAGAATCATCGCCCAGCACGATTTAGTCAGAAAAGTGGAGGCCAGCAATATCATCGACAGCATCGAGGAAGTGGTCCTTTTCCACAGGAAGAACCTGAATAAGACGCCGTTCCGCTTCGTGGGTATTGTTGTGTCCATCGACGGCTTTGTGCATGAGGATGAGATAGTATCATCAACTAACAAAATGTTAGAGCATCTGACCGCCAAACATCTGGAGAGCGACGCCATCGACTGCCCGATCTTTCTGGAGAACCAGAATAATCTGGCGGTTATCGCCGAAGCCGTATTCGCCCACTCTCCGGGGAACATCATCAGTATCGATCTGGATGATGGCATCGGTTCCGGCATATTGTTGCAGAACCGGTTGTTCCGCAGCAAAAACAGCTTGGCCGGCAATCTGGGGCACACAATCCTCTATCCATTCGGAAAAGATTGCGACTGCGGCAAACAAGGCTGCCTGAACCAATATTGTTCAACAGCTGCGTTGGTTGCGGAAATCAGGGACATGAAAAAGGATCCCACGCTTCAGCTGGCTGATCTGATTGCCTTGTACAAAACCGGCGATGAAGAAGCAAAAAATTTAGTCGAACATCTCGTGCTGCATATGAGCATCGCAATCGGCAATGTCGTCAGCCTGCTCGATCCGGAAAAAGTCTATCTGAATGGGAAGCTTTTCCGTTCGTTACCCGAATGTGTGACAGCAATCGAAACGGAATTGAACCGAAAATCCGGGCACAATGTTCCAGTTAGTTTGTCCACACTGGGGGGAAACGGAGCACTTTTGGGTGGAATCGCATTGGCACTTCAGCATTTCTTCCAGGTTCCGCAACTGCAACTGCATTTTGAAGATTGAAATCTTCAGAAAATTTATGTGCCTCTTTCTGTCGTCACATCTTCACAGGTGTGACGATTTTTTTGACATTCTATTGCTTTTTGTTGATTATTAATATAATATTTTAAATAAAGAAACATGTATTCGGTTTCATGAAACGACATTCCATATTGTGGGATGCCTTTTTGTTATACGGAAAACCTGACATGGATCACATTTTATTTATTATGATGTAGAGAGGAACTGTTATATGACCTTACGCCACTATTTATCTTTTTTTTCTGCGGCCTTTTTGATCATGGCCATGTACATTGCCGGGAATGCGGTTGGTTTCTTCGTTGAGCCCATCACCGCAGAATTAGGTTTCACACGCAGTGCCTTTTCGCTTTACATCAGCCTGTCGACTTTGACCGGCGTCTTCGTACTTCCACTGATCGGTCAATTCCTTCCTAAATTTGGTGCGAAGCGATTGCTGATCGGAGGAGGACTCTGGGTTTCGCTTGGATTTGTTTGGTTGGCATTCGCCACGCGTCTGTGGCAATTTTATCTGGGAGGTATTTTCCTAGGTTTGTTCATGATGCCGATCACCATGTTTCTGGCAATTTTATTGATCAACAATTGGTTCACGGCCAAAAAAGGATTGATGATGGGCTTGTTGAATGCCTCCGGGGGACTTGCGGGAGCCATCGTTTCTATGATCATGCCGACATTTTTGGATAATTTTGGTTGGCGCATGGGTTACTTTCTGATTGCAGGACTTTTCGCGCTCTTGACTGTACCGAATGCCCTCTTTTTGTTGGTTGAAAATCCCGGTGCCATCGGCCTGAACGCTTACGGGGATGAATTGTCCGCTCAAACCCAAGGCAATCACCCTGTACATGATGTATCCATAACTTATGAAGATGCCAAAAGGATGAAACCGTTTTACATTTTATTCATAGGCATTTTCCTTTCCGCTTTCGGAGGCGGGATGATGCAACATTTGCCGGCGCACTTCAGCGGCATGGACTTCACATCCGGACAGGTCGGTACGCTGTTCTCGCTCGTCATGGCAGGCATGATCATCGCCAACATTTCAGTCGGGGCCATCAATGACAAAATCGATTCGACCATCACGCTTACAGTTGTCGTTATCTGCATGGTGATCGCCTTGTTCTTCCTTGCGACCACCCGCTCTTTCCTGGCCTTATCTATCGTCATGTTCATCCTCGCGTTCGGACTCGGCGGACCCGCTGTGTTGACCCCGTTAGTCGTGAGCGAAGTCTTCGGTATCGGGGATTACCCGCGTATCTGGTCCATCCTCGGAATGGCGCCTTCCATCGGGATGTCCATCTCAGGCCCGCTTTGGGGAGCCGTTTACGATGTGACCGGCTCTTATGCAATTGGCATGTACGCGATGATGGGCCTGGCTGTCATCTACGGCAGCTGTTACCTTTTCGCACTGAAAAGAGGACCGTTGAAACAGCCTTTGAACGTAACCGGCATCTAAATTCAGGTATGTAGAAAAAAAGCACAGTCGGCTGACTGTGCTTTTTTGTGTTCTATTTTTTCAGCCATTTTTTCAATGGACTGCTCTTCTTCAGATTTTCCAGCACCTCTTTGACGTCCTGATCCTTGGTCCCCATTTTGAGGCGCTCCTGCATTTTTTCGCGCATCAGCGTCTCGATGTTGCTGAGATCCGGGTACTTGCCGTCCTTTTCCCCTTTGGCCACGACCGTCAGCACCTCGATGTAACTCATCGCCAAAGCGGTCGTCAGGACGGCAGCCGTAGCGCCGCTGATGACCCCTCCGACGATCGTTCCTGCGCCGGGAATCAGTTTCAGCAGGTTGGAGACGATGTACCTCCCCAGATAAGTGGCTCCCCCTGTTCCGCCGACAGCGCCGATCACACTGGTGATGGCGGCTTTATCCATCGAGATGCCGAAGATGGCTGTGATATGGGCCAACATGCCGATCTGCATCGGCACCAGCAGAGTCGCATCGGAAAAAGGGATCGGTGTGAAGCCAACGCCGAATGTGGTCGCGATGTATTTGGTCGCCCAACTTCGGGATGCTTTCGCTTTACGCGCGATATCCACCTGTTGGGCGTTGTTAAAAGCCTCTTTCGTCTCCTCCGGCAGCACCGCAAACGTACGCTCGACCAGTTCCTTCAATCCGCTCTGTGGAAGCACCAGTTCATCCGTGATGGTGTAGGGTTCCGCCATCACTGTCAGCACCCCGGCAATCGGCAAGTTCAGGTTTTCGATGTATTGCTTCAGCTCTTTCGCAGGCTGTCCGATCGATTGCGTCAGGACGACCAGCACCGGCAACAAGCCGGAAAGTTCTTCCATGAAGGCAATTTCGGATTCCTCGATGCGGGAAGAATGCGCGTTGATGCAATAGTAGACCAAATGGATCGCCTTGTCGGATCCTTCCTTTTGGCTTTTCTTGATGGCCTCGATGATTTCCTTCTTAACTTCGGTTTGGATCGGATGTCCCAATTCCAGCCCGCGCGTATCATACAGCACGATCGGCATGCCTTCCTTCGCGATCCGACGCAGATGTTTCGTGACGGGTTTCCCGATGCCGGTCTCAGCCATCCGTTCCCGGAAGACATTGTTGATCAGCGTGCTTTTCCCGACACCCGTCTTCCCCGCCAGCAGGATATTGACGGGGTGCATGTTTTCCACTTCTTCTTTTGTCTTGTTCAGTATCTCCTGGACCACATTCAAATCAAGGTTGGCTCTTCCCATGCTGTTTCCCCCTGTCGCTCGACCGCAAATATACTTTATTATAGAACGATCACGTTCCTCTGGTTATTTCCACCACGCTTTGGGAAATGAAATAATACCCATACTCGCCCATCCGTTCCGGCGAGTCTTTCATGCCGTTCGTCACCCATGAGTAAATCATCCCTTGATAGGCGAAGGAAACGGCGGTAATCCAGTGTTCATAAGGTATGACGGTTTTTTTCGACCGGATCTGTTCCTCCAACTGTCCCCTCAGATAGGTGTTGAATTTGAGCGAAAAGGAATAGCTGCTTCTCCCATTGAAAAGAACACTGAAGAAACGTTCATTTTCTTTGATGTAGTTGAAGATATCCGTGAACGCCTCAACCGTTACTTGCCTGAATTCTATTTCTGCTGTATCGGACAAAACCGTTTTTGTGATGGCTTTCCCTCTGTCCTGGAGTTCCAGGATCAGCGCATCGATATTTTTGTCCAACAGATCATGTTTGTCTACATAATGCAGGTAAAAAGTTCCTCGGTTCACTTTTGCACGCTGGGTAAGCTCCCTTACCGTCACTTCTTCGATGGATTTTTCTTCCAGCAACGTTATCAACGCCTGCAGAAGGTTTTTCTTTGTGGCTATGACACGCTTGTCTTGTGATTGTTTATCCAGCTTCATTGATTGCTCCTACTTCCAGAGTTTGATTTGGAACTCTTTCTTGATATAGACTTCCAAAATGCTAACATGATTATAGTATAGCCACCCCAAGATAACAAGTTTAATGGCCGCCTTTCAGGGGATCCAGCACAGCAAAAAAAAGCTGCTCTGGTCCGTTGGAATGGACCGAAGCAGCTTTTTCGGATGGAAGGCGGACTGATCGCGCTCCTGTTGGTTAATCGTCGTTGTTTCCGCCGCCGAAAAGCAACAGCAGACGGAGCAGTTGCAGGAAGCTCATGAAGGCCGCCGCGACATACGTCATGGCTGCTGCGACAAGAACTTTGCGGGCTTTCGGCACTTCTTGCGCATTCAGGATGCCGCCGTTCGAAAGGATCTTCAGCGCGCGGCCGGATGCATTGAACTCTACAGGCAATGTGACCACTTGGAAGAGGAAACTGAACGAGAAGAAAAGAATCCCCAAATTGAGGAACGTCTGGTTCATGCCTGCGAACACGCCGATCATGATCATCGGCATGGAAAGCGTCTGGCCTAAATTGGCGGCCGGGACCAAACCGGCGCGCAAGCGCAACGGAATGTAATTCTTTTGGTCCTGGATTGCGTGACCGACTTCATGGGCAGCAACGCCGATGGCCGCGACCGAAGTCGAGTTGGCTGTCGTGTCGGAAAGGCGTAGCACTTTGGCGCGCGAGTCATAGTGGTCCGTCAGATCTCCGCGGACGCGCTCGATCTGAACATCATGGATGCCCGATTGCTCCAGGATGAAGCGTGCTGCATCCGTAGCGGTGTAACCGTTTTGGCTTTTCACTTTGTTATAGGTATTGAAGGTACGTTTGACGAATCCCGAAGCGATCATGGAAACCACGATACCGAGGATGATCAATATATAGGTGCTATCGAAGAATGGATACAACATGTCTCATCAACCTTTCTTTTAGTTACTCTACAGTATAGCATCCGATTGTGAAGAAAGGATGAAGGATGCTTACGCTTATGTAATTTTATGAATTTCTTTAGATATTGTTATTCGCAAAACCGGATTCCGCTTGGCCGGAGGAAATCAGCATGAGCAAGCCCCTGCTCCGGAGAGGGATTCGCCCACCGGAGGACACCGGTAAATTTCGTGCTCAACTCCGGCCAGGCTGCGCTCATCGGAGGACACATCAGGAATGTTGGCTAAACTACGGCCAAGCCTCCGCTCACCGGAGCAGCGCGCTGCTGCTCGTGGATTTTCACCAAACCAAAGGCTGCCCCGATGAGACAGCCCTAGTTATCTATTGATTTTGTTTCCGGTATTTTTTCATGACTGCGACCAGGCGCTCCATCGCTTCCATCAGCGTTTTCGTAGGAGCACCCAGGCTGATTCTTTCGTATCCGCGACCTTCATCCCCGAAGATGTAGCCTTCATCCAGGAACACTTGCGCCTCCTGCTCCGTGATTTCTTCCAATTGCTTGTGCGACAAACCGAAGGCACTGAAATCCATCCATTGCAGGTAGGTGCCTTCCAGATCGAAGACAGTCACTTCCGGCAGTTCCTTCGCCAGGAAATCCTTTAGCGTTTCGTGATTATGCCAGATCAAAGCTTTGAATTCTTCAAGCCAGTCCTCGGCTGCCGTGTAGGCGATCTCTGTCGCCTTCAAGCCGATAACATTGGTTCCTCCGCCGATGCCGGTCATTTCCATATCCATCTTGAAAGCTGTGTGGAGCTTTAGATTCGAAATGATGACGTTGGAATTGCGCAGGCCCGCGATATTGAAGGACTTGCTGGCGGCGGTTGCCGTGATGCAGATGTCCGCTGCTGCTTCAGAAATGGCTGCCATCGGTGTGAAGACATGACCGGGCATGATCAGATCGTGGTGGATTTCATCCGCCAAAATCACGACATCATTGGCGGCGCAGATATCGACCACTTTCGCCAGTTCCGCTTTGGTCCAGACGCGGCCGACTGGATTATGCGGGTTGCTGAAGAGCATCAGTTTGGTGTTCGGATCTTTGGCTTTATCGGCCAAGCCCTCAAAATCGATTTCGTAACGATCGCCGTTGCGGACCAACGAATTGTTGATGAGCCTGCGTTTCGTGTTCTTGATCGACTTCATGAACGGATAATAGACCGGCCCCATGTAAAGGACGCCATCACCCTGTTCTGTGTATGCCCGGATTGCGGAATAGAACGCCGCGATGACGCCCGGTGTGCAGATAATCCATTCCTTCTTGATTTCCCAAGCATGGCGATTCCCCATCCAATCGATGATTGCTTGGTAATAGTCTTCAGTCGGCAGATCATAGCCCATTACGGCTGTTTCGATATATTCCTGCAGCCCTTTGACGATCTCCGGTGCTGTCTTTATGTCCAAATCCGCTACAGAAAAAGGATAAACATCCTTCCCCACATTCGGATTGCTTCTGTACATGGCTGCCCATTTTTCGGACCCGGTATTGCTCCGATTGACGGGCGTTTCGAAATCATAATTCATCTACTCATCCTCCAAACATTTGACTTACTTTTCATTCTATCACTCGTTTTGACAATTGCCACCCCTAATCAGATTTTAATCCAAAAAAATGGAGAACCCGTTTCGGATCCTCCATTATTCTCACGTACATTCAGAGACTTATCTTCAGCTTTTTCTCTTCAGCATTTTGAGGTAACTTTGATAATTTTTGTTGCCGCCGGAAAGGTTGTAGACTTCCTGGAAACCTAAATTGATCAAGACATTCTGAGCGGCATTTCCGGTCACGCCTTTGTTGCAGTAGGTAACTGTCGGGATATCTTTGGAAAGCTCACCGGCGCGTGCACGCAGTTCCCCTAACGGGATGTGGATTGCATTTTGGACGTGGCCCTTCTCGAAGTCCTTGGCGGAACGCGTATCGACCACCTGGATAGATTCGCCTTTACGTTGCGTTTCGACCACCTGGGCCGGCGTCATCAGAGGGTTTCCATGCAAGGCGTTATCCAATGCCATGCCTGTATAATGGATAGGATCTTTTGTCGTTGCGAACGGCGGAGCATAAGCCAGATCGAGATGGAACAGATCTTCAGCTTTTGCCTTGAAGGTGATGGCCGTGGCAAGGACATCGATCCGTTTGTCCACACCTTGCGTTCCTAAGATTTGCGCACCCAAAACGCGTCCGGAAGCTTTATCAGCCAATGCCTTGATGATCAGTTCCTTGCCGCCAAGGTATTCGGCGTGGTCAGGCTTGATGTTGTAAAGGACTTCCACGGAATAACCGGCTGCCTTCGCCTCTCTTTCGGTCATGCCTGTCTGGCCGACATGCAGATTGAATACACGGAAAATGCCGGTACCCAGCACCCCACGGTGTTCCAGATTCCCGCCTGTGATTACGTCTCCGGCGATACGTCCCATCTTGTTGGCCGTAGAGCCCAATGGACGGTAAATCGGTTTGCCTGTGATGACCGAGAAGCTTTCGGCGACGTCTCCGACCGCATAAACATCCGGGATGTTCGTCTGCATTTTACTGTTGACGGCAACTGCACCCGTCGCTCCGATCGTGACGCCGATTTCCTTCGGCAGTTGGATATTCGGACGCACGCCGGCAGCCAGGATGACGATATCCGTTTCGATGGTGGCGCCTTTTGTCGTCACCACTTTTTTGACGGTCCCCTTACCTTCGATGGTCTTGACCGTATCACCAAGGTGCAAATGCACCGCATTGGCCATCAGCACTTCTTCCACACGAAAAGCCATATCCGCATCCATCGGCGGCATCACTTGATTTTCCAGTTGAACGATGGAGACATCCCAACCTTTATACACGAGTTGTTCGGCCATTTCCAGACCGATGAACCCGGCACCGATGATCAGCGCTTTTTTTGGTTGGTTCGCTTCCGAATAACTTTCAATGTCACGAAGGTCCTGGATGTTACGGACGTGGAAGACATTATCATATTCAGCCTGATCGAAAGGCGGAGGCGTCAGCGGAGCCGCACCTGTCGCGAAAACCAACACATCATAAGCGTCCTCTTTGATTTCGCCGGTCTTAAGATCTTTAACTTGAATCTTTTTGGAGTCATGATCCACTTTCGTCACTTTATGTTCCGTAAAAATGGAGACATCATATCTCTTTTTGAACCATTTCGCATCCCGCGGCGTCAGGCGATCCACTGAATCGACTTCCCCACCGATTTTGTAGGGGATACCGCAGACAGAATAGGAAATGTCCTTCCCTTGGTCATAGACGACTATTTCCGCTTCCTCAGTGTTTCTGCGCGCTTTGGCCGCAACGGAGGTACCCGCCGCTACCGAACCGATTACGATGATTTTCATAATAAATTCTCCTTTTCAGTTAAAGTGGCTTATTTTACCGTTTTTACAGGATTCACTACACTTTTTTCTTTTCCAGGAAACCAATGTCTTGTCGAATTGGCAATTTTCACCAAAATCAGCATCACCGGCACTTCAGTCAAGACACCCACAACCGTCGCCAATGCTGCTGGAGAATCCATTCCGAACAACGCGATGGCAACCGCCACCGATAATTCAAAAAAGTTCGATGCGCCGATCATCCCGGCTGGTGCGGCGATTGCGTGTGGAAGCTTCAAGGCCTTGCTTGCAAAATAGGCAATGAAGAAAATCAGGAATGTCTGCAGGATCAAAGGTACTGCGATCATCAAAATGTGCAACGGGTTCTCCAGAATGACCTCTCCTTGGAAAGAGAACAGCAAGACCAGCATCAACAACAGCCCAGCTGTAGTTGCGCCATCAAATTTCGAAAGAAAATCCTTCTCGAAATAAGTGACTCCTTTTTTCTTTGTGACGAAAATTCGCGTCAGGACTCCTCCGACCAATGGAATCACAACGAACAAGACAACGGACAGGATCAAGGTGTCCCAAGGCACCGTTACATTGCTGACGCCCAATAAAAATTTGACGATCGGAATGAAGGCTACCAGGATAATCAGATCATTGGTCGCAACCTGAACGACAGTGTACGCCGGATTGCCCTTTGTCAATTGGCTCCAGACAAATACCATAGCCGTACACGGCGCAGCTCCCAGCAGAATCGCCCCTGCCAAATATTCCGTCGCCAACTCGGGCGTAATGAAATTCTTAAAGACGATAAAGAAGAAGAAAGCGGAAATCGCGTACATGGTAAAAGGTTTGATCAGCCAGTTCACTGCCCAGGTGACATAAAGTCCTTTCGGATTATTCCCGACGTCCCGGACGCTTTGGAAATCTACCTTCATCATCATCGGGTAGATCATGACCCATATCAGCACGGCCGTTGGGATTGAGACGTTCGCATATTCGAATTTCCCGAAGAATTCAGGTATGACCGGCAGATATTTTCCGACCAGAACCCCCGCCACCATACAGATTGCTACCCAGACACTCAAATATTTATTGAAGAACGAGATGCTTGTTTGCTCTTTTCCACTCATTATATTATACCTCCATTTATAGTTTTGCGCTCTTTACAGCACTATTATTGCGTCATTTGATTTTTTCTTTTTCTTCCGTTGTGCACACAGCTTTTGACCGCACCGGTTCACAGATGCAGGCCGGTGTATTGGCTATCAGTTCCGCGGTATCCATCTTGAATTTTTCGAAAGCGTCTTTATTCAGATCGTAATAATGCCACGTACCGGATTTTTCCGTCGTCACCAGCCCCGCCTTCACCAACAGATTGATGTGATGGGATAAAGTTGGCTGGGTAAAATCGAAATGTTCCAGTATGTCGCAGGCACACATGGCCCCGCAGGAAAGCATATCGACAATTTTTACGCGCTTCGGGTCGGCCAAAGCCTTTGCGATTTTTGCATAATTTTCATAATCCATGATTGCTGATGCTCCTTTTTATATAGAAGTTTTTCTATCTATCGCTGAAAAAGAAACTCGAGCCGGGGTATCCCGAGACACGAGTATTCTTTATTTTTGCTAGCAACAGCCGCCCTGTCCACAACCGCATGAGCCCTTACTTGCTGTTGCAGCTTCCTCATGCTTATGGTGATGATGGTGTCCATGACCACCGCAGCCACAGCCGCCTTTTCCGCCATTGCCGCCGCAGCAGCCAGATTCTTCTTTTTCTTCTTTTTCTTCTTTTTCTTCTTTTTCTACTTCTTCTGCTTCGGCAAATTCCTCCGAACCGCCACAACCACAGCCTCCGCAACCACAAGAGCCTTCTGTCTCTTCAATGAAGCGGACGCCGATATAGCTTGTGATTTCATCGTTGATCGGGTAGCTGCCGCTTTTAACGATTGCTCCATCCACAACAGTGATTGGCAAGACGCTATTGCCTTCCGCCTCGATTTTTTCGTTAACGGCCTTGTTTAGCGTGAATTGATCCGCATCATCGGTCAAATTAAAAAGCAATGCCTCGTAATTCTCCAAGCCTTCCAAAGCCTCCATTACTGCTGCAATGCGCAGGGCATCCTGGCTGCTGAACAAGCTACTGCTTGTTTCCGGTTCAAAAATAGTAATGTTTGTCATGATTCATTTCCCCTTAGCTTGTTTGTATTTTGAATAGCTTTTGATAGCTTAAAATTTTTTTGTTACCTTTACAATATAGAACTTCTTCAATCTACAGTCAAACACAAAATAGAATTTGTGCAAAGAAAGTGCCGGACAGAGAATAATTCCCCACCCGGCACTTCCGAAAATTTTTATTTTTTCAACAATTCTGTGATTTCTTCCGTACTGGCGACTTTACCGTAGGAGACTACTTTCTCGTCGATGACCAATCCCGGTGTGCGCATGATGCCGTATTTCGCGATGTCCTTCATATCGGTCACTTTTGTGATGGTCGCTTCCATCCCCAGTTCCTTCAAAGCCTCTTCCGTGTTCTTAGCCAAATTCACGCAATTTTTGCAGCCTATACCCAAAATTTTGATTTCCATGATGATATTCCTCCTGCTTATTATTTTTGATTTGATTACATAAAGATTGGTCCCAGGAAATTGAACACATAGCCGATGATGATGATACCGACTGCCACGATTCCGAAGAAGAGGCCCAACAATTTTGGTTTGACGACCTGCTTCAGCATGACCATCGACGGCAAGGACAATGCCGTTACACCCATCATGAAGGAAAGCACGGTTCCCAATCCGACCCCTTTTGCGACAAGTGCTTCGGAAATGGGCAGCGTCCCGAAAATATCTGCATACATCGGAACCCCGACGAATGTTGCCACCAATACCGAATACCATTTATCTTGGCCCAACAGAGCCGTTATAACGGACTCCGGAATCCAGTTGTGGATGGCGGCTCCGATGCCGACCCCAAGGAGCACATACAGCCACACTTTCTGGACGACTTCCTTCACTTGATCGACTGCATAATTGACACGATCCCTCCTTGTCAACTCTGCTTCCTCAAGTTCAATTGTCGGGCTACCGAACACAAAGGATTCGACCTGGTCCTCCATGTGCGCTTTCCCGATGAAGGTTCCGCCGACAACCGCAAGTATCAATCCCACAACGACATACGCGATGGCGATTTTCCAGTTGAAGATGCTGGCCAAGAGGATAATCGATGCCAAATCAACAAGCGGTGAAGAGATCAGGAACGAAAACGTCACGCCCAACGGCAGTCCCGATCCGGTGAAGCCGATGAAAAGTGGAATCGAAGAACAGGAACAGAATGGTGTAATCGTCCCCAGCAACGCCGCCAGGATATTGGCGGTGATCCCATCAAAGCGTCCCAAGATTTTCTTCGTCCGCTCAGGCGGGAAAAAGCTTTGCACGTATGAAATGGAGAAAATCAGCACCGACAACAGAATGAAGATTTTGATGACGTCGTAGATGAAGAAGTGGATGCTGGCGCCTACCCTGCTGGCGAGGTCCAATCCGAAGACATCCCGGACAAGCACAGCGACCAAATCGCTGAGCCACTGCATTTTTAATAACTGATCATTTAACCATTGAAAAATTCCCATGATGAACTGCACCTTCTATTTTGTATTTTTTCACATAACACATTGACATTTATCTATGTGTCAGTATACGCCCACACATAGATAAATGTCAATGTGTTGTTCTTGGGTAGTGAAAGGCTTCAAAAAAGCTGCGATAATGCAGGAGCAGAACCCCAGTTTCGCAGCTTGTTCATCCAAAGATAGGTGTTTTCTCTGTTCTTCACTTTTGCAGCAGTTCTGCAATGTGTTTGGGTGTCAAGATCCGCCCATATGAGACGACCTTTTCATTGATGACCAGGCCCGGAGTCTGCATGATGCCGTATTTTGCGATTTCTATCGGATCTTCCACTTTGATGATGGTTGCTTCCATGCCGATTTTCTTCAGTGCTTCATGTGCATTGGCCTGCAGTTTCTCGCAGTTGCGGCACCCTGGTCCCAGTATTTTGATTTCCATTTCCATCCCCTGCTTTCTCGTGCTATACAGTGGTGCTTTGCTTTGCCATTGTCTGGAAAAAGTCCTTCAATTCATCCAATTTTTCATGATTCACGGAATATTTGACCCAAATGCCGTCTTTTCTGCTGGCCACCAAGCCGCAGTCCTTCATCATCTTCATGTGATACGACAAGGTCGGTTGGGTGATCGAAAACTGATCCAACAACGCACAGGCACACATTTCGCCTTCCGACAATAAATCCATGATTTCCAATCTAGTTTCGTCCGACAACACTTTCAGACATTTCGCGTATGTTTTGTATTCAATCGTCATACTCAGTTCCTCTTTTCCTGATATCTATTGAGGCACCTAGCCCGTTCTGTCACCCTTGAAGCCTTCTCATAGACATCTATCTATATGAAGTATATACCCTCGCTGTTCCAAATGCAATTTCCTTCCTGAAAGGAAACAGATGCCAAGCCACCGAATCTAATAAATGAAAAAATAATTAAAAATAGTTTGACTCATTCTTATCCGCTTGTTATTATGTATATAAATTTCAAAATAAATCCACATTGAAAAGATAAGTACGGATGGACGAAATGCACAGAGAACCTCGGTAGTTGAGAAGAGGACAGGGATGCTATCCAGAAAATGGTCTTCGAGTGAGTGGACGGCGAACGCTCTTTTTAGAACCTTAGCCCTCCACGGGAATGCCCGTTACAGCATCACAGTATCCCGGAACAGCGATTTGTTGCGGCGTACTGGTTAAGGGGAAAATCGAGAGGTTTTTCTGAACCAAGGTGGTAACACGATGAATCTTTCATACGTCCTTGCGCAGCACAATGCGCAAGGACGTATTTTTTTACAAAAAAACAAACGAGAGAAGGAAATTATCATGACAACCCAAACAACTTTAAGCAGAACGAAAGCGCCCTTCCGCGCAGACCACGTAGGAAGCTTCCTGCGTCCCGAAAGCATCAAAAAAGCCCGCAAAGAGCTGGCTGAAGGCACAATCACGAAAGAAGCCCTGCGCGAAATCGAAAATGTCGAGATCACACGCATCATCGAAAAACAGATTGAGCTTGGCTATAAAGGCATAACGGACGGAGAATTCAGACGCTCTTATTGGCATTTCGATTTTCTTGAGAACCTCCTTGGCTTTGAAGGTTACCTCGCGGCGCAAGGCAAACAATTCCACAACGTTGTGACAAGCGCCCACAGCGTACGCAACATCGGCAAGATCGCCTTTAATCCGGAACACCCATTCTTCGCGGACTATGCTTTCTTGGCTGAAGCAGTCGGCGACAAAGCCGTTGCGAAAGTATCAATTCCGAGCCCGAATCAGTTGATCCGCCTCGGTTTCCGCAACGAAGAAGTTTATCCTACATTGGAGGAGTATGCTGCCGATCTGCAGCAAGCATACCGCGACACGATCCTGCACTTCTACTCGTTGGGTAACCGTTACATCCAGATTGATGACACTTTCTGGGGCGACCTTTGCTCGGAAAAAGCGCTGGAAATTTTCGGTTCTCAGGAAACTTATGATGAATTGAAACGCGTCGCTACTGAAAACGTCAAAAATATCCAGATCGGTCTGCCTGAAGATCTGGTCGTCACGACGCATATCTGCCGCGGTAATTTCCGTTCGTCCTATTCGCAGGAAGGCGCTTATGAGCCTGTTGCGAAAGAACTGTTCGGCGAAACCGGCTTTGACGGCTTCTTCCTGGAATATGACACCGACCGCGCCGGCGGGTTCGAACCTTTGCGCTACTACAAAGGAGACGGCCAAATCATCTTGGGCCTGATCACTTCAAAAACGCCGGAATTGGAAAATATCGACGAAGTCAAAGCGCGTATCGCCGAAGCTGCTAAATTCGTGCCTTTGGAGCAATTATGCCTGAGCCCACAATGCGGTTTCGCTTCAACCGAAGAAGGAAACAATCTCACGGAAGAACAACAATGGGCTAAATTGGCATTGGTCAAACAAATCGCTGACGAAATCTGGGGCGACTGATAGCTTGTTGCACATTTGGTTTCGAGCACTCAAAAATCCCGACAGCAAAAAACGCAGCGCTACTCAGAAATTGAGTTGCGCTGCGTTTTTTGGCATGACAGCGAGCTTCCATTGACAGTACCCGCGTGTTCGTTGTTGATTTTCATGTGAATTTTTTCATTTATTACTTTCCAAAATATTAATAAGCTGTCATACTATATTCAGAGTATCACTGTATACTCTGAAGTTACTGAGATAATTTACTCTTTTTCTTTAGACCTCCGAACCGGAACGGTGAAGCTGCAACTTCACCGTCCACTTTCTAAAGGATACCGTCCATCCAAGGACAGCAAAAAACGCCACCCAAAAAGTGGCGTTTTTTTGATAGCGTTGTATACAATATTTTAACTCAAAAGTGCATCACCATAGGTGTTTCACAAGTTTGCAAAGTGTTTCATGCATCCAAAAAGTTGTCCAGCTTCACGGGTTAGCCCTTCGGAAATTAGACAAATCGTACCTATTGCGCTCTACGATGCTCAGTCGGCACGATTTCCTAAATTTCTTTCAGGGCTGAACGAACCCGTTCCGCTTTTCTTATTCTATTTTCCCTTAACGTGATTCCTTCAGATAGATGGCGATCAGCTCATCGCGGACCGCTATCCATTCCGGCCTGCGGTCTTCGAGATGGACCCGGTTCGAAAGCAGCAAAAATCCTTTTTTCCGGTTCGGATCCAGTATCATGAATGTGCCGGTGTAACCGGTGTGCCACAACACAAAGTCTTCTCCATCCTGAAACAGGTTCCATCCCAAGGAGCGCGGTTGGCCGTGGACATTTCCCCAATCCCGCAGCAAGGCTTGAACACTCTCTTTCCGCAAAATCTGCTGGCCTTCCCATTCCCCGAAATGCAGCAGCATCTGGGAGAACCGGATCAGATCATTCATCGGCGCAAACAAGCCAGCGCTTCCGCAATGACCGCCCAGGATCAAGGCTTTCGGATCGTGCACGCTACCGCGGATCACCCCTCTGGTCGGATGGTTTTGCGTCGGAACGCAGCGCATCGGATCAATTGGCTGATAGCTGCTCTCCGTCATGGCTAGCGGCTGCTTGATGCGTTCCTCAAAGTTTTCCTCAACCGATTTCCCTGTCAGCTTCTCGATGATGAAGCCTGCCAGGATCAAACCGGTGTCGGTATAGACCACTTCCCCCCCGAGGTTTTCTCCAGGCTTAAGGGAAATCAAGGCGGCAGAAAGGTCCTCGGCCGAAAGCGCATCGCGGTTTTTGATGTAGCCTTTCAGGTCTGACGTGTGCGTCAGCAGATGGCGGATCGTCACCGAGCCAGACTGGAATGCCGGCAGATACGCTCGCACCGGATCTTCAAAGTTGATTTCCCCTTCTTCATACAGTTGGAGCAGCAGTGTTGTCGTGACGATCACCTTCGTCAAAGACGCCACATCATAGAGCACGCCCTCCCGTAAGAGTTCCCGCTCGGGCAGGATCGCCGCCGATCCAATCAGCCGGGTTTCCATTTTTTCCTTATCGATAAAGGTATACGTCGCCCCTGGGAAAACAGCATCTTTCAGCATCTCAGCGATCTTCTTTTGGGTTCTTGGATACATCAGCAAGCCCCTCCTTTCCATCATTGTAGTTGTCTATCATTATAACGCATCCACAGCCTGATGCGCGGCAGCTTTCGAACGCTTTTTACAATTTCGAGGAAGAATGGTGCGAGATTTGCGAAGCACTTTTCAATTTAAGAAAGAAACAGCTTAATCACCGTTTCATGTGTTAGAATATTGTATACTAGTGAACTTATTGGGGGAATGCATTTTTATGGGGTATTTTAAGGAGCGTCTGTATCAACAATACGTGTTATTGTTCATCTTCTATTTTATGGCCATGTCAGCTTTATCATCATTGATCACCGTCTACATGCGTGACCTGGGGAAAAGCGGGTCGGAAATTTCATTCATCCTTATCCTTTCTAACATAATCGCACTCATCATCCAAGGACTTATCGGGTATTCAAACGAAAAATGGGGAACCCGCAAAACGGTCACCATCTATGTGTTGATTTCAGCTGTCATCAGCAGTGGGCTTTTTTTCTTCACAGGCAACTGGCTCTTCGGACTCGTTTATGGTTTGGCGAACGCCATCACCTTGGGGCTCGCGCCTCTGTTCGATGTGCTTGCGACCAACAGCCCTTACAGATTCGGCCAAATTCGCCTTTGGGGAACAATCGGCTATGCGGCTGGACAACAGATTTCAGGGATCATCTACGATTTTGTATCGCCGAAATCGATTTTTGTGCTCTATCTCGCCTGTTATTTTGCAAGCATCGTGTTCCTTTATCTCTTACCTAAACCGGAGCAAACGGCTGCCTCTCCAGAGCATGCAGCCGAGAAGCAGGAGGAACCTTCTGGAGGCAATACACTCAAGAACATCTTCCAGAACAAACTGTTCATCACTTATCTGCTTTTGGCGTTCATCATTTTCGGCACGAACACGGTCAACACCAGTTATCTGCCGTTGCTTTTGACCGATACGGGCGCTCCAGTCGCACTTGTCAGCACGACCCTGACAGTGGCCCTGTTTGCGGAAGTCATCGCGATGGCTTTGTCGCACCGCTTCATGGACCATTTCACGAACAAGCAGCTGCTTCTGGCCATTCTATTCTTGTCGGGGACAGAGTATCTGATCAATTTCCTTTCGAGCGACTTTCTGGTGCTTTCCATTGCGACCGTCCTGACCAAGTTTTTCGCTTCCGGCACCTTTATCATGCTGAACCTCAAGATGGTCTCCACCTTGTTGAACCGGAAACTGATTGCTACGGGAACGGCAGTCGTCGCCATGCTTTCCAGGAACATCGGCACCATCTTCTTCCAGATGATGGCCGGCCCCATCATCGATCAGATCGGGCTGAATTACCTTTATCTGCTCCTTTTCGTCTTTACGGTCATCGCTGCAGTGATCGCCTTGCTGTTCAAAGTACCTGCTCAGCCGAAAGAACGACTCTTTTCTTGATGATATCTTAATCGCAAAAACGGCCCGGGAATCCAAGTTCCCAGGCCGTTTTTTTACTGTGTCAAGATTAATCAGTTCCTGACTCGTTTGATGATCAGCTTCGTCGCTTCCATCAACGCGACAGCGGTCAAGGCAAGTCCTGCCGCCATCCCGAAATGCACCAAACCGAATTCAGCCGGTATCGAGAAGATGCCGCGCACCGCCGGCAACAAAGTCGCTGCGTAGAGTGTGCTGCAGAACGCTACGGCATAGAGGACATATTTGTTCGCAAAGAAGCCTGCTCCGATGGCCGTCTGGGAATTCGAACGGGCCGGGAATGTCTGCAAAGTGCGCGCAATGATCAAGGTAGAGAAAGCCATGGCTACGCTCATCTCAGCCGAGTAGCCCCGTCCGATGTATTGAGAAAGGATGACGGCTGCCCCGATCAGCACCCCTCGGTAGATGACAGAAACGAGCGTATCTCCGGAGAAAATGCCCTCGTTTGGATCCCTTGGTTTGCGGTCCATCACGTCAGGCTCGCCCTTCTCCATCCCCAAAGCAATTGCCGGAATGGAATCATTGACCAAGTTGATGAACAGCAGTTGCAGGGCTGTGAACGGATTCACCCAGTCCATCAGGAGCGCTGCGACGATTGCAATGATTGCCCCCAGATTACCTGAGAAGAGATAAGCGATGGCTTTCTTGATATTGTCATAGACGTTCCGTCCTACTCCGACCGCGCTGACGATGGAAACGAAGTTGTCGTCGGTCAGCACCATCGCTGCCGCCTCTTTCGCTACATCAGTTCCGCTACCCATGGCGATGCCGATATCCGCCTGCTTCAAAGCCGGCGCATCATTCACCCCATCGCCCGTCATTGCGGTGACATGGCCTTTGTTCTGCCATGCGCGGACAATCCGGATCTTGTTCTCGGGGGATACCCGGGCATAGACGGATACCCGCTCCAGGATGCCATCCAATTCCCGATCGCTGAGGTTGTCTAGTTCCTGGCCAGTCAAAGCGAGGTCCTCCTCATCCGCAATGCCGATGTCGCGGGCAATTGCGCGCGCCGTTGTTTTGTGGTCGCCGGTGATCATCACGGTCTTGATGCCGGCCTTCTTTGCTTCCTCAACCGCGGCGT
Source organism: Sedimentibacter sp. SX930 (assembly GCA_002155105.1). GTDB lineage: Bacteria > Bacillota > Bacilli > Lactobacillales > Aerococcaceae > Trichococcus > Trichococcus shcherbakoviae. The sequence continues at coordinate 118,374 of MUZD01000001.1, read as the reverse complement.
ATACCGCTTCGCGTGGCGGATCGATCATCGCCATAAGTCCGACCAGGATGAGATCGTGCTCCACGTTGAAATCGAGCGCCTCTTTTTCCTCCAGCGGCCCGTAGGCGAAAGCCAACACACGCAGGGCGCGGCTTGAGAAATATTCGTTCTGTTCCTTGATTTCCCCCAGCAGCTCCTTCGTCAACGGCAACACCTCACCGTTGATCAATATTTTGGTGCTGCGCCCAAACACGACATCGGGCCCGCCCTTAGTCAGGAGCAAGCGTTCGCCGTCGATCGTATGAACCGTTGACATCAGCTTCCGTTCCGAATCGAATGGCAGTTCAGCTTCGCGGGGATAGGCTGCCCGCAGCTCGCCAAACGGTTGGTTCATTTTGTTGCTGAAGGCGACCATGGCAATTTCCGTGGGATCCCCCAATTCCTGCCCTTCCATGTTGATGCTGGCATCGTTGGCCAAGACAGCGATCTGCATCAATCTCTGTTCATCAAATGACCACGTCCGCGGCTGATTGTTGAAGGTGCCTGATTGCCCATTCGCCAAATAGTGATCAACGATCGTCATCTTATTCTGCGTCAAAGTTCCGGTCTTGTCGGTGGCGATGATGCTGGTCGATCCCAATGTTTCCACTGCAGGCAACTTGCGGATGATCGCGTTTTGCTTGGCCATCTTTTTCGTCCCTATCGAAAGGACGATTGTCACAATCGACTGCAGGGCTTCCGGGATGGCGGCTACAGCCACGGCTACAGCGAACATGAATGCGCTCAACATGCCAGCTCCCATATCAGTTGTGCCTTCCCCCAACATGCGTATGAACTGGATACCGAAAATGAGGCCGGAAAGCACCAGAATTCCTACGCCCAATTTTTTGCTGAAATGCTCCAGATTCCTTTGCAGCGGCGTTTGCTTTGCCAGCGCATTTTCCAACAGGTTTGCCACTTTACCGATTTCCGTATCATTGGCAATACCCGTTACGAGGAACTCGCCGCGGCCATACACCGTCAGCGTCCCACTGTGCACCATATTGGAGCGATCCCCTATCGGGACGGCGCCGTTGATATCCTTCACCTCTTTGTCCGCAGGAATGGACTCCCCGGTCAGCATCCCTTCTTCCACCTTCAGCGAACCAGCTTCAACCAAGCGGCCATCCGCAGGGACATAATCGCCGGCATCCAAGCTGACGATATCGCCGACAACCAATTCTCTTGCCGGAATGGTCAGCCGAGCGCCAGCCCTTTTTACCTTAGCCATCGGAGCGGACAGGCTCTTCAAGGCATCCAGCGAACCTTCAGCTTTGCGCGTCTGGATGATGCTGACGACCGCATTGATCATCAGCACAGCAAAGATAATCAAGGATTCCGCTGCATGCCCCATGGCCATCTGAATTGCGGCGACAGCCAGCAACACTAGTACCATCGCATCCTTGAACGTCTCAACAAACAACTTCAGAACCGAATCACGTTCCTTCGTCGCTAATTCGTTGAATCCACGTTCTGCCTGTCTGGTTTCGACGAACTGCTCATCGAGCCCTTCCCTAGTGCTGCCAGTTTCCGCAAAAATCGTCTCCAAGCTTTTCTGGTATGCCTCCAAGAAAGTTCCCCCCGGCTTGTTCTTGTGCGGATGACCCGCATTCCGTTTTGCTTCCAGCGTTTTTGTGCCTATTCTTTCGTTTTCCATTCGTTATCCCCCTGTTTTAGTCATCTGTTCTCATCTATTTTCATGGTTCACCGTTGTATCGTTTTCCCTATCCTTGCATCACGTTTCTGCCGCTTTCACCCCATTTTTTCCCGCAATTGAGAAATAAAAAAGAGACTTACGCGCTACCGTTTCTCTCAAGAAACGGTAGGCGTAAGTCTCACTATTTAAGGCAATGCCAGAAGGTCCTCTCGGATCTACTTATTGTTGGCATTGCCGCAGCTCGGCTGCTAGTTACTCCCCTACGGAAAACTTCTATTTAATTCTTTTTTACTATAAACGACAGGTCAGCAGAAAGCAAATTTGAAGTCTTCGCTTTTTTATTTCTTTTTGCGGATCATATCGAAACGTTCAACGACGAAAGGAACTTTCATCTTCACGGTCATCATGGCGTTAGGCGCACGGTCGATCGCTTCATCGTGTTCGTTCCAGATAGCTTCCACAGTCAGTATGTTGTGGCGCAATCCCGGCCCGTAGAATTCGATTTCGTCTCCGACACCGAAATTGTTCCGTTGCTGGATCGTAGCCATCTGCGTTTCCGGATCGTAGGCCATCACTTGGCCGACGAAGCCATAGCGCGGAATTTTGCGGCGTTGGCCGAAGAGTTGTTCATCCTCGGTCGGATCCTTGTAGAAGAAACCGGTAGCCAATTCGCGCTGCGCGACTTTCCACAACTCATCCACCCATTCCTGCTTCAGTTCATAATGATCGGGATCGGCGCAATAAGCATCCACGGCTTTGCGATAGACATTGACTACAGTCGACACGTAGTGGATCGATTTCATGCGCCCTTCGATTTTCAGGCTGTCGACGCCGCTCTCGATCAGGTCGGGCAGGTGCTCCAGCATCGACAAGTCGACTGCACTCATGGAGAATTTCTCTTCGATGCCTTCTTCGCCGGCACCTACAGGGTTCTGTTGTCCCAACAACGGCATATCGAACAAGCCATATTTCCAACGGCAAGACTGCGCGCAGCCTCCGCGGTTGGCATCACGGTTCGACATGTGGTTGGACAGGACACAACGGCCCGAATAGGAGATGCACATCGCCCCGTGGACGAAGGCTTCAATTTCGACATCGGTCTTCTCATTCATTTCCTGGATTTCTGCCATTGATACTTCACGGGCCAAAACAACGCGTTCCAACCCTTCGCTCGCCCAAAAATTGAGCGTCTGGTAGTTTGTCGCGGAAGCCTGGGTCGACAAATGGATCGGCAAGCCGGGTGCATCGGTCACGGCAATTTCCATCAACGCGGGATCCGAAATCAGGACCGCATCGATACCGATATCACGGATAGTGCGGAAGAATTCACCTGCGCCTTCCTCGTTGCCTTCATGGGTGACCATATTCGCGGCGACATAGATCTTCGAACCGTGGCTATGCGCAAAAGCGACTGCTTCCGCCATTTCCTCATAGTCGAAGTTGCCTGCGCGGCTGCGCAAGCCGTACGCTTCTCCGCCGATATAGACGGCATCAGCTCCGTAGTGGATGGCTGTCTTCAATTTTTCCAATGTTCCGCCCGGGGCCAAGACCTCGGGCTTCTTTGTTATTGTTCGCATGTGTGTATACACTCTCTTTCTTTCAGTATCAAAGTATCAGACGACTTCGTTCGGATCCTTGGAATAGAATCCGGAATCCAGCTCACGGTTGGCGGGATGCAAAGCGTGCAATTCGGCATCCAAACGTTCAGCCAATTCCTCCGTCCATTTTCCTTCCGCAAGGGCTTCACGCGCCTCCACGAACAGTTTCGCGATTGCGACAAAATTCTCGCCTGGGGTGAACAATCCATCCAGCATCCATTGCGATACGCCAATAGCAGTCAGTTCGCCCAGATGAGGCATCAGATCAAGGTCATTGTTGGCGAAGATGTGCGTTCCGTTGCGGTCCTGATAGATGGAATAATGGGAATCCACTTTTTTAGGCTCGGAAATGAACAACCCGCGCTCTTTGTTCACAGCTTCCTCTTTCTCGATGAAATTGAAATAATTTTCAAGCAGGTTGCGTTTCGATTGATGGATGCAAGTGGCACCGTACACCAACACTTCGACCGGCACCAAAGCGCCCGGAATCAACTTCTTCATTTCCTCGAAAGGCACTTCACGGGCCAGCACGGAACCGACCGCTCCCCTTTTCGCCCAGAAATTTATCTGTCCGCTTGAAGTCACCATGACTTGTGCGTCATAACGGTAAGGGATGAACAAATCCTGTTCCCGCATGACCTGCACTACGCCAGGGTCGCCCAACGTGATGCTGTCGACTTCCGCTTCACGTAGGAAAGCCAGATATTCGGCCACTTGATTGATCCGATCGTTATGGAAGATCGCGTTCACCGCGGCACTGACTTGCGCGCCTTTCGCGTGCGCATAGGCAATGACCTCACGCTGTTCCTCTCTGGTGAAGGAATACGGCAAACGAAGGCCGTACTCATCCTCTCCTATATATAGTATATTTACACCGCAATCCACCAATTCCTTGGCTTGCGCTACTGACTCGGCTGTTGCAATCAGCTCGATCATCATACATTCCTCCCTTATTCGAGTTCCTTGATAAGATTATCACATTACTTATAAAAAGTGAATGACTGTTTTCCCTAAGTTTTCAGAAAATTGTTGTGCAGAATAGTCACGGCTTGTTAAGGCAATCATTAGATTCCGCCTTGGATAAAGCTATATCAGGCTCCCCGTATTCTTTCACGCACCAAGAATGGTATAATATCAATTGTGAAAATGGAATGACATCCACCAACCATCAGGAGGAATATTCAATGAAAAAACTTGTCAACAGCCAACAGATGAAAAAAATCGACGCCTTTACGATCGATGAGATCGGCATCCCAGCCATGGTGCTGATGGAAAATGCAGCGAATCAGGTCGTCACAGCCATGGAAGAACGCATCTCAAGAGAGGACATCATCCTCGTGATCTGCGGTTCAGGCAACAACGGCGGCGACGGAATGGCGGCAGCCCGCATTTTGTTGAACCACGGCTTCCAAGTGGATGTATTCCTGATCGGCGAACGCGAAAAATTGTCCGCTGAGTCCAAAAAACAACTAGACATCATCGAAAACTTGGAAATGGTCATCTGGGATGACGTCAGCGAAATCAATTTCAAAGGCTACACCGTCTTGGTCGATGCTATTTTCGGCATCGGATTGGACAGGCCCGCAGAAGGGAAATACGCGGAGACGATCCAACTCATGAACGAGTTCCACGGATACGTCTTTGCCGTCGACATCCCATCCGGCATCTCGGCCGACAATGGACAAGTGCTGGGGACCGCTGTCCGGGCGGATGTGACCATCACTTTCGGGATCGAAAAAATCGGCCAGCTGCTTTACCCCGGTTCTTTGCACACCGGAAAATTGATCGTCAGCGACATCGGTTTCCCGCCGAGCGCCATGGACGCCATTTCTTCGAATGTGCTGTTCTATGAAGAGAGCGATCTTTTTTCGCTTCCGAGACGCGCGGCCTATTCGAACAAAGGCACTTACGGCCGGGTCGTGATCATCGCCGGATCCGCAAACATGAGCGGGGCTGCCTTCCTTTCGGCAAAAGCCGCCTATCGTACGGGCGCCGGGCTGGTCCAGATTGTCACTCCGGATGAAAACCGCGCCATCCTTCAGATGCAACTGCCTGAAGCCATCCTGACGACTTACCAGCCGGACGGGTTGGATAAGGAGAGTGAGCGCCTGAAAATCATCACGGCGGTTTCCTGCGCCGATGCGATTGTTGTCGGGCCAGGAATCGGGAAGTCCGATGCCGCCCGGACAGTGGTCGATCTGGTTCTCAAAAACAGCCAGATCCCTCTGATCCTCGATGCGGATGCCTTGAATATCCTTTCCGATCGTTTCAACGAAGCGGCGTTGGCGGGGAACGATTCCCGTGCCCGCATCAGCGCAGTAGCGCAGACCGTTCCGGAGGGAAGCATCCTTACCCCACATTTGAAGGAACTGGCGCGTCTTTTGGATAAGGATCTGGCGGATATAAAAGCGGATCTTCTGGGGACTGCAGATTTTTGCACGGCTGATTCGGATCTGACTTTTGTCATGAAGGATGCCCGGACTGTCGTAGCCCACCAGGATGAACGTTTCATCAACGCTACCGGCAACAACGGCATGGCGACTGGCGGTTCAGGCGATGTCCTCACCGGCATCATCGCCGGCTTGTTGGCTCAAGGCTCGACCCCTTCCGAGGCGGCCAAACTGGGCGTCTACATCCACGGTTTGGCGGGTGATATCACCGCCCAGGAAAAATCCGAATACAGCTTGATGGCTTCTGATCTTATCGAAGCTTTACCAGCGGTATTGCGCTGATTATTTAATGCGAAATAAACGAAACGCCCAAGGATCCCGGCAGTCTGCTGCCGGGATCCTTGGGCGTTGTTGTTTGGAGCAATGTGTGGGTGCTTCCAGGTGCGGCGGCCTGAGAAGATGATTCCCCCAAGCTGCTCAGCTCCGGCGGGCAATCTGTTGGCCGGAGGAGACTTATTTCCAGAATGCCGAACTCCGGCGAAGCCGCGTGGACCGGAGGTGACATTTTGGTGGGATTCTCTTCTCCGGCGTAAGTTCTCCTCACCGGAGGAGAACCCGATTCTTGGCTTCCTCTATTATTCCGGTTTCGCCTTGGAACTGTCCTTATCTCCGGAAATGCGGAACACTTTTTCACTGCGCTCGTACGGCAGGTCAGGAACGCCTTTGCGGGCATTGGCGACCCGGGCCACGACAAACAGATAGTCAGAAAGCCGGTTGATGAACTTCAGGACGAACGGATTCACTTCTTCCGGCTCTTGCTCCATGAAGGTGACGATCCGGCGTTCCGCGTCGCGGGTCGTCGTCCGCAAAATGTGGAACCAGCTTGCCAGTTCCGTTCCGCCCGGTATGATGAAGTACTGGGTCTCCTCTGGTTCTTCGCTGTAGCCATCGATTTTCTTCTCCAACCAGTCGATGTGATCTTGGGTGAGCTTGTACTCCCGGTGCCCTTTAGGGATCGACAGATCTGAGGAACAATCGAACAGGAACTGTTGGATGAGCGCCATGTCCTCCTGGATGTCCTCGCCACAATCATTTTTCGTGCGGACAAGGCCGAACCATGAATTCAGACCATCGAGCGCGCCGAAAGCTTCGATCCTCTCGGCATTTTTCGGAAGAGCTTTCCCACCTCCGATGCGTGTGTTGCCTTTATCGCCGGTCCGTGTATAGATGCTGTATTTCATTTGTTGCCGTCCTCCTCTGGTGTTGCTTTTTGTTCTGTCATTTTAACACATTTCATTCCGGGACCCCTCAAACGAGCAATCGTACGACAGAATTTCCCGGAAATAGGACCTTTGCAGTATGGCTTTCAAAGGGAACTCTGGTAAACTAAAAATAGAAACCCGCTATGCCGCTATACGGGCCAAATCCGGCTACGGCGTAAGAAAGGACAGCATATGCAAAAGAAAGAAACGAAAATAACAATACCCGAAGATACGCGCCTCATCTCCTTTTTGGGCGGCAAGACAATCATCTATATCCTGTCCACCCTGATTCTGATCGGCGTGCTCATCTTTACGATGGATACCATTTCATTCATTTTCAAACCGTTGCAGGTCATTTTTTCGACCATCGTGGCACCCGTGATTTTAGCAATCGTCTTCTATTATATATTCAATCCGATGGTGACCTTCCTTGAAAGAAGGAAAATCAACCGGGGAATGGCGACCTCTATCGTCTTTGTACTCTTCATTTTGATGCTGGTCTATGGGCTTGTTCTTTTGGTTCCTATTCTGTCCAGCCAACTCACCAATTTGGTCAATGAATTTCCTACCTACATTGAACAGATGAATGCCTATTTTGACAATCTGCTCGCGAACAGTACCTTCAAGGACTACTATGAGCAAGCGCAAACTTGGTTGGACAGCACAGTGGGCAGTATCCCTGAGATGATTCTGGCCTGGATCGGCAACTCGAGCGAAAAAATCATGAACATCTTTTCCACCATTTCCAGCGTAGTGGTCGTAACAGTCACTTTCCCGGTCATCCTTTTCTTCATGCTGAAGGACCAAGGAAAGTTCCAACCTTTTGTCATGAAGAACATCCCGCCTGTTTTCCGCGCTGATATCGAAAAGATATCCAGACAGATGTCGCTTCAGGTCGGTTCCTATGTTCAAGGCCAGCTGCTCGTTGCCTTGAGTCTGGGTGCCTTGCTGATAGTCGGTTATTTGATCATCGGTTTGGAATATGCATTCGTTCTCGCCTTGATTGCTACCTTTACGGCGGTCATCCCTTTCATCGGAGCGACCATCGGGGTCATCCCGGCCTTGTTCGTCGCTGCCTTCACGTCTCCGGCCATGCTCCTGAAAATGGCCGTCGTCTGGGCTTTGGCGCAATTCATCCAAGGCAACATCATCGAACCTAGCATCATGGGCCGAAATTTGAAGATGCATCCGCTGACGATCATCATCGTTTTGCTGATCATGGGAAATCTGCTTGGCTTTATCGGAATGATCTTAGGTGTGCCGCTCTTCGCGATGCTGAAGATCCTGCTCGAACATGTACTCGAAAAATTCAAGCTGCGTTACAATCGTTATTTTGGCGAAGTGGCCGGTCCATTCGAGCTGGACGAGGAAGAGGCTGTCTTGGTGAACGGCTCCACCCCCGTCAAGGATTTCGCGACTGTGGATGTTGCCCGGGATACTCCCGAGAACGTTAACGATACTGAAGAAGAATAACAGAAAAAGGTTCGTGGCCCTTGTGGGGTCACGAACCTTTTTGCTATAAGAAATAGTTCCATACCAGATACACAAGATAGAACAGTATCAAAATGCGCCCTTCTTTTCTGCTGATGACATCGCGTTTGTTGTTATAGGAAAAGTATCCCAAAACTGACAGCAGAATAGCCAAAGCCGGAAAATGGATCTGATAGAAATCCGGACTGACGATAATTCCTCCCGGTGTCAATCCTAATGCCACACCAAGAACGAACAAAGTATTCAACAAGTTGGAACCCATGATGTTCCCCATCGCCAAAGCGCCGTAGCCTTTTTTTACGGAAACAATGGTTGTGCTTATTTCCGGCAGTCCGGTTCCGAAGGCCACAACTGTGGAAGCGATGACCGAATCAGGGATGCCAATCCGGGCAGCACCGATTTCCACTGTACTTACCAATACAGAGGCACTCGTAATCACAAAGCCTGCACTGATGAGCAACTTAATCAATTTGACCAGAATCGGGAGACCTTTTTCCTTGTCTTCTTCAATGACAGCCTCTTGATCGGACAGCTTCCCTTCCCGCACCGTCCAATAGAAGTAAACGGGGGTCAAAATCAGAAAGAAAATGCCAATCCATTGCGGTATCTTCCCTTGGCCATCCGCATGAAAAATCGGCAGTGAGGAGAGGATCAACAAAAGCGAAAGCCCCGACAAAACGGTGTGTTTATGCGCCGTTTTCCGATTGACGGGTATGCTTCCGTAGAGCGCTCCGATTCCCAGAATGAAGCTGGTGTTCACGAATGTCGAACCGATGACATTCCCCAAAGCCAGAATGCCGTTACCCTTCAAGGATGAGGAGATAGATACCGCCAGTTCCGGCAACGATGTTCCCAAAGAAACAATCGTCGCGCCGATCACAAGCTGGGACATCCCCCACTCCAAAGACAACGAAACGGCTTCATCGACCAGGATATCTGTCGCCTTGGACAGCACCCAAATACAGAGGACAAGCACTGCAACCAACAAATATCCGTTCATCTGTTCCAATAGCAGTGCCATTGTCCCACTCCTTTACATGCGTATTTTATCATTCCATCTAGTAAGTCACTTGCTGATAGTCCGCTGGTATTTCAAAAGCATCCTCCGACACGTTATCGGACAATTCGAGGATTTCCATGACCGATTCAAATGATTCATCGATCGTCTTGATTTTCTTCAGGTCGGCGCCATCAAAATAGTAGAAGATTTGTGTACCGCCCTCCGTGCGATATTCCTCATACACCAAGCCGTCTTCCTCACCGCTGCCGATGTATTCGATGTCATCCACTTCGACCGGCTCGCTTGATTCCGGTATTTCCGGGAGGGTCTCATCCCCTTCGGCCGTTGTCTGGGGCATTACGATCACCGTTTTGCTGGCATGGTCGATCATATAGATATTGCCGTCCATCATCACCATTACGGTGTCGGTCTCTGCGGACTTAGAATGCATTGCGGTCCGGTCTCCTGAAACGGTCATCATTGTCTCGGATTCCATCACTTCGCCTTCATATGTTGTTGTGGAGCGGAAAGCCATATAGTAATTGCCGCTGCCCATGATATCGATGTAGCTTTTCGATAGTTTGCCCAGACGATCACCGACTTCAGTGGATTCTGCCGACGTTGCTTCCGTTTCGCTGCTCGCGGTACTGGCTGCCGAACCGCTCTGTGCTGTTGCTTGAGATGAATTTTCTTCTTCAGACGTTTCCTGCGTTTGGCTGCAACTTGCCAGAAAAAGACTGACCAGCAAAACTGTCCAATATTTTTTTCTATCCTTAAGCATCCTAAACAACCCCTTCGAATAATGTTGATCCTGTTGTTGTATTTCCGATTGGCGCGGCGGTGTTACTGTCATCCTTATTATAGCTCATATCCAGCACGTTTTAAAATTTGGGACAAGCAGTCGAGCTGCACTCAGCAGGCCTTTCCCGACGCGGTTTTTTCATTTCAGCCTTGAAGGTTGCGCATGCTATACTTAACAAAAGAACAACATCTTACTGGGGGAATAGCTATGTGTCTGATTTCGTTGCAACTCAGCCAAAACGCTTCTTACAAATTGATTCTCGTGGCCAATCGGGATGAGCAATATGACCGCCCATCCTTGCCTGCGCACTTCTGGCCGGAGTATCCCGATTTGTTGGCGGGGAAAGATTTGAGCGCCCGCGGCACTTGGCTCGGGATCACCAAACAAGGAAGGATCGCTGCAGTGACCAATAGTTATTTGACGACCACCCAGGAATCCGACCAAAAACTGTCCCGCGGCAACCTGGTGATGGATTACCTGACCGGCAGCATGGGCCCCAACGAATATTTGGATCAGGTCAGGCAACAGCGGACCGACTACAACGGCTTCAATCTGATTGTCGGTTCGAGAGACAGTCTCCATCATTACAACAATATTTTGGACGAAATTAGCATCATTCAAACAGGCAACCATGCCGTCAGCAACGCCACGCTCGATACACCATGGCCAAAAGTCACCCTCACCAAAGCGGCAATGGCCGAACTGGCTTCTTCATCCGAGTTGGACGAAGAGGCCATCTTCCGCATCATGGCGGACCGGACGCCCCCGTCGGATGACCAACTGCCTGATTTGCCGCTGGATTTGCCGATTTTGCGTGCCGTTTCCGCCAATTTCATCCGGACGGAACGCTACGGCACCCGTTCCACGACACTGATCCTCATTGACCATTCCGATCGGGTGACTTTCGTGGAAAGATCTTACCTGCAGGACGGGACCAGCAGTGACGTCCGTTTCAACTTTCAATTGATGGCTGAAGAAAAATGATGCAACAAAAGATGCGGCCGGGATTCCGATTCCCGGCCGCATCTTTTTTGTTAAAGATAGTATTTTCTGATGATCGTCAGGTCATCATTCAACTCATAGACCAATGGTTGTCCGGTAGGGATTTCCAAAGCCATAATCTCATCATCGGGTATCTCTTCAAGATATTTGATCAATGCCCGCAAGGAGTTCCCGTGGGCCGCCACCAGTACCGTTTTTCGGTCCAGAACCGCTGGAGCGATCTGATCTTCCCAAAACGGTATGACACGTTCCAAAGTGGTCTCCAAATTTTCCCCCATCGGAATGATCCGTTTCTGCAGGTTGGCGTAGCGGCGATCCTTGACCGGCGACAGCGGATTATCCGGATCCATCAGCGGCGGCAACGTGTTATAGGAGCGCCGCCATTTCAGAACCTGGTCTTCTCCATATTTTTCGGCTGTTTCCTGTTTGTTCAGTCCTTGCAGATCGCCATAGTGCCGCTCATTGAGTCGCCAGCTTTTCACTTCCGGTATCCATAATTGATCCATTTCATCCAGAACAATATGGCAGGTCTTGATCGCTCGTTGCAGTACGGATGTGAACGCCATATCAAATTCAATCCCGGCTTCCTTGAGTTTCCGGCCGGCTTCTTTCGCTTCCGTGACACCCTGTTCACTCAAGTCGACATCCGTCCAGCCCGTAAACAGGTTCAACAAGTTCCACTCGCTTGCCCCATGACGAATCAAAATTATTTTCCTCATCACCATCACCACTTTCCGCCTGTATTTTTCTTTCATTATACTGCTACAAGCGGTGCGGTTCACGTTTAAGGACTTCAGTTGCCACCGCGGATGGCTTTCACCATTTCCGCTACGAAGGCACCTACCGGTTTGGGCGAATCTTTTCCGTATTTTTCCATGATGTTGATGATTGCGGAACCGATGATGACGCCATCACCGACTTCGCTCATGGCTTTGGCTTGTTGCGCGTTGGAAATCCCGAAGCCGATGGCGCAAGGGATATCGCTGATTTTGCGGATTTCGGCCAGCATGCTGCCGATATCAGTCGTGATGTCGCTGCGCACGCCGGTGACTCCTAAGGAAGAAACGACGTACAGGAAGCCTTCCGCTTCTTTGGCGATCATGGCGATCCTTTCAGCGGAAGAAGGTGCCACCATGGAAATGTAGGTGATGCCATGGTCCCGGCAAGCTTCCTGGATGAAGCCCTTCTCTTCAAACGGAACATCCGGGATGATGACGCCGTCGACGCCGGTCTCTTTGCAGCGCGCCATGAATTTATCGATGCCGTAGACGAAAACTGGGTTGATGTAGGTCATGAAGACGAAAGGTGTATCGATTTCGGTGCGCAACTCAGCGACCATCCGGAAAATATCGTCCGTATTGATGCCGTTCGCCAAAGCCCGCTCATCCGCTTTTTGGATGGCAGGACCTTCCGCAACCGGATCAGAGAACGGGATGCCGATTTCGACGATATCCGCTCCGTTCGCAACGATTTCCCTGATCAGTTCCTTCGTGGTTTCCAGGTCTGGATCCCCCGCAGTCACGAACGGGATGAATGCCTTGTGCTTGAAGGCAGCTGTGATTTTATTCATGAATGTCCACTCCCTTGTATCTTGCGATTGCGGCGACGTCCTTGTCCCCACGGCCCGACAGACAGATGACGATGATCTTTTCCGGATCCAACGTCGGCGCCAAAACCATGGCATGCGCGATTGCATGCGAGCTTTCGATGGCCGGGATGATCCCTTCCATCCGCGCCAGGTATTCGAAGGCGGCGACAGCTTCGTCATCGGTCACCGAAACATACTCGGCGCGGCCTCGGTCATAGAGGTCCGCATGCTCAGGCCCGATGCCCGGATAGTCCAAACCTGCCGATATCGAGTAAACAGGGGCAATCTGGCCGTATTCATCCTGGCAGAAATACGATTTCATGCCGTGGAAAATGCCTGGTGTCCCGGTCGCGATTGTCGCAGCCGTATCTTGCGTGTGGATGCCTCTGCCGGCAGCTTCGCAGCCGATCAGACGCACGCTTTCGTCGCCGATGAAGTCGTAGAAAGTCCCGATCGCATTCGAACCGCCGCCGACGCAAGCCATCACGACATCCGGCAGCCTGCCTTCCGCTTGGGCCAATTGGGCTTTGGTCTCTTCCCCGATGATCTTCTGGAAATCGCGGACCATGGTTGGGAATGGATGCGGCCCCATGACCGATCCGATGCAGTAATGCGATTCTTCAAACGTGGAAGCCCAATCCTTCATCGCTTCGTTGACCGCGTCCTTGAGGGTGGCGGTCCCGCTCGTCACGGGAATCACTTTCGTGCCCAACAATTCCATCCGGAACACGTTCAATGCTTGGCGTTGGGTGTCCTCTTCGCCCATGTAGACGACGCACTCCATATCCAGAAGCGCAGCAGCTGTAGCTGTTGCCACGCCATGCTGGCCGGCGCCTGTCTCGGCGATGATCCGTTTCTTGCCCATCTTCTTGGCCAACAATACTTGACCGAGTGCATTGTTGATCTTATGCGAGCCCGTGTGGTTCAAGTCTTCACGTTTCAGGTAGATTTTCGCTCCGCCGAGGTTCTTCGTCATCTTTTCCGCGTAATAGAGGCGGGATGGCCTGCCTGCGTAGTTATCCAACAGATCATTCAATTCTTTTTTGAATTCCGGATCCTCACTGAATCGGAAAAAAGCTTCCGACAGTTCCAAACAAGCGTTCATCAACGTTTCGGGAATGAACTGTCCCCCGTGTGCTCCAAAATAACTATTCATTTTATTGACCTCCCAATGATTTCCATTACTGCTCTGATTTTTTCAAAATCCTTCACGCCGTCCGTTTCGACGCCGCTCGAGATGTCAACTGCGTATGGTTGAACTTTTTGGATGGCTGCTTCGAGGTTGCCTGCATGCAGGCCGCCCGCCAGGAAGAATGGATGCGTTGCTTCCTTCAGCAAATCCCAGTTGAATGTCTTTCCCGTCCCGCCGGCCATACCGCTTTGGTACGTGTCATAGAGGAGGATATCGGCAGCGTATTCCTTCTTGACATCGGCGGCGTCCTTGACCGCGACCGCTTTGATGATCGGAAGCGTGATCCGCTTGCCCAACTCTTCTATATAAGTGTTATCCTCATCGCCGTGGAGCTGCACGATCTGGATTGCCCGGCTCTCAACGATTGCGACGATGTTTTCGATCGGTTCGTTGACGAAGACGCCGACTGCCGGAATGGCATCAATCAAGGCTGCCCTGATTTGCAGCGCCTGCTCCAACGAAATCTGGCGCTTGCTGGGAGCGAAAATGAAGCCTGCAAAATCCGGGCGCAGCTCGTTCAGCATTTCGGCATCCGCTACTCGCTTCAGGCCGCAGATTTTCACCTTGACCATCAGCCGATTCCCCGCAGGCGATCGAGCATGCCTTTTTTGTCTGGAGAAACCATCATCGTTTCGCCGATCAGGATGGCATCGACGTTGCCCTCTTCCAATTCGATGACTTGCTGTCTTTCCGAAATGCCGCTTTCGGCCACGAAAAGGATATCATCAGGCACCAGTGCACGCAGCCTGATGGACTGCTGGATGTCCACTTTGAAAGTCTTCAAGTCTCTGTTGTTGACGCCAACGATCTTCGGATTCGTCCGCAACGCTTTCAGGAGTTCTTCTTCGGTGTGGGCCTCCACCAGGGCTGAAAGCCCCAGTTCGCGGGCCAAGCGTTGGAAAGCATCCAACTCTTCCTCGTTCAGGATGGTCGCGATCAACAGTACGGCATCCGCGCCGATGACCTTCGCCTCATAGATTTGGTAGGCATCGATGATGAAATCTTTCCGGATGACCGGAAGCGATACTGCCTGTTTTATTTCCGTCAGGAAGCGGTTTTCGCCTTGGAAAAAATCGGGCTCTGTCAATACCGAGATTGCGGATGCTCCCGCTTCTTCGTAGGCCTTGGCGATTTCGAGGTATGGGAAATCCTCCACAATCACGCCTTTCGAAGGGGATGCCTTCTTGCATTCGCAGATGAAACGGATCCCTTCACCGGTCAGCGCCTGCTCGAATGGGAAATCCTGATTGATCGGCATCGCCAAGGCGGCTTGCTTCATTTCTTCCAATGGGATTGCCTGTTTGGCTTTTTCCACGCGTATTTTTGTCGCTGCTATGATCTCGTCCAATATCATTTTGTCGCCTCCTGTGATGCAGTGATAAATTGCTTTAATTTCCCCAGTGCCGCTCCGCTGTCAATGAGTTCGGCAGCACATTTGATGCCGTCAGCGATCGTATAATCGTCGTTGGCCAGATAAATGGCCATACCGGCGTTCAAAAGTACGGTATCGCGCCTCGGTCCCTTTTCGCCGCTCAAGATAGCCAAGGCGATTGCGGCATTCTCAGCCGGTTCTCCGCCCACCAGATCTTCGTTAGTGCAGTACTCGAAACCGTAATCTTTCGGATCGAACTTGAAGTGGGTGACTTTGCCGTCACGAAGCTCCGCGACTTCCGATGTTGTGGTCAAAGTGATTTCATCCAGACCGTCATTTCCGCCGAATACCAAAGCCCGTTCCATCTGCAATTGGTTCAGTACCTCAGCCATCGTATCCACTAGCGCGACATCGTATACACCGAGTAATTGCATGTTCGCATTGGCCGGGTTCGCCAATGGCCCCAGGACGTTGAAGATCGTCCGGACGCCCATTTCTTTCCTGACGGGTGCCGCATGCTTCATCGATGGATGGTATTTTTGGGCGTACATGAAGCACATCCCGATTTCTTCCAGCATCGCTTCGCTGTGTTGCGCACTGGCTTCGATGTTCACGCCTAATTCTTCCAGCACATCCGCGCTGCCGCATTTGCTTGAGGAGCTGCGGTTGCCGTGTTTCGCCACCGGGATCCCTGCGGCCGCGATGACAAAGGATGAGACGGTTGAGATATTGAAAGTGAAGGATTGATCGCCGCCGGTTCCGACGATGTCCAATGCCGTCTTCTTGGTTCGTACTTTATTGGAAAAATCCCGCATCACTTCAGCGGAAGCACTGATTTCTCCGGCCGTCTCGCCTTTCATCCGCATAGCAGTCAGGTAAGATGCAATCTGGACCGGACTGGCTTGACCGCTCATGATTTGGTGCATGATGGTCTTCGTCAATTGCGGAGAAAGCTCTTCTTTTTTCACTAGTTTATCGATAGCGGCTTTCATGCTGTCTTGCGGGAGAATTTCTTCGGTCTGTTTCGTCTCTTTTATCTCTAGCATTTCATTCACCTCATCATTTTTTGTGTACAAAAAAAGCCCTTGTCCCCCCTTTAAAGGGACAAGAGCTTGTATTCTCCTGCGATACCACCCAAATTGACGATAATAATCGCCCACTCGTTCACATACCAACATATGTGCCTGTCTGTTAACGGACCAGGTTCCCCGTTTGCCCCTACTCTTTTCAAGGCAACCCTCTCAAGTCCATTCGGCATCCCCTTCGCTATCGCACTCTCACTGGCGGCGACTCTCTGGAAACAAGGTATGATGCGTACTTCTCTTGATTATCGGTTTTATTAGATGGAAATGATTTTTCTAACGATTTCTTAATGTTGGGATTATTTTAACGCATCGCTGACCTTCCGTCAACTGTTTTATTTAAAAAAATTGGCAAGCTCGAATGTTTCCCGCTCCGGTGCGGTTTTGGTAGAATGGATACACAATAACTTGGAAAGGATGTGTTCCGACTGAAACAATCCGACAAACTTTACTCGATGGCACCCGTCATCGATCCGCATGCCAAGGTTCTGATTCTGGGATCGATGCCCGGCGCGAAGTCGCTGGAAGCACAGCACTACTACGGGAACCCGAGGAACCATTTCTGGGAAATCATTTTTGCTCTTCTAGAGAAAGAGGATCCGGTGACCTACGAAGACCGCCTATCGCTGCTGAAAAAGCATCACGTCGCCCTCTGGGATGTCATTCACTCCTGTTACCGGGAAGGCAGCCTCGATTCGGCCATCAAAGAAGAATATCCAAACGACTTGAAGACCCTTTTACGCGAACATCCCCAGATAAAAGCTATCGCCTTCAACGGCGGAAAAGCTTACCGCAGCTACAAAAAGCACTTCGGTCTGGATGAGGAATCCGGCTTGGTCTACCTGCCGCTCCCTTCGACCAGCCCCATGCGCGGCAAACATGTCAAAACGCTGCCCGAAAAGCTGGAGGCTTGGTCGGTATTGGAGGAGTATCTTTGATGAAGACGGAAGTCCGAAGATATCCGAAGATGTCCGATATTACTGTTGAATCGGACAACCGATGTTTGGCTTGGGCACTCGTTGTCCGATATTACCGATGAATCGGACAACCACTGTTCGGCGTCGGTGCTGGTTGTCCGATATTACCGATGAATCGGACAACCACAGCCTCATTACTATGCAAAAAAGCTGTCTCGAGAGACAGCCTCCTTCTTCAATTTTTCAATCCCTTTATTTTCGGTAAAATTGTTTTTTAACGACTACTGCGAAAGTTCCACCTACAACCATAATCGATAGTCCCATCGTCAAATAGGCGATCCGGAAATCCAATAGATCAATGACGCCTCCGATCACCGGAAAAAGGATTATCATGCAGAGGCTATAGGCCATGCTGTTCGCACTCAAAAGCGTCGCCCGTTCTTCGGAAGGGATCAACTGATTGATGTAGGCGCTCGCGATTGTCGGCGACACCGCGGAAAAAATGATTGAAAGTACAAATCCAACAAAAATCAGCAGCTGATTACCCAAAGCCGAGAGCAGCAATGACAATAATACAACTACGGGGAAGACATAAGGGATTCGGTTTTTGCGTAGTTTCTGCTCGATGGATGGAGAAAATTTTGCTCCAAAGATGCCGAACAGAGCAGCCGCAAACAGATAGAAGCTCGTAGCTTTACCGTTATATCCCAGCACCGACAGGTAGTTCTGGAAATAGAAATAGTAAGTCGCTGCAAAGCTGTCCAGCAAAGCAAAAAACAGTATCCAGCCCCGAAGCTCTTTATGCCGTTTCAGCAACTGCCAAGCATTCTCCAGAATCCGGGTGTAGGACTGCCCCACTTTTTTGGATAATCCGACTGTTTCATCCGATTGTGGAGCCAGTCGCTTGATTGGTTCTACCATGCGGTATATCAGCAACATATTCAGCAAGCAGAGCACAATATTTACCATATACACGGCTTGAAAATAAGTGTCAGCCAAAATCCCGGCAAGGATCACGCCGCTTTGGGCACTGATCTCGATCAGGAAATTGATGTGGGCCAGCTTGTCCAGATAGCCGCTTTCCTCGTCCAATCCTTTCATGCTTTCGAAGATCAACGCTTCGTAGGTCCCCGAGTTGAAATTGTAGGAAAGCGCTGAGAACGCGAACGCAACCGCAAAATGAGAGAAACTCTGACCATAAATCATCCCAATCGAGCTGATGATGGCCATCACTTTCCCGAACAACAGGATTTTTTTGTAGCCAAAACGGTCCGCCAAAGCACCTGAGGGCACTTCAAAGACAAAACTCGTGATATGGAAGATAGACTCCAGAAAGCCAATCTGCACCAAGGTCATCCCTTTGAATGAACTCAGATAAAGGAGCCATAACGAGGTGATGCCAAAGTATTGGATGAAGGCATATTTTTTAGCTAGCGAGATATTTTTATGTAATGATGGGTGATTTTCCATTTGATAGTCCCTTCTTTTCTTGCAAAAAAAATAGCTATGGGAGGCCCCATAGCCGGACTTATCGCTTTGTTCAGGATAAGCAGCAAGAAGCGTATTGTTGTTTGATTTTTTTTGATTTTTGGGCAGACTCCGCCCCTTGAACTGCCGCATCGGAAAAAATACCATGCATCAAGGTCAAAAAAAATCTCAATTTCGCGCTCATGACCGCTCTCCTCCATTAGTAATCATAACTAGGAATAGTATAGCATTCCAACATTTGGTCAGCAAATAATGAACCGAAAAAAATCCGCTCTGTCAGAATTTGGGTTCTGACGGAGCGAATTACGCTTAGTTTAGATTTGTCCGAAAGCTTGATCCAGGTCGGCGATGATGTCATCGGCATTTTCGATTCCGATGGACAGACGGATCATGTCCCCGGAAACGCCTGCAGCAATGAGGTCTTCGTCGCTCAGTTGCGCGTGGGTCGTGCTGGCCGGATGGATGACCAAGGATTTTGCATCGGCAACGTTCGCAAGCAGCGAGAATAACTCCAACTTGTCGATCCACTCGATGCCGGCTTGTTTGCCGCCCTCGATGCCGAAAGTGAAGATCGATCCGGTGCCTTTAGGGAAGTATTTGTCGGCAAGCGCCTTGTACTTGCTATCCGGCAGTTCCGGATAATTCACCCAGGACACTTTCGGGTGGTTCGCCAAATATGCAACGACTTTGCGGGTATTTTCGACATGGCGTTCAACGCGCAATGACAAAGTTTCGATCCCTTGCAGCAACAGGAACGAATCGATCGGTCCGATGCAGGCTCCCGTATCGCGCAGCAGTTGCACGCGGATTTTGGTCGTGAATGCGCCAGGTCCCAGATCGGTATAGACCAACCCGTTGTAATGCGCATCCGGCGTCGTGAAGCCAGGATACCTTCCGCTGGCTGCGAAATCAAATTTACCGGATTCGACGACGACTCCGCCCATTGTTGTGCCATGTCCGCCCAGGAATTTTGTAGCGGAGTGGACCACAACATCGGCGCCGAATTCGAACGGACGGATCAGGTAAGGTGTACCGAATGTATTGTCCACAATCAAAATGATGCCGTGGTTATGCGCGATTTCAGCGACTTTTTCGATATCGATCAGGTTGGTGCTCGGGTTTCCGATCGATTCGATGAAGATGGCTTTCGTCTTTTCCGTGATGGCAGCTTCGAAGTTAGCCCCATCTTCAGGATCCACAAAAGTTGTTTTGATGCCCAAATTAGGCAAGGTCGCACTGAATAGATTGTAGGTGCCGCCGTAGAGCGTGCTGGCCGCGATGATTTCATCGCCCGCATGCGCAACGTTCAGGATAGCGTACGTGATAGCAGCCGAGCCTGAAGCGACTGTAACTGCGGATGTGCCGCCCTCAAGCGCCGCAACCCGCGCATCCACGACTGCTGTTGTCGGGTTCGTCAAACGAGTGTAGACATTTCCGGCATCCGTCAAAGCAAAACGGCCGGCAGCCTGTTCCGCGCTATCGAAGACGAAGGCGGTAGTTTGGTAGATCGGCACCGCACGGGCTCCGGTAACGGGGTCCGGCACTTGGCCTGCATGTACTTGCAACGTTTCAAAACTGTAATTTTTCTCTGTCATTTGTCATCTTCCCCTTCTGATTTTCGATCTATTCTTGCATAGCGGTTGCTCTTGGTGTCATTGTCGATTAGCCGAGGTTGCTTCTGTTCATTTCTCTGATTTTGCAAAAAGAAAAAAGCCCTCGTCCCTATATTCCAATTGATTGAAATACAGGGACGAAAGCTCTTCGTGTTACCACCCATGTTCGTAGGGACCTCGCGATCCTTACCTTAAAAAGTACGCAAGCTGCAGCTTGTTATACTTCTGTGCGCTATCGTGCACAAATCGAAGCAACACTATCCGCATTGCTTTGCTCCGAGACCATCTTCGCTTTTTTTCATCATACCCCTTTTCACCTGCCGGGGCTCTCTGGAATGACGATTGAAAGGTACTCTTCTCTTCATCGCTCTTCTATTAGAATTTAATTAAATATACCATCCGTTTTTAACCTTGTCAAACATTTTATCAGATTGAGCATATTCGATTTGTTTCGCGAGGGCATGCTTTATAATTAGCACAAGGGGTGATTAGAAATGAAATTGACATTTACTGAAAATGCCACGCAACGACTGGAAAAATTGGGGATGACCGAAGAACTCTCTTTGTACATGAGCACCATCTACGGCTGCGGCGGACCGGACAGCAGCATGTTCACAATCCGAGCGTATGATGAGGGAAACCCGAACTACGACACTGTTTTGGACACCAACTTTGGCGCCGTCAAAGCCACAAAGGACAGTCTGCAGCAACTGGATGAGGACAACATCATCGATTTCAATGACAGTAGCTTCTCTTTCGTCCTGAAAAGCAACCGCGGCCTGCTGAACCCGAACATGAACTATGAAAATATGAAGTTGAAAAATTGAGAGAAGCGGCAATAGACTAAGTATCTATTCCTTCCGACAGCAGTTCCCGGCGAAGCATGATTTCGCCGGGAACTTTTTTAAACAAACAAAAATACTAAAATCAGTAGTACAAACCAAGGGAATGGTCAGCGCTACTGATCTTAGTACATTTAATGTTCCTCTTGCTCTGAAATGAAAAGCTCGTTGGCTGAGTCGTCCCTTGTAGGGATTGCCGGAGGCATTTATTCAGCCTCGCTTGAATCGTCTTGTTTCATCGCTGCAATTTTAATTTGAATATTTTCCATTGTTTCCTTATCCAATGGGTAGAATTTCATGAACGTCAATGCAATGAGTGTACCGACCAATGGCAAAACTGAAATCATTACAATACCAGCCATGCGCAATTGTGGCGAAAGTGGCGTGTCAGCCGTTGGATAAGCTTGCGCAAATCCTACAGCGGCCAAGATCCAACCAATCGACATCGGTGCAAAGGATGACGCGACTGAGTCGGTCAAGGAGAACATGGTGCTCAACATTCCGGAAACATAACGTCCGGAAACACTTGTTTCGTAGTCGGAAACATCCGCTGCCATTGTCAAAGCCAAGCCTGACGGAGTGGATGCGAATCCTTTCGCACAAGCAAAAACGATTGTGAAGGCAACTGTCCATAACGATAGGTTAGAGAAGCTCAGGTCACCTGGATTCGCAAAGAAAAGCAAGCCGCCTAATAGGACCAATGAAACAACGGCACCCTGCAAGTAACGGACATAAGAGTAACGCAACCCTCTTTTTTGAGCAATGGTTGCCGCAAAGGTTGTAAACAAAAGGTTAGGCAAAATCAGCACTAACGAGATTGTTCCTGATAAGCCAAAGTTACCGAAGATGATACCGAACAAGATCATCAACACAACTTGATCGCCGAACATTTGCGCATTGAACTTCACAAAAGCTGCTGCCATGGTCAACATTTGCAGAGGTCTGTTGCCTTTGATGATTGCCCAGTAATCTTTGAACGACGTTTTGGTCGTTTTTTCGCCAATTCCGAAGAATTGTTTGTTGTCTTTCTGGGCAATACCGATAACTGCCAAAATTCCTAGGATAGCTGAGATAATCATGACTCCTGGGATAAATACTTTGAAAAACTCCGGTGTGAAACCGCCGTATTTTGGCGCTAAGAAGTTTGCAACCACAATTTGACCACCCGTGAACAATAAAGTCGTTACCCAACCATCAACAATATTGAAGATAGGCCGTTGTTTTGGATCATTTGTCAAAGCAGCTTGACCGGCTTTTGTAACCGTCGCTTGCAAGGAATAACCGATTTTGTGCACGACTAACGCAAGCAGGAAAATCGGAATTTTCATTCCTTCACCCATTCCATGAATATTGAATAATATCAGGAATGAAATAACAGTGATAATATTGCCTAAAACCATAATGGGACGATACTTACCGAATTTAGTATCCGTTTTATCAATCAAAACTCCGATAGCCGGATCAATGACGCCATCAAAAATACGGATGTACCCCATAATTTGACTGACGAATAGCGCGGTTAAGCCTACAAGACCTGTGGCATAGTAGACGACAAAACCAAAAGCGAACAAATAAATATTTGTTGATGAGTTATTCAAAGTGAATAACACGATCTGCCAAAGTTTAGCGCGATTGTATTTCGTCTCTTCTTGAAGCGTTGAAGTATTTTTTGACATAACAATCCCCTCCATATTAATAATTTCAAAATTTCTTCACCAAATTCGATTATCACATTATGAAACTAAGTTATAATATCTAAGGAAATGATACCATCGAAAGTAAGCGGTTACAACTTTTTTATTGTTAATACTTTGTGAACGCTTTTTTCTTGGAAAAGTGATCTACACCTGCTTTTGACAATGAATATAAAAAAACTGCCCCCATATTACGGGGAGCAGTCTGTGAAACTATTTAAATGTTTTTGTGTCGATTGTAGGCAGCCGGCACGTGTGGGTAACGATCGTAAACCTCTTCAAGATAATCTTCTTGAATCGCCATTTCCTTAAGTAAAGTTGGAAAATCAATTGCATCCACCATCTTATTCAGCAGTACCATTCCCTCTTCTGCCATGCGGTCTCGCGTTTCAATATCAGGTATCGCAGAGGTTGCCATATGGTCTGAATGTTCCTTGAAATAATAACCTGTTGCTCCCGATTGAAAGGCTTGGGCACTTAGGTTACCGAAAACTGATGGAGTCTGGGTAACTGGTTCTGCATAATCAGAGCTCAGCAATATATCATCCAAACGATTACGTAACTTGTAAGCCCCAAGAATCATCTTATCCAAATTGAGCATCATCTCTTTCGGATCTGAAAAGACGCCGGATTTCTGGGCGGTTATCATGCCATCAATATAGAGGATGGCTACGCCTGTTTCATCAAAGAAATCACGCACAACCGGATTCATTGAGATATGAGCTGGGCCGTGCAGACTAATGAAGATTTGCTTTTTGAAGCCTGATCGCAATAAGGACTGTGCCAGACCCTGCAGCATATCGGCACTTTCCCTAACGGTTAATTGGATGGTTCCCTTGCCTGAGGCGGTTGCCCCTGAATAAATATACGGGACATGCGGAAGGACAAGTGAGTTTGTCCTTTCTGCCATCAACAAGGCAATCCCCTCAGCCAATATTGTTTCGCAATCCAATGGTAGGCCGCCATGGAGTTCGGTTGGTCCAAAAGGCACGATGATGACATCGCTCTCCTTTAAGTAAGCCTCCACTTCATCATTGACCAAAACATTCAATAAGTGACTTCTTAATTTCATAAGTGCACCTCGCTATTATGCTCCTGGTTAATCATTTTTCTTATCAAATTCCTCAAGTCTTGCCAGACGAGCTGAAGTCATCGCCTCACGTGTTTCATCAGTAATGTTCCAAATGAATTTGAATGAAACCCATGATAATAAAGCACAAACGGCTGGACCAACAAGGTTCATTAGAACTAATCCTTCAACAGCTTCAGCTGATTGCGCTTGACCAGCTTGAGCGGCCTGTTGGCTGTAACCAATCCAACCAATCATCAAGACAACAAGGGATTGCGCCAACATTTGGCCAAGACGTCTTGTCAGCGAGAAGTTACCGTAGATGGAACCTTCGGAGCGTTTGCCAGTGATGTATTCGTTGTAGTCAATGGATTCTGAAACAAGACCCCATTGAAGTTGAACGGACATCAGCATGAAAGCAATACCGACGCTGGCAGAAACCATGTATAGGACTGGTGGCAAGTCACCCACTAATTTCCAGAAGTACAAGCCAATAAAGATAGCGGCACTCAATAGTAAATAAGTACGGATTACTTTAACTGTAGATCCAATGAATTTTACCAAGTATGGAGCGATAAGTAACAGCACTACTGGTAACCCTTGACCGATTAATGCAGCAGTTCCCATTAAACCAATATCACCAAATACATCGCCATAAATATAAGGAAGCGTTGTATTGAATAAGGTTGAACCAAAAACGATTACAATCGAGTGTAAACAAAGTGACAAGAACGCTTTGTTTTTAGCTAATGTAACAAAAATATCTGAGAATTTTGTCGGTTCTGCTTGTTCTTCTGCGGCAAGTTTCGCTGCAGCATTCCGTTCTTCAGTTCCCCAATAGTGGAAGAAGATCAGTGCACCACCTAAGATAGCCGCGAAGATACCTGAAACCATATAACCGGTTGTGTTTTCACCTAAACGTGCAAGAATCAACGGTATAGACATTGAACTGATCAGACCACCGACTGTTGATCCCATACCACGAGCCGAAGATAAAGTAGTTCTTTCTCTATCGTTTAAGGCCATTACCCCAAGAACTGATCCCATGGCAATGTTCATCATAGTGTAACCTAATTCGTAGAGAACTTTTAATAGAAAAATAGCTACTAAACGCATCATACCATCAAACATTGAAGGTACGGAGAAGAATGCAATCAGACCGATAACAATCAATGGAATAGAGCGCAACATCCAAGGACGGAACTTATCTTTTTGGCCCTGTGATTTAGAGAAGGACTTATCCATGAAAGTACCCATCATCGGGTCATTGACCATATCCCAAATATTCCAAACGAGCAACAGTACAGATAGTGTTGCAAATGGTATGCCTAATACGTTTGTAAGATATCGGTTCATGAATGTTCCGATCAAGACTAGGGTAGCAACCCCACCGGCATCTCCAGCACCATAACCCAATTTATGCTTCAGGGTTAGACTGCTTTTCATTTCGTTTGCTGAATTTTGCTGCTTGACAATTTTTTCTTCTGCCATCAGATTTTCCTCTTTTCTCTATAATAATTGGAGAACTATTCTATATAGGTTGAATTTATATTTTTCAAATCAGCTAATTCTCCCACCAAGCATCATGGTATTAAATAAGAGAAGATGACCCCGACAGTTTATCGTCATCATCTTCTCGGGCTGCATGATAGCGTTATTTTTGGTGTCTAGTTTAGGCTGACTATCCCCGTAATCGCTATCATTATTATTTTTCCTTTTGCTCAAAAATATAAAGTTTTAGCTTTAGTCATTCATTGCAGGGATTGTATTAGGGATTACTTGAGGCATTTCTGCATTATCATCATCACTTGGGTCAGATTGTTTCATCGCTGCAATTTTAATTTGAACGCTTTCCATTGTTTCTTTATCCAATGGGTAGAATTTCATAAACGTCAAAGCAATAAGTGTACCGACCAATGGCAAAACTGAAATCATTACAATACCAGCCATGCGCAATTGTGGCGAAAGTGGCGTGTCAGCAGTTGGATAGGCTTGCGCAAATCCTACAGCGGCTAAGATCCAACCAATCGACATTGGTGCGAACGATGATGCCACGGAGTCAGTCAATGAAAACATGGTGCTCAACATTCCAGAAACATAACGTCCGGAAACACTAGTTTCGTAGTCGGAGACATCCGCTGCCATCGTCAAGGCCAAGCCTGATGGAGTGGATGTGAATCCTTTTGCACAAGCAAAAACGACTGTAAAGGCAACTGTCCATAACGTTATGTTAGAGAAGCTCAAGTCACCTGGGTTCGCAAAGAAAAGCAAGCCGCCTAATAGGGCCAATGAAACAACAGCACCTTGCAAGTAACGGACATAGGAGTAACGCAATCCTCTTTTTTGCGCAATTGTCGCCGCAAAGGTTGTGAACAAAAGGTTAGGTAAAATCAGCACTAACGAGATTGTTCCTGATAAGCCAAAGTTACCGAAGATGATACCGAACAGGATCATCAATACAACTTGGTCTCCGAACATTTGCGCATTGAACTTCACAAAAGCTGCTGCCATGGTCAACATTTGCAAAGGTCTGTTGCCTTTGACGATTGCCCAGTAATCTTTGAAAGATGTTTTAGTCGTTTTTTCACCAATCCCGAAGTATTGTTTGTTGTCTTTTTCCGCAATACCAATAATTGCCAAAATTCCTAGGACAGCTGAGATGATCATGATTCCTGGGATAAATACTTTGAAGAATTCCGGAGTAAATCCGCCGTATTTCGGTACTAAGAGGTTTGCGACCACAATTTGACCACCCGTGAACAATAAAGTCGTTACCCAACCATCAACGATATTGAAGATGGGACGTTGTTTTGGATCGCTTGTCAAAGCTGCTTGACCGGCTTTTGTAACCGTCGCTTGCAAGGAATAACCGATTTTATGCACGACTAATGCAAGTAAGAAAACCGGAATTTTCATTCCTTCGCCCAGACCATGAATATTAAATAATACCAAGAATGAAATAACAGTAATAATATTTCCTAAAACCATAATGGGACGATACTTACCAAATTTAGTGTCTGTCTTATCGATCAAAACGCCGATAGCCGGGTCAATAACCCCATCAAAGATACGGATATACCCCATAATTTGACTGACGAACAACGCGGTTAAGCCTACAAGGCCTGTGGAATAGTAGACGACAAAACCAAAAGCGAACAAGTAAATATTTGTTGATGAGTTATTCAAAGTGAATAAAACGATTTGCCATAGTTTGGCGCGGTTGAGTTTCGTTTCACTTAGAACCGTTGGATCATTTTTTGACATAAAAATCCCTCCATATTTTGAATTTTAGCGCTTACAATTCAATAAACGTTATCGCATTATGAAACTCCGTTGCGTTTAAAAGTATCCGAAAAGCGATTGATAAAACTGAGTTGTAATAACTAAGGAAATAATACCATCGGCGGTAACCGGTTACAACTTTTTTATTGTTAATAATTTGTGAACGCAATCATCCTCACTTAGATAAGTGTGCTACGATGGCATCCGTTAAAGGTTTATGTCCTTCTTGCGGAGGATCTGAATTCCAATCGGGAACTCTTAGATGAGTTTTTTTTATAATCGGTATTGACAAATCCGCTTTCACAACTATTTTTTGGGAAATGGGCAAAAAAATAAAGAAGATGATCCCGATTACGTATCGGGATCATCTTCTTTAGGCTTGCATAATGCAGTTTTTTATCATAATAGAGATCTTTTATAGAATCAAAAGTGCATCACCGTAGGTGTTTCATAGGATTGCAAAATTTTCATGCATCCATTAATGATGGCTAGCTTCACGGGTAAGCCCTTCGGAAAGAATAAAAGAACCCCTTGTCTCTGCGAGCCAAGGATACTATTCGACTAACCTGCTGACGCAGGAAGTCTCTCAGCATATTGCGCTCTACGATGCTCAGTCGGCACGATTTCCTAAATTTCTTTCAGGGCTGAACGAACCCGTTCCGCTTTTCTTATTATTCTTCGCCTTCGTCGAATTGGCTGTTGTAGAGGTCGGCGTAGAAGCCGCCCTTAGCCAGCAATTCTTCGTGGGTGCCTTGTTCGACGATGTCCCCGTTGTTCATGCAGAGGATCAGGTCGGCATTTTTGATGGTCGACAGGCGATGCGCGATGATGAAGCTTGTTCTGCCTTGCATCAGCGTATCCATCGCTTTCTGGATCAGCACTTCCGTCCGCGTATCGACCGAGCTTGTTGCTTCATCCAGGATCATGATCTGCGGATCGGCAAGGATGGCGCGCGCGATCGTCAGCAATTGTTTTTCACCTTGCGAAACATTGTTGGCTTCTTCGTTCAGGACCATATCATAGCCATCCGGCAACGTCCTGACAAAGTGATCCACCTGCGCAGCTTTTGCGGCGGCAATGACTTCTTCATCCGTCGCATCCAGTTTCCCATAGCGGATGTTTTCCATGATAGTGCCATTGTACAGCCAAGTATCCTGCAGCACCATCCCGAATTCCGTCCGCAGATCGCTGCGCGTGAAATCGGTAAGTTTATGGTTATCTATATATATGGCGCCGTCCGTCAAGTCGTAGAAACGCATCAACAATTTCACCATCGTCGTCTTGCCAGCACCGGTAGGACCAACGAGCGCGACTTTTTGTCCTTCTTTGATATCCGCGGAGAAGTCCTTGATGACCAGATGATCCGGTTCATAGCCGAACTTGACGTGCTCGAAGCGGACATTTCCTTTGACATCAGCAGTCGCCATTTCGATTTTCGCTTCCGTCACTGTCTCTTCTTCCTCTTCCAGGAACTCGAAAATACGTTCAGAGGCAGCCACCATCCGTTGCAATTGACTCCCCACTTGAGCGACTTGCGTCAAAGGTTGCGTGAAGTTGCGCACGTATTGCAGGAAGGCTTGGATATCCCCGATCGTCATATTTCCGGCAGCAGCCATCGCGCCCCCCATGATGCAGACCACGACATAACCAAGATTTCCGATTAGGCTCAACAAAGGCATCATCAAACCGGAAAGGAACTCGGCCTTGAAGCCGGCCTCGATCAATTGATCGTTCTCTTTATCGAAAGCGGCAACGGATTTTTCTTCCCCGTTGAAGGCTTTCATGACTACATGTCCGCCGTACATCTCTTCGACATGGCCATTGACCGCACCCAAGTATTTCTGCTGGTTGACGAAGTGCTTCTGCGACTTCGACATGATCAGCATCAGTAGCATCATGGACACAATCAGGACGACGAGGATGACGAGCGTCAGCGACCAGCTGATCGTCAGCATCATGATGAAGACTCCCACCAATGTCGTGATCGATGTGATGATCTGGGTTAAGCTTTGGTTCAAGCTGGTATTCAGGATGTCCACGTCATTCGTGATCCTGGAAAGCACATCGCCTTGGCTGTTCTTGTGGAAATAGGCCAGCGGCAATTTGTTGATTTTCTCCATGATGTCTTTGCGCAGTTTATAGGAAACTTTTGCGGAGACACCCGACATCAGAAAACCTTGCAGATAAGAGAAAGCGGCACTGAGCACGTACAAGGCCAGAAGACCCAACAGAACTGTTCCGATATAATCGAAATCGATTTCGCCGGATCCGCCTGTGAATTTCAGCATGATGCCGGCAACCAATTTGTCGATGGCCAAAGCCATGATTTTTGGTCCAGCGATCCCAAATAGGGAGGAAGCAATCGCCAATATGAAGACGACTGCCATCAGCCATTTGAAGGGCGACAGATAAGCGGCCAATTTTTTGAACCCGCCTTTGAAGTCCTTAGCTTTCACGACCGGCGCACTCATGCCGGCCATCGGACCATGTCCTCCGCCAGGACCGCCTTGCGGTCTTTTTTGTTTCATTTCGCTCATGCTAATTCCTCCTCTGAAAGCTGAGATTTAGCAATTTCTTGGTAAGTCTCACAGTTTTTCATCAATGCATCGTGAGTTCCTATCCCGACGATCCTACCTTTATCGAGGACGATGATCTGCTCCGCATCCATGATGGTGCTGATTCGTTGCGCCACGATCAGGACGGTTGCATTGTCCGTGTAGGCATGCAATGCAGAACGCAGTGCCGCATCCGTTTTGAAGTCCAACGCTGAAAAGCTGTCGTCAAAAATGTAGATCGGCGCTTTTTTCACTAACGCGCGGGCAATGGCCAAGCGTTGTTTCTGCCCTCCACTGACGTTACCGCCGCCTTGTGCGATGGCCGTTTCGATGCCGTCTTCCATATCCGATACGAAATTTTTCGCTTGGGCGACTTCAATGGCTTTCATGATGTCCTCCATCGAAGCGTCGTCTTTTCCGTACAGAACATTTGAAGCGATGTCTCCGGAGAAGAGCATCCCTTTTTGCGGAACGTAGCCGATGTTGCGGCGCAGATCGGCCTGAGTCATTTTCCGGATATCGATGCCGTCGATTTCGATGGCGCCGTCCGTCACATCATAAAAGCGTGGAATCAGATTGATTAATGTCGATTTTCCGGAACCGGTCGAACCGATGATTGCCGTCGTTTCGCCTGGTCTGGCCGTAAAGGAGATATCGGTCAATACATTCTCGTTCGCCTTCGGATAATGATAAGAAACATGGTTGAAGGTGATGAGGCCTTCATTCTTTAAGCTTGGTTGCGCATCGATTGGATCTGTGATGCTCAGATCCGTATTCAACACTTCCCCGATCCGTGTTGCCGATACAGATGCACGCGGCAAGAAGATGAACATCATCGAAATCATCAAGAATGCCATGATAATCTGCATCACATATTGGATGTAAGCCATCATGTCCCCAATCTGCAGGGCAGAATCAGCGACTTGCTGACTACCGAACCAGATGATCAGCAGCGAAACACCGTTCATGACGAGCATCATCGCCGGCATCAACAGGGACATCAAACGCTGAACAAAGCGGTTTGTGTAGGTGTACTCTTCATTAGCATCGTTAAAGCGGTTTTCTTCAAATGGTTCATTCCCGAAAGCGCGGATGACCATCATGCCTGAAAGGTTTTCGCGGCTGACCAGATTCAATCTGTCCGTCAAACTCTGCAGCACTTTGAACTTCGGCATCGCAATCGACAGGATCGTCATCATGATCCCGACAAGGGCAATGACCGCAACGGCTATCGTCCATGCCAGCGAAACGCTCTTGTCTATCGCCATAATCAGGCCACCAGTAGCCAAAATAGGAGCATAGCAAAGCATGCGGATACCGATCGTGATCAGTTGCTGGATCTGTTGCACGTCATTGGTCGTGCGTGTAATCAGGGATGCGGTCGAAAAGTTATCGAACTCGGTGTTGGAAAAACTTTCGACTTTCGCGAAGACATCCCTTCTCATCCGGCCGGACACTTTCGCGGCGATCCGCGAAGAGAAATACGCGACCGCTACGGAAGCAACAGAGACAGCGACTGCGATGGCGAGCATCTGTGCGCCTTTTGTCATAATGTATTGGTTCTGGAGCGCATCCATATCTGCTCCGAGATCTTCATAGAAGAGTTTCGTAAACAGGATCCCGATTTGGCTGTAGAGCATCGGCTCGGCAGCATCGGCAACGTCCATGGACGCCGTGAAAGCTTCCTGCGGCAACTGCTGCAATTGCGGCAGCAGTGCGTAAAGTTGGTTCATATCGGCATCCTCGAAGCCGCTCTCGGCATCGACTGCCGCAGCATTGCCTTGCTGAGCAGACATTTCCTGCATGAATGTCACGAAGCTGTAGCTTGCCTTGCTGAAGATGCTCTCCAGCGAGGTCAGTTGTTCCGGATTGGTTTCATCCAGCACGTAGAAATCCGTTTCCTGGCTTTCCGGGAATTCTTCGCTGTAGGCTTTGGCTTCCGACGATCCGCCCTCGATCAGCTGATAGCTGTTCTGGAACGTTTCCTTGTCTTCTTCAGCCATGAACAGCGTCATGAGCGTGAAACCTTCCGCCGGCAGTGCTTCAGGCGCTTCCTGTTCGACGCCTCCGTTCTGGATGCCGGTATTGACGATGTCACTCATCAGATTCGGCAGGCTCAATTCCCCGATCGCCTGCCCGAATAAAATCAGCAGGCTGACCAGGATCGTACCGGCAAAAGGTTTTAAGTATTTCATTATTACTTTCATTTGCTATCCCTTTTCTTTCCTAATTTAGTTGTTTTCTTTTTTATGCACATGCCCGTGGACACAGCCGCCTTCGAGGTTGTGCAGCATCCTTTTGAAGCATTCTTCCAATACATCCAGTTCATCTTCGCTGAACCCTTCGAAAACTTTTTTGTTGGCCTCAAGCAAAGCTTGCTTCATCTCCTCCGATGCGGCGATGCTTTTTTCTGTCAGATGGATGCTCTTGGAGCGGGCATCCTTCGAACTGACTGTCCTCGTGACAAACCCCTTCGCTTCCAGCCGTTTGATTACTCCAGTCACGGTCGGATTGGAAAGGTTAAACTTCTCTTCGATGTCTTTTTGGATCACTTCCTCATCGCCATGGCTCTTCAGAAAAAAAAGGACATGGATCTGGGACGTGGTCAAATCGATTTTGTCCACCATCCGGTTCATTTGTTCCTTGAATTGGTTATGGAGCATCGGGATATAGGCTCCCATCATCTCGCGCGAAATCAAAATGTTTCCTCCTTTCCGGACTTTTATACATAGCATGCTATCTATTATCGCATTATCCAGACATATGTCAATAGATTCGACCTGATGCAAGCCATTTTCGGGAAAATTGAATATAATAAGGGTAGCGTTAAAGGAACAGGAAAGAAGGAACGTAACATGGAAGAACTGCATACTGTCCGGAACCGGCTGATCGCCCTTTGCCAGGAGCACGCGCACGTCATCGAGGATTATCCATTCGGCGACTCCGAATGGACGGTCATGCGCCACGAAGGCAACCGAAAAACCTTCGCCTACATCTATGAACGGAACGGTGAAATTTGGCTGAACGTGAAGAATACTCCCGAGCGGAACGACTATCTGCGCGAGACGATTCCGGAAATCATGCCAGCTTATCATATGAACAAGACCCACTGGATCACGCTGCGGCTCGTCTCCGAGGAGCTCTACCCGATCGCTGACCGCATCATCACGGAAAGCTACCGGTTGACGCAGACGAAGCCGAGGAAAAAAGCTTTGGCACGCCAAAAAGAGGAAGAGCTTTGATTAGCTCCTCCTCTTTTTGGTTGATTTGCCTTCTTCCTAGCGGAAATACGGCTTCAGTTGTTCCAATTCTTCTTCGTTGAGCGGCCGGTAGCTACCCGGCGGAATCGATTCATCCAATTCGATCGGTCCCATCGTCAGTCGTTTCAGATAGGTGACTTTCTTGCCGACCGAAAGGAACATCTTCTTCACTTGGTGGAATTTCCCCTCGCTGATGTCCAGCAGCACGCGGCTTTCGTCTTCTCCGTGGCTGAGGATGGTCAAATGGGCCGGCTTGCAGGTCGTTCCGCCGTGGAAGACGATCCCTTCGGCGAAGGCTTCCTGATCGGCGGTGGTCACAAGCTCATTCACGACGACTTCATAGCGCTTCGTCACTTTTTTGTGCGGCAGCAACAGCTGATAGCCCAGCTGCCCGTTGTCCGTGATCAGCAACAGACCTTCCGTATCCTTGTCCAGCCGTCCCACAGGATAGAGGCCCGGTCTGCGATCGGACGGGTCGATCAGATCGATGACTGTCCGGTTGCCTTCATCGGATACCGCCGTCACGACGCCGGCCGGTTTGTGCAGCATATAGTAGACATTGGTGCGGTGCGTCAGCATTTTTCCCGAGACGATGACCGTCTGGAGCTGCGGATCGACATTGTGATTGTCCGCCAGCACGATTTCCCCGTCGATGCTGACCTGTTTACTTCTGATCAATTTTTTCACTTGTCCTCGCGAACCGTAGCCGCATTCGCTGAGCAGTTTGTCCAATCGCATCCAGCCTCATCCTTTCTTTTCCGTTATTTTGCAGTCCTTCCATTCTAAGCGGAAAAGAGCTGTGGCGCAAGCCTCATCATTTGATAACAACAACATTCCCCTCGTTTTTATCATTGCGAGAGGAATGTTTGATCTTCAACTACAACCAGACGGTACGTCACGATTCCAAATTTTTTTGCCACCGGATCCAGGTTCTTTCGGTTGATGCAAAGATAAAGATCCTTTTCGCTCTCCAACAGACTCTTCAATGCGCTGCAGAACCCGTTTCCTTGCAGTTCGACCGGACCGATTTCATCCAGTAGGATAGTCCGGATTGCCGGATCGGAAATGATATCGCGGATAACATCCTCAGTTGCCGCGAGGGGCTCCCGCAGGAAAGTGAAGCGGTCGAATCCGAAGCTCTCCTGCTGAGGTGGAACTTCATCATCCTTGCTCAGTCTTATGAAAGGAGCTGTTGTTCCGGTCGCCAGTCTCTTCAAGTCATATCCTTCGAACGCACCCTGCTTCGAGAAAGCTTTGATGCTCGCAAAACCGTCGGCCGTACCGGCGGGCAGTTCACTGTAGAGCCGGATCAGCTCCGTCGTCTTCCCGGCATCCATTTCACCTGTGATGATAGTCACGCGTCCCATGCCGCCACCCCTAAAACGCAAGCGTCAGCATGATGGCCGTCGCCAGCGCCGCATAAGCAACCACCGGAGTCACAGCACCAACGCCTGCAGTCTTTTCAATTTTCAGATAAGCAAACATCAGGATTGCGTTCACAAAGCTTTCCAAAATCAGGAAGCGCAGGCTGAGCTGCAGTCCGTCAGTCGCAAGCGCGGCCGGCAGATCAATGAGCGAAATCAGGAACAGATAGACGAGAAAAGCCGCGCGCCACAGGAAGCCCATCGAGAAAACCGACACAAAACCCACAGTACTTTTCCGTCTTTCGGCATAGGTGAACACGGCAGCTACAGCCAGCCCTTCCAACAAGATGGACAGTGCCGGATTGAATATCCTGATCGGGATGTTCCCCTGAATCAGGAAATCGCAACACTTGATCAACGCCGCCACCACCGCCACCTGAAAGACCGCCCCGGCCTTCCCGTTCGCCAAGTAAGCTTTCCTCATAAAATAAAAGGCGACAGGGAACATCACGAACCCGGGAAGTCCGGGAAGTTGGATTGCGACCATATGCAGCACATATCCCAACGTCGCCTCGGCTATCCCCCACAGCGAACCCCAGTAGACAATCTGAATGGCTTTCTTGTTCATGTCTCCAGCCCCCTCCCGATGAAATCCTCCAACAACTGCAGCGACACGTACCGCCGATAGTCTGCCGTAGAACGGGTGTCGTCCAACGGCGCAAGCAACTCTCCGTATAGCGTGCGCAACGTTTCTATTTTTGCATCCAGTTCCGTTTCCGCTGCTCCTATCAAAATCTCTTCGCAGGCCCTGTCCCTGACGGCAGTCGGAGCTACGGAACCGAATGCAATCCGCACGTCTTCGATTATGCCGTCCTTCTTGATCGCCACTGCATAGAAACTCGCCTTGGAGATGGCGTTGACTTGCCTGCCACCGATTTTCCGGTAATAGGAGACCGTATAGTCGGAAAGCGGAATCGTGAGCTCCGTCACCAGTTCATCGGGCTGAAGCAGTGTCTGTTTGGCAAAGGTGATGAATTGCCCAACGGGAAGCTTGCGCATCCCGGCCGTTGATGCAAGCGTAACCTCCGCGTCGAGCGCATAAAGCATCGGCAGGCTGTCACCCGATGCAGAGGCGTTGCAGAGGTTTCCCGCCAACGTCCCCATATTCCGGATGGCGGGGGAAGCCAATTGACGAATCGGTAGTTTGATGTAGTCCGGCACCATAGGATGCTCCAGAAGTTCAGCAAGCGTTACGGTTGCGCCAATCACAAGGTTTTCTTCTACGATTTTGATGCGCTTAAGCTCCGCGAGATTTCCGATATGGAGCACATCCAGCGGAAAATCCGGCGGCATACCGTTCCAACGCCTGTATTTCACCATCACATCGGTTCCGCCATTGATGACTATGGTCTCATGTTGTCCTCTGATCCGCAACGCCTCCGCCAAGGTATCCGGAATGAATATGTTCACCATAATCCATCCCCCTCCCGTGTTGCGGACAGGATGGCATCGACGATCATCGTATAACCCGTGCAGCGGCATAGGTTACCCGAAATGCCTTCCCTTACCTCAACTTCTGTCGGATTGGGATTTTTCGAAAGTAACGCTTCAGCCGCCATGATGATGCCTGGCGTGCAGAATCCGCATTGGATGCTGCCGTGCTCCGCCAGTTTGTTTTTCAGCAGTTGGAACCGTTCCGTTTCCCGGTAGCCTTCGATGGTCCAGATGTTTTTTCCGGCTGCCATCGCTGCCGTGATCAGGCAGGAATTGACCAAACGGCCATCCAGCAGCACGGCGCAGGCGCCGCACTCGCCTTCCCCGCAACCTTCCTTGGCCCCTTTGCAATCAAAATCCTCCCTTATGATATCGAGCAACCTTCTGACAGAATCCGTCTTCAACGTAACCTCCTGCCCGTTCAGTTTGAATGAAAGGACCTCCATCATGTCATCAACTCCCTGATGTATTCCGGGGTCACCGGGATACGGTCGATTTTTTTGCCGATTGCCTGTTCTACAGCGGCCGCAAATGCCGGAGCGGCACCGATCATCGGCAATTCACCCAATCCTTTGGCTCCGAACGGGCCTCCAGCATAAGGGTTTTCGATCAATTCAAGCGTAATCCGCGGAAAGTCCACAGCCGCGGGGATCAGATACTCGGAAAGACTGTCCTGCAGCAGATTGCCTTCTTTAGTCTGCAGTCTTTCCATGGCTGCGTATCCCAAGCCCTGCATGATGCCACCTTCGATCTGGCCCTGCACGATCTTTTCGTCTATCGGCGTTCCGATATCATATACCGCCCAAACGCCTTTGGTTTCGACTTCATACGTTACCGGATCGACTGCCACTTCGACCACATTGGCTCCCCAGGAATATTCGGGGTAAGCATTCCCTGCCAACTTCTCGCTGTCCCAAGACAAGTGTTCCGGATAAACGTAATCCTTCATCACTTCGAATGTTTCCTCCGCCCAACGCTGTTTCATTTCTATGGCGCATTCCTGCAGCAGGCGTCCGACGATCATGACCGTCCGGGATGCGACAGTAGGTCCGGAATCAGGGCAGTCCGCGGTATCCGGATAAGTCAGTTTGGTTTGCGCAATCGGGATATCCAAGCTTTCAGCGACGATTTTGCGCAAGGTGGTCAGAGCCCCTTGGCCGATTTCAGTGCTCGATACAAAAATCCCCACCGTTCCGTCCGCATATTTTTTCAGTTTCACTCGTGATTTCAGCAGTTCCGCCTCGCCAGATCCAGTGAAGCCGCAACCATGGAAAAAGAACGAGCAGCCGATTCCCTTCCAGAAGCTCTTATTGGAGCTGAATGCGCTATGCTTCTCCTGATAATCGGATAATCTGCTCACAGCATCTGCGATTTCAGCCAGTTTGATGTCGGAATATAAGACGCCGCCGGTAGAGGATGTGTCCCCTTTTTTCAGGAAATAGCTCCTTCGCCATTCAAGCGGATCGACGCCCAATTCGGTCGCGATATGCGCCATATGCATTTCGATGGCGAAGAATGCCTGTGGCCCGCCGAAGCCCCGGAACGCGCCAGTCACAATGTTATTGGTCGCATAGGCTTTCCCCGTCACTTTCAGGTTCGGAATATCGTAAACACCACAGACAGAGAAGATTGTACGCTGCAGCACAACGCTGGAAAGGCCCGCATAGGCTCCGGCATCCAACTTGACGTCGACTTCCCTGGCGATGATGCGCCCATCCGCATCCAGATGGCTCTTGATGCGGATGATGCTGGGATGGCGCTTAGTCGAGGCGCGGATATCCTCCGGCCTGTCGAAAACCAATTGGACCGGTCTGCCCATCTTGATGGCCGCCAAAGCCGCATGCACTCCCGGGATCGAAGGATATTCCTCCTTGCCGCCGAAGCCTCCGCCCGTCGGCAGCTGGACGACACGCACCCGGTCGTCCCCCCAGCCTAGCGCCTGCTTCAGGCCGCTGTGGATATAATAGGGGCATTGCATTGAGCCGTAAACAGAGACGCGCTCACCATCATAGATGCCTAGCATCGCTTGCGGCTCGATATAGACATGCTCCTGGTAGCCGGTGCGGAGTTCATCTTCGATTACCCGGACTGCTTGGGCGATAGCCGCATCCGGATTACCTTTCGCGTATTCATAACCCACAAAATAAGGTTTGTCTCCGAAAATAAAGGAGTCCGACTGCTTCATCGCGTCCTCGATTGAAAGGATTGGCTGCAGCAATTCGTAGTCCACTTCTATTTTCCCGATGATATCAAGGATGGTTTCCTTGTCCTCCCCTATGACCAACAAAATCGGCTGACCGATGTAATTGACTTCATCCACGGCCAAAAATGGCTGATCATCATAGACGATCGGCACGATGTTCTTGCCGGGGATATCATGGTGATCAACGATCGTGTACCCTTCCGGCAATTCAGGCAAACGGATTGCTCGTATTTTTGCGCGCGGCACATCGGAGCGCAATGTCCTTGCGTAGAGCATGCCCTCCGGATGCAAATCGGCGCAGTATTTTGCTTTCCCTTCGACCTTGTCATCAAAATCGAAACGCCTGATGGATTTGCTGATGGTTTCCATCTCTTCACCTCACTTCTTTCGTTCGAAAATACTCCACTGATTTGGCATAATCCTCCGGCGTGTCGATGTCCCAAAGAATCTCCGGACGGTCCACCGCGATGATTTCCGCCTTGTTTGCGCTTAGGTATTCCTGTAGGCTTTGGCAGCGATCATCCGCCAACAGGTCTTCAATCGCCCGGCGGTTCAACAGGACCGGGTGCCCGCACTTTCCCTGATAGGCAGGCAGAACGATATCCCCTTTAACCGCCAACAGCTTCTCGCAGACTTCATGGGTAATGAAAGGGCAGTCGCCGGGCAGGATGAGGACACGCTCCGCTTCAGTACGTTGCAAGCCCATCCGTAAGGAGGAGAACATGCCTTTTTCGCAGTCCGGATTGTGAACAAAGATGACATCCCGGCAGTGTCCGGCCGATTCCCTCACTGCTTCGGAATGGAATCCCGTCACAACGATGATGCGGCTGCAGAACGGACTCAGACTATCGATGCTTCTTTCGATTACGGTCCTGCCGTTCAAATCCATCGTCATTTTTGAATTTCCCGCCATACGGGAGGACTTTCCAGCAGCCAAGATAACACCTTCCATTCCCATCACATCATCCCCTCAATAAAGATAACGCTTACATTATGAAGCTGGTTACTTCTAACCTTTATCCCCATTATACACCCGATCATTGTGCTTTTTGCGTCTCCCGCCAGTTTTTACATTTTTTCTGATCTTTTCCGCACACTTTAACATACAGGTCTGCTATACTATCCACCATAAAAAAATAAGCTGCAGGTCGCTTGCGCGTTGGCTGTCCGATTCTTCGCGGTTATCGGACAAGCTACAGGTCGTTTGCGTGCCGGTTGTCCGATTCTTCGCGGTTATCGGACAAGCTACAGGTCGTTTGCGTGCCGGTTGTCCGATTCTTCGTGGTTATCGGACAAGCTACAGGTCGTTTGCGTGCCGGTTGTCCGATTCTTCGCGGTTATCGGACAAGCTACAGGTCGTTTGCGTGCCGGTTGTCCGATTCTTCG
Organism: Sedimentibacter sp. SX930; assembly: GCA_002155105.1. Taxonomy (GTDB): domain Bacteria; phylum Bacillota; class Bacilli; order Lactobacillales; family Aerococcaceae; genus Trichococcus; species Trichococcus shcherbakoviae. The sequence goes on along the minus strand of MUZD01000001.1, from coordinate 78,753 downwards.
CGGTTATCGGACAACCGGCAGCTTAAACACTTATACAAAACAAGCCACGCGCAAGTTGATTATGCGCGTGGCTTGTTCTATGGTTTTGTATCATTTTTTCCTGCCGGCTCCATCAGGATTTCCGGCGACGCCGCGTTCAAAGGCTGCCAAATGGTTTTCGGAAGCTGCCATCAGACGTTCAAAGACACTTCTGACATCTTCCGGCAAATCTTCGTCCTCAAGGAATTGCCCATAAACAGAGATGTTTTCGATTTCGCCGGCCACGCCTTTTTCAAAGCTTGCCGCCAAGGAAGCCGGCAATTCAATACGGGCTTCCGCTTCATTTTCCGGAACCTCAAATCCGTAACTTTCAAACAGCGGCAACAACAATGAAATGTGTGTGCCTTCCGCTCTGGCAATGCTTGTGAATGGTTTGACCGTTCCGTATGCTTCCATGATCGCTTCGTAGGACGCTTCGGCCATATATTCATCCTGGATGGCGTAAATCAACATTTCTTCTATTGTATACGTTTCGCCTTCGCTGACCGCGGCAGCGCCATATAATTCTTCATCCTCGGATGCCATGACGCCGGTGCCGCTGAATAGTAAGACTGCCAAAGCCCCGCCCACAATTCCGTTCATCCACTTTTTCATTTTGACCCGCTCCCTTTTTTGTATGTTTCGTGATCTTCTTTTCTACAGGTTCAGTATAGGAAAGAAGTATGTCGAAAGGATGGCAAAAACGGGGCGAAAAAAGAACGTTTTCATTTAATTTGCCAGGAGCGGGGAAAAGTCACTCCCCTACTTCTGAATTGGTGCTTTTGATTTCCCAATGGATGACGACCGTCAGCACAACCCGTAGGATGACGATGGCAGACAGGACGATGAATTCATCAATCGTCTGGATGATGACTGTCTTCAATATTTCCGCGGCCAGTTTGAACTCCAAGCTGAACGCCAGCGCTTTGGCCAATTCGAGTTTCGGTTGATTGTTGCTCAAATTCAACTTGTCTTTAAAAAACAGATACAATGATTTGATGCATCCATAGAGGATGATCAGGACGCCGATGCCCTCGATCAAGCTCGCAAGTGTTGGGATGACTTCGGTTAAGACTGCATGCAAATTCATGAACGTCCCTCCTTTTTCCATATTCAAATTTGGTAACGAATCCGTTCTTTATTTGCTCTGTTTCTTATTTTGCTTCGCTTCTTCGACCCGGAAGCGGACAATCCGGCGCACAAGCTCGTATGGGATAGGTTTCGTCAGTGGAAATTGGATGGCGCCTTTTGAGGTCTTGTATTCCGTCAATTCTTCCTTGAAAGCATCTACGCCGCTTGGTGCGGGATAGAAACCGATATGATTTTTCTGCACAGCAAAATGCACCAGGTTCCCGTTCAGGTAGAAGGTCGGCATCTGATAACTGATTTTTTCTGTCGCATCAGGTGCCTCTTCCTTTATCAGCCTGCGTAATTCCTGCAGGATTGCCTGGATATCCTCATCATAGCGGCTGATGTATGCATCGATCGTTTCAATTTTTATAGCTGATTCTTCCATTTTAGTCCACCTCGACAGTCGGGATTTTTCGTTATTTGCGTTCCTATCAATAGTATATCATATGGCGATGCAAGTGCTTGCAAGCTTAGCGGATAGTGGGTATGATGATGTCAAAGAAGATAAAAAAAACTGGGCAAACCCGCTCCCTTATCCCACTGCCGACCGACACTGATGATGGCCAACGCAACTCTTTTCGGAAATTCTGGTTGCAGATGCACAACCCAATAAGGGAGTGAGAAAGATGCGTAAAATTCTCAAAAAGACCAAAAAATTCCTCAAAAAATTTGGACCTGGCGTAATCACTGGAGCCTCTGATGATGATCCATCCGGAATCGTCACCTATTCGCAGACGGGAGCCATGTTCGGCCTTCATCTGTTGTGGCTTTCTCCGATTTCGTGCATCTTTGCGATTGCCGTCCAGGAAATGTGCGGACGGATCGGGATGGTATCCGGTAAAGGGCTGACAGGGATCATGAAACAATCCTACCCTAAGTGGGTAAGCTATCCGGCAATCTCCCTTCTGTTCATCGCCAATACCATCAACATCGGTGCCGATTTGGGCGCGATGGCCGCGGTAGCCCAGATGGTGCTCGGTTTGCCGTTCATTTTTTGGATCCTGATCATGACTGCCCTGACCTTGGTCCTGGAAATTTTTATGGATTACAAGAATTATTCGAAATTCCTGATGCTTTTGACGCTTTCCCTGTTCGCTTATTTTTTCACGGCATTCACGGTCCGCCAGGATTGGGGTGCTGTCCTTCAGCATACCCTCATCCCAACCTTTTACCCTTCCCGGGAATTCACGCTTAATGTGGTGGCCTTTTTAGGGACGACGATTTCCCCTTACCTGTTTTTTTGGCAAGCGGATGAAGAAGTGGAAAAAGAGATCGTCGAGCATAAAATAAAAGGGATCGGCATCGGAAAACCCCGCATCTTTGTCAAGGATATCCAGGATATGAAGATTGATACGATTGTCGGGATGTTTTTTACGACAGTCACTGCTTTCATGATTGTGCTGACGACAGCCGGGACCCTTCACCTTAGCGGCATCACCACCATCAATTCTGCTTCGGAGGCCGCTCAAGCGCTTCGGCCCTTGGTGGGAGACTTCGCCTATTGGCTGTTCGCTTTGGGCATCATCGGAACAGGCCTGCTTGGTGTGCCTGTTTTGGCCGGATCCTCATCCTACGCCATTTCCGAATTTTTTGGTTGGGAGACGGGTCTGGGTAAGAAACTGAAGGAGGCGCATGGTTTCTATGGCGTCATCACCATCGCCACGCTCATCGGACTGACGATCAATTTTGTCGGGATCGATCCGATGAGAGCTTTGTATTATTCCGCAGCCATCAATGGTTTGATGGCCCCGCCCCTGATGCTCCTGATCCTCTTCATCGGCAACAATAAAAAGGTGATGGGCAGCCATACGAATCGCCGTTTGGGAAATGTGGTCGGCGGCATTGCGACGTTGGTGATGTTCGGCATCGGCGTAGTGTTCTTGAAGGATTTGTTCGGATTTTAGCGGACAACCCAACTGCGGCAAACACTTCCTTCGTCGGGAATTTCAGGCGCTTCCGGCGGTGTTTTCCCGGCGAGCATTCCTTCATTGGGAATTTCAGGCGCTTCCGGTGGCGTTTTCCCGGCGAGCATTCCTTCATCGGGAATTTCAGGCGCTTCCGGTGGCGTTTTCCCGGCGAGCATTCCTTCGCCGGGAATTCCATGCATTTGAAGTGCTTTTTTGCACCTTTTCACTTATTTTAAGGATGTAATTCCATTTTCATAAAAATGTGTTATGATATGGATTGAAAATTTGAACGGTAAAGAAAGGAAAGTATAATGAACACACCTTCTATTTATGGATTGACTTTGGATCAGCTGGAAGCTTGGTTGTTGGAACAAGGCCAGAAAAAATTCCGCGCCCAACAGATCTGGGACTGGCTATATATCAAACGCGTCCTCGATTTCTCGGAAATGACGAACCTGTCTAAAGATTTGGTTGCCCTTCTCTCCGACAGCTTTCTGCTGCAGCCCCTGAATCAAGTGGTCGTCCAAGAATCAGCGGACGGCACAACTAAATACCTCTTCCAACTGGAAGACAAACTGATGATCGAAACCGTCCTGATGCGTCAGGACTATGGATTGTCCGTCTGCGTCACGACGCAAGTCGGCTGCGATATCGGCTGCACGTTCTGCGCAAGCGGCCTGAAACGCAAGCAACGCGATCTGACTGCCGGCGAAATCGTTGCACAGATTATGCAGATCCAGCACTACTTGGATCAAAAAGGCAATGGTGAACGCGTCAGCCACATCGTTGTGATGGGCATAGGTGAACCGTTCGACAATTACGACAATGTCATCGCCTTCCTGAACATCGTCAACCACGCGAAAGGGTTGGCAATCGGCGCTCGTCATATCACGGTTTCCACCAGCGGATTGGCTCCGAAAATCCGCGAATTCGCGGAAAACGGCTTGCAAGTCAACTTGGCTTTGTCCCTGCACGCGCCGAACGATGAAATCCGCAGCCGCATGATGCGCATCAACCGCAAACACCCGCTGAAGGAAGTCATGTCCGCCATCGACGAGTATCTGGAAAAGACAAACCGCCGCATCACTTTCGAATACATCATGATCTCTGGCGTGAACGACAGACCTGAGCAGGCGCACGAATTGGTTGCCTTGTTGAAGGATAAGCGTCACCTTTCCTACGTGAACCTGATCCCTTACAATCCGGTTGCCGAACACATCAAATACGAGCGCAGCACCAAAAAGGATATTTTGGCATTCTATGATATCCTCAAAAAGAACAATATCAATTGCGTAATCCGCAAGGAACACGGCACTGACATCGATGCTGCCTGCGGCCAACTGCGCAGCAAGCATCTGGAAAAAGCAACCAAATAATTGACCTCAGCAGAGGCCGTCTCAAAGTAAAATGAGATGGCCTCTGTTTTTTTGCTCGTTTCTGATTTTATTGGTGCTGTTGACCTTAGCTTGGTGGGTGGTGGACCGAAATTGTCGAATGCAGGAAGTGCATTCGATAATTTTATTGCCGGACGGGACGAAATTGTCGAATACTTGAGCCCATTCGACAATTTTGCATCTGAATGAGACGTAATTGTCGAATGCAAGAAGTGCATTCGACAATTTGACCCCAACATAGGCTGATTTTTATTCCTCGTCAGGAGCAGTCTCCTGCATCCAACCTTTGAAGCCGCAATGCGGGCAGGCCAGCCGTTTGCCTTGCTTGCCTCCGTTCAACGACAACAGATCCGTCAGGAAGCTGATTTTGAATTTGCGCCGGCATTTTGGGCAGACGTACGCATTCACGCGCGAATGGTAGTAGACGATCGCGAACAGAACCGCGATTCCCGCCAAAATCATCAGCGCCGGATAAAAGCCGCCTGCTCTCTCAGCCGCAGGAAAGCCAACCACCAAGAACAGCACATACCCCGCAACCGCAAGCATCGTAACGATATCCGATTTCCGGTTTTTCCCATTTTTTACCATGCCTCATTCTTCCCTTCCTGTTTCTGATTCAATCATAACACTTTTTGGTTGGGCACTAAAAGTGTGGTATATTGGAACCAACAAATTAAGTCCATTGGCAATAACATATTTGACCATTGGAGACGGAGGAATAGTATGAGCAGAGTAATCCTTACGACTGAAAGCGGCGCGGATATCCCCACTGATTTGGCAAAGAAACACAATATCCAGATTGTATCGATGCACGTCATCATGGATGATATCGATCATCTTGATGGATCTTTTCCGGTCACGGATCTGTATGATTATTACGAGCGAACCAAAAAAACGCCTTCCACTACCGCAACCAATCCGAAAGAATATACCGCTTTTTTCGAAAAGATCCGCTCTGAGCAGCCCGACAGCATCATCGTGCATATCGGCTACACCTCCAAGGCCTCTTCCTCATTCCAGAGTGCCGTGTTGGCGGCGGAAGATTTCGAGAACATCCACCTCATCGATGCCCTGAACGTATCCGGCGGCTTGGCCGCAATCGTGCTTTATGCCGCTGATTTGCTTGAAAAGGAACCGGATATCGCAGTGGAAAAATTGATTTCCGCCATCGAAGCTGTAGTGCCGCACACGCACTTCTCGTTCATGCCATCCGGTCTCGAGTTCCTGAGGGCAGGCGGCCGCGTCTCCAATGCAGCCTATTTGGGTGCATCGCTGCTGAAGATAAAACCGACGATCGAATTGATCGACGGCAAATTGGTTTCCACAAAAAAATACCGCGGCAAGATGAGCCGCGTCGTTGTCGATTTTTTTGATGACTACCTGAAAACTTACGCCATCGACGACACCAAGCTGTACCTCATCAAATCGCTCGGCTTGGATGAAGAAATCATGACCCAAATGGAAAACTACGCGAAGAAAAAAGGCTTCCAGGATGTCACTTGGGTCCAGACCGGCGGCGTCATCACTTCCCACGGTGGTCCCGGCGCTTTCGGGATTGCCGGAATCGAAAAATCAGGAAACGCCGAATAAAAGAAAAAACTTCTGCATTACGGAATAATTCCGTAATGCAGAAGTTTTTTGTTTGTCCACTAATTCTCTCCGATATCCTCCGGCAGGATCGTGAACAGGTCGGCCTCCTCATCTTCGGCCAGGCGGTTGCTTTGGTGCAGCTTCGCCTTCTCGAAGAGGCTCCTGGCTGTGCGGGCGTTGCCGAAATGGCTGTCGCGTGTTGTATAGGACTGCACGAACAGATTCTTCACTTTCTCCTGGGCTTCCTCCGTCAGCACAAAACCTTGCTGGGTGGCGGCCATGTGGAAGATTTCCGTCAGTTCTTCGCTGTCGTAATCCGGGAAATCGACCGTGTAGGCGATCCGGCTGCGGATGCCGGAGTTCATGCTGAGCATCTGCTCCATCTCGCTCGGATAGCCCGCCATGATGACGACCAACTTGTCGCGGTTGTCCTCCATCTCCTTGATCAAAGCGCTGATGGCTTCATAACCAAAATCGTTTTCGGAGGCGGAATAAAGGGAATAGGCCTCATCGATGAACAGGACGCCGCCGTAAGCTTCCTTGATTTTCTCCAATGTCTTCGGTCCGGTCTGGCCGACGTATTGCCCGACCAGCTCTTCCCTTGTGACTTCGATCATGTGGCCGCGCTTCAGCACACCGATGGATTTCAGGATTTGGCTGATCAGCCGTGCGATGGTTGTCTTGCCTGTGCCGGGGTTCCCGGTGAAGACCATGTGCAAGGACAAATCGTTCATCGGATGCCCCATCTTTTCCCGGCGCTTTTCGGCACGTACGTAATTCATGATCGAGCTAACTTGTTTTTTGACATCCTTCAACCCGACCAGATTGCGCAGCTGCGCCATCAAGTCTTCAATATTATCCCCGAACAGTTGGTTCGGGTCGATGCCGAAATCGAGCGGCTCGAGGATGACCAGATCATCCTTCGTCACCGGCTTTTCGCTCAGACGGAAGGCCCGTTCGCGCATCGCTTCTTCCATGATGTTCCGGACGGCACGCGCATTGGCGAACTGCGGGACCACTTTTTCCTGATTGATTTTGACCCTGAAAGCCTGCTCCGCCTCCTCAGTCAGCGTATAATGGTTATCCTTGGCTTGCACCTTGGCGATTTCCAGCAATTCCTGATCGGAAAAATCCTCGAAATCGATCTGCATGTTGATGCGGCTAGACAGGCCCGGATTCGATTTCAGTAACTGCTTCATGCCTGTGTCATAACCCGCAAGGATCACGATGAAATCATTGCGGTGATCTTCCATCGCTTTGATCAAAGTGTCGATGGCTTCGGAACCGTAATCGAGCGAATCGCTGTCCGAGGACGCCAAGGAATAGGCTTCATCAATGAACAGCACCCCGCCCATGGCCGACTCGATAACGGCCTTTGTCTTCTGGGCAGTCTGGCCGACGTAGCCGCCGACCAGATCCGAGCGATCGACTTCCACCAACTGACCCGATTCGAGGATGCCCAGGGAATAGAAGATATCCCCCAGAATCCTGGCGACCGTCGTTTTCCCTGTGCCCGGATTGCCGGAAAAGGCGAAATGATAGGAAGGCTGTTCATTCTTCTCGATCGACAGCATATAGGCCCGTTTCTTGTCGTATTCGACAAGCTTCACGATCCGGTTGATGGTCTCCTTCACTTCCGCCAGACCGATCAGATCATTCAGTTCGGCCAGGGACTCTTCCAAAGAGACTTTGACTTTCCGGTTGGAATGGGTCGCATCCATATGGAAGTAATCCGCTTGCGCCCCTCTTCTTGCCAGCCTGCTCGATTGCATGGTCGCAATCAATTTGCCGACTTTTTCGGTGCTGTGCGAAAGCGGCCGCGTCCGTTCCAATTCCTTGTGGATACGGCGACATTCGTCGAAACGGCCGTGGATGTAGTAGGCATAAACGCGATCGTATTCGATAGCATCATCATAGCCGTATTTTTCGGACTCTTCGATGGAAGCCAAGATCGTTTCCAGTTCCTCTTCCTGCTGCAGGTAGATTTTCGATTTCAAACGCAATGCCGCGAAAGATTTCGGAGTGTGCTTGAGCACCTGATCGACGAGTTCCAGCGCCCGCGGGAGGTCGTTCTTTTCGAATGCCATCTTCGCCAGGACAAGGGCCGCTTCCCAATTGGCGGGGTTGCGGGTGAAAGCGGCTTGCGCATAGCTCTCGGCTGCCTTGTCATCGCCGTCCTCCGCATACAGCTTCGCCAGCAGCGTCAAATAGGCATCGCCGGTGCCGTCCAATTCCACTGCCCGCAATGCATAATGCATCGCTTTTTCCAGATTGCGGTTCTTGTAGTGGCTGAGCCCCAACAAGTAATTCACATGCGGATGATCCGGATGCGTCCGGATGGCTTCCATCAAGACCGGGACGCTGCTCAAGGACATGTTTTTTCTGATGTTGTTCTCTATCCCTTTTAGCCTCTCGTCTATGTTTTCAGTTAAGTTCTCGTCTGTCATCCGAAGCTTCTTCCTTCCTGTTCGTATACTCTATTTATCTAATTTGGACCTTTTCATGATGCCCTTTATTTTAGCACAATTCCGTCCTTTTTCATGCGTTTATGCTTACGGCTTTTCCGTTCTGGCAAGGGTATCTGCCCAAAAAGGCTATTTTTTGAGTTTGCCAGCCGACAGGGTTATACTTTGGTTGAACGCGAAAAGAACTGCGTGCCATCCCAGACTGGAGGAGTTTTATATGATTTACACAATCACACTGAATCCGACCATCGATTATATCGTCACTGTCCCCCGATTAACTTTGGGCCAATCCCATCACATGCAGGATGAACTGATCACGCCGGGCGGGAAAGGCATCATGGTTTCGCGCGTCCTGAAAGCACTCGGAATACCCTCGATCGCGTTGGGCTTCCGTGGCGGCTTCACCGGTGATTTTGTGCGCGAATACATGGAGGAACTGAATATCCTCAACCAATTCACCGTGATCAAAGAGCGTACCCGTATCAATCTTGTATTGAAATCAGATCAGGATACCGAAATCAGCGACTACGGTCCCAACGCAACCGAGGAGGAAGTCGCCCGTTTCATGAAAGGTTTCGAGGACATCTCGACGCAGGACTTCGTTGTGATGTCGGGTAGCAAGCTCCCTTCCATGCCCAAGGATTTTTATGAACAGCTGATCCGGTCCTTGCACGAGGAAGGCGTGCCTTTTGCTTGCGACATCACTAAGGAGGAATTGCGTAACAGTCTGCAGTATCATCCATTGGTTGTGAAACCCAACCAGAAGGAAGTCGGCGAATTTTTCGGACGGACTTTCACCACTTGGCAGGAAGTTATACCTTACGGCAAACAACTGGTTGAATTGGGCGCGCAGCATGCCATTGTTTCCTTGGGCGGGGATGGAGCTTTGCTCTTCACACCAAATGAAGTCATCTATGCGCCGCCTTTATCCGGGGAAGTCGCCAATCCGGTCGGTGCCGGAGATTCCATGGTGGCCGGGTTTGTAGGGACCTTTATCCGTACTGGGGACCCATTGGAAGCTTTCCGGGTAGCCGTCGCTTGCGGGACTGCCACAGCCTTCTCACCGGATATCGCCACCGCCGATGAGATCAAAGTGCAATTGGCCCGCGTTGTTCTGGAAAAAATCGAATAAAATACAAAATTTAAAAGCGTTGGATAACCCCGGTCTCCGGAGGTTATCCAACGCTTTTTATATACTTTTCTTCATCAACCCTCTGCTTCGGCCATTTCTTCCGCCAGGTTGTGGTATTCGATTTCCTTGTCCATGAAATCATCGGATTGGACGGCGAAATGTTGCGTGATGCTTTCGATGGTTTGGATTTCGCATTTTGCTTCATCAACGATGTAATCGAGGATATGTCCGCCGAACTTGCGATCGTCGCTGATGAAATGGCAATGGAAGCCCCCTTTGGCTACCCCGTCAAACAATTCTGGCGTATAGATGCCGATTGCGGTTCCCTGCATATCATAGGCCTCAAACTCCGGCTGGACGCGCGTCGCTTCGATCAGGCGCGGATATGGCTTCTGCTGCTTCGGCACCGCCCGCGTATGCATATACTCGAAATGCCCTGTAATCTTAACGACCGAAAACACATTCCGGCTGCGGACGCGCTTGACGATGTCCGAGCGTACTTTTCTCAGCGTCATCGGCCTGTCGATATCGTATTCGCGGTCCGGTCGGAAGAACGTCACCGCAGCATGCGGCGTTGTCTGCGCTGGATCCACGCTTGAGATCGAACCGTCCTCCTTCGCCTGATAGGCGATACCATCCAGCAGGATCAATTCCCCTTCAAAATCATGGAAAGTCCCGATTCCGATGTCCCCGTGCTTCAATAGTTCTTCGAATGTCAGGGTCCCGTCGAATACCCCCGCCATCAGATCCCCCAGCGTCTGATGCTGATACAATGTACTTTCGCCCATCTGCTTCCGCCCTTCTCTGCCTCTATGCAATCATTTTTTTCTGTCTGAACATGATAGCCCATTATATCACAGCGGGAAGGCGGCAAACAATCGCGTCTTCAAGAGCGGGGAACAGTCAAAAAAAGGACCACCTCAACGAGATAGCCCCCTCTTCCATATTATATTACGCTAATTTTGTCTCCAGGTAGTCAACCAAAACATCTTTCGGATGGTAGCCGGTCAGTTTTTCCACCGGTTGCCCATCTTTGAACAACACCATTGTCGGAATGCTCATGATGCCGAACTGGGAAGCCGTCATTTGGTTCTCGTCGATGTTCAATTTGACGATTTTCACTTTGTTGTCCATCTCTTCTTCGATTTCTTCCAAAACGGGTCCAAGCATGCGGCAAGGTCCGCACCAAGGCGCCCAAAAATCCATCAATGTCAAACCTTCCTGTACTTCACTCTGCCATGTTTTATCTGTTACTTGTGTGCTCATTCTTTATCTATCCTTCCTTAAACTGTATATTTTTGCTTTAATTTCTTATCAACAAAACACATTATACCCCACCCGGTATTCTTAGTAAATAAAAAAGATTCAAAAGTAAGCAAGATGATTGACAATCCCTCGTAACAGGCATAATATAGTTAGGGCACGAACTATATGGGTGGTGAAAAATAATGAGCAACACAGAACTGCTGGGATTCCGGATCAGATCAGTTTGGCAACAAGTTAAGCGCCTCATGAACAGACACTTGACCGAAAATAATAGTTATGGCTTGACCGGCATGCAATTTGCGATCGTTTCTTATCTCGCTAAAGAATCCGCAGAGAGGGACGTCTTTCAGAAAGATCTCGAACAGAAATTCGACATACGCAAATCGACCGTCACAGGCATCCTGAATACGATGGAAAGAGATGGCTTGCTGCTGCGGGAAACCGTTCCTTATGACGCCAGACTGCGGAAAATGATGCTGACGGATAAGGCTTTGCATGCAAAAAAAAATACGGAACAAGTGATTGATTCCGTGGAGAGCCAATTGTCCAAAGGATTAAGCGAAGAAGAAATCGCAACTTTCTTGACGATTCTCGCCAAAATTTCGAAAAATGCCGAGAGCTGATTGCCTCAACCGTTTCAAAACTCACCCAATCATTATTTACGGAAAGGATTAACGCTATGATAAAAAAACTCATGGGCAGCATACGCGAGTATAAAAAGGACTCGATCCTTGCCCCTATATATGTCACTTTGGAAGTCGTCCTTGAAGTGCTTATCCCCTATTTGATGTCTATGATCATCGATAAAGGGATCGGAGAAGGAGACATGCCCTTCATCATCCGAATCGGACTGATTTTGATCGTCTCCACCCTCTTCTCATTAGGGTTCGGAGTCCTGTCCGGTTTGCATGCGGCAAAAGCTTCGGCCGGATTCGCCAAAAATATCCGCAAGGACATGTACTACAATATCCAGGATTTCTCATTTTCGAATATCGATCAGTTTTCGACATCCAGTCTGATCACCCGTTTGACGACGGACATCACGAATGTCCAGAACTCTTACCAGATGATCATCCGGATCATGGTCCGGGCGCCGCTTATGCTCGTATTCTCATTGTTGATGGCTCTGAGCATCAACAGTGAACTCGGGATGGTCTTCCTTGGAGCGATCCCGTTCCTGGGCTTCGGTCTTTACCTGATCATGTCACAAGCCTTCCCGATTTTCCAGAGAGTTTTCCGCACCTATGACAAGCTGAACCGGGTCGTCCAGGAAAATCTTTATGGCATCCGGGTCGTCAAATCCTTTGTGCGTGAAGAGCACGAGACAGAAAAATTCAAATCCGTCTCCAAGAAAATCTACACTGATTTCACCAAGGCCGAAAAAATATTGGCGTTCAACAGCCCTCTGATGCAGTTCACGATGTACGCAAGCATTCTGACCTTGTCCCTATTGGGCGCACGCATGATCGTCTCCGGTTCGATGACGACAGGCCAACTGATGAGTCTGATCACATACGCTTCCCAAATTCTGATGAGTCTGATGATGATTTCGATGGTCTTCGTTATGGTCACGATCTCCCGTGCTTCAGCGGAGCGGATTGTGGAAGTACTGAGTGAGGACAGCGACCTGAAGAACAACAGCAATCCGATAACAGTCATCCCTGACGGATCTGTCAGTTTCGAGCAGGTTGACTTCAGTTACACCAACGATCCGCAGAAGCTTGCCTTGAAAAATGTCAGTTTTTCCGTCAAATCAGGGGAAACTGTGGGCATCATCGGCGGAACCGGCAGTGCTAAAACTTCTCTGGTCCACCTTATTCCGCGTCTCTATGATGCAACCGGTGGTACGGTGAAAGTCGGCGGCGTCGATGTACGCGATTATGATATGCAGACATTACGCGGCGAAGTCGCTATGGTGCTCCAAAAAAATATCCTGTTCTCGGGAACGATCAAAGACAATCTGCGTTGGGGCAATCCTGCCGCTACCGATGCAGAGCTGATGACTGCGGCGCGACAAGCTCAAGCCGATGAATTCATCCAACGCCTTCCTGATGGCTACGACACTTATATTGAAGAAGGCGGCACAAACGTCTCCGGCGGGCAAAGACAACGGCTCTGTATCGCGCGCGCTTTGGTGAAACAACCAAAAATCCTGATTCTCGATGACTCGACCAGCGCCGTGGACACCCGGACGGATTCCTTGATCCGGACCGCTTTCAAGGAAGAAATCCCGAACACAACCAAATTCATCATCGCCCAGCGCGTCTCTTCCGTTCAGGATGCCGACAAAATCATCGTGATGGAGAGCGGCAGCGTCAATGGCATCGGAACGCACGATGAATTGCTGGCAACAAACACCATTTACCAAGAAGTCTACTATTCACAAACGAAAGGGGGCAAAATTGCTGATGAAGCCTAATCAACCAAAACGACGCGGAGCCAAAGATGCCGGCAAAACGACAAAACGCCTCCTGTCCTATATTTCCAAAGGCCACAAATTCACCTTTAGCCTTGTATTGATCTGTATCCTCATAAGCGCACTTGCCAATGTTGTGGGTTCGCTTTTCCTGAAGACGCTGATTGATGAGTATATCACGCCTTTACTGGGCGTAACCAATCCGGTTTTCACCAGCATGTACCGTGCGATCGCGATGATGGCCGGCATTTACATGATCGGTGTCGTGGCGACGTATGTCTACAACATCCTGATGGTTTCCATTTCCCAAGGGATCCAGAAAAAAATCCGCGATGAGCTGTTCGCGCATATGCAGACCTTACCGATCAAATATTTTGATACGCATGCGCACGGGGATGTCATGAGCCGCTATACCAATGATATCGATACTTTGCGCCAGATGCTTTCGCAAAGTATCCCGATGGCCTTTTCTTCCCTGGTCACGATCGTCAGCGTATTCGCTGCGATGCTGGCGGTAAGTTTGCCGTTGACGCTAATCGTCGTCCTGATGGTTGCCTTGTCGATCACCGTCACAAAGACGATCGGCGGCAAGAGTTCCGTCAACTTCGTCAAGCAACAGCAGACGCTCGGTAAAGTGAACGGCTATATCGAGGAAATGATGCACGGGCAAAAAGAAGTCAAAGTTTTCGGACGCGAAACGGAATCGAAGGAACGATTCGACAAACTCAACGACGAGTTGCGTGAGAGCGCGACGAACGCAAACATCTACGCAAATATCCTGATGCCGATCCTAGGGAATCTGGGATTCCTGCAATATGCTCTGATCGCAATGTTCGGAGGCGCCATGGCTGTCGCAGGCATCGGCGGATTGACCTTGGGGGCGATTGCTTCCTTCCTGCAGTTGAGCCGTTCTTTCACAATGCCGGTCAACCAGATTTCCCAACAAGTTTCATCGATCGTGATGGCTTTGGCGGGTGCTGAGCGGATCTTCGAATTGATGGATGAAAAGCCTGAGTTGGATGAAGGCACCGTAACCTTGGTGAATGCAACCATGGTCGGTGATGAAGTGAAGGAAGCCGAAAACCACACCGGACTTTGGGCATGGAAAGTGCCTCAAGCAGATGGTTCGGTCCGTTATACGCAACTGACCGGTGATGTCCGATTTTTTGATGTCGACTTCTCCTACAATCCCGACAAACAGATTCTGCATGACATCAGCCTCTATGCCCATCCCGGCGAGAAAGTCGCTTTTGTGGGATCGACGGGTGCCGGCAAAACGACCATCACGAACTTGATCAATCGTTTCTATGATATCCAGGACGGAAAAATCGTTTATGATGGCATCGACATCGCAGACATCAAGAAAAATGACCTGCGCCGTTCCCTTGGTATCGTGTTGCAGGACACTAACCTCTTTACCGGAACGATTCTGGAAAACATCCGTTACGGCAATCTGCACGCATCCGATGAAGAAATTTATGCGGCAGCGCGTTTGGCGAATGCCGATGATTTCATCTCCCGTTTGCCTCTGGGATACCAAACAGTCATTTCCGGCGACGGCGAAGGCCTTTCCCAAGGGCAGAAACAATTGCTTTCGATTGCCCGTGCGGCCGTTGCCGATCCTCCCGTCATGATACTGGATGAAGCAACTTCCAGCATCGATACGCGGACGGAATCGATCGTCCAGCGCGGCATGGATGCGTTGATGCAGGGACGGACCGTTTTCGTCATCGCCCACCGCCTGTCCACGATCCAAAATGCGGATGTGATCATGCTGATGGAGCAAGGCCGTATCATCGAACGCGGCGATCATGAGAAATTGATCGGCGAACAAGGAAAATATTATCAGCTTTATACCGGAGCATTCGAACTCGAATAAACTTTTACAATCAAACACCCCTCAGCATGGCAGTTCCGATTGGAGCGCCATGCTGAGGGGTGTTTTTGGCATGCAGCCGAGTTAGATGAAGTCAGGGTCGACGCGTGGTAAAATGATCACGAAAGATACTTCATCCACCAAAGTCGTGACGATTGCCCGCCCGAGAGAAAGAGGTGCTTGCGATGACTGAAAAAAGAGTTTTCCAATCCGATGCATTCATCATCCGTCCCTTTGTTGCCGGCATCCCGTTCATCCTGATGTTCGGCGGCCTCTCCCACTTCGAATTCGTATGGTTAGGGAAAGCCAGCTGGGCTGCGCCTTTCGTCCCCGTGAACGAGAGTGTCTGGGAACATCTGAAAATGAGTTACTGGTCCACTTTCCTGTGGTTTCTATTCATCTTCCTCTTTTTCGGAAAAAGATACCGTCTTTCGCCATCCCGTTGGTTGCTGGCGGGGATCGTGTCCATGCTGTTCTGTCCGCTCCTCATCGTTACCGGATTCTACACGCTCAAAGGCGCTTTCGGCATCGAATCCCTTTTCACTGACGGGCTGCTGTTCTTTTTCGGCATCATCAGCGGTCAACTGTTGGCTTCCCGCACTTATCGCTATTTAGAGCCCCCGCGCATTTGGATTGGAACGGCAACCGTGCTCTGGCTTCTTTTCGCGCTTGCGTTTGTGCTTTTCAGTTTCCAGCCTCCCACCCTGCCGCTCTTTCTGGATACGCCGACTGGAAGCTATGGGTTTTAGATTGCTTATGGAGGGATCCGTTTTAGGATGGCTGCGTTCGTAGAGTCACCCAAAAAATAGCTCCTCGAAACAGAAAAGAGCGGAAAAGCCCTCGCAGAGGATGGCTTTTCCGCTCTTTTAATACAGGATATCATTGCTGATCGTAGTGTAGAAAAGTTGCTTGATCCGGGCCGGGTCTTGCGTCTGGCCCAATATCCACATCAGTTTGCATACGACCGCTTCGGTGATCATGTCGTAGGCTTCCAAAATATTGACCCGCGATTTCAGTTCGTGGCCGACTTTGTAGATTTCCATGTCGCTGCCCTCATTCGGGACCTGCGTCGTCATGACCACAGTCTTCCCTTGGCCGATCCAGTGGTTGATGACCTCGAAATACCCGTACTCCGGCGCCGAAGGGATCCCGCCGACTCCGTAGCTTTCGATGATGATGGCATCGTTCCGTTCAAGCATGTAAGCAAGAATATCCGAATCCACTCCCGGCGTCAGCTTGAACAACGCGACCTTCGCATCCAGACTGTCATAGAAACGCGGTGCTGGCGCTTTTTCTTTTGTGATGTAGGAGATTACGCGTCCATCCTGGATGATCGCCAAATAAGGGTAATTGATGCTGGAAAAAGCCTGGAAGCTCTTGGAATGCGTCTTCCTTGCCCGTGTTCCGAGGATAACCTTCCCGTTGAAGACGATCTGGACACCGCTGGCGGAATCTGAAGATGCGTACAGGAAACTGTCGAAGAGATTCGTCTTCGAATCGGTGATTTCCATATTGATCGGTTTTTGGGCTCCGGTGATGATGATTGGTTTGGGTGAATCCTGGATCATATAGGAAAGCGCGGCAGCCGTATAAGCCATCGTGTCGGTTCCGTGGGTGACGACAAACCCGTCATATTGTTCATACTTTTCTCTGATGGTGTCCGTCATCAGCACCCAGATGTCAGGCGCGATGTTGGTGCTGTCGATATTGCAGATCTGAAGGGTATCGACCTCGCATATTTCTGAGATGCCGGGGATAAAAGCCAGTATCTCTTCTGATGTCAGCTGGGGATCGAGCCCGTTAGGCGTTATTTTTGATGCGATCGTACCGCCCGTGCCGATCATCAATATCTTTTTCTTAGTCACACATTCACCTGCTTGTTCATTATTTTTTTCATGGTTTTCCGCGTCTGGTGGTTAATATACCACGACCGGCGTGCCGACGGAATAGGTATTGTAAAGAGTTTGGACCGCATAGTAAGGGGTATTGACGCAGCCGTGCGAACCCAAATACAGATAAAGATCACCGCCGAAGCCCTGGGTCTGCCAAGAGGCGTCATGCAAACCGTAGGCATTCCCCAAAAATGGAATCCAATATTGGACCGGTGACTCGTAATCTTCCCCGATCAGAACGCTTGGGGATTCCTTATACGGTTGGATCGCGAACAGTCCTCGTGGCGTCGGCATCGAAGGTCGTCCGGTGATGACGGGAGCATTGACGATCTGCTGATTGCCGATGTAGGCCCAGACGCGTTGATAGGCGATGCTGATGATGATGTAACTGGAGCCGACATAATAGTTGGTGCCGGCGTTTGTCCGGAAGGTGCCATCCTGGACAGTCCAATCGGGTCCCGTCGGATAGGTTGGGACTACCGGGGCAACCGGAGCGGGCGGCGGTTTCGGTACGTATTTCATGAAAGCGACTGCCGTTTTCCCCGGCGCTGCCGCGTCTTTTTGAACCAATTGCATCTGGACGGCGCTGACGTCATAGTCGTATCCTTGCGTTCCGGCTGTTTCGCCATTCTTGGCCCAATCCAACCAACCCACTCCCGGCACATGGACCTGATAATAAATATCATAGTGCGCAGCCAGTTCATCCGTCAACTGCATTTCGATACGCTCGATGCGTTGACCTGTTCCTGGCAGTCCGGCTTCCAATCCGTCCTGTGTCCATTCAAGCCAACCGTTTTCACTTGTGGCGGCACGGTAGGAGACCGATCCAGAATAAGGTTGGGAATCCAATTTCGCCTGCAAGCCCTCCAGCGATTGCGAGGAATCAGGGGATCCGCTTTGCGCCGGATTGAGGACAGGCTCCTGCCAGCCCGAATCCGTCAAATAGCTACCGTAGGACAAAACAGGTTCGATGCGTTCGATGAAGTTCTGCTCACGCTTGCCTAAAAAAGTCTGTTCCTTGTTCATCAGAACGATTTCAACTCCTTCAATCGGATAGCGGAAACCGGCCGTTCCGGCTGTTTCACCATTTCCGGCCCAATCCAGCCAACCGAAGCGGCTCGTTTGGACCCGGTAATAAATATCGTATTGAGCTGCCAAAGCACCCGTCAATTTGAATTGCACGGCCTCGATCGCTTCACCGACCCCTGTCGCTCCGGATATCTCGCCGTTTTTGGCATAGCCTGACCAACCGCTTTCCTGACGATAAGTCCGATAAGAAACGCTGCCAGCTTCGGCCAAATGGGTCAAGCGCACCTGGATGGCTTCGAGCGGCAAAGCCGCCCCGCCGCTGATTGCACCTTCCTGGACCTCGGGATACCAACCACTGTCCTGTAAGTAAGTCGTATAAACTAATTCAGCGTTGCCGGCCGTTGGCGTTGAAGGCTGGCTATCCAGTGTCCTTGATAGGGCGGCAACACTTCTTGTCTGTTGTGTGACATGATCCCTGCCGGTTTCGGCAAGCGTTCCATCCAGATTTAGGTAGGCTGGATCGTAAAGCTCCAGCAAACTTTGTTGGACAACTGCAACGTTCTCCAACGAATATGCTGGAGCTGCGATGCGGGCAGGGGCTAATCCGGCAACAATGAACAACCCCAACAGAATAAACAAAATGTTCCTTCTCATGATAATCCCTCCCGGCAGGACCGTAAGCGACAAGAATTGGAGCGTCCATTCATTCGTAACCGCTCTCTTTCCTCCATTATACCAAACAATACCCCGTTAAAAAAAACACAAGCGGGCCAAAGACCCGGATAACTGCAAAAAGTTCAGGGACGCTTCAAAAATGAAGTATCCCCCAAACTTATTCTAAGTCATTCTACTGTTCTCTTTTCCGGAAAGCCAGTACCATCCCGATCTGAAAATAGCTGTAGTCGTCCCCCAATTTTTCCTTGAGGGGTTTCAGGTGCTGATCCTCTGCTTCCTCGATTGCTCTGGCGATGGCCTCCGCCTGCTCATCCGTGACGAAATCCGTCAAACGCATTTCGTATGCTGACAACTCGGCCAAATGGCGGAAATGGTTTTCGATGGTCATCCGTGCAAGTCCTCTGATGGCGATGATCTCTTCGACCGTTTTGCCTTCTTGATACAGGCGATAGGTCTCCTCAAAGGTGGTGCCGGCGTAATTCTTCTGCGCCGGTTTCGGGCGTTTTTCCGCGGTTTCCGGATTGCCTTCCTGCTCTTTCTGTTCCAGCCGTTTCTGCTGCAGAATCGATTCGGCATCAGGGAACTCCTTCAGATAATCGGAAATGACGCCCATGAAGACTTCGCCGTAGCGCTCCAGCTTCGTTTCGCCTACCCCTGACAAACGCAGGAAGCCGTCATCATCAGTCGGAAAGTTGCGGGCCATTTCATGCAGCGTGCTGTCGGAAAAGACGATATAGGAAGGAATCCCATGCTCATTCGCCATTTCCGTACGCACACTGCGCAGACGGTCGAACAGCTCGGTATCGTACAAGCCGCCTCCGCTCTGTTTGGCGGTGCCTCTGCCAGACTCGACCGCATAGGACATCCCGACCTTTTTCCCTTCCTTCAGGACTTCCAGCGCTTTTGGAGTGACTTGGATCAAAGGATACTGATCGCCCGTCACCTGCAGGTATTCATCCGCAATCAAAACCCCGATCATTTCGCGGATCTCCCCATCATTATAGGCGCTCATCAGTCCGTATGTCTTCAGCTTATCCAGCCCGAAATCGGTGATGCCCTTCTGTTTGCTCCCCGTCAGGATGCCGATGATTTTCTGGACGCCGTAACGTCCGCGCACCCGCACGACGCAGGACAGGATTTTTTGGGCTTCTTCCGTGATGTCTATCTGCTCCGTGCGGCGCAGGCAGTTGGAGCAGTGTTGGCAATTCAGCTCAGCTGTCGTTTCGCCGAAATATTCCAGGATGTACCGGCGCAGGCATTGGTTCGTGTAACAGTAATTGATCATCTTGTTCAATTTATTGGTCGCTTCGCTGTCGTTCGTCTTGCTGTTCAGCAACTGATTGATGATGATATCCTGCGTCGAAAACAGCAGGATGACACGCGCTTCCTCTCCGTCACGGCCCGCCCTTCCGGCTTCCTGGTAATAGCTTTCGATGTTTTTGGGCATGTTGTAGTGGTAAACGGTCCGCACATTGCTTTTGTCGATCCCCATGCCGAAAGCATTCGTAGCGACCATGATCGGTTTGCGGTCGAACAGGAAATCATCCTGGTTCCGCTGGCGCTCGTGTTCCGGCAACCCGGCATGATAAAGCGTCACGGCAAAGCCTTTTTGTTCCAATTTCTTCTGGACCGATTCCACATTTTTTCTGGTCGAACAATAGATGATGCTCGCTTCCTTCGGATTGAGGTCCTTCACGAGGAACTTGAACTTGTCGGCGGGCTTTTCCACGCTGAAGGCCAAATTGCCGCGGTCAAAACCGGTCACCAACCGGAACGGATTCTGCAGGCGCAATTGGACCAGGATATCGTCCTGGACAGGTTCAGTGGCCGTGGCGGTGAAGGCGGCAACCATCGGACGTCTGTCGAACAGATCGTACAGTCGGGCCACGCCTTGGTAGGCAGGCCGGAAATCGCTGCCCCATTGCGAGATACAGTGGGCCTCATCGACCACCAACAACGGCACCTTCACAAAGCGCAAAGCATTCATGAATGACTCGTTGTCTATCCGTTCCGGCGCGATGTAGAGCAGCTTGAGCTGTCCGGAACGCATGTCATCCATCAATTGCAGAAACTCTTCTCTGGAGAGCGTGCTGTTCAGGTATGCCGCGGCAATCCCCATTTCCCGCAGGCTGTCCACCTGATCCTTCATCAAGGACACGAGCGGGGAAACGACGATCGTCATGCCGTCCAGCAACAATGCCGGAAGTTGGTAGCAGAGCGATTTCCCTCCGCTCGTCGGCATGATCCCGAGCACGTCTTTCCCTTGCAGGGTGTTCGTGATCAATTCCTCTTGGCCCTCCCGGAAACTGTCATATCCGAAATATTTTTTTAGCGTCCCGTACAGTAATTCTTTATCCACCACTTGCACCCATCCTTAATTGTTTATCTTCTCTTATTAACCGAATATTCCTGGACGTGCTTGTGTTCACTCAATTAAGCGATGGCAAACCGTCAGAAATGACCTCCTCATCATATCACATCCGCGGCCTATTTTTCCCGCACAAAAAATATTGCGGTTCTGTCCGATCAGACACTCCACTTATAAAATATGCAGATTATCCGCCTTATGTTTTGACTGGTGGTATATAATTGTAAGGTGAACACGTCATGACCTACAGGAGTGAGAAATATGGAACAGGAATTATCAAATGAACTATTTATCTGCGGTGGGTGCAATGCGAAAATCGGCCCCGGCGTTCTGGGCGATCTGCTCAGCCAGTTTCCGAAACAGGAGAACCCGAATTTTTTGGTCGGTTTCGACTCGTCCGATGATGCGGCGGTATTCCGGATAGACGCCGAGACGGCCATGATCCAGACGTTGGACTTCTTTCCCGCAATGGTCGCGGATGCCTCGCTCTTCGGGGAAATCGCCGCAGCCAACGCCTTGAGCGATGTATTTGCGATGGGCGGCGAAGTCCTGACGGCCATGAATATCGTCTGCTGGCCCGAAACAAAAAGCACCGATACACTCGGGAAAATTTTGGCTGGCGGCTTTAAGAAAGTTCAGGAGGCAGGCGGTGTGCTGGTCGGTGGACATTCGATCCACGACCCCCAGCCCAAATACGGTCTCTCGGTATTGGGAAGAGTCCATCCGGATCGGATCTACCGGAATGATACGTGCGTCCCGGGCGATGTCCTGCTGCTGACGAAGCCATTGGGAACAGGCATCATCACGACGGCCTACAGCGCCGGGGAAATGGCGCAGGAAGCCTTCGACCAGGCAATCGTCTCGATGACGACGTTGAACCGTTATGCGGCGGAAGTCCTGAAAAAGTACACAGTCCACAGCTGCACCGATATCACCGGCTTCGGCTTGTTGGGGCATCTGTCGGAAATGGTCAGCGACCGCTGTTCCGCAACAGTCTACGCCGACAGCGTGCCTTGCCTGAGCGGAGCCTATCAGGGAGCCAAGGAATTCCTGATTACAGCCGGCGGACAACGCAACCGCAATCACTTGGAAGCCGATGTGGACTTCCAGATCGATGACTATGCCTTGGAGGAAATCCTTTTCGATCCGCAGACATCCGGCGGCCTGCTGGTGAGCGTCCCTGTCGAAGAAGCGGCCGCTCTGCTTGCCGAAATCGAAGCATTGGGCTTGTCCTGCGGCATCATCGGCGAAGTGACCGAAAAGGACACCAAGAAGATCACGATCGTCCATTGAGAAAAGCATGACAAAAATATGATTTAACCAGGAGGAAAAAGGCATGAAAAAAATAGATGCAGTCGGACAAGCTTGTCCGATGCCGGTCATTCTGACCAAACGGGCTTTGAAGGAGAGCAACGGGGAGGCCATACTCATCAGCGTAGACAATGAGATTGCGACGCAGAACCTTGCCAAGATGGCGGAGCAGCTAAAACTGTCCGTCCAAGTCGAAAAAATCAATGATTCCCTTTATGAAGTCCAGCTTTCCGATCCGAACGCCGGTAACGAAGCACACGCCACCGGACACACCGCGCTTCCGGAGCAAGCCGCCGAAACTTTGAAGTCATCCGGCACAAATTATGTCGTCGTACTGAACAGCGACTTCATCGGCAACGGCAGCGAAGAATTGGGCCGTACGCTGATGAAAAGCTTCCTCTTCTCCTTGACGGAACAGGAAATCCTGCCCGAAAAAGTGCTCTGCTACAATGCCGGTGCATTGCTGACGATGGAAGGTTCGTCCGTGTTGGACGACCTCAAAGCGCTGGAGGAAGACGGCGTCGAGGTCCTGACTTGCGGCATCTGCGGGGAATTCTATGGCGTGAAGGACAAATTGGCGGTCGGTACCTTTACGAACATGTACCGCATCGTTGAAATCATGCGCACCGCCAAGATCGTATCGCCATGATCGACCGCAAACATTACGGCATCGTCGCGTTTCCGACGTCCCAGGCCGCCGCAGCCGCTGAAGCTGTTGTCCTGGATGCCGGTCAGGAATGCCGGCTGATCCCCATGCCGGAACAAATTTCGGCCGGATGCGGATTGGTGCTGCAGACGCATCTCGATGAACTGAACGCTGTCCGCTTGTTGCTGTCGGAGCGTTCCATTTCCAATGATGGTTGCTACGAGGTCCGTTTTGAGAACCGGAAAAAATCCGTGGAGGTCTGGCATGACTGAACTTTATTATTTCGACAACAGCGCCACCACGCTGAAGAAGCCGGCTGCGGTGGCTGAAGCTGTCTATCATGCCATCGCCGACGGTCAGTTGGGCAACCCGGCACGCGGAAGCCATACCGTTTCCCTGAACGCATTGCGGTTGACGGAGATGCTGCGCCAAAAAACGGCCGCCCTATTCGGTGTACCGGACGCGGCAAACGTCGCTTTTACGGCAAACGCCACCGCCTCGCTGAACATGGTCCTGAAGGGCTTGCTGAAGCCGGTGGACCACATCATCACGACAGCTACCGAACACAACGCCGTCCTGCGTCCGCTTTACCAACTTGAAGAACAGGGCGCTGCCCTATCCTTTGTCGGCGTCGATGAACTTGGGGCGCTCCTTTATTCTGATTTCGAGCGCTTGTTGCGACCCGCTACGCGTGCAGTCGTGGTCAACCATGCTTCCAATGTCACCGGCAATGCCGCAGATCTGGAACGGATCGGCGCTTTTTGCCGGGAGCACGACCTGACTTTCATCGTCGACGCCTCCCAGAGCGCAGGCGTCCTCGCCATTGACATGGTGAAGCAGCACATCGATATCCTCTGCTTCACCGGCCATAAAGGACTCTACGGCCCGCAAGGAACGGGCGGCATCTGCCTCGGAGACAGGTCTTTGGAATTCGTGCCGGTGTTCACCGGCGGCAGCGGCTTCCATTCTTTCGATAAGCAATACCCGACAGAGATGCCGACTTTGTTCGAGCCGGGCACCCAGAATGTCCATGGCTTGGCGGGCCTTTCCGCCGGTTTGGATTACATCAGCCAGAAAGGACTGGCAGCGATCACTAGGCACCTGCAGGAACTGACTTTCCGCTTCCATGACCAGATCAAGGACATCCCGGGAATCACCCTCTACGGAAGTTTCGCTGAAAACGTCGAGCGTGCGCCGGTCGTTTCGCTGAATCTGGAGGGCTGGTCCTCCGGCGACCTCAGCGATGCGCTCTTCATGGATTACGCAATCGCGGTTCGCCCCGGCGCCCATTGCGCGCCGCTCATCCATCAGGCTTTCGGCACAGAAAAAAGCGGCATGGTCCGTTTCAGCTTCTCCAGCTTCAATACGGTGGAGGAAATCGACTACGCAGCCAAAGCGCTGAGGAGCTTGGCGGAAGAAGGATAAAAATGAAAAGATGTCCGATAACCGGGGGAAATCGGACAACCACAGCATAAATGTTCTTCGAGTTGTCCGATAACCCCGAAGAATCGGACAACTAAGGCATATATGGTCTTCGCATTGTCCGATAACCCCGAAGAATCGGACAACTAAGGCATATATGGTCTTCGCATTGTCCGATAACCGGAAAGAATCGGACGACCAGAGCACGAGCGTCTTAATATAACGAGTATCTTCTTGCAAAATATCCAAAAAAACAGAGCAGCCACCCGCTTTCACGGGCAGCTGCTCTGTTTTATTTTCTCTCTGATCAAGCGTTACGTTGCTTCATCCATTCCAGAATGGCTTCGGCCGTTGCTGCTGCGTCCTCGTTCCGGAAGATGGCAGAAAATTCCTTTTTGTTGAAGTTGTAGCGGGGATCATAGTATTTCACCAACAGATCCGCGATGACCGCGTCGAAATCCTGCTGGCGCACCTGTTCCTTGTAACCCTCGACACGCGCTTCATTCAGGTAAGGTTTCAAACGGTCAAGCGCTGCGAGGAGCTCTGTTTCATTGCTGTGGAGGTAATCTTTTTTGATCTGTCCGATCCGGTAATCCAATGAAGCCTCGATGTTCAGGTTTATGCCTTTCTGCATCGCATCAATCAACGAAGGCGGCAATACGGCCTGTCCGATCCGCTTGCTTTCGCCTTCAGTAAACACGACCAGCGGCTCCTTCCAGCCAGCGGCGCTCTCGACCAACAGACTTTCGAACATTTTTTGGTTGTGTGGCTGTTTCTTCTTAAGGCCGACGCCTCCGAAGACGGACCCTCTGTTGTTGGCGCAGGCCTCCAAATCAAGCACATTGGCTCCACGCTTCTTCAGTTCCTCCAGGATGGCTGTTTTCCCGGTCCCGGTATTGCCGTAGAGGGTCACAAACTGGACCTTTTCGAACAATACAGGAATCATGCTGTTGATCGTGCTGCGGTAGTTTTTGTAGCCGCCTTCCATCCGGTGGACATTCATCCCCAAAGATTTGAGCAAGGAAAAAATCGAACTACTGCGGAATCCTCCCCTGCTGCAGAAGATGACGACTTGGTCGTAGGCTTTTGTATACTCCTGGAAGAGGCTGAACATTTCCGGTAATCTTGGGGAAATGGTTTGGATACCGTGGCTTTTAGCATCGTCGATCTTGCCGGCGACGTAAAGCGTCCCTACTGTTTTCCTATCCTCATCATCCAGGACCGGCACATTTACGGCACCCGGTATGGTTGACTTCGCATATTCTGACGGACTCCTGACGTCCACATACAGAATCGATTTGTCTCCGCGTTGCTGTTCTATTTCTTCATACGTTGCGACTGGTTTCAATTGGTTCACCACTTTCTGATTCTTAGTATAGCCTCTGCCGGGCAGGAATGCCACCCGAAATCTTGAGGCAAGCGCGGCAAAACGACCCGACAAGCTCCTCAATTAACGGAGACATGCGGGTCGTCGCATTCAAGCGTTCAATTTTGCTGCATCTATTTCTTTGCTTTATGCACTTTCAATGCTTTGCCTTTGACGGTGCGGTTCTGCATCTCGGAAATCACAAAAGGGCCTTTGCCATTCAGGATTTCGATGTATGTCACGTTTTCCTGGATCGTGATGATGCCGATATCATCCGCATCGATGCCGGGAATATTGGTCAGCGTGCCGACGAAATCGATGGCGCGCAGTTTTTTCTTCTTGCCGCCGTTGAAATAGACTTTGGTGATGTCCTTGTTCAATTCCCGGTTCCGTGCCTGTTTGATGACGGGGCGTTCCTGCAGTTTCTTTTCGAAAGTCGCTTTATGATGCTGCACGAAGCGGGCGCTCGGCGGATTGATTTCAGTGATTTCCTGCTGAGCGAAGTCTTGCACTGCCTGCCAGCTTCTTTCCTCATTAGGCGTAACCAAGGTCAGGGCTATCCCAGTTTTACCGGCGCGTCCGGTCCTGCCGGTACGGTGGATGAAGCTCTCTTTCTCTTCGGGGACATCATAATTGACGACATGCGTCACGTTATCGACGTCGATCCCGCGCGCAGCCACATCCGTAGCCACCAAATAACGCAGCCTACCTTTGCGGAAATCTTCCATGACGGCTGTGCGGTCATCCTGCACCATTCCGCCGTGCATCTTATCGATCGGCAAACCTGCTTTACTTAAGAATGTGTACAGTCCGTTTACGGCTTCCTGCGTATTGCAGAAAATGATGCAGCTGTCCGGATTCTCAACGGTCAGCAGATCCAATAGTTGCTTGGGTTTGCCCGACTCTTGGACACGGATGAAGGATTGCAGAATCTTCGGCTTGGATGCCTCGTCGCTTTCCATTTTCACCGATACGCGGTCGTTCTTCATATAGAAGCTGGCCAAACGCACCACTTCATTCGGCATAGTCGCGGAGAACAGCAGCGTTTGTCTTTGTTTCGGAAGGAAATCGATGATGGCTTCCACTTGCTCAATGAAGCCCATATTCAGCATCTCATCCGCCTCATCAAGGACCAGGTAGCGTATCTTGTCAAATTTCATTGTCCCTTTTTGCAGATGATCCAATACCCTGCCCGGAGTGCCGACTACGATATGGCTTTTCTGTCTCAATTCCGATTTTTGCGTGTCGAAGGAAGTCTTGCCGAAGACAGCAGTAGCCTTGATCCGCTTCAGCCGTCCGATGTTGGTGATGTCCTCTTTCACTTGCAGAGCCAGCTCCCTTGTCGGAACCAAAATCAGCGCTTGCGGACGGTTTTCCTCCCAGTTTACACTTTCGCACAACGGTACGCCGAAACTGACGGTCTTTCCGCTGCCGGTCTGCGATTCGACAATGATATCTTTGCCCTTTAAGGTCAGCGGGATGACCTCCTGTTGTACTTGCGTCGGTTTGAAATAACGCAATGCCTTTAGTGCCGTAACGATTTCTTCGCTGATTGCGAAGTCTTCAAATGTTGTATAATTCATCTTGTCCTACTTTCACTTTTGATTTGTCGTCTCAGTATAACAGGAAAAACGTAATAAATCCGCGTTTTTGTGAAAACAGGGTGCAGCATGGGACTAAAAAATGGAACCGGGTTTGAATCCCGCAAAGGGTTCCGCTTCCAGTTCCACCATCACCGCTTGCGCCAGTTCACTCTTCGCAGAACAGCCTGATCCGCTCGATCGCTTGTTGCGCCATTTCATCCCGTTTTTCCTGGTAAGCTTCTTTGTCGAATGTTTTGTTCTTATCGACATAAGGAATATTCTGGATGCTTTCCAAGTGTAACGTCGTTCCGCCTTCCTCCGCTTTGGCCGTGTAATTTTGCCGCACGAAAGAATCTTCGGCCGGATCGACAGTGTCCACCCGGATGGCTGCGCGCATGACAAATTCCTCAGGGAACAGTTCAGCCTGCTGCACTTCGATGTTCACCGGCACCATTTTCCCGAACATGTCGTATTCTGCTTTGTATACACTGGACATGCCGCCGTCCCCGCTGATCTGCTTGACGATTTTCAGGCCCTCATGAATGTCTTCCCAATTCCCCACATTGGCGGCGTATTGCCATACTTTGCTCAGTGGTGCTTCGATAAAAATACTTTTCTTGATGTGGCTTTTGATGTAGTCCATTTTATTCATCCTTCCTGCTGATTGAACCTACTGCCCTCATTTACGACTGTGATAGCGTTATCTTTATCTTCATTATAATCAAATAAATTCCCTTATACAAACTTGGCTTGATAAACTTCGAAAACCACTCTTGGCAAGAACACCATTCTTTGTTAAACTGTTCGGGACAGTTCGTAACCATCCTGTCGTTAAATAAAACTAGGGAAATAGAATCATGCAATCAAAACGCAGGAATGTTTTTTGAGATGGCTTGTTATCCTTAGATACAACCTTCTCGGCATCCGTGCGTCTTTTTTTGTCTATTCTTGTAAGGCGTTGTAAAAATTATTAGGAGGTGGACTGATGCAAAAATCATTCACAAAAACACAAAAATTAACTTTTTCAGCAATGTATATCGCTATGTACATCGTCATCATGGCTCTGACGCAATCTTTCGCTTTTGGACAATATCAAATCCGCATCGCCACAACTCTTTACGCCCTAGCTTATTTTAACCCGTTTCTGATCATCCCGGCTGGTCTCGCCAATCTTATGTCGAACCTGTTCTTCGGCGGACTTGGGATCATTGACATGCTTGGAGGAACCCTCGTCGGTATCATCACGGCTTCGCTCGTTTACGCTGTCCGCAAATACAACCTGCCGAAGTGGTGTCTGATTTTGCCGATCATTTTCATCCCTGGAATCGTTGTGCCGATCTACCTGTCGCAACTGTTGGCCATCCCGTTCCTGCCGCTTGTCGTCAGCCTCTGCATCGGCCAATCGGTACCGGCATTCGTCGGCTACTTTTTAGTGCAGGCACTGGAAAAACGATTCTATAAAAGCGCGCTTCTGAAATCCTGAGCGCAAGGAGGAACAACAATGACAGCAGGCAGAAATGAAGCCGATCTGAACGGCATCACCCAATTAGGCAACCAACAGACTAAATATCCGCAGGACTACGATCCGAAAGTCCTCGAGACTTTTCCGAACAAGCATCCTGACAATGATTACTTTGTGAAATTCAACTGCCCCGAATTCACGAGCCTGTGCCCGATGACGGGACAGCCCGATTTTGCGACCATCTACATTTCCTACGTCCCGGGAGAGATCATGGTCGAAAGCAAATCGTTGAAGCTCTACCTTTTCAGTTTCCGCAACCACGGCGACTTCCACGAGGATTGCATGAACATCATCATGAAGGATCTGATTGCATTGATGGCGCCGAAATACATAGAGGTGTGGGGCAAATTCACACCGAGAGGCGGCATCTCAATCGATCCTTACTGCAACTACGGCAAACCCGAAACAAGATGGGCAGACGTGGCTTGGCAACGATTGGCGCAGCACGATCTTTATCCTGAGAAAGTCGATAACCGCTAGATGGAAAATGTGAATGGGACAACGCAAAAACAAGCCTTGGTCATCTTTTCAGGCGGGCAGGATTCCACAACTTGCCTGATCCAAGCCATCCAAAAGTACGGCGCGGCAAACACAGTGGCACTTTCATTCAGCTATGGCCAGCGCCATGGCATCGAACTGGAACGGGCGGCATGGATCGCCAAAAATCTGGGGGTCGAACACCACATCTTGGATGCGCAGGTCATGGGTAAAGTCACGACGAACGCATTGATGGACGAGTCGCAGACAATCAAGGAAGCTGATACCGAGGACTATCCGAACACCTTTGTCGATGGACGGAACGCCCTGTTCCTGTTGCTAGCCGGCATCTTTGCCAAATCCAAAGGCATCCGCACCATCATACTGGGCGTATGCGAAACGGACTTCAGCGGCTATCCGGATTGCCGGGATGTGTTCGTCAAATCGATGAACGTGACCCTGAACCTGGCCATGGATTACAATTTCAACGTCGAAACTCCGTTGATGTACCTGACCAAAGCGCAGACATGGGAGCTGGCGGATCAGTTGGGTTGTCTTGCCTACATCGAGGAACATACCCATACTTGTTATATGGGGGTCCCCGGTGGTTGCGGCGAATGCCCATCCTGCAAACTCCGCAATGCCGGACTGGCAGAATATTTGAATAAATAAGAAAAGCGGAACGGGTTCGCTCAGCCCTGAAAGAAATTTAGGAAATCGTGCCTCGCAACGTTCCCTACGGTCACCTTGTACTGGGACTCTAAGGGATGAATCCCTAAGACTCCCATGCAACTGAGCATCGTAGAGCGCAATATGCTGAGAGACTTCCTGCGTCAGCAGGTTAGTCGAATAGTATCCTTGGCTCGCAGAGACAAGGGGTTCCTTTATCCTTTCCGAAGGGCTAACCCGTGAAGCTAGCCATCTAATCACCCAATAATCCAAAACAACCCGCTGACTATTCGGAAAAATCCGAACCAGTCAGCGGGCTGTTGTTTTGTTGTATGAATGAACGTACCAGACTCGCAAACTCACCAAATGTAGGGGATCAGGCGGTATTTGATGAGTTGGGTATAGGCAGTGTAGCCCGGCAACCCTGCTTTCAGCATCTCCTCCTCGTCTTTGATCCGCGCGATGATTTCGAGGCAACTCAATGCCATCGGAATCACGGCAACGTAGGACCCTAGCATCAGCGGAATCGAAAGGTACAGGATGATGGAAGCCGAATACATCGGGTGGCGGATGATCGCATAGAGACCGGTATCGATCAACTGCTGCCCTTCCTGGATTTCGACGACGCGGGAGGCATAGCTGTTTTGGGCGAATACGGCGACCACCATCGCATAGGAGCATTCGAACACAATGACGCTGACAACAATCACCCAAATCGGGACATCGGACCACTGGTAGCGGTAGTCCAATCCAGGCAGGAAAAAGCCCAAGAGCATGAACAACCCTGAAATTTGGACGATTTTGCGTTGCTCTTTGCGCGGCTCCTTCAAATTCATCCGTTTTTCCAGCAAAGCGGGATCCTTCCGCAGCAAAAAGGTGAGCGTCATGACCAAAGGGATCGCCAACGCCGCCAGAAAAAGCCAAGCCTGCCAATACCGGAAGCTCCCCGCAAAAGCGAACAGGAGTCCTCCGATCACAAGCAACCCTGAAAAGAGACGGATCAGGACCAACTTTAGCAAATTGCTCCTTTCCTGCCGAAGTTGCTTTCTATCCATGAAATTCATCCCCTGTCTGACTTTTCGGCAATCGTTTCAAATCCATCGCTTCTTCCGCCAGCAAATCGGCCTTATCGGTCCGCTCCCATGGAAGATCCAATTCGGGTCTGCCAAAATGGCCGTAGCAGGCAACCTTTCTGTAGATTGGCTTCCGCAGATTGAAATTGCGGATGATTGCAGCTGGACGCAGGTCGAAGTGTTTCTTGATTAGTTCTTCAATCTGTTCTTCGGCGATGCTGGCCGTCCCGAAGGTTTCGACTCGGACGGAAACGGGCCTCGCCACTCCGATGACATAGGCCAGCTGGATCTCGCAGCTGTCTGCCAAGCCGGCAGCCACGACGTTCTTTGCCACATATCGGGCAGCGTATGCGGCAGAGCGGTCGACTTTTGTCGGGTCCTTCCCGGAGAAGGAGCCTCCGCCATGCCGTGCATAACCACCATAAGTATCGACGATGATCTTTTTACCGGTCCATCCCGAATCGCCGGCAGGACCGCCGATGACGAAACGGCCGGTGGCATTGACGAAATATTTCGTCTGATCATCCAACAGCTCCGCTGGGATGACGGCCGGAATCACCTTCCGGAGCATATCCTCTCTGATCTGTTCCTGATCGACCGCTTCGTCATGCTGACAGGCGATGACGACCGCTTCGATCCTTTTGACATGGCCGTCCGCATATTCCACGGTCACCTGCGTTTTTCCGTCCGGCCTCAGATAAGGCAGCTCCTCCGATTTCCGCAACTCCGCAACCTTCTCGGCCAGCTTATGCGCCAACGTGATCGGCAGCGGCATCAACTCCGGCGTCTCCGTGCAGGCATAGCCGAACATCAGGCCCTGATCGCCAGCGCCCAATTGGTCCGTTTCATCGTCCGAACCGAGCCGTTTTTCCAAAGAGGAGCCAACCCCGTCAGCGATATCAGCTGATTGCCTGTCCAAACCGATCAGGACGGAACAGGCCTTCCCGTCGATGCCAAAGTCGCTGTCCGTATAGCCGACATCCTGGATGATCGTCCGGACGATGGCCGGGATATCCACCATGCTGACCGTCGTGATCTGGCCGAAAACCGTGATCAAACCCGTACTGGCGGAAACATCGCAAGCCACCCGCGCGAACGGATCCTCCTTCAGAATGGCATCCAATATCCCGTCGGCTATCTGATCGCAGAGCTTATCCGGATGCCCCTCCATGACCGATTCCGAGGTGAAAAATGTTCTCTTCATACTTTATCGCCTCTTTTTACTAAAAAATGAATGACGCAACCTTCCAAAACTTTCCTTATGAACTTCGCGCATCCTTGATTTGCTCTTCGGACTCCGAAGGCATGAAGGTTGCGACAAGGTAACCGACCCCGAAAGGACCTTCGTAGGAGAGCACTTCCGCTTCGTAATCCTTGCCTTCGAACGCTCCCATCAGGAACAGGATGGAACGCAGCCCGCACTCCGCAGCCCTTTCAAGGAACCCGGCATCCAACCGCAACAATTGACCGGCATCCTTTTCCTTGATGGCTTTGATCACTAATTTATCAAACAAAGGTCCCGCCGAATGGTAGCCGTAAGGCCCCTCCGGCTTCAGCACGTGCGACAGATCGGCAGAAGCGATGATGGCAGTGCGCAGATTTGATTGGTCGCAAGCTTCCCCATAACGTTTTCCCCATTCGTAGTAGTGCTCGTAGGAAGGCACCGTCACCAAAATCTTTTCCGTTTCCAGGTTGGGCGGCAATTGTCTGTCGAGATAATGCATGGGCACTTCAAAACCGTGGCCTTCATGCGGCGAGATGATGAGCAGACGGTCCGGCTTTGCGGCGGCGAGTCTTTCGGCTGTCATCTCCAAAGCCGCCACTGTGCGTTTTACCCTTTCGATGTCCTTCCCGCCTATTTCCGGAATGATGAGCGGCGGATGCGGACTGATGACGCCAAAAACCAACATAAGGGATCCCTCCTTTTCAGACGTTGCCGATGTGCACGTGCAGCAATCCGAATTTTTTCCCAAGCGCTGCGGCTGTTTCCAGAGTCTGCATCGGCGTGATGGCTGTGTCCATCATTTTCCAGCCCGGGAAGAAGCGGTTGACATGCCATGGCACTTCTTTGCCGACCTCCTCAGCGATGAACCGCGCCATCCGTTCGAGTTGGTCGATGCGGTCATTCACCCCAGGCACGACGAGCGTGGCGATTTCGAGATGCACGCCTGATTCATGAAATCGGATGATCGTATCCAGCACCGGTTGCGCTGTACCGCCGCAATATTCTTTGTACACTTCGTCATCGGTCCCTTTCAGGTCGACATTGACGGCATCCAGATATGGAATGATGGCATCCAGCGTCTCTTTCGTCGCATAGCCGGCTGTCTTCCAGATATTCTTCAGCCCTGCTTCACGGGCCAGCTTCATTGTGTCGAGCGCATATTCGACAAAGATGATCGGTTCCGTGTAAGTGTAGGCGATGGAAGGACAACCGGCAGCCAAAGCCCGCCGCACATGCTCTTCCGGGCTGATGTCCTCCCCATAAATCGGACGATCCGGTTTGGAGGCCTGCGAAATCGCCCAGTTTTGGCACCAAAGACAACGCAGGTTACAGCCGATTGTAGCAAAGGAGTAGGCTGTAGTGCCTGGAAGGAAATGATTGAGCGGCTTCTTCTCGATGGGGTCGATCGCAACCGAGATTGCTTTCCCATAATTCAATGCATACAGAGTCCCCTCCCGATTCTCCCTGACGGCGCAGATTCCCCGTTTGCCTTCCGCTATGACGCAATGATGTGGGCAGACGCCGCACCGTACCCTACCGTCCTGCAACTTTTCGTACAACATAGCTTCCTTCATTTCACCAACCCCAATCATCCACTTCAAAAATGTTATCGCTTACACACATCTTACTGCATTTATGCTTTACAATCCAAAATTTAACAGGCCGATTTCCGAAAATCCAATATGTTTTGTTCCAGTCAAAAGATTTTTTTTAAACGTAAAATAAAATAGCGCCTGATTCATTTCGTATATCAAATCAGTAAATGTTTCGTTATAATTAGTAAAAATAATAAAAAAATTTACTATCCTATACGTAAGGAGACTATAAAATGAAATCAGAACTAGAAAAAATGATCGCCGGTGAACTTTATTTTTCCAGCAATCCGGAGCTTTCCTCGATGCGGCACAGTTCCCGGGAAAAGATGCACCTTTTCAACAACGAAACGGATGCCCGCAAGCGCAGTGAGCTGTTGAAAAACTGGTTCGGAAAAACTGGGGAAAATATTTATATCGAACCGACGTTTTCGCTGGATTACGGCTTCAATATTTTTGTCGGCGAGAATTTCTATGCGAACTTCAATTGTACGATACTGGACACGTGCCCGGTCACTTTCGGGAACAACGTGATGATTGCGCCGAATGTCAGCCTCTATACCGCCACCCATCCGCTTGATCCTGTAGAACGGAACAGCGGCTGGGAATACGGCAAACCGATCACGATCGGGAACAATGTCTGGATCGGCGGCTCTTCCGTGATCGGTCCGGGTGTCACGTTGGGGGACAATGTCGTCGTCGGTATGGGCAGCGTCGTGACAAAATCTTTCCCTGATAATGTCGTGATTGCTGGGAATCCGGCACGAGTGATCCGTCACATCGAGCTTTCCGATTCCAATTCCTGAATACACGAATAATGCTAAAAAACCGACGAATGCCTTTGCGAGGCTTCGCCGGTTTTTTTCGGTATTTATTTTTTTGCGCTGTAGCTCCGGTGAATGGGGCTCTCCCCGTAGTTGGCGCTCTTTTTCTGGCGCTATTCTCCGGCCAGCGCATCTTCCCCGGAGTTCGAGCTCTCATTCTGTAGTGTTCCTCCGGCCAACGAGCGCTTCATCGGAGAAAACGGGCGATAAGCTATTTTTCTGCTTCCGCCTCCGTCAGCAAACGGTGGATGGCTTTATCGACCAATGCGATTGGAAAACCGACGATCGTGTTGTAGTCGCCTTCGATACCGGAAACCCAGAGCGCAGCTTCCTCCTGGATGCCGTATGCTCCGGCTTTATCCATCGGCTTGCCCGATGCCACGTATGCCTTCACTCCCTTCGCCATCCGATCGTCCCACTCGAAGAAGCTGACTTTCGTCTCAGAAGCAAAGGTCTCTTCCTTTTCGCCCCATAAAATGCTGACACCAGTCAGGACCGAATGGGTCTTGCCAGCCAGTGCGCGCAGCATCGCATAGGCATCGGCCTCATCAACCGGTTTGCCGAGGATTTTTTCGTCCAACACGACCACAGTGTCGGAGCCGATGACCATCGCTTCGCTGTTCTCACGGTGGATGACCGCCGCTTTTTCCCGCGCCAATGTTTCCACAAGTTCCGTGGCGGTGTCCAAAAATGTTCCCTGTCCCGCTGAGGCTAAAATGCGTTCTTCTATCGCTTTTTCGTCGATATCCGCAGCCTGGACCGCGAAGTCCTTGATGCACAAGGACAGCAGTTCGTTGCGTCTTGGCGATTGACTCGCCAATATGATTTTCAGATCCATTTGCTCTCCCCTTTTTTCTTCTTCAAAATGCAGAATCATATCGTACCACACGGCATTCCCGTGCGTGGAGCTCGATCTGCCGCTGTTCACCAACCCGAACTTCTCGTAGTAAGGAATCTTTTCTTCTTTGCAGCAAAGCGTCAAGCCTTTTCTGCCCGCTTGTCTGGCCGCTTCGATCAATGCGGTCAGCAACTTTTCCGCGATTCCCGTCCTCCTGAAGGCCGGAACCACATCCAACCCGAAGACGCTTTGATAAGCGCCATCCGGATTATGCAAGGCAGCATCATGGTAGTGGGCATCGCGGATGATCGGTTCATCGATGACGGCTCCGTTCACGAATCCCACCAGTACGCCCTCGGCTTCGGCAACCAGGAAGCTCTCAGGGAACAGGTGCAACCGCTCACTGAGTGATTCAAGCGTCGCCGCCTCGGCTTCCGGAAAACACGCATCCTCGATTATTTTCAGTGCAGCCAAATCCTGCAGCTCTGCTTTCCTAATATTCACTTGCATATCCTGACTCCTCCTTCACTGTCCATAGTTCATATTACCGACAAATCTTCGATTTTTCCAGAAAATTCCGTCTGCGCGGCCTCCCAGGGAAAAACATTGTAGATTGGACAAACTGCCTATTCCCGGCCGCGTCAGAAAGCGATTGCATTACCCGCGAATCGATAGTATGATGACGATAGATTGATAAAATATTCACGCAATCCATACTATCATTACCCAAGGGGGGCTTCAAAATGAATAATATTGAAAATAAATGGATGCGTGCCGCTGTGCCGGCACTGCTGATCCATTGCAGCATCGGAACAGTCTACTGCTGGTCTTTGCTGAAGGGGGGCATCGCCGAATATATCGGCAAGCCGAAAGGAGATGTCGAATGGGCTTTCAGCATCGCCATCTTCTTCCTTGGCATGTCGGCTGCCTTCGCGGGTAGAGCCGTGGAAAAAGATATCCACAAGTCTTCCCTGATTGCGGCGGTTTGCTTCGCCGCCGGGATGGCCGGTACCGGATTCTTCATCCAGCAGAAATCCTTGATCGGCATTTTTCTGACTTACGGAGTCCTGATGGGCATCGGTTGCGGCATCGGCTATCTCTCGCCGGTCAAAACGCTGATGCTCTGGTTCAAAAACAATAAAGGCTTGGCTACAGGGATAGCGGTAGCAGGATTCGGATTGGCCAAGGTCATCGCCAGCCCGATCATCGAGATGCTTTTGGGTGCAACAAATGCGGACGGTACGCTCGTTGACCCAACCCGGCTCTACAAACTGTTCTATATCCTGGCTGTCGTTTATTTCATCATGATGTTTATCGGCCACCTTCTGTTGAAAAAACCGTCCGATTGGGTGGAAGTATCCGTGAAGATGAAGAAGGGAGAAAACATCCTCGACATCTTCAAGAACAAAACCTTCATCGGCATCTGGTTGATGTTCTTCATTAACATCACTTGCGGCTTGGCGCTCATCTCACAAGAGAAGGATTTGCTGCACTTCATCGGCTTCGGTGCTGTCGGAGTGATCAGCTCGTTGACGGCACTCTTCAACGCAAGTGGGCGGCTTGGCTTTGCATCTTTCGGAGACAGGTTGAAGGATAGAAACACCATTTATATCTGGATTTTCGGTCTGTCTATCGCTGCTACGGCGCTTACGCTTTTGGCGAACGGCATCAACAACGCAATCGCTCCTTTAGTCATCATTACGCTTTGTGTCATCAACGCCGGCTATGGCGGCGGTTTCTCCAGCCTTCCGCCGCTGCTTGCCGACCGCTTCGGGATGAACAGCATCAGCACCATCCACGGACTGGCTTTATCGGCCTGGGCTTTCGCCGGACTTTCCGGGAACCAATTGAGTGCCTTCATCATTGCGAAGACAGGTTCCTTCAACAACGTTCTCTATGTCGTGTTGGCACTGTATTCGGTCGCGCTCTTCATCAGCGCCTTCCTACTAAGAAAAAAACCGGATGACATGAATAAAACGAGACATCCAGCCTAAAAGAAAAATCCCGGAAGAGACCCATTTTGAATGGAGTCTCTTCCGGGATTTTTAGTTTGCACTGAAGACTTCTTCGGCTACGGTGACGCCGGCTCGGGCATCTTTGCAATAGTAGTCCGCACCGATGGCTTTGGCGTATTTTTCTGTCAGTACAGCCCCTCCGACGAAAACTTTCACAGGCAAACCCGCCTCGCGCAAAGCTGTGATTGTATCCTCCATCGCAGTGACGGTCGTCGTCATCAACGCAGACAGCCCGACCAGTTTGACCTGATGTTGCTTGGCAACCGCCACAACCTCCTCAATCGGAACATCTTTGCCCAGGTCGATGACGTCGTAGCCATAGTTTTCAAGCAGAACTTTCGCCAGATTCTTTCCGATATCGTGGATATCCCCTCTTACGGTAGCCATCACGATGGTCCCCTTCGATTCCAGCTTCTCATTGCCTGCAGCAAGTTTTGCACGGATCGTCTCGAAAGCTTTTCCGGCCGTTTCGGCAGCACGAATCAACTGAGGCAAGAAGATGTTTTTCTGTTCATAGAGCTTGCCGACTTCATCCAATGCCGGCACGATGTGATCGTCCACGACAGCCAATGGCGTATTGTCTTTAAGCAAGGCGTTGGTTGCCTTCATGATACCTGTTTCGTCGCCCTCCAACAGCATTTCCCGGTAGGAACGGACCACGTTTTCCTGCTTGGGACCATCGGATTTGACCACAGCCTTTTTGTTGTTGTAGTCGATATAGTCGATGGCACCTTCGTCTTGCCCTGAAAGAACATTGAAGGCGCGCATCGTGTCGACGATTCCGTCGGCCCCTGGGTTGATGATGACCGTATCCAATCCCGAAGTCAGGGCCATCGCAAAATAGGTTCGGTTGATCAAGGCTCGGAAAGGCAGTCCATAGGAAACGTTGCTCAACCCCAAAGTAGTCAACGCCTTCGTGTTTTCCTTGACCCAACGCAATGCCTTCAACGTCTCCATGACCGCTTTCTGCTGGGCAGCCGCAGTGAGCACAAGGCAATCCACCAACAAGCGCTCTGCACCGATGCCATACGCTCCCGCTCGATCAATCAGCTTCTGGGCGACCTTGGTCCGGCCAACCGCATCATCCGGAATACCGGCTTCATCCAGGCACAAGGCCACGACAAAGGCGCCGTATTTCTGGACGATCGGATAGATTTCGGCCATCGAGGATTCTTTCCCGTTGACCGAATTGACGATTGCAACGCCGCTGTAGCGCCTCAAAGCTGCTTCAAGCACTTCCGGTTTGGTCGAATCGAACTGCAGCGGCGCTTCCACCAGGCCGCTCATGCCATCGATGATTTTTGTCATGTAATCCGTTTCGTCGATCATCGGCAAAGAGGTGTTGACGTCCAGCACATCCGCGCCTTTTTGGACTTGTTCGAAAGCGACTTTGATGGCCGCCAACGGATTGCCTGCCACGAATTGTTCCTTCAAAGCCTTGTTGCCTGACGGGTTGATCCGTTCACCGATGAGGGTGATCTGGCCATCCAAGCAAACCTTCTTCTGCGCGGAACAGACATAACGTTTCAATTGATTGATTTCCCTCTTTGCAAAAAAAGTTGTGGCCTGCTGCAGATCACGGATGTATTCCGGGGTCGTACCGCAGCACCCGCCGATAACAGAAACCCCCAAACCGGCCAATTCCTTCGCGACCTCAAGGTAAGCCGCGGAAACGACATTATACTTGGCGACTCCTGCTTCCGTCACAGGGATACCTGCATTCGCCTGCACCATCACTGGCGTATTTGTGAATGCCAATATCCTTTTGATGATGGGAATCAGCTCCTTAGGCCCCAATGAACAGTTCACGCCCAGTGCATCCACACCCAAAGCATCCAAAGAGAGCGCCATGATCTCCGGCTCGGTCCCGGTCAAAGTGTTGCCGTCATCCGTAAAGGTCATCGTCGCGAAGATCGGCAGGTTGCTGTTTTCTTTCGCCGCCAAAACGGCTGCGCGCATTTCCGCCAAGTCCGACATCGTTTCGATGAGGATCAGATCCGCTCCGGCCGCAGCCCCAATCACCACTTGCTCGCGGAAATAGTCGTAAGCCTGATCGAAATCAAGCAATCCGATCGGTTTCATCATCTTCCCTACCGGTCCGATATCGAGCGCCACCTGCGCCCCTGATCCTGCCGTTGCCGCTTTGGCAATTCCAACTGCAGCAGTCACCACTTCCGCGACGGAATAGCCCGTTTCCTGCAGTTTGTAGGCATTGGCGCCGAATGTGTTTGTCGTGATGAATTGTGCGCCGGCTTCGACGTATTCCCGATGGATCCGGCTTAGCAGCGCGGGATCCTCCAGATTCAACGCTTCCGGGTTTTGGCCGGCTTTCATCCCGTATTTCTGGAGCATCGTGCCCATCGCTCCATCGAAGAGAAGCAGTTCTTCCCCAATTTGTTTTCTGATATCCATTCTTTTTGTCCCCCCTAACTTAACTTCTGGCCGTGCAGCTGTCGTTCAGATCGCACTCGCTGCAGCTTGTGTTCCCGCAGCGATGATTCTTCCCTTTGGAGATGCCTTCCTCCAGAACACCCAATATCGCCACTATCGATTTTCTTGGCGTCATCAGCATCGAATCCGTCAGATGGACTCCGATCCGTTTGTCGGACTGCAATTCCCCGAGCAGCGTTTTGTTGGTGGCCAAAGGCAGATCCCCGTATCCGGGCGCGTAACGGAAAGTCAATGAGGCTCCCGTTGGTAGTTGACTTTCGATTTCTTGCTGGCACCTGTCCGCGATCGTCTCGACGAATGCGGATGCACAAGCATCAGCGATCATGCCCAAAGTCGGGGACATCATTTTATTGCGTTCAATGATGAAATCTCCTTGCGCGCCTAATGTG
Source organism: Sedimentibacter sp. SX930 (assembly GCA_002155105.1). Taxonomy (GTDB): domain Bacteria; phylum Bacillota; class Bacilli; order Lactobacillales; family Aerococcaceae; genus Trichococcus; species Trichococcus shcherbakoviae. The sequence goes on along the minus strand of MUZD01000001.1, from coordinate 38,191 downwards.
CAGACCATGATATAGGCTTCTTTGCAGCGCTTAAGCGTGCGGTTGATGCTTTTTCCTTCCAACACAACAGCGGTCCCCTCCAGCGTGATCAAGCCCTCAACTGAGTGGTCCAGGAGATAGTGTCCATAAGTCCATTTCCCCGTGATTGCTTGCTCAAACTGGGCAGCGATCATCTCCATATCGTTCTTTGTCCGTTCGTCCGGTTGTTTGTTGCCGAAGCCTAGATACTTTGCGACCAGCTTCAGATCCGTCTTCATCTTTGCGGCTCTTTTCTGCAGACCGCCTTGCGGACACAGGAGATGTTCTCCATGATCCTTCTTGTCGCGTCAGGCTTGTTCATCGTGTAGATGTGGACGCCATCCACTCCGGAAGAAAGCAGATCAATGATCTGATCGACTGCGTAGGCGATGCCAGCTTCCTGCAGTGATGCCGGATCATGTTCGTATCTTTCGAGTATCCGCAGGAATTTCGGCGGCAGGTTGCAGCCGGAAATTTCCTGGATCCGTTTCACTTGTTTGATGTTCAGGACCGGCAGTATCCCGGCGATGACCGGCTGTTCGATGCCGACGAGATCCAATTTCTCCTTGAACTGATAGAAAAGATCATTATCGTAGAAAAGCTGCGTGATCATGAAGTCAGCTCCATGGTCCATTTTCCTTTTCAGATTTTTCAGGTCATCCACTTTGTTGATGGAATCGACATGTCCTTCCGGATAGCAGGCCGCTCCGATCGAAAAATCGCCTGCTGCTTTGATGTCGTCGATGAGCTCGGAAGCATAGCGGTATTCCGGATTCCAATTCTTGTCCGCCAATTTTTCTTGCGGGATATCCCCGCGCAAAGCCAGGATATTTTCGATGCCGCTATCCTTGATCGATGCCAGTGTCCGTCTCATGCCCTCTTTTGTCGAGGTGCAGCCGGTCAAATGGGCGATCGATTCGATTCCGAAATCCTTTTTGATGCGCGATGCAATTTCGACCGTGTTGCTTTGGGCTGTCCCGCCGGCGCCGTACGTCACAGAAATGAAATCGGGATGCAGATCCTTCAATTCGCCCAATGTGTCGAACACCGTTTCAAGGGAATAACTGCTTTTCGGCGGAAAAATTTCAAACGAAACGGTTGGTTCCCCTTTGCTGATCATATCTCTAATCTTCATAATCATGTCCTCCCTCAATTTGTTCAAAGTGGCAAATGTTAAGCGCACTTACTTTGTGTACAATTGATCATGTCAGTTGATGACTTCCACAAGAAGTCATTTATTTCCAATAGTATGCCATGAAATGAAGATATAGAGTAACACCAAAAAAATATACTCAGCTATAGCAAAAGACTATACCCAAAAAAGAGCGAACCTGTTAATTCCCATAGGTCCGGATCACTGCCTTCAGCTCCTTGATATAGGCGGCCGCCTGCCGGCTGATTCCGGCTTTTTTATTGGCGATCCAACCGATCACCATCCGGTCCTCGACATCCAACGGAACCGAAACGATATCCGTGCCGTTCAACTCTTCACTAAGTACGCCGGTGGAGATGGTATAGCCATCCAAACCGATCACCAGGTTGAACAAAGTCGCGCGGTCACTGACCAGGATGCTTTTTTTATGGAAGACGGTGCTGAGTATCTCTTCCGAAAAATAAAAGGAATTATGCTCGCCCTGTTCGAACGACAGGTAGGGATAATCCTCAAGATCCGCCAAGGTGACGCTCTGTTTGGACGCCAAGGGATTGCGGACGCTGACAAAGATGTGCGGTTCCGCTTCAAACAAAGGATGGAACTCCAATTGGCTCTCCTGCAGGATTTTTTTTAGCGCATTGCGGTTGAACGAATCCAGATAGAGGATGCCGATTTCACTCTGGAAACTTTTAACGTCCTCGATGATTTCATGGGTCCGCGTCTCACGCAGTGTGAACTTGTATTCATCCGCTCCGCTCTTTTTGATCATGTTCACGAACGCGCTGACCGCGAACGCGTAATGTTGAGTCGAAATGGAACACAATTGTTTGGCCGGTTTCTTGTCGAGGTAGCGCTGCTCCAGCAACTCCGCTTGCTCGATCACCTGCTGGGCGTACTTCAGGAATTCGCTGCCTTCTGCGGTCAAAGTGATGCCTTTGGCGGTCCGGATGAACAGCTCCAGGCCGATTTCTTCCTCAAGATCCTTGATGGCGTTCGAGAGGCTAGGTTGCGAAATGAAGCATTTTTTTGCAGCTTCGTTGATCGATTTGTATTGCGCGACTGCAAGCATATATCTTAGTTGTTTTAAGGTCATCTGTCTTCCCTCTCCTCTTGCTGCTTTGGAATGGTTTTTTGATTCTGCCCCGATTATACCAGATGGGTTCCCGCACGGCCAAGGCCGGGCTGATGCGCATCGGAAAAACGGTGCCTGCTGCGGTGAAGATAGCGTTTCCCGGAGGAATGTCGGGTCTTGGGCCGGCTGCTCCGGCTAGGCGGTGCCCGCCGGAGTTGCGGGCGAATCTGAAGTCGGTGCTACGGCCAGACTGGCCTTCATCGGAGCACAATCAAAAAAGATCGGCGCGGCAGCATTTCCATATGCTTCCGCGCCGATCCGATGCTATTTTTTCCGGCTGACTTTTTCTTCAATCGTGCGTTCGAATGTTTCTTTGTTCTCAACCACCGCGATGGGTGCGTACTCCGGCCACGCCTCTTCCAACGCTTCCGCGGAGTCCCCGCTCAGGAGAAGCACCTCGATTTTTCGGCCGAACCGTTGCTCCAATTCTTCCGAATAGCCAAAAATGGATGGCACCGCATCGATTGCGATCGCCGCACTGCCGTTCTTTTTGAATGTCCTTGCCACTACGAATTTCATAGATTCACCTCAGGGTCCATTATAGCAAAAAGGCCAAGCTACCGGTGAAAAAAATTGGCAATTCCTTTGCTGATTCTACACTTTCAGTTCTGCAGCCTATACGTCCAGCTCGGTCTGAACGCTGGTTCCTTCAGGCGTAGCCTTGTAATGAGCCATAACCAAAGTGCCTAAGCCCGCCATGACGGTAAGCAGGGAGCTGAGGAATTTGACAAACGGCGGCAGCCCCAAAAGCCCGAGGACAGCCAAGACCAAGAGCACCAGCCAGACTCCCTTATGCAGCTCGGGCCACTTGAAGCGTTTCGCCAACCACTGGCCGATGAATACCGCCACAATGATCCGTGATAGATACAAAGCAATCGGATAAATGACCCCAAGTATTACCGCAATCGGGATCCCGATGACGGTGATCATTGCTAAAATGATCATTGGCGGCACCACCAACAATGTCAGCAGACCAACCCCTAATGTCTTCAACGGCTGTTCAGCCAACGGACGGGCTGTGTTTTGCCAGAAGGTGGGGCGCCAAATCCGGATAAGGAACCAGACCAACAGGGCGCTCACCAAGCTCCAGAGGAACCAGACAAATTTCATGACCGGCCTGCGCGTTTCCCGTACGGCAGTTGTTCCACTATCCATTGTTTCGTAAAATTCCCAATCCGTGTCTCCAGCGATCGTTGCGCCGGTTCCGATGTCAGCTTCGTTTTCACCCTTGTAGTTGAGGTCTCCCGCAATGTTCGCACCGTCCTGGAGTTTCAGACTGTCCGTCTGAAGATTGACATCCCCGCCGATCTGCCCGCTCAGGACAATCTCGGCTCCGCCGCCGAAGAGGTTGCGTTGGATGATCCCTTCCTGTAGGATGGTTGCGCCAGCCGCAAACAAGTCCCTGCCAATGGACGCATCCTGTCCGATGGAGATACTCTGACCGGCAAAGAAAACATCGCTTTCCGACTGACCATCAAAGGTAAGTGCTTGCCCAGCTCCATAAATATTGCCGGTCACTGTCCCGCTGATGGTAATCGTTTGGGACGCCACAAAAAGATCACCGTTGATGTTGCCGTTGATCCGGACATCCTGCCCGGAAACAAACGTCGTCCCCTCCACATTTCCATCTACTTTCACCACATTACCCGCAAAGAAACCCGGTCCTTCAATCGTCTCACCTGCAGCCAAATGATCCAGATTTTCAGCATTCATGGTAGTGGCCGAAACAACACCTGAAAATCCCAACAAAATCGCCAAAAATAACAAGTTGATACTCCAGAAGAACCCTTTCCACCAAACCTTCTTATTCATCCTACATCCTTCTTTCATGCAACCATGCAAAAAAAACAGTGACTAGGCTTCGTAAACTCTTCTCAGTTCCGCAAGGTCTAATTTTTTCATTTTCAGAGTTGCCTCTGTGACGCGTGCCAATTTTTCAGGATCCGCTGTCTGCATCATCTCGTTCATATCGGTTGGAACGATTTGCCATGATACCCCGTATTTATCCTTCAGCCATCCGCAATTTTCCGCTTCCGGGACATAAGACAGGGCTTCCCAATAGTAATCGATTTCTTCCTGATTTTCGCAATTGACGATGAAAGAGAAGGCTTCATTGAATTCAAAATCATGGGCCTGAGCACTGTCCATGGCTGCGAACGCTTGATTTTCCAGCTTGAACGAGGCGAACTTTACCGTCCCTGGCGCATCCGGTTCCTCCCCAACTCCGTAGTAATCCATTCCGTCGATTTCGGTATCTGAAAATACCGCCTCATAGAAAAGGATCGCCTCCTCTGCTTTGCCGCATTGTTTTTTCGTGAACAGCAGCGTCGGCGTCAATTTCTGATCTATCTCCCGTTCGCCGACATGCATGATCTGCCAGGACAGGCCGTAGCGGTCTTCTATCCAACCATACCTTTTACTGAAGGGATAAGCGTCCAACGGCATGAGCACCGTGCCGCCATCCGAAAGTTTTTCCCAAAGGAAATCGATTTCTTTCATTGATGCGCAATCGATTCGGATGGAAATGGACGGATTGAGGCGAAAATACGGACCTGCCGAGATTGCCATGAAATCCTGACCTGCCAACGTCATCGAGACAATCTCGGCATTTCCATATGGTGGTGGATTTTGGATTTGGCTGATGCTTGTGACTTTGGAATTATCGAACAGTGAGGTATAGAATTCGGCTGCCTCTGCAGCCTGCGTATCAAACCAAAAATGAGGAACAATTTTATTCATATATAAAATCCTCCTTGATCTTTTTAATGCCGACCCCGACAGTGCAAATGGACAAAAAAAACAGCGGTTGCACCGATCCGCCGAAGACGTTCTTCGGCGCAGTCGATGCTCTCCACTGCCATTATGCCACTTTTCGTTGGCGATGGAAAATGAGAACCATCGGCGCTGAGCGGCTATTGCATTCTGTTCAATTTATCGTTCAGCTTGGCGTAAATGATCCTCATGTAGGGTTCGGTGCACTTGCTGAGCGCCTCTTCCAAGCCCATCCAGGCGACCCCACTGTTTTCGTCCGGTTTGATGTTCGTCTTTTGCGTTTCGTCCGCTTCCAGCAGGTAGGTCAGGTTCAGATGCACATGTGTTCCTACTTGTTTGCCGTTTTTGACATGCCCGTCCACACTCAATATTTCGAGCGAAAAGAGTTCCTGCGATACCGGTGTGACCTGCTCGACACCCGTCTCTTCCTTCGTTTCCCGGATGGCTGTCGCCAGAAAGTCGGTTTCGCCATCCATGTGACCACCCATCCAAGCCCAGGACTGATAGATGTTATGGTAGACCATCAGCACCTTGGTCCGCTCGCGATTGACGACCCAACTCGAAGCGGTGAAATGGGCGAACTCATTCTCACGCCTGAACAGATCATCGAACTGATCCAGATAGCGAAGCATCAACTCACGATCCTTTTCTTCCTGCGCATTGAAGGGAGAATAGTCCGCAAGCGTTTGTCTGATTCCCATGACAGCCTTCCTTTCGCATGCGTTTGGCGGTTAATTGGTCCGCGAGAAACCTTCATCAATCAGATAACCGACAGCCGCATCACGGGTTTTAAAGATTCCTTCCATTTGACCGTTCTTCAAAGCAACCGACCACATCGGATTATCGTAGATCAGCAACAGAACATCTCCGGACCGATCCACCCATTTTTCCGAATAGCCTTCCTCATAGCCGTCTTCGGTTTTTTTCAGAAAGGAAATCGCCTTTTCCAGCAGGAAACGGATCGTTCCTTCGTCGCTTTCCAATACGGAAATATAGCCTTTATCCGTCTCTTCTTTCGGCAGGTAGCCTGCATAAATGAAGGCATTGCCGTTTGGATGCAGGAAGCGGACGGCGATTTTGTGGTCCACCGCACTCGCATTGAAATGATAATTGATCCGGTTCATCGAGACCGGAACAGCCGTCAGTTCTTTATAATCATCAAATATCGCTTTTTTTTCTTCGAATGACAAGGTCATTTCTTTCAACTCCCTAATAATGTTCTCCGATTTTTTGCGGAGGTTCGACTCATTCTACCATATCCGGACGCGGCCTTTCAGCCCCATCCGCGTATTTTTCCAGAAAATGATGCCTTCCGTCCCGATTGCGGTAAGAAATGATCTTTTCGAGATTCACACTCTGCACGCTCTGGAAGATATTCGCATCGATAAGCGGACTCGTTTCGCGCAACTGCCCGATCAACGCCTTCATCTCTTTGCGTTTGAAACCTCCCAGATCGCTCGGTTGATCAGCGTACATTTCCGTAAAACGGCAGGCGCACTGGAGGAAGGTCAGCTGATGGTAGTCCTTCCAAGCGATGATATCCGCTTCCTTCACGTGGTAGAGAGGCCTGATCAGCTCCATCCCTGCGAAGTTCCGACTATGCAGTTTCGGCATCATCGTCTCGATGGTCCCGCTGTAGAACATATTCATCAAAATCGTCTCGATGACGTCATCGAAATGATGGCCCAAAGCGATTTTGTTGCAGCCGAGCTCCTGGGCTTTTTGGTACAGACTGCCCCTGCGCATGCGCGCGCAATGGTAACAGGGGGACGAGTCCACATTCTCCACGACATCAAAAATGGAGGACTCGAAAACGGTCAGCGGGATTTCCAGCAATGCGGCGTTATCCAAAATCTGTTGCTGGTTCTGTTCGCTGTATCCCGGATCCATCGCCAAAAAGACCAGCTCGAATCGTATCGTGCCATGCCGTTGCAGCTCCTGCATCAGTTTGGTCATCAGCATCGAATCTTTCCCGCCGGAGATGCAGACGGCTATCTTGTCGCCGTTCTGGATCAGGTCATATTCCTGGATTGCTTTGATGAAGGGCCGCCATAAGGGTTTCCGGTATTTTTTGATGAGACTTCTTTCGATTTGATTGCATTTTTCCATCTATTCGGTTTTCCTTTCTTGCGGGCTGTTTGGGTGGTTTTAGTGTTTATCGTTTGCTCCGGGGAACGCGGGCTTCGTCGTAGTTCAGCCGGCAATTTGCAGGCGTTCTCCGGTGACGGCAGCTTCGTCGGAGTTGCGGCTAGGAATCAACGGTGTGCTCCGTTTAGCGCCCGTTTCCCCGGAGCTGGGGTACCACTTGGTATGCACCGAGGTCCAAATGCCGCTCCTCCAGAAGACTCACCGGCATGATGTCCATCAGGGCATTGGTGACGAATACTTCATCCGCACTCAAAAGTTCCTCCAGGCCGTACGCCCCTTCCTGGACCGGAATCTTAAATTCAGAGCATTTCTTGATTGCCCTTGCTCTAGCCGTCCCTTCCAGGATGCCGCAGTGCAGCGACGGGGTGTATACGATTCCGTCCTTCACCCAAAAAACATTCGAAACGCATCCCTCGGCAACCTGCCCTTGGGTATTCAGGAAAAGAGCTTCATCAAAGCCTTTCCGAACGGCCGCTTCTTTTTCCAGGATATTTTCCGTGTAGTTCATGCTTTTGATGCCGACGAGTTTGGAGAAATCGTTCCTTCTCGCATCGGCCAGGCACACTTTCAGACCTGTTGCATATTCCTCTTTGTAGGTTTTCGTTCCTGTCAGGATCAGGATATCCGCTTCCTGTTGCGGCTGTTTTTTCGGGGCCGGTTTGCTGCAGACGACCTTTACGAACCCTTCGGAAACGCCATTCAGATCCATCAGTTTTTCGATGATCGGCTGGAGTTCGTTTTCTTGATAAGGGCAAGTCATCCCCAGAACGGAAAGAGCACGGACCATGCGCCCGTAATGTTGGTCCAGAAACAACACTTTTTTACCGGAAACACGGATTGTCTCAAAAACCCCGTATCCGTACATGAAACCCGGGGACAGCGGACTGATCAGTGCTGCAGCTTCTTCAAGATAGGCATCATTCAAAAATACTTGCATAGTCATTCCCCTTCCGGTAATTCCGCTTGCAGTGCTTCGATGAGTGCCTTCGCCTTCACAAGCGTCTCCTCGTATTCCATCTCCGCATCCGAATCCCAGACGATGCCGCCACCGACCTGAAAATAGGCCGTGTCATCCTTCTGCAGGATCGTCCGGATGACGATATTCAGATCCGCATCCCCGTTGAAGCCGACGTAACCGATTGATCCGGTATAGACGTTGCGCTGGGTCGGCTCGATTTCGTCGATGATTTCCATCGCCCTGATTTTCGGCGCACCCGTTATCGATCCGCCCGGGAAGGCGGCTTTGATGCAATCGAGCGCATGGATGCCTTCCTCCAGCTCCCCTTCGACAGTCGAAACGAGCTGAAAAACCGTGCTGTAGTCTTCGATATGGTACATTTCCGTGACCTTGACGCTGCCTGTTTTGCAGACCCGGCCCAAATCATTGCGCATCAGATCGACGATCATCAGCAATTCAGCCCGGTCCTTCTCGCTTTCCAACAGCTCCTGGCGATTGGCGCTATCCTCTAGTTCGGTGGCGCCCCGTGGACGGGTGCCTTTGATCGGCCGTGTCTGCACATTGCCGTTGCGGATCTGCAGGAACCGCTCCGGCGAGCTGCTCAACAGCTGGCCCATGCCGAAGTCGATGTACGCAGCGAAGGGAGCCGGGTTGATGTTGCGCAAGCGCGTGTACAGCTCGTAGGGCGATGCTTCCGTACGGCATTGGAAGCGTTGGGTCATGTTGACCTGATAGATGTCGCCGGACCGGATATACTCCTTGATGCGCGCAATCGCCGCCAAATAGTACGCCTTCGTCATGTTCGCGGTGAGCTTCGGTCTGGCATCGCCAGCCAATTCCAAAATCTGAGCCGGAAAATGCATCCCTTCCGCTGCTGTAATAGCCTTTTCCACCTCGGCAACCCACTTTTCCGGATCGCCGAAGAACCCCGGCGAGGCAAGATGGACTTTTCCCAAAAGTTGGTCCACCACAATCGCCCCGTCATAGATGCCAAAGAAGCTGTCCGGAATCTGGACATCGTCGCGCGCTTCCTTCGGCAACCGCTCCACCTGATGGCGCAGCTCATAGCCGAAATAACCGACAGCTCCGCCGATGAAAGGAAGCTCGCCTGCATAGTCCAGCTGATATTCTTCCAATAGTGCTTTCAGTTCTGCAAAAGCATCCACGCCCGCTTTGGCGGTCAGCGTCAGTTCGGGGTCGAATCCGATGAAGGAATAGCGCCCCAACTTTTCCGGATCCATCCCGCTGTCAAGGAAAAAACAATGCTTGCGGTCGCGGAACAACGAGAACAGCTCGAAGCTCGAAAGTCCGGTAACGATTTCCTTGATCACGATCTCAGTCTTGCTTTTTTTCATCAAGAATCGCCCCTTCACGCTTTTTTTTGGCGCGCTCATAAAAGTTGCGCAACATATCCAAGCCATGCTCCGTCAGGATCGCCTCGGGATGGAACTGGACCCCCTCAATCAGCTCTTCCCGATGAAGAAAGCCCATGATTTCGCCAGCTTCTGTCCAGGCTGTGACTTCCAGCGCTTCCGGAAGGCTCCCCTTTTCCACGATCAAGGAATGGTATCTTGTGACATTCAGCGGACTTTTCAAGCCTTTGAAGACGCCTTTCCCCGTATGCCGGATGGCGTGAACCTTCCCATGGACAGGTTCTTTCGCCTTCACGATTGCTGCGCCGAACAACCCGGCGATCGTCTGATGCCCCAAGCAGATGCCCAGAATCGGGATGGCTCCTGCAAAGCGTCTGACTACATCCAGACTGATGCCCGCTTCATTAGGCGTCTTCGGCCCCGGGGAAATCAGGATCATCAGCGGATCCAGTGCCGCTATCTCATCGATCGTTATCTTATCGTTCCGTTTCACCACAACGTTCTCATCCAATTGTTTCAGGTATTGGACGAGGTTGTAGGTGAAGGAATCATAATTATCTATTACAAGTATCATACGTATCCTCATCATTACTGTTATTTTTTCTCGATCATGTAGCCTTTTTCATAGGTCGGTTCCTCTTTCCAGCAGGCCTGTCAGACCTTCTGAAAATGGTAAGTCCATCATACCAAATGCCGGGACTCCAGCCTATAGTTTTGAGGAAACTGAATCCTATCGAAAAAATGGCCAGGACAAGAGCCCTGGCCACTCAGTCTTTCTTGGAAGAAGCATTATGCTTGGACACAGTCTGAAAAGTACTGCAGCCGCTCTGCTTAGGGTTTGACATCCGCCTTGTTGTCAAAGCCCCGCTGTTCCCAATAGCCTTCATAGTCCGCATCATCGGACAGCTCAATCCGGGTGATCCATTTGATCCATTTGTATCCCAGTTTATCTTCCGCTACCAGCTGGAATGGAAAGCCTCTTTCTGGTGGCAACACTACTCCATTCATCTTATAGGCGATCATCAATTGCCTGTCCATGATCGTCTGCAGCGGCAGGGCTGTGCTGTAGCCATCTTCTGAATAAAAAATGACTGTATCGGCGCTTGCCTGAACATCCACTCCTTCGAATAGGTCCGCAAGCAGAACCCCTTCCCAAAGGATGTCGACGCTCCAGCCCTCCACGCAATGCAGTGTCACAACCTTTGTGTACTTCTGATTATCCAGCACTTCGTCGTAGGACAAGGAAACCAGCTGCTCGACCAAGCCGTCAATCGTCAGCTTGTAGGAATCTATGTCTATATATTGAGGACCCTTGATTGAGTTTTCCCGAAAATCGGTCAAAGAAGACAAATCTTTTCCTTCATATTCGGTCACTTCGATTTTGGTCAGTTCTTCCAGACCAGTCTCACTGGTGTCGCCATCATTGGATGTTCCGCAGCCAAAAAGCAACAGACTCAGCAAAAAAAACAGGCATTTTCCGGGAATACGATTGGCATAGCGGCCCTTTTCTGCAACTTTTCCCGATTTTTTCATCAAAATGCCTTCTTTCCGATACCCTTCCGATTAAAAACCACGTGTCTGCCCTTCCCACGGTTGCAATTTCCCTTCCCGGTGTTCCTCCACGCTTGGCCCTTTGAGGTTGCGGAGGCGCCAAATGCCGTAGAGGTAGCTGAGGATCAGTCCTGCAATCGTAACTGGAAGCCCCAAGAGCGTATTTGTCCAAGCCAACTCGACAACATCGCCGCGCCGGTAAAGAATGACCTGCAAAGCCAAGCGCATCACAAAAGAAAGAAACCAAAGAACTGTCACTTCCTGATAAGCAGGTTTCACGTCCTTGCGCCAATACCAATCTAGATCCCACCCGCGCGTCAAATGGCTCGTCAAAGCGGCCATCGGTTTCCCCAGGATGAGGCTCACCAGCGCCGCCAATACGAGCAGCGCACTGGTCGCTATTCTGGGAAGATAATAATTGGCAGCATTATTGGAGAAATACGCGATTCCGGAGGCAACCATAACTCCCACCAAACCACCCACGGCATAACGCAACGGTTGTTTCCGTGCCAACCGGATGATGCCCAACAGCACAGCCAAAGCAATCGCCAAAATGCTGGCGACCGTCACCTGATATCTGCCGTTGACGATTGCAAACAGCAAGGGAGGCAATAACGCATCGAAAGTCTTCCCCGAGATGACCAATTTCAATTCTTCTGAAATTTCCTTGATTCTGGTTTTCAAATCATCAGCCCCTATCGGCGAATCTGTAAGCAGCATATTCGATGATGACACCATACACGATGCCTGCCGCAAAACCGACGGCATCTTCGAATCCTGTAGCGCTATAAAAGGCGAAAGAAACCAATAAACCTAGGATGGCTCCGCGCCCCAATGCTTGTTTCAATTCCTGCGTTTCCTTCGCAAAACCAATAACGACACCCATCAATAGCCGGTTATACCAGAAGGCGAACAGATAAAGCGCCTCCTTCTCAAAGCCGGAACGCAATTGGGCCCCCAAGATGCAGACTACGCCCAAAAGAGCCCCCATTACGATAGAAAGCTTCATCCTATTCGTCAACATGTGCTCAACTCCCCATCCGTGTGTATGTCCAAATCTGTCTTCTCATTCGTCTATATTATACTACCGCTACTAAAAAAAGCGAAAATGACGGCTCCCGCCCGGAAAATTCCGGGTTGGAGCCGTCATAAATTTTATTAAGCTGACGCAGTCAAGAGAACGTAGATTCTCAGTCCGTTTCGTTCATCCAGCCTGCTTTATCAAACAGGTAGAAAGATAAGCTCAAAATGATACCTACAACGCTCGCTAGAACCATTCCGCTTAATTGGATGCCTGCAAATTGAACCGTCAAGCCGCTCAATCCAGTGACGAAAACGATGGATGTCAGGATCAGATTCTTTGACTTGCTGTAGTCCACTTTTTCTTCAACCAACAGACGCAAGCCGCTGGTTCCGATCATACCGTAAAGCAGGAACGTAACGCCACCGATGACATCACCAGGAATGGTGGAAATCAGTGCCGCCAACGGTCCGAAGAAGGACATGACCATGGAGAAAATCGCAGCGCCAGCGATGACGCGCACGCTGTAGACACGTGTGATGGCCATTACTCCGATGTTCTCACCGTAAGTCGTTGTCGGAACGCCACCGATCAAACCGGATAAAGCAGATGCAAAGTAATCAGCAAACAGCGAACGGTGCAAGCCCGGATCTTTGATCAAGTCGCGGCCGACGACGTTGGAAGTGACCACCTGGTGTCCGATATGCTCCGAAGTCAGCACAAGCAAAACCGGAAGCATCGTCAAGATGGCATTCATATCAAATTTCGCCAATTGGAAATGGGGCATCGTAAACAAGGATGCTTCCATTACCGGAGTGAAGTCGACCATGCCGAACGCAATCGCAGAAATATAGCCAACGACGATGGCAATCAGAATAGGGATAGTGGACAAGAAACCTTTAAAGAGTAAGGATCCTAGGACAGCCGTGCCCAAAGTGATGAAGAAGACAGCGAAGTTTCGTGCTGTCGCAGTGTCGGTCATCAAGTTCGCACCGATCGATCCTCCTTGAATCGTAAGGTGAGCCAGCTCCAGACCGATCAAGGCAACGACAGCCCCCATCGCTGCGGGCGGAAGGACAACATTGATCCACTTTGTGCCGACACGATGGATGACGAAGGCCATGATACAGCCAATAATACCTAATACGACGAAACCGCCTTGCGCATACTCAAAGCCTTGGTTGGCGATGATGATGCTCGTCGGTCCGATGAAGGCAAAACTTGAACCAAGATAGGCCGGCGATTTCCCTTTTGTGATCCAAATGAATAATAGCGTGGCGACCCCGTTCATCAATAACACAATGCTCGGATCAATACCGAAAATGATAGGAACAAGCACAGACGCACCGAACATTGCGAAAGTATGTTGCAAACTAAGCGGAATCAGCAAATTTGCAGGCACCTTTTCGTCAACCTGAATAATTTTCTTTGTAGACATTCTATATTTCCTCCTATAGGCGCAAAAAAAAGCCCTTGAATTATGATATTCGCAAAAGGACCTAAGGTATCAAATATTCGATTTGTTACCCTTTTTAATCTCTCAGGATTAGTTTAAAGGACTTTGCTCCGCTTATTTTAGCAATAATAGTGATGGAATACAATTATAAATTGATTAGATAATCCCGCTTCCGGCCCAAAAACCCTACTTGTTGAAGATAAAAAAACGACCACCGGAAAGCCTTGGATCAACCTTTGTGGCTTTCTGGTGGTCCCTACAATTCAATCAGACAGCCTTGCCTGCCAGCAAGACCAGCTCCGCCGGGATGCCGGCCATGCGTTTCAGATTGAGGATGTTGTCCGTCTCCTCAACCGAGAACAAGCCTTTTTCAAGCACCAATTCCCTGACGGTTTTGCCTGTCTTCAGTGATTCTTTGGCGATTGCGCTGGCTTTTTGGTAGCCGATCGTCGGGCAGAGAGCAGTCGCGATGCCAGCGCTCTCCTCCACCTGTTTGTAGCAGGCCATCTCATTGGCTTGGATGCCTTGGATGCAGTTGACAGTCAGAGTAGCGACCGCATGCGCCAAGCAATCGATCGATTCAAACAACGAATGGAAAATGACCGGCTCGAAGGCATTCAGCTCCAACTGTCCAGATTCGGCAGCCATCGTGATTGTCAGATCGTTTCCGATTACGCGGAAAGCGACTTGCGAAACGACTTCGGGTATCACAGGATTCACTTTTCCCGGCATGATCGAAGAGCCGTTTTGCTTGGCAGGCAAATTGATTTCACCGATGCCAGCCCTTGGACCGCTCGACAACAAGCGCAGATCATTGCTCATCTTCGACAAGTTCACCGCTGCAGTCTTGATTGCCGCCGACACCCTGACAAAACCATCCACGTTCTGGGTCGCATCGAAAAGATCCTCTGCCTGAGTGAAAGCAATCCCCACTTCCTCGCTCACAAAAGCGGTTATGTTCTCCAAGTATTCCGGGGTAGCATTGATTGCATTGCCGATAGCAGTCCCGCCGAGATTGAGGCTCTTCATTTCTTCCGCAGCACTCATGAGGTGACGGATATCCCTTTTGACGAAGGATTGATAAGCCTGGAACGTTCTCCCCAACGTAGTCGGAACCGCATCCTGCATTTGCGTACGACCCATCTTGATGACTCCGGCGAATGCTTCGGCCTTATCAGCCAAGGCCAGCTCCAGCTTTTCCAGTTCGGCAATCAGTTCCGGCAGAAGCTGCAGGACGGTCATTTTCCCCGCTGTCGGAAAAACATCGTTGGTGGACTGGCAAAGATTCACATCGTCATTCGGATGAACGATGCGGTAGTCTCCCTTTCTCCCGCCCAAAATTTCGATGGCGCGATTGGCGATGACTTCGTTGGCGTTCATATTGGCCGAAGTTCCGGCACCGCCTTGAATGGCATCCACGATGAAGGCTTCATGAAAATATCCCGCCACAATTTCGTCGCAGGCTTGGACAATCGCATCCTTTTTTCCGACTGCCAGGTTACCCGACTGAGCGTTCACAACAGCTGCGGCTTTCTTGATTCGCGCCAGGTTGCTGATTAATTCCGGATGCAGATTCGTGCCCGTGATTGAGAAATTTTCCTTTGCACGCGACGATTGCACACCATAATACGCTTCTGTGGGTACTGCTAACGTTCCGATCGAGTCTGCTTCAATTCTCATGTTCATCTCTGTTTGCCCCCTGAAATTTTTCTGTAATTCATAGTCCAAACAATACCACCCCTGAAAAATGAATGAAATAGTTTAAGGGAAGTTGCGAACAAAACCTGCATATTCGACCTTCTCACAGAAGAATCACACGCTAATTCCCATGTAACTTTATTTTCTTAAGTCATGTCAGCATTCGTTTGCTTCACTTGCTAGGTCTGATATAGAATCTTAAGCATACAAAGCAAACAACAATAATGGAAGGGGCCTCTAATGGATAAAATCGATAAGCAAATTTTGAACATTTTGCAGACAAATGCACGGGCTTCCCTGAAGGAAATCGGCGAGGCCACCTTTTTGTCCTCACCGGCGATTTCCGCAAGGATCGCCCAGCTGGAAAGGAACGGCGTCATCACAGATTACGGCGCACATGTGAACCTGCAGACGCTGGGCTACAATATCAAGGCTTTCATCAATCTGGAGGTCGACCCCAAGCAAAAACCGGTTTTTTATCCTTTCGTGGACAGCATCCCGAATGTTCTGGAATGCAACTGTGTGACCGGTGAATTCTCGATGCTCCTGAAAGTCGCCTTTCCGACGACGAATGAACTGGATACTTTCATCGGGGAGCTGCAACAGTTCGGCAAGACATACACGCAGGTCGTCTTCTCCACCTCGGTCGGTCCCCGAGGTATCCATTTTGAGGACCAATAACAATCCGCAGAAATTCCGAAAAAAAAAAGGCTATCCGCTCCCGAAATAGATAGGGAGCGGATAGCCGCACATTTTATACGTAATATAAATTCTCGGACGGGTAAACTGGGTCGCAAGTGATATCGAGGCCAAGATTCCGTAGGATTTGATCATCGTCTTTGTTCAGGATGACAGTCGAGTGTGCCTGCACATCCTTCAGCTCGGAAAGTTTGTCGTAAGCCAGCTGGGCAGTCGGATTGGTGACCGCTGAAATGGACAAGGCAATCAGGATTTCATTCGCGGTCAAGGTCGGAATGCGTTTATGCAAGCCATCGCTCTTCAGCTTTTTGATCGGCTCCAGAATGACCGGGGACAGCAACAGGATGTCGTCGGAAATGTTCGCCAAGGCCTTGATTGCGTTCACGATGGCGGAAGAACAGGCATCCATCAGGTCGGAAGTCCTGCCGGTAATGATTCGTCCGTCGTTCAACTCGAAAGCGATGACAGCCGGGATTTCATTGTCGACCGCGCGTTTCATCAAACGCTTCGCATATTCGCGGGCAGGCTTCACGGGAGCCCGGTCTTCCTGCTTCAGTTCAAGTTCTTCCATGATCAGACGCATATGGTTGCGCGTTTCCTCATCGCTCAGGCCTTTCTTGTAGTCGCATTCCGTATTGAAACTGCGGCGGATGATTTCCTGCTTCGATGCTTCACGGACAGCTTCATCGTCGGTGATGCCGAATCCGACACGATTGACGCCCATATCAGTCGGTGATTGGTAGACGGATTCCTTGCCGGTGATGCGCTCGATGATCCGTTTTATGACCGGGAAAGTCTCCAGATCGCGGTTGTAGTTGACTGCCACTTCGTTGTAGGTCTCGAAATGATAGTTGTCCATCATGTTGACATCCTTCAGATCGACTGTTGCGGCTTCATAGGCGATGTTCAACGGATGTTTCAAAGGAACATTCCATACCGGGAAAGTCTCGAACTTGGAATAGCCGGCTGCGCGCCCTTGACGGCGTTCGTGGTATAGCTGGTTCAAGCAGGTAGCCAACTTGCCGCTGCCGGGCCCTGGAGCGGTCACGACGACAATCGGTTTGGTCGTCGGAATGTAGGTGTTCTGGCCGAAGCCTTCTTCGCTGACGATCGTTTCGATATTGGAAGGATAGCCTTCGATCGCGCCGTGGGTATAGACTTTGATGTCGCGTTTTTCGAGTTTGTTGATGAACACTTTAGTTGCCGGCTGTCCGTTGTAGCGCGTGATGACGACGCTATTGACGGCCAATCCGTATTCCCTCAGCTCATCGATCAGGCGGAAGACGTCCATATCGTAGGTTATGCCGTAGTCGCCGCGGATTTTGTTGCGTTCGATATCGCCTGCGTAGACGCAGATCAGGATCTCCGCTTGGTCTTTCAATTTCTGCAGCAATTTGATTTTTGCATCTTCATCGAACCCAGGCAATACGCGTTTCGCATGCTTGTCCCCGATCAGTTTCCCTCCGAACTCAAGATACAATTTATCGTAATTGTTGACCCGTTCCAGGATGTATTTCGATTGTTCTTCAATGTATTTCTGCGGATCAAAGCCGATTTTCTTCATCTGTTTTCCTCCAATATCTGAATGGTGTATCTGTATACTTGCCGTTACGCGCCTCTTTCCGGCTGCAGAAATGCGGCAGCTGACTCATCCGTAACGCTTTGATTTCAACTCTAACAATTATAGAGTATTTTCTTTGATTGGCAATAAATATTTTAAGCCCGCGATGATTTGTTCAACAGCATGCGCGCCGTGATCCAAGCGGTGAGCGGGATGATTCCGGTCACTCCGATGCCGATGGCGAACATGGAAAGGACTTCCGAGACGAACACTTTTGCGTTCAAAACTTCCCCAAAAGAATAGGACAGATCCCTGAACCAGAGGAAAAGCGCGAGGTAACCCCCGATGAATGAAAAATACAGCGTATTCGTCGTCGTTCCGATGATGTCCTTACCGATCGTCATTCCTGACCGGAACAATTCCTTTTCATCCAACTGCGGGTTGCGGTGATGGACTTCATGCAACGAGGATGAAATGGAGATGGCCGTATCTGTTATGGCCGCTATCGTTCCTGTTATCATCGTGCAAATACCGATTTGAACAAAATCCACATTCACAAAAAAGGAAAGCGTCGTGTACTCTTCGACTTCCTCGGGACCGAAGCCCTGGATCATCGCAAACCGATGCACCAAAACGATCAACACCAGCAAGAAAAACGTTGTGACGATCGTGGCGATAAAAGCCGCCTTGGTCTTGACGTTCACGCCGTTTATGTAGAATAAATTGATGTAGCCCACCACCGAACAAGCCATCAGGGTCACAAAAAGAGCTGGAAAGCCATTGATCAACAGCAGCACCAATACATAGAGGACGGCAAAATTGAAAAACAGCGAGAGGAACGAAGAAAGCCCTCGTCTGCCGCCCACCGCCCCCATCAGCAGCAAAAGTAACAGCGCCAATATCATCTGCACGCTCATCGACGATCACCCGCTTTCTTGGGAATCAGACGGACTGCTGTATACATTGCCAATGGCACTGTCAAAACGATACCCAGACTGCCCGCCAAAGCCCGGGTGATTTCCAAAGATAATTGCATCGAAAAGGTGTGAAACACATCGGAGCCGTTCTCCAAATAAAAAACGAGCGTCGGAATCGCTCCGCTGACATAGGCAAAAAGCAGCACATTCGCCATCGTCCCCATGATGTCCTTGCCGATTTCGCGTCCGGACTGGAATAAGGATCTGGCTGATATCGCAGAGTCTTTTTCGTACAGTTCCTGAATGGCTGCGGTCATCGTGATGGCGACATCCATCACCGCACCCAGCGAGCCGATCAGAATGCTCGATAGGAAGATGCGCCGCGGGTAATGCGTCACAAACTGCATTTCTTCATAGCGCAGGCCCTGCCCGTTCGTCAAGACAATGACTCCATAGGCGATGATCAAGGTCATGAATGTTCCGATCAACGTGGACAGGATGGCTGCGTAAGTCTTTCTGTTTCTGCCGCTGACCAAGAGGAGCGTAAGGACGGTCCAACCGATCACTGCAGCACTGCTGATCCATAATAATTGGGCATTATCCGCAATTTCATAACTGTCAAGAGCGACACTGAACAGCAAAATATTCCCTGCAATACTGACGAGAGAAAGCAGACCTTTTTTGCCCGCTACCGCGACAAGCACGAAAAGAAACAAGGCACCCAAAAGGGCAACATATTTATCCCGCTTTACTCCGGAAATTTTAACTGTCACTGCGCCCGAAGCACTCTCGCTAAGGGAAAGGAAGACTTCATCGCCTGAACGGTACATCTGGCTATAGGCAAGTGAGTCGGAATAGTTGTTTTCGATCACGACCTGCGTCCCTTTAGACTCCCCGTTCATCAGTACAGCCGTCAGTTTTTGGTTGTATACGGAATAGCTTTCACGATTGGCGCCGATCGTTTCATCGGTTCCAACGGCTTCCGCTGCAATGATTTTGGCGATCGGTTCTTCGTACCACGCGTAGTTATGGTAGCTGAATAGCGTCAGCATCCCCAACAACGCCGCAAACAAGGTCAAGAATATCGCTTTTTTCCTGACCAACAATCCTTTTTTCATCCACCGTGTTCCTCCCTTCAATAGATTTCCGCCTGGATTTTACCCTAAATCGGAACTGAGGATCTTCTCCATCCGGATATCGTCGCGCCATTCTCCTTGGGAATAGGTGAAGTGAGGGATGACGCCTATTTGTGTAAATCCGGATCTTTCGTACAATCTGATTGCGCCGGCATTGTGGGAAAAGACGCCCAGTTCTATGCGCTGATAGCCGAGACTCCGGCATTCTTCTTCATAAAGGGCCATGACCGTTTTGCCGATGCCCTTGCTACGCCAATCCGGTTCTCCGATATAAATGCCAAGCCAAGCTGTTTTTCCGTCATTCTTCAACAGGGCAGGAAAATTGCGGATAATCGACGTAACCCCGACAGGCTTGTCATCCACGCAGATGAAATAATTGCGCTTGTCCGGATTGGACAGGCTCTCGCGGACACCCTCTACCGTCACCAAAGGCAATTCGCTTTCTTCATCATGATGCGGGGTGATGAACGGTGAAATTGCCGGGTCATTTTCCCAACGGATTACCGTCTGGATCAGTTCCTCGTGCAACGGTAAGTTTTTCAGTTGCAGGTTCATTATTTCTTCGCTCCTTCGGTTTTATCGATCAGATGCTTGATTCCATGCGAAAAGGATTGCACCGCTAGGTCCGGGCGCAATCCTTTTCGCATATCCATAACTGTTTTAGAGAACTTTTTCATATGCCCAACGCATATCGCTGATGCTCGTCAGGATATGACCGCAGTACGTATACCCAGCTTTCTGCAGAGCACGCTGCATGCTTTTGTTGTCGGGATGCGTATCGATACGCATGCTCGAATAGCCTTTTTTACGCGATTCATCCGCAGCCCATTGGACGATTTCCCCAAGAACGCCCTGGCCACGGAATGCGTCTTTGATAGTGATGCGATGGATGACACTGTAAGGATTATCCGTCAGCCATTGGCCCTCGGTGATCACTTTATAGGTAGGGTCCTCACCGTAAAAAAACGCAAAAGTTGCCCCCGGAACGCCATCCCGCAGGTATACATAGCTATAGCCTCCGTTGATATCCTGAAGAATGACTGCTTCGTTCGGATACCCTTTTTGCCATTGATCGATGCCGGACGCCTTTAGCGTGACTTTCGCCTCATTGATGATTTCCATGATTGCGGGCAGATCGGCTGGCGTTGCTTTTCTGATCATGCTTCCACCGCCTTCCATTTTTTTCATTTAATTAAGATTATACCGGAAACATGATTGTTTTCATGCATTTTTATTGTTCTCATTCCGAATAATTCCGATTCTTATAGGTTGAACATCTTTCGGTACTGCTGGATGTAGGATTGTTTTTGTTTTTTCAGCATGTAGAGCGCATTTTTGATTTGATCCGGCTCATCCGCCATATCCAGGTCTTCTTTTTGCTTTTCGATGCCTTCTACTACGGGCTCACAGTAGGCAGCTTCTTTTATTTCATCCAAAATGGCGATGATTTCCTTGCGCATCCTTTCGACACGGGGGCCTTCACCTGCTTTTATTTCATCCAGGCTTTCGACAAGTTCCCGGAATGGAAGGTTCCTTCTGACTTTTCCGTCCTTGATGCGGATATACTCTTTTTTGAATTCCGTGACGCCTGGCACTACCCCGTTCAGTTGGTACCAGCCATCATAGAGGATCCATCCACCTTCCGGTTCGGCTGGGATGAAGTCCCTTTTTAAAATGTACACTTCGTCCGCACCGGTAATTTCCGCCACCCAACATTTGCTTTCGCTGTCTGCCGGGCTGAGCTGCAAACCTAACTTCGACATGGGAAAATCCTCTTTCTGATAATTATTGATGGTTCCTCCTCAGGGCGATTGTGCTTTGCCTGATTCCGTCCTTCCATTATACGCTATCTCGATTGTCGTGAATAGGTATTGTCCAAAGCATGAAAAACAGAGGAGCTCCCGATTTCTGCTCCCCTGCTCCAAAATCTCAGCATCTTTTCCGGAATGTCCGTCAATCGCCGTCGCCGCTGTCTTTTACTTTGACCCCGGCCATGATATCCTTGTTCGGATCAGCGACGTATCGCTCGCCTTCCACAAGACCCTCCAATACTTCGATGTCATATTCGGTTTCCAGCCCGGTTTCGATGTACCTTTTTTCGACTCGGTTTCCGCTGCCCACCATATATACATACGCTTTTCCGGATTCCGCCTCGATTTGGACAGCCTCATAGTTCACGCGCAGGGCATCCAGCCTTTCGACCGTTATGATTTCCGCATCGGCTTCATAGCCTACCTTGATGTTTTCGTCGGGATCGGTGATCGTGATTTTCACAGTGACTTTCGCATCCTGGTCTGCGGATGTCGCGGATTTCTCCGCCGATTGCCCGATTTCCGAGACGACTCCTTCGTATTCCGCAGCTACCCCTTTCACCTTGACGGTCGCCTTCTGGCCTACCCGCATATTGACGCTGTCAAACTGACTGACAGCCAAACTGATCACGTATTCGGTCGCCCCGTCGACGATGATGGCATCACCGATTTGAGGGTATTCGTTCGCCACAACGTCCATCTTCGTCACGATGCCGTCGACATTGGCCTTCAGATCGCACTCCTCGATTTTTTTGTTCAAATAGGCGATGTCCGTCTTCAGGAGAGCAATCTGGTCCGCCTGATTGGAGATCCTTTCCTCCGCTGTTGCGCTCGAAAAGGTTGCCGAGGTGTTCAGATTCGAAAGAGCGATTCCGGCGCTCCGGACGGCTTTTTCGCCATCACTGATCGCTTTGATTGCCGCCTCATACTTTACGGCAGCGCCGCTTCTGGCATTTGAAACGCTGATTTCCGCGTTACGGACAGCGGCTTCGCTGTCGCTGACGGCTTTTTCAGCTGCTGCATATTCAATAGACCCCGCGCTTTCGGCGTTCGAAAGGGCAATTTCCGCATTGCTCACAGCTGCCTCGCTGTCCGAAACCGCCTTTTCGGCTGCAGCATATTCGGCATCGGCTGCATTTTCGGCATTCGAAAGCGCAATTTCGGCGCTGCTGACAGCCGTTTCAGCATCGATCACCGCCAATTTCGCCGTATTATAGCCGGATTGATAGCTCATTTCAGCGCTGTCCAAAGTCAATTCGGCATTCCCTACCGCCGTTTCGGCAGCGGCGACAGCCTGCTGCGCCAACTGATAGTCCAAGGCATATAAGATCGGATCGGCATCATACAGAGCTTTGACGATGTCCAGATTCAGTTTCGCACTCTCATAGGTTGTTTTCGCAGTCTCCAATGCACATTGGGCTTCCTTCAGGGCATTATCCAGATCATCCAGATTCTTTTTTGCGATCCAGTAATGCGCCTTCGCATTTTCCAAAGTCAGTTGGGCTTGACCGACCGCATTCGCGTTGGCTATTTCGACGTTATGCAGTTTATCCGCTAAAGCGGCAGCGTTCGCTTGGGCGCTCTCCAGAGCTATTTGAGCCTGGCTCACCGCATTGTCGTAGAGCGTCCCCCGCCCCGACAGATTCGATACGGCGGCGGCATAATTCGACTGGGCGTTCTCCAAGGCTAAGTTCGCCTGGCTGATGGCATTCGCATTGAGCGTATTGATGTCATCCAGATTCCCTTGCGCCGCACTGTAATTGGATTGGGCAGTTTCCAGCGCAATCCCCGCTTGGCTCACCGCATTCTGGGAGGATGCCTTGTCCATTTCAGCGCTGCTCCCGGAAAGATAGGCAAGCGTCGCCTCTGCATTCGCAAGATTGATGGCCTGCTTATCCAATTGGGTGCGGTACTCGGTCGCATCGATCCTCGCCAGCACATCGCCTTTCTTGACTGCCTGCCCTTCCTCCGCCAACACTTCGACAATCTTGGCTGTGGGCGAGGGAAAAAGGCTGCTCCTGCTGCTGGCTTCGATGTCGCCGGTTATCGGCACATACTTAGCCAATTGCCCTTTCCAGGCCGTATGCACCGACACTTCCTGGACCTGGGCATTCTGATACCACCAGTAGGCAGTACCCCCGCCCACCAACAAAGTCAGCAGAAGGACCGCCGTGACAATGATCGATTTTTTTGATTTGAATATGATAGCTTTCAATTTCCCCATAAAGAAGACCCCCTCGCGCAATTTCCGGATATTCCAGTTGATTCCATCGTTTCGGTATCTCAATTTTACCATATCGGCCGATACTTCTGTGAAGATATTGTCAGCGCATACAAAACCATTCTGGATAATTCATCTTTTTGGGTATCTCCTATTTCAGCAAAGGATTTTCCATTCTCAATTTTTTGACAAAATTTCCCGACACAAATATACTTGAATTGATTGAAGCGATTTCAGAAGAGGGTGGATGCGATGATAACGATGACCAATGTGACGAAAACTTACAAGACCGGTGACGTGGAAACCTACGCCCTGAAGGACGTCAACCTCACCATTGAAGAAGGGGAGTTTGTTGTCATCCTCGGCCCCAGCGGCAGCGGCAAGAGCACCCTGCTGAACGTCATCAGCGGCTTGGACACCGTCACTTCGGGGGAGATCACCTTCAGGGGCGAATCGCTGACAGATTTGGATGAAGAGGAGATGACCGCCTTCAGAAGGAAACATCTGGGCTTCATCTTCCAGCAATATAACCTGCTGCAGAACCTGAACGTCTACGAGAATATCCAGATTGGCTCGGACATCGGCACCGCACCGCTCGACATAGCCGAGCTGCTTGAAAAGGTCGGCCTGGAAAAAGCCCGCAACAAATATCCCAGCCAACTCTCCGGCGGGGAGCAGCAACGGGTTTCGATCGTCAGGAGCTTGGCGAAGAATCCTGACATCATCTTCTGCGACGAACCCACCGGCTCTCTGGATGAAGAAAATTCGAAAAAGATTCTGCAGCTGTTGCAGAACCTGAACGAGGACTACAACAAAACCGTCATCGTCATCACCCATAACCTGGGGATTGCCGAAATGGCGGATAAAGTCATCAAGATGAACTCCGGTCAAATAACGGAAGTCACCCTCAACGAAGTCAAAAAAAATGCCCAGGACATCTCTTGGGGATAGGGGGAAGTGCGGATCATGCTGCTGAAAAATGTCATCAAAACCTTGCGAAAAAAATGGATGCAGCTGGTTGCCATCGGTTTCATCATCATCCTGAGCTCCGCCACCTACACCATGATGTTCTACGGCTTGAGCGGCATCGAAGAACCGACGGAAGCGTACCTGGCGGATCACAACCAAGAGGACTTTGCCGTTGAGATGCTTAACCGGGTAACGATGGAGGAGGCAGCCTACCCCATCGCGGCGGCGCTGCTGGCCAGAGGCTTCTACTCGCTCAGTGACATCAAGAAAGTCGAGCCTGCCACTTTCTACAAGCTCATGGAAAACCGGATCGCCGAATTTGAAGCGCGCTACCGCGATGTAAGCCTCGAACTGAGGGAGTACAAAAACACCTCCTACACCTACCGAGGGCAGTCGCATAAAGCGCTGCTCGTGAAGGATGGCGAAACAATCAATCTTTCCTATATCGAGGAAGGCCGGAAACCCTCGGCCGACAACGAAGTCGCCGTCACCAAGGTCTATGCCGACAAAAACGACCTCACCATCGGGGACGCCCTTCTCATCAAAAACAAAAGCTACCGCGTGACGGGTTTTGTGCTTTTCCCGGATTACACCCTTCCCATGTTCGACGAAACCTTCAACTTGGACACCGGGCTGCAGACCCTTCTGCTCATGTCCGATAAAGAGTACGAAAACTTCGACGACAAGGAAAGTTTCCGTTTAGCCGGCATGAACCTGTCCGAGGAGAGCATAGACACGACCTACGACAAAGAAGAGCTGCCTTTCGTCAGCCAGATTGCGGACACGCAGACCAGCATGAGGAGCGGGGCCATCTATGATGAACTGACCCAAGGAAAAGTCATGGCTTTGGGACTCAGTATCTTCATCGCGGCCATCGCCGTCATCATCGTATCGATCCTGATCTACAACCTACTCCATGCCGAAAGAGGCCAGATCGGTATCCTCAAGGCGCTCGGCTACCGCCGTTCAGAAATAGCCCGGCCCTATTTCGTCGCGATGATGGTCTTCGCCGCCCTTATGCTGATCCTTGGCTACTTCATCGGAACGCTCTATTCCGAGCCGTTGAAAAAATTGTATCTGGATTTCTATCTACTGCCCCAAGTCAAAATCGCCCAGAGCTTCACCGTCTTCGCCACTGCGATCCTGGTGCCGCTCCTGTTCTTCTCATTGGTTTCCGGGATCATCATCTACCGGATCCTCGGCGAGAATGCCCTGGAACTGCTGAAGCCGCATGAGGGCAAGTCGATCAACCGGATCGGCAGGTACCTCAGCCGGGTCCTTTCGAAGGCAAAAGGCAGCACAAAATTCAAATACCTGCATGCCATCAAGAGCACCGGCAGCTTCTTCATTTTCTTTCTGGGCATCATGTTCTCGACAATCCTGATGAGCTTTTCCTTCATGATGGGCGGCATGGTCGATCGGATGACGGTCGACTATCTGAATAAGGTCGACTACGAGTATGAGGCCTATCTCGACGTCACAGAAAGGCTGCCCGAAACCCGGCCCGGCGACGAAAAATTCCTTACCTATCCATTCGCCTCGCTGGACGACAGCGTTGTATCGCTGCAAGGGCTGTCTTCACGCAACAAACTTTACAGCCTGTATGATGAAGAAGGCAATGACATAACCGTAAATATCCAGAACGGCGCCGTGATCACGAAACGGCTCAGTATCAAGCTCGGACTCGAAGAAGGCGATACCCTCCGCCTAGAAGTGAACGACGACACTTTCCCCTTCCTTGTCAAAGGCGTAACCGATGAATACATTTCCGACAAAGTGTATCTGAACATCGAAAAGCTCAGCAATATGTTGTCGGAAAACAGCACTTCGCGCCTGTACAGCGGCATCTATTCGCTCAAAAA
Source organism: Sedimentibacter sp. SX930 (assembly GCA_002155105.1). Taxonomy (GTDB): domain Bacteria; phylum Bacillota; class Bacilli; order Lactobacillales; family Aerococcaceae; genus Trichococcus; species Trichococcus shcherbakoviae. Next base: position 11,735 of record MUZD01000001.1, on the reverse strand, counting down.
GCCGTCCGATGCCTACTACAGCACGATCATCAGCAAGTCCGGGCTCATCGAACAATCGAAGGCGATGTCCAACTACACGCAGTTCATCTCGAACGTCATGATCGGCGGATCTGCAGTCATCGCCGCGAGCATCCTCTTCGTGCTCACTTCCTTCACCGTCGAAAAAAATTACTATGTGATTTCATTGCTCAAAGTGATGGGCTACAAGCGCCGGGAGGTCAATGCGATGATTTTGAACAGCTATTTCTTTTATGCCTTGATTTCCTATCTGATCAGCATCCCCATCGCTTTGGGTATACTGAACCTGATGATGCGGTTTTTCACGGAGGAATACGGCGTCATCCTGCCGCTGCAGTACAGACCGATTTTCTTGCTGCAGTCATTGTTGATTCTGATACTCATCTTCTTCGCCGGGACCTATATAAGCAGGCGGAAAATCGCCAAAATCCCGCTTCAGGAAGTACTCAAAGCCTATCAGGAATAAGCGTGGCCGGAAGCTTTTCGTTAGTCGCTTACCCGCTCCTGTAGTAATATATTAGAAAAGCTGAACGGCTCATTTAAATATTCAACTCGGGAAGTGGTACTGTGGAAAAGAAAAAGGGAAAGACAAAGAAAGTCATCAGCTTCGCACTGATCGGCATCATCATGACTGGGATGGTCACGCTTGGCCTCCTCACAAAGAACGGCAAGATCGAACGGGTGGCTTTTGCTGAAGAAACGAACACAGAAGCCAGCCTCGGCTCATTGGATGAACTAATGGAGGGACTGTCCGACTATCCCGAACTGTACCGAGCGGCCTTTGAAGAGGATGGCATCGATCCGGAAGAGAACATCTTCATCATCCCGGGAATGGATGCCACTCTGACGCTCCATCATGAACACGAAGAGGAAGAAATCTGCACAACGATGACGCCGCAAGGGTTGGCCGTCAACAAAGATTACCTGTTCATATCGGCTTATTGCCAGACCAAAGAACACAATTCCGTCATCTATGTGCTGGACAAGAAGAGTGGATCCTTCATCAAGGAAATTGTCCTGGACGGCATCCCTCATGCAGGTGGCCTCGCCTACGACAACAACCATGAGCTGCTCTGGGTCAGCTCGGAAAAAGGCGACACCGCGCAGGTCATCACTCTGTCTTTGAAGGACATTGAAGCCTATGACTTCACGGATTCCGCTGAACCGATTGCCTATACGGACAGCATCGAACTGCCTGAAATCAAACGGGCTTCAACCATCACGGTCCACGGCGATGACCTCTACGTGGCGCATTTCGATGACGAAGAGACGAGTGTCATGCACCGCTACCTGATTTCCACAACAGCAAACGATAAAGGAGAGGAAGTCCATGCGCTCGATACCGGAAAAAGTACGGAAGAAGCTTCTCCTGACGATGTCGATAAGATAGGCAAAGAGATCCAAGGACTGGCTTTTTATCAGGAAAAACTAATGCTGTCACGCTCTTCTGGCAGAAAGCATGACTCAACCCTACTTTCCTTTGATCGTCTTAAGGAAAATGAGGACTTCACGGATAAAAATGCGAATACCGAAATCACGATGCCTTCTTACATGGAACAGGTCGTCGTGGATGGAAAGCACCTCTACATACTCTTCGAATCTGGGGCGTATGCTTATCGCGACCATGGCAACCCGAGCATCGACCGGGTGCTGCGGGTGGAAGTCGACACATTGTTCGCGGAATGAACAAACAGGAGGTTATCCCGCTTGCGGGACTGCCTCCTGTTTGTTTGGGGTTTGGTGATATGGTTTTGTTGCTTGGGATTTGTGCTTCGTTGTCCGATATCCGCATAGAATCGGACAACCCGTGATACTGATGTCTTAGTCCACATGATCAGTCAGCTCGATGCGTTGGTCTCCCTCCAAAAGTTCCCTTACGATTTCCATGTAACGCTTGGAGATCGCGCTGAGCGGCCGCACTTTTGAATAGATGAAGCCGATCGTATTTTTTTGATCGACATCCATCGGCACCACGACGATGTGGTCCTGCGTGTTCGATTTCAGGAGACCTGAACCGACCAAGTAGCCATTCGTCACAGACAACAGATTCAACACGGTCGCGCGGTCGCTTGCGCTGATCCGTTGGACATTCTGGTCGACCTGGATCGATTCCTCCATCAGCTGCAGCGTGCTGTTTTTGCTTTGATCGAAGGAAATGACGGGGTACGGATGGAGTTCCTCCTGCGTTATTCTCTCCTTCTTCGCCAACGGATGGAACTCGCTGAGGAATACATGCGGTTGGAACGCGATCAGCGGATCGAATTTCAGGTCGAATGCTTCGAGATACTGTTTGATGACCTTCCCGTTGAAATCATTCAGATAGATGAATCCGACTTCACTGACGGCATCCCGCACATCTTCCATCACTTTCGAGGTGCTCGTCTCCAGGAAACGGAAATTCAGTGATTCTTCCTTCTTTTCCGAAACCAGTCGGGCAAAGCCTTCCGAGGCAAAATCATAGTGCTGGCTCGAAACGGAAAACAGTCTTCTGTTTTCGGTTGCAGACAGATAGCGGTAATCCAATTGGTCCGCTTGGGCTACGATCTGATCGGCGAATTCCAAAAGCATAGCTCCTTCTTTGGTTATTTCGATGCCTTTTTTGGAACGCTCGAAGATCTGGATGCCATATTCTTCCTCCAGATCTTTGATGCTTGACGACAGACTGGACTGCGCCATATATAATTGCCTTGCGGCTTCCCGAAAAGTGCCGTATTTCGCCACTGTTATGACATATCGCAATTGCTGCAGATTCATATTATTGCCACCTCGCTCTATTTTCCGATGGGTTCCCATCAATTCCACAAAAAAAGTGCATGCGAGTCAACAAAACACACATGCACGAGTATTCATCACCATTTCAGCGCTTCACTTGGATGCGGATGCATAATCTGCCCCATAATCCCCTTTACAGAGCCGGCAAAAACGCCCGGTTGTGGAGATCAAAAGATGATAAGAATATTCCTGCATGTTTCTTACATCCGCACATACAACACATCATCTTCTGCATGGTTCTGCCTCCCCTTCTTTTCCTCATCGCTTTCTAATAAGATAGCGATTTTCCTTGCGTCTGTCAATCATTTTAACTTGTTTGGCCTTAAATGAACTTTCCCGTCACCGAATTTGGGTTTTTCCGGATGTCCGATGGCGTTCCTTCCGCAATGATCCTACCGCCGGCATCCCCGCCTCCCGGACCAAGGTCGATGATCCAATCAGCCGCTCCGATAATCTGCTGATTGTGTTCCACAACGACCACCGTGCTGCCGGAATCAACCATCCGATCCAATAATTTCAGGAACTTTTCCACATCGAGCGGATGCAGACCGGTAGTCGGTTCATCGATCAGATAGAGATTCTTTTTCCCCTGATTTGCGAGGAGTTCCACTGCCAACTTGAGCCGTTGCGCTTCGCCGCCGGATAAAGTCGTTGTCGTCTGGCCGAGCTCGAGGTAGCCGAGACCGACATCCTGCAGAAGATTCAGGATGGCACTGATTTTTGGGGAATCCGCAAACAGTTCTGCGCCTTCCTCAACCGACAATCCCAGCACTGCGGTGATCGAATGGCCGCGATAAGCCACGGACAGGACCTCGTCCTTGAAGCGTTTGCCCGAACATACAGGGCAAGGAACTTCCTGATCTTCAAAAAACAACAGGTTGTTTGTGACGACTCCCAAGCCTTCGCAATGATCGCAGCGCCCCCCTTTCACATTGAAGGAAAAGTGATTGGCGGTCATTCCCTTTTCGATGGCAGTCTGCTGCCGGCCGAAGATTTTCCGGATTTCCGTATAGGCATCTGAATATGTCGCAACATTCGAACGCTTCATCCGCGTGAGGGGTGCCTGTTCCACAATGACGATCCGGTCGAATGAGCCGGTTCCGTTCACCTGATTCGGTTTCTCCGGCTGGTCCGTATCCCCTTTCGCCAGCACATCGAACACGAGCGTCGATTTTCCGGACCCCGATACGCCGGTGACACAGATAAGACAGCCGATAGGGAAACGGACTGTCAGATTCCGGAGGTTATGCTTGTCCGCTTGGCTCACCTCGATGAAATCACCGGATCCTTTGCGGAAAAGTTCGCGCGGTTCCGACTTGCTGTTCAGATAGGCACCGGTGACGGATGTCGCTTGTTCCTTGATTTGCTGCAGCGTTCCCGAGCCGATGACTTCGCCCCCGTATTTCCCGGCTCCCGGACCGATATCAATCAGGTAGTCCGCTGCCGCCATGACAGCTGTATCATGTTCGATGACGAGGACCGTATTGCCTTTATCCCTCAGCGATCGCAGGACCGTCAGGAGCCCTTCTGTATCTTTCGGATGCAGGCTGATTGTCGGTTCATCCAGTATGTAGATGACTCCCGTCAGATCCGAATCAAGGACAGCTGCCAACCGCAGACGTTGCGCTTCACCTCCCGACAGCGTCATCGTCTGCCTGTCGAGCGACAGATAGCCCAATCCCAATTTCAGGATCCGTTTCAGTTTGGTCTTCAAATCTGTGACATAGACACCCGCCAACAGTTGTTCCGAATGTTTCAGATTTTCTTCGAGCTTGCTGACCCAATCCATAAGACCAGTCAATGATGAACTGGACAGTTCCGGCAAGCGCGTTCCCTTCACAGTCACGCTCCTGCTCAGCTCGTTCAGTCGTTCGCCGTGGCATTCCGGGCAGATGACCGATTCAAAGTAGGCTTCCTGGAATTTGGAAGCCCCTTTTTTGTCCGCCATTCTGCGCCAAAGGTTCGGCAGGACCCCTTCATAGTGGCCTTCGGCAATCGTCCGGGGCGCCTGCACATCCGGGAACAACTGATGCATCTCTTCACTTTCGGCCCCATGCAGCAACAGCACGCGCTGCGCAGGCGTAAAGTCCTTCACCGGCGTGTTTAGTTTTAGCGGGATCCCGTAATGGTCACTAGCGGCAACCAGCGACTCCAGCTGGTAATCCCGGTAGCGTTTTTCCCAAAAAACGACCGCTCCCTCTTCAAGCGCCAGTTCTTCACGGAGCACCCGCTTCTCATCGATCGTCAGCACTTCCCCCATGCCCTGGCAAGTTGCGCAGGCACCTTCTCTGGTGTTGTAGGAAAAATGGGTGCGGGTCAGCTTCTCCATTCGGTGATTACAGTGAGGACAATACTGGAACACCTTGAACTCATCGGCGGTCTTTTCGGTTTCCTCGCGGCACTCTGCCGAACTGAATTCCTTCCCGCAAGCCAGGCAGTCCCTCGTGCTCAACTTCTCGAACAGCATCCGCAGATCGGTATAGATGTCCGTGACCGTTCCCACAGTCGAACGCGGATTTTTATTGTAGGCTTGCTGCTGGATTTGGATAGCGGGAGACACATTGCGGATCGCATCGATGTTCGGTTTACGGATCCCTTGGTAGCCGATTGCCTCCAGATATTGGCGCTGGCATTCCTGATAGAGCACATCCATCGCCAGAGTCGTTTTCCCGGAACCGGATACCCCTGTGAGGACGATCCATTTGTTCCGGGGCAAGTCCACCGTGATGTTCTTCAGATTCCCTTCCTTGGCGCCGATGATGCTGATATGGTCCATGCCTGCTCCCTCGCTTCCTACTTTGATTCTTCTGTCCCAATTATATGCCACTTGCTGCGTTTTTGTCCCGATTATGCGGGATGGATGCCCGGTTTTCTGTTATACTTCAGAAGAGACGACCGCTACAATCAGGCGGCGAACAGAGTCAGGAGCGAACGATATGAAAAAAACAAACCAAAAGAAACCCATCACTAATAAACGCAATCGCCAGGACAAGGCGATAGAACCCCAAAAAAACCCCTCCACCAAAGGGGTTACGCAATACCCCGTGACCGAACCAAGCGAATTGTTGCCATTTTTGCTGCAGATCCTCAGCAAGCAAAGCCGCAATTCGGTCAAATCGATTCTTACCCGCGGACAAGTGACTGTCGACGGCAAGGCCATCACCAAACACAACCACCCCCTGGAACCCGGACAGATTGTCGGCATTTTGGCGAATAAGGAAGCCCTCAAAAAAACGTCCCTTTCAGGCCTCAAGATCCTGTTTGAAGATGAATCGATCATCGTGATCAATAAGGATGCCGGCCTGTTGTCGATGGCAACGGACGATCCAAAGGAACCGACCGCTTACCGCCAATTGAGCCAATATGTCAAAGAAGACAACAAAGCGAACCGAATTTTCGTCGTGCATCGTCTGGACCGGGATACCTCCGGCGTCATGCTGTTCGCAAAATCCGAAGAACTGAAAGAAAAGCTGCAAAATAATTGGAAAGAAATCGTCAAAGAACGCATCTATACCGCTCTGGTCGAGGGCGAAATCAAGAAGGATGCAGGCACGATTTCCTCGTGGCTGACCGAGAGCAAAGCCATGAAGGTCCATTCCAGTCCGAAAGACAACGGCGGCCAGCATGCCGTGACCCATTACCGCAAGATTCGCGCAAACAAGGAATATTCGCTCTTGGAGGTGCAATTGGAGACCGGCCGGAAGAATCAGATCCGCGTCCACATGGAATCCTTGGGCCATCCGGTTGCCGGAGATAAGAAATACGGTGCCCACAGCAATCCGATGAAGCGTTTGGGGCTGCACGCTACCACACTCGCGTTCATCCATCCTGCGACCGGTGAGCTCGTCCGCTTCAGCGCGCCCGTTCCGAAAGCTTTCCTGCTGTACTCGAAATGACAAAAAACATGATTCTCCTTTGCGGGGAATCATGTTTTTTGTTTTTAATGCAGGATTTTGAGGAACCGTAATTCCCCGCCAAAAGCGGTTTGGCGGGCTAAAATACAGTCTATCCGCGGTAGCGCAGCGCCAACCCTTTCAGGAAATTCCGTGCATAGCGGTCGCCGCAAGGTTTGTAATTGCGGTGCCCTTCTTTGCGCAGGACCGCGCTCAGTTCGCTTTTTGACACGGTGACGCCAGCCGATTCCAGGATTTCAAGCATGTCTTCGTTTGTCAAAGTCAGCGCGATTTTGACTTTCTTCAGCAGCAGATTGTTGACGTTCCCGTTGTTCAGTACAAATTCCGGCTTGGATTCCGTTTCGCCGGGCTTCGCTTGCGGTTTGCCGCGTTGGGAAGTGATTAGTCCGTTCAAGAACGATTCCAGTGTCGCATTGTCGCAAGCCAGTTGATCGTCTTCCGATGGGGCTGTAGCCCCGGCAGTATCTGTTGCTTCATCTTTTTTCGATTTCAGCAACATCTTTTGTACTGCTTCCTTCGTCAATTCAAGTCCGCCCAAGCGGAACACTTCCACCATATCCGCATCTTTGATGTCCAGCGCATAGCGCAAGCGGATCAATATATCATTGTTGTCCATATTATGCCTCCAAATTTTCCTTTTCAATTATCCTTTTCCAGTATACCTTGTTGTCTGATGGAATGCATGCCTTATTCGTTCCTCATTTTTTTAATTTCCCTCTTCACTTCTCGCGCAAATATGTTATAATCAAATATACGAGCAGGTGATTCATCTGTTTAACGGTTCCTTAGCTCAGCGGGAGAGCACTACCTTGACATGGTAGGGGTCGCTGGTTCAATCCCAGTAGGGACCATCAAGATTCAGCACATAATAGTAAGTAAAGAGGCACGATCGAAAAAATTCGATAGTGCCTCTTTTTGTGTTCATTTCGGTCATTGCCTATTCATCATTCGGCCGCTTCCGGGGCTTCGCTCATCGTTGCATCCAAAAAATATTCGCCTTTGCTGCTGTTTCCCTCGGTGGAGTAACGCGCATCGAGATCATTGAAATGCCACCATTCCGAGGCCAACGGGGTAAGGCCGGCGTCCGTGCAGTAGCGCTGCAGGAGGATGGCTGCCTCATTCATCGTATCCGCCAAGGTTGCTTGGAGCCAAGCAGTCGGGGAACTTGATTTGACCGGTCCAGTGAACGTAGCCGAAGCCATGCTCAATTCATGGATGGTTGTCGGCATCGTGTACTCAGTGTAGCCTGTTATGGCTGTCGCAGCATAGTCACCTATGAGGATTGCCTGTTGTTCCGTTATTTTCGCCAAGGTGACATCGATGGCATAGCCCATCTGATGATTCGAAACGTTTATCGCGATGAACCAGTTGGTGTCCCACGGGTACGTGTTGATTCCCGCCATCACTTCCGGATCGGTTGCAGCCAGATTCGTAAGTGCATCCGCAGTCAGCTTCTGTGCGGAATAAGGACGATACCCCTCATAGATGACCAAGGAATTCCCTTCCGCCAAGGCGGCTTTTTGTGCTAAATAAATTTTCTTTGACATGCTGTAGAGCACCGGCACGATATCTGACACTTTGCCCAGGCGCATATTGTATGCTTTCCCGTCGTAAAGCGCCACTCCTGTTATGCCAGGGATTGCTTTTCCGGAAGAAACGAACTTGGATGCGTACGTGTTGGTATTGTCGTAGATGATGGAAGGGATCACGTCCGGAAGGTTGATGAAGCAATAAAGATGCTGCACCCAGCCTGAATCCGTTTCGGTCTGGACATACCACCAATCGCCCACTTCCTCCACCACCTCAAAAGCGGTTCCCGCTTTCAAGGCCGCAAGCGTCTCGGACCCGGCATCGGCAGTCGCCTTCAGATCCATCCGGACTGAAGCATAGCCTGTCGCCCCGTTGACAGGAAGTTCCAGATCCCCTTCATACACCAACAGCTCCGGCTCTTCCGGCTGAACTACCGCTGTTTCCTCTTCATTCGAGGTTTCACTCGAAGCCGCTTCTTCTGAAGTCACCGCTTCGACAGCCGAATTCGCCGAAGCGCTCTCCGAATCCTCCGTTTCCGTCTGTTCATCCGAGCCGGAGCAAGCAGTCAGCACCACAGCCGTCAGGATGCCGATGACCGTGCGGCGCCAATTTTTGTTGATTCTCATTTATATTCAGACCTCCCTTAAGCGGATACGATCATTTTCACTAGTTCCAACAGCAACAGATGGAACGGATAGAAAGCATAGAAGCCCCATTTCATCACATTGGATTTCTTGCCTTGACGGCCTTTGTAGAACAGCAGCAGCGGCACCGCCAGAAAAATGCCGACTTGGTAAGATTGCGTCCAACCGATTTCGCTGATGGAAGGGATGATGTGGAACAGAACCCCTATGATTGCAAAGCTCAGCATCTGCTTTTCAATTTGTCCCCTGAACAATCCAAAAAACAGGATCCACAAGACTGCTACGTAGTTCCAATCAGCCGGGAGCGCCAGCAGACAGCAAACAAAAACGATGAAAACTTTAAGCGGAAGGGACCAGTCCTCCCGTTTGGCCGCCGCCAATGCCACCAGTCCCAAAGCCAAGCCCCAGATGACGCTTGTTGCCTGCCACCAGGGAAGCCCGAAATACCAGACATACGGAAAATGTGAGACTGCTGCAAACATCACTAACCGCATGATATATTTTTTCAGATTGGATGTGTAATGGTAGCCTTCCGCAATCATATAGCACATGATTGGGGCGGCAACCCGCCCCGTTATCCGCAACACCACGCCTTCAATGCTGTCCTGCGGCACAAACACCGCAAAGATATGATCGAAAAACATTGCGAATATGGCAAGGTTCTTCAATGTATAGGATGATAGGTCTTTTTGAATCTCGCTAATGCCTTGCATCGGAGTGCTCCTAACTGTACTTGGTTTCGCAGCGTTTTCTGTAAGCTGATCGACAGGCCTGTGTGCCTGTCCTTTCCCACAGTATAGGCTTCCGGGAGTCTGCGAATCCCCGAAAAAAAGGAAGATATTTGCGGGAAAACTTACGCAATCCGAAATTGGATGCGTTCACATTAGCAAAATGCATGCAAGAAGCCATTCCGGACCAAATTGGACCCCTCATTTTATGTCGGATTGGACGGTTTCATAGCCCTTCTCATTTGCTAAACTTATCAGCAATATACGAAACGACAAGGAGGATTTCCTGATGAGATACAAACCGAATTACGCCCCGGGTCCGACAGAGGTACGCGAAAACGTGCGATTGGCCCGTGCAAAAAGAACCAACAACAGCGACTTTGACAAAACGTTCGTACGCTATTACCGTGAGGTCAGCCAAAAAATGGGGCAAGTCATGGGCACCACGAATGAGGTCCTGCTGCTTGTCGGTGAAGGGATCCTGGCTCTTGAGGCCGCTTGCGCAAGCCTGACGGAACCCGGCGATCGCGTACTCGTGCTTAACAACGGCATCTATGGCGAAGGCTTCAAGGATTTCGTCAGCATTTATGGCGGCGTACCGGTCGTCCTGAGTTTCGATCACCGCAGCGGCATCCCCGCTGAAGCAGTACGCGCCTATCTGGAAAAGGATTCCGACTTCAAATATGCCACCCTAGTCCATTGCGACACGCCGACATCGGTACTGAACAACGTCGCCGAGCTTTGTCCATTGTTGAAGGAATACGGCATCCTGACGGTGGTCGATTCCGTCGCCGGCATGGTTGGCGAGCCGATCAACGTCGACGAAAATAAAATCGATATCTGTTGCGGCGGGACCCAAAAAGCGATCTCCGCTCCTGTCGGACTGGCCATCGTTTCCGTCAGTGCAGACGCGCAAAAAGCGATGGACGACCGCAAAACGCCTATCGCTTCCTTCTATGCCAATCTGCAGGTCTTCAAAGGCTATGCGCAAAAAGAATACTTGCCTTACACGACTTCTGCGGGCGATGTTGCGGCGCTTGATGCCGCTTTGGACAACATCCTGGAGGAAGGCATCGAGACAGTTTTTGCACGCCATGACAGGATCGCTTCCGCAGTGCGCGGAGCCGCCCAAGCTTACGGATTGGAGTTGTTCCTGGATTCCGACCGTTCCAATACCGTCACTGCGATCCGGATACCGGAAGAGATCGGCGCCCTGCGCCTGCAGGACCACCTCAGCGAAAACTACGATCTGTTGGTCGCAACTTCATTGGCACAATACGCAGATGTAATTCTGCGCATCGGCCATATGGGCGAAAATGCCTTCATCGACAAACTTGTCTATGTTTTGGCCATCATCGACAACGGTCTGCGCGATCTCGGTTTCGCAGGAAAAGGCGATTTGGCTCAATTATTCATCGAAAGCTATAAAGAAAACAAATAGGAGGCTTCACTATGCAAAAAGCACAAGGTTATTCAAACACACGCACTTATGATTTGGTTTTGACGGCAATCCTGATTGCCCTCGTATTTGTTGCGACGGTCTTCCTGAACATCAAATTGCCTATCACGGCAAACGGCGGATTGATCCACCTCGGCACTGCGATGCTCTTCCTCGCTTCCATCCTTTTCGGGCCGAAAAAAGGCGCCATAGCCGGAGCGGTCGGCATGGCCATCTTCGATCTCATGGCCGGATGGGTTCTGTGGGCTCCCTTCACGTTGGTTACCCGCGGCTTGCAAGGCTATCTGGTCGGTAAATTGGCCTGGTCGAAAGGCCGCCAAGGGGACAGCTTTGCCGTGAATATTTTGGCCACGCTGCTTTCGGTTCCCATCATGCTGATCGGTTATTATTTATGCGAATGGATCCTGTACGGCAATGCCATCACACCGTTCGCTTCGATTCCCGGCAACCTCGTCCAGAACGCAGTCGGAATCGCCATTTCCTTGCCGCTGTCGGCAATTTTGAAAAAGATGAATATCGCTGGAAGATAATGAATTGAAAAGGAAGAGGCTGGGACATAACTAGCTGAATTAAATGAAAAAAAGGTTCCAATCACCAGATTGTGGTGGTTGGAACCTTTTTTTGAGGATTTTGGTGCGGTTGCCCTCCCAAGGAGGGCTTCACGGGCAGT